>JAOSKE010000001.1:0-1072243 GCA_027493775.1 Kiritimatiellia bacterium
GCGGGACGCCAACCGCTCCGCTTCCCACCCCGAGCCTGTACACGAAAAATGCGGCGGCATTTTTCGCGCCAGGCTCTCCCGATGCGGACTCGCTCCAGCAGAGAGTGTCCCGGAAGACCGGGCCACTCACTGCTTTCGCTCGATGTCGGGCCGCTACGGGCTGCGGCTTATGGGCGCATCGAACGTGGTGTGTGGTGCCGACGACGCATCGCCAAGCCGCGCGGGGCCGCGCCTGAACTCGCCATGCACTACGCGCACGGCGGCCGGGCAACGTCGCATAACGTCGCGCGTTATGCGTTCGTTCGGTCGAAGACTCCCTCACACGTTGCCCTTTCCGGCGCACCCCCGCGTTGCCTACGTTCCAAAATGTCCGGCTCCGGCTGTCGCCACACATTTTGGAACTCCGGCAACCCTTCGGGCTGAAACAGAAAGCGTTCTGTTCCCTTGGCGCTGCTCTCGGTGAATCCGGACGTGGTGGGTGATGCCAACGACCGCCGCAACCCTACGCGGCCCGAAACGCGGCCTATCGGCCTTAGCAGGGGAACCCCCTCCCGATACACGCCGCAAGGCGTCGTGATCGGGACCCGGTTCCCCTCTGCCGCAACGTCAAGGCGTCGGCAAGCGCCGCCTTCACGTCGCGTCATTCACCCCACCCCCATAGCTGTCATCCCGCCTGCTTGCGCACGCGGGCCGCCAGCCCCGACGCTCGCGGCAGGCATCGCGCCAGCGGAGCTTGCACGCTGCCTGCTTGTCGCTCGCTGATGCGGTCGCCGCCCCGAAGACGTGGCGTCGGTCGTGTTCCCGCTTCGCTTTCAAGGCCCGGCAGGAAGTGGGGGCCTTGAAAACGAAGCAAGGGAATGAGGCGTGGCGTTCTCAGCGCGACGATACGCCACGATCATGTGGGCCGCGCTGGGACGCGCCACACGGAAAACGCCGCTTTCGCGGCGTTGAGGTTGAGCGGCTAAAAAAATGACGCGCTCAAATCGCGTATACGCCGCGAACGCGATGCGGTGAAGGTGATGACATGTGGGGAGTCAGCGTCCGGCGACGTTATTGCGTGGCAGTCTTTTTGCAGGACGAAGGCTTCGACGAACTCAACGACCTTGGTCTGCTGCTTGCGGGGCAATCGGGATACCTGCTCGAAAACTTGCCACACTTTGCCGGTCGGCCCGTTCGCCTTGGCAGGCTTCAGGCCGAGAAGCTCGTCGGTCGTCGTGTTCAACGCGGCTGCTAGGGCAATGAGTTGTTCCGGCTTCAACGTGACGGAACGCCGTTCCCAATGAGCAATCACACGGCGGTCAACACCGACCTTTTCGGCGAGTTGAGCTTGTGACAATCCCGTCCGCTGCCGCGCCTTGGTGACGCGCGCGCCGAAATCCGTCCGCGGATGGTCTGTCGGTCTTCCTGTTCGCATGCCGTCATCATACGGCACGATCAAAATACTTTCCGAAATCTGTTGCATACATGTACAAGATATGTACTATTCGGGGGCATGTCAAAAAGAAAGAAAACGGACTTGACGCTATTTTCAAAACCCGGAGGGGCCATGCCTCGGATACCTGACACCGAAATCGACCGGATCAAGCGGGAAACGGACCTGGCGGCGCTGGTGCGTTCGCGCGGGGTGGACCTCAAACCGCACGGCACCGGCAACCTGGTCGGGACGTGTCCCTTTCACGAGGACAAGGAGCCGTCCTTTATCGTGACCCCGGCGAAGGGACTCTATCACTGCATGGGGTGCGGGGCGGCCGGCAACGCGATCCAGTTCGTCGAGAAGTTCGACGGCGTGAGCTTCCGCCACGCCTTCGAGATCCTCAACGCGGGCCCGGCGGCGTTCTCGCCGCCGTCCGCCGCGCCGCTCAAGAAAGCGACCGTGCCCCGGCTCGACCTGCCGTTCGATCCCGAAGTCGGACGACGCGACGCTCATGCGCCAGGTGGTGGACTACTACCACGAACGACTCTTGAAAACGCCCGCCGCCCTGGACTACCTGCGGGGGCGGGGACTGCACGACGAGGAGGCCGTCGACCGCTTCCGGCTCGGCTTCGCCGACCGGACGCTGTGCCTGCGGTTGCCGGACAAGAACCGGAAGGACGGCGCGGCGATCCGGACGCGGCTGCAATCGCTGGGCCTGCTCCGGGAATCCGGACACGAACACTTTAACGGTTCGCTGGTGTTGCCGATCTTCGACGAACGCGGCGACGTGGCCGAAGTCTACGGCCGCAAGATCACCCAGGGCTTGCGCAAAGGCACGCCCCATCATCTGTACTTGCCCGGACCGCACGCCGGGATATGGAACGCCGAGGCCTTGAACGAACCGGAAATCATCCTGTGCGAGGCCCCGCTCGATGCGTTGACGTTCTGGATACACGGGTTCCGCAATGTGACGTTCATCTACGGGACGAACGGGTTCACCGATGAACTGTTCGACGCGATCCTTGCCCGGAAGGTGCGGCGCGTCCGCATTGCCTACGATGCCGACGACGCCGGGAACAAGGCGGCGCTGCGGGACGCCGACCGCCTGACGGCGCGCGGCGTGGACTGCTTCCGGGTCAAGTTCCCGCACGGCATGGACGCCAACGAATACGCTCGCAAGGTGACACCCGCTCCGCCCGCCGAAGGCGGGTCCGCCTCTGGAGGAAAATCTCTGGCCGCTGCCGTGAACGCGGCGGAATGGCTGGGGGCCGGAGGACGGAAGTCGGAGGGCGGAGGTCCGCCACACACACGCGCGGACGCGCCTTCTTCTTTAGTAGCTGCTTCTTTCCCGCCGAAGGCGGCGGTCCGCCTCTGGCGGAAGTTGCTTATAGCTGCTAATAATAAAGCTGCTGATCCCTCTGAAATCCGTGTTCATCCGTGTGAATCCGTGGTTGAAAAAACGGGCGAATACCACGCGCTCAAGCTGGGCCAACGCGAATACCGCGTCGGCGGGCTGGAGAAGAACAACAGCCTCGACGTGCTCAAGGTGTCGTTGCGGTTGCGCTACGGCGAGACCTTCCACCTCGACAGCTTCGATCTTCTACGCGACGGCGACCGCCGCCGCTTCATCGAACGCGCCGCCGAGGAAACCACGCTCGAAAAGGAACTGATCAAACGCGACCTGGGCAAACTGCTGCTGGCCCTCGAACAGGAACAGACGGGACCGCCTGTCCGCCGCGCCCGCTGCCGGCAACGCGCCGCGCGTGCCCGAACTCACGGCGGAGGAACGCGCCGAAGCGTTGGAACTGCTCACGTCCCCGGACCTGGTCGGTCGGATCGGCGACCTGTTCGACGCGTGCGGGCTGGTCGGCGAGCACAGCAACCGTTTAGCCGCGTATCTCGCCTGCACGTCGCGCAAGCTCGACAAACCTTTAGCCGTCATCATCCAGAGCACCAGCGCCGCGGGCAAGAGCACGCTCATGGAAGCCGTGCTCTCCATGTTCCCGCCGGAAGATCAGGTCAAATACTCCGCCATGACCGGCCAGAGCCTGTACTACCTCGGAGAAACCAACCTCAAACACCGTATCCTCGCCATCGTCGAAGAAGAAGGCGCGGAGAAAGCGTCCTACGCGCTCAAGCTGCTGCAGTCGGAAGGGGAACTCACCATCGCCAGCACCGGCAAAGACCCGCACACGGGGCGCATGGAGACGCAGGAATACCATGTCGAAGGCCCGGTTATGATCTTCCTGACCACGACCGCGATCGACATCGACGAGGAACTGCAGAACCGGTGTCTTACGCTCACGGTCGACGAGAGCCGCGAACAGACCGAACGGATCCACACGCTGCAGCGTCAGGCCCGTACGCTCGAAGGGCTGCGGCTAAAGAAACAGAAGCAACGGTTGATTGCGCTGCTGCGCAACGCGCAACGGCTGTTGGACCCGGTCGACGTGGTCAACCCCTGGGCGGATCAACTCACGTTCACGGCGGACCGCACCCGGACGCGGCGCGACCATGAAAAATACCTCACCCTGATCGACGCCATCGCACTGCTGCACCAGCATCAACGGCCGAGGGAACAGGTCGAAGGCGGCGGAACCTTCATGCGGGTTACGCTCGACGATATCGCGCTCGCGAATCAACTCGCGCCGGACCTGCTGGGCCGGTCGCTCGACGAGTTACCGCCGCAGACGCGGCGCGTACTGGACGCGATCAAGCAGATCGTGCGCGAACGCTGCGAGGCGGAGGAGATCGAAGCCCCGGCATTGCTTCTTTAGTCGCCGGGATATACGCGCCCGGCTGGGCTGGTCCGTCACGCAAGTCCGCGTCCACCTCGACCGCTTGCGCGAGCTTGAACACATCGCCGCGCGGTACGGCCGTCCCGGCAGCGCGTTCCAGTACGAACTGCTTACCGACTACCGGGAGCAATCCGATACGGCCCTGATCGGCCTGCTGGACGTGGAAAAACTACAGGTACGACGAAAACCTGACGGGAATAACGGGCACCTGACGGGGGATGGCGGCCCCCGGCCCGTCAGGTTCAACCCGTTGAAGAATCGCGCCTTACGCTCAACCTGACGGCCTGACGCGATCGCACATCTGGAACCCCGAAAACAAGGCGTCGTAATCGTACCCATGAACACCCCCGCGAAAGGATATGCCAAGGCCCGGCACATGCGGCGCTGGACCCGACAAGAAAGGCGGCTACGAAGCCGCCCCGGACGGCTTCGACCGCAGCGCGGCGGACACGCTCGCCAGTCTCATCGACGAATGGTTCCGCCGCCTGGAGGAACGCGCGTACTCCGCGCACACCGTCGAGGCCCACAAGTGGGCCTTGCGCATGTTCGTACGCTGGGCCGAAGAACGCGACCTGCGCACCGCGCACCAGATCACGCGCCCGATCCTCGAGAGTTATCAACGCTGGCTGTTCCGGTACCGGCAGGAGAACGGCAAGCCGCTCGGCGTCACCACGCAGCGCATGCGACTCGGCGCCGTGCAACGGTTCTTCGCGTGGCTGTGCAAGGACCACCGGCTTGACGCCAATCCCGCCGCCGATCTCGAGTTGCCCAGGAAGCCGCATCGTTCGTTGCCCAAAGCGTTGAGCCTGCCCGAAGTCGAAGCCGTGTTGAACGTGCCCGACGTCACCGACCCGCTCGGCATTCGTGACCGCGCGATACTCGAAACCCTCTACGCGACCGGCATCCGCCGCGCGGAAGTGGTGCGCCTCGACGTGGACGATCTCGACCGCGCCGCGGCGTGCTCACGGTGAGGAAAGGGAAGGGCGGCAAGGACCGCGTCGTTCCGGTAGGCGAACGCGCTTTGCACTGGATGAACCGCTACCTTGAACACACGCGGCCGCTCTTGGAGACGGCCGCCACCGATCGCGCGTTGTTCCTGACCGGTTACATGGCGAGCGGTTCAGCGCGACGTATCTCGGCAACTGGGTCGGCGCGTCATTGAGGCCGCCGACATCGGCCACCTGGGAAGCTGTCACCTGTTCCGCCACTCCTGCGCCACGCACATGCTCGAGAACGGCGCGGACATCCGGTTTATTCAGCAGATGTTGGGACACGCCCGGCTCGACACCACGCAGATTTACACCGAGGTCGGCATCCTTCAACTGCGCGAAGTCCACGCCAGAACGCACCCGCACGCGACGTTGAACAGTCTAACAAAAAAGCCTGAAAACAGGCCGATAAAACCTTCCCTTTAGCCGCCGATTTTAGTAGCTTTCCGGCATGGGTTTTTATGCCACAGAAACGCCGTGCCTGCCCCGCCCCGAGGCGGGGTGCGACCGTCCGCAGGAAACATACCTCCCCCGAAAAATCGCGTCGGGGGTTTTTCGACGTCCACACCCGACCGCGCCCGGCGTTCCGCCCCGCAAACCCTTGAGCCGCACCGGGAAAATGCGCCTACCCCTACGACAACCGCGTCGGGTGTGCGCTTTTACGGCTATAGATTCTACAGCCCACAACTCGGGCGTTGGCTGAGCCGGGATCCGGTGAAAGACATGGGGTCAGTAATGCTCTTTCGTGCTGGTGGCGGCAATTCTACGCGTCACTTTCACGTCATGGAGCCAGAGTATGTTGCGTTGCTAAATGACCCTCTGAACAGGATAGATCCACTTGGTTTGACGTCTTACGCAAACAATATCCGTTGGCGATTCATCGTGAAGTATATGAAGTGGGTTGAATCAATCAGGGATATTTTCACGGAAGGTAAATACAAAGACGCAGAGTTGAGTTTGGGAGAGGCGTTTCCGAAGAAACGCAAGCCTTGCTGGAGAGCGTTCTTGTTTATTGTGCAAGCCGAACCCAAGAGTAATCCGTCGTTTGGCCCGGAAGATCCATCCGATCCACTTAGGATATTTGAGTACACGAACGGACAAAGGAATGGCTATCGATATTTCCCGATCGTGGGTTTTGATGTTGATGGCACTTCATGGGAGGATCGGCTCTGGCGCGCAGATCAGTCTAATGCGATCGGTGGCGGCAATGGCCCCGCGTGGGTTTACAGAACTGAGGCACGTCCCGCGCCGAACCTGCTTCCGTATGATGCAGTCTCTGTTGGCGTCACAAGAAAAATAGCACATTGGGCGGATGATGACCGAAATGATGAAGACCTTGGTAGAACAGCTTTCCGCATGGAAGACAGAACCGGACCCGGCGTTTCCGTAGAGGTGTGGTGCCCGGTATTATCTTCGCCTTTGCATTGATGGTTTCAGTTGCGGCGATTTATGCATCGAGCCGTCAAGAACCGACATTCATCTGGAAGTTCGAAAGTTTTGATGGTCGCATACTCGCTTCCGGTGAAATGCTTCAGAGCGATATGGACACCCAAACCAAACCATGGAGCGATGCTGTAGCTCAAACATCCGGCGTTATCTGGGTCTTTGACACTAATGGCACATTGCGCGAAGTCCGCGATTACAGGGGGGCTGGTGGATGGAGGTTTGGTGAGTTGGAATGCCTTGGGACATATGGTCGAAAACTCTGCTTACCATACAGGCGTACTCCACGGGGCATCTGTGCTATGGCATGAAGAAGGGCCGCTCATGTCGATATCGACGTACGAAAATGGCCATCTAAGTGGTCTATACAGGGAGTGGTATGCAAACGGCGGAAGACGCGCTCAAGTACAGTATTTTGAAGGACATCGTGAAGGCAGATCGTATGTATGGAACGATCAGGGCAACCTGATCGAAGACGCTGAATGGCGAAATGGCAACCCATGGAACGGACGCATCGTTGGCATCAAGCGTGTTGGTCATCTTCCGGTAATCGATCTCTACAGTAATGGTGTTCTGCAAGGACATTCAGAGTGATGCTTCAACCTCGGCCCGGCGTGTGCCGGGCCTCGGAATACTGGGAGAATCGGGAGAATCGGGGTCAGCCCTTGAAAGTTGAATATGACGGGAATGGGGGGATTTATGTTTTTGTTGAGGGATGGCGCGGCGACCAAGAGTATTGATTGAGGGTGGGATTTATCACGTCACGTGTCGCGGGAATGAGCGAAGAGCCATATTTCTTGATGACAGGGATCGGTTGCGCCTTCTTCAGAATCTTGCAGATAGCGCCGAAGCCTTCGGGGTACGCATCTATTTGTACTGTTTGATGACAAATCACGTCCACCTATTGGTGGAAACTCCCCTTGGCAACCTCGATCGCTTTATGGGCAGCCTCTTGACCGGATACACAGTGTATTTCAATAGGCGTCACAAACGGGTCGGACATCTGATGCAGGGTCGCTATGGCGCGCAGGTGGTAGAAGGCAACGAGTATTTGTTGAAGCTCAGCCGGTATGTTCACTTAAACCCCGTACGGGTGCGAAGCATCAAGGCCTTGGATCTGAAAGAGCGCCTCCAGTATCTGCGGAGATATCGCTGGAGCAGCTATGCAGAATACACGGGGAAAAAGAGGTCAACGGATTGGCTCCAGAAGGAACCGGTGTGGGCTATGATGGAAGGGGTGGCAAAGAATAGCCAACCCCATGCGTATGCGCGATATGTAGAAGCAGGACTGGCCCGAAGCGACGAGGAATTTGAAGTGCTGGTGAATACAGGCGGTGTTGCGATCGGAACGGATGAATTTGTCGAATCAATCAAGCGCATGCACCTTCAACGAGTTGGTTCCGGGGTAAAACGGGAGGATGTCTCGTTTAGAGCAATCCGAAATCGCCGCAGCGTAGAGGAGATCGAAACCGCTGTTCGCAAAGTAGTCGGCAAGGGGTGGGAGACGTTCAAGGATTTTCACAAGGGCCGGAAGGTTCGTGGAATAATGGCTTGGGCGTTGCGGACGTATGGCGGACTGACACAGCGCGAAATCGCTGAACACATTGGCTTGAAGACCGGCTCAGCAGTAAGCCACCTACTGACCGCCACCCGCATATCCTCCTGTGCGGCGGAGTGGCAAAAAGCACTACATTCAACTTTCAAGGGCTTCTCTGAAAGGCGTCGTCAACAGAGATAATGCGGCATTAGTTCATTTTCTTTTCCTCATTCGTTCTTTCGTTTTGTTGTTGCTCTCCGGACCAGTCGTAGATTCCGTGATCATACTTCTCTTCGTGCCCATACGCACCCTGTAGCGTTAGATCCCCGGCTCTCTACTCTGACCCAAGGCGCCAGCCCAGCCGCTTACGCAGCCGACTCCGCCCGTCCTTGATGAGAGCAGCCGGGGACATTCACTCTCCATGGGCGCGGCTGATAGGGCCGCTGCTCATGAAGTACACAATAAATAATCTGACACATCCGGCGCGCAACGATCATAATCCGTGTGTTCGCCTTCTTCCCGCGCACGCGGTGGTAGCGGTAAAGCCCGCCGAAATAGGCGTCGCACCCCACCGCCACCCAGGCCGCCTCCACCAACGCCCAGCGCAGCCACTTGTTGCAACCGCTCACCAGTCGGCCGTGATAGGTCTTATCGCCGGAGCTGGAGGTCGTCGGAATCAGTCCCGCATACGCGCAAAGCCGATCGGAGGTGTCAAAGCGTTCAATTCCGTCGATCTCCGTGGCGATCACGTTGCCAAGGATGGGCCCGATCCCTGGAATCGTCGCCAGCAGGTTTACCGCCTTGTCGCTCTTCCCTTCCAAAGCAATCTTTCCGTCGAGTTCTCGAATCTGCTTGGCAAGCGTGTCGAGCATATCCAGTTGCTGACGCAATAACAGGTCGTCGGGTGCTGTGAGTTGAAGCTTGGCTAACGCTGTCATCCCCTTCTTGCCGAACAAATCCGAGACCTGGGGCATCGCCAATCCATGCTGTCGGCCCAACAGACGGTGAACGCGGTTGCGAAGCTTGGTTCGTTCCCGCACCCAGAAGGTGCGCTGACGCAGCACCTCCTTGCGTAGGCGGGTGGCGCGGTTTGGAATATGCGAGGCCGGCAGCAGGTTGGCGCGAAGCAACTGCGCCAACTTGCGGGCATCTACTTTATCAGTTTTTATTTGGGCCGCAGCGATCAGCCGTACATGCAGGGGGTTGGCCATGACGATGCGCTCCAAGCCGGGAATCACTTCCAGCAACTCGTGCAGCCAACTCCAGTTCATCGTTGCTTCAAACGCGGCCTGAGCGGGTGCGTGTGCGCCGATGAGCTGACCGAAGCGCTCCGGGTAGGCGTGCTCGATGCGCTCTTCGGCTGCAATGCCTCCAGTGTCATCAATGATGCAGACAACTGAGTAGCGTTTATGATAATCAATACCGATGTATTTCATGGCGGTTACCTCCGTGCTTCGTGGCGGGCCACCTTGGCCGCGCCTACTTGGCTTGATGGACATTCTATCGCGTTTTACGCGATGGCCGCATCTCCGGAGCTCTAACCGCCTTTCATGCTATCTGACCCCAATTGGCACCCCAATTGGCACTTGCTGCTGGCCGAGGGGGTTTTGTGGTGGTGTTGATGAGGATATGAATGGTCATGGATGCTCATATTAAGGGGTGGGGGCGCTGGTTTTTAGTTCTGGCGCTGGCGGGGGTTGCGGGCGCGTCGGTTTTTGCGCAGCGGCCTGCGGAGGGGGATTGGCGGGAGGTCTCTGCAGAGCAGATGGATTCGCGGCTGATTCTGGATCGGGGGCGGGATGCGCTGGGGATGGCGGGGATGAACTGGCGGCATGCGGAGACGGAGCATTTTGTTGTCCACTTTGAACAGGAAATTTTTGCGCGCAAGGTCGCGCGGATGGCGGAGTTTTTCTACACGTATATTGCCGGCGATTTGGAGGGGCGAAGGATCGCCTTGAGGGGCGGTCGCATATTTTTATCTTCAGGGCGGAGAAGGATTGGAAAACATTTCGTGCGGCATCCGGCGGGGTCAATGAGTGGGCGTTTTCTTTTGTCTCGGGGCCGGCGATGTTTCTTCAGCAAGCGAAGGATATTTCGTCCAGCGGCAATGTGCTGGCGCACGAGATGACGCATCTGGTGATGAATCGCTTTCTCGCGGGGCGGTTGCCGATATGGCTGAACGAGGGGATTGCGGAGTATTATGAGGAGTTCGCGTATCCCGCATTCAAGGGAATCAAAAAGAGCCGCCGCTCGCAGTTTTCCCGGATGAAGACGATTTACCGGTTGCAGGAACTGTTCGAGGCGACGGCTTATCCTCAGGATACGGCCAACGTGTTGTCTTTTTACAAAACGGCGAAGTATGTGGTGGGTTGGCTCCGGCTCGATTATCCCGCGGACCGGTTTGTGCCGTTTGTTGAAACGGTGAGCAAGAGCGGCTACTTGGCGGCGTTCCAGGAGCATTACGGCCTGAACTCGTTGGAGGACGTGAGGGTTTCGTTCCTCAAATTTGCGCGATAGCCGCACGGCGTATTGCGCGGGTATGGACGGGCGCGCTTGACAGTTGCGGCGCGGTGGGGATGGATTGTCGCATGAATGTGTTGGCTTGGTGTTTCGGGTTGCCGGGGCTTTTGCGCGGGGTGGGCGAGGGCGATCTGGCGGCGGAGCCGGTGGAGCAGTTTTCGCGCTGGTTCAACTTCGCGCGGCGGGCGCGGGTATATCAACCGGAGGCGTTTTCCCTGGCGACGTGCGCGGAGGGGCGGCCGTCGTCGCGGATGCTGTTGCTGAAGGGCATTGATGCGCGCGGGTTTGTTTTCTACACAAATTACGAAAGCCGGAAGGGGCGTGAAGTTGAAGCGAACCCCCGCGCGGCGATGTTGTTTTTCTGGGCGGAACTCTATCGGGAAATCCGGATTGAGGGTTCGCTGTCGCGTGTGACGGCGGAGGAGTCGGCGGCGTATTTCCACTCGCGCTTGCGGGGCAGTCAAATCGGCGCGTGGGCGTCAGCGCAAAGCGAAACGCTGGATGGCCGGAAAACGTTGATACGGCGCGAGCGGGAGTTTGAAGAGAAGTTCAAGGGACGGGAGGTGCCGCTGCCTCCGTATTGGGGCGGGTATCGGTTGATGCCGGAACGCATCGAATTCTGGCAGGGGCGTCCGTATCGGCTGCATGACCGGTTTGTGTATGAGCGCGTTGATGCCGCGTGGCGGGTGCGCCGCTTGTATCCGTAGCGCGCGCTACAAAATTTTGAATTTCGGCAGATCCTGAATGTCCACCGAAGTCCCGCGAGCTGGCCTTCTTCGTTCACAACGAGGAGGTCGTCAATGTTGTGCTTTTCAAAAATGGCGAGGGCCTCGACGGCGAGCTGGCTCGTGCGAATGGAAATGGGCTTCGGCGTCATAAACTCATCAATGGCCTTGTCGGTGAGGTTCGGCGTCTCGATGTAGCGCCGCAAATCGCCGTCGGTGAAAATTCCCGCCAGCGTTTTGTCCGCGTTGATTACCGCGACGGAGCCGGACCGGGCTTCCGACATTGCGATGACCGCGTCGCGAATTTTTGCGCCACGTGGCACGACGGCGAGTCGCTCGCCCGTGCGCATAATGTCCTGTACGCGAAGAAGGAGGGTGCGCCCGATCGCGCCCGCCGGGTGCAGTTTTGCGTAGTCCTCTTTGCGGAATCCGCGCGCTTCAAGGAGAACCATCGCCACCGCGTCGCCGACGGCGAGTGTTGCAGTGGTGCTGGCCGTGGGCGCCATATTAAAAGGACAGGCCTCTGCGCTCACGGCGACAGGGATGACTTCATCACAATGCCGCGCGAGGGAGTTGGTGGAAGAACAGGTCAGTGCGATGGTGGAAACATGCGGCGCGCTTGAGCGCGGGCATCAAATTCATCATTTCTTCCGACTCGCCGCTGTAACTCAGCGCGAGTACCGCGTCGCCGTCCGCGAGGATGCCGAGCTCGCCGTGCATGGCGTCGGAGGGGTGAAGGAAAACGGCGGGGCTGCCGGTGCTGGTCAGCGTTGCGGCGATTTTTTGTCCGATCGGGATGTTTTTGCCCACACCCGTGACGACAATTTTATGCCCGCCCTCGAGCGCTGCGAGAATCAGCGTGATGGCGTTTGTGAAATGACCGTCCAACGAGTCGCGTACTTTGTGGAGTCCTTCGATTTCGACATCCAACACTTCCCGCGCTCGTTCCAAATAATGTTCGCTCAATGCCAAACTCCCGTGATTTCCAACGCTTGGAAAGCTTAGCCGTAAGGACTTCCAAGGTCTGTAAAAATCAAAGCGTAGCAATTTCACTCATCGGATGGAAGAGGCATAGGACATCCGCTCTCGCTGCGGCTGCGGCGGGACGGGTGGCGCCTATAGCAAAAGAGTGTTGGGTGCGTTGCCACTTGTGTAGCATGGGGATGAGTTGGAGGCATTGGGTATGCGCACAATTACGGATATCGCAAAAGCGTTGGGTCGTTCGGTGATGGAGTTGCAGGGCTTGCAGGCGCGCTTCCATTTGCCGGTTCCAAAGGGGGCGAACTATTCGGACGCTTATTTGGAGTGCCTGCGAAAGTTGATCTACCTCCGTACACTCCGTGTCGGCGAGGATACGCTTTCCGGTCTCTGGGTGGTGGAGAAAAAGATTCTTCAATTGTTACACGTGGATTCGATGGGCTCTGCGACTTGGTTTTTGGATTCATGCGCAGAGACGACGCATCGCAAGCGGCGGCTGCTGCTGACCAATTACGATATGGAGTTTGATCTGTCCGATGAAAACATTCAGTTGGGTCTCAACTTTGCTCCGGGTAGCGACGAGCTGTTCAGTCAAAAAGAAATGGGCGGTGACGTGCTGCGCCTGCTGAGGGAGTTCAAGGATCGGCGTCGCAGTATTGCGCGCACGGTCAAGAAGGAGAGTGGCGTGTTGCGGGGTGCGGTGAATTGGAGCGTCATTCTTACCCGCGAACTTTAATTCTTCTCGTGCGTGACCTCTGTGTTGCGCATCGGTATGGTGTCTGTTCACTCGAAGAAAGGTTTTGCTATGCGGAGACTGTTTTCAAAGCGGATTCATTGGATCGCTTCGGCGGCTGGCGCCCTGTTGTTTGCAATGCCCGGCGCACAGGCCGAAGGAACAACGAAGATATTTTTGATCCGTCATGCCGAGACGATGGGAAATTCCACGGGTGACTACACCCCCGTAACAGAATCGCAGTTTTCACCCCACGGCTGGGAGCAGGTCGCGGCGGTCCCGGAAGTACTTGCGCCGTACACCTTCGACTATATTGCTGTCAGCCCGACTTGGCGCACACGGCAAACGATTCTTCCTTATTTGAAGGCCCACAAACGCAAGGCTATATTCTGGCCTGAAATTGAGGAAGGGGGCTGCGGATTGGGTGGTTTCGTGACGCCGGCTTCATCGCTTCCTGTTGGGGACCCCATTACGATGACGGATGGGGAAAAGGTATGGTTTGAGCTGCGTGATGATGGAATTGATTACAGCTTTGCCCCGACGAACAACGCGGACAGTTTGGCGATTTATGAGGAGGGCGTGCGTCTTCTCAACCAGCGGTTCGGTGGAACGGGAGAATCCATTTTGCTTGTCAGCCATCACTGCACTGGCTCGCGCTATTTTGAACTGCTGCTTGGCTTGGAGCCGCGCGGTCGTTTCAAACCGAACAATACCGCCGTGAGCATGCTCGAAGAAACCGCGCCGGGGAAATTTGCGATGCGGCTCTACAACAACAAGCCGTTCGAACAAAAATTCAGGTGGAAGCTGCGCGATGGCGCGTTGCTGTCGTGCGAAGGCTCAACTCCGGTGGAAATCTTGTTGGACCCCGAGTTCTTCTGGCCCGCATCCGGAATGTCCTATACCTACGACTGGAAGGCGACTGTGGCGAGAGATGGCGGCGAACCGATACTAGTTGGGAGCGGTGTGAAAGCGGTGATCGTTGAACAGAATCGGGAACCGGGAACTATTGTTGAAGGTTTGGATTCCAGTCTCTTGCTAGCTGGGGACAGAGTTGTGATTGCCACGAAGCTCTATCACGGCAAGGACCTGCTGCAGGAATGGGGCCAGACGTTTGTGCTTCCTGACGCCTTCAGTGTGGAAGGGAAATGGAAGATCAAAGAGGGGGACGATGCTGAGTGGAGCGCTGTTTCGTTTGACGACAGCAACTGGGCGAAGACACGTGTGCCCGGAAATTGGGAGCGCGATGCGTTGCCGAAATATGATGGCGTGGCGTGGTATCGCTACGAGTTCACCGTCCCCGATGATTGCCGCTCTTGGGAAGGTGAGACACTTGCACTCGTGATGGGCGGAGTTGATGACGCGGATGTGACATATTTGGATGGCGTCGAAATCGGCGCAATGGGCGAGTTTCCGCCGGAGAATGTTTCCGCGTGGAATAAGAAGCGCGTGTACCCGATTCCAACCGCGCTGAAACCCGGCAGTACGCACGTTCTTGCTGTCCGCGTCGCGGACTGGGGCGGCGATGGCGGGATTGTTAATGGCCCGGTTTTGATCGGCACTGCGAAGTCTTTGGCTGAGTAAGCGCGTCGCGTGGTTAGCAGCAAGGGTTACGCAGGGTTCTCCAAACAAGCGGACCACATGCCGATGCCCGGCCCAAAGTCCGGCGTGATGCTGCGTGTGAGTGTCGGACGAAAGGTCGGGTGTTTGGCTTGAAATGCTTCGAGCACCCCGATTGTTTCGCTTTTTGCCAGACTGCACACTGCGTAGATGAGTCGTCCACCGGGTTTGAGTTGGTGGGCTGCGTAACGGAGGAGCGCGAGTTGGCGTAGTTGGTACTCACTGATTTGATCCGGGGTTGTGCGCCACCGGGCGTCGGGTGCTCGGCTCCATGTGCCGATACCACTGCACGGGGCATCAAGAAGAATGCCGTCGAACTGCTCTTCAATTGCCCATTCGGTTGGATCTTCTGCGACGTGTCGTGTGATGAAGCTCGAGAAGCCCGCAATCTGTGCGCGGTGCGCGAGTTCATCCAATGCGACGGCTCGGATATCGGTGCAGAGCACATGTCCATTTTGATCAAGCGTGTCTAAAAGTTGCAGCGTCTTTCCGCCGGCTCCGGCGCAAACGTCCCACCACAACTCGCCGGGCTTGGGCGCGCAGGCGATGCCGACTGCTTGCGAGGCGATGTCCTGCACCTCCGCGAGGCGGTGGGTGAGCGGGCGCAATACATCGCTGCCCGGAGTTCCCTCCACGCGGAGCGCGTTTTCAATACGCGAGTCGGCGCGGCAAATGAATCCCGCAGTTGCGAGATGCTCTTTGACGGTCTCCATTTGCCCGGCCCGGCAGCGCAACCACAATGGCGGGCGGCGCTGAAATGCGGTGGCGATGCGCTCGACGAAATCGGGCGAACCATCGCTGAGCAGTTCATCGAATGTCCATGCGGGAAATAATTCGCGGATGTCGGGCGGACGCTCCCAGTTTTGCCACGTTGCGAGCGCGTTCGCTTTTTCGGAAAGCGCTGTTTCCGGCGCAAGCGTGGCGGGGAGTTCGGCCCAGAGCGTAAGGGCGGGATAGTTGATTTCGCCATCGAGCCAGCAGGCTGCCGCCAGCGCAGTGGGAAAATCGCTGATGCGATCCACCCAGCCTTTCCATCGGAAATAGGCGAAGGTCACTGCGCTGAAAAAGCGACGATCGCGCGATCCGAAATGACGGTTCGCCCGCCAGTGCGCGGCGAGGGTTTGATCCGCCGCCCGCCCGTCGGCTACGGCGCGTTGGATCATTCGTGCGATGGAGAGAGCTTCGTCGGCCTGGCGTTGAACAGCTTGGGGGCGCATGGGGCGATTCTTGCCGTTCTGTAACAATTTGCCAAGTCCGCTCTTGATTGCTGCGGCGCGTCTGCATACGTTGCGCCTTTTACGGAGAGATTTCATGGCGCGTGAATTATCGTTTTGTTTGATCAATCCCTACACCATCGGCAAATCCCGCACAGGCGGTGTCATTGGCCGCATCATGACCCGCACCGGATTGGATCTGGTGGCCGCGCGGATGTTTGCCCCAAGCAATGAGCTGGCCGAGCAATATGCTTCGCTGATTTCAATGGTTCCGGACACGCCCCCGCAGGAGCGCGAGCTGTTGGCGGGCTATGTCCGCCGCGCATACAGTCCCGATCCGAAAACGGATCGCCGTCGTCGTGTGATGCTTTTGTTGTTCGAGGGCGAGGACGCGGTGGCGAAAGTGCGCGACGCCGTCGGCGCACTGCGCCCGCACGCGTACTCCGGCGAGACGGTGCGCGATACCTACGGCGACTACATTGTGGATGAATCTGGCGCCGTCACGTATCTGGAGCCAGCCGTGATGGTCGGTCGCTCGAAGGAGACCGTCGGTTCGGCGTTGAGGTTGTGGACTTCGTTTGCGGAGTCCGATGGCGGCGTTGTTTCGCAGGCGGGGGATGTTAATAAGGACGGGGATGTTCAGCAGACGCTGGTCATCATCAAACCCGACAACTTTACATTTCCGAGTTCACGCCCCGGCAACATCATTGATATTTTCTCCCGCTCCGGACTGCGCATTGTGGCGGCAAAGATCAATCGCATGACGGTTGAGCAGGCGGAGGAATTCTACGGGCCGGTTCGCGATGTGCTGCGTCAAAAAATGAAGAGCGTGATGGCGCAACGCGGCGGCGACGCGCTGGAAAAGGAAATGGGCTTCGACATTCCCGACAACGTGCGCGCCGTAGTCGGTGAGCATCTTGGGCCGTTGTTCGGTGATATTCAGTTCAATCAGATCATCGAATTTATGACCGGCGTTTCTCCGCTCGGTTTGGCCTCGGAGCAGAAAAAGCAGCCGGGCACGCATCGGAGCCTTGTCTTGATTTATTCCGGCGTTGGCGCGGTCGAAAAAATTCGCAAGATTCTGGGGCCAACCGATCCAAGCAAGGCCGAGCCAGGTTCCGTCCGCAAGGAATTCGGGCGCGATATTATGATCAATGCCGCCCACGCGTCCGATTCGCCGGAAAACGCGCGTCGCGAAATGAAGATCGTGAAGCCGGAAGAAGACTGGACGCGCCGTTATTTCGAAAAATATTATCTGTAAGCGCTGCTCATTCAGGAAAATCTCCATGTTCTCCAATCACACACCCGCCCCGCCAGACTCCATTCTCGGCCTGACCGAAGCGTGGAAAAATGATCCGAATCCGAACAAGGTCAACCTCGGCGTTGGGGTCTTTAAAGACGAGCAGGGCCGCACTCCGATTCTTGAATCGGTGAAAGAGGCTGAGGCGTATATTTTGAGCAGCGCGACGACCAAGTCGTACATGCCCATCGCCGGCGCGCCGGAATATCGGCAGCAGGTAAAGGCCCTGCTTTTCGGGGCCGCTCATCCCGTGCTTGCCGCAAATCGCGCACAAACCGCGCATACACCCGGCGGTACGGGTGCGTTGCGCGTCGGCGCGGATTTGCTGAAAAAGTTTTCCCCGTCTGCTTCGGTCTGGGTCAGCTCGCCGACATGGGCGAATCACAAGGGCGTGTTTCAGGGCGCGGGCTTTGCGACGAAGGAGTATCCTTATTACGACTCGGCGACGAAGGGGCTGAATTTTTCCGCGATGCTGGAAACGCTGTCGGCTGTTCCTGCCGGCGATATTGTTTTGCTTCATGCGTGCTGTCACAATCCGACTGGCGTGGATTTGTCCGCCGGGCAGTGGAAGGCCGTGGCGGCTGTTGCAAAAGAGCGCGGTTGGTTGCCGTTTTTGGACTTTGCGTATCAAGGCTATGGCGATGGTCTGGTTGAAGATCGCGCCGGTCTGCTTGCGCTTGCGGAGTCGTGTCCGGAATTTCTTGTTGCGAGTTCGTTCTCAAAAAATTTCGGCTTGTATCAGGAGCGTACCGGCGCGCTGACTTTGATCGGCGCCGACGCCGAAGCGACGGCTGCCTCGTTCAGTCACGCGCAGACGGTCATCCGCGTGAACTATTCCAACCCACCCGCGCACGGCGGTTTGATTGTGAGCACAATTCTGGGCGACCCCGTGCGCCGTGCGAAGTGGGAGAGCGAGCTGGTTGCCATGCGCGAGCGCATCGCGCAGATTCGCGAAATGTTTGTGAAGGCTCTTGCCGCAAACGGTGTGCCCGGCGACTTCAGTTTCATTACGCGCCAAAAGGGAATGTTCTCCTTCAGCGGTTTGTCTGATGCGCAGGTCAAATTTTTGCGCGAGAAGAAGAGCATTTACATTGTCGGCGGCGGTCGAATTAACGTTGCAGGGATCACCGCGAAGAACGTCGAGTATCTTTGCGCGTCCATCCGCGAGTCCCTGGACCTCAAGTAGGCGCACCTGCCGATCAGCGATTCGGGCTGGCGTCGCTGCTGCGAATATGTTAAGAGCTGGGCTTCTTTAATTTCAGGAGACGAACGTATGTCAGCTATCCGCTTCTCAATGGGCCAGAACGATATTCCGCGTCAGTGGTACAATTTGCTCGCGGATTTTCCGGAGCCGCTTCCGCCGCCGCTGCACCCTGGCACCAAGCAGCCGGTAGGTCTTTCCGACATGACGGCGATTTTTCCCGAGAACATCGTCATGCAGGAAATGTCGCCGGAGCGCTACATTGATATTCCCGATGAAGTGCGCGAAATCTACAGCCTCTGGCGGCCGACGCCGCTGCTCCGCGCCGTGCGGTTGGAGCGGGCGCTGAACACGCCAGCGCACATCTACTACAAATATGAAGGCGCGAGCCCTGCGGGCAGTCACAAGCCAAATAGCGCGGTGGCGCAGGCGTATTACAATCGCGAAGCGGGAACAAAGCGGATCGTCACTGAGACCGGTGCAGGGCAGTGGGGTTCCTCACTCGCGCTCGCGACAAAATTGTTCGGTATTGAGTGCGTCGTGTACATGGTTCGCGTGAGCTACGAACAGAAGCCGTATCGCAAAATGGCCATGCATACCTGGGGCGCCGAGGTTCATCCGAGTCCGAGCCGTCACACCGCGTTTGGTAGCAAAATTCTTGATGGTGACCCCAACTCGCCGGGCAGTCTCGGCATCGCCATCAGCGAGGCATTGGAAGATGTGTTGAAGTCGCCGAACACCAAGTACGCACTCGGTAGCGTGTTGAACCACGTCTGCATGCACCAAAGCGTGATCGGTCAGGAGTCCATCAAACAAATGGAACTCGCAGGCGAAGAGCCGGACATCGTGATTGGCTGCGCCGGTGGCGGAAGTAATTTTGCTGGTATCGCGTTCCCATGGATTCAGCGAAAGCTTGCGGGCAAGAAAGACTATCGCCTCATCGCGGTCGAGCCCGCTTCCTGTCCGTCCTTGACCAAGGGTGAGCTGCGCTACGACTTTGGTGATACCGCTGGAATGACCCCGCTGTTGATGATGCACACACTCGGCCATGATTTCATTCCGCCGAGCATTCACGCGGGTGGGTTGCGTTACCACGGGATGGCGCCGATGGTGAGCCATGCGTACAAGCTGGGCATCATCGAGGCTCTTGCACAACCCCAGACGAAGGTATTCGAAGCCGCCGTGACGTTTGCACGTACGGAAGGTTTGATTCCCGCGCCGGAAACTTCCCACGCAATTTCCGCCGTCATTGACGAGGCGGTTCGTGCACGCGAGGAGAACAAGAAGAAGGTCATTCTGTTTAACCTCAGTGGCCACGGGCTGCTTGATCTCAGTTCGTATGAGCAGTATCTAACCGAAGGATTGAAGGACGAATAGCCTCAGCTTATGCGCCACAGCGGGCGCAAAACCACAATTTTGCTATTGCGTCGCTACCTGCCGTTAAAGTAGTTAATTAAGGAGTCACGCCGGAGGAGTTTTTAGTCGCTGACTCAACGGGTGATAGAACAAGTATAGGCGACACTAGAAAGAGCGAGAGGTAGAGCAAGGTAGTGAACATATTCGTTGGCAATCTTCCGTACGGCGCGACGGACATGGATATTCGATCTGCGTTTGAAGCGTTTGGTACTGTCAGCTCGGCGAGCGTGATCCTGGACAAATTCACAGGCAAGTCGCGGGGCTTTGGCTTCGTCGAGATGCCCAACCGCGAGGAAGCCACAGCGGCTATCGCGGGATTGAACGAAAAAGACCTCAAGGGCCGCGCCCTCCGGGTCAATGAAGCTCAAGCTCGCGAAGAACGCCCACGGCGTGAACGTCGCGAATGGAGTGGCGGCGGTGGTGGTGGCGGTGGCGGCGGCGACCGTGGTGGACGCGGTGGCGGCGGCTTCCGTGGCGACCGCGGAGAACGTGGCGGCTATCGCGATCGCAGCGACCGGGGCGGTTACTAAAACCGACTCGCTCTAACAATTAAATACGAAACAGCCGTTCGCTCGCGCGGACGGCTGTTTTTTTGTCGGTATCGTATGAATCGCCGACATTTGTTCCAGAGTGCCGGGCGAATCAGAATTTGCGCGCGGCCACGAAGTCGGCGATTGCCGCGAGAGGCGTGATGTTGCCGGGGAGTGTTTGCAGGTTTTCTTTCGCCTCCGCAACCAATGTTTGGGCGCGGCGCCGGGATTCGTCAATGCCGTGAACGGCGACATAGGTTAATTTTCCGCGTTTGGCGTCGGTGCCGGTGTTTTTTCCGAGTGCGTCGCGATGGGATGTGGCGTTGAGAAGGTCGTCCGCAATTTGGAACGCAACTCCGATTCTATTTCCATATTCGCTGAGCGCTTCGATGTGCGCAGATGTTCCGCCACCGGCTATCGCGCCCATGCGCAGCGCGGCGCGGAGAAGGTCGGCGGTTTTGTGGAAATGAATGTAGTCCACGAGTTCCGCGTCCGACGCGCGACCTTCAGCGGCAAGATCCTCAACCTGTCCCGCAATGACGCCCGAACTTCCCGTTGCGCGCGCGAGTTCCGCAATGAGCGCGGTGGGTGCGTGCGGCATCGGCGCGATACAGTCCGCCAGCCATTCAAACGCCATGGTCAGGAGTGCGTCGCCTGCCAAAATCGCGTTTGCCTCGCCGAACTTCACATGGCAGGTCGGTCGCCCTCGGCGGAGCAAATCGTCATCCATTGCGGGGAGGTCGTCGTGAACCAGCGTATAGGTGTGAAGCAGCTCCACCGCCGCGCCGGGGCGCAGCGCGGAAGTTGCCGCGCCGCCAACAGCCTCTGCTGCGGCCATACAGAGGATGGGGCGGATGCGTTTTGCTTCGCCGAAAATGCTGTAGCGCATTGCTTCGTGCAGAACGGCGGGGCGCGTGGAGGCGGCGGGCAGGTGGCGATCCAGATAATCGTCCACCTGCATTCGTCGAACCGAAAGATAGCTTGGCAAATCGAACATGGGTGGACGGTAGCGCGGGTCGCTTCGATTCGCCAGCCCGCAAATCCGTGGCTCGCCTCACTATTTGACAGGCGGGGAGGCGACACATACTCTGTTCCGCTGTTTGTCAGGGATTTTTTTACATGCCGACCTACGAATACGAATGCAAAAAATGCGGTTGCGAATTTGAGCGCTTTCAGCGCATGAGCGATCCGCCGTTGAAGCGCTGTCCGAAATGCAGGGGCGCCGTGCGTCGCAAAATCGGAACCGGCGGGGGCTGTTGTTCAAAGGCAGCGGTTTTTATATTACGGACTATCGCAGCGAGGGGTATAAGAAGGCTGCGGAGAAGGCAAATGAAAGCCGTGCGCCGAAGAGCGAGGGCAGTCCGGCAAAAGAACCGGCTCCGGCGAAATCCGCTGCGAAGGAAAAGGCGAAACCCGCGAAAAAGGCGACATAATGGCCGAAATTAAATGTAGCAAATGCGGCGCGGTGACTTCTGTCGGCCGCAAGTTCTGCTTGAAATGCGGCGCGGAGCTGGACATCAAAAACCTCGTGCACGGCGGCGGTACAGGGGGCGGGCGCAAACTCTTTCGTCTCGTGCGTACGCTGATTCTTCTCGGACTGCTTATTTCCTTTGTTCAGATGCTGCGCACAGTGCCGCCGCAGGGGCGCGTGGGCACGGAGGCGGATGCCGATAGATTTGTCGCCCGTTTGCAGAAGCTTGAAGCCGGGATTGTGAATGGAACGCCGACAGAAGAGATTTTGTCCGAAGCGGAACTGAATGCGTATCTCCACCGATTGCTCTTGAACAGTCCCACACGAATTTCAGAAGGTTACCTGAAGTCGGAGATAACGGATGTCCGCGCACAGATGTTGCCCGGCACATTGATCGTTGTCTGGACGGCAAAGTATGGGGCGCTGACGCTGAGTTACGACGTTGTATGCGCGCCGAAGATTGAGGATAAACGGGGCTTGAGCTTCGAGCTGAGCAGACTTCGCGTGGGTCACCTGCCACTGCCGGGGCGGGTGGGGACGTGGGCGGCGAAACGGCTTGCGCGGATGTTTGAGAGCCTTAAATCTGAGCATCGGGTCGTGTCCGCGTTGACGGACTTTCGCATAATTGAAGGACGCGCCCGGGCACGAATTCAGTGAGCGGGTTGAAAGGAAGGGCATGAAGGATAAACAAGAGTTTTTTGAGATGCTCGGCGAGATTGACGGGCGGGATTTCTCCGAATACGGGCGAATCATCGGCGACTACGATTTCTCGCGCTACATTCTCAAGGTGACGCGCGTCCCCGGCGAAGCCGAAGACACGCATACGATTTTTGTCGTTCGTGTTCCGACCGCTGTTGCAGGATTCCCGCCTAACCTCTACACGACGGCGATCCGTCGCACCGCGCTGGAAGATTTGCTGGTGCGCAAAGTTTCCGCCGCTATCGAAAAGGTGACGGCGTACGACGATCAGGGCATATCCCGCCGCTATCTTTCTGCCGCGACACCGGGGCAGAAGATTCTTCCGCGTTCCGCGCTGGTGATTTCGGACGACTTCATTGAGGCACGATTGACCGTTCAGCTTCCGTCCCGTCGCGGAAGTATTTTGGGCGAAGAAGCGCGTCATATTTTCTTTGAAGAGCTGCCGAGGGTCGTCAATTCGGCCCTGATCTTTTGCAATCTCGAAGAGACCGAGGTTCATCAATTTGTGGATTTAATGGAAGACGCCGATGCGATTCGTCAGGCGCTTCCGACGCGCGGGTTGATCGGGTTTGTCGGCGAAGGCGCGTTTCTGATCCGCATGGATCGCTCGGATCGCCCCGATTATGATCGCGATGTACCGTTGATTGTACCGGATGAGTTGCTGATAGATATGGATGTGCCGAACAAGGGGCGCATACGCGGGTTGGGCATTCCCAGTGGTATCACGGTGATTTTGGGCGACGCCTATTCCGGGCGCACAGAGCTGATGAAGGCGCTCGCCGCAGGAATCTACAACCATGTACCCGGCGATGGCCGCGAGTATGTGATTGTCTCGCCGGACGCGGTGTATATCGCGGCGGAGGATCGGCGCAGTGTGCAGCGCGTGGACATTGCGGCGTTTGTCCGGCAGAACCCGGCCGGTCGTGATGTGCGCCAATACACGACGACGCACGCAGATCCGTGCGCGGCGGAAGCTGCCGCTGTTGCAGAGGCGCTCGAGGTCGGTGCGCGGGCATTGTTGTTCGATGAGTCCGATTCCAACTCCGGATTCCTCTGCGAAGATTCGCGGTTGAAGGGATTGGCCGCAGGTGTTGATCCTCGCTTGATCCCGCTATCCGTCTGCGCACGGCAGATGGCCGATGACTTGGGAATCTCAATCGTTGTCGCAGGGGCGTCGTCGGTGACGGAGTTTATTCCGGTCGCCGATACGGTGTTGCGGATTGACGACTATCAAGTTTCCGACGTCACTCGCGAGGCGAAGCAATTGGCGATACAGACGTCCGAATTGAAGCCGGATGCCTCGGCGCTGAAGCGTCTCGTTGAGTACTCGCGCTGGGTGGTTCCGAGCAGTCTCGATCCGACTTCCGGCCGGCATGACGCCGTGGTGGGCGCAGAGTCGTTGAACCAGTTGCGGTTCGGAAACTACGTCATTGATCTGACTGCTGTGGCGCAGTTGGCCGATACGTATCAGACCGAGACCATCGGCCTGATTCTCTACTACGCGAAAAACCGTTATCTGGACGAAGGCCGTCCGATTCGTGAGCTACTCGATCTGATTGATCGCGACCTCAGCACGGAAGGGCTGGAGTGTTTGACGCGCGACCTGCGCGGAGACCTTGCTCGTCCGCGCCGCTACGAGATTGCAGCAGCGCTGAATCGCCTATTGTCGCTGCGCGTTTCACGCGCGGCTGATTAAGACGCTCCGGTGAAATGAAACTGGTTGTCCAGCGCGTAAATCGGGCCCGCGTGCTGGTGGAGAATGAAGAGGTCGCGGCCATCGGCTGCGGTTTTCTAATTCTCTGCGGCGTCGGTCGCGACGATACCCCTGCGGATCGTGAATACCTTGCGCGCAAAGTCATGAACCTTCGCGTCTTTGACGACGCGCATGGCAAAATGAATCTCGCCCCGCGCGATGTGAATGCGGAGTTCCTTGTGGTCAGCCAGTTCACGCTGTTCGGAGACTGTGCGCGGGGGAATCGCCCGAGTTATCTCGACGCCGCGCCGCCGGAGGAAGGGGAGGCGGGCTACGAGTCATTTGTCGCGTTGTTGCGCGATGCGGGGTTTGGAGTCGGAACCGGACGCTTCGGCGCGTATATGCGCGTGGAATTGGAGAATGACGGGCCGGTGACGTTGCTGCTTGAAAGTCAGGGGCGGGCTTCACCGTGAAAATCGCGCGTATGTCCTTTTGGGGAATTGCGCTGCTTGCGTGCGTGATGACGCCGTGTGAGTTTGCGTTGGGCGCAGAGCCCCCGCCACAACAACGACTCCTGCGGACGCGCACGGTGTTTAGCGCGACGCGGCGTTTTGTTGTCACGGGTCTGCCGGCGGATCGCGCGACGGAGCTTGCGCAATGGGCGGAGGGCGTCGCGGATCGAATGGCGGCAGCGCTTGGCGCCATTCCATTTGATCTCGCACAGCCGCTTCAAATTGAATCGGGGACAGGCCCGAACATGGAGCCGCTGATTCGTGTCGCGCAGGGGTGTCGCGATGGAGAAATCCGGCAGACTTTGACGCTGCGCGGATTGGATGCACTGGATATTGAGCAAGCGGAAGAGGCCTTGGGCGGGTTGTTGATTAATCGCTACGCGCAGGCGATGCAGGACGCGACCGCGCGCTGTCTCGAGCCGGCGCACGTGCCGGACTGGCTTGCCATCGGCTTGATTCATCGCAGCCGGAGCGATTTGCGGCGTCGCGACCAGACGGTTGCATTTGAGCGGTGGAACGTTGGGGAGCTTTTATCTTTTCCGGCCTTGATTGAAAGTTTCGTGATGCCACAGGGGCGCTGGCCGCAGAAGGCGGATGCGATGTTGCTGGTGGATTGGTTGATGGCCGGGCCGCGTGAGAAGGATTTGCTGCTCGATGCGCTTCGCCTGCAGGCGAACGGATACCCGCCCGACGCCGGGTGGTGGGCGAAGCAGACCGTCGGGCAGGCGGATCCCGCTCGCGCGGAGCGCACGTGGGATTTGTGGATTGCGGAACAACGTGCCCGCGCACGCGCTTCGACTTTTGGCGACGTTCAAAATTTGTTGGGCATGAACTTCATTAAGCGGTACGACCTAGAATCGGCTGGTGGCCCGGTTGAGCTGAGCGATGAACCGCTTTCCTCATTAATTTCTCATCGTGGCGAGCCTTGGACCCGCTCGTTCTCCGTGCGCCTCGCGTTGAGGTTTCGTTTGGAATCCATCGGGCAGGAGGATGAGGCGGTGGCTGTTGCCGAGGGGTATGCGCGATTTCTTGATCAGATGGCAAAGGGCGTAGCGGCGCGAAAATTGCGAGAGCTATGGAAAGAGGCGGAGGAGCGTCGAATCGCCTTCGAGACCGTTGTTGCGACGAGGCGACGCTATCTTGATGTGGTGGAAGATCGGCTGCGTTCGGGCGCGGGCGGGCCGAGCGCGGTTCAGCGCTATCTTGACTCCGTGGAGCAGCGGCTGACGACGCCCTGAGTTTGCCCGTGCAAAACCGAGGGAATGTCCGTACGCTTTGCCCGCAGCAGGTTCATGCACAGAGGTGATTTATGGTGAAAGCAAAGAAGAGTGCGCCACGCGCGACAACAGTGGGCGCAATTGATCCGGAAGTCCTCGTATTCACGGCGGGGCGGGATGTGATTCTTGATCACGCTCTGGTCGAGGTGGACTGTCTCGGCACGGCGGCGCATGTGGTGATGTTGAGCCGGATGAAGGTCAGCCCGCCCGTGTTGACGGAGCGTGAGTGCAGCAGTGTTTTGGGCGAGCTGCGGAAGATTGTCGAGCAAGCGCGGGCCGGGCGATTCAAGATCACAATTGCAGATCAGGATGCGCACCTTGCGGTTGAGCGGACGCTGACCGCGGCGCTGGGCGATGTCGGGAAAAAAGTGCATACAGCGCGGAGCCGGAACGATCAGGTTGCGCTTGATCTTCGTCTGTTTGCGCGGAATGAAATTCTCGGGACGCTGGAGGAGTCCGTCGCTCTGGCGAGGACGTTGCTCGCGTTTGCGCGCAAGCATGTGGCTGTGCCGATGGTCGGTCGGACGCACATGCAGCCGGGGATGCCGAGTTCTGTTGGACTGTGGGCGTCTGCATTTGCGGAAGAGCTGGCCGATGGAATGGAGTTGCTCATGGCGCTGTTTGAACTGAACAACCGTTCCCCACTCGGCTCTGCGGCGAGCTATGGCGTGCCGCTGCCGATTGACCGCGCCCTTGTCGCGCGGTTGTTGGGCTTTGATTGCGCCGCACACAATGTTTTGTATGCAAATCAGGGGCGGGGCCGACTTGAATCGCTGCTGCTCGATGGGTACAGCCAGTTAATGCTGACCCTGTCAAAACTGGCGCAGGATCTGATGCTATTCACGATGCCGGAATTCAACTACTTCGCGCTGCCGGCGGCCTATTGCACGGGCAGCAGCATTATGCCGCAGAAGAAGAATCCCGATGTGCTGGAGCTTGTCCGCGCAAAGGCGGCGAAAGTACGCGCCGCCGCGAGCGCGGTCTTTGATATCTGCCGCGGGCTGCCGTCTGGCTACAATCGCGATTTGCAAGAGGCGAAAGAGCCGTTCATGGAGGGGATTGCAACAACCCGCGCAAGCCTTCGCGTGATGAACGGGTTGGTTTCCGGGATGGGTGTGAACCGCGAGGCGTTATTAAAGGGCTTTACTTCTGATGTGTTTGCGACAGACCGCGCATTGGAGCTGGTGGGAGAGGGGATGCCGTTTCGCGACGCATACCACCACGTAAAAAACAATCTCCACGAACTGGCGGGAACGGATCCGGCTCAGGCGATTCGCAAAAAGACGCATGTCGGAGCGCCGTATGGTTTGGATTTTGCATGGATGAAAAAAACGGGTTGACGCTCCAGCTCGATTTGCGACAGCCGAAGCGCATAAGTTGTCAAAAATTGCCGATAAACTTCTCTGGCATCCTTCTTGCTAACTATTCAGCCGACCTTGGCGTGTGCTGTATGCGTCGCATAAGACGACGGGGAGGCCGCGCAATTTCAGGGAGAGGCTGGAAAATGAGCAGTGAAGAACGCGGGCGAGCGGAGATTGCGGGAACAACAGGCGGCACGGCAAATTTGGAGAAATTGCCGCTGGCTTGCGGCCTTTTGGACGAAATGCAGCACCTGTGCTGGATCAATAGCCGCGCCCGCGACCTGTTGCAGCTTGATGCGAATTCGTGGTGCGACCGCCCGTGGAAATCGCTTCTCGCAGCCGCGCCCGAGGACCAGGATTGGCCGGACGAGGGGGTGCGCTGGAATGTTTTGAAGCACAATGGCGCGGCGCTGAATCTGCGGTATCAAATTGCGCCTCTGGCCGAGGAAATGGCTGATTGCCCCCGCGCAAAATTTGTTCTGCTCTTGAGCGACGCGGAGCAGTTGCTCTCCAGCATGAACGAGCAGGTCGCGTCGTCGTTGTTGCGGATTGCGGCGCGCTTTGTGAGCCACATGGCGCACGAGGTCAGGAATCCTGTCGCCGCAATTTCCGGCTCGGCGCAACTGCTTGCGAAGCTGATCGAAAAATCGCGCGCCGGCGACTCGTGCTGCCGGCAACTGCTCGCCGAAGAGCAGGAGGCGCTCTGCCGGTCCATCACGGAAGAATCCAACCGACTCGCCACCACGCTTGCGCGCTTCCTTTTGTTTGCGGATGATTCCGGCGCAAGCCTTCGCGATTTGCTGGAAGCCGATACGCCGGAATCCGCCCGATAAGCAAACCCATTGCCTCGGCCTGGAGGCGATTGCAAACGCCCGTTGAGTTGGCCACGTCCGCCGATTCCAATAAATTTGAGATCGCAACAAATTTGACTTATTTTTTTCCGGTCACATGTTATTCTAACTTTTTGGGGCGGTCGGGGCAGGCGGATTCGTAATTGTGGAGGTAAGCGCATGGCGCGCATTTTGCTCGTTGATGACGAGCCTAGCATCCTCAATGTGTTGAGCACGTTGATGAAATCCGAGGGCCATGAGCCGGTTGCAGCGCGCAGCGGCGAAAAGGCACAGGAAATATTTTTGTCGGAGTTGTTTGATCTGATGATCAGCGATATCCGAATGGCCGCCGTTGACGGATTGCAGTTGCTTAAAATTGCGCACCGCGAGCGGCCCCAAATGGCGGTCATTATGCTGACTGCGTACGGCTCCGTTGAGACCGCCGTTCAGGCGATGAAAGAGGGGGCGTTCGATTATGTCACCAAGCCCTTCAAGGTGGATGAGCTGTTGTTGACCGTGCAGCGCGCGCTGGAGTTCACGCGCGTGCGCAACGAGAATGATGATTTGCGGCGGCAGTTGGACGCCCGCTATGAGTTTGAGAATATTGTCGCGGAAAGCCCCGCCATGCGGCGCGTCTGCGAGATCATCGGCCGGGTGGCCCGGACGGACACCACCGTGTTGGTGAGTGGCGAAAGCGGAACGGGCAAGGAATTGATCGCGCAGGCCATTCACGCGCATAGCGCGCGACGCGGCCGAAAATTTCTTCCAATCAATTGCGCCGCCTTGCCGGAATCTTTGCTGGAATCGGAGATGTTCGGCCATGTGAAAGGGGCGTTCACCGGGGCGACGGCAACCAAGGAGGGTCTATTTGAGGCCGCGAGTGGCGGCACCATTTTTCTTGATGAAATCGGCTCCATGTCCGCGAGTATTCAGGCCAAACTGCTTCGTGTGTTGCAGGATCGCCAGGTGCGGAAAGTTGGCAGCAACGAATCCACCACCGTGGATGTACGCGTGATTGCCGCGACCAACGACCGGCTGGAGGATATGATTGAGAACAAAAGTTTCCGGGAGGATTTGTATTACCGGTTGAGTGTTATCCCGATTGAAATCGCGCCGCTGCGCAAGCGGCGCGAGGATATCCAGCCGCTGGTAAGTCATTTTATCCGCTCTGAAATCAGGGATCACAGCCAGTTGCCCACTATTGATCCGATTGCGGAGATGGCGCTGGAGCGTTACGACTGGCCCGGCAACGTGCGTGAGCTGCAAAATGCGGTGCGTCACGCGCTGGCGTTTGCGAATGGCGGCGTGATTCAATTGAATGATTTGCCGGCGAAAGTGATCAGCGCCACTTCAGCGTCGCGCGCCGGTGAAGCGACAAACAATTTCGACGAGATGAGCGGGCGCTCGCTCCGAAATTTTCTGCGGACGAAGGAGCGGGAGTATCTTGGTCAGGTGCTCAAGAATTATGACGGCGACAAGGAAAAAGCCGCCAAGTCGCTCCACATCAGCCTGGCAACGCTGTATCGCAAGTTGGCTGGCGAGGAAGATTAGCGTCTTCTCGATGGAAACGCCGCCGTGCCTTGGCGGGAAAGCAGCCGGAAGCGCGTTGCGGGCGTCGTTGCGTCTTCCGGCCTACCTCTGTTTAGGTGTGGTGTGTCGGGCGCTCGATGAGTTGGAAGAACTCTGCGCGAGTCGCCGGAGTCTGGAAGCAACCCAATAGCGCCGAGCTAATCATGTTGGAATTCTGTTTTTCGACCCCGCGCATCATCATGCAGAGATGTCGCGCTTCGATGACAACACCTACACCCAGCGGATTGAGGTGCGTCATGAGGCATTGCGCGATTTGTTCCGTGAGCCGTTCCTGAATTTGGAGCCGCCGCGAAAACATATCTGCGATTCTCGCGAGCTTGCTGACGCCGATGACCTTGTCGCGCGGGATATAGCCGATGTGGCAACGGCCAAAGAAGGGGAGCATGTGGTGCTCACAAACGCTGTAAATTTCGATATCCTTGCAAATCACGAGATGTTGCGCGTCGGCCTTAAACAAAGCGCCGTTGATCACCTTGTCTATATCCTGAGTGTAGCCGCGCGTGAGAAATTTCCACGCCTCGGCAACGCGGTGGGGGGTTCTGACCAAGCCCTCGCGCTCCGGGTTTTCGCCCAGCTCGGTGAGCAACTGTTTAATGAGTGGTTCAATTTCCATAGTCTTCTAGTATAGATCGAAATCGGCATTTCGCCATAACTTTGCCGGATAATCTGCCGAGAGGGTGGCGGTGGGGAATCGGAGCGTTGATGAAAATTGTAACCTTCTTAACGGATTTCGGGACGGTGGACGGGTATGTGGCCGCGATGAAGGGCGTGGTGGTGGAGGCGTGTCCGTCTGTTCAACTCGTGGATACTTCTCACGATGTCCCGCCGCAAAACATCCGCGCGGGCGCGTGGACGCTGCGTTATTATTGGAATCTTTTTCCAAAAGGAACGATTCACGTCGCAGTGGTTGATCCCGGCGTTGGAAGCCGTCGCAAGCCGCTGCTGGTGAATGCGGATGGACGATGGCTGATCGGGCCGGACAATGGTTTGTTTTCATGGGTCTTTGAAACCGCGCAGCGCTGGCGGGCCTACCGCATCCGCCCGACGGTTCTTCGCCCGGACGCAGTGGGGCAAACCTTTCAAGGCAGGGACATATTTGCGTATGCGGCGGGTCTCCTCGCTGCCGGGGCATCGCGAAAGGACCTTGCGGATTCCGTCGTGAAGCCAATTCGTTTCGATTGGCCAAAGCCGAATATCCGGCGAAGGCGCATTTTGGGGGAGATTATTCACGTAGATCGGTTTGGAAACGTGATTTCCAACATCCCCGTCGAGAGGGTTGATAATAATTCCCAAACGCTCCTTATTTCGTGCAATCAACTGCAAATAAAGAAGTTATCACAATTCTATACCTCTGCGCCCGGTGGTTCTACACTGGCCCTATGCGGCTCATCGGGTTTGTTGGAACTATCTGTCAATCAAGGGAATGTCGCCGAATTGTACGGAATATCGCTTGGCGACGCGGTGGAAGTGCGTTGGTAGGCGATGTTGTGGGTTGATTTGCGCGGAATTTGCTAGGCTGGTGCTTTTGCTACACAAATTTGCCGTTAAAAATGCAAACATTTTTGGGCACGTCGCAACTTCATGCGAAAGTTGTTCAAATAAATTGGGAATTTTTGTTGACGGCTTTAGGTGATGCTGTATCTTTGTGTCTATTGAAGAGGTGATTTATGAGTCCGACGGGTAAAAAAGCAAAAGCTGTGAAGAAGACATCATCGCCGAAGACGCGCGGGGTTGAAGTGAAGGGGCCGGTGGTCGCGAAGGAGACGATGGATGGTGCGCAGGCAATTGTCCGCGAGCTGGAGCGTCAGGGCGTTGAGTATATTTTCGGTTTGTCCGGCGGCGCGGCGATCCCGATTTTTGACGCGCTGATTACGACGCGCACAAAAATTAAATTGGTGTTGGTGCGTCACGAGCAGGGCGCCACGCACATCGCGGATGGGTATGCGCGTGTGAAGAAACGGCCGGGCGTGGTGCTGGTGACGAGCGGACCGGGCGCGACAAATACCGTGACGGGAATCATGACCGCCGCGATGGACTCGGATGCCGCTGGTGGTGCTGACGGGCCAGACGATTTCTCCGATGCTGGGGAAGGACGCCTTTCAGGAGGCGGACGTGTTCGGCATCACCATGCCGGTGGTGAAGCACAGTTACCTTGTGAAGAAGACGAATGATCTGGCGCGGGTCGTGAAAGAAGCGTTCTATATTTCAAGCACTGGCCGGCCGGGACCTGTGCTGATTGATATTCCAAAGGATATCAGCGCCGGCCCGTTCACGGGCGAGATGGATCCGCCGATGGATTTGCCGGGATATGATCCGGAGATTTCCTTGGACATGTCCAAAGTGGAGCTGGTTGCCGAGGCGTTGAGCAAGGCGAGGCGTCCGGTGATTCTCGCGGGGCAGGGCGCGTTGATTTCCGGCGCGGAAGATGCGGTGCGCAGGCTTGCGGAAAAAATGCGTGCGCCGGTCACAACAACGTTGTTGGGCAAGGGTGTGATTTCTGAAACGCACCCGCTTTCTCTTGGAATGATGGGGATGCACGGCACCGCCTATTCGAATAAAGCGGTGACGGAGGCGGATGTGCTGATTTCGATCGGCTCGCGCTTCGATGATCGCATCATCGGGCAGGCGCCGAAATTCGCCAAGAACGCAATCCGGATTCACATTGATATTGATGCGGCGGAGATCAACAAAATGATCCATGTGCATCATTATTGTGTCGGCGATGCGAAGAAAGTTGTGGAGGAGCTGATCAAGCGCGTGCATCCGATGGATACCAGCGATTGGCTCAACCACCTTGACGAATACAAGAAGAAGTATCCGCTGAAGTATAAAAAAATATGGCGGCTTGAAGATGCAGCACATCATTGATGAGCTGTGGAAGCTGACCGACGGCAAGGCGATTATTTCGCCGGACGTGGGGCAGCACCAGATGTGGGCCGCGCAATTCTATAAGACCGAGCGACCGGACGGCTGGCTCAGCTCCGGCGGCGCGGGCACGATGGGCTACGGCTTTCCCGCCGCGATCGGCGCGCAGTTTGCCGCGCCGAATGATCAGGTGTGGGCGATTGTCGGTGACGGCGGTTTTCAAATGACGATGTGCGAGCTGGCGACGGCGTGTGTGAACAAGCTGCCGGTGAAAGTGCTCGTGCTGAACAACAACTATCTGGGCATGGTGCGTCAGTGGCAGGAATTGTTCTTCGAAAGCCGCGAAAGCGGCGTGGATCTTGAGGGCAATCCCGACTTTGCAAAACTTGCCGAGGCCTATCCGGGCGCGAAGGGCTTCACCCTCCGCCGAGGCGCGGATATCCGCAAAATCCTCAAACGCGCGATGGAGTACAATGATGGACCTTCAGTCATCAATGCCATCGTGGAGAAGACGGATAACGTGTACCCGATGGTGCCTGCGGGACGCCCGATTGACGAAATGTTACTCGAGGCGCCGAAACACAAGATGGAGAAACCGACCGGCTCGACCTGAGGTTGATGAGTTAACAAAATGGTGCTGAAATGACTACACACGAAGCAAATCCCCACATCGCCCTTTCCAATGGAGTGCACACGATCAGTGTGTACGTCGCAAACAAACCGGGCGTGCTCGCGCGCATCGCGCAGGTTTTCGCGCGGCGCGGTTTTAATATCGAATCCCTCGTCGTGTCCCCTGCGATGGATGGCAAATTCTCACGTATGACGATTGGTCTGAGCGGAAATCGTGAGGGCATGGAGCAAATCATCAAACAGACGAGCAAGTTGATTGACGTGCTGCGTTGCGTGGATCACACGGACAAGGCCGCAGTGATCAAGGAGCTGGCGCTGGTGAAGGTTGCTGCAGACGCCGCGCATCGCGCCGAAGTGCTGCAAGTCGGCGAACATTTCCGCTGCCGTACGGTGGACCTGACCGAAACTTCGATCATCTTCCAGTGTACCGGCAACAGCGACAAACTCGATGCGCTGATCGGGATGTTGACCAAATTTGGAATTATCGAACTCGTGCGCACGGGCAAGGTGCTGATGGCGCGCGGCGATGACCTGACGTAACCGCCGATAAAGCGATGAGTTGACGGCCCGATTTTGGCCAGCCAGTGCTGGCGATTTTTGCTCCGGTCAACTGGTGGGCTGATTCACTCATCAACCGCAGGCGCTCCGCCGTGCGCCTGTGCATATTTTTCCGCTCCGGCCTTGAAAAGCGGGCAGGGGGCGCGTACAAATCACTCTCTATGGCTAAGACATTATTTCAGAAAGTTTGGGATGCCCACGTAGTCAGAACCCTGCCCGATGGCACGGTGATTCTCTACATTGACCGCCATCTGGTACACGAGGTGACGAGTCCGCAGGCGTTTGAAGGGCTTCGCCTGTCGAAACGCAAGGTGCGTCGTCCGGAGCTGACGTTTTCCACGTTGGACCACAACGTGCCGACGGATGATCCCTTTAATATCAAAGACCCGATCTCTCGTGCGCAGGTTGAGGCGCTGATCAACAATTGTCGCGACAACGGGATCAAGCTGTTTGACTACGAAACCGGCCATCAGGGCATTGTCCACGCGATCGGCCCGGAAATGGGGTTGACCCTTCCCGGCCTGACCGTGGTCTGTGGCGACTCGCATACTTCGACGCATGGCGCCTTTGGCTCGCTGGGCTTCGGCATCGGTACGTCGGAAGTTGAACATGTGATGGCGACACAGACGTTGCGTCAGACGAAATCGAAGACGTTCAAAGTCGAGTTCACGGGACGTCTGCAGCCGGGCTGCACGTCGAAGGATATGGTTTTGAAACTGATCGGTTTGATCGGTACAGCCGGTGGTACCGGCTATGTCATGGAATATTGTGGCGAAGCGATTCGCGCACTTTCCATGGAAGCGCGTATGACAATTTGCAATATGAGCATCGAAGGCGGCGCACGCGCGGGGATGATCGCCCCAGACGATGTCACCTTCGAGTATATCGCATCAGGCGACCGTCCCTATGCCCCGCGCGGCAAGGCGTTGGACAAGGCTATCGCATATTGGAAGACGCTCCCAACGGAAGATGGTGCAGAGTTTGATCGGACGATCACAATCAACACGTCCGAAGTTTCTCCGCAAGTAACGTGGGGAACGAGTCCTGGTATGGTCGTGGATGTCGGCGGCGTTGTGCCGGATCCCGACAAAGTTCCTGGCTATAGCCGCCGCGATGTCGAGCAGGCGTTGGAATACATGGATTTGAAACCCGGCACAAAGATGACGGACATTCGTCCAGACACGATCTTCCTGGGAAGCTGTACCAACGCGCGTATCGAAGATTTGCGCAAGGTTGCGAAGTTGATCAAGGGCCGTCGCAAAGCGGACACCCTGCGTGTAATGGTTGTTCCCGGCTCGCAGCAGATTCGCCGTCAGGCGGAAGCCGAGGGCATTGATCAGGTGTTCAAGGACTTCGGTGCGGAATGGCGTCATGCCGGTTGCAGTATGTGCTTGGGTATGAATCCGGACCAACTGAAGCCGGGCGAGCGTTGCGCTTCGACGTCCAACCGCAACTTTGAAGGACGCCAAGGCAAGGGCGGTCGCACGCACCTGGTTAGCCCGGAAATGGCGGCGGCCTGCGCGGTGGAAGGTCACTTTGTTGACATCCGTACATGGGATGGCTTGAAAGCGTTAAGCGCCTAAGAATAGAGGAACGACTATGGAACCATTTTCAACTCATCGTGGCTTAGTGGCGCTATTGGATCGTGCGAACGTTGATACTGACGCAATTATTCCGAAGCAGTTCTTGAAATCCATTAAACGCACCGGGTTTGGGCTCAGTTTATTTTTCGACTGGCGCTACCTGCCGGAGGGTGACCCGGATCCCGAATTCTCCTTGAATTACCCGCGTTACCAAGGTGCGTCTGTTCTCGTCACGCGCAATAACTTCGGTTGCGGCTCGAGCCGCGAACACGCGGTCTGGGCCGTAATGCAATACGGTTTCCGTGCCATCATCGCACCCCGTCAAGAAATTGGCGGCCAGCAGATTCCCGGGTTCGCAGACATCTTCAAAAACAACTGCGTGAAAAACGGGTTGGTGACGGTTGAGTTGGAAGCGCCAGAGGTGGACGAAATTTTCGCGATGGTTGAGCGCAACAAGGGCCTTGAGGCGACGGTTGATCTCGACGAGCAGCGGGTTGTTTTGCATCTGCCAGAAGAAATGGCGTTTCACTTTGACATTGATCCGGTCGTGAAAAAACATCTGCGACACGGCCTCGATGAAATCGCCCTCACGTTGGAACATGCAGACGAGATCACCGTGTTTGAACAAAAACACGATCCTCAGATGATTGGCGGATAATTGCCGTGCTGCAACAAACCTTCCTCCATCTTCCAGGCGTGGGGGAGGCGACCGAAAAGAAGTGGTGGAAGCAGGGGCGCACAGACTGGTCATCGGTATTGGCGTCGTCCTGTCGTGACGATTGGCGTGAGATTTTAGAGGCCTCGCAAATGGCCCTTGCTTCGCGACAATGGACGTATTTTGATTCCGCGTTGAGCAACGTCCACAAGTGGCGCATTTGGGACGAGCTTGGTACTCATGCACTCTTTGTGGATATCGAAACCGATGGTGGCACAGACCCGGACTCCATCACCGTCATCGGCACATTCGACGGGCGTCAGACTCGCTCTTTTGTGAAGGATGAAAACCTGCAGGATGCCGTGGAGTACATGGAGCAGTTCCCTCTACTCGTCTCCTTCAACGGTGTGTTTTTCGATTTGCCTGTACTCCGCAAACGCTTTCCGCACCGTTTGCAAAACCATTTTCATTTGGACCTCCGCTTTCCGCTACAACGACTCGGCTTGACGGGCGGACTGAAGAACATCGAGCGACAACTCGGAATTGTGCGCAGTGACTCAACGACCGGGCTTACTGGCTGGGACGCAGTCCGCCTCTGGCGCGAATGGCGCTATGGCTCCGGCGCTGCGCTTGAAGTGTTGCTGAAATACAACGCGGAGGACGTTCGCAATTTGCTGCCACTTGCAGAACTCGTGTACACTCGCTCGCGCGCACAATTACCACTGCCATGAAAATTGTTGTTTTGGACGCTTATGTAATGGGACCCGGCGATGAATTATGGTCACCGCTGAGGGCCTTGGGCGAATTGACCCTTCACGACCGGACGAGCGTTGAAGAGATAGAGACCCGGGCCAGAGGCGCGGAAGCCATCCTGACGGTTCGCGCGCCGATGAATCGAGAGATCATCCGCAAGCTCACGGCGCTGCGCTATATCGGCGTCCTCGGTTCCGGATCCCGCGTCCATCAATGTGGATGCTGCGCGAAAGCGTGGAATTGTCGTCAATTGCGCCGCCGGCGCGGATGCCGAATCCACGGCACAGCACACCTTTTCGTTATTGCTTGAGCTCGCTGCCGGCGTGGGCCATCACGCGCACACCGTACGCAATGGCCGATGGGCGCGGAGCCAGGATTTTACATATCGGTTGCAGCCGCTCATGGAGCTGAGCGGTCAAACAATCGGCGTTGTGGGTTTCGGTCGGGTGGGGCAGGTGGTGGCGCGAATTGCGCGCGGGTTCGGAATGAACGTGCTGATTGTTGACACAACGCCACCGGCTGCAATCCCTGAGGGGGCGCATCTGGGCGAATTGGACGCGCTGCTTTCCGTGTCGGATGTAGTCAGTCTGCATTGCCCTCATACCCTCCAGTCGGAGCGGCTCATCAATTCCGCAACACTTGCCCGGATGAAGCCGTCTGCCTATTTGCTGAATACTGCGCACGGCGCATTAATTGACGAAGACGCCGTTGCTGCCTCGCTGCGCGAACGGAAATTGAGCGGATACGCTGCTGACGTTTTGGCAGGCGAGCCGCCATCGCCAAAGAATCCGCTTCTTCGTGCGCCACGCTGCATCCTTACTCCGCATCTCGCGTGGGGATCGCGCGCGGCGCGAGAGCGAATCATTCAACAAGCTGCGGAACAGTTGAAGCAGTTTCAAGGGAGTCCTCCATGAGCGCTACAATTGACGAGTGGATAAAAAAGAGACCATCCCGTTTTCCACCGAAACGTCCGCCGCCTTTGAGAGCGCCGTTGCGCGAATGATGGAAGCGCTCGGCAGCGCGGTTGAGTTGCTTGGATTCGGCGAGGCGCTGCACGGCACAGAGGAGATTTTGCAGATTCGGAATCGTCTGTTCCAAACTCTCGTAAAGTCGCACGGCTTTTCCGCAATTGCGATTGAATCCAGCTTTCCGCAAGCGCGCGATGTGAACGAATACGTGTTGGGTTTGGTTCCAGCGGAAGAAGAGAGCGTTAAGACGTGGTTTCGTAGAGGCTTCGGCCTGTTGGAGGCCAATCAGGAATTGGTGGCGTGGATGCGCGCGTACAATGCGGACGCTGCTCACACTACGAAACTGCGCTTTTATGGATTCGATATCCCGCTCGGAGAATACGCCTACGCCAGTCCCCGCGTCGTGTTGCTGACTCCGTTGAACCTGCTTCAGTCAGTCGAAACGCCGCATATCGAGGAGCGAAAGAACCGGATATTCGAGATGATCGGAGCCGATGCGGAGTGGGAAAATGCCAAAGCAATTTCGGATCCTTCTCTGTCAATCGGCCAGTCGCCTCGCGCGGTTTCGCTTCGCATAGAGACCGAGGAGCTGATCTCTGAACTCCGCATTCGCGCCCCGGAGTTGATCGGGAGGCGGGGCCGCAACGAGTACTACACGGCTTTACACGACGCAATAACCGCGCGACAACTGCTGAACAATCATGCCGCCCAAGCGCGTGGGGGGAGCTATGAGCAGCAACTTGGGATTCGTGACGTGGTTATGGCGGATAATCTGGAATACCTTGTTGCGCACGAACGATCACGCGGAAAGGTGTTGGCATACGCGCACAACGGACACCTCAAGCGCGGTCAGATGCAGTGGCAGATGGGAGAGCAAAACCTTTCATGGTGGACTGCAGGCGAACAGATCACCGAGCGAATGGGGAATCGGTATGCAGTCATAGGCTCTGGTGTCGGCAGCTCGGAAGACAATGGAATTGCACAGCCGGAAAAAGAAACGCTCGAAGCCCGTTTGATTGCCACTTCTGGTGAGGCGCGATTTATTCCGACGCGAAGGGGCGAGGGGATTGATCAAGTAGAGATCGGAAACCTTCCCGTGCGCAGTGGCAGTGCAAAAAATGCGACGTATTTTCCGTTGAGCAAAGCCTGCTTTACCGAATATGACGGCCTTTTTGTTGTCAATACCACCGCCTACAACCGCGGCGGCCCTCCATTGCAGGCGTGGACAGGCACCTCCGCGTCGTAACTCGCTGCCGTCCCAAAAGTAAAATCTTTCTCCAAAGAGCATTTTTCTATTGCAGACACGCGGTTATTACATAAAAAACTCGAGCGTTCCGACGTGCCTTTCGGCATCGTTGAACTGCTGAAGAAAACTGCTCATTTGCAAATTACGGAAATGTTATATGCCTGAAATGTCGGAACCGCCGGCGCAATCGGAAGCAAAACCAACCGCTACAGATAACCGCCTCAAGAAAAGAATCTTTGGCGTAATTATGTTCGCGATGATCCTCGGGTTCATTGAACTCGCAACGCGAATGGTGATGCCCCCGCAATACGAGGTCGGTCGTCGAATTTTGCTTGGCGCGGAAGATTCACCGTTGGTGCGGATGCAGAATACCATCGGTCAAGCCTATCTGCTTTACACTCCGGCTCCGAACTACACGGGGGAACAGCACGGTTACCATAACGCCGACGGCTATCGCGGAAAGGCTGTCCCGCTGGATAAGCGAGAGGGTGTTTTGCGTGTGTTGTGTCTCGGTGGCTCGACGACTTATGGCTGGACCGTCGCGCGTCCAGAGGAGGCGTATCCCGCCGTACTCGAAGAGTTGTTACGGAGAAACTTACCAGCAGGATATTCGGATGTTGAGGTCATTAATGCCGGACTGCCCTGGGGAACCTCGGCGGAAATCCTGACGCACTATCACTTCAAGTTTCACTACTATCGGCCCGACCTCGTGATCGTCAATACGGGTGGCAATGACGCAGAGGGCTACACCTTCCCGTACTACCACCCGGACAACAGCAACTGGCGTCAGCCGTTGGTCAATCTTCATTCCATGCCGAAAAACTGGCGATGGCTGGCACGTTCATATTTTGCGAGTTACGCGATTCTTAATATCTTTTATTCCGATCAGTTCGATGGCGGTCAGTTTGCTTCGGAAAACGGAACCCCTCCTGCTGCCGCATGGTTCCGGCCGAATGGCGAGTTAGTCAAACAGCCGCACGAAATACCGCTTTCGCAGCTCTCGTTTCTTTACAATGTCGAGACATTGATTCAGCAGGTGCAGAATGACGGAGCCAAAATCCTCCTTGTTCCCTTTCGAGCAGCCCCGAAAGGTTATCGCCAGAAAGGGTTCGAGCTGTCCCAAATTCTTCGCCACGAAAAAATACTCGAAGAACTTTCAGAGAAATATCACACCGGCTATGCCCCATTTCCGGTCTCCGTCATCTCCCCTAAAAACTGGACAGACCATTGCCACCTGAACGTATTCGGCGAAAGAGAAAAAGCCGGCCACATCGCCGAATACGTCCGCCGGCTCTTCTAAGGAAATAGAGGTCAGTCCTGAATGGCGCATAGATAAGACCCCTATCGCTTTAGCCAATCGCCGCTGGTCCGGTTTCGCCGGTGCGGATGCGAATGCATTGTTCAATGCTGGTGACGAGAATCTTTCCATCGCCGATTTGTCCGGTGCGCGCGCCTTCGGTGATGGCCTCGATTGCCGGTTTCACAAATTCATTGTTCACAATGATTTCAATTTTTACCTTGCGAAGCAGGCTGCCGACTTCCTGATGGCCGCGGTAGACGGCCGCGTTGCCCTTCTGGCGACCGCGTCCCATTACGCTGGAGACCGTGACCAAATGGATATCTTTCTTCTCCAGTAGATCGAGCACGTAGTCGAGCCGATCAGGTTGAATAATTGCCGCTATGTATTTCATAGGATGTTTCTTTGTAGTTAGTCTAGGACTGTGTAGGCCGCTTCTTTGTGTTGAGTGATGTCCAGACCCACGCGTTCCTCGTGCTCGCTGACGCGGAGGCCCAAGGTCCAATCCAGCAGCTTCAGCAGGACGTAGCTGGCAATGAAGGAGAAGACGATGGTGATGACCGTGGCCTTCAATTGAATAACGAATTGCGGTCCCCACGCGTGCTCCACGCCGGGATTGATGGCCTTGCTCGCAAACAGCCCCGTGGCGAGCGCACCCCAGATGCCGCCGACTCCGTGGACGCCGAACGCATCCAGCGTGTCGTCATAGCCGAATTTGGCCTTCACGAAGGTCACCATTGCGAAGCAAATCATCGAAGATCCGAAACCGATGAACATGGCTGACATCGGCGAAACAAAGCCGCATGCCGGGGTGATGGCCACCAATCCTGCCACTGCGCCGGTGATGACGCCGAGGGTCGTGGCGCGTTTGTGGCGTAACCAATCGCAAACGGCCCAGGTGAGTCCCGCCGCTGCCGTGGCGACGTGGGTGGCGACAAACGCGCTCACGGAAATTCCGTCCGCAGCGAGCGAGCTGCCCGCGTTGAAACCGAACCAGCCGAACCACAACATGCCCGCGCCGAGAATCGCCAACGGCAGGTTGTGCGGTGGGGAGAGGCTGCCGATACGCTTGCCGAGAATCAGCGCGGCGGCTAGGGCGGCCATGCCGGCGTTGATGTGGACGACTGTGCCGCCCGCAAAATCTAACGCGCCCCATTTGTACATAAACCCACCGCCCCAGATCCAGTGGGCCAATGGCGAGTACACTACGAGCGACCACAGAACGGTGAAGACGCAGAAGGTCGAAAACTTCATGCGTTCAGCAAACGCGCCGATGATCAAGGCGGGGGTGATGATTGCAAACTTCATTTGGAACGCCATGAAGAGCAGATGCGGAATGCTGTGTCCCGGTAGCGGCTCCGTTCCGATCCCTTTTAGAAAAAGATAGTCCAGTCCGCCGATCAGTCCCTTTGCGTCTGATCCAAATGCAAGCGTGTAACCGATGGAGACCCACACCAGCGTCACAAGGCACATTGCCATGAAGCACTGCATCAACACCGAGAGAATGTTTTTCTTGCGGACCAAACCGCCGTAGAAAAATGCCAGCCCCGGTGTCATCAACAATACCAGCCCCGAACTGGCCAGCACCCAGGCTGTATTGCCAGAGTCAATCTGCGCACTGGTATCCACCATCTCCGCCGCGCGCGCCCAATCGGCAGCAAAACAAATCAACCCGATTAGTAGCGTCAACCACAACATTCTCCGTGTCATCACATTCATCTTTATTGTTCCCATCAACAGTTCCATTCGACGCCGTTCGCACACTGCGATCAGCTTTCTGTAGATAGGCAATCGTCGTGCCAAGTCGTGGTAAATGTTTTCGGGTATCGCGTAACCTCCCATGAACAGCGAAGTTGCGATGTTATGTCGAGCGATGGCGTCAGTGCGCCGATCATTGGAAGCGAGTGCAAAAGTGTAACGAATCCGCCTGGTCGTTACATCTTTGTGGAATATTTCTTCGCCTCGATTTGGTATTGCCGAATTTTGTAGCCGAGGATTCGTTGCGTGGACTGGAGCGTGCGCGCGGCGGCCGCCACATTGCCGCGCGAAGACTTGAGTGCGTCCACAATCAGATCGCGCTCGAACGCGGCGACGCGTTCGGACAGGCTTCCGCTGTAAAACGCACCCCCGACTTCCGCTGTTTGAAGGGTGGGCGGGAGATGGTAGGGGTGAATCACATCGCCTTCGGCCACAAGCACGGCGCGCTCAATACAGTTTTCCAACTCCCGAACGTTGCCCGGCCAGTGATAGCTCATCAGCATGTCAATCACAGCGCTGGATAGGACGGCGCACAGGTTTTTGTTGTTCCTTCGCGTAGCGTTGCAAAAAGAAATCGGCGAGCAGGACGATGTCGGATCTGCGTTTACGTAGCGGTGGCACGTAGATCGGAAACACGTTGAGCCGATAGTAGAGGTCTTCCCGGAATTTGCCCTGCGCAACCATCTCCTGCAAGTTGCGGTGTGTCGCGGCGACAAGGCGGACGTTAACCTTGATGGTGCGGGTGTCGCCGATGCGTTCGAACTCCCGCTCTTGCAGCACGCGCAATAGTTTGATTTGGATGGCGGGCGAAATATCGCCGATTTCATCCAGAAAGAGCGTTCCGCCGTTGGCGAGTTCGAAGCGGCCCTTGCGGTCTGCCACGGCGCCGGTGAATGCGCCTCGCACATGGCCGAACAGCTCGCTTTCGATGACGCCCTCCGGCAGCGCGGCGCAGTGCGCCTTGACGAACGGCTTGTCGCTGCGGTCGCTGTTGTAGTGAATGGCCTGCGCCACCAGTTCCTTGCCGGTCCCTGTTTCCCCGAGGATCAGCACAGTGGCGTTGCTTTTGGAGACCTGCGCGATTTTATCATAGACCGCCTGCATCTCGTGCGACGTGCCGATGATGTTGGTCGGGCGGAAGCGCTCGCGCAGCGCGTGTTTGAGGCGGGCGTTTTCCTCCTCCAGCTTTTCGCGCTCCTCCTGTGCCGCGCGTCGCAACTTCACGGCCTGCGCAATGAGGGAGCAGACAATGCTCAAGAGCCGCGCGTCTTCGCTGAGGTCTTCTTTCGGTTTGTGCGGAGTGTCCACGCTCAAGGCGCCGACAACTTCCTGTCCAATTTTGATCGGCACGCACACAAATGACGTGTCGGCGGCCTTCCCTCGTTTGGTTTTGTCCAAAAGAATCGGCGATTCGCTTTTGCGCGCAATAATGGCCGGTTCGCCCGTCAGAATGACCTGGCCGGTGACGCCTTCGCCGAGTTTGTAGCGCGCGCGCCGCGTCTGTTGTGGAGAAAGTCCATGCGCCGCCTCAATCAGGATGTCGCCCGTCTTGCGGTTGAGCAGCGCAAGGGTTCCGTAGTTCATGTCCATATATTGGGCCATGGCCTCGAGCACCGGACTCACAATGTTTCGCAGATCCAAACTCGTATCGAGCAGGCAACTGATGTGATAGAGCAACTGAAGCTCCCGCTCCGTCTGAACATCCGCCAGCATGGAATTTCGATACCGACGCTTCATCGTCCTATCCCCGGTACCAATTTGTAATCGGCAGACGACGATCCGGCCCGAATGCCTTCGTTGTGATTTTCACACCGGGCGCGGCCTGTTGGCGCTTGTATTCACTCGCATCTATCATGCGAATCACCCGCGCCACCGTGGCTTCGTCAAAGCCTTCTGCGACAATGTGCGCGCGACTGAGGTCGCGCTCGACATAGCGCTCGATAATTTCATCCAACACTTCATACGGCGGCAGCGTGTCCTGATCCGTCTGATTCTCGCGCAGCTCTGCCGACGGTGCGCGCGTGATGGTTGTTTCAGGAATCACTTCGCGCGGCCCGACGGAGTTTCGCCAGCGAGCGAGTTTATACGCGAGGGTCTTTGTCACGTCCTTCAGCGCCGCAAATCCGCCCACCATGTCGCCGTAAAGCGTGCAATAGCCCGTTGCCACCTCGCTCTTGTTGCCCGTTGTCAGCACGAGCCAGCCGAATTTGTTCGAGAGCGCCATCAAAACAAGTCCGCGGATGCGGGCCTGAATATTTTCCTCCGTCGCATCCGGCTTCCTGCCCGGCCACAGCGGAGCCAGTTCATTCAAAACGGTTTCGTACATCTTCTGAATCGGCGCCTCGACCATTTCGATGCCGAGATTCTCGGCGACTGCGAAGGCATCGCCCCGCGTGCCGTCGGACGAGAAGCGCGAGGGCATGGTGACCCCGTGAACGCGCTCCGCGCCCAGTGCGTCCACCGCGAGCGCTGCAACGAGCGCGGAATCAAGGCCGCCGCTCAGTCCCAGAAGAACACCGTTGAAGCCATTTTTGTTTGTGTAATCGCGCAGTCCCGTTGCCAGCGCTGTGTACACCTCCGCCATTTCGTCCCGCGCCGCTTCGATGCGCGGCTGAAAAGACGTTTCGTCGTCGTTTGTCGTCGCGCGTGGCACGAGTTCCACAAAAGTTCCAACCCTTGGAAGTCCATTTGCGTCGGACTTCCAACCCTTGGAAGTTTTCGGGATCGCGACGTGGAGGAGGTCGTCTTCAAACTGTCTGGCGCGCGCGAAAACGCCGTTGGCATCCACCGCCATGCTTGCGCCGTCGAAAACGAGTTCGTCCTGGCCACCGACGAGGTTGCAATAGAGGAGGGGAGCGCCGATGGCGCGGGCTGTGTCGCGCAGCATCTGCTCGCGATGCGCGAGTTTCCCGCGCTCGTACGGCGAGGCGGAGAGGTTGATAACGCAGTCCACACGACCCGCGAGCACGGCGCAGGGTGTGGCCGTGGCGTCCCACGAATCCTCACAAATGTGAATGCCGATCCGGTGTTTGCCCAACCCGATGATCAACGGTTCTCGGCCTTCGGTGAATATCCGCTTTTCGTCGAAGACGCCGTAGTTCGGCAGCGCTATTTTGCGGTAGCTCGCGCGCAGAGCGCCGCCCTGAAAGATGAGCGCCGCGTTGTAGAGTCGCCCCGCTTCGGCCAGCGGCGCTCCGACGATTACGGTGGTGTCGGGTGGAAGTTCCACCGTGAGTCGTTTCAACTCTCGCGCGATATCTTCAATGAATTGCTTGCGGAGCGCCAGATCTTCAGGCGGGTATCCGCACAGCGCCAACTCGGGGAAGACAATGATATCCGCGCCACGGCTCGCAGCGTCGTGGGCATGCTGCGCGATTTTGTCGGCGTTCGGACGTAGCGCGCCCATCGTTACATTGACTTGCGCCAGCGCTGTTTTGAGAACCGTCATGCGACAAAAATGTAGCGTTAAAAAGACGCGGAAGAAAGGCCGGAGCTTTTTTGCCCGTGTCGTTATTTAATGAACAACATCTCCTGATACGTTGGCAGCGGCCAGATATCGTCCGCGATGATCAGCTCCAACTGATCTGCAACCGCGCGCACGGCGTTCATCGCGGGCAGCACCTTGTCGCGATAGTGTCGCGCATGGGCGAGGGTGTCGCCCTTCGACTTGTTGGCGAGTGATTTTTCGAGCGAGACGATGCCTCTCTCCAACTTTCCGATAAGCCCGGTGATGGCATCGAGGGAATACGTATCCACGTTCTTTTTGCCGATGGCCTTCAGATCAGCCGCTGTGGCGGCCAGCTCGCCCTGGTAGCGATAAGCGGCGGGCAGGATCATGGACTTTGCCGTGTCGTGGCAGAGCAGGGCTTCGGTGTTGATGTCCTTGCTGTAGCGTTCGGCATAGACCTCGTTACGCGATTCGAATTCGCGCACCGTGAGCACGCCATATTTTTCGAGCGTCGCTCCGTAGCCCTTGTGGCCGGTAACGGCCGCGAGCGCGTCCACTGTGTTTCGGTGGTTTGGCAGGCCGCGTTGGGCGGCTTCCTTCTGCCACGCTTCGCCGTAGCCGTCGCCGTTGAAGATGATGGCCTTGTGGTTTTTGACAATGTCATGGAGAACCTTCTGCACGGCGGCGTTGAAATTCGCCTTGCCGCCCCCGCCGTTTTTCTCCAGCTCCGTCGCGATATAGTCCAGCGACTCGGCCACAATCGTGTTGAGAATCACGAGCGGGCCGGAAATGGACTGCGCGGAACCGACGGCGCGGAACTCGAACTTGTTGCCGGTGAAGGCGAAGGGCGATGTGCGGTTGCGGTCACCCGCGTCCTTGGGGAGCGGGGGCAGCACATTCACGCCGACCTCCATGGTCCCGGCCTGTTTTGATTTTTTCGCGCCACCTTTTTCGATCTGCTCGAAGATGTCCGTCAGCATGTCGCCGAGATAAATGGAGATAATGGCCGGCGGCGCTTCGTTTGCGCCGAGGCGGTGATCGTTCCCCGCGTGCGCGATGGCAGCGCGGAGCAATTCGGCGTTTTTGTGCACGGCGCGCACGACCGCCGCGCAGAATACGAGGAACTGCGCGTTTTCGTGCGGGCTGGTGCCCGGTTCAAGCAGATTGGCTTTTGCCGTGCCGAGCGACCAGTTCAGGTGTTTGCCCGACCCGTTGATGCCCGCAAAGGGTTTTTCGTGCAAAAGGCACGCCAGCCCATATTTCTCCGCCGTGCGTTTCAGAGTAATCATCACAAGGTGCTGATGATCCGCCGCGACGTTCGCGTTTTCGTACACCGGCGCAATTTCATACTGGCTGGGTGCGACCTCGTCGTGCCGTGTCTTCACCGGTACGCCGAGCTTGTAGAGCTGGCGCTCGATGTCGAGCATGCACGCGAGCACCCGCTCAGGGATCGCGCCGAAATACTGATCCTCGAACTCCTGGCCTTTTGCCGGCTTCGCGCCGAACAGCGACCGTCCGCAAATCACAAGATCGGGCCGCGCAAAATAAAAATTGCGGTCAATCATGAAATATTCCTGCTCTGCGCCCGCCGTTGCGAACACATAGCCCGGATCCTTGTGGCCGAATAGTTTTAGAATGCGTTGAGCGTGTTTGTTCAGCGCTTGCATGGAACGCAACACCGGGGTCTTTTTGTCCAGCGCCTCGCCCGTCCACGAGCAAAAAGCTGTTGGAATACAAAGCGTCGTGCCGTTCGGATTCTCCAGAATGTAAGCGGGACTGGTGACATCCCATGCGGTATAGCCGCGCGCCTCGAACGTTGCGCGGATGCCGCCGGACGGAAACGATGAAGCATCCGACTCGCCTTGAATGAGGTGTTTCCCCTTGAACTCGATCAGCGCGCCGCCCTCGCCGTCGGGCACGAGAAAACTGTCGTGCTTTTCCGCCGTGATGCCGTTCAGCGGAAAGAAAACGTGCGCGTAATGCGTTGCGCCCTTTTCAATCGCCCATTCCATCATTGCCTTTGCGACATCATCAGCGACACTCGCGTCCAGCTTTGCGCCCTCGCGAATCGTTTTGCGCAATGACGCATACACATCCTGTGGAAGGCGCTTCCGCATTTCGCCGTCATTGAAGACGTGCGATCCGAAAATCTCCTCGGCCGGAGTTTCAAGGAAGTTCAGGGGCTTCTCAATCGGGCGGTAATTCGTAACCGCAGCGATCGCAGCCTGACGAGCATTCGAGTATTTCACTTTTTTGGGCCTTTCACCGTTCAATGTAAAACAAGTAATGGACAAATTGACGAGTGAATATCCAGCAACGCGCGTGCCAATTCGCCCAAAATACGGATTTTATATGGCGTAACTAGCTGTTGTATCGGTAAATACAAATAAACAAAACCGCGCGAAATATTTTTCCTTCAAATACCTAAAAATTACGAAAATGTAATCGCTACACATCGAAAACTACAATTATGAAACATATTTTGGCGATGGAGCGGCTGTCTGCGGTTTTCTTTTCGCAGGTATGTCAAACAGCCTGTTTGGGTGGCCGCAATTGACTCCCCGCGCCGCATCTGCCACACTTTCATTAGCGGATGAGCCGCACTTGGGAGGTGTGACGATGAATAGGTGGATTTTGGCGTTAGTTGCCGGGGTTGCTCTGGGCTTTGCAGGGGGTGCGCGGGCCGATGAGGGTGGGGCGCATCGGCTCGGGGTGGGGGCTCATTACTGGCAGACGATTGATAACATCAAGGGCCACGACATTGACAAGGACGGCTTTTCCTGGCTTGCGACGTATCAATATCGCCCCGGCATCTTCGGACTCGGCCTGGATGTTGAATGGAAGGAAAAGGGCTTCGCCGGTTCGACCAAAGACGTTTATGAGCCGCAGGCCTACCTGATTTTCGGCCACGGTCTCTACGCTGCCGCCGGTATCGGCGGATACTATACCGACGGCGAATTCGCGAAGGATCCGTTTTATCTCCTGCGCGCCGGTTTCGACTTCGAGTTGCTCCCCTCCATCTACCTCGACATCCACGCGCTGTACCGGTTTGAGGAGTGGGGCGACCTGAAAAACAACGATACCGACATAGACACAGATACAATCACGCTGGGCGCGGCAGTCCGCATTGCCTTGTAAATAAACAACTTGCGGTGATTTTTGAGAAACGCTTTAACTTTTCTTGTTGCTTTCGACGCCAATCCTAACCTTACTCTAACAACTGAGGGCGAACTGTGCCCAAGTAAAGACACAGGAGAGTAGCGTTATGCAGTGGAAAATTAAGCGTCGCGGGTTAATGGTCGGACTGGCGGTTTCCTTAGCCGTTTCAGCTATCGGTATTTCCTCCTCAATCGCTCAAGCCGCGATTGATAACGCGGCTTTGCCGCGGATGAGTACCCCGATTACGAACCTGTCGCTTGTCATGTTCGATACGGAAACGACCGGATTCAGCCCGTCCAAGGATCGCCTAGTTGAGTTGGGTGCAGTCAAAATCGAAAATGGCCAAATTGTTGCCCGAACCAACTGGCTGATTAATCCCGGTCGCAAAATCCCTGATCGGGTGATCAACGTACACGGAATCTCCGACGAGATGGTTAAGGACAAGCCGAGCTTTGCCGAAATCTATCCCGAGTTTCTGGCCTTCATCGGCGACTCAATCCTGATGGCGCATAACGCGCGTTTCGACGTGGACTTTGTTCGCGCCGAAATTTTGCGTGCCAGCCAGCCGCTGCCCAGCAATACCACGGTGGATACGCTCAAGCTGTTCCGCAAATGGTACCCGGACGCGCCCTCGCACAAGGTGGGGGCGCTTATAGATTTCATTGGCATTCAAAAGGATGAAGATTTGCATCGCGGCGATGTGGATGCTGAGATGCAGAGCATGATTTTCTTGGATGGCTTGAACCGTCATCCGAACGTGAAGACGCTGCGCCAGTTTTTGGCGGATGCGGGCGGATTGCTCGTCTTCTAAATCTTTCACTTGTAAGTAGCGCAGAAGACCGGAAATTGCGTCTCAACCGGCGCAACTTCCGGTTTCTCGTTTAAAATGAAACTTGCCTATTACATCACTGCGCACGGCTACGGTCACGCCGCCCGCTCGTGCGACATCCTTCGTGCGCTTCACGAGCAATCGCCCGAGACACCGATTTATGTGATTGCAGATTTGCCCGAAGATTTTTTTACGACGAGATTGCCATCGGGATCGTGGCGCTTTCGTCGCGCACAATTCGATATTGGAATGGTGCAGCTCGATTCAATCCGCGTGGATGTACCTGCGACGTTGAAAAAGTGCGAAGAACTACTGGTACACACACCGAAACTGCTGGAGGAAGAAAAGAGATTTCTCGTGCAAAATAAAATCTCCGCTGTTGTTTGCGACATCCCCGCAATCCCACTACGCGCCGCGCACGCCTGCGGAATACCCGCCATTGCTGCGGGCAACTTTGCTTGGGATTGGATTTACGAAGAGTTTCTCCCCGATAATTCGGCGTGGCAGCCTGTCGTTGACCACTTTCGCACGGGGTATTCCGAAAGCGATTTGTTGTTGCGCTACCCGTTTGCTGAGCCGATGGCTGCGTTTCCCAATCACATTGATATCGGGGTTCCCGCTCGCGCCGGAAAGAATCGGCGCTCTGAACTCGCGCGGATGAGCGGCGCCGATTCGAGAAAACGTTGGGTCTTGTTATCCTTTACGACACTTGATTGGGATGACGCTGCGCTCCATCGCGTTCGCGCGCTGAACGAGTGGGAGTTTTTCACCGTGGAACCCCTCGGTTGGCACGGCCCGAATTTTCACGCCATTGATCGTCGCAAAATTTCCTATTCCGACGTGCTTGCGAGCTGCGATGTTGTCCTCACGAAGCCGGGTTTTGGGGTTCTGTCCGAGTGCGCTGTGAACGACAAGCCCATGATCTACGTCGAGCGGACAGCGTTTCGGGAATACCCGATCTTGGAAGCGGCCGTGAAGCGCTATTTTCGAAATGTCCATTTACCTGCGGAAAAGTTATACTGTGGCGATCTTCGCGCGGCATTGGAGGCGATTGAAAACGCTTGGGCTCCGAACGAGCATATCGTCTCCGGCGGCGACCTCCACGCCGCGCACCTCATTCTCGAACGCAGCCGCTGAGTGAAGAGTCCGAGCGTGTTGAATGCGGAGAAGTGCCTCCAACGTTTGCGGTCAACGTCCTGCCTTCTGCCGGTTCGTCTCAGTCCGTGTTCCGCAGCTACAGATGAATGTATTCCAATTCGTCCGTCGCCAAATCAAGCGTTGCCACGCTGGGTGGGTGGGCGCGGTACACGGCGCCGGGGTTGATGACGTGAGTAGGGCCTTCGTGATAATGCTCGGCTTGGTGGGTATGGCCGGTTAAGACATAATCGAAGTTGCCGCTCTGAATGGCGGCGATGAGACGGGCTTCTTCGTGGCCGTGCAGAACCGCTATTCGTTTTCCATCGAGTTCAAATTCTGCACGCGGCCCCCAGAGTATTGTGCCGTCGCCGTTTGTGAACTCGCGCAGCTCCGGCTCGTGCGCATCCACATTGCCGAGCACCCCGTGAAGCGGAAGTTTATGCGCGCGGCAGAGGGTGGCAAGCTCCAGCCAGACCTCCTCGCTCCCAATATCCCCGCAATGAATGATCGCGCCGCAATTCCGCGCGAGCAGAAGTTCCAGCGCCCGAATAGAGCGCCCGACTTCTCCGTGTGTGTCTGATAAAATGCCGATTTTCATACTCGTTATTTATTTGTCGCAAGAATCCGGTCAACTGCAAACTCGTCCTTCTTATCCGGCCGGATTAACGCGCCGTAAGCGTCCGGATCGTGGTCGAAGAGAAGGAGGATGTTTTCTTTGGCGATGCGGGGTAGCCATTCGCGCTTCCAGATTCGGGTGTCTAGCGGGTAGGTGTCGTAGCTGGTCTGGAAAACCATTCGAAGGTTATGTTGCGTCGGGCAAACATCGCCGGCGAGGAGCATTTGTGTGATGCCCGCGAATTTCGCCGCGTGTGGGTGAACGAGTTCCAGCGAGGGGTGGTGGAGGCGTACGGCGCAATGGCCGCGGGTGTGGCCGGATGTGCGATGAAGCCAGATGCCGGGCAGAACTTCTGTTTCGTCCTTTTCAATTAGTTTCAACGGTCCATCGCGAAGCGGGTCAATGGATTGCGACGGATAAGATTTGTAAAGTATTGGGTTGCGGGAGGTGGCGTCTTCCCACTCCAGCGCGTGGATGATGAGTTGGGCGTTGGGAAACGCGAGTGGACGGTTGAATTCCGGCGGCGCAACCGCGCCTCCGACATGATCCCAGTGGGCATGGGTGAAGACGATGAAATTAATCTCTTCGGGCGTGATGTTCCGTGCCTGCAGTTCGTCCAACAACGGCCAACCGGGACCGAGTCCGTGTAACTGATTTTCTTTTTTCGCTGAAGCGCGTGGACGATCCACAGCCCGCATCAATAAGCCCCTTGCGGCCCTCGTCGAGTTCCACGAGCAGGGTGTGGGCATGTTGACGAATCCGATTTTTTTCGTCCGCAGGGATACGCTTTGACCAGATCGGCTTGGGCACGAGTCCGAACATCGTGCCACCGTCGGTTAAAAATTCCGATGCGATGAGGGGCGTGACGCGCATAGGCTGAAAAGTGCGCTTAGCGCAGGCGATTCACGTCGCGGCGAATGTCATCTGTGGAGCGCTCTGTGTTGTCCAAGGCACGCTTCATTTCATCGAGGCGCTGATCCACGGTTTCGTAGGCGCTGGAGCGGCGGTCGCCGAGAAACTTGGAGATGGAATCAATACTGCGCGTGAGTTCTGCGAGCTTGTCTTCGATCTTGTCCAGACGCGCCAGCACGGCGGCGATGTCGGCTGCGTCCGATTTATCGGTCGCTTTCGCTTCCTCTTGAGAGAAGGCGAGGGGAGCGCCGAATAGGAGCGCAGTTAGGCAGAGAGCGGGAATATATTTCATAGCGTGAACCTCCGCCCCAAGTATAGCGATTCCGCGTGCTGTCGGCAATTCCGTGCAGGACGAGTCTAGCGCGGGGCGCTCGGCGGCTTGGGTGCGGGCGGTTTCCCACCACTCGGGGCACCCTGCTTGCGCGTGGCTGCGCCGGGGGTGAGCATCAGAAAAATGAAGCGTCCCATTTCCTCGGGCGCCCGCTCGGCGCGCGCGATTTCTTCAATATCCTTTATCACGCGGCGCATGAGCTGATGTCCTATTTCCTTGTGCGCCTGTTCGCGCCCGCGGAACATAAGGGAGGCTTTGACGCGGTGTCCTTCTCCGATGAATTCGCGGATGCGGCGCAACTTGGTTTCGTAATCGTGGTCATCCACGTTGGCGTGGAATTTCACTTCCTTGATGCGCTGGGTGGACTGGTGCTTTCGCGCCTCTTTTTCCTTCTTCGCCATCTCAAATTTGTATTTGCCGAAGTCCATGATTCGGCAAACGGGCGGCTGTGCGGTAGGGGCTATCTCGACGAGATCGAGGTGTGCATCGCGTGCGCGAGAAAGGGCGTCGTAGGTTTGGACAATGCCCAACTGTTCACCATCGGGGCCGATGAGACGCACCGATGGAACGCGAATTTGGTTATTTACTCGAGTGTACGTACGAATGACCGCTTCCTCCGCTCTTTGTTATGCGCCGGACGCAGCGACAGTCGCCGCGCTCCGGTTCGCTATTTCTTCTTTCAGACGCGATATGATCGCATCCACCGACATTGTTCCAAGATCACCCGCGCCTCGTGCGCGCACGGCAACCAGCCCCGCCTCAGCCTCGCGTCCACCGACAACGAGCATATACGGAATTTTCTCCAACTGCGCATCACGAATGCGCGCGCCGATTTTTTCGGAGCGCGAGTCCACGGTGACGCGAATATCTTCCGCCTGCAGTTTTTGGACAATCTGCTCTGCGTACTCCGTCTGCTTGTCCGTGATTGGCAGCACCCGCACTTGCTCCGGCGCAAGCCAAAGCGGAAAGGCGCCCGCGTACTGTTCCACGAGGATGCCAAAAAATCGCTCGATGCTCCCAAAGAGCGCGCGGTGAACCATATACGGGCGATGCGGTTGGTTGTCCGCGCCGACGTAGGAAAGGTTGAAGCGTTCCGGCAGGTTGAAATCAAATTGAATCGTCGTGCACTGCCACTCGCGGCCAATGCAGTCGCGGATTTTCATATCAATCTTTGGCCCGTAAAACGCGCCGCCGCCCTCATCCACCTCGTAGGGAATGCCTTCGAGCTTCAACGCGCGCTCAAGCGAGGCCGTTGCCTGTTGCCAGCGCGATTCTTCACCGACGCTCTCAGCGGGGCGGGTGGCGAGGTACGCGGTGATTTCTGTGAAGCCAAAGGTCTTCCAAATGAAATTGGAGAACCGAATGACGCGAACAATCTCGTCTTCAACCTGTTCCGGCGTGCAGAAGATGTGCGCGTCGTCTTGCGTGAATCCGCGAACGCGGAGCAGGCCGTGGAGCACACCAGCTTTTTCATAGCGATAGACCGTGCCAAGCTCGGCCCATCGCAACGGGAGGTCGCGATAGGAGCGCTTGCGGTTCTTGTAAATTTCGATGTGGAACGGGCAGTTCATTGGTTTGATGAAGTACTCGTTCTCGTCAATCTTCATCGGCGCATACATGCTGCCGCGATAGAAGCCGAGGTGACCCGAAGTCTCCCACAACATGCTGCGTCCGGTATGCGGGGTGTAGAGCAGGTCGTAGCCACCCCGGAAGTGTTCCTTGCGCCAAAAATCCTCGATGATGCTGCGCACGCGCGCCCCTTTGGGGTGCCAGTGAATCAGGCCAGGACCGACTTCTTCCTGAATACTGAATAAGTCCAGCTCCTTGCCGAGCTTCCGGTGATCGCGTTGCTTTGCTTCTTCGAGCAGGCGGAGATGGTCGTCCAATTCCTTCTGCGTGGTGAACGCCGTCGCGTAGAGGCGTTGCAGCATTGGGTTCGTTTCCTTGCCGCGATAGTAGGAGCCGGCAACGTTGAGCAGTTTGTACGCCTTGATTTTGCCCGTGCTCGCGACGTGCGGGCCGCGGCAGAGGTCGAGAAATTCGCCGTTTTTGTAAAACGAAATCGTGTCGCCTTCCGGAATATCCGCGAGCCGCTCGAACTTGAAGCGCTTTTGCCCCATGCTTTGGATGAGCTTGGTTGCTTCTGCGCGATTTACCTCGCTGCGTTCGAACGGCTGGTCTTCCGCAATGATCTTCGCCATCTCCGCTTCGATTTTCGGAAAATCTTCCGGCCCGAACCGGTGTTCGAGGTCGAAGTCGTAATAAAATCCGTCCTCGGTCGGTGGACCAATGTCGAGTTGAACGTCGGGGCCAAACAGACGCCGCACTGCTGCCGCCATTACGTGGGCAGCGCTGTGCCGCATCCGGTACAATTCACTAGCCGGATCAAGTTTCATGGGGAAAGGGGGAAGGGCGCGAACATAGAGAAGCGAACCATTAGACGGTCGCCAATAAGCGGGCGCGCACAAAACAATACTGCGAATGCATGCCTAAAAACTAGCCGCCCCCGTCTCGGATGCAAGTGTTTTACGCGAGTTTGTGTGGTGTTTTGGCACACCGCGCTGGGGCCTGTTTGGGCCGTGCGCACTTAATGCCCATACACGGTGTCCCGCCATAGGGCGGGCAGCGGCTCCCGCGGGGCGTGGGAAATCAGATTTTTACAAAAACGTTTTGACTACAAACCGACTAGACGGTACAGTTGACGGTCATTTGGGCGAAGGTGTGTCTCTTTGGAGTGTTTGTTGAGCAAGAAAAAAAATAGGGAAATGCCGAAAACGGCGGCCAAGACAGCGCGGGAATCCATTTTGGATGCCGCGGAGGCGATTGTGGCCGAGAAGGGTGCGTCGTTTATGACGATGGACGCTGTCGCCGCAAAGGCCGGAGTGAGTAAGGGCGGGTTGATTTATCACTTTCCGTCACAAGAGGCGCTGCTCCAGACTTTGATTCAGCGATTCAGCGACCGTGTCACTGAACATCGCGAGGAAATCCGTCAACGTGTGCCGGAGAATGCCGCGCAGGAGGCGGTGGCCTATATCGTGGGGCATACCAGTTTTTGTGGCGAGGAGCCGTGTGTCGGAACGGGCCTGATGGCCGCCGCAATGCGCGCGCCGCAGTTGTTGGACACCGTTCGGGCGAAGCGCAAGGCCTCCATTCGTTCCATTTTGGAACGGGCCAAGAATCCGGAGCGAATTGCAATTCTACTTCTTGCGGCGGATTGTACCTGGCTCCTCGACACGATAGGGCTGCAAAGTTTGACGAAGGAAGAGCTAGAGAAGGTAAAAGATGAGATCGTCAAGCTCGCCTATGAGTGGAGCGGCGTGAAGCCGCCATCGGTTACAAAGTTACGTCAATTTACCGCGTAAGGCGGAAGTCAGTTTTTACACCTACTTAACTATATGGAAAAGGAACCTATGAGAACGTTGAGACTCTCGACTCGTGCAAGTTTGCTCGTTATTGCGGCCATGGCTGCCGGTGTCACGCTGGTTGGTTGCAAGAAGGGCGGGGCCCTCGAAGGGGCTGCGGGCGCTGGGTTTTCCGCAGGTCCGCCGGAGGTAGGAGTGGTCACCATTAAGGCGGAGCGGATGCCGATTACAGTGGAGCTGCCGGGTCGCATTTCCGCGTCTCTGGTCGCCGAGGTTCGCCCGCAGGTGACGGGGATTATTTTGAAACGTCTTTTTGAGGAAGGCGCGGACGTTAAAGAGGGCGACGTGCTTTATCAGATTGATCCCGCGCTTTATGAAGCCGCGCTTTCCAGCGCGAAGGCGGCGCTGGCGCACACGGAGGCGAATCTGGCATCGCTCCGTTCGCAGATGGCGCGCTTGGAAGAACTGATCAAGATTCACGCGATCAGTCAGCAGCAATACGACGACACGGACGCGGCGCTGAAGCAGGCGGAAGCGGAGTTGGCGGCGAACAAGGCGGCAATTGAGACGGCGAAAATCAATTTGGGCTACACGCAGATCAAGGCGCCGATTTCGGGCCGCATCGGAAAATCCTCCGTCACGGTAGGCGCATTGGTCACGGCGAATCAGGGCGCGGCGCTGGCGACTGTTCAATTGTTGAATCCTGTCTATGCGGATGCGCCGCAGACGAGCGCAAATCTTCTTCGTCTGCGTCAGAGCATAACTGCGGGACACATGACCAGTGATGGCGCCGGTACCCCGGCGCATCTCGTGTTGGAAGATGGTTCGACCTATTCTGAACAGGGCACGCTGCAGTTCTCTGATGTGACGGTGGACCCCACGACCGGCTCCGTGGACCTTCGTTCGAGCTTTCCGAACCCAGATGGCGTGTTGCTTCCGGGAATGTACGTTCGAGTGACGGTGGAGGAAGGGATCAGTGATCGCGCGATTCTAGTTCCTCAGCGTGGTGTGACGTTCAATCCACGCGGCGAACCGGTTGCGATGGTGGTGAACGCGGAGAACAAGGCGGAAGAGCGTGTTTTGGACATCGGGCGTTCCATTAATAATTCGTGGTTGGTGTTGGAAGGTTTGCAGGATGGCGACCGGGTGATTGTCGAGGGTACGCTGCGCGTGCGCCCCGGTGCGCCAGTATCACCTGTCCCCGCGTACTCCACAAACAATGTGGCGACGGTTGAAGCGTCGGCAGACGCGGCCACGCTGTAAGGGGTCACGCAAATGCTTTCAAAATTCTTTATTGATCGGCCGATTTTTGCCTGGGTGCTTGCGATCATCACCATGATGGTCGGTGCACTCGCCATTATGACGCTGCCGGTTTCGCAGTACCCGGCCATTGCTCCTACAGAAATCAGCATCAATGCGACCTATCCGGGCGCGTCGGCGCAGACGGTGGAGGACACGGTCACCCAGGTCATCGAACAGAAGATGAACGGGATTGATAATCTCCGCTATATGAGTTCGAGCAGCGACTCTGCGGGACACGTAACGATCACGCTGACCTTCGACGTAAATACGGACGCGAATATCGCACAGGTGCAGGTGCAGAATAAACTGCAACTTGCGACTCCGCTTCTGCCGCAGGTCGTACAGCAGCAGGGGATTTCGGTCACCAAGTCCACGCGAAATTTCCTGCTTATTATCGGGCTGGTTTCAGAAGATGGCCGATTCAGTCGTTACGATTTGACCGACTATATGGTGTCGCACATTCAGGACATCATCAGCCGTGTGCCCGGCGTCGGTGAAGTGCAGATGTTCGGTTCGCAGTACTCGATGCGGGTGTGGCTGGATGCGGACAAGCTCAATGCGTTTCAGCTTACGCCCGGCGATGTGCGGAAAGCGATTCGTTCGTACAACGTGCAGGTGTCTGCGGGTCAGTTTGGTGGTCAGCCGACGCCGGATGGTCAGGAACTCAACGCCGCAATCACCGCGCAAACGCTCTTGAAGACGCCGGAGCAGTTTGAAGCGATTCCGCTGCGTGTGAAAGAGGATGGCTCTGTCGTCACATTGAAGGATGTCGCCCGCGTGGAGCTGGGTTCGGAAAGCTACGAAGCCGAAGGGTTCTACAATGGCAAACCTGCGTCTGGTATGGCGCTGCGCCTGGCCTCGGGCGCGAACGCCTTGGACGCGGCGGCGGGCGTGAAGGCGAAGATGGCCGAGCTGGAGCAGTATTTCCCTGAAGGGATGACGCTGGTCTATCCGTATGACACGACGCCGTTCGTAAAAATTTCCATTGAGGAAGTCGTTCGCACGCTCGTCGAGGCCATTATCCTGGTCTGCTTGGTGATGTTCCTCTTCCTTCAGAACTTCCGTGCAACGGTCATTACGACGATCACCGTGCCGGTTGTGCTGCTCGGCACGTTTGCGCTGATTGATGCATTTGGGTTCAGTATCAACACACTGACGATGTTTGCGATGGTGCTCGCGATCGGGTTGTTGGTGGATGACGCCATCGTCGTTGTGGAAAATGTCGAACGTATTATGACCGAAGAGGGGCTTTCGCCGCGCGACGCGACGCGAAAGTCCATGGATCAAATTTCCGGCGCATTGGTTGCCATCGCGATGGTGTTGGCGGCGGTCTTTGTTCCGATGGCCTTCTTCCCCGGCTCGACGGGCGTGATTTATCGGCAGTTCTCCATCACGATTGTTTCCGCGATGGCGTTCTCCGTGCTCGTCGCGCTGATTCTGACACCTGCGCTCTGCGCGACGATGCTCAAACACGCCGGCAAGGGACATACGGCAGGCGAAGGGGGCTGGTTTGGCGGATTCTTTAGACGCTTCAACAACCTCTACGACCGTATGAGCAAACGCTACCAAATCGTGGTCGAGAAGGTACTGGGGCGGAGCGGGCGCTACTTGCTGATCTACGGCGCGATTGTCGCGGCGATGGCGGTGTTGTTCATCCGGATGCCGACGGCCTATTTGCCGGATGAAGACCAGGGAATTTTGTTCAATATGGTTCAGTTGCCCACGGGCGCGACACTTGATCGCACACTCTCAGTGCTGGAAGATGTCCGTCAGTACTATCTGGAGCACGAAACCAATACCGTTGAATCCATGTTCTACGTTGGTGGCTTCAGCTTTGCAGGCCGTGGCCAGAATAACGGGATGGCGTTTGTAAAGTTGAAGGACTGGAAAGTGCGTGCGCGCCCGGAATTGCGCGTGAAGGAAGTCGCGATGCGCGCGACGATGGCGTTTATGAAAATCCGCGATGCGATGGTCTTCGCCTTCGCGCCTCCCGCCGTGACGGAAATGGGAACATCGAACGGATTCGACTTCCAGTTGCAGGACCGTTCCGGCTTGGGTCACGATGTTCTTATGCAGGCGCGCGGACAGCTTCTCGGCCTCGCCGCGCAGAGTCCAGTATTGGCGAAGGTGCGCCCGAACGGACAGAGCGACCAGCCCGAATATAAGGTGGATATTTCGCCGGAGCGGGTGGGGGCGTTGGGCCTTTCGATGGACGACGTGAACGAGACGCTTTCTATCGCGTGGGGCAGCAGCTACGTGAATGACTTTATTGATCGCGGTCGAATCAAGCGCGTCTTCCTCCAGGGCGATGCGCCGTTCCGAATGCAGCCGGAGGACTTGAACCGCTGGTACACGAGAAATAAATTTGGCGAGATGGTTCCTTTCTCCGCTTTCTCCGAGGGTCACTGGAGCTATGCCTCGCCGCGTCGCGAGCGTTTCAACGGCATGCCCTCCATCGAGATACTCGGTGAACCTGCGCCGGGCTACAGCTCTGGTGAAGCGATGCTGGAAATGGAAAATCTATCGCGAAATCTTCCCGAGGGAATTGGTTACGAGTGGACGGGCCTTTCGTATCAGGAACGAATGGCCGGAGCGATGGCGCCCGCGCTCTATGCGCTCTCCATTCTTGTGGTCTTCCTTTGCTTGGCCGCCCTGTACGAAAGTTGGGCGGTGCCGTTCTCGGTCATGCTCGTGATTCCGCTCGGAATCATCGGCGCATTGCTCGGTGCGTTGATGCGGAGTATGCCGAACGACGTGTATTTCCAAGTGGGTATTCTGACGACGATCGGTTTGTCGGCAAAGAACGCGATTCTGATTGTGGAATTCGCGAAAGACGCGATGGATCGCGGTGTGGACCTGCTTCATGCAACACTCGAGGCCGTCCGCCTGCGTTTGCGCCCGATCATTATGACCTCCATGGCGTTCATTCTCGGTGTACTCCCGCTCGCCAAGAGCACAGGCGCCGGCTCCGGTGCGCAGAACGCGATTGGTACGGCGGTCGTCGGCGGAACGCTCACCGCGACGTTCCTCGCATTGATCTTTATTCCGCTCTTCTTCTTTGTGGTGCGGCGCATATTCAAACACAAACCCCCGCGCCATGCGATGGACGCTCTTCCCTCCACGGAGGCTCACTAAAATGACAAAAGCATTTACTTGGCTGATTGCCCTCTCAACGCTCGGCTTGTCCGGTTGCCTCACCCTTGCGCCGGATTATGATCGCCCAGAAGCGCCAGTCGCGGAAGCGTGGCCGGATGCGGCAAACAGTGAAGTTGCATCGGAGCTTACACGGACCAACGCGGCGCCGGAACTGGATTGGCAGGAGTTCTTTACCGATCCGAAATTGCAGGCGGTGATTAACTTGGCATTGACCAATAATCGCGACCTCCGCATCGCTGCGCTGAATATCGAAAAAGCACAAGCGCTGTACGGCGTACAACGCGCGGATTTGCTTCCGACCATCAACGCGACAGGATCGGGAAGCAAGTCGCGCACTCCTGCCTCGCTCTCGCCAAGCGGCGCAGCGTTGGAGTCCGAGCGCTACGAGGTATCGCTCGGTTTTACCGGTTATGAACTCGACCTCTTCGGCCGTGTTCGCAGCCTCAAGGCTGCGGCATTGGAACGATATCTTGCGTCGGAACAAGCGCAACACAGCGCCCATATTTCGATTGTAGCCGGAGTCGCCAACGCCTACCTCACACTTGCGGCAGACCGCGAACGCCTCCAACTTGCCACAGATACGTTCCAGGCGCAGAAAGAAGCGACGGACCTGATCCAGAAGCGATTCGATGTTGGCGCGGCCTCGGAAATTGAGCTGCGCCAATCGCAAACGGCAATGGAATCGGCGCGCGTGGATATTGCCCGCTACCAAGGGATCGTTGCCGTGGACGAAAACGCACTGACCCTGATCGTCGGCTCACCTATTTCCGCTGAGCTTCTGCCTTCCGATTTGAGTTCGCAATCCGATATGCCGGAACTGGTTCCCAGCCTGCCTTCTGAAGTCTTGCAACAACGTCCTGACATTCTTCAACAGGAGAATTTGCTCAAGGCGGCCAACGCGAATATCGGCGCAGCGCGGGCTGCGTTCTTTCCGCGTATCAGTCTCACGGCGGGATTTGGAACCGCGAGCGATGAGCTTTCGGGACTCTTCAAATCCGGTTCCGATGCCTGGAGTTTTCTCCCCTCGATCACCCTTCCGATTTTTGAATCCGGAAAAAACCGTGCGAACCTACGCATTGCGAAAGCCGATCGCGACATTGCCCTGGCGCAGTATGAAAAGACCATTCAAACCGCGTTCCGCGAAGTCGCCGATACGTTGGTGATGCGCAGCTCAATCACGGGCCAGTTGAATGCCCAGCAAGCCCTTGTGAATGCCACAGCGGCGGCGCACCGACTCGCGGAAGAGCGGTACAAAAACGGGGTGGATAGCCAGCTCGTCGTCCTGGACGCGCAACGCTCCCTCTATGCCGCCCAGCAAGGCCTTGTCGCCCTTCGCCTCACTCAACTCGCCAACCGCCTCACCCTCTACAAAGTGTTGGGCGGCGGCTAAACAAATAGCGCCTGCTACAACATCCCCGCGATCTCGCCCGTAATGCGTTTGCGATACCCACGGCGCATTTCGACGATGTTGGAATAGTTCCAGAAGGCCACATGGTGCGACGAACAAATGATTTGCGCCCCGCGCGCCGCTGCGTGATCCATGGAATTTCGGAGCGCGATAATGTTGTCCAAATCCTGTGCGGTTTCTGGCTCGTCGAGGAGGATGCAGCTTTGCGGGGTGAATTTGATCAGCCGCAAAAGGTCGCGCAAGCTCTGCCCGTGTGAAGAGAACATCGCGCGCGAGCGCACCAGCATATTCATGTAGTTTCCGGCCGCATCGGTGTTGAAGCGCGGATTCATCGCCTCCGTGTCCAACAGGATGTATTCCGTGGCCCCGTCTTCCGTCCGCCTACACTCCGCGCAATTTGCGATTGCGCGGAGGATCGTACTCTTCCCCGACCCATTCGGCCCGATCAGCATCGTTACCCCCGGCTCGAACGAGAGGCGTTTATGCAATTTAATCCGGCGCGAGTGATTCGGGCAAAATTGAATGAATTTCAGCATGGGCACAGCATAGCTCAAATTTCAAAGTAAGCCAATTTTGGGAGTTCCGCCCATTCTCTCCGCTTGCCTTATCCACCTGAAACGCGATACTCCTGTGCCTGTCGCGCGATTCTCGCGCAAGGCACGGGGCGTGGCTCAGCCTGGTAGAGCGCCAGCTTTGGGAGCTGGATGTCGTGAGTTCAAATCTCACCGCCCCGACCAGCCTTCGCTCGTCTTCGACAAGCTACGGCTTGGCGGGCCATCCTTCTCGCTTTGCTTTCGTGTTGCGGCTTGGCGGGGTCTTCTTCGGGGGGGAAAAGTTAAGCGCGGGATCGCAATGTTATCCGGCTTTTGTAACGATGAGGTAATGGCTGAATTACCTATTGTGATTGAGGTAGAGGGGGAGCAGGTGGTGGGGATGTTGCACGCGCCACGGGGGGGGGGCGTTTCCTGCTGTATTGTTTTTACACGGATTCACGGGGACGAAAGTAGAGGGGCGGCGGTTGTTTGTTCGACTTGCGCGGAGATTGGCAGCATGCGGAATCGCTTCGCTTCGGATCGATTTCCGTGGGAGTGGCGACAGCGCTGGCGACGCTTCAGAAATGACCGTTTCATCCGAACGCGCCGACGCCTTGGCTGCCCTGCGTTTTCTGGCCGAACGCGATGACGTGGACTCTGATCGAATTGCCATTCTCGGTATGAGCCTCGGTGGGATGATCGCGGCATACACCCTGGCCGCGGTGCCGACCGTGAAGACTGCCGTGCTCTGGAACCCTGTTGCGTTTCCCAAAGAGCTGATTGATCGCCGGATGACGCCGGAAACGGAAGCAACCCTGGCATCGAATGGCGTACTCGACGATGGCGGGTGGCCGATTGGAAAATCGTTTATCGAAGAAATGAAGACCGCAGACCCGCTTGCGGCCGTGCGCGATGTTCGGATTCCAACGCTGATTGTCGGTTCGACGGAAGACGAGATCGTCCCTCACGCCCATGCTGAAGCCTACAGCGAAGTCCTACGCAAAAATACGCCCGAATCACACCTACACCGAATTATCGGCGCCGGCCACACCTTCGCCTCACTCCCCTGGGCGGAAGAAGTGATGACGGTCACGTCAAATTGGTTGGAAACGCGACTCAAGTAACAGTCGGGCGCAGCGAACCGCAAACATCCGTAAGAACGCGGAGCCCTTGCGAACAAGATTCGCATTCCATTTCAGTTGCCTCTCGCCTGCTTCCGCTGGCGACGCTGGACACCATTTGTTATGGTGATAGGCGATTTCAGAACTTATGCAAGAGGGCGACCATGCAAGAACGCGGATGGTCGGTTGACGAAATCTCCGCGCATCTGGTGTGAATCCGGACACGCGCACGCGGGGATTGAGCGGAAGTTCGTGGCGGACACAGCCGTTTTAAATAGATAGATTGAGAGCTGATGGAGCCGCAAGTCATATCGAAGCAGAGGGTTGCCGAGCATGGCGAGGTGTTGACCGGCAAGCGCGAGGTCAACGCCATGCTGGATCTGGTGAAGCAGGAGGCGGAGCGAATTGACTCGCGATTTCTCGAGCCGGCCTGCGGGACAGGCAATTTCTTGGCAGAGATTTTGGAACGCAAACTCCGCGTGGTCGAGGCGCGCTACGGCAAGAGCCAACTCGATTTTGAACGCTATGCGATACTGGCCGTGTCCTCCATCTACGGTATTGATATTCAGGACGACAATGTCCAGCAGTGCCGCCAGCGGCTCTTCGGGATTTTCGATCTGTACTATTTGCGATCGTTCAAGAACAGAACCAACGACAACTGCCGCGAGTCCGTCCGGTACATCCTTGAGCGAAACATTATCCACGGCGACGCGCTTTCGCTGAAGACCGTCGGCGATAACCCCAAAGCGATTGTCTTTTCCGAATGGTCGCCCGTGAACGGGAGCATGTTGAAGCGGCGGGACTACACGTTCCACGGTCTGTTGGAACACGCTTCGATGAAGGAGCTGCCGCTCTTTTCCGATCTCGGAGAGAACGTTTTCATCCCGACGCCGGAAAAAGAATTCCCGCTGGTCCACTTCCTAGAGGTTGCCGATAGTGACAAACACTAATTACAACCCGGATGTGCTGACCTGCATTGCCAACTTGAGCAGTGATGAGGTGTTCACCCCGCCGCAACTGGTGAACCGGATGCTGGACCTGCTGCCGACAGAACTTTGGAGCGACAAAAAAGCCACGTTTCTCGATCCCGGCTGCAAATCCGGCGTGTTCCTGCGCGAGATCGCAAAGCGGCTGGACAAAGGGTTGGAAACACAGATTCGCGACCGGCAGAAACGGCTCAACCACATCTTCAAGCATCAGCTCTACGGTCTCGCCATGACGGAACTGACCTCGCTGTTGTCTCGCCGGTCGCTGTATTGCTCCAAAACCGCCAACGGAAAGTATTCCGTCTGTGAGGCCTTCGACAATCCCGACGGCAATATCCACTTCGGGCGCGTGGAACACACGTGGAAGAATGGCCGCTGCGTCCACTGCGGAGCCAACAAAGAGAATTACGAACGCAGCGGCGACCTCGAAAGCCATGCGTATGACTTCATTCATACCAACAAGCCGGAGGAACTATTTAACATGAAATTCGACGTCATCATCGGAAATCCTCCGTACCAGTTAAGCGATGGCGGGTTCGGCGAAAGCGCGCGCCCTATCTATCAACTTTTTGTTGAACAGGCGAAAAAGATGAATCCACGCTATCTGAGCATGATCATTCCTGCGCGGTGGTTTGCGGGTGGGAAAGGGCTTGATGATTTCAGAGATTCAATGCTGCGCGACGATCGTATTTCACATCTCACTGACTACCCTGTAGCTTCGGATGTGTTTCCGGGTGTTAGAGTGATTGGTGGGATTTGTTATTTTCTTTGGAGTCGTGATTATCGCGGACCGTGTGAGGTATCGACTTCTCTTAATGAGATAGAGGATACGATGACGCGTCCACTTAACGAGTTTGAAATTTTTATTCGCTTCAACAAAGCCGTGCCTATCGTCAAGAAAGTTCTACGCAAGAAATACACGCCATTGAGCGATCAAGTGTCTAGTCGAAAGCCATTTGGTTTGTCTACTACCGCACGCCCGAGTGGGCAGGGCGGTGTACGCCTATATGCAACTAAAACAGTCGGGCAAGTAGAGCGCTCAAAAATATCCCTTGGTGTGGAAATGATCAGCAAGTGGAAGGTATTGCTGTCAAAAGGATATGGTGAAGGTGGTGAAAGCCGTGAATATCCTCGAATGATTATCGGCAAGCCGATTGTGGCACCACCGCCAAGTGCTTGCACTGAGACATATATTGTTGTTGGTTGCTATGACGACCGTGAGACCGCGGAAAGACTAGCTTCATATATAAAGACACGCTTCTTTCGATTTTTGGTTGGGCTTAAGAAAAACACGCAAGACACAACCAAAAGTCGCTTTTCGTTCGTGCCAACCATTCCATTGGACAGGGAATGGACAGACACAATGCTCTATAAACATTTCGCTTTGACAAAAGCCGAGATTGCGTTCATCGAATCCATGGTTCGCCCGATGGCAGAAAACAGAGACGAGGAGTCGGGTGGGGAGGCGAGCGATGAGTAGCGACAAAGCCTTGGCGGCATTCGAAAAGCACGTGATCCGGCGGTTCTTCGATGAGAAGAATGAAATCTGGTATTTCTCCGTTGTGGACGTGATTGCCGCGCTGACGGACAGCACAAATCCGGCGGTTTACTGGCGGGTGTTGAAGAAACGGCTCAAAGATGAAGGCGCGGATGAAACCGTTACAAAATGTAACGCTTTGAAAATGCCGTCAGCCGACGGAAAAATGCGGGTGACGGATATGGCTGACACGGAGACGCTGCTTCGTCTGATCCAATCCATTCCCTCGCCCAAGGCTGAACCTTTCAAGCTCTGGCTGGCGAAGGTGGGTTATGAGCGCATTCAGGATATGAGCGACCCGGCGCGGTCGCTGGACCGGGCGCGGGAGTATTGGCAAAAGCATGGCCGCAGCGAGAAGTGGATTCAGCAGCGGATGATGGGACAGGAAACGCGCAACAAGCTGACCGACTACTGGAAGGATCACGAGATCAAGGGCGAGGAGGAATACGCTATTCTGACCAATATTATCCACCAGGAGTGGAGCGACGTCTCGGTCAAGAAGCACAAGTCGCTCAAGGGCCTGAAGACCCAAAATCTGCGCGATCACATGAGCGAGGCGGAGCTGATCTTTACCGCGCTGGCTGAACTCTCCACTCGGCAGATTGCCGAAAGCGTGCAGGCGACCGGAATGCCGGAGAACGCGGAGGCCGGGAAAAAGGGCGGACGGATTGCCCGGCGCGCACGCCGAGAACTGGAACAGAAGACCGGAAAAAGCGTGGTCACGGGCGAGAACTTTCTGCCGCCAAGCAAGGAAGCGAAACGGCTGACAGGAGAGGTGAGTGAGTAACGACTTCTTCCCACCGCGCCCGGCATCGCGGCCCGCAATTTACGCCTACGAGGATACAAATCCGCAGTATGCGGGTCTGCTCAAGGTGGGCTACACGACCGTGGACGCGCAAAGCCGCGTGGCGCAACAGTACCCGACACGTCGGCCCGGCAGGCTGCCGTACCGGATCGTGCTCGAGGAACCCGCTATGCGAAACGACGGGACGGTTTTTACTGACCACGATGTCCACCGGATGCTCCGGGTCAACGGTGTCAAAAACCCGGAAGGCGAGTGGTTCCGCTGCACGGTTGCCCAAGTCAAGGCCGCGATTATCGCGGTGCGCACCGGGCAACTGAACGAGGAAAATCGGTCGTTGGATTTCACGATGCGCCCGGAGCAGGTCGAAGCGGTCGAAAAGACGGCTGCGTATTTCGACAGTTGGCGAAAGGATCAGGGTAACCGGAACAAGCCGTCGCGTTTTCTCTGGAACGCGAAGATGCGTTTTGGAAAGACTTTTGCCGCCTATCAGTTGGCGAAGAAGATGGGCTGGCGCAAGGTGCTGGTTCTGACCTTCAAGCCCGCCGTGCAAAGCGCGTGGGAAGAGGACTTGAAAGGTCATCTGGATTTCAGCAAGTGGCAATTCATCAAGCCCGGCGGACTGACCTATGAACAGGCGAACAAGAAGAAGCCGTTTGTCTGCTTCGGTTCATTTCAGGACTACTTGGGGCGGAATCCGAGCACGGGCGGGATCAAGACGAAGAACGAATGGGTGCATTCGACGCACTGGGACTGCGTGATTTTCGATGAGTACCATTATGGCGCCTGGCGCGAGAACGCGAAGGAGCTTTTCGAATCGGAGGACGAAAAGGAACGTAAATTCGCCGAGGGCGAGGGTATCGCGGACTTCGACGAGGAGATTATACCAATCACGACAGGCGCCTATCTCTACCTCTCGGGCACACCCTTCCGCGCGATCGCTTCCGGCGAGTTCATCGAGGAACAAATCTACAACTGGACGTATTCCGATGAGCAGCGGGCCAAGCGGGATTGGACAGGCCAGAAGAATCCCCCCCTGCGCTGCCCCGGATGGTGTTGATGACGTATCAACTGCCGGACGCGATTCGGGAAATTGCGATGCAAGGGGAGTTCAACGAGTTTGATTTGAATGTGTTCTTTTCCGCTGAGGGCATCGGCGACAAAGCGAAATTCAGGTATGAGAATGAAGTCCAGAAATGGCTGAACCTGATACGCGGCGCGTTCATGCCGACCAGCGTTGATGATCTGAAACTCGGCGCACAGAAACCGCCCATGCCGTTCTCGGATGCTCGACTCCTGGGCGTCCTTTCACATTCTTTCTGGTTTCTGCCCAGCGTGGCGGCTTGTTACGCCATGCGAAACCTGTTGGCAATGATGCACAACCGTTTTTACCACGACTACAAGATCATCGTTGCGGCGGGAAACACCGCCGGGATTGGCGTGGCGGCTTTGTCACCGGTGCAGGAGGCGATGGACGATCCACTCACCACGAAGACCATTACCCTGTCATGCGGCAAACTGACCACGGGCGTAACGGTGAGGCCGTGGACGGGCATCCTCATGCTGCGCAACTCCTCCAGCCCGGAAACCTATTTTCAGGCGGCGTTCCGCGTGCAATCGCCCTGGACGGTGCGCAACCCCGACGGCGCCTCTCCGAACACCGAGCAGATCATCAAAGAGGAGTGCTACGTCTTCGACTTCGCCCCGGATCGCGCATTGCGGCAGATTGCCGACTACAGTTGCCGCCTAGACGTGAACGAGACCAATCCGGAAAAGAAGGTTGAGGAGTTCATCAGCTTCCTGCCGGTTCTGGCGTATGACGGCAGTTCCATGAAGCAGATAGACGCCGCCGGCATTTTGGATATGGCGATGAGTGGCACGACAGCCACTCTGCTTGCGCGGCGCTGGGAAAGTGCCTTGCTTGTCAATGTGGACAACAACACATTGCGTCGCTTGATGGCGGACAAAAAAGCGATGGATGCACTCATGAGCATTGAGGGTTTTCGGAGCCTGAATCAGGATATTGAGACCATCATCAACAAGTCGGAAGCCGTGAAGAAAGCCCGCAAAGAGGCCAATGACGAAAAACTGTCTGAAAAAGAGAAAAAGCTGCTTTCCGAGGCAGAAAAGGAGTTTAAGAGCAAGCGCAAGCAGATTCAGGAGAAGCTCATCAAGTTCGCCACGCGCGTTCCAGTTTTCATGTACCTGACCGACTATCGCGAGCGGACGCTGCGAGACGTGATTACCCAACTTGAACCGAGTTTGTTCAAGAAGGTCACGGGACTGACCATGAAGGACTTTGAGTTATTAGTCAGCCTCGGGGTCTTCAATAGCGCCCTGATGAACGATGCGGTGTACAAGTTCAAGCGCTATGAGGATGCCAGTCTGAGTTACACGGGCATCAGCAAACACGAAGGCGAGGACATCGGCCTTTATGACACCGTCCTGACTTCGGAAGATGCGGCAAGGGTCTTCGAAAACTTTCCTGTGGGAAAGGGGTATAGGACATGAAGACGTCCGATTGTTTCATTGCGTAGATTCGGCGTAGTGCGCCTTTGCGTGGGTGGAGCGGGTAGTGGGAATCGAACCCACGTATCAAGCTTGGGAAGCTCGCGTACTACCATTGTACTATACCCGCAGGGGATGGGGTTAATTCAGCAAATTGAGACGTGAATTGCAATGGAGATTCGTCGTTATTTTGTGGCGGGTGGTTGACGCGGGGAAGGGGCTTTTGTACAAGGGAGATCGGTTGCCGGAGTGGCGGAATGGCAGACGCGTCGGACTCAAAATCCGATACCCTCTAAAGGTGTGTGGGTTCAAGTCCCTCCTCCGGCACCATTCTTTCTTCTTTTTTCCCGTTTCCCTCGCAAAACGCGGTTTGTTGATTTTCCCGATTTTGGGCCCGAGAGCGGTGGCCTGTCGTGTCGGATTTTTGTGACATTGCAGGATTGACCGGTGGGCGAATTTTGTTCACTCTTAAAGAATGCGCTTGTGCCGTTTCCCTACTCGCGTTTTTCGCTTCGCGTTTGCGCTTTTTTTAGCCGCTGGCGCGATTTCACTGGCTAGTGCTGCGCGGGTCGCGCTGCCCGATTCTGATGAGGACGATAATCTCCTCGCGGGTCAGGATGCGTGGGACGAAACGGGGCCGGATGTTGAAATTGAGGAAGCGCCGGATATTCGAGAGGTTCCGGTGGGCGTCGAGCGGGCGCGCCATACGATGCGGACAATGGCGCTCGCGCAGGGGGCGACGGAAGAGCAGGCCGAGCAGGCAGCGCTCAGTGTTCCCGTGGACATCGGCGAGTGGAAGAGCGCACATCAGTTGGCGCTGGAGGAACATCGCGGTCAGGCGCCGTCGGATGTGGATACCAATGCCGTGCCTTCGCGCGGGCCGCCTTCACCGATTCGTATGGTGCAACCGAAGGCGATTGCGCAGGGGAAGCGCGTGTTGGGGTGGCACCCGTATTGGGCGACGATGGATGACATCAAGAATTATCAGTACTCGAATCTGACGACGATTGCCTATTTCTCGTATGAGGTGAATCCGGCGACGGGGAATGCGGATTCGATGGGGTCGTGGTCGAGTACACCGGTGGTGGACTATGCATGGAGCAATGGCGTCAAAACGGTGCTGACCGCGACGTTGTTTGGTGATGCGGCGACGCATCAGTTTCTGACGACCCCGAGTGCGCAAAGTAACTTGATTACAAAGTTGCTGGTTGCGATGACGAATCGAACAGGCCGCGCAGGGAATGGGGTGAACATTGACTTCGAGGGGGTCGGGTCGTGGTCCGGCGCGACGACTGCAATGTCCACGTTTATGAGTAATTTGATCGTGCGCTTTCACGCGGCGAATCCGAATTATGAGGTCAGTATCGCGCTGCCATCGGTGGACTGGTATGCAAATTTTGCGGTGTCGAACTTTGATCGCGCGGGCTTGGATTACGCGATCATCATGGGCTATGACTACTATTACGCGGGCAGCAGCACGCCGGGACCGGTTGCGCCGTTGTACAGCAGCGCGCAGTGGATCGGCGCGAGCTCGTGGTGCTCGGTAGATTACTCGCTGAACTATTATCTCGGGAAAGGAATCACACCCGGTAAGTTAATGCTGGGCGTGCCGTATTACGGGCGGCGGTGGGCGGCGGCGAGCACGAATTTTGGCGCGGCGAGTCTGGGTTCGGGTTCCTCCGCTGCGTTGACTTATGGCGCGGCAGAAACCCAGGCGCAGCAGAAGGGGAAGCGCTGGGATAATAACGCCAGTGTGCCGTACTATACCTACACGGAGGCGGGGACCGCGTATCAGACGTTCTACGATGACGCGACGAGTCTCGGCATGAAGTACGATTTGTCGAATAGCAAGGGGCTGGGCGGTATTGGTATTTGGAATCTTACGCAAGGCTCGGGGAAGACGGAGTTGTGGAACGTGATCTACGACAAGTTCGGCCCGGATGCAGAGGAGCCGGGTGAGCCGGGGGGTGGCGATGGAGATGGTGGGTCGGGAAGCGCGCTGTGGACAAAACGTACCCTGCCTCACTCGGGGAACTTTTATGGGGTTGCAAGTCGCGATGGACTTCACGTGGCGAGCGGGGCGGGGGGTGCGATTTATACTTCGACAAATGGGATCGATTGGAGCGCACGCAGTAGTGGGAAGAGCGGGCTGCTGATGAATGTGAACGGCGATGGGCCGCTCTGGGTGGTGGTGGGCGAGAGTGGCGCCATCATCACCTCGACGGATGGATTGACCTGGACTTCGCGCACGTCACCGACCAATGCGCTCTTTCGCGGAATCGCGTATGGGAATGGAATCTATCTCGCCGTCGGCGATAATGGCGCGTTGGTGCGTTCAACGAATGGCGTCGCATGGAGCGTGGTTGTATCGGGGACTGCAAACTCGTTGCAGGGCGTTGCGTATGGGAAGGATTTTGTAAATGCGGGCAGTACGAACGGTGCGCCGGTGGAGCCGGGGCTGTTCGTTATTACCGGCGCTAGCGGGTTGATCATGACCTCGCCGGATGGGGTGTCGTGGACGCCCCGCACTTCCGGGACATCGGTTTGGCTGTCGGACGTAATTTATGGAAACGGCTATTACGTTTCCGTCGGCAACACGCGAATCCTTCGTTCCTCGGATGGAATCACGTGGAGCGCCACGGTCACTGAACCTTATTTTTATCGCGTCGGCTATTGCGCCGGTGTGTTCAAGGCTGTGGGCACTGGAGGCGCAATCTGGACCTCGCTGAATGGACAATCGTGGAGCGCAGAAGTATCGAACACGACGAACGATTTGCGCGGGGTGAGTTACGCCAATGACCAATTTGTGGCGGTCGGTTTCAGCGGAACTATTTTGACAAAAGGTTCGATGGCCGGCGCGGGTGAGGATGGCGGCGGTGGAGAGGGGCCGGGTGATGGCGGGGAGATCGGAGATGGCGATGAACCGCTTCCGACGCCGGATGATACGGGTCTGGCGCAGGTTGCGGCGGCGCAGCCGAGCGGTCCGCTTTCCGGCGTAGTGGTCTTTACGAGCGCTGGCCATGGATTTGGCGCGAACGCGGCGCTGACGGCGTGGATTCCCGAGCGAGGGCTGACGCAGGGAATGAACGAGGATATGGGCAATGTTGATCAGCTCAATTACTTTGCGGATCAGGCATGGAAACTCGGCGCGACGTTGGTTCCGTTCCGCCCGATTGGTTATCAGACGAATGAAGTCGTGCTGGACAATATGGATACGAACGACACGCCGCGTGGTCAGGTGACGTTCGGTGGTACCTGGTACAATTCGTCGCAGACGATCTACTACGGCAAGGCGGGCGATGCGGTGCCGTATCGCTATGCGGCGGTGAGTGGCAGTGGTTCTACTTCATGGGCGTCGTATCGTCCGAAGCTCCCGGCTGCGGGTGAGTACCCTGTTTATACGTGGGTGCGGCACGGCTCTGATCGTACGAATCAGTTGTATCGAATTTATCACACCGGCGGCATCACGGATGTGCGCGTGGATCACAGTGCGGTTGGGAATGGTTGGGTGTGGCTCGGCAATTACTATTTCGAGGCGGGGACGAATGGGTATGTGAATATCGGCAATTACGTGCCCGGCGGGAAAGAGGGATCGTATGTGTTTGCCGATGCAATTCGCTTCGGCAACGGGATGGGATCAACTGCGCGTGGATCGGCGGGGATTTCGGGGTTTGAACAGGAGTTGGAATCGAGCCGCTTCTGGGTCATCAAGTCCATGGGGCAGGGGATGCCGAACAGCTTGTACGATATGGAGGGGTATGACGACCGCGAAGACAATATCGGCCAGCCTGCGCGTATGGCGAGTTATATGAGCCGCACGAATGATCGTCCGCGTTGGCGGCGCGTGTATGTCGGCTTCCATTCCAACGCGTCGGATGGCAACGGGCGCGGCGCGTTGGGTCTCTACGACACGCGTTTGTCGGGCAGCTATCCCACGCAATTCAGCTCGCAGACGAATCTCGCATGGCAGCTTGGCCGTCGTGTGAACGAAGATATGCGCGCGGGGGTCACGAGTGGCGACATTGCAAGCTGGAGCGCACGCACGACGTATCTCTACGGCAGTCAGTACGGCGAGATTTACAACTCCAGCGTGTTTTTGAAGATGGACACGACGATTATCGAAGTCGGTTTCCATGACAACGCGACCGATGCTGGAATCCTGAAGGCCTCTGTCGCGCGTGAGTGGATTGCGCGGGCGACGGCGCGTGGATTGGTTCAGCACGTGAGCGCGTACTACGCGAGCGGAATCGCGAACGTCAAAGCGCCGGATCGTCCGGTGAAATTGCGGGCCTTCAACTCCGGAGCAGGGAAGGTCACCGTTTCGTGGGCGATGCCCCCCGCCAACGGCGCGAGTGGCGATGCCCCGACCGGCTTCACAATTTACACATCAACCGACGGGCGTGGCTTTGGAAATCCGATCAGCGTTTCCGGTGGCGGCGCGACGAGTGTGACGATTACAAATCTTAATGCGGGCGCGACGATCTTCTTCCGTGTTGCGGCGCGAAATGCGGGTGGCGAATCGCTCGATTCCGCCGTCGCAGGTGTGCGCGTGACAGCGAACGGAGTGAAGGCGGGCGTCCTTGTGGTGGATGGGTTTAAGCGGAATGACAGTGGTCTGACTCCGACGCGGTATTTTGCAAATGGCATCAACGGACAAGTCGCGTTGGTGCGGCGCGGGATGATTAACACCTTCGATTATGTGAAGGAGCACGGTCTTGCGCTTGCTGCGGCGGGGCAGACGTTTGACTATCTCGATTCCACACTCGTCACGGCCGCGTCCGCCCTGACGAATTATGCGAAGGTTGTTTGGATTCTTGGCGAAGAATCCACTGTGGACGAGACGTTCAGCACGACTGAGCAGACGGCGGTTACGACGTATTTGAATGGCGGCGGGCGCCTCTTGGTGTCCGGCGCTGAAATCGCCTGGGACCTCGGTCGCGTTGGGACTTCAACTCAGGGCGATTTGAACTTCTTTACGAACACGCTGCGCACGCTGTATGGGGCGGACAGCAGTGGAACCGGACGCGTCACGGGTGCGACGAGCGGCTTCTTGAATGGCGTTTCGCTTACGTTCAATTATACGAATCTGTTGCCCAAGACCTATGCGGCGAACTTTCCCGATGTCTTGAAGGCAAACAGCGGCGCGGTGACCGCAGCGGTATATGGCGCGAACAATTCCGGGCCGAGCGGCGCAGTGATTCAATACAGCAACGCAACGTATCGAACGATTGTGATGGGTTTCCCGTTTGAAACGATCACGGATGTGGGCGCTCGCGCCACGGTGATGACGAAGGCGATGCAGTTCCTCGGCGATTCCTCCACGCCGGGCGGAATTCGCGTCACACTCGCCCCCGCAGGAGCGGCAAGCGCTGGCCGTTGGATGGTGGCTGGCACGACCAACACGAGTGGAAGCGCCCGCTCCGGTCTGAATCCGGGGACTTACCAGGTCACGTTTAGTTCTGTAGCCGGTTATATTACACCCGCCGCAACGTCTGTGGTCGTTGCAGCAGGAGCAACCAATGTCTTCACCGTAACCTATCCCACCGCTGCCGGTTCACTGACCGTGACGCTTGAACCAGCGAGCGCGGTTGCGGACGGGCGGTGGAGTGTTGATGGCGGCGCGACATGGCGGACGAGTGGCTATAGCCTCTCGAATCTGACGAATGGAACGTACACCGTTACCTTTAAGGAGATCAGCAATCACGCGACTCCAGCGCCCAAGACGGTGACGATTTCCGGCGCGCCGGTGTCCACCTCTGCGAGTTATACGGCGCAAGTTGGTGACCTGACGGTGACGCTAACGCCCGTTGGCGCACGTGATGGCGGGGCGGCGTGGAGCGTGGACGGTGGAACGACGTGGTATGCGAGTGGCGCCACGGCTTATGGCCTGCTTGCGGGTCGCCAATATCTGACCTTCAAGGCCGTGACAGGCTATGATGTGCCCACGACGTCCTACACGACGGTGAATGCGGGCACGAATGTGAATCGGTCGTACGCGTATTCCGCGCAGCCCGGTTCAATCAGTGTGACACTTTCTCCGCCTGCCGCCGTTGCTGCGGGCGCGGCGTGGAGCGTGGATGGCGGGACAAACTGGAACGAGAGCGGCGCGACGGTTTCCGATCTCGCAGCGAAACCGTACGCTGTTTCATTCAAGAATGTGACCGGTTTCATTCCGCCCGCGACAATCAATCTCACGCTCAACCCCGGCGAAAGCGCAACTCTCAGCGGGGCGTATCAGGAGGAGGGCGCGGTCTGCGAAAATTGCATTGTTTCGCAAGGCTTCGATGGTCTCGATGCGCATCCGTGGGGTTGGAGCGTTGTCTTCCTAAACAATAGCGCGCAGGTCACGACGAACGATCCGGCAGGCGCGGAGGTGGCGATCAACTCGGACAAGACACTCTTTGCCGCCAACGCGGTGCGGATGAGGGGATCGAGCAGCGGTGCGATTAATCCGGCGATCATTTTCACGAACATCAATATCTCCGGGTTCACAAATGTGACGCTTACCGTTCCATTCGCCGCAACGGGAGTGGACGCAAATGATGATCTGTATGTCGCCGTCAGTTATGACGCTGGCGTGTCGTGGGCACCTGCAAGCTTCGGCGAAAAAATTGCCGACGGCTATAGCAACCAGGCCTTCTGAATACGGCGAATTTGTTGATGCGGAACGCCAACCACATGGGACACCGTATCAGCTCCTTATTGACGATGCCCAGACGCAGATCATGGTGCGCATCACCTTTGCCGACGCGAACTCGAATAACAACACAGGCGATTTCTACTACCTCGATGAGATCACGCTGACGGGGGAGCCGGGCGTCGTGCAGCAGGTTGTGTCGAGCGCACTGACCGTCACCATTCAACCGCCCGCCGCTGTGTCTGCCGGCGCGCAATGGCGCGTGGATGGCGGCGACTGGAGGGCGAGTGAGGCACTTGTGACTGGGCTGGTTGCTGGCGCCCATACCGTCTCATTCAAGGCCGTGAACGGCTGGATCACTCCGATGAATTTGTCGGTGAGTACGACAAACGAGAAGACCACCACGCTCACGGCGACCTATGAGCCGGACGAAGTTGAGCCGGATGCTACGCATGCTGACAGTATCGTGTCGCAGGGGTTTGACGGACTTGATGCACATCCGTGGGTGTGGAGTGTTGTCTTTTTGGACAAGAACCAACAGGTTGTGCAGGATAGCCAGGGTGCGACGGTCGCGGTGAACTCGGTGAAAGCCTTCCTCGGCGCGAATGCGTTGCAGATAAACGGTTCGGTAAAGGGTGATGTTATCCCTGCCGTTGTGTTCTCCAATGTGAACATTTCGGCGTACAGCAATCTCGTGCTCACTATTCCGTTTGCAGCCAGAGGGCCTGATGCCGATGACGATCTTTATGTCTCACTCAGCTATGATGGCGGTGTGACTTGGGAGCCGTCTGGCTTCGGCGAAAAAATCGCCGACGGCTACAGCAATCTGCAGCTTGAATACAACGACTTCAAGAGCTTGGACCGCCAGCCGCAGGGTACGCCGTATCAACTGCACATTGATGACGCAAAATCGCAAGTGATGGCGCGGGTATTGCTCACCGGCAATAGTTCCCAGACCAATACAGCCGATTATTACTATCTCGATGAAATCACCCTCGGTGTGCGAACCGGCGAGTTGGAACAGGTTCAAACGAGTGCGCTCAAGGTTACGATCCAGCCCGCAGGGGCAGTTACTGCTGGCGCACAATGGCGGGTGGACGGTGGCGTATGGCGCGCAAGCGCTTCGTCTGCGACCGGCTTGGTGGCGGGCGCACATTCCGTTTCGTTTAGCGCTGTTTCCGGATGGACTGCGCCTAACGCGCTTTCCGTTGTGACGACAAACGGGTTGACGACAGAAGTGTCGGTTACGTACCAGGCTGACGCCGAGGAACCGGAGGAAGGATTTGCGACACTCATTGACGAGCCGTTCGATGACGCCCCGACCGCGCCACCCGGATGGGTGTTCAACGGCGTCACGAGCTATACATCTGCACAGAACTCCGGGCGACAACTGCCGTCCATAAAATTCGATAGCAACGGAGATAATATTGTCAGTCCGACCTTCTCCGGCGGCACGAATTTCACCTTCTGGATGAGAGCGGTATCAACCGACGGCATCGGCACATTTGTGATCGAACAATTGATCGGCGGCGTATGGCAGACGCTTGACGTAATCACGAATCCACCGAGTGCGGCAGCGACGTATTCTTATCCGATCTCGCCAAGTGTAACGCAGCTTCGCTTTACGTGGAACAAGACCTCTCAGAATATCGCATTCGACGACGTGATCCTTATCGGCCCTGTCAGCGAATCGGCTCACGACAGCGATGGCGACGGGCTGCCCGACGACTGGGAAACGGAATACTTCGGCGGCCCCACAAGTGCGGATCCCAATGCAGACAGTGATGGGGATGGCGTCAGCAACTACGGCGAATATATTGCGGGTACTGACCCGACGAGTGAAGAGTCCGTGCTTCGCGCCATCTCGCTTGCCAGCGTAGGTGGCGGTGGTTCGCTTGAGCTGACCTGGCCCACGGCGACCGGCCGCATTTATACCATCGAGCGCGCGACCAGTGTGTACGGTCCCTACACCGAATACAGAACGAATGTGACGGCCACGCCTCCGATCAACATCCTCAACCTCGGCGCCCCTGATTCGGGCCCGATTTACATCTATCGCATCCACGTCGAGTGGCCGGGAAGACCATGACGCATCCGCCTGCGTCATTGAGTTAGGTCTGTAGCGCCACCCCCAACGCGGGCCAAATTTCCAAGGCTTGGAAGTCTTGAGCGAAACGACTTCCAAGGGTTGGAAATTAGGACAAACACATCCGAATTGGGGAGTCGGGCGTGACGAATGTGAGTGAAGTAGTTTTTAACCACGAAAAAGGCGGAAACACGCGGAGGGGATTTGTTGTGTGGTTCACGATTCCGTTGCGAGCGGTTGGCATCAAGTCTAGCCATTCTGCTTTTCCAATTGTGCAGAGGAGGGGGATCAGAAGTGCTCAATGACACGAATCGTTTCGTGTGGGGCGGGATTGGTGAGGGTGATTTCGTTTTTGGTTCCTGTGCCTTGTTGTGGCGAGCCGATGTCAACCCAGACGTCCTCATCGGGTGCAGTGCTGCGCTGAGGTTGGTAGAGGCGGTTGGTCAGCGAATACCAGTTCACAGAAAGTTGTTCATCGTGGCTCTGGATTGATAGGGGGCTGGTTCGTGGCGCAAGGTGGCCGTACTTGCTTATGACAGGGTAACTGCCTTCTGGACCCTCCACTTCGACATCGAGCAACTCAAATGTTAGATCGGCGAATCGGACATGACTTGCGAGTTGGGCATCGAGGGTGGCGTCGAGGCTGAGCACAGCCTCAAAGGACTCTCCGGCTGCAACTGGAAAAGACCCCTTTATGAGAAGCGCATAGAACCCGGTATCTGGGCTGCCCATCGGGGTGATGGATACATTGTCTGCGTCTTCGAGCGCTACGCCATTGTGCGTCAAATGATAGTTCCACTCGACATCGGCCTGATAGGCTGACTGGTCATACCGCTCACGTGTGAAAAACACGACATAGCGAATGCTTCCTGTTGAGGCAAGCCCTGGAACCGTCAACTCGTCCACCACTGTGGCAGAGGCAAAACAAGTTTGCGTGTCGTTGAAGGGTCCGGCGAGCTTGATTGAAGTCAAATGAACTTCTGCTCTGCGATAGGTTAAACGCGATACTGCTGTGCCTTCGAATACGAAGTAGAGATCGTTCGTATTGATTTCGTATCTGCCCTCGGCGATCGAATACGCCTCATTCAACGCATTTGTGATCGTCAAGGTGTCGTTTCCCCAAGAGACGTGCGCCTCAGTTGTCTGATTATCCGCCAGAGTGGTGAAGGTGAACGCAAGCAGACCGGCAGCTATGAGTAATGCTCTCATTGCTCGTTGTAGTGTAGAGTCTTGACCTGTTTGCCGAGCGTGTCAAGTCGTTTTCGACGAGTATTGTGGAGCGAAAATTTTGGCCCGTGCGCAACCGACCTGTCACAGTTCGGAAGTATACATACGCAATTTGGACGGGGGTGGGGTGGCCGAGGCTAAAGCCCTAAATCGCTCGTTCGCGCGAGGCCTTCGATGGTGCGGCCGTCGGGGAGGGTGAAGCGGATGCGAGCCATGCCGTAGCCTTCGCTGCCGAGGATGGTGACGGTTGTGCCAGGGCGGAGTGTGCCGAGGAGTCGGCTGCTGTCTTCTGGGGAATAGACGGCAACTGAACGGGAAAGTGTCGTGTCTTGTTTTGAGACCTCCGTCGCACGGTTCATCAGTTCAAATCTACTAAGCCCTGCGTCGGAATAGCCCCAGCCCCCGCGTCTGTTTTTCTTTGCGTCGTTTTCCAGGCCTTTGAGGCGCATGCGCATGATTGTTTCGCTTGGGCCTTCGGGTGGCATTGCCTGCAAGCCGTGAATGCGGGCGAGTCCGTTGGAGACGAGGGCTTCCATCAAAAACGTGTCGCCGGATTTTACGATGCCGTAATCGCGGTCGCGTTTGCTTGCGCCGCGCGCGTCAGCGAATTGCGTGTACACCGTGAAGGGCTGGCGGGACAGGAAGTCGCGCGTGAACTTCGCTGCTTCTTTCCCCACTTTGATGGTGTCTTGAACTGAGATGCCGAAATATTTTGCCTGTTCCGCGACACGGTCGGGATAGGTATTTTCCGCCTCCGGTGTGTCCACCCAGAGGAGGCGAATGATGTAGTGCCGTCGCCCGATGCGCACGTGAAAACTGTCGCCGTCATTCGCTGGATTGACAATGAGCGTACAGTCTTCTTTTGTCCGCCATTTCTTTGCCGCTTCGGCGTTCGGGGCGGCAAGGAGTGTGGCTGCAACGAATACTCCTGTCAGAAAAAATCGTACCGGCATAAAGGAAGATTAGTTTCGATTTCCTGAAATGTGAAGGGAAAGGGCAGGTTATCGCAGAATTTCTTGCGTCAACCCCGCTCGCGCGGCGGCGTTGAGCCAGCGTTTTTCGCGTCGGTGCATGGCGGCGCGTTGGACGGGGGTGTGATCGGTGGCGCCGGTGAGGTGGTCTATGCCGTGGGCGAGATACCACGCAAATTCGCGCTCCGGCTTGCCGCGCCGGCGCTTTGCTTCTTCAATTGCGCGTTGAAGGTTGATGACGATTTCGCCGGAAGCGTGGGATTCGCCGGGCGGCGGGGCAAGGGTGAATGTGATGACATCCGTTGTGCCGGAGTGTTTCATAAACTGTTCGTTGATCGGCGCAATGGCGTCATCGTTGACGAGTGCGATGGATAGTTCGGAAAGCTGAAAGCCCGGAAATTCGACCGCTGCCTGATCCAGAAGCCATGCGGCAAGTTTTTTGATATTCGGCGTGCTGACGGACGCAATTTTTTGCGGCTGCGCAACGAAGATTTTGGTCTTCATAGAAGGGGACTTGTTTCGACGGTGAATTTGCCGCCGGTTCCTATGCTTCCGCACGGATGGCTTTTGCTTGTTGGCCTTCACTTTTAGCGGCTCGGCCCTTTTGCTCCACGCGGTTGAGCGAGATTCGCTGTCGGGGCGGAGGTTTTTTCCGCGAGATTGGTTGACTGGCGCGCGATGGCCTGTTGCAGTGTTTTGATCCGCGCAGCGACATCCGGGTCGTCGGAAATTCCGTAAATCTCATCTATGTAGAGTGGGCCGATTCTGTTTTTGGATAGTTTGTAGAACAACTGGCCGTCGGACAGGGTGACTCGCCATACCCCGTCCGGCAGTTCAGTCGGCGCGACGCCAATTCGCTCTACCCATTCGTCTGCGGTGGGCCGGTCCATTTGCAGGCGCAACGCGTCCTCAACTCCACGAATCGGTGCGGTTATGCCATCTCTATTTGTAGCGCATGAAACAAGAGCGGTTGCGACGAGGGGGAGAAGTAGGATTTTTGCCAGAGTTTTCAAATGTGCTGTGCCGGTATGCCCAAATAGTAGCGGAATCCTGAAAATTTCCAAGCCTTGGAAGTCGTTATGGAAAGCATTTCCAAGCCTTGGAACTTTTTGCGACCCCGTGTCAGGCTGAGCGGGGGCGGGGTGCTTTGTCGGGCGGTCGGTGGGCTTCGCGGTCGGCCCGGTAGGCTTGGATGATTTTTTGGACGGTGGGGTGGCGCACGACGTCTGTTTCTGAAAGCTCGACAATGGCAATGCCCTGTACGTCGCGTAGCGCCCGGCGGGCTTCGAGCAGGCCGGAGCTTTTACTGGGTGGCAGGTCAATTTGGGTGAGGTCGCCGGTGATGACACATTTGGAGTCGAAGCCGAGGCGGGTCAGAAACATCAGCATTTGTTCCGGTGTCGCATTTTGCGCCTCATCCAAAATGACGAAGGCGCGATTGAGCGTTCTTCCGCGCATATAGGCGAGTGGCGCGATTTCGATAATGCCGCGCTCGGTACTGCGTTCGATGCGCTCCGGACTCATCATATCGTAGAGCGCATCGTAGAGTGGGCGCAGGTAGGGCAGGACTTTCTGTTGCAGGTCGCCGGGTAGATAGCCGAGGTTCTCGCCTGCTTCAACCGCTGGTCGCGTGAGGATGATGCGGCTGACTTCGCCGCTGAGCAAACTGGAAACGGCCATTGCCATCGCAAGGTAGGTCTTGCCGACACCGGCCGGGCCGATTCCGAAGACGAAGTCGCAGTTGCGGATGGCGTCGAGGTATTTGAGCTGTCCGAAGGTGCGCGCAACAATCGGATTTTTGCCGTCTGCAACGTCAATTTGGTTTGCGAATAAGCGGTGGAAGTCCTGTTCGCGGCCGTCAAGGAAGGCCTGAATCGCGTAGGCAATGCCTGCGTCCGTCAAGGCGACGCCGGCTTGGCGCGTGACGCGGAGGCTGTCGAGCAGATCGCGGACACGCACGACGGATTCTTCAGCGCCTTCGATTTTCATCCACAGATCGCGCGTGGTGATTTGAACACCGAACGCCTGTTCGATTTTTGCGAGGGTTTCGCCGCGCGGACCGATCAGAGTTTGAACCTCGCGCGCGTTGTCGAAATGGAGGGTGACGTCAGGCATCGAAAAGGGGTTTCAGTTTTGCGTAGAGTTCGTCCATCGCCTCGGGAATGACGGTGACGCCGCCGAGGACGGGCATGATGTTGGTGTCGCCGTTCCATCGCGGGACGATATGTTGGTGCAGATGCTCTTTTAGTCCCGCGCCCGCCGCTTCACCGAGGTTGTAGCCGATGTTGAAGCCGTGCGGTTTCATAATTTCGCGCAGGATGCGAAGTGACTTTACCGTCAGCTCCATTATTTCGCTTCGCTCTTCGGCGGAGAGTTCGGGGAGATCGGCGGTGTGGCGGTGGGGGCAGATCATCAAGTGTCCGCCGGTGTAGGGGAAGCGGTTCATCACGACGGCGCAGGTTGGCCCGCGCCAGAGAATGCGATTTTTCGCGTCGTCGGCCTCGTTGAACATTTCGCAAAGGAAACAGGTCCCGTCTTTCGGGCCGAGGATGTATTCGATTCGCCAGGGCGCCCAGATATTGCTCATCGTATGCTGTGGGGCGGCAGGGCTGGTTTGACGTGGTTAGTCATATCGGGCAGTCTAGTGCCCCTTTATACGGTGTCAAGGTGAGCCACTTTTTAACGAAACGTCGGGCGCTTGTTGTCTGGGCCTGCGCTGCGCTGCTGTTTGTGTTGGCGTGGTGGTGGCGCACGGGCAGTATGGCCGCGCCGGATCGTGTACTTTCGCCGCTTGCGCGGCGCACGATCCGGACCTCTTCGCCGCCGATGCAGCGTGTTCGGGGTGAGTTTGTCCGTGTCTATGCTACGAATGCGGTGATGGCGTCTGCGATTTTGGACGAGGCCGAATTTTCGATTGGGGAAATTTCGCGCCGCCTCGGGGTTGCGGGTTCGAAGCGGCCCGTGCGCATTCTGCTGCTTGGCGATTTCGAGTTGATACAACGGGAGGGTTTTCGTCCGGACAGTCTCGCTATTAATTTTGGGGACGAAATTTTTCTGAAAGACGATGCGGGTCAACTCGCGCGACCGGATCGCGTGACGCATGAGCTGGTTCATTTTGTGCTGAGGGAGGCGTATGGCTCGCAAATCCCGCTTTGGCTGGACGAAGGATTGGCGGCCCGCCTGGGTTTGGCGGTGAGTAAAAGCTATCGCGCGTCGCGTGGGCGTCGTGTGACGGGTCGCCGTCCCGGTTTGTCGGCGGATCGAATGGATACGCTGGAGGTCTTGACGAGGCGTCATACGCTCCCGGATGATCCGGAGGATGCGGCAGTTTTTTATCGAGCTTCCGAGGAACTTGTCGGCATTATCGAAGATTCGATTGGCACATCCCGGATGCCTGCCTACATTGCCGAGGTGGCGGAAGGCGAGGATTGGCGCGCGGCGCTGAACGCGCGATTGGATGGTTCGCCGCTGATTAATGTTAGTCTGGAAGAAGCGGTGCGGAAGCGAGTCACGTCGCAGAGAGATTTTTGATGGCAAAAAAGAGTGCAAAAGAAACGCAGCCGGAATTGGGTACGCCGAAGGAGACGTCGGTGTGGCTGATTTGGGGCGGCGATGAATTTCTGGTTAGTCGCCATGCGCGTGAGCTGACTGATCGCTTGTGTCCGCCCGCCGAGCAGGCGCTCGGGTTGGAAGTGATTGACGCGCGTGCGGAAACCAAGGACCCGGCGGTCATGGCGTTGCAGCGGTGCCGGGGCGCTCTGAACACCGTCGGATTTTTCGGCGCATCAAAAACCATTTGGCTGCGCGACGCCGATTTTTTCAGCGACACAAAGGTGGGGCGGCTCGCCGCAGTGAAGGGGGAGGTCGCGAAGCTGGCGGAGATTATCAAGGGTGGTTTGTTGGATGGCCAGCGGCTGGTCATCAGCGCGTCGAAAGTGGATCGCCGCTCCGCGTTTTACAAGGCGTGTCAGGCGAATGGCGAGGTGATCGAGTTCGGTGTTCCTGAAAAATCGTATGAGCAGGAAAAATATGCGGCGGAGATTGTGAACACCCTGCTGCGCGGAGCGGGTTTGAAAGCTACGCGTGGAGCGATAGACGATATTGTGGGGAAGGTCGGCGGCCAGTCGCGGTTGATTCACCAAGAAGTTGAAAAGCTGCGCAACTATGTTGGCGACCGCAAGGAGATCACGGAGGAGGACACGCGCCTAATCGTATCCGCTTCGCGCGAGGCCGCCGGATGGGACCTTGCGGATGCGTTGGGCGAGCGGAATATCGCGAAGGCGCTGGATACGCTGCGCCAGTTGTTGTCCCAAAACGAGAAGGCGTTTGTTCTGATCATGGGGCTGCAAAATCGGGTGCGCGAGCTGACCGTTTTTCGCGCGTGTCTGGATCAACGCTGGCTGCAATTGCAGGGGCAGGCGCCCTGGCAGAAGGCGATTTGGCACGGCGCGGGTGATGCGTCGCATCTTTTTGATTCGCTTCCCGACACGTTGCAACCCGAGCGGATGAATCCGTGGCGCGCAGGGCGGCTGGCGGCCCAGGCGGGCGCCTACACGCGCGCCGAGTTGGCGCGTGCGCAGCAGGTGTTGCTCGACGCGCACGAGGCGATGTTGCGGAGCAGCGCTCCGCATGAATTGCTTCTGGAGCTGGCGTTGGTTAGGATTATGGGAACACAGCGTTATGCCGCATAAATACCCTATACTCCTGACCGCTCTTTGCCTGTTTTGGGGAATCCTTTGCACGGATGCACGGGCGGATTCTGCGCAGCCCAAGCTCTGGTTCGATGTGGGGGAGGAGCTGGTGTACTCCATTCACTGGGGAGTGATTCGCGTGGCGGAAACACGGGTGACGACGGAGTGGATCGAGGAGGATGGCCGGAAGCTGATTGCGATCCGCTACCGCACCCGGAGCAATTCGTTTCTAAACAAGATTTATCGGGTGGACGACGTGATCGAGGCGGTGATTGACCCCGGCCCGTTTCTTCCCGTGCGCTTTACGAAGACATTGAGTGAAGGGAAGTACAGGACGGACGAGGTGACCGTCTTCGACCACGCGGCGGGCAAGGCCTATTGGAAGAATCGGTATCGAAACAGCGAAAAGGAATTCGATATTGAGTCGGACACCCGAGACCTAGTCACGTTTATGTACTACATGCGCCAACACGAATTTGAAACGGGCGAGAAGGTGACGTATCGCGTGATGGCCGACGAAAAAATTTACGATGTGTTTCTCGATGTCGGGTCGGTGGATACGTTGAAGACCGACAAATTCGGGAAGGTGAAAAGCGTGCGCATTACGCCTGAGGCCGCGTTTGAGGGATTATTTGTCCGCAAAGGCAAGATTATCGTTTGGGTTTCGCGGGACGAGCGCCGGGTCGCAACGCGTGTGCAGGCGACGGTGCCGGTGGCGGACATTCACATTAATTTGTCCGAGGTGCTGGGGCCGGGTAATGACCGCTGGGTGGGCGGGAACGGAACCCCGGCCAAAACAGAAGCTGCGGCTGCCGTGAAACAGGAGGCTGAACGTGACGATCAGTCGTGAGAAGGCGCGCGCCATAACCGCGCGATTTTCCAAACAGAAGTTGTTAGTCGTGGGCGACCTGATGCTCGACCACTATATTTATGGTCAGGTCAGCCGCATTTCGCCCGAGGCACCGGTGCCGGTGCTTCGCGTGACGAAAGAAAGCAGCGTGCCGGGCGGCGCGTGCAACGCCGCAGTGAATGTGCGCACGATGGGTGGCGCGGCGGCGGTGGCCGGGGTGATGGGACGCGATGAGCATGGCCGCTCGTTGCTGCGTTTGCTGCAAAAGAGCGGGGTGGGGACGGATGCGGTTCTCCGCCTCGGTACAGTTCCGACCACCGTGAAGACTCGTATTGTTGCCGAGCGCCAGCAGGTTGTCCGCGTGGATTGGGAAAAACACGCGCAGTTGGGGCCGCGCCAGTTGAGTGACTTTGCGCGACGGCTGGAGCTTGCCACGCAGGGCGTGACCGCCGCGATTATTGAGGATTACGGCAAGGGCGTCGTACACCAATCCGTCGTGGATGCCTTGATGGCGATTGCGCGCGAGAAGAAGATTCCGGTCGGGCTTGATCCGAAAGATAATTACGAATTGAAGATTGATGGGCTTACACTTGCCAAGCCGAATCGGAAGGAAGCATTTGCCCATGCCGGGGTGAAAGATTCCGGGCCGCATGATGATCCGCTCCAGGATCGCGCACTGCTGAACGTTGCGGAGATTCTTTTGCAAAAATGGAAGCCCCGGATGTTGATGATTACGCTCGGCGGCCACGGGCTGCTGCTCGCTTCGGAAGGCGCGTCGCCTATTCACGTCCCGACCCGCGCGCGGGAGGTGTTCGATTTGAGCGGCGCGGGAGACACCGTCATTGCCACCTGTATGCTGGCGTTGGCTTCGGGCGCGGATTTTGAAACCGCTGCGGAACTCGCAAACTACGCCGCCGGGGTGGTTGTCGCCAAACTTGGCACCGCGACCTGCACGACGGATGAGCTGCTGGCTTACATTCGCTGACCATGTCCGCCGTCATTGTCATTCCCGCCCGCTATGGATCAACCCGACTGCCCGGCAAGCCATTGCTTTTGTTGTGCGGCAAGCCGTTGATTCAGTGGGTCTATGAGCGCGCGTCGCAGAGCAAGCTTGCGACGCAGGTGCGCGTTGCGACGGACGACGAGCGGATTTTTTCGCGTCGTTCGCATGTTCGGCGGCGAAGCAGTGATGACGCGAACCGACCACCCGTCCGGCACCGACCGCATCGCGGAAGCTGTGCGCGATACGGACGCGGGTGTGGTGATCAATGTGCAGGGCGATGAGCCGTTGATTGAGCCGGAGTTGATTGATTCGCTGGTGGATACCTTCGCGTCGTCGGAAGATTGGGACATGGCGACCGCCGCGTCGCCGATCGGCTCGGAGGACGATTTGCGGAATCACGCCGTTGTCAAAGTTGTCTGGGGCGAAGAGCGCCGCGCGTTATATTTTTCGCGCGAGCCGATTCCCCACATCCGTGACGCGCGCAACGTCTCTGAAACGCTCTCCGCGAAATTGCATTGGCGACACATCGGTATTTACGGCTACCGCCGCGCCTTCCTTGAAAAACTGGTGAACACCCCGCCTTCGCCCCTAGAACAGGCTGAAAAATTGGAGCAACTCCGCGCACTACACATGGGCGCACGAATGAAGGTATTGGAAACCACACACGCCGGCCTTGGTGTGGACACTCCGGACGATATTCCCCGTGCCGAATCCGCCCTCCGCGCCGCCGGCCTCGCGTGATAGCGAGGCCGCCTTCGCTGAAGCTTCGGCGAAAATGTGGTGGTTTTTATGACTAACCGTTGCTTGTCAATTCCCTGCGATAGGCGAGGCGTGGGCGGCTCTTCCTGCCGCTTATTGCTGTTTGCTTCTTCCTGACGGCCTTGGGGCTTTCGAACGTCGCGTTCAGATTGTCGGGGATTCAGGCCATTTTTCTACCCCTTCGATGGCGTCGAGAATCAGCTTAATCGTGCCGACGGGGGCGTCCACGGAGAGGAAGAGCAGGACGTGGGGTTGTGAGGCGGAAATCCACAAGTCGCGCGGCACACGGCCGAGAAATAGCGCATCGTCGCCAACTTCCGGGCGCAAGTGGAGGGCGGGGATTGGGCCGTAGCGGTCAGTTTTGAAGGGTTGTTCTTCTTTGACAACTATTTTGACCGCTGCGGGGCCGGTGTCGCCAGAGACAACGTAATTATTGACTTCCCCGATTTGGAATGAGCTGGCGCGAAGCAGGTACATGAGCGCAATGATATCGCGGATGTCGCGGGGCGCGTTGTAGGAACGGGATTCGGTTTTCAGGACGTTGCTCCAGTTCACCGTGCCCAGTTCGCGGTCGAACGTGGTTACATCGCGCTGGATCTTGCCCGCTTCGTTCATGTGTTTTTCAAAACGGATGGACAGCATGTTTGTCGGGTTGACGATGGTTTCAAGGTAATCGTCAATGCGGTAGATGCGATTCAAGAAGGCGTTTGAGCGAACGTGGATGCGAATGCGCACCGTCGGCGGCGTGTCGGTTGTCCATTCGGAGACAATGCGCGCGGTGCCAACGGGAATGACGCCCCATTTCAAGCGGAACAGTAGCGCTTCGCCGACGGGAAAGCCGGGGTAAGGTTGCTCTTCCGTGGTTTCGTCCATGACACTGCCATTGGCGCGAGACGGCAGGATGAGGCAGCAAAGCGTCAGACAGATGATAAGGAGGCTGCGCACAGTTTGACGATAGCGTTTCAACGGATCTCTTGCCAGAAGGCGTTGGCAGTTTTCACGTCTCGGCGGCCCAGCGCAGGACTTGTGCGCGGCGCGAGGGGGGGACGGCGAGCATGGTGCCTCGGCAGTTTCGCGAGCCGCAACGGCAACGGTGCAGCAGTGCCTCCTCGCGGGTAAAGCATCGGCCCAGCACGAGACCGTAGTCATAAAATAGTTCCTCGCCCGGCTTAATGTTCCGGAGCGCAAAAACAAACACTCGCTCGCCGTCCTGCATGGTTTCGCAGTTGGGCGCGCAGGAATGGTTGATGTAGCGCGCATCATTTCCGTCTCTGCTTGGATCAAGAACGTATTTCGCGCTGATGTGAAACAGCTCCGTGTGTCCGTTTTTTTTCTCTTTGTGATCGGACCACAGAACACGTCGGCCCTTGTATTCGATGATCCGTGCGCCTTTGGGAATTGGCTTTATGGCAAAAACACCTGTCCCGTGCACGGGAGAGCGCCGCGCGACAACGGAGTTTTCGCTGGTTTGAATGTCGTCCACTTTCTTAACCACTGATCCAAATCTCCTGTTTCGTTCCGCAAAATGTCCAGCGTCCGCGCTTCACGTTGAGCGGAAGATCATTCAGTGTCACTTCATCGAAGCGATCATAGAGGACGAAGCGAATTCGGCACGAGCCGAATCCCTCTTGCATGGTCTTTGTTGCCAGAGCGAGTTTTCTCCCCTTGACCCGCGCAGTGATTTCAACCGCGCTGCGCCCGCCCTTTTGATAGTCCAGCGTGTCGCCGTCGTCGAAGGCATACACGGTTGTTGCGATGTTTCCCGCGCGGCGGCGCAGGAAGACATGCGCTTCGATCGTGCGCGGGTTCCAATGATTGTCATGCGGCTCGCCGAAGGTCATGGGGATGATCTGCCCATCGCGTACATAGAGCGGCGTTTGCAGTTCTGATGGCGCGGCCTTCACTTTTCGTCCGCTGTTGAGCCAACGCCCATCCAGCGCTGACCACCATGAGGCGGAACCGGGGAGCACAACGGAACGGGAACGCTCCTTCTCTTGGACAATCGGCGCCTGCATGATTGCGGGGCCGATCATGAATTGATCTTCGACGCGATCTAGGGGCAGCGCTGGAGTGCTGTCAAAATCGTAAAAGAGCGGACGCAAAATGGCGTCGCCCTGTTCCGCCTGACGGATGAACAGGTTGTAGAGGTAGGGGCGCAGTTTGTAACGCTGGCGAATGTAGTGTTTGCACACTCGCAGCGTGAGGGCATCGAATGCCCACGGTTCCTGGCGTCGCGTGCCCATCGCGGAGTGGTTCCGGCAGAATGGAAAGAGGAATCCGGCTTTCTGCCAGTCACGCAACAGTTGTGGGTTCGTGTGATCCGCAAAACCACCGATATCCGGGCCGTTGAAGGGCACGCCGGAGAGCGCGAGATTGATGGAGCAGGGGATGGAGAGTCGCAGATAGTGATAGTTCGCGACGTTGTCGCCGGTCCAAATGGCGGAGTGTTTCGCCATTCCGAGGTAGCCTGATCGGCTGATAACAAATGTTCGTTTGCCGGGATGCGCAGCCGCAAATCCTTCCGTCGTTGCCATCGCCATGCCAAGTGCGTACTGATTGTGAAAGGTGTCGTGATCGCCGCGACCGCGCTGAAAGCGCATCGCATCGTTTTGAACGACGCCGGTGGACGGGTCGTTCATATCAATCCACGCGCCCCGGATGCCGGAGCTTGCGAATTGTTTCACCCACTTTGCCCACCATGCGCGGCCTTCGCGCAGGGAGAAGTCGGGGAACACGGTATCGCCGGGCCAAACCTGACCGATAAATTCTTTGCCCTGCGGATTGCGGCAGAAAACATCGTGTTTCTTTCCGTCTTCATACACGTTGTAGCCCGGCTCCTGCTTTACGCCGGGATCGAGAATCGGAATTAACTTCCGTCCGTTTTTTTCGAGCGTCTTGATCGCCCTGCTCAGCGATGGAAAGTGCGCCTTGTTGAACGTGAACACCTTGAAAGCGTTCATGTAATCAATGTCTATCCATAACCCATCGCAGGGAATGCCGTGTTTCTTGAAGTTCTTGTCCAGTTCGAGCATGTCCTGCTCGGATTGGTAGCCCCATCGGCATTGTTGATAGCCCAGCGCCCAAACGGGGGGAAGAGGAGTGCGGCCGACGAGGGTTTGAAACTTACGCGTCAAATCTGCGAGGTTGTCCGCGATAAGAATAAACAAATCCGCTTCACCATTTTCGGCTACCGAGCGCGATGACTCGTTCGGGAGCGGCACCAAGGTCCATTTGACCTCCGCCGATTTTTATGTGTGCCCCGGTCGAAATAAATGCCGCGTGTGGATTGTCCAATAGCAAGCCGATCCAACGGTTTTCGCGCTTAACAATAAGGTAGGGGAATGAGGCGTAATAGGGATCGGGTCGGTCGTTGGAAATTTCCTGCCAGTGAAAGTCTGCGAATACATCGGTATTCCAGAATTTTGATTGTTTTCCGCTGAGTTCGAGACCGAGCAGCTTCTCGCCCATTCCATAAAAGCGATCATCCTCCCGCATGTGAAACAAGAAAAGCGAGCCTTTGCCGCTGACGCCAAATGCGCGTCCTGTTGGAGCAGAGAGCAGGTTCTTACCGTCGGCATCAGTTAGGCGAAGCGCAAATGTTTTGTCCAACTGCGCGTTGATCGCGCCACGCTCCCACGCGGTGCGCACGGGGGGAGTAATCCCCGCAATGCTCGGATTGTTTGGCCACGGCCCGTGGACGCGGAGTCGAAAAATGTTGCCCGCATAGCGATCCGCCTGCGTGCGCAATTTTGTTTTCGATGCGTACGCAGTTCCATCGGCTGCGCGGCGTTCGATGTAGTCAAAGTTTGCGGGATGAGGAAATTTTCTAAAGTACATACACTGGCCCCAAAAGAGTCGAAAAGCTAAAGGGTTGACGCAATTCGTGCAAGCCGTATGATGGCTCCCGTGTTTTCGGTTGAAGGAGGAGTACGTGGTATGAAATCGCTTCGAGCCGTTGCTGTTTTGGCAATTCTGTTTTTGCCTGCGCAGCTTTTGCGGAGGAAAAGGAAATTGTCTCTGCGATTGATGGTTGTCCAACCATGACTCACATGCCCGTTTTCGAGACGCTACGCGGAGTTCCCGTCATTCTTGAGGCAACTGTGGAATGCGAAGTCGGTTCGGTGAACGAGGTGTTCTTACAGTTTCGACTTACCGATCTCGGCAAGCCGAAGGCTTTTAAAATGAAAGACGAAGGCAACGGTCGCTATAAAGCCAACGTTCCAGTGTCAATGATCGAGGGACTTTCGAGATTCTGGTACTATATTGATGCCGATGGGTTGAGCACGAATGGCGAGCCGACCCGCGTACAGACAGCCTGGCACGTGGTTAACATTCTCGATCCCAATCGGCCGGCCGGGGGCGCTCTATATCCGACAAAAGAGAGAGGTTTCTTCTGGCTTGCTGGCGGAGTTGCGGCTTTTGGCGGCGCACTGATCGTTGATAACAACACGCATAATCACAATGCGCAGCCGGTAGGCACGTCCGTGTCGTCGAGCGGTGGGGGCGACGAAGGGGCGAGGCCGCGGAGATCGCGAAATTCTCTTCCGCCTTCCAGCGGGCGAATTCCTCAAGTTGATCCTCCTCCGCCTCCTCCGCCTCCTCCGTCACCCTGCGATCTCACTCCCATGGTTGCTTTTGTGAATACCAGTCCCTGTGAGTCCGGCGCTATAGAGGTGAATGTGTGTGGTGTTTGTCCTGGTGCGGGAATATCCGTGATTACTTCGTGGGGCGAGCATGACAGCGCGATCGCTTCTTCAGAGGTCGCCTGTGGAGTAAATCCATCTATCAAATTAACCGTTAAAAAAACCGGACGACGGATCTGGCGGTGTCGGTGGTTTTTCAGCTGAGGGGAGACGTCGGAGAAATCTCGGATCTACTCCTCCGGAGTCGGAATGGATTCAGGTCTGGGTCGGCAGCGATCTGGTCAAACAAATCGCCTGGCCGTCTCCATCCGAGTATGCTGACTGCGAGGATTTGAACGGTTGACAAACCGTCGGGTTGTTTCAAGTCCAGTATCGGAATGGGACGAACTTCTGTTTTGCTTCGATCAAAGACCTGTAAAGCGAAAGCGCTGCCTCAAGTGAAAAGGTCATGCGTTAATTGAGATGGCCGTGTTTTCTATTCTATCGGTAAAACATCCAGCAATCGTCGTCACCGAAGGCGCGTCCGGGACCAACGCTGCCTTCGAGGTATCCATGATGGCCACCGGGCCTGTGCCGTTCCCGCAAATTATTGTGCGGGATGGCGGGCGGGAGCATCTGTTCACTGGCGATCAGATTAAACGCGGCGGGGATTTTGTCTATTCCGCGAGCGTGCCCGCCGGTTTGCTCGGACCCGGTCACTACACGATTCAAGCCGAAGGCTGTGCGAAGGCGGACCTTTCGGCTGCAGGGGCCGAGGACTGGGTGAAGTCCTTGTCGGGGATTGAGGTTGTCGCAGAATCTTCGACGGTTGAGATTAAGTCGTCGCCTTTGCCCGCGCAAAAGAATGGCGTCAAAATTTACTTCGGCATCCACAAGCACATGCATCAGCCATACTACCGGGCGGCGGATACGCAATTTTGGGATGACGAAAAAACAAGCATCTTTGATCAGCGCGCCGGCCCTTACTCCAGTTTTATTCCGGCTGCGATCAAGCAGTACATGGAGGGCGGCCTGCCGAGCGCCGGGTTGAGCACCAGTTGGAGTGGGAGCTTGATTGAGCAACTCAATCGCTGTGAACGCGAAGGGCTTTGCTACGGCCACTATAAGAATTGGAAGAACGAGCTAAGGGAACTCGCCGCCGCAAAAACAAGTCTCGGCAACCCACGCATAGACTTCACGGCGTTCGGTTTTTTCCATCCGCTGATGGCGCTGATTCCTGCGCGAAATATTCAACGACAACTCGCGGATCATCGCGCGATCATTCGAGAAACGTTCGGCGTTGAAGCAAGTCCCGTCTTGTTCCCGCCTGAGACGGCGTTTCATACGCGGATGATTCCCGCATTGAAGGGGGCCGGGGTCGAGGCGGTGATTTACGATAGTATTCACCGTTCGCGTGCCTGCAAAAACTATCCTTATGGCGGTCCGCCGGAAGGAATGTTGCCACCGAATGCGGCGGAGCAGGAGAACCCCGAAGTTCGCGATTGGCTCCAGTTGCAGGGCGTTTGGAGCGCGTCGAAAATCAGTCCGTCGCTGTTGCGCCCCGAATACATTCGCTACGAGGATCCGGATGGAAATATACAGACCATCATCGGGGTTCCAGCGGAACGTTATCTGGGAAATGAAGATGCGCGTGGCGGGTTCGGTGCGCTCCAATATCCGACGGTGTTCAGCCAGCTTTACGAGAATATCGTTCAAAACAAATCGTTCGACCCGAAACATCCGCCTTTTTTCCTGTTGCACTCTGATGGCGACAACTACGGGGGCGGATCCGACGGATACTATCGAAGCAACACCGGCGGGATGGTAAAATGGCTGCAGCAGGATCCACGGTTTGAGCTGATGACGATTCGCGATTATTTGCAGCAATTTCCGCCGGATCCGAAGCACAGTGTTCATGTCGAACCTGGCTCGTGGAGCGGCGCGGATAATGGCGATCCACAATTTGCAAAATGGTTCAGCCGCTATCGTGACCCGTATTCACCCGACCTCAACTCGTGGGCCGTGCTCACGGCGTTGCAAAATGCGATTCATACGCTGGAGGATGCGAACGCAAAAGCGCCGGGCCTCGATGCCGCGCGCCGCTTGATGCTGACTGCCGAAACCTCGTGCTACTGGTACTGGACGGGTCAGGATATTTGGGATGCGCAGGTGACGGAGGCTGCGAACAAGGCGTTGCAGTTAATTCGTGGCGAACTCGCTTCTGTTTTACAGGCAGGTCGGACAAAGACCGGCCCGACTATTTTCCCGCCGTGGACGCTTCCTGAAAATCCCGGAGGAAAAACATGGGTTTCCGGCGGCCTTCGCGACGCTGATCGTAATGGTCTGTTGCACACCTTTATCCACGACGTATCCGGCATCAAATCTGCGCGTGTAATGTTACGCACTGAGGGCAAAGAGCAGGCCATTTCTCTAACCGACTGCGGCGTCTATCCGAGCCGCACGAATCCCGTTGCCGCCGCGCATCTCTTCACCTGCGCCTTGCCCGTCGGTCTTGGCGATGTTCGCTATTTCATCGAGGCCGAAGACGCAAATGGCAACCGCAGCCGATCAGCGCTGGAACGTATCTTCCTCGCGTAGGCCGCCTTCAAGTGGAGCGCCGCCGCCGCAGCTTTCCGCCCGCCATTTCATGCCTCAAGCGCCAATTCGCTGATCCACCGCAAGCGAGGCGAGATAGCGGCGGCGATACCAGATGAATCCAATGAGGTCAAACGAGGTGCGAGGGAGGCGCGAGAAGTTGGTGTATTTGGATTTTCCCGCCGGTCGCGGGCGATGATCCACGGCCACTTCTTCGATGGTTCTTCCGTGCAACTTGAAATAGGCAGCCATGAAGCGGTGCGCACCGTTGATGGGCGGGAGGTCGTTGCGACATTCGCATTTGAACGCCTTCAAACTGCACCCAGTATCGCGCAGTCCATCCTGCGTAACATAGTTGCGGATTGCGTTTCCGATTCGTGATCCGATGCGGCGCGACCACGTGTCGCGACGCTTTGCACGGTATCCGCAAACGACATCCACCGGGCCGACGCGCGATGCCAGTTTTGGAATGTCTGTCGGATTGTTTTGCCGGTCGCCATCCATTGTCACAAGGACATTGCCTTTTGCGTTTGCCAGGCCCATCAGCATAGCCGCCGTCTGTCCGCGATTTGTGTCGGAGCGCACTCCGCGCACAAAGGGGAAGCGCTGCGCCGCCTCGCCGATGCGCCCCCACGTTTTGTCGCGGCTTCCGTCATCAACGAAAAGGATTTCCATCTCGCCGTCATTCAATACGACCGCCGCGCATTCTTCCGCGAGCGGAAGGATGTTGTCTTCTTCGTTATAGACCGGAATGACGACGGAAACCTTCATGGCGCACGCCGTTCTTTTGCGTAGGCCTGATCGTCCGGACTCAACGCATTCAACGGAACCTCAAGAATTGCCCCGGATGCGTTTTCGAGCAAGACGGAAGCTTCTTTCACCGAAATCAATTTTGCCTCGACCGTTCTTCCGCGTGTGTCCGTCCAGGTCCGGATTTGCTCCGGCGTGTCGGCGGGCATCGTTTCTGTTGCATCGGTTGAGGCGGCTTCAATTCGGAAGGCTCTGGTTTGTGCGTTGAAGCGGACGCGGTAGATGCCGTCGAGTTTGGTTTGAATCTGAATATCCGAACCGGGCCGATCCATCTTTGTCTGATAAGGCAGGCGGTTGAGCGAATCGTAGGCTTGGCCCCAATACGTCTTTCCATCAGCGTTTGCGGAAAGCCACAGCCCGCCATTGCTGACGTTGTCGAAACGCGCATAGCCGTCCCACAGTATCGGGCCGACTTTCTTCAGTGGCCACGAATGCGGCTCATTGTCCACCGTCCAGCGCATCAGTGTAATGGAATCGAAATTCACATTTTCAACAACAACCGGGGCGGGGGGGGGGGCGCGCACCTCGGCGGGCAGCGTTTCTGTTGCTGCGGGGAGCGTTGTTGAGCGGATATTCTTTAATGCGAAAATCTGTGCGCTATACGGGGGAGTGTGACGGAAAGTCGGCGGGTTCCGCCACGAAACGAAACCGGCTGATTGTCCTCGCGCGTATCGCCGCCGTAGCGTATCCACTCGGTATTGATTTTTGTCACCCACGGGCCGTCAGCGGGGAACAGCACGGAAATGTCCGTCAGTGTCTGCTCCGAAAGGTTCATGGCGATGACCATTCGCTCGTCGGCCGATTTTTCATTCCAGCGCCAATAGACGAGGAGGTTCTTTGTGCCATCCGCCGTCTGAAAATTGATTCCGCCGCCCTTCAGCGCGTTCCCCGCGCCGTCGAGATTTCGGCGCAGGTGAATCAAGTCGCGGTTGAGCGAGACGAGTCCGTCGAATTTCTGACGCTTGCTCCAATCGAGTATCCGGTCTTCATGGAACGCCCCGCTTTCCAAAAACTCATTGCCCATAAACAACAACGGTGTGCCGGGCGCCGTCAGCGTAAGCAGTGCGCCGAGTCCGCTCAATCGGCGCGCCTTGACGCTGCCGGGATTGGTCGGATCCACATCATTGGCGAATCGCGTTTGGCCGTTGAGCTTTCCCGCCTCGTCGTGGTTGTCCAGATAGATCACGCGCTGCATCGGCGGCTTTGCCGTCATTGCCCGCTCAATAACACGCAGGTCGCGTTCGTTGTCCGCTCTGGCGAATTGGGGCATGACCGTGTTGTGGAAGCCGTAGTCCCACGATGCATGAAAGTTGCCGATACCCAGTGAATCTTCCGCAATGCTGAACACCTTCGGGAACCGCTTTTTAATTTCCGTGTTGATGTCCTCCAGCATCTTCGCGCCAGCGGGGATCGGATTGCGTCCGTCGTTGTAGGCACGGATGTTCACCGTGGAGTCCCAGCGGAAACCATCCAGATGATACTCCTCCAGCCACATCATCGCGTTGTCGCGGATATAGCGGCGCACCATTTTTTTCGTCGAAGCGCGGCCGCGGGCCCCACGGCGTTTGCGCGAGTCCCGGTTTGTCGTAGAAATAGATTCCGCCCTCGTTGCCCTCGCCGGTTCCATCGAATTGGAGCAGCGCTGCGTTGTTGGGGTCGTAGTGGTTGTGCACAATATCCAGATGCACCGCGAGTCCGCGTCGGTGTGCCTCTTTGACAAACTGCTTGAGACCATCCGCTCCGCCGTATGCCTGTTCCACCGAGAAGACATCGCTGGGATTGTATCCCCAACTGCGCGATCCCCAAAATTCATGAACCGGCATTAGTTGCACAACGTTCACGCCGAGTTCCTTCAAATAATCCAAGCGCTTAATCGCGTCCGCAAATGTGCCGAGTTTACCGGCGCGCGCATCGGGCGCATAAAACGCGCCGGGGTGCATTTCATAAATCACGAGGTCGTCCAACGAATACTCCGGCGTCTTGTCGCCGCTCCAATCGAAAGCGTCGGTTTTGTAGAAGACCGAGGCGGCGCCGTCCGGCGTCGTCTCCCGCGCGTAGGGGTCGCGGCGCTGTAGGTTGCCATTTATGAGGAAGCGGTAGCTCCCTTTCGGAATACTGCGCTTGAGTGTGGTGGACCAGATTCCGGTATTGCCCTCGCGCGAGAGCTTGGCGGTGCCCATCGCCTTCCAGTTGTTGAAATCGCCGATCACCTCCACGCTTTCCGCATTCGGCGCCCAAACTCTTATGCGCAAGCCGTCCGCCGTGGAAGTCACGCCCATCGGCGGATCCGCCGGTTGTGCCGACCCCTTATGCACGAATGTCGTCGCTAACAGCAGGATGGCCAGAATCGCTCGAAACATGGGGCCATTGTGGATGCCTCGCCAATTCAATGCAAATCTATTGAAAGCGACGCCTTCTCTCCTTACTATGCGCCGCTTTGCAAGGCACTCTCTAGGCGCGTGCCGCCGTGGCTCGAACGGGCGGCGGCGAAAAGTTCCAAGCGTTGGAAGTCGTGCCGGAAGGTTTTTCCAAGTGTTGGAAGTTTTGGTGATACAACTATGATGCGGACACATACCTGTGGCGAATTGCGACCTGAACACGCCGGTCAAACGGTTACCCTTTGCGGATGGGCTGATACCGTGCGCGATCACGGCGGACTCATCTTCATTGACCTGCGCGACCGCTATGGGCTTACGCAAGTGACCTTTGACCCGCGCGACTCGCAGGCCGCGTGGGATGCCGCGCAGGCCGCGCGCGGGGAGTATGTCCTTCGAATCACCGGCGTCGTCCAGCCGCGTCCGCCGGAAATGGTGAACCCGAAACTCGCCACCGGCGGAATCGAAATTCGCGGCGCGGCCATTGAGGCGCTGAATCGTGCGCAACCTCCGCCGTTTCCGCTGGAGGACGAGAAGGCGAAAAAAAAGTCTCCGAGGATTTGCGCCTGACCTACCGCTATCTTGACCTGCGCCGCACGCAGATGCAGCGAAACCTCGTGCTGCGTCACAAAATTACGCAGGCGATTCGCAACTATCTCGACGGCGAGCAATTTGTTGAAATAGAGACGCCGATTTTGACCAAGAGCACGCCCGAAGGCGCACGTGATTACCTCGTGCCCAGTCGCGTCAACCCCGGTTGCTTCTACGCGCTGCCGCAGTCGCCGCAACAATACAAACAACTCTGTATGGTGGCCGGACTCGACCGTTATTTTCAGATTGCGCGCTGTTTCCGCGATGAGGATTTGCGCGCCGACCGACAGCCCGAGTTCACGCAGGTGGATTTGGAAATGTCGTTTCTTACCGCAGAAGATATTTACGCGCTCATTGACGGGTTGCTCGCCAATGTGATGGAAGCCTCCGGTCATCCGCGGCCAGCCCTGCCGCTCCCGCGTATGCCGTACAGCGAGGCGATGAACCGCTACGGTTCCGACAAGCCCGACACCCGCTTCGGAATGTTGCTCACCGACCTCAGCGATTTGTTTGTCGGAACGCAGTTCAAAGTTTTTGCGACGGTTGTGGGGCAGGGCGGCGTCGTGAAGGCCATCAACGCAAAAGGGCTTGCCGGAGCGTCGCAAGGCACAATTGACGGCTGGACGACGACCGCAAAAGAAGCCGGACTCGGCGGCCTCGCCTACATCCGCGTTCAACCCGACGGCACATGGAAGTCGCCGATCGTAAAATTTTTCAGCGATACCGAGAAAGCGGGCCTTCAGGAGCGACTCGATATGCAGCCCGGTGACCTTGTTTTGTTCGCCGCCGACAAAGCCGATGTGGCGAACGTTGCGCTCGGCCGTTTGCGTTTGCTCGTTGCGGAAGAGGCGAAAGCGATTCCTGAGAATACATTTGCCTTCACCTGGGTCACGGATTTTCCCTTGTTCGAACGCAATGCCGAAGGCGGACTCACCTCTGTGAATCATCCCTTCACGGCGCCGCACCCTGAAGATGTGAGGCTGGTTGAGAGCGACCCGCTAAAGGCTCGTGCGCTCGCCTACGATATTATTTTGAACGGCGTTGAGTTGGGTGGAGGCAGTATTCGTATCCACGATGCGGACTTGCAAGCCCGCGCGTTTCGCGCATTGGGTTTGAGTGAAGAAAAAATCACCACCATGTTTGGCCACATGCTCGACGCCTTCAAATTCGGCGCTCCACCCCACGGCGGCCTCGCCCTGGGTCTGGATCGTGTGGTCATGCTCATGGTTGGCGCCGAAAGCATCCGCGATGTCCTAGCCTTTCCCAAGACTCAAAAGGCCATGGATTTGATGATGAACGCCCCCGACAAAGTGGACGCCCGTCAACTGCGCGACATCTGGATTCAGTTGGACCTGCCCCCGGAAGAGCCGAAGGCCTGATTTAGTCCTCTACTTTGTCGCAGGAGCGTTTGTTTCAGTCAGGCGCTCCGGAGCGATCATAAATTTTGCGGCCTGGCCGTAGTCGAAAATGTAGATCCACGGCTCGTAGCGCTCTTGCAGGCGTTTGCTTTCCTTCTCCGCCGTCGCCCGTGCTTCCGCATCGGCTGCGAGGGCGTTGGTGTCGGTGGATTCGAGCAGGGGCGGGGCGTTGTAGCTGAAGGTGAGCCAGCCGTAGTGGCCCATAGTTTTTTCGCTGCGCGCACCGATATCTGCGCGTACGACAATCCCGTTGGTGAGCAGCGCGGTTACGCTGCCGCCCGATCCGCGGTCGAGAACATCCGGCGGCGTGTCTGGCTCAATGATTGTGCGTGTTGAAAGCGATTGAAAGGCGCGGAACCATAGTTCAGCGCTTTCCACGCTGATCGTTTTCTTTTTAGCGCTCCGCCTCCCGCGTATTCGTTTTCGCCGAGACGCGTGACGCTGTAAGGTTTGCCGTTGGTCGGTTCTGCGCTCATCGAGGCGATGTCACCCGGCCCGTAGTGGGGCAGATTTGATTCGATCCAGTCGCTGGGTCGGCGACGCACGTCGTTCATAAACGGCTCTGCGAGCACGACCTCGCCTTTGCCGATTTGAATGTAGCGGCTGTCGGGCGCAGAGAAGCCCATATTCATCGCCTGCGAAATACGGGGCTGTCCGATCGTGATTTCATCCGTGAGTGCGCCGCTTGCGTCGAAGAGCTTGAGGTGCGCCGGGAAACTCGTGTCGCTGTCCGCAAGCCCGAACTCGTCAAGAGTGGCCGCTCCGCCACGGATCACTTCGCCGATCCGCAGGAGGTCAAGAGTACGCAGTGTGGACGCCAGTTGATCAAATTGAGCGGGATAGTTCCAAAGCGTCTCAACGGTCCAACGATCATTTGTACGAAGCAGCACAACGTGTTCTTTACCGCTCGTGATCTCGATTTTGGCGACGTTGTTTATATCGTCAATCTTGAGGACGCGCTGTCCGCTTTCGGAGGAGGCGCTTGATTGCGCGTTCTGCCGGGTTTTGAAGACCAGTGCCGCCAACGCGCCCAGAATGATGACGAGAATCAATAGGCTTCGGAATTTCATAACGCATTCTCCACTGCAATGTTTCCCGAAAGAATTAGCCCTTCGCCCTGCGCCGTCGCCGCCAGCCGTGGACGATTCCGAAAATAATTACGAGCGCGGGCATTGCCGCGATGTTTGCCGTCTTGAGGCGTGTGCCGAGCGCCTCGATTTCTTGGCGGAGATTTTTTCGAACTTCCTTAAGTTCCCGTCGCGTATCAGCGAGTTGCGTCTGGAAATTTTCAATTTCGCGCCGCTGTTCAGGGGAGATGATCATCTTCTGATCGCCGGATTTTCCCGCCTGCAACTCATCCAGCCGCATTTGCGTCGCGCGCAGGCGTTCCTGCAGTTTGATCTCTTCGTTGCGCCACTTTTCCTGCGCGCTTGCCTGCATAGCAATGACGCGGGTGAATGGGCGTTCAGAAGGTGCCGCGCCCGCGCAGTCCCAGCAGGGCGTCGCCGCCGACGAGTTGTCCCGCGATGTTTGCGGCAAAGTTGATGTTGTCGTTCATCAACTGATAGACGCCGGGCCCGAACATCGGGAGTTTGCGCCCCGCGAAGGAGTCGTAGAGAAAATCGGCATCGGCGACGAGGATGACGACGCCGTCGCCGTTGCTTTCCTTGAGCTGCGCTGTGTGGCTGTTCGTGTCGGGGGCTTGTTCCGGTTTGCCCGATTTCGGTCTGCCATCGGGAAACGCTGTTTTGAAATGTCCGCTGATGCGCAGCGCAATGGGCATCGGCCCCGGCTCTTTACGGAACGATGAATCGCCCATTGGAATCCCCGAAATGGCCTCGGATACCGTGATGCTTCCTGCTTCCAGCCCGGCAGTAATCAACGGTGTCAGCGTTAGTCCCTCAACGGCGTTGGTTTGGAACCAGCCTGCCATCGGCATCTGCATCATATCGAGCGCGGCGGTGGCAATTTCTTGTTTGTTAAAGTTTTCAGGGCGCAGTGTGAGCCATGCGAGATGACGCTCCGTGGAGCCGTCGGGCCGCGAAATGCGGGTGGCCGCGCGCGAGTCTGCCACCACGCGGTCTGTCGCCATCGTCACGCCCCAGGCCGAGGTCAGCTTATTCATATCCGCGTGGGTCTGATTGGGATCGTTGAGCTCAGAACTTTGTAAGTTCAGCTCGGTCAGATTGAGCGGATCGTTCATCGCAAAGAGGTGTCCGCCGCGAAGCACAAACTGATCCAGCGCGTACAGTGTTGTTTCAGGAAGATTGCGCGGATAGACCAACAACAATGTGTCAATGTCTTCAGGAACGGACTCGATATCGGCCGATAAGTCGGTGACATCTGCGACTGCGCGCAGTTCGTTGATGACGATCCACGGGTCCGGTCGTTGGCCCATAAACATTCCAGCGTTGCCCATGATGGGGAGGGGGCTGATTACTGCCAATTTCGGCTTCTTGGCTGTTGTCACATCATGCACCGCGCGCGTGATCAAAAACTCAACCTGCGGCTCGTCGGCGGGTGAGAAGAACGGGATTGAAGACTGCTTCGCGCCTGACAGCGCGACGAGTCCCAGAAAGACCGGCGGCAGATTTCCCGCCGGGTCGAGGCGCGATGCTGTGAGACCGTAGCGCTGCGCCCACTCTTCCGCGTCGCTGTCCGGCTCCGGGATCCAGAATTTCCAGCGTGAGCCGTCCTCTGCTGAGACTTTGATATTCGCGCAGAAGGTCGGTGATACGACTGCCATATTGCTTGAAGTTGATGGGCGCAGCGTCTGCGCTGCGGCTGAAATAGAACTTCAGGGTCACGTCGCGGTCCAGATTTTGCATCAATGTGCGGGTGCCGTCCGAGAGGGTGTACAGCTTGTCCGTGGTCAGATCAGCGCGCAGGCGCAGCGGGCTGATCGCCACGTTGAGTAAAATCAGGGACGCGAGCGCGATGAGCAGGCCTGCGGCGCCGGTCAGTAGTTTGAAGCGTGTGTTTTTCATCGTTCGCTCACTTCGTACGGCGATTGTTCAAGGTGACGTGGGTTGCCAGCAGCATAAAGCCCATGACACTGGCGAAATAAACGATGTCACGAAGGTCAATAATGCCCCGCTGCATCTGTTCAAAGTGTGTGGAAAAACTGAACCCGGCGACCGTTTCCACGACCCACGAGGGCGCGACGCCGTACAGAAAATCGGTCACCGGCGGATACCCCGCGAGCAGCAGAAAGAGTCCGATGACTGCGGAGAGGATGAAGCTGATTACCTGATTGCGCGTGATCGCCGAGGTGAACATTCCGACTGCGAGATAAGCGCCAGCAAGCAAGGCGCTACCGATGTAGCCCGCGATGATTGGGCCCGGATCGGGTGAGCCGAGGTAGAACGCTGTCAGCACAACTGGGAAGGTCAGCACAAGCGCCAGCAGAATGAACAGCCAGGCTGCGATGAACTTTCCGGCGATGGCCTGAGCCGTTGTTACGGGAAACGTCAGCAGCAACTCCAACGTGCCCGTTCTCCGTTCCTCCGCCCACAATCGCATGGATACGGCGGGGATCAGGATTAAATAAATCCACGGATGCCAGAAGAAAGAACGATCCAGACTGGCCTGTCCGGCTTCATAAAATCGCCCGACGTTGAAGGTGAAAAAGCCCGCTAGCGCGAGGAATATAACGATGAACACATAGGCGACCGGCGAGTTGAAGTAAGCCCTCCATTCGCGTTTCAAAATCGTGCAGACCGGAAGCTCATTGTGCGACTCCTCCAACGTCCGCTGTTGTGGTCAGGCGGCGGAAGACCTCATCGAGCGAGCCTTGTTGTTTGAGTTCCGCCGGAGCGCTGTCCGCAACAATGCTGCCCTTGCTGATGATGATGGCCCGTGTGCAAATGGCCTCGACCTCCTCAAGAATATGCGTCGAAAAAATAACGGCCTTCTGCTTCGCCATATCGCGAATCATATTTCGGACGACAAATTTTTGGTTGGGATCCAACCCCTCCGTCGGTTCATCGAGAATGAGCGCGGGCGGATCGTGCAGGATGGCCTGGGCGAAACACGTTCGTTGGCGATAGCCCTTGGAAAGTGTTTCAATCGGCTGGTTGCGAACGGAAGTGAGGAAACATTTATCGAGCGTTTCACTGATCCGATGCCGTGCCGTTTTCCCTCGGAACCCGCGCATCGCGGCGGCGAAGGAGAGAAATTCTTCGACCGTCATGTCCCCATAAGACGGGGCGTTTTCTGGGAGATAACCCAGGAGCGTTCGCGCTTCCACGGGTTTTTCCGAAACGTCGTAGTTGTTGATCCGCGCGCTGCCGGATGTGGGCGAAAGAAACCCCGTGATCATTCGCATTGTTGTGGTTTTCCCTGCGCCGTTTGGCCCAAGGAATCCGGAGCACCTCGCCCGGCTTGACTTCAAACGAGACGCCACGCACTGCCGCGCGCGCTCCAAAGTTTTTGACCAAGTTGCTGACCTTAATCATAGCTGACGCTCATGCGCCTTTCTCCGTATATGAATGAATGAGTTGACAGCCTTGCGGTCTGTGCGTTCAAAAATTTTGCGACGCGCTGCTTGTGCGTTGCGTCCACCCCGCTCAATGCCGGAAGTGTCGCATCCCGGTGAATGCCATCGCAATTCCGTAGCGGTCGCAGGCGGCGATGACTTCTTCGTCTTTTCGCGAGCCGCCCGGTTGGACAATGTAGCGGATACCCGCTTCCGCCGCCTGATCTATGTTGTCCGGGAACGGGAAAAATGCGTCCGATGCGAGCACGCATTCGGAAAAAACCTCGTCGCGAAAATTGCCGGCGGTTACACCGTAGGGGGCCTGCTTTTTATACAAAGCGGCGACATTTTCCTCCGCCCGTGGCACCGCGAGTTTTCGAAGCGAGTCCACGCGATTTGGCTGGCCCGCGCCCATGCCGAGCAGCATGAACTGACCGGGCGCGTATTCACGGGCGATGGCGATGGCGTTTGATTTGATGTGCTTGCACGCCTTGACGGCAAATTCAGCAAGGGCCTTTTTCTCTTCGGGAAAAAACTCAGCAGTCGGCTACCATCCAATGTGTCAGCGTCTCTACGTCGCGGCTTTGCACGAGCAGTCCGCCGTTGATCTGGCGGATTGTTCGCCCGGATGTCGCGATCGCGAGTGGGGCACGCAGGCGGAGAATGCGGAGCTGCTTGCTTTTTTGCGCACAGGAATTCCAACGCATCGTCGTTGTAGCTCGGTGCAATCATCACCTCGACAAATCGGTTCGCTGTACACATCGCAGTTTCCAAATCCACCCGCGTACTGAGTGCGATGACGCTGCCGAATGCGGAAACCGGATCGCCCGCCCACGCCGCTTCAAATGCTTCCGCGAGTGTTGCGCCGGTGGCATAGCCGCACGGGTTTCCGTGCTTGACGATGGCCACGCCATGACGTCCCGCGAGTTCGCGAACCGCCTCCAGCGCCGCGTCGCCGTCCAGGTAATTGTTGTACGACATTTCCTTGCCGTGCAGCATGTCCACCTGTGCGATACACGCGTCATCCGGCGGCGTCTCGCGATAAAACGTCGCGTCTTGATGCGGGTTCTCGCCGTAGCGCAGGTGTACGCCGTCCGTGAGCGCCAGCGTGAGCGCGGGAATCTCCGTGGTTGGGGAGTGTTTGGACAAATACTCGGCGATGGCGCCGTCATAACGGGATTGTCGGGCAAACGCCTTGAGCGCGAGTTCCAAGCGCAGTTCTGGCGTTGTGTTGCCGGCACCTTTTTGCAACGCCTCCAACACGCGCACGTAGTCAGCCGGGTCAGTGACCACCGTGACGGACGCGTGATTTTTTGCCGCCGAGCGAATCATGGTCGGCCCGCCGATATCTATATTCTCCATCGCCTCCGCGAACGAGACCCCGGGCTTTGTGATCGTTTGTTGGAATGGATAGAGGTTCACGACAACAAGATCAATCGGGAGCAGATTGTGCTTTTTCATCGTCGCCTCGTGCTCCGCCTGCCCGCGGAGGTAGAGAAGTCCAGCGTGAACTTTCGGGTGCAGCGTCTTGACGCGGCCGTCAAGAATTTCGGGAAACCGGTAAAATCTGCGATGTCCGTCACGTTCAGCCCCGCAGCTTTCAGCGCCTTTGCCGTGCCCCCGGTGGAAAGGAGTTCGATTCCCAAGTCGTGAAGACCTTTGGCAAAATTCAGGAGTCCGGATTTATCTGAAACACTGAGTAGGGCGCGCTGTATTTTCATTGTTGGAACCTGTTTCTGCCGTTCGTCAGTGAAGCACTGCCTTCCCTTTGCCATTTTCGATCTCACCGATCACGACCGGACTTTCTCCGGCGGCGCGAAGGGTGGACAAGGCTTTCGTTTTGTCGGCGGGCCGGACGATAACAACCATGCCGATGCCCATATTGAACACGCGGTACATTTCATCCGCGCTCACGTTCCCGGCATCTTCAATGAATTGGAAGACGGGGGAGGGGGTCCACGCAGCGCGATCCACGACAGCGTTGACATTTTTGGGGAGGACGCGCGGGAGGTTGTCGTAAAATCCGCCGCCGGTGATATGGGCGAGTCCGCGAATTGTGGTTTTTTTCATCAACGTCCGGATGGGTTTCAAGTAGCTGCGGTGTACCGCAAGCAGCACGTCGGCCACGCTTTGTTTTGTGCCGGGGAACTCATCGTCGCATTCCAGTTGCGCCTTGCGAAATATCACTGCGCGTGCGAGTGAATAGCCGTTGGTGTGCAGACCGGATGAGGGCAGACCAATAAGTACATCGCCAGCACGAATGTCTTTGCCGGTGATCAATTTCTTTTTTTCGACAGCTCCGATAATGGTCCCGACAAGATCGTATTCACCTTGTGGATAGAGGTCCGGTAGCTCGGCCGTTTCGCCGCCGATTAGCGCACAGTTGTTTTCCTGGCATGCCTTGCACAGACCTTCGATGACCTGTGCCATCACGTGCTGGCTGATTTTGCCGAGGCCGATGTAGTCGAGAAAAAATAACGGATAGGCGCCCTGCACGAGGATATCGTTCACGCAGTGGTTAACAATATCCTGCCCGACCGTGTTGTGCCGTCCCGCGCGTACTGCAACTTTTAGTTTTGTGCCGACTCCATCCATACTGCTGACGAGCAGGTGGTCTTTCCCCGGTGATTTGAAGAGGCTTCCAAATGATCCGAATGAACCCACGACATTGGAGGAATGTGTCTTCGCAATCTGCCGCTTCGCCCGGGCAAGTGCGGTCATTTTGGCGTCAATATCTACGCCACTCGCGCCGTATGCTGAATGTGCTTTGCTCATAGTCCCACAGCTTTGAAGGTCCGTGCCACGTCGCGAAAGTGTGTTTTTATATCGAACACCTTTTTTAAGTCAGCAGCAGTCACAAATTTTACAACATCTGCATCCTGACTCAACAGTTGTTGCAAGTGTTCGCCCGTCTCCCATGCCTTCATCGCGTTGCGCTGGACGAGGCGATACGCCTTTTCGCGGGTAATTCCCTTTTCTGTGAGGAGGAGCAACACCTGTTGCGAGTGGATCAGGCCGTGAGTCATCTCCAGGTTACGCCGCATATTTTCCGGGAATACGCGGAGCGTACAGACAAGGAACTCAAGTTTTGATAGCATATAGTCCAACGCAATTGTGGCATCAGGCAATGCGACGCGCTCTGCGGAGGAGTGGGAAATATCGCGCTCGTGCCAGAGTGGGACGTTTTCCATTCCTGTCAGGGCGTAACCACGAATCAAGCGAGCGAGCCCCGCAGAGGCGTTCGCCGATAATCGGATTGCGTTTGTGCGGCATTGCCGACGAGCCTTTTTGACCCTCGCCAAAATATTCTTCCACCTCGCGCACTTCCGTGCGTTGCAGGTGTCGAAACTCCACCGCCCAACGTTCGATTGAAGTGGCGACGAGCGCTAGGGTAGTCAGGTATTCCGCGTGAAGGTCGCGCTGTAAAATTTGCGTCGAAATTGGCGCGACTTTGAGTCCGAGTTTTTTACAGACGTACGCTTCAACCTTGGGATCGAGATGGGCGTGCGTTCCCACCGCTCCCGAAAGTTGTCCGACTCGGACCGTTTCACGCGCCGTTTCAAGGCGTTGCAGCGCACGTCCGAACTCATCGTACATCAGCGCCATTTTCAGGCCGAAGGTGATGGGTTCCGCATGGATTCCGTGCGAGCGCCCGATCATCGGTGTAAATTTGTGTTTGCGTGCCTGTATCGCAATCGCTTTGCGGACTGCTTTTAGGTCGGCGATCAGCAAATCTGCCGCCTGCACCATTTGTACCGCCAGCGCGGTGTCAATAATATCAGAACTGGTTAGTCCCTTGTGGATGAAACGGGAAGAGGGACCTACGTGCTCAGCGACATTGGTGAGGAAAGCGATTACGTCGTGGTTAACTTCGCGCTCAATTTCATCAATGCGAGAGACCTCGAACTTCGCGCGCTTCTGGATGCGCTTTAGATCCGCCGCCGGTATCTCGCCCATTTTGTGTTGTGCTTCGCACGCAAGCACTTCGATGCGGAGCCAGATGGCGAACTTGTTTTCATCGGTCCAGATACGGCTCATTTCGGGGCGTGTATATCGCGGGATCATCGCTCTCCTTATCGTTTCCAAAGCCGATTCGTAGCACAGTTGCCGGGGAACGGAAGCCAGAAAACACAAGATGGAAAAAAACAGCGAGTGGTGTTAGGCGGCGGTTAGTTTTGTGCGCAAGGATGTTTTAGTTTCAACATTACGCGACATATAATTTAGATTGCCGAAACCGGTACGACTCAATTACGTTTTGTGCAATTCGACAGCGCAGATTGTGACGCGCAACGAAGTGGAGGAACAACAATGAAGAAGGTATTGGTTTTAGGCGTTTTAACAGCCTTTGCAACTGGCGTGTGGGCACAGCAACCTGCTGCAGAGAAATCCACATCGAGCTGGAAGAGCAGCTTGTCCGGTCTCGAAATCGGAACTCGCATCCTTTACACGCAGTTGAAGGATGATCAAAAGGGTGACGGTCTGAACCGCTCGTTTATTGGGACGCTAAACTATCTGGATGAAGAACAGGACTACGTGCCCGACCGCATTTATATTCAGTACTTCTTTAATGAATACATCGGCCTCGGTGTTTCCTACGATCACATCGAAGCGAAAACGCTTGAGCGCAACAGCGCGGTGATTGAAGGCGGGAGCGGAGCAGGAGACGGCAAAGTTGGCGCACGGGGTGCGATTCTTTATGCCGTTGGTCGCTATCCGACGGATTCCGCATTTACGCCGTTTGCTGAAATAGGCGTGGGGTTCTATAGCTCATATTTCGATGAAGACGCTGACTGGAAGTACGACAATGTCAAACGTCGTGAGCGTCACATGAACACGGATAACGCGACGGCGTTTGTGTTGGGCCTCGGCTGCGATTATCAGATCAACGATAACTGGTCGGTCAACGTGTATGGTCGCCTCGTGGCCGGGTTGGACATAGATACGACAGCGGATTATGTGTACAAAAGCAAGCCGAGCGAGACGTTCCGCGAAGGCTCATTCCCGCTCGACTACTACGGCTTTGGTGTTGGCGTGAAATATGCGTTTTAAAGCGAACGAACATTGAATTGAAAAGAGCCGCGCACTGCGCGGCTCTTTTTTTATCGCGATACGATAGCGAGCAAGGATGGGTGCGTCATTATGTTCGCGATTGCGTTGAAAGGGTAGGGCGCGACTGCCGTCGCCGAAGGCTATGGCGGGACAGGGGCAGTAGATCAGAATCTGATCGCTGGCTGCGGAGACTTCTTCTGTAGCTGCGGGCGTTGACCGCGGGAGATTGGATTCATCCACCGCCCTCAGCGCGGGCGGCTACAGGGGCGAGGTTAAGAGGTTGGCGTTGATTTTTAAACGGTGGGAAGGCGCAGAAAGGGAATTTGTTGTGTGGTTCACGATTTTGTTGTGCTTGGTAGGGCGTGACCGCCGGGCGCGCCGTGGGAGATGTGGTGATCACAACTGAAAGAAAATAACCTAATTTGTGGCGTGTGGGTTTGTCGTGAAGGTTCAGGCCGGCCCAGCGGTCCGGCCCTACCTAAAAGACGAACTGAATAGCGTTCAGTGTGAATGGTTTTTAACCACGGAAAACGCAGGGGGCCAAAAAATAGGGGTGCGCTAGTTGGTCAGGATGTCGGTTTCGCCTTCGGAACGGGCGATGATGACTGCGCCGGTAGCGTCGCCGAATGCGTTGACTGCGGTGCGACACATATCGAGAATGCGATCAGTTGCGAGGATGAGGCCGAGACCTTCGACAGGTAGTCCGACGTTTTGGAGAATCAGCACAATAGCGACGAGGCTCGCCGCAGGAATACCAGCGACACCGATCGAGGTGAGAATCGCGAGTGCGACGACGGTGAACTGTGTTGCGAAGGTCAGTTCTAGACCGTAGGCCTGTGCAATAAAGATGGCGGCAACACATTCATAAAGCGCGGTGCCATCCATATTCACAGTCGCGCCGAGTGGGATCACAAAGCTGCTGACGCGATTTGAAACGCCAGCACGCTTGTCGAGACACTCCATCGTCACTGGGACGGTCGCCGTCGAGGAGCTGGTTGAAAATGCGGTGAGTAGGGCAGGGGCGATGGCGCGATAGTGGCGCGATGGTTTTACGCGGGCAAAGATCAGGAGCAATAGTGGCATCGTGACGAACATGTGTGTGCCGAGTGCGAGCAAGACGGTGGAAAAAAAGATGGCAAGCGGCTGCCATGCGTCCAGTCCGGTTGTCGCGACGACTTTGGCCACTAAGCCGAAGACGCCAAGAGGGGCGAAACGTAAAATCCAGTCCGTGAGTTTCATCATCACGTCAAACACCGCTTGGATGAGTGTGCCGAGCGACGCAGCGCTTGACTGTGGCAAGCGAGTGATAAAGAAACCGAAGAGGAGTGAAAAGACGATCAGGCCCAGCATATCCCCTTCTGCGGCGGACTGGACGACATTTGTCGGCACCATGCGAATGAGGATATCCGCAATGTCTTGGCCGGAGCGTCCTTCGACGTGTTGTTGCACCTCGGCGATATTTTCTGAGAGACCGATTATGTCTTTCGCCGGTTGTCCATGAATCACACCGGGGTGGAACCAGAGGACAAACATCAGGCCGGTGAGCACTGCGATGGTGGCTGTCGCTAGGTAGTACAGAAGTGTTTTTGCGCCTAGTCGGCCGAAGTCGCGCCCGCCCTGAAGTTGGGCCATTCCGCTCATAATCGCGCTGACGATCAGCGGCACCGTGATCATTTTCAACGCGTTGAGGAAGATTGTGCCGAGCATCCGGTAGATGTGCATCGCCCAGCCGACCGGCTCGCCCGAAATCCCGCCTGTAGCGAGTCCCGCCGCCACGGAAGCTGCAAGTGCGAGTGCGATTTGCCAATGCAGCGGTATTCTAAGAAGCCGTCGAACCATCGGCACAGACTACCTGTCGGGGTTTGGCGTGCCAAGCCTGCATGCCGCATTCCGAACTACGCGAGTGCGGCAGAAGTTCGCCGTTCCACAATCCGTCCATGATCGAGCGCGATGACGCGATCAGCTTTTTCGATGGTGCTCAGCCGGTGGGCGATGGTGATGACGGTGCGACCGACGGCGAGGCGTTCTAGAGCTTCCTGGACGAGACGTTCGCTTTCGTAGTCGAGTGCGGAGGTGGCTTCGTCGAGAATCAAAATACGTGGATCCCGCAAAAGTGCACGGGCGATGGAAAGACGTTGGCGTTGACCGCCGGAAAGCATGACGCCGCGTTCGCCGACCTTTGTGTTAAAGCCGTCGGGCATTCGCACAATGAATTCCTCTGCATTTGCCATTTGCGCCGCGAACCGCACTTCCTCGTCCGTCGCTTCCGGTCGCGCGAAGCGAATGTTGTCTGCAATGGTCCCGGAGAGCAGGAGGTTTTCCTGCAACACCACGGCGGATTGCTTGCGCAGCCATTTCATATCGAGGTCTTGCAGCGGAATACGGTCAATCGAAACGCAGCCCTCCTGTGCGCGATAGAGGCCGAGGATGAGATGGGTCACCGTACTTTTACCCGCGCCAGAATGACCGACGAGCGCGATGTGTTCGCCGGGTTGGATATGGAGCGAAAAATTGATCAGCACAAAGCGATCTGTTTCGGGATAGGCAAAGGAGACATTGTCGAATTGGATTTCTCCTCGCAAGGGCGTCGGCTGTTGGGTTCCGTTCCATTCTTCGACGTATTCGGAATCGAGAAGCTCCTTGATACTGCGGTAGCTTTCTTGCCCAACGAAGTACTGTTCGCCGAGGCTGGCAAAGAGGTGGACGGGCATCATGATGATTGGAAGTCCGGCCATAAATGCGAGGAGGGTCCCGATCGTCATTGTGCCTTGTATCACCAGCCAAGCGCCGCCGGCGATGACGAGGAGGGCCAAGAATTGCGTCGAGGCGTAGGTGAATGTGCCAAAAATTGCATTGACGCTGCTCAACTCCACTTTTGAACGGGCGAATGCAGTACTTTTTTCGTCGAGATGGGCGGTGACTTGTTTTTCTTCGCCGAGACTGCGCACGAGTCGCAGTGCGCTGATCGCTTCACTGGCGGTCCCGGTTAGCCGCTCTTGCGCAATCCGCGTGTCCTTGTTTGTGCGCCGAATTTGCGCGTAAAACGTCACGCGGATATAGAGAAGAATTGGAATCATCAGGAGCAGGGCCACCGAGAGCTGCCAGTTGAGAGCGACGAGGATAATGGAAATACTCAAGCTGTAGAGAATGTTCGGGAGGAACTGGTTCAACATTTGGGTCAGCGCATTTTCAACCTTTTGTGTGTCGAACGCATATTTGGACAGGAGGCGTCCCGTCTTCTGGCGGTCCAGAAAGCCGAAGTTAAGGAAGTGCAGCTTGTTAAAAATTTCGCCGCGCAAACCGGTCATCAAATCCGCCATTTCCCGCGCAATCGTCAGAGCGCCAGCGACGGAAAATGAGTAGTGCAGGAAAAGCAGGCCGATAAAAACGGAGCTCGTCGCGAGGATGCCCAATCCGTCGCCGTTTTTGACATGTTGATCAATGATGATCTGAAAAAGCCACGGACATGGAGCGATGATCAGGCAGCGCAAGATTGCGAGAGTGACGCCGCGCGTGAAGCGCCGGCGCTGACTCAGGAGCAGTCCGAATATCGTCCGTGGTTGGGCGATGACGCTATCGGTTGACATTGTTTTCTGTCTCGTCGTGAAGGGGTGTGGGCGTGTTCGATGCATCGCCTGTTGGTTGGACGTTGGGCGTTTGGCCGCTCCGGATATTGATCGGGCCGATCTTCTGAATCTGTTGGTCTTTTTGAATCAAGACCGCGCCGAGGGCAATAAACACGATACCGAAAAAGGCGCTTATCCAGACCGAAGCCGTCCATTCGCCCTTCTTATTTGAAGGATTGCGCATAAAGAGAGGAGGAATATACCATTTTTGCATAAAATACAAAATTTCCATTCAAAGTGTGGTCACGCGCAAGACTCGCCACGTAATCAGTTGATTATCAGACGATTAGGAATATGCGGCGAAAATTGTTGAATCCGATAAAATTTTTTACAAAATTTGCTTCACTACAACAATAAGGGTGGGTAGTGTAGTAAAGCGTTTTACTTTTTGTGACTGTTAGTGCTATTCAAGGAATAGGGAATATCAGGTCCCGGGAGAGATAGATATGTCGCGCAAATTCTCATTCTTGCCGTTGCTGCTTCTTGCGGCGTCCATTCTTTTACCAACGGCACATTCCGAGGTGATGTTGCAGTGGTTTGAAACCGACTGGGATGAAATGTATCAAAAACTCCCGCGTGTGGCGCAGGCGGGGTATGACCAACTGTGGATTCCGCCGCCGACGAAGGGGCCGGTTGGCACGAGCGTGAAGTGGGCAAACGTCGGCTACAATCTTTATGACCGATTCGACATTGGCGACGTGCCCCAGCGCGGCACATTAGAAACCCGGTACGGCACACGTGGTTCACTTCGCGCGATGGTGGACAGCGCACACAACCTCGGAATCAAAATCATTCCAGACATTGTCATGAACCATAACGGCAACGGGCCGGACTTCCGCGAGTATCCCGGCATGACCGCGACGGATTTTCACGTGCAGTGGAACCAGGGCTACGTGAACACGCTCAACTACCAGCGCGCGCCGCGGATGGATCAGTGGTATCACGGCGAAGGCTACGGCGGCACGATGTGGCAGGACCTCGCAAACCTGATTGATATTCGCACAGAAGACCATCCGCTCAACCCCGACCCCAAGCGTTTCACCGGCCAAAAAACGATCGAGGGCAAGTCGTTCAACTTTGTGGATGGCACGTCTTTTCTCCGCCAGGTGGGTCGCTATGACTTGTATCCTTATGCCTACACGAATGAAAATGCCGCCGAGATGCTCTATCGCTGGATCGCCTGGCTGGGCAATGCGATGGACTATGACGGGCTTCGCTTGGATGCCGGCAAACACGTGCCGTGGGAATTTTTTGGCACACGCGGATCCGGATTCCTGCACGAGGCGCAGTGGAATTATGCGCAGCGTCGTGGCTATGGATTTGGTGGCAACCCGACGGATCTGTTTGCAAATGATCGCGACCGCACAAACCTGATGATTTTTGCCGAGATTCTTTCGCCGTGGAGCGAGATCGAATACTGGTGGGGGAACGGCACGCGCAATCCGATGCGCTTCCTCGACTTCGCGATGAAGAAGAATGCGGACGAGAGCTTCAACGGCAACCTTGCGCCACTCGGTCAGTACGGCAAGGACTTTGGCCCTGCGAACGGCGTTCTTTATGTGTGGGGACACGATGAGGCGCTGAACGCGTCCAAGGCAGACCTCGCGTATGCCTATATCCTGTCGCACGTCGGCGTGCCGATGGTCTATTACACGGGCAACAACATCACGTGGGACAACTACGGCCGCGCTCCCTATAATCCGAACGATCCGACCAAGAACAAGACGTGGATGATTCCCGGGTATGATGCTTCCGCGTTGGGCGAAGGCGCAGGAAATCCGGGCGAGATCCTGAACATGGTGTGGATCAACCAGAATTTTGCCCGCGGAAAGGAATACAAGCGCTGGGAGAACGACGGCGACTTCTTTGCCTTGGAGCGCTATGACGACTTGAATGGCAACGGCCAGCCCGATGCCGGCGAGGGCATCATGATTCTCGCCCTCAACGATTCGGGCAACAATCTCACCAAGACGCTGGCGTGCTCGTTCCCGAACGGGACCGTGTTGAAGGACTATACCGGCCACAACGCAAGCCAGGCGACGGTGAACAGCGGACAGGTCAGCATCACGGTTCCGGGCGGCGGTGGACAGGGCTGGGTCGTCTATGCCCCGCTGAGCGCGGATGGCGTGAACATCACGCTGAAGGACGGCAACAACACGGCGGGCAGCATGTCGTGGGTGCATCCGTCCGGCGAACACGCAAACGACCTGACTCAGGAAGTGATCCGCGTGACGAATAACACCATCAGCGTGGACGTTGCGGTCACGGATGTTCCCTCGGGCATCACAGTGGACAACGTGATGATGCAGTGGGGCGACAGCCGCCAGCTTGGCGTCACCAACTTCTTCGATCAGGGACGCGGCCGCGTATCGGGCCGGTTCCACAACATGAATCGCCTGAACGCGACAAACTATTCGCTCACCTTCTCGGCGACCAACCTTCCCGAAGGCTTGAATGTCGTCAAGGCGCGCGCCTTCACCCAGCGCCCGAGCGGCCAATCCGCGATCTACAACACGCAGACGAAGGTCATCTATGTGGACCGCCACGGCCCGGATTTGGAATTGCACGTCCCGGCCACCTTCAAGGGCGACGCGCTTCTAACCATCTCGAACAAAGACTTCACCGCGCACCAGGTGTTCGTCTCCGTGGATGGCGGTGCCGAACAGCAGGCCGACCAGCTCATGAAGGGCACGTTCCGTTTTGCGCTTTCGGGTCTCTCTGTCGGTGCGCACACCATCGCCGCGCGCGCGACGGAGTTCAACTATGCCGCCACACGCACGAAGATCAACGAAAGCACGGCGAGTACGGGCGTCACGGTGCAGGCCAAGGATGCAGGTTCGCTCGCGCTCGCGTTGGCGTGCGATGACAAGACCCCGGGCGACAGCACGGCCGAGATTCCGTTCTTCAAGATGATCGCGTCCGGCGGTCTTTCGAACGGACGCTTGTACTGGGATGGCTATGAACTGCCGTGGAACGGCGGAAGCGGCACCAACGTCTTCAATGGCGAAGTCATTGCGCGCGACAACGATGGCCGCGTGGTCACCAACCGCATGTGGGGCAACTTCATTAACGGCCCGCACTTCTTTGAAATTCGCCAGGGTTCCGATGTGGTGGTCAAGCGCGTGGTCTTCAACCTCTACGGAAACAACCACATTGATTCCGATGGCGATGGCATTCCGGACAACGTCGAAATGCCCTTCTTCGACCAGGGCGCGCCGGGGCCCGATCAGCCGTGGCCGGGTGACAACAACAACAACTTCATCCCCGACAATAGCGAATCATGGAGCCGGTTGAACCCCTACAACCACTCGACCTTCTACGCAGCACAGTGGGACGACCGTGGCGACATGGATAATGACGGCTTCTCGAACTACGAAGAAGTGCTGGCGGGCTACTTCGAGGATGGCAATATCTACAAGTACAACATCTACAGTGCGGCATCGAAGCCCTCCGGGCAGCCGAACTCACAAGATTCCGCCACCTCGGCGAATCCGGCCACGCCCGTGCCGACGCAGAACATCACCATCACCTACAGCCCGAATGAGGGCGCACTGCAAAACGCGGCGCAGGTCGTCATGCACATTGGCCACTCGAAGCGCACGGAGGGTTCGTGGCAGGGCGTCATCGACACCAACATGACGAAGAGCGGCACAAACTGGGTCGCGTCGTATCTGGTGCCCGCGAATGCGACCTCGGTGGATGTGACCTTCTTTGATGGCGGTTCCACCTGGGATGGCCGCGATTGGCAGTTCGTGGTGCCGGGTGTGCAGGGATCGAACTTCACTATGGACGCGCGGCTCGATAGCGCAGCCTACGAAATTGCCGAATACAACGGCATGAAGCTGTGGGCGGCGGTCCGCGGCACGAAGCTCTATGTCGCGACGTGGGGGACTGGACCTCACAGCGGAATCGAGAACGACCACTTCATCTTTGTCTCGACGAACTTCGGTGATGCGTCCGCCTCGCCGTGGGCAAAACAGGGCTATGTATTCTTCCCGTCGAACACTCCCCATCTCGCAGCAGAAGGCGGAAATGAGTGGTCCGGTTGGTTTAATGCCGTCGGCCCTTACACGAACGCGAACTCAAATCTCAATGCGACCAACAACTATCTGGAAGGCGTGATTGATCTCGCCGACAACTTCGGCTCGATTCCGCAGACCCTCTATATGGCGGTCGGCGTGTACGGGAATAATGACGGCGATGCGCTGGTTGCGCAGGTTCCGGCCGCATGGGATGTAAATGAGAACATTGAAATCATGGAAATCCTCCGCGTGCCGGTTAAGTCGATCCGCGATGAGGATTCGGACGGCAATCTGGATGTCGGCTCGCCGAGGCTGTGGACCGTGGTGAACGGGAACACGAATGACGCGAACTATGGCCTGCGCCGCTTCTTCATTGACGAATTGCGCAACGATCAGGAGCAGTTGACCGTGATCTTGCAGCCGAATGCCGGCGGCACGAACAAGATTACCGCGATTGAATTGTTCTCCAACATCAACCGCCGCGACTTCGCGAAGATACCGGGCGACGAGAATCCAAACGATGTCACTGCGACCTCGTTCGACACCTACTATCTCGGCTATCCGATGTCGGATATCGGCAGCGGTCGCTACTCGGTCACGGTGCCGGTCAACCGCACCGGTGTCTATCGCATCAATGCGCGCTACAAGATCAACAACGGCGCGTGGACGTATTACACGGACAACGGCCTCCGCCGCGACACCGCCGTGGTGGTCTCGCCCAAGAAGGCGCTGAACACGACGCTCTACGAGCTGAACCCGCTCACCGCGGAAGCCACGAGCGATGCGTTCGCCGGCCGTTCCACTTTCCAGAACATGACGCGGGACGACGTGGGCCGCCCGAATGGCATCAGCACGAACAAGCTCAAACAGCTTGGCGTGAACATGGTTTGGCTCCAGCCGATCCATCCGATCGGGGCGGTTGGGCGCGAAATTGATCCGATCACCAGCCAGCCATACGATCCGGGGTCACCCTACGCGGTGAAGGATTATTGGCAGGTCAATGCCGCATTGGGCGCGAACAATACCAGCGCCGATGCAATGCAGGAGTTCACCAACTTCGTAGCGGCCTACGATGCCAACGGCATCGGTGTCATGCTTGACGGCACATTCAACCACTCGGCATGGGATGCGATCGTGGGCGAGATGGCCGTTCGCATGCAGTTGAAGAATCAGCAGGGCGTTCAACTCAATCCGACCAACGCCATCTCCGCTGTTCGTCCGGGTTGGTATTCCAAGAAGAACAGCTATGGCGACCCCGCCACCTACTTCAACAGCACCAGTGACACCGATATCGCGGTGGCGCCGGACCGCATTGACTTCGGCAAATGGTCGGATGCAGCGGACTTCCTGTTCGGGCGCTACGATGCACTCGTCCAGAAGCCTGCCGCAGACAGCAACTGGGTGTGGAGCAGCCAGTGGAACAGTCGTTATCTCCGCGAGGACGATTATTTCGAAGGCTTCTCCACCGAGGCCACGCGAGAACTGTGGGAATACTTCGCAGCGTATCCGGCCTACTGGCTGGAGAAGACTGGTCACCCGAAGGGCACGCCGAAGAGCGAGTCCTACAAGGGTATTGACGGGCTGCGCTGCGACTTTGCGCAAGGACTGCCGAACCAGTTCTGGGAATACGCGATCAACAAGACGCGCGCGATCAAGTGGGATTTCCTCTTCATGGCGGAATCTCTGGACGGCTCCCGCACGGTCGCGGGCTCTGATCGCCACGGTGTCGGATATCGTTCTGCGCGCCAATTTGATGTGTTGAACGAGAACATGCTCTATCTCTGGCGCGATCAGTTCTTCAACTATCGCGTGTATCCGGATCAGACGTCGTCCAGCCCGAATCGCGCGACAGCGCTGATTTGGCAGGCATTCGACAAGCGAAAAAATGCATTTGAAATGTCGCCCGTTCTGCTCAACCTGATTTCGCACGACGAAGTCTTCCCAACCGATGATCAGTGGTCCCTGGCGTACGCCTATGCCATCAATGCGGCGATGGACGGGTTGCCGATGCTCTTCTACGGACAGGAAATGGGCGCGCAGAATGATTGGACGACCTACAATGCGCGCAGCGATTTCGGCATCGATTCAAAGAATAATTTCGCCCGCTACGAAATGAACTTCGGCAAGTCCATTCCGCACTTCAAGCGGTACAACCACATGTCGAACATCTGGGCGATCACGTGGTCCACCGAGTTGCGCGAGACCTATAACCGACTCAACAAAGCGCGCCTCAACTCGCCGGCGCTGCGTTCGCAGCAGAACTACTTCCTCGCGGACAAGGCGACGACAAACTGGAACTCGGGCATTACGGCCATTGCACGATTCCAGAAGCCGGGCGTATCGGCTGCGACGCAGGACGTCGTGTTCGTGTTCGTGAACAACGACTTCCGCGCCAATCAATCGCGTGCGGCAAGCTTCCTTGTGAATGCCACCGTTGACGGGAAGAATTGGTTCGGTATTGATCCGACGCATACCTATAACGTCGTGGACATTGTCTCGAAGAACCCGACCAACCTGCTGTGGGGCGCGGGGATTGTCGGCAGCCAACTGATCGCCAACGGCATCTATGTCGGCTTCCAGACGAACGACACCTTCTATGGAGGCCAGGCTCAGTACATCCGCCTTCTGGATATTACGGCGGGTATGACGCCGACCAACGTCAACGACCTGTTCCTTAATGAGGATCGCATTCCAGCGCCTGTGCTGTCCATTCAGTCGAACCGCACGGTGGCCGCCGGAAGCACGCTGAGCTTCCCCGTCAGCTACACCAAGGACCCGGCCGACACGGTTACGCTCAGTGCTCTGAGCACCTTGGCGCCCAACAACTGGAGCCTCAGCGGCACGAACTTCGTGTTCACACCGGCCACGAACGAGCTGGGCGTCCACACGTTCCAGTTCAAGGCCACGGGTATTGACGGATTCGATGAGCAGACGATCACCATCACCGTCACGGCCGAGGAAGATCAACCCGGTGCCTATGAACAGTGGGCAACCGGCCACAGCATTGATCCGAACGGGTCCGAATGGCGGGCCCACCGACGATTATGACAACGATGGTACTCCCAACCAGGAAGAGTTCTGGGCGGATACGGATCCCGCAGACAACGCCTCCTTCCCTCAGATCAAGGCGCTGACGCTCTCCGGCCAGACGGTGAACGTGACGGTGGACAAGGTGAGCGATGCAACGCGCACCTACATCATCCAGACGGCGACCCAGCTGCAGGGCGGCGGATTCAACTGGCAGGTTCTTGGCACCAACATCAGCACCACGGGTGTGCTTCCGGTGAACGATCCGGCCGACCCCGTGCTGCTCTTCAGGGTCACGGTCCCGCCGTTGGCGCCCTAAACGAGATACGAGAAAACGGCCCGACGAATGTCGGGTCGTTTTCGTTTCCTGCTCTTTCATCCCATGGAGACAGAGCGAAAAAAGCTGATTTGCCTCACACCGATGCGCAACGAAGCATGGGTGCTGGACAAATTCCTCTCCAGCGCTTCGTTGTGGGCTGATCACATCATTCTGGCGGATGATCACTCCGAAGACGAGAGCCGCGCAATCGCCCGCCGCTTTCCCAAGGTCCATTTAATCGAGAACCCCGCCGCGGAATTCGATGAAGCACAACGCCAACGGCTGCTGCTCGACGAAGCGCGCAAGATTCCTGGCCCCAAGATTCTCTTTGCGTTGGATGCGGACGAGTTTTTGACCGCCAATTACACCACCTCGCTGGAGTGGCAACAAATCCTCGACGCAGAGCCGGGCAGCCTCTTCTATTTGAGGTACCTGAATGTGCTACCGACCTTCAAGCGCGCATGGATTGCGCATCGCACCCCGGCCATCTTTGTGGATGACGGAACGCCACACATCGGGCGGCGCATGCATAGCCAACGCCTGCCCACCGCCCCGCTTGGCGATAAGCGCGAGTTGAAGGAAATCAAAATCCTGCACCTTCAATTTCTCGACTGGTCGCGCATGCAAAGCAAGCACGCGTGGTACCAATGCTTTGAACACCTCAATCTCGATCTGCACGGCGTGGCGCTGTATCGCAAGTACCACCACATGGACCGCTTTGCGCGCCGGGAATCGCTGACCGTGCCCGTGGAGGCGCATTGGACAGCGGATTATGAGGCGCAAGGCATTCGAATGAGTGAGGTGCTGCAGACGCCGTATTGGTGGGATGACGCCGTCGTGAAGATGCTTGTCGAGCGTGGCCCCGCATTCTTCGCCGACATCGCGATGTGGGATCGAGATTGGAACGCGATTAAGCGCCGGGTCGGACCTGATTCACCCGTTGATCTTTCCGATCCGCGCAGCGCGATGCAGAAATGGATGCACCGCTATTTGTGCGCAACGCAGCCCTATTCCACGGCATGGCCGATACAGAAGCTCGACGCTGTACTTATGCGCCTAGGCTTCTGATTTGCCCTCGGACCCGCCGCAACGCCAGCCGAGACCTCTCGTCGGTCGCGCCCGACCCACACGGATAAATAATTTGGCGGGTTGGACGTTTCGACGGGGGACTGGATGTAGGACCGCCCTCAGCGCGGGCGGCTACAGAGGAGGGGAGACTGGATGCGAAGCGGGTGCTGTAGCCGCGGGCGATGACCGCGGGGGTGTTGGTTTCCTGAAGGTAGGGCCCGACCGCTGGGCGGGCCGAAGTTTGCCGAGAAGGTCCATGTCGCGGTGCGCCTCGGTTTACCCGCCTATGGAGGGCTGTCGCGCCCTACCTACACGGATGAATAATTTGGCGGGTTGGACGTTTCGATGGGGGACTGGATGTAGGACCGCCCTCAGCGCGGGCGGCTACAGAGGATGCGAGCTTGGCGCCGAAGGGATGCTGTAGCCGCGGGCGCTGACCGCGGAGTGTTGTTTGCAGGTAGGGCCCGACCGCTGGGCGGGCCGAGGGTTGCTGAGAAAGTCAGGGCTGGGAGCGACCCCGCCGCCTCAAAGAGAATGTCCCACGCCCCCCCTCTCGTCTCCAATGCCGCGTGGTGGTTGTTTTCGGACTCGTTTCGCGATAGCCTGTCTGGATGAATGTTATCCCTCCGTGTGTATTCGCCGCGCTCGTTGCATCCACCCTCGCGACCGCGGCATGGGCTGAAGAAGCGCGCCCCATTTTTTATGAGGTGTCGTTCAAGAATGGCCTCGTTGCGACGCAGACGGTGACCATCACGCAGACGCCGGATGAAAAGACCGTGACCACGTCGTTTGAGGCCGAGGTGCCGGTATTCGTTGCGCATCATCGGATTGCGGAAGACTTGAGCGTGACGACGGCCACCAACGGCGCGGTCATCCGCTTTCACGCGAATCGGGTGGATGGCGCCATTCGCATTGAAATCGTCGGCACGGCGGAATCGGATGGGATGTTGCGCGTCGTTCGCTCGGATAGAGCCGGAAGCGTGACCAACTACATTGCGCGCGATGCCTACGATTTCAATTCCCTTATCCTCTACGGCAATCCGACAACCGATTTTGTAACCACAAATCAGCCTGCGCGTGTGCTGGATATCGCTGAGGGGCATGTTGTGCCGGTTCAAGTGAGCGGTAATTCGGAAAGCCTCACGGTTGAGCGCCAAAATGTAAAAACACTCCACGTCACCTGGGTGGAGGGAGCGCACACCTCGCACTCGTGGCATCCGGAACGCTTTTCTAATCTTCCGGTGCGCTATATCCGCCAGACCGACGCCGGTGAGTTCACATTTTTCTTGCAGCGATAGCCACGCCTTCTGGATTGCGTCGCGCCCCGTGCTTTCGCATTATGAGGGAATATGCAGCCCGATAATCCAGCGCCGGCAGTTTCAGTCGTAGTCCCCGTGTATAACGAAGAGGAAAGCGTAAATCTCCTCTGCGACAAACTTCACGACTCGCTTTCCAAACTCGATCGCTCCTACGAAATGATTCTCGTGGATGACGGAAGCTCCGATCGCACGTGGGAACTCCTCGTCGCAGCGACAAAACGTATTCCACACCTCCGCGTCATTCGCTTCCGCCGCAATTTCGGCCAAACCGCGGCAATGAGCGCGGGTTTCCACGCCGCGCGCGGCGACGTGGTGGTTACGCTGGACGCAGATTTGCAGAACGATCCGGCTGACATTCCCAAACTGCTTGAGCGCATTGACGCCGGATATGATGTCGTCAGCGGCTGGCGCAAAGACCGCAAGGACACCTTCATCAACCGCCGTCTTCCCTCGATAATCGCAAACGGCATGATCAGCAAGATGACCGGCGTCGCCCTCCACGATTACGGCTGTACGCTCAAGGCCTATCGCCGCGACGTGATTCAAAATGTCCACCTTTACGGCGAGATGCATCGTTTTATTCCCGCGCTCGCCAGTTGGGTGGGCGGGCGCATTGACGAAGTCGTCGTCACCCACCATGCGCGCCAATTCGGAAAATCGAAGTACGGCATCTCCCGCACATTCCGCGTCGTTCTCGATCTGATGACCGTGAAATTTCTTCTTCAATACAGCACTCGTCCGATTCAGGTGTTCGGCCGTATGGGCCTGGCCTGTGGCGGACTTGCTGCGCTGATGATCGCCGCGTTGCTGGTGGATCGAATCTGTGGCTTCGCGGATCCGTATCTTCTCAAACGTCCCTTCTGGGTCATCACTCCGTTGATGCTGGCAGCCTTCTGCATGCAATTCATCAGCATGGGTCTGCTTGCCGAAATGCAAATTCGCACCTACCACGAATCACAGAACAAACCGATTTATGTGATTCGCGAGACGGCGGAATCGCCTGCTTCGTGATTCCATTTATGCCAGTCCTCGCCCAGATTGACTCTGCGCAGATGGCAGCGCTGGAGCAGGACTTGATCTCCAGCGCGGGAACCATCGGCGCAATCTATGGCGTATTGGTTTTCGGAGGGCTGATTGCGCTTGTCTCATTGGTCAGACACTGGCGGCGCGTTCCCCCTCCGCTCCATGTCGCCGTCTCGCGATTTCTTGATTTGCCGTGGCGTGGCGGCGACTTGCTTTGGCTGTTCGCCGTGTTGACCATCAGTTTTGCGGCGACGTTTTTCTTTCGCCGTGCGTGGATGGCCTGGGGTGAAACATTAGGTCTTACAGAGTCGTCCAGCGCGCTGCTGGTCCAAAGTATCGCGTTTCATGTTGTCGGTTTTCTGACCGTGATGGCGATTTTGATCAAACGAAGATGGACGTGGCAGGAAGCATTTGGAATGAAAGCGATCCGGCTCCCGGCTGATTTCATCAGGGGCGCCGTTGCACTTCTGGCGGTTCTGCCTGTTTTACTTGTTGTTACGCTGCTGTTTCATCTTCTGCTGCAACTGCTCGGCGTTCAGGTTTCCCTGCAGGACGTGGCGTTTGCCATTGCCGACGAACCACAGCGTTGGATGCGCGTGTACTTTGCCGTTCTTGCGATCGGCATTGCGCCGTTCTTCGAGGAGATATTTTTTCGCGGTCTGCTTCTGCCCATTCTCGCGCGCCGCTTCGGCACCTGGGTGGCGTTATTGTTCACCGCGCTTCTTTTCGCCTCCATTCACGGACACCTCCCTTCGTTCTTTACACTTTTCGGTCTCGCGCTCGCAATGGGTGGCGCCTATATCCTGACCGGCTCATTGACCGTCTCGATCGCCATGCACGGATTATTTAATGCCATTACTGTCGCAATTTTGATGAGTGTGCCATGACCCCCAAAACACTTCACTCTGTCGGCGAAAGGAAGTTGATTCAAATGCTGACCGCCACCCGTGGATCCGGCGCGGGTGTTCTTGTCGGCCCTGGCGATGACGCCGCTGTCGTGCGCCCACGGAAGGGGCGAGATTTGGCGCTCAAGTGCGACGCAATTGTTGAAGGTGTTCATTTTTTCCCGGCGACTGCGCCACAGTGGATCGGACATAAAGCTGTCGCCCGCGTGCTCAGTGATTTCGCCGCGATCGGCGCGACGCCGCGGCATTTGTTGATCAGTCTTGCTGCTCCCGCTTCAACGCCTGTTCAACGAATTCGCGCAATCTATCGCGGCATCCACAAAATTGCCGATGCGCATTCTGTAAGTGTGGTCGGCGGCGAAACCGTTCGCGCCTCGCAACTCGCACTCCACGTATTCGGCGCAGGTGACGTGCCGCGCGGTGGTGTGCTGAAGCGCAGCGGCGCAAAACCAGGCGACATCATTATGGTGACCGGCGCGCTTGGCGGAAGCCTTGCCGGGCGGCACTTGCGGTTTCTCCCGCGTGTGGAACAAGGGCGGTGGCTTGCAGAAAAGAAATGGGCGACTGCCGCCGTTGATCTGAGCGATGGCCTTTCGACGGATCTCTCCCATCTGATAACGGCCAGTGGGGTGGGGGCGGATGTCCTCGCATCGGAAGTTCCGATTGCGGCTGCGGCCGAAAAATTACGTGATGGAAAATCGCCGATTGAGCACGCGCTAAAAGACGGCGAAGACTTTGAACTTCTTTTCACCGTGCCTCGCGCAAAGGTGGAATCGTTTGCCACAGCGTGGATGAGGCGATTTGATCTGGCCGTGAGTCCCATCGGCTTTATCACGCGCGAAAAGGGCGTTGTGCGGCTGATTAACGACGATCATTCCGTGCAGAATATCACTTTCAATGCCTACGAACACTTTTCTCACTAAAACGTGTCGCTAACTTGACCATCTCGCGTAAAGAAGCCACATTCGCGCGTTTATCGCATGCAACTTGAACAGGCCATTGTGATTTCCCAGCAGCCCATTCAGGGCGGCTACAGCTTGCTCCACCTTCGTTCACCCGGCATCGCATCGCAGGTTCGGCCGGGACAATTCGTCCATATCAAGATTCCGCGTTTGGAAGAATGCGTGTTGCGCCGTCCGTTCAGTGTGTTCCGCGCCGACGGCGATACGTTGACCATCCTCTACAAGCATGTTGGTCGTGGCACACGCGGCTTGAAGGATACAAAACTCGGCGAGACATTGAGCCTCATAGGGCCACTTGGGCACGGTTTCCCGTCGCCGCAAAAAGATTGTTTTCCGATTCTCGTCGCGGGTGGGTATGGCATGGCCGCACTCTATCTTGTGGCGAAGCAGTCCCCCGTGAAGGGCATCGCATTTTTTGGCGGACGTTCGGCGCAGGACATTCTGTGTGTTCCCGACTTTGAGGCGCTGGGCTGGACAGTGCGCGTGGCTACAGAAGATGGCAGCCTCGGACAACAAGGATTGGTAACGGCGCTTCTCGATGACTGGCTCGAGCGCGAGCGCACAAATGAGACGCCCGAATTCTTTGTATGTGGGCCGAGTGGAATGTTGAAAGCCGTCGCCTCGCGCGCGATTGCGCGCGCGTGGACAGCGTGGACCTCCGTGGATAACAATATGGGCTGTGGCGTAGGCGCGTGTTTGACTTGTGTGCTGAAAGTCAAAAGCGGAGAAGACTGGACCTGGGCGCGCGCGTGCAAAGAGGGTCCGGTATTCAATGCGGCAGATATTTTGTGGGAGGAAATCGAGTGACGCCGAACCTCTCGACCAATATCGGCGGGATTCAAATGAAGAACCCCGTAATGACGGCGTCCGGCACATTCGGCTACGGTCCGGAATACGCTGAACTCGTGGACCTGAATCAACTCGGCGCGATTGTTGTAAAAGGAATCTGCCTGAACGAGACGAAGGGGAACCAAACTCCGCGCACGGCTGAAGCGGCCAGCGGGTTGCTCAATGCCATCGGCCTGCCCGGTCCCGGCGTGGCTGGATTCGTGCGTGAGTATATGCCGTTTCTTCGGCAATACGACGTGCCGGTGATTGTAAATATTTGGGGCAAGACGATCGAGGAATACGTGGAAGTTGCCGCGCGCTTCGATTCAATTCCCGGAGTTGCCGGTCTGGAGGTCAATGTATCGTGCCCGAACATCAAGGAGGGCAGCGCGTTGTTCGGTACGGATTTGAAAATGTTTGAGCGCGTGGTGAAGGCCATTCGTAATGCGACGCGCCTGCCGCTGATGCCGAAACTTGCGCCGAATGTTGCGGATATTGCCGAGTATGCGCGTTGTGCAGAGGCGTGCGGAGCGGATGCCATTTCGCTGATCAACTCCTTCCCCGCCATGTCGGTCAACATTGAAACGCGGCGGCCGATGCTGGCGAACAAAACCGGCGGACTCAGCGGTCCCGCCATCAAGCCGATTGCGCTGCGCCTGGTCTGGCTGGCTGCTCAGGCGGTGAAAATTCCTGTTGTTGGGATGGGTGGCATTGCCAGCGCGGAAGATGCGCTTGAATTTTTGATGGTTGGCGCGCGCGCTGTTGCGGTTGGCACCGCTTCGTTCATTCATCCCGATACGGCGCTCAAAGTTGTGCGCGGAATTGAACAGTTTCTCGCAGAGAAAAATCTGGCGACCGTCGCCGACTGGGTGGGTGCGTTCGATCCATGAAGCGCCGCCCGCTAATGTTTTGGGTTTTGTTGTTTGCGGGGATTGTGGCCGCCTCTTGGTGGACGCTCCATATCCCGCGCGATCCGCAGGCATTGTTCCGTGCCATTCCCGCGCAGGCCACGTGGCTGACCACCCATAAAAACCTTGCTGGTCGCTGGACTGACATCGCGGCCAATCCGCTGCTCGCAAGTGTTGCCAGTGCGCTGGAAATGGAACCGGAGGAGTGGCGCGAGCAGGCTTCAAGTGAAAACACACAGGAATTTCTCGATTTGCTGGCCCGCGATGAAATTGTATTGGCCTACGTGCCGGAAATGCGCTCGACCGGCGAACCGGCGTGGGTGTTCAGCGCATGGCTCGGCGGAAGAAGCCAGCGTTTGCGCTGGACGCTAAACTCTCTCAAAGAAGCTTCGCTGCGTCAGGCCGCAAGTCGAAACGGATGGGGGGTTTGGGTCTGGACGCCGAAGGGGATGCGAGACGGTTCACGGATCACACTCGCGTTGGTGGAGGGGATGCTCATCGGTTGTATTTCGCCGGATACACTGGCCATCGAAGACGTGCTCGCCTGCTATGATCGCCAGCTCCCCTCGCTTGCTGATGATACGGGGGCGACTACATCGCTGACGGACGACTCGGCCGACCGTGGTTGGTTTCGGATGTCCGGCCCAAATCCCTGGGGGCCGCGCATTCACTACTCGCTCAAGTTCCTTCCCGGTGGCGCACTTGCCGGCAAGGTGTATGCGCCGAGTGCGCCTTCGATGGCCACGCCCGTGTTGCCTGCAAACAGTCTCAGCGATTTCTCCGATATCATGCGGGACATTCCCTCCGTCGCGCTGGTCGCAGATCGCGCGTTGGTGCGCGGGTGGATTGAGGGAGGCTTCAACACTCCTGTCGGGCGGGAGGTTGCCGGATTGCTTCACGGCGAGGAACCCGGCGCACTTGCATTTTCACTGGTTGGCGATCCTTATAGCGGACGCTTCAATGCCGTCCGGTTACCGACATTGCTCGCGGCTTTTACCGTGGATGATCCAACGCAAGTGACAGCGCGCGTTAACGCGGCTTTTGATCGTCTCAATGCGATTTATCCATGGGGATTGGTGCCGCAACTGGCGATGGTCGGAACACAGCGCGTATATGCCATCGAGTCAACCGCCGGTTCCGCCTATTCGAAAATGGAAGCGAACGAACGTATTGCCTATGCGCCGTTGCAACAGTCCGTCTTGTTTTCGAGCAATCTGGAAGGATTGACGAAATTGTTGCGCGACGCGCGGCGCGAGGCGACGGAGCGGGGGCGCTTCGCGGAAGGTCTGCAACGGATGCGCGACGGGCATGCCCTCGGATATTTGTGGATTGATCTGGAACGCAGCGCGAAGCTGTTGCGCCTGGCTGTCACCGCCTGGTCACTCAAGCTGATGATTGAGGACCCGATGGGATCGCAACCAACCCGTCAAAAACTCAATGAGGCAAAGGCGTGGATTGACTCGCTGGCTCCGCAGAAGACGCTCGAAGTGTGGGCGCGCCCGCATCAGGATTTGCTCGAATATGAATTCAGATTAGGTGGTGAAGAATGAAAAAACTTCTCGCGTTTGTCGGAAGCGGCTTTGGCCTTGGATACAGCCCTTTCGCGCCCGGCACCGTTGGTTGCCTGCTCGGACTCCCGATTGCCTGGTGGGTCAACTCGCACTACGCCGTCCCCGGCCAGATCCTTGCCGCCGTCATCTTGACCCTCATCGCCGTGCCGCTGAGTCAGGCGGTTGAGGATAAATTGAAAGTCAAAGACCCCAAACCCTGTGTGGCCGATGAGTACCTCACCTTTTCAATTTGCATGATCGGCCTGCCCGTTTGGGGGCAGCCCTACGGCATCGCAATGATGGTCTTCGCCTTCCTCACGAATCGCTTCTTTGACATCGTAAAACTTTGGCCCGCGAATGGTCTCCAAAAATTGCGCGGCGGCCTAGGCATCGTGGTTGATGACGTTTTCGCCGCGCTCTACGCGCTGGTTGCCAACCACGTGTTTTATCGAATCATCCAGAGCTACGGCTGGTTCGCCTAAACGCACACCATTCGCTGCCGACGATCAACTATGCGCTCGTTAGGCCGTTGTGGACGGCGCGGGCGTGGAAGTCGGCTGGGGCGGGTAGTGATCTGCGCGTGATTCGTGTTCGCTGAATTTTACGGACACGATCTTGGATATCCCGTGTTCCTGCATCGTCACGCCATACAGCGTGTGCGCGGCGGCGATGGTCTGACGGTTGTGTGTAATCACAATGAACTGCGAGCGCTCTAGGAAGCCCTTCACGGCACTCACAAATCGCCCGATGTTCGCTTCATCCAGCGCCGCGTCCAGCTCGTCCAGAAGGCAGAATGGACTCGGTTTCACGAGATAGAGCGAGAAGAGCAGGGCGACTGCGGTCATCGTTCGCTCGCCGCCGGAAAGTAGGGAAACTGTTTGCAGCTTTTTGCCCGGCGGTCGCGCGATAATTTCAATGCCCGATTCCAGCACATCGCCTTCATCAACAAGCACGAGCTTGGCGGAGCCGCCACCGAAAAGCTTCACAAACATATCCTGGAAGTTTGCGTTCACCTTCGCGAACGTATCGGCAAACATCTCCGTCGTGGTCTTGTTGATTTGCTGGATCAAGTCCATCAACTGCGCCTTGGAGTTGGTTAAATCGGTCTGCTGTTGCGTGAGGAATGTGTAGCGTTCCTCCAACTCGCGATGCTCTTCGATTGCCACGAGGTTCACCGGCCCCATCGCCTCCAGTTTCGCGCGCAGCTCCGCAATTTGTGTTTCGAGCGCCTCGCGTTCGGGCCGCTCGCCGTTTTCCCACTCCGGTTCGGGCGCTTCCGCAATGGCCTCGAGGGTAACGCGATAGTCGCCGGTGACCCGCTCGATCTGGTTTTGGCGGCGAACCTGGAGTTGCGCCAATTCCACGTCGCTTGCAGATTTTTTAGAGCGAATGTCGTCGAGGTGTGTGCGCTTCGCACGCAAGGTTGCATCCAGTTGTGCCAGTGTGCGCGATGTTTCGTCGCGATGCGCTCTTTCCTGTTCCAGCGTCTCGTTTTCTTTTGTGACATCCGCCTGAAGCGGGGCGATGCGAGCTTCCGCTTCTTCGCGCAGCCGGGCGAGGTCCGCGATTCGGGATAGATAGGTGCTTACGCCACGGGAGCGTTCATCAATCAGCGCGGCAAGTTCCCGCGTACGTGCGCCGAGTTGGGCAGTGGAGTCGGAAAGGCTTTGCACCGCCTGCCTTGTTTCTGAAAAGCGAATGCGTCGTTCGGCCGCCTCAGAGGAACAGCGGTTGCGGTTTTGTTCTGCGTCGCGCAGCTCTTCCGTCTTCGCAGAGATCGCCGAGCGCCTGTCCGCCTGTTGGGTACGTACTTCCTCGATGGCGCTTAAAATCCCCGTGCGCTTTTCATCGCCGCTCTTGTGTTGAGCCTCGATGCTTTGCATCTCCCACGCGACTGTTTCCGCGCGCTCCCGCGCCTGTTTGACTTCCTGCTCGATGATTCGATTTTCACCCTCCGCCGTATTGAGTTCACGGCGCCTTTCGTCCAGTGCCGTTCGGGCATTGCGTGTGGCGTCAATCAGTCCGTTTTCTTCCCCGGCGATGGTGTTCAGGGTCTCTTCGTGACGGCGAATATTCTCTTCCATCCCCGTCAACTCTTCGCGCCACCCATTCAGCAATTGCTGGCGGGTCAGCGGATTTCCCCCGCATCTTCACGACGCCAGAGTTCTGCTGTTCCGTTTGGACTCAATAATAGTCCGCCGGGTGTAACCCATGCCAATCCGGCCGCGCGCTGTTCCGGAATTTCCGCCGCGCTGTTTGCGATGCAAATATGACCGATGATGCACTCCAGCGCCGGGCGTATATGATCGGGCGCGCGAACCAAATCGAGCAAGCGGTTCACGCCCGATGCGGTGGGGTAGGCGGGGCGGGCGGAGGTGGACAAGAGTCGAACGGCGCCGCCCGATTGATCTTCCATCGCGCGAAGAATTGAAAGGGCCGCCACATCGCCGTCCACAACAATGGCGTCGAGCCACGGCCGCAGCGCCGCCTCAAGCGCGCTCTGCCAGTGGGCGTCAATTTTGATCATCTCTGCCAAGGGCCTGAGGATTTTGCTACGATCCACCTGTACGCTGTCGTCGGCGTTGAGCAATTGGCGCGCTCCCAGTGCGAACCCCTCGTGCTGCTGGCCGCTTTCTTCCAGCAACTCGATTTGTGCGCGCCGCGCGGCGATTTGGGACTTGAGCGCATTCATCTCTTTTTGCAGAGAGGTCGCTGCATTGCTCTTGTCCAGCTTTTGGGACTCGATATCGGATACCAATGTTTGTGCGGCCTCTGCTGCACCCGCCAATTCCGAAAGCCGCCCTGCCATCGCCTGACCACGCTTTTCAAAAACTTCCAACGCACGTGCGCTTTCGGCGTGTTCGGCGGCCAAGCGCTCGCGGCGGATGATGTTGGAGCGTTCGTTTGCGTCGAGTTGTGAGAGCTGGTTCTGAAGTTGTGCGCCACGAGCATCCAATTCCACCTGCTCCGTACGCAGCTTGTGTAACAGCCTGCCCACTTCTTCGACGCGCTGCTCGGCTGCGGTCAGTTGCTGCGCATGTTCGGAAAGCTCCCGTTCCGCTGTTGCGTGATCCACCCTAGCGCGCTCGAGGTGCGCTTGTTGTTCTTGCAAGGTTTTTTCGTGCTGTGTGCGCCGATCCTGTGCCTCTGCGGCATCTCGTGAGTCGCGCTCGGAAAGTTGCTGCAACTCGATTCGGCGTTCTTCGCTGTGGCGGATCGTCTCTTTAGCGCGATCCAATTCCGTGCGCGCGGCCATCGCGGCCTCCATCGCATCGGCAATGGTTTTTTCAATAAGTTCTAATTGTCGGCGCAAATCCGCCGTTTCAGATTCAACGCGCTCAATATCGGCGCGCGCTGCTTCATCTTGCTCGCTGATCGAAGCGACGCGCGTTTCAAGTGCGCGAATCTGTTCGTTCATCTGATCGAGTCGCTCGCGCGTGGCGAATAAATCGAGTGCGCGCAACTGCGTTTGCAGTTCCTGATAGCGCCGCGCCTTGCCCGCCTGACGCTGTAGCGAAATGATCTGGCGTTTCACTTCGCGGATGATGTCGTCGAGACGCAGCAGATTCGCCTCTGTTTGATCCAATTTGCGGAGCGCCTCGCGTTTGTCCGCCTTGAATTTTGTGATGCCGCTGGCTTCTTCAAATACCGCGCGGCGGTCTTCCGGATGCGAACTCAGAATGCGGTCAATCTTTCCCTGCTCCATGAGGGAGTAGGAATTGGTGCCGATGCCTGTGTCCATGAACAACCGTTGAATATCCTTCAATCGGCATGGCGCTTTATTGATGAAATATTGGCCCTCGCCGGAGCGGAAAACGCGGCGGGAAATTGTGACTTCGTTGTACTCGGTGCCCAGCGCCGATTCGCAGTCGGCGAGAGTCAGACTAACCTCCGCCATGCCGAGCGGTTTGTGTGTGTCCGTTCCGTTAAAGATGACGTCTTCCATCTTCGCGCCGCGCAGCGCCTTCGCGCTTTGCTCGCCGAGCGCCCAGCGGACTGCATCGGAAACATTGCTCTTTCCGCAGCCGTTCGGGCCTACAATTGCCGTCATCCCCGGCTCGAATTCGAGACGAGTCTTGTCAGCAAAACTTTTAAATCCAACGATTTCGAGCGCCTTTAGATACACCTGCGGGACCCCTCCAGAACACCTCGGGTAATTGAGCACAACCAGCGTTAGTCCTCTCCAACGCTGTGTTTGAATTTCATGAGCGCAATCTATACCAAGGGGCGTTCTCTGATTTCAACCCCTATATTTGGTATTTATTTGCAAATTTACGCGATTCCAGCGCCATCTTTCACGGGGGTACAGCGTGTGTCGCGTTTTATTGTCAAAGCCGGTTGAATTGCCGTACCCTCACCGGACTGCACTACGAGGCGAAATGGCGGACAACGGACTTATAGAACTGCTGCAAAAGCTGGTCGCAATCCCCAGCGTGAACCCGGCGCTGGCGGATGATCCTGCCATCGGCACGGAAGCGCCGCTGGCCGAGTTCCTTTCTTCTTTCCTTAATACTAGGGGCTTCCGCGTCGAGTGGCACGAAATCACGAAGGGCCGCCCGAATGTAGTGGGGCGCTTCGGCCCAACAAATCCGAAGCGCTCACTTCTCATTGAGTCCCATCTCGATACACAGGGCATCCACGGAATGATCGTGCCGCCCTTCGTTGGCGAGGTGCGCGACGGCCGTCTCTACGGCCGCGGCGCGTGTGACACAAAAGGCCCGATGGCTGCTGCGCTCTGGGCGCTTGCGCCCAATCTGCTCGAACGTCTTGCGACCGCCGGGGTTGAATTGGTTTATGTTGGCGCAGTCGGTGAGGAAAAGGGAAATTTCGGCGCGGAGCAATTGGTCGCGTTGGGTATCGGCGCGGATGAGGCGTTGATTCTGGAACCGACGGAGCTTGCCATCGTTCACGCGCATAAAGGTACGCTCTGGTACGAGGTGGAGGCGCTCGGTCGCGCGGCGCATGGCTCCAATCCGCAGCACGGCGTGAATGCCATACGTGGGATGGCCCGGGTGATTGAGGCGATTGAAGATGAAATCCGGGGCGCAACCGAAACGCATACGGACAAATTTCTCGGTCGGCCCACCGTCAATATCGGAGTGATTCGCGGGGGCTCGTCCATAAACATTGTGCCGGACCGATGTGTCGTGGAAGTGGATCGTCGTACCGTTCCCGGCGAGGACAACGCTGCAATTTTGAACAACATTCGTTCCGCGCTCGCGCGACTGACCGCAGACGAGATGCTCACGGGATGGAACCTCAGCTCGATCAAGGAAGGCGTTCCTTTTTCAACCCCTGTCGAAACTCGTCTCGTGCAGCGTCTCTCCCGCGCGTGCAAAGAGTCTGGCGCTTCCGGCAGAACCGAAGGCGCAGGCTGGTACAGTGATGCAGGTCCCTTTGCGAAAACCTGCAAAGAGGTTGCCGTATTTGGTCCCGGCAGCATTCTTCAGGCGCATACCGTGGATGAATACATCGAGTTGTCCAGCCTGCAACAGGGGAGCGAAATTCTCCGGCAATTTCTCCTTGATCTTGCGGACGAAGTGAAGGGAGCCACTTGAGCCGCCGCACGCAAGCCGCTCTGATTCTCCTTGCCGCGCTGGGCTGGCTCGCGCTCGCTGTCGCGAATTTATTCTTCGGTGAGTTGAATCAGGACGAGGGTTGGTATCTTTATGCCGCCCGCTTGGTTTCCGAAGGGCAATTGCCGTTCCGCGATTTTGCGTTCACCCAAGGCCCGATGCTTCCGCTGGTCTATGCCATGGGCCACGGGCTTGTTGCCAAATGGGGGCTGGCCGGCGGGCGGGGCGTTACCGCGCTGTTCGGCATCTTTGCCGCATTGGCCGCAGCATCGTTCGCCGCTCGAATCACGCCGGAACGCAAAGCCGCCGCCGCGATTTTCGCGTTCATTCTGATTGCCCTGAATGTTTATCACAGCTACTTCACAACCGTCGTAAAAACCTACTCGCTCTGCGCGTTGTTCCTCACGACGGGATTTGTCTTCGCCTCCCGTGCGCGACTTCGCAACTCGACACTTTTTTTCGCCTGCTCCGGCGTTTCGTTTGCAGCCGCTGCTGCAACACGAATTACAGCGGGCTTCGCGCTTCCTGTGATCGGAATTTGGCTGCTCCTTTCACGAAAGGCCCACGGCGACCGCAGTTGGATCGCGTTTGGAGTTGGCGGCGCTTTGGGATTGGCACTGTTTCTCGGCACGTTTTATATGCTCGCCCCGGAATCCTTTCAGTTTTTCCTGATGCAATATCACTCCTATCGAGAGGCGGGGAGCGGGCTGCTCGCAACACTTGCGTTCAAAGTCGGATTGATTTCGCGCGTGGTGCAGGCCTACTTCGTCGCTATTGCAATTGGAATGATATTGGCCGTTGCGAAATCATTTGGCTTTGCCCGAAGCGACAGCCCGCGCGATGGACTGGTTATGGCCGGCTGGATCACGCTGATTGGCATTACGCTTGTGCAAGCCATCGCGCCGTTTCCGTACGACGACTATCAAGTGCCGTTGTTTCCGCTCTATGCGGCGCTGCTCGCCGCAGCGCTGTTTCGCTTGCCGATATTTGCTGCGCCGCGCATTGCTGCAGTGACCCTTTGGGCGGCGTTGCTGCTAAGCGGTGCGTCAGCGATCTCGTCGCCAATTAATCAAAATTGGATGATTAGTGGCCGTGACCGAATTTGGTGGCGAATGCGCGAACGCCCGGCGCTATTGCAGTTGCGCGATGTAGCGCGGGAGATAAAGAAGCTTTCCGGTGAATCGAAATTCCTGCTCACACAAGACACCTATCTTGCCGTCGAATCCAATCTGCGCGTTCCGCGTGGTTGGGAGATGGGGATTTTTTCATATTATCCCGATTGGCCTCGCGAAAAGGCCGAGCGCCTTCACGTCCTCAGCTCGGATATGCTGCGGGCCGACTTGGAGCTTGTCCCGGCGACCGTGGTCGCGCTGAGCGACTACGCGTTTAGCATCGCGGCGCCCGCGGTTTCGCCGTTGCCTGAATCGGATCGGGCCGGTCTTTGGAAATTTGTCGAAACCCGCTTCACTGCGGCGGGTGAAATACCCTATTTTGGGCAAGGCAACACCACGCTCCACCTTTATACCCGCGCACCGTGAAGCTCTCCATCGTCATCCCCGCGTACAACGAGGAAGAGCGTCTTCCGCCGACGCTGAAGGCGTATCTCGATTATTACGAGGCGCGACTGTCGGGGAATTACGAAATCATTGTCGTTGTGAACGGATCGCGCGATGGAACCGAGCGCGTGGCCCGTGAAATAGCCGAAGACTTTTCCTCCGTCCGCGTCATCGTCGAGCCGCGCCCGATTGGAAAGGGTGGGGCGGTGATGTTGGGGTTCGAAGCCGCACGTGGAGAGCTGATTGGTTTTGTGGATGCCGATGGTGCAACACCTCCCTTCGCGTTCGATGACTTGGCCAATCATATTGGCGACGCGGGTGCGATTATTGCATCGCGCTGGTTCAAGGAATCGGTGGTTTATCCGCCGCAACCGCTAAAGCGGCGTATCGCGTCGCGGATGTTTAATTTCTTCGTCCGTTGGTTTTTCAAAGTTAAAATACGCGATACCCAGTGCGGCGCCAAAATTTTGACGCATGCAGCGGTGCAGGCGGTCTTGCCGAAGATCGGTATTACTCGCTGGGCGTTTGACGTGGATTTACTTTTCAAACTTCGCCGCGAACATTTCAAAATAGTGGAACACCCAACGACGTGGCACGACATCGGCGGCTCGCAGTTACGAATTGGCCGCGCGTCCACGGAGATGTTTATTGCCATCGTTCGTTTGCGCCTGCTCTACTCGCCGTTCAAGTGGATTGTGGATATCTACGATCACACGCTGGGTCTTTGGACCCATCGCGCCAGTAAATAATGAGTGAGCAGGAATCAAAGTTCAGAAGGAAAACTCGTGCGCCACAGCATCTTGCTTTTGGTGACCACGGGAATTGCAAACGTGGCAAACGTGGCCTTCCACATGGTGATGGGGCGCAGGTTGGTTCCCGATGAATACGGCGTGCTTGCGACGCTGCTGAATATGATGTTGGTGCTCGCGACGCCATTGGACGCATTGCGCAATGCGATGGCGCACTTTGCCGCGCGCGCGCACCGGGCGGAGAACCCGGCGCTGGCCCGCGCGATCGCATGGCGTTGGGGAGTCCGCATTGCGTTGTTGTCCATCCCATTCACCTTGTTGATTTTGTTGCTGCGTGGCCGGATTGCCTCATTTTTTCATCTGGCAACTCCCGCGCCGGTTTTGCTGATCGCACTATTTCTCATTGTTTTCATGCTGGTGCCCGTCGTCGCCGGCGTCTTGCAGGGGTTGCAGCGATTCTGGTGGTTTGGCGCGTCCATGCACGGATGGTGCCTCGTGCGGCTTGGCCTTGGAATTGCGTTCGTTCTTTCGCTCGCTGCGACGGCGTATTACGCCGTGCTCGCTCATGCCCTTTCACAATTGTATGCCGTGCTTGTTGCGGGTGTCGGGGTTTGGTGGATCACGCGCAACGCAGGGCCGCGAACGCAGGCGCCGCGCGGGATCGGTTCCTATTTTCTTTTTGCGATGTTTATGCTCGGCGCGTACGGCATCATTATGAACTCGGACGTGATGCTCGTGCGCCATTTTCATCCAAGCGAAGCGGGTGAGTTTGCGTGGGCCGCCACGATTGGGCGCTCTGTCGTTTTCCTCCCCATGCCAATCGTGATGGCGATGTTTCCCAAGGTGATTTCCGCCGGCGACTCCTCGCAGAGCAGCCGACTGATTCTTCTAAAAGCCCTGGCGATGGTTGTCGGAATGATTGGGGTGGGCGTGGGTATTTCGCTCATCTGGCCCTGGCTGCCGCTGTTGATCCTCTACGGCGTTAAACATCCGTCACCGGAACTGCTGCATCTGGTGCGGATGGTGATGCTGGCTATGTGTCCGCTGGGGATTTCGTATTTGCTGTTGCATTTCGAGATGGCGCAGCATCGCTTTGGCACAGTTCCCTGGTTGATTGTTCTGGCCATCGCCTATATCGGCGGCGCGATGCTATGGCACGACAGCGTCCTGATGATTGTCGCAGTGCTGGGCACGGTTGCAACCGCCTCGGCATTGCTGTACCTATGGGTGTTGCTGCGACCGGGCCGGGTCGTCTCCCCGCCCGCGCCGCCGCATTAATGTTTTTCCAACCCTTGGAAGTGGCGCACTCAACGACTTCCAACCCTTGGAAGTTTTTATCGTGATGTCTGGAGTCTCATTCGAACAGGATTTGAACGAGGAACAACTGGCTGCCGTACAGGCGCCGGATGGGCCGGTGCTTGTCATTGCCGCAGCGGGAACAGGGAAAACTCGAACGCTGACCTATCGAGTCGCATGGCTCGTGGAGCATGGTATTGAGCCGGATCGCATTTTGTTGCTCACGTTCACGAACAAGGCCGCGCGTGAAATGCTGGATCGCGCACGCGGGCTCGTGGGCGAGGGAGTGAGTGGATTGTGGGGCGGCACGTTTCATCACATGGCGAACCGAATGCTGCGCCGCCACGCGGAGGCGTTGGGCTACAAGTCCGATTATACGATTCTGGATCAGGACGATTCGCGGTCGCTTGTAAAGGCCGCTGCGGACGAATTGAATTTGCTCGGGAAACATTTTCCGAAGCCGGATGTGCTGCTTTCAATCTACGGCCTTGCCGCAAGCCGCGAAGAGCAGATCCACGTCATTGCGGAGCAGCGGCTTGGCGGACACGATATTGACCTGAACGATGTCGTCCGCATCCACGATCTGTACGAGAGGAAAAAACGCGAGCAGAGCGCGATGGACTTTGATGACCTCCTTGTGAACGGACTGCGCTTGTTCCGGGAGTTCCCTTCGATTCTCGCGCGATATCGCGAGCGGTTCATGCATATTCTGGTGGATGAGTATCAGGACACCAACGTGATTCAGGCGGCATGGGTGGACAGTCTTGCCGTTGAGCGACGGAATCTGTTGGTGGTTGGCGACGATTTCCAGAGCATCTATTCGTGGCGCGGGGCGAATTTTCAGAACATTTTGTCGTTTCCCCGGCGTTATCCCGGCGCTGCCGTGTATAAGTTGGAAACAAACTACCGCAGCGTGCCGGGGATTCTCGATGTCGCAAACGCCTGTATTGCGGGGAATCCGGATCAATTTCAGAAGACGCTTCGCGCGACGCGGGCTGCGACACGTCCGCCCGTCGTTGTGCGGTTGCGCGATGGGGAACAACAGGCGTTGTACGTGGTGAATCGCATTCGGCGGATGCGCGCGGCGGGTCAGTCGCTGTCCGATATGGTGGTGTTGTACCGCGCACATTTTCATGCGCTGGAGCTGCAGTTGTTGTTGGCGCGCGAGCGGATTCCATTTCAGATCACGTCGGGCAAACGCTTCTTCGAGCAGGCGCACATCAAAGACGCCTGCGCACTGTTGCGGCTTGCCGCGAATCCGGAGGATGAGCTGTCTTTTTCACGGCTTTTGCAGTTGTTCCCGAAGGTCGGGAAAAAAACGTGTTCGAAAATGTGGGGGGCGCTCGGCGGGCGGCTCGATCTGCACGATGCATCGGCTCGTTCGCGATTGGAGGGGTTGCTTCCCACCGGCGCACGGGCGAGTTGGCAGGATTTGGCGGAGGTCTTCGGCGCGTTGAACTCGAATCCCGCATTGGTGATTGAGCGCTTTGTTGCCGCGTTTTACGACCAGTACGCGGTTGTGACGTTCGACAATTATGAGCGACGCAAGGAAGACCTTGAGGAGCTGGTGTTGTTCACGGAGCGGTTTGAAAACACAACGGAATTTTTGAGCGAGATGGCGCTGCTGACCAATCTTGACACCGAAGTGGATGACCCAAATGCGGAAAATGTCGAGTCAGTGCGGTTGAGCACCATTCATCAGGCAAAGGGGCTGGAATGGCCGACGGTGTTCGTTATTTGGCTTTCGGATGGAATGTTTCCGTCGTCACGCTCGCTGAATGGCGATGAAGGCGATTCGGAGGAGCGCCGGCTGTTTTACGTGGCTACGACCCGCGCGAAGGATGATCTGTTTCTTTGTGTTCCGGCATTGCGGAATGCGCGAGACGGCGGGGTGCAATACTACCCGCCGTCGCGTTTTATCACTGATTTGGCCCCTTCCTTTAATTAAAGAGGAAAATTTTTACGCTTGAGCTACTGCCTTGAGTGCTGCGCGGTGAATCGGCTACGCTTTGCCGCAGCACAGGAGGTCTCATTTGCTCGCGAAGATTAATTCCGGCGCGGTGTATGGCGTGGATGCGTTTCCCGTCGAGATCGAAGTCAATGCCGGCCGCGGCGATACCAAGCTGATTGTTGTTGGCCTTCCGGATACGGCTGTAAAGGAAAGCGCCGACCGGGTGTGGACCGCGTTGATTAATTCCGGCTTCGCCCCGCCTATCGGACGCACCACCATTAATCTCGCGCCTGCCGACATTAAAAAAGAAGGCCCGAGTTTTGATCTCCCGATTGCGCTCGGGATGCTTGCGGCGACGGATATGATTTCGCCCGGCCCGTTGGAGAGGTATGTCGCCGTCGGCGAGCTGGCGTTGAGCGGCGAGGTGCGGCGCGTCCGGGGAATTCTGCCGATCACACTGATGGCGCGGAAGGAAGGGTTCGGCGCGATTCTTGTTCCGCCGGACAATGTCGAAGAAGCGGCCGTGGTGGAGGGGATTGCGGTGTATCCCGTGCGCTCGTTGCGCGAGGCGGCGGATTTCATTGCGGGCGATATTGAAATCGCGCCCGTGCGTGTGAACGTGGGAGAGGAATTTTCGAGTCACTCTGCCTACGAGGACGATTATGCCGATGTGAAGGGTCAGGAATTTGCCAAACGCGCGGTCGAGGTGGCCATCGCGGGCGGCCATAACTTGTTGCTCATCGGGCCGCCGGGCACTGGAAAATCCATGCTCGCAAAGCGCGTGCCGAGCATTCTTCCACCGTTGACGCTCGACGAGGCGCTGGAGACAACGAAGATTCACAGCATCGCCGGTGTGCTTCCGCCGCATCAACCGCTGGTTGCACGCCGTCCGTTCCGGTCGCCGCATCATACCATTTCAGACGCGGGCTTGCTGGGCGGCGGGGCGCATCCGATTCCGGGCGAGGTGAGTCTCGCGCATCATGGCGTGTTGTTTCTCGATGAGTTGCCGGAGTTTCATCGCAACGTGTTGGAAGTGATGCGGCAGCCCTTGGAGGATGGGCGCGTGACGATTTCGCGCGCTGCTGCGAGTCTGACCTTTCCGTGCCGGTTTATGTTGGTCGCGGCAATGAACCCGTGTCCGTGCGGGTATTATGGGGACGCGAAGCGAGATTGCCAATGCTTGCCGAAACAAATTCAGCGTTATCGCGCCAAGATTTCAGGCCCGTTGTTGGATCGAATTGATATCCACGTTGAAGTGCCCACGGTGCAGTACCATGACCTCGCATCGGATGCGAAAGGCGAGCCTTCCGAGGCGATTCGCGAGCGAGTGATTCGGGCGCGGAAGGTTCAGCAGGAACGTTTTCGTGGGAACCCAAGAGTGAACTGCAACAGCGCCATGCGGGCAAAGGAGATGCAGCGGTACGCGCGACTTTCGGATGATGGGCAGAATTTGTTGAGGGCCGCGTTGCACGAACTGAATTTTAGCGCACGGGCTTATGACCGTATCTTGAAAGTTGCCCGCACGATTGCGGACCTTGCGGGCGCTGAGGAGATTCAGAGCAATCATGTTTCGGAAGCCATCCAGTATCGTTCCCTGGATCGCCAGTGGCAGATGTGAGCGAAGGCGATTGGAGAGAAAAATTCGGTGAATAATTTGTTTAAACACGCGAAGCCCGTAATCGGAATGATTCATGTCGCCGCGCTGCCCGGTACTCCGTCCGCAAAGCTGACCATACCTGAAATTGTCGAATCAGCGCGTCGAGAGGCGGCGCTTTACACCTCGTCCGGTGTGGATGGAATCGCGATAGAAAACATGCACGATGTTCCGTATCTGCGGGGTGGGGTGGGGCCGGAGATCGTCGCTGCGATGACGCTTGTCGGCGCAGCGGTGAAGGCGGAGAGCGGTTTGCCCGTGGGGATACAAATCCTGGCCGGCGCGAATTGTGAAGCGCTCGCGGTCGCGCACAGCGCGGGTTTGGACTTTATCCGCGCGGAAGGCTTTGTGTTTGCTCACGTGGCGGACGAGGGAATCATCGAGTCATCTGCTGCGAAATTATTGCGCTATCGCAAGCAGATTGGGGCTGATCGCGTGCAGGTGTGGGCGGATGTAAAAAAGAAACACTCCGCCCACGCGATTACCGCAGATGTGAGTCTCGGCATCACCGCTGAGACCGTGGAGTTCATGCGCGGCGATGCCGTGATTGTCACCGGATCGGTGACGGGGGATGCGCCGCGAATGGATGACGTGAAGGAAGCAAAGTCACACTGCAAACTCCCGGTGTTGCTTGGCTCGGGCGTTACTCCCGAGAACGTTGCGGCATTTCTTCCTTACGCCGACGGCTTTATCATCGGTTCTTACTTCAAAGAAGGCGGCCACTGGACCGGCCCGGTTGATCCCGCCCGCATTCGATCCTTTATGTCCGCAGTTCGCGGCTAATTGACGTTGGCCTCATTTCCTTCGATGCAGGGAACAGGGGCATACGGAGTCGGCCAATCCACATTGTAAGAGCGTAGTTCCGTGGATAGCGGCAGCGCCGCTTTTCCCTGAAGCAACGCGTTAATGACCATCGGAAACAAGTTCACCAGCGCGATGTTGTCGGGAACCGAGCAAGCAATGGATGGTGGCACATAGATGGCGGTGAGATTTTTGAAAGAGTCTTCGCAGCGTTTGTGCGGAAGGTTGTGCGCGCCGTGGTCGGACGCAACGATGATGAGGGGCGGGTTTGTTGTGTTTGCCAGAAGCGCATCAATGGCGGCAAGGGTAAGACCGTTGAGGTAGGTGATTTGTTCAGTCGCGTGGGCGGCGTACTCTTGCCATGAAAATTGGGGAGGGGGCGCGTCGCCCCAAACAAATCGTTCCTGATATTGGCGGGGCTCTCCCGCAGGTCCGAATACGAGCGGATCGTGGGGCATGTTCACGTGGGTCCAGACGAACCGAGGGGCGCTCTCAGGTGTTTCGGCCATTTGTTTTATGTGATCGAATACAAAGTGGATGCGCTCGCGGTGAGCGTCGAAAAAGAAGTTGCTTCCGGATAATCGCTGGTGAATAGCGGGGATCGGCGTGAGTTGAATTAACAGCGCTTCAAACTCGTTGCCGATGTGATGGGGCGCCAGAAAATGATCAGCGGAGTCGCGCATATCGGCCAATTCAAAGCCGGTCTCAAAGGCGTACAGGGTGTAGCCTTGCCGACGAAACCACTCGAAGACGCGGTTGTGATGAAAAAGCCGCAATAACGGGCGGAGGTTTTTGCTGCTTGTTAATGTTGCCGGCAGAAGCTTGTCGAGATAATCGCCATTCAGCGCCGAGCCAAGAGACCATAGTGTTTTGCTGTAGTTCGCATGACTATTTGTCGCGACGCGAAAACCGCGAAATTCCAGACCGGATAAAAACGGGGAGTTGTCGAAATAGTAATCGCGCAGCAACACATCGGCGCGCGAATATCCGTCGAGCAGAAAGACGAAGACATCGGGCCGCGCGATTTCTTTTGTTGTTGTTTCCTCCCATTGGGCGCGTGTGCTTGTTCCGTCGTCAACATTTCCGCGCAGATTATCTCTCGTGCTGGTGGCGAGTGATAACAAGGGAAAGAGGATGAGGAGTCCGCCGACGATGTTTAGGAAGCGATTTAGTTGGCGGATTGGTTTAAGAAAAGAAATGCAGATCGCAATCAGTGCGAAGACGGCCGTATATCCCGCGAAGTAGCGTGTCTTGTAGAAGAAATTTTCCGGTGGAACAAATTTGTGAACGAAATGGCCCCAGAAGAAAAATGCGAAGAGAAAGAGGCTGACCAAGAGCGCTGCCTTGTCTTTGTTCCGCAGGATTGCGCCGAGAGTCAACCAGAGCAGGAGGGCGGCTGAGAGCAGGATGACGGCGCTGCGGATGATTTCCAGGGGCGAGACGATTTGAGCGTTGAGTGCGTATTGGCTGATTACGGGTTGAAGCGCAAAGGCAATGGGATGCCATATCGTGTAACGGGGTGATCTCTGCGCTGTTGAAGTCATGTTTGTGTGCGAGCGTATCGAGTCATTCCGTTGTGTTTTGCCACAGAGCATTTTGTCCGGTGGCGCTATGCGCCAACGCTATTTTGGCGTGGCGAGCCAGACTTGACCGTGGCCGTCGCGCTCGACTGTCCAGATGATGCGTCGTCCAGCCGTGCGGGGGTCGCGATCTTCATCATCGTTATCGGTCAACTGTACGGGATTGCCGGTGCCATCCCATGCGAAAATTTCTGCATCCCAGTTCCCCACGTAACCCATCCACGTGATGATCCCGTCACGAATGTCGGGATTGGTGTCATCGTAGTCGTTTTGGGTGAGCTTGATGGATTTGGTTCCGTCGTAGAGATAGATTTCGTAGTCGTCGCCGTCGAATGCCTGCCAGACCACCTGACCATTCCAGATGCGCGGATTAATGTCATCTTCGACGTTATCGCTGATCTTGATCGTTTGGCCGTTTCGGTAGAGGAAAATATCTGCTTCGACGGCGGGGTAGCCTTCCCACGCGATTTGGCCGTCCCAGATGACGGGGGAAACGTCATCGTAGCGGTTGCTGGTGATTTGCGTGATCGTGTCTTGATCCGCGTCATACAGGTAAATCTCAAAGTCGTAGCCATCCCATCCGTACCAAACGGCTTGGCGCCCCTGCACTTTCGGCCCCATGTCATAATAGTAGTTGGTCGTGAGTTGCTTGGTTACTCCATCGTCCCAGACCATGAGTTCCCAGCCGAAAGGGAAGCCTTTTGATTTTTGCCAGGCAATTAATCGCCCGGAGAAACTTGGCGCAAAGTCGTTGCGTTGGTCGGTGGTGACGCGGATGACCTCACCCGTGCCGGGCCAGAAATTGATTTCATTTCCTCCGCTGGGATGACGCCGAACCTGATCTTCCGTAGATGCGGCGGGGATATAATTGGTGGATACAACACCGAGTTCATTGGTGACGACTTCGACGCGACCGGTTGTGTCGGCGACATTGATGAATGTTTGTTCAATTGGATCATCCACTTTATAGAGCGCCGGAAGCTCCTGAATGCCATCGTCCCTAGTGGGGACTTCCCGAAGTGTCCAAGGGTAGGGCTCTGGAAAGGTGCGATAGCCGGCAACCCAGACGACCGCATTGCTTTCAACGACCGGTTTGACGTTTCCCAAAAAAGACGCGGAGGTTTCCTCTGTCAGATTGGTTCGTCCACCGTCGTGATAAATGATGATGTCGGTGATGGAGGGGGATGTGTCGTTCGTGATGAACTGAGTCCAAACCGCCATGCCGGACTCGCTGATCGTTGCTTCGCGGTTGAGGTAGCGGTCGTCTGCGATTTGCCGCAGGTCAAACTCGATCGCCTTTGCGTTTATTGCCGAAATCAGCAACGCGAGGCTCGCTAGAATCCACCTTGTGCGATATGCGCAGGAGGCGTATCCGTCTATTTTATGTCGGCAAAAACAAAATGACATGACCCACCACAACAGGTCTTTCCGAAGAAGCGCTTAGCAATCTCCCAAAATCAACTGCTGGATATTATGCCGGAACATGGGTGAATGGCAATACAGGAACCGAATCGAAACAAATTTGTATCCGCGCGGAGCGCGCATCAGACTGTTGGGCGGCGCACAATGCCATCTACTCCGTCGGCGAAACAGCGGGCGTTTCGAATGGTTCGCCTTCCGAAGTGACGGAAGAAGTTCCGTTCGTGTTCGGCTCGGCAATGGGCCAGTCCGGCCCCCATCGGTGAGAGTCCCCCCAATAGTGCGTTGGTTTTTCGGAGCGCAGTCGCGCGTCGGCAAGACGCGGGTCCAATTTCTCATCAAGGCTGCTGCGCATTTGCGACATATCTCGCCCCATACGCTCAACGGATTTCAGTGTCGCATTGACCATGACACGGGCGAAGTCCAAGTGCATGTGAACGATGTTTGCCTGTTTTTCCAGCGTTACATTGCTGAGGTTTTTCGACATTTCGTAAGCCCACCAGACCGGGGCGTACTCGCCCCAACCCCTGTTAAGCAGGATGCCTTCAAAGCGGCCTTGTAGTCCGAGTTGCGCGGCGAGCTTCATGTCGTAAACCATGGAGAGCAGATAACTCGCCGATTCCGGCTTTGGAGTCAGGAAGGTAATGTCGTATGAACCCTCATACGGCGCCAGAAACCCTTTTACTACAAGGGCCTGAATGTGCGGGCGCAATTGCTGAGGAAAGATGCGGCGTGGATCTGGAAAGACGGCAGTGTAGTAGATCGGGCTTTCGCGGATCATATCCACGAGCGGCAAAATGTCGCCGGAGAGGATGGATTCGAGAATGTTCTGCTGTTTGTTCGCGACTGACTCGTCCGCGAAGAGGGCAATGTCGCGCCCGAAAAACGCCAGCAGGCTGTTGCCCGTATTCCACAAGTTTTTATCAATCTGGGAGTCGAAGAATCCATCCCGGTGAAACCCTGGCTTGCGAATGCCGAGTGGGAAGCCGCCGATCACGTGTGCAACGACATCGTACACCCGACCTTCGCTGTTTTTTCTATAGGTGATGATCATTGCCGCGACTTCGCCCATGTTTAGCGTCGGATCTTCGGCAAGTCCTTTGGAGATGACGCTGCGCAACTGGGTAAGCAATTCCGGGTCACCGCCGAACATGGCCTCAAGATAGCCTGACTCAAAAACATCGGCTGCCGGAGCCTCGCCAATCGTCTCGCCGGTTTCGACCAAATAACGGATTTCCTGCCGCCAGTCTTTTGCCGTGTGAAAGAGCCGCTTGCCACGCAATGCCGCGTTCACGGCAAACGCCGCGCCCGCGACGAGCGCAACAAGCAGCAGGATTCGGATAGGATGACGCTTCATAGATGTTCCCACTCACCTTTGTTCATACCCCAAAAGCCGGATTCCGGCAAGGCCGATTGCACAAATTTTGCGTTGTGCCCGAAATACGAAGTTTTGCAATCTGCTGATTTGCGCTTGCCCGCGGGCGATGTTTTGACAATCATTGTTTTCAGTAAGGGAGAGGTATCAGGAAAGGAGTTCAAGCGTGAAGGTGGCACTAAAAGTTTTTTTCGTTGGCAATGGCGGTGGCGGTTACTGTTGCGTTGTCAGGTTGCGGGACCCCCGCGCCGAAGATTAAGAAGTTGCGGCTCGGGATGACCCCGGACGAGGTCGAGGATGATGTAGGCAAGCCGACAACTGTTCGGGCATCAAAGGTCTATGAAGACGGGCAGACCCAGCAGGTATGGGAGTATCTTTCGGGTATTTCGCTTCGTCCGAAAGACTATTGGGTGTTTTTCGAGAACGACCGCGTTGTCCAGTGGGGTGAGCCCGGCGACTTTACAGGCAAGGGCGGCAAGGCCGTGCCGGTAGAGGAGTACAAGGCAATCAAGCAAACGCGATAACCGTTCTTCTCCCCTGGGCGACTTCATCTGCTTTGCGGATGATGAGTAGATTTTTTCATGAGTGATACAGTTTCAAGGCTCCTTCTTGCGTGAAGCGACTTGTCCAACATCGGCGACTTCTTCCTCTCGTTGGCACGAGTTTGTTACTTTGGCTTGGTTGCGCAACGCTTGAGTCTTCCGCCCAACTCCTTCGCCTCGGCCCTTTCGACATTAACTCCCGCGCGAAGTTGGAGGCGGTGTATTCCTCCAACGTCGAACAGGAGCGAAAGTCCGAAGCCACGGCGGAACGGGAGGACTATTACCTCATCTATGGAATGGACTTTTTCAGTGATGCGCCGATCTCGCCCTCGACCACGTTGCGCCTGGACACGGGATTCGCTATCGAGAAACACTTTGTCCGTGACGATTTGGACAATTCAAGCTCACCGTTTGGGCGCTTGAGTCTGAGTTCTGCTACAGAGTTGCGTCGCCTGACGATCAGTGGCGCCGCGAGATGGGAGAAAAAATCTGAGTCTACAGAGGATGTGGTGATTCCGGGTGCGCGAAGCAGCAAGACGCGGAATCCGAGTGAGACCGTGGAGTACGGCGTGCGTGCGGATTGGGATAACGATGTGTTCTACTGGGGCGTGGGCTACCGCTCTAATCGCGAGCGGTACGAAAAAGAAGAATTCAAAGATGGTGATAAAGACGAAACCGAATACACGTGGCTGGCTGGCTTGCGATTCACGGACAACTTGAGTTTGAAGTACGACGGAAGTCGCAAGTACACGACGCAGGTTGGTATGCCCGGCGCGGAAGAGGAGATTGATACAAAGCAAAATATTTCGCTTCCTTGGACGTTCACCGTCGCCGGGCATATTCAGTTTTTAGTTGCGCCAGGCTATAAAAAGGAAGATTCCAGAGATGAACAAGGGAAGTGGTCGTACAAGCATGACTTTGGCGTGCGAGATGGTTTTGACATCAATCAACGACTAAAGCTCTCTTACGGCGCAACCTACTCGATAGAAGAACAGCCGGAGGACGACGATGTGAAATTTCAGTATGATGCAGGGCTTTCTCACGAGCTGACCAGCACGATAAAGCAAGTGTTAACGGCAACTAGGGAGCCACGACAAACGTTTGGGTCAACGCAAGATACCGATTCGCAAAAATATAGCTATACGCTGACAAAAATGATTTTTAATTCGCGACCTTAATTTCGGCTTTTCCTATAGCTATGACATCAATAAGACCCCGGGCGAGCCGGAAGAGAGGCTCAAAAAGCTGTCTGTGTCGCTGAGGCATCGGGCGGAGTTGTCCTATCGTTTGAGTCGGGATCTTTTCGTATATGTATGACCGGGAAAACTCAAACCTTCAACCCGAAGTCCTGGATGAGCACCGAGTCACATGGTCCTATGTCTACGCGTTTTAATCGTCTGAACTTTGTATGCGGTCTGCTCCTCTTTGTTCTATCTGTGATGGTAGCGCCAAGCTCAATCGTGGTCGCACAAGATGTCGGCGCCAGCAAGGTTCGCGCGGTTATGGCGGGCGACCGTTTGCGTATAGACGTAGCTGAAGACGAATCGTTGTCGAAGACCTACGCTGTTGCGGGAGATGGCACGATTGACTTCGGTTTTGCCGGGCGCGTTCCGGTGGACAACGAAACCCCTGCCGACGTCGCGACTCGCCTGAAGAAACTCCTGGAACAGTCGTTCTACAAGAAAGCGACCGTCAGCGTGACCGTCGAAGAATTTGTTGAGGGCTCCATCCTGATGGTTGGTGCGCTGGGTTCTCCGGGGGCGTTGGAATTCAAGGGAGATCAGATATTAACGCTTATGGAAGCGATTGCGCGGTCCGGTGGTTTGCTCCCGCAGGCCGACGGAAAAAATGTTCGTATTTTGCGCTGGCGTCCGCAGGGCGGGTTGGAGCGCCAAATTATTACGGTGGATGTCAAGTCCATGGTCGAAACGCTGGACTTTAGCGCCGATCAGTACTTGCGCCCACGCGATATGATTTTTGTACCGACGCTTGGCGCGGGGGAGGGCGCCGCCGAAATTCTTGCGTTGGGCGAGTTTGGTAGTCCCGGTTTCCATCCCTATAAGCCCAACATGGATATGATTCGCGCGGTTGCGCAGGCCGGCGGACTTACGCGGGAGGCGCGTATGGACGCTGTTCGACTGTTGCGGCCCTCCGGGAAAGAGGGCGAGTATCAGGCCATCCCAATTGACCTCTCGCGATTGTTCGGCTCGGCTGATATGCAGATGAACATTCCTGTGCAACCCGGAGATATTTTGTTTGCGCCAACGACGGCCCAGTCATCGGGCGGTCATATTTATTTGCTGGGTGAAGTTGCGAGCCCCGGAATCTATCCACTGCCCCTCCAAGGCGATGCAACTTTGGCTCGAACACTCCTGGCGAACGGTGGGCTGGGGAAATTTGCGAATGCTTCAAGGGTCAAAATCCAACGTTCTGCGCCAAACGGTCGCCGCGAAAGCCTCGAAGTGGATGTTGGAAATATACTCAAAACAGGCGCTTTTGAAAACGATGTTCCACTGCGCGACGAAGACGTTGTGATCGTGCCGGAACGCGGTATCTTTTAGTTCTGCCATGCGAAAAATCATTGAACCACCCTCTTTGCCGAAGACTGTAGCGCAGGAAGCTGTTGTTCCGACTTCTGTGCCTTCAAAGCAGCCTTTTGCGGGGGATCAGCCAACTGCTAAGTCTTTCGATGTCATGGCGCTTAAGCAGTATTTTCACATCGTCGTAAAACGCATCTGGCTCGTGGCGCTTTGTTTCATTATTTCACTCGCAGTGACCGTTGTGAACTTGGTCAAACAGGTTCCTGTTTATCGCTCGGCGGCAACCCTTGTTCTTAGCAGAGGGCTGAACCTTCCGACTCAGTTGCGAGGGAAAGACGTCGAGAACGCCCTCGGAGATTTCGTAGATACTCAAGTTCAAATTTTGCGTTCAGGACAAATCATCGGACGAGCGCGGGAGCGTGTTAATCGCACACCGGCAGACATCGCTTCCAAGCTGATAAAAGTTTCCGTTTATCCCATTGGCAGGGCTGCGGTGATCTCAGTGGCTGTAGATGCGCTGGATCAGCAGTTCGCGGCTGACTTTGCCAATGCCATTGTGGATTCCTTTCTTGAGTATAAAGCTGAAGAGCGGATGGAAACCTCCCAAGCGACGGCGATCAGCTTGACGCAACAGGCGAATCGCTTGCGCGATGAGCTTAAAAAAGCGGAAGATCGCCTGCTCCAATTCAAAAAAGAAAACAGCGTGGTTGCCATCTCTGAGCGCGGAAATGTCGCCGCAAATATGTTGGCTTCGCTTTCCAGTCAGAGCGCAAGCCTGCGGGCGCAGCGAATGATTTTACAGGCACAACAGCCTTTGTTAAATCAGGCCTCGGATGATGTGATTCTCCAAACGCTCGGTTCTCCGATGCCGGCAATGCCCATCGCCACGATGGGGAGCGCGACAAATGCCCAGACCGTTACGCTGGCGAGTGGACCCGAGGGTCTGCTTGAGCGGGGTGTCGTACAGCGGCCACGCTGGGAGGATTATCGCCGCGAACGCTCCTTGTTGGAGAGTCAGTTGGCCTTGGCGCGCGAAAAATACAAAGACGCGCACCCGGAGGTGCAGCGGTTGACGACCAAAATTCGCGATACGCAGCGCTTGTTGGACCAGGAGGTTCAGTTCGCGTTACAGCAGTATTATGCGGAGTTGGATGCGATGCAGGTCAAGGAGCGCGCCGTGTCCCGGGCAGAAACCGAGTGGGAGTCTGAGGCGCTCGAGGTTTCGAGAAAGGCGGATGAGTACGCTGCGCTCAACCGAGATGCCAATCGCCTGCGTGGACTATACGACCTTATTTTCAACCGCTTAAAGGAAATTGATATTTCAATCGGAATCGAGCCGGAGACGGTTCGCCGTCTTGAACGCGCAATCCCGCCGTCGTCTCCCATCACGCCTCGCCGGATGCAGAGTATCTTTATGGCGGCGCTGATCGGACTCGGCATCGGACTCGGCTTGGTGTTTGGCCTCGAATTCCTCGACGATTCCATACGCTATCCCGAGGAGGTCAGCCGCAACCTGGGTCTCGAATTTCTTGGTGTGATCCCCGCCGCAAACTGGGATCCGTTGGATTTACGGACTCACTTAATATCAAACATTGATCAGAAGAGCGGACTTGCGGAAGCCTACCGCAATGTTCGCTCAGCGCTATTGGTGGCATCGAAAGAGCAGGGGATCCGAACATTTGTCGTTACCTCTTCGGTGCCCAAAGAGGGCAAGACCACGACATCCCTCAATTTGGCGGTCAGCTTTGCTCAGGCTGGCATGCGCGTATTGCTCGTAGATGCGGATATGCGCCGCGGCGAGTTGCACAAGTTTTTTGGGTTGGAAGGGGGACGTGGTTTTTCAGATGTGCTGAATGGCCAGTCGAAACCGGAAGCTGTTATTCAACGCACGGGAATAAACAATCTCGATCTGGTGGCGACCGGGCCGTTTCCTACAAACCCGGCTGAGCTGATGCTGCGGAGTGAGTTCAATTCTTTTGTGGACTATGCCAAGCGAACGTATGACCGGGTTATTTTTGACGCTCCACCCATCATGGCCGTCTCCGAGTCAGCGATTCTGGCGGCGATGGCCGATGGCGTAGTCATGGTTGTCTGGGCGGGACAGACCTCCCGGCGACTGGCGCAAATGTCTCTGCAGATCATCCGCCAGCGTGGCGGGAACTTACTCGGTTGCGTTCTCAATAACCTCGAATTCGGCCGTGTCGGGTACTATTATTACTCGACGTACTACGGCTATTACGACTATGACTACCGGTATGACCGGCCGGAGAGTCCGCCCGCAAAGGTTTGAGGAGCAGCTAGTTCGCGAGGCTCACGATGATTTTTCATCGAGGACAATATATATCGTTGCGACGGGTGGTGTTGCTGACAAGTGATATCCTCGTTGTTGCGTTGTCTGTTTTTCTATCGGCAACGCTTCGTCTGGGCATGGAGGACGGCCTGGAATACCTGGCCGTCCACGTTCCATCGCTTCTCGGGTCACTGGCCCTGTTCCTTGTCGTTTTCTATGCGTCAGGCATGTATGAACGGCAGGCGCTTACGCGCAGGCACGGATCATACCTCCTTCCGCTGATTGCCACCGCAGTCGGCCTCTTGTTGATCATCGTCATCTTTTATGCACGCTATCAGTTGCATATCGGTCGCGGCATTCTTTTGCTGGGCGGCCTCTTTATCTTTTTGCTCTCCTGGGGGGTGCGGGGCGTCTATCGAATGATTGTCCGAAGCGGGATGCTCTCAAAGAACACGCTCATTGTCGGCGAAAGCCGGGAGGCGACGGAAGTCATACAATTGATTCGCGCGAACCTTGATGCCGGATTAAAAATCTGCGGCGTGATTTCCAGCCGCAAGATACCAGCCGGGACTCTTCTGGCCGGAATTCCCGTGCTGGGAAGCCTGGAGCGCTTGCGCGAGCTAACAGAGGCATTCGGCGTTGAAACGTTGGTCATTGCCACTTCACTGGCGAAAGAACCGCGCGTATTGCGCATGCTCCGACCGCTCCGCTGTACCGGGACGGAAATTCTTGATTTTGTGACCCTGCACGAGCTGCTCGCGCAAGAGATCCCGCTGGACTATATCAATGATGAATGGCTGATGAACGCGGCGTTGAATAGTTCGGTGATCCACGTCAGAAAGATTAAGCGTATTCTTGATTTTGTTATGGCCCTGCTCGGACTTGTGATCAATGCCCCCTTGATGTTGATAACAATGATGCTGATACGCCTTGATTCGCCCGGTCCGGCGCTGTACCGCCAACGGCGCAGCGGCTTGGATGGCCGGCTTGTTACCGTGCTGAAATTTCGATCCATGCGCCAGGACGCGGAGGCGGGTTCCGGCGCGGTCTGGGCGGGTCGCGTGGACACCCGTGTCACGCGAATCGGAGGCTTTATTCGTAAATGGCGTATTGATGAGCTCCCCAGCTGGTCAACGTTCTCCGCGGGGAGATGAGCCTTGTCGGGCCGCGTCCGGAGCGTCCGGAATTCGTGGAGACGCTTTCCGCCGCCATCCCATTTTATCGCGAACGCTTGATGGTGCCGCCCGGCATTACGGGATGGGCGCAAGTCAAATATCCGTATGCCGCAAGCATCGAGGCCGCACGACGCAAACTCCAGTACGATCTTTTCTATATCAAGCATATGAGCCTTTTTTTTGATGTCACGATTCTACTCCGCACGTTTAAAACCGTAATCGTCGGCCTGCGTCACAGTGAATCGGGGGCAAAGGCTGCCGAGCCGGCGGGAGCTATTTCCACCCTTCCGCCGCCTGCCGATGAGAAGAACAAGGCGCAATTGGCGTAGCGCATGTCGCTCAAAATTGAAGCTGCCGAAGACCTGATCGTCCTTCCCGAGCCTCTTCGATGGGTAGTGGTTCACACGCGCCCGCGGTGCGAAAAGAAACTTGCCGACGCGGCAGAACGAGAGGGCATTCGCGCGTATGTGCCGCTGATTGCAAGGACGCATGCCTACGGGCGACGAAAACGCACCTTCCTTTCCCCGCTCTTCACCGGTTATGCCTTTTGCTGCGGCGACGCGCCGCAGCGCAGGTGGTTGAGTCAGAATCAAAACACCGCAAACCTGCTTGACGTTTTTGATCAGGAAACGCTCGTTGTCCAACTTCGGCACGTGCAAACAGCCCTCAAATCGGGTTTATTGGTGGACGTGAAGCCCTTTCTCGAAACAGGCCGGCAAGTACGCATCACTTCCGGCCCGTTGCGCGGCGCAGAGGGAGTCATTGTTCGAATCAGCGGAAAGATGCGGGTCTTGCTCAGCGTGGATATGATTCAACAGGCAGCCGTTGTCGAAGTGGACAGCGCCGCGCTCGCACCGCTATAAACAAAACCGAAATTGCCATGGCTCTGAACGGAATTCGACATACCCTGATACGCTTGCTACCCCCGTCGCTTCGTCAGGGGTTGCGACGATGGTATTATCCGCGCATGGTCGCAAAGTTTTCTCCCGACCGCTGGCCCCCTGCTGCCGGCGTCCGGCAGTTGGTGGGGCCGGGCAATGTTGTTGTGGATGCTGGCGCGAATGTCGGATATATCACTGCGCTACTTGCGCAATGGGTGGGGGTGGACGGACGTGTGCATAGTTTTGAACCGGTGCCGATCACGTCTGATTTATTGCGCCGTTCCGTGGCCCATCTGAAGCTAGGCCAAGTCGCCGTTCATCCCTGTGGCGTATCAGATCGCGCAGGAGGGGCAAAAATGAGCATTCCGCGATACGCCGATGGAGGCGAGAATCTGTACGAATCTCGTGTAATTGATGAGGGGGAGATGCCTCCGGCATGGAAACCGTTTCGATCCCGCTGTGCCGTTTGGATGATGAGCTTGCCAAGGATGTTTCTCGCATCACGTTTATGAAAATAGATGTAGAGGGGCATGAGGAATCTGCGCTCCGAGGAGCGGCAAGAATCCTGGAGGAATCACGCCCGGCGCTTCTTATTGAAATCATGGGCAATCTTGACGATGCCCAAACATCTGCAGGACGCGTGAATGCGCTGCTATCGGAGCTTGGCTATGCGCCCTATTTTTGGGAAAACGGGTGGCGTAGACGTGACATCGGCGAGAGCGCCGTGGATTATTTCTTTCTGACATCACAACACGTGGACGCTGGTAAATGATCGACACGAATATCAACTCATTGAGCATCGTCATTCCCGTGTATAACGAGGAAAGTACGGTTGCACATCTGCTGGACGTGGTTCGCGGCATTGAAACGGGATTGAGGAAGGAAATCATCCTCGTCAATGACTGCTCAACCGACGGAACGGGCGCAGAATTGAATCGGCTTGCCGCCTCGGATGCGTCGCTTGTTGTCGTGCATCACGAAATCAACCGAGGCAAAGGAGCTGCCCTGCGGACCGGCTTTGCAAAGGCGACCGGCGACTTGGTGCTGATTCAGGATGCTGACCTGGAATATGACCCTCGCGAATATCCACAACTGCTCGCCCCGATTCTGGAAGGACATGCCGATGTGGTGTTCGGATCTCGCTTCGCCGGCGGCAATGCACACCGCGTCTTGTATTTCTGGCACAGCGTCGGGAACAAGTTTTTGACGCTGCTCTCCAACATGATGACCAATTTGAACCTCACCGACATGGAGGTGTGCTACAAATTGTTCCGGCGAGAAATCATTCAGAGCCTGAACTTGAAAGAAAATCGTTTTGGCTTTGAGCCGGAGATAACCGCCAAGGTGGCGCGGCGCCGTTGTCGCATTTACGAAGTCCCCATCAGCTACCGCGGACGCACCTACGAAGAGGGGAAGAAGATCAACTGGAAAGATGGCTTTCGAGCTGTGTGGTGCATCTTTCGATATGCGTTTGGCGACTAGGCTCAGCGCGCTGTGTAGAATGGGGAGTGATCGTGAAGCTCAGTATTTTGATTCCGGTACATAATGAACGCTACACGGTGGAGCAGGTCGTTCGTGCGGCGCTTGCCGCTCCATTGCCCGCCGACGTCGATCGCGAAGTTGTTGTGGTCGATGACGGCTCGACCGACGGCACGTTGGCTGCGATAGAGCGTCTGGCGTTTGAAGCACAACTGGTGCGCACCCTTGCTCACAAGACAAGGCGGGGCCGTGGCGCGTCGCTGGCAACCGCCATAGAAGCCGCCACGGGCGACGTATGTGTGTTTCAAGATGCAGATCTGGAATATGATCCGTCCGAATATGCCAAGCTTTTGCAGCCCATTCTGGACGGTTGTGCGGATGCCGTATTTGGTACGCGAGTGGGCGCGAGTGGCTACCGGCGCGCGTTGCATTTTCGACAGGGATTGATGCTGCGTCGGGCGACGGCCTTTTCGAATTGGTTCACCAATATCGATCTCTCGGATTTGACCTGCGGCCTGAAAATGGCGCGGACCATGCTGCTTCGGGTCCGTGCCCTTGCGCTCCGCCGGATTTTCGCTCGATGCCGAATTGGCCGCCAAGTTCGCGAAGCGCGGGTTTCGGGTCTACGAAGTGCCGGTTTCTTACCGCGGTCGAAGTGTGCGTGAGGGCAAGAAGCGCCGGTTCGCCGATCATGTGAAGCTATGGCTGTCCGTTATTCGATTCGCTGTTGTTGATGACATTTATGAGTCCCGCTATGGGCACGATATCCTGCACCGGCTTTCTGCGGCGCATCGCTTTAATCGGTGGATGGCGGACACCATCCGCCCCTGGGTTGGAGAGCACGTTCTCGAAATTGGCTCAGGCATGGGGAATCTTGCAATTCAGTTTCTTCCGCGTCTGCAGTACACGGCAACCGATATTGACGATCTCCATCTTGACTATCTTCACAGCCGCTTCGGGCGGGATGAGCGCATTTCAATCGCGCGCGCAGACGTGACAAAGGCCGAGGATTTTGTCGCACTGAAGGATCGCTTTGATACGGCCATTTGTCTGAATGTCATTGAGCACGTCAAAGACGATGGCGCCGCTGTGCGCAATATCTTTTCAGCGCTCCGGTCCGGGGGGCGCGCTTGCCTGCTTGTGCCCCAACTGCCCGCGCTCTTTGGGACGCTGGACGAAGTCCTCGATCATCAACGACGCTATAAGCCTGCTGATTTTGCACGTCTTCTTAAGGGCGCAGGATTTGAAATTGAACGTCAATTCTCGTTCAATCGGCCGGCCGTTCCAGCGTGGTGGCTCAACAGCGTTATTCTCAAAAAGAAGAACTTCGACAAGGTGCAGCTCAAGATTTACGACAGCCTGGTTTGGCTGTGGCGAATGATCGATAAAGTGCTGCCTTGGCCCGGCATTTCGACGATCGTGATTGCCCGCAAGCCCTGATGTTCAGGGGGTGATCAATTCGATGTGCCCCTCGCGCCATCCATTTTCAGGAATAAACCTGTAAAATGTGCGATTTCCAAACGCACGTTGAATGCAGTCGCGTTCAGATGCCACGTCCCGTGCGTAGAGAACGGATCGGTGGAGCCCGGGGTCATTCCACAAAAAACCGCCGGAATACCGAAACTGATCCGTGCCGTGTGCCGGAATCAGTACGACCGCATTTTGTATGTGCGCACGCGCAGCCGTGTCTTCGATGACGCGTGACACCTGTTCGTAGTCATGGTGGTAGCGAGGCCAAATGTCGAATGGCCAATAGTAGAAAAGGCCATGAAGCGCGAAGACGAAGTCCCAGTACCGTCAGATGTCCGGTGGAAATCCACTTTTTCAGGAGCCGGCCGCCTTGAACGGTTAGCATGATGATAAGCGGTACAGCCGTGAAATAGAAGCGGGCCTCATATTCGCTGCCGTAGTAAAAGTAAAAGAAGAAGAACGCGACCACGAGCAGTGAGCCGACCAGACACGTCACGTCGCGGCGGGAAAGGCTGCGGGGAGCCAACGCGAGCACCGGCAGAAGAATGAAGGAGGCGGGCCAACCCAAAAGCGATTTGTTCAGACGCATTAATGACCAGCCCGTAACGCGTGCGGCCTCTGCGAGGCCGAACGTAGCGGAAAACCCGTAGGTGGGCCGCATTTGTGGCGTAAGCGACTGCGAGTGACCGTAGCCAATTGCCAGCGGCGTTCCATAGAGCGCATTGTTCCAAACGGCCATGAAGATGACGACGGGTAGTGTACCTGCGGCCACATAGCCCAGGTCTTTTAGCAGCGGCAGAATACGTGCGGGATAGAGCAGCAGGGCGCATGCAGCCACGGCTGACGCCAAAATGAAGTCCTGCGGTCTGATGATGGCCGACCAAGCGAAGAGCAACCCGCTGGCGATCAAGTGAAGCCTCCGCGCCAGAGAGGTGGTGCGCGTTCGGCCCGCCAGCCACGCCGCCCATGCGAGCGCATAGAGCGCTGTAAATGAAGAATGCGACATCCATGATCCGCCAAGCAGGAGGACCTGTGGCGACATCGCCAAGAGGAGAGCGAACAAATTCGCTCCGCGTGGGCTCCACCATCGCAGCGCCAAGCGATGCAGTGCTGCGACCGCAATCCCCGTGCTTACGGGGCCGACCAAGGCGTTGCCGCCGAACACGCTGAACAGCGCAATCAGCAGCGCATGGCCCGGCGGATAAATCGAGTGCCACAGGCCCTTTGCTGTCATGATGACGTGGGGTTGAGAAAAGCTCATCGGGCACGAGGGGGCTGGCGCGGTTAGCGATCCCGCGAGCAGGATTTTTGATTGAAACAAATGGCTTATTTCGTCGGTGACGTGCGGCAAGCCGTCCAATAGATACCGGCTAACTATCACCGCGATGCCGACCGAAAGGGCGGAAGAACCCCACGTTATTTGCCAGCTCGGTCGGTCGAGTATCTGCTCGACCATGTTGCCAAGACGAATTGAGAAACGTTCGCCCCCTAGGCCAGCGAGCAGCAGAAGCGCGCCGAAGATGAGTTGAGATGTCGCAAGCTGAAACCGAAACGAGTCGGAAAGCGCCCCGTCGTCTGAAAAAATCGTTGCGATGGGCTCCAGGGGCGTGAAGCCGATGTACGCTGCGAGCGCCAAAAGTCCGCCCAGCACCGCGATGGTGATAGAAAATGCGCCAAATCGGCGAGGTGGCTGTGTATTTCCGCGTCGTAGTGAGATCATCTTTTTTGTGCGCGATCAGAATAGCTCTGACGTAGCTGGCCGGAAAGGAAATCATCTGACTGGAAGTTCTTGTTCTTTAAGTTGACCGGATCGCGCCGTCCGTGTATTTAGTTTGTTCTAAACGTTCTTAAAGACTCGATGAATACGGCAGTATGGGAAATGGTTGAGGCGGGCGGGCGAACGGCCCTTTCTTTTGGGCTGCCGCGCCTTTTTGGCCAGCTCTATATGCTTCTGTATTTAAGCGATAAACCCTTGTCTTTGGATGAACTCACTGAACAACTGGGTGTTAGCAAGGCGAGTGTAAGTATTGCCGGTCGAAAATTGGAGTCGTGGAGCGCGGTCAAAAAAAGTCTGGGTGCGCGGTGATCGCCGCGACTATTACGAGGCGGAACTTGATTTTCGTAAGGTATTGAACAATGGACTACTCGCCTCTTTCAGTAAAAAGTTGGAGTCCGCCCGCGTTCAGATAGAGCGGAGTTTCGAATTACTCGAACAGGCGACATACGACCCAGGCAGAAAAGAGTTTTTGCGAGAGCGATTGCAATTGGCGGAAAAGCGAAGAAAGCGAATTGCTTCCGTCTTGGATAACCCACTGCTACGCGGCATGTTGTAGCTGTGCCTCTAATGGCCCATCGGCCACCATATCCTAACCAAGGCGGGTTGGTTCAGCGGGAACTGACCGGGACGAAGTCTGCCTTGCGGACGCGCATGGAGCATGGCGGCGAGCAGACATACCCCATGAATGCAGATAAAGGTTAATAGCGTGGCCGCTCGTTGGGCATTTAGATTTTTGCTGTGGTACATCGCAATCCTTTGCGTTCAGCCACAAAACCGTTTTCTGTTCCTCTATCCTTTAAGAATAGCGAACTTTTCAATTCTTACTGCAGCGGTACTGCATTTTATGTCTTCCGCGCAGGAGGGGAGACCGTTTATTCGATTTGGCCCAGCGACAATCACAGCGCTTTTATTGTTGTTTTTTAGCTTCATTTCTTTGCATGCAGGCGTTTTTCAGGCTTCATCAGCATGGAATGGCGACATTGATATTATTTTCAAAAATTCATTCGTCTTGATCCTCGTTGAGGCAATGGCTTGGAATGTTCAGCGCGTATGGGCTATCCAGGCTACCTTGTTCTTTTCGACCTTATGGTGGGTAAAGGGCGGGTTGCGTTTGGCCGCCGCAGGCGCGACATACTCGGGTGATCGCTTGATGGGACCGAGCGTGTCGCTGATTGAAAACCCGAACGGGTTTGCCTATTTGATGACGGTTATGATCCCATTATATTTATACTTCTATCAAAAAGCATCGAATCGTCTCGTCCGTTGGGGATCGCTGGCTTGCGCGATCTCGGCAGTCTATATTGTCCTTGAAACGGGAAGCCGCACAGGGCTTTTAGCGTTGATTGCGGTCGGTGTATTCCTTGTTCCGAAGTACGGCGCAAAATATAAGCGGGCGTTGATTATCGGTGGAATTGCTTTTGCAATGTTCTTTCCACTGATCGGCGCCAAAAATATCGAACGCTTCAAAACAATCCCTGAGTCTATTCGCAGTTTTTTGGGCGGCGCCAAGGAAGAAGTCGATGTGGCAGAAATGACGCAGGACGAGCAAAGCGCGTGGGAGCGTAAAATGAAAAACCGCCACACGTGGAACTTGATAAAAGACTACCCGGCCTTTGGCGTTGGCATTAGCGCCAGCGATGAATTTTTGTGGGAAAAATACCCGTATGCGACAGGGCAGGTTCATAATGAGATTTTATACGCAGGAAAGCAGATGGGCTTCATCGGAATTGGCCTGTATGTAAGCTTCATGAGTATTTTGTTTATCTCCGCCTTGCGCGTGCAGCGTATGGCGAAAGGATGGTGGGAAGAGATCTCCGACCTCGGGTGGACCTTTAAGATGCAGGCAATCGTCTTCATCGTCGGAGGTTTTTCTCTCCGATACCATGGAACCCAATCTATTTGGCGCTTGTCGGGGCATCGTCTGCATTGTTTCATGTCATTCGCGATTTAGGGGAGTCGCGCCACATGGGATCTCTTCAGGGCCATGCCATCCCTTCGGCACGGCGTGATTGAAGCGGTGCGGGTTTTGTGCCCCGTGGCAATCTGCAACACGTATGACTAAGACAACGATATATGAAGCAAATGAGCGCGACAGGCTCTCTTGGGCGGCTTGGGGAGCCATGTTCCGGGAGTTGCGAGATTTCCGTGAATTGATTCAGCGGTTGATTGTTCGCAATGTTTCGGGTCAGTTCCGCCAATCGTTCCTCGGCTATCTTTGGATTGTCTTGCCTCCGATCGGAACGACCATTGTGTTCAGTCTATTGCAGCGTGCGCAAGTGATTGCCATCACGATGCCGGAAGGAGCGATGCCCTATCCAATCTTCGCCCTCCTCGGTGCAACCGTATGGGGCTTTTTTACCCAGGTCGTTATGATGGCCACGTCGAGCATAAGCGGCGCCGGACCGTTGGTGTCAAAAATATATTTTCCACGCGAAATTCTTGTTTTTAGTGCGGTCGGCAATGCGATTGTGAATTTGCTAATCCGATTGCTTGTCGTGGTGTTGACGTTTGCGGCCTTGCGCTATCTCCCGCACTGGCAGAGTATTTCGTTCCTTCTTCTGTTGGTCCCGTTGACGCTGTTCGGCATTGGGGTCGGCCTGTTCTTGGCACCCATTAATACGATGATGAACGACGTGAGCCGCATGCTTGAATTTGCATTTCAATTCGGAATGCTGCTGGCGCCCACCGTCTATCCGACGCCCGTTCTTACGGATACCGCTGCGGGAAGCTGGCAGAACTTGTTGTACTGGGCGCATCACATCAATCCCGTCTCGCACTATTTATATGCGTTGCACGAATTGGTTGAGAAGGGGACGCTATCTTGGACGCCGGGTTTGATTGTCACCGTCTCGTCTTCGGTCGTTGTGTTTTTGCTCGGGTGGCGCTTTTTTCATGCCACCGAGCCGTTGCTTGCGGAGAGGTTATAGGTCATGGACGAACAGTACGCCGTCGAGGTTCGTCACCTCTCCAAGAAGTTTGCCCGCTCACTGAAGCGCGCAATGTGGTATGGCCTGTCGGACATCGCCGCGTTAACCTTGGTGCCACGCCGTCGACGCTCGCCCCACTGGGATGCGCGCGCTCTGGATGCGCTTCGCGACGGCGTCACCCCTCAATCTGGCGTTCCGGCTGTTCGGGATGAAGAACTGCGACCGTCTGAATTCTGGGCGCTGCGAGACGTATCTTTTGCGTTGAAACCGGGCGAAAGCCTCGGGCTGTTGGGCGCCAATGGAGCTGGCAAGAGCACGCTCTTCTCCATTCTGAGCGGCATCTATGCCCCGACGTACGGCCAGGCAATCTATCGAGGACAGTTGCAGGCCTTGATCGCACTCGGCGCAGGCTTTCACCCTTCATTGTCCGGGCGCGAAAACGTGTATATTAATGCCGCCATTCTCGGGCTGCGACAACGGGAGGTGGATGCAATTTATGAGCAAATCGTGGACTTTTCCGGCATCCGCGATTTCATGGATGCCCCGATTCGTTCCTATAGTTCGGGCATGGTCGTCCGATTGGCCTTTAGTATTGCCGTTCACTTGGACCCGGATGTTCTGTTGATAGACGAGGTATTGGCCGTGGGGGACGCATCCTTTCAGCTTAAGTGCGCGCGTTTTGCGAGAACCCTTACAAATTCCGGGAAAACTCTGGTTGTTGTATCTCACAACATGTTGATTATCCAAATGATGTGTCGGCAGGCACTCTGGCTCGATCGCGGACGCATGATAAAGATGGGGGACACGCACGAGGTGTCTAAAGACTATCAACGGTATATGCTGGAACGCGATGCGGCTGAAGCTTCATCGGAAAAGAAGTCAAGTTCCGCCACTTTTTCGGCACTAATCTTAGGAGTGGAATGGCTGGATGCCGAGGGGCGGCGGTGTGATCGGCTTGCATGGGGGAGGCCTCACTCTTTGGCCATTGATTTTGAAGCCTTTGCTGAGATTGATTGCGCGCGGTTATGGTTGCAAATTGGCGCCGTTGGGAAAGAGGGATCCATTATCGCTGCCAGCATGTTTTCGGACGGCCATTATATGAAGATAAAGAAAGGGAGACGCCGTGTGGTCGCTCGTTTGGACGCCTTGCCGCTTGCTCAAGACAATCTTTATCAAGTTTCTGTAGGTATTCGCGACTGGTCCGGCCATGTAATGTTGTCCGATTCATACGCTTCGAACTATTACAGCGTAAATGAACATGGAATACTCTACAGGGGCGGGCTTGGCTCCAACACGGCTTCTCACGGGACATCACCCTTGATTGCCGTTCCATATGAGTGGATTGGCACCGAGGGTGTTGACCTTTCGCGGACGTAACCCGGCTATTTCTTTGACTCTTCAAGGAACGGCGTGGGATTTTTGATTGAGTGGGCCGGGGAAGAGATTGAGGCCGCCGAAGTGAAGGAGAACATCGGATATGAAGCGCTCCCGGCTCCGGTAGCCATAGGCTTTCTTCGCGAGGCCGTGGATATTGCTATTGATCGACTCCGCGAAGGCGTCGGAGAGATGATGCCGGAAGCATGTCAGAATGCGCCGCATATCGGCTTCTACAGTCGTCTTAAACTAGCAGCGATCCAGATGCCGCCATCGCTGCCGCTCGGCTCCGTGAACGTGGGCGCACGGGCCGCACACCGGACGGCCCCACACTTGGGTTCCGCAGCTCGCGGCCACCATGATCGTCAGCGTCGGCATGTCTATGTTTGCCTGCTCCACAAGCCGCAGCTTTTCCAGCCCCAACAATCGCTCATACAACTGGGTGTCTTTCATTCCCAAAGTCTACGGGACCAAGCAAGAATCCCGCGCGATTTCTCGGAGAGCCTTCTTTCGAAAGGAGTATTGAGTGACGAAAACACTTAACATCATCGTTCTCGTGCTAGCGCAACTGCCTTTCGTCGGCTGCGCAATAATTCAAGTATACTCCATTAAGCGGAGCCGCGGGGTTTGTCACGGCACCTTCAGCGAAAATGGAGAAGCCGTTTATTATTGCAAAAAGCGAGTATCTGCTTGGCCACGGATTTTATGCGTTTCCACTCGTGCGGAAGATGGCGGATGGAACACTCGTAATTGGATACGCGAGCGGAGACACGGGTAGATATGACCCTATTCGTGTTGATGAAAACGGAACTCCTTTAGGATTCGCCCATAGTCTTTCACCGGCAATAAGCGTGGATGGCGGCGAAACATGGAATATAAGAGCGCCCAAGGGGTTGCCAACTACGAACGACTGGATTGCGGATTCTATTTACCGCAAGCTGAACAGGACCTATCAGCCGGATCCACTTGCTGTCACTATTTGCCGTCACGATGGTAGCCGCCTCGCCTTCTCTGACAATGTATTGGCAATCCCCGAACGCTCATTTCCTGAGATCGGATCCTCGTGGGAGGGAATCGGGGTAAAAATGACGAGTGTAGATGGCAATAGTTGGTCAGGGCCTACGGATGTGCTGTATAGCATTCCCGCCCTGCAGCGCTCCGTTCAGCGCGGTGAAGCGCTGCGTCTGCACGGTGACGGGCTGGAATTGAGTGACGGCACATTATTGTTGGCGGGTTACCAAAACACTATGACGCCATATCGTTTCGAGGCCACTTCTGGGCATGCGAGCATTCTGCTTGCTTCGGTAGACGGTGGAAATACATTCACGACGCGGAGCGTTATTGCCTCGGGCCGCAATGTGCGTGCGAGGGTTGTTCCAGATATTGAGGGGGCGGCGGAGCCCTGTATGGTGCAACTTGAATCGGGCGAATTGCTTTGCCTCATGCGCACGTGGTCCACTGTTGCTGGCCTTCGCCGGGGTCAAACGGGTCCGATGCTATTAGCTCGCAGTAGCGACGGGGGACAGACTTGGAAGCGCAGCACGTTTCCTTATACAGGTGTACGCCCGCGCCTTTTAGTTCTGAGCGACGGATCATTGGTCTGTACCTTTGGTCGTCCAGGCAATACACTTGCCACCTCGGGCGATGGGGGGCGAACGTGGGGGAGGGCGTATACGATATCCCCTCCCGATTGGCCGACGACGGGCTACACAGATATCCGTGAAATTAGCCCTGGGCGTCTATTGCTGGTCTATGATTTGTGGGATTATGACATTGAAAACAAACGTGTTGCTCGTCCGGGAGATGGGGTCAATGTTGTCATGGCTCGATTTGTGAATATCGGAACCAAAGACGAGAAGTAATCGAAATTCACAGTGCTGGAATAACAACCCAAAGGCTCGTTATGCTAATATTAAGCTCCCTCTCACATCTTGAAAATACCCGTATTCTTATCACCGGCGGCACCGGCTCGCTGGGGAAGAAACTGACGCGCCTGATCCTTGAAGGCACCCAAACGACGACCGTGGTGATCTACAGCCGCGATGAGTTCAAGCAGTATGAGATGGAGCAGACGTTTTCGCCCGAACACCGAAAACGCCTCCGCTTTTTTCTGGGCGATGTCCGTGATCTGGCCCGTCTCAAACGAGCGCTCGCTGGCGTAAACGCGATTATCCACGCCTCCGCGCTCAAGCAAGTTCCCGCAGCAGAATACAACCCGTTCGAATTCGTAAAAACGAACGTCATGGGTGCGCAGAATGTGATTGATGCCGCGATTGATAGTGATGTCACCCACGTTGTTGCGCTCAGCACCGACAAGGCGGCAAATCCGATCAATCTCTACGGAGCGACAAAGCTCTGTTCGGATAAGCTGTTTGTCGCCGGAAACAGCTACAGCGCCGGAAGGCCGACGCGCTTTTCGGTTGTTCGCTATGGCAATGTGGTGGGGAGTCGCGGCAGTGTGATTCCCTTCTTTTTGAAGAAACGAAAAGAAGGAATCCTGCCGATTACCGATGAACGGATGACCCGCTTTTGGATTACCTTGGAGCAGGGGGCTTCGTTGGTCTTGAATGCGCTTCGTGAAATGAAAGGCGGCGAAATCTGGATTCCGCGCATTCCGAGTATGCGCATCACGGATTTGACTCGCGTTCTCGCTCCAGAGTGCAAAACGAAGATCGTAGGTATTCGCCCCGGCGAAAAACTTCACGAAGTCATGATCCCCGTGGATGACGCGCGGCAAACGCTCCAATTCGACGACCATTTCATCATCACCCCCGCGATGAGCTATTGGAAGACCGACTGGCACGCCGAGAAAAACGGCGCCGCCTGCCCGGATGGCTTCTACTACGGGAGCGATAACAACACCGAATGGCTCTCCGACGACCAACTCGCACAAATGATTGGCACATTGGACTTACCCGAAGCCCGTATCTGGGCCGAGGAGCACGGAATAGGATCGTAAACCAACCACAAAAAGCACAGAAGGCGGCTGGAGGTGTGACTTCGTCCAAGTTGATAGGTTGATAAGTTGATGAGGAGGGTAGGACAATGGGGACGCTAAAGACTTTTGAAACCCTAGAGTGCTACATATTGGCGAGGGAACTACGAAAAACCGTTGCTAAACTTCGCAAGCGGCTTCCTCCTGAGGAGCGGTATCTGTTAGGAAGTCAGTTCACCCGCTCAACGCGCTCCGTGACCGCAAATATTGCAGAGGGATATGGACGACACCACCACAAGGAGAATGTACAGTTCTGTCGTTTGGCGCGTGGCTCGCTTTCGGAATCTTTAGACCACCTCAATGTCGCTTTAGACGAAGAATACATTTCGAGCAGTGAATATACCGCTATTCGTGGAGATATCGAACACTGTTGGAAAGTCCTTAATGGCTATATTGTTTATTTAGTACGCTGTGATAAAAAAGGGGTGCCCGCAAAAGACGACTAGCCGTCAGTAAGGGTGGCCCCCCCCTGTCAACCTATCAATCCATCAACTTATCAACCTTCAGAATAATGATTCCGTACGGAAAACAATCACTCGACGAGGCCGACATCGCCGCCGTCGTCAGTACCCTGAGAGGGGATTGGCTCACCCAGGGGCCGGCTGTGCCTGCATTTGAAGATGCATTTGCCGCCAAAGTCGGAGCGAAATATGCCGTCGCCGTGAACAGCGGAACCGCTGCGCTTCACGCGATCATGCGGGCGCTGAATGTGGGGCAGGATGATGAGGTGATTGTCCCGCCGATCACCTTTACTGCATCTGCCAACTGCGCGGCCTTTGAAGGGGCCACTCCCGTTTTTGTGGATGTAGATCCAGAGACCTTGTTGATCGATCCCGTCGCGGTAGAAAGAGCGATTACTCCGCGCACTCGCGCGATTGTGGCCGTGGATTATACGGGACACCCGTGTGACTACGACGCGTTGCGCGAAATCGCGAATCGTCATCAGATTGCCCTCGTTGCCGATGCCTGCCACTCCCCTGGAGCCTCCTACAAGGGGCGTGCAGTAGGTACTCTTGCTGACCTTACCGCCTTTAGTTTTCACCCGGTAAAGCACATCACCACGGGCGAGGGGGGGCTGGTCTCAACGGATAACCCTGTTTATGCAGAAGCCATGCGCGATTTTCGCACCCATGGGATCACGAAAGACCCCGCCCGCTTTCTCGGCCTTGAAGAGGATGCTCCATACGCGATGCCCGATGCGTCATCCAGCTCCGCGATAGCAGAACAAGGCCCTTGGTACTACGAAATGCACTCGCTCGGCTACAACTACAGAATGCCCGACATCAATGCTGCGCTTGGTTTGAGTCAGCTTACCAAGCTGGACGCATTTGTTGCGCGCCGCCGCAAAATCGCTGCGCGGTATCAGTCTGCTTTTGAATTGGCTAAAGGTGTTCGTCCCTTGCGTGTAAGAGAATGGGCGAATCCGGCATGGCATCTCTTTGTCGTGCGGATTGATTTCGCTACCGTTGGTCGGACACGAACCGAAGTGATGCAAGAACTGCGTGAGCAGGGGATAGGCACCCAGGTGCACTATATTCCAGTACACCTTCAGCCATTCTATCGCAGACACTTCAACACAGCGCTAGGCCAGTGTCCGGTTGCAGAAACCGCCTATGTGGAACTACTTTCACTCCCAATGTATCCCGCCATGACTGACGATGACGTGGATACGGTAATCAATGCGGTCAGCAAAACCGTATGCGGCAAATAACACTGTTTTGTTATCTAAACGCTGGTTTCTGAAATCCGTATCAACCCATCAATTTATCAACTCAACAACCAAGAAGCCATGAGTGCCATCGCCATCATCCCCGCTCGAGGCGGGAGCAAGCGAATTCCTCGCAAAAACGTGAAAGAGTTTTGCGGGAAGCCGATGATTGTTCACTCGATTTCTGCTGCGCTTGAGAGTGGTGTATTTGACCGTGTGATCATCAGCACGGATGATACTGAAATTGCTGAAGTTGCGCGTCACTATGGCGCAGAGGTTCCCTTTGAGCGCCCCCCGAACTGGCCAACGATTTTGCAGGAACGGACGAAGTACTCGTTCACGCGTTAAATTGGTTGGCAGAACGCAACTCTTTGCCGACTTACGCGTGCTGTCTTTACGCGACCGCACCTTTTGTTCGGCCTGATGATTTACGTCGCGGCCTCCACCTTCTTCGCGAGCATCAGGCGATTACGGCGTTTTCTGTGACGAGTTTCCCATACACGATCTTCCGCGCATTAAAAGTAAATACAGATGGACGATTGGAGATGTTCTGGCCGGAGAACAGACTGAAGCGCTCACAGGATTTACCCGAAGCGTGGCACGATGCGGGCCAGTTTTATTGGCTGAATGTGCAGAAGTATTTACAGGCACCTCGGCTGTTTTCTGAGAACTCGGTGCCTGTTCCGCTCCCGCGTCATCTTGTCCAGGACATTGACACACCGGAGGATTGGGAGACGGCAGAACTTATGTTTGCAAACTTGATGGGGAAAAATTCGCAACATTGAGTATGAAGTTTAATAGGACCATCCATCTCTCCGGTGGCCGAGTACTCGGTGATCGACAGCCGTGCTTTATCATCGCCGAGTTGTCGGGTAATCATAACGGCCAGTTGAGTCGTGCTCTTGAACTGACCAATGCTGCTCACAAGGCGGGGGCTGATGCCGTGAAGCTTCAGACCTATACCGCTGACACGATGACCATTGAAAGTGATCAGCCTTACTTCCGAATTACGGGTGATAACGCGTGGCGAGGCCGTACGTTGTACGACCTGTATCAAGAGGCCGCGACCCCTTGGGAGTGGCATAAAGCGTTGTTCGCTGAGGCCCGGCGCTTGGGGCTTGAGGTGTTTTCGACACCGTTTGATGAAACTGCCGTTGATTTTCTGACAGAGTTAGACGTGAACCTTCACAAAATCGCATCATTTGAGTTGACGGATCACGAACTGGTACGACGAGTCGCTAGGACGGGGAAGCCCGTAATCATGTCCACCGGAATGGCCTCTCCAGAAGAAATTACAGAGAGCGTGAATGTGTTTGCGGAAACAGGAAATCGCTCCCTTATTCTTTTGAAATGTACGAGTGCGTACCCATCGCCACTTTCCGAAATGAACGTCCGCGCGATGACGACGTTGAGCGAACTAGCAGGAACACCCGTGGGTCTCTCGGATCATTGCCTGACCGATCATGCAGCAGTGGCCGCAGTCTCTTTAGGGGCGTGTGTCATTGAAAAGCATTTGACGTTGAGTCGTGCCGATGGTGGGCCGGACGCCTCGTTTTCGCTAGAACCGGAAGAGTTCCAAAAAATGGTGTCAGCCATACGTGAGACCGAAGAGGTGTTGGGTTCTGGAATTCTTAGACGAGGCGCAACGGAAGCGGAAAACACGGTATTTCGTCGTTCAGTGTTCGCCGTTGCGGATATTCCGGCTGGTTCAGCGCTTACCCCAAAGAATATCCGTGTGATTCGACCGGGCCATGGTCTTCAGCCTAAGTATTACTTGTCCGTCCTTGGCCGTACGGCGAAAGTCGCCATCTCTAGGGGCACCCCGATATCTTGGGAATTGCTGGAGGACGTATCACGTGCATGAGCTTCCCCGCGTAAAGCTCGTGCCCATTTCGGTGGCGCACACAGACTTGGTATTGCAGTGGCGTGCGGATCCGGTCATTGCACGAGAGCTGTTTAGTGAGAAACCTCCGACGCGTGAAGAGCATCTAGCCTGGCTTGCAACACTGGGAACAAATCGGCGCGAATTCGTGATCGAAGCCACTGAAGATCAGCGACCCCTAGGGACCATCGGGCTGAGTCGCATTGATCTTTACAATGCGAATGCGGAGTACGGGATACTCCTTGGCAAAGAGGCGCGTGGTCGAGGTTTCGGTTTTGCAGCTAGTGAGCTGCTGCTCAAACATGCCTTTGATGAGCTTCTTCTACACCGTCTCTATTTGCGAGTGTTCGCAAATAATGAACCTGCGATAAAACTATATGAACGGCTTGGGTTTCAACGTGAAGGGCTGCTGCGTGAGCAGGGAAGGTCTGATCTAGGATTTCGCGATGTGATTTTCATGGGCCTATTGAAACGCGAATGGCACACCCGCGCATCTCGTTCGTAACCACAGCTAATCAGGCGATTGGCACCGGCCATCTGCGCCGCTGCTTGACGCTCTCTGATGAATTCGCCCGTCGTGGCGTAGAGGTACAGTACTGGATTTATCACGGCGACCCACAACTGCGGAGGTGGTTGAGTGCCTGCGCAGAGACGGCGACAATTGCGCGCGAACTGAGTCTTGAAAGAGCAATCGAAGAAGCGTCTGGCAACTCGGTTGCGGTCGTTGACACATACGATGCCGGACGGAGCAATCTTACGCCATTACTTGTGAGGGGAGTAAAGGTCCTCGTCGTGGATGACTTGGCAGATCGCCCTTTGCCTGCGACATGGCTTCTCAATAGTTGTGTGAGAGAGCTGGCACGCTATGCTGGCTTGACGCAGGGAAGCCTCCTGCTTGGTCCACAGTATGCTCTCCTCCGGCCTCAATTTCGCTCCCTTCCGAAGCGGAGCGTTGCCGAAAAAGTGACAAAGGTACTGTTGACCTTCGGAGGTTCTGACATACTCAACTTGAGGGAACGGATATTGCGTCTGCTCAACCACTATCCCGACCGCCTTCATATTCGCGTAGTTCGTGGCGCATTGAGTGAAATAAATCGCGCTGAATCTCATCATGAAGTTGAAGTGTTTCACGATGTCGAAGACATGGCGGACTTGATGTGTTGGGCAGATGTCGCGATTGCGGCTGCGGGTCAAACGGGTTTTGAACTTGCTGCCACAGGATGTCCCGCGCTTTGTTTGCGGGTGGCCGACAATCAGCAGTTCACCGGCGACCTTTTCTCGGTACTGGGCGTGGCGGCGGTTTGCGATGCACGGTCTATTACGGATGAGGGATTGAAGACGGTGATCCGCGATTTGTTTGCTGACTATCCAGAACGAAAGAAGATGGCGGAGAAGGGTCCTCTTGTGATAGACGGCTGCGGTGTCGAGCGAGTTGCTGACACTATTCTAGCGGCAATCTGAGTTACTCAACTTGATGGGACCATGCTACTCGACGCAGGTCGCTATTTCTTTTGTTGCGTTCCGTTTTGTTCTATCAGCTTCGCAAACTTTGCTAGAGTGAGCCGATACCATTGTTTAGCCGATCTGGGTGCCCAGAGAACACCGCTCGGTTTTATACGAATCGTTCCAATGAGCTTGCCGTCCCCAGCGACGATTTCGTGATCAACGAATGTTTGCGGGCTGAATTTGTTTGCCATAGTGCACCTTTCCTTTGACGCCTCATATTGTCGATTCGATTCGTGATTTCGTAAAGTGAATATATCTCGGTTCGCACAGAGCTATGAACGATAAGATATACCGCGCTGCGATTGTGGGGTGTGGACGAATTGCCGGGGGATTGGCCGGAGGCGATGGTTCGCTCGGGGTGCTGACGCATTCTGAAGCCTATCGCGTATCTCCGCGTACAGCACTTGTGGGGGTGTGCGACGCTGATCGCCTGCGTGCTGAATCTTTTGCTCGCGATTGGGGAGGGGGCAACGCTTATACCAATATCAATGAACTGTTGGAGCGAGAGCGCCCAGAGGTCGTCAGTCTATGTACCCCAGACGAAACCCATGAGGAGTTAGCTCTTGCTATTCTACAATCTTCGTCACGACCTTTGGCATTATTTTGTGAGAAACCTATAGCGCTGACTGTGCGCGGTGCGCAGCGAGTTGTCGCGGCAGCGCGAGACGCAAACGTACGGCTGGCAGTGAATTACAGCCGTCGTTATGTGGATAGTGTGCGTGCCGTTCGCGATCTCATCCAAGGGGGCGAGCTGGGAGCGGTGCAAACAATTCACGGGTGGTATACCAAAGGGGTAATGCACAACGGGAGCCACTGGTTTGATCTACTCCGCTATTTGGTCGGAGAGGTTGTACAGGCGAGTGGCCGTATAGCTAGAGATTCGAACCCGACGGACCCCGATATGGATGTCACGCTTGAAATGGCCTCTGGCGCGTTTGCGCACCTGTCTTCTTGCGACGCTCGCCTCTATGCTGTGTTCGAGATGGATTTGATGTTCGAGAAGGGACGTATCGAACTGCGAGAGGCAGCGCTGTCGCCGCAGTTGTCTCTGATCAGGCCGAGTGACCGCTTCCCCGGATATACAGAATTAGAAGAAACGGCGCACGAGTTTGGCGATATGCGGAATCCTATGCTGCACGCAGTCGAAGACCTTGTTAAAGCGATGGACACCTCAGGAGAGTCACTTTGTCAAGGGGTAGATGGAATTGCCGCCTTGGCTGTTGCGGAGGCCGCGATTCTTTCGGCTCACAACGGTGGGAAATATATATCCGTCATGACACATGAAGCCTAAAGTACTGGTAGTTACTGGTGATGCGGGTGGGGCAGCTGCCGTCGCGCCGGTGGTGAAGCTGCTTAAGGCAGATGGCCGGGTTGAGTTGCGATCCGCAGTCTACCGTCAAGCCGTCGAAGTGTGGGAGCGAAACGGGCTCGACTGCGAAAAATTGTCAGACCAATTAGATGATAAAGACCTATTTAGACTCGGAGCCGATGCCGATGTGCTACTCCTTGGAACGTCTGTCAATGGAGTGAATTATGAGCGTCGCCTTGGGGCGCTCTTTCCTGATCGTAGTGTTGCTGTTCTGGACTTCTGGTCAAATATTGCTCCTCGTTTTCGAGCAGAAAATGGCCAGTTGGCGCTGCCGCACCGTATTTGCGTGATGGATGAAGCTGCGCGTGATTCGATGATTGAAGAGGGATTTGATTTCGTGTGTCTGACCGTTACTGGTCAGCCCGCTTTTGATCGTTTAGCGGAGGTAAAGAGCGCTTTTTTACCCGAAGAACGCGAGTTCATTCGCAATAAATACGGTGTGAATGGACGTGACCGTTTGGTGCTCTTTGCGTCTCAGCCGCTGGCCGAGTTTTATGCGCGCCCGGAGCTTCGTGATCATCACCCTGGCTATGATCAATCCACGGTGTTGAAGAAGCTGTTGCTGGGTTTGGATCACTTGATTGATCAGAGATCACTCTCTATTTCACTACTCGTACGGCCTCATCCACGGGAAAATCCGACCACCTTGGCCTGGGTGAGCGAGCATATTGGTCCAACGAGGGTGTTTGTTGGCAGTGACGAAGATGGCATAAAGGGGGCATTGTCGGCGGATTTGATATGTGGGATGAACACAGTTATGTTGGCAGAAGCCTGTTTTGTCGGTTGTCGTGTTATCAGTATCCAACCCGGATTAATTGGAAGAGATATGCTGCCGACAAATGATCTGGGATTAAGCCATCTCGTGCGAACCGATGCCGAGTTGAATCGCGCACTTGAGGTGAACCTGCTAACCCCATCCTCTTTGAATAATGTGTTGCAATCGGCTATAAAGTACATTGACGGAAAGGCTGGTCGCAGGGTTGCAGATGAGGTCTATCGGCTCTTATCCGTCAGAAAGGCTCAATAACGTGTCCAAGCTAGCCATTAACGGTGGTGCTCCAGTTCGAACGGAACTATTTCCACCCTATCAGACAATGGGACCGGAAGAAATGCGCGCTGTTCAGCGTGTAATGGAGTCCGGTAATTTGTCGCAATATCTCGGCGCGTGGCACCCCGATTTTATGGGGGGGGCAGAAGTGCGCCGGTTTGAAGAATCATGGGCTGAACACTTTGGGATCGCCCATGCTCTTGCAGTCAATTCAGCGACTTCCGGGCTGTACGCCGCTGTTGGCGCCTGTGGTGTAGGCACTGGTGACGAGGTGATCGTTTCGCCCTACACCATGTCGGCGTCTGCAATTGCTCCGGTAGTGTATGGAGCCGTCCCCGTATTTGCAGACATTGATCCAGAGAGCTTCTGTATCAGCGCTGCTACTATTGCGCCACGGCTGACGCCAAAGACGAAGGCCATCATCGTTGTTCATATTTTCGGTGGTCCCGCAGATATGGATGCCATCATGGCATTGGCTCGTCCTCGAGGGATTAGGGTAATTGAGGATTGTGCGCAGGCTCCGGGAGCACTGTATGCAGGTCGAAGCGTCGGATCTTTGGGCGATTTAGGAGTCTTTAGTCTAAATTACCATAAGCATATCCATACGGGTGAAGGCGGAGTAGTAACGACGAACGATGCGGAGCTAGCGGAACGAGTCGCCTTAATTCGAAACCATGCTGAAGCGGTTGTGGGGGCTAAAGGGCGAGAAGACTTGGCTGACTTAATCGGTTTTAACTATCGTCTTACCGAGCTGCAGGCTGCAATCGGTACGGAGCAGCTTAAAAAACTTTCCGGTCTAGTCGAAGAACGAATCAAGAATGTTGAGTTTTTAGCCTCTCGGCTAGCTGGTCTTCCTGGATTGCGCCCCGTTGTATCCGACCCATCACATAAACATGTTTTTTATGTGCATCCGATCCACTTTGACGCTGCTGCTGTCGGCGTCTCCCGCGAGCAATTCGTAGAAGCGATAAAAAAAGAGTTGCCGTCATCACATCTTCGCGAGGGTGTCCCTCTGATTGGTGCGGGCTACGTAAAGCCACTCTATCTTCAACCGTTTTATCAAAAACGCACCCACGTTGCGGCCTTCAACTCGCCAAAATATACCGGACAAGTTGATTACACAGTAGGCTCCTGCCCGGTCGTAGAGCGAATGCACTATGAAGAGTTGATTACACACGAATTCATGCGTCCCGGTATGACGCAATCTGATCTGGAAGACGTTATACGAGGTTTTGAAAAGGTGAGTCAGAATATAAAAGAAATTACAGAGGGAGCCTAAGCTTAATGGACATTATTGCGCCACGCTATAGGCTGGAAGAGTGTCATGATGACACTGAGTGGGACAACTTTGTGGATGCATCGCTACAAGGGAATATATTTTGCCGCTCAGGATTTCTCAAGGGATTGGGGGTGGAGTACCGGCGCTATTTTGTAGCTGAGGGTGCAGCGCGCATGTTGGCGTTCATGGTTATGCTGCAAAATGGATGCGCATTAAGCGCTCCAATGCCCTTCACGATGTATCAGGGCATAATGTCCTCACCTAACCTCGCTGAAGAGCCCTGGCATCGCCGTTCGCTGAGTGAGCAAAAACTACTCGAATTTGTTTTTGAGGAGATGGCAAATAAATACGGACGCATTTCATTCTGTTTGCACCCCACGTGGACGGATATTCGTCCCTTCACTTGGTATAACTATGGGATGGAAGCCAGCCGCCGTTTTAATGTGGATGTGCGTTATACTGGCTGGTTGGCTTTGACCCCGGAGTTGACCGTTGCAGAGCTTGCTCGAACTATGCGTACGCTGCGACAACGCGAAATTAGGCGAGCGATCCGGTCGGGCTGCAAAACAGAAATATCGCAAGATATCGACATGTTGTGCTTGCTGCATGAATTGACATTCGCGCGTCAGGGAATTCTCCTAGACGACAACGATAAACACCTCGTCCGCTCAATTAACATTGCTGCTTTACGAGAGAAGCTGGGAGAAATACGAGTCGGTATTGTTGGCGGTAAAGTCGTGAGCGCATATTTAATACTCTACGACAACGTGTCGGGATATTATTTGTTCGGTGCTAATGACCCCGAGTATCGCGATTCTGGAGCTAGTAGTTTGCTTATGGCAGACTGCATTCATCGTTGTGCGAGCCGGGGTCTCCAGCGATTTGACTTTGTTGGCATCAATTCTCCGCGCCGTGGCGATTTCAAGCAGAGTTTTGGTGCACATCCTGTCTCATACTATGTAGCGAACTGGTCAGCGAGTAGTAAAGAATAGGGAGGCGTCATGTTTTCTGACAATTCGTTTGAGTACGTTTCAATCCACCCTGATGATGCGAGCTTCACGTATCGCTTGCGGTCTGCGCGGTACGATCACAGTTGTGAACTAATGATTTCTCCGCGCCCGACAACACTGGAGCGCGAGAGAGAGTGGATTCAACAAATGCCCACGCAGGTTGACCGCGTCTATTTTTTGGTCAAATCCAAGGCAGACCGTAAACCCGTCGCTTATGTTTTTCTTTCGCAGATTGAGATGATACATCGTCGAGCTTATGTGGGTATTATTGTTGATCCGGATTGCCGCGGTCGAGGGATTGGCCGTGCTGCAGTCCGATTCATTGTGGATTATGCCACGCAGCATCTTAATCTACGCAAGCTCTATGCCCATGTCCTTAAAGATAACCAGGCGAGTGTGCAATTGTTTCAGTCTTTGGGCTTTGTGGCTGAAGGAACGCTGACAGAATATCACTATTCATGCGGCCGCTATCAAGATGTGCATATCCTTGGTTGGATCAGAAGCGATGGACACGCATAAGCTCTGCCATGCCGATTCGTGGATGTGCGATGGCTCCTCTAGTCATCAAGATGCGTATATTCCTTTGCGCCCCTGCTCCCGGTGGGCATTGTATCGGTGTGCAGACAAAATAGAGGCGAGGCGAAGGATCGCCGGGGAGAAATGTTTTCTCCATCATTAACACGAGTGTTTCTCTGCGCTGGCGCCGAAGTCGCCTTATGCTGACCTTTATTGCAAATCTATCCCAATACCATCATTGGGCAAATGGTCGGCATCAAAAGGACGCGCAATTGGCAACTGGAGATGTTCAGGTGTTATACGAGGCGGGGCGCGCTGGCCTTCCAGTTGTGGACCTTTGGGAATATTTCTATGAAACGGACGCGAATCAACTCGATGCTGCTGCCTGGTCGTTTTGCGACGCTTTGGCGAGGAATCTTGCCGGGCGCGTTGTCCAGGGCGAGTGCGATGTCATTTTCGAGATGCGCAATGAACTCGCATATCCGGTTCGTTATGCCCTTGTTGCTGCAACGCTGGTAGGCCGGTGCTTAGCTGCACATAATCCAGATGCCGTCGAATGTTTCGGCGAGCAGTCTGAATCGTTTGCTTGGGATCCACCAGATATTCCGCCGGATATTTTTAATGCGGTTGTCGAGTCTATCGCCAGGGAGCGCAATTTGCCCATTGAGCTACTGCGTCTACACGATAGGGTTGTTGACTCGAGCCGCGCCTCTCCCGAGATATGCGAACTACTAGAGCTGCAATTCTCTACGAAGGCGGTGCGAGCAGCGAATGACATATCTTATCTCGCATTGAGCGGGGGTCAGGATTATTCAGAAGCAGAGGCATTATTTCTTTCGTTGATGCCAGATGAGGCGAAGCGATGGATGCTTGCATCCTCACCTATGCGATCGCGGGCACTGAACCTTCCGCAGCTTGATGTTCAATTATTGCGGGGAATGCCTTTTGAGATGAGCCCTGCACTTGAATCCATCGACCGCTTGCCATGTACTAGTCTGGGAGACATCGGCCATGTTGACTCGGAGTTGCCGCAAATACTAAAGAGTCCAACGCTTGGTTTCGTATGGAGGCACTTTCTCGCCAGTCTGAAAAAAGGAGTGTTCGCTTATTGTCAGGGCTGGAGTTTGGGATGCGCTTATGCTCCCAAGGCGGGTTTCTACGGGTGGGATGCTTGGGGAGTTGCGAGGTGTTGTCTGGCGGGATTAAGGGCGGCCGGTGCGAGAATGATTAGTGTCCATCATTCAGGTGTCGGCTATCAACGCAGTTGTAGGCGTGTTAAAGGCTTGGCCACTTCTGTATTGTGCTGGGGCGAATACGACGGCGCGGCGCTACGATTGTATCGGGACAGGAACTCAAAAGTATTGGCCGTCGGTAGTATGCGTAGGGATCACGCGGATCTCTTGAAAATGAATCAACTTCGGCGGGCAAGCCAAATTGTGCCGAAAAGTCGTCCCAAGATCGTTTTATTGACGGCCCAACTCGGGAATATGGCCATGCCCATTGCGAAGGTGTCTTCACACAAGCGAACGCTGGAAGGGATTGTAGAGTGGTGCGAGGCCTGCCCCGATTGGGATTTTGTGATCAAGCCACATCCACGGTATGACTACTATGAAATATACGAGACTCTGTGCCAGCAAAACAGAATTAGTAATCTCACCATTGAGCGCAGAAATGCGCGCGAGACGTTGCAGGACGCAACGATAGCTGTTTTGCTGAATGTCCCCTCAACAATCGTGCTGGATTGCTGCGCAATGCGTGTTCCGGTTTGGTTCTTGAATGAGACGGGTTTTGCTTCATTCCCGGCCTTGTTTGAGGATAGAGGTGTTGCGGTTGTGTCTGACGTAGATACTCTGAAGGGCGAGGTCGCGCGGGTTTTATCGAATACTCTGCTTCGTGAGCAAATGCTGCATCGCCAAGACGAGTTCTTACGGCGCATGATTGTGGCTGTGGGGCCGGAGGCTGTTGCGAATGTGCGTGTTGAACTTGCACGGCTGGCAGGCGATGCCCAAGGGCCGGGTGCCCCGAATAGGGAGCTGCGCTGGGTCTTTGATGTGGTGGAGATGGCTGAAATCGCGATGCGCGGTGGTATGGGCGCGAGAGAAATAGTTAACGCCTTTGCTGATCTCGCAAAGGTGGCGCAATATCTCGCGTGGGCGAATCTGCCTCTTGTTCGTTCGGACAGAGTTGGGGAATATCTCCTCAACCTGCCCACAGCTTGGCAGTTTTATGCACGTGAAGGCATGGCAAGAGCCAGAATTGTGCGGCTCATCAACAAGGCCCTGCCTGTGTCGATACGTCCCGCGCGGAGAGTCTACCGGAATGCGTTACGTGATGCGTGCTACTTGGATGGAACCCTTGCGCGTCGAATGGGACGCGTGACGTGGCCTTTGTGGAGTGCTGCGGCGATGACGCTCGCGCGCGCTTCACGTGTAGCGTCTTGACACTTGATCAGACCGCGTAATGGTGCGCCCAAGAGGCAAGCTTCAATCGTTGACGCCATGAAAGTTGCCATAATTTCGAGCCGCGAATTTAGCGGGGGCGCTGCGATGGCGGCGCATCGCCTTTGGCTGGGTCTTCGCGAGTGCAGTGAGTTGGTCGTTCGGCGTTACCTGGAACATCGAGAGGATCCACGATCCGATGCAATTGAATTTAGTGGGATGAGTCGGGTTGACCAGGCGACACATGCACTCATCAGCTCTATTGGGTTCGGAGGGTCTGAAGGGTGGCGGCGTGTGCGGCAACGCCAACAATTGAAGGCGCTCGTCAAGTTGCTGCGACGCGAACCGCCCGATATTATCAATATCCATTCGTTTAATGAGTGGACGCGTCCTGGTCTCGCTCGGGGAACGGCGGCAAGCGAATTGGCGGAAATCGCACCGATCGTTTGGACGCTTCACGATCTATGGCCGTTGACGGGCGTTCGTGGCTTCACCGGGGCGCAAGAGTTGTCCAAACGCGCCGTTGGTTGTGGCGCAAAAACGAAGGAAGGGAAGAAGCTTCTTGCGCTTGGTGATCGTTTGACTTGGGTCGGTCCTTCTCAATGGATGGCCGAAATGGCGCGCCATGGATACGGGAAAAGTAATCGTGTGGCTCACATTCCGTATGGTATAGATACGGACGAACTCAAGCCGACAGATAAGCGGGCGGCGCGCCGCGAGTGCAATTTGCCTGAAAACGCCGTCATCATTACCCTTGTTGCGCACTTCCTGCACTCAACGCTTAAGGGCGCCGAGATTCTCGTCGGCGCTGCCGCACGGTTGCCTCCCGATGTCCTCGTGCTCTTGGTCGGAGACCCTGGTCCCGATCGCACAAGGTATCAGCGTGAGAACGTTCGTCTGCTCGGTCCGATCAGCGATTCGCGTTTGTTGCGAGCGGTTTATGCGGCATCGGATATGATCGCTGTGCCGAGCCATGAGGACAACCTGCCGAATGTACTCTTGGAGGCAATGGCCATCGGTGTGCCGGTGATTGGCGCGAATGTAGGTGGTATTCCTGATGTAATTCAGCATGGCAGCAATGGTTGGATCGTGCCGACAAACGATCAAGAACAGTGGGTCGCCGCACTGAGAGGCGCGATATCAGACGTCAAGGTTGATTCAGCGCGTTGGAGAACACGGGCGCGCGAATTAGCCGTCAAAAGCTATGCGTTGAGCGTTCAAGCCAACAGATACTGTGAAATGTTTAAACAAGTTCGGGACCGATAGTCGCTGGCCATGCCCGCGCGTTATGCGGTGTCGTAGCAATACGGAGGGCTGCCGCTTAACGAATTCTGTTTGATTCGTCGCCTGCACTCAGGCAATAGCAATCCGTTATGGCAGTCAGACCTCTTTGGTCATTTCAGTTGGATTGGATGATACGTACGTGAGGATTCTTTGGCCACTACTCCGAAAGCTGCGAGAAGAGTGCGAGGCCGTTCATTTCCGCATGCTGCAGTGTGATCGTTGTTCGGCTGCCCGTGGCACAAGATGGACGTCGATCCCAAAGACGGGTCTCCGAGGGTTTCGTGAGCGCTGGTGGATCACATCGCAACTGGAATCACGCGGGACAGTTTGGCGATATATCCGACTGTTGGAGCGAACGCCTGAGCCGAGACTGGTCGCGGGTGAGTTGTCTGAGGAGGCCCGGTGCGTGATTTATAGTCCCGGCCATATTGGGGATGTGATCCAAACGGGGCCGCTGCTGCGCGCTATTCGCAAGAATCATCCTCGGTGGAGCTTGTCATGGGTTGTCGGGCCGTGGTCGGCTACGTTGGCAAGGGGACTGCGGCTTGCAGACGATGTGCAAGAGTATGGCCCCGCATGGAGCAATTATCATCGGGGCCGATCGCTGGGACAGAAGGGATGGCCCGAAGAGCAAGCGCGGCTGCGTCAACTCGGGCAACGGAAGGCAGATGTCTTTATTTCAACCTCTGGCACCAACCTAGACACCCTTGCGCTTGGTCGTTCGCTTCAGCCGAGCGTGTGGTGTGGAATGGAGCCAGACTGGCCGCTCTATCCGGTTGCTCCAGTTCAGCACCTGCAACGCCACCAACGCGATCAATACGAAGCTCAATTCCTGCTCGACCTTGTCCGACCGATTGGGATTCAAGGCGACGACATGGTGTTGACCATGCGGTGGGATGATGAGGAGGAGCGGCTCGCGCGTGAGCTGCTTCAGGCCCTGGCCGGGAGTCGCATTGTAGCCTTGGCGCCCGGAGCGGGATGGCGGGGGAAGCAATGGCCGATCGATTCGTTTCGCGAATTGGGCCGCCGTCTTTTGGCGGATGGAGTCGTGCTGCTCTTGGTGGGTAGCTCGCAGGAGGCTGATTTAGTTGCGCGTGTGCGAGAGGGTTTGAATTCGGAACGTGTGCTAGATATCTCGGGGCGGACATCCATCCCTGTGCTTGCAGCCATCTTCTCGCACTGTGCATTGCTCGTCTGCAACGACAGTGGCCCAATGCATCTTGCCGCCGCTGTGGGGACCTCTACCGTTTCGCTGTTTGCTGCTACTCACTCCAAAAATGGGCGCCCCGTGGCGAGCGGCATATCGCGATTCAATCCACTGCGGACTGTTCAGGGAGTATTCCTTGGCATCCCATCGCGCCCGCTGCACGGGCCCAGATGGCCATGGCGGCAATTTCGGTCGATCAAGTGTATGACGCAGCAACGCACTTGCTCGCGCTCGGAAGCCTTTAAATGAATTGCGATGGTATTTAATTCCCTAGTTTTTCTGGTCTTTTTTGTCGTGGTGTACACGCTTTATCGTGTCTTCCCGCACCGCTGGCAGAACCGTCTTTTGCTCGTCGCAAGTTATCTTTTTTATGGCTGGTGGGATTGGCGCTTTCTCGGCCTAATTTTGATTTCGACCAGTGTGGATTTTTTTCGCTGGTTGGATTATAGGCAACACGAGCAATCAACGGAAACGCAAGATCGGTCTGGCGATCAGCATTACAACAGATTTGGGGATATTGGGGTTCTTTAAGTACTTCAATTTCTTTATCGAAAACCTCTCGTCTCTTTTAGGCGAATTCGGCATTTCTCTTCCCTTTGGCATGTTGCAGATTGTCTTGCCGGTCGGCATCTCGTTCTACACCTTTCAAACAATGTCCTACACGTTGGACGTCTATCGAGGGCAGCTCAAGCCCGCGAGAAGCTATTTGGACTTTGCCACCTTCGTTTCATTCTTCCCTCAACTGGTGGCCGGTCCGATCGAGCGCGCTTCACAGCTTCTTCCTCAAATTCAACGGCCCCGTACAATTACACGGGCTGGGATGGAAGAGGGCGCTTGGCTGATTTTCTGGGGCCTGTTTAAGAAGTGCGTCATCGCGGACAACCTCGCGATCCTGGTCGAAGGGGTCTTCAGCTCATCCGGATCAAGTGGCGCTGCCTCTCTTGTTGCGCTCTATGCCTTTGCATTCCAAATCTTTTGCGACTTCTCCGGCTACAGCGATATCGCGCGCGGCCTGGCCAAGTGGATGGGCGTGGAATTGATGGTGAACTTTCGGAACCCGTATTTCGTTACCAATCCAAAAGACTTCTGGGCGCACTGGCACATCAGCTTGTCGAGCTGGCTTCGGGACTATCTATATATTCCGCTCGGCGGAAATCGCAAGGAGCCCCGCCGTACTTACATTAATCTCGCGCTGACAATGCTTCTTGGCGGACTCTGGCACGAGTGCCGCATGGACATTTGTGATCTGGGGCGCGTTGCACGGCCTTTTGTTGATTGTCTATCATGCATGGGCGCAACGGTTCTCGCCCAAAGGAACAGTGGATTCCGGGAAGTGGCTGTGGTTGCGTAGGATATGGATGTTCCATTTGGTCTGTCTGGCGTGGCTGTTTTTCCGCGCATCCTCTTTGACGCAGGTGTGGGAAATGCTCACGAGCATGTTCACCCGGTTTCACTGGGATGTTCAGTCTGTGAACATGCTTACGGCGCTGGTGCTGTTCAGCGCGCCCTTGTGGTTCGTGCAGTGGCTTGAAGTGAAAACAAACGACCTGTCCGCGGCGACAAAGCTCTCGTTGATCCCCAAGACTGCGCTGTATGCCACCATGATCATCATGTTTCTTGCGTTGGGAAACACGGGTGGCGGGGCGTTCATCTATTTCCAATTTTGAAGTGAAAAAAGCTCAAACATATCCTGAGGTGCGAGAGGTTGAGCGGGTCCTTCTGCGTGGAGCGTGGTGGCTCTTTCCTGTGTTGGGCCTGATCGCTCCTCTCTTGTTGGGCGGGCCTCTGTGGAATTGGGTTTCCACTGAAGCCATTGGGCCATTGCGGTGGAAACCAATGGGGTCGGCCCGTTGGCGTGGGGGGCGTGTTCGCGTCGCTGGCCATCCCGCTGTGTTGGCGGCTGTGTCTTAACCGAAGAGCAACAATGCCCATGACGATGCTATTGTCTGTCGCTCTAGTTTGCGCCGTTGAATTCGGTATGCGTCTTGCTCCGGTGCAAGCTCCCTTGTGGCTGGCAGCGCGTGCGCGACTCGAATCAGATCAATCCTTCATGCGCGAAGTGTGCTACATTCGTTTGGAGGAAGCCACGGGACGCGCCGACGCAACGCCTTCTGTTATTTTGATGGGGTCCAGCCAGGTACTGAATGGGGTTGATGAGCAGTTGCTGCGCCGGTTGATAGCTCCACAGCCGGTGATCCGTCGTGCGGTCTTTGGCATGTCTCCACTAAAGGCGGTTGCCGTCAGTTCCTATGTTCCGTTTCGGCCCGGCGACACGTGTTTCCTGTATCTGTCAGAGTTTGATTTCACCAATCAGGATCCATTCCCCTATTCGTGGTTCCGCCCCTTTGCGTCATGGAGTGTGTGGCGGGATGTTATGGAGAGCGCGGGTTCCTCCGTCTATTGGCCTCATTGGCGGGGTGTGAGCGATTATTCCATGGCCGCGACCTTTGAGTTGTGGCAAACCAGAGATTTTATTCGGCGAATCGTCTTCCGCTTCTGGCGCAACGAGCCGGCGGCACAATCGGCCGTCGCTGATCTCGCGACTCTTGCAGCGGAGGCGGAGAAGGCGAAAACGGTCGTGAGCGATGCCCCGGAACAGTGGCGGGGATTTGCGCGCTTTGTGAGCCGCCTGCGCGCAGGAAATGTCAAGCTGCTGATTTTCGAAGGCGATGTGAATCCTGAACTGTATTCTCAGAAGAGGCTGGCGGCCAAACAGGAGACCATGGATGCGCTTCTGGAATACGTTGGACTCGATGTTCAGTATGTTTCGCGCAATGATCAGAATCTCGATCTGACCCATGAGGACTGGCGAGATATGACCCACCTCAATGCCCATGGGCGCGAGTTGCTCACTCGCCGCCTTGCGGCAGAATTTCGGCAATGACTCCGCAAGCCGAAATCATACTTTATGACTGCTAATCAAAGCGTTTGTGCAATTCTCCACGCGCCGGACGAATTTGCCTCGCGCTCGGGAATGCTTCCGTTGGCGCAGGCGCTTGGCGCGCGGACGCTGTTCTATGACTTTACGTGGCAGCGGCTGCAAAAGCGGAGTTGGACACTCGGTTATCGCCTGCGTCGCTTCGGCAACGCCTATTATGGTTCCGAGTGGAATGCGCTCGTTCCCTTTCGTGACGAACGGCGGCTGGCGCGCGCGTTCTCCAAGAGCCCTGCCAAGGTGACCCATTTTATGTGGGGCGAATTTGCCTCGCCTCGTGATTCGACGCCGTTTCGTTCACCCGGCGGACTAGTTGTGGGAACCTTTCATTGCAGCGCGCGACGCCAGCAGAGCGTGATTCACCCACGGTTCAAACTGGACGTCTTCGACGCAATCACCCTTATGTCAAAGACGCAGGAACCATTTTTCCTTGAGCGTGGCGTGCCGGAAGAGCGGCTGACAACTATTCTGCATGGTGTGGACTCGACGTATTTCACTCCCGCGAATCGTGTCCCCCGCAACGACACGTTGAGGCTTTTGTTGGTCGGATCAACGGAACGCGATCATGAGTTTGCCGCATTGGTCATGCAGAAACTCCCATCGGGGATTGCCACGCTGCGCGTGTGTACTTCGTCAACACAACACGTCCATTACAAAGGAGTGCGCAATGTTGAAGTATTGCCTTTTCTGGGCGAGGCCGCGTTCTTGGAGGAATATCAACAGGCGGACATTCTGTTCATGCCGATGTTGGATTGCACGGCCAATAACGCCATCTTGGAGTCTATGGCCTGCGGAACACCGGTCATGGTCAATCGTGTGGGTGGAATTCCCGAATATGTGGATTCATCCAACAACATCGTGATGGATGACAAGCGCGCGGATGAATGGGTGGAGCGCCTCACTCAGTTGGCGCATGGACGCGATGAGATGGCGGCGATGCGCCCTGCCGTGCGCCAATGGGCAGAATCATTTGATTGAAATCATATTGCTGAACGCTATCGCGTGTTTTTTGAGCGCTTCATAACGAAATAGCAACTGGTTTCAAAATGGAACAGCCCTTGGTCAGCGTCTGTATTGGTGTGTATAACCGAGAGCAGTATATTCGCGAGTGCCTCGATAGCGTGATGGCGCAGACGTATCGAAATATAGAAGTCGTTGTTGCCGATAATGCCTCAACGGATGAAACGCTTGCCATCGTGCGATCATACCCTTCCGTGCGCGTTATCGAGCGGAAATCGAATTCTGGCATGTGTTCAACGACCCGGAACTTGGCCGCCCAGGCCGCCCAAGGTGACTACATCGCATTTCTGGATTCCGATGATGCGTGGCATCCAACTAAACTAGCCCGTCAAGTGGAGTTTATGGAGCGCCATTCTGATATAGCGCTTTGTCATTCGTATGTTCGTCTCATGGATGAGCACTCCTCTGTGTACGGCATCCGACACGAGGGGCGGCTTCCTCCCACAGGCAATTACTTTATGCCATTATTGGACCATTGCTGGGTCACAATCAGTTCCACATTAATTCGCAGATCATTGTATGAGGAGGTCGGCCCCTTTACCGAAGCGCTGCCATACGGTCGGTCCGGTGAGGATTACGAATTTTTTCTCAAGGCGGCGCGCACGCATTCATTTGGGCTGATTGACGAGCCCTTGGTTAACTACCGTAAATCTCGTCATAGCATTACCGCGAGTGATTGGCAAAGCACGCCGCGCCCAATTTCATTCATGCGTGAACTAGTGCGTCGTCAGGATATTTGGACAGGCTTCGTTACTCCATCGGAAATGCGCCAGCGAGTGGCGGATGCTTGTCGCGAGAATGCGATTTATTGGCGATCTCAGCGAAATCCCATGCGCTCCTTGTGGGCGGTTGGACAAGCATTGCGTGTCAGTCCGCTGGGCGCTTCTGCCTGGTCCGAGCTGCTGCGGACGCTGTATCGCTTATGCTTGGCTGCACGTTAGTAGAGTTCTATTCCAGTGGTTTATGCACGATTCTTCTCTATTAGGAGGCATGAGCCGTCCCGCTTCCGGGGTCAGGTCAGGAGGTCAAGATGAGTGACTGTAGAGAACCCGCAGGAAGCATCCAATCGCCCCGTTCCAGCGCAATGGTGCAGTTCCTTTCAAGAAATTTTATTTTCGCAATCAGCATCCTCGCGCTCGTTGTGTACATGCTGACGTATTTGAGTGGGACGTTTGGAGCGCCCATTCGCGCGGATGGCGTGGGGTATTATATCTATCTGCCTTCCTATATCATTTACGGGGATCCGACTCTTGAACGTGTCGTGGATGAGCAATTCGGTGGAGATGTCAGCAGTTGGACCGGCGTACAAAGATCGTCGGAAACGGGGCATTACGTAGACAAGTATGGCGTGGGTGTTGCTGTGTTAATGCTGCCATTCTTTCTGATCGCCCATGCTTTCACATGGTGCCTACAGTCGCCCTCGGGAGGCGAGCCGTGGTGGCATCTCAATTATACGCTGAATGGATATTCTCTATTTTATCAGCATGCTGCAGGGCTCGCGGGGTTGTTTTACTCACTCATGGGTATCGGCATCCTCAAGGGGCTGTTGGAGAAACAGTTCAGTCGAGGCATTGCCCTGGTCACCTTGAGTATATTGTTTTTTGGAACGAGTCTCCTGCATTATACAAGTGGCGAAAGCGTTCAGAGCCACTCGTATTCTTTCTTTCTTTTTGCTGCGCTTCTCTGGGCGACCGATAGATGGAGCAGACAATCACGATCCTGGACACACAGTGCAGTGCTTGGTCTCATTTGTGGGCTGATTGTGTTGGTTCGAGTTACAAACCTGATTGCTATGCTGATTGTCTTTTTATATGGGATAACGAGCGTGGGTGGTATCAGGCGGTGGCTGCATGATCGATGTGAGCGCATAGCCGAGCTTGCTCTTGTCGCGGTCATAACGTTCTGTGTCTTCGCACTTCAGCTTGCGATTAACCACTATGGAACTGGGCGGTGGACGATTAATCCTTATGGGATTCAAAATCCGACAGAGACATTCTACTTTTTATCGCCTCAAATTATACTGGTGCTTTTCAGCTTGAAGAGAGGGCTGTTTTTTTGGAGCCCACTATTGCTCATTATTCTGCCCGGTTTGTTCTTAATGCGGCGGCATCGCTCTTCACTCGCTTTCGCCGTAAGCGTAATTCTCTTGTTGCATCTCTGGATCGTATCGAGTTGGCATATGTGGTGGTATGGCGGGGGCTTCGGACATCGTGCATTTGTCGAATATTATGCCTTTATGGCTTTTCCCTGCGCGGCGTTTGTGTCAAGTCTGAAGGGGCGATGGGCGAAGGTTGTCTTTGCCGGGTTTGCCGTCTTGACCATTGCGTGGCTTCTGTTCTTTATGAAGCTGTACTATACACGTGAGTTATCCTTCTATGGGCTGGATCGTCAGGCGCTCTTCGATATCTTCTGGTGGCGGGGAAAAATACTTCTCAATTGGTTGAATATTGTTTTTGCTGGCACAGCCTGAAACGGTGCCTCCGTTTCCGCGGCCACCGCTCGGCTCTTGGGGCCGGGAATGCTTCAGGCCGAGATTCTCTTTCACTGCGGTGGCCTTAATCTCTTGCCCGGCCACCTCAATCAAAATTCCCGCGCTGTTCCTTGAATGGCCCGCTTTAGAATTGCGGGCAGTTGTCTGACCCGGCGTTCGTATTTGCTGAACTGTTGGGTGAAAGGAGCAATTATGTCAGGCAGGTTGGCGGTCCGGATGTCTTCCAGCAAGCTGGTTCGATCCAGCCATTCCTGTTGAACAAAGAACGAGTAGTGCAGGGCGATTTGAGAGCAGTCGAGGATGTGGGTGTGGCCGTTTTTTTCAACCCAATCGCACCAGCCCGGTTCGTCGGTGCGCGGGACTCCGCCCATTCGCTCTATGTGGCGATAGTCGTATGCAATACAGCCAATGCTGAAGGGGCGGTTGAAGGCGATATAGCGTGGCGCAGCGCGCTCGGCCAGTATCTGCGTATGGCGCGCGTTCGCCTTCTCCAAGTTAATAAATGATCGCGTCGCCCATTCCGCGATATAGGGATTGATCCATGTCGGCCCATCGCGCTGTGGGCTGGGCGTTCCGCCGAAGCGCTCCCGATATTGTTCAAGTAGATCGGGATAAAAGGTGTTGCAGAGCGTGTAGAGGCCGAATGAGTTGTTGGGCAGCAGGGGCGTGATGAGCGCGAGATTATCGCGATGCTTGTTTTCTTCGTAGGCCTCGACCATTCGTTGCGCCCAACCTTTCGGAGCAAAGACATCTTCATCCACCTTCATATAGAGGGAGTTGGGATATTTCCGAATGCATTCGTTTTGCATTTCTGAAATGCCATCCGGACGCACGCCAGATCCCAGAATTTTATCGAATCTGGTTTCTGGATGTGCGTTGATGAAGCGGTCCACAAAGCGCAAATGTTTTTGGGAAACCCCGTTGAGCAGAAATACAACGCGATCAAATACGGGCAATGAGCCGCTTTGCACGAGCATGTCGAGCGTGAGCTTGGCACAGTCTCGTCGTGCGTTGGTCAAAATCATCAAAACCTTGTTCATATCGGCGTCATACGGTAAGCAAAGCGCTGCGATGAATCAAAGAGTATTGCGAGGACATGGATGTTGATTGTAGTCACGGGCGCACAGGGGTTCCTGGGTCGGCACCTTGTGCCGAGATTGGCCGAAGCAGGATATCGGGTGTTGGCCGTGGATCGTGTCGCGGCACAAAAGGATATTCCAGGGGTCGTCAATCATGTCGCTGATCTTGCCAGCCCTGCTGCGCTAATTCCGCCGGATTGCGTGGGTGGGGAGCCGTTCGTGTTGATCCATCTCGCGTGGAACATTCAGCAGCGCGACGCAGGATACCGTGTTCAAGCGGAACAAGTGGCGATCTTCGCCGCTTTGCTGGATTACTGGCGTGAGAAAGGACTTACCCATTTGATTGCCCCAGGATCGGCGCAAGAATTCGGGGCAAAGAGTGGGGTGCTCAGTGAAGAGGCTGTCCCAGAGGAACCGGTGTCACCTTATGGATGGGCAAAACGCTCCGCATATACGATGGCGCATTCGTGGTCGCAGCGAAACAGTATCGGGCTGACGTGGCTGCGTCCGTTTATTATTTATGGGGAAGGGCAGGGGGGCGATTTGCTGGTTCCCTATGCCCTGCGCCAGGCCAGTAGTGGGGAACGAGCAGAGTTCACGGACGGGAAGCAGATTCGAGATTTTGTCCACATTTCCGACATCGTTGAGGCGTTTGTGTTGGCCGTTCAAAGACGATCAAAAACCCCGGTGGCACTGAACTTGGGCAGCCGCGATCCGGTGAGTGCACGTGAACTTCTTGAAGTGATCGCTGGCTCGTTTCATGCGCGCGACAAATTTGTCTTCGGCGCGCGCGCACGACGGCAGACAGATCCAGAGATGCAGGTTGCGGATTGCTCACGCGCTGAACAGGTATTGGGCTGGACGCCGAAAATGGGATGGCGCGAGGGGATTCAACGGGTTTGCGGCGCGGTGAAAAAGTGAAGGGATCTCGCGTCATTCTTGGCGCCGGTCTCGCAGGGATCGGCTGTGCCCGTGAGTGGCCCGATGCGGTCGTGTATGAAGCAAAAGACCATCCCGGCGGCCATGTCTGGTCTCATGAACAAGACGGAGTACACTTCGACGAAGGCGCGCATATTTGCCACGCCAAAGATGAGGCGTGGCGCGCTCAGCTTGTGAAGAATGCCGGGCGAGTGGTGGATATTGCCCAAAGTCGCATTGCGAGCTACTGGCACGGACATTGGATCGCCTACCCAGTGCAGAACCATCTCCGCGACCTCCCCGCGGAACTGCGTGATCGCGCCCTTTCCGACCTGCTGGCCGCCCAAAAAACGCATGCCGGGCGGACGCCGGCCAACTATGAGGAATGGGTGCGCTTCCAATACGGCGAGTTTCTCTCGGAGCGCTTTTATCGCGAATACACGGATAAGTACTGGCGAACCCCGATGGAGGCGATGGATACTGATTGGCTCTCCGGTCGCTTGCTCCCCGCTCAAATTGAAACGATCACTCGCGGTGCGCGCGAGGAACACGATGAGAAACAGGCGGTCTTCGCCAGCTTTCTTTATCCGGAACGCGGCGGGTTTTACTCGTTCTTTCGTCCATTTACGCAGGGCTTGGATATTCGAACAGGCGCCCGACTTGTTGAGTTGAACCCACGCGACCGTTCATTGCGTTTTGCCGACGGCAGGGTCGCCACGTATGGGAAGTTGGTCAGCACGATTCCGCTTCCTGATCTTGTCGCTGCAATCACGGAAGCGCCGGAGCCGATTCGTACCGCGGCACAAACACTGCGGCATACGCGGATGCTTGGGGTGAATATTGTTCTGAACCGTGCGGACGTGTCGCCCTATCACTGGTTTTATATTTACGACGCGGATATTGATGTATCGCGCGTCAAAGTAATGAGCAATGTCACGCCAGTAGGGTGTCCGCCGAATACGACCGTGCTACAAGCCGAAGTATTTCGTCGCGACGACGAAGTATTTGATGAAAAAGCGCTCGCGGAGAAAGCGATTTCAGACCTCGGCCGTATTCTGAACTTTGATTACGTGCGCGACGTTTTGAGCGCCAAAACAATTCTAGCGTCACACGCCTATCCAATTCCGACCTCGGCCGATCCAAAATTGTGGAGCCCATTATCAGTTGGCTGGCGAGCCTTGGAATCGAAAGCGACGGACTTTATGGGCGCTGGAAGTATGTGTGGTCGAACGAAGCGTATCGTGTGGGGGCGGAGGTGGGGAGACGCATGCTTGGCCTATCCAGCCTGGGTTAATCTACATGGCTGATGAGCCTTATCGGGCGAATCTCTAGCGTTTTCCTGTGTTCACTAAATTTGGTGAGGCGAGTGTAACTTCGGGTTCACCGTGTAGAATGGCGTTCACAGCCTCAACACCCTGCATGATCGAGTGATCCATGTTCGCAACCTCGTATTTCCATCCCCCAAAGCGTCCGCGGCTGCGAATGTTCAGCGCTTCCAATTCTGGTAATACCTCGTTTAAGATTTTATCTCTATCCAGTGTCGGTATCGGATAGCCGTAATCCGTGCGCATCAAATGAAAGTGGGCATTATCAGGATTCACATCAACGAGACCGATTGAGCGCAGCCCTTCAAGGGTAGGATCTACGAGACTTCTGGTATCAGCCGTATCACCCTGTTCACGTGAGATCTCGCAGAGGAATGAGCAAAATTTGTTTGGATCTGGAGTGTGGGCGGGTGAAAAAATGGAGAACGGCGTGACCCTATAAAACGGGCAGATTTCTTCTGGGGTGTAAATCCAGGTCTTATCCTTCAGTTCCAATGGAATCGGAAAGTGTGGTGCTACACCGACAACATGGACAACGGAATGACGCAACCCACTTGCGCGGCGATGAAGGTCATCACTCCCCACGAGTTCAGTGAGTTTCACCAAGGGTATGGTTGATATCAAATGGTCATAGTGATCTGTCGAGCCGTCAGAAAACGATGCCGTGCGGCTTCGGGTGTCTAAGGCAATAAGTGTTCTTGAAAGCTGAACAGAGTTCTCGGGGAGTTTGGATGCCAATGCGTTCCATATAGCTCCAGTGCCGCCCTCTTTTGGAAACTGAAAAGTTGAATTTGGCCCCCAGGATACATCGTCGCGCTGTTCTTCGATGTTGCGCACCACGCGAGCTAGATCGGTTGCAGGGACGCGATCCCCGATCCAATGAGCGTTCATTTCAGATGGATCGACCGTCCATATCTTTCGGTTGTAGGGCAGCATGAAATGCTTTGCAATTCCAACCCCTGACGTTGCCAATATCCAATCTTTGAAATTGCGAATCTCGCCTTTAGATGGCTGCGAGAGTGCCTCAAGCCCCTTCACGCATTCGTCGCGTTGCACTTGAGGTAGATGCCGAACATTGTACTGGAATGGATAGGGAATCCATGCGCCGTACTCCCGAACCCAAGATTTGCGCGTGTGATGATAAAACCCGTCGGGTAAAAGGGCATTCATCAGGTTGTCCACATAGTGATAATGTGAGTGGGCGACGTGAACGGCAAAATCCCAAGTAAAGCCGCGTTCGTCCAAAAAGGATGTTGCTAGACCACCTACATAGGGTTGCGCTTCATAGACACAGAAATTCGCATGACCAAGTTCGTGGAGACGGTAGGCTGCACCAAGGCCAGTGGGGCCTGCACCGATAATCAAAATACGCATAATTCCCTTTACGGTTAGCCGCGAACCATAGCAGCAGGTGCTTTTGCTCGGCAATGGCAATTGCTCTCTCTGGTAGTGACTTCCGTTTTTTAATCGCCATTTTATGCCCTTGACCAATTGTTTGAGATAATTCTAAGGCAAGAACCGGTGAAACTTTCATTTTTAGTATCGGACGTGAATAGCCCCGTGTTGGGTCCGGTGACCGTGTTGGCGCGGCACTTGCAAAGCGAATTTGACGTGGAGGTTGTCGGCCCGGATTTGGGGTATGGCGTGAATGTGATGTATCGCGACGCATTTTCCTATACGGTGGTGCCGTGTTCGCATATCTATCGCTTCCCAGAATATTTTAGCGAACGCCGCCGCCTGGCCGAAGCGCTAACTGGCGACGTGATCATTCCGGTTAAGGCGGTGGGAAATACAATCCCTGTCGCGCTGATGCTCAAGCGTTCGCGTGGCGCAAAAGTCGTCCCGTATCTTGATGAGTGGGACGGCGCCTTGATGGCGCAACGCACTCGGCCCGAGCGGATTCGCTATTGGTTGAAAAACGCTCATCACCCCCTAGAAGACAACTACTATCCTTGGGTTGAGAGACTCATCCCAAAATGTGATTCACTCATCTCGACGAGTAGCTTTCTGCAGCGAAGATTCGGTGGGCATATCGTTCCGATGGGGGTGGATTGCGAATTCTTTAAACCCGCGCCAGAAAAAGAGACGCGAGATCTCAAGCGAGAACTTGGTATCGAAGGCAAGCGATTGATCGTGTTCGGTGGCGTAGTGCGGCCACATAAAGGGATCGAGACGATTCCGCAAGCAGTCGCTCGCTCAGGAGTGAAAGACCTGCGATTCGTGATTGTCGGGCCAATCAATGAGCACGTTAAGGAGCTGTTGGCGAATCCAGAGCTGAGTCGCTACGTCGTTGCAGTCGGGTCCGCATCCACGCAAAGCGATGCCGCAATTCTTAAGCTTGGCCGACCTCATTGTCTTACCTCTGCAGGACACGCTTTTGGCTCGGTCACAGGTGCCTTGTAAAATTTTCGAAGCGATGGCGATGTCGCGTCCGATTATCGCATCCGATGTTTCCGATATGGCCACAATCCTTGACGACAGCGGATGGGTCGTGCCGGCGGGCGATGTTGCGGCCTTGGCAGAGCAAATCCGTGAGGTCTTTGCGAATCCCGCTGAAGCGAAGAGACGCGGTGAAAAAGCCCGCGAACGCTGCCTCGCTCACTACAGCAGTGAAGTTACCCGCCGTAGCTTGGTCTCTCTTATCCGCGGGATTGTGGGGTAAAACGCCTACAGAGAAGAAGCGGTGATTCAGACGCATTGCTCTATGTCCTCCGTCTCTTGCGCGGTTTCCCTTTTGTGATTCATTCATGATTCTTTCCGCATGTTTCCACATTTTTCACGGTTATCATTTGGCGAATATAACCCTCTTCGCTGAGGCTCATCCCATTATTTCAAGACTGCAATCCCACTGCATCCCGCATAAACTGATTCTATGCATCCCGCATTATCGAAATTTTTAGCATCGCGTCTAATTGATCGTAAAGATGGTCACCGGCTCGCAGTACTGAAGCGGTTCGAGCAGCTCAATCGATCAGATTTTTACTCGGCTGCACTTCGCGAAGAACGGCAAACTGAAGCCCTTGTCGCTCTGTTGCGCCATGCCCAGAACCATGTTCCTCATTTTCGTTCGCTTCTTGCTGACCATGAAATCACCGCGCGGAATGCGCGTGACGTTTTGGCGGAACTTCCTCCCTTGCGCCGCGCGGATATTCAGGCGAATCCCGCGTCTTTTGTCGCCGACGATGCCACAGGTGTCGTGGACGATCATACTGGCGGATCAACGGGAACACCCCTGACCTTCAAAGTAGATCGCCCGACACAACAGGCGCGGGAAGCGTCGCTGATGTGGGCGAATGGTCTCGCTGGTTGGCGCCCAGGTGATCGCATCGCGATGCTCTGGGGTTCGGACCGCGATACGAAGGCAGCGTTTCGCGACTGGCGGCTCAACCTCCGTTGGTGGCTCGATAATATGCGCTGGTATAACGCGTTCGAGATGGGCGAAGAAGAGATGGCGGCGTTTCATCAGGCGATGACGCGTTTCCGTCCGCATTTGCTCGTTGCTTACGCCGGTTCGCTCCAGGTGTATGCCCGATTCTTGAAGTCCATCGGAACGGTTCCGGGCTATCCGCTAACCGGCCTGATCAGTTCCGCTGAAGTCTTGACGCAGGCAGGGCGTGAAGAGGTCCGTGAGTACTTTCAACGGCCGATTTATGATCGGTATGGCAACCGCGAGGCGGGCGCCATTGCCGCGGAATGTGAGGCGCATGGCGGATTGCACGTCAATGAACACGATTTTGTCGTGGAGATCGACAGCGTCGATCCATTCAAGGAGCCGGGTCCGCTGTTGATCACCTATCTTGCGAATCACGCGATGCCGTTGATTCGTTACGACACGGGCGATCTCGCCGTATGGGCCAAAGGCGAGTGTTCCTGCGGGCGAACAACCCCGCGGCTGGCGCGGGTGGTGGGGGCGCCAGGCGGATACCATCCGCACCGCACACGGGAAATTGATTCACGGCGAATTCTTTACCCACGTGCTCTATGGCGCAGAGGGCGTTCGCGAGTTCCAGTTTGTACAGGAATCAATGAATCGCTACTGCCTTCGCGTGGTCGCGGATCGCATCCGCCCCGAATTCGAAGCGCAGTGGCGGAAGAAAATTGAACCGATGCTTGGAGAAGGCGCCGAATTTCGCGTGGAACTCGTGGATTCAATCCCTGTGCTCGCCAGCGGGAAGCGTCGCTTCACGCTGTCGGAAGTGCCCAATCAGAGCTGATGGATCGGTGGTGACGGGGAGGTTCCTGCGCACTTCTGCGGCTTACAGCGCGGCTCCCGTCGCTCTGCTCCATGCCCTCTGCGCTATTGCGCGTTTCGTTCTTTCCTCTTGAGTCCTCGCCCCGTTCCACGTTCCATTAGCCCTCTTTCGATGAAGAACGTGGCTATATGGATGTTGCAGCGATCTGGGCTGCTGGCGATGGAGCGTGCGCGGACGCGGTCGGCGTTTCGGATCGTCACCTACCACGGCGTGGATGAACGAGATCACCCCGTGCTCAATGTTGATCGGCTACAGACCGCCCCGACTTTGTTTGCCAAACAGATCGAGGCGCTGGCGAGGCAGTATCAAATTGTCGAACTGGAAACGGCGGTTCGATCCTTCCTCGAAACAGGAAATTGGCCGGAACGTGGGTTGGCGATCACCTTCGACGATGGCTACCGCAACAACCTGGAACAGGCTGCTCCAATTTTAACTCGTCTCGGTATCCCCGCGACGTTCTTTGTCACCGCTTCTTTTGTTGATGGTCGGTCTTCGCCGTGGTGGTATGCGTTGCGGGAGTGGCTGACTAGCCGATATCCAACTAGCGAACAGGCTGCTGCAGAGGCGCTTAAACTTGAAGCGGAGTGGCGACCTTTGTCAGAGAAGGCCCGAGCGCAGCGTTTTTCAGAGTTGAAGGCCAGTGGCTCTGTCGCGCCGACTTTTTACCCATTTATGAACCGGGAAGAAGTGAAACAACTTTCTCAGATGGGCTTCGATATTCAGCCCCACGGCGATGCCCATCTGTCATTTCGTGGCGAGTCGCTTGACCGAATTCAGCAGGATATTGAGGGGTCCGTGAGATTTGTGCGCGAGGTGACGGGACATGATCCATGGGGATTCGCTTATCCGTACGGTCATTTGCCCGTGCCGCTTGAACTGGCGCAGTCACTCTTTGAAACCTATGGGATTCTTGCAGCAGTGAGTACGCGCGAGGGAAATAATGAAGCGCAGGCGAACCGTTGGGCGTTGAATCGCTGGGACTTGCATGGTGGATACAGCGTCCCTGCCGTTTCCGCCCGTGTGGCGGGCATTCGCCGTTTGCGCCAAGACGAGGCCGCTCCGTGATTTTTTTCGAGTTACGAGTTCCTCTTTTTGTTTATGCCGATTGTTTTAATCGGCTACTTCGTCTTTTTTGCTCGTCGCGGCCGGGTCGTTTTTCTCACCCTGATGAGCTACGTCTTTTACGGGTGGTGGGACTATCGCTTTTGCGGTTTGCTGCTGGCTTCAACCATCATTGATTACTATGCGGGGAAGTTCCTGGCTCGCGCGTCTTCGCGGACGCGCGCACGACGATGGCTGATCCTCTCCATGTGTACGAATCTCGCAATGCTGGGGTTCTTCAAGTACTACGATCTTGGTGCGACAACGGTAAATCGCCTCGCTGGTCTTCTCGGCGCCCACAGCACCTTGCTACCTCTTTTTACACCTCGTGCTTCCTGTCGGGATTTCCTTCTACACGTTTCAGACGATGAGCTACACGATTGACCTTTACCGGGGCACGGCGAAACCTGCGCGGAGTCTTTGGGATTTTGCCTGCTATGTCGCGCTTTTCCCGCAACTGGTAGCCGGCCCGATCGTGCGCTATCACGAGTTGGCTGAGCAGTTGGTCTATCGCACGCACACATGGGACAAGGTCCGAACCGGCATTGCGCTCTTTATTATCGGATTAGCCAAAAAAGTGCTCCTTGCCGATGGTGTAGCGCCGATGGTCGATCTGGCGTTCGGCCCGTCAACCCCCGGCTTTATTGCCTCGTGGATTGGGGTGCTCGCCTACACGATGCAAATTTATTTCGATTTCAGCGGCTACTCCGACATGGCGATTGGTTTGGGATTGTTCTTCGGTTTTCGATTTCCTCAGAACTTTAACTCGCCGTATCAGTCGGTTTCCATCACTGACTTTTGGCGGCGCTGGCACATCTCTTTGTCGAGCTGGCTACGCGACTACCTCTATATTCCACTGGGTGGTAATCGCATCGGCCCACGTCGTACCTACGTGAACCTTTTTATTGTGATGCTACTCGGTGGCCTGTGGCATGGCGCGAACTGGACCTTTGTGATTTGGGGCGGTTTTCACGGAGTTATGTTGGCGTGGGAGCGGTTGTGGCGAGGGCGAGGGAAAAGTCCTGTAGGATGGTTGCCACGGGTTCGGAACTTTTTTTCTGGTTTCGCTCGCTTGGGTCGTCTTTCGCGCTGCGGGTATTCATCAAGCGACTGGAATTTGGAGGGGGCTGATTGGGCTTCACGGATGGGGTGGATGGCCGGCGTATGAAGGGCCTTTCCCGTTGATGGCCTCACTCGCTTTTTTGGTGATCGTCTCTGTGATTGCTTTTACGCTGCCGAACTCATGGAATATTTTGCGGCCCGATTTGGAAGATGCTCCGCCCGCTTTTGGGCGAACTCTTGTCGCTGCATTTTCGCGTGGTTTGGCCTACGCCATTCTCTTTGTGCTGTGTGTCGGCACGATCCTGATTAATTCAAGTTCACCATTCCTGTATTTTCAGTTCTAAAAATGGACGCATCTTCAAAGAGAAATACATGGGTCTTGGTCGTACCCTTGATTTTAATTATGTCTGCCTGGCTGGGGATAGTGGCCCTGGATTGGACCATGCGTTTCACTTGGTTTCACTGGCAACGCACCTTTGTATCCAGTCAAGTGCGCCCAGCATATATGGGCGAGGCAACGCCTTTGGGTGTCCGGGTAACTGAAACACGTCGCGGTGGCGACCTTGCGGCGCTGCTGGGTTCTGATGCGGAGACGGAAGAGTTCGCCGTAGAGCATCCCGGTGGCTTCACGCTTTATACAGATGAGTTTGGCTTGCCGAATATCCCTCCAACCACCGGAACGCAATACCAAATAGCTCTCGTAGGCGACAGCTTCCTTGTACAGGGCAATGGAACATCAAATTTTCTCGGAGGGCGCCTGAGCCGTATTCTCAAAGAACCGGTGTACACGATTGCTCGTCCGGGGCGTGGGCCAGCGCTTCCCCTTTCAACAGCGCTTATCCACCCGTATTTTAGCGAGCAGCCACCAGAGCTTCTTATCTGGGCTATTCCCGAACGCGATGCAACGGGCTACATATTGACAAGCGCTGCGTATCAGACCTTGCGCTCTATTAAGTCGTCTGAATCACAGGCGCTGGAGAGGGGCGCTCGGATCGCGTGGGGGCAATTACAGCCGGAAAAATTGGGCAAGAGTCTTCCAAATACTTCCATCATTGCGCAGTTCGTGCGAAGAGCGTGGACAAAAGCACGCTTTTCTCTTGGGCTTTCGCGTGTTGCAGATGTCTATATATCTTCGGATGGGGTAGGCGGTTTTCCCATGCTCTTTTATCGAGTGAACATCCAATCGCTGTTTTGGTCCCCAGATGCTCGAAATGTTGCTGCCGCCCAGCATGCCGCCAACTTGCTGCAGGCAAGAGTCATGGAGCCCCGAGGAATCAAATGGGTGATCGTCCTGATTCCCGAAAAAGAACAGGTTTACCGCGAGTACGTTCCAGTGTCGGCCTATCCCAGAGGTGAACACTGGCCGCCATCTGTATTCGATGAGCTTGAACCTGCTTTGGCGAATGAGGGGATTTTGGTCGTGAATTTGCTTCCTGTGTTTCGTGCTGCCGCTGCAAGAGGGGAGTTGATTTATTGGCCCGATGATACACATTGGAATGAGGCAGGAATTCAGCTTGCGGCCGAGACGATTGCAGATGCCATTCAAACTCATCCAACACGTGATAAAAATTAGTCGCCTCCGAGGGGTGTGCGGGGCGCTGTTCGTGTTGCTGTGCGCAGGGTGTGGGCAGCCGGAAGAGACGTGGTACGACCGCTCAAAAGCCGCTGACAACCGTAAGGAAGAGTACGTCGAGGAACAGATGCGTCACGGCATGAGTGAGGTTCAAGCCAAAGATGCCTGGGCATTGAGGGTCTCAATTGAAGATACACTGGGTCGCAAACCGGCCGAAGTCGAAGGAACTGAACTACTGAACAAGGTCTCGGAGTGAATCGGCCCCGCGTTCTTCACCTTGTCTGGAACCTGATTCGTGGCGGCACGGAGGGACAGTGTGCCCGTACTGCCCTGGCGCTCGCCGCGCAGGGGTGGGATCAGCGAGTCGGTGTTATGCGGCGCGAGGGCTTCTTTCTCGATGATATTGAGAATGCCTGTCGTCCGGTATTCACGATGGAAATCGAACACCTGCTGCGCCCGCAGACCTTCTCCGAGGTGAGTCGGCTCGCACGATTCATTCGGGGACAAAAAATAAAAGTGATTCATGCGTGGGACGCGGACGCCGCTATTTTTGGCGCGGCAGCGTCGCTGTCCGCACGTGTTCCATTGATTACCAGCCGCCGCGACTTGGGTGAAATCTATGTGCCGCGAAAACTGGCGCTAATGCGCATGGCGGATCGTCGAGCGCGGGCCGTGGTGGTCAACGCGCAGGCGATTGCCGATGCGCCGGCCTGTCGCCACATTCAGCGGGAAAAGCTCTGCGTTATTCCGAACATCCTTGACGCGCAAGAATTTGATCGTCGAAAAAAGCCAACCGCTCCAGCCGATTCCTCCTCTGCCGACGGGTCGCCTGATTGCGATGGTTTCGCGGCTGGACCCGGAGAAAGACGTTGCCACGCTTCTCCGGGCCGTTCCTCATCTTGTCAAAAAACATCCCGATGCGAGGGTGCTCATCATCGGGGATGGCCGTGAACGCGCCTCCCTTGAGGCGCTGGCGACCGAATTGCGGGTCACTGAAAATGTTTTCTTCCTCGGAGAGCGCCACGAAATTCCTGCCCTGCTTGCCCAGTGCGAAATCGGCGTGTTGGTTCCGAATAGAAGTGAGGGTTTATCCAATACGATCCTCGAATATATGGCCGCTGGCCTGCCCGTCGTAGCGACCGATTGTGGCGGAAATCGCGAGTTGGTGCGGGACGGCGTCACCGGTTTCATTATCCGGTCCGGTGACTCGGATGCCTTGGCCGACCGATTGAACGTGCTCCTTGCCGATAAAGAGAAGTCGCGCGCATTTGGCGCTGCCGGCCGCGCACGTGTGGAAGCCCGGCACCAGCCGGAGGCGATTGCCGCGCAATTCGCGGAGCTGTATTGCCGCGTCGCGCGATAAACATCTTTCGCACTCGCTCGTTCTTCGAGCGCGGTGCGCTCAACGCACCTGTAGTCGCTCGCGCCGAGGGCAGTGGTTCGGAACATGCCGTCCTGCGGTCAACGCCCGCGGCTACAATGAACCCACATTTCAGGATTCCGCTTCATCGCCTTCGCGTCGCTCCGCTCTTCCAACTCGGCTTCGCCCGATGCAGTCCCAACAAATCAACACTTCGCGCGAGGCCATAGGTCGCGTAGAGGATGCAGAGTGCGGGCAGATAGCGAAAAGTCTTGGCGCGGAGGCTGAGCAGTATTGCCGGGCCGAGGATAAGGGCAAGCCAGGGAAGGATGAATCCCGCATACAGGCACGTCTGAGTTGATGCGGCGGCGAGCAAACCCAGAATCGCGATTGCCGCAGTTGTCAGATAGAGCGCGGTGAAGCGTGGCGCATTACCGCCAATTTTCCCTCCGCTCAGTTCAGAAATATGACGATAGCTCTTCCGATTTGCATGCCAGAGCTGTTGTTTAAACCACGCACCCAATGTTGCTGGTTCACCGTGATGCGCGACGAGCAGCTCCGGCACCCCCCAAACAGGGATGCCCGCCTGATCTGCGCGAAAGGCAAAGTCCGTGTCTTCGCCAGTCGTCAGTTCTTCATTGAAGCCGTTGAGTTGATCCGCGACAGAGCGGTGTAAAACCATATTTCGTGTCGTTACGAGGCGGAAACCTTCCTTGACGACGACCTCGCGCCCGTGTCGCATTTCGCGATACGGGTTTTTTTGTGCCCAATGAAAATTCCATGCCGCCTGTACCCATGTCATCGGTTCCGGTGGCTGTGCTGGCCAACCGAGAATGGCTTTTTCTTCGCGCTCAAGAAAGAAAGTGGCTTGTTCCAACCACTCAACGCTCGGCTCGCAATCTCCGTCGAGATAGGCGATCCAATCGCCTTTCGCAACCTTCAGTCCCGCATTGCGACAAACCGGGATGCTGGCGTTTGGAAGGACTTCAATTTGGGAAAATCCCGCTTCCCGCGCAACTTCCACGGTCCGATCACTGCTTCCGCCATCTACGAGAATCGTTTCAATCTCAACACTGTTTGGCCGTTTCAGCGCGCCGACTGCCGCCTGCAACTTGGCGATGGACCGCTCTTCGTTGAATGTGACGGCGATGATGGATAAGAGATGAGACATTGGGAATTGCGTAGCATACACATGAAGGCGTTGAAATGAATCTCAAAGTGGAGACGTTGTTGCGCATAGGCGGACCGGGGTTGGTTGAGAAGGCCCGTCTTGCGGCGCGCCTCGGTTTACCTGCCTCTGGAGGGCGGTCGCGCCCTACCCACACGGATGAATAATGTGGCGGGTTGGCCGTTTCGACGGGGGAATGGATTTAAGACCGCCCTCAGCGCGGGCGGCTACAGAGGATGCGAGCTTGGCGCCGAAGGGATGCTGTAGCCGCGGGCGCTGACCGCGGGGTGTTGGCTTATTACAGGTAGAGCTGGACCGCCCTCCATAGGCGGGCAAGCTGAGGCCGGCCTGAACCTTTTCGACAAATCACGACGTCACAAATTGGAATTTCCCCCTCCGGTTGCAACCCCCACAACCCTTGCGGCGCGCCTAGCAGTCACGCCCTACCATCCAGAACCTAATCGGGAACAATACGGCCAATACCCATCACGCCGTGCGCTATACAGTTCATGTTTAGGTAGGGCCCGACCGCTGGGCGGGCCGGAATATTAACGACAAATCCCATACGTACCGAAATTGAGTCATTTCCTTTCGGTTGCGAACTCTACAACCCTTGCGGCGCGCCCAGCGGTCGCGCCCTACCCACACGGATGAATAATGTGGCGGGTTGGACATTTCGACGGGGGAATGGAGTTGGGACCGCCCTCAGCGCGGGCGGCTACAGAGATCACGGCAAACTGAATGTTCTCAACGCTGTAGCTGCGGGCGATGACCACGGGGTGTTGCCTTATTACAGGTAGGGCCGGACCGCCCTCCATAGGCGGGCAAGCTGAGGCCGGCCTGAACCTTTTCGACAAATCACGACGTCACAAATTGGAATTTCCCCCTCCGGTTGCAACCCCCACAACCCTTGCGGCGCGCCTAGCAGTCACGCCCTACCATCCAGAACCTAATCGGGAACAATACGGCCAATACCCATCACGCCGTGCGCTATACAGTTCATGTTTAGGTAGGGCCCGACCGCTGGGCGGGCCGGAATATTAACGACAAACCCCATACGTACCGAAATTGAGTCATTTCCTTTCGGTTGCGAACTCTACAACCCTTGCGGCGCGCCCAGCGGTCGCGCCCTACCCACACGGATAAATAGTTTGGCGGGTTGGCCGTGTCGACGAGGGAATGGATGTAGGACCGCCCTCAGCGCGGGCGGCTACAGAGGATGCGAGCTTGGCGCCGAAGGGATGCTGTAGCCGCGGGCGCTGACCGCGGGGATGATTTGTTTTAACCACAAAACGCACAAAAGTCACAAAATGGGAATTGTGCAGAGGGCAAATTTGCAGGACGCGCTGAATGGGAAACCGCGAGAACCGTGAATTGCCGCGAATTCATCTGTAGTGTTGCCCATCCACTGATCACCCCTCAACCATTGAGCGCCATGAGCTATGTCCCATGCTCTCTTCGGCTGGAGAAGTTTTCGGTTCAAGGCTTGAGCTTTTCCCCTTCGCGATCTTTGCGATCTCGTGTTCAAAGCAATTTCCACTGTCTTCTGTTGCCATGCGCACTTGTTTATCATCACTCCCTAACCTACCGTACCCTTCACAAATTCGTATGGCCTTTTCTGCATCCATCATCTTTCTCCTACAGGACGTGCCGCAGCTTTATGGGGCTGAGCGGGTGACGCTCGAACTCATCCGCGGACTCTCGGAGCGGGTCCCCGTCCGGTTGTGGCTGATCGGTGAAGAACGACTTGGCGAGGGGGTGGGGGCGATGACGACCGCCGCCGCCGAAATGGGGATCGCGACCGAACGCTTTGCCGTGACAGGCCGCTTTTCCCGCTCCCTGATTCGGGAATTGCGAACGCGATTGCGGACGATCAAGAGTCCGATTCTCCACACCGTGGGCTACAAGGCGCATATCCACGCCCTTGTTGCGGCGCGAAAGTTGGCAAAAACTGTCACAACAATCCACGGCTGGCTTGTGCGACCCGAGCTGAAGGAGCGGTTTTATGAATGGCTCGAAGTACGCGCACTCCGACACGATGATGCCGTGGTGTGTTTGACTTCATTTTATGAACAACAACTCTTGGCTGCCGGGGTCTGCCCGGAACGCCTTCACCACATTTCTACGGGACTTTGCCCCGATCAGTTGCCAGCCCTCGAAGAAGCGGAACGCTGGCCCGATTCCCCGTTCACCATCGCTTTAATCGGACGATTGAGTTGGGAGAAAAACCACGATCTGTTGCTCCGTGCTGCGGTGCGCTTGCGGGAGTCCGGGCAGCGTTTCCGGATTCTCCTCGCAGGCGAAGGCCCGGAGCGAGCGAACATTGAAGCGAACGTTGAAGTGCTGAATCTGAGCGACTGTGTTCAGCTCCTCGGCTATGTGCCGATGGCGCCTTTGCTGCCGAGCGTTCACTGTGTAGCCTTGTGTTCGCGAATTGAAAACCTGCCGCTGAGTCTTCTCGAATCCATGGCCTGGGGGCGGCCCGTCGTGGCGACCTCTGTCGGCGGTGTGCCGGATGTCGTCGCTGAAGGGGAAACGGGATTTCTGGTGTCGGACAACGATGACGCCGCCCTTGCAGACCGATTGCAACGACTAATGCAGAATCACGAACTGGCCCAATCACTTGGTCGCGCGGGGCGAAAGCGTGTTGAAACAGAGTTCGCTTTTGCCCGCTGTATTGACCGACATCTGGCCCTCTATACGGCGCTTACAGAATGAATCGCTTACACTCCATTATTGCGTGGCTCCTTCGGGGCTTGTCGCTTGTTGTGCTCGTCTTGGTTTTGTATTTTCCGCTGCACAAGGACCTGATAATTGCGTACGGCCCGTTGCTAATCGCGCTCGGCGCCGCCCTCGCGGTACATCGTCGCTTGGAAAAGGGCTGGAACCCGCTGGGTACGTTGGGGAGGCCCAGCTATTTTGCTTTGCTGATTCTCGCGCCGGCGCTTGTGCAGCTTGGCCTCTTGCTGCTTCTTCGTCCTGTGCCGACGAGCGACGGCCAGTTCGTGTTTGAAGAGGCTGCTGCGTTTTTGAGCACGGGCCAAATGAATGCGCTGACTTATTACCCACCCGCACAGACGTGGTGGTATTGGCCGTGGATGAAACTCTTCGACGCGACTCCACTTGTCGCTCAAATTTCCCACATCCCGCTTCACGCTGCGGTATCGCTACTGACCTATGGACTCGCTCGTTCTGTTGTGCCGCTATATGCGCGTATCGCCGGTTTGGCCGTGGCCTGGTATCCGAGCTTCATCGCCTACATTTTGACGACGCCCTATTACCACTATTTCTACACTGCTTGTGTCGTCGCCACCGCCTGGGGTTGGATTCAATCCTTGAAATGCTCCCGTGCCTCCTTCGGGGCCGGTCTTGCTTCGGGACTCGGGGCGCTCACAAAAGCGACGCAGCTTATTGCAGTCGGACAGTCCTTGTTGTTTTGGGCGCTGACGCCAAACCGCGAGGGGGGGCGCCGATACGATTTGGAAAACGCCTCGTACTGTTTATTGCCTTTGCGCTCGGAATGACCTTGGTAGTCGCCCCGTGGACGGTGCGAAATTCAGAAGGTATTTGGAGAGCCGGTTTTGGTATGTACCTCTGGCGGAATGGTCTTCCACAGCGCAAACAACGAGACCTCAAACGGGCTTTACAGTGGCCTGCCCGATGAGGCGAAGGTGGATTCGCCTCAAGCCATGTTGGAGCACGGTCGCGCGAGCGCCGAACAGGCGAAAGCATTTATTCGGGAGAATCCCATTAAGTTTCTCGCGCTGGCGTGGAATAAAGTCCTGCACACGTGGGGAGGGGAATCCACCTTTGTCGAGTTAATCAATATTCGAGGGCGCCCATTGCCCGGCTGGCTCGATGACTCTATTAGCGCGGTCTTCTTTTTCGGATGGGCGTTTATCGTGGGCCTCTGGGCTGCCCACTCACTTGCCGCGAACCGATTGAAGCTTCCACTGAGCGCAATCGAATTGGCGACTGCCATCGTCCTCGGCTCCAATTTCCTCGTGTACGCGATTTTCGAGGGAGGCGACCGACATCATCTGCCCTTCGTTCCGCTGATTGTGGTGGTCGCCTTGGCCAATTTGCCTGCTGTGCGGCAGAGCTCCGCTGCAGATGCCTCGAAGCTCGCGTCTTGATGAATATTCAACCGCGAATTACGCGAATGGTTCGCTAATTTCTATAAGCCTGATGCGCCTCTGTAGCCGCCCGCGTTGAGGGCGGTCCTAAATCCATTCCCCCTTTCGACACGTCCAACCCGCCAAATTATTTATCCATGCGGGTAGGGCGCGACCGCCCTCCATAGGCGGGTAAACCGAGGCGCGCCGCAACATGGACCTTCTCAACAACCCTCGGCCCGCCCGGCGGTCGGGCCCTACCTTCAACCAACACCCCCGCGGTCATCGCCCGCGGCTACAGCACCCCTTACTCCCGATATTCATTCTTCTGTAGCCGCCTGCGTTGAGGGCGGGAGATTTTATCCCCCCGAATCATTAAGAACCTCCAAGGTGGGGCCCGACCGCCGGGCGGGCCGAAACGTTCACGATGAAATCCAATCGTAACAAAATTGGATTATTCCCCTTCGGTTCCGAGCCCCTACAACCCGCGCGGCTCGCCTAGCAGTCGAAGCCCTACCAGGTAAGATGCAATCGGGAAGCAAACGGAAATTTAGGAAAACCCTTCTCCATCAACTCATCAATCGCATCCTTCCGCGCTTTCCGTGGTTAAAAAGCCCTTCATTCCCTGCGCCACGCGTTTTGTGCCTTTTGTGCTCTTTGTGGTTCGCATTATCCCCCGCGGTCAGCGCCCGCGGCTACAGGGCAAACAGCCATCTCCCTTTATCCCGATCCCCTTCCGCGTTCTTCCGCGTGTTTTCGTGGTTAAAACCTATCACACGGTGCGCTACACAGTTTGTGTTTGTGGTAGGGCCGGACTGCCAGGCCGGCCTGAATGTTCATGATGAATCGCGACGTTACAAATCGGTTTGTTATCGACTTTCGGTTGTAAACCGTAGAGCTTCTGCGGCGCGCCTGGCAGTCGCGCCCTACCAGCCAAAATGTAATCGGGAACAACACGACAATATGCCATTTGTGGTAGGGCCCGACCGCCGGGCGGGCCGGCCCTCCGTAGGCGGGTAGACCGAGGACGGTCTAAACGTTCACGATGAAATCCAATCGTAACAAAATTGGATTATTCCCCTTCGGTTCCGAGCCCCACAACCCGCGCGGCGCGCCTGGCAGTCGCGCCCTACCAGTTATGATACAATCGGGAAGCAAACGGAATTTTCCGAAAACCCTTCCCCATCAACTCATCAACCCATCAATCGCATCCTTCCGCGCGTTCCGCAGTTAACCATCCACCACGCCACACGTTATGTGCCCTTTGTGCTCTTTGTGGTTAGCATTATCCCCCCGCAGTCACCGCCCGCGGCTACAGGGCAAACAGCCATCTCCCTTTATCCCGATCCCCTTCCGCGTTCTTCCGCGTGTTTTCGTGGTTAAAACCTATCACACGGTGCGCTACACAGTTTGTGTTTGTGGTAGAGCCGGACTGCCAGGCCGGCCTGAATGTTCATGATGAATCGCGACGTTACAAATCGGTTTGTTATCGACTTTCGGTTGTAAACCGTAGAGCTTCTGCGGCGCGCCTGGCAGTCGCGCCCTACCAGCCAAAATGTAATCGGGAACAACACGACAATATGCCATTTGTGGTAGGGCCTGACCGCCGGGCGGGCCGGCCCTCCGTAGGCGGGTAGACCGAGGACGGTCTAAACGTTCACGATGAAATCCAATCGTAACAAAATTGGATTATTCCCCTTCGGTTCCGAGCCCCGCAACCCGCGCGGCTCGCCTGGCAGTCGAGCCCTACCAGTTATGATACAATCGGGAAGCAAACGGAATTTTCCGAAAACCCTTCCCCATCAACCCATCAACTCATCAATCGCATCCTTCCGCGCTTTCCGTGGTTAAAAAGCCCTTCATTCCCTGCGCCACGCGTTTTGTGCCTTTTGTGCTCTTTGTGGTTCGCATTATCCCCCCGCGGTCAGCGCCCGCGGCTACAGGGGAAACGTCTAATCCGACGATCCCTATCTTGAGCGCACCAGCTCTCGGATCGCGGCCAGTTTCAATTCCGCATGCCGCTCTGCGGATCCGCTTTCGCGCATCGTTTCAACGGCTGCCGCGCCTATTTTTTCGCGAAGAGTGGGGTCGTTCCAGAGTTGCGCAATTTTGTGTGCCAGGGCTTCCGCATCGCCCGGCTCAATCAAGATTCCATTTTTCTCATGCTCAATCGTATCCACTGTGCCGGGGGAGCGGGTGGTGATCACGGGTTTGCCCATCGCCATGGCTTCGAGCAGTACGACCTGACCCGTCGCCCGCTCCGTGTTGAGCAAGGGCAGCGCGACGAGGCGGCATCGGCGGAGTTTTTTCAGGTAATCTTCGCGGGGAATCTCGTGAAGGACAGTCACGTGTGATGGAATTTCCAACCCTTGGACGTCATGACGACCACAAATTACAGACGTTGGAACATTGGGCAGACGTCGGATGGCCGCGATCAGTGTCGCATAGTCGCGCAGGGTGCGACCGGCAGAGAGTAAGAAGCCGTCATCCGCCGATTCCATTTTCGGATTCGCGATGTTGGTGTTTAGCGGGACGTATCGGATGCGTGATGAATCCATCCGGTAGCGCTGTGCCATGGTTCCAATTTCTTTTGAACTGTTTGCCAGAAGGCCAACTGCGCGGTGTGCAACATACCGATAAATCGCATTTTTTAGATGCCAGATCGGTGAGGGGGAGGGCGCGTCAATAAAGACCTCGCACATAATTTGTTTTGAGCGTCGTCCGGTCAGAGCGCAGAGCAGGCCATAGGCCATAGATTCTCGGACCCCCATAGTGACGACTACGTCGTAGTTGCATGCCCGTCGCCAAAGAGCGAGGGCCTCGTGCCACCAGGACATAAACTGCGGATCCGCTTTGACTGAGGTGTCATAAAGCGAGTCTACTACGGCAATCCATGTCTCGCTCTGCCAGAAGGCCATATTGGTCAAAATACGCACGGCAAAACCATTAACGATTGTGCGCCCTCACGCAAGTGTGTATCGCGTGTGAGGTTTTGTGCAGAGAATTGTAGCCCTCTTTCTCTGCAGTCACCGCCCCCCTGGCCCGCCATAGCCTTCGGCGACGGCGGACGCGGCTACAGCGTTGAGAACATTCAGTTTGCCGTGATCCCTGTAGCCGCCCGCGCCGAGGGCGGGGGATTTTACCGCCCCGAATCATTTAAAACCTCCAAGGTGGGGCCCGACCGCCGGGCGGGCCTGAACCTTTTCGATTAATCGCGCCCTTCCAAATCGGATTATTATCTGCCTTCGGTTGTGAACCCTACAGCTTCTGCGGCGCGCCTGGCAGTCGCGCCCTACCAACACAGCAATACCGTGAACCACACGAAAGTTCGCTTTCCGCGTTCTTCCGCGCATTTCCGTGGTTAAAAATCTTTTCATTATGCGTTTTGTGTCTTTTGTGCTTTTTGTGGTTAAAAATTCATCCCCACCCCCCTCATCAACCCATCAACCATCAACTTCCCCAACCCATTCTCCCGCCATCCCCTTCCGTGTAATTCCGCGCGTTTCCGTGGTTAAAAATCTTTTCATTCACGTTCGGCGCACTCGGCCTCGCCCTACCAACCACAGCGAAATCGTGAACAACCCAACAGTTTGCCTTCCGTGCGTTTTTGTGGCGTGAAAATTTAACGCCCTACGCTATGCGTTTCGTGCTTTTTGTGCCTTATGTGGTTAAAAATTCATCCCACCCCCCTCATCAACCCATCAACCCATCAACTCATCAACCTCATCCTTTCCTGCAGAGCCGCTTTAGAGCGTGGCGTTGCGGATGGAAAGATGCTTTACTCTCTGTTTTCGTTGCAGATAGTTGAAATGGGTTAGCGATTTCAGAAGCGAAAAATTTACAATTCATGCAGGGCCCCCAAGTCAGCATCATTACCAGTACGTACAATCGCGCCGAGCTGTTGCGGCGGGCGATTGCGTCGGTGCGTGTTCAGACCGTCCCGAACTGGGAACACCTTATTGTTGGCGATTGCACGCCCGATCACACGGCGGAGGTGGTGGCGTCCTACAACGATTCGCGCTTGCGCTTTTTCAACTTGGCAGAAAAATCGCCGCCGCGCAGCCACGGCGCGATCGCGAAGAATCATGCGGTCTTCAAGATGGCCCGAGCGCCCTACATTGCCTATCTGGATGATGACGACGAGTATTGTCCGGAGTTCTTGCAGGAAATGCTGACAGCCGCCTCGAAGCATCCTTCGTGCCCGCTGATCTATTGTCGCGCACAGTTCCGGGATCGCGATACAGGCCGGCGGCTGTGGGGCAATCCATTCCACGGGGCCTTGAAGTGGTCGCGAGAAAACTTAATGAAATACAATTTCCTCGTCTCGAACGGAGTGATTCATACGCGGGCCGTTTTAGATGAAGTGGGCGGATGGGATCCGACGGATTATTTCGATGACTATGACCTGTGGAAGCGAATCGCTGCGAAGTACGATTTCCACTTCGTCAACCGCGCACTGTGCATTGTTTATACAAAAGCCGATCCGTTTTTTATACGCTTATTTACTAAGGGCCTCAAAATCCTCCGCCATGGACGACGCCTTCAAGATCAGGGATGAAAAAGCAGGGGATCAAGGTCGAGGGACCGGCGTTAAGCCATTCGCGGGCGTAGCGTGAAATGACATTTGTTATGGCTGAACTCCTCCTATGGCTCTCGCTGCTCGGCTTGTTCTATATCTTTGCGGGCTATCCCCTGTTGGTCGCCATGCGGGCGCACTGGTTCCCGCGCCCGGTACAAAAGGCCCCTTATCGCGCGTCGGTAAGTGTGCTGATCTCTGTATATGGCGAAGTAGAGCCGCTAGAGGCTAAACTCAAAAGCGTATTGAGAATGCAAGCGGCTGATTTGATCAAGGAAGTGCTGATCGGATCAGATGGCTCCTCTGGCGATCTTGCCGGCGCCGTCGCAAGGGTGGGGGATGAGCGTGTGCGTCTCTTTGAATTCACAGAGCGTCGCGGAAAGCCGAGTGTTCTCAACGATCTGATAAAGGAGTGTTCCGGAGAGATAGTCCTCCTGACCGATGCTCGCCAACCGTTGAACCCTGAAGCGCTTACGGCCTTACTGGAAAACTTTGCTGATCCGTCGGTGGGTGTGGTTTCGGGCGAATTGGTCTTCGTGACGACCGAAGGCGATACCACGGCCGCGAAGGGGATCGGCGCATATTGGCGATATGAGAAGTGGATTCGTCGTTCAGAGGCTGCCTTTGGTTCTGTTCCTGGAGCGACGGGCGCAATTTATGCTATTCGCCGCGCGTTGTTGGAGCCCTTGCCCGCGAATACTCTTTTGGACGATGTCGCCCTTCCGATGCGCGCAATTCAGCGCGGTTTTCGTTGTGTCTTCGAGTCGCGCGCGGAAGCATACGATCGTCCTGAGTCCGATCCGCATCGAGAGGCCTTGCGGAAGCGCAGAACGATTGCGGGCAATGTGCAATTGATTCGCCTTTGGCCCTCGCTGCTCAATCCGGCAAAGAACCCCGCCTGGTTCGCTTTTGTTTCACACAAGCTGTTGCGCCTCCTCGCGCCGTTTCTTCTCTTGCTTGCGTGGTGCAGCAATCTGCTTCTACTCCATTACTCGCTCTACGTGGTGATTGGTGTTGCGCAGCTTGCGCTCTTGATTCTCGCTGGGCTGGGGTGGTTGTTCAACCGATTGGGCCTTCGCCTCGGTGTTGTGGGTGTTCCCCTGATGTTCATTGCGATGAACGCCACCACACTTGTGGCGCTGTGGGACTCGGCAACGGGGCGATTTGAAGTGCGCTGGGCAAAAGGGAATCGCGCGTGAATTGCATGGAGGGGGGGCGCCATTCAGATCGTCCTTCTTTGATAAGCACCTTTTGTTTATGCTCGGCTCAGATTCTATTTGAGGCTTGTTGTTGAGCGCAAGGAGTCCGCTATATTTCCGATGTCTATGATCAAGGTTGCCTATTTCTGCGAGCCGCAAATCGGTGGCACGTTCACCTATTTTCAGCTTCTGCGCCCCGTCCTTTTGCAGCGTGGCATTGATTTTCGTTGTATTTCGCCGGTTAGCGCAGAGCGGTATGTCGGAAGCCCCTTTCTCCAAGAGCCTGGGGTTGAGTTTATCACTTTGTCGGATGATCTTCCCTCCGCAACGCTTCAAATTATTGAGCGCCTCGAACGGGAGGACTATCAACTTGCGATGGTCTTGCCGGGTGCGACGCTGCTGTCCAGTTCGCTGCCGTTCTATTTGCCGCGCTCTGTTCGCTGTGTCATTCACGTGCCGATGATGACACGCGGCGCCTATGTTCCGACGCACGCTTTGGCGCCCTATCTCAACCGCGTGTATGCGGTAAGTGATCGGATCGGAGATGACTTGACCCGCAATTATCACCTGTCCCGAGACCTGGTGCAGGTGATCTATCACGGAGTAGATCCTGCCCCATTCTCGGATGCGCTGAAGTGCAAGAGCAAGGATGGGCCGGTCCGCTTGCTGTACGCGGGGCGATTATACGATGTGGACAAGGGCGTGTTTCTCCTGCCGCCAATGATGAAGTCTCTTCGTCGCTCTGGCGCGAATGTGCATCTTTCGATTGCGGGTGGAGGCCCGGATGCCGCCGTGTTGGCTCTGCGTTTTGAAAAGGCTGGCGTCAAAGAGAACGTGAGCCTGTTGGGTCCGCTTTCGTCTCGTTCGCTCAGCGAGGAATACCGGAAGTCGGATATTTTCGTGTTCCCCTCCCGTTTTGAAGGGTGCGGTTTTGCCGCCTTGGAAGCCATGGCCGCCTCCTGTGCGCCCGTGATGGCGGATATTCGGGGGTCGTTGCGCGTTCTCGCTGCCGATGGCACTGCTGGCAGACTGGCGCGGGTGGGGGATGCAGAGGATTTTGCCAGAGCCATTCGCGAACTGGCGGCCGATCGAGTGGAGTTGAGTCGTCTTCAGGCGGCTGCGCGGCAGCGTGTCTTGGAGCGTTTCACCCTGGATCGGATGGCCGACGAAACAGCAAGGAGCTTCCAGTCGGTTTGCGAGACTCCCGATAGGCGACTCCCGCCACGACCGCTCGACCAGTATGAAATCTCTTCTGCCTTCAAACCAACGTGGCGTACGCTTGTCCCACGTCCGATAAAAAATTGGATTCGGAACACGAATGGAGCGAATGGGGCGCTCCACATAGGATAGTGCGCCTTCTCTCGCCGCATCAAAATTACAATGAGTGATCCCAAAATTAGCGTCTTGATGCCGGTGTATAACGCCGAGGCGTTTGTTGAGCGATCCGTCCAAAGTATTCTAAATCAGACTTGGCGCGATTTTGAGTTTCTGATTATTGACAATGCTTCGACTGACAACAGTTTTGCCATACTTCAGCGATGGGCGAAAAACGACTCACGAATTCGCCTGCTTCAGAATGAGCGGAATTTGGGCTTGGTCGCCTCACTGAACCGCGGCTGCCATGAAGCTCATGGAAAATATATCGCCCGTATGGATGCGGATGACGCGTCGCGCCCTAAGCGTCTGGAGCTCCAAATTAAATATATGGAAAAACATCCGGAAGTCGGGATTTGCGGTGGTCAGACCTCTCGCCATATTGCGGGACGACAGTATCGCGGGCGCTATTTCTTTTCGTCGGAAGAGTGTGATGTGACCCTGCTCTTCCACTCCTGTTTTGCTCATCCTGCGGTAATGATGAAGCGGTCCTTGTTTAGTGCCGACGGATACAGGTATGACGATGAGTTTCGGCAAGTTGAAGACTATGATTTATGGGCGCGTATGCTGGCTGACGTGCGAGGGGCCAATTTACCTGAAGTTCTGTTGGACTACTATTCGCATGAAAATCAAGAATCAGGGACCAATTATCAGGCGGTGTCCACGCGTAGAAATACAATTAGAGAGCGCGTAGTGAGAGGACTCGTCCCAGATGCCACAGCGGAAGAGCTGCAGCTGCACCATCGAATTGGGTTTCCGCAAGATCCATTTGATTCGGAAGAGTTGATGCGTGCGGAGCGTTGGCTCCTTCGCCTGATCAAGGCTAATCAAGCGTCTCGTCGCTACAACGAAACGGCCATGCGCTCGGTCTTTGCCCAGCGGTGGGCCCTTGTTTGCGGGCATGCCACTCAGCTCGGCTCTTTTACCATACGGAAGTTTGTGGCAAGCAAGTTGCTCAATCGCTCCGTCAGCGTAGCGTCCGCGCTGAAGTTGATGGTCAAATGTGGTGTCAAGAAGCATCCTTGAGCCAGCTCGTGTGAGCCGATTCGCAGATGTTTCGGAACCGCGCTATTTCTATTTCGCTGCCGCGATGCGTTCGCGGCTCCAATCCACCTGTGAACGGATCACTTTGGCGGGCGCTCCGATCGCAAGGGAATGGGGCGGGATGGTACTTGAGACGATGGCGCAGGTGCCCACAATCGAGTGGGCGCCAATCTGGCACCCTTTGAGGACGGTTGCCCCTCTGCACAGCCACACATGAAAACCAAGCGTGATATCTGCTGCCGGATTTTTGCGCACCCCTGTTTCCGCATCCATAATGGAGTGCATATCGCTTGTGTGCACCACAACCAGCTCGGCAATCATACAATCATTGCCGATCTGCAGGGATGTACCTTCGAACGCGCCCAAGTAGCTTTCCCTTTCCATTGTCGTGCCCGCCCCCACAACAATTCGGCTGCCGCTGTCTTCAGCCCTGATGGTTCCGAAAAGCTGACATCTATCCTGAATCTCCACTCGAACGGATTCGCCCTTGATGACGATTCGAAAACCGTGCAACCGGCAATGATCTCCGACGATTAGCGTGTTATTCGCTCCTGAAACCTCGATCAAGGTGTTTGTGAGCCATGAGTTTCCGATCTGAATTTGGTTTCCGTGCCCAGCTATTTGCCAGCGGTTTCCTGCGAGAAAGCGGTTCCATATCCGATGAAACTTGATCGTAGCCAAGAGGCTCTTCAGCTTCGCCTTGATGCTCATATGCGGCATCGTACCACAGCAGGGCGTTCTGAACACGCGGTTAATGCGGATCGTCACGGATTTGCCGCTTCTTCAGAAAACGAGTTTTAGCTGAATAGAAGAATTCTCCCCTGTAGATGTGGAGGAGCAGTGTAGAAGAGCGGTCAGGCAGAGCGTCTTGTCAAATCGTCCCGTATATCAGCGATCCGCCGCAGTCCGAGCGATTTATCGGCATAAGCGTTATCGGATTCCGTACACCCTTCATTGATTAGTAGGAGTGGCTTGCGCAACCGAAACGGAGCGCGTTCCAAATTCAGTACCCGCCACTCGCCTGTATTGATATCACGATTGTCCGCGTCTCGTGTAAATGTTGTGGTGAGAAGGTACTTGGACTGACTCTTGCAGAGATTGTTCAATGCAGAAAAGATGTCCTCAAAAGAAAGGTGTACGAGGCAATCTCGGCAAAAGACCAAGTCCACTTGCGGCAGTGTGTCCTTGATTAGATCCAGCTTTTGGAATCGCACGCTGGGCCGCTCATGCTGGGCTGCATTTTGGTGTATCAGGGCATTGACAATATCTGCGCCCGTGTAGTCTATGCCGCTCAGGTCGACGCTTTTCATCCAGTGAAAATCGCCACACGGAATATCCAGCAATGTTGAGATGTCGAAATCGCGGAAGAGGGAGGGCAGTGCTTTCGCAATAACACTTGTCTGAATGGCATCTGATCCTGTTCCTGAAACCGAATCCTTTCCGCTCCATGCGTTGAGTTTGTACAGGGCATCAAACACCCGCTCTGGGTCTTTTGTCTTCAACTGATGGGTGATATATTTGCTGCATATCAGCTTGTACACAGAGGGCAGAAGCGGCAGCCGTTTTACAAATGATTTGAAACTCGCCATACGGATTCCTTTGAGTCTTCTACATCGAAGGCGTGGCTGGCCACCCTTTGCTACTCAATCGCGAACCACAATTATCCCACGGGTTGCACTGTAAATGCGACACGTCGCGTGGCAAGCCAATATTTCCATTCGCATCGGTCCACGAGGGGCACGATTGCGTCGCTGGGTTTTGGCTCTGCCTTGCGATTGCGCTGTGGCGTGATCGCGGGGCGGGGGAAGATGGGCGTGCTGCTCCATGCTTTTCCGTCCACTCTCTCTTGACTTATAGCGGAGCTGTGCCAGTTCCCTCTTTTCTTCCGCCTCGTCGTGTGGAAGAGTCCTGTCGATTTTATGGATGCAGATGCAAATCGAAGGAAAGATTGGCTGCGCGTTCTCTTTGTGAACCGCATGGCGTGTTTGGAGCGGGGCGGGGGCGAGACGTTTGATTTGGAGATTTCGCGTCATTTGCCGAACGATCAAGTTCGCGTCTCGTTCCTCTGCGGCGCTCCGCTATTTTCTGCTCCCCCATTGCCATTGCCCGGCGCTCAGCATTTGCGTACGCCCTGGCTGCGCCGGTTTCCGTGGGACAAGGTCAAGGGAGGGTGGCGTGTTCGGCGGCTCGAGTTTGAATGGTTTGAGTGGCGCGCGGCACGCTGGGTAGCGAAACATCAGAACGACTACGATATTATCCAAGTCTGCGAGTTGCCGAACCTGGTCTATTGGCTAAAAAAGTTCGGTGTGAAAGTGCCGATTGTGATGCGGCTTACTGCCCCCAACCTCTACGATCCGCGAGGTGGTGCGAAGGCGGCCGACGCGTTAATCGCGAGTGGTACCACAATCGAAAAGTTGAAAAATGAGCACTATGAAGGTGTTTCAGGGCTAGACGTCACTGATATACCGAATGCCGTAGATCCAGAACTCTTCCGCCCACAACCTTCCGATTTTCGTAAGAGAAATGGAGTTGGGGTAGACGAGTTTGTTGTTCTGTATGTCGCTCGCTTCCAGGCATTTAAAAACCATGCAATGCTTGTTGAGGCGTTCCGGTTGATTCGTGAGCGGTATCCGAGTGCCCGATTGGTCTTGGTGGGGAGTGGGCCCTTGCGAGAACGTATTCAACAGCAGGCGGAACGTGCTGGCATCGCGGGGAAGGTGTTGTTTTTGGGTGAAGTACCGTTCAACGAGCTGCCTGCTGTCTATGCAGCAGCGGACCTCAAAGTTGTGACGAGTGACTATGAGTCCTTTTGTTTCGCGGCCATTGAAGCGATGTCCGCTGGATTGCCGGTGTTGACCACGGATTGTGGTTGGGTTCCACGGCTGGTGGCTGATGGGGCGGGTCTCGTGTCTCCAGTCGGTGACGCTCCGTCGTTTTCATGTGCGATGGAACGACTTGCGCGTGATTCTGGTTTGAGAAAACGTCTTGGCACAGCGGCGCGAGAGCGGGTGTTGGATCGTCATACATGGCGCCCCAGCGCGGAAAAGCTAATGTCGGTATATCAACGCATTCTGACCCCGGTTGGCTAAATCTTGGGCACGGCAATGTTGAGTAGCTGATGGCGGGATGGGGTGGGCATCGGAAGACGAGGTGCATGCTGTTTTTGAATCAGCCTTCTGCGGGGCAGGCCGCGATGCCTCATTCTCTCTTGTTCATCTTTGCACAGATGACCGCTAATCCTTGATCGAATTCCGCGCCCGGCATGCCCTTTAAGTGTGTCACGTTGTCACGCGTTTGCGCGTCGGTTTCCCATTTACTCCATTGTATAAAGTGCGTACTTTAACCTGATGAGCAGGAATATAGCGTTGAGGTGTGATTTGCAACTCACTGTACCCGCTAATCGGCCCGGATTAAGGTCCATGGTGTTGGCTGGACTGGTTTTCCTCTGTGCGGTGACCGCACAGGGAGCGACCTATTTTGTGAACGACCTGAATCCCACGGGTGACGTCTATACGACCGCGATAGGAAATGATGCCAATAGCGGGCTATCCAATTCAGCGCCAAAGCTTACCGTGACAAATCTCGTGGCGACCTATTCGCTTGTCGCGGGCGATACGGTGTATATTGACACGGGGCTTTATACAAACTACACCGCAGTATTCAGCACGAGCGGCTCCGCTGGAAATCCCTTTCGTATTATTGGAAGTACCAACCTTTCCGCCGGTGGCTCTGTTTTTGACCGAAAGAGCACCTCTGCGAATGTGCTGCAAATTGCTGGGAGCTTTGTGGAGGTGCGGAACCTTACCTTGCGCGGCGGCCAATACGGCGTGCTCGTTTCCGGTGGAATGTCGAACCTGTTTGACTCCGTGACCAGCGTGAGTAACAACTCGCACGGCTTCTATTTTCAAAACCCCCTGAGTCATCAGGCGCTCCGCTCTGTTTCCGCTTTCAATGGGGGCAACGGCATCATCATCAGTGGCCTTGGGCCAGTTTTTTGGGATTACGGGGTTGTTTGGAGCAACGCCAGCGCAGCGTTTAGCCTCGCTGGAACTCTCTCCTTGAGCAATTCAGTCATTGTGGGCGGCACGGCCTTTGCGAGTGTGCTGCCGATCCTGCCGGGTTCTGATTACAATGTGTTCTGGAATACGATCTTGGGGCGGTATGACGATCTGTCGGATGCCGTGAGGCGCGATGGCCTCTTTTTGCGCAGCACGTTTGCCAGTCCCGAGTTTGCGAATCCGAGTGGGCTGGATTTCAGGCCAAAGAGCGTTATTGGCCGGTATGACCCGGTCGGGATGACGTGGGTGACAGATGCCGTTCATTCGGTCCTGATTGATTTTGCAGATCCCTCGGATCCCTATTCCGACGAGCCAGCGCCGAATGGGGGCGTTGCGAACGCGGGTTCTTTTGGGAACCATTCTCAGGCGAGCAAAAGCCGTACGAACGCTTGGGTGTACGCGATTAGCTTTAACGATGGGGGCAATCTCAACTCGAGCGGCACCCTTGTCTGGGGCTACGGCGCAATGCCCGCGACTAGCCGTGTTGATTTGTCTTACTCGCCCAACGGAGGGCAAACGTGGAGCCCTGTCGCCGCGTCGGTACCCGTAACGAATCGGCTGTACACATGGGACGCGAGCACGGCGACCTCCTCGCCGCGTGTGCTGTGGCGGCTGATTTGGAATGCCAACACGAATGTGTGGGATCAGAACGACCAGCCCTTCGTGGTTCGCGCATCGAACACGCATCAATTCGTGTACTACGTGAACGACACCTCCACCGTCAACGATGTGTACACGACGGCACCGGGCGCTGCGACAAATACCGGTTTGAGCGCGGCGTCGCCTCGGCTAACCGCGCAGTCCATACTGGATTCCTATGATTTGGGTGGGGGCGACATCGTCTATATCGATGCGGGGCTCTACACCAATACGATAACAGCAGGGTTCAGGCAGCATGGCGAATGGGGCAATCCCGTGCGCTACATCGGTTCGACGAATTTTCTGGACACCATTCTGCGGCCGGGAAATACGACAGCTTTTACCTTGGAGGCTGGCGCAAATCATTCCCGGCTTGAGAATTTTTTTATCGATAAGCCTCAATACGGTGTCGGTGTTTCATCCGGATCCAATGAATTCCATCGGTTGACGATTCGCGGTGCGCAGACGGGCCTTCGCATGATTAGCGGGTTCTATCAGACGGTTTCGGAGACTATTCTATATAGCAACGTGATTGCAGTGGTTCTCCCGGCCGCGGTAAATAACGTTTCGGTCGAAAGGTCCGTAATCTGGGGTATCGGGAGCACGGCATTCACCGCGGTGAACGCCGGACAGGCGCGCATTCGGAATAACATTCTCGGTGGCGGTGGGGTCATCTTTAGCGGCAGCGGCCTCCAGACGAATATGGATTACAATATCTTCTGGGGTGCAGGGCTTGGCGGGTCTATTCCGAATTTGTATGAATTGCAGAAGAATCAAGGCATCGCGCTGAATAGCACGTATGCGGACCCGCTGTTTGTCGAGCCGACGAATCTGAACTTTCATTTGCGCAGCGTTGGCGGTAGATGGAATGTCGCAACCGCCAGCTTGGTTACAGATGCGGTTCATTCTGTAGGCATTGATTTTGGCGATCCGGCGGAAGCGTTCGCCGCCGAGTCCCGCACCGAATGGCGGCCGTGTGAATGTCGGTAGTTACGGAAATACCCCCTTTGCCGGACGGAGCCGAACGAATGCTTGGTTGTTGGCAACCTCGCTGAATGATGGCGGACAGCTTTCTATTGGCGACAGCGTTCGCTGGACGTTCGGAAATCTCGCGTCAGGCGCGACGGTGCGGATTGAGTATTCGGGCGATAACGGCGCGTCGTGGCAAATGGTTGCGACAAATATTGCCGCATCGTCACAGTCCTACGCATGGAGCAACACCAATTACCCCTCGTCATACTTTGGGCGCTATCGCGTTGTGCTGGAGTCTCAGCCGAGTGTTCTCTCGTCAAATCTCGCCACCTTTACCTTTAGAAATGGCATCTTCGTCTACTACCTGAATGATAACAGTCTCAACGGCGATGTCTTCACCACGGCTGTGGGAAGCGATCAAAATACAGGTACGACACCGCAATCGCCGCGCGCTGATCTCGCAAAACTTTTTGACGACTTTGACCTAGAGCCGGGCGACGTCGTATATGTCGATACGGGGCTCTACCGCACGACACAGATTCCGCAGATTAAGGCGGCCGATTCGGGCGTTTCCACAAATCCGGTTCGCTTGATCTTTAGCCCGAATCTGTCGGCCGGCGGATCTGTGTTGGATCGCATAAACCGCGGCACCGGCTATTACGGCCTGCATTTTACGGACGGCGCTACAGATGTAGAGGTCCACAATGTGATCGTCACCAATGCGCTGGCGGGCATCCGCATCAGTCGAAGCACCAATATCGTGTTGCGAAATGTGCGCGTCCGAGGTGTTGCAGACGTCGGCTTTTCAGTGGTTGATTCCGCTGGGACACGGATTGAGCGCAGCGTGGCCTATCGAAACGGAGACGCAGGTCTGCGCGCTGAGAACAACGTGAGCGCAAGCGTCGTGGATAGTGTTTTTTGGAGAAACAGCGGAGCGCAGATACAGGCGCAAGGTGGAGTGCTCTTTGTAACGGGAACGGTCTTGGTGGCTTCAGAGCCCGTATCTCTTGCCTACAGGGCGTCATCGCTGACCAATATTGTTTCCGACTACAACGCAATTTTTGTCGAATCGAACGCCTCCGTTGCCGTCATTTCGGGTCTCGCAGCTCCTGTTGATCATCTGCCGGCGTGGCAGTTCTATACGGGACGGGATCGGAATACCCTTGCGGCCGATCCTCGATTCGGAGATCCCGAGGCGGGGGATTTTCACCTGCGTTCTGAGGTGCCGGCCGGACGTTTTGATTCTGTCCAAAATATCTGGGTTACAGACATTGAACATTCGCCGCTGATTGATGCTGGCGATCCATCGAGGAGCGTGGCGTTGGAGAGTTCCCCCAATGGGGGGCGTGTCAACATTGGCATGCACGCAAATACTGCAGAAGCCAGTTTGAGTCGCACCTTTCCGTGGCTGCATGCCGCCTCATTCCGGCGTGGTGGTTGGGCCAAGGGGACTGCAACGCTCCACTGGGTGTCGGGGAATCTACCCTCAAATTCGCTCGTTCGTGTAGACGTTTCAGCAGACGGCGGAGAGTCTTGGTCGGTGTTATCGACCGGCGTGTTGGTCACAGCGGAGTTGTTGTCGTGGAACACGCTCCTGACAAACAACACGGCGGCGGCGTTGTGGCGTGTCACAAGTCTCTACGACACGAATGTTTCAGACCAGACCACGAACTTTTTTTCCATCCGAAATGCGCCTTTGCAGTTCTATCTGAACGATGCGGATACAACGGGCGATAATTATGCCGTCGCTCCTGGGTCGCCGACGAACTGGGTCGCCACGGCGAGCCGACCGCTCAGCTCTGTAAGCCAGTTCTTCTCGCGGTATGATCTGGAGCCGGGGGATGTTGTTTATGTTGACGTCGGAACGTATTCGGAGAACGGCAATGTTCTGATGAAGACGTGGGCGAGCGGAGTTGTTTCGAATCCGGTCCATGTATTGGGTCCAACGAATGGCCTCATTGCTCGTGTTGTGCGCGGGAGTTCCGCGCCCGGCTCTATCGGACTTGACCTGGATAACACCTCGTGGATGGCTGTTTCAAATATCGTGTTTCAGGCGGCGCATACCGGTGTTCGGGTGTCGCGTTCGGCAAATGTATCGCTCTCCGTCTCGGCAAACGCGAACGCCTCGAACGGCATGGAGGTCCTCTATTCGACCAATATTGTGATTCAGCAATCCGTTGCCGCCCGAAACCAGGGGTACGGACTCTACTTCCTTACGAACACGGCCGTTGGCGTGGAGCATTCGGTTGTCTGGTCCAATCGGGGCGGGGCGATTCGCTTTCGCGGAACCGGGCTATCGGTGAGCAATAGCGTGCTGCACACGGCCGATCAAGGATCGTTCATTTATACGAAAGAACTGGCCGGCGATGTGCTGCGCAGCGACTTCAACGACATGATCGCGGCCGGGCGCGCACAGGTCGGGCTTATTGCTGGCAGTGCCTATCGTTTCTTGGCCGACTGGCAGAAGGGTGTGGGGCTGGGTGGGAACAGTTTGAGCCACGATCCACTGTTTGCGGATGCGGATGCCGATGACTATCACCCGCTTAGTCAGGCCGGCCGGTTCATTCCGGGCGGCGGATGGGTGACGAATGGATCCACCTCGCCCTTGATTGATTCGGGCGATCCGGCGCGGTCCTATGCGAATGAATCCAGCCCCAATGGGGGACGCCTGAATATGGGATTGTACGGCAACCACACCCAAGCCAGTCGTTCGCCCACGAACGCCCGACTGCTGGCGCTTGCCCACAATGACGGTGGATTCCTACGTGGGACCAATACCGTGACGTGGCGGGCATTCGGCGCTGCAACGAATCACACCGTACACATCGACTTCTCTGGCGATGGCGGGAACACGTGGACAACAATCGTCTCCGGGGTAAACGCGCAGTCGGGTGTATACACTAACTGGGATACCACGCCTCATCCGTCGACCGTATTGGGTCTTTGGCGGGTTGTCAGCGAGACGGACACGAACGTCATGGACCAAACCGACAACCCGCTTACCATCAATAATGGTGCGATTACCTACTATGTGAACGATACAAATACGGCAGGCGACGTGTATTGCAGTGCGCCCGGCAGCGCGGCCAATGACGGTGCGTCGCCGTTGAATCCGGCCTTGAGTGTGCAGCAAGTGCTCGCTCGCTATCTGTTGAACCCCGGCGACAAAATCCTCGTTGATACAGGGTACTACCCGCTGCCGGAGCCACTCGTTTTCAACGAGAGTGTCGTCGGCGAGAGCACGAACAAAATCGTTGTTCAAGGTGTATCCGGGGGTGCATTCGGCGGCACCGTCTTTGATGCAGGGCAGGGTGCTCTGGCCGTCAGCATTGAGAAGACCGGAGGAATTGAGCTCAAGGACTTTCGTGTTCAAGGTGCGTACACAGCGGTTCGCATGTCGATGGCCACCAATATCGCCTTGGATAATCTGAGCATTGTTGGCAGGAAGGGAACCGCGCTGGATGTCTATGGATTGGACGCAGCATCCGTTGTGAGCGGCGTCGCGCGACGCGTGTCCATTTCAGGCGTCACAAACGCCAATCTATCTGCCGCTGTGCGGCTCGCAGGTTCGGCATCCTTCAAATGGCTGGATGGTGTTTTGTGGTCAAACCGGAATGGATTTGTACTGTCACTATCCTCGTCCGCGCAGGTCAGCAACTCCATATTCGCTGCATTTGGATCGGGTGCGACTGTCTATGATATTGGATTCGGGTCTTCGGTGGCGGCGGATTACAATAACTACGCGCTGACCAATGGAGCGGAGATGGGGCGTTCGGTTGATTTGCTCATGGAGCCGCCGCGAACGCTGATCATTCCCACGTACTATCAGACGGTTTCCGACTGGGTGCGCTTGTCTGGAATGGATCGAAACAGCTTGAGCCGCGATCCGATGTTTGCCGACCCCACGACCGAGGATTATCACCTCATGAGCGCGGCGGGTCGGTATGACCCCGTAGCTGACGATTGGGTTTTCGATCCTGCCTCCTCGCCGTTGATTGATGCCGGGCCACCGACCGCTGTTTTCACGAACGAGTCGGCGAGCAATGGCGGTCGCAAGAACATGGGACGGTATGGGGATACGGCGCAAGCCAGCCGGACCCCAGCCGCCGGGCGCTTGACGCCGATCTCTTATAACGACGGAGGGACGGCAAGTGGGACGAACGCCCTCTTGTATTGGCTGGCTTCAGGGGCCGTGACCAGCCATCCGCTGAGCATCTATATCTCCTATAACGATGGTTCGTCGTGGTCTCCCCTGACGAACGGCATTCCTGCCGGCACGACGACCACGCGCTGGAATACGACCTCTTGGAATACACAGCCCTTCGTGCGGTGGCGCGTTCAAAGTGACAACGACTTGAGCATAGCTGCCACGAATAGCGCGTGGTTCCATATTCGCAACAGCAATATGGTCTACTACGTGAATGACGCGAACACAAATGGGGACGTGTACACAACTGCTGCCGGGTACGCCTTATTCGATGGGTTGTCGCCTGCCACGCCTCTGCCGAGCTTGGCACGGATCATGGAACGCTATGACCTGGAGCCGGGGGATTGGGTCTATGTTGACACCGGGAGCTATGACCTGACTCAGCGCGTTACGGTTTCGTCGCTTGACAGCGGCGCACAGCTCACGAACTGGGTGACCATTTTTGGATCCACAAATGGCCTGGCGGGTGGATCGGTTCTTAAGGCCGGCATCCGGCTCGATGGCGCACGCGACGTGAAGATCGAGAATCTGTCCATCGCACCGACACTGGTCTCGGATGCGGTCGGGCTTCAAGCGGTCGGATCGTCTAACATTTTTGCGCGTAATATCCACGTTTCCGAAATCGCGGGGACACGGATTTGAGGCCAAGGACTCCGGAAACATCGTCTTCGATCATTCCATAGCACAGGGGAGTGTGAGCAACGGTCTTTATGATTTCGGATCCTACGGAGTTGTGTGGCAGAGCGGTGTTTTGTGGTCGAACAGGATCGGGATCGTTGCAAACGGGCACCCGGAAGAGGGCCGACGATTGGTAGTGGAAAACAGCGTTATTGGCGCGTTGGGGACGAACACCGCCGCGATCATGACGGGCGGTGCCATCGCGTCGGATTACAATGCGATTTATGTCACAAATGGGATTCCTGTCGCGCTGCTTTCCAGCACGGAATCAGCGTATCCTTTGCGATACGAAACAGTGGGGCGGTGGGCGCTCGATACCGGGCTTGATCGCCACAGCCTCGCAATAAATCCGTTGTTTATCCAGCCCGGCACGGATTTTCATCCGAAGAGTACAGCCGGGCGCTTTGATCCAGTAATCGATGCGTATGTGAACGATGGGCAAACCTCTTGGCTCATTGATTCGGCCAATCCGTCTGCGTCCTATTCGTTGGAATCGGCCCCCCATGGCGCGCGTCGAAACATTGGCGTCTATGGAGACACGTCCGAATCCAGTAGATCGCCAACGAATGCCGAGTTGCTGGCTGTTTCGTTGCTTGATGGCGGCATTGCAGCAGGAACGAATCAACTGCTGTATTGGGTCGCGCGAGGTGCCGCCGTCTCGGATACGGTTCGGATTGAGTATTCGCCGGATAACGGCCTCACGTGGACGACATTGGCGGCCGGCGTTTCTGCCAATCTTGGATCCTTTGTCTGGGATACACTCAGTACGCCGTCGACCGTGCTGGGCGTATGGAAAGTGACCTCGGAGTCCTCCAGCAATGTCACCGCACGCTCGATGGTTCCATTCGCCGTGAGAAATTCACCTGTAGCCTTTTATGTCAATGATGGGTCTACCAATGGCGATGTCTATTGCACGGCGCCCGGCGGCGCGTCGAATTACGGCGTCAGTCCGTCCGCGCCCATGCTTTCGCTCCAAAAGCTGCTAGATACGTATGACGTCGAACCGGGTGATATTATTTACGTGGATACGGGCATCTATTCGAACAGCGTGATCCAGCTGACGCGGGGCGATTCGGGGAATACGAATGGATTCAACGCCGTTAGTATTGTGGGTAGCACGAACGTCAAGGCGGGCGGGTCCGTTCTGTTGGGTGCCGGACCTCAGGCGACGACACTGCGATTGTTCGATGTGGGAGCTGTTGTGTTGCGGGATCTGATCTTCCGCGGCGAAGCGGCAACCCATATTGCCGTGCAAGAATCTAAAGGGATTCGTTTCGAACGCATTCGTACCGATGGCGCGCGACTGGGCATATCGCTTAATGCGTCTTCAGATATTCGGGGCATGAACACCATCGTGCACAACTACCTGGAGTCTGGCCTGTCACTTCTCGGCTCCTCCTCAATTTCTTGGGGGTCTGGCGTCTTTTGGTCATCAGGTACAAACGCCATTTCCCTGTCGGCTTCTTTCATTAGCGTATCGAATACAGCGTTTGGCGGACTTTCTTCGAACAGTTTGATCTATTCGTTCAATGAGACGGGCACACTTTTGTCAGAGTACAATCAGTTTTGGCTGACAAACGGCGCAACAATGGCTCGCAAGGCGTTCACTCCGTTGTATTCTGGCGAGGCATTGCTCCCGATGCGATGGGAAAACCTTTCTCGCTGGACTCGCGACGTGGGCTTGGACCGGTTTTCCTTGAGCGTCAATCCCCTGTTTGCAGATCCAGATGCGGGAGATTTTCACCTGCAGAGCGCGGCGGGCCGCTATAGTCCGACGAGCGGCGTTTTTGTCGCGGACTTGGAAACGTCTCCGTTGATTGACGCGGGATCGCCGTATGCCGCCTTTGCGTCAGAGACGGCACCGCATGGCAGCCGAATCAACATTGGCGCGTATGGAAACACGCCGTGGGCCAGTCGATCTCCGGCGGCGCCTTCGTTGCAGGTGGTTTCGTTGAACGATGGTGGAAGGGCTGAAGGGAATGCCCAGTATCTCTACTGGATCGCCTATGGCCAGGCAACCGGTCACACCATCCGCATCGAGATCTCCACGGATGGAGGTGCAACGTGGGGTGTTGTTCAATCGAACCTTCCCGCGCGCATTTCGGCGCCGGTTTTTTGGGACACGACGACAACAAGCTCAACGGCACGAGCGTTCTGGCGTGTGGTCAGCGAGCAAAGCAATATCGTGCAGTCCACATCACGCGCGATGTTTTCCATTCGCAACGCGCCACTCTCCTTTTACGTCAATGACGGATCGACGGCTGGTGATGTCTATGCCACTGCGCCCGGGGATCCTTTGCAACATGGCACCTTGCCCGATATGCCGCGCGATACGCTCCAATCCATTCTGGATGATTATGACCTAGAGCCGGGTGACACGATCTATATGGACACCGGGCTTTATCCGCTTGAGGGGAAGGGTGTCGAGTGGGGTCGTTTTGATGGATGGGACATGATGACAAACCCCGCGCCGATTGTTTCAGGGGTCAGCGTGACGCTGCGGGGCAGCACCAACGATGCGGCCGGCGGGACGCAAATTACTGGTTATCAAATAAGTCCAATCTTCCAGTTGTCGCAAGCGGCGGGAGTTTCCCTCCGCAATATTTCGATGCGCCACCTCACGCAATCTTCGGGAACGGGCCTGCGAATCGTTCAGTCAGACTTTGTGAAATTATATCGCATCGAGGCGCGCAATGGAGACACGGGTTTCCGCGTGGAACGATCTCGGGGCGTCGCGGTGAGCAATAGCATCGCACGCGGAAACTCGGTTGCAGGGTTCAGTACGCTTGAGTCAACCGGAACACGTTGGTCCAATGGCTTGTTGTGGTCCAATAAGTACGGTGTATTGCAGGCGGATCTGTCCACCAACACACTGACGGTCGAAAACACAGCGATCGGCGTCTGGGGTAGCGGGTCGTTTGCGTTCTTTCAAAGTCGGGCAGACCAAAAAAATGACGGCGTGTTCCTGTCGGATTACAACAGCATCTACAGGAATAGCGGCGGATTTGTCGCTGCCGTGCTGCTTTCTTCGAAGCTGGGCGGCGGAACGACCCGATACGAAAAGGCGACTGCATGGGTCGATGCGACGGGCAACGATAAACACACGTTGACCGGCGATCCGCTGTTTGCCGGGCCCGAAGATTTTCATTCGCAAAGCCCGGCGGGCCGGTATCTTCTCGGGACAGGCTATGTAGTAAATGTGACCGACGATATCTCGCCGCTGATAGACGCCGGGAGGCCCAGTTCCTCGTATGGCGCAGAACCGTCGCCGAATGGCGCTCGTGTTAACTATTGGCCCCTACGGAAATACGGCAGAGGCGAGCAAGACCCCGACGACGAACGGTGCCCTTCATGTCATTGCCCTAAATGATGGGGCGTCTGCCGCTGGAACGATTGAACTCTATTGGACGGCGGCGGGTGTGGCAACAGGCCATATGGTCAACTTGGAATACTCAAGCAATGGTGGCGGTAGTTGGACATCCATCGTTTCGGGTATCCCGGCGGCGCAAGGCATGTATGTATGGAACAGCGAGCCGTACGGGCGCGCAGCCGCCGGCTTGTGGCGCGTCGTGAGCACCAATAACCCGACGATTAGCGATGTGTCGGACATGTATTTCGCGCTGCGAAACGGCGGATCCATTCCCTATTATGTCAATGACGGGTCAACCGAAGGCGACATCTATACCACAACCATTGGCAGCGATTTTTATGATGGCTTCATCCCCTCTACGCCGAAAGCCACGCTTCAAGCGCTGTTGAACGCCATTGATCTTGAGCCGGGCGATATCGTGTATGTGGACACCGGTGTCTATTTGCTTTCCGACGCGATTGTCGCTGCTGATCTTGACGCCGGAACGCCGGAGCAGCCGGTCGTTATTCAGGGCAGTACAAATGTTGCGGCTGGGGGCACCGTATTTGATCGTCAAACAGGCGCTGGCGTTGCGTTGGAATTCAGAGAGACGGTGGGAATGGAACTGCGCGACGTTACGGTCAAAAATGCAAACCAGGGCGTACTCTTGACCCGCTCCGGATTTATTCGACTGGACAGCGTGTTGAGCGAAAATAACCAAAGCTCATTTGCGGTGATTGATTCAAGTAGCAATGATTTCCGGCGGTCCGTCTCCCGTCTTTCGAGCAATGGTGTCGTTGTTTCGCGAGGAGATGTTGCGTGGCGAAACGGCGTAATCTATAGCACTATCAATCCGTTCGTGTTAAGCGTGGGCGGTTCCCTAGACTTGCGCAACTCATATACGAGGGCGCTCGGATCAGGCGCGCGCATTTTTAGCTTGGCAGATTCGGCGGGGTCCGTAACCGCCGACTACAATGCATATCAGCGCGACGACAATGCGCTGATGTATGAGCGTACCCGCCAAACGGGAGGAAATGAGATTTTGCCGAACCTTACCGATTGGCAGAAGGCCTACGGGCAAGATCTCCACAGTCTTTCGCACGCGCCACTCCTGGTGAATCCTGAAGCGGGCGACTTTACGCCGCGAAGCGCCGCAGGGCGCTTCTTGACCAATGGCGCCATGACGAATGATCCGGGCGTGTTTTCGCCGCTCATCGATACAGGCGATCCAGCCTTTGCTTGGACGAACGAATTGGCGCCCAATGGTGCGCGCATCAACATCGGGCATCTCGGAAACACGCCCAGATCAAGCCTGAGCCCAACGAACCCGTGGCTGCTTGCGCTTACGTATAACGACGGTGGCGTGATCCGAGGGACGGTCACTGTATATTGGGCGTCGGGCGGAATGACGAACGGAACGCGTGTTCGTTTGGAGCAGGCGTTGGATGGCGTCGACTTTACGACCGTTGCAAGCAACCTCCTTGCGTCACAGGGGTCAGCGCAGTGGGATGTGTCATCACAGCCGATTTCGTATCAGGCACGCTGGCGTATCGTCTGTGAGAGCTGTGCAGCCCAATCGCAAAATGAGACGCCTGTCACGATAAAGAACGAAACGCTGTATATTTACATCAACGATGTCAACACCAATGGGGATGTGTACGCCACGGCGCCGGGTAGTTCGACCAATACCGGACTTTCGGCAAGCCAGCCTCTGGATAGTCCGGAAACTGCGCTACAACGCTATATCTTGGGACCGGATGACATCGTATACATTGATACGGGAACCTATTGGTTGGACGGCGAAGAGGGACTCGTCGTCGGATTGTCCGGTTCTGTTATTGAGAGTGGAATTTCAAACCATCCCATTCGCATCGTCGGCAGCACGAATTATCTTGCGGGTGGAACGCTTATTGTCGGTGCGGGCACGACCAATTCGTTTGGACTCCGGATCGATCGGTCATCTTTTGTTGAGGCGAGCCACGTGCGTATTACGGATGCGGGCTATGGTGTTTACGTCTATAACTCGCCGTTTGTCGGACTCCAAAACATCGAAGTCTTCGGCCATTCTCGCGACGGACTTTTTGCGAACGAACAATCTTCTCTGACCATGGATCGTGTGGCTTCTTGGGGAAACCAACGGTACGGCATGCAGATTCTGGGTAGAAGCGCGGCAGGAATCAACCGCTCCGTCGTCTGGGGGAATAATAATGCAGGAATTGCAGCCGGTAACGCAACGCCGAGTGTGAGCAATTCGATTATTGCGGCGACCACGTCCAATTCGTACGCGTATGTGGTGCTGGATACGCTGGGCGGAGTCGGTGGCGATTACAATATATTCTGGACTACGCCCGGCGCAGATTTGGCTCGCGACTACGGGAAGCAGGTTATCTACCGAAATCTACGTGCTCTTCAGGGCGCCTATTCGTCGGATGAACATAGCGCATTTGTCGATCCTCTATTTGCTTCGCCGGAAACAGGCGACTTCCATCTGCGGAGCGCTGCCGGGCGATTGTCCTTCACCAACTGGGTGAACGATTCGAATACCTCCTGGGCGATTGACGCGGCGAATCCGTTGTCTCCCTTCGAGATGGAACCGGTGCCCAATGGCGATCGAATGAACGTCGGGATTTATGGAAATACCGACGACGCCAGCAGAAGTGTGACCAATGAGCGTGCACTGCAAATTGTCTCGTTTGACGATGGGGGGCTGATGCCCGCGCCTCAGTATCTGCGATGGCTGGCGCGCGGCTATGCGGAAAGCGATACGCTGACGCTTCAGTTTTCTCCCGATCTGGGCGTTACATGGCTTCCCATTGCGACCAATGTGCCCGCGTCGAGCGGTCAATTCTATTGGGCACCAGACCCGACCAATTCCTCGCCTGTTACGCTTTGGCGCATCATGGCCGAATCAGGTCCTCCTCAGGGCGTTACGAACAGCAAATACTTTGCGTTGCGCTTGCAGCCCCTGACGTTTTATGTGAACGATGCCTCGCAAGATGGCGATATCTATGCACTCGCCGTGGGAAGTTCGACCAACGACGGACTGACCCCCCTGAAGCCCATGGATTCTCTTGCCGCTGTCGTCGCCTTCTACGACATGGAGCCGGAAGATCAAGTGCTGGTGGATACCGGCTACTATATGGAAACGAATACGGTCGAGCTTCGCGTCCTTAATGCAGGGTCGACGAACTCCCGCGTGTACATCACTGGAAGCACGAATTGGCAATGGGGCGGAACGATTCTGAATCGCGCATCCATGAATATGGGATCGCTGACGAATAATGACGCGGTATTTGATTTCTTATACACCCGACACGTGGATGTCAGCTATTTTACGCTGATCAGCGCAAATGTGGCTGTAGTGGGCGCTGACTCCCAGGGGCTTGTTTTCAGCAATTTGGTGATTCGCGATGCAGGTCGAAGCGCCATGGAATTTAACAAGACAGATGCAACGATTCGCAATTCGCTCATCACACGGGTTAACGGAGTGGGCGTGTCCGTTGCTGGCGGGAATATCACATTAGATAGTAGCGTGATTTGGTCAAATGCAGGCCACGCATTATCCGTTGCGGGATCGTTGAGGCTGACGAATTCGGTGATTCACGCGACGGGCACAAACTTCCCATTCCTTTTGGAGACTGAAAGCGCGAGTGTCGTCAGCGATTACAACAATGTGGTGGCAGAAGGTGGCGCACGTCCTGCACGCATTGGCGGCACGGATGTGGAGGGCTTGCTTCAGTGGTCCATTGCGACAGATAACGACATCCACTCGCTGGCAGTCGATCCGCTGTTTGCGGACCCCGCAAATATGGATTTCCATGTGCTCAGCGCGTACGGGCGATTCCAGCCGGATTTTGCTCTCTTCCTAACGAACGATATGGAAACTTCGTATCTAGTCGATGCCGGACCTCCGACCTATGCGTTCAATAACGAACCAAGCCCGAATGGTGGACTTCGGAATATGGGCTTGTACGGGAACACAGCCTACGCGTCCAAGGGTCGGACAAATGCATGGCTGCGGATGCTGACGGGCAATTCGGGCGGGCGTGGAAATGGCCTTATTCCCATTGCCTGGGGATGGGGACAAATGGCCGCAACAAATCGAGTGGCGTTGAGCTACTCCTACGATAACGGTACGAATTGGGTTGGTATTGCCAGCAATCTGCTTGTCTCGACGGACGTGTATCGATGGGATAGCAGCCTTGACCCCCTTGCGATCAGCCCAATCGCGAGACTGCGCGTTGTGTTGAATTCGGATACGAATGTGTGGGATGTAACAGATCATTCGTTCGCGCTGAACGGCCCATTTAAATTCTACCTCAACGACGAAGTGCTAACCGGGGATGTTTTCACATCGGCGGCGGGATCAGACTCGAACCTCGGTTTTTATGCGAATGCACCGATGCGCTCATTGGGCGCATTGCTGGAAACATGGGATCTGGATCCTGGGGATGCGGTCTACATTGACACGGGCGTTTATCAGATCGATACCAATACTATCGTGACGCTCGGTTTGTCGGATGGCGGCAGCGCCGAAGCCAATGTGCATCTGATTGCCAGCACCAACAACGGCGGGGCGCGATTCGAGTGGATCGGACCGATGCCCGGAGACATTGGCCCGCCGATCGTCAAACTGCATGGGCATTATCTGACGGTTGGCGGGGCTCGATTTGAGAAGGGCGGACTGGAATCCGCGGGGACCAATCAGACGCTGAATGCGCTGTCGTTTACAAACGCCAGTCTGCTTGCGAGTGGCGTCGACACCACGGTATCCAACATCACCATTGATGTGGGGAACTATACCGTTTCTGGATCAACGCAACTTCACTCCCGCGTGCTTGTGCGCAATGGGCGTATTGAACTGGGCGGGACCGATATCACCATGATGAACTCGCTGTCGCGTGGCACGCAGAGCGTGGCTGCGGTTTCTGTTAGCGGCAGGAATATTTTCCTCATCAACAATACCATCGTTGGCAGTCAAAGCGCCGTGTTGCTTGCGGGCGAGGATGCCTCGCTTACGCTTCGAAACAATATTCTTGTTGCAAATGGCGCGGCGGGAGACGCCCATGTCATTCGTTTGGATTCCGGCGCACTGAATTCGGATTACAACAATTTGGTCGCGCGCAACGGGGCGTGGATTGGGAATAAGAATGGAAGCTGGGAGCGTCTGTTGTATTGGCAGCGGGAATCGTTGCAGGATGCAAACAGCATATCGGCTGATCCTCTATTCGCAGACGAGACGGCAGGCGATTTGCACCTGAAATCCAGGGTTGGGCGCTGGACGCCCGGTGGCGTTGTGACGGACGCACAACACTCAGCGAGTATCGACCTTGGCGCGCCCTATCTTCCGTATGGCACCGAGCCCTTGCCAAACGGCGCCCGCGCAAATATTGGGGCCTATGGGAATACCGAGCAGGCCAGCCGGAGCTTGGTCGATCCTTGGCTCCTTGCGATTACCCTCAACGATGGTGGTGTCGTCAAGGGGACAAATGTCGCCCTCGTTTGGAAGGGCGGCAATCTAACGAATGGTGCGACCGTCAGTCTGGGTTACTCGACAAACGGCGGAGCTTCTTGGATCAGTATTGCTACGGGGCTTGATGCAGCTTCCGGCAGCTTTGTTTGGGATACAACCGCCACGCCTTCGAGTTTTGACGCCCGGTGGAGAGTGGTGATGGAGGGGAGTACCAACATATATGACGTGGTGGACTCCGTCTTCAATGTCCGCAATACGGCGCAGAACTTCTTTGTGAACGATACGAGCACGGCCGGGGACGTCTACACCTCGGCCATAGGCTCTGGTACGAATCATGGGCGCGCTTCTGCCTATCCAATGAATACGCTTACGGGCCTGCTGGCCCGATATGACACGGAAGGCGGCGACGTGATTTATGTGGACACGGGCGTCTATAACTTGTCGCGAGACGGAACCGTGATTTGGTCGCGTGGCGGCGATCCCACCAATGGCCCGCTGTGGATTGTGGGCAGCACGAACTTTAGCGCCGGAGGTTCCACCCTCACGCGCGGGTCACGCGCCGGAAACACGGTGGCGCTGGATATCAAGGCCTCTCACGTGCGTGCGCGCAACTTCACGCTCCAGAATGCGCAGTACGGTGCCCTGTTGGACTCGAACAGTTATGTCGTTCTAGAGCGCATGCGCGTCACCAACAGCACGATCGGCGTGCGGGCTCAAAATGCGTTTCGCACGGAGATCCAAAACAACCTGTTCCTGTACCTGACGAACGGCGTTCAGTTAGTCGGTGGCGCAAGCAATACGGTTCAGAACAATGTATTTTACGAAAACGAGCAGGGTGCGATTTCGTTGAGCGGTGGCGCGTCGCCCAATCTGTTGCAGAACAATATCTTTACACTGTCCCACACGACAGCCGTTGCCTATGCCGGCGCGTTCAGCGACTCGGTTGTCGATTACAATATCTACGAGTTCCGGACCAACAACGCAGCGATTTTCGCTCCCTATCGCAACTTGCTGCAATGGCAGTTGGACACCGCACGCGACTACCGCAGTTCGATCACGAATCCGCTGTTTGCCAATGTCGGCGCGGGTGATTTCCACCTGCAATCGACCAAAGGCCGCTGGCAGGATGGTGTTGGCTTTGTTACGGACGCCCAAAATTCTTGGGGCATTGATCGGGGTAGCTCAAATTCGGTGTACAGCTTGGAGCCCATGCCCAATGGCGCCCGAATCAATATCGGCGCCTATGGCAATACAGAATACGCCAGCAAGGGCCTGGTGAATACGCAGGTACTGGTCGAGGCGCGTGTATTGAATCAACCGACCTACATTGGCCAAACAAATGCCACGTGGCCGCTGATTTGGGGCGCGATCAACGTGCCCACCAGTGAGCTGTTCCGTGTTGAGTTTTCCGGCGATAATGGGACGACGTGGTACACGCTGTCCAACAATGTGCCCGCTTACCAAGAGTTCATTGTCTGGAGTGCAACGCCCTTCTTCAATACCCATAAGGGGCGTTGGCGGGTTGTGGGCGTGGGCAACACAAATTACTGGGATATCAATGATGCTCAGTTCAACCTGTTCTTCGGCACGTTCAAGGTCTATCAGATATTCTACGATCAGATCACGAATGGAATTGTCTATCGTGGCGCGTGGGCGGAGCAGTACCAGGTGCAGTGGGGCACCAATGTGGTTGGCAATGCCATCTATTGGACCAATGCAGTGAATGGCCCGGGCCCTCAGGAAAAGGCATCCTTCCTCTCAACCAATGGCGGTGACTTCACCTACCGCGATATCGAGAGCGTGAGCAATCGCTATCGCCTCTATCGAGTCATCAAAGAATAGCGATTCGATGTTGCGGAAAACCTAGAAGGGAAGCGCCCCTGCCAGATCTGCGGCCCGCCATATCATTAAACAGCGGTCTGGCCGGGAGCTTGGGAGGGCGGGGAGGCGTAGGATTTCCTGCGGAGCGGGGAACTGGAAGGGGTCCAAATGGAAGCAAACAGGACGGAAGTCCCCCAAGGCCGTATCCCATGAGTGGTTCAAAAATGGATAGCTTGTCAATGCGATATATCGCGGCTTTGACGCGATGATTCGGCGCAAGACTCGCAACGCTTCCGAATGGGGCAACAATTCCAAAAAATTTGCGCAGACAAATAGTTCCGCTGTGGGGAAGTTGGAATAGAGCATGTTCACGCGATGGCATCGCGCTGTGGGATTGTTCTTTCTGTTCTCCATCACCACCGCAGGGATCGGGTCGCCAAACTCATATTGTACAGCAGAGGCCTGAGGCATCGTGACAAGACCTGAAGGCGCTTCGTAGACGGATTTGATGCCGCGCTCGTGAATCCATGCAGCGATCTTGGGCGTACAGCCTTGTCGAGGGTTTCCCTTGTCGAATTCAGACAGCATGCTCTCATGGTGATGCTTGCGCCAGCGGTACAGCACGGCGCCAAGCGCCGGCATCCTGTCCATGCGCGTTGGCCGCGCCTTTTGCGTGGTTTTCGGAGGAGAGTTGGATTCTGGGGCGTCCTTTCTCCATGACCCGCTGTAGTGCCATTTGATCATTCGCTTGGATTCATCCAGCCCAATAAGCTCGACGGCTGGGTCATTCTTGCCAAATTGATCGTACGCCGTGCTGACTGCGGCGTTCCCCGTGATGTAGAGGATATCGTAGTCCTTTTTGGGGGTGTGCTTGCGAACACGATCAAGCAGAAACTCGATTGTTTTCTTTATGAATGGCTCTCCGGGGCGAGCGGCAAAGGCTTGGATCAATACACGTGTCGGTTCCTCTGCTTCTCCGTTTCGAATCGGCTCATTCGCCATCGCGCGGCATTTGTCTTCCGATAGAATGAACTCTGTGAAAAGCCTGACTCTCTTATCGCCTGCCGGAAGATAGGCCGACATCGCGCGGAGCGGAGTGGCGTTCATCTGCCAATAAATACCACCGAAGTGATGAATGACGACCCACCGAAGAATGTCCACGAGCATAACGGGACGACTCACTGTTTGGAGCGTCTTCCAAATATCTGGGTAGTGCTCCGTGCAGAAATCCCGGGCCTTTGGATACGTCCATAAGAGAGTTTCGAAATTCACAGCATATTCGCGCATGAAGTCATAGGAAGTTCTGTCAAACTCATCGGGGTTCGGTTTGAGCGTCTGGTTTTTGTCCCAGGGGAAATGCATCATGTGGATGATGCTTGGAGCCATGATGCCGCACCTGTGCCGTCGATCATACTGGCCTTGGGAGTATTCAAACCGTTGGCGCCAACGACTTTGGCTCCATGTACATCCATATCATGATTCGTTGTCGCCATTCCGCGATGGCATGATACTTGGCCTTGATGTCGAGTCCCGATAGTTCTGGATAGTTGTAGCGATCGAGCTTGCGCAGATCGTCAATGCTTTCGACTTCGCGAATTTTATGGGTTTCTGCAAACAGCTCTCGAAGCTGGGGCAAAATGGTAATATCCATAAAATCGTGAATTTCGATCAAAATGTCGGAAGATGCCAAGGCGGAGCGATTGCGGCTGTTGAATAGCGTTTTTTCATATCCCTCACAATCTGCAATAACCAGGAATCTTCTTCCATCCACGACTCGAGCCAATTCGTCGGGATCGCAATAGCTTCGCAGGTGCACCTTGTCCGCAACGTCATTTGCCTCGGCCAATTTGCGGCACTGCTCTCTCGCCTGCTCATTTATATCGTAGGCAAAAATTGGGGTGTTGGGCATCCGTGTCGCAAACCCGACTGCATAGTATCCTTCGGCGCAACCCACATCTACCACCCCGACGTAAGCTTTCTCCAGCATCTCATCAATCCAGTGGTGGATTTCCCTTTCGTAGCTTCCAAGGAGCTTTGGGGGGATTGCGCTACAACAGAAGCGATCGTTTTGGTATGTCATTCCCTTGAATGGACCATGCAGCACCTTATTCGTATTAAGCGCCAGTGAAGGCGGTGTCGTGCTTGTGACATTCTTGTTGGTTGTTGTGATTTTCTCTCGCATCCAATCGGCATAACGCGCCGGGGGAAGAATGGCTTTGTTTAAGAGAAACCAGACGGCTTTGTTAGAAACCATCCAGCGAATCAACTGTTTGAATATCTTTTTCATAAGGATTGTAGCGCCAACGGAAGCCCTATTGCGCCTTGCGCGCGCGCCACTGCGGATCTGGCAAGCACTCAATCGCAAACAGGTCTTTCGTCGAGTTGGTATGCGTGCGGGCGGGGTTGTATCGGTCATGCCAGATGAGTTGGTCGCCCTCAATAGATGCGCCGTATTCGACATCATGAAGAATCATAACGGTAGGTTCGGACTCGTGGGTGATCAGTTTTGCCATACCGTTGGGAACAAAACCGCGAATCAGGAGGGCATTGCCGTAGGTGGCCCAGGTCGCTTCTGCGGTTCCGACGGGCTGCAGCAGTCCCGGCGTTAGCCGTTCGCGTAGAGAGCGGGTGTCGATGAGGAGAAATTGTTTAGCGGTCCATTCGTCTTTTGTCTCGGTCATTTTGTCGAAGAGATTTTGATGAAGCGCTCCGGCTTGCCTAAAACTTTCCGCTGTTCCTTGATTTGCGAGAATGGCGAGGAATGCAGGTAGAAAAAGTATCGGCGCCCACTTGCGAATGGGAAGCGCGGTGAAGATGAATGCAAGCAACACGCTGAGTCCAATGGCGGGCAATACATTCAAGCGGCCCGCCGTGTAGGAGACGAGGCTCATCGCCATGGCGGCGCCGGCCCATATCAGGGTGAATCCAGTGATTTGCAATGGGCTGAATGTCTTTGCCTCGGTTGTCACCACAGACCGGTTGGAGAGCGCGCGCAAGCCCCATCCGACAAGAAGGACGACGACCCCGTTGGCCAGGAACAAGAAGCGCCGTGTCCAGAGCGGAATGGTTGAAAAGGAATCAAAACCGTTCCGAATGGCTCCGAATAGATGGTCGCCAATCCACCAATGCAATAATTGCCATGCGTTGTAGATGACTCCGCGTAGGGACAGGCTGCCCTCCATGTGCGGCGGATAATGCCATGTGTGGTTGAGGCCAAATGCGTTTGTGGCGCGCCACAGGAAGTACAAGAGTACGACCGCGGCAATCGGCGCGATAAGAAGGACACTTTTCGCCCGCGCTTTTCGCCACGGCAGTAAAACGAGATAAGCCGCCGGTAATAGGATTCCCGCTTCGTAGGAGAAAAGGGCGATGGCAAATGCGACGACCGACAGGACGAAACGCCACGCTCCTCCTCGTCGGAGGTAGGCAACCCAGAGCCAGCCGCTCAATGCGTAGGGAACTAAAGCGCATGATACCTCATTCAGTACCTGGGTGGACCAATGATAAGTCTCGGTCAGATTGGGGAGCAGCGCGAAGATGATCCCCGTCAGGATCGCGGTGAACCGACTCGCTGTGAGTTCCAGCGCCATTTTCATGATGAACAGGAGCAGCAACGAATTGGCCACGAGTGATATGGTTGTCCAGTAGATGGCATGGTTGCCCAGAAGTTGAAAACCGAGGTTGACGGCGATCATGCTCAAGGGGCGATGCGGGTCTTGAAGGCCAACGCTAAAGGCCTCGGCATAGGTTTGAAAAAACGAGCTGCGCGCCCAGTTGGCCCAGTCATCGGCCACAAAGACCGCCCACGGGGAGGGCAGATAGCGCGACCAAAACTGTAGCAGAAGGACGGCGAGCGCCGCTCCCCAGCCCAAGCGAGTCCGCGTGATATTGGCCTCTGAAATCTCTTCTTTTGCGGTCATTGGGATCAGCCTAGCAGTCAACGCGTCTGCTCACAACAGCAACCAGCCTCGGATGCGTTATGTGTTTGTGTTCAGGCTGCGCAGAGAAAGGCCTTCGCGGGATAAATAAAAAGAACCTAAGCCGACATTGGCAATCATGTTCAAGGCATGTGTACCGATGGCATAGGCCAGGGCCGCATTCTTGTCCGGCGTCCAAAGTGAAAGGGCGAGGACGGCGAGATAATGATAGACACCGATGTATCCAGGTGAGGACGGAATGGCAGAGCCGAGATTGACCATTACGAGCACAAAAAAACCGGCGTACCATGGGACCGGCAAATTAAAGCGCTAACCCAGGCAAGAGTGGCCAAGCCTGTAATGAGCCAAAGTAGAGCAGTGAGTAGGGTAATACCTAAAAACCCTGAAGGGCGTTGTAAGACATCGGCGCCGGACGAAAAATTTCCCAAAATAGTCATGATTCGTTCGGCGAGCTTGGGCGGCATTATCTTTGTCAACAATGTCGCCAACCAAGTCAGACGATTTCGATTCACTGAAAGTGTCATCAATCCTACTAGTCCCACCAGGCCAATTGCGACCATGGTTGTCAGACCTGTTTGAATGGTCGGGGGATCGTGAGTACTCGCATCAGACAGAGCGTTATTGCGACCAGCATCAGCACATCCATCATGCGCTCTATCGCGATACTGCCAAGTGCCCGGCTGATTCCTGCATTCTTCTTTTTGCCAATCAGGCTGGCGCGGGCCAGATCACCCAACCGGAGGGGGAGAACGGTATTTGCCAGGTAGCCAATCGAAATGTAGGCGAATGTCTCACGTATGCGTAGATGGGGTACGCTGGTTAGGAGCATGCGCCACCGGATGGCGGCTACGAGCCAACTACAGATTAGCAGTCCAGTCCCCAAGAGTAGTAAGTCAACGCGCGCGCCGCGCCATGAGGTAATAACCGAAGACCATTCAACTTTCCGCAGCGCGAGCCACAAAAACAGCATGCTTAATGCGATCCCTACGCCGGACTTGACCGATACTCGGCTCATATTTAGCCCTGTGGAGTAGGGGCGTTTGTCTGCCACAAATACCAGCGCAGTACAAAAATTTGTCGGAGGTTAGAGAGGATGGATTTTAAGTTCATAACCTTCGATGCACCGCTCATTCGTGCTCGAATGCCGGTTGGCTCACTCACGACGAGGCAGCCTTTTTTCAAAAACCGAAGAATAAGCTCCATTTGAATCATCCAGCCCCGCCCCTTGGAGGTCAGAGGCACGGTGTCAACCAGTGCGCGACGAAACATCATGATTCCCTGGAAATCGGGGAATGACCCGAAAAGGATTTTATAGAGACAGCGCTCGGCCCATGAAAATAGCCGGGCGGGACCCGACCGATTCTTGCGGAATTCCGGGATATAGCCGAGAACCATGTCCGCTTTGTCGAAGCGTCGCGCAAATTGACCGATAATCACCGGATCAAATTGGCCGTCTGCCGGAAAAGCGGTGGACAACTCTTTTGTCCCGCAAGTGAACGCCTCGCGGTACACTGCGCCAAGCCCTAAGTTGACGGGATGATGTACAACTCGTACTCCGGCTACATCTTGAGCTAGGCGATCAGCGATTTCTCTGCTGCCATCCGTGCTGCCGTCGTTCACGATGACGACTTCATAATCAACGCCGAGTCGAATCAACTCTTCGCGAATTTCCGTGACGACCCGTTCCAGGCTGGGCGCTTCATTATAGGCCATGATAGCCACGCAAATGCTGGGAAGCGCGGTTTGGTCGGCGGTGGGCATAATTCGGATTTACGGGCGGCTCATTTAAGCGTGATAGGCTTCCGCTGTGCGACGAATTCCTTCTTCCAGATCAATCTCGGCTTCGAACCCGATTAACTCGCGGGCTTTCTGGACATTGGGGATGCGCAGTTCAACGTCCGCATAGTCTTTGTACACGAATTCAATTTTTGAGTTTGAGTTCAGTACACGAATGACGGTGTTTGCCAGGCCGTAGATGGTGGTGACGGCCCGCTGATTTCCGATGTTGAACGATTCGCCGATGGCCTTGGGGTGTTCCATGCACAGCATGGTGCCGCGCACCATGTCGTCCACGTAACACCAGGCGCGGATTTGAGTTCCGTCTCCGTTGATTCGAATTGTTTCGCCCTTTAATGCGCGTTGGACAAATGTGCGCAAGGCGCCTTCGCCAACTTGGCCAGGGCCATAGACGTTGAAGGGGCGCACTACGGCAACCGGCAGCCACTGATGCTGGAAGTAGGCGATAGCCAGATGTTCCTCGGCTAGTTTACTGACCGCGTAGGTCCAGCGTCCTTCACCGATGGTTCCGATAGAGGTCTTATCCAGTTCGGACGAGCGAAACGCATTGGTGCCGAAGACTTCGCTGGTTGAGAAGCAAACAACGCGGTCGCAGTTGTCGAGTTTTGATGCTGCTTCCAGGACGTTCGCAGATCCCACCATATTTACGCGCATGGTTGCGACGGGGTTTTTAACCACCGTATCAATGCCCGCAATTGCAGCGCAGTGGACCACGATATCTGCGCCAGCCATGGCCTTGGTCAGTCCGTCGTAATCCAACACGTCACCGACGATCAGTTTTAGATTTGGATGATCTTTCCAAGGTTTGGTTTGGAGGGCGTTGCGGGCCAGATTGTCATAGGCCACGATTTCATTTTGCTCAATCAGCTTCCCGATTAGTGTGGAGCCGATAAACCCGGCGCCGCCGGTGATGAATATCTTTTTGTTGTGAATCATTTCTTTCCTTTAGTCGGGCCAGTCCTGCAGGCAAAAGTGCAACGCAAGCGGATGCATAACGGGGCGGACTATGCGCCGAATCAGCGCGGGCCATCAACCTATTTCTCTGGTTAAGCAGCGCCGGGAACGTGTTTTGGCATCCCTCGTCGCGCGAATCCATCTTGTCGCATGCCGCAAGAGCAGACTATTCTCCGTGTTGGAGAAGATGTGAATGAAGACAATTGCGCTAGTTGGATGTGGACGCATATCGAATCGGCATATTGAGGCTATTGCCGAGAATCCAGGGCTGAAAATTGTTCTGGTTTGTGACAAAGACGAGGCGAAGGCCCGAGCTGTCGCTGAGCGTCTTGACGTTCCATTCTCGACGAACTATCGCGAAATTCGTGGCGTGGATGCGATTAGCGTGCTTACGCCATCGGGACTTCATCCGAGGCATGTTTCCAATGTGGCGGAATTGACGGATGCCCACTACATTATTTGCGAAAAGCCGTTGTCGTTGACGCTGCGCGAGGCATACGAGGTCTATCGCCGCGTGGCAAAAGCCGGAAAGATCCTGCTTCCCGTGTATCAAAATCGATATAACCCCTTGGTCGCCTTTCTGAAGGATCTGATCGCCAGCGGCCGTGTGGGCAAGGTTCACCAGTTCATTTGCAATGTGCTTTGGAACCGGAACGATGACTATTTCAAGGTCGATTGGCATGGAACCTCCGAATTCGACGGCGGGGTCCTGTACACGCAGGCCAGCCACTATGTGGATATGGTCCACTATTTTTTTGGCGAGATCGAGTCGAGCAAGGGCGAGGGCGGCCGGCTGAGAGGGTTTGATGTGTTTGACAGCGTTTCTGCCGTGCTGCGCTTCAAGTCGGGCGTGGTGGGCACCATCAATGCCACGGTGGCGGTGTATGAGAAGAACCTTGCGACAGAGTTCACGTTGGTTGCAGAGAAGGGCACGGTCCGTCTTTCCGGAACGAATCTAAACCAACTTGATTTTTGGAATGTCGAGGGCATGGAGAAGCCGGATTTGGACTTCAAGCTGGATCATCAGTACGGCAAGGGGCACAACACGATGTATCGTCATTTTCTTGAGGAGAACTGGGGCATGTTTCCCTCGAAAGAAGATGTCCTCTCCGGCATTCGCTTGATGGAGATGTTGAGCTACTAGCATCCAGTGCGGCAATCCACTATGCTGGTACATTGATGAGCGACTACTTCAAACACGAATCTGCGTATGTGGACGATGGCGCGGTTGTTGGCGAGGGCACCCGGATCTGGCACTTCTGCCACGTCATGAAGGGGGCGCACATCGGTCGCCGCTGCGTGCTGGGGCAGAACGTCAACGTGGATGGCGGGGTCACGGTTGGAGACAACGTAAAAATCCAGAACAATGTCTCCCTCTACACGGGCGTCGTTGTCGAAGACGACGTATTTCTTGGGCCCTCTTGCGTGTTGACGAATGTCACCAATCCGCGGAGCCAGGTCAACCGGCACAGTCTTTACGAGAAGACACTCGTCCGTCGAGGCGCAACCATTGGCGCCAATGCGACGATTGTCTGCGGCGTTACACTGGGCCGCTATTGCTTTATTGGCGCGGGAGCCGTGGTGACGAAAGACGTGCCCGACTATGCGTTGATGCTTGGCAATCCCGCTCGCCAGAAGGGTTGGATGAGTCGGCATGGGCATTTGTTGAAGAACGCGGACCCACAGGGTGTGTACGTGTGTCCCGAATCCCGTTTTCGCTATCGGGAAGCGTCCCGCGGTGTTCTATGTTGTTTGGATTGCGATGAGGAAGCATCCCTTCCGCCTGAGTTGACCAAGGGAACAACGCTTTACGACGACTTCAAATCGCACTAAGAAACTTTTTCGCCGATGGAGACCAAAAATGATTAAAGCTGTGATTTTGTGTGGCGGGCAGGGGACGAGGATTCGGGATGTCTCGGAGGCGGTGCCAAAGCCGATGTTGCCGATCGGCGGAAAGCCGATTCTTTGGCACATCATGAAGCTGTATGCGCATCACGGGATCAAGGATTTCGTCCTTTGTCTGGGCTACAAGGGGTGGTCCATCAAGGAGTTTTTTCTCAATTACCTCGCGATGACGGCGGATATCACGGTCGAACTGGGCGGCGCGGGCAAGGTTCAATATCACGGTGCGACGCCGGAAGAGGGGTGGAGGGTGACGCTGGCAGAGACGGGCGAAGCCTCGCAGACCGGGGCGCGCGTCTGGAATGCGCGAAAGTATCTGGAGGATACCGACCGCTTTTGTCTGACGTATGGCGACGGCGTGGCCGATTTGAATGTAAAGGCGCTGCTGGATCAGCACGAGAAGTCGGGTTGCACGGCCATCCTGAGCGGTGTGCGTCCTGCCGGGCGTTTTGGTGAAATTGATTGCGAGGACGGGCGTGTGAGCCATTTTCACGAGAAGCCGAATGTCACAACTGGGTTAATTAATGGCGGCTTCATGGCGTTCAAGACCGCAGAGGCCTTGCGGTACTTTCGGCCCGGCGCAGAGTTGAACCTGGAGCAGGACGTTTTGCCCCTGATTGTGCGTGACAAACAGTTGGCGGTGTATCAGCACGACGGGTTCTGGCAGTGCATGGACACGCTGCGCGAGTTCACATTGCTAAATGATCTGTGGGCGAGCAACAAGGCGCCGTGGAAGGTCTGGTAGCGCCGTGGATACACTGAAACTATCGGAACGTCTTGCACCACTGAAGGGCAAGCGGATCTTGGTGACCGGACATACCGGCTTCAAAGGCTCGTGGCTGACCTTGTGGTTGCGCGAGTTGGGCGCGGATGTGGTCGGTATTGCACTGGATCCGCCCACCTCGCCGGCGTTGTATGATGTGGCGCGCTGTGGCGATGGCCTTGTGGACCATCGGCAGGACATTCGCGACGCCGCTGCTGTTGCAAAAATCTTCTCAGCGACCCAGCCGCAGGTGGTGCTGCATCTTGCCGCACAGCCCCTGGTTCGCGCGTCGTACACACAGTCCCGCGAGACGTTCGACATTAATGTGATGGGCACGGTCAACGTGATGGAGGCCGCGCGCGATACGAAATCTGTGGTCGCATTCGTTCATGTGGGAACAGACAAGGTGTATGAGAATGTCGAGCAGGCGCGCGGGTATCGCGAGAGTGATCCGTTGGGCGGTCATGACCCGTACAGCGCATCCAAGGCCGCGGCCGAAATCGCGTTTCAGTCCTATCAGCGCAGCTTCTTCAATGTGGCCGGACGACCGCTGGCTGCTTCCGGGCGGGCTGGGAACGTGGTGGGCGGCGGAGATTGGGCGAAAGATCGGATTATACCCGATGCCATGCGTGCGCTCGCGGAGGCGCGTCCGATTCCCGTACGCAATCCGAATTCCACGCGGCCATGGCAGCATGTGTTGGAGGCGTTGTCGGGCTATTTGACGCTTGCCGCGGAGCTGGTGAATCGAAACAAGCAGGCGCTCGGTTCGTGGAATTTCGGCCCGCCGGACGACAACGTGAAGTGTGTGGGAGAGCTGGTGAAAGAGCTGGTTGCGGTGTGGGGGAGCGGCGCGTGGCAGCACACGCCGGAACCCGGCGCAGTCCACGAAGCGAAATTGCTGACACTGTCCTGTGAAAAGGCAGAGCGCGAATTGGGCTGGGCGCCGCGCTGGGATTTCCGCGAGACCGTCCGCCGCGTTGCGACGTGGTACCAGGCGGTTCAGTCTGACGGCGATGCAGCGGCGCTCTGTCGTCGGGATATTCTCGATTATATGAACGGTTGACGCGCATTTCAATGTGGCCAGCGCCGCGCCAAGCGCGTATATGACTGCGGCAACGTGTTGATCCAATTGGGAAAGGATTCTTTATGGGCGTTCCACTTCTTGATCTGAAGGCGCAATATGCGACGCTGCGCAATGAGCTGAATGAGGCGCTGCTTCGCGTTGCGGAATCGCAGCACTTTATTCTCGGGCCGGAGGTGGAGGCGCTGGAGCGCGAGGTGGCCGAGTATTCCCGATGCAAGCACGGGATCGGCGTTTCATCCGGCACCGATGCGATATTGGTTGCCTTGATGGCGCTGGGCATCGGTCCCGGCGACGAAGTGATCACCACGCCTTTTACATTTTTCGCCACGGGCGGCTGTGTTTCTCGCGTGGGCGCCAAGCCTGTGTTTGTGGATATTGAGCCGCAGACCTTCAACATTGACCCCGCTTTGATCGAAGCCGCGATCACGCCGCGCACCAAGGCGATTATTCCGGTTCATCTCTATGGCCAGATGGCGGATATGGACCCGATAATGGATATCGCGAAGCGCCATCATCTCGCGGTAATTGAAGACGCGGCGCAGGCGATCGGCGCGGAATACAAAGGGAAGCGCGCGGGCGAAATCGGCACCGTGTGTTGCTTCAGCTTTTTCCCGTCAAAGAATCTGGGCGGATTCGGCGATGGCGGAATGGTCGTGACCAACGACGATGCGCTGGGCGCAAAACTCCGCTTGCTGCGCACGCATGGCATGCAGCCGAAGTATTACTACAAACAGATTGGCGGAAACTTCCGGCTCGACGCCATTCAAGCGGCGGTGCTGCGTGTCAAGTTGAAGCACTTGGATGCGTGGAGCGAGGCCCGACAGCGCAATGCGGCTTGGTATCGCGCACACCTGCCGAACACCTCCATCGGGTTGCCTGTCGAAGCCCCGGATCGCCGCCATATTTACAACCAGTTCATGATCCGAATCGCCCAGCGCGACCAGGTGGCGGCTGCCTTGAAGCAGGCCGGAATTGGCCACGAAATTTACTACCCAGTCCCGCTTCATCTGCAGGAATGTTTTGCCGATCTCGGCTACAAGCCAGGTAGTATGCCCGTTAGCGAATCTGCCGCACTTGAAGTGTTGGCGCTGCCGATTTATCCAGAGCTTACTGAAGCGCAGCTTGCTGAAGTAGCGACTGTGTTGAAAAGCGCAGTGTTATAGGCGATTACGCCTGCGCTTTTATCCAGCGGTCCCGATTCAGTTCGTACGCCTCACATAGAAGATCGGGGATATTTTTCGTTGGCTTCCAATCGGGGTAGTGTGATTGGAATTTGCGGGTGTCGCTGATCCACCAGATGTGGTCGCTGAGGCGATTGTTTTCGATGTAGTGCGTCTTCATCGGGTGGCCGATGAGTTTCTCGCAGTGCTGGATGGCTTCAAGGATAGAGCAGTTGCTAAATCGGCCGCCGCCGATGTTGTACACTTCTGCCGGACGCGGCGCGTGGAAGACGTGGACAAACGCGCTTACGAGATCAGCGCAATGGATGTTGTCGCGCACCTGTTTCCCTTTGTAGCCGAGAATGCGGTATTCGTGTCCAGTGACCGCACATTTTACGAGATAGGCCAAGAAACCGTGAAGTTCAGCGCCAGCGTGTTTCGGCCCCGTAAGGCAGCCGCCTCGAAAAAGAATTGTTTTTAACCCGAAGTAGCGGCCGTATTCTTGGACCATCACATCGGCGGCAACTTTCGATGCGCCGTAGAGCGAGTGGGTGGAGTGGTCAATGGACATGGTCTCGTCAATACCGTGCTCAAAATAAGGGTGGGTCGGATCAAGCTCCCATCGGCTTTCCTGCTCGATAAAGGGAAGGCGATTGGGCGTGTCGCCATACACTTTGTTGGTGGAGGTGAAGATAAATACAGCATCGGGGCAGTGTCGGCGCGTGGCTTCGAGAAGGTTGATGGTTCCCGTTGCATTGACGCCGAAGTCTGTCAGTGGTTCGCGTTCCGCCCAGTTGTGCGACGGTTGTGCGGCGGAATGAATGACGAGGGCAATTTCGTGGCCATAGTGTGCGAAGAGGCGGTCTATACCCGCTTGATCGCGAATGTCCAACGCCTCCATATTGAGGCGCGGATATTTTCGCAGCAGCTCTTCTGCGACAGGGCGCGTGGAGGCTTCTTTGCCAAAAAAATAACTCCGCATATCGTTGTCAATTCCGACGATGTCCAAGCCGAGGGCGTCGAAGGCGCGTACGCTCTCCGAGCCGACCAATCCGGCGGCGCCGGTAATAATCGCGATGGGCATGGTTCTACTATATGCGAGGGGCGAGGGTGTGACGAAAGATTTTTCGGCTTACGCCCGCCGCAGGGAGGCAAAGCTCAGGCCGCGAAGTTGAAGGACTGTAAGGCCGGCGAGAATAACCACGAGGAATTGTAGAACGTGCGCGACGATGGAGTAGGCGACGGCGAATTCGCGGCTCTGCCCGAGCATCACACTCAGGCCAAGAATACAACCTGCTTGAAAGGTGCCGACATATCCTGGCGCACTGGGCGCGGCCACGGCGACGGCAATCGTGATGTTCAAAAGCATTCCGGGCCAGAACGTGTCGTTTTGGCCAAAGCCCATCAACACGGTCTGATACCAGACTCCCATCAAGACCCAAAGGCACGCGGAGAGCGCAAGGACGCCGAGTAATTCGCGTGTGGAAGAGATGCCGCGAAATCCGCCGAGCAGTCCGCTGATCAGGCGATTGATTTTTGAGCGAATACTGGCGCGCGTTGCGCAAAGAGCTTGTTGCTCGCGCGGTGACCGAAGGATTCAATTGGGCCGGGCAGAAAATAACCGATCAGCATTAACGCCAGGAGAACAAGAAAGGAAATCGCGATGATCCGCGCGCCCGCGAGTACGGCAGGTGGAGCGTTATCAAAGCGCAAAAGACAGATGCCCAGCAGGACGACGAGACTAAACGCGTCAAAGACCCGTTCAACAACAATGCTGGCGAGCGCAGAGGTAAATGGGATCGGTTGCCATCGGCTCAACGCCCACGGGCGTACAAGTTCACCCGCGCGGAGCGGCATAACGAAGTTGCCCATAAACCCCAGAATCGTCGCGTCAAAACAGTCGCGGAATCGAACAGGTTGATCGCCGGGGAGGAGAATGCGCCAACGATAGGCGCGAATGACGGCGGTGAGCAGGAGGAGAAGAACCAGAATTGGGAGATAAAGGAGATGAAACGCCTCGAACTCCTTTAGAAACGTGCGCCAGTCCAGTCCGAATACCAGATAGATGATGATCGCCGCGCTGATAAAAAGGCCGAGCGCAAATTTTACAATCGCTCGCCGTGGAGGAGCAGTCTTGCCCGGCGCCTCTAATTGATTAGTGTTCATTTCCGAGCTAGGGGATAGAAGCTTGAACGGACATGCAAGAAAAATTCAATCGAGCTAGAGTGGAGACGTGAAGAAGAGTCGTTGGATTATTTCTGTTTTGGCTGTGCTTTCCTGTGTCGGCTTGCTGTTGCCCCTGCCGTGGACGATTCGTGATCGTTTGTGGCACGCACTGGAGGATCTGGCGCATTTCCCCCTGTTTGCGCTTATCGCGATGGCGCTGTGGCTTTGGCTGAACCCCTTGTCACGAACTCGTCGCTTCTGGTCGGCGCTGAGTCTTTCTGTTCTGCTGGCTGTCGGGGTGGAACTGCTGCAGCGCTATACGCATCGCGATCCCTCAATTGAAGATGTCGCCATGTCCGCATTGGGTGCGTTGGCGGGTGTTCTGCTGATGGACTCCTTTATCGGGTTGCGTCGCCTCTGGCGCGTCGTTGAACGGTGTGGAGTTTTTGCGTTACTCGTGCTCGCGTTGATTCCGGTTTCCTCTGTTGTCTTCGACCGCGCGCGGTCGCGTGCGGAGTTTCCTCTGATCGCTTCGTTTGAACGCCGTTCGGAGTGGGGGCGATGGTCTGTTCGCGATGCGCAGATGGAGCGTGTTCGCAATCATGCGACGGAGGGGAAGTACGCACTACGATTTACTGTGGTTTCAGAGCCGGGCCCCTATCCTGCGGCATTTATGACGGATGGAATAGGAAACTGGGAGGGGTATTCGGAGCTGTGCCTTGATATATTTCTTCCCGGCGCCTCGAATCTCGTTCTCTGGCTTCGTGCAGATGACGAGGAGGATTATTTGCGCTACGCGGATCGTGCGCAGATCGCCGTTTTACTTGAGCCGGGCGAGAATAGAGTTTGTGTTGAGTTGTCCGAATTTTTACGAACACCTTCTGCGCGCGAGTTGAGAAGAGATCATTTGAAGCGCTTGGGCCTTTTCTTGAATGAGCCGGAAGGGGGCGAAGTGCTGTTTGTGGACAACATCCGGTTGCGCCCTTGAATTGCGCTGTCCCCGCTTTCAGATTGACCCAGCCAGCCCGTTTTCCTAGCGTCCAACCTTGCAACTGGCGTATGAACGCCGGGGCCGCCCGTGGAAATTCGATACGATTTACCTGCGCAGAGTTTGAGGATTTAATGGCAAATACAGTTTTGGTAGGTGCCCAGTGGGGCGATGAGGGAAAGGGCAAAATCATTGACGTGTTGGCGGAAGAAGCGGACTGGGTTGTCCGTTTTCAAGGTGGAAACAATGCCGGGCACACCGTCGAAATCGGCTCGGAGCGTTATGTCCTGCACCTGATTCCATCCGGCATCCTCCATCCAGGGAAGATGTGCGTGATCGGCAACGGGGTGGTCGTGGATCCCGTCGCGCTCCTCGAAGAAATTGATGGCGTTGAGCAACGTGGCATCGTGACCAAGGGCCGTTTGTTCGTGAGCGACCGTGCGCATCTTGTTTTTCCGTACCACAAGTTGATAGATGAATACCGCGAACGGAAGCCTGCGGCAGGAACCCCGATCGGCACCACCAAGCGCGGAATCGGCCCCACGTATGGCGATAAAGCTGCGCGAGTAGGGGTGCGCGTTGGCGATATGTTGGACCCGGATTTTGCAAACCTGTTGCGTGAGCGAGTCGAAGCGAACAACAAAATGCTCATTGCATCCGAAGCGCCCACGCTTGATGTGGAGGAAACGGTCGCAACGTATCTCGCGGTTGCGCAGCGCCTCGCGCCTTACATTGCAGACACCATTCCAATGATTCACGATGCGATGGCGAAGAAGCAGTCGGTGCTTCTCGAAGGCGCACAGGGAACGCTGCTCGATATTGATTTTGGCACCTATCCCTTTGTGACCTCGTCGAATGCCACGTCCGGGGGCGCCTGCACGGGGAGCGGCATGCCGCCGAACCGAATTGACCGCGTGATTGGCGTGGTCAAAGCGTATTCCACGCGAGTCGGCGAGGGGCCGTTTCCAACAGAACTTCACGATGCGATGGGCGAGCATATCCGAAAAGTTGGCCATGAATTTGGCGCGACGACGGGACGCCCGCGCCGCTGTGGATGGTTCGATCTGGTGGTCGCGCGCTACGCGGCGCACGTGAACGGTGTCACCGATTGGGCGGTGACAAAGCTCGATGTGTTGGATGACGTGGAGGAAATAAAGGTCTGCGTCGCTTACGAGTGCGACGGGCGACGCTACGAGCATTTGCCCGCGAGCGCACGCGTGTTGGCGCGATGCAAACCGGTGTACGAGTCATTTCCCGGCTGGAAAACCTCCACCAAATCCGCGCAGACGCTCGAAGATCTTCCCAAATTGTGCCGCAGCTACCTCAATGCATTGGCTCGACTGACCGGGACGCCTATCAGTATCCTCTCCAACGGCCCGCGTCGTGAAAGCACGATGCGGTTGGATTTGGCCGCCGCCGTGATTTCTGCATGAGTAAAACCAAGTCAACAATTCCCGATCATGTTGCCATCATTATGGATGGGAACGGACGCTGGGCCAAAGCGCACGGTCTGCCCCGATTGCAGGGGCATCGCGCCGGGGCGGAGTCCGTGCGAGCGATCTTGTTGGCCTGCCGAAAAATTGGCGTGAAATATTTGACGTTGTACGCGTTCAGCTCGGAAAACTGGATACGTCCGCGCCCGGAAGTGACGGGGCTGATGAGTCTGCTGCGCGAGTTCCTTCGCGAACAATCCATTGAGTTGCACAAGCATAAGGTTCGTCTGCGCGTGATTGGACACATTCAGGATTTGCCGCTGCCCGTGCGTCGTGAGCTGAACCGTGTGATTGATGAGACGGCGCACTACACGGAGGGCCATCTGGTTCTCGCGTTGAGCTACGGGGGCGCCAGGAAATCACAGACGCCGTTCGCGGAATCGCGGAAAAAGTACAGCGTGGCGAGCTGGCGCCCAAAAAAATTACGGAAGAAACGATCGCACAGCACCTTTATCTGCCCGATGTGCCCGATCCGGATTTTATGATTCGCACCAGCGGCGAAATGCGAATTAGTAACTTTTTACTCTGGCAACTTTCGTATGCGGAACTCTATGTGACGCCTGTGATGTGGCCTGAGTTCCGCGAGCCACAGTTCCTCGAAGCCATTGAGGCGTATCAGAGTCGCCACCGTCGTTTCGGTGACATAAAGTAGCGCCATGCTTCGACATCGAGTACAGAGTGGATTGTTGTTGGGCGCGGCGCTGCTTGCCGCAATCTTTCTGCTCCCCCCGCTTGGTGTGCTACCGATATTGCTCCTGGTCACCTTCTTGGGATTGCGCGAGTTCTATTCGTTTCTCGATGCGCGGCAAATTCCCCATTTCAAGGCCATTGGGCTAACGGGCGGACTGATCCTCGTCGCGTCCGTCTGGGCTGTGAACTATTTCCAGCTTTCGCTCGGACTTGAAGTTGAGGCGATCATCCTGTTCTTGGTTTTTGCGGCAATCCTTTTTCGTCAATTGGGTCCGCTACCAACCGAACGGCTATTTGACACACTAGGCGGAACCCTGCTCGGTATTCTATACGTCCCGTTCCTATTCAATTTTATAGTCAAACTCCTCACCGTTTGGGGCGATGGTCCGGGGCGCCTGCTGGTCCTTTACCTGGCCGTTGTTGTGAAGTTCACCGATATGGGCGCATTTTTCATTGGTTGCGCGATTGGTCGTCACAAACTTTTGCCACGCGTGTCGCCAGCGAAGACGTGGGAAGGGGTCATCGGAGGCCTGCTGGTTGGCGCCGGGATGGGGTGGGTGTATTGGTGGATTGTTGCGCGATGGACGACGGAATTTGTCATGCCGCCGTTGCAAATCATTGGAATTGGAATTTTGCTGTCAGCTTTCGGAATTGTTGGCGACTTAATAGAGTCGCTGCTGAAGCGCGCGTCGGGGGTAAAGGACTCCGGGGCCATTATTCAGGGAATGGGTGGGCTGCTCGATGTGCTGGACAGCCTGCTCTTTGCGGCGCCGGCACTGTATATTGCCTTGCGAATTCTTTATCCGGTTTGAACCGAAAGGTCATTGTTCATGCTTCATGCTTTGTTGTTAAATGCTTACACACTCATCGTTGTTCTGCTGTTGTTTGGCGTAACGATCTTCATTCACGAGCTCGGGCACTTCCTCGTCGCGCGCTGGTGTGGCCTGACTGTTGACGCATTTTCCATCGGATTCGGTCCGGCAATTTGGAAAAAGAAAGTTAACGGCATTGAGTACAAAATTGGAATTCTGCCCTTTGGCGGTTACGTCGCGTTGCCTCAGATGGACCCCGCGATTGGCCGCGAGGACAGTGAAGCGAAGAAGCGCGAACTCGCGCCAGTTACGCCGGGCCGAAAAATTCTCGTGGGTCTCGCCGGAGTCACCGGCAACCTGATCCTCGCGATCATCATTGCCTATATCGTGTATTGGGGTGGCCAGTCTTACGCGCCACCTGAAGGTCAGGTTGTGCTGGGCTACGTAGAGACCAATAGCGCCGCCTATGCTGCCGGCGTTCGCGTTGGCGATCAAATTGCTTCGGTCAGCGGCAAGCCGGTCGCGAGTTGGGAAGAGTTTATGCTCGCTACGGCTTTGGCGCCCGATCCCGTCGTTAAATTTGTCCATCCTGACGGGGAAATAAATCAAATTGAGTTGCCACGACAGGAGTTTATGGGCGCGCGCTATATTCCGGGAATCAGCCCGCTGAACTACTGCTATGTGTTGCGTGCCCGCCCCGGTTCGAGCGCCGAGGCCGCCGGATTGCGCAATGGCGACCGGTTATTGAGTTTCGACGGGATTGAGCTGCTCAGCCGTGAGCAGTTGGTTGACCTCGTGAATGAGCGCCCGAACCAGACCGTGCCATTAATTATTGAACGCAATGGAAAACAAGTGGCGCTGACGGTGACGCCACAGTACGAAGAAGATATCGGGCGTACGCTAATCGGAATCGAGTTTAACACCTTGGATGTAAAGAAGCCTTGGGCCCAAATTAAGGCTCACGCCATGTTGATTGTGAATTTGCTTAAAGGGCTGACTACTCCGCGTGAAGCGAAGGCTGCTGCGGGTGCGGTCGGAGGGCCGGTCGCCATTCTCACGATGTTCTGGCTCTACGTGCAGGGCAGCTTCATTATGGCGCTCTGGTTCACCTGTCTCCTCAATGTGAACCTTGCAATTTTGAACCTGCTTCCGATTCCCGTGCTTGACGGCGGACACATTGTGCTGTCGCTTGGAGAAATGATCGCGCGTCGCCCGGCGAGCCCGAAAGTGGTGAGTGTGATTTGGAACGGATCGGCGATTTTGTTGATCAGCGTCTTTCTTCTGCTGACGTGGCGCGATATTGAGCGCTTCTATATCAAGCGTCCTCACCACGATCCTGCTCAGACCGAGGCTGTGGAACAGGTTCCGTCCGATGCCGCCCCCGCAACAAATCAATGATGCGGATTACCGCATCGCTCCGCCCGGCGCATTAATTATTTCGCGTCGTCTGTCTTGGATTATCGGTCTTTTCATCCTGATTTTGGTGGTCTGGCGAATTCAATCGCCGCCGGTAATCACCATTCAACGCCTGGACTCGCCTGACGGGGAAAATAGCGCTTTTCTTCAACGCACGAAGTACCTGAAAGACCACTTTCGAGTTCGAATCAAGACGACCGGCCCATCCTTCGTCGCCTACATCTCGCCACCCTTTGACCGCGACTACCGTACGGACCTTGGCGAGCGTTTGAGTTGGAGCGAGGATGGAAAAATCGTCCGTCTCCAAATCCAAGACCGTGCGGTCTGGGAGTACGACACAAGCGCTGAGCAAGGTCGGGATGTGGATTTGACGGATGGTTGGTGAATTCGCATTGCGCATGGCGCGAATTACACAAATTTTCGCTGATATATTTTAGGACAAACCCACCTCTTCATCTCGCCTGGTGGGGCGGGGCGGCTCGCCTCGCCGGAACGTTCCCGGCGAACCCAAAGCCATCTCCAACGTGGGCGCAGATTTTTCTCTGTAGCTGCTGGCGTTGACCGCAGAGGTTCTGTATTGAACGAAAGGACGCGACGCTCGCCACGTGAAGATAACGGCGAGTCAGTCAAAGAAAAAGCAACTCTTCGGACTACGCGCTTCTGTTCAAAACGGACAAAACACTCACGCCCAGTGCGCGCGTGTGCTGATACTCAGAAATTTTCGCAATAGGCACAGAGGAGGTTGCCGGACTTGGCGGTGCAGCGAAGATTTTCGCGAGTTTGCTCGGGGAGGTCGAGGAATTGGAGCCAGACGCGGTAGCGATTGTTTTGTTTGTCCGGTTCGCACTGAACAACGGCGCCCAGGCAGGTCATCCGAGAGATTTCACCAACCTCGTCGGGTGCATCAATGTCCACACTTACTACCGTGAAGGGTTCCAGCGGACACTCTGAATGGAATTGAATTCCGAGTGGACAGAGGTGGAAGTCTTCCGGTTGCCTCACCGGCGGCTCCGTCCCTGAAAGCACTGTCACCGGTCGTTTGTCCGCTCCCTTTTGCGATTCCGAAGTCCCGCTCACATCAATATCTCCTTGCGCAAACTACTTCACAAACCAGCGATGTCAAATAAGGAACATCATCGCATTCGGCGAATCATGTACACGGCGACGCCAATGAATATCCCGTCGGGAATCCACGGCCCGATCCAGGCGGGGATTACCATGTTCTTGGCAAGGGAGAGCGCCACATTGACGAGCACGTAGTAGGCGAAGATCAGTCCGATGGAAAGAGAGACGCCAAGCATTGCCCCTTTGCGTCCCGTTTGCGCTCCGAATGGAATGCCCAGCAGCACGACGATGAGGCAGGTCCATGGCTCGGCCAATTTGAAATGCAAATCGGCGCGAATGCGCGCGAGGGCGGCAGGATCGCGGCGTTTGTTCATTTTCAAGTAATTAGACATTTCCCTGGTGGTTAGGAATTCCGGGTCTTTTGTCTCGTTCAGAAAGAACTCCGGCGTCTCTTTGAAATTCCCCATTTCACGGGTCTGGAAAAAGCGGATGCCGCCCATTTGGTTGTTCTCGGCGTCGAACTGCTGTTCGGTCATATCCGTCAACCACCAGTGGCCGTCGAGCCAGCGCGCCTGTTTGGCGCGGATTTTCCATTCGTCCGACAGATCCTCGCGCTGCTGGGTGATCTCTATGCCGCGCATGGTCATGGTGCGGATGTCGAATTCGTTGATAAGCCATGTGCGACGTCCGCCTTGATATTTGATCGCAATATCTTTTTTTTACATAGACGAGGTCCGGGTCGGCCCTTTTCTGTTCGCGCACAAAATTTTGGCACCAGTAAGCGGCCTTCGGCCCGATGGTTTCGTGGATGGCGGCGACGGCTAGGCTGGCGAGGAGTCCGACCGTGATGTAGGGAGCGACCATTCGGATGACGCTGATCCCGCCCGCGCGCATGGCGGTCAGCTCGTTGCTTTTGGTCAGGGTGGAGAGACTGTAGAGGACAGCGAGGAAAAGCGAGATCGGCACGATGCGAACAAGTACCGACGGAAGAAGCACGATGTAGTAACGGAAGACGAGCGCAAAGGGGGTGTTGCCTTCCACGAAGTCGCCGAGGTTGTCGAAGAGGTCGAAAATCACGTACAACATGCAGAACGCAAGCAGGATGTACACGAACGGCACAAAGAATGTGCGCAAGAGGTAACGGTCAATCAGTTTCATATCCGGCTTGCAAGCTACCTGTGAAGCCGCGCTGATACAAGCCTTGCGCATGGGGCCGAGTGACTCGCCGAGGAGAGGGCTTGTTTATGCCGGATTTGTGTCAGGATTCAGCCGCTCCCCGCGACCTATAAGGAAAACCCCGATTTTCAGAGGATGCTGTTGACGGTGTCAAACCCATCCGCTATTCATGCAGCATTTATTAACAGGCGGCTTAAGCGCTGCACTGATTCAAAATAGAAGGTTTACAACAGGAGAAAGACATGGCGATTAAAGTGGGTATTAACGGGTTCGGGCGTATCGGGCGCATGGTTTTTCAGGCCATTTGCGACCAAGGGCTGCTCGGCAAGGAAATTGACGTGGTGGCGGTGGTGGACGTGTCCACGGATGCGGAATACTTTGCGTATCAGATGAAGTACGATTCCGTACACGGCAAGTTCAAACACGACGTGAGCACGGAAAAAAGCGACGCCTCCCTCGCGGAAGCCGATACAATTGTTGTCAACGGCAACAAGGTAAAGTGCGTTGCGGCGACGAAGACGCCGGATCAGTTGCCCTGGAAGGCGTTGGGCGTGGATTATGTCATTGAGTCCACAGGTCTCTTCACCGACATCGAAAAGGCCAAAGGCCATCTGGCCGCTGGCGCGAAAAAGGTTATCATTTCGGCCCCCGGCAAGGGCGGCGTCAAAACCTTCGTCATGGGCGTCAACGAGAACGAATACAACAGCGCTGAGCACAATATTGTTTCCAACGCTTCCTGCACGACGAACTGCCTTGCGCCGTTGGTGCACGTCCTTCTTAAGGAAGGATTCGGAATTGAGACCGGTCTGATGACCACGATTCACGCATACACGGCGACGCAAAAGGTGGTGGATGGCCCGTCCAAAAAGGACTGGCGTGGTGGCCGCGCGGCGGGGGTTAACATTATTCCCTCCACGACCGGTGCCGCAAAGGCCGTGGGTGAGGTCTTGCCGGTAACGAAAGGCAAGCTCACGGGTATGTCCTTCCGCGTTCCGGTGGCGAACGTCTCCGCAGTGGACCTCACCGTCCGCACGACGCGCGACACCTCCATCGAGGAAATTGACGCCGCATTGAAGAAGGCATCAAGCAGCTACCTCAAGGGTATCCTCGGTGTCACCGCAGAGGAGCTTGTTTCGAGCGACTTCATTAGCGATAATCGCTCCTCGATTTACGACTCGCTCGCGACGTTGCAGAATAACCTGAAGGGCGAAAAACGCTTCTTCAAGATCGTGTCCTGGTACGACAACGAGTGGGGGTATTCGGAACCGTGTCGTGGACCTCGTCCGCTACATGGCCAAAGCCGACGCGAAGTAAGAACAATCAACAACTGAAGCGGTGGCGGGGAATTCCCGCCACCGCCGAGGATACGAACCGTGAATAAACTGACCATCGCAGACTTGGATATCAAGGGTAAGCGCGTCCTGATTCGTGTGGACTTTAATGTGCCGGTTGAAAACGGACATGTGACGGACGACACGCGCATTCGCGCGGCCTTGCCGACCATTAAATACGTTCTTGATCGTGGTGCCTCTGTTATCTTGATGAGCCATCTCGGCCGTCCCAAGGGCAAGCCCGCGCCGGAATTCAGCCTGAAACCGGCAGCAGACCGCTTGTCCGAGCTCTTGCGCCGTCCCGTGCTTTTCGCATCGGATTGCGTTGGCCCGGAAGTTCGGGCGTTGGCCGAGTCGCTGCGCACTGAGCAGCATATTCTTCTTCTCGAAAACCTCCGCTTCCACAAAGAGGAAGAAGGAAAGGTGAAGTTGCCGGAGACCGCCACGGAAGAAGAGAAGAAGGCGCTGAAGGCGGATATGAAGAAGAAGCAGGAAGAGTTTGCCCGTCAGTTGTCCGAGCTGGGCGACCTCTACGTGAATGATGCGTTTGGTACGGCCCATCGCGCTCACGCTTCGACTGCGGTTATTTGCAGGTTTTTCAAGACGAACGTCGCAGGTTTCCTGATGGAGCGCGAAGTCAAGTATCTCGGCCAGGCGCTCGCGAATCCGGAGCGACCGTTCGTCGCGATTCTCGGTGGCGCAAAAGTCAGCGACAAGGTCAACGTCATCAATAATCTTTTGAACAAGGTGGACGCGCTGCTCATCGGCGGCGCGATGGCCTACACCTTCTATCGCGCCAAAGGCGTGCCGACGGGCAACTCGCTGGTTGAAGAGGACAAGGCTCCGCTCGCGGCAGAGCTTTTGAAACAGGCGGAAGCGAAGGGCGTGAAGCTACTGCTGCCGGTGGATCACGTCATTGCCGATAAATTTGACGCCGCGGCCAACCACAAGATCGTTGGCGAGGCTGGTATTGAGGATGGCTGGATGGCCCTCGACATCGGCCCGAAGACCGCAGAATTGTATGCTGGCGTTATCAACGGAGCGAAGACGGTTGTTTGGAACGGCCCAATGGGCTGCTTTGAAATGGCCCCGTTTGCCGAGGGAACAATGGCCGTGGCGAAGGCGATTGCTGCAACACCGTGCTTGAGTATTATCGGAGGCGGCGACAGCGTGGCTGCGGTGAATAAGAGCGGACTTGCCGACAAGATGAGTCACATCAGCACCGGTGGCGGCGCGAGCCTGGAATTTCTTGAAGGCAAGGCGCTTCCCGGCGTCGTGGCGCTGACCGACAGAACATAATTCATTCAACTCGAACTGGAAATATACACATGGCACAACGCAAACCTATCGTCGCCGGCAATTGGAAAATGAACAAGACCGTGGCTGAGGCCATTGACCTCGCCACTGCGATCAAGCGTGACCTCGGCGACTGCAAGGACGTGGATATCGTTCTTTGCCCTCCGTTCACCGCATTGAAGTCCGTGAGCGAGGCCATCACGGATAGCCATGTGGACCTCGGCGCACAAAATATGCACTGGGAAAAGAGCGGCGCCTACACCGGCGAAGTTTCCGCCCCCATGCTTCGCGAGCTGTACTGTCATTACGTGATTCTTGGCCACAGCGAGCGCCGCGCGTATTTCTTTGAAACCGACGAGATCGTGAATAAAAAAACAAAGTCCGCGCTGGCGTCAAACCTCCAGCCGATTGTTTGCGTCGGTGAGACGTTGGAAGAGCGCGAGTCGGGAAAGACGGAGGAGGTCATTACCACGCAGATTCGCGGGAGCCTCGCCGACCTTTCGCCGCGTGAACTCGTAAGCTGCATTTTGGCGTACGAGCCGGTTTGGGCCATCGGTACAGGAAAGACTGCGTCGCCCGAACAGGCGCAGGAAGTCCATGCGTTGATCCGCCGCCTTCTTCTTGAATTAGCTGACGAAGCAGTGGCGCAGTCGGTCCGGATTCAGTATGGTGGCAGCGTTAAGCCGTCGAATGCGCGCGAGCTGTTCGGCCAGCCGGATATTGACGGCGGTCTGATTGGTGGCGCTGCGTTGGAAGCGCGTTCGTTTATTGAAATTGTTCGCGCAGCGATCTAAAAGCGGGGAGTGTCATGGGTATTCTACACGTAATTCTTATTCTGGTCGAAGTGGTCGCGTGCCTTCTTTTGATGGGCGTAATTCTGCTTCAGAAATCAAAAGGCGAAGGCCTCGGCACCGCGTTTGGCGGGGGCGGGGGGATGCAATTTTTGGTTCTCGCACGGGAAACGTGCTGACCAAAATCACCGTCACTTTGTCTATTGTGTTTCTGGTGAACACGGCTTTGATCGGCGTTCTCTTCACGCATCGCACCGAACGGTCAATTATGGATCGCGCCAGTGGGCCGGTTCCTACTGCCCCCCTTGCGGCCCCGACCGCGACGCCGGGCAGCGATATGGCCATGCCGGTTCCAGCCCCTGCAGCTTCCTTGCTGCCGGACTCGGCGGCGGAACCTGCTCCCATGCCGGTTGCTGAATAATCCCCTTCTTCGGCCTTGGCATTGATCGCACGGAAAAAACATTCCGTGCGCGTTCTCCTGCCTGTACGGTACGGGTTGTGAGAAAGACAATGCGGCACACCTTCTTGCTTTTATTCGCCTTCGCGCTCTGCGCGGCGGGTTGTGCGCGTGTTGAAGAAAGCGCATCGCAACGCGCTCAGACACTTTACCTGACGACCCTGCGTATTCGTGGATTCGATCCGGCAAAAGCCGCAGACGTCGCTTCGGCCCTGGCCATCCAACGCGTGTACGAAGGGCTGCTCCAAGTCAGCTACCTCGACCGCCCGTATCACTTGGAACCACTGCTCGCGGCGGCGATGCCCGAACGGTCGGAAGATGGACTGCGCTACACCTTTCACATTCGTTCCGGAATTTATTTCTCGGATGATCGTTGTTTTCCCGCTGGCCGCGGCCGAGAGATGACTGCGGAGGATTTTGTCTATTCGATCAAGCGACTCGCCGATCAGAAAGTTGCATCCACCGGCTGGTGGGCGTTTGAAGGAAGAATCCGCGGCCTCGATGACTTCCGCACGGCCAGTGGCGGCGATGCGCCGACAGATTATGATGCGCCTATTTCCGGACTGCGCGCGACCGATCGGTACACGCTTGAAATTGAGCTGACCGAACCATATCCGCAATTCTTGTGGATACTTGCCATGCACTACGGCAGCGCAGTTCCTCGCGAGGCGGTGGACTATTACGGCGAACGCTTTGGCAGCAATCCTGTTGGAACCGGGCCCTATCAGATCACGGATTGGCGGCGAAACTATCGGATCATTTTTGAGAAAAATCCGAAATGGATGGAAACCGGACGAATAGATCGCTACCCGACCACCGGGGAGCCGGAGGATGAAGAGCGAGGACTCCTCAAGAGCGCCGGCAAGCCACTTCCGTTGATTGACCGAATCGTGTGCTACGTCGTTTCCGACTCCGCAACTCAATGGATGATGTTTTTGAACGGCCAGTTGGACGAGTCGGATATTTCGCGCGATAACTGGAGCGTGGTCGTGGATGAGCAGGGCGCCCTCGTACCCGAATTGCGTGAACGAAATATCCAACTCTCCATCGCCCAACAACTGAGAATCACCTACCTCGGTTTCAATATGGACGACCCGACACTCGGCACAAATCGCCTGTTGCGTCAGGCGATGACATGCGCGTTCAACACGGATGAATGGATTAAATTTAGCAATGGGCGAGTGAAACGCGCGCGTGGCCCAATCCCCAGCGCTTTGCCGGGGTATGACCCTTCGTACAATCCATTTCCATTTGACCTTTCCCGCGCCCGCGACTTGCTCGCGAAGGCTGGCTATCCGGAGGGCCGCGACCCCGCAACAGGGCGGCGCTTGGAACTCACGCTCGAATTGGGCCGCGCGGATGATTTGGAGCTGAGACAATCGGCAGAATTGCTTGTCGCGTTCTTTGATCGCCTCGGCATCGTTTTGAAACTCAGCTTCAATAACGGGCCCGCGTTCTATGAAAAACTTGAGCGCCGTCAGGCACAGATATTCTTTCTGAGCTGGATCGGCGATTACCCCGATGCGGAGAACTTTTTGCAGTGTTTCTATGGCCCCAATTCATCGCCCGGCCCGAACCGTGCAAATTATCGGAACCCAGAATTTGACCGCCTGTACGAAAAAATTCGCGTGATGGAAGATTCACCAGAGCGGACCGCGATCTATGAGGAAATGGCGCGTCTGCTCATTGACGACTGCCCGTGGCTATTTATGTCAGAGCCACTCACCTATACCCTTTATCAGCAGCGGCTCGAAAATCGCAAACCTCATCTATTCCCCTACGGAATGGAAAAATACTTTCGTTTGAGCAACTGAAATGACGCGCTTCATCCTCAGACGATTGCTTCAGATGATTCCGACGCTCCTCGGTGTAATCGTCATCACATTCATTCTTTTCAACCTCGTCGGAGGTAGTCCCGCGCGAATGAAGTTGGGCGACAAAGCTCTACCCAAGGCGTTGGAAGAATTTGACGAACAGCGCGGCTACAACAAGCCACTGTTTTGGGGACAGACGGTCGGCACTCGTGCATTGGCTGATTCTGATTTTTCCACAGGCGCAGGCGCTTGGGCTGAACTTTCCGGTGCCCAATGGAGGCAAGGCGTTCTTGTTGTTCAATCGAATAGCAACTGGCGTGCGCCGCTCGCGTTTTCATTGCGCGAAGAACTCACCTACGAGTGGCGGGTCCTGTGGCGAGATGCTGCATACGCGCCCTGGCAGAAGGAAACGCTGAAGATTGGGCCGGGTGTAGATGCTTCTTCAGTTCTGCGCGAGTGGGCGGCTGGGCGGTCGCTTGAGTTTTCATCCATTCAGTTGCGTCGTCACGTCGAGGTTCCCTGGGACTCTCAATTCGTGTTTTTTCTCGGCCAGTTATTCCATCTCGACTTTGGTGTTTCCAGCAGTGCGAATGAACCGGTGATTGATCTACTGCGTTCGGGAATTGGGCCGACTCTTGCGCTGGCCTTTCCGATTCTTTTGCTGGAAACCCTGATCAGCGTCTCTTTGGGGCTTTGGAGCGCCTATTTTCGCGACCGCTGGCCCGATCGCGTAATGGTGCTTGGCTCCGTTACATTGATGAGTGTGAACTATCTGGTCTGGATCATCGTCGGCCAATACCTGCTCGCGTTCCGACTGAACTGGTTTCCAATCTGGGGCTTCACGTCGTGGTTTTATCTGTTGCTTCCGATATTTATCGGCACGTTCAGCGGACTCGGTTCGAGTGTTCGCTTTTATCGGACAATTTTGCTCGATGAGCTATATCGCGATTACGTTCGTACCGCGTATGCGAAAGGATTGACGCGGAGGCGTGTGCTGTTTGTCCATGTTTTGCGAAACGCGCTTGTCCCGATTATCACGCAAGTGGTTCTCTCTATCCCATTTCTTTACACGGGAAGCCTGTTGCTTGAGAGCTTCTTCGGCATCCCTGGCCTGGGTTATTTGAGTGTCAACGCCATCAACGAGAGCGATGTGGATGTTGTGCGCGCGGTCGTCGTGTTCGGCTCCGTGCTTTATCTATTGACCAACCTGCTCGCGGATTTGTGCTACGCGTGGGTGGACCCGAGGGTGAAGCTCACGTGAAGTACGCCCTTCAACTCTTTCGAGGCCGACCGCTGGCGATGGTATCGCTTGTGATTGTTCTGCTCTACGCGCTCATCGCGTTGTACGGGGAGGGGGTGTACCGTTGGCATCAGTGGAACGACACCACCCCCTGCCTATCAGTTGCAAGACCTCGCTGAACAATATGAAGCGCCTTCGCTTAAACACTGGATGGGTACGGATGGACTCGGCCGCGATGTCTTTATGCGCCTTGCGCAGGGGACACGCATTGCGTTTCAAGTGGGTGTGATCACGTCGTGCATCGCGATTCCAATCGGTGTGTTGCTCGGATTGATCGCCGGTTATTTCGGTGGGCGGGTGGATGACTTTGTCGTCTGGCTGTATTCGACCTTTGCCGCGATTCCCGGCCTTCTATTTATTCTGGCGATTGCGATGGTTGTCGGGAAAGGACTGACCGGCGTTTTCCTCGGAATCGGCCTGACAACGTGGGTGGGGGTGTGTCGCCTCGTGCGGGCGGAAACGATGAAACATCGCGACCGCGCATACGTTCAAGCCGCGCGCGTGTTGGGATATCGCGCGCCGCGAATTATATTCCGCCATATTTTGCCGAATGTCTTTCACATCGTCATTGTCACCTTCACGTTGCGCTTTCCCGCCTCAGTCGGAACCGAAGTGTTTATGAGTTTTCTCGGCATCGGCGTACAGGGCGAGCCGTCATGGGGATTGATGCTGAACAGCGCTCGTGGACGCCTGTGGCAGGGCGTTTGGTGGGAGATGACCTTTGTTACACTCGCTGTGTTTTTCCTTGTCCTGGCGTTCAACGTGCTTGGCGACCAACTCCGCGACGCCTTGGACCCGCGTCTGAGAGAGAGCGGGGGTGGGGAGGGTGGCGACTAAAGTCTGAGCCGCGAATTAGTACGAGTTTATGTTTTGGTAAATCAAACCCGTCGTTTCACTTGGTAGGGCGGGGCGGTTCGCCACGCCGGATCGTTCCCGACGAATCTAAAACCCACCTCCAACGTCACCTCCCGCCCCTCGACCCTCCCGCCCCCCGCCGCCTTGCGCGGTAGGAGCGCAAGCTCTGTGATCAGAGCCTGTTCATTCATCCTCCAACTTTTCCCATATCACGCATCGCAAACCGCGTTGTTCGTCTGCTGCAACTAAGCGCGTGCCTTGTGGTGTCGGCGGAATCTCTGCGGTGTTGTTATTGAAGAATAGGATGTCGCCGGGCTTTGCATGGCGAAGGGCTTCCTTGATTGAATCCATATCGCTGATCGAGCGGCCGACGTGAAACTCCAACGTCGCTCGGTTTCGTCCAATGAGAAACACCTGTTCTGCATTTGCGAACGCTGCCTGGTTCTGCTCCACAATCGTTTTGATCAGCTGAGTTGGCTCAGTTGCGGGCATGACGCGGGTCACGCTGGATAATGTGGCAATCAGGTACACGATCAGGAATGGCGTTGAAAGTTGTCGGAGCGCTTTTCGGCGCCGAAGCAGAAGTCTCAGATACCAACCGAGAAGCAGGCTCGCCGGTGGCGCGAGTAGTGTGCAGTAGTGGATTTGTTTGCTGCTCGTGAAGGTCAGCGCGAGAAATGTTGTCGCAAACCAGACGAGGGCGAAGCGAAGTTCGTTGTTGCGACGGACGCCACGCCAAATTGTGGAGATAGAAAAAGGGATGAGTAAGGACCAAGGGGCAAGGGCTTGAAACAGGGTGTAGAGATAGTACTGCCATTGCCCTGCGTGTTGCGTCGTTTCGCCAAATGTCGCTGAAAGTTCCTGATGAAGCTGCGCGAGAGAACCCGCGCGAATAGCGAGATAACCGTACCAAGGCGCTGCGACTAAAAGCGCAAAGAATATCCACAGCGCGAAGTGCGCGAGGGTTCCGCCAACGCCTCGCGATGAGCCTGCCGAGCGTCGGCGGATCAACATGAATCCAATCCATGCAAAGAGGGGCAGGGCAAAGGCCGCAGGGCCTTTAGTCATAAAGCCGACGCCCGAAGCGAGTCCGGCAAGGACAGTCCACGCCATTCGCTTGTTCGTGAAAAGAGCGCGATAGCCGCTCCAGACTGCAAGTGTTACCCAGAGTGTGAGTAGAACATCGGTCTCTGCGAGGCGTCCCTGGCGTAAAATAATGAAGCTTGTCGCACAGATAATAGCCGCAAAGATCGCGCGTCGTCTGCCGAAGAAGTTGCGAGCGACGAGAAAAATCAAGAGGCTGAGCGTTACGCCGGAGATAGCGGAGGGGATGCGGGCTAGGAACGCGCTGTTTGTGCTGCCGCCCAAGTGATAACTCGCGGCGACCAGCCAATACATTAGCGGCGGTTTCCTCAGACGCAGTTGGCCGAGATAGTGTGGCGTCAGCCAGCTACCGCCATCGGTCATATCGCGTGCGGTGAGCGCCACGCGCAATTCCTGCTCACGTTGAACGACGGAGGCGTCGAGGGCCGGGAGGAAAAAGAGGAGGGAGAGCGCGAGAATAAAAAGCGCAGCGTACCAATCATGTCGGGTCTGCTGCGCAGTGGCGTTCATGGCGGTCAGGGGCGACGGCGCGAACTATTGGTCGGCACATCGTCCACAAATTTGAAAACGGTTTCGCCCGGCTTTGCCAAGCCGAGCTCTTCGCGCGCAATTTTTTCGACAAAACGCGGATCGTTGCGTAGGCGTTCCTGCTTGGTCTTCAACAACTGGAGCATATCTTCTTCCAGCCGTACGCCTTCTCGCAGTTCGCTCTCGCGCCGTTGAAGGTCACGATAGAGTGTATATTTTGGATAGAAAAAATGTGCGATAAGGCTAATGGCGAGGAGTACAAGAATCACCTTCGATATCTGAGTGATTGTAGTCCAAATATTCACCAAAATCCCTTTCAAGCAATGACCGGCGAAGCAACTGGTTGAGAGCTGCTCCGCCGGTATTCTTGGAATCCGCCTTACTTAGATGCCGTACACCGCGGAGTCGCCCAGCATTTCTTCAATGCGAAGCAACTGGTTGTACTTGCAGACGCGATCCGTGCGGCTCAGGGAACCGGTCTTGATCTGTCCCGCATTCGTCGCAACCGCGATATCTGCAATCGTCGCGTCCTCGGTCTCGCCGGAACGGTGACTGATCACGGCGGTGTAATTCGCGCGCTTCGCCATTTCGACTGCTTCGAGTGTCTCTGTGAGGCTTCCGATCTGGTTGACCTTCACAAGAATTGAATTCGCTGTTCCCGTATCAATGCCCTTCTTCAGGAACTTGGTGTTGGTGACGAACAGATCGTCGCCGACCAACTGACAGCGGTCGCCGAGCGCTTCGGTCAGAAGCTTCCATCCCGCCCAGTCGCCTTCCGCACAGCCGTCTTCGATGCTGATAATCGGGTACTTCTTGACCCAGTCGGCCCAGTATTCGACGAGCTGTGCAGCCGAGCGCACCGACTTGTCGGACTTCTTGAAGACGTATTTCTTTTTCGCCTTGTCGTAGAACTCGCTGGAGGCAACGTCGAGTGCGAGGAAGACATCCTTGCCCGCCTTGTAGCCCGCATCGTTGATGGCCTGAAGAATGACCTCAATGGCGTGTTCATTGCCTTTGAGAACCGGCGCAAAACCACCTTCGTCGCCGACTGCCGTGCTGAGGCCGAGCTTCTTGAGGACGGACTTCAGTGCGTGGAACACTTCCGTGCCCATACGCAGGCCTTCCGAAAACTTTTTTGCGCCTTTCGGAATAATCATAAATTCCTGCACATCAATTGGGGCGTCGGAGTGTGCGCCACCGTTCATGATATTCATCATCGGAACGGGGAGTGTCTTCGCATTTGTGCCGCCGATGTAGCGGAATAACGGAAGGTCCAGTTCGTTTGCGGCAGCGTGCGCTGCGGCGAGTGATACGCCGAGAATCGCATTTGCGCCCAACTTGGATTTGGTCTCCGTGCCATCGAGCGCGATCATCATGCGATCCAAACCCGTCTGGTCGTAAGCCTCGTATCCCAACAAAGCTTTGCGAATCGGACCATTCACATTGGCGACGGCCTTCTGAACGCCCTTGCCGAGATAGCGTTTTTTGTCGCCATCGCGCAATTCAATCGCCTCGTGCTCGCCCGTGGACGCGCCGGAGGGAACCGCTGCGCGTCCCTTTGCGCCTGTGGCAAGATGAACATCAACCTCGACCGTCGGATTCCCCCGGGAATCGAGGATTTCGCGGCCAACAATATGGACAATTTCGGACATGATAGCTCCTTTGGGCTGTTTGAGTTAAAGTCGGTCGAGAGTAGGAAAAGCCCCCGCGCCTTTCAAGAGTGAAGGGCCGCGGGGGCGATCAATTTTGCGCCGCTCAAGGGCGGTTTGGCGACACGGTTTATTTCGATTCCGCGCCCTGACCCGTGATTTCGTCGAAGTGACGTTGGATAATCTCATCCCGCTGCGAGGCGCGTTCGTCGAGAACGCTTTTGATGTGTTCGACGCGCTTTTCCATTTCCTCGATTCGGTCTCTACGTGCCTGCTGTCGCAGGTCGAAGCCTTTTTCGAGCGCCGCTTTCAGCTCCTTGCGCAGCTCCCCTTGTTCTTCCGACGAAGCCCTGCGCAGCTTCTTCGCAATTTCCTTTACCGATGCATCTACTTTATCCATTTCAGGATTGGGTGCGTTCCAGTCGCCGCCGCGCATGTCGCGCTGCTGCTCATGACGTCCCTGCCGATTGCGCTCAGGCGCGATCTCGGGCCGACCTCTATGCCGAGGGCCGGAGCGCCATCGCCATCGCGCATGCCACGTTGTTCGCGCGCGTCGCGCAGGCGTTCGCGTAGCGCTTGGCGGTAGGCCTCAGGATCGCTTTCGCGGAGTTTGAGCAGGCGATCATATTTCTGCGGATCGTCTTCTTTGAGCTTATCGAAGAAACGCTGAATTCGAGGGGGGAGGATTTCGTCTCCCGCATTCGCCGTCGGCATATCCGGTTTGGGCGAATCCGTTTGTGCTTGCGCGACCGAGAGCAATAGCGCTCCGGCGAATAAGGTCGCTAGAATTATTCGATTGGCCATTTTCATATTTTTGTTCCTTCCAGTTCGAGCAGAGTATTAATCAAAGCTTCTTCATCTCCACTTTCGTTCGAAAGCATTGCAAGTTCTGCGCCGGTTTCCGTGACCAGCTCCTGCAACGCATCCAGTTCTTCGTCAATCCCGTCGTCCCATGCAAACGAGGCCGGTGGAATGGACTGCTCAATGGCAGCGGTTTGCCGACCCGCTGGCTCTGAGTTGCGGAACCAGAGTCCCACTCCGACGAGGAGGAGCGCGGCTGCGCCCAGCATGATGGGACGCCACGCCGGGACGTGCGATGGGCGGAGCGTGAATTCCTCGCGCCGATCTGCGCCCGTTGCCGAACGCGCGTGAATGGCAACCGCGGTATCGCTGTCGCGCGGCTCGATTTGCCACGCGCGGCTTGCTTCGTTGAGCAAACGGAGGTCGGCATCGAATTGACGCAATTCTGCGTTCTGCGCGAGGCAACGCTCGAGACGTTTGCTTTTCCATCGGCCAAGCTCGCCTGAATGCCGCAATAGTATCCAGCGTTCCAGTTTTTCCGTATTCATGATCTGTCCTCTGCGTGAGGGCTGTATTCCTTTAATGCAGAACGTAGCTTGCGCACCGCATATTGCATTCGTGCCAAAGCGGTGTTGATGGAGACCTTTTGAATGCGAGCGATTTCCTTGAAGGACAGGTCGCCTTCGGTGCGCAACAAGAAGACTTCCCGCTGTTCCGGAGGCAGGTTTCCAATGGCGACGGCGATTTCATTTTGAATGTCGAGGGACTCCGCGTTGCTGGCCGGCCCGGGGCGCGGTTCCGGCAACTGTTCGGATAACGGACGGCCATTCTCTGTCGGCGCCTGTTCAAGGGAAGTGAAGCGCCCCGATTTTCGCGCGCGATCAATGACGAGGTTGTGGGCGATGCGGAAGAGCCAGCTTAAGGGTTTGCCGTCCTGATAGCGGTCGAGACTGCGCATCGCCCGCACCCAGACCTCTTGAAAAATTTCATCCGCATCCGCGTGACCACCCATCATTTTGGCAATAAACGCGTAGAGCGGGCGGCGCGTGTGCTCAACCAGGCGGCCAAGCGCTTCAATGCTGCCCGCACGATATTCAGCTATCCAGCGTTGCTCCGGCGAATCCATGAAAAGTATTGCGTCCACTATTTGAGAATAACGGATGCGGTTTGTAGATTATTATTTCCGCGCGAAATGCGCGAATGTTTTGGCGACTTTGTGGGATGGACGAACAAGTCCGGATTGGCTAGTTTAGCGCGGTGAAAATCATTGCACATCGCGGGGCTTCGCACGATGCGCCCGAAAATACAATTCCAGCGATTTATCAGGCGTGGCAGGAGCGGGCGGACGGAGTTGAAATTGATGCGCGCGTGACGGCAGATGGCAAGGTGGTCTTGATTCACGATCCCGATACGCACCGCACGTCGGGGACAAAACTGGAAGTTAAGCAGCAAATTTGGGATGCGATCAGGATTCTCGATGTCGGTAGTTGGAAAAATCCGCGTTTTCGCCTGACGACCATTCCGCTCTTTCGAGACGTTTTGAAAATGTTGCCCGGCGGACGGGAATTGTGGGTCGAGGTGAAGTGTGGCGCGGAAATCATCCCGGCGCTTCGGAACGACCTTGATGTGCGCCGTCCGCCGGAAAGCGGGATTTGCTTTGTCGGCTTCAACGCGCAGGTGATGAGCGAAATTAAGCGCGCTTTTCCGAAGTATCGCGCTTTTTTAAATGTGGAGCCACCGGGCCAACGCGGGGCGCCGACCCCGTGGACGGCAGAAAACCTAATTGACGTGGCGCGTAGGATGGGGCTGGACGGATTGAGCGTGGGTATTTCTGACCTGGTGGAAGAATCGTTCATCGGCGAAGTGCATGGCGCCGGGCTTGAGCTGGTCGGCTGGGTGGTAGATGACGAAAAGACGGCGCTGCGACTCGCCAAGGCCGGATTGAAAGCGTTGATGACAAATCGCCCGCAGTATCTCCGGCAAAAATTGAGCGCACACGGAATACGGTGAGCGCACGCGCGGCAAAACCGATTGCGCCGCAAGTGGCGAAACGACTTGAGGCCCTTTTTTCTCAATATCATCGTCCGGAATTGATTTCGCCCGACCCCTTGGAATGCGTTTTGCGCTATGACTCAATCGCAGACCGCGAGGTTGTTGCGCTGATTGCCGCGACCGTCGCGTTTGGCCGCGTGCCACACATTCTGCGCAGTATTGATCTACTACTTCCGAAGCTGGGCGCTCATCCTAGCGCGTGGCTGTTGAAACACCCGCCCGCTGAAATAAAGAAAGCGTGTTCTGGCTGGCGTCACCGTTGGGCGACGGGGGAGGAGATGGCAAACTTGCTCTGTGCCGCTCGCTCTGTGATACGCGAACACGGCTCGCTTGGAGCGGCATGGACAGATTCGCTGAGACAGGATGACGCCGATGCACTCGACACGCTTATCCGATGGGTCGGACTTCTCGATCAGCACGGACTCGAAGCCGATAATTCTCTACTTCCCCGCCCCGAGCGTAAATCGGCGTCAAAACGACTTCACCTCTACCTGCGTTGGATGATTCGAAAAGACGCGGTAGATCCGGGCGGTTGGAACGACTCGCCCTCGCGTTTGCTTTTCCCCTTGGACGTCCACATGCACCGCATCGCCACCGCGCTCGGCGCAACACGCCGCCGTGCCGCAGACCTCGCGACCACACGTGAGATCACCGCCTGGTTCCGACGCATTGCTCCCACCGACCCCGTCCGTTTCGACTTCGCGCTCACCCGACTCCCCATTCACGACGGCCTGACCACCCCCGAAATTCACGCAACACTATTGCGAGCCGAGTAAGCCACTGGGGTTTTTCTCGGGATCTGTGCAGTTCTGACAGTGGCGACAGTCGGCGGTGATCTGATGAGCAAGGTTTGCAAAGTGTCCGTTGATCTGTGCGGTTCTGACAGTGGCGACGGGTGGTGGATGCGGCGCAGGGGCAGGGCACCGGGTGTCCGTTGATCTGTGCGGTTCTGACAGTGGCGACAAACAAGCGCAAATCCGCAACTATCTAATTGCAGTGTCCGTTGATCTGTGCAGTTCTGACAGTGGCGACTTGAGGCGGCGGTGCGCGAAATTTGCCCGTCCGAAGTGTCCGTTGATCTGTGCAGTTCTGACAGTGGCGACCCGGAAATTTGCCGTGAAGGCGCCGGAGCGGGCGGTGTCCATTGATCTGTGCGGTTCTGACAGTGGCGACAAACAAGCGCAAATCCGCAACTATCTAATTGCAGTGTCCGTTGATCTGTGCAGTTCTGACAGTGGCGACTTGAGGCGGCGGTGCGCGAAATTTGCCCGTCCGAAGTGTCCGTTGATCTGTGCAGTTCTGACAGTGGCGACCCGGAAATTTGCCGTGAAGGCGCCGGAGCGGGCGGTGTCCGTTGATCTGTGCAGTTCTGACAGTGGCGACGATAGACATGGGAAACATGAAGGGCAAGCGAAATGTGTCCGTTGATCTGTGCAGTTCTGACAGTGGCGACTCGTGTTGGAGTACTGGGAGCCTCTGTCAAACATGTGTCCGTTGATCTGTGCAGTTCTGACAGTGGCGACAGCAAAACACGTATCACCCCATCCGCGATATTCGGTGTCCGTTGATCTGTGCAGTTCTGACAGTGGCGACCGTTCCGGCGAAGCAGAATACCCGCAGCCATACGAGTGTCCGTTGATCTGTGCAGTTCTGACAGTGGCGACCCAGCGTCTCCGGCGCGCGGCAGCGCGTACGGAGCGTGTCCGTTGATCTGTGCAGTTCTGACAGTGGCGACACAGTGGTCTCGCTATGAACGTAATTGCATCACATGTGTCCGTTGATCTGTGCAGTTCTGACAGTGGCGACAAGCAGCGTTTGGCGTGACTGTTCGCTTCACGGCGTGTCCGTTGATCTGTGCAGTTCTGACAGTGGCGACCGTAGGAGAATCTGGGTCATCCGTGACCGTGCGGTGTCCGTTGATCTGTGCAGTTCTGACAGTGGCGACCTCCGTTCCTGTCGAGCCTCAAGCGGGGCCCATCGCCGTGTCCGTTGATCTGTGCAGTTCTGACAGTGGCGACCGCTTTACGGCAGAAATTGAAAACCCCGCAATTGAGTGTCCGTTGATCTGTGCAGTTCTGACAGTGGCGACGGCCGTGGTACAACGGCTCGGCCAGGAGGGCGCGTGTCCGTTGATCTGTGCAGTTCTGACAGTGGCGACCACAAGGAAATTGAAACGTTCGGAGCGAATGATGTGTCCGTTGATCTGTGCAGTTCTGACAGTGGCGACTGCCGTCGCTAGAACCTATTGCGGGCACGGCAGTTCTGAGCCGCCGTGCGAGCATCTACCAAAGTGCCATCTGCAATGGGCGTCTTCATACAGGGTTGAATCACTGCATTTCGTTGCTGCCCAACGGGTGCGAGCATCGCTTGGGGCCCCCAGCAGCACCGTCACACTCGCAGTCGTTGTCAAAGATCTTTCTCTATTGCCAGAACAATACAAATCGACGCCACGGTGCCAAGCCCATTGAAGGGGACGACACGTGCCGTGGGATTCTTGTCTCCTGTAGAGACGACCAGAACGATATGCTTTCCGCCGCCGTGCTGTCAAACAACAATGAAGCCGCTTTCTTGTTCCGGTAGAGGTTGGCCAATGACGGTCGCGGCTGCGCGGGCTTCTTTCTCGTTTGGACCGAGATCCAGAATCATTGCTTGGTCTTCTTTCTGATTCATCTGTTCCTCAAGATCATTCTGAAGCCGAACACGGTCGATGTGTTTCAGGGTGCAGAAGAAAATGGAAAACTGCCAAGCTTCACCATAGCCCTTGAGCGTTTTGTGAACGCGCCGCAATCGCTTTGGGTCTCGGATGTCGTAGCAAACCAGATAGCATCGCCGCATGGTCGCCTCCGCGTGTTCAACGAGTGGTGAGAAAGGCCAGGGTTGGAATGTCACCGGTGAGCCAGGCTGCAACCATTCGCGCGTGCAGAACGATCATGCGCCGATAGCTCAAGCGATAGTCGAAGACCGGATGCGTGACCTCCGTGTTCATTCTTCTGCCCAGCGCATTGAAGAAGCTCCTTCTTCCGGCGTCTGTGAGCGCGCAGCCGGAGGCGGTGCGGAGAAAGTGGCCTTCGGTCAATTCCCCGCGATTGAAACAGGTGATGGCTACGGAGTCGGCGATCAGCGGTCGAAAGGGTTCCATGAGGTCAAGCGCCAGCGCGGGCCGCCCTGGCTTTGATACGTGGAAGCCGCCGATCGAGGGTTCCAAGCGCGCGAGACGCAAGGCCGCGACGCATTCATGCGCCAACATGGAATAGGCCAGGGAGAGGCAGGCGTTGATCGGGTCTGGCGGGGGTCTTCGCTTGCGGCCATGGGCGGAAAACTCCGCAGCGAGGGCTCCTTTGAACATACCCGCGAACTGCCCGAAGTAGATTGCGGCGGCTTGGCCCTCGTGTCCGCGGAGGGTTTCAAGTGAGTCCGCTTGTCCTGCATGTGACGCCTCTTTCGCGAGGTCGGAAGCGACGCCGTCGGGCAGCGCATCATGATTGCGCAGCAGCAGTGTTCGCTGATTCAGGATTTTGGCCGCTACCAATGCGCGCGCGAGCTGGAGACACACTTCGGCGCGGTCGAGCTTGTGAATCTGTGTGCGCCGGACCTCGGCGCTGACCGAATCGAGCGGGTCAATCATCGCCACCAGTCTTCCAGCCGGAGAGAGAAATGCAATGGGGGTATTCATGTCAGCGAGCGTGCGAATGGCCTGAACACTGATTTGCACGGATCCGAGGAGTGAGAGGCTTTCAAGATTGGCCAAGGGCACGGTCTTTGCCACGGCCCCGTCTTTGTCCGTGACTCTCAGCTCCATGCCGCGCACACCAATCCGCGCGCCGTCCTGTTGGGCCACGACGTGAATGCCGTCATCGCGGGGCGGCCATATCTTTCTCGGCGTGAGTTCGTCGCCCGGTGAGAGCGCCCGCTGCTGGTTGACCTCATCCGGCAGGCAGATGGGCTGGAGCGAGCATTTCGGACAGCGCGGATCATTTACAAGAGGCAAGGGGCGCGGCCCTTGCGCGCATCGCTTTGCGTCTTCCAGCGTCCGCAGCGCTTCCTGCTTGAGTCCGTCGTCGATGGGAATCCTCAGTCGGAGTTTTTCAGCGGCATAGTAGATGACCGCCTCGTTAACCGTGTAGCCCGCTTCTTCCAGCAATACGGCCTGCAGTCCGAGTTGAATGCGATCAGTGGGCCATGCTTCCGGTGACGCGAGCGGGGCTTGCTGTGCTTCATCACCCTCACTGGGCGTCGGATTTGTGTAGGGGCGTTTGGGCCGCCCCTTGCGGTACTCAACAGGCACGGCTGTTTGCCCTGAAATTTCCGCCAGGTCCAACGTCGCGGTGAGACTCAGCGACTCACTTGTCAATGCAAGGCTTCTCACAGCTGCGGGTCGTTCGGGATCCGCTTCGCTCGCGGCGGTTTTTATGGATTCAGCGCTGGGTTTGTCGACGCGTCGATGGATGGCCACGCCTTTCTCCGTGTCACTGCTGGGAAGAAACGTGCCCTCCACCTGCATGTAGTAGAAAAGACGCGGACAATAGGCATATTCCGCCACGTTGCGGGCGGGCCACAGGTCTTCATCCATCGGTTGCCTCCCTCTCAATACGGAATGTCGTCCTCCTCGGCGGTCGCCCGCATTTGCTTTTTGAGGATGCCGATAACCCGGTTTTGTACATCGTTCTGATAGTCGGCGTATTTCTTCCAGGCGCCGTGCCCGTGATCGTCCAGTGGAGCGCAAGAAATATCGCGCCACAGGTTGACCACTTCTTTGGTTTTGCCGTCGCCCTTCTTGCGCCGCGCGGGTTCGGTTTCTGGTGAAGCGTGAGGAGGTTGCGCGAGCGCCACGCGCGATTTGAACGCCCGGCTGCCGTCAACTTTGTCCTGTTGCGGGACGAGGCTCTTTGTATCGCAGGGCACATACCACCATTTGCCATACCAGTCTGGGTCGCTCAGCGCACGCAGGCCGATGTTGGCTGCGGCGTTGAGGTCGGCCTGAAGACCCTTGGCTGCGGGCGAATGGGGATCGGCGGATACAAAAATCTCGCCTCCCTTCAACGGGATGCGGAGCGGTACGGCATTCTGCGGGTCGGTGTCGGATGTTCCCTTGTACCGTGCGGCGAGTGCGCAGAGCAGGATCTCTCGTTCGTCGCCTTCGCCTGCAGCCTCCTTTTTCTCAGCCTGCACGACTTGCTTTTGCCAGAACGGTGAATGCATGAATTCCTTGACCGGCACATCCAGACAACGAATACCCGGCGCGCCGGTGCGTGAATCCTGGCGCGAGGTGTAGCTTGCCGAGACTTCGCGCAGGTGCAGGCCATTGAGTTCACAGGCTTCCGACAGGTATTTTTGCACTTTCGAAGAAGACCAGCTCATGAGTTGCCTGTTTTCGCGGCGACTGCGCGTTTCTTCAGGCCGATAGTGGGTGAGGTTTTCGATCACGATGGCGTGACAGGGTTCATCCACGCGGGCGGCTGGGCGCTTGAGATCCTTTTTGGCGGTTGACCGCTTCACTCGGCCGACACCCAGCGCTGCCTCGACGATACGGCTGGCAAGCTGCTTCACGCGCTGCTCGCGCAACTGGTCAAGCGCGTCCAGCGCGCGCTGACCAAACTGTTCCTTGGTTTCGGCCTTTGTGCCGTCCGGTTTGAGGCGGGTGAAGAAGCCCACCTGAACTTTGCGGCGAAATTCGGTGAGTGTGGCGAGCCGGGTCAGAGAGAGGCCGCCGACATTGCGAATGGCGGGCCCGGTGGCGGCCTTTCCGCGGGGCAGTATCCAATCCTTCATTTGACGGAGGCGCTTCTTCCAGCATTCGTCGTCCTCCTGCCATCGCTTTTTCCATTTTTCCTGAAGATCCACCCGAAGCGCGGGATTGTGGACCAGCGCCTCCGCGACCTTGCGGAGTTGTTCTCGATTGGTTTTCTTCCTTTTCTTGCGTTCGGCGCCTGATGCTTCCGCTCCGGGTTCTTCTATGGCGCTGTATCCGGCCAGGCCGACGATGTGAGCATTCCACAGTTCTCTTGCCGCGTCATCGCGCCATCCACGAGAAGAGAAGAGGTCGTGCCAAATGAGCAGAGCGTCCTGCAGGAGTTCGATGCGGCCGTCGTCGCTCAACTCTTTGGGGATGCCACCCGGCATGGTCTTTTTGTCGGTGACGAGATAATGCGCGATCCGTGCGCGGTCTCCGTGGCGCTGAAGCGCCAGCCGCGCGGTGCGTACGGCGGAAGACATGAGTTCGTCCACGGAGAGGGATGGTCTGTAGGCATTGCCATCCTCATCCTCGTCTGATTTAGCGCCTGCTTCAGACGGTGCGGCAGGCGCCCAGCCGAGTCGTTCAAGCGCATCGCATCGCACTCTTTGTTTATCAGAGCGGCCCCAACCGGAGGCAACAAGACGGTCGATGATCGGCCGGGAACGGCCCAGCCTCACCTCCATTTGATGAACCGTCCAGATTTCCTCGTTCAACGCTTCTCGAACCGGCTGTTCCTCGCCTTGGAGTTTTATGAGGAATTGGCGGTCCAAGCGCGCCCACGGGGCCGGATGTTTCTTTCCGTCCGGCAATGTGTCGGCGCCGATACGGCGATAGACGGTGGTCTCCTCCACCTCAACTTCCTGGCCCTTTTTGTGCTTTTTCCTTTTTCTCTTGAGGTGGAGATAGAGATCGCTCTCCTTCGGCCCCGCGTGTCCGGCGGTTTCACACGCAGCCGCAACCTGCGCACTGCTCATCGCCTCCCACACCGCACAGGCGGCGGCATAGCGATGGCCAAGATCGACGGAGAGCAGGCGTAGTCCGGGGAGGCGGCAGAGGATGAGCTGGGCGTGACCCTTTCTGGCCTTGTTCGCCGTGTTGTGCGGCCAGCCATTTTGACTTAGGTACATTTCCCCACTATTGGAAACATGTGTGAACGCCGTTTTATCGGAAGCATTCTCGATAAAGGCAAACCATGGGCCTTGCGGTTGCAACTTCGCCGAGAAGCTTGCCAACCAACGGATGCGTTTCACCATCGCAGAAATTCGCCGGTCGCGTTCCTGATCGGACAAGGAGGGGTTGTCCCTTACTGCCGCAATCGCTTCCAACTGCTCTCTTGGCGCCTGCAACCGGCCATTCCAGTTCTTCTGTTCAAAAAGCCCGGTGATACTCGCGCCCTGTTTCTTTGGCGCGTTCGCAGCAGCGCGTCCCAATCTATCTGCGCGGCTGACTTCGATGGGCGACTCGTTTGCCGTGTCCTGGCCAAGAGCCAGATCATTCGCGAGCCTCTTGGATTGCCAGCACATGGGCGTTGGCGCAATTGCTTCACCATTCCACAGCTTCATCTCCACGCCGCGCTCCAAAGGCAGGGAAGCGCGCTTTTCTTTCGCTTCTTTGAGCGCCTCTTCCGCCTCCTGCAACTTGCTTTGCTTCTTTTCGTTTTCCTTGTCTTTTTCCAGGGCGGTGTTTGCTGTTGCGACGGCATTCTGCGCGTTGGCGATTGCGCGGTTACGTTCCCTGGCTGTTTTGTGTATGGAGAACTCAATCTCCCAACGGGAGTTGCCGAAATCGCAGAAGATGGGATGCAAAAGCGCGTCGGGGTGACGGTACGCCGGCACCTTGAAGCGCCGTTTCTTGAATTCCGCTTCGGCAGCAAGAGCGTAGTCAATCATCGGCTGAGGGTCGGGAGCTTTCGCGGCATCGCCGTCCTTGTGCCAAATGCATAGGGCGTCATCTTCCGCAAGGGCCTCAAAAAGCTGAATGTCCCCGAATTTGCCTTCAGTCTCGTCCTGCAACGCTCGCGCGGCGGCGATGCGCTCGGCGCTCGTGCTGCATGATGGTTTGCTCCAGGAAGCGACCACTTCCTTCCATCCGTCCAGCGCCCGCCGACGGATCCGATACGGTTCCAGCGCGCCTGATGTTTCCGAGCGTTCCTGGCAGAACTGATCCAGCCAGTCCTTCGCTGCCCAGGAAATGTGATCTGCCTTCCCGGCGTCCTCCTCGAACCGGCGACGCTCCGCCTCGGCACACTTGATCCACGTGTGGGCCAGCGAAACACGGCGGGCCGCGTGGTCAAGCATCACGGCATACTCGGAATGATTGGACGTTCCCCATTTGTAATCGTCAGAATAATTTGAATAACCCGCAACTAAAACAGGCTGACCATTCTGACCGACTCGGTAGGTGAACCCACAATCAGACTCCACATCATTCAGGATGGCGTCGGCGTATGGTCGTTGTCCCTTCGAACCGCTCTTTTGCTTACATTGTTCGGCATCTTCGGCCGCTTTATTCTTCAGGTCATCAAGGTTCTGTTGAGTGACGGTGGCTTCTTGGGAAAGTCGAGAGAGAAGGTTGCGTGTGGCGCTCTTGTAGCCGGGACCGCTGATCAGACCAAGCACACCATTTAGATCTTCCGATGCAGGGTCGTACTTAATGAGGGCGGCTGCCAGATTCACGATTGCTTGATTCCCTGTCGTGCCCGCTTGAGATTCGCCAGCCCATGTCGCAATCGTCTCATAGACTTCGGCCATGCGGCAGAAGTCCGCTCCTTTACCGATGCCGAACCGGCTGCTGAGCCATTGTCCTGCCTTCTGGACGAGGTCCTTTGCTTTCTCCTCTTGTTCTGTCCCGGAAAATTTATCTTCGGAGCCTTTCGCTGGAGCCAGATAGGCGTCACGGCTCCCGAAAAAGCGCTCCAGCATATCCCACACCTCCTCGCGCGTGAGTGAAGAACCGATGCGCTTCATGACCGCCAGATCAAACGCATTGCTCCGGTTGACCCAAACTGCGTCGTCGCGAATGTTTGCGCTGAGGGAAGCCGCGCAATCGGTCTTCCATGCGGCGATTTCGGTTTCTGCAAGGCCCCTGCTTTTGAGGATTTCTTCAAGCGCGGCGATCACGGCGCGGTTTCGCTTTTCGGTGGAATCTTGACCGCTCGCTATCGTGAACTTTTCCGGAGCGCCGGATTTCGATTCCACCGAAAGCCATGACAGAGCCAGCAGAATGCGCCGGGCCTTGCGCTCCTCATCGCTTGTCTTGGCTTCCGCCAGCGTGTGGTCCAGTCCGCCGCGCATCGTGAGCAACCAGTCGCCAAACACCTTGGCGCCTTTGTTGACGGCCTCATGGGTCTGCCAGAGCGCGTTGCGCCATGACTGGTCGTCCGGTGTAACGCCGCGAAGCCGAAGTGTGTAGGCACGCTGAGTGGTGGACGGTTTCTTTTCCGTGGTCATTATTGGCCTCTTTTATTTCTCCGTTGGTGGCCGAACCGCGCGAACGACCGCCCGCAATGCTGATGCAAGGATAGGAGATTCAAGAAACATGACAAGGTGAATGTTCCTGCCGGGCCGATGAAAAAGGGGTCAGTCCTCAACACTGCTGTCCAAAACGCGCGAAAGTCTGACGAAAGAGGGGCCTTATTCCCTGAAAAAAGCATCGTTGGGTCGTTTGCGCAAAACCGATCCCCCCCCTTTTATGAAGGACATGGGTTCTGCTGTCCAAGATCGAGTTCCCAGAACTCAGCTTGAACGAAAGGGGGCGGAAACGGCGGTGTTTCATAGGGACGCTCGATCCAGACCCACAAGTCCCGGTAGGTGAAAAGGTTCAGCCGCAGCAGCGCCACGAGGTTGGAGAGGTGCCAGCCGCATTTGGATTTGAACTGCAGATACTTGATCAGGAGTATGGCGATCAATGCTGTCCAAATCTGGATATGCACCGCGTTGGCGGAGGTGCCGACGAAGGTCTTGATGCGGAGATTCTGCTTGAGGTCCCTGAAGAACAGTTCGATCTGCCAGCGGGCTTTGTAGATCTGGGCGATGGTGGATGCGGCCAGATGCAGATTGTTGGTGAGAATCACCAGTTCCTCCTGTTTGTCTTCCCGCCAGACCGTGATCCGGCGGTACTGCCTTTTGATCCGCCGTCCAGCCTGAAAGACGTGAAACTCCCCGATCTCATCGGCGCGGACGGGTGAGTCGGCAGGCACCTCGCGCGACTCGGTGCGATACCAGTCGGCGTGCTTCTTCATCCGTGTCACGAAGAACACGCCCTCGGCGCTCCAGCGCTCAAAAAGGTGGTAATCCACATAGGCGCGGTCCATGACCACGATACTGCCCTTGGGCAACGGTAAACCCCGAGCAGTCTTTAACTCGTGCTCACGACCCTCGGTGATATGCGCAAAGACCGGAAGACAGCCGTCATGGTCCAAAAGAAGGTGCATCTTTACCGCCCCTTTGGTCTGGCGGTATTTCGCCCAGTCGAATGCGGAAGCACAAGTTGTGTGCGTCAAGTTCTGCAAAAAGGTTTTTGGTATTTCCGGTTTATTGGTCATCGGGTCACGTTTGAAGTGGCGGGCCGTGCCCCTGGCTCTACGAGAATGGGTCATTGAACTCGTCGGAGCAGAAGTCAGGGGCCGGGACGCCACTTCAGGCTACGTGCAACAGCTTCGTCTTCTTATGTTCCTTCAGTAACTCCATGTTTAAATACCGGTGCTGCTCGATCCAGTCCTCGTGGATATCCACTGTAAGGGACCTCATCAACCGTAAGCAGCTAGCCGAATTCGGAAAAATACGAACGACATGCGACCGCCGCTTGAGCTCTTGATTGATCCGTTCAAGCATGTTCGTTGACTTCAGGTGTTTGTAATGAGCCTGCGGCCAGCGATAGAACGTCAGGGTCTCCTCAATGTTTTCCTCCACCCAATCGCAGCGTTTAGGGTAGCGTCCCTGCCATTTCTTCAGCCAGCTCTTCACATCATTTCGAGCCTCCTCCAAATTCAGCCGGTCATAAAGCCACCGCAACTCTTTCAAACAATCATCGTCCGCCTTCCGGGGTAGATAATCGAGCGCGTTGCGAAGAAAATGCACATAGCATCGTTGCCACGCAGCCTCAGAAAATCGCCATCCTCCGTCAATGCCTGCTTCAATTCCGCTCGGCTTATGCTATCTTTCCTCTTGGTCATGGTCTTTCCTTTCTGGTCCAAATGGACCGGTTTGTTGTTCCAAACTGGAAATACCATGACCTCTCTCTTTTTGCAGAACGTTTGAGACACTATCATGTGACCCAACTGCATGTAGCTTCAGCGCTGGCGGGCAACTCCCCTTGGCTCAGACAAAAAGCGACGACACGACTAATCGCGGCGCGAAAGCGGACGAGTTCGCTAACCTTTTCCCAATCCCACCCCAAGCCATAAGCCGTAGCAAGCTTACAGGCGTTTTATAGTTTTATAGGATCCAGTCGAGCGTTCCCTTGAGCTTGAGGAGTTCTGTGTTCAAGCTGAGAAAGCTGGCGTTGAGTCCCTCAGCCAATTCGAGATACGTAGCATCGTATGCCGTTAGGTTGTAGCGATCGGCATGGGTCAGAATCCGGCGGCGCGCTAATGAATCCAGTAGAGGATGTTCATTGATCGGTATCGTCTCCCATTCTGTAATCAACTGGTTTTGCTGTGCGGGTGTGATTCGTTTTTGGCGCTCTGCCATGAGGAGCACATTCAGCATTTCAAATGAAAACAATGCGGGTACGCGCAACCTCATTGTCCCCGCGATGACTTGCAGAAGAACGCTATCAAATTTTTCGCCCTGCGGTTCCCGAAGTAGAAAAGCGGCGATCATGGAGGTGTCGGCAACCAGGTCATGGGGCATACTACCGACGTCCTTCCTGTCTCCACGCGCGAATGTCCTTTGCGGAGATTTTGTATGAGCCGCGCTCTTCTCGCACCTTGGCGATCAATCGCTGCAAATCGGTAACATTGGGTCCCCGCTCGAAAGGAACAAGCCGCGCGACGGGTCGTCCGCGGCGGGTGATTTCGATCTCTTCTCCCCGCTCGACTCGATCCAGGAGCTGACCAAAATGCGTTTTCGCTTCAAATGCGCCAATCGCCTCAGTGCTCATACAGCTACGATCTATCGAGTCAACTGGTCTGTAAACTAGTCTATCTATGAGTTGTATGTGATCTTCCGAATCCGATTTAATCTTTGTTTTTGAACGGCCAAGAGCGGCGCAAAGGCTGTCACACCCGTCTTTCTTGCGTTGTGTTTTTGCTCGTGCGAAATTGGGGTATGGCTAAGACGGAAAAAAATAGCTCGTGTCCTTTTATTGTCCTGCATGGGGCGACATTCAGGGTGGGCGAGCGGGTGGTGTTCAAACGGACAAATTGGCAGATGTTGGCCCGAGAGCAATGGGCCGTGGTTGGGCGGAATGGGAGCGGGAAGAGTTTGCTCGCGGCGGCGTTGCAGGGGACGTTGCCGCTTGTTGAGGGGGATATTGAGTACCACTTTGGACAGATCGGGGAGGGGGGCGGAGCAACGTATTTCTTCGGTCTCGTTCCGAAGATCAGCGCGGGTTGGCGGGGGATAGTCTAGCTGCGGCGCGATGGTTTAGCTTGGAGCAGGAGGAAAGCGCAGCCGTTGCAGATTTGCTGACGTTCGACTCGGTTGAGGAGATCAATCCTTTTGTCGTCGCCGATCATCGCGTCGCGCGAATTGATTTTGAGCGACGCCTGAAAGGTGTTGTTCGCGCACTCGGTATTGCGCCGCTTTTGAATCGCAGGTTGGTACAACTCTCGAATGGCGAGATGCGAAAGTTGCTAATTGCGCGCGCGTTGTTGAAGCAGCCGAAGTTGCTGATTCTGGACGATCCGATGGCCGGCTTGGACGCAACCTATCGCGTACAGTTTCATAAAATTCTGGCGACGCTGTCGCGACGCAAGGATATGCGTTTGTTGCTGATGGTCACGCGAGCGGAAGACTTGCCGACGTCGGTGACGCATCTCGCGCTGGTCGAGCGCTGCCGATTAATTGCGCAGGGGCCGAAAGCGACGATGTTGCGCGATAAGCGGGTCCGGGCGTTATTTGCTGTGCCACGGTTAAAACAAAAAGCTGTTTCTCGAACGTCCGAGGCCGGTCGTGAGCTGATTCGCCTGGAGGATGTGCGATTGGCGTTTGGCTCAAAGACGGTGTTGCGTGGGCTGACATGGACGGTGCGCGAGGGGGAGAGCTGGGCGATTGTCGGAAGAAACGGCGCGGGGAAGAGCGCATTGATGTCGCTCATTGCGGGAAATCTTTCTCCTGCTTCAGCGCGCGCGTTTGCACTGTTTGGCCGTCGGCGAGGCACAGGCGAATCGCGCACGTGGGTGCGGCGGCATATCGGCGAGGTGTCGCCGGAGTTGCATTTGCATTTCGATTTGAATCAGTCGGTGTTGGAAGCGGTGTTGACCGGTTTTACGGACACCCTGCAGCTCATGAGCCGCCCTTCATCCAAGCGGCGCGCGGAGGCGATGAAATGGCTGCGTCGTTTTGGCCTACAACGGCACACGAATACAGCGATGCGGGATTTATCCGCCGGCAAGCAGCGAATGGTTTTGTTGGCACGCGCACTGGCGAGAAAACCAGCGTTGCTTTTATTGGATGAACCGGGGCAGGGGCTGGACGCGCAGAACCGGCGCTTATTTATGCAGGCGGTGGAGGAGCTGGTTCGCCGTCGCGCGACGATTCTTTATACGACACACCGGGCGGATGAAATACCGCCTTCGATCCGCCGATCACTTACGATTCGGCAATGCCGTGCTTTGCTCGCATGAGTGAACATGGTAGAGTGGGGCAACGAATGAAAGCGACCATTCTGATTGTTGATGATAACGAGACGGTGCTGAATTTGTTTCGCCGCCAGCTCGTTCTTTCTGGCTATGAGGCGCACGTTGCCGCGACGCTGGCTGCGGCGCGAGAGGCGATAGACGCGCGGCGCTTCGATGCGGTATTGCTCGATTTGAATCTTCCGGATGGGAGCGGGCTGGACTTTGTCAGCGAATTGCGCGCGGCGAATCCGTCTGCGGCAATTGTCGTTGTCACCGGGCATGGCGATGTGCCGATTGCGGTTGAGGCGATGCAGCGCGGCGCGGATAATTTTCTCGCGAAGCCGATTGATATGGACGCGTTGAAAATCTTCCTTCGCAAGGGGTTGGAGCTTGGCGCGATGCGGCGCGGGCAGCTTACCCGTCGGCGGATGGTAAAAATGCTGACGCCGTATTTTGGCGAAGCCCCGGCATCGCGCGAGGTGTTTGGGCTCGCTTCCAGCGCGACGAAAACAGATACGACCGTGATGATCTACGGGGAGACGGGGGTGGGGAAGGGCGTGTTGGCGCGTTGGATTCACGAGCATTCGGAACGCGCGTCGGCGCCGTTTGTGGAGGTGAATTGCTCGGCGTTGCGGGGTGAGTTGTTGTCCAGTGAATTGTTCGGCCATGCGCGTGGCGCGTTCACGTCGGCCGTCGAAGATCGTCAGGGGCTGTTGGAAATCGCGGACGGCGGGACGCTGTTTCTCGATGAAATCGGCGACATGGATGTGCGGGTGCAGGCGCATTTCCTGAAAGTGATTGAAGAGCGCCAATACCGCCGGTTGGGCGAGGTGCGGATGCGCACAAGCGAGTTCCGTTTGATTTGCGCGACGAATCAGCCGCTGGAACACTATGTCGAAGAAGGCCGTTTCCGCCGCGATCTATTTTTCAGGATCAATGTATTTCCGATCACGGTGCCGCCACTGCGCGAGGCGCCTGAAAATATTCCGGGGTTGGTGAAGAGCCTGTTGAAATTTCTGACGCCGCGCGAAGTGGAGATTGATCCGGGAGTGTTTGAGTTGCTTGCCAGCTTCCCTGGCCGGGGAATGTGCGCGAGCTGCGGAATGTTATCGAGCGGGCGTTGGTGCAAAACCCGACCCGCCTCTCGTTGGAATACCTTCAGTTGCTTCAACAGCAGGCCTCGGCAACCCGTCGCCCGCCGACGGTGCAAAACGATTCGCTGAAGCTGGTGGATGTTGAAGCAGCCAGAATTCAGGACGCGATGGCTCGCTTCGGCGGCGACGCGCGAAAAGCGGCGGAAGCTCTGGGCATCTCAAGGGCCACCCTTTACCGCCGCCTTTCTTCCTTAAAGAAGGACGCCTGATTTCCCTTCCGCCCCGCCGGAATCTCACGGCAGTCTCACATTTAGTCGCACCCGTCCCATATTTAGTCGCAAATTGAGACAAGTGAGAATGTGTGTAATTATGTAACTCGCTTATAGTTAGTCTATTACAAAAGTGCCGACCTGTTGGCACGCCTTTTGCAATGAGACCTGTCGAGCGCAAACAAGCGCTTTTGGAGACAGGAAAATGAAAAAAGGCCAAAAAAACGGGTGGGCGAGCGGAATCGGGAAGAAAATTGCGACGCTCGCGGTAGTGGCGATCGGGTTTGCGTTGGTTGCTCCGGCATCGGCGCAGACCGTTGCTTTGGCAACACCGGAGGCCGCCTTGACAAAACCATCTTGGGCGAAACGCACCTTTGGCCGTATGGAGTGGGCGGAGGCGGTCGCTCAGCCGTTTTCGACGCCACGCGAGATTTGTCGGTTTGTTGAGAAAAATGTCCGTTACAAGACGGAAGCGCCGGATGTGTGGAGTGCGGCGGAGGACACTTGGGCGGCCGGACGCGGCGATTGCGAGGATTTTGCGATTGCGATTCAAGAGCTTTGCCGATTGAACGGAATGGAAGCAAAGGTACACCTCTATTTTCCGGCGTCCGGCGGGCCGGGCCATGCGGTTCTCGTTGGTTCTTGGAACGACAAAATGTGGTTCTCCAGCAATGGCGCATACGAAGAGGTGAAGTCAGAGCAGGATGTTCGCAAGCGCGTGGCCCGCGTTCTCTCCGTGAAAGAGGACAAGTTGTGGGTGATGAAGTTTAACGACGAGCAGATTGCGAACTACGTCGCAAAAGCCCCCGCCCGCGCCGTCGCATCGCGATAGTCGGCGAGACAAATCCCGCCGAATCCGGATATCTTGATGTCAAGATATTCCGACGCGCCGTGCGCCATTCATTCGCGCGGTTGAAGAAGGACTATTTCCCGGATTCTGTCGGCGCGGTCGCCGGCGCCGGTGTTGTGGGGGATTGCGCCGCCGCCGCGCCTTCTTCGCCACCGACGAGCGTTTGTGCGGTGATGTCTTCGACGACGAAGTACACGCGAGTGGTGCGTCCCTCCGGATTCATGACCTTGACCTGGTAGGTGCGGTTCGTCAGCGCGTCCACCCAGATGGAGCCGTCGGCGACGCCGTGAACGTGCTCATAACGCATATCCAGTTTGTGGCGTCCGGGCAGAACATAGACGGCGGTGGGATAGGCGGAGGGGGAGTACCACGGCACGGTGCTGTCGTCGTCAACGCTCATGACGGAAATTCGGGAGCGGGAGGGGCTGAGCACATTGTACGTTTGTTGCGTGGTGCCGAGCACCAGCGCGAGGTCGGCGGCGTCGCGCTGTTTGCCGGAGTAGGCATGTCGGGTGTTGACCGTGGCGCAACCTGCGGCGAAGAGCGTCGTTGTTGCGGCGAGCATACAGAGCAGATACCGTGTTGTTTTCATCCTGATCTCCAAGGTGAGTGCGAATGCCTGTAATTATGCGCCTCGTGCGCCGCGCGCTCAAGCGCTGAGTTTAAATTGCGCGTCGTTGTCCGGGGAGTGGTTGGGATAAACGATTTAATTAAATCTGTATTGCGAATAGGCCGGTACTCGCTACTATTCGGGAACTTGTGACGCAATCTGTCGCCTGAAAAGTGTGAGGGAAAATATGACCGTATCTTCGTTTCGTAATTTTTTAATTGCTCCCATTGCCATTGCTGTTGCCTGCTGGATGACAGCGTGTGCCTCAACGCAGGATGCTGGTTCTCCTGCCGGTGTCGTCAAAAGCCCCGCTCCGCCAGTTGCCAGTCTCTTGCAGGAGACTGCCGCTTCACCCACTGCCGTCGCTGCCACAAAGACTCCCGCTGAACCCGCTCCCGTTCCGGTTGAGATAAAGTCGGCCAAAGCTGAAACCGAGACGCCGGCGGTTGTGGCATCTCCCGTCGCGTCGCCCGTTATTGGGGCGAACCAGCAGGATGCCCCGATAATTTTTGCGAACACCCAGCCCTTCCAGGCGGAGACGGAAATTACCGCGCTTTCCACAGACGTGCGCGACTTGATGCAGGCCGTGCAGGCCATGTCAGCGGCAGTGGCTGCGCGTCCGCAAGTGGTCGAGCGAATTGTTGAGAAGCCGGTCGAGAAGATCGTCGAGAAGCCGGTGGTCAAGGTTGTCGAAAAGATCGTCGAGAAACCGGTTGAAAAGATTGTCGAGAAGCCGGTCGAGAAAATCGTTGAGAAGCCGGTCGTGAAGGTCGTCGAAAAAATTGTTGAGAAGCCGATGACCACGGATGAGATGTTGAAAAAACTGGATGCGATGATGACGGATGATATTTCCGGCCGCCGCAGTGGGTTGCGTCCGTTTCTTGCCAAGGCGAGCCTTTGCCTCATGGACGAAGATTGTCATTTGAGTGAGGCAGATCTTGCCTCGTTGAGTCCGGAAGATCGCGCGGTGGTGGAGGAATATCAGGCGCTCTTCACAAATCTTGGCCGCCAGTTGGGAAGCAAGGACCTCGCGAAAGACCGCGAGGCGTTGATTGCTTCATCCCAGATGCTGACCAGCTCGCTCAATGCACAGCGCAAACTTCAGATCGAGCGCGCGGTTTTGTGCAGTCAGGTCGCGGGCTACGGAAACTATCAGCCGTTCGGAAAGAATGAATTCCGCCTGTCGGAGCTGCCGCGGATTTTGACGTATGTCGAATTGGAGAACTTCAAGTCTGTTCCGCAGCCTGATGGACAGCTTGCAGTGAAGCTTGTGACGGAGTTGAGTCTCTTCAAGGCTGGCGCACGCGATCAGGGCGCGGTTTGGGCCGAGCAGCCTGTTCAGGTGACGGATGTTGCGGCGCGCGGCGCGGCGCGACTTTTTCTTTGTTCAGGTTCTTCGCCTGCCTGCGGACATTGCCGCGGGTGATTACGAATTGCAGATCAAAGTGTCCGATCTGGCTGACGGCTCCGCGTCTATTTCGCGTATGCCGCTGCGGCTTGTCGGCAAGCGGTAATCTTATCGGATTAACGACCAGTGGGTAAATTCTCTCACATCATTAGAACGGGAGCGGCTCTTGCAGCCTTGGCGGGCCTTGTTGCCGGTTGCGGTACGCCACCCTCGGGCGCGCCGATGGGCAACGTGCTGCCTTCGTTGACGCAATTGCCGGTGAGCCAGGTCGAATCATTTGCTGTGCCGACGCAGGAGAGCTGGGTTGCTGACGCCCCCAATCTTTGGCGTGCGGGGGATGGGCGCTATGTTGCCCGCACCACAGGCGATGTGGCCACAGCGTCGCTGACCTTCTCGAATCTGTTGTCCAACGTATTTGTCGAAGTGGATTATGTTCGCGATCCCGGCTCTGTTGGCGCAGGCGGCATTGTGGCGCGCGCGACACCGGACTTCAAAGCGTGGGAGGCGGGATCGGGTTACTTGTTTGGAGTTGGTTCGGACGGGGAGGGGTGGCAAGCCTCGATTATCCGCCAAACCTCCGGCGAGGTCGGCTATGTGCTTGCGTGGACAAACATTTCCGCGTTTGCCGGAGAGTCGAATCATATTGTCGTATTGCTGTCGGGCCGACTTTTGCAGTTTTACGTGAACGGCGTTTTGTTCTGGGAAGGGCTTGACCGCGGCCCCGATTCGGGCGGTGTGGGCTTGTTTGCCTCCACACCCGAAGGGTTCGGCGCCACGCACGAATTCAGTTCGTTCGTGGTGAAAAACGCCGAGCCGTCTGCCGTGTCTCCGACGATTGGAGGGGAACCCGTAAAGACGCCCCCGGCCGCAAAGTCCAAAAAGAGGAAAAGTCCTCCCCAAAAGCCGATAAAAAGGAGAAGTCGGCTTCGGAAGCGGATTCGGGCGCAGTGCCCGCTGCTGCCTCCGTTGCCGTGGCGGCGCCCGCGATGGTGCCGACTTCTTCGACGGACTCGGGGCCAGATCGCTCGCCCATTCTGCGACCGGGATTCCTTATGCGTGTCTCTGTATTGGTTTCAGGGAAGCGCGAAATTGACGGAGAGGTGAAGCGCGTCTCCGATAACAACATGCTCGACCTTCCGCTGATCGGGCAGATTCCCGTGGAGGGAGTTTCCCTGCGCAGATTGAACGAGATTTTACAGGAGCGTTATTCGGAGTTTTTTGTCAACCCGCAGGTGATCGCGGAATTCGTGATGGAAGAGCGGGCGGATGCCATTTCGCCGTGGGGCTCCGTGGTCGTATTAGGTCGCGTTCGCACGCCGGGTCGCGTGAACATCCCGCCGACGCAAGACCTTAGACTCAGCGCTGCCATTCAACTGGCCGGGGGGCTGGATACAAGCGCGCGCGCTTCAGCGATTCGACTGACCCGCAAAAAGATGATGGAACAACCGAACAGACGACCGTTGATTTCACCGCTGTGGGGCAGCATGGCGAAATTGGAAATGACTTGCTTTTGCGGGCGGGAGACTTGATTTTTGTTCCCGAACGCATTTTTTAACAACCGCGTTTCCAAAGGGGCAGCACAACTGAGGTTGCTAAAAAAGCGCATCGCGTTTGTGGCGCAGACTTTTAGAGGGTGGACTATATGAAAAGAATACTTATTGCGGGCGCAGTGCTCGCGTTCAGTGTCGGCGCTGTGTTGGCGTTCGATGATGGAATTAATCTGGGCCTTGCGCGCCTTAATCTATGGGGCGAATTGAGTGGCACCTATGACTCCAATGCAAAAATCGTCGTGCCTTCCGGCGAGATACAAGATCGCCAGATATTTCAGGACAAGAAAGTCGGCGGCGTCTCGAAGAAAGAAGACGACATATTCTTCGACCTGATTCTCGGCGGCAGATTGTTCCGTGAAACAGACCGCTTCTTTGCCGGGTTGAGCCTGATCGGTGATTTCCGTCGCTACTCGGACTTCGACGAACTCGACAACGAGGCGTTCATGCAGGAGTTGGAGATTCGCCTCGGCGAGCGCCGCTTCGACCGCCTGACCCTCGCTGTCCGCGAGGCCTATCGCGAGGTCTTTGACTACGAGAGCGTGGACTACGCAAACGATTTCGCGGACTCCGACAAGCAGTCCCTCTTTCTTTCGGAAGACCGCACAGAGCGCGTCAGCCGTCAGCTCCTCGACCTCGCCGGAGTTGTGACATGGCGGGCCACGGACAAACTAAATGCAGATTTCTCCGTCGCATACGGCTCGATCGAATACGACACAGATTTGCTGTACAACTGGTCGGACATCAAGGGTCAGATCGAACTCGATTATGAATTGACGGACAAATCCTCCGCGTTGCTGACCGGCCAATACGGCGTCCAAGACAGCGACGCGCTGGCCAACGAGCCAGACTACTACGTCCTTCGCGGCGGCTTTTTGACCCGCACAACGGACAAACTGACATTCAAGGGCGGTGTTGGCGCGGGGAAATATGATCGCTATGAGGCGAAAGAAGACCTGCGGAATGCGGGAGATGTTCAGCGCGCGGCCGAATCCGAACACGACGGCACGATTGATTATTTCAGCTTTGATCTTGCGGGCGACTTTGATCTGAGTCAGCGGACGAAGCTGCAGTTCATCGGGCGCAACGCGGTTCAGCCCGCCGCGCAGTATGCGGACAACCCCAAGTTGGTCACCGTCGCGTCCGTGGGTATTTCGCATCGTCTGGTGGATCGGTTCCGCTTGACGGCGACGATTTCCTACCGCAACGACGATTATGAGGATCCGGTGCGTGTGGATGTTGACCGCTATGTGGATCAGGAAGACACCATCTGGGGCGGGCAGTTGCGTCTGGACTATTTGCCGCCGAAGGGCCACTTGAATGTCTATGCCGAAGCGCGCTATGAGAACCGCAACACGACGTTGCCGGATGAGGACTATGACCAGCTTCGTCTCTCAATCGGCATCCGCGTTGAGATTTGATTTATAGGAACAAATAGTGTAGTAGTTGCAGTTACGAGAAAGATTGGAGGCGGATCATGAAAAGACTCAGTGTGTTGTTGGCGCTGTTGATTGCAGTTGCCGTCGGAATGCCTGCCATGGCGTATGAGACGCCGACAGATGCGCAGATTCAGGGTATTTTGGCGAACCACAGCGAGCTGGATGCCGCGCTTAACGGCGCCTCGCCCGCCCAGGCCGCAGAAACCGTGATGCGCGCGCTGGTCGAGTTGGAAAGCTCGACAATTCCCTCTGCCAGCAAAGAGCAGACCGCCGCGTTGCTTTATACGCGTGCGCTCTTGCTGACCGGTGAAAATGCGCCGCAGTTCGCTCAGAGTCTGGCCTCACAGGTTGATCCGGGCCTGCTCCCGGTGTTTGCCGCCTCGACCGCGATTGCCGTTGGTGGTGGGGAAGGACCGGTCTTTCAGGCGCTCGTCGCCCCTGCCGGTTCCGAGGGAAGCAGCGTGGCAGCCGCCGCAGCGGATCCCGTTTCTGTGCTCGGCGTTGACTCGGTTGCGCAAATTCAGCAGTTGGTCATTGAAATGCGCGGCGTTGCGGCCCCTGTGATTCCGCCGCCTGCGACTGCGCCGATGAATCTCGTGCCGCCGATTGTTCCGGAGGGCCTGCGCGCGGGTGGTCAACCGCCAGTCGCCACCGGCTACGTAAACCAATAGGCTGCTTCGAGCATAGTTGTTCTTTGAGAGCGGGCCGTCAATCGAGTGGCAGAAACGTCACCGTATGACGGCCCGTTTCATTTCCAATCGTTTCATGCGCACCGGGCGTTCCGCCTTTCCCAAAACACAGCTCTTTGCGGTTGTGCTCGTTTCGCTGTTGATGCTGTATCCGGCATGGCTGCGCGGCGGAACGCATGCGGGGTGGACGTGGCCGTTGCCGTGGATTGCGATCGGCGGACTGCTCCTCTGGCTCTTGTCGGGCAGACTGAGCCAGGATCGCGCAAATCGCCCTGCGCTCTTCTTGAAAGATCCGGCGCTATGGGCGGGACTGTTGTTTCTGCTCCTGCTCATCTTGCAGTGGTGGAACGCCGGCCGTGCGCTGTATTACGACGTTGCCGCCCGTGCATGGTCCTACAGCCCGCCGCGCCATCCGTTATTGCCCTCCGCAATCACCACGGCAGAGGCCCGTCAGATGTTGGACTGGTTTCTGCCCGCGTGGGTGATTCTTGTCGTGCTCCGCTCGCCCTCACTCTGGCCACGCGCACGACGGGCAATTTGGCGAGTCGCTGTAATTAACGCCGCTTTGCTCGCCATTTTTGGAATGGTTCAGTTTGCGTCCGGTACAACGAATATGTACTGGCTTCTTCCGATGCGGCCGCATTTTTTCGCGTCATTCGGATATCCGAACCACGCGGGTTCATATTTTCTAATGAGCGAATGTCTGGCCGCAGGATTGCTTGTGTATGAACTGGAAGACACCGTTGCGAGACGGCGGGTTGGTCGGATGCTTGTCCTTTCGCTTGCGTTTCTGCTGAGTCTGGTGGGCGCAAATTTTGCGTTGAGCCGAGCGTCCATCTTGTTGAGCTGGCTGTTGCTGCTTCCGATTGGCTTCGTCATAGGTCGCGTGACTTGGCAACGCCTCCGTCCCGCCCATCGCGTGAATTTGGTCATCGGCTCTCTGGCGGCGATTGTCCTCGCCGCGCTCCTCACCATCGGCTTGGGACGCGACGCGATCAGGACGGAATTCAAGCCGGAGGACGATCAAAAAACCTTTTTTGATCGCGAGACGAACTTTCGATGGTTTCAACTGGAAACCGCCGTTCACATCTGGCGGGACAACCCGTGGTATGGCGTTGGAGGATGGGGCTATCGTTATCTGATGGCGCATTATCTGCCGACGGACCAGTGGCATCGCGTTTCTGAAGGCAAAGCAAACGTTCACAATGATCCGGTTCAGTTCCTAAGTGAATTTGGCCTTGTTGGAGCGGGCGCCATGGCCGGAGTTGTCGTCCTGCTGGGATGTTCGGCCTTCCGGCGGCGTCAGGGTTTTGACGCAATGATTGCGCTCTCCATGCTCGGCGTTGGTGCGGTGGCTTTGCAGAGTTTGATTGATCTGCCATTTCGCTCGCCTGCGGTGCTTTACTTGTGGCTGGTCATTCTGGCTGGCGCGGGAGGCGCACGAAAACCAAGGTCGCCCGCAGCCCTCAAATCAGTTGAATGAAAGACCTTCGGGCGATATGGTCCTGTCCCAACGGAACTATTCAGTGAACAAGCCACCCGATAACGAAAATCAGCCCGCGCCGCAACACGCGACGCCCATTTACAGCTCACAGATTCAGTACAGCGACCCGTATTACGGGGATGCGCCTGGCTTTTCGTCGGATATCGGCTTGTTGGGCAAGGTGACCTTGGGCCGACTTTTGCGGGTCGCCTCTCAAAAATGGTTGACCGTTTTGCTGGTCGTTGCATTTGCGCTTATCTCGACAGGAATCTATCTGCTGTTCGCGTCCCGTGTTTATCGCGCGGATGCGCTGATTGAGATGAGCACGCGCCGCCCCCGAATCACGGCGGGGCAGGGCGCGATCATTGACGACGCGAATTCCTCGTGGGGTGCGGAAGAGGTCTTCAACACCCGCCTTGAAAAATTCAGAGGCGATGAAACGCGCAAAGTTGCGGCGGAAAAGCTCAGGGACATTTTGAAGCAGCCGACAGCGACGTCGGGGGAGATGGAGGCCTTGCTTCCGCCGCCCTTGGATATTGATTTCCGCTTGGTTCCGCGTACCCGCCTCCTGCGAATTTCTGTTGATGCGCACAAGGCTGATCTTGCGGCGAATGTCGCCAATGCGTTCGCCGCTGCCGCAGAGGCGATTGCGTTCGACGAAAATCGCCTGACCTCCGACAGCGCCGTTGCCTGGCTTCAGACACAGGTCGTCTCCCAGCGCAAGGCGTTGGAAAAAGCAGAGGAAGCCCTTGCTGATTTTCGCTCGAAGAATCAACTCGATGCCTTGGAGTTTCGTAAGAAAACCATCCAAAGTGCGCTTGAAGAGTTTAGCAGTACGCTCGTAAAACTCGAAAATCAGGAATTGCTGACCCGCCAGTTGCTCGATTCACTCGCGACCATCGGGAACGAGAAGGAGAGTGTCGGCACCATCCCGCTGTCCGTTCCGCGCCAGGAGGAAATTACCGAACGACTCCGCGCATGGCTCGATGCGGTAGCGCAGCGCGATGCCCTTTTGACGCGGCTTACGCCCAAGCATCCCGACGTACTTGCTCAGGAAGATACAATTAATACGCTGCACCGGCAGCTCGAGGCCACCGTGCAACGTTCACGCGAGACCGTTCAGTCGGAATTGTCCCTTATTCAGAATCAGGTGAACAGTCTGAAGGCGGAAAGCGAAACTCGTCGCAAGGAACTTGCAGAAGTGGATTTGGAAGTGATGAAGGGCAAGACCACGCTAACCTCGTTGGAGCGGGAGCGTGACGCGAGCGATCTGAGCTATCGCGGCGTCCTCAATCGCATTGAGGAAGCCCGGCTATCCGCCGACGAAAACACGGCCTCCATTAAGACTGTCCGAAAAGCAGCCCCTCCCTCGCATCCGTTGAAACCGCGCAAGTTGCGGATTTTGGCTGTGGCTTTCCTGCTCGGCGCACTGGGCGGTCTCGGCCTCGCGCTATTCACCGACAACATGGAAGATTATATCACCAGCACGCAGGACGTGGAGGGCGACCTCGGACTCAAAGTGCTCGGCTTGATCCCGCACATGGAGGTCGCCGCGCGCGAGGAGCTTGCGCTGGCGAGTTTGACGGATCGTTTCAGCCAGGTCGCCGAGGCATTTGCAGGCGTACGCAGCCTGATTGATTCGCTGGCCGGTCAGCAGGGGCGAAGCATATTGGTGGTCAGCACGACCCCTGCGGAAGGCAAGACCATTACGTCCTGCAACCTCGCCATCATGACCGCCAAGCGCGGCCTGAAAACCCTGTTGGTGGATTTCGATTTGCGCCGTTCTCGCATCGGGCGGATGTTCAAGATCGGCTCGGACGCGCCGAGCCTTATTCACGCTTTGGGTCGGCAGGATGCCACGCTCTTCGAGAGCCTTCCGCAGAAAACAGAATTGAAAAATCTGCACGTGATCTCCAGCCGACCCTCGAGCGAAATCAGCGCGGCTGAAATTATGGGATCGCGGATTGTCAGAGATTTCATGGAATGGGCGAAAGCGAATTATGACCGCATCATCGTGGACTCGCCGCCCTACGGCATCGTCAGCGATGCGGTGTCGCTCGCGGGTCTGACCGGATGCCTTATTCTGGTTTGCCGTCCGAACAAGAGCCGCAAACGCGCGACACATCACGCGATCAAGCGGCTTGCGGAAGCGGGCGCCAACATCCTCGGTGCCGTGGTGAATGATGTGGACTTCACCAAAGGCTCCTTCCTCAGCAACTACAGTTATCGCGACACCCACTACAATTACAGGGAACAGTACGGCAGTGACGAACACGCCGAACGATGACGTTGCGCCGATTGATTCCAAGCGACTGGTTGTTGTTAATTCGGCGGTCAAATATGCGGCGTTGATCGTCTCCAACCTCGTCGCGTTCTTTCTGACGCCTTATTTGATCCGTGCGCTGGGCGTCACCCTGCTCGGGTTAAAAACCCTCGCCTATCAAGCCCTTCAGTTTGTTGGCCTAGCGCATACCTCGATGGGCATCAGCTACGAGCGCTATGCCAAATTAAACTTCGCGCGCGGCGATTTGGATGAGGTGAACAGCAATCTCTCCGCCGGATTCCTCGTTTCCGCCATCTCTGCATTTCTTTTTGTCGTGGGGAGCGTGGCCCTTGCCCTGTTTGCGGGAGGGCTCTTCGCGCTGCCTGCCGATCTGCTGCCCACCGCGCGCTGGGTGTTTATTCTGATCGGCTTTACCACCGCGCTCTTGATTCTGACGGGTGTATGGGAAACGCCCGCATTCATTACCGAGCGGTTTTATTGGTTGGATGCCGGCCTGTTGCTGTGCAATGCGTTATCCGCCGTGCTGGTGGTTGCCGCGTTCGAGTTTATCCGGCCTTCGATCATCCTGTGGGTGGTCATCAGCAACGGTTCGCTGGTTGTATGGCGGGTCATCGTCATCATGCCGCTGGCCCGGCGATTGCTGCCGAGTTTCAAGATCGGTTGGTCGCTGATTAAGTCCTCGGACAAGGTTCGGGAAATGATGGCGTTCGGCGGACTGAACTTTATCGGCGGCATAGGGTTTCTGCTCTACTACACCTGCGACTCAATCATCATTTCCAATATGCCGGAGTTGGGGCCGGGCATGATTGTGCATTACAACATCGCCCAGCGATGGGATCCGCAAATCCGCGTGCTGGTTATGGCGTTCGTCGGAACGCTGCTCCCGATGATGACCGCGCAAATGTCCCGTCACGAATCCGATGCGCTGCAATCCACCTTTTTGCGCGGAACGCGCTATTCGTTGCTCATCGGCATCGCGCCAGCGCTTTTGCTGATCGCCTTCGCCCGCCCCTTTTTGTTGCATTGGGTGGGCGAGGACTTTGTGCGGATCAGCGCACCGGTGATGCAGTTGATTATGATTCAGTTCATCTTCTGCATCCCCGAGCGAATGGCCTACAACGTGAACATTGCCTACGGGCGGATGAAAGGCCCGGTGTTTGTCGCGCTGGCGTGTGGCGTGCTCAACATCATTTTGAGCATCGTCTTTGTGCGGTGGGCCGGACTGGGTCTGCTTGGCATCGCGGGCGGCAGTGTTATCGCATTATTGTTGATTTCGTTTTACAGCGTGGCGCACGCGCTCCGATTGATGAAGCTCTCCGCGTGGCGATGGTTCGGAATCGGCTGCTCTCGCCCACTGCTCGCGGGCATCCCGTTGTTGGGCGCGACGATAGGGATTCAAGCGATATGGACGCCTCGTAATTTGTTGGAAGTCTTCATCCAGTTCGCCATCTGTGGCATGGTGTACGCTGCGAGCGCGTGGTGGATCGGTTGTGCGCACGCGGATCGCACAGAGTTGGGGGCGCTGTTGCGCAGTTCCCTGCAAAAATTCCGATTGGCGAAAGCAAATGGCTGAGAACGAAATTAACGAGTTGCGCGTATCGGTCTGCATCTGCGCATTCAACGCCGCAGATCGCATCGGCTTGGTGTTGGAGGCGCTCGGCGCACAAACGGATTGCACTGCGCGTTGGGACGTGGTTGTGGTTGATAATGCGAGCAGGGACGAAACCGCTGAAGTGGTCGCGAAGGGCATCGCGGAATACGTGCCGGGTCGCGCCCGATGCGTGTTGGAGCCGCAGCCGGGATTGATGTACGCGCGACGCGCTGCGACGAATGAGGCGCGCGGCGAATTTATCGCGTTCCTGGATGACGACAATATTCCCGCTCCCGACTATATCGAACGCCTGTTGGACGTGTTGTGCGCGCACCCGCATGTGGGGATGTTCGGCGGCCGCGTTTGGCCGGAATGGGTGGGCGAGCCTGAGCCGTTGGGGAAAGCTGTCGCATTCTTCGCCCTTGCCGCGTGTGATCGCGGCGACGAGTCGTTCGCTTACAGAGATGTCACGGGAGGCCCGGCGGGCGCGGGAATGGTTGTTCGTCGTGCGCTGATGCAAACCATTTTTGAAGAAGCGTCGCTTGCCGTCGCTGTCACAGGCCGCCGCGGCAGCGCATTGATCGGGTCGGATGACACGGCGCTGGTTGTTCGTGCGCATCAACTGGGCTGTGAAGTTCGCTATGAACCTTCGCTCGTTTTGAAACACCGAATCCCCACGTCTCGCACAACACGCGAATATCTGCTTAAACTTTACGAGGGAATCGGGCGTGGCCAGGCGGCGCTGCGTCCGCTCTATGACGCAAAAGCGCGTAATCCGCTTTTGCGCCGACTCATTGCAATCAAAGAATGGCTGCGCTGGTTGAAGGGCGCGCTCACGGGGCCGACCGCGTTGACGAAAATAGAATACGGTCCGTTGGCACATGACGTTCACAAGCTCCAGCAGCGTCAAACTCTGGGCCGATTTCGCCAAGGTCTGCGCCACTCCTGAAATATCACGGATCGGCTGCGCTGAGGGGTCTCAACGCACAGCAATCTGATAGAAGGCGCTGCCGTCCAATGTCTGAGAGACTGTGAAGCTGTTCTCGGGAGGCGTTGCCGTGAGATTATCCGCCATCAGCGCGAAGCCATCACGCAATGAGATGGAGCGATAGAGGGCATACACGCGACCGGCGACGCTTGGCCATCGGATTGTTGTTCCGTATTCCGTCGGCTGAATCGAGGTCGCGGCGAAGAATGAACTGGTATCGTATGGATCGGTGCCCGCTACGCTTTCGTGCAGATCGGATACACCGTCCCAATCGCTGTCCACCGTGTTGCCCTCGGAGGCAAAGTCAAAAATATGCACGAGCCCCCCGCGCCGTGGCGCGAACGCCGGCGAGTCGTCGTGCGCGATCGTGATGGCGCCGGCCCTGAATGGGCCTCGGTTGTAGAGGTCTTCAACGGCGACTTCGAAAACGCCAGCGGGGATTTCGACAAAAAGCGTGTAGGTGTCCATCGTCTCGTGGTTGATCACAAAGGGGCCGTATTGCATTCCCCCGATATGGACGAGCATCTGCCGATTCCCGGGTTCGGGGTTCGTGTAACCGATTCCGGCAGTCACCGAAACCCTGTAGCGACCCGGCTGTTGAACCCACACGTAATCTCCGACCTGCGCCCAACTGAAGAGAAACCACGCGTCGCCCACATCCTGTCCGGCTGTTTGAATTGCGGCAAAACGCAAATCAATTGTGGCGCTATGTTCGGGGGATACGGAAATGAAAGCCGTCGGCTCATTGAGTTCGTCATAGCTTAAGCCGCGTTGCTCCAGAATCCAATCCATTCCCTCGCGCAATTTGCGCAATCGCTCGCGCGTCACCCAGTAGTGCGCGTGGTTTTCGGCATCGGAGAGAAGTTGATTGAGCCGCCGCAGGAGTCCGGGCGGATATGCGCCGACACGCAGGCCATAGTCGTAGCCGCGCGCCTGGAGGGAGACATCGTTGGCGATTAGATAGCGCTCCAGCGTGTCGTACCATGTGCGCATGGTTTCGCCGACTTCAGCGAAATAGCCGTTAAAGAATTCATTAAGAACCGTGTTTGCATCGGTCTGGATATTCCACCGAAAGCGGGGGTAGGCGTAATAATTCCACGGATTATAGGGGATTGTGTCCAAGTCTGCCTGCGTGCCGCCGCGCAGCATGTTGAGTCCCGCATAGACTTTCGCGCGATCCGCCATCGCGCTAACCAACGGCACCGGCATTTTTAGTGCGCCCTCCTCGCGGTGGATCAGGTCGTAATCGTAGTGGCGGCGATCCGCTACGAGCGATTGCCAGGCGAGCAGCCGCCGCTTCATCTCCCCGTTTTTGGGAGAGCTGAACGGCAAATTGCGTGCGCCATACATACAGATATCCACGATTACGTTGTCCGGCAGCGGTTCCATGTTTTCCGGGGGCAGATGCGTATTCGAGTAGGCCATTCCTCCGACCTTGGCCTCCGGCAGGGCGGGCGCAATGCCGGAGGCGATGGCGCGGATAAAATCAAAGTAATCGCCGGACACGGAATAGGGATAGGGCATGGCGTATGGCTCCATGTCCTCGCGCAACGGCTGGCGCAAAGCGACCGAGGCTTCATCTTCGCTGAAGAACGTCGAGTCCTCCGGCAGCATCCAATAGATATTGCCCCGGTACTTTGCGTGTTCATTCCAGTATGCGATGGCTTTGTTGATGATAAATTCGCGCGCGCCTTCGCTGGAAAGGTCAAAGGTTGAATGGTTCTGACTGGGCAGCCGTCGCCGATTCATGTTTTGTTCGCCGACCCACGAGGCCCAGCGTGAATTGGTGAGAATCCCGCACCAGTCCGGATGCTGCTGCAGAATCCGCTCCGGCAAGGCGACGTTGAAGTTGTGCGGATACCCCTCGAACCCTTCCACATATTCCGGGCTTATCGGCGTGTTGGGGAAGAATTGTTTGGGAACCTCCTCGCCGCCGAGGACATCGCGTTGATGATCGCCCCAGGTGTGGCTCCAGCGGTTGCGCCAGAAATGAAGCAGCGCATCGGGGTCGTTGTGCAGGTATTCCACGCCGAAATTTGCGTAGATGAAATCCGAAGAGGGAGTGAATTGCAGGGGCGCGATGGCGAGATCAATGCCGCGCCCGGTTGGGACAAAATCACCGTGAGCGTCGGGATACACCCACTTTGTCCCTTGTCGGTCAAGGAACTCCCAGACACTCCAGAGAACGTTGCGATATGGCCACGCGCGGAAAACAATTTCGCGACCCTCGCGCTCGATGTTCACGGGTGAACTTGGAAGTGTTCCATTGGCGAGGTTGTTCGTCATTTGCTCGTAGCTCTGTGCAAGAGACTTCAAATCTTCGATTCGAAAAATTGTGCCGGTGTAGCTTTGCGCACCGCTTGGCTTGATGATCGGAATTGGATGTCCTGCGATTTCGCCGAGATAGTAGGACAACTCCTCCGCCGCAAGTTGCAACGGTTGCGCCGCGTTGGCAGGAAGAATGACCGCGTCATTTTTTTCCACGAGTGCGTCGCCAGGCCAGCCGTACAGCTCTATTTCTCCAATGTTCCAAGGGTTTATTAAATCGCCGCGCGCCAACTCGATGATCACATAGCGTCCGGCCTTGGGCTGAAACCGGAGGTTTGCCGACACGCGGATTTCGCGTCCCGTCACCCCGCCGATATCCCGTGTGGACAGCGGTGCGCCGGGCTTGGCCGGGTTGTCGGTGACATAGATTCGCGCGTTGACGCTGCGCGGACTGGTGATGGGATCGCCGCCGGAGTTTAAGGCGTCGCGTGTTCCTGAAAAAAAGACGCGATGAAGGGTCGCGATATCGTCCAGCTCCACGACGCATCGAATGAGGGCTTGCGTAGATTCGATGAGCGCACCTGTCGCGAGATCATTGTCCGAGAGCGCGGCCAGGATGTTGCCATCGGTGTCTTTTGCCGCCCATGCGGAGGCATCCAGCATTGCGGCTTGTGAGGCAATCGGTGCGACGAGCAAGAAAATCAACAATACGCTGACCGACGCGAGGAATTTTGTTTGCCATGTGGTTGTTGCGGCCATAAGTCTCGTCGCTGCTTCGCGCTTAACGAAATAGCAAGACGCGGGCCATTGTTCCCTGTAGCGAGTCGGCTTTCGCGATTTGCCGGAGTAAGGCGGGAGTTATGGCCGCTTTTGGTGGAAGATGTATTGTGCGCATCTCAAAAATGAGAAGCGCGGATGCAGAGCAACAATCTCTGTCGCAAAGTGATCCTTGCTTGTCGCAATGTGAGAGATTGTTAATCTGCATGTCAGATCGCCCTTGAGAATGAACATCCTTTTAATCAATCAGTACTACCCGCCCGACACAGCGCCGACGGGTCAATATCTTCACGATCTGGCGAAAGCGTTGACTGCTCGCGGACACGAGGCGCAGGTGTTCTGCTCCCGCCGCGCCTACAACGGGTCGCGGCTCTATGCCCCGGAAGAAACAATGGATGGCGTTCGCGTGAGCCGGATTCGTGCGTCGGGTTTTGGTCGTAAAACCGCAATCGGGAAACTGTTTGATTACGCGACGTTCTATTTCTCGTTGGCGCTGCGTCTAGCCCGTCGCGATTTTAAACCCGATGTCATTTTGGCTCTTACAACGCCGCCGTATGTGGGATTGGTCGCGCGATGGGCGGTGCGCCGAAAGAACATTTCGTGCGCCCATTGGGTGATGGATATTTATCCCGACGTGCTGGCGGCGCATGGGGCGCTGGCGAGCGGAGGTTTTGTTTATCGCCTTCTTGCGCGTCTGACTCGTCGTGAGTTGCGCGATAGTTCGCTCATTACCACGCTGGGCGGCGACATGGCGGATCGGTTACGCCGACATCTTTCGGAAATTCCCGCCGCGATGAACGCGATCAAGGTTCTGCCGCTTTGGGGCGCTTCAGATTTGTGCCCTTGGCCAACTGGCGAAATTCCACCATTGCGAAAAGAGAAACAGTGGGGGAAGGATGAATTGGTTTTAATGTATTCGGGCAATATGGGGCGGGGGCACCGGTTCGGTGAATTTCTTGCGGCGGCTGCCGAATTGAAGAACGACCGCTCCGTGCGATGGGTCTTTGCCGGCGGCGGCGCGAGGCGCGGGGAGATTGAGGCTGCGCACGAGCGCGATCCTGAATTAAATATCGAGTTGTTGCCTTATGCGCCATCGGAAACATTGCGGGAACACCTTTGCAGCGCCGATGTTCATCTTGTGAGTCTGGACGCTTCGTGGCAGGGGTGCATGGTTCCGAGCAAGGTGCAGGGCATTTTTTTCCGTCGGCAAACCGCTGGTTTTTGTCGGCGGCGGGCAAAACAGCATTGCGCAGTGGATTCGTGAATCCGGCGGTGGATGGGTTGTGCAGGAGGGTGATATTGCCGCGTTGTCGGCTGCGGTGAATGAAGCGCGTGATCCTGCGGAACGATTTCGCCGGGGCTTGGCCGCCCGCGCATTTGCAGAGAAGCAGTTTGACCGGAAAAGCAATCTCGACAGCTTGTGCGGGTGGTTGGAGGACTGTTGCGCATCCCGTTGATGCAACGGCGTTGCCACAATCCTTGAATTTCGTATGCTTTGACCAAAGGTTTGCCATGTCTGCGAACAGTCCGAACCCAATAATGCCTTTATGGCGAAGAGTGCTTACCCGCCTCGGCTTTCTTGAGATGCCGAGCGATTCGGAACGCCGTCAATTCACTCGCTATCCGTGCGCGTTCCCTGTTGAACTACGCTTCACCGTTGATGGCCGGGAGAGCGTTGTCCATGCTACGGCTCGCGACATTTCAGTGGGTGGAATGTTGATTGAAACGGCGGACGTGCCGGAGAGCGTGATCCGCCTCCACGCAAAATTTGAAATTCCGGAAGACGTGCTGACGGAGGAAAACATCACCGGCAAGGTGAATGCGTCTGCGGCAGTGCGATACCGTGATCCACAGAACAAGGTGGTGAGTCTGGCCTTCGCGGAATCGCTACGCGCGGCCTCCCCGCGCTGGTTTCTGGGAGAGCAGGGGATTCTTTTGATTACCCTGTTTCCGATTATCCTGCTCGCCCCGCTTGCCTGGTTCTTCGATGCCTTGACGAAGTATCTTGCCGTTTGGACGATGGGCTATCTTGTGACATTTCTGTTCACGCCGCTTGTTGGTTATCTCGCAAGGCGCGCGGGAATGGTTGATATTCCAGATGCGCGTCGCCCGCACAGTGAACCGACGCCACGTGGCGGCGGACTTGCGCTGGTTCTCGGGTTTTGCGCCGTCGGGGCGCTGGTTTTCCATTTCCCGTGGGAATGGAGCGCGGGGAGTCTGAACGCGTCGTGGTTCCATAATTTTCTGCTCGGCGCCGGTGTACTGATTCTCGTCGGACTCGCGGACGATATTCGCGGGCTGCGGCCGGTGGTGAAACTTTTCGGTCAGACTGTCGCCGCTGCGGTGATGTTTGCGACAGGGAACGGCGTGGGTCGCCTGCTTGGTTTTGATCTTCCACTACCGCTCGATTTTTTGGCAACCATTCTTTGGTTTGTCGCCCTCACCAATGCTTTCAATCTTATTGATGGTCTTGACGGTCTGGCGACCGGCCTCGCGCTGATTGCATCCGTCGGAATGATGGGCGCGTTTTTTATTCGCCGAATGCCGTCCGATGCGCTGGTCATGCTCGGCCTAGCCAGCGCGTGCATGGCTTTCCTGCGATACAACTTTCATCCCGCAACAATTTTTCTTGGCGACACCGGCAGTATGTTTCTCGGATTTACCTTTGCCTCGATCGCTCTGGTCACAGGTTCCAAAGGCGCGTTTCTTGCGTCAATTGGCGTGCCACTGCTTGCGGTTGGAATCCCTGTTTTCGACACCATCCTCGCTATCTGGCGTCGCTCAGTCAGGACCATTTCGCCCCTTGAAAATTCCACATCCACGCGGCGCGGGGGATTGATGCAGCCCGATGCGGAGCATCTGCACCATCGGTTGCGAAGCCGGGGAATGAGCCAATATCGGATTGCCGTGGTGCTCTATGTGTTGAACGGATTGCTGGTGCTGGTCGGACTCGCGACGATGCTGTTTCGTGACAAGGCGCTGGGCGTGTTCCTTATCGCGTTTGTGGCGGGTGTTTATATTTTGATGCGCCACCTCGCGGAGGTGGAACTGTGGGACACCGGTCGTGCGCTGATCCGGGGGTTGACCCGCCCTCAACAACGGGTTGTGGCCTTTCTCGCCTATCCGATCGGTGACGTGCTCCTTCTTTCCGCTGCGCTCGGCGTGGCCATCGTCGTGATGCAGTTGTTCCAACCGGTTGAAAAAAATATGGGAAGTCTGGATTGCGGCCATTCCGCTCTGGGTCGCGCCCGCGTTTTTGCTTTTCTGTGTAACGCGCGTCTATAGCCGCGTCTGGTCGCTTGCGCGTTCGACGGACTATTTGCTTTTGAGCATCAGTTTGAGCGCGAGCGCGATTATCAGTTTGGGAATTGCCACCCTGTTGCATCCCGGAAGCTGGCAGGCCTCGGTTGTCCTGTTCTTCGTGTACGCCGGTCTGGCGCATCTTGCTGTTCTTGGGAGCCGTCTGGTTTATCGCGGTTTGCTGGATGGACTTTCGCTGTGGAGCGATACGCGGTTTTATCGGAGCGGCGGCGTGGTGCGTCGCGTTCTGCTTTATGGCCCGGTGCAATACAGCCTTTTGTATCTGCGCGAGCAAACGATGGCGAAATACGGATCAAGCGTCCGCCGCATGGTGGTGGGGTTTGTGGATGACGACACCAATCTTCGCTTTCGGCGCGTCGGCGGCTATCTTGTGCTTGGTGTCGGCGAGGATATCCCTGAGCTTGCACGAAAATATCGCGTGGAGGAGCTGGTGATTGTGGGACAATTGCCGGATCAGACGCTCTCGGAAGTCATTGCGCTTTGCGCGTCGGAAAAAATCTCCCTTTCAGAGTGGCATCATGAAGAGCGCGTCATTGATGTGAAGTTGGCGGGCGCCCGGCCAGACCCAACCGAAGTGTGACCGACTGAACGTCCGCCCCGGTGACGAGGGTGCCGTGGAGATGGTTCTGATTAAATCTGTGCGCATTCCACTGTGTTTCGCTGTCATCCGTCAGCTTTGCCATCGGCTGTGAGTCCCAACTGCTGAAGTCCAGCGTCGCGATTCCCTCAAAGATGGATTTTCCCCAAGCCTTCAGCAGAGCTTCCTTCGCCGTCCACCAGTGGAGAAAGAGCGGGAGCTGATTTTCCGCGGGAGTTGTCGTAAGGCGGGCGGCCTCGTTCGGGTGAAAGGAATGAGTAGCGATATCCAGCGCATTTATTCTGCGGTCACCCTCTTCAATATCCACCCCGACCGAACCTTGCGCAGCGCAAGCAATCGCCACCCAATTGGACGTGTGGGAGAGGTTGAATTGGAGAGGATGGTCAACGAGCGAAGGCTTTCCCGCTGCGCCGGTAAAAAATTGCAGCCCAGCCGGATCCGATTCAAGCGTACAGCCCAGGATTCGGCGCAGTGCGCCGTGTGAAAGGGTGAACCGCCTGCGATCAACCGGTTGCCGAAAGCGTTCGCACCGCTGAACTTCCTCGGGAGAGAGTGTCGCCTGCAGCTCGTTCTCGTACTGCTCAAGAAACGTCATGCTCATCAGCCAAAGTGCGCAGACATTTGGGTCGAGTCGCATCGGGGAGAGAGCGAAATCGGAAAGGATCACGGTCGTTATCGGAAGCCCGTTCGATTCCGCTGAAACTTGGATGGCAGGCCGGGTCATGATTGTTCTGAAAGAAATCAACGGCTAGAGTAGCCGGATTGTTGGGCTTAGAAAAGATTTGCGAGTGCGCCAGAAATGAAAACCAGACTGACAACCAGCGCCAAGGTTGCCGCCCGCCTGTTGCGGGAGGGCGGAACAGTGGCATTTCCAACCGAAACGGTCTATGGACTCGGTGCGCTGGCCTTTGACGCAAAAGCTGTGCGCAGGATTTTTATCGCGAAGGGGAGGCCGGACGACAACCCACTGATTGTTCACATTGCCGACCGCTCGCAGGTGAGCGATCTCGCCCAAAAAATCCCAGCGTATGCGCGGCAATTGATGGACGCATTCTGGCCCGGCCCCCTCACATTGGTGCTCCCGCGTTCATCGCGCGTTCCCGATGTGGTGACGGCCGGGCTGGATACCGTGGGTGTGCGTTTGCCCTCGCACCCGATCGCTCACGAATTTCTGCGTGAGGTTGGCGCACCGGTCGCTGCGCCATCCGCAAACCGCTCCGGACGGCCCAGTCCGACGAGCTGGCAGGCGGTCGTGCAGGATCTGAATGGACGTGTCGCGGCTATACTTAAGGGCAGCCGCAGCGGTGTGGGGTTGGAGTCCACCGTTGTGGATTGTACCGGTCGCGCACCGGTGATTCTGCGCGCGGGCGGCGTGACGCTGGAACAATTGCGCGAGGTTGTCCCACAAGCACGAAGCTCAAGCGAAGAGGACCGCCGGAGGGGGCGGAGTCCTGGGTTGAAACATCGCCATTACGCGCCTCGCGCGGAGGTTGTCTTGACGGATACGCTGCCTATTCCCGCCCCTGCACATTCGGCGTGGATCGGGATTGGCGCTTCTCCCAAAGGCGTTTCATTCAGGCGGTCATGCAAAGATCTCCGAGAATACGCGCATGAAGTGTTTCATTTTTTTCGCGCGTGCGAGGCAAAGGGGATTAAGAAGATTTATTGTCAATCGATCCCGCTGCACGGAATGGGCGTGGCCCTGATGGACCGCTTGCGCCGCGCGGCCGCAGGAACGGCGAAGTTGCGCGGATAATTCGGTTTTACGACCTGCCATTCAGGCGCTTCGACAAACCGAGGTACAATTCCCGGCTGACCCAGGCGTCTGTCGCCGCGTAGGTAATCTGCGAAGGGCTTAGTTGGTTGCGCGCCCAGTTCGAGCGTTGCTCGCGCTTTGAAATGCGAAATCCGAGCACCAACCCGGCCAATGTGCGCAATCCGGTTTGCGTGTAGCCGAGTTTGTGCGCGAGATCGCCCAGCTCTCTGAATCCCGCAGGGGAGAACGAGTGAACCTCTTTGAGTTTTTTGAGGTCGTCCGTCAGCGCGACCCCGGCTTTCGTGATGCGCTGATCGCTCAAGACCGTGAATAAGAGCGAAAGTTTGCGAAGATAGCGCAGTTGGAATATCCACGCCTGTTCGGCGCCTCCAAGTTGCAGCAGGGCGGGGGGATGAGAAACGCCCCGACGGAAAACCGGCTTTGTTTCCGTGTCAAACCCCAGTAGTTTTTCTTTGCGAATCTGCGCGACCGCTTGTTCAAGATCGTCATCGTTGTTAATAAGATGCACCGGCCCCTGATAGGCGCGGATTGGGAGCGCATTGAGCGCATCGCGGCTGATTGAAACACCGTTTTCCGCGTGGTCAGGAGGGACAATCTCGCTAACTTCCAGAAGCGCAAGTGATAGCTGTTCAGGGCTTTCGGCCATGACCAAGAAATACCATAAGTTGGGCCGAATTGTTAATAAATTGCTGCAATTTCCTGATCATCAAAATGTTACGAAACCGAACTTAATCGCTTCAGGGAGCGTTGATCCAGTTCGACTCGTGATCGGAATAGAATTCTTTTTTCCAGATCGGAAGCCGCTTCTTTAGCTCATCAATCGCAAATCGGCATGCGGCAAATGCGGAGTCGCGATGACGCGCTGTGACGCCGATCCAGACCGTTGGTTCGCCCGGAAGCACTCGTCCCGAACGGTGGACACAGCTTAACCGTAAGATTGAAAACGCCGCGCGGGCCTCGGCTTCAATTTTCGCGAACTCTTTTTCAGCCAGCGTCCCGGCGGTCTCATACTCAAGCGCCGTGACTGTCCGGCCATGGTTGAGATTGCGGACGGTGCCGACGAATTCCACGAGCGCACCGCCTTCCGGCTGTATGAGCGCCACCCTGCAGCGCTCCTGATTAATGGGTTGGTCGGATAGCTCAAACATCTCGTCTCATCCACCCGCCACCGGCGGAATCATGTGGACGCAATCTCCGGGGCGCACGGAGTGATCCCACGCGCAGAACTCATCGTTCACTGCGGCGCGAAATAGATTTGCCGGCCAGGGGAGGTTGAACTTTCTTTGCACCTCGTCATACACCTCGCGTGCCGTGCGCGCATCGGTTTCGAGTGAAAGCTCCGAGCACCCCGCCTTTTCCCGGAGCAGCGCGTAGAGGCGGACCTCGATCTTCTTGGTTTTGGGAGGACAGGCGTCGCATTCGCGTTTCGCGCTTTCGGGTGCACCAAGGTTCACTGTGTTTCCGGCGGCGACCGCTGCGCGCGCGTTTTCAAGGTCTTGCGGCAAGTTTGCGTTTTCCAATATTTGTGGATTGGGGAGGTCAAGCAGGAGTGCGTCGGAGCGGATCAAGGCCTTGCGCGGGCAGGTGATTCCGGCCTCAAGAAACTGTTGCAGTTGCTTCCGCATTGCAGGTTCATAAATCGCGCACATCGGTTCGGGCAACCCTTCGTACTGCCCGCGAAAAGCCGTTGCGTTTCGACTTGCGTTGCGATGCTGAATCAGAAAATCCAATGTAGCGCGGTCGAGAAACGGCAAATCACAGGCTACGACGAGCCACGCGCAGTCGGGATGCGCGTCGAATGCAGTAAGCAATCCGCCCATCGGCCCAAGATTGTCGTATCGGTCGTGCAGTTGTGGTTTTCCCTTATGCCCCGGCGTTTGTTCCTGATCGGCGCGATTCGATATAAAGACGCGATGGCATACGGAGGAAAGCAGATCGAAGGCGACCTCCACCTGCGGCTTCCCACGGTAGGCGATGGTGGATTTGTCCCGTCCCATCCGTCGGCTGCGCCCGCCGGCGAGAACCAGGCCATAAATGTCAGACGCCGACATTTCGCCGTCCTCCCCGTCTTGCTGAGCAACTTCACGTCGCCGATCACCATTTTGTGCGAGAGGGCCTTGCACATATCGTAGATCGTCAGCGCTGCGACGGATGCGCCGGTCAACGCTTCCATTTCCACGCCGGTTCTGTGATGCACAGAGACCTCGCACGTGATGACCGCGCGGCCACGGGCGTCCAGAGCGATCTCAAACTTGCAGCTTTCGATGGGCAGTGGGTGACAAAGTGGAATCAAATCCGCTGTTCGCTTCACGGCCTGCGTTCCCGCGATGATCGCCGTCTGAAAAACCGGGCCTTTGGGCGCGTGAATCTCCCCGCCCTTTAATGCCGCGCACACTTCGGGTGGAAGTCGCACAATCGCTTGCGCTTTTGCCGTGCGATGAGTGACGGCCTTGTCCGCGACGTCCACCATCCCGGGGCGGTTCTTTGTATCAATGTGACTTAAGCTTTTTTTCACAGGCGTTGAACTCTAGCTCAAATTCCCCACGAATGGTAGCGCACGGTGGTTCCTGCGGGGATATTTTCGCCGCCGCATGGTAGTTCAACAAACCCCGTGCTCTCGCCCAGCGCCGCATAATCGCCCGACCCGTGATATTCCTGAAGCTGCGCTCCGGTTTCATCGCGGAGCACGGGGAGAAAGAGGGTCAAGCGCGGGTGTTGTTTCACCCCGGAGCGAAGTTTTGTGGTTTCAACCAGCGCATCGGGCGCGCCCAGGCAACGGAGCAGAAATGGTTTCACGTAGCGATGGAAGCAGACCATTGTTGAAACAGGATTTCCGGGGAGGGCGAAAACGGGTTTGCCGCCGTGCGCGAGGCCAAACCACATCGGCGCTCCGGGCTTTTGGTTCACGCGATGGAAATCCACGACGACGCCGAGCCGTTCGAGGGTGTCTGGAACGTAGTCGAATTTTCCGCGCGAGACGCCTCCGCTCAAAATGATCCCGTCGCGTGTCGCCAACAACCGCGTCAACTCCTTTTCGATGACGTCGGGTTTATCCGGTAGCGTCGCAAGTTCGACCTCCGGGCAGGCGAGCGCTTGCAGGGCTGCGCGTATGCCCCAGGCATTCGATGGATGAATCTGAAACTGCTCGACGGTTTTTCCCGGTTCGATGATTTCGTCGCCGACAGAAATAACGGCGAAAGAGGGCGGCTTGGCCACGGTGACTTCCGTTGCCCCGGTGGAAATGGCGATGGCAATTTGCGGCGAGAGCAGGAGCGTTCCCGGTTTGAGCAGCGTGTCGCCAGCTTTTCGGTCATCCGCCCGACGATGAAAAAAATTGGCCGCGCTCCACCTTTAGATTCGCCGCGATCCTCGCTTTGCCGTTCGCAAGTTCGACCTCCTCGTAGGGGATGATTGTATCTGCTCCGTCGGGGCACATTGCGCCGGTCATGATTTCGATGGCGCAATGATCGCTGTCTTTCAGCGCAAGTGCGGGTTGACCGGCGGCCTGAGTGCCGGTGAGCGTAAATTCGCGGCGACCGGCGGCAAATGCCGCGTATGCAATGACGATTCCATCCATCGTCGCGCGATCAAACGGAGGGAGATCGCGCCCTGTTGTAATGGCGTCCCGCAGAATTCGGCCTGCGGCGCGCTCAACCGGGACTTGCTCCGTGGGCGATGTCCTTGCCTGTGTGAGGATTCGGGAAAGCGCTTCTTCGACAGTTCGCATGGTGATCACCCTCCGATTTCCGACATCACGCGACGGGTGGGGTAGGCGCGGGCGGCGAGCCCGTGGCCCCAGGGTTTGTACCAGATTCCCTTTTCGATGAAGGTCTTCAGTTCTTCGTCGTCTGCTCCACCACGAAGCAAACTGAGCAAGTCCAATTCTTTGTCGCGGAGTAGGCAGAGCCGGAGCTTCCCATCCGCTGTGAGTCTGGCGCGATTGCACGCGGCGCAGAACGGGCGCGTGACGGAGGAGATAAAACCTACAGCGCCGGGGGCGTCCTTGAATTGGAACACCCGCGCTTCGCCATCCAGTCGCCCTTCATCGAGCAGGGTGAGGGGTCCCAGGGCCGCCTCAATTTTTTTCGCGCAACTCGTCTTCGGAGACGATGTGACTCAATTGAAAATCCGCGATGCTGCCGAGCGGCATCATTTCAATGAAGCGAATCTGCCACGGGTTCGATTGTGTGAGTTTCGCCAGATCAATAATATCGTCGCCATCGTTGATTCCGCGCACAACGACGGTGTTGAGTTTAATTGGAAAGCCCGCCTCCTCTGCCGCGTGGATGCCGGTGATCACATCGTCCACATTTCCCCAGCGCGTCAGCCGCTGGAAAGTTTTTGGGTTCAGCGAGTCTATGCTGATGTTTAGGCGACGCAGACCAGCGTCGGCGAGAGGCTTTGCGAGGTGCTTGAGGAGAATTCCGTTGGTGGTCATGGAGACCTCGCTCACGCCGGGGAGCGCGACAAGCCGCCCGACAATTCCCGTCAGATTTTCGCGAAGCGTCGGTTCGCCGCCGGTCAGCCGAAATTTGGTAAAGCCGAGTTGCGTGAAAATATGGGCGAGTCGCACAATTTCATCGTCTTGCAATATCTCGGTCTTTGGCCGAAAGGTCATATCCTCCGGCATGCAATACACGCAACGCAGGTTGCACTGGTCGGTCAGCGAGATGCGCAAATAGGTGATGTTGCGACCATATTGATCAAGACTCATTCGTCTGAATATAGCACAAGCCTAGAGCGATGCTCAAAAAAATATCCGATGTCGTGTCGGGTTGTTGCTGGAACGGTGAGCGACGCCCCGTCGCATTGGCTCTCAATCAAAAAACACCCGGACGTCAAAGTCGTTGTCCCAGCCGCTCGACACATCGAGGATCGTCAGACGCGCCTCAATAATATCCACATCATCGCGCCAGCTTCGGTCGCCGTGTCGCTCGTCGAGGATAATGCGATGGACGCCGGGGAGAAGGTCAAATGGACGGTTGGAATAGTCGCTGACTTTTCCCGCCTCCTTGCCGTCAATATAGACGCGGATGTCGCGCGATGAGTTGTTCTCCACCACCAACGCGCCATAGCCGTCCGGCGGGTTGTGCTTTCTCGATCCGTGATTGTCGAGATCGCAACCGGCGGCCAGCAGGCCGATGGCGCTGAATGCGGCGATCACACATGCTGCACGAAAGATGTTCATATTCTTGTATCCTATGCTCAATCTGGCCGACCCACAAGCCGCTCGATCCGACGCGTTGTTAATTGAGACGCGACGCCGTGAACATTATTCATTATTGCGCGTCCCCCCTGATCGGCAGGCGGCGTTGAAAGGAGGTGTCTGATCTTTTTGTTGAGCGCAGCCATGGAGAAGGGCTTTTGTAAAAAGGCGTGGGTTTCGTCTTCCATCTTGATTTGTTCGTTTTCCGCTTCCGCATAGCCGGAGATGAAAAGACACTTGAGCGATGGTTGGCATTCTTTGATTTGTCGCGCCATTTCTGCGCCATTAATGCCCGGCATCATGACATCGGTCACGAGAACTTCAAATTGGCGCGTGCGCGCGATTTCCAAGGCCTCTGCGGAAGAGGTGGTTCCAATTGCCTGATAGCCCTGATGATTCAGCATATTCAGCGTGACGCGCAGAACGGACTGCTCATCGTCAACGACAAGAATCTTCTCCCCGCGCCTATGTGTTTCGTCCGGTGTTGGCGCTGGCGCTTCGGGCTTTTCTTTGGAGAAGTCGCGCGGAAAATCAATCTGAATTGTCGTCCCGGCGCCCAGCTCGCTTGATACATGGATAACACCCGATGCCTGCTTCACGAGACCGTACACCGTGGGGAGACCAAGCCCGGTGCCTTTCCCAAGTTCTTTTGTGCTAAAGAAAGGATCAAAGATTTTCGGCAATATTTGCGGAGGGATTCCCGTGCCGGTGTCCTGCACGGAGAGGCGAACATACTCTCCGGGGATTTGATCGGTGGCGGATGCCGGCAAGGAGATGTTGCTGGTTGAAAGCGTGATCACGCCTTCATTTCCCGGCATTGCGTCGCGCGCGTTGATGCAGAGATTCGCTAAAATCTGATCCACATGCGTCGGTGGGATGAGCACGGGCCAGATGTCTTCGCCGGGTTGCCAATTCAGGCGGACTCCGGGGCCGATGAGACGCCCCAGCATGTTAAGCATCCCGCGCACGCTGATATTCAGGTCTATCTGGCGCGGCTCGGCGGTTTGTTGCCGGGCGAAGGTCAGCAGTTGGCGGGTGATCGTCGCAGATTTCGTCGCGGCGGACGTGATTTCCAATAGTTCCTTATAGACCAGCGATTGGGGCAATACCTGCGACATGGCGGACTCGGCGCATGCGAGAATAATTTGAAGCATGTTGTTGTAGTCGTGGGCGACCCCGCCCGCAAGTCGCCCCACGGATTCGAGTCGCTGGGACTCCATCAGTTGCGCGTCGCGCGCGAGTTGCAGGGTAATATCGCTCGACACCTCCACGAATGCCTTGATCTGTCCGTCGTTGTCGAAGATCGGTGAAATGCTGGATTCTTCGGTGTAGATGGAGCCGTCTTTGCGGCGATTGACAAAGCGACCCGTCCAAACTTTGCCGCTGAGAATCGTGTCCCAAAGTTGCTTGTAAAACGCGGCGTCCAATACGCCACTCTTGAGGATGCTGGGCTTGCGCCCGATGGTTTCCTCCCGGGAATAGCCGATGTTTCTTTCGAATGCGGCGTTCACATAGGTGATTGTCCCGTCGGGAGTCGTGAGCATGATGCCTTCGCCGGCCTGATCAATCGCGGCCAGCAGTCGTTCGCGTTCGGCGCGCGCCTCAACTTTTTTCGGTAATGTCCTGAACAACTCCGAGGAGCCGCGTGATTTGTCCGTTCGCGTCGGACTCCTGCGTGAAGCTGGCGTGAACGATGCGCGTTGCCCCGTCGTTTGCACGGATGATCCTGTGTTCTAGTTCGGCGTGTCCAGAGGCTTGTTGATGCGTGTGAACTTTTACAAGAAGCTCGCGATCATCGGGGTGAATGAGTTGTATAAATTCATTGAGGGTGCCGTTGAATTCGTTGGGTGCGAGTCCAAAAATCCGATAGGTCTGATCAGACCATGTGAGTTTTTGTTCTTTCCCGTCGTACTCAAAACTTCCTAGGTTGGCGATATTCTGCGCCTGTGTAAGTTGGGCGAGCAGTTTTGTGCGCTGATTTTCAATCTCCTTGCGCTCAGTGATCTCGTGGACCACACAAAGAATGCGATGCTCATCCATCGGTGAGCCATACGATTCGAAGTAGCGTTGTTGCCGGTCAATCACGACGCTGTATTCGATGTGGTGCATCTCACCTGTGCGCCAAATCAGTTCGTGTAATGCGGCGAAACGATCTCCCAACTCGTCGCCCAGCACTTCCTTGACTGTGCGGCCTATGAAATTTTCCGGGCTGGAAATCAACATAGAGGGGATGGACGCATGGTAGTCGAGATAACGATTCTCGCGATCAAATACAAAAACGAGGTCGGGGAGGGCGCTGAGGATGGCGCGCATTCGTCGCTCACTCTCCGCCAGTTGCGCAGCCTGTCGTTTTTCCTCGGTGATTTCGCGAACAACGGCGAGTATGACATCCTCCGCCATTCTGTTAAACCGCGCCTCGTAAAGATAAGTGACGCCGCCTATGGGCAGCGAGTAGATCGCTGTTTCAATATTACCGCTCTTCACGGCCTTTTGTGCGGTGTCCAAGATGATCTGCGTGGCGTCTTTGGGAAGAAAGTCCTGCAGCTTTTTTCCCATGAAGTCGGAAGGCGCCGCTATGAGAAGACTCTCATCGCGGGTCTTGCAATCAATGAGCGTTCCATCTCCCCGGAAAATGAAGATCATGTCCGGAATTGCGCGCAGAATGGCCTCTTCTCTTTCGCGCCCCGCAGCGACAGCCTCTTCAGATCGCTTTTGTGCGGTAATGTCCAGACCGAGCGCCGTAAAACGCACAATGTGTCCGTGCTCATCAAAAATGGCCTTGTCGAGCCACGAGTGCCAGGCCTGCTCCCCGTTTTCCAGACAGCGTGTTCGACGCGGATCGTCGGGTTTTCAGGTGTGGCCGCCATGTAGGTGGCGCGAAGAGGCTCGCGGTATTGCTCGGGAATTAAATCCATGAAGCGGCGGCCCAACAGCTTGTCCGGTGTGGTGTTGAAATAATCGGCGTAGGCGCGATTGACGTAGGTCAGTGTGCTATCCGGAAGAAATTCACAAATGAGGGCCAGAAGGTCATCCAAAAGCTCCGCGCGATTTGTGCCCGATGGAATATCTGAATTAGCCATAATTGGTGGCTCAGAAGATTTTCATGGAGAGCGCATGACCCGTGGCGCCTGTGCGCATTCCACCTATAACCTTCCTCTCAACCACTGGCTTGTAGGATAAGCAACGTTGCCCTTCTGTTCCATTGAAAAAGAAAGGGGGCGGGGGGGCGACTGTTCAGATCGCGACGAGCAGAATTTCGGCTTTCGACATTTGCGCGCTGCGGCGCAGGCGGCGAAGTTGGGAGATCAGCTCCTGAATCATCGCCCGCTCGCGAACTTCGTCGGTCGGCAGATCGGTGGCTAGGTCGCCAAGCGCCACTTCGGCTCGGTCGGAGAGGTCCGCTCGGAATCGTAAGCAGAAAACGGGACGGGGCGACCTCCGCCAAGCGAAGAAGTTTAATCTTTTTCAAAAACCGGCTCGGCGGAACAACGAGAATACCGACATTCGGAGCGACTTCTACAATCTCCACGAGCCTTTGTGGCGGAACCTCGTGGGGAAGCGCCATGTCTGTCGTGCGCACAATCGCGCGAGCGCGATCATGGTCAATCGAGGCGAGTTGACGGAGTGTGCGCTCGGGGAGCGTTACTGTGATCGGATGACTCGGTTCGTCAAATTTGCGCGGCCGGCCACCTGGGTGCGGCTCTATTCGTTTTGCTGTCATTGTTTTTACGGAATATCTATGGAGGAAATATAGATTCTATTAATAAACATGGCAATGGAAATCCGGGGTGCGCGTTATCCTTTCGGGGACGCGCAGCCTTTTTCGGGAAGTCGCGCTTCGTGTCTGGCGCGTGCAATGAAAGTGCGATAGCTTCGGGCCATGTATGTCAAAGGACAGTTGATTGAGCTGGCGATCACGGACGCGGGCGACGGGCAGGTTTGTTTCGGAAAGCTGCCGGATGGATTGGCCGTGTTTGTCGCCGGCCCGGTGGCAGTGGGTGATCGCGTTGAGGCATCCGTCACTAAAATCAAAAAAATATCTCGAATCGCGTGTGACCCGCGTTCTTTCCCCCTCGCAGAATCGTGTCGTTCCGCCGTGTCCGCACTTCGGCGTGTGCGGCGGTTGCAAGTGGCAGCATGTGGATTATTCCGAGCAACTGCGAATGAAGCGCAAGGTCGTTGCGGATGCCCTGACGCATATCGGCGCATTCACGGATGCCGTTGTCTGCGATGCGATTCCATCTGAAAACGTGTATGGCTATCGGAACAAGCTGGAATTTTCATTCGGCGACCGACGGTACAAGTTGCCTGAAGAAATGGGGCTTGATGAAACGGAACTCGCGAAGCCCGCCGATTACGCCCTCGGTTTTCATGTGCCCGCTCGTTTCGACAAAATTGTGGACATTGACGCCTGTCTGCTCGGCCCGACCGAAATGAACGAAGCGCTCTCGCTCGTGAAGGCGTTCGGCCGCGCACGAGGGCTGAGCATTTACAACACGCGCGAGCACAAAGGATTCCTGCGCAACCTTGTTGTGCGCAAAGCGCACGCGACGGGCGAGTTTATGATTTATCTCGTCACTTCGGAGTATGACGAGGACTTGATGGCGGCCCTGGATGCGGAGCTGGTCACGCAATTTGGCGATCGGCTGACGACGTTTGTGAACGGCGTCACTTCGCGGAAGAATACGGTTGCGCGCGGGGATGAGGATATCGTGATTCGCGGTCCCGGCACGATTACCGAAAAACTCGGCCCATTCCATTTTGCGATTTCGCCCGTTTCGTTTTTTCAAACCAACACCGTGCAGGCCGAGCGCTTGTATGACGAGGCGCTCCGCGTGGCTGCGCCGAAGCCGGACGATATCATCCACGATCTTTATTGCGGAACCGGCACGATCACGCTTTGGCTCGCCTCGCGTTGTCGCGCCGTCGTGGGGTGCGAGTTGGAGGAATCCGCGTTGCGTGATGCGGAGGCGAATGCGCGTGAGAACCGGGTGGATAATGTGCGCTTCCTTGCCTTGAATTTGAAGAACTACGCCGCTGCAGTGCGTGAACTCCCATCGGATTTGCGTCCGAACATCGTTGTGGTGGATCCGCCTCGCGCGGGATTGCATCCCGATTTGATTAAAGAATTACGCATCTTGGATCCTGAACGAATCGTGTATGTCAGTTGTAACCCAGCGAGTCTGGCACGGGACGTGAAAGACCTGTGCTCGGACGGCGCCTATCATCTCGGCCCTGTTCAACTCGTGGACCTTTTCCCACATACGGCACACATTGAATGTGTCGTTGCCTTGGAGCGCACCGATTGAGACCCAATACTCTTTTGGGCCGCTCGGAGTTTCGCTTGTGCCTGACTGGATACTCTGATACGGCAGGTTATGACTAGATGAGTGAAGATTTTGTCATAGGTGATCGGCTTCGAATTCAGATTCTCTCGTCCACGCTGGTGCGTGCAGAGGAGGTCGGACCGAAAGGCTTTGAAGACCGCGTTTCATTTCACATTGCGGAGCGCGAGTGGGAGGGGGTGTCCACTTCTCGCATTGATACAGAAGATCTTGTCGAACTGGCGACCGACTCGTTTCGCGTCAAAGTTCTTACCGCGAATCCAACGCTGCAGGGTGTGCGTATCGAAGATGTGAATGGTGCGCTTCTTTTCGATGGCCATACCCCCGTTTCAACAAAGATATTTCTCCCCGATCCCGCAGAACCGTTGGCGGCATGGGCATTTTGTGATGAGCCACGAATTGTTCCGCCGAAGTGGGGCGCGCTCCCTCCGCCCGCTGGAGCAGCGAGCGCGACATCCGGGTGGGATTTGGAAAATCAGGCGCACGATGTATTTGTTTTTTTGCCGGGCGCGGGTGGATACCAAAAATTGGTATCGGATTTTCTTCGTCTGACTGGGCGCGTTCCGTTGCCGCCGCTCGCGGCGTTCGGACTGATTGACAGCCGCTATTATCCCTACACACAAGCGGAGGCCCTGGCGGTGGTTGACACCTATCGCCGTTTCAAAATTCCGCTGGATATTTTTGTGCTGGATACCGACTGGCGCGTTGGCGCGTCGCATGGCTACGGAATCAACACCGATCTGATTCCCGATATGGCGCAGTTTGTCCGCGATGCGCACGCGCGCGGAGTGCGCGTGATGCTGAATGACCATCCGGAGCCGAAAAATTCCGCCGCGCTTTCGCCGGAGGAATTGCGTTATCGCTTCGACGGCCTCACTTCACTGTTGAAGCTCGGCGTGGATTATTGGTGGTTTGACCGCAACTGGCATGTCTCGCTCGGTGAACCGGCGCCCGGCCTGTCGAAAGAAGTGTGGGGGATGCGGTTGTACCACGACATCGCACAGGCGCATCGCCCGGACGAGCGGGTGTTGGTCATGTCCAACGTCGAGGGCATTGATAACGGCGCTCTCAATTCCGCTCCGTCGCCCGCAGCGCATCGTTTTCCAATTTGGTGGACGGGCGACACGAGCGCGGCATGGCTTGATTTGCGGCGCGGCGTTCAAAACGCGCTGAACAGCGGCGCACGCGCACTGCTGCCGTATGTGAGCGAAGACCTTGGGGGTCACCATGACACGCCGGATGAAGAACTCTACGCACGTTTTGTTCAGTTTGGCGCTCTCTCTCCGATTTGTCGTCTCCATTGCTCCGCGAATCTTACGCGGCACCCTTGGCGCTATGGCGTCGGCGGGGAGATTGCGGCGGACTACATCCGCCTTCGCTATCGCCTTTTGCCGACGCTCTATTCCGCCGCGCGAAGGGCTTTTGATTCCGGGATGCCGCTGCTCCGTCGTTGCGACCTCGATTGGCCGGGGCATCCAGAGGCAAAGGACGATACACAGTATTTGTTTGGCGATGATCTGCTGGTCGCTCCGATTGTTGATTCGGTTGTGCCGCTTCGCCCGATTCCACAGGAGCGATTGCGCTCGCGCGCGGGTTTGCGCGGACTGGATGCCGAATATTTTGACAATCTGGAATTCGAGGGCGAACCCGCTGTCCGGAGAGTGGACGAGAACCTGTGTTTTATGTGGCCCAACAAGTCGCCGGATCCGAAACTGGAGCCGCGAAAGTTTTCCGCGCGTTGGGCGGGAGAGTTGGGGGCGATCGAAAAAAGCGGCGAGTATCGGATTGCATTGCGCACGAACGGACACATCCGGCTCTGGCTGAATGATGATCTGCTCATAGATGACAGCGACCATGCGGGCCCTATCCATAAGTCTGCGGACGTTCATCTCTCCGCTGGCCACCGATATACGTTGCGAGTCGAATATCGTCCGTCGAACGCATGGCTCGGCGTGTGTGAATTGCTTTGGGGTCGGCATGGGCCGTCAGTTGCAGAGCGCGATGTTTGGCTCCCTCCGGGCGAGTGGTATGACGTGTGGACGGCTCAGTTATTGGAAGGACCCGCCACGGTCCGCGTGAGCGCGGCTCTTGCGCGAATGCCGATGTTTGTTCGCGCAGGAGGTCTTCTTTTTTTCCATTCCGCCCCGCGCGAGTAGCGGCGAGGCGAAGTGGCCCGAATTGACCGTGGATTGGTTCCTGCGTCCGCGCTCAGGGAGCGCAACACGCGAGCTGTATGAAGATGATGGGCATAGCCGCGCGTATCTTGGTGACGCATTTCGAAAATCGGCAGTGACCGTGGAAACGCGAGAGGGTGAACATTTGTTCAGCATCAAACCGCTGGCGGGCGCACTGGAAGAAGCCACGCGGAGTATTACGCTCCGTGTCCATGGGCTTGGCCGTCCGCCGATGGAGATTCTTGTGGATGGCGAGCCGGTGAAAAAAGCGCTCTGGCTGCAAACTTCGCAGCGAATTCCGCTGGCTGGTCTTGCCGTCCGTGGCTCATCCGAGCCGAGTCCGTTGCTCGAAATCAAGCTCGACGCCCGGAGCGCATCCGCCCATCGTACCGTTCTAATTCGCGTTTGATTCAGAACGCGACTTGGAACCGGGCGACCAGCGCATCCGCATGACCCACGGATTTCAAATCGGAGTGTACATAGTTGAGCATCAGTCGAACGGCAGGATTGAGATACCAATTCAATCCAAGCGTGTAGTTGTCCATTTCGCCGCCGGTAATTTCTTTATCGTTGAGATCCACATTGGAAACACGCGCAGCGAGTTCCAACGCGCCCCAACCGTTTTTGCCGAAGTTACGCTTCGGCTTGATTTTCCCGAAGACCCCGTTTGCGCGGTCGTATGAACGAGTCTCCCCCGTCAGCAAGTAGGCCGCTTCAAGGTAGCAGCCGGAGAAGTCGTGATCTGCGAGGTCGCTTTCGGCGCTCGCAGAAACAAATTCCGCTTGAAGCGAGAGCGAATGGAGGACGAGCGCGGCTTCGAGGCCGAGCAATGTCACGTCATCAGCGGGAATGTTTGTCGCATTGAGAAAATTTGGCATCCAGCGATTTTCGGGCCGGGCGCTAAACTGCATCGTGTCCGTATCCCTGCGTTGGTTGCTGCCTGCGATGCCGAGATGGATTAATTTGTCGGACTCTTCGCTGACGTAGGGGAGGACGGTGAGGCGTGCGGTGAGGTTGTATCCGTCGTCGCCGACAAATTTTCCCGAATCATCCGTATCGCGAAATACGCCGCCGGAAACCGTCGCTCGTTTGTCCGCGAGTGGACGGATAAAGCGGATGCCTCCGTTGTAGCTCGGATAAAAGAGCGAGAGCGAGCGCTCAAGGAAGGTTATGCCGTTATTGCTTTGCAGCTCTTCAAGTCCGAAGGGTTCCTGCTGGTTGCCGACGCGAATGGTGTCGAAGAGCGGAATGTCTTTGAACCCGATATAAACATTTCGTGCGCCGACTTTGCCGCCGACGAAATCGAGGTGCAACGCGAAGAATGTGCGCTCGTACGCAGCGCCTTCCATTTCGATCCAGATGCGCCGGAAGTCGGTTGCATCCTTTAGCGGCCCGACTTCTTCTTTCAACGCATCGTCGCTATCGAGTGCAAACGACCAGTCGTTTTGAATGCGCCCGCCGAGGTGCAACTGGATTGCCTTGTCTTCTGTCTGCAGATAAAGGCCCGGACGCCACGTTGCTTCGATACGACTTCCTGTGGTGGATGTTTGAGATTCGAGCGTTGCGAGACGCGCTTCCAATTCGGAAACCTTTGCGTCGAGCGACGGCTGCGCGACGACGTTTGCAAGTGAAGTAAAGAGTACGGCGACGGTGAGCGAGAGGCATCGGTACATACGTGTCCTTTTGTTGAAACGCAGTATCGGGATGCCGGCCTCGGGCGCAATTCCGGGAACTATCGGGATTTCCCTGAAATCTGTTTGGGTGAAGGGCTTGCGTTTTGCGCAACACTCTTCATTATTCAGCGCCAGTGTTTTGAAGAAAAGGAACAGACGTATGCCTGCAACAAAATTGCCTGTGTTGGATTTTATTCTGACGAACTACAAAAACTTTAATGCGCGTGCGACGCGGGATGCGACGCTGGCGTATTGGGCGCACATTGAGCGCGGCGGAAAAATGTTCTGGGCCGTCGCCGGCGCCATGTCGTCCGCGCAGTTGGGCATCACTCTTGCGCCCGCGATTCGCGCGGGTCTGATTCACGGCTTTTCTGTCACCGGCGCAAATTTGGAAGAATCCCTTTTCCGTCTCGTTGCGCACAGTCACTACAAAGACTTTCCCGACTACCGCTATTTGCGCAAACAGGACGACACCAAAATTCTCAACGACCGGATGCGCCGTGTCACGGATACGAGCATCCCGGAAGACGAGGCCTTCCGCGCGGTGGAAAAAATCGTTGTCCCGATGTGGCTGAATGCGTCGAAGAGGGGCGAGCGCCGATTTTGGCACGAGTATTTCTACGACGTGATTTTGCGCCTCAAGCGCAGTCAGTTTGAAGGCAATCCGGATGAGTGCTGGCTGCTCGCTGCGGCGAAGGCGAAGCTGCCGATTGTTGTTCCCGGTCACGAAGACTCGACGTTTGGCAATATCTTCACCTCGTATGTGAAGAGCGGCGAGTGCAGTGCGAGTATCGCGAAATCCGGCGTGGAGTATATGGCAGACTTCTACGACAGGTACAAAGAGCTGTCGAAAAACCGCGCAGGTTGCGGTTTCTTCCAAATTGGCGGCGGTATCGCGGGCGATTTCCCGATTTGCGTTGTGCCATCCATTATTTATGACCTTCAACAAAAGGCGAAGCCGTGGTCGTATTTCTGCCAGATTTCCGACTCCACAACTTCCTATGGTTCTTATTCCGGCGCGACGCCGAATGAGAAGATTACATGGGACAAGTTGACGGAAAAGACGCCGATGTTTGTGATCGAGTCCGACGCCACCATCGTCGCCCCGCTAATCGTCCGTGCGCTCCTAGAATGCAAAGCCAATCCCGCTGCTGCAAACAAGATGATTGCGGCGCATAAGAAGAAGAGCTGAGCGCGCCGACCTAGGGCAGAGTCGGCATGGCGCGTTGTCAGCGCTTTCGCAGGTGCGGGGCGCTGATTATGGTGTTGGGCGGGATGGGCCCGCCAGTCCAGCGGACGCGCATCGCAGCGGGTCCGCCGGTGTCGCGGTACTCTATCCGCAGGGTGTGCGGACCTTTTGAGAGGGTCTGGTTGGCGTGTTGTCCACTCCGCTTCCATCCGTGCGCTGCCCAGTTGTCTATCACGAGGTGGTCGTCTAGCCACATGCGCATTCCACCGTTGCATTGAGCAAAAAACGAGTAGTCGTCCGTCTTGGGAACAAGCAGAACACCCTGCCAGCGCGCGGACCAGTGGTCGCGGCGTATCCATGGCAGAGGGCGTCCTTTATCTAGGTCGAAAAACAGTGCTGGCATTGAGGCAATGCCCCGAATGCTTTCAAGGTTCTCTGTGGCATAATAGGTAACCTTTATTCCGGAAAATCGGAGCAATTGGAGGCTGTGATATCCGATCCATAATACAAGTAAAAGCAGCGCCAGCTTGAGGGTGACAATGCCGCGCCGAGTATAGGATGCCAGAGGGCGTCGTGCGCGGAGCTCGCGGCGTAATTCGCGAATGATTCGCCACAATATCGGAATGGCCGCATGCACCATCATGCTGTCCGAGGTGTTTTCAACGATATCTTTCGGTCTTTCCCGAATTTCGTCTGCTCGCAAGGCGAGGCTGACCAAAACGTCCGCAGGTTTTGTTGTCTGGCGGGCGATGCTTTGGTGGTAGCGCAGAATAATCGCGTCCGGATCACGAAGACCATCCAGCGCGTGAGCAACCGAAAGGATGTGTTGCCATGCGACATCCAAGCTGAGGATGGAGCGCTGGGCGATTGGCGTGTCCCCGGCCTCGTTGAGGCAAATCCACGCCGAACGAACCTCGCGCACGAGTCGCTCATGGATTTCAATGGGGAGCAAATTTTTCATGGGGCATTGAAACCGAAACTGGCGGCCTCGAGTTCACGGATATATTTTTCTGCAATGATCGGCACTGCCTTGTCTGTCAGATGAACGCCGTCGAGAAAGTAATCATCCGGTTCAACACAGAAGACGCCGCGCGTCTGAAGGTGGGGATATTGACTTCTCAACGCCTGGACTCTCTCAATTTGGCGTTCGCGATGCGGTTCAGGGGGCTTGGATTCGGGCTGGGGAAGGGGGAGATAAATCCATCGGATTTGTTTTTCTTCGAGCAACTCCGCGAAGCGAAGGAAGTAGTGTTCCGCGATTGTTGGCCCGCGCGTGTGTTTTTTGCGCCATTCGGAGAGAACAGCCAGCATTCCGTAATTCTTGTTTTTCACCCCACTGTTTTCATCTGCAATGTTCAACGATCCGAAATACGGGTTTGCCGTTTCCAGAAATGGGACGGTCTTTTGTAGTTGGATTCGATAGCGGAGTGTTGGGAAGAGTTTGTAACCGATGGTGACGAGGGTGAACGACGCGCTGCGTTTCGTCCATGCGATATCGGCGATCTCGCGCCAGTGCAGGAATACGCGTTTGACATAGTTTTCCGCATAGGCGTGCGCGAGATTGCCCTCGACCGGGTTCCCCATGATTAGAATCAGGCGCGTGGGCGCGGGATGGCTCTTTAAATAGCGTCGGAGCAGGAAGAATTGTCCGGGCATTTCGATGGCGGCGTTGCTGGCGAGCGGCACGAACGAGTTCTCGCCGGTTTCGACAATGCCGTTCATAATCTGCCGTCCCACGCTGTCGCCCATCAGCACGCTGTCCTTTGCCGTGAACCGATAATGGTCGAGGCCGTACACAATTTCATCCACTTCATGACTGAAGTATTTGCCCGGCAGCGCCCGGCTCGAATAGATCTCGATTGCGATGACGGCAAGCGCGGTCCAGATCAGCGCCGAACCGAAAACCCTAGAACTGAAAATAGATAAACGACTGCGCATTGCTGTTTCCAAAAATAACGATGCCGTAAAATAACGCGAGATACACCGCCGCCCGCGCTAGGCGCGGCGCCTTGAGGACGACCAACGGATCGCCGCTCCGGTATTGCCAGAGTTCCATGGCGAGAAGCGGAGCGGCATAGAATGCGAGCGTGACAATTTGTTGTTGGAGCGGAAGGCCGATTTCTTGCCCTGCCCAGCCGGTGAGCAGTGTTCCCAACATTGCCCAGGCCTGCGCGAAACTCTCGGCGCGAAATAACAGCCAGCTCACGCAAACCAGATGGAAGAAGACGATGATCTTCAGCGCGCGCGTGATTCGCCATTCATTTTTCCGTGCAGGGCCGAATATGGCTTGCACGAAGCGATGTCCCACCAGCAGGAGTCCATGAAAAAATCCCCACGCCACATACGTCCATGCTGCTCCATGCCATAGGCCGCCGAGCAGCATCGTCAGCATGAGGTTGCGCTGGGTAATGGCGGCGCTGTTTCGATTTCCGCCGAGCGGGATGTATAGATAATCGCGCAGCCATGTGGAGAGGCTGATGTGCCAACGTTTCCAGAAGTCGCTCGGATTTGTGGCGAAATAGGGATTGCGAAAGTTGAGCATCAGGCGGAATCCGAGCATGAGCGCGAGACCTCGCGCGATGTTGGAGTAACCGGAGAAATCACAGTAAATCTGGACGGCAAACGCGTACATGCCAACAAGTGTGCCCACCGCTGAATCCGGCGGGTGCGAAAACACTGCGTCGGCGATGCGGCTGATGTTGTCCGCCAGCACGACTTTTTGGAACAAGCCCCAGAGAATCAGATAAGCGCCGTGGCTGATGCCGTAATCGCTGATCACGCGCGGATGCTGCACCTGCGGGAGGAGATTCGTGGCGCGTTCAATCGGCCCGGCGACCAGTTGCGGAAAGAACGAGACGTATAAAACACATTCCAGCCAGCGCTTTGTCGGAGTGAGTACGCCGCGATAGACGTCAATGACATAGCTCATGGATTGGAACGTGTAGAACGATATGCCTACCGGCAGGAGGATGCGCAGTGTCGGTGTCGAGGCGTGAAGTCCGACGGCGTTGAGAAGGGTCGAGAAGCTGTCTGTGAAGAAGTTGAAGTATTTGAAGAATCCCAGAATGGAAAGGTTCAGCGTCATGCTCACGGCGACCCATCCCTTGCGCGCGCGAGCGGTTGTGGCGCAGCCGATGCGTTGCGCGAAAAAGAAATCCATCGTTGTTGAAAAAATCAACAGGCAAAGAAAGCGCCAATCCCATGCGCCGTAGAACAGATAGCTGGCCGCCAGCAATAGACGGTTTTGCCAGCGATGGTTCAACAGCGCATAAAGAGCAAATACGACGGCGAAAAAAATGAAAAAAGAGAGGCTGTTGAACAGCATCCGGCGATACTTGCAGTGCCCTTGATCGAACGCAATTAGAAAAGGACAAGACTGGGAATGGCGAGATGTATCGCTGTGCGTTCGCTGGTGACCTAATTTGAGAACAACCGCTTTGCAGCCGCTTCCGCGTTGCGGTAGCGTTCTTCGCCGATGCCGCGAATGATTTCGTAGGGGCGGTGGAGGCGCTCGATTTCTGCCTTGTGTCGCTCGTAGAGCATTAGGCGGGCGTGGGGGTGTTCGCGTAGCGGGTCGGATTCCCAGGGCAGGTCGGGATAGCAGAGGAGATAGAGGTGGTTGCTTTCTTCTGCGAGCGCCAATTGCAGTTCGGGATGGAATCGGCCAAATGCGACTTCACTCCACACTTTGAAATTGATGAGGTCGGTATCCAACACAGCCAGTGGCGCATCCGGCGGCGCCTTTGTTCGCTGATAGTCCAGATGCCCTCTGGCGATGGTCAGCAGCAGGTCGTAGTCGTAATGCGGGCCGTGTTCTTCCAAGTAGAAACGCGCGTATTCCAGCGCGAGTGGAATGCCGAGCACGTGCGCAAGATGTTCGGAAAGCGCACTTTTCCCGGAAGATTCCGGCCCGGTCAGCACCAGACGTTTTGTCGTCACAGCGTCCACGAAATGCTCACGCCTCCGAACGTGTCGTCTTTTTCATAATCCTTGATTGCGTCGAGCGCAAATGTTCGGGCGATGTAGGGCGAGATGCGGCACGATTCGCTGATTGCGATCGGCGCTTCAAGTTTTAACAATACATCATTCGGATGATTGCCGCTGACGAAGTAGCGGAGCGCATAGCCGAACTCGGCATTGCCCTTCAAGGAGACCCGTTTTGTCACGGGCTGGGTGTAGTTTGCGACGAGTCGTATCAGATGGCCGTGCGATTCCGTATCAATGTAGTCACGCAGTGCGACGAGCGAGCGGTCGCCGTAGTAACTGATGTGTGTGAAGAGTTCATAGGCCATTGATTTTTCAGAGAATGGCACATCAATGTAGTGAAACGCTGACCCCGTTGCCCCCACGACGAGCGGTCCCCAGATGGAGTAGTCCATACCGATGAAACCATCCAGCTCGCGATAGGTTCCATCGGGAATAATTCCAAACCACGATCCGCCCCACAGCGTCGCGGCATCGGTCAGCGGATAGGCGAGATAGAGGGTCGCGTGAAGCAGGGGGCCGTCCTGGCGATAGCCGTAGAGGATGTATTCGCTGTCGTATTGCAGCATTGCAGAGACGGCCAGTGTTTGTTGGTTGCCTGATGTCGCGTCGTCCGCCCAGGCGGGGAGGGCGAGGACGGCTGCGAGGAGAAGGGAGAACAGAGTTTTCATCGTGAATTCCTTGATGGATTAGGTGGTTGCTGATTTGAGCGCGGCCGCGCGTGACTTGCTCCATGCCCACCAACCGTAGATTCCGAGGCAGAGGAAGAATGCGTATTGGAACGAGTAGATCGGCGCATCCTTCACCCAGTAGATGTGGATGCCGAGCAGGTTGACGATGACCCAGCCGACCCAGTTCTCCATGCGCTTCTTCGCCTGCAAGAACTGGGCGATGAAGTTGAGCACCGTGGTCGTTGAATCGCGCCAGAGCAAGGACGGGGTGGGGATCCACGAGATGACATTGGCGAGATACGAGACGCTGAGCCCCCAAACCCCAATGGCGAGCAAGGAGCCGACGATCAAGAGTCCCTGTGTTTTGCGCGACAGCCAAGTCGGCAAAAACGGTGCGGTATCCGCGTGTGCGCTGCGTCGGGCCCAGACCCACCAGCAGTAGCACTGAATCGGGATGTATGCCGCGTAGGTAACGCCGTCGGAGACCAGATGCCATTTGCCGAACGCGAGGTAGGTGGAGATTCCAGCCCACACCAGTCCGAGTGGCCAGCCGATCCAGTTCTGGCGCGCGATCAGAAATACGCCGAGAATGGAGCAGACCGTTGCGATGATTTCCAACGGAGAAGAACCGAGAATGGTGAGCCAATCAACCGTGGCCACCGGCAAACCAATCCATGTCATGTCTTTTTCCTTATTCGTCGGAAAGAGACGACTTGTTGGGAAAGAAAAACCCGCGATGACTCGCGGGTCGGCTTTTCCAAAATAACCAGCCGACTCCCTACGACGGTGTTAACCGCATCAGGTTCGAAGGGTCTTCCTTTCGGAAATCTCAGCCATAAGACTCGCGTCTCAGGGCGCCCCTGTCGTTGAGGACTAATGAAACACAGGAATTTCGGAATGCAAGCGGAATTATCTCTTTTGCGATGTTTTTGTTTTGACGCAGCAACTCGAACTGTTTAAACTGGTTGGTCAGTGAAACGCATTGTTCATCTGTTTCTTGTGCTTGCCTTCATCTGCATGGCGAATCTGCATTTGCCGGTGTTTCAGGTCGTGGCGTGGGCTGGCATGTTGGCGAAATACAGCCAGAACGTGTCGCTTCGCGATGCTGTGGAGATGACGTTCAACGGCGACAATCCGTGCGACATGTGTACGGCGATTAAGAAGCAGCAGGAGTCCGACACATCCACACTGAAAGCGCTGCCGCAAATTGCGCAACCGGTTCTTTTCCTGGAACCGCCGGTTGTGTGGATTCAATCCATGTTCAGTTTTGGCGCGGTTACTGAGTTGCGCGAAAACGCCTCTTTATTTTTACAGCCCCCCGAGCATACGCCTCCTCGAACCTTCGTCTGAAGGGTTCTTAGATTCAACCACTGATCCACGTCTTTGATAGGCGTGGTGTCGTTTGATTTTTCAATTGAGGAGAGTGTTTATGCGAAAGTTCCATTTTATTCTTTGCGCGTTGCCGCTTGCTGTTCAGGCCGCAACGCTTTCACAGGTTCCGATGCAGGGCGATATGGCGATGCCGATGATCTCTTACAACGCGGGGGAGGGGCGGCTTCATGTCGTGATGCCGGAGGCGGTGCCGCAGCTTACACCGCTGTTGGTCAGCAATCCCGCGGACAGTTTCGATCCGGCTCATCCCTGGTTCGCCGCATTGGACCCTGCCGCGCAGGGCCGTTCTTTCAGCCGACGCTATGGCTGGGTGGTGGCTGGGGGGAGCGATCTTCTGCCACCCGACACCGCGATCTGGATTCGTAAATTGGCAGGCGACGCGCAATTGTCTGCTCATGCCTACGTTGCCGGGCCGCCGTCATGGACGCCGATTTTTGGAACCGACGGCAGTGCGGATGCGCGTTATTGGAATGGGATGATGTTCCATCCCGTATTCAGCGCACCCCCCGGAACAAACAACCTGAGCGCGACGTTCGAGGCGTATCTCGTGGATACCGGGAGTGGGGACGAAATCCTCGGCACCGGAACGGGCCCCATGGTTTTCAATTTCACGAATGTTGAAGATGGCCGGCCAGCCCTTGGCGCGATGGCCAAGCTCGTGGTTCAATGGGATGCTGGCGCAACGAACTGGGGCCTTGAATGGGCCACTTCCATGACCTCCTCCGTCTGGAGCGCGGCAACCAATGAAACCGTTGAGGTGGACGGCGCATCCACCGTACTCATTGACCTCAACGCGGCGGGCAAATTCTTTCGTTTGCGAAGGCTCCCATGAAGCGTTTGCAAAACGGAGATGCGGGCTTCACGTTGATAGAGCTGTTGATAACGGTCAGTATCATCGTGTTGCTCGCCGGTCTGCTGGTTCCCGCGCTGAAGTCAGCGCGGGCAACCGCGCGGGCGGCGCAATGCGCGAGCAATATGCGGCAGTTGGGTGTTGCAGTGACGCTGTATTCAACCGAGCGCGAGGGCCTTTTCCCGCGCAGCCAGCATTCGGCATTTTCGCATGGCGAATACGCCTGGCCTCGAACGCTTGCGCCATTGCTCGGCGTGGTGGAAACGCAGTGGACCAATCTGCTGCGCGGCATCTACCACTGTCCGGATGACGCCCGTCCGCAAACAGTGAGCTACGGTGTGAACGTGTATTTTGAGCTAGGCCCTGAAGATGACTACACGGGAAAGCCCGCGACCTGGCGATACCGCTCCGATGTCCCGCTCCCGGCGCGAACCATTTTGTTCGCAGAGAACAGGAGTTCAGCGGATCACATCATGCCGAACTATTGGGCCGGACTTTCCGACGTCGGCGACGTGGCTCACGACCGCCATCGCGGCTCCGCGCACTACCTCTTTGTTGACGGCCACGTGGATCGCCACAAACTTGTGGAAATCTACAACCCGGCAAACGAGGTGGACCAATGGCACCCGCTCCGGGCGAAGTAAAGGGAGGCACGCGGGATAAAATTTCCAAGGGTTGGAAACGTGGTTGGAAATGACTTCCAAGGATTGGAAATTTGGTTGAAGATTGATAATTGATGGGGATGCAATGAGTCGTTCGTGGTGAGTTACCTGACGGAACCTATTCTCTCAATCCCGCGGTCAGCGCCCGCAGCTACAAAGAACAACCCATTGAGAAGGGCCTGACCGCCCTCCTTTGCGAAGACGCTCCGGCGGATAGACCGAGGACGGTCTAAACGTTCACGACAAAACCCACACGCAACAAAATCGGATCATTCCCTCCGATCTCAAGCTCTTCACCCAATCCCCGGCGCGCCCAGCGGTCGCGCCCTACCAACCACAGCGAAATCGTGAGCAAAATGGTAAATCCCTTTCCGCGTCCTTCTGCGTGTTTCCGTGGTTAAAAACCCTTCATATCTCGCCATGCGCTTTGTGTCTTTTGTGCTTTCTGTGGTTAAATGAAATCCCTGCGGCGCGCCCAGCGGTCGCGCCCTACCTCACTAGGCGCAATCGTGAGCAACAGGGTTCCTGCACCTCTAAAAATCCGTTCCGCGGCCTTCTGCGGTTAAAAATTCATCACGCGGAACGGATTTGGCGGCGGGCCAGAACTTTTTCCCCGTTGACAAGCAGACGCCAGGAAAAGGCGAAAAGGAGGGAAAGGAGCAGGACGGATGCGGCGCGCTCTGCGAGTTTACGCTCTTTATTCGTGGCGGCGCTGAATATTCCAAAGATGGTTAGAAGCATTAATAACCCCGTTGCTATTTTCAAGATTCCGACGATGGGACCGACGAAGAGATTGTTGAAGCGGATGGAGTAGGCGAAGGTGATTACGGCGGAGAGGATGGCGCAGCCCAGCGTGGCCATGAAAAAATAATGCGGAATAATTAACTCGCCGCGTATGGCTGTTCCCGAGAAGGCAATTTCTTCAAGCGGAGTGCCATCTGGCGCGAGGAGTTTGGCGAGGATGATGCCGATGAGAGGGAAGAGGAAAATCGCCATCGCCCAGCAGGCATCGGCGACGTTGTAATAGAAGACCACACGCCGCGTCGCCACGAGGGCCAGGACAAGGATTAGGAGGGCGCCGAGTGCGAGGGCGAAGGTTTGCAGCGCCTGCGTTTTTGAACGTCCGAAAGCCCCTTGATTTCTGCAATTTGCGCGTCCACGTAGGACTCAACGGTGCGTTCTGATTGCGACTCGGTGTTTGTGTCCGCGTTCTGCGCAAAGACTGAGTCTGCACAAAGGGCAAACAGCGCCACCGTGATCACCGCGAAAAATTGTTTCATAAATAACTCCTTCCTCCCTCTCCCGAATACTGCGGCTTGAGGTGAGCAAATCCAATAGCGAACTTGTGATTTAATCCGTTCTGGAGCAGACGGAAAGAAGGGCATTGCGGCTTCATTTTTGCATTCGAGGACGAGTGGGGGTAGGTTGGCGCCGTAGGAGTTTCATAGAAAGGCCTGATTATGATCCTTAAGTCTCGATCATTTTTTGATGAGGCGCCAACCATTGTAATGCACGATGCGTTGGGCCAGTTCCTAGGCGCGACGGAGGATGGTTTGATTGAGTATCAATACGCAGACGCGGTCGCGCTGGCGGGCCATTCCTGTCCGACCGTCGCTGCGGCATGGTTGATGACGCGATCCGCCCTGAGCCATTTGTATCCCGATTCCGTTCCGGAACGCGGCGAGGTGGCGGTCGCATGGCGCGATCCGCGAACAAGCGGAGTCACGGGTGTGATGGCATCGGTTGCGCAGCTAGTGACGGGCGCGGCAGATGAGAGTGGGTTCAAGGGGATCGCTGGAAATTTCCAACGCAGTGAGCTGATGTCGTTTGAGGCACCGATTCGGGGAGATGTTCGATTCACACGCAAAGATAACGGTGTGAGCGTGGAAGTGTCGGCGAATGTCGGCAAGGTGCCGATGGATCCGAAGATGCGCGAGTTATTGATTCTTTGCCTGACCGGCGATGCCACGCCCGAGGATGCGCGAGCGTTTGGGAGCGCCTGGCAGGTGCGCGTATCCAAGTTGCTTTTAGAACATGCAGACGATCCTGAAGTGATTGTTGTCCACCCGTAAAATCGGTCTCGAAAGGAGAAAACAATGTCCGACACGATTTATCCGAAACCCACCCTTGAGTTTGCGCAGCAACGTCACAAACTCGCGCCCGCGACACACGATGCGTTTGAGGCGTTCAGCAAACAGGTCTTTGCCGATGGCGCACTTGATGCGAAGACCAAACAGCTCATCGCAGTCGCTGTGGCCCACACGACCCAATGCGGCTACTGCATTCGTGGTCATACAAAGGGCGCGTTGCATGCGGGCGCGACGGAGGAGCAAATTATGGAGGCCATCTGGGTCGCAGCCGAAATGCGAGCCGGTGGCGCTTACGCTCATTCAACGGTCGCGCTGGATGTGATGAACGAAGTGCGGAATCGGAAACAGTAGATTAGCGTAATCGCGCGGCCGGATCGGTGAGACTTTCTTTGTCTAATCGGAGGTTGGCGAACCATTCGGCGCCGGGGGTGGGGGCGTACGGGCGCAGGGGGTTTCAGTTCGGCCGGTTCTCCTCGCTTGATGGCGAGGCGATAGGCTTTGAACTCTGCGGCGATTGCAGGGTCTCTCAAATCACGCGCGTAGCCGCCGCGTCGGACGTGGGCGAGGTAGGCTTGCCAGACATCGGGGTGTCGGAAGCGGGTATGGATGCGGAAACGGTGGCAACTTTTGCAGAGGGTATAGACGCCGGGCGGTCCCCATACAAAAGGTTGGCCGTAGTCTTCCGAGTGATACTCGACCAGCACATCGGGGTCGTTGCAAAGCATGCACGGGCCGGATGCCTCCGGTAGTTCGCCGCTGGCGAGCTTTTCGTTCGCCACCTTGAGCTTCGCATCGCGCTCTTCGGGACTGTACCCGTTATACCAGTTCTTAATGACCTGCCCTTCGGCGGTGGATGAGCAGATGAGCGCTGCGATAAGAATGGCGAACAGCGACCCCGGCAAGTGATTTATCTTCATCCCCAAAGAATCGCGCCTTCCTCTTCAAAAGTCCCGCGCATTCTCCCGCGCACACAGAGAATTTTGTGGCAACGGCGGCAGCGGAAGCATGGTCTCCGCTCAATTTGTGCGCTCCGGCAATTCAGTTGTTTGCCCCACAATTGCCATCCTTCGCGCCCGGTTTCTTTTCCGGACAAGGAAGCCAGCCGAGATGGCGGAGACTCCTTGCCCTCGTGCGAACCGCCGTCCTGGGCGATGAGTAAGCCATAACCGGGACGCCGATTCAAGGTAGTTGTCTTGGTCCTGGGCGAGCGTGGGGGCGTGTACGGCCCCACGCTCGCCGCTATCGCGGCTCGCTCGCGTATCCCTGGCCGCGTGTCGTGGGGGCGGCCCTCGTCGGTCCTACGCTCGCCGCTTCCGTCTCCGTCCGGCTGTCGCCGGACTACGCCGCGACGCGGGCGCGGCTCGCGGTACGTGTCGCCGGTCTGGTGGCGTCGGTGCCGTCCTACCCCGCAGGGACCGCGCCAGCGAAGCTGTCACGGTCCCTGCTCAAGACCCGTTCCCCGGTCCCGGCGTGGTCGGTGATTCCCTACCCGCACCCGCCGCGCCAGCGAAGCTGTCACGGCGGCTGCTACCCCGGCCCCGCTCCGCTCCACGCCGTCCGCGTCCCGCAGGGAGACGCGCCGTCACTGCGTTCCGTCACGCTCCCTGCTTGGCCGCTCCCGGCGTTCCGCTCCGCTGCGTGGTCGGTGGTGCCACCGCTCCGGGCCGGGGACGGCCCTCCGCTGTCGTCCTCCCGCGTGCAAGCGTCCTCCCCATTCGCTCCGGGCTTGTCATGCCGCGTGCGAGAGGAAGAGCACGCGGCACGCCAAGCCCTCCGCTCCCAGACTCCGCGCCCGGCTGGACGCCGGGCTTGGCAAGGTGCGGCGCTGGGCCGCGCCGCTTGTGCGTCGCCCCGCTGGGGCGGGGCCGCTTCCGCCGTCCGCCGGGGGCGGTCGGCGGGCGTCCGGGCTGGACGCCCGGACGCTCGGCGGCGGTCTTGCGCTGGTCATCCGCTTCCCTTGCTCCGAATCTGCCTCCCGCCGCCGCTCTGTTGCCGCCTCCGGCTTGCGCCTTCGGCGGTCGGGCCGTCCTCATCGTCCGGCCTCGCCGTCATGCTCCTTGCCTTGCTCTCATCCATCCGCTGCCTGCTGCCTGCCAAGCCGAAGCCTCGGCGAAGGCTGGTCCGGCCTTCTGCTGACAGACGCCCCGCCGCAGGCGGGGCAGTCAGTCGCCGCCTCCCGGCGGCTCTCGATCCCGGAGGCTCCGAATCGGCTCCGAATCCGGGCGCGCGCGAAGAGAAGAGGAGAGGAATCGATGTCCGCGCCTACACGCGGACTTTGGCGGAATCAACCTTGCCCACCCGCCACCCGGTGGACCTGAAGCCCAGACCCCGGCCTGTCGGCCCCCAAAAGGAAAGCCCGCAGTCAAAAGCCGGATGCCGTCCTCGTAAACTGCGGGTGCATCCGTCTTTTCACTGCGAGCTTCTCGTGTAGCGGCCGCAAACCGCCTGCGTCAATCGTGCCGCCCTGGCCGTGGCCCTGTCGCCCACCCCCGGCCTGTCGTCCCGCTTGCCGCAGCCGGTATGCCGCCGCATAGACCCCCCTTGGGTCTTTGGCCCCCCGAGGCGGGGGGCCGACCCGTTGCTTTGGCTCGGCGCGCGGCTCGCGCGCTGGGGGAGCGCCTGCCAAAGAAGGCAGGGGAGGTTTCCCCTGACCCCTCTTTCAGCGCGCGCGATTTTCAGCCGCCGCATTCCCGCTGCAAACGCCTATTTCACAATCCCACCGCATTTCCCCGCATCACCCGTCTTCTCACAACACCATCGTTCCGGCCTATGGCCGTCACGATCAGACCCCCGACAAACCGTCACCGCGCAGACCGCTACGCGGACAGCGCGGATATCCGGCTTGTCCCATCTTCCAATGCTTGGAACTCGTGCTTCGCATGTCTTCCAATCCTTGGAAGATTCTGGCGGTTGCCTTCCGAACCTTGGACAGCCTTTGACAAGGACCGTCCAAGCATCGGAAGGCTGTTGAAGTTCAGTTCATTGACCCCGCAAGACTCAGCGCGTAAAACGCGCCGAGCCTTGCCCCCACGCGCCCGCAACCCGTCAGGCTACCTTCGACGAATCAGGAAGCCTGCCGGTCTGCTCTTCGGCGCTACAGGAGCGGAGAAGACCCCCGCCACTTTCCGAGTGCCGTTTCTTTGCGCCGTCCGTTCGCGTCCGCCTGTCCTCCATGCCGGTCAACCCTGATGCGAAGCACTCACACCAGCCGCGTTACCCTTCGCTTGCGCCAGTGCGCGGCCATTGCGGTCTGTCGGCTGCCGCCGTCGAAGACGCCGGCGTCATCCGCCAGCCCGCAATCGCCGCTGCGGATGCACTGGCGCAGCCCCAGGAGGGGCACGCTCAGGCAAACGCGGCTGGTGTTCGCCCTTCACCCGTCGCCGCCGAAGACGGCGTCGCCGGGTTCGGGTCAGGGTTGCCCAGCATTCCGGCCAGTCGGCCGCTTCTCTCCCGTCGCCGCAGAAACGTCACTCCGTAAGTGTCGCCCCCCGGAGCCGCCTTCAAAGAGCGTGTTGCTCTGCGTCGCCATCCCGGCGGCCCGGGCTGTCGCCGCAGAGTGCGCTACGCCAACACCCTCTTTGATCCGCCTGCGGCGGACCGGCGCCAAGAACCCCCGGCGCGCCTGTTTCGTCTTGAGACGGCGCGCCGGTCCGTGCGGGCGGCGCAGGCTTGCCCGCACTGGGGTCGCGTTTCGCGCTCCGTGGTAGGACTCTTGCAAGTCCCCTACAACACATTGTCAGGATGCCGAAGTCGCTGTGTCGATAGCAAATAGAAGTGGCCGCTTTTCGTAGCAAGTGATCTGGCCGCTTTCTGTTTCCGTGATGTTCCCTCCGGCCTCCTGGGGGGAGAGGAGGCCGGAGCGCGACTCAGGCCGCGTCTTTGTCTTCGTTGCCGACCTCGAACGTGGCCACCACATGCGGCCCGTATCGGATCACCAGCTTCCCATCCATCTGCTCGCAGACCTTCACCACGCACTTCGCCAAGCTGCTCCGCCACCGCACCGCCGTGATCTGTAGGACGCGACCCTCGTGCTGGATCGTGTTGTCCCGGTTGACCACCCGCTCCGTCTGCAAGCTGAAGAGCTCGTCCAGGTTCCCCGCACGGCAAGGCACGAAGGCGCTGCCTTCTTCCACCGCCTTCCTGCTGAAGCTCCGGTTCATCCGCCCGATAAAGTGTCGCTGGATATACGCATTGGCCGCCGCCCGGTCCCTGATCCCCCGTAGCTTCAGCTCCTGGGGCAGCCGGCCCTGCCACGTCTGGAACATCCGTTCGATTCGACCCCGGGCCTCCGGGCTGTAGCTCGGGATGTGCTCAATGCCCAACTGCTTGAGCACCCGCCCGACCTGCGTGAGCCGATGCTTGTCCACCGGCCCGTCCGCCTTCGGCGTCTGGAAGAAGTGGCTGCCCCGGTCGGTGTATAAACTGCAGAAAAGCCCCTGCTTTTCGATCACTCCTCGCACCGCCCGCAACGTGCTGCGCGTATCCTCCTCTTCCACCAGCTCCGCCCAGTACACCTCGTTGTTCGCGTCATCCAGCATCAGCATCAGATCGTCCTGCTGCCCCTCCACCCACTCGTGCCGGCTCCCATCGATGAAGAGCATCATCCCCGGCATCGGCCGCCGCTCCCGTCGCGTCCGGTGCACCGTCCGCTTCTGTTGCTTGGCCACCAAGCCCGCACCTTGCAGCGCTGTCTTCACCCACGTGTAGCTCAGCTTGATCTGGTGCTCGTCCTTCAACTGCTCGTGAAAATGCTTCACGTTCCAGCCGTCGTACCGTTCCCGGTAAAGCTTCAGTACCGTCTCCACCTCTCTCAACGGCACCCGACGGGGGCTCGGCGCTCGCTTCCGCCGGTCGTAGAAGCCCCATCGAACCCGTACACCTCATACCGCCATCTCCACCGCCTCATCGTTCGCGGCCGTATCCTCAGGATCTCCGCCGCATCCAGCCAACTGATCTTCCCGCTCATCGCCCTCAGGATCACCTCTTGCATCGTCATCGCTCGCTGCTCCGCCGCTTCAGGATATCCTCCCATGGCCTGTTCCTCCACAGACCTATCCTTCCACGACTTCAGCGGCCACTTCACTTGCTACAACTGCGGCCATATCATTTGCTACCGACAGATGCCGAAGTCGCTGTTGACAAGCATGGTTTGGTGTGCCATAGTCGTCGCATGTTTTCTGTTGTGAAAGCTTTTGCAATTGCAGTGACCGCGCTCTTTCTTATAGCGCCGACACTGGCTTCTGCCGATTGCGATGACGCGAATGAGACGGATTGCGCTCCGGTGTGTGTGTGCGTGCGCACTTGCCACACGGTGGCGGCGCTTCCTGCCCGAGGGCCTGCGACTAGTCTGGCAACGCTAGACACCTGGCGCCTGTGTTTCGCCGTGGATACGTTCATCGGCGACCTTCTGCCCGCCGACATCTTCCGACCTCCTGTTGCCTCCTGACGGGCTCCCCGCCCGTATTGTCTCTCGAATCCGTCCCGTCGGCTTTGTGCCGCCGTGTTTCAGCAGCCCATGCCGACGGACTCAGTGCCAGCAACTCATCACAAACAGGAGAACACATGACAGGAAAAATAACTTTCGCCCGCGCGGCGCTGGCACTGGCCATCGCAGCCAGTGCCATGCCCGCCCTTGCGGACGCACAGAATGAACAAGAAGCAGCAGGGCCCCTGACGCTTCGGGAGGCTCTCGAACTAGCCGCCCGGCTCAATCCGGGCTTGGCCGCTTCAGCCCATGACGTGCTTGCTGCCGAAGGCAACGCCCGTCAGGCCGGGGTGCTACCCAATCCCGAACTCGAAATCGAAGCCGAGGACTTCGGGGGAACGGACGCTCGCAAGGGGTACGATGGCGCCACAACGACCGCCGGCATCAGCCAGCAGATCGAACTCGGCGGGAAGCGATCCAAACGCCAATCGGTAGCACGGTCCGAGGCTCGGCTCACGGGATGGGACTACGAAGCCGCTCGTCTGGACGTGTTGACCCGCACCAAGCAGGCGTTTGTGGATGTGCTCGCCGCCCAGGGTCAAGTCGCCCTGGCCGAAGCGTCTCTGGCGCTGGCCGAAGACGTACGCAAGTCCGCCGCCGAACGGGTCAAGGCGGGAAAGGTCCCGGAACTTGAGGAGACCAAGGCGGATGTGGAGGTGTCCTCCGCCGGCATTGTGCGCGACCGAGCCAAGCGGGAATTGGATGTCGCCCGCAAACTGCTCGTCGCCAACTGGGGTAGTGCAACGCCGCGCTTCGCCAACGCCGCCGGCTCGCTGGAAGATGTCGGGGACGCGGGTTCTCTCGATGCTCTTGCCGCCGCCGTGGAGCGGTCGCCGGAAGTGGCCCGCTGGACCGACGCGCGACTCGCCGCCGCGGAATCGCTTAGGCTCGCGAAGGCTCAGCGCGTCCCGGATATCACGGTGAATCTCGGCGTCCGCCGATTCGAGGAGGACGGCACGCATGCGGCCGTCGCCAGTGTCGCACTGCCGCTGCCGCTGTTCGACCGTAACGCGGGCGGCATCGCAGCCGCTCAACACGTTGTCATGGCCGCGGAACAGAAGGAGAGCGCTGCCCGTCTACTGGCCGCAACCGGCCTTGCCGAGATTCAGGGGCGTCTCGATACCGCCCGCTCGGAAGCCGTGGCCATACGGGACGGTTTGCTCCCTGCCGCGCAGAAGGCGTTCGACGCCGCACAAACCGGCTACCGCCAGGGCAAGTACGGCCACTTGGAGGTGCTCGACACACAACGGACACTCAACGAAGCCAGGACACGTTACCTGGAGGTCCTGGCAGGCTATCACAAGGCAGCGGCGGATCTGGAACGGTTGACCGGGACGCCACTCAACACAATTCAATAACCAAGAGAGCGAGGAACACGATGAAGATGAACGCAACAAGATGGACAATGGCCGCCGGGCTCTGCGCCCTGCTGACGGGGTTGACGATTACAAGTGGATACGGCAAGGAACAGGCCGCCAAGACTCTTCCCCAGGCCGCGGAGGCAGGGTGTGAAAAAGACGACGGATGCGGGAAGGGCAAGGCAACCGAGCCTGTTGCGCCTGCCACGGAGGAAGGCCATGAAGAGCACGGGGATGACGATGGTCACGGGCACGGATCATCGGCGGCATTGTCGTTGGAAGAACTTGAGTCTGCGAAATGCGAGCACGATATACCCACCTATCAGTGCGCCGAATGCCGATACGAAGTCGGCGTGGTGAAGGTGGACGCCAGCCTCCTCAAGCGGGCGGACGGCGGCGGGTTGGTGCGAACCCAGGCGGTGGCGCGGACCAAGGTGTCGGCGACATTGCCGGCGACCGGGGAAGTGGCGCTGAACGAGAACGCGGCAGTCCATATCAGCCCTCGCATCGCCGGCATCGTCGAGTCCGTCTCCGTCGATATCGGAGCGCGCGTGAAGGCTGGCGACACACTGCTCACATTGGCCAGCGTAGAACTTGGCAAGGCCCTGGCGGACTATGAACGCAACCGCACCCTGAGCGATCTGACCGAGAAAGTCTTTGCGCGCGAAACGAAGCTCAGGGAGCAGAAGGTGGGCGCCGAGCAGGATGTGATTGAAGCCCAGATGACGTTCGGAACAGCACCGCACGGACCTGAAGGCGTCCGAACAGATGTTGCACGTGCTGGGGTTGACGGATGAGGATTTGGCGGGAATGAGCGATCCGGCGCATGGCGTTGGCGCGGGTCGTCTCCCTGTTCGCGCACCCATCGCGGGCATGATCATCGAGAAACACGCGGTGGCCGGGGAAATGGCGGAGGCAGGGAAGGACCTGCTGTTGCTCGCCGACCTGGCCACGGTATGGGTCTGGGCCAACGTCCAATCGCGGGATCTCGAGCCGCTGCTTCAGGCGGAGAAACGCGGCCCCGTTGCCGTTGCCATCACGGTGTCCGCCTTCCCCGGCCGGCAGTTCACAGGCGTGCTCGATTACGTCGGGGCGACCATGAATGAGCAAACCCGCACGGTGAAAGTGCGAGCCACGGTAGCCAATTCCGGGATGGAACTGCGACCGGGGATGTTCTGCGATGTCAGCATCGCTATTGGTAACGGACAAGTGGAAGAGGTCCTGGCCGTGCCGCGCGGCGCACTGATGACGGACGAGGGCAAGTCCTTCGTCTTCGTGCACTGGAAGGACGACTTCTTCGTCCGGCGAGACGTGCGTAGGGGGCGGGATTTCCTCGACGTGGTGGAGATTATCGAAGGCCTGCAGGCCGCTGAAACCGTCGTGACGGACGGGGCCTACCTTCTGAAATCGGATGTGTTGCGTGAAAAAATGGGTGCCGGCTGCGCCGACTGATGAAAGGAGATTTCAATGTTCGATAAACTCATACGCTTTGTATTGCACCAGCGGTTGCTGGTCATTCTCGGAACGCTTCTCTTGGCTGGGGCCGGGCTGTTTGCCTGGAAGTCGCTGCCGATAGATGCGTTTCCCGACGTCACCAATGTCCAGGTGATGATTCTCACCGATGCGCCGGGCTTGGCGCCGCTCGACGTGGAGCAGCAGGTTACAACTCCGATCGAACTGGCGATGCAGGGTCTGCCGGGGGTGTCCCAGGTGCGCTCCTTGTCAAAGGCGGCGCTTTCGCAGGTCATCGTCGTGCTGGAAGACGGTGTGGATATCTACTTCGCCAGGCAACTGGTGTTTCAACGCCTGCAGACAGCCAAAGAGCAATTGCCGGAGTGGGCAGAGCCGGAAATGGGACCGATCAGCACCGGCTTGGGCGAAATCTACCAGTACACGCTGGCGAGCGACACGCACTCGCCGATGGAGTTGCGAACGATTCAGGATTGGTACATCACCCCGCTGCTGCGGGCGATTCCCGGCATCAACGAAGTCAACAGTTTCGGCGGGTTCGTGAAGCAGTATCACGTCCTCGTGGACCAGAACCGCCTCCTGAAATACGGCATTGCCCTGACGGACGTGGTGGAAGCGATCGAACACAACAACGCCAATGCCGGCGGCAACTTCCTGGTGCGGGACTGGGAACAGGCCTATGTGCGGAGTCTCGGGCTGATCGAAAGCATCGAAGATATCGAGAACATCGTCCTGCATGCGGCGGACGGCGTGCCCGTGTTCCTTCGCGATGTGGCCGAGGTCAGGATCGGACCGGAAACCCGCCAGGGCGCCGTGACGCGCGACGGCAAGGGCGAGGCCGTGGCCGGCATGACCATCATGCTCAAGGATCAGAACTCGAAGCTGGTGGTGGAGGCCGTCAAGAAGGCGATCCCGAAGATTCAGGCCGGCTTGCCCGAGGGGGTGAAGATCGACACCTTCTATGACCGCACCGAATTGATTCAGGCCTGCGTCCGCACCGTTGGAGATGCGCTCTGGCAGGGCGGATTGCTGGTGATCGTCGTGCTCTTCCTGTTTCTGGGCAATCTGCGCGCGGCGCTGATTGTCGCGCTGTCCCTGCCCCTGACGGCGTTTATGGCGTTCATTCTGATGGGTTCGCAGGGAGTGACGGCGAATCTGATGAGCCTGGGCGGACTGGCTATCGCCCTGGGCATGATCGTGGATGCGTCCATTGTCGTGAGCGAGAACATCGCCCGGCATCTCTCCGAAAAAACCGGCAGCGGGTTGACGCGGACGGAAATCGTTTACGAAGCGGTTCGTGAAGTCGCGCGCCCCATCGTTTTTGCGATCCTGATCATTATCATTGTTTTCCTGCCGCTCTTCTCGCTTCAGCAGATGGAAGGCAAGATGTTCCGTCCCCTGGCATTGACCATGTGCTTTGCCATGGCCGGATCGCTGCTGGTGTCGTTGACGATTGTCCCGGTGCTGTGCTCCTTCTTCCTGCGTGGGCAGGCAAAAGCCCGTGAGAATCTCGCCATGCGTTTGCTCAAGCGCACATATTTGCCGGCGCTCAACTTCGCCTTGCGGAGGCCTAAGACCCTTGTCGCCATTGCCGGTGGATTGCTGATCGGATCCCTGTCACTGGTCTCGCAACTGGGCACGGAGTTTCTTCCGCAACTGGACGAGGGCGCCATCGCGATCAATGTGGTGCGACTGCCTTCCGCGTCCCTGGAGGGCTCGGTGGCCGTGGGGACCGAAATCGAGCGGCTGGTTCTCGCGCGTTTCCCCGAAGTTCGCACGGTCGTCACCAAGACGGGCCGGGCGGAGATATCCGAGGACCCCATGGGCCCCGAGCAGAACGACGTCTTTATCATGCTGCATCCGAGAAAGGAGTGGAAGACCGGGCGAAGCAAGCCGGAGCTGGTGGCGGCGATTCAGGAGGAGCTGGCCGTGATCCCCGGGATACGCCTCGCGTTTTCCCAGCCCATTGCCCTGCGGGTCAACGAGCTAATCTCCGGGATTAAGGGCGACTTGGCAATCAAGTTCTTCGGTCCGGATTTGGAAGTTCTGCGCGAGAATGCGAATCGTGCCGCAGTGGCTGTCCAAGGTATTCCGGGAGCGGAAGACGTGAACGTCGAACAGGTTTCCGGATTTCCACAGGTGGAAATTGCTGTGGACCGCAAGGCGATCGCGCGCCACAAGATCAATATCGCCGACATCAACGGGATTGTCGAGACCGCGGTTGGCGGCAAAGTCGCCACCATGGTGGTCGAGGAGCAGAAGCGCTTCGCCGTCCTGGTGCGCTTCCCCGTGGAGATGCGCCGTGACATTCCTGAATTGGAACGGCTGCTCGTGCCGTCGCCGGACGGCGCTCGCATTCCGTTGGGAGAACTGGCGGCGATCAGGGAGGTCGAAGCCCCCGCGCAGATCGGGCGCGAGAACGGCATGCGCCGCGTTGTCGTTCAGTGCAATATCCGGGGCCGGGACTTGGGCGGCTTCGTGGGGGAAGCCCGTGAGGCGATCGGACCGGTTGTCTCGGCGTTGCCCGAGGGCTATTTCGTTGATATTGGCGGCCAGTTCGAGAATCAGCAACGGGCCATGCGGCGGCTGGCCGTCGTGGTTCCCGTTTCAATCCTGCTCATATTTCTGATGCTCTTCTCGGCGTTCAACTCGCTGAAAAGCGCCCTGTTGGTACTCGTGAATCTGCCGTTTGCGTTGATCGGCGGCATTCTCATCATCGCCGTGATGAAGATACCGCTGAGCGTCTCGGCATCAATCGGATTCATCGCGCTCTTCGGCATCGCGGTCGAGAACGGCACGCTGTTGGTGTCCTTCTTCGACCAGTTGCGCCGGGAGGGTTTGAGTCCCGCTGACGCCGTGCGCCGCGGCTGCGAGCTGCGCCTGCGTCCGCTCGTCATGACGGCGTTCACCACACTGTTGGGCCTCTTGCCGTTGGTTTGGGCCACGGGAAGCGGTTCGGAGATTCAGCGCCCGCTGGCTGCAGTCGTGCTGGGCGGCATGGTATCGGCTATGCTGTTAACGCTGATTGTGTTGCCGGCGCTGTACTATCTGGTCGAGATGCGCAGGGAGAAGAAAGATCAAGTGCTAACGAATACGGAGGTGAAGTGATGAAGGCAATTGTTGCATATGTTCAGCCATTTATGCTGGAAAAGGTCACGGATGCGCTGCGCGCGCGGAAGATTCACGGCGTGACGGTGATCCGCTGCGAGGGATTCGGCCGCCGGATTGACGGCAAGACCCCGCACTACGAGGATGCGGCGGTTGAATTGGGCTACGCGCCCAAAGCCAAGATCGAGATCGTCTGCCGTGACGAAGATGAGGCCGCCATCGTGCAGACGATCCGGGAGAGCGCGCATACCGGTCGCCACGGCGACGGCAAGATCTTTGTCACCGAAGTGACTCAGGCCGTTGATGTTCGAACTGGCGCTGAAGGCAAGGCGGTTTTGTAGGCTGTGAGTTTAAGTCAGCCGTGAAGGTCAATCGGGGATGCCCGCCTCTCGACAAGGCGGGCATCTTCAAATCCCTTTAGTGAGGAGCAACACCCTATGATTCAGCGAACCTATAGAATCAAGGGAGTAGACTGCGCGGAGGAAGTCAGCGCGCTGAAGGGCACGGTGGGCAAACTGCCCGGCGTCACCAGCCTCGATTTCAACCTCATCGATGGAACCATGACCGTGCAGTTTGACGCCGGTCAGGTGGAAGACGAGACGATCATCCATGCCGTGCGGCGAGCGGGACTGGAGGGAGTAGCCGTTGACGAGGCCTGCCCGTCGGGAGTCTGTGCCGTCGAGGAGGGCTGGTGGGCGAAACGCGGGCGGGCGGTCATGTGCTGGAGTTCCGGCGCTCTGGTGTTGGTGGGCTTTGTGACCCATGCCGTCCTGCACGGCAGTCTCTTGCATGCGCTGCTCGGCGGCGAGGGCATATCCCATCACGAGTTCCCATGGTCCGTGATCTTCTTCTACGGCTTAGCGGTTCTGACCGGCGGTTGGTTCGTCGTGCCGAAGGCATGGCGGGCCGTACGACGGCTGCGGGCGGACATGAATCTGTTGATGACCATGGCCGTGATCGGCGCGATGATCATCGGACAGTGGTTTGAGGCCGGAACGGTCGCGTTCCTTTTGCGCTCTCGTTGCTGCTGGAATCGTGGAGCGTGGGCCGTGCGCGCCGGGCAATACGCTCCCTGGTCACCCTGACTCCGCCGACGGCTCGCTACATCTGTCGCCATGACGGCGACATCATGGAAAAGCCGGTTGCTGAAGTCCCGCTTGGCGCAACGGTTCTGGTGCGACCCGGCGAGCGGTTCCCGCTGGATGGTATCGTCACCAAAGGCCGTACATCGGTAAACCAAGCTCCCATCACGGGTGAATCCATCCCGGTTGCCAAGGAAGAAGGCGCCGAGGTGTTCGCCGGCACGATCAACGAGGACGGGGCTATCGAGTTCAAGGCTACGAAACCCGCCGCCGACACCACTCTTGCGCGAATCATCCGCATGGTGGAGCAAGCCCAGTCCCGCCGCGCACCGGCCGAGCAGTGGGTCGAGAAGTTCGCACGCTACTATACCCCCGCCATGATTGCGGTGGCGATTCTGGTCGCCGTGATCCCCCCCTTGTTTGGCGGACAGTGGGGGGCATGGTTCTATGAGGCATTGGTCGTGCTGGTGATTGCCTGTCCCTGTGCGCTGGTAATTTCCACGCCTGTCAGCATCGTCGCGGCACTCACGGCGGCGGCCCGGGCCGGCGTGTTGATCAAGGGTGGCGCTTTCCTCGAAGCCGCCGGCCGCGTCACCGCTTTTGCGCTCGACAAGACCGGAACCTTGACGAGGGGGATCCCCGAAGTCCAGGAGATCCTCCCGCTGAACGGCCATACACGAGCGGAACTCCTCGCCCGCGCGGCGGCGATGGAGATTCACAGCGAACACCCACTGGCGGCGGCTGTCCTGAATAGGGCCCGCGCAGAGAAGGTGGATCTCCTGGTGGCTCAGGACTTCCGCGCGCTCAAAGGCCGAGGGGCGGAGGCAACGATTGACGGTCGTCTGTTCTGGGTGGGAAGCCACCGGCTATTGCACGAAAAGGGCGTTGAGGAATCCGAGATTCACGCGCATGCGCAACGGATGGAAGACGCGGGGCACTCCCTGATCATCGTGGGAAGTGACCGGCACGTCTGCGGCTTGATCAGTGTGGCGGATTCCATTCGGCCGGAGGCCGCGGCGTTTGTTCACCAGTTGAAGACAGCTGGAGTTCGGCATGTGGCCATACTCACCGGCGACAATCAGGGCACGGCGGACGCGGTGGGCCGCGCCGTGGGCGTTGACGAAGTCCGCGCGGAACTGCTGCCCGAAGACAAGATGCGGGCCATTCAGGAAATCGCGAGCAAGCATGGCCTGGTCGCCATGGTGGGCGACGGCGTCAACGATGCCCCGGCGCTGGCCACAGCGACAATCGGCATTGCGATGGGTGCTGCCGGGACCGATGCCGCCATCGAGACAGCGGATATCGCCCTCATGTCCGATGACCTGCTTCGTCTGCCCTGGCTCGTTCGCCACGCGCGTCGCTCCTTGCGTATTATCCGCCAGAACATCGGCTTCGCCTTGGGCGTGAAAGCGGTGTTCATGGTGCTGGCCCTACTACAAGTGGCCACGCTGTGGATGGCGATCGCGGCCGACATGGGCGCGACGTTGCTGGTGATCTTCAACGCACTTCGCTTGCTGCAAAAGGATAGAGGAATCTGAGACGCATGGTTGACTACCGGATACTATCATTCGACGGCGGCGGCATACGCGGATTGCTCTCGCTGGTGCTTCTTGACCGTATGGGAAAGGAAGTCCCCGGCTGGCTGGACAAAGCCGACCTGCTGGCCGGCACATCAACCGGCGGAATCATCGCCCTTGGCATCGCGCACGGCGTGCCGCTCGCAGACATACGCGCCCTGTACGAGCAGAAGGGCCGGGACATCTTTGACGATTCATGGCTCGACAACCTGAGAGACCTGGGCAACGTCGCCGGGGCGCAGTACGGGAACAAGGCCATGACCCGCGAACTCCGGCGCATATTCGGCGAGACGCGGCTCAAGGACTTGGCGAAGCGCGTTTTGATTCCGGCCTTTGACCTGGACAACGAAAACCCTGACGCTTCGCGCCGAGCATGGTCGCCGAAGTTCTTCCACAACTTCCCCGGCCCGGATAGCGACGGCGACCGGCTGGCGTACAAGGTGGCGCTGTACACCAGCGCCGCGCCGACGTTCTTCCCGGCCGTGGACGGCTACATTGACGGCGGCGTGTTCGCCAACAATCCGAGCATGGCGGTGCTGGCGCAGACGCAGGACCACCGCGCCTTGCAGAAGCCGCCACGCCATGACCGGATTGCGCTGCTATCCATCGGGACGGGAACGTCTCTCATGCGGATTGAGCGGAAAAATCTGGACTGGGGCCAAGCCCAATGGATCAAGCCCTTGCTCAACATCATGATGGACGGCGTTATGGGCGTGGCCGACTACCAATGCCGGCAAATCCTTGGAGACCGTTACCACCGGCTCGCGCCGGTGTTTCCGCCTGACCAGGTTATCGGCCTCGACGCCGTTGACCGTATCCCCGACCTCGTGAAGTTCGCCGAGGCGGTGGACATTTCCGGTGCGGTCAAATGGCTGAACGCCACTTGGTGACTTCCCGCCGCTGCGCCGGTTGCGCCCCTTCCACGCCAGAGCGCGCTTGTTTCCTCGCCCCGGCCGGCAAGAACCGGTCGCCCGCTACGCGCAGGAGCGCGCGGGCTGCCCGGAGGACCGGGCACCGGTTTTGCCGTCCGTTGCTCGGCGCGCGCTACGGCGTGTCCGGGCCGCAACCGGCTTCGCGGCTAACGGACATACGAAGGCAGAAAAAGAGGAGAAGACGCGCGCGCCCGGATTCGGAGCCGATGCGATTCGGAGCAGCAGGGATCGAGCGCCGCCGGGAGGCGGCGACCGACTGCCCCGCCTGCGGCGGGGCGGCAGTGAGCCGAAGGCGAGACAGCATCGAGCGGATGAAGGAGAGCAAGGCAACGCGCATGACGCAGAGGCCGGACGAGAGGACGGCCAGACCGCCGAAGGCGGCAAGGAAGAGGCGGCGGGAGAGTGTTCAGAGCAAGGGAAGCGGGCGACCAGCGCCAGACCGCCGCCGAGCGTCCGGGCGTTCAGCCCGGACGCCCGCCGACCGCCCCCCGGCGGGCGGCGGAAGCGCAGCCCCGCCCCAGCGCCGCACCTTGCCAAGCCCGGCGTCCAGCCGGGCGCGGAGTCTGGGAGCGGAGGGCTTGGCGTGCCGCGTGCTCTTCTTCTCGCACGCGGCATGAGCAAGCCCGTAGCGAGTGGGGAGAACGCTTGCACGCGGGACGACGGCAGCGGAGGGCCGGTCACGGCCCGGAGCGGTGGCACGACCGACCACGCAGCGGAGCGGAACGCCGGGAGCGGCCAAGCAGGGAGCGTGACGGAACGAAGTGACGGCGCGTCTCCCTGCGGGACGCGGACGGCGTGGAGCGGAGCGGGGCCGCGTAGCAGCCGCCGTGACAGCTTCGCTGGCGCGGCGGGTGCGGGTACGGCATCACCGACCACGCCGGGACCGGGGAACGGGTCTTGAGCAGGGACCGTGACAGCTTCGCTGGCGCGGTCCCTGCGGGGTAGGACGGCACCGACGACACCAGACCGGCGACACGTACCGCGAGCCGCGCCCGCGTCGCGGCGTAGTCCGGCGACAGCCGGACGGAGACGGAAGCGGCGAGCGTAGGACCGACGAGGACCGCCCCGACGACACGCGGCCAGGGATACGCGAGCGAGCCGCAATAGCGGCGAGCGTGGGGCAGTACACGCCCCCACGCTCGCCCAGGACCAAGACAACTACCTTGAATCGGCGTCCCGGTTATGGCTTACTCATCACCCATGACGGCGGTTCGCACGAGGGCAAGGAGTCTCCGCCAATTTGAAATCCGGCGATTTTCGGCCACGACTGACCACGGGGCCGGGAACCGGACATGCAACACGGGATCGGTCTTCGAGCCGAGCGAGCGGAAGACCGTGACCGACTGACCGCCCGCCGCCTGCCCGCCTCCTGACAGTGACGCCACGTCCGCCGGAAGGATCGGGATGAACTCCGACCATTCACCGGACGCCGCCGCCGTGACCGTGACGCCGTCCGCCGAGGGACTCGAAATCGCCTTGTTTTGCTCGATTCTTTGACTCCCCACCCGCTTTCCAATGTCGGGAGAAATCGGCGAGCGTGCGGCAGAGCCGCCGCGAAGCCCTGCGATGGGATTCCGGGAAGAGGCATCCGTCAGACTCGGACTCTGACCCGCGCTCCGGCTTCCGTCGGTCTCGGTCTCCTGACCGTCCGCCGCGCCGGACCCGCCGCCGCCGGACAGAATCGCCGCCGCCAGAAGCAGGTTTGAGGAGCTTCGCACTCAAGGAACCACGGCGGCAACTCGCCCCACGGCGCGGGCTTGGCGGCTCGTGACCTCGCCACGCGCCCGCTTGCGGGGCAAATTGCCGCCCCCTTCCGCCTCATTTTATCAAGACAAGAACCAGTTCCACCACGGCCACCCACTCCGCGCACACCGGTCGCGCCACCGCTCAGACGCGGTGTCACGCCCGCTGCTTTGCGCTCCGTTACCGCTTTCCCATGCTGACAAAATAACTGTTGCATCACTTGCCCCAACGGTCTATTGTCTCCCTATCGCGTAAGAATTACCTACGGCATAGGACGACAACATGAGAATGAACATCACGAGCATGTCAACCAAGGGGCAAGTAGTCATTCCCCGCGACATCCGGCACACACTGGGCCTTGTCTCAGGAAGCAAATTCGCCATCTTCACTGATGGCGTGCGAATCCTGTTGCAGCCTTTGCGCCCAACGGAGTCAAAGGGATTTCGGCAGTTGATCAAAGACGGTGAAGCGGCCATTGAGAAGGCCAAGAAGAAAGGGGGCAAGCAATGAAGTTCTTTATCTATGCTCGGAAGTCCACAGAAGACGAGGCCAGGCAAATACTTTCGATTGACGCGCAACTCGACGAACTCCGCATGCTCGCAAGCAAGGAACGTCTCGACGTTGCCCACGAGTACCTTGAGGCACAGACGGCCAAGGAACCGGGACGACCGGTCTTCAACGAGATGATGCAAGCACTTGAGAAGGGGACGGCCCAAGCGATTCTTGCTTGGCACCCCGACCGACTGGCCCGGAACTCGATTGACGGCGGACGGATCATCTACGACCTGGACACCGGCAAACTGGCGGCTTTGAAGTTTCCGACGTTCTGGTTTGAGAACACGCCGCAAGGCAAGTTCATCCTTCAGGTTGCATTCGGGCAGAGCAAGTATTACGTGGACAACCTTTCGGAGAACATCAAGCGCGGCATTCGGAAGAAACTCCGGGACGGCATCTATCCGAACATGCCGCCGCCGGGATACGTGAACGACCGCCGAAGCCGCATGATCGTTTTTGACGACAAACGCGCCCCGCTCTTGCGGCGGATGTTTGAGACCTACGCAACCGGCCAATACACCGTTACCGAGATCGCCGCCATGATTCAGGATTGGGGACTTGTCGGCGTGCGCGACAAGCCGATTGCTGCGAGCAAGGTTCACGACATCCTTGCCAATCCGTTCTATGTCGGCGTGTTTCGGTTCAACGGCGAGGTGTACGAAGGCAAACACCCGCCGCTTGTCTCGCGGGAGGTGTTTGACCGCGTGCAGAAGGTGCGCAAGAACCGGGGGCGCGGACGCTACACGCGTCGCGCCCGTTACCCGTTCCGGGGTTTGATCCAGTGTCATCATTGCGGATGCGCGATCACTGCCGACGAGCAGAAGGGCCATTCCTACTACCGATGCGGCAAGCGGCGCGGACCTTGCGAGTTGAAGACGATCCGGGAAGAAGCCTTGAGCCAATACCTACGCGCCAGCATCCGGCTTGCCTCGATTCGCGACGACTGGGCCGACGCGATGCTTGCCGAGGTTGAAGGGTGGAAACAGACCGACGCCACGAGGCAAGCCGAATTGCTGGCGCAGCACAGGGCCGACCTTGCCCGTGCTACCGACCGCCTGAACCGTCTGCTTGACGTGTTCATTGACGGCAGCATCACGAAGGAGGATTTCACGAGCCACAAGGAAAGGCTCGTGCAGGAGAAGGCGAGTCTTTCCGATTCCGTGGCCCGACTTGAGGTTCACGGGGCCAATCGGTTCAAACCTCTGGCAGACTTCATAAGCGCCTCACGACAAGCGAAGTACGACGCGGACACGGAAGACCTTGAAGAATTGAGGAACTGGCACAAAAAGACCGGTTCAAACCTGCTTCTGGCGGCGGCGATTCTGTCCGGCGGCGGCGGGTCCGGCGCGGCGGACGGTCAGGAGACCGAGACCGACGGAAGCCGGAGCGCGGGTCAGAGTCCGAGTCTGACGGATGCCTCTTCCCGGAATCCCATCGCAGGGCTTCGCGGCGGCTCTGCCGCACGCTCGCCGATTTCTCCCGACATTGGAAAGCGGGTGGGGAGTCAAAGAATCGAGCAAAACAAGGCGATTTCGAGTCCCTCGGCGGACGGCGTCACGGTCACGGCGGCGGCGTCCGGTGAATGGTCGGAGTTCATCCCGATCCTTCCGGCGGACGTGGCGTCACTGTCAGGAGGCGGGCAGGCGGCGGGCGGTCAGTCGGTCACGGTCTTCCGCTCGCTCGGCTCGAAGACCGATCCCGTGTTGCATGTCCGGTTCCCGGCCCCGTGGTCAGTCGTGGCCGAAAATCGCCGGATTTCAAATTGGCGGAGGGGGTGGGATTCGAACCCACGGAACCGTGTGAACGGCTCAACGGTTTTCAAGACCGCCGCCTTCAACCACTCAGCCACCCCTCCGTCAGATAGATCATCGTGCGTTCCGCAGTAAAAGTACCTGCGCGATGCAGGCAGAGCGCGGAAAGCAGAAAGGGCTTGTAGCAAACGCGAGGAATTAATTGAAGCGATAATTCGTTGTGGCGTTGACTCTGTTGCATACTTGCCTAGACTGCCTTCCTTTATAGGAGCGACTGTAATCGTGGCATCTAAACCAAAGGTCTTGAATACGTGGCAGTGGAAGGCGGTAGGAGCACCACTGTCTGCCGCCTCAAAGAAAATGCCGTTGCCTCTGAAGGCGACTCTGCAGGCAGCCGTGGCTGCGGCTGTGGGGTATTTCATCTATTACAAATGGCATCACATCATCGGGCCTTCCGTGATTTGGTCGCTGGCTGGCTTGATGCTGATCGGTGGTTGGTTCTATCCGCCGATTTTTCACGGATTTGAAAAAGTCGGCGCGAAGCTGGCGCACTGGGTGGCTTCAGGATTGACCTGGCTCTTGCTGGTTCCGTTTTTCTATATCGCTTTTACCATAGGCCGGTTCTTCTTAATCCTGGGGCGCAAGGATCCGATGGATTGTTCGTTCCCGGACGCAGAGCGGACGACATTCTGGACGCCGCGCCCGATTGTCGAGGATATGAAGCAGTACCAGAAGCAGCATTGATTTTGTTATGAATATACTCGGCATCAGCGCGTTTTATCACGACTCAGCAGCGGCCCTCGTCCGCGATGGCAAGATCATTGCCGCCGCGCAGGAGGAACGCTTCTCCCGCAAAAAGCACGATGAGCGATTCCCGTTCCACGCGGTGCGCTATTGCCTGCATGAGGCGGGAGTTGGCCCGGAAGACTTGGACGGCGTGGCTTTCTACGACAAGCCGATTCAAAAATTTGAACGCATCCTGCAAACGTATTTCGCTGTCGCGCCATCTGGACTGAAGTCTTTTATGATGGCGATGCCGCTGTGGATTCGCGAAAAATTGTGGATTCCGCTCGAAATCGAAAAGTCGCTGGAAGAATGCGGCATTAAGCCGCCCAAAGAGATGTTCTTTCCCGAACATCACGAGTCGCACGCCGCAAGTGCGTTCTATCCTTCGCCGTATCAAAGCGCTGCGATTCTGACCGTGGACGGGGTGGGGGAGTGGGCGACGACAACGCTGGGTCACGGGCGCGACCATGAGCTGAAAATCATCAGCGATTTGCACTTCCCGCATTCGCTGGGCCTGTTGTATTCCGCGTTCACGTATTTCACCGGTTTCCGCGTCAATTCCGGCGAATACAAACTGATGGGTCTCGCGCCATACGGCGAGCCGAAGTATGTCCAAAAAATTTACGACAACCTTCTTTCGCTGCGTGAGGACGGATCGTTCAAGTTGAACCAAGAGTATTTCAACTATATGGCCGGCTTGACGATGACGAACGACAAATTCGCGGATTTGTTCGGAGGTCCGGCGCGCACAGCCGAGAGCGATATTTCACAGCGCGAAATGGACCTTGCGAGTTCCATTCAAGTCGTGACGGAAGAAATCGTGCTGAAGATGGCGAACCATCTTCACAAGATCACCGGCGAAAAAAATCTCTGTCTTGCGGGTGGTGTCGCGCTGAATTGTGTCGCCAACGGCCGGTTGTTGCGCGAGGGCCCATTTGAAAATGTTTGGATTCAACCGGCTGCCGGCGATGCTGGCGGCGCGTTGGGCGCGGCGCTGACGATCTGGCATCACGTCAAAGGCAACCCGCGGAAGGCGGATGGCGTGAAAGACTCCATGCGGGGTTCATACCTCGGCCCGAATTTCGACGATGAGGTCGAGGAATTTTTGAAGGCGAAGGGGTATCCCGCGCAGAAGTTGACCGGCGAGGCATGGGCGAAGACGCTGGCTAAAGTGATGGCGGAAGAAAATGTCGTCGGTTTGCTCCAGGGCCGAATGGAATTTGGCCCGCGTGCGTTGGGTGGTCGCTCGATTGTCGGCGACCCGCGCTCGGAGAAAATGCAGTCGGTAATGAATCTGAAGATCAAGTACCGCGAATCGTTCCGCCCCTTTGCGCCGTCCTGTTGCCGCGAACACGTGAGCGATTATTTTGATCACGACCGCGAGTCGCCGTATATGCTGCTCGTCGCGCCGGTGAAAAAGGAGTTGTGGACGGATTTGTCGGACGAACAGAAGCGCCTGATGAAAGACCCCGATCTTCGCAAGCGCGTGAACGTTGCGCGTTCAACGCTTCCCGCGATCACACACGTGGACTACTCCGCGCGCATTCAAACCGTGGAGCGCGATGTGAATCAGCGCTACTACGATTTGATCAAGGCGTTTGGCGACCTGACGGGCGTGTATTGCATCATCAACACCTCTTTCAACGTGCGGGGCGAGCCGATCGTCTGCACGCCGGAAGATGCGTACCGCTGCTTCATGCGCACGGAAATGGATTACCTCGTTCTCGGCGACTTTGTCTTGAGCAAGGCCGAACAGCCTGAGTGGGAAGATAAGGCCAACTGGCGCGAAGACTACGTGTTGGATTAGTCCTCCCGTTCGTAGCTACAGCCGCCGCGAAGTGCGCGGGGTTTGTTGAAAGTCGGAATGGCGGCAGTTAAGCGCACGGGCCAAAATCATTGCCCCGAATTCGGACGTCGTTATCCGAATTTCCAAGCCTTGGAAGTCCGTTCGGAGAAGATTCCCAACCCTTGGAAATTGGGCGCGCGCGCAACTTTACGTTAACGAGTTCACCCGAAAAAAATGATCGCGACGCAGCGCCACCTTGTTTGTTCGGGAGAGCAGCGTCTATGAGCGGCGGGGTGGGCGTGGGCCGCCTCTGCCGCGCGAGCGGCCGTGGCCGCCGCTGCGGGGGCCGGGACGTCCGCCACCACGAGGGCCGCTGCGGCGCGGTCTCGGCGTCGAGTCGTGCTTCTCTTCAGGGGCGCCGGGGGTGGGGGTGGGAGGTTCAGCCATCCCTCATCGGGATAAGAGCAGGCGAGGGGGCGGCCGATGAATTGTTCGATGTCGGGAATTTGGAACGAGTCTTCTTCGTCGGCAAAACTGATGGAGGTTCCGCTCGCCCCTGCGCGGCCGGTGCGACCGATGCGGTGGACGTAGTCTTCCGGGTCTTCGGGGAGGTTGTAGTTCACGACGTGGGAAATGTCGTCAACGTGAATACCGCGTCCGGCAACGTCTGTTGCGACAAGGACGCGAATTTCTCCGTTGCGAAAGCGTTCCAGTGTTTTGACCCGCTTCTCTTGTGGAACCGCACCGGAAAGGAGGGCGCAGTTCACGTCGTAGCGGCGGAGTTTGTCAAGGAGCCGCTCGGCATTGTCGCGTCGGTTGACGAAGCAGATAACCCGGCGTGTGCCTTCGCGTTGGAGCAGGTTGTAGAGGAGGGCAAATTTTTGTTCGCTGGTGACGATGAAGACGACCTGTTCCACGGTGTCAACCGCCACGTTTTCCGGCGCTACCATGACGGAGATCGGATCGCGGGTCCATGAGGTCGCAAGGCGACGGACGTCATCGTTGAAGGTGGCGCTGAAGAAGAGGGTTTGCCGTCTGTCTTTGTGCGGAGTCGAGTGGACGATCATGCGCACATCGGGAATGAAGCCCATGTCGAGCATCCGGTCGGCTTCGTCCAGAACGAGGATTTCGACGTTGCGCAAATCCACATCGCGATGGCGTTTGAAATCAATCAATCGCCCCGGCGTGGCGACGACGATGTCCACGCGCTGGCTGTGCAGTTGGTTTTTTTGTTTTTCGTAGTCCATCCCGCCATAGACTGCGATGGTGTTGAGTCCGGTATGTTTGCCCAGCGCGGCGGCGTCCTTGTAAATCTGGATGCACAGTTCGCGGGTGGGCGCGAGAATCAGGGCGCGGGGATAGCCGTGTTTGCGCGGCTGTTTGTCGGGGTTGCGCAAGAGGTGGTTGAAGATGGTGATCAGAAAGGCAGCGGTTTTGCCGGTGCCGGTCTGGGCCTGACCGAGCGCATCGCGCCCTTTGAGGGTTTCGGGGAGGACTCCGCCTTGAATGGGGGTGCAATAGGTGAATTCGAGATCGGCAACTCCGTGTAGAATTTCATCTGGAAGGCCGAGGTCATGGAAGCGCGTTTTGCCTTCCGCGACGGGTACTTGGAAGCTGGCCGGATCCCACGGTTCCGCCGGGGGAGCGGCGGGGACCGCTTTTTTGCGGGGCGCCTCTGGCCGATGTTGCGCAGGTTTGTTTTGCGACGCGGGTTTGTCGGAACCACCTGACCCTCGGGGTCTGTACTCGCCTGCGGTCTGGGCCTTTTTGGGGGCGCGCGGTTCGCTCTTGAACTCTGGTCTTGCCGCTGTCTTGGCCGGTGATTTTTCGGATGCGCCGCGGAGATGGCGGATTACTTTTTGAATGAGATGTTTAACCATTGAACACGTACTACAAAAGAGCCGCGGATGCGGCTTCACTGATTGGGCGGCCATGCTGAAGGCTGCGCGCCGGGGAGTCAATGAGTAAAACAAGGCGCATTTTGGGTGTGTTATCGCGGCGGGCGTTGGTTGTGGTATTGTTTCGCGATGGACGAGCTTCCGGTCATTCTATTCGATGGCGAGTGCAACCTGTGCAATGCGACGGTCCGCTTCGTGTTGCGGCATGAACGTCGTCCGTGGTGTCGCTTTGCAGCGCTGCAATCGGAGTCGGGCCGCGCCTTCCTTATTAAAGGAGGGAAATCACCGGCGTGTCTGGATACGTTTTATTTGTGGCGGGAGGGTGTGCTGTTGGAGCGGAGTGACGCGGCGCTGGCGGTCGCTCGCGCACTTCGATGGCCGTGGCGGGGCGCGGCGATTTTCCGCGTTCTGCCGAGGGCTTTTCGCGATGCGTTGTATAATTTTGTAGCCAGAAACCGATTTCGTTGGTTTGGTCGCCATGAATTTTGTGTTATGCCAAGCGGTGCACCGGAAGATCGGTTTTTGACGTAGAGCAGTTTTATGTTGCACAACCGGCGTTGGTTGTAAAAGCTCTGGGCCATCTATACAGACCGGCCTTTTGGCTTGCGGCGGGCGCGTGATGCGCCCGATTTATGGGATATATGCCGCTGGTAGCGGTAAAACGATTTAGAACTAGGACTTGAGAATGGGAACTTCTTCAAAATCAGAAACGACAGGCAACGGTAAGAGCAACGGCATGGGAAAGGTCAACCCGAAGACGATTCGGGATCAGTTCCTCTACCACCTTATCTATACGCGCTGCAAAGGCTGGCGAACGGCGACGGATTTCGACAAGGGCGTTGCGCTCACATACGCCATCCGCGAGTTCGCGATGAATCGAATGATTTCGACGCAGAAGGCCTACATCGAGCAGGATGTGAAGCGCGTGTACTACCTCTCGATGGAGTTTCTGCTCGGGCGCTTGCTGGAGAACAACATCGCTGCGGTCGGCGCAACCGACGCCGCGCGCAAGGCGCTCAAAGAGCTGGATATTGATTTCGACACGATGGTGACGCAGGAAGTGGACGCCGGTTTGGGGAACGGCGGCTTGGGCCGTCTCGCCGCGTGCTTCCTCGACTCCCTCGCCTCGATGGGCTACCCCGGCTACGGGTACGGCCTTCGCTACGAACACGGCTTGTTCCGTCAGGAGTTCGATAACGGTTGGCAGAAGGAGCGCCCGGACGACTGGTTGAAGTACGGTAATCCGTGGGAGGTGGTTCGCCCGGAATTTACGGTGCCGGTGCTGGTGTACGGTCGGATCGAAAATGTGACGACCGTGGGTGGCGCGAAGAAACCTGTTTGGGTGGATTGGCAGATGCTCGAAGGCGTTCCGTACGATATGCCGGTGATCGGCTTCGGCGTGAACACGGTGAACATCCTCCGTCTATGGAGCTCGCGCGCGACGGAGAGCTTCCGCCTCGATGTCTTCAACCAGGGCGAATACGTGAAGGCGGTGGAGGAGAAAAACTGGGCGGAGACCATCACCAAGGTGCTCTATCCTTCCGATGCGACACACGCGGGCAAGGAGCTGCGCTTGGTGCAGGAGTACTTCCTGGTCACCTGCGCAATTCGCGACATCATCCGCCGTTATCGCAAGAATCACTCGTCGTGGGATCAGTTCTCGTTGAAGAACGCGATTCAACTGAACGATACACACCCCGCGCTCGCGGTGTCGGAGCTGATGCGCTATTTCATTGATGAAACAGACCTGCCTTGGGACAAGGCGTGGGACATCACGGTCAAGTCGTTCGGCTACACCAACCACACCTTAATGCCCGAGGCGCTTGAGAAATGGCCGGTTGATCTGTTGCAGCGCGTGTTGCCGCGCCATCTCCAAATTATTTACGAGATCAACGAACGCTTTCTGCAGCAGGTGCAGTTGCGTTGGCCCAACGATATGGGGCGCGTGCAGCGCATGTCGCTGATCGAAGAGGGTTACACCCGCCAGGTGCGGATGGCGAATCTTGCAATCGTGGGCAGCCATTCCGTCAACGGCGTTTCCGCGTTGCACTCGGAGCTGTTGAAGGAGTTCACCGTTTCCGATTTCGCAGATATGTGGCCGGAGCGTTTCAACAACAAGACCAACGGCATCACACACCGCCGCTGGTTGCTCGTCTGCAACCCCGGGCTTTCAAATCTGATCACCAGCAAGATCGGCGATGGTTGGGTGCAGGACTTCGATCAACTCAAGAAGCTGGAGCCGTTTGCAGAAGACAAGAAATTCCGCGACGATTTTCTCAAGGTCAAGCGCAGCAACAAGGAGCGCCTGGCCAACATCGTTCAGGACTTGGTCGGCGAGTGGATTGATCCGGACTCGATGTACGACGTTCAGATCAAGCGCCTGCACGAATACAAGCGGCAGTTGCTCAATGCGATGCACATCATTGCGCTGTATCACCGGATCAAGGACGACCCGAACGCGGAAATCACACCGCGCACCTTCATCTTTGGCGCAAAGGCCGCGCCGAGCTACCGCATTGCGAAGATCATTATCAAGTTGATCAACTCGCTCGGACGGAAGATCAACAACGACCCGGATGTTGCAGATCGCCTCAAGGTGGTCTTTATTCCTGACTACAGTGTATCGCTCGCGGAAATCATCATTCCCGCAGCGGATCTGTCGGAACAGATTTCGACCGCCGGCAAAGAAGCGTCGGGCACGGGCAATATGAAGCTTTCACTGAATGGCGCACTGACGATCGGCACGCTTGACGGTGCGAACGTGGAAATTGCGGAAGAAGTCGGCGATGAAAATATCTTCATCTTCGGCAACAAGACGCACGAGCTGGTTGAGCTAAAGAAGCACTATAATCCGTGGGATTACTACAACAAGAACCCTGTCCTGCGTCGCGTGATTGACTCTATTCGCGATAACGAATTTGTGCCGGAAGAGGGACTGCTGTTTATGGACCTCTACCGCATCCTGATGGAGCAGGGCGATGAGTACTTCCACCTCGCGGACTTCGAATCCTATGTGAAGACCCACGAGCGCGTCGCGAAACTATACGACGATCCGCAGGAGTGGGCGCGTCGCGCGGTATTGAACGTTGCGCGGATGAGCAAGTTCTCCAGCGACCGCACGATTCGCGAGTACGCGGAAGATATTTGGGACGTGAAGCAGATGGATATTGATGTGCCCAAGGGCACGATCGAAGAGTGTTTCGGTCCGAATGCGAGTTAGCGAATGAGCGAACCCGATCCCCGCACAACCGCCTACGTCTGGTTTGACACCGAATACTCGACGCTGGAACTGGAGTCGGCCGTTTTGTTGCAGGTGGCGGCGGTGGTAACCGATGCCGATTTGCAGCGGATATTTCCGCCGGAAGATGATTTGCGTCTGCACATCAAACTCGCAGAAGGCACGACGCTCAGCCCGTGGGTTGAGGAGCATCTTCAAGACCTGGTGGCCGCTTGTCGCTCGGAAGATGCGGTTGATCTCTCCGAGGCCGACGCGCGACTTGCGGAGCTTGTTGGTCGCGTGCCAAAAGCGGGGAATGAGATGACGTATCGTCCGGTGCTTGCCGGAAATAGCGTCCACTGCGATTGGTGGCTCGCGCGAAAATTTCTCCCGCGCTTCATCGCTCAGCTTCATTACCGGCATTTGGATGTCACGGCCGTGAAGCTACAGTGGCAGGATCTCCACGCCGGCCCGGAATTCGCAAAAGACGGTCCCGAAGAATTGCTCGCCTATCTGCCCGGCCCTAAAGAACTCCTCGAAGGGAAGCCGCACGACGCCTACTACGACGTCCTCGCCTCCATCGCCGAATTGAATTACTACCGGCAGCAGTTCTTCAAAAAATAGCAGTCGCATGGCGAAAGCGCGGTCAGGCAGATTCGTTTAATCCGTCCAATCGCCCCGTCATCCAATGGTGGACTCCCGCCAACTTCGGGAGTACGTTCTCTTCGTTTCAGCCATGCTTTCGACACCACTTCAATATGGCCCGTTAACCCTTCGCAACCGTGCGTTTCTCGCGCCACTGGCCGGGGTGAGTGACGTTCCGTTCCGCCGCATCTGCCAGGAATTGGGCGCGGGGCTGACGTTTGTCGAGATGCTTTCCGCAATCGCGTTGTTGGTTCAAAATGATCGCACGATTCAGATGCTTTCGCGCCATCCTTCAGAGAAAATACTCGGCGTACAGGTGACCGGGCCGGATGCAGATCGCATTCAGCGCTCGGTTCGTCTGCTGGATCAGTCACACTTCGAAACAATTGACATCAATATGGGCTGTCCCGCGCGAAAAGTTGTCGGTTCCGGCAATGGCTCTGCGCTCTTGAAAGACACCGCACGGCTGGAGGACATCGTGGCCGCCGCTCGCGCTGCGACGACGCGCCCGCTCTCTGTCAAAATCCGCCTCGGCTTCACAGCCGATGCGATCAATGTTGAAGCCAACACCGCTGCCATTGCCCGCGCGGGCGCGGATATGTTGACCATTCACGGGCGCACGCGCGAAGACACGTATGCGATTCGAGTGAGTCTGCCCGGAATCGCCGCGGGATTTGCCGCTGCGCGCGCGGTGAACCCCAAAATTATTACAATCGGCAACGGCGATTTGATGGAAGCCGCTGATGCGGGAAAAATGGCGCAGGCGACCGGTTGCGATGGCGTGATGGTCAGCCGCGGCGCGTTGGGCAATCCATGGATTTTTCGTGCGCTCGCCGGAGAAGGTTCGGAAGACCCGACGATTGCGGAGTGGGAAGAGACCGTGCTCCGCCATCTCGACTACCACGAGGAACATTACGGCGATACAGAGATAGCCGCGCGACTCACACGAAAGCATTTGCTCTGGTATGCGTCGGGCTTCCCGCACATCCATCGCTTGCGCGAGGTCTTTAATACGGTGCCGTCACTCGCGGAAGCTCGCCGGATTGTTTCTGAGTTTGCGAAGACGTTACCGTCCGATTTACGCAGAGGCGAAGACCTTCCGCGCGAGGCGTTGGCGTCTGCCGATCCGAAGTATCAGATGGATCGGCAGTTGGATAGAGGGGTCGGTGCACTGGGCGAGGCGTGAGTATGGTGTCGCCTCCCGTTCCCCGCCGTCGCTTTGGTCGCACAGAGCTCGCCATGCCCGTCTTCTCCTGCGGGGGAATGCGTTATCAGCACTCATGGAGCGATAAGGCAGCCGCTGAAATCCCATCCGATTCACAGACCACTGTGGAGGCCGTAGTTCAGCGGGCTTACGAGTTTGGGATTACACATTTCGAAACCGCGCGCGGCTACGGCACTTCCGAAATGCAGTTGGGCCGGGCGCTTAAAAACCTTCCGCGCGACGAATTAATCGTTCAGACCAAAATTGGCCCACGCGCAAATGGCGCGGAATTTCGGGAGGTATTTGAAACGTCACTCGCGAATTTAAAAATGGATCATGTGGAGCTTCTTTCCATTCACGGTCTCAACACTCCCGAACTGTTGGCACAGTGTCTGACTCCCGGTGGCGCACTCGATGCGGCGGAGAAGTTGCGCAGAGAGGGTCGGTGTCGCTTTATCGGATTTTCGACACACGGTCCCGTTGACTTCATCCTCGATGCGATCAACACCGGTCGCTTCGATTACGTGAATATTCATTGGTACTTCGTCAACGACTTCACGTGGCCCGCAGTTGAAGCCGCCGCGAAACAGGATATGGGCGTTTTCATCATTAGCCCGAATGATAAAGGCGGCAAGCTGTATGAGCCGTCGGAGAAATTGACGCGACTTTGTGCGCCGTTGTCGCCGATGCAATTTAATGACCTCTACTGTTTGAGCCGGCCCCAGGTTCATACCTTGAGTATTGGCGCAAACAAGCCGAGCGATTTTGACGAACATGTCGCGGCGCTGGCGCGTTACGACACACGCGTCGAGATCACGGCGCCCATCGCGCGGCGCTTAAATGACGAGATGGAATCTGTGCTGGGCAGGGACTGGGTTCGTCACTGGTTTGAAGGGTTGCCGAAGTGGTCGGACGTGCCGGGCGAGATTAATATCCACGAAATTTTACGACTGTGGAATTTTGCGATCGCTCTGGACATGGAAGCATTTGCGAAAATGCGCTACGGCCTATTGGGGCAGGGCGATCACTGGCAGCCCGGACAAAATGCTGCAGAGGCGGACTCTCTTGACCTTGCTGACGCACTGAAGAAAAGTCCGTTTGCCGACCGCATTCCCGAGATTTTGCGCGAAGCCCACGCGAGTTTATTTGAAGGCCCGAAACAACGAATCAGCGAGTCGTAGGCGCGAAGCTGTATCTTCTTCGTGTCATTTGTTTTTTGTTGCCTGCGGTTTCTGCGTGTCACTGCGCACGTATTGGGGGTATTCTTTCTCCAAGACCCTTTGCGTTCAATATGTGTCGCCGCCTCATAATCTGTCTTTGCCTGTTTGCTGCCGGGCTTCTTCCGCATGCGGTTCAGGGCGCGCCCCGAACGAATGGCGCGGTGCAGGCGTGGGCCATACGAACAAACGAGGTCGGTCAGCGAAGCCTCTTTGTTAATCTGCGCACAAACGGAATAGCGGAAGTGACGCCGTATGCGCCGGATGTGGTGAGGGTCCGATTTTACTACAACGGGAGCACAAACTTTTTTGATCGGGAAGAAGTGGCTATCGCAAAACCGCTCGCGAGCTGGCCGAGTTTTAGCAACTCGTTCATCAGTGCGAGTTCCACGAATTTCTTGATCAAGACGGATGCTCTGCAAGTGGAGGTGGTATTCAGCAATCGCTTTCTCGTGAATTTCAAGGATGCCTCCGGGCGTGATTTGTTGCGCGATAAACAGCTCGAATGGGATAGCGACTATTCCATGCGCAGCGACACCTCGGCCTATGAACAGGTGCAATGGCCGGAGTCTGGCGGCGTTTCAAACCGTCCAACCGGGTTCAGGTTGAAGGCCATCAAAGAGATGCCCGCCGATATGGCGTTTTTTGGTCTGGGAGATGAAGGCGGGCCATTGAATCGCCGCGGACGGGTGTTTCAGTTTTGGACCCAGGACACCTACAATTTTAGCGAGTTCCGCAATCCGAAATATACGGCGCTTCCGTTTTGGTACGGTGCGCGACCAGAGACGACCAATGGGCCCGCGTTTGCGTACGGCATTTTTTTCAACAACCCGGCGCGCCCCGTCGTTGATCTCTCGGCGACAAATGGGACGTATTCTTTTGAGGCGGGCGACGACATCATGGATTACTTTTTCTTTGGCGGTGGCACAAACCATACAATGTCCGCCATCATTGACCGATTCTCTGAACTCACCGGGCGACCCGTCCTCCTTCCCAAGTGGGGTTACGGCTTTCATCAGTCACGCCACAGCTATATGTCGTCTGCCGAGGTGACAAACCTGATCACGACATTTCGCACATCGAACATCCCGGTGGACGCGGTCTATCTCGATATTGGGCATCAGCGAAACGAGGGACAGCCGTGGCAGCTCTCCTTTAGTGATGCGTTCAGCAATATGCCCGCGCTCGTTTCGTTCGCAACCAACCAGGGGGTGCAACTGGTTCCGATCATCGAACCGTTGCTGACGACAAACGATCCGCTCCACGCGGCGTCCGCGGCGAACCTACGCTTTATCAAAAACAACTTGCTGGGCAATTATGTCGGCACAAATTATCTCGGCGCAATTTTGTGGCTGGATTTTTCGATCAATGAGACGCGCGACTGGTGGGGGCGTCAGTTGACGAACTATTTGGCGATAAATGGTTTTCAAGGAATATGGAATGACCTGACGGAGCCGAATGAAAACGCGATGCCGCTGGATACGATTTGGTATCTCGATGGGCGCTACGGCGACCTGACAACGAACGATACCCGCAAATGGACTGCCGTGAACCGCAACACGTATAGCTGGTGGCAGTCGCGGGTTTCATATAATGCCTTGAAGGAACAATCGCCAGCAGGTCGTCCCTTTGTTCTGAGTCGTGCCGCATGGCCGGGGGTGCAGGCGTATGCAATTGGTTGGAGCGGCGACAACTCTTCGACATTTGACCATCTCCGCTACAACACACGATTGGCGCTCAGTACGATGATCTCCGGTCAGGCGCAGTTTGGCAACGATGTCGGTGGATTCAATGGTGATGCCACGGGAAATTTGCTGATTCGCTGGAATCAAGCGAGTGTGCTCGCGCCGCTATTTCGAAACCATTCAAATTGGGGCACTGTGAATCAAGAACCCTGGGCATTTGGGGAGAGCGATACACTGTTCAACCGCTATTGGATTCAATTTCGTTATCGGATGATGCCGTACCTCTACAGCCTCGCGCATCAAGCGGCGGCCAACGGCCTGCCGATGAATGTTCCGACCGCGTTCTTTTTTACAGGCGATACAAATACGTGGTCGAAGAACGAATACGACTTTATGGCCGGGACCCATCTGCTGGCTGCGCCCGTTATCGCAGAGGGCGAAACAACGCGCTCGGTCTATCTTCCCTCAGGAACGACGTGGTTCCTCTGGGATACCGGTGGGTCGTATGCAGGAGGGCAGACGGTGGCCGTCCCGGCGGCTCTCGCGCAGCTCCCGCTCTTTTCACGCGCGGGCGCGATCATTCCAATGGGCCCGACCATGAGCCATGTCTATGAATTTCAGCCGACGTGGCTCGATCTCAACATCTGGCCCGGCGCTGCGAATAGTTTTACTCTGATCGAAGACGATGGAAAGACGACCAACTATCTCGCCGGTGTAGTTGCGCGCACCCGCGTTTCCGTTGCGGGGGACCCGATGGCATTGACGGTCACGGTTCATGCGCGTGAGGGAACGTATGATACCGGCGCACGGGACTATTTTGTCGTCGCTCACGCGATGTCAAATGTTGTGTCCGTCACAGCCGACGGAATCGAATTGCGACGCTACGCAAATCGCGGCGAGTTGGAAAACGGCGGGGAAGGATGGGCATACGACACGGTTCTTCATCGGGCCACTGCAAAAATTGCAGATCATGGCTTGCAGCGTGTTCTTCACTTTGTTGCGAACAGCGAGTCCGCCAGTGCGCCGGTCTTTGCGTCTGCATACACGAGTATGGCCGTGGCGGCGACCTTCAATCTTTGGAACGAGTCGGCACAGAACATGCAGTTGGTTGGGCCTTCTCGCTGGGCGTATGTCACGGAGCTGCCAGCCTCATCACGAGTCGAGTTCAAATTCACGGCAAATAATTCGTGGGGCGTGGCGAATTGGGGCGATAATGCTCCCACAAACTATCTCACGCCGTTAGTGGGCGCGGCCGCACTCAATGGCGCGAATATCATCCTTTCGAACGTGGCAGCCGCCATCTATACCTTCCAGTTCAATGAAACGTCGCAGGTCTATCGCGTGGGATTGGCCTCGACGATGGATAGCGATGGCGATGGCATGTTGGATGCGTGGGAATATTATTACGGGCTGAACCCACTTTTATCTGCCGATGCGCTCTTGGACTTGGATAGCGATGCGGCGCCCAATTTCGACGAGTTTATTGCTGATACTCGGCCCGTGGACGTTACCGACTATTTCCATATCGTTTCGCATACGGAAAATACGACCAATGGCGCCGATGTCAGTTGGCTGGCAGCAACTGGGCGAATGTATCAGGTCTTCTTCAGCACAAACCTTTTGGACAGTCACGGATTCAAACTGCTCGCGCCGTTTAGCAATCTCGTTGGGAATGGTGTGATGACCATCACCGATACGAACGCTTCGCCGCTTCGTAACTATCGCATCGGAGTTTCGCGTTAATCGCTCTCGCTGAGTGTCGCTGAACCGTGTGCTGATGCTTTAATGTTCGAGCTTATTTTTTCTGTGTGCTTTTCGTTTTGTTGGTATAAATGCCGCTTTCACAGGAGTGCAAAATGAGCTTTTGGGATACTTTAGCTGAGAAATCTTTGGCAGGCGAAGCCCCTACACGGGACGAAGCATTGGCGACCTTACAGGCGAATGAAGACGAGCTGTTGGCCATGCTCCACGCCGCGTTTGGTTTGCGCAGGCGATTTTTTGGGCGCGATGTCCGGTTGCACCTGCTTCGAAATGCGAAGAGCGGCATGTGCCGCGAAAACTGTGCGTTTTGCAGTCAGGCCGCCGGTTCCTACACCGGAGTGGACACCTACCGAATGCAGTCTGTTGAGCAACTGCTCGCAGGTGCGCGACACGCGCACAAGATGGGCGCGGTAAAATACTGCATGGTCACCGCCACACGCGGCCCGTCTGAGGAAGAACTTGAGCGGATTTGTGAAGCGACGCGCAAGATCAAGGCGGAGATGGATATTGATATCTGCGCGTCACTCGGTTTGCTGACGGAAGAAGATGCGGCGCGTCTTGTTGAAGCTGGCGTTGACCGCTTCAACCACAATCTGGAATCTTCGCGCGACTACTTTTCAAAGGTGGTGCAGACCCATACCTTTGAAGACCGCGTCCGCACGGTGAAAATTGCGCGCGCAGCGGGAATGGAAGCCTGCTGCGGCGGTATTATGGGCATGGGCGAGTCACTCGATGATCGGGTTGACCTCGCGATGACACTGCGCGAGCTTGAGGTTGAATCCATTCCGGTGAACTTCTTTGACCCGCGTCCCGGTACCCCGCTGGAACACGTCGAACGGATGTCGCCGGCCGAGGCATTGAAGTGCCTCTGTATGTTTCGTTTTGTGAACCCCACCCGCGACATTCGTGTTGCCGGCGGTCGCGAAGTCGTCCTGAAACACATGCAGGTCCTCGCGCTGTATCCTGCGAACTCGATGTTCAGCGAAGGTTATTTGACGACGGAAGGGCAGGGCTACGATCAGGATATGGCCATGCTGGAAGAGGCCGGCTTCCGCCTCTCAGAAGTTGTCCACGAAGAAGAATGATAGAGCGCATAGCGCATAGCGCATGGTGTGGATTGATTAATTAACCACAAAAGCAAACAAGGAACAAAAGAGAATAGTTGGAGTAGTTGGAGTAGGTGGGGTCAAGAGCAGTCATTGGGTTGCGCTGACGCTTGTTCAGGGTTTGGTCTCCTCTTGGAAGCGCGGCGGGCTTCGTTCGCAAACGGATGCGCTGCGCCCAAGGGCTTGGCGCGGTTCCGATTTTGCTGCAACGACGCCCTGCAAAGTTACCCCAGCTCACCGGCTCATCCCCGGATGGCTTGGCTATGCCAATGAGCGGAAAAGAACGCGACAAAAGCCGTCCCCGGCCGGGCTTTGCAGAGCTTCAACACCGCGAACACTTCAATCAACGAAACTCACCTTTGCCATCCCGGAATTTATCCGTGCCCGAGGGGTTCATAAATAATCCGGGCTAGACCCCCATCTCAAGAACAACTCGACTCCAAAAATTCGCGCCACAGCGTGAATTACTTCGCAGGCGCGCGTTTCAAAACTATTTCTGTTTTTTCTCGGACTCCGGCGGCTGTTCGGTTTGTAAATCCAATTTTTGTCCGCCGAAATGTACGCTGAACCAGCGCAGGAAGCCGCGGGAGAGTTGGACTTTTTCGCGGCCGATCATCACGTCGGGTGATGCGGTGAGCCACGAGGTCTTGGTGTAGGCGAGTTGCTGTTCGGGATAGACGCTGCGGTGGCCGATTATGAGGTAGGCGGCGATGCTTGCACCGGCGATGTAAAGGCTCGAGGCGCCGCCGAAGAGTTCCACGCCCATGAAGATCGCGGCAATGGGGGTGTTGGAGGCCGCAGCGACAACGGAGCAAAAGCCGACGCCAGCGCCGAGCGCAGGATCGAGACCGAAGAAGTGCGCGAAGGCGCTTCCTGCAACTGCGCCGATTACAAATTGTGGCGTGACGACACCTCCATAGAAACCGGAGCCGAGGGTGAGGGCGACGAAAAGAATTTTCCACATTGCGCCGAGATAGGGCATCTGTGTTCCTTCCAGCGCGGCGTACATCGTCGGCAAACTCAATCCGAGGTAGTTCACCGGCGCGAAGATCAGGAGTAACGCGAGGATACAACCACCGATCATCGGCATCAGCGGTCGCCACACTCTCGTCACTTTTTGGAGCCAATCCGTCGCCTGGCGCACGCGCTGAATCGCCTCCACAAACCACCATGCGGCGACACCGCCAAGGATGCCGATTCCGAGCGTTTTTAGAAAGAGCAACTGGCTGAAACCTGAAGCGAATGGGAGATGATAGGTGGGGTAGGGCACGCCCCAAAATCGGCTGACTTGCAATGCCGTGATGCTGGCGACGATTCCTGGGAAAAGAAAATCGTGGCGCACGCGTCCAATTGCCAGAACCTCGACGCCATAAATCGCGCCAGCGACGGGAGTCCCGAAGACGCTGGCGAATCCAGCGCTGACGCCGCATGCGACCAGGCGTTTTCTTATTTCAGCGTTCAATCGAAGTCGTTGTCCGATCGCCGCCGCAACACTTGCTCCGATGTGTGAGCAGGGGCCTTCCTTGCCCGCTGAACCGCCCGCCCAAAGCGTGATGAGCGCGGCGATGGGTTTAATCGCGGCGGTTCGCAACGGCATCGCTCCGCGCTGTGCGTTGACCGCGAGGATTTCAGAGTCCTTCAAGTCTTTCGGCGCGTTTTGGTAGCCGTAATAGAGCAGCAATCCGTTTGCCAAGCCCGCCAGCGGCAGGAGCAGCATTTGAAACCAGAGGGGCGCATTGAAACTTCGGTCTGCGAACAGAAAGAGGGTTCGCAGAAAAAAGCTGGTCGCTGTTCCGACCAGCGCCCCCGTTATCGTGGCTAGGAGCAGCCACTGAATAACCGTCGCAAACATCACCGTCGGCTCGACGATAGCAATACGTTTCATTGCGAGGAGAAAAGGGATGCGGACACTCCAATTCGAGCAACCGCGTTCAGAAATGAATAAAAAAGTGCTTTCATCCGTTCGGAGCAACGCGCTGTATAACGCAGAAGCTCCCAACCGGCAAGTCTCTCCGCAGGCAAAAGGCGTCTTTCGCGGCTATCAATTCCGCCGTTTCCGATCCGCACCGTTCAAACCGCCTTTCATGCGCCCTGATCCGCCCCGTTTTATACTTGCGATTAACTAATCAGTTAGTTAATATGCTTTCATGAATGCTGAAGTCGGAGAGGGAGTGATGTCGCCGGGTGATGTTTCACAGCCGGGCGATGTGTCGCCGGTTGTTGGAGTGCGGTCGCGGCGTGCCCGAGGTGTTGAGAGCAGGAGGGCGCGGCGTGGTGGGGATGTGCGGGGGCGTTGTTGACGGCTGCGGTGGAGTTGTTCGCGGAACAGGGGGTGGCCGGGACGGCGCTGGCGGAAATTGCAAAGCGCGCGGGGGTGACGTCGGCGATGGTGCATTACTATTTTCAGACCAAACAGCAGCTCCTGAACGCGGTTGCAAAGGAGAAAATCGGCGGTGAATTTCTTGCGCCGTTGGGCAAGCTCTTTTCCGAGGGTCGCGCGGAACCGCAGGCGCTGGCCACGCGGGTGGTGTGTGAGATTATCGCGGCGACGGATCGTCTGCCCTGGCTCCCGCAGCTCTGGGTGCGCGAGGTGGCGAGCAAGGGAGGGGCGTTGCGGCGAGGGATGATTCAGCGCGCGAGGCTGGAGCAGATTGAGAAGTTTAGCGCATTTGTTTCGTCGGCGCAAAAAGAGGGCAAACTCAATGCGGAACTGCATCCGGTGTTTCTGTTCATGTCGCTTGTTGCGCTTACCTTGGCGCCGTTGGCGATTTTTAACGAGTGGCCGCGCCTGCCCGGTGGCGCACAGTTGACGAAGGGCGACTTGGAGCGACATGTCATTGCACTTTTGTTGGGCGGATTGGCGCCGAAAGCGGGGTCGAAGCAACGTTCGGCGGGTGGGAGAAAAAAATGAAACGGATATGTTCGCACTGTGGTTGTTTTGTCGCTGCGCTCTTTCTTGTCGGTTGCGGATTCAACAAATCCGCTTCATTTCAGGGTTATGTGGAGGGAGAGTTTGTCAATGTTGCGACATCCGCCAGCGGGCAACTTGAACAGCTCCAGGTTGTTCGCGGTGCGCAGGTGGCGGCGGGGGATCCGCTCTTTGTCTTGGAATCCGGGAATGAGTCGGCGGCGTTGGGGGAGGCGATGAGCCGCCTGTTTGGGGCCGAAGCCCAGTTGAGCGATCTCCTGTCGGGAAAGCGGAGCGAAGAAATTGACGTGTTGGAGTCGCAGTTGGCGAAGGCGCGGTCGGATGCGTCGTTTGCCGACTCGGAGTGGAAGCGGGCGGAAACGCAGTTTGCATCCACTGACATTTCGCAGTCCGAATTGGACCGTGCGCGAGCGAATCAAGCTGGCGCACAGGCGCGTGTTCAGGAACTGAGCCATCAAATCGCCGTGGCGAATCTACCCGCGCGTGAGGATCATATCCGAGCGCAACGCGAGCAGGTGGCGGCCGCGCGCGCGGCGGTCGCACGGGCGGAGTGGCTGGTGCGGCAAAAGGAGGTTGCGGCGCCGGTGGCGGGTTTGGTGTTCGATACGTTGTATCGGACGGGCGAGTGGGTTGGCGCGGGGCGTCCTGTTGTGCGTCTGTTGCCGCCGGAAAATGTGAAGGTGCGCTTCTTTGTCCCGGAAGAGCAGGTGGGTGCGCTGCAAATCGGGCAGGAGGTGGTGGTTTTGTGCGACGGGTGTCCGGAGGAAATCGCCGCCCGAATCTCGTACATTTCCACAGAGGTCGAGTACACGCCGCCGGTCATTTACAGTAGTGAGACGCGCTCAAAACTGATCTTTCTTGTCGAGGCGCAGCCGGTGCGCGCGGAAAAACCGACGCTCCATCCCGGCCAACCGGTTCGGGTGCGCAGCCGTTAGCGGGAGGTGCAGTGCGTGAGCACGGATTTCGCCATTGATGTTCGGAACCTGAACAAGCGCTTCGGCGACAAGCATGTCGTGCGCGATCTTTCCTTGCAGGTTCGGCCGGGCGAGATTTTCGGATTCCTTGGACCCAACGGCAGCGGCAAGACGACGACCATCCGGATGATGTGCGGACTGCTCACGCCGGATTCCGGAAGCGGCACGTGTCTGGGCTACGACATTCTTCGCGACAGCGCGAAGATTAAGCGGCAGGTCGGTTATATGACGCAGCGCTTTTCGTATTGGGACGATCTGAACATCCGCGAGAATCTGGATTTCGTTGCGCGCATGTATGGTCTCCCCAACCGCCGCGCTGCGGTGGATCAGGCGCTTGAAGGGCTGGGCTTGACGGCGCGCGCAAAGCAGCTTGTCGGTACGCTTTCGGGCGGCTGGAAGCAGCGCATTGCACTGGCCGCCTGTATGCTGCATGAACCGAAATTGCTGCTTCTGGATGAGCCGACCGCAGGCGTGGATCCGTCCGCGCGCCGCGACTTCTGGGAGGAGCTACATCGCTTGTCCGCGCTCGGCATCTCTGTGTTGGTCAGTACGCACTACATGGATGAGGCGGAGCGTTGCCACAAGCTGGCCTATATCGCGCATGGCGAGCTGCTGGCGCAGGGCAAGGCGAGGGAGATTGCGCGGCAGGAGGGCTTGAGTACGTGGGCGATTCACGGCGATGCGCTGGATCAGCTCTCAAAGAAAGTCAAGGCGTTGCCAGGCGTGGAACAAACGGTGGTGTTCGGTACAACGCTGCACGTCAGCGGGCGGGATGCCGAAGCGCTTGAGAAGTCCCTGCGCGCGGTTGTTGCGGGAACTCGTTGGCGTTTGGAAGCGATGGAGACCGGCCTTGAGGATGCGTTCATCTATTTTATGAGTCGCGCGGTGGACCGAACGGGGTTTCGCAATGAGTGATTCACCGAGATTCTCCGTTGCCCGTTGGTGGGCGATGGTGCGAAAGGAGTTCCTGCAACTTCGCCGTGATCGAATTTCGCTCGCGATGGTGGTCGGCATTCCATTTGTTCAACTGATCCTCTTCGGCTATGCGATCAATACTGATCCGAAGCAGATGGTGACCGCCGTGATTTCCTCCGATCACAGCGAGTTCACGCGATCCTTTGTCTCTGCGATGCAGCAGTCGGACTATTTTCGCGTCGTGAATAAATGGACGGATGAGGAGTCCGCTCGCGCGGCATTGCGGCGGGGCGAGGCGATGTTCGTGTTGAATATCCCACCGGACTTTACGCGCCGCTTGTTGCGCGGCGAGCGTCCGGCCCTGTTGTTGGAGGCGGATGCGACGGACCCTGTTGCTGCGGGCGCTGCGGTGGGAGCAATCGAGCAGATCGCCCAGTCTGCATTGAAAAAAGATGCGGTGGGCGCATTAAGTTATTTGGCGGAACCCGAAAGCCAGAAGCCGTTTCAGGTGCATGTACATCGTTTGTTCAATCCGGACTCCATCAGCAGAAACAATATCGTTCCCGGTTTGATGGGAATGATTCTGACGCTGATGATGGTGTTGCTCACGGGCCTTGCGATGACGCGCGAGCGCGAGCGCGGCACGATGGAGAATTTGCTGGCGATGCCCGTGCGTCCGCTGGAAGTGATGGCGGGCAAGGTGGCGCCGTATATTGCAGTCGGATTGATCCAGGTGACGCTGATTTTGCTCGCCGCCATCTTTATCTTTCGCGTTCCCTTCCTCGGCAGCCTTGTCTGGTTGTATGTCTCCGCCCTGCTCTTTGTCGCAGCAAATTTGACCGTCGGCATCATGCTATCCTCGCTGGCGCGAAATCAGTTGCAAGCGATGCAGATGACGGTCTTTTTCTTTCTGCCGAATCTGATGCTGTCCGGCTTCATTTTTCCCTTTCAGGGAATGCCCGGATGGGCGCAGGCAATCGGGCGCGCTCTCCCGCTGACCTACTTTCTGCGGTTGGTGCGCGGGATTTTTCTTAAAGGCAGCGAAGCGGCGGATATTTGGCCCAGCATCTGGCCGCTCCTTGTTTTCATGGTTGTCATTATGACCTTCGCAGTGAAGTTCTATCGCAAAACTTTGGACTGAAGAAGCGCTGCGGATCGCCTCGTTCAATTCTTTTACAAAAATGTGATTTGCTCAACTTTTGTGTTTGCGCGGTTAATGGATATGTGTCAACATAAGCAGAGTTCCCGCAGGTGGCGGGATGGAGTGCTAGATAAACTGGAGGAGTAATAGGATGAAGCTGAAAGCATGTATCGCAATGTTAGCCGTTTGTGTGGCGTCTATGTCGTATGGAGAGGTGTCCGTGTTTTATAGCTATCAAGACACGAAGGATATTGGGTCGGGAAGTGGTGTCGGTCTGAAAATTGATATCCCTGTCGCCGACAATGTAAGCCTTGATGTGCGTGGAAGCTGGATGACGGGCTATGATGTGAAGACGGAAAAGAATGGCGGGGCGTTTTCCTCTGATCTCGATCTGGTTCCTGTCGAGGCGAACCTGAACCTTGCCCTGCCTGTCATCGCGGGAGTCGCGCCCTATGTCGGTGCCGGTGTCAGCTACAACTTCTTCTTCGATAACGATACGCTTGATTCTGATTGGGGCTATAATGCCCACGTGGGAGCGAGTCTGGGTCTCAGCGATGGTTTAGCACTTTTCGCCGAAGTGAAGTACCTCTGGTCCGAAGTAGACGGGAAGAGCGGGATCCTTGGCGCTGGTTCCGACTACAAGGCTAAATTAGACGGTGTTGGCGTGATTGTCGGTTTGACATTCAGCCTTTAAGAACGCTTCGGATAATTTCGGTTTTTGAGGACGGTATGTGGAGGGAGTGACCTTCACATACCGTCTTTTTCTTAAGTCATTTTTATACGCCTTGAATCCTGCAAAAAATGTGTCAAACTTCGCTGTGTTCGCACGGGAAGAAATGAAATTCGATTGGATAACGGAGGTGTGTTGTGAAGATTAAATGGTGTGTTGCGCTGCTGGCGCTTGGTGTGGCCTCGATGGCGTACGCCGACTTGGGTCTGTTTTATTCGTATCAGGATACGAAAGATATGGGAGCGGGGAGTGGCGGCGGACTGAAGTATGACATCCCCCTGAATCGGCATGTCAGCGTGGATGCGCGCGCCACGATCATTACGAGTTACGATGTGAGGCAGCCGACATGGACTGCAGACATTGATATGATTCCGATTGAGCTGAATGTGAATCTCAAGTACCCGGTTGCCCGCATGCTTCCCTATATCGGCGGCGGGGTGGGGTATTACTATTTTCACCCGAGCTGGATGGATGAGGAAATCGGTTACAACATCCATGCGGGGGTCAGCGTCGGTATTGCAGACGGAATGGATGTATTCGCGGAAGTGAAATATCAGTTTCTTGAAGTTGACGGCTCCCACACGTTCCTCGATAAGAGCGAACGCTACAAGATTGACGCCGACGGTGTTGGTGTGATTGCCGGCTTGTTGATTCGGTTTTAGCGTCGCCAAAAGCCGGGGATAAACAGCACGAGCATCGTGTAGAATTCCAACCGTCCGAGCAACATACAGAACGAGAGAATGATTTTCCCCGCGTCGGGGATTACGGAGTAGTTGCTCTGCGGGCCGACGGCGCCGAGACCGGGGCCGACGTTTCCGAGCGTCGCTGCCACAGAGGATACGGCGGTCAATGTGTCGGGCGTGAAGGCGATCATCGCCGCAGTGGCGGTGATGAAGATGAAAATGAAGATCACGAAGAACGCGCCGATCATATTGACCGCCTCGTCCTCGACAATCTGATGCCGCATTTTGACGTGGTACACGGCTTGCGGTTGGATGAAGAGTTTTAGTTCGCGTGCGATCTGCTTGAAGAGGATCAATACGCGGACGACTTTGATTCCGCCGGAAGTCGAACCGGCACAACTGCCGATGACCATGAGTAGCAGCAGAATGTACTGAGAGAGCATGGGCCAGACGGCAAAGTTGTCACCACCGAAGCCGGTTGTGGTCATTACGGTAACGACGCCGAAAACGACCCTGCGAATGGCTTTGTCCGGATTTTGCGGCAAAACGGGCCACGCATTTAGTGCGATGATGATGGATGAGATCACAAGGATGCCGATGTAGAGGCGAAACTCTGCATTGCGACTGTAGGCGTTCCAGCGTCCACGCAGGAACCGCCAGTGCAGGGCAAAATTTGTGCCGCCGAGCACCATGAAGACGATCAATACCCACTCAATGGCCGCGCTGTCGTATGCCGCGATTCCTTGCGTGTGCGTGGAAAATCCGCCGGTGGCGATAGTCGCAAAGGCATGGCAGACGGAGTCGAACCAGTCCATCCCGCAGAGCTTCAATGCCACGATGTTGGCGACGTTGAGTCCCGAGGTAAAGCCCCCATAGGAGTTTGGCCGTTCCCGCGATGCGCGGCGTCAGGCGATCTTTCGATGGCCCCGCGACTTCAGCGCGATAGATTTGCATTCCACCGGAGCCGAGGAGGGGAAGAATCGCAACCACGAGGACGAGAATGCCCATGCCGCCCATAAAATGGGTGAGAGCGCGCCAGAGTAGAATGCTGCGCGGAAGCTGTTCGAGGTTGTCCATGACCGAAGCGCCGGTGGTTGTTAGTCCGGATACCGCCTCGAACCACGCGCCAGCAAAATCGGGGATTGTTTTGCTGAGGATGAATGGGACTGCGCCGAGCAGGGTGCTCAACAACCAGCCGAACGTGACAACTCCGACCCCGTCGCGTCGCGTTAAATCTGTGACTCCGCGCGTGAACGCCCACAGCGCTGAACCAGCGAGAAGGGATATTGCGGCAGAGAGCGCGAAGGCGCGTTGCGCGGACCAAGGGTCCACATAAAAGGCGGCGACACCCCAACAGATGAGCATGCCCACTCCCAAAACGAGGGGCAGAAAGGAGATGAGATGGAAGACAGCGCGAAAATTCACTTTGCTCAACCCCGGAACAGGTCTTCAACCCGCGAGACAGCCGATGGTTCCGCGAAGAGTACGAGGTGATCGCCCGAGCGCAAAACCATACTGCCAGTGGGCGGTACAATCTCGTTCTGACGAAGAATCGTTGCAATCATGATTCCAGCGGGAATGCGGATGGACTGAATGGGTTTATCGGTCCAACGGTGGTCATTCGTTAGCGCCACGTCCAGCAATTCGCCGGGTAATTTGTGCAGTAGCGCAGCCGCCTTCACATTTTTTCCGCGAACGTAATGGAGAATCGCATTGATCATCGAGAGGTGCGAGCTAACCGCACGATCGAGGAGGCTAAGGCTATTAATGATCGGTACATACTCCGGTCGCACGACCTGTGCGAGGGTGAACGTCGCACCCGCCTTTTCCGCGAGCAGGCAAATCATGATGTTATTTTCGTCGCTCCCGGTCGCGGCGACGAAGGCTGTTCCGCGAATGACCCCGGCATTCTCAAGGGTGGGGGATTCTAGCGCATTGCCGCGAATAACCAGGGCTTTATCGAGGAGTTTCGAGCAGGCATCCGCCCGTTCCGGTGATGATTCGATCAGGACTACCGGGATATTTGTCTTTTCCAGTTTTTTGGCGAGCATCAAACCGAGGTCGCCGCCGCCGGCAATGATCACTTTTTCAAGCCGCTCTTCTTCCGGACTCGCCCATTGAATAAATGCGCGGACATTGGCTGGCTCACCGCAGAGATAAATATCGTCGCCGATCATCAACTGCGTATCGCCTTTTGGAATGAGCAGCTCGTCTGCGCGCATGATGCCGATGAGACGAATTCGTTCCAGCAGATCCGGTTCGGGAAAGTTTTTCAGCGTCTGAAGGACCAGCGGGCTGTCCATGTGGACTTTAATGCCGACCGCAAGCACGCGGCCGCCGAGCATATCCACCGCCTCCAGCGTGCCGGGCATTCGGAGGATCGTGAAAATTTCGTCCGCGCACTCTTCCTTCTGGCTGATTACGAGATCAGGACCAAGTTTTCGGACATTCAGCTTTTCGTTGGCGTGGAGGAAGTCGGGATTTGCCACGCGCGCGACTTTGCGGGGAACGCCCGCTGCTTGGGCGAATCCACATGCAAGAATGTTGACCTCGTCCCGGTCCGTCACCGCGACGAGTAGGTCGGTTTTCATCAGCCCCGCATGCTCAAGCGTCCGTGGGCTGGAGCCATCGCCGACGATTGTCTGGATATCGAGGTGCGTCGCGACTTCGTTCAACACCTCCTCATCCTGGTCAATGATGACGATGTCGTGCTTCTCTTCCCCCAATTTTTCGGCCAGATACCTTCCGGCGCTACCTGCCCCAATGATCAAAACGCGCATAAGCGAGTACTCTTAAATGAAATGCAAACCCCGATGCTGCTACAACCCGCCCTCGGCATCAATCTGGAAACGGACTTGGCGGCCATAATATGCTGTAACATGCTAAAGTGGAGGTGGTTGCGGTAGGAAGCAAAAAGGCCATTTTGGGCCCGAACGCAACTTATTTATACTTCCGCCCCGGCTATTTCAAGGCCAGTTGGTCGTTTGGGATGCTGCGGGTGGTGCCGGAAATGTCAAGGAAATGGGCGCGTTTGATATGGAAACACTGCCATTTCTCAGGGATACTCGCATCTGCCGCGTCCAGATCGCCAGCGAGGATAAGCTGGGTCAGTTCTGTCCCATCTGGCTCGACCTCCACGGGCACGCGCAGACTCAACGTGGTCTCTTGAAGAATTTCCTGCTGTCCATCGGCGCGGCGCGGGAGGAGCAGTTCAAGTTGCCCATCGTCGGAGACCCGGATTTTAACCTCGGCCCCGAACGTGTACTGGCTGCAGCCACCGGAGGCCGGTGCGAGAACGCCGCGATTTCGCTGCTGGAAAATCGCTCGCAGGTTGATTACGTTCACGTTGTCAGATGCGTACGCCATAAAGAACCCATACCTCAGAACTAACAAAAGCGCAAAACAGATGAATCTTCATTTTAACGCCGAGGTCAAAGCGGCGCATGCAGAATCCCGTCCAATCGTTGCCCTTGAGAGTACATTAATTACGCACGGCCTGCCACAGCCGGTGAACCTTGAGACGGGCCGCCACCTCGAACAAATTGTTCGCGATGTGGGCGCAACCCCCGCGACGATTGCCTTGCTGCACGGACAAATTCACGTCGGCTTGGAGCCGTACGAACTCGAAGAACTTGCCATGGCGAAAGACGTTCGCAAATGCAGCCGTCGTGATCTCCCCATTGCCGTGGCGCGGAAAGAGAACGGCGCAACGACCGTCGCTGCGACCATGCTCCTCGCACATGCAGCGGGTATTCGTGTCTTTGCGACCGGTGGAATTGGGGGTGTCCATCGTGGGCACCCCTTCGATGTCAGTGCCGATTTGGAAGAACTGGGGCGAACTCCTGTCACCGTTGTTTGCGCCGGCGCAAAGGCGATTCTGGATTTGCCGCTTACGCTTGAGGCGCTTGAGACACGCGGTGTGTGCGTTGTTGGCTATGGCACTGACACATTTCCTTCATTCTACTCGCGCAGCTCGGGACTTCCCGTTGACGTTCGCTGTGATACGGCGGATGACGTGGCGGCCATCATCAAGGCTCGCGACGCACTGAAGTTGGATGCCGGGATTTTAGTCGGTGCGCCCATCCCGACGGAATACGAAGTCCCAGCAGAAGAAGCTGAAATCGCCATCTCCGCCGCATTACGCGAAGCGGAAGCCGCCGGTGTGAAAGGGAAAGAAGTGACGCCATTTCTACTCGCGCGAGTCAGCGCACTGACAGACCGGCGCAGTCAAATTGCAAACCTTGCTTTGTTGGAAAACAACGCTCGCATCGCTGCAGCGATTGCACGTCTAATATGAGTCGCATAGCGCACGACGTGATGAATGTTTAACCGCAGAAATGCGGCAGGGCGCTGTAGCCGCGGGCGTTGACCGCAGGGGATTGGTTCATCCACCGCCCTCAACGCGTCCGCCGTCGCCGAAGGCTATGGCGGGACAGGGGCGGCTACAGTTGGGCGAGCCAAATTCTAACCACGGAAAATGCGGAATAACACGGGAAGGCCGATCCGCGATGAGCGCTCAATACAACATCAAGCTCAGCCACTTCTCTCCATTCCCCCCGATTTTCCACTGGCCGTTTTGTTTCACCACAATTCGGCGAGCGTTGCGACCGAGGACCGCTTCGTCAACACGGAGAACAGCGGATTTGTTGCGGTCGAGCTGATGCGCTTCTTCGGCGGTTACCGCCGGCCACTGAGAATTACGCCGCCCTCAGAAATTGAAAAAACCAACGCCCCTTCAAAACTGTCGGGACCCGACCACAGCGCGGGATGCCGCCGAAAATAGTCTGGAAGTTTGTTTGTTTTTGAAATCAGCTCAATCGCTACGGGGACGCGCCGGATGTGTTCGAGGAGCGTCAACTTGCCATCGTGATCTTGATAGTCGCGAAACAGCGAAATGGGGTTTAGGCCCCAAAGATTTTGCCCATTGTAAAGGCCGCCCGGCGTATGTGTTTTAGGTAGGCCGGGCCAGGATAGAAAACGATCATTAGCAAGCATCCCAACTTCAAAGTGCAGATGTGCGCGGTTCATCGGAATTCCACTTGTCGAAGTGTTTCCCATGCGACCGAGGCGTGTGCCTGGCTCTACGATCATTCCTTCGCGCAACGCTGCATCGGCTTCGGCCATGTGTCCGTAAAGCGTATAGAATGTTCCGACCGGGTCGTTGTGAATGAGCACGACGTAGATGCCGTAATCCGAGTTCCCTGCGACTTTGTGCACCAACGCGACCCTCCCATAGGCTGCGGCGAACACGTCGTCCAGGGGACGTCCCTTTGCATCGCGCGAGAGCGCGGCGATATCCACCCCTTCGTGAAAGCGGGGCAGGAGGAGCTTCCCGTATTGTCCCGTTCGAACGGAGCCGTATGTGCCCGATTCGGGCTTTCCCGATGCGGTGGTTTGATAGACCTCTGCCAGATTGTCGCTGGTGAGTCTCGTTTGGTGCGTAGGGTAGGCGAGGGTTTGCAGATCAGAGGTTGGTTGGAAAATTGCGCCCTCAGGAACGGGCAGGGGGAGGGTTGCCTCGTCCGTTTGTTTGCGCCTGCCGCAACTGGAAACACAGCAGACGAGGAGCAGGAGAACGGCTACCCGCGCGAAAGCTGGAGCGATAGGTCCCGACATCAGAAGGCGAGACCGGCGACGATTTGCGGGCCGCGAAACTTCAAATCTGCCTTCAGGGGGATGCTTTTCTTTTTTGCGTCCAACGAAATTTGGCGGTAGCCGAGGCCGACGAAGAAAGGTCTGAAGTTGAGTTGGATGTTGGCCTCTGCGTCCCAGTAGTCCACTCGCGTATCCTGAATATCAATGGGGCTGCCGACAAGTGATAATTCTATTCGGACGAGCGATGCGGGGTCGAAGCGAAGCTGAGCGCCGACAATCGGCACGGCGGCCTTGGCCGAGCCGCTGGCCGTGGCGAAATTGTTGCCGGTGATATCCGTCTCGTATTTGAGATACTCAACACCCGCGATAACCCCGGCCCGGAATCCGCGTGAGCCAGATTGCATGCGATAGGCCAGCCGCAGCATATCCGCTTTCGTGGCAGAATGGACATTCATTCCAGTCGGAAACGTGACATCGGTGAAGAGAACCGGCTTGGAGAGCCGTCCGCTTCCGGAGACATCAGCGGAGAGATAGTCCAGTATGATTTGATTTCCTTGTCCGAGCGCGGCGTTGAAACCGAGTATATCTTTTTTGCGATAGCCGAGGTCGTTTTTTATGTCAAAGCTGGTGCCGGAGTTGCCATCTTTACCGACGGCGCCGCTACCCGACGGCTTCATCTCCCAGTACTTGCCCCCAATTTCCAAAGCCTGTCCGAAACCGGACGGTAAATTCATTGCGAGACACGCAATGGCCGCTGTCGTGATTAATAAAAAACGCATCCTCGGACGATATAGTCTCGCGCTATCTACAATCAACCGCAATCGCTATTCGATAGAATTCGCTGACGATCCGAGTGCCGCAATAGGGCCGTGCTAGCGATCAAGCACTTTGGTCAAGTATAGACATTCGGCTGAGCTGAAGAACCCACTGCTTACGGACGATCCCTCGGGGTTTGGCGGATCGCGTTTGGATAAGGTGAAGCGCAGGGCAAGAGGTCCGGGTCGAACCACAGGCGGCGCTGGAGGCACAAGGGGTTTCGCTCGCAAACTGCGCGAAGATCGTTCAACCGCAGATGCTGTCTGCAAGGCTGGTTGTCAATTTTGATTTCATCTGACCCGAATGGCAAAAAGATGGCTTCGTTATTTATATTCGGGTGGATTGAATACGGGCACGCGGAGGCGCCAGTTGATTGCGGCGAAGCGGATGATGGCGACGGTGAGCATTCCACACTCGGCGGATGTGGTTTTGTCCACTTCGCCAAATTCGAAAAAGACCAGATAGACTATGGCGCCGAGGAGGGAGGCGGTCGCATAGACTTCGCGATCGCGGAGGAGCAGCGGAATTTCGACACTGAGCATATCGCGGATTACGCCGCCGGCTACTCCCGTGATACAACCCATCAAGACGGAGACGACCGCGCCAAATCCAAGGTCGTTCGCAATCTGTGTGCCACTGATCGTGAACAGCGCGAGGCCAAGCGCGTCGGCGTAAAGGAGAATTCGTGTGGGCGGGCGATGATAGCGTACCCATAGAAGCGCAAGTCCTGCGCCGAGAAGTGAGAAGTAAAGATAGTTGATGTCGCCGATCCAAAAGATGGGGCGACGATCAAGAAGGATGTCGCGCAGGGTGCCTCCGCCAATCGCGGTGACAAGCGCGATGACGACCACCCCGAACATATCAAATCCTTTGCGCGAGGACGTGAGCACGCCGCTGATCGCAAAAAAGCCGACGCCGACAAGGCTGAAAATGTAGAGCGTATCCATCTCGCGCGAGGGTTTGCCACGTTCCTCACAAATAGTGAAGCGGAATCTAGTTGGTCGAATCTTTCACCAGTGTCGCGGCAAAATGGGCGGAGAAACTCTTGAGTTTGGAACGTTCCAGCCGCTGTTCAAGTTTGCCAAGGGCGAAGATGAGTCGCTTGGGTAGAAAATCGGGAATGAACGTGATGAAATCCATCTGTTCGCTCCAGCGTGCGCCACTCACGGCGGGCCAGTCCCGAGGGTGTAGCCAGGTTTCCGTGCCGTCGTCGATGTTGTGGATGAACGGAAAGATATAGGAGAGATAAAACCGAAAAAGTGGGTTGAGGGTGTTCATTTCGAAGACGATCAATGGCGCACCAGGTGTTAATACCCGCACAATTTCACGAAGTGCTTTGTTGAACGCCGTGCCGTCCGTGATGTGGTGGAGGACGTTGATGGTGTAGGCGAAGTCGAAGGTGTCGTCGGGGAATGGTAGCGCCTCGGCGGGGGCGACAATTAATTCGGCCGAGGCATTTTCTCCCGCGACATATTTTTTTCGCCTGCTCGATTTGACCGGCGATGAGGTCGCAACCGGTCAACTTATAGCCCTGTTTGGCGAGGTGTGCGACGTACCACCCTTGGCCGCAACCGATATCGAGGCCGCGCGCGCCCGGCGGAATCGCAAAACGCGCGAGGCATTTTATGATTACGGCGGATTTTGTTTTGATGAGGCGATCACGAATATGTGCGGGAAGTTCTTCAGCGTAGGAAGGCGCGAGCTGGTCGAAGTGTCCCTGACTGGCCGTGCGCGCTCCGGCGATGATTGCCTGAAGCGTTCGGTATTTCAGGGCGAGCGTGATAAGGCCCAGCAGGGCGGCGAATCCAACGGTTCCCCAACGTACCGCCGCCACGCTCCAAATTGCGAGCGGCTCCGAGATGTTGAGATGGATGAGTTGACGAATAATTGTAGTGCCGGTCACGGCAATGCCGGTCGGGAGTCCAGTCGCGGTTCCGAACAGAGTTCCGCGTGAGAAGGCCGCAAGTGATTCGGGCAGTGCGATTTCGCTGCCGAGAAGGGTGAGCGCGACATATAGACTCGAAGCCGCTATGGCCCATGCTGTGAGTGAAAGTCCGAGAAACAGGTAGATACGAAATGCTTGAGCAATGAGTCGTCCGTGTCGCTCCACAAGTGCGAGGGCAAGCGTGGAGAAGACAACGAAGAGGATCGCGGCGATCAATAAGCCGTGTTGAATGAAGAAGAGAATCAAAATCAGCGCACACGCATCGGCGCCGCGCGATGCGAGCCAGGTCACGGTGGCGTCGCGGAGGGGATGTTGGGTTCTGTGGCGGAGCGGTAGCATGAGTAACAGTTCGCCCGCCGCCCAAGGGGTCAGGATCATGGGCAGAAGACTGACGAAGATCAGGAGTGATTCGCGTGCGCGGAGCCGAATGTGGATGGTTCTCAATAGAAAGTGCCACCGCAGCCATCGGATGCAGAGGTTCACAAGCGTTATCCCACAAACCGCGAGCGTCGCAGCCAAAAGCATGGTTCTGTTGGTATCGGGAAGGCGCGATTTTCCGAGCCATGCGACGCTCGAAGCGATGATGAGCGCGACGAGGAGGATGAGTAGCCACCACGGACGTTTTTTTGAAGTGGCGAAGGGCATTGGTTAGCGCGCCGGAAGTGGGGCCGGGTCTTGAATCCGTGGCGTGAGGCGGATGTTGATGCTGTGCGCGCTGCCATCACGTGAAGTCCCGATCAAAAATCGGCTGTAAAAATCTTTGTGCTGGTCGAGTCCGCCGATTGCAACGCTTTGCCCGTTCTGGGCGACGACTTCCGTTGCGACAGAAGTAAAGCGGACGTGTTCCGGACGTCCGTTCACCATTCCACTAATTTCCGGAGTGAGTTTAATCCGAATCAGAGGGCCGTCGCCGATGACCGTGGGCTGGACGAGAAGGAAAGAGCCGACTTCTTGCCAGGCGAGTTGTGGCATAGTCCAGCCGCCGTAGATTCCGTACTCAATAAACCATTGCAGATAGGGAACCGTCTCGCCGACGCGAAGCGTTGCCTCGCGGCCACTGCTGACGAGGAGCATTTGCTTTTCGCTGCTGGACATCGTGGACGACTGGCTGGCCAAGTGCGGCCTGAAAATGGCATTGCCATTAATCCCCGTCGTCCACTCGCCGGAGGCAGAGACCGAGGCGCCGAACGAGTCCTGTGAGCCGACCGAATCGAACGCCACTTCGATCATCACGTTGCGCGCGGGTACAAACAATTTCTGCATGAGTGCCGCAATTTGCGCGTGGCGTTCGGGGGTCGTCGCGACCAAGAGCCGTTGATTAACAGCGTCGGGCGTCACCTGACCTTCATCGCCGACAAACAGTTGGACCGCTTCGAGCGTGGACTCCATATCTCCCGCGCCGATGGAATAAACCTCGAATTTCAGCGCGGGCGCATCGGCGGAGGCGGCCGGTTGCGCGTGGGCAAACGGACTTGATAGAAAGAGCGCTGCAAGCAGGGTAAGTGTGCGCATGGATTTATGGCGTCAGTTGTTCGTCTATAAACCGCAGTTGTTGAAGAATGGCCTCAATGCGCGGGCAGGATGCGCCCGCAGTGCGCGCCATTGCGAGGGGGCGCTCATAGATCGCGGCGACCTCAAGTTTGCGCCCGGCATCGTAATCCGTACGCATGCTCGGCTTGTAGGGGAGCATGTGTTTGGTGTGTTCGAGCATTTTGGCCATAAACGCATCGCCAATATGTTTCCCACACGCATCGGCTGCGGCGAGCACCTCACGCATCAACGCTTCCACCAGTGCGCGACTATCCGGGTTGTTCATCAGTTCGTCGGGTCCTCGCGCGTAAAATAACTGAAAGCGCATTGTATGGAATGTTCCAAACTAACTTTCGCCAGCGCGCCAGCAGAAGATCATCCATGCAGGTAATCGGGATTCCCGCCGCCGTGAAGTCTGCGGCGACGGCCTCCATGCGGGGAGTGATTCCGCTCGGCGAGCCGTCCGCGCGATATTCGCCCAGGCTGACCTCGCTGTACGAGACGTGACGGATGCGCCCCGGCCCAATTTTACTCGCAGCGATAAACGCGAGGCCACCGAGGATTGGACGATCTCCAATTACCGCAGCAGCTTGTTCTTCCGAACCGATTCCGTTTTGCAACATCAACGGCACGCCATCCGGAGCGAGGGGCTTTGGAAGTAATTCCGGAAGCAGATGATTGTTCGTCGTCTTGAGCGAGATCAGCACTACATCGCATGGCGGCATGGTGTCCACTGTGGCATGTGCATTGACGTGATCAAGGAGCAGCGTGCTGTCGGCGGAATCAATCCGCAATCCATTCTCGCGCACGTGTTCATAATCGGAGTGCAGAAGAAAATGCACTTCGAGACCAGCCTGCTGCAGGTGCGCCCCGTAAAAACCGCCGATGGCGCCTGTTCCTATAATTGCATAGCGTCGCGTGGACATACCTCAACCATAGCGGATGGGTGAGGCCGCGAAAACAGCAAATTACAGGATGCGCGTCAGCGTTTCCGGCGCGAACGCCTCCAGCGCCTCAGCGCCGCCGAGCGCCGTAACGCGACCGCGTTCCTTCAGGCTATCCAGCGCTTCTCCGAAACGCCGGAAGTCTTTCAGCGTCGTCCCCAACACTTCGTTGCGCAACCGTTGACGAAAATCATCGCCATCGTTCGCGAGATACCGGCAAAGTGAAGTGTACGAGCGCGCATCGGGGAGAAGGTGCTGATCCAAATCGCCGATCGCGCCGATGATCGCCTTGCCCAGCTCTTCCTTGGAAAGCTCCAGCGTGCGCAGATAGTGCGGAAGCGCGTCGTAAATCGCAAGCGTGCCTGTGAGATTCGGATCGCGATACGAAATCAGACTAAACAACCCGCCACGATAGTCGAGCTGACTGAATGCGCCATACGCGCCCCCCTGTACGCGCACTTTTTCCCACAAATACGCCGTGCGCAAAAAGCGCGAGATGACCAAGTCCGAACCAGTCACCGTATATCCCGACTCACGCAAATTGATCGCCTTGCCGACATAGTTCACGGCGGCTGGAATGATGAGACCTTCCGCAGCATTTGCCGTCGGCGCTGCCCAGGCCGGTTGTTTCGCCGGGCGCGCGGGTAGTTCGCTCAGGAATCCTGCGATCATCGGCGCGATGCGCTGCCATGCCGCTCCGTCAATCGCCGCGTTAATCATCAGCGTACGACGGTTGAGCAGCGTGTCCAAAATCCGTTCAAAAATTGCGGCGATTGACTCCCAATCCGCCTCAATGTCTTTGATTAATTTACGGAGGAATTGGAGGTAGCTGATTCCACTCATCAATTCCGCCGCCCGACTGGCTTCATCAAATCCGGCGCGCACGCGGAGTCCGACAAAGCGATGCCCCGAAGGGACGAGGTCCGCTTCGATTCCCGCCTTCTCCTCAAGCGCGAGTTGTTTGATACGCGCACGCAAGTCGAGGCGTGCGCCGGTGAGGATGTCCTGGAGAATCGAAAGAAGATCGGCCGTCTGACTTTCCATCGCCTTGCCGCGCAGAAACAACCAGCAGGTTCCGCTATCCGTCTCCCGAATCACCGAAGTAAAAGTCTGTGGCGCAATGCCACCGGTGCGGCTGCCGATTCGCTGGTTCAGCTCAACATAGCTCTCCGACTTCGTTCCCGTTTCGAGCAGCGCCCGCGCGAGCAGTGGGACGTAGGGCAGGAGGTCCGTCGAAAGCCCGCGTAGATTGAATCCGACATCGAGATAAAGAATCCCGTTCGTGAAGATGTCGTGGAAAAGAATGCGCACACCGTGTTGGTACTGTTTCTCCAATGGAATAACTTTGTTCTCTCGCGGCAGATCAGCGAGTGATAGGCGTGGAATTTTTGCGAGTGCCTCCGGATCATCCGGCGCGCCCTGCGCCGCGATGAGCTCGGCCGTGTGTTTTGCCACCGCCTCCAGCTCTTCCGCGTTCATTGCTGTGCGCACGGCATCCAGGCGGGCGCGCTCCGTGGCATCCTGCTTCGGACCCAGCTCCGCGTCGGGATGGAGCGTGACGATGGAGTGATGCGGATTGTCCAAAAGCCACGTGCGAATTAAGTCTTCGAAGACCCGTTCGCCCGATTCAATGCGCTTGCGCAATGCGCTCAATGCGTCGGCAAAACGCAGCGGCGCGATGGGATCCCCGTCGTAGTTCCAGCTCGAAAGCGAGCGGAGCATCAGGACAAGACCGCGCGGGAAGGCGCCGGTATTATTTTCGCGCAACGCAAACTCCACCGTGTTTAACGCTGCCTCAATCGTGCGTGGATCAATTCCATTTTGTGCCAGCTCCGAAAGCGTCGCGCGAACCAACGGCGCGACCTTTGCGGCGCTCTCCTTGTCCACCCCACGCAGACCGGTAGAGAAAAACATCTGCTTGGCATGAGTCTCTAACCCAGCGCCCGCGAGATCGTCGCCAAGACCGGACTCCAACAACGTGTTCCGCAGCGGCGAGGAGGGGGCGCCGATCAGGATGTAGTTTAGAATCTGTGCGTGCAGCGCAGCCTCCGCATCGGTGGGCGAGGGGAGCGCCCAGTTGGAAACCACAAACGATTTTCCACCCTCCTCTGCATCCGTGCGGTATCCCGCCATCACCTCGCGCGGTTCCGAGAATGCGGATTGCAAAGCGATCTCCGAATCGGGCGCTTGTTGCTCGAACGCGCTTAACCAGCCATCCAGAAGTTCCAGACGCCGTTTTGGGTCATCATTACCATAAAAGAAAATGCGACTGTTTGAGGGGTGATAGAATTGCTTATGAAACCCCGTTAACTGCTCGTAGGTCAGGTCGGGAATCCGCGCGGGATCACCGCCCGAATCCAAACCATACGTTGTATCTGGGAACAGCGAACGTTGCGCGTATTCGACCAGCACGCTGTCCGGCGAAGAGTACACGCCCTTCATTTCATTAAAGACGACCCCTTTGAAAAGCAGCGGCTTGTCCGGCGTGTCCAGTTCGTAGTGGCACCCTTCCTGCTCGTAGGTCGAGCGGGAGAGCAGGGGATAGAAAACCGCATCGAGATACACATCAATCAGGTTGTAGAAATCCTGCACGTTTTGGCTCGCGACGGGATAGCAGGTTTTATCCGGGTACGTGAACGCATTGAGGAAAGTCTGAAGGGAGCCCTTCAGCAACTCAACAAATGGCTCCTTCGTCGGATACTTCTTTGAGCCGCAGAGGACGGAATGTTCGAGGATATGCGCGACGCCCGTATGATCGGAGGGAGGGGTGCGGAATGTGATTCCGAATACTTTGTTTTCATCGGACGTCTCGATGGAGAGCAACTCCGCGCCGGTTTTGGTATGGCGGTACAGATGCGCCTTCGCTTGGTACTCCGTCAGCTCTTCTGATCGCAACAACTCGAATCCATGCTCACTCATTTTCTACTCCTAAAAAGCGGCGAGCATATCACAACTCATCCATTCCGCAAAATGCGAGTTTCCCTTACTGTGCGCCGCGCGCATTTTCTGCGCCGACCCCGTTTCGTTTATATTCCCCGCGCCATTTGTACGCGGATGTTGCTCTCAAACCCAAAATCTCATTTTTGAACATTGTGCTTGATACTGAACAAATGTTCAGTTACCTATTAATCACGCTAAATAAAGGAGGAAACCAATGCCTCGCACAGTTGATCTCAAAGAAAAAATTAAAGAATTGCGGAGCTTCGTCCGCAGCGAACGACGTGTCCCGACGTATCGCGAGATGCTGACGCTCTTCGGGTATCGTTCCACGAATTCAGTTGCCGGGTTGATCCGCAAGTTGGTTGAAGCGGGTTTCCTCTTGCGCGATGCGGGTGGCCGTTTGGTCGCGACCGACAAACTCACCGGTTCCGTGCGAATGCTTGGATTTGTTCAAGCCGGATTTCCTTCGCCTGCAGAAGAGCAGGAAGCCGACACACTGAGCCTCGACGAATACATGATTCGCCGTCCGGAATCCACGTTCATGCTTACCGTCAACGGCGACTCGATGATTGACGCCGGCATTCAGCCCGGTGACATCGTGTTGGTGGAAAAGGGAGAAGCGCCACGAAGCGGGCAGATCGTCGTTGCACAAGTGGATGGCGACTGGACCCTCAAGTACTACGTTAAGGATAGGGCGGGGGTTCGCCTTGATCCGGCGAATCGAAACTATCGCTTCATCCGCCCGCGTCAGTCGCTGGTGATCGGTGGAATCGTTCGCGGCGTCATTCGGCGATACGAATAACACGCCAGGCCGACTGCGAGCATCGCGACAGTTGCGCCTCCGATATCGGCGAGCCAATCGAACCAATCGCCCACTCGCGTTGGAACGAACGTCTGATGCAGTTCGTCCGAACCCCCATACGCGACCGCCACCAGCCACGCTAAAACCAGCGCCGTGCCTAATTTAATTCCGTGACCGAAGTACAGCGCGAAGAAGATCAGCGCCGACAACACACCGTAAATAATTCCGTGCGTCAGCTTATCGTGCTCCGAAACCCATGAAGGAATCTCCGGCCCCACCGGCCCACTACTGATAAAAAACAAAAGCCCCGCCCAACCCAGCGCCGGCAGCCAATACAAAAATTTCCAAACCCGTTTCACCCCTCCATTGACACAAAATCCGCAAAGAAGTCATCGTTTTTCTAGGGAAACCCCGAGCAGAAAACCGATACAGTCCCGCCATCCCCGATCATTTTCCGCAAACCCATTTGGATGCGTGTTTATTTCTGACCCGGAGGCGAGGGGGAATGGCCGCCTTCGCCTGGAGGCTGCGGCGGGACACCCTGTTTCGCACGTTGCGGAACATGGTGGAGGGTGCGTCGACCTGCCGCAAAACAGTCTCAAAGCCCGCGCTCCTCGTAACTCCCTGATAATAAACGCCGAAGTCATATCGCACAACCACTTCCCGACAACCCGACCAGAGAAACGAATTTCTCCCCTGATTTCCCGGCACCGGACGAGGATGACGGGTTTGCAGTAAAAACGGATACCTGGGGCTTTTCATCAACAACTTCGAATCCGGTTTTCGGACGCCGGTTCAGTTCCCAAAACGGGAATCGAATTGATCCTGACATCACCCCTTCGGCGGATACGGATCGTTCCCGTGGCTGTCCTTATTCTGGATCTTCCCGTCCTTGCCGTGGATGTAGAACTCGGTTCCTTGGTTCTGGCTGATCTTACGCCCGGCATCGACGGCTTCCTGCTTCTTGTCGAACTGGCCGCTGCTGCGGGTCGCGCCGTCTTTCTTGACGTCCCAGCCGCCGTCGGCGTTCGGTACGACATGATGTGATCCTGGTTTCTTTGGCATGGTCGCCTCCTGATTACTTGGTTTCCGTTGAAATGAGTAGCGTTGCCAGTTCCAAAGCATCCACCGGCCAGAAGCACTCTGGTCGCGAGCGGTTGACGTCGGGATGTCCGGCCTTGGGGCGGCAGTTCAGGCCCCGGTCGACTCATTGGGCGGGTATGGCGTCCAGGCCGAGCATTAGCTCTTCCCATCCATGAGCGAATCTAAATTTCTCAAAAGAGTCTCTTCAACTGCCTGGGTTGATACTGACCAAATTTCACTTAGATCAGATGCAACATCAATAGCTTCCCAAGGCATAACAGGGTTCCCCTTGCGAGATGCAAAAGGACCATCAGACTCTGGCAATATTAATCTTGAGGGTATTCTTGAAATTAAGTCCTTTCCTTTTTTCGTTGAAGTCATCACAGGATTGACACTGAAAAAGCATTCCATTGTTACAGCCTCTTTCAGCTCCGCGATAGATCCGGAAAACCAATGAAGAACAGGCTTCCCGCAGCTAGGGTATTTCTTCAAAATTGAAAGGACTTTTGAGACCGCATTTCGAGAATGAATGCTGATAATTCGTCCACCAGCCTTTTCGCACTCTCGGATAGTGCTATCAAATATCAACTCCTGCTTGTCCAGAGTCTTTAAAAACCTTGTGGAACCGTCGACTCCAACCTCACCAACAAAATATGATTTCGGTATTGAACTCAATAACAGGTCAAGTTCATTGTACTTTTCAACTGCAATTTCAGGGTGTAAGCCAAGGGCAACCTTGATGTTCTCATATTCTTTGAAGACCTGTGATGTTGCTAACCATGCTCGAGGACTCGTGGTAACAGCCAATGTAAATCGATTTGACTGGTTTACTCGTGCAAGGATATCGAGAGCGTTTGGGTATAAATCAAGGTGCGTATGCAGATCAATCATATCACCCCTTGCGCCTTCAATAGCTGTTCTACCTCTTTAAGTCCCCGCGAAAAGACGCCTTCAAAGTTCTTTCGCGTTTGCTGGTCTGCAAAAGATAAATTTCCAGAGATTAGAGACTGAGTACCTGATTGACTCATTCTGAGGCAGGCATTGGCCATTGCGCCAACATCGTTAGGCCCATGATCCATACCTGCGAATCGAAGGTTGTCAAATTTGTATCCTTTTTTGGTGTTGTCAGAAATGCCCGATTTCAAAAAAGCTGCTCGTCTCACCATGCAGGGGACACAACGACCACAATGCTGTTGCCCATGCCGGGAGTATTTCCCGCAACTGGTTGAGTCCGCGACCAGTTCCTGCAACAGATTCTGATTCTTGCACTGAGCAAGTAATTCACCTTTAGTTTTGAACTGATAGGGAGTAATCAACCGGAGATTAAGATTGAGTTTGTCCCATATATCCTGAATCCCCGCCAAATATACCGGGTGCGTAGTCTTGGTGCTAAAGCTGCCCATACGCCCAGAATTAAGTGGCACATTCAGGCTTATAAAGCCATTTTCAGGAACAAAGATTCCCACAGGAGAGCCGGGTTGCGTTTCAATAGCGGACGCAGCCAATGCGGCAAAGGCAAAAAAAGATTATTGATCGCCCTCTTGTCGAACCTTCCGACTCCCCTTTGGGAGGGTGAATCTTGTGGCTCCATTGGAAATGCTCGCTTTGCGGTCTGATTTTTTTGCAAAATTCCTTTGTGCTTTTGCATCTCCCCTCACAACCTGGGACACAAATATCGGTTTATGGTTATCGGCTGTCAGGTCAATTGCGCCGACCAAGCTGTCTATGCCACCAGACAACAAGGAGACACAATCACAGTCTAATTGCTTTTTTTTCTTTGCGAACGGAGGCATCACACCTCCATCATTAAATGTGAGATACCAGAAGTCTCCTGTTAGAAATCGCAATATCTTTTCGAGATCTTTTTTTACAGGTTCCCAGGCCGCAGGATTGCAAAGGTGAACAGTCGGATCTATTTGCCGAGTCCACCCATCTTCGCTATTCTTTCTTGTCAGCGTATTGTCAGCCGCAGCGACTGATAAAGCGATTGTGTTAAAATCCCAAACCGTTTCAGAAGGGCGGAGACCCACTCGCTGAATGTCTTTTACTAGGGTAGATCCGAAGTAGCCGACATTTCCTCTTCGAGGGTTTGAGTATGTCGTGAAATACTTTGTGCCTTCCTCGAGCTGTTGTGGGATAAGGCGTTCCGGTGAGCAAATGATCTTCCTCATATTTCCTCCTCGAACACCTCGAAAGTGATCTTGATGGCAGCTTGAAGAAGCGAGTTCATTTCAGCTTTAGTTGGGTTGGATGTATCTTTTCTCAGTTCCTGCATTTGTGCTGAAATTTCGGATTTAAGATAATCCCGCATTTCATTCATTCTGGAAACGGCTTCTCTTGGACTATATTTGGCGCTTTCAAAAAGCTGTCCGATATCAAGATTGATCCGATTGAAGGCTTCATTGGCCATGAACAATTCCAACACCGTCCAGATGCTGTCATTGTCCATATTGACAAGATTGATGTCCGGGTTGATCGTCAAAAGTTCAGACATGGCTTGAGCCATGGAATCTCTGCATGATTCCTCTTCGAGGCTTCCGCCTGTTGAAATCACCTGATCAATAATCTGATCGGCAACTTCATACGCTGAAAGATTTTTCGAAGTAAGCTGGTTTACCCAATCTCGAACTCCTGCGTCTGAGCTGTCGCGAACTCCCTGAAGAAAGTTAAAAAGACCTGCACCAGCAGACGTCGAAGTCTTCATGCGACTTGCAACGTTGGATGCTCCTCCCATGCCCTTACGGGAGTAACTTCCCAGCGACTTTTTTAGCGCAGCTCTGTCACCACTGCTTGCATATTCCCCCATATACCGTCTTGCATTTCCAAAACGACGTGGAGGAGCAATTCCAGAAGGCTGCACGACAGGCTCGGCCTGCTGCGGGGGTTGCTCTTGCTGCGCCCCATCACCAGAAATTTGTTCCAATGGTGATCCGATCTCTGAAGCCACAGAGCTTAACCAGGGAGGATCAAATGATACTCCGGCTCCGGGGCCGGAACTGGACGAGGATGTTCCCATTATTTTTTCCTCCCAGTCGTATTGATCGCTTTTTTTACGGTCGCAGGTGAGTTTTCATCCTGCTCCCATCGAGACATTAACTCTTTTGCCCAGGATTCATTTCTTAATTGAGGAATCAGTGCTGGCGGTCTTTTGCTGGCTGGGATTTCGTCGAGCATGGCAATGAAAGAAGTAGCCAATTCTGGAAACGCTTTGGGCAAATGAAGTGTTTGGGCGATGGTCGTCAATTCCCACTGCATATTTCGAGCCCTGCGCTTCATCCTAGTTAAAATCTTTTCAGCTTCTGCCAATCCTATGGATTTAATGTTGTTGATCAAAATCGGAATTATTCCAGAGGCTGCACACAAACCGGTCAGCAACTCTCTGCCTTCCGGAGAAAGCTCGTCAAAACTAGCAAGAGATATCGCTTTGTCTCGGCTTAAATAAAGCAACGGTCGCAGATCAACATCAGCGAGGGGGGATTCAATTTCAGCCAGTCTGCGATAAATGGTGTCTTCCATGACTCATGCGGGAATACGAGGTCCTCTGCCTTGGCAACTTTCTCTTCCAGGTCCTGCAGAAATTTGGGCTTTCCATCCTCACTTTCTCCAACTTGTTTGGCAAAATATTCAAATGCCGAAGCCGGAGCACATCTTTCAAACAACTGAAGCTTTACCAACTCCTCAAATGAGACGCTCATTTCCTGAGCTTTGGCTACCGATTCACGAATAATCAGGTTGTTCAGAAACCTTTTTATAAGCCTTGGATTGCCTGCAATGTGCTCAGAGGTTGCCATTATATTGGCGAGCTGGTCTGCTAAATCGATTTGTGCAGCAAGGTTTGTGGCTGCAGTCCCATAAGCACTTTCAATTACCTTTTTGGTCAGGCCTCCCGCCCAGGATTTTCTGATAGCGCTGACAATCGCGTCATGTCCTTTTGTCTGCTCTTCCTGTGTGATGAGACCGCGACGTTGAGCTAGGTCTGCTAACAGCAAAATCAGGTATCCCTTGACCTCGTTGGTTCCAAGACGTGGGACCCTAAGGGGGATTTGGATTAGTTTATCGAAGTAACTGGTAACGAGTTCATCGCTGAGATCTATATCGCCAAAATGGGACCTTACAGCATTGCGAATCATTTGCTCATCAGCGGCAATGATGAACGCTGTTTGTGGAATGAACAGCAACAACCGCATCGCCTCGAGCGTTGATATTGCTGTATTTGGAAGGCAGCGATCAAGGTCATCCACAAGAACTATCAAGGTTAGATTCAGCTCTTTCAACAACTCTTCAAAAAGAGACCGTAATGCTTCGATCTCCTTCGGGACTGATTTATCTTCTTTTTCATTTAAGAGCTTTTGTATGTCTGGGGCGACCAGATTATAGGAATCCCTTACCTTTATAAGGTCATCCTGACTCGGCATCCCGCCCTGGCTAAATAATCCACTGACAGCCCCAATAAAAGAACCAACAGGCCCGGCAACCGCGCCACCGGTAATGATTCCAGTAGCAACCGGAGCCATGAACTTTACAGTTCTTAACCAGTTGATGCGTTTGATAAATTCTCTGGCTTTATCAATGCAGGTTTCCCTCGATTTCGACTCTTCCAATATTTTGTCGGCGACCTTTTGGAGAAGAGCCATCCGTGCGTCATCATAACCCTGATATAACCAAGCGTTGAAATTGATAAAGATGTAGTTTTTCCCACCGTCCAAACTTTTGAGTGACTCACCGATCATTTGGACCAAGGATGACTTACCAGCTCCCCAACTGCCCGAAACACCAATGGAAACCGGCTCGCCATTCCCGTCCTTGATCATCCGTGCTGCTGTGTCGGCGACCACCTTGAAGTTCAAAAGGTCCTGAGTTGTTTCTACATCATTCCACATGGCTATTCCTTCATTGCATTCTGGGTGGTCGCAAACTCCTCATCGATTTCGAATAGATCCGGTGTGGAGCGATGGACGCCGATGCCGTGTTCCATCAGCAGCATCACGAGTTGTTCACCGTTCATCAGGGCGATGGGAGTCTTGTCTGGCTGAGCCGCTTCCTTGATGGCTCCGGCACTGAAATCGCTGGTGGTGATGATCAGCCCTTGCTCGTGTGCTCCGAGGCTGCCGCGCACCTGCTGAACCACCGGGGCCAGGATGTTGTTCTTGAGCTTCCACTTTTTGACCTGGACGGCCATCTTGATGCGGACCACGTCACCAACCACCAAGGTGCCCCGGACATCGATACCGCCGTCGCCGCTGAGTTTGGTCACCTCGACCATCTCGAAACCCATCTCTGCCAGCAACTGCGAGATGAGTTCTTCGAACTCTCCGGGCTTCATGGCCAGCAGGCGCTCGCGCAGGGCCTTCCGAACCTGGTAGTTGTGCTGCTCGATTTGGAATGCCAGGCCGCGCCCCATCCATTGGCTCAGACCGATATAGCCACGGCCATGCTGAACGAAGCGGGGCCGCTCACCGCGTTTCTGCTGGCGCTTAATCTCGGTGATCACCTGGGCGTACATGGAGGCTTCCGGCGTTTTTCCGCTCGTCACCAACCATCCTTTTTCCAGTGCCTTCTCGGTGATTTCCTTGTAGTGCATCGGCTTTTTGCCGCCGAACTCCTCAAGCACCTTCTGAGCACAATCGATGAAGGAGAAACCTGCGTTTACAGAAGGTGGTTTTGGAGTGTCCTCGACGGCCGCAGGTGCCGGTTCAGCGCCGCTCGACATTTCAGTGGAATCCCGAAGTGCGAAGGTCTGAGGGCCTACCTTTACAAAGGGCGACTTGTCCCCATTGCTCTTGATGTCGGAGTAGAGCCGGGCGCTAACGGTGGCCTCCGGTGTCTTGCCGTCAGATTTCCAGAGCCCCACTATCAATGATCAGCTTGGCGATTTCATTGGCATGCAGCGGCTTTCCAGCGTCCTTCAAGATCTGAATGGCTGCGTCTTGAATGTTCATAGGGCCGCTCTCAATTCTGTATTCCTTGAAATTTTCCGCTTCATGATCACACCATGCTAAGTTCAAGTTTGTGTTTTATCTTTTCCCATCCCGGAATGACAGAGTCGAGGAGCTTATAAAACTCAGGACTATGATCATGGTATTTCAGGTGACACAGCTCATGCGTAACAACATAGTCAATGCATTCCTTAGGCGCTCTTATCAGGTCTGTATTGAGGGTTACCGTGCCCTTGTCTGAAAGGCTGCCCCATCTTTTTGCATTCGCTTAATGGATAGTTTTGGCTGGTCAATACCGAGACCATTGAATTTCTGCCAGCAGCGCTCCATGCTTTCTGCAAATTGAAGTTGAGCCTTTTCCGAATACCATTGGTTCAATAGCTTCTTGGCAGCATTTGGAGTCGGTTCGTTCCGGCAAGTGATATGGAAAAAGCCACGAGATAATTTCACTGAGTTTTCCGCTCCTTCGACTAACTTCAAGCGGTATTGTTTGCCAAGGTACAAGTGGGTCTCGCCGTTCACGTAACAGCGGTCAGGAGTCTTTGGATTAAACTGCTTGAAATAATTCAGCTGCCTGAGAATCCAGCGAGCCCGTTTCATTATTTTCTTTTCTATCAATGCAATATCGGACTGTACGGGCGCTTTGACGATAACCGTGCTGTCAGGATGCACAGCAATTTCCATCGTTTTTCTGTCACAATACAACAGGCTGAAATCGATGGTTTTTCGGCCGTACACTACAGAGTGCCTGTTGTTATGAATCGATGCCTCCATTATTTATAGCTCCTGTGCTTTGCCACCTGCAGAACCTTCTCGATGATGTCATCCATCTGATCAAGCGACAAATCGATCCCTCTTCCCGTCTTGAGTTCATCATAGAGATAATCGTCGATTTCGTTGACTGCCTCTTTTTGAGCGTCTTCATCATCCCAGAAGTGAACTTTCTTATGTTTTTCCAAAATGCCATGAATTGCAATTGCCGTATCTGCCGCAGCTGATTCAAGGTCTTCTTCACCTAATTCGTGTTTTTCAAGGAAAGGCTTAAGCACCCCGAAATAGGCCATGGCATCTTCATTCCCGGAAAGCTTATCCGGAATGTCATCATGCACCTTGCCGACAACCTTGTTGCGGATATCCACAACTTTGTTCAGATAATCCAGGTCGGATATCCTCTTGGCTCTGAAATCTTCAATCGCCTGCTGGATCAGCTTTGAGAACTTTTCGTAAAACGCAGGGTCTTCATCCATCTTTTCGGTAATAACTTTCTTCGTAGCGTGGGCAATCGTATCAGCCTTTGAAGCCGTAGTTTTCTTGGTTTGGTAGACGCCTTGTTCCTCTTTGACCTGATTAAACATTTTGTCGTCAAAGATATTGACCGGCTCGTTCAGCTGAACAACTTCACTGGCTTGAATGTGGGTATCCAGCAGCTTTTTGATCTTTGGCTCATAATCCCGGTAGTCAATGGCCTCTGCATATCGGAGTTTGACAGACGCCTTGAGTGACTGGAATTTTTGAAGATCTGCCTTGTATCTGGACAAGGTTTTCTCATCGGTTTCGGTCAGGAAATTTTCTGAAGAAAGTGCAATGCCAAGGGTTTTCCCGAATTCCGAAAGGCGGCCGTAAAACTCTTCTCTGAGTTCATCATCGGCAAGCAACACTTCATAGGCTTCTTCGTCGTAGGAATGCTTAACCGTTTTGAATAGATCCCAGAGATCGGAATAGCGGCCCGGCAGTTTTTCTATTTCGCTGTTAATGGATGTCAGAGTGCCGACCAAATCGGATTCATCAAACCCTTCAAATGCGCTGTACATGGTAAGCGCTTTGTCCAGCTCACCGAGGACACTTGCATAGTCGACGACAAAGCCGAACTCCTTACCCTCATGAAGCCGATTAACCCGCGCAATTGCCTGAAGAAGTGTGTGCTCTCTTAGTACCCTGCACAAATAGAGGACCGCATTTCGCGGGGCGTCAAAACCCGTGAGCAGCTTATCGACGACAATAAGGATTTCAGGTTCACTGCCGTGTTTAAACTGGTTGATGAGCTGCTTGGTGTATTCTTCTTCACTGCCATAGCGTTTCATCATTTTTTGCCAGAATTTTACGACCTCATCCGTTGTTTCATCATCGGTCTCTTCATAGCCTTCACGCATATCCGGCGGCGAGATAACGACCTCGGAACTGATAATACCTATTTCATTCAGATAAGCATTGTACTTGAGCGCGGAGGCTTTATTCGGGGCCACGAGCTGTGCCTTGAATCCTGTTCCCTGCCAGTTGGCGCGGAAGTGCTCGCTGATGTCAAAGGCTCTCATGTATATGACCTGATCGGCCTTATTCAGCATTTCCGCTCGTGCATATTTCCGTTTCAGGTCCGCCTGCTGTTCCTTGGTCAACCCTTGTGTGTGCCTTTCAAACCACAAATCCACAGCTTCTCTGTTCTGTGTCATCTCTACATGACGACCTTCATACAGAAGAGGAACGACGGCACCGTCTTCAACCGCTTGAGTAATTGAATAGTGGGGTTCCACTAGCTCTCCGAATTTGGTGAAGTTATTTTTTTCCTTCTTTAATAGTGGAGTGCCGGTAAATCCTAAATAACAGGCACGGGGAAACATCTGTCTCATCCGGGCGGAAAAGGAACCGAACTGGGTACGGTGGCTCTCATCCACCAGAATGAAAATATCGGGCGATTCATCCTGATATTTCTTTACCGCGTAAGCCTTATCGAACTTGTGAATGAGGGTTGTAATAATGCCTGACTTCTTTTCAGCGACCAATTCCAGCAGGTTTCTGCCTGATGTTGCCCGGTTTGCCTCAAGGCCACAGGCGGCAAAGGTATTCCCCAGCTGCTTGTCGAGGTCGTCACGGTCTGTCACAAGAACAATTCGCGGATTCAAAATTTCAGGATCTAAGGCCAGGTTACGGGCCAGCATCACCATGGTCAGTGACTTCCCTGATCCCTGAGTGTGCCAGATAACACCGCCTTTACGCGAATTGGTGCTGTCAAAGTGCTTAACCCGGTTCAGGGTAGACTTGATGACGAAATACTGCTGATAGCGGGCAATCTTTTTGATTCCCCCGTCAAAGACCGTAAACTTCCACGCCAATTCCAATAGTCTTTCCGGACGGCAAAGGGAGAACAGAGATTTATCCTGCTCGGTCACCAGTCTGCTGCCGGTAAACGCTTCCGGCTTAACATCAAAGGTCGAAGAAATTCTGGCGACAACATTCTCGGCAAGTGGTTCGTTGACGACTGCTGCCAGTTTTTCAAACTCGCGCTCGCCGTTATCCATCTGTGGCTCTTTCCATACACCCCAGAATTTTGCAGCGGTTCCCGTTGTTGCGTACATAGCGCTGTTTTTATTCAGTGCCAGCACCATTTGGCTGTAGATGAAGAGTTTCGGGATATTGTCATCATTCTGATTTCTAATTGACTGCGAAACGGCTTGTTCCACTTCAATCTGCGGCGCTTTACACTCAATCACGCAAAACGGAATACCATTAACAAAGAGAACGATATCCGGACGGGCGGTCTCTGTACTTCTGGAACGTTCAACACTGTATTCGACCGCCACATGAAACTTGTTGCGACCGGGATTACGCCAGTCGATATAGTTCATGTTGAAGCTTTTTGAGTCGCCCTCAATGGTCTGCTCCATGGCAGTCCCGAGCGTAATCAGATCATAAATGGCCTCGTTGGTCTTCAGCAGTCCGTCGTATTTGATGTTTTTCAGCTTCTGGATGGCTGACTGTACATTCTCTTCACTAAAGAGATACTCACTGCCTTTGTATCGAATGCGGTTTATCTCTTTGAGCTGGTTGCGAAGAATGCTTTCCAGCAAAACATTGGATGTGCGATCCTGCCTTTCGCGCAGGGCTTCAGCCGGTGTCAAAAATTCAAATCCCAAACCAATCAAAAGCTGCAAAGCCGGGATTTGAGAGGTTAGTTTTTCGTTGGTTGCAAATTCACACATAAGCGCCTCCGGCGAGTTCTGAGTTTTGAGTGCTCAGTGCTGAGTTCTTTTCTAATTCATCCTTCATAATTCAGACCTCATCACTCTCTATTACTTTCCAATGTCCACGAGTTCCGCCGACACGATTGATCAGGCCATCCTCACGTAGTTGTTTTATATTCTTCTCTACTGCCGTTGTGCTAATTCCTAGCAATTCAGCAAGCTGAGCACCGGAAATCTTGGGATTGTTTTTCATCTCAGTGAGAATCCGCTCCTTGGTATTACCCAACTGATTACCCAACTGATTACCCAACTGATTACCCAACTCATCGGAAGCCGATGCTTTCACAAGCTCAACCGCAACCCCACCGGAATTTTCCTCAATAATGGGTTCGGGCAGACCAGCCGCTTTGCAGGCCTCCGTGATCTTTTCAATGCCACGTCCCCAGGAGTCGATATAGCCAACCCGATAGCATACCTCGGCTATGAGCGGATTTCGGGGGATGGATCGGTGCGACTGAAAGAGTTTTTCAACCGTCAGTTCAAGCGGCAGGACACCAGCATTCCACAATGAAAGCCGGTCATCCATGACGCGAAGTTGCGTCATGCTGCCCATGTAATTTCGATGCACTAGCGCATTGAGAAGCATCTCGCGCAATGCCGGAACCGGATATTCCAGTTCTTCAAGACGACGTAGTCCTTCAAAACGCACCGGTTTAATCAAAAATTTCTTTTCCAGTTGCTCCATCACATCACGCAACAACTGAAACAGGTTGCCCTCGCAAACCTCCTGGAAACGCATATCCACCATGCTGAGTCCCAAAGCGGCCAATCTTCACAAACAGGTTGGGATAAAATTCCCCGGGATCTTTTCCAAACAAAACCAACGCCGCATTGGTCAGACCTTTATCGGTGAGTAGATGGAGTTTTTTCAGCAGCTCTTGATTGGAAAGCCCAGAGATATCCGGTAGGCGTCCGGCAGTGACCGCTTCCTTTTTGAACAGCGCAATCGTCGCATCGTCGATGTCATCCAGCGTGGCTCGTTCCTGAATAACCTGATCCCAGGTCATGCCCATTTTTTTGAGCAGAAAGTCGGTCAGTGCGTGGCCTTTCAGCTCCTGTTTTACTGAACCCGATCGCCAGTAGTAGGAACCGCGCAGGGAAATGGGCACAGTCGACGGCTCAACAATGATTTCCAGATAGGCTTTGCCGTCTTCTTCCAGCAAGTTGATATGCGGCATCAACCCCAGCTGATCCCGAATCTTATTCGGCAGGTCTTCTAGCAGCTTTTTGGCTTTTGGCAATCCGGTGACGTTTCCTGCATCATCCTTCCCGATAAAGATCCGCCCGCCTTGCGCATTGGCAAACCCGCAGATCCATTTCAGGTAATCGTCATTCCACGACTGTTTCCATTCGATGTTTTGGGATTCGGAGTTCATTGCGAAACTCCAGCAACGATTTTATCGCACTCGGCAACAACATATTCTGGAATGGTGTCGAATTTAGCGGGATCAAGCTGACAGATGAATTCGTTTTCAATGTGATATGTCTGTTTGATAAACTTTTCGATGACAGCGTCATTTTCTTCATGATCAATAAGTCGACATACTTGGAGTTTTTCGTACCCATTTGTGCATGCTGCATAAACATTCCTCATCTCAGTGACATTGCTAACGCGGCCTAAAAGTTCACTATAAGAAAACCCCACAAGATGACTGGATATTTCAGTACAACCACCATCAAACTTAGTCTGATCCATTTCAGGATAATTGCCTTGAACGTCTTTTGGCTCTCGGTTATCAATTCCGCGACTTCTATCGTTCCCCTTGTGTAACAGGTTCGAAAGCACCTGATAGGCATCCCCTTTGTCATCAGTGATCTCAAAACGTCGCCGCAAGTAGATTAACTTGATGACGTCATCCTTCTCTGAGCTGATTGCATTACTACAAATCTCAGCAAATGTTTGGACATCACTTTTTTGTATGGGCAATTCCTCAATGACACCAGTATTGAGCTTGAGAAATGATGCAGAAGTTTGATTGCTGAACTTGTGAGATAAGGCTTTGACAGTATCAATGATGGGCTCCACATCATGGGTGAGCATAAGCACGGTTTTGTTTTTCAGGCAAGAGCCCGCATCACGACGAAACAACATCTCAAGAATGGCGTATTTTTTATTCTTATCGAATGAAGAAATCGGGTCATCCAGAATAATTAAATCTGGTTTTTTAGAGAGGCACTCGTACATGAATAGCACGATCGAAAAAGCATTTCTCTCGCCAAAACTTAGATGCTGATTGCCACCACTTAGGTGTTCATCATGATCAAGGTGCCGAAGCTTGAGTTGGGCTTGTTCACCATCACCAGCAATCTCAACCGCATAGCGATATCCAGCATAGGTGAGAAATTCATTGATGTCTTTCTGATGGCGTTCAATGGTTTTCTTCATCTCGCTTCTCTGCTGATTTATCTTCCCTTGTAGTTGACCGGACTGTTCGATGAGTCTATCGATGGAAGCGTTAATAGGAGCAATGGCTCTCTTCATTTGGTCTGAGTTGAGCTCTGAGAAAAACTGCAAATCTAATTTGTATGCCGGGAGTTTTTCGGTGACTTTATCTCCATCCTTGAACTGAAATGCTGAAAGTGTTTTAAGTTTCCCCAACTTTTCAGTGAAGTTGTCAATCTGAGTCTTAACCGTGGAAAGAAATGCCTCATGCTCTTTTTCAAGGCCGTCTTTCAACATCGTGATTGCTGTCAGCTTGTTTTTTGCTTCATCAGAAAAGTAGTCACCCAGTTTTTCTATCACCCCAATAATGGCAATCAGGTTCTTGATGATATTTTTATCGTATTCTTGGCCAACTTTTTTTATCTGCTCCTTTTTGTCAGCTGCATGTGAAGTGCAGAAGGGACAATTATCCGACAGGTCCGCAAAATCACAGCCCTTAGTTTGCCAATCGATCCAGCCCACACTGTTTTGGCTCTGAATAAAGGGAGTGTAGGATTCCAGCCCAACAGGAACATGCTTGAGTTTATTGCCAGCAGACAACCCCTTCATGCCGGTAGATGATTTGGATAAGCCAGTTTTGGTTGTTTTAAAGGCACTCCCCATTTCCTTGAGCGTGTCTATCAGGGTTTCCAGTTCTTTGTTTTCGGAAAACAGCTGTTTGATATTGCTAACCAGCTCTTCAATTTCACGCTCCTTTTCTCTGTAAGCATCGGTCTTGATAAAAATCTCAAAACTATTGCTGAGCAATTCTTCCGGCTTAAACACAAATTGACTGACATAATCTTCGTTGAAGCACATAACTTGCTGAATGCTATTCAGTCCGTTAACTTCTGGTTGCTTGTTTTCGTGGTTATCTTTTCGCAGCTTGAACGGCATGAGTTCACCCAAATCTGAATTCTCAGATATGCCAAGGGTAATAGCCCTTGCTATTGTACTTTTACCAGTACCGTTAGGCGCAAACTTGATATTCAACTTGCCTTCAGCGATAGAAATTGATGCGGAGTCAATGTTCTTACAGTTCTTAATTTCGATATTCATCAATTCCACTCCTTATTTTTTATCCTTGGGAGGGCACGGGTCATTTCCGTAGCTGTTGCCAGCACGGATCTTCCCGTCCACACCATGAATTTTGGTGTCCGACTTCTGGTTTCTGGCGATATTCTCCGCCTTTTCAATGGCCTGCGCCTGTGTGCGGGTCACCTTGGTTGCTTTGCTGTTGCCTTCGCCTTTAACCGCCCAGCCATCGGGATGTTTTACAACGTGCTGATTTTTACCTTTAGCCATGATTACGCCTCCCTGTATTGGTTAACGATTTCCGGTTTTACCCGCCATTCGCCGGTGAGCATCTTCTGCATCAGGCCGCGCTTCTGGGTTTTGTATTTATCTGCGAGCTGTTTCAATAGATCAATTTCGTGCTGGCAAACGGATAGAGTTTCAGCAATCTCTTTTTGTTGTTCGAGAGGAGGGACTGGAATCTTGATGCTCAGAAAGTCAGGTATGCTTATCTGCTTTCCGTCCCGGATGCCGATTACGGCGAGGTTCAAGTACTTCTCAATGAAGATGTAGGACTTAAAAAACAGCCGATAAAAGTCACTGCTCAATTCAATTTTTGGTCTCAACACTGTATACGCAGGGCTGATGATCCCTTGATAATTCGAGTATTCAATGCCGCCTTGGAATGAACGAAGACTTATGGCAAAGTCACCTCTCTTGATGAGCTTATAGCTTGCTGTTGTACCATCTGGGGACATGACCCGGCCTTCCAACATGCTTCGAGGTATAACACCACGATCTTGTGTGACGGACAGGAGCTCCTCATCGGGAAAGTTCTTTTCTGTTATCGTGTCGAATATTTTCTTCGGTTTGATATGTGACCAGGAATCGCATCGCTGGCTTATCAGTTTTTGAATCTGACCTTTTAAGTAGTCTTCCTTCGCCAGAATCAGCCGTTCGATTTTCTCGATGGCCTCATCCCAGGTGGACAACAGAGTGGCAATGGCTTTTTGCTCTGAAATATTAGCAGGCAAATAAATTATCTGATTTTCGAATTCCGTTTTGTTAATAATTGGAACTGCTTGTACGCCAGCTATTCTCTTTACCCTCGGCGCAATATCACACAACGCATAGTACAAATACTCCTCATAGACCGATCCATTTTTGGGGATAGCAGCATTGATTTGTTGATTCGTTGTTAGATCAACAGCGGTCAGCCCGACCTTTCCAATTGTTGATCCGATACATGTAAACAACGAAGTGCCGACAGGCAGAATACGTGCCTTTTTTGCCCCTTTCTCTGAAAGATGCTTTTCCGATTTCGATATATACTTGAAAGCACCTAAATCTGCGGGCGAAACAAATGGCAAGTTATCTCCATAATTAGTTTTATCAGATGTAGGAGGTGTCTTCCCCGTAACAACATCTGCTATATCTCCAACTGATTTCTTCTTCCAGCCATCAATCATCGCTGAATCTCCTTGAGCCAAACGCCTGTCGGCGAATTATGAGTGATAAATGATGAGTGATGAGTTGTTTTTAATTCAGCACTCCACGAAGTGACATTCCCTTTTCGTGTATTTCGCGCTTTTCGCGGTTCCCAAAAACATTCGTTTAAATTGGTGTTCATTCGTGGTTCCCTCCCTTTGGAAGCTCAGAGCCTTTGATCAGCTTTTTCTCAGCTGATTTCACCCGGCGTTCCAGTTTTTTAATATCTTCTTCGGGCGGCAGTTCTTCGGGTTTAATGCCACGCTCTCCAAGCATATTGCGGACGCTGGCATTATTCTGAACATGTTCACTCGTAATGGAGGACTCGCCCTGCAAATCATTTTGTCGGACGTTGTGATTGGTAATCTCGGCGGCAAGGTTTTTGGCGGCAATGGTTACGGTGGGCAGGAAATCAGCCAGCGGACGATTTGATGGCATAGCCAGTTTGTTCTTCATCTGGGCAGTGGTGTTTCCTCCAAACAGGGCGGCATCACCTTTGGATCGGATTCGGCCAAAGCCTTGATCATCCACGCCACGTTCATAGATATTGCGTGAAAGCTCGGTTTCGGATTCCGTTAGCTTTTGTCTGGCTTGAAGGCGTTCCTGCAGGCGAAGCCGCTCTTCAATCAACTCCTGCTTACGGGTCTGTACCGCGAAATAGGTCTGGGCAAACGCAATGGCTTCTTTGCGAGGATCTCCGTTCTGGGCAATCAGGTAACAGGCATAACGTGTCAGCATGATATCGTCAACCGAACGCTCCGCACCGGAGCCAATCGGGACCATTTTCGTGACGCCACGAAAATGGTTGGCAACGACTCCACCTGCGGTCTCGCATGCAATGGAAGCTTTGTGAATGACTTTGCTGAAGTTTTCCCAGCGATCATACCCCAGAGCGGTCATAATTTCTCTGGCATACCAGAATTCTGTATTCTCATCAGGAATCTGACGCGCAAGGGTATCAAATGAGCTTGTGAGCTTAGAAATTGTGCTGTGATCCATTATGCATCCCCTCGGTTGATTTGCTGCAGTTTTTCCGCCATCTGCTTACGAACTTCCACCAGCTCTTTTTCCAACTCCTCTATTTCCACCTGCACCGCATCGATGTCGATTTCCTCTTCCTCCTCAAAGGTGTCCACATAGCGTGGAATATTGAGGTTGAAGTCGTTTTCCTTGATCTCGGAAAACTCGGCCACATGGGCGTATTTCTCTTCTTCCGCCCGGGCAGTGTAGGTCGCCATGATCTTGTCGATATGCCCTTCCGAGAGGGTGTTCATGTTTTTCCCGGAGACAAACTCGCGGCTGGCGTCGACAAAGAAGACGTTTTTACATTCTTCACGGGCACCGCCTTTTTCCCGGGAGCGGTCAAAGACCAGAATAGCCACCGGGATATTGGTGGTCGGGAACAGATTGCCCGGCAGGCCGATCACGGCATCCAGCAGATTTTCCTCGATCATTTTCTGGCGGATACGGCCTTCGGCTGCGCCTCGGAACAAGACGCCATGGGGCACCACCACGGCAACGCGGCCCTGCTTTTCAAGAGCCGTCTCGACCATGTGGCTGATAAAGGCCCAGTCGCCTTTGCTCTTGGGCGGGACACCACGCCAGAAGCGGTTGTACTGGTCGCTCTCGGCGTTTTCGGCACCCCATTTGTCCAGCGAGAACGGCGGATTGGCCACCACGCAGTTGAATTTCATAAGCCGGTCGTTTTCCACCAGCAACGGACTGTTCAGGGTGTCACACCATTCCACTCGGGCGCTGTCAAAGCTGTGCAGGAACATGTTCATCCGGCAGAGCGCCCATGTGCTGCCGTTGGATTCCTGCCCGAAGAGGGCAAAGTTGCGTTTCTCCTTATCGCTGGTGCCAGAACGCGCTACCTCGTGTGCTGCCTGAATAAGAAGTCCGCCTGATCCGCATGCCGGGTCGCAGATACGGTCGCCCGGCTTGGGGCCTGCCAGCTTGGCCACAAGTTCGGTCACCTTCAGCGGTGTAAAGAATTCTCCGGCCTTCTTTCCGGAGTCGGAGGCGAAACGCTCAATCAGGTAGATGTAAGTATTACCGATCACGTCCTCGGAAACGAGACTGGGCTTCATGCTGAGCTGTGGCTTGTTGAAGTCTTCTAGCAGTTGTTTCAGACGGCGGTTGCGGTCCTTGGTTTTGCCGAGATTGGCCTCGCTGTTAAAGTCGATATTGCGGAAGACCCCTTCGAGTTTGCTCTTGTTGCTCTCTTCAATATGGTCGAGCACGATGTTGATCAGCTCACCGATATTGGCGGCGGACCGGCGCTCATAGAGGCTGTAATAGATGGCAGGAAATTCATCCAGAACCGTTTCCTCGCCGGTTTCGTCATTCTTTTCGGTGAGTTTCACCACCGGGAGAACAAAACGTTCACGCTCGAGCTTACGGAGGATACGAACATCATCGTCGCCATACTGCTTCTGATATTCTTCGTAGTGGTCCTGCCATACATCAGAGATGTATTTCAAAAACAGCATCACGAGGATGTAGTCTTTGTACTGCGCCGGATCAACAACACCCCGGAAGGTATCGCACGCCGCCCATGCCGCGTTGTTGATGTCTTTCTGATCAATCTTGCTGCTCATGTCTTATTCTCCTTTTACAAACTGCATTAGTACTGTTGAAATGTATTGTTCCCGCTTGTCGGCCAGCGTGTGAAGCAGGGTTTGTTCACGAGCAGACAACGTGGCCAGCTCTACGATATTTTTCTGTTTTTCCAGACTTGGCAGCGCCACCTCCAGTTCTTCAATGGCCTGCTTGCTGATCATTTTCTGAACCGTCCCCTTGGCCCGGCTGGTCAGAAAAATCTGCGCATCGCGTTGGCTGATGTACCAGTTCAGATACTCGGGAAAAACCTTGTCCGGCTTCGTCACCCTTATCCTTAATAGAGGAGCAGCGACGACAGCCTTGCCCGGATCTTCGAGAAGAACCGCTGCCGTGGTCAGAGACCCACGAGACCTGAATACCAGATCACCTCTTTGCGCAAGGTGGTGCTCTTTCACGGCATCCAAATCAATCTTGACCAAATCATCACAGCCAACCGTGTTGTCATCCAGAAAGATCTTTCATCTGAATAACCGCAACTTCTCCACCTCCAGAGGCTTCGAGACGGGGACCTGAACGAGTACCCCATCTGCACGGTTGCCAGTTTTTTTATTTTCATCTTCATTCAATCACCTTGCAATATGCTGTAATGTTATTTCTGTATAATATACGAATATGCGAGCTGTTTGTCAACCCTGTTTTGCAAAAATACCATTTCTGCACTTTAACCTCCATTTACCAGAGGTAATCCGGTCGGCATTATGACCGGGAATGTAATGGTACAACCAAACGGGCCGGATCAAGTCGTTCGATTCCACCGCTACCAAAACCCGCTTATAAACACAGCGGCCATTCGGGACGAATGCCTCCAGCCGGTCAATCGGCGGCAGGTCGCGCAGCGGGTCGTTGAAGGTCACCAGCTCCCCATGGATCAGATCCCAATCGCCGGTCGGGCGGCCAAAGCGCGGCGTGCCGATCTCCTGCTGCCTGCGGGCGTCAGCCAGCGGATCGGCGCTGCCCCGGGCCAGGATCAGTCCCTCCGGCACTTCGAGGGCCGGGAAACCGGCGTGGAGATGGTAGAGCCTGCCCCAGACCACGGCCGGTTCGATGCTGCGGGCCTGGGCGCAGAAGCGTTGCTGGTTCCAGTAGCCCAGTTTCAGAGTGCCGTAAACGAAGAGCCGGAGGATAGTCTCAGAACTGTCTTCCGGGTTTGTGTTCGGCTTCGCGGTGTCTCCAATGTTCATGCATTCACTCCTTCGGGCAGTGTCCCTTTGCGCTCCCGGGGTATGAAGCGGAATTCGCTGTTTTCGATGGCCCGCACATCCTCGTGGCGGATGGTGAGCATGGTCATGGGCGATACCTCCAGCTCGCGCCAGCCCTTTCATTGTCCACGACAAAAAGTCGATGAAGGCGGCCTCCGAGGCGTAAAGCACCGCCCGGTGCTGGCGGTGGATGCACAGGCAGAGCGGCTTGTTGCCCTTGAGCACGGTGATGGTGCCGGGATCGAGCTTTGATGCCAGCACGGCGCTCATCTGGCCGCAACAGAGGGCGAGCGCCTTCTTTAGCCCCTCCTGCTCGATGGGGCCTTCGGGCGCGAAACGGTCGGCCGGGCGGAAGATCAGCTCGCTGTCCACCTCGGCGTAGCGCGGCAGCCCAAGACGGCGGAACAGATAATCGGCGTTGTAGATGGTGCCGTTGTGGGTGCCGATGACGATCCCGGCCCGGATGGGATGGTTGTTGCGGTTGTTGAACTCGTTGCCCCGGGTGCGCCAGCGGGTGTGGCCCATGAGGATGGTGATCTCATTGTCGACCTGCCCGAGCAGCTCCTGAAACGGCTTCTCGTAAACCAGCTCGTGCGCCCGGATCGGCCGCTTGAGCATCCGGTGGCTGACATCGGTCTTGAGCCAGGCCAGACCGGAGGCGTGCGAGCCGCGTTCCTCGCTGTGCAGCAGCATGCGCATGAAGAGCTCGCGTAGGTAATCCCGCTCGTCGGGCCGTCTGCGCTTGCGGCGGAAGATGATGCCTACTTGTCCGCACATGGAGCTGGGTCCTCCTTGCCGCCGAAGTTCTTGCCGAGTGGTCTCGTCCCTTCGAGGACGACGGCCGCGTATTCGCGCCGGTGGTCCACCAGCCACTCGGCCACCTCCGGGTAGCCCATCTCGGCGGTCAGTCGGGTCACCTTCGGGTGGTCGAGCATGTTGGTGCGCCCGGAGAGGCGCACCGTCTCCAGGGCTTCGAGGAATCGCTCTGGCTAGGGGTCGCTGGCCTTGTCGTCGGGCAGGAACTCGATCAGGCCGTGCTGGGTCAGACGGGTCAGAAACTCGGCGGCCGCAGCGGCGGCATCCTCCGGCATTCGTATCTGGCAACGCAATTATTACGAACGCATCATTCGCAGCGAGGCGGCTTTGGCGCGTATCCGCGAATACATCGCTAATAACCCCTTGCAATGGTCACGGGATCGCAATAACCCGACCGATATCAAATTCAGTTGACCGCGCAAGAACATGAGCAAATCTTGAGACCACAAATTGTGACCTCAAGTGAGCAGCATGGCGGCAGACGCTATTTGCCTACGCCTTTACCAAGCAAGGCGTGGCGATGCTCTCGGCCGTGCTGTGCAGCGCAACGGCGGGACCCACGATGGGGGATCCGTATGGGCAGGCTTTGTGCCTGCCCTCGATGAATGATGATAATGACATTCGAAATCGGAATCCGGCGAATTTTTGGGATATTGCGCTATTGGGGTGGGGCGACCACAAGGGTTGTCCATACCTAGGCGAGGGGGAATGTCCGCCTTTGCCTGGAGGCTGGGGCGGGACACCCTGTTTCGCACGTTGCGAAACATGGTGGAGGCGGGGGGAATCGAACCCCCGTCCGCATAAGCGTTGCGATGGCTTCTACGCGCGTGTTCCGTAATTAAGTCTCGCCCAATGAGCTGCCCACGGACAGGCTACTCAGTGCGCCAGCACCCACGATGGATACATCCTCAGTCCCCGGGTACTCGGTTCCTCAGACGCCCTGCTGTCGTCGCTTCATCCCCTTAGCAGGAGTTGGAGGTGAAACGTCTCGGCTAAATTAAGCCGCGAGAGCCAGCTCAGAGTTGGCTTGTGTGTTTTCCCGCATTGTTAACGAGGCCAAGCGGGGGCCCCTGGCGCGCGACCAACACTTCAACATACACGTCGAAACCTGGACGCCCCCAAATTCGCTTTCCGACTGTCAGAGAACTGTTCGTAAAATACGCCATTCGCCTAGTGTTGTCGAATGGGAAGGAGAAGTGGCGTCCCCGGAGAGAGTCGAACTCCCAACCTTCTGATCCGTAGTCAGATGCTCTATCCAATTGAGCTACGGGGACGTCAAAGCGCGATACAGTAGCGAAGGTTGTTCAGAAGCGCAACCCGGAGTTGCAAAAATTCATCGTGTTTCTTCTGACTTTTTTGTTGGCGTTTTCCAGCCGTGCTCTTGTAAAGTCTTGGCAAGGCAAGGAGATCAATATGTTGAAGAAGTTGTTGCTTCCCGTTCTTTTGTGTTCCGCATCCGTGGCGCTCGCTGCGCCGCAGCGTACTACGCTGACCACGGAAAACCAGTTCCCTGAACTGGGGCATGCGGAGGTTGGATACGATTATACGCACCGCGAGTTTAGTCAAAATTCCCGACACGAGGGGTTCAAATACGGAACCCATGAAGTGTTTGCCCGCGTGGGGGTGGTGGATAACCTGACGCTGCGTTTGCATGCGCCGATCAATAGCTATAAACCGGATTACGGCAAATCCCAGAACGGCTTCGGCGATTTTCGTGCCGGACTGGACCTTGTCGCGTATCAGGATGTCTTCTCATTCCCGTATGTGATTCCTCATGCGGATGTTTCTTTCTCGACCGGCGATGAGGACAAGAATCTCGGTTCCGGCGAAACGTCCTACCGCTTCGGTGTTGCGATCGGCACGAAGACGCACGAGATGTTCAGCTGGGTTCTCGATGTGAGCTATGAAGCGAATCACGACTCCAAGACGACGGACGAAGACGACATTTTCGAAGTCGCGTTTTCGTGGATGTGGGAACTGAGCGAGCAGTTCACGCTCAACATCGAAGCGCTGGTGCAGGATTATCAGGACACAGACAACCAGCCCTACTTGATCGGTGGCGGTTTTAGCTACAAGTGGACGCCCGCGTTCCAGACCCGCTTCTTCATGGGCGGCTGGCAGTCGCAGGAGTCGGGCGAAGACCTCGTCTTCAACGCCAACGCTTCCTACAGTTTCTAATTCTTTGAAGCCTTTTGAAACGGCGGCCCCGCAAGCGCGTGGCCGCCGTTTTTTATTCCTCGTCGCACTCGCAAAACGCACGCGCAACGAGTAGGTTATCCACTGATGTCTTCCTCGAATTCCAATCCGGTCACAGCAGCCGAACCCTCCCGTCACGAAGTCTGGCGGATGTTTGATCGAATCGCCCCTCGCTACGATTTGTTGAATCGCGTTCTCTCCGGACGTCGCGATGTCGCGTGGCGAAAAAAATGACCTCGCTCCTCCCCGAGGGAGAGCGCCTGCGTCTGCTTGATGTCGCCACGGGCACAGCCGATCAGATTTTGACGCTGATGGATGCGGCGCCGCGAATTACCGAAGCGGTGGGTGTGGATATGTCCGAGGGGATGCTTGAAAAAGGTCGCGAAAAAATTCGTGCGCGTGGTCGTGCGGAGCAGGTGCAGTTAAAGACCGGCGACGCCACGGCGATTCCAGAGCCGGATGCGGCCTACGATGTGTGTACGATTTCTTTCGGAATCCGGAATGTTGAAAACGTTGTCGCTGGCTTGAGCGAAATGCGCCGCGTACTTCGTCCCGGTGGCCGCGCGTTGGTTTTGGAGTTTTCGCAGCCGACCGCACGTTGGTTTCGAGGGCTGTATTTTTTCTACCTTCGCCACATCCTGCCCGTCGTCGGCGGCTGGTTTTCGGGCGACCGTGAGGCGTATCGCTATTTGAATGTCACCATCGAAACCTTTCCGAGTGGCGACGCATTTTGCGCGCTGATGCGCACGGCGGGCTTTGTGAATGTCCGCGCCATTCCACTCACGCTGGGGATCGCGTCCATCTACCTCGGTGACGCTGCCGCATGACCACCTCCGCCTCCATGCCGCTTGCGGCGTGCCGGCGACTCGAAACGCGGCTCGCGCAGCTCGCTGAACAACCGCCCGCCTCAGAACTTCGCATTGTCCGACTGAGCGAACCACTCGACAAGGTGGACCTGCTTGGCTGGCTCGCTGCGCAGTCGGGCCGAATGAAAGGCTATTGGGCCGACCGCGATGGCGGTCTCGAAGTCGCCGCGTTGGGCGAGGTGGATGAAGTGAAGGGCGATGTGGCAGGGGATTACAATTCCTGTTGGAGCGAGTTGGAGAAGCGTTGGAAAGACGCGAGTCCTGAAACCCGTTATTACGGTGGATTCCGCTTCGGCCCCTGGCACCCCGACGATATTTCATGGAAGCCATTCCAAGCCTATCGCTTCGTGCTTCCCGAGTTCGAGCTGCTGCGCCACGAAAATGGCCAGTGCGAGCTTGTATGCAATTTAGCGTTCGGGCCAAATCGTGACCCCGTCGCCTCCGCGCGTGAAACGTTGAGAACATTGCAGTTCGCGGGTGACTTCAAGCCTCAGGCGGTGAGTCGCGTTGTCGGCCGGCGTGACGCGCCGAATCGTGAGGGGTGGTTGAAGATGGTACGCGAAGGGTTGGAGGCGCTAAAGCGAAAGGACCTTGAAAAAATCGTCCTCGCGCGCCGCACTTGCTTCGAGATGGAAGAGCGCGTGGATGCGCTCACGTTGATACACCGAATGCGCGAAGAATCCGGTCAGTGCTATCAATTTTGCGGTGTCCACGAGCTCGGAATTGCCTTTGTCGGCGCATCGCCAGAACGACTTTACAAGCGCGTCGGTCGCTCGTTGCAGAGCGAGGCCGTCGCGGGGACGCGTCCGCGCGGAGAGACCGAAGTTGAAGAGACCAACTACGCAACAACGCTGTTCTCCAGCCCGAAGGAGCGGGAGGAACATCAGTTTGTCGTTTCCAGTATTCGCGAAGCGCTTGAACCTTTGAGTGCGTCCATTCGATGCGATGAGAAGCCCTCGATTTTGAAACTCGCGCGCCTGCAACATCTTGTTACGCGAGTTGCGGCAGAGTTAAAGCCTGGCGTGAATGATGTCGCCTTGCTCTCCGCTTTGCATCCGACGCCAGCCGTTGGCGGACGACCCGCGCAAGCCGCGATAGAGTTGCTCGGGCGATTGGAGCCGTTTGACCGCGGTTGGTACACTGGCCCGGTCGGGTGGGTGGGGCCGGATGCTGCGGAATTTGCGGTCGCCATTCGCTGTGGCGTGATGGCCGGGTCACAACTCTGTTTGTTCTCTGGCGCGGGGATTGTGTCGGATTCCGATCCTGCTGCGGAGTGGGATGAAATTGAATCGAAACTGGCGACCTTTCTCGCCATCCTGACGTGATGAACTTGTCAGCGCCAAATTTGAATTACTTTTGGGCGAGCCTAATGATGGAAGAGTTATACCGTTCCGGCGTACGCTCCATTGGCCTCGCCCCCGGCTCCCGCTCCAGCCCACTCGCGGAAGCCGCTGCATCGCATGGAAAACTCAATGTATCCGTCTATCCGGATGAACGGATGCTGGGATTTCGAATGCTTGGCGAGGCGCTGGCGTCTGGGCGTCCGACGGTGGCAATTACTACCTCAGGAACTGCGGTTGCGAACTTGTTCCCGGCAATTGCGGAGGCGCATCATTCGGAGATTCCGCTTATCGCACTCACTGCGGATCGTCCGCCAGAATTGCGTGATTGCGGCGCAAATCAGGCGACGGACCAGGTGAAGTTGTTTGGCTCGTTCGTCCGCTTTTTCTCTAACCTTCCTGTTCCGTCAGAAAAAATATCGCCGGCGTTTCTTCTTTCGACCGTGGATGCTGCGCTACATGCCGCGACCGGAGTCTTGCGCGGGCCAGTTCATTTAAACGTACCGTTTCGCGAGCCGCTTGCGCCGATTCAAAAACAATTTTCGCAACGACGTCTAATCCACGAGTTGGGCGACTGGCCGAAAAATGAACGACCGTGGATTGCATACGAAGCCTCAAAAACGACCGTGGAGAACTCGCTGGCTCTGATTGATGAAATCAGAAAATCGCAGCGCGGAATCATCTTGGCTGGCGCATTGGAATCTGAAAGTTCTCGCGCGGTTGCGGCGCTGGCAACACACCTGAACTGGCCTTTGCTGCCGGATATTCAATCGGGTTTGCGGGTGGGAGCAAACGATGAAACTGTAATTGCGCAAGCCGATGTTGTGCTGGCGAACAAGCGCTTTGCACACGGGGCGGGTTGCGATCTGCTTCTGCAATTCGGCTCACGATTTGTCACGCGGCGCTTCCTCGCGCTTGCTGGCGATGAGACCATAAAGAAGCGCGTCATCGTGGACGACGCCCCTGGGCGGATGGACCCGTTGCATCGCAACTGCATTCGTGTTTCAGAATCGCCTGCAGCGATTGTCGAGTCGTTATTGAAGGAGCTTCCGAGTCGGACGAAGTCGGAATGGCTCTCGCAATGGACGTGCGCTTCTGCTGCGGTTGAAAAAAATTGGTCGCAGCGGTTTTCACTCACGACAAAACTTTCCGAGCCGGGCGTTGCCGCTGCGCTTTCAACCCTCCTCAATGAAGGGGATGGTTGGTTTTTGGGAAATAGCCTTTCGATTCGACTCGCTGCCACCTTCGCCTCATCGCAAGGCGCATCGCTTCATGTCGCCGCAAACAGAGGATTGAGCGGGATTGATGGACAGATCGCATCGGCAGTGGGCTACGCGGCAGGGAGCGGGCGTCCGCTGACTTTGCTGTTGGGCGATTTATCTGCGCTGCACGATTTGAATTCGCTTTCGCTGCTTCGCCACTCGAAAGTTCCGCTGATTGTCGTTGTGGTGAACAACGACGGGGGAGGGATTTTTTCGCTTCTTCCAATCGCTGAATCCGCGCGGCACTTTGAAAAAGTATTTGGGGTACCCCACGGTTTGGAGTTTTCGGGCGCAGCAAGGATGTTTGGTTTGCCCTATGCCGCACCGACGACTTCCACTGCGTTTGTGAAGGCGTGGCGCAAGGCGCGGCGGAGTGGAACATCCACGCTGATTGAGGTTCGCACACGTCGCGCGGATACGGCGCGGATGGTTCGCCGACTCGTCGCGGAGGCCGCGCAGAAGCTCGACCGATCGCGCGTATGAAAACGACGATTCTTTCGCACGGTCGCGCACCGGTGGTCTGTTTGCACGGCTTTTTAGGCGATACTGAAGATTGGCAAAATTTGGCCCGAGCGCTTAACTCCCGCTACAGCGTTCGCGCATGTGCCTTGCCCGGTCACGGCTCTCCGCTCGTTGCGGATTTCGTGGATGCCGTGCGGCAAGCGCAGCGAACGATCCGTTCTCTCCCAACACCACCACATCTGATCGGTTATTCGATGGGCGGTCGTATTGCATTGGCGACAGCGCTAGACCCGACATTGGCATTGGCCTCGTTAACCGTGATCTCTGCTTCACCCGGTTTGCGCTCGGGCGCAGAGCGGGCAGAGCGGCTGCGTCTCGACAACCAACGCGCGGCAGACCTTGAGCGCAGTGGTTTGTACGTGTTCGTCCGCGCGTGGTACGACCTCCCACTCTTCGCTTCGCTGCAAACGCGCCCGGCTCTCCTACACGATTTGAGGTCGCGTCGCGCAGTGGGTTCCCCTAGTGAACGCGCCGCAGCGCTGCGAGCATTGAGTGTTGCGCGTCAGCCGTCGTTGTGGGGTGAACTGCCGTCGCTAAAACCGCGCGCCCTGTTTATTACAGGGGATGGTGATAAAAAATATCGCGAGATTTTAGCGCGGGCGGCGGGCTTGTCGCCGCGCGCACGGCTCCTTACAGTGCCGGACGCGGGACACCTCCCGCACTTGGAGCGTCCTGAGTTTGTTCACGCGGCGATCCGCGAATTTATTGAAGAGGAGTGAAGAAAAAAATGGCAACGATACCGAACTGGCAGTCCGCCGGAGATTACCGAGACATCAAGTATGAGAAGGCCGAGGGCATTGCGAAGATCACGATCAACCGCCCCGAAGTGCGCAATGCGTTTCGCCCGCTTACGGTGAAGGAGATGATCGCGGCGTTGCAAGACGCGCGACTGGATGAAGATATCGGTGTTGTCATTCTCACCGGCGCGGGCGACAAGGCATTTTGTTCCGGTGGGGATCAGAAGATTCGCGGCGACGCGGGGTACAAGGACGAGGCGGGGCAGCATCACCTCAACGTCCTGGATTTTCAGCGCGACATCCGCGCGTGTCCCAAGCCGGTGATTGCGATGGTTGCCGGGTATGCCATTGGCGGCGGCCATGTTCTTCACGTGATGTGCGATTTTACGATCGCGGCGGAAAACGCGATATTTGGTCAGACCGGCCCGAAAGTCGGATCATTCGACGGCGGCTATGGTTCGTCCTACCTCGCGCGGATTGTTGGCCAGAAGAAAGCCCGCGAGATTTGGTACTTGTGCCGTCAGTACAATGCGCAACAGGCGCTCGATATGGGCTTGGTGAACACGGTAGTTCCGTTGGAACGGCTTGAAGAGGAGACCGTTCAGTGGTGCCGCGAGATTCTTGAGAAATCGCCGCTCGCGATTCGCTGTCTCAAATCCGCGCTCAATGCCGACTGCGATGGTCAGTCGGGGCTCCAGGAACTCGCCGGCAACGCGACTTTGCTATTTTATATGACGGAAGAAGCGCAGGAAGGGCGGCGTGCTTTTGTGGAGAAGCGGAAGCCGGACTTCGGTCAGTTCCCGAAGCGGCCCTAAATGTGCACTTCAGGACAGCCCCTTTCTGGCGAGTATGCAATAGTGAGGACTGACCCCTTGTGAGACCCCTTTTGAGCGCGAGGGCTTGGATATTGGCGGCGCGGCCGAAAACGCTTTGGGCGTCGGTTGCGCCGGTTGCAATGGGGAGCGCAATGGCGTATCGCGACGGTGGATTTCATCTGCTCGCGGCGCTCTGTGCGTTGTTCAGTGCGTTGTGTATTCAGATCGGGACCAACTATTGTAATGACTACGCCGACTTCAAACGCGGCACAGATGACGCGTCGCGCACCGGCCCCACTCGCGCCGTTGCTGCCGGCTTGGTGACGCCGAGGCAGATGATGTGGGCGACTGTGTTCGTCTTTGCGCTGGGTGGCGTGGTGGCCATTTATTTAATCCAACGCGCCGGTTGGCCGTTGGCGCTCGTCGGCGCACTCTCGGTGGCCTCGGGCGTTTTGTACACGGAGGGGCCAAAACCGTTGGCGTACCTCGGTTTGGGCGATGTATTCACCTTGATTTTCTTCGGACCAGTCGCAGTGGCGGGGACGTACTACGCGCAGACGGTCTCCTGGTCCTGGGCGCCGGTAATTGCCGGATTCGGACCGGGCCTTCTTTCTGCCGCCATTCTGACCGTGAATAATCTGCGCGATCGCGACGGAGACGCGCGCACAGGGAAACGAACGTTGCCAGTGCGATTCGGCGTAGGATTTGCGCGATTTGAATATTGTTTGTGTGTGACCGTTGCGGCTGCGATTCCGTTTTATCTCGTGTTCAAAAAGCAGGGGCCGTATTGGGCCTTGCTCGCCTCACTGGTTTTCCTCGCTGCCATCCCCGCGTTCATCGGTATTCGTCAGCATCAAAATGGGCCGAAGATGAATCGGATGCTGGCCTACACCGGATTTTTATCGCTCTTGTATGCGCTGTTCTTTTCAGTGGGGTGGTTGCTGTGAAGCTCCATCTCCAGCCGTATTCTCTCCGCCTACACACGCCCATCTCTCTCGGTGGATGGAAGCTGAATGAACGCGCGGGGGTCCTTGCGCGTGTAGAAACTAAATCCGGCGCTGTGGGGTGGGGTGATGCTGCGCCATTGCCGGGGTTTAGTCGTGAGTCGCTGGAAGAAGTTCACGCTGAGTTGACCGCGCTGGTTGTTGATTGCGAGCCGAGAAGTGTTTTGGAGCTTCGCGCATGGAGCGAGTCAATCAAAAACCTGACGCCGTCTTCGCGGTTTGCGGTGGAATCTGCTGTTGTGTCGGCTTCCGCTGCGGAGGCGGAAAAATCGGTCAGCGAGTGGTTGTTTGGTGGTACAGCGGATACGTGTGAAGTGAATGGGCTGATTGTTGAAGCGCCGGAGCTCTGGGCGGAACGAACGCGCGCATTGGCAAGCGAGGGTTTTTCCGTTGTTAAGATTAAGGTCGGCCGATTTCCAAGTGCCCACGAGCTGGCGGGACTTCGCGCTGCCGTTGCCGCAGCGCCCGACGTTCGGTTCCGGCTCGATGCAAATCGCGCGTGGATTTCCCTCACTGCGCGCGCGTTTGCGACGGAGATTGTCGGCTTGCCGGTGGAGTACATTGAGGAACCGTTTGAAGGCGGGCACGGAATACCGCGTGGTTGGCCGGAAGGTGTTTCCATTGCCTGGGATGAGACGTTGCAGGAGGGCGTTGACCTGATGAGCGCACACCCGCCGGTGAGGACTTGGGTAGTGAAGCCAACGCTTCTGGGCGGAATTGTTCGCTGTCTGGCGCTGGTTGAACGGGCGAAGGAGATTGGCGGTCAGGTGGTTTTCAGTTCTGCCTATGAGTCCGGGGTGGGCGTGCGGATGTTGGCGGAACTGGCGGCAGGGACGGGAGGTGTTGCGGGCTTGGACGCTTATCGGGCGCTTGCAGAAGATGTGTTGGAACCGCAATTAAAAATTAGTGGTGGTCGTTTGGACCTAACCGCTGCCCGGCGTAGTGTGGTGAAGCAATGAGTGTTATTCGATGTCCTCTTTTTGATGCGGCGACAATTTCCCGACACGAGACCGCGCTCGTGTCGGGAGGCCACGTAATGGTGTTTTTCGAACTGGACGAAATGGCGACGCGTGTCGCGCGAAATTTGCGTCTGATCGGCGCAACTCCGGGCACACGAGTTGCGATCTATCTGGAAAATTCCTGGCAGATGGTCGCGATTCTTTTCGGATGCTGGCGCGCGGGGGTGGTGGCATGTCCGTTGAATACGCGTCTGCCTCGCCCTGGGGTGATGGAGCAGGTGCGTCATATCGCCGCGCCTTTTTCTCGTCGCGCGAGTTTCACAGCCGATTGACGATGGGCCGGCGGGATTGCGTGTGGTTTCGCCTGATGAGTTGTTGATTTATCGCGATGCGGCGGGTCTCGACGAAATGGGCTGGTCTTTGAAACTGGGTGCGCCCGCGACAATTATTTTTACGTCGGGCTCAAGTGGCGCGCCGAAGGCCGCTGAACACAGCGTCGCAAACCATTACTACAACGCGCGGGGGTCGAGTCAGAATATCCGGCTTTCGTCGAAGGATTGCTGGCTGCTCTCACTTCCGCTCTATCACGTTGGAGGAATTGCAATTCTTTTTCGCTGTGCGTTGGCGGGGGCGTCGCTGGCGATTCCTGAGAAGGACGAGCCGATTGAAGACGCGCAAGAGCATTATGGGGTGACTCATCTCTCTATTGTGCCGACGCAACTGTATCGCTTGTTGCGAATCGCATCGCTTCCCGATTCGTTTGCAAAATTGAAGACGATTCTACTCGGTGGCGGCGCCGCCCCGACGGGGTTGTTAGTGGAGGCGATGCGGCGGCGTTGGCCGGTTTATACGAGCTACGGCTTAACCGAAATGGCCTCGCAGGTCGCTACAATGACTCCCAGTTCGCCACCTGCAAAGCGAATGACCAGTGGCCGCGTGTTGAGTCATCGCGAGATTCGGATTGCGGAAGACAGTGAGATTTGGGTGCGCGGTCATACGCTGTTCAACGGCTACGTCAATAGTGAAGGGCGGGAGCGGCCCGTGGATGAAGCGGGTTGGTTCCCGACCGGCGACCTGGGTGCGCTTGATGAAGAGGGCTACCTGACCGTGCATGGACGGAAGGACAATCAGTTCATTTCCGGCGGTGAAAATATTCAACCGGAAGAAATCGAAACATTGTTGGCAAGTCTGCCGGAGATTGAAGAAGCCATCGTTGTGCCGCGCCGCGATGAAGAATTTGGCGCGCGCCCGATCGCGTTTGTTCGTTGGCGCGGCGATGCGTTGTCCGATGCTGAAATCAGGACGCAGTTGGAACACGCATTGCCGCGTTACAAAATCCCTGTCGAGTTTCGCCCGTGGCCTTCAGATGAAACGGGCCTCAAAGTCCGCCGTCGCCGTTTGCAAGAATTGGCGTGGGGCTGAGCTGCGGGCTGGCTGCGTTATTTGCGCGCCGGTTCTTTGTGGCGAATGGTTTGTAACGCGCGCTTCAATGCGGGGGCAGGGGTGTTTTCTTTCCGCTGCGTCGGTTGATCGCGACGTGCGTGGTTTTCACATAGCCTACCGTCTGGCCGTTTGCTGAAATTCTGCTGACAAGTGTGAACGATGTTTTGCCAAGACGATGAAGCCGCAGCGTGATTGTCAGGACATCGCCGACGCGCAAAGGAAAGCGATAGTCTGACTCTGCGTGGACGATTGGCAGCGCGATCATTCCTTTCTTGAGCATCGCCGCGAGGCTCGCGCCAGCCAGCTCCATAAATGCTTCGTACGCCTCGTGTGCGAGGCGGAACTGATTTGCAAAATAGAGGACACCTGCGGCGTCGGTATCGTGCAGGCGAACAGTTGTTGTGTGAATAAACATACGGCGTGGACTATTGGAGTTGTTCGAGGATTTGCGGCAGCGCAATCGCAAGGCTGCTGCTCATGGTCAGTGCAAAGAGTACAAAGGCGACGAGGTTTAGGATGACGATGACGCCGGTGTAGATAAAAAATTTCCGAAGCCTCGCCATGACGGGCGCAAATTCGGCGGGGATATCGCCTGTTTGGTCCAACGCAGTCTTTGCACCCATTGCGGCAATGCCCGCCAAAATCATGAGGATTCCGGCGGGTGTGCCGAAGCAGGTCAAAATCATCATTGAGCCGCTTAAGATGTTGAAGAGTCCGACGAAGGTGAGCCATCCGCCAAACGCGGGGGCCCGCGACTCGCGGGGTGGGGACAGGCGCGGCGAGCGGGAGGGTGGGCGGTGGGAGCGGAGCTGAACTGTCGGTTCCGCTCTTGAATGTCGGTTCATTGCCCACAGGAACCCAGCCGGTCATACCATCTGTCCACACCAGTTCGTTGAGTGGGACTTCACCGGACTGAATTTTCGCGCGGAGGTCGTCCTCTGTGATCGGGCCGCGTTGTTCTTTCTTGCCGACCGTGTAGTACCAAAGTTTATCCATGGAATGCTCCCAGTGCGCCGACTATACGTCAGAGCCGTCGCGACTCAAAGCCATTTGGAAGGGCTAGTTCGACACTGGTTCGTCCACGATTCCCCGCGCTAGTTTCAATAATTGCTCGTAGGGGAAAATGGAGGACGCGTGCCCGTCGCTCCAGGTCATTGCGACGGCGTAGTTGCCCATCGGCAGAATGCTGATCGGGTACACTTCCTCTGCGATCATCGCCGGATCCAACAGTTGCCTGTGCGAGAACTCTTCGACGCAGTGTGCGCAGCGACAGGCGCGGCGAATCAGGGCGGGGTGACACGTCAGGACCTCGCCGCTGCTCAATGTAATCTTCACGCCGTCCGTTGCGTTAAATTCGACCGTTGGCGGGGTCACGCGACCGAGGCGGATTTTACTGACCTCGCGAACAATGGCCTTGGTGATATCCAAATAGATTTGCGCGGCTGGCCCGTCCGGCTCCGCGAGCACCACCGGGCGTCCGGAGTCGCTAAACCGCGCGATTTCGTCGCGCAGCGGAATTTCAAATGAGCTTTCAATTCCGTATTGATTGATCAGGCTCTGCCGTGCGCCTTGCCCGAAGATGTAGTGTTTGGAATCGCAGTTGGGGCAGACGAAGTAGCTCATATTTTCCACGACGGCGATGGTCGGTACCTTGAGCTTGTCAAACATCTGAATGCCCTTCACAACGTCCACAAAGCTGATCTGCTGGGGTGTTGTCACAATGACTGCGGCGGTGATTGGGACGAGCTGCAGAAGGGTGAGTTGAATGTCCCCCGTGCCCGGAGGCAAGTCGAGGATCAGGTAGTCCAGCGTTCCCCATTCGGTGGTGGTGAGTAGTTGGTTGATGACCTGTGTCACCATCGGGCCGCGCATAATGGCCGGGCCGCTACCTCCGCTTTCGGTGTGCGAGACGAAGCCGAAGGACATCAGAGAAACGCCTTCGTAGCTCAGCGGCTGAATCAGGTCGCCTCGCATAAATAGCGCACGTTCTTCCGGCGAGACGAGGATGGGCAGGCTCGGGCCGTACACGTCCGCGTCGAACAGTCCTACGCGCGCACCGAGTTTGGAGAGGGTGTACGCCAGGTTGACCGCCGTTGTGGATTTGCCGACGCCACCCTTGCAACTGGAGACCGCAATGATGCTTTGCACCTTTTCGAGGGCGGGCGACTTTGCGACCAGCGGGTTGCGTCGCGCCGGTGGCTTCGAGGACATGACCACAGTAACCCCGCTGACCCAGGGCAGACTGCCGACCGCGGCTTCGCACTGTTTGCGAATATCTTCCTTGTGCGGGTTGGTCTGGCTGTTCAGCTCGACCATAAACGAGACGCGGCCGCGCTCGTCGTGTTGTAGATTCTTGATAAAGCCAAGCGAGACGATACTCTTCCCAACTTCGGGGTCTATGATTTCACGGATGCTGTTGAGAATTTCGTCATTACGGCTCATATCTAGTCCTTGTAAGTGAAGTCTAACGATAACCGAGTATAATTCATCTTCAAGTGTGATTCGCAAAGGAGAGGTTATGGGAGTTGAGATTAACGCAGTTTATGATGGCGGTTTGCGCTGCACGCTCACGCACGGACCATCTGGTTCTCAGGTTGAAACCGACGCGCCAACTGACAACAAGGGTAAGGGCGAACGCTTTTCGCCGAGCGACCTCGTTGCAAGCGCACTCGCGACCTGTATTCTAACGACCATCGGGATTGCCGCAGAAGGCAGGGGATGGGACGTGAGCGGAATGCGAATTAAAGTCACAAAGGAAATGAGCAGTACGCCCCCGCGACGCATCGCGCGATTGCCGATTGAATTGTGGATGGCGCACGATATGCCGGAAGAAGGCCGTCAACAAGTCGAGCGCATCGCCCACGCCTGCCCGGTTCAGCGCAGCCTGAACGAGAGCATCGAATTTTCCGTGACGATCCACTGGCCGACGTAACTGCGCTTCGCGTTTATGTGGGAAAACTTCCAACGCTTGGAAGTTTAGTCCAAAAGGACTTCCAAGGGTTGGAAATTAGCGCGGAATCTCGCGATCTACCAGCGTTTCGCCGGACATTTGCGGGGGCGGCGATGCGGGTAGCGGGGTGGCGCGACGGGTGGCGGCCTTGGTGGGCAGATCGCCCTCGCCGAAGCGACCCATGGCGCGGAATTTGTTGTATCGCGCGCGCAGGCGCTGGTCGTCCGACATCATCTGCACTTCTTTGAGATTGCGTAGGATGACGGTCTTTAGCGTTTCGGCTATCGCTTCGTGGTCGCTGTGTGCGCCGCCGAGAGGTTCGGGAACCACTTCGTCGGCAAACCCCATTGCGCTGAGATCGGCGGAGGTGAGTTTCAAGGCTTCCGCCGCGCGGTCGGCATAGGCGCGATCTTTCCAGAGAATTGCCGCGCAACCTTCAGGAGAAATCACAGAATAGTAGGCGTGCTCCAGAACCAACACACGGTCGCCTACACCGATGCCCAATGCGCCGCCGCTTCCGCCTTCTCCGATGATGGTGACAATAATCGGGACGGGGAAGGTGAACATTTCGCGTAGGTTCACCGCGATGGCTTCCGCAATGTGGCGCTCTTCCGATTGAATGCCGGGAAACGCGCCGGGGGTGTCCACGAGGGTGACAATTGGAAGGCGGAACTTCGAGGCGAGTTTCATCAGGCGCAGCGCCTTGCGATAACCCTCTGGGTAGGCGCAGCCGAAGTTGCATTCGAGATTGCTCTTGGTGTCGCGTCCTTTTTGTGTGCCGATGAGAACCACGCGCTGGTCGTCAATGGTTGCAAAGCCGCCGATGATGGCGCGGTCGTCGCGGAAGTCGCGGTCGCCGTGAATTTCCATCCAGTCTTTCGTCATCAACTGGATGTAGTCGTTGGTATAGGGGCGGAGGGGGTGGCGCGCGACTTGGACTTTTTGCCACGGCGTCAGTTCGTTATAAATCTTGCGGCGCGTATCAATGATCCGTTTCTTCATCCGCTCGATTTCGCCTGAGACGTCAATTTTTTGCGTCTCGCTGAATTGGGTCAGATCGTGAAGTTTATTTTCGAGATCAAGAACCGGCTTTTCAAATGGTAAAGTATAGGGAGGCATAAAAATCTCCGAGGCGCTTATTCCTCGATAATAACAGGCGTACCGACGGTGACGAGTGTGAAGAGTTCGGCAATGTCGTCATTCAGCAGGCGCACACAGCCCATACTCGATTGCTTGCCGATGGTGTCCGGCTCCCAGGTGCCGTGGATGCCGTAGCCTTTGACGTCCAAGGCGAGCCAGTGGGTGCCGAGTAGATTTTCCGGATCACCGTAGGGAATGGTGCGCCCGTCGGGATGCCACCAAGTCGGTTGCGGGATTCGATCTGCAATCTTGAATTCGCCGGTCGGGGTATTCGCGTATTCGCCAGTGCCAACGCGATAACGTTTGAAAAATTTTCCATTGAGCGAAAGGACGAGATCGTTCCGCGTTTTATTTACGTCAATGGACCAATTCCCACTGAATACACGCAGTCGCTTGCCGGGCTGGATGACGTTGCTTCGCAAATTGTTGTTTGTTTTGATCAGCTCAATAGTCGTTCCGAAATCGCGCGCGATTTTTCCGAGTGAGTCGCCGGGTTGAATGGTATAGTCCTGCTTCTCCGGCATCGGTCGCTGCGTCATCAGGAGTGCCATTCCGACTGTGCCGACCAGCGACTCGGCCTCCGCCCGCGTTGCGTCCGTTTGCGCGGCCTCGATCGCTGCCATTCCTTTTTTCGCGTGCGGGCTCCAATTTGCCTTCCGCTTGCAGTGCTTTCGCCTCATTCAGCAGCGCTTTCGCATCCGCATCGGAAGTTCGATTGATTGAAGCGGTTGGCGCGGCGCCGGCTTTGTCGGGCGATGGATCGAGGTTTTCCGTGGCGGCTGCCTCATCCGACGGCGCGACCGATGATTGAGAGGGTTCGATTTGTTCAGAGTTCGGAGCGAGCGCTTCTTGCCACACAACGAATGCGGCGACGCCGAGCAAAATGATTGCGGCAGGGAGTACATACCGCACCCAGCGGCGGCGCACACCCGCCGGTTGTCGTCCTTCCATAAGATAGCTCATACCATCGTCTCAAGGTCACGCATGACCAAAGCCACCGAAGGGTAACGGTCGCTTTGCCGGTACGCAAGGCATTTGAAAATCATGTTTTCGAGGACAGGCGGAAGAGTGACATTATGGAAGCGAAAGTGCATCGGGCGTCCGTTTGGGTCCAACTGCGCCCTGCGCGCGTCCTCGATTGTGACACCCTCGAAGGGCTTGTGGGCGGTCATCATTTCATAGCAGGTGACGCCAAATGCGTAGATGTCGGTCTGATCATCCACCAGATTTTTCATCAATGTTTCCGGCGGCAAATAGGCGAAGGTGCCGGGAAGGGGGGAAAGTTTTGTCGGTTTGTTTTTGCGCGGAATGGCGAGGTCAAAATCTATGAGAATGACCAAGCCGTCGTTGCGGACGATGAAGTTTTCCGGCTTGATGTCCAAGTGGTTGAAGCCGGCCATGTGGACGTAACTGACCGCCGCCGCCATCTGGCGCATGATGGTTAAAACGTTTTGGTAGAGGAGGGGGTCTTTGCGCAGAATCAAATCGCGCAAGTTTCGGGCTTCCACGTATTCAACAACAATAAACGGTTCATCGCGATACATTCCGGCATTGATGAATCGAACAACGTTGGGGTGGCTGAGCTGGCTGAGTATTTGCGCGCCTTGGAGAAACGTTGTACGTATGCGCCGATCCTTGATGTATTCGGGTTTCAGCCGCCGAATGACCACGCGGTTTTGCTGCGGATCCACTCCGACATAGAGATGGGTCATCCCGCCACTCGCCAAGCGGCGCGTGACTTGATAACCGGCAAATTCTTGTCCTAAACCTACCATGTGCAAAACTTCCAGCGAAAGCTGCGCTCACAGTAGTCAGCGAAGCAAGGCATTGTCAACGTTGATGCCTTCGGGCAGACTCTTATTTATGAGACTGAATACGGTTCTTGATCTCATTTATCCCCGGCGCTGTGCGGCGTGCGGGGCGGGGCTGGACGGGGGAGCCGGGGGCGCTTTGTTGGGACTGCCGGGCGGGCTTGCGTACGATCGGCGATCCGTGTTGCGCCTGCTGCGGAAACCCGCTGGAAGGCCGGGCCGACCACGCATACACCTGTTTTCACTGCGCGCAAACATCGCCCGCCTTTGACAAGGCGCGCTCCGCGATGCGCTTTGACCGGGTGGCCGCAGACCTGATTCACCAGTTCAAGTACCACTCTGCGCTGTGGCTTCGGGAGGAGTTTGTGGATTGGCTGGCGGCCTGTCTGCAAGTTCATTACCCGGATATTGCGGTGGACGCCGTCTGCCCTGTGCCGCTTTATCCGGCGCGCGAGCGGGAACGCGGGTTTAACCAAGCCGCGCTGCTGGCCTCCGGGCTGGCGCGCCGCTTGCGCAAACCGTTCTGGCGCAGCGCGGTGTCGAGAGTGCGCCGCACGGAAACGCAAACTCATTTGACAGCTCGCCAGCGGCTCTCTAACGTTGCAGACGCATTCATGGCAAGGGCCGGTTCGCGGTTGAGCGGCCGGTCGGTCTTGCTGATAGACGATGTGATGACGACGGGCGCGACTACGAGTGCCTGTGCGCGCGCGCTAAAGAATGCCGGTTGTCGGAGCGTCCATGTGGTGACGCTTGCGCGACAGCAATAACTCAGGAACGAGCCAACTTATGCCTTTGTTCAGTAAGAAAAATTACGCGACCGTCAAGGTTCGCAAACGCGATATCCCGGACGGGCTGTGGCTCAAATGCCCGGGCTGCCAGGAAATTATTTTCAAGCAGGAGCTGGACGAGAACGCCGCCGTCTGCCCCAAATGTGGCTACCATTTCCAGATGAATCGCGCGGATCGCATCAAGTTGCTGACCGAGGCGGACTCCTTTAAGGAATGGGACGCGGAGCTATACAGCGTGGACACGCTGGGCTTCACCGGAACCGCGTCCTACCCAAGCAAGCTTGAAGAGAACAGGCGCAAGACGGGCTACCGCGATGCTATCACCATCGGCACCGGTCTCATGGGAACGCACAAGATCGGTCTGGGTGTGATGGATTTTGCGTTTCTTGGCGCGAGCATGGGGTCGGTTGTTGGTGAAAAAGTGACGCGGCTGATTGAGAAATCAACCAGAGAGAAAATTCCCGTGATTCTTGTCTGCGCATCGGGCGGCGCACGAATGTACGAAGGCTTGTTCAGTTTGATGCAGATGGCGAAGACCAGTGGCGCGCTTGCGCGTCACGCCGAAGCGGGACTGGCGTATATCCCGGTGCTCACGCACCCGACGATGGCGGGTGTGATGGCGAGCTTTGCAACGTTGGGCGATCTGATTGTTGCCGAACCTGCGGCGCTCATCGGTTTTGCCGGCCCGCGCGTCATCAAGGAAACTACGCAGCAGGACCTGCCCGAAGGTTTTCAGCGTTCCGAGTTTCTTTTGAAAAAGGGCCTGCTCGACATGGTTGTGAACCGCAAGCAGCTCAAGCAGACACTGATTCTTGCGCTTGATTACTTGCGGGACAAGCCGGTGGCGCTCCAACAGGGCGGCTAAATCGAGGCCCGGCCACTCTTCCTTTGAGCAATTTAGCGGACAATTCGTTGGATAACCGTCTGGCGCGTCTCTATCAACGCCGCCTGCACACGATCAAGCTGGGGTTGGATTCCGTCGCTGCGCTGCTTCGTGAATTGGACCATCCGCAGGATTCGTTTCTTTCGATTCATGTCGCGGGGACCAATGGCAAAGGCTCCACCTGCGCATTGATCGCGTCCATTTTGAAATCCGCCGGATTCCGCGTCGGACTCTATACCTCCCCGCACCTCATCCGTTTCAACGAGCGCGTGCGTTTCAACGGGGAAATGATTTCGGACGAAGACCTCCTAGCGACGATGGAGGTGGTGGAGACCGCCGCCGCGCGGACACAGCGCGACGGTTTTCGTGATGTCACATTCTTTGAATTCACGACCGCGCTCGCTTTTGAGTATTTCCGCCAACGCGGCGTCCAGGTTGCCGTGATTGAAACCGGCATGGGCGGTCGGCTGGATGCGACGAATGTCGTGACACCGGTCGTTTCGGTCATTACCTCCATCGGAATAGACCACCAGGCCTATCTTGGAAACACGATCGAGCAAATCGCTGCAGAAAAAGCGGGGATTATCAAGGAAGGACGCCCCGTTGTTTGCGGAACGCTTCCCGACGCCGCGCGAACGGTTGTCCGCGAGACCGCGCACTCGCGCTCGGCGCGGCTGATTTTTGCGGTGGAGGTTTGTACCGTGACGCGGAAGTCCCAGTCGCTGGATGGGCAGCGGCTGACCGTTGAGGCGGGCGGCGAAACTATCAGCCGTGTCACCTGTCCGCTACTTGGCCGAAGCGCGTTGAGCAATATCGCATCCGCAGTCGCGGCGCTGCAGGTGTTTTCAGCGGAAACACAACTGCCGATTTCAGAGGAGGCGTTTCGCGAGGGCATTGCGAATGCGCGGTGGCCAGCCCGCGTACACGTGTTGTCGCATGACCCGGACATCCTCCTCGACGGCGCGCACAATATCGAAGCTACCGCGAGTCTTTGTCGTGCGATAGATGAATTGCGCGGCAAGCGAGCGGTGGCGTGTATCGCCAGCTACCTTGACGATAAAGACGCCGCAGGTTGCCTGCGTTTGCTTGCGTCGCGCATGGAACATTTTTGGCTCGTCTTGCGCAGAGGCGAACGCGCGATGACAGAAGATGCGCTCACTGCTGCAGCGCGACAGGCGGGAGTGAAAGCCGACATACGTTGTTTGTCCGCCGCGCTGGATGAAGGGCGCACATGGGCGCACGAAACGGGCGGGCTTCTCGTCATTACCGGATCGCTCTATCTTGCCGGTGAAACGCTCAGGGCATTCAATATTTCGGTGTGACGCTCGTTAGAGCGCCGTTTCTTTTTTCGCGAGATCGGCGAGAGACTCGGAGATGCTCAGCCATGTTTGCGGCTTGCGCGATGGCATGGAAACCACCCAGCTGTCCGCGCCCTTCGCCGAGCGCGTCTCTTCGAGGCGATACTGCTCGAGTGTTCCGTCCAGTTGCGTGAGAATCATATAACTGTCCTGCGGCTTCTCGGGATTCAGCGCGATGGCGATATCCGGCGTGCGCCCGAGACCGGTGAAGTGGATTACCGCATGGCCGCGCGCGTCGGGCTTCGCCTGATAGGCAAATGGCACCGGTAAATCGAACGTGCCGTGATTGACGAATTCGCCACGCCAGAGGTTGCCGGTGAGGATTACGGTGCGCGCGAGTTGCGTCTTGTACACCTTCCCGGATTTCGTTCGCAGAATGACCGCGCTGATTGCAAAATCAAAACCGGGATCGTCGAAGCTCATGCGATTCGGATCAAGCGCGATGAAGCGCAGATGCACCACGGGGTCCTCAACGGGGTCAAAAGTTTGTATCAGCGTCGCCCGCGCATCTGCGGCGAGAATCGGGATGCGGCGTGTCAATTCATCGAACGCCAAATCGAAATCGGGATTCAGTTCGGAAAGACCGCCCATCTCCAGCAGTGGGCGGAGATAGTCGGGGGGCGTGTCCGGCACATGGCGGATCGCGCCCTCCGCCATACATCGCGCCCGCGCCATCCGGTCGAGAAATTTTTCAAATGCGCCGTCGGGCGATAGCTCAATCAAAAGACCATTCTTGTCGGAGGCGGCCAGCAGCCGGGAGGCTTGATCGTTCCAGACCAGCGAGGCGATGGGCGTTGTGCTTTCCGACAGCACCTCGACTGTATCTACTTCCGGGTCCACGAGCGAAATGCGCCCGTCCTTTTCCGCAACCGCAACACGTCCATCCGGCAGCGACGTAACTCCGACTGGCGATTGGAAAGAAGCGCTGCTGGCGCCTTCGCGGAGATAGCGCGATTGCAGATCGAGCCAGCCGACTGTGCCAGCCAGTTCGTCGCAGAAAATAGCGTACTGTCCGTTCTTTGAGAAGGTGATGCCTGAGAACGTTGCGAGTGGGCGCATAATCGGCACCCACCAGCGGTCTTCGGAATCGCGATAGACAATGGCGCCCTGCGCCATTTCGCCCGCCGCGATTGTCGCGCCTTGGGCGTTCGACCCGGTCAACAGCAATTCTCCATTACTTCGCGCCGCCACACTATTCCATGTGAATGTTCCTGTCTGGCCGGGGACGCGAATAATTTCTGTCGCGCCGATTTTTCCCGACTCGCTGATCGCAATTTTCAACACGCGCCCGCCGCGCTTGTTTTCGACAAGATACAAATTGCCTGCGCGATCAAACGAAAGCCCCTTTGGCCACTTGAGCGGGGCAAGGCGTGTTTCAATATTTCCGTTCTTTTCAGAAAAGGCGCGTGTCCTGATCAATGACCGTTTTAATCCGACCGCGCGGGGAAATCATGACAACGCGGTGCGCGTTCTCCTCGCTGACGAAATAGTTGCCCGTCCGCCGATCCACGGCGATGCCAGCGGGTGTGAGCAAGCCGCGCGCGAATATCTCGCGCTGAAACGTAGGCGTTGGAATCGGTTCCTTTTGCGCCGCCGCCTGCTCCAATAGCTTTTTGCCGTCCACAACCTCAACGATCACGGAGGTCTCGACATTCTCCGGCTCCATAGCCATTTGGTTCACCACATCCGCGAGGCCCTTCGCACTCAACGCGGAGAGGGTGGGGATTATATTGGCCGGCAGCGCGTCGGGAATTACCACGCGCGACGTAGTGGGAAGCTGGCGGTAGCGACCGGATGTAGTCGGTGTGATCTCAATGGTGGACGGCTTGCTGATCAGATAAAGCGCCCCGAATCCAAAAACGGCAGCAGCAGCAGAAAAATCTGCGACCATAAATCAGAGTTAAACAATTTATGTTTGCGCGACACTGATCCATCCACCTTTAAACAAGATAGATAAAGCAGAAATTATGCCACGTTCAGGGGCTTGGCTGTTCGCGTGTCAGACAATGGAGAGTACCGAGACCCCAAACCAAATCAACGGCGTGAATTCCAATGACCGGACGGTCGGTGAATAGCTCCGAAAGGATGCCCAGCGCCTCGCGATCTTTCGCATCGTTGAAGGTCGGGACAAGGACCGCCGCGTTGCAAATGTAGAAGTTCGCGTAGCTCGCCGGGAGGCGCTGGCCGCGAAAATGGAGCGGCCCTGGCATGGGTAAAGCGATTGAATTTAGTTTTGAGCCATCTTCCAGCCGCATATCCGACACGCGCTCCCAGTTTTCTTCGAGCGGCCGATAGTTGGCTTCAGCCGGATTTGTTTCGCGAACCAGCACGATTGTTTTGGAATTCACGAAACGGCAAAGGTCATCCACGTGTCCATGCGTGTCATCGCCCGCAATGCCTTTGCCGAACCACAACACATTTGAAACACCGAAATATTTCGCAAAAACGCGACCCCAATCTTCTTTTGAGAACCCCGGATTGCGACACTGCACCTCCTGGTCCATAAAACATTCTTCCGTGGTCAGCAGCGTTCCGCGTCCGTTCACGTCAATTCCGCCACCCTCCAACACGACGCTTGTGCCTTTATGGGTCACCGGAGTCAGTGAAAGATCGAGTTTCTTCGCAGCTTTCGCAGCGATCCCGTTGTCGAGTTGCCAGTCCGGATATTTTGCCCATGCATTAAATTTGTAATCGAGAATCGTGAGGCCTTTTTTCTTTCCACCCGTTCGCGCGAACATTGGGCCGAAGTCGCGAGTCCATCCGCGATTCGTGCGCCAACGGAAAAAGCGAACGCGCGAGGAGGCAACGCCGGTGGCGTCCAAGATGCGTCGCACAGAGGCTTCGTGCTTCGCGTCTTTCACGATAAGGTGAAGATTTTCGCCGGCGGAAATGTGCCGCGCCATTTCGCCGAACACCCAGGGGATGGGCGAAAATTTGCCGGGCCAGTCCGTGACATTGTGTGGCCAGCCGAGCCACGTGGCCTCGTGTTGATCCCATTCAGCCGGATACAGCAGGGGTGCGCTCATTTGTAATTAATCCACGAAACGCTGCGTCAACTCGCCGAACACGTCCACGCGACGGTCGCGGAGGAAGGGCCAGCCGCGGCGCACTTCTTCGATACGGTTTGTGTCTGTTTCCACAACGAGGATTTCCTCTTTATTTGTAGAAGCCTCGGCAATCACGACGCCAAACGGATCGCTGACGAATGACGTGCCCCAGAACTCAATTCCCGCTTCGTGCGGCTCGGTCTTTTCGTGACCGACGCGATTCACCGCAGCGACGTAGGTTCCGTTCGCGATCGCGTGACCGCGTTGAACGGTTCGCCAAGCATCGCGTTGTTCCGCACCGTAGCGATCTTTTTCATACGGATGCCATCCAATCGCGGTCGGATAAAAGAGCGTTGTAGCCCCGCGCAGCGCGGTTAGTCGCGCGGCTTCGGGATACCACTGATCCCAGCAAATTAAAACGCCGATGCGCCCCGCGTTCGTATCAAAGGCTTTGAATCCGAGGTCGCCGGGTGTGAAGTAAAACTTCTCGTAGAACCCCGGATCATCTGGGATGTGCATCTTGCGATACATTCCTTGGTTCTCGCCCTTGGGATTGAGCAGGACAGCGGTGTTGTGATAGAGGCCCAGCGCACGTTTTTCGAATAGCGGCGCAATGACGGTGACACCCGCCTTCTTTGCCGCCTCGCCCAAAATCCGTGTGGACGGCCCTGGAATGGTCTCCGCCAAATCAAAGATCGCCGCATCCTCTTTCTGACAGAAATAAGGCGTGCGATACATCTCCGGCAGGCAGACGATTTGTGCGCCTTGCTTGCCTGCCTCTACAACGAATTCCGCCGCGCGTCGGGTGTTTTCATCCGCATCCGTCGAGCAGCGCATTTGAACCAGAGCGAGTTTGCTTTTCATTGGCGCGGAGTGTGCCGGATTAAGGAAAAACTTCAACGATAGTTTGCCTCAAATCGAATGCGCGTTTCTTACTGCACAATGCGAAAGAAGCGAAACGGTTCCGCGGCCGAAACCGTGACGTTGGTTTTCGCTACTTCAAACACAATGTCTGTCAGCGAGGTCCAAACCACCGGCTCCTCCAGCGAAGACGTTGCCTCAATGTGGTTTGTCACACCGGAGGCCCACAGTTCCGCTTCGATCTGTACTTCATCTTCATCGCCGCTGAGGGCGGTAATCGTGACGTCGGTGTATAGAGCCAGTCTCGACTCCTTCTGTATGTTGTAATCCGCAAGCGTTCGGCCATCTGCAAGTAGGTTGCCGTTAAAAAACAAGAACTGTCTTTCCTCCGGCGGCCCACCTTTATCTAAAATTTTGTTTTTTACGGAGTCAATCGTGTCGTTAGCTTCCACTTCCAGCGCAAGCTCTTTGCCGGATGACCAGCGCGCGAAAATTTGCATTGCGAAGATCGGTGTCGCGTAGCTGAGAAATAGCGCCGTGAAAATTAAGATGGCTGTTCGCACTTCGGAATCCTCCCTGACTGCGGAAATTTTTGCCGCAGCACTGAGCGAGTGGCGAGCATTAAATGAAATCCTGGCTACACTGTGTAGGCGCTGTCTCGCATAATCGTCTCGTGCGTTCCATCGGCATAGACGAGAGCAAGCTGGCGTAGGCCTATCGGGCAGCCACGCGCATAAACAATGTCGTGGTGGACGACGTGTGCGGGATCGCTGAATGCGTCCGGGCCAGTGACGCCGCCGAGGTGTTCGCTGCGGCCGTAGGCCCAGTGGAATCCGGCCTTTTCATCCTCCAATACACTGCCGAGCACTGCTGCGGACTCGTTGCAACCGAGGCCGAGTTCGGCAATGTTGCGTCGGGCCGGGTCCACGTCAAAATGCGCACGCAGGCGTTCCGCATACGCCCCGCCCGCGACTTCACGTATTTTATTTTCGCGGACGGTCAAGACCGCCTGTTCGCCTTCCCATGAAACAGGGATTTCGCCCGCCGTGCGACTCGGCGTGTCTGCCTGTTCGCCTTCGTAGGGGACGATGAACGCTTCGCCGCTGGGGAGATTGATCAGGCGGAACCCTGTTTTTTCGCGCGTGCAAATTCCGTCGTCCGCGTGAGCGTGGCGATGGCGAAGGTCGAAGCGAACGCGATGGCCGGTGTCAAACTCCACTTCCGCAGACTCCGCGCGTTCGAGGCGTTCGGCAAGAAGTTGCGCCTTCTGTGCAACCTCGCGGTAATCTGCCGCAAGCGCGGTTTGTTCCATCCGCCGCAACACCCCCGGCATACTGGCCACGCGCAAGTCGTTGCGCGTTTTCACAAACGCGGAGAGCGGCGCGGTTGCGGAGTGTTTGGTCATTGCCACGACGAGCGTGGCTTGCGCGATAGCGTCGGCGATGCGCGTGTCTTTGCCGTTTTGCGTTCCGATCTCCGGCAGGTCTGCGTTATTTCCGGCGCTTGCGGGAAACGTGAGTAAGGGGGCGGGGGACGCGCCCAGTGCTGCGAAGGCCATGCGCCATTCCTCCGCCATCGCGCGGCGCTCGCTCCAGTCGGCATTGTCGGGAACTCCGGCGCGGGGCACATCCACCAATACGAGGACGTGTTCATGTTGCGCGGGGCCAAAAACGTCCCGCAGTAATTTGTGCAGATTGAATGTGTTCATTGCGGTTGCATTGGAACCGTGTGCGCCTTGCGCGTCAACTGCGCAATCATGGATTTGAGCGAAGAACGGTTGACGCACAGAGTCAATCCGCTACCTTCCTGCGTTTCCGGGCGGTTAGCTCAGCGGTAGAGCATCTCGTTTACACCGAGGGGGCCGGGGGTTCAAATCCCTCACCGCCCACCATTCCTGAAGCTCATTATGTGGTTTCAAAATTATCCCGGTTTGGAAGTCGCGCTGCTTCCTTTTGAAGACAATGTCTTTTACGTCCTGCTGCGCAACGGCGAGGCGTTGGTGGTGGATCCGCCGTCGGCTTCTTCGGTTGCTGATCTTTTGCGGGAACGGAAGGCGAAGCTTTGCGCAATTCTGATTACGCATGGGGATGGCGATCACATCGAGGGCGTGGGGGAGCTTGTGAGGGATTCCGGGGCTGTCGTGTACGGGCCGGAAGAGATGAGGGTGGACTTTAATTTTCAAGCGATGCGCGATAACCAGGTGTTGCCCTGGCAGGGATTGAGCATTCGGGCGTTAGATACGAAGGGGCATCGGCCAACGCATCTGGCGTTTTACCTTTCCGAGCCGGCGCCGGGACTTTTGTTTTCCGGCGACGCTCTCTTCGCTGCGGGGTGTGGTCGAATTTTTTCAAATCCACCGGAGTGGATGTTTGCTTCTCTCCAAAAACTTGCGGCGCTCCCGCCGGAAACGCATCTCTACTGCGGGCATGATTATCTAGAGGGCAACCTGCTCTTCGGACTGAGCGTCGAGCCGGATCATGCAGCGATGAAACATCGGCTGGATGACGTTCGCGCCCGGCATCGTGCGGGCCAGGCGACGCTGCCTTCGACGCTGGCGCTGGAGAAGGAGACCAATCCTTTTCTGCGGGTGTCGAATGTGGCGGCGTTCGCGGCGCTGCGTCGGAAAAAGGACGGCTTCGGGTCGTTTATATCCGTACATTCGCATATACGGATGAATGAGACGGGCGGGGCAAAGCGGAAATAGTTTTTCTCCATGTTGGCTTGATGCGCGTGTGTGGCGCGGGGTAAGATATGCCGTAGGAGGACAGGATATGGGCAAGCTCTATACTGTGCGTGAAATTATGGTGCGGCGCTTGGTGACCCTGCGCCCGAACCAGCCGATCCGGGATGCGATTGACATCCTGCTTCGCAGCCGTATTTCCGGTGCGCCCGTGGTGGACGCGGACGGAAAGCTCATCGGAATGCTCTCGGAGAAGGACTGTCTCAAGGTCTTCGTCAACGATGCATTCCACAATACGGATCCCGACCACGTGGAGGATTACATGTCGCGGACGCTGACGACGATTGATCCGGATGCGGACTTGTTTGCGGCGGCTTCGATGTTTCTCAAAAATAGTTTCCGCCGTCTGCCGGTGGTGGAAAACGGAAAGCTCGTCGGATTGATTACGCGCCGCGATGTTTTGGATGCGACGCGACGCCTGGCGGACCGTCCGGCGGTAGAGAAACCGTGGAGCGATTCGAAATACATTACGGACGAGGTGAAGGCGGCGCTGGCGGGGAGGCCGAAGGGCCCGCGCTGAACGGTTTGTTGCGCTCGAACTGTGGAAAGTTCCAAGGCTTGGAAGTCAGTGGCAGTTGGACTTCCAAGGCTTGGAACTTTTTTCTGCTGAATTTCCAACCCTTGGAAGTTATTTTGACTCGCACTTCCAATCCTTGGAAGTTTTGCGCGGCTTAACATTGGAGTCTGATTTTGGAAATTGGTTCTGGAACAATTGTGTTGGTTACAGGGGCTACGGGGTTCACCGGGTCGCTGTTGACGCGAAAGCTGCTGGCGAAGGGGGCGTCGGTGCGGGCGATCACGCGACGGGATGTGCCGGAGGCGCTGCGGGGGTTGCCGATTCAGTGGTTTCGTGGGCAGGTGTATGATCCAGAGGTGGTGGCGGCGGCGTGTTCGGGGGCGCATTTCATTTTTCACGTCGCAGCGGCGTATCGCGAGGCGGGGATTAAGGATGAGGTGTATGAGCTGGTCCACGTGACGAGCACGAAGCTGCTGGCCGAGGCGGCGGCGCGCCAGCCGGAGTTTCAGCGTTTCGTACACGTTTCGACGGTGGGGGTGCATGGACACATCGAGAGGCCGCCAGCGGATGAAACGTACCGATTTGCGCCGGGTGATTTGTATCAAAACACCAAAGCGGAGGCGGAGCGGTGGATGCACAAAAATGCGCCGGAGCTGGGCATCTCGTACACGGTGATTCGCCCGGCGGCGATCATGGGGCCGGATGATAAACGCTTGCTGAAGGTTTTCCGAATGGCGACGAAGCCGGTTTTTCCGATTCTGGGGTTCGGAAGGTGTTTGTATCACTTGATTCATGTTGAGGATTTGACGGATGCGATGTTGGTGGCGGCGACGAAGCCGGCGGCGGACGGGGAGGCGTTTATCATCGGGAATACGGAGCCGATCCGACTGGTGGATATGGGGCGGTTGATTGCGTGGACGCTGGGATATCGGTTCCGTCCGATCCGGATTCCGGTGTGGCCGTTTTTTGTTGTCGGCGATTTGTGCGAGTTGGTTTGCAAGCCGTTCGGCTGGGAGCCGCCGATTCACCGGAGGCGGGTCGCGTTTTTACAAAGGATCGGGCGTTCAACACGAAGAAGATGCAGCAGCGTTTAGGATTCACGCCAACGTATGACAACCGGCGCGGAATTGAGGAGACGGCGCGTGGGTATGTGGCGCGCGGGTGGTTGAGGGCGAAGAAGTGATGGGGTTGGACTTGAGGCGGGTTGTGGGTATGCTTGGCGGTTATGGAACGCGAATCGGTTGAGATTCAGAAGGAGCTTTTCTCGGAGAAGAAGTCCGCCTTGGCGAAGTACCGCGATTTGGTGGTCGGTCGGTCGGGCTTTTGGGCATTGCTCAAATACGAGTTAATTACTGCGTTCAGCTATTGCCCGGGCGCATTCGGGCTTTTCATTCGCAGCAAGCTCCTATCCCTCGCTCTTCGGCGCGTGCGGACGCGGGGTGGTGTTCGGCACGGGAGTGTCGCTGCGGCATCCGCACAAAATTCGGCTCGGGGACAATGTCGTGGTGGACGATCACTGCGTCCTCGATGCGAAGGGGCAATCGAACGAGGGGATTACCGTTGGGAGCGGGGTCTTTATCGGGCGGAACAGCATTTTGAGCTGTAAGAACGGCGATATTATTTTGGGCGACGGCGCAAATATCGGATTCAACTGCGAGGTCTTTTCCGGCGCGAAGGTGGAGATCGGTGCGCGTGTGATGCTGGCGGCTTATACGTATGTGATTGGCGGCGGCCATGCCTACGACCGGATTGACGTGTCGCCGCTGGAACAGGCACGGACTGCAGTGGGCGTGACGATCGGCGAAGGTGCGTGGTTGGGCGCGGGGGTGAAGGTGTTGGATGGCACGTCGGTCGGCGCTCGCTCTATCGTGGGTGCGGGCGCGGTGGTGACGCGGGATATTCCGGCGAATTCGATTGCGGCGGGGATTCCAGCCGAGGTGATAAGGAGTCGCTCTTAATGGACGATCAGGGACGGCACACGATTTTGCATTTGTGCGAGCACTTCGGTGGCAAGAAGGCGACGTTTCACGGGGTGGCGCGGCTGTTTCAGTGGTGGATGCCGAATTTTGACGCGGCGCGCTTCCGCGTGTTGTTGTGCAGCCGTCGCGGATGGGACAAGGCGACGGACGAGATGCAGGCGTCGGGGATCACGCCGCTCACGCTTGGTTATGGGAAGTTGGACCCGCGCAATTTATTCGCGTTGATTCGTCTGGTTCGCAAGGAGCGGATTGATTTGATTCACGCGCACGGCTACGGCGCGTGTACGTGGGGGCGGATCGCCGGATGGCTGATGCGAATTCCCGTGATTGTTCACGAGCACTGCAATTATCACACCGTTCCGCTTCCGCAGCGCCCCGCGGAATGGCTGCTCGCGCCGCTGACCGCGCATACGTTTGCGACATCGGAGTCGGTTCGTCAGTTTTGCATCCACAAGCGTTACCTGAAGCCCGAAGGCGTGGAGACGTTGTACAACGGAATCCTTGTGACGGAATCGCCTGCGGTGGATTCCGAATGGATCGCGCAGTTGCGTCGTGAGAACGGTGTACCCGAGGGCGCGTTGTTGATGGGCGTGGTTGGTCGGATTGAGGGACACAAAGGATTGATTGACGCGATGCGCGCGCTTCAACTTGTTTTGAAGACAAATCCCAACGCGCGTTTGTGGATCGTCGGCGACGGCGCGTATGAAAATGAAGTGCGCGCCTTTATTTCCGAAAACAAGTTGGACGAGGTGGTGCGGATGCTGGGCTTCCGTCGCGACGTGCGAAAGGTGATTCAGGCGTTCGACCTTCAGGTTTTTCCAAGCCACGAGGAGGCGACGCCGAACACGCTGTTTGAGGCGATGGTGGCGGGGCTTCCGGCGGTGGCGACGACGGCGGACGGGCAGGGCGAGGTTTTGGAACACGAGAAGACCGCGCTGCTGTGTGAGCCAGGCGATATTGAGCGGCTGGCGGCGAATATGAAGCGGATGCTGGATGATTCGGAGCTGCGAAAGCGGCTGGCGCACAATCTGCACGGATTGGTAAAAAAATTCGATGGTCACGCGACCATTCGCCGGATGGAAGACGTGTATGTGCAGTTGCTGAAGAAGTAGTGCGGCAATGCCTTGATTGGAGCGCCCTGCTTGGGATAGGCTCGCGAGTCTTTTTGAGAACCCCATGAGAATACTATCTGGAATACAACCTTCGGGCCGACTGCACCTCGGCAATTATTTTGGAATGATGAAACCCGCAATCGCGCTGCAAGAGCAGGGCGAGGCGTTTTATTTCATCGCGAACTATCACGCGCTGACCACGGTATCGGGACCCGGACGCGCTGCGTCGCTCCACGCTGGATGTTGCGTTGGATTTTCTGGCGTGCGGGCTGGACCCGACGCGGACGGTGTTTTATCGCCAAAGCGATGTGCCGGAGGTGACGGAGCTGACGTGGCTGTTGTCGGTGGTGACACCGATGGGACTGTTGGAGCGGAGTCACTCTTTTAAAGATAAGACCTCGCGCGGCATTGCGGCATCACATGGCCTGTTTTCCTACCCGGTTTTGATGGCGGCGGATATTTTGATCGTGCAGTCGGACATTGTCCCCGTGGGCCGCGACCAGAAGCAGCACCTGGAGATCACGCGCGACATCGCGATCAAGTTCAACAACCAGTACGGCGAGACCTTCCGTATCCCCAAGGAGCAAATTCTGGAGGAAGTTGCGGTGGTGCCGGGGTTGGACGGGCAGAAGATGTCCAAGTCCTACAACAACGCGATTGAAATTTTTGGCGACCCGAAGGAGACGAAGGCGCGGATGATGCGAATCGTCACGGACAGCAAGGGCGTCGCCGATCCGAAAGACCCAGAGCAGTGCAACGTGTTTGCGCTCTATAAACTTTTTGCGACGCCGGAAGAACGCGACGCAATGGCGGCGCGTTATCGCGAGGGCGGAATGGGCTACGGTGAGGCGAAGAAGGCGCTGCACGCCAAGTTTGAGGCCCACTTCGGTCCGCTTCGCGCCAAGCGCGAGGAGTTGGCGAGCAATCCCGATTACGTGGAAGACATTTTGCTGCGCGGCGCGGAACGCGCACGCGCGGAGGCGTCCATCACACTCGAACGCGCGCGCAAAGCGGTCGGGCTGGAGTAGGGCAATGACGCCCCACGAGGAATACAAGGTTCGGCTGGAGGTCTTTGAAGGGCCGTTGGACCTGCTGCTCTATCTCATCAAGCGCGATGAGTTGGACATCTACAACATTCCGATTGAGCGGGTGACGCAGCAGTATATGCAGTATCTGGAAGCGATGCAGATGCTGGACTTGAACATTGCGGGGGAATTTCTCGTGATGGCGGCGACGCTGATGATGATTAAGAGTCGGATGCTGTTGCCGGTGGAAGAGCGTCCCGAGCTGGAGCCGGAAGAGGAGGATCCGCGCTGGGATTTGGTTCGGCAGTTGGTCGAATACAAAAAGTTCAAGGATGCGGCGCTACACTTGGAGGAATTGGCGTTGCGCCGCGAGGATGTTTTCACGCGCGAGGGCGAGCACGTACATTTGGGCGTGGAGCCGGATGTCGCGCTGCAGGATGTCGGCATTTTTGACCTGATCTCGGCGTTCAACGAAGCGTTGAAGAAGGCGCCGAAGGAGAGTGTTGCGGAGCTTTTTGCGGATCGCTACACGGTGGCGGAAAAGATTGACGAACTGACCCGTGCGTTGCGCGAGCGCGGCAAGGTGCGGTTGAGCGAAATGTTGCGGGGAATGCACCATCGCTACGAGATGGTTTGCGCGTTTCTCGCGGTGTTGGAATTGATCCGTTTGAAACAAGTCCATGCGCGGCAGGATGCCGTGTTTGGGGATATTGAGTTATTATCGGCTGAGGCCGCGTAGGCTGGAGGAGAACCTGTGTCGGAAACCGAAGTACTGCCGGAGTTGAAACAGATTATTGGCGCATTGCTGTTTGCCGCGAAGGGGACGGTGTCGGCTGCCGATATCCGCCGTTGCCTGAAACAGGTTGCGGAGGATCGCGGGGGGTGTATCGCGATTTTGCGGAGCTGACGGAGAAGGATGTCCTCGCCGCGCTGGATGCGTTCCGGCGGGAACTGGATAGCGCACGGCTCGGGGTCAATGTTGCGGATGTGGCAAACGGATTCCGGATGGAAAACGATGCGGCGTGTGGTCCCTGGTTGCGCGAATTTTTACACAAGGGCCGCGCGAATCGTCTGAGTCGTCCCGCGCTCGAGACGCTTGCGGTCATTGCCTATCGTCAGCCGTGTTCGCGCGCGGAGATTGAGGCGGTGCGCGGTGTTGCGGTGGATCAGATTCTGCGGAACCTGATTGATTTGCAACTGATCAAGATTGTCGGGCGGAGCGAGTTGCCGGGGCGTCCGTGGCTCTTTGGCACGACGCAGAAGTTTTTGGAATATTTCGGGCTGAACAATGTGAAGGAATTGCCGGGCGTGGAAGAATTGCGCCGAATCGAGGAAGAGCAGGCCGCTCAAAAGAAAGAAGCAGCCAAAGCTGAAAAAGAAGCTCTTGCTGAAGCGACGGAAATGACGGAAGGCGAATCTTCTGCTGAAGAGACCGTCTCTTCGGAAGAAGCCGATGAGTCCGATCCGACTGATCAGCCAGATGAATCTGATGAGTCTGAAAAATCAGACGAATCCGAATCCGACGACGAATACGAAGACGACGACGAATACGAATACGAAGATGACGATGACGAGGACGAAGATGGCGACGAAGATGAGTCAGACGACGAAAAAGAAGACTAGCAGCGCGAGCGAAAAGCGCCTTGCCACGCTGCGTCGCCAGATTGACGCGTTGGACTCGAGGCTGGTTTTGCTCATTAATCAGCGGAGCCTTTTGGCAGAAGCGATCGGCCGGCTGAAGGCGGAGAGCGGCAGTGCGTTGTACGTTCCCGAACGCGAACAGCAGGTGTTGGCGCGTCTGCAAAAGCGGAATCGTGGCCCTGTTTCGCAGAAATCGCTTGTGGCAATTTACCGCGAAATTATTTCAGCAGCGCTTGCATTGGAGGGCGGGCTGAAGATCGGTTTGTTGGATGCTGGGGATGGCGTGGTTCGCGCTGTGGCGCGCGATCATTTCGGCGCGAGCGCAAAATATATTGCGGGGAAATCTCCGGCGCAGGCGGTTCGGGCGTTGACACAGGGGCGGTGGAACGCGCTCTGTATTTCGGAAAAAGACAGGTTGGCGGCGAGCGCTGCGTTGCAGTCGGGCCGATTGCGCGTGAGCGGGGCGCCGCAGCGCGGGTGTGTGATTTGGGTCAGAGGCGAGCCGTGAGCGCGGTGACCACATCGGCAAAAGGTTGGATCAATGCGCTGTCGCTGTATCAACCGGGGCGTCCGGTGGAGGAAGTGGCGCGTGAGCTGGGGCTGGGCGATCCGGAGACGATTGTAAAGCTGGCGTCGAACGAAAATTCGCTCGGCCCGTCGCCGCGCGCGGTGGAGGCAATGAAAAAGGCCGCCTCGCAGATGCACATTTATCCGGATGGCGATTCGTTTTATCTGCGGTCGGCCATCGCGAAGAAGCTGGGTGTTTCGCGCAATGAAGTTTTTATGGGCCACGGGAGCAATGAAATCATTGCGCTGTTGGGTCATGTGTATCTTGAGTCGGGCACGAGCGCGGTGATGTCGGAACAGGCGTTTGTGGTCTATAAGCTGGTTTGTGCGTTGTATCAAGCGGAGGCGATTGAAGTCCCGACGCGCGATTTCACGCACGATCTCGACGCGATGCGCGCGGCGATTCGACCGGATACGCGGCTGGTGTTTGTCGCAAATCCGAATAATCCCACGGGGACGGTGGTCTCGAACGACGCGCTGTATGGTTTTCTGGATTCGTTGCCGGATTATGTGGTGGCGGTTCTTGACGAGGCGTATGTCGAACTGCTTTCGCCGGAAAGGCAGCCGGATACGCTCCGATTCGTCCGCGAGCGGAAGAATGTTTTTGTGCTGCGCACGTTTTCAAAGTCGTATGGACTTGCAGGTTTGCGCGTCGGTTATGCGGTTGCGTCGCCGGAGGGCGTTGCGTTGTTGAACCGCGTACGCCAGCCGTTTAACATCAATGCGATGGCGCAGGCTGCGGCGCTTGCAGCGCTGGAAGACGACGGGCATCTGGCGCAAACGCGGGCGATGGTGGAGGAAGGGTTGAACCAATTGTCGCAGGGAGCTCGCTGATTTGGGGATTGCCTATGTGCCGTCTTTGGCGAACTTTCTCCTTGTGAGGGTGGGGAAGGGGCGCGAATACTTTGAGGCTTTATTGCGGGAGCGGGTTATTGTCCGTCCGGTTGACGGCTACGGGTTGCCGGACTATATCCGGGTGACGGTAGGAACGCGCGAGGAGAACCGACGGTTTTTGGACGCGTTGGCTAAAATTTTTCAAAGAGGAATGGCATGATCATCGTACTTAAATCCGACGCCACGGCAGAACAGATTGAACATATCGAGAAAAACATTCGTGAATGGGGTCTGCGCCCGCACGTCAGCAAGGGCGCCGAGCGCAGCGTGATCGGCGTGATCGGCGAGGAGTCGCTGCTGGCGAACAAGCCGTTCGACCTTTTCCCCGGAGTTGAGTCTGTTATGCGGATACAAAAGCCCTACAAGTTGGTGAGCCGCGAGTTTCAATCGAAGCCGACGAAAATCAAAATTCCGTGGGGAAAACCCGGCGTTGATCCTGTTGAGATCGGCGGCAAGCGCGTTGTGGTGGTCGCGGGGCCGTGTTCGGTTGAGAAGCCGGAGATTATGCTGGAGACCGCGCGTTACGTCGTGGCGGCCGGTGGGCGGATGATCCGTGCGGGGGCGTTCAAGCCGCGCACTTCGCCGTATGCGTTTCAGGGGTTGGGCGTCGAGGGATTGAAGATTTTGGCGCAGGTTCGCGAGGAAACGGGGATACCGTTTATTACTGAGGTGATGGATACGCGCGATGTGGAGATGGTTGCGGAAGTGACGGACGTGCTTCAGATCGGCGCGCGGAATATGCAGAACTATTCGCTGCTGAAGGCCGTGGGCCGCACCAAAACGCCGGTTTTGTTGAAGCGCGGCATCGCGGGGACGATTGAAGAGCTGCTGATGAGCGCCGAGTACATCATGAGCCAAGGGAACGAGAAGGTGATTCTCTGCGAGCGCGGTATTCGTACGTACGAACGCGCGACGCGAAACACGTTGGATTTGAATGCCGTGCCCGTCCTGCACAAGCTCACGCACTTGCCGATTGCTGTGGACCCGAGCCATGGCACCGGCGCAGCAGATTTGGTGCTGCCGATGGCGCTGGCGGGGATTGCGTGCGGGGGCGATATGCTGCTTGTCGAGACCCATCCGACTCCGCAGAAGGCGGTTTCTGATGGTGCGCAGACGATTGATGAGGCGCAGTTCAAGGCGATGATGGAGGGTGTTCGTGGGATCGCCGCCGTTCTCGGGAGAGCGGTGTAGGGAAATCATGCGACGCGTAGCCGTCATCGGATTGGGCTTGATGGGCGGCTCCATCGGTCTGGCGATAAAGTCCCGGAAGTTGCCGTGGGAAGTGGTGGGCTATACCCGCACTCCCGCGCGTGGGCGACAAGCGTTGCGGCGGGGCGCGGTGGATCGGTTGTGTACATCGGTGGCCGAGGCGGTTGATGGTGCGGACTTGGTGGTTTATTGTGCGCCGATTCGGACGATTCCCACGTTGGTGCGTGAGAGTTTGCAGAGCTTGAAGGCGGGTCAGGTGCTGACCGATGTCGGGAGCGCACGCGCGTTTTTGCAGTCCGAAATTCCGCCGCTTTTGAGAAAATCCGGCGCGGTATTTGTCGGCAGCCATCCGATCGCTGGCTCCGAGCAGCAGGGAATTGATGCCGCGCGCGCCGATTTGTATGAACGGGCGATGGTGATCCTGACTCCAGGCGCGGACGCCCCCGCGAAAACCGTGTCGCTTGTGCGTAAATTTTGGCGAGAACTGGGCGGGCGGGTCGTTTTGATGGACAGCCGCGAGCACGATCACATACTGGCAAAGACGAGTCACATGCCGCATCTGATCGCGAGTTTGCTTGCGGCGACGGTGGGGCGGACGCCGCGCCGCGCGGAGTTGGCCGCTTTTTGCGGCGCGGGCTTCGCGGACACGTCGCGTGTCGCGGAGGGTTCGCCTGAAGTGTGGCTTGATATTGTGAGCACGAATCGCTCAAATTTGGAAAACGAGCTTCGGGCATATCGCGGAGAGCTGGACAAGCTGTTGAGCCGGCTTGCGGAATGTGATTTTAATGGCGTGTTACGCGTGTTGGAAGCCGGCCGCGCGGCACGGCGGGAATTGATAACGGGCCGAACCGGGAAAAGGTCAAAAACGATATGAGTCAAATAGCGCAATCTGTGATTGTAGGTCCGACCCCCTTCGCTTTCGGGCGAAATTGAGGTCTCCGGCGACAAGAGTATTTCGCATCGCGTCGCCATGATGGCGGCGCTTGCATCTGGCACGTCAACCATCCGGAATTTCCTTCAGAGTGAGGATTGCGTGAACACTTTGCGCGCCATGGAGGCGATCGGCGCGCGGACATTTTACGATGAGGACGGGTTGTTGCATGTGCAAGGGACGGGCGGAAAATTTCTCGAACCGGCTGGCGCGCTGAATGTCGGAAACTCGGGGACGACCATCCGTTTGCTGGCGGGTATTCTTGCCGGGCAGCCGGGTGTTTTTGAAATGACCGGCGACGATTCGCTTTGCAGCAGGCCCATGTCCCGAATCAAGGACCCTCTGGAAAAAATGGGCGCAAAGGTGGAGTTGACCGGAGAGCGGGGAACTGCGCCGATCAAGATTACCGGCGGAAATTTGAAGGGTATTGATTATTTGCTCCCCGTCGCGTCTGCACAGGTGAAGTCGTGCGCGTTGCTGGCGGGTCTTTTTGCGGAGGGAACGACCACGATCACGGAGCCGGTTCCGATGCGCGATCACACGGAGCGTTTGTTCCGGATGCTGGATTTGCCGCTCACGGTCAATGGCAATCAGATTTCGTTGAAGGGCTTCGGTCCCAAAGGCCCGTCGTTGAAGGCCCGGCCATTCATTGTCCCCGGCGATATTTCGTCCGCCGCGTTTTGGCTCGTTGCCGCAGCGGCGAAGAAAAAGTCGGCGGTGACGATCAAGAACATCGGCTTGAATCCGCGCCGCACGGCCCTGTTGGACGTACTCAAGCGCGCGGGCGCAGATGTTGAAGTGTTGCTGGACGAATCCTCGGTTGATGGCGAGCCGGTTGGAGAGGTGAAGATTTCGGGCGGGAAACTCAAGGCGGTTGAGGTCAAGGGCGCAGAGATTCCAAATCTGATTGACGAGCTGCCCCTGGTTGCCGTTCTGGGCGCACTGGCGCACGGTGTGACGGAGATTAAGAACGCGGGCGAGCTTCGCGTGAAAGAGTCGGACCGCATTGCAACGATGGCGGCGAATTTGCGTTTGATGGGTGTGGAGGTGGAGGAGTTGCCGGACGGCATGGCCATCAAAGGCCCGGCTGTTTTGAAGCCGAGCAGCGCGTTACGCAGCTACGGCGATCATCGCATTGCGATGGCGATGACGGTGCTGGCGAGCTATGCGAGCGAGCCGTCCGTGATTAACAACGTCGCGTGTGTCGCCACTTCGTATCCGGGTTTCTGGAGCGACTTTAAATTGTTGGGAGGGAATGTTGAGTAATACGCTGATCACTGTTGCTATTGACGGTCCGTCCGCTTCGGGCAAATCCACGGTTGCCCGCAAAGCCGCGCGTGCGCTGAATTTCAATTACGTTGATTCCGGGGCGGTGTATCGGGGCTTGACCTGGAAGTGTTTGCGCGAAGGCGTGGACACGGAGGATGCCGCTGCAGTGACGGAATTGGTGGATCGCACTCGGTTTGAGTGGTTCGTAGAGGCGGGTGCGGTGCGTTTTACCTTGGACGGCGAGGATCCCGGCGCACAGGTGCGATCCGTGCCAGTGCAGGAACATGTCAGCGACGTTGCGGCGGTTCCGGAAGTTCGCACGCGGGTGGTCCGTTTTTTGAGGGATACGACTCGCTTCGGGAATTTGGTGATGGAAGGCCGCGACATCGGGACGGTGGTGTTTCCTGATACGCCGTATAAGTTTTATCTTGATGCCGACCCTGAAGAACGCGCACGTCGCCGTCATCAGGAAATGTTGAAATCCGCCGCTTCGGACACGACGGTGGACAAGGTGTTTGCGTCGCTTCAGCGCCGCGACCGCAAGGACTCAACCCGCAAGACCGCTCCACTTCAAATTGCGCTTGGTGCGCAGGTGATTGATTCGACCACGATGGTCGCGGAAGAAGTCGCCAACCTTGTGGTCAAACAAGTGCGGGGCGGATTGACGGAACAATGAATGCGCCGGAGTACAGCCCGCGACTGTACACGTTCTGTCGGCGCACGCTTCGACTGTTCCTGAAGCTGTACAACCGGATCGAGGCGCAGAACATCGAGAATGTTCCGAAGTCAGGCGGGACGCTGCTTGTTGCCAATCACGCGAGCTTTCTTGATCCACCAGCGCTGGGATGCGAGATTGTTTTTCGCCCCGTGCGCTACATGGCGCGAGACAGTTTATTTGCGAACCGCTGGTTCGGCGCGTTGTTGCGGGGGATTGCGGCAGTTCCCATTTCGCGAGAGAAGGGCGACATCAGCGCACTGAAAAAAGCGCTGGGCGTGTTGAAGTCCGGCGATTGCCTTGGGTTTTTCCCTGAGGGCACTCGCACGACGAACGGGCAGATGAAAGAACTGAAGGCTGGCGTCGGTTTTCTGGCGGCGAAGGCCGGTGTTCCCATTGTGCCTGCCTATATTGACGGATCGTTTGCGGCGTTTTCGCGGCATCACAAATGGATTCGTCCGCGCAAAATTCGCGTCATTTACGGTCCTGCCATTCAACCTTCCGAGATCGCGAGATTCCTCGGCGATACCGATGCCTATGAGCGGATCGGCGCGTTCATCAGCGAGCGAATCCGGCAATTGGCCCCGAAACGGCCTCTTTTGCCGGAACGCAACTGATTACACCTGAACGAGTAACAAAATATTTGCTCCACCGACAGGCAGGACTTGACCCGCCCCTCTCCGGCGAATAGCATGGCACTATCGTTTGATGGGCAAGCATTTATGGCGGGATAAAAAAACATGGCCAAGAAAACTGCGAAGAGGTCGCAAATAGTTTCTTCAACAGTCTGGGGCGTGATTCTTGCGAGCGGGCAGCCGAGTGATTTCGCTGCAGACATTGAACCTGCCTTTCTCACCGTTGGAAGCAAACCGGTTCTTGCTTATAGTTTAAGCGCTTTCGAGCGCTGTCCTGATGTGGATGGCTTGGTGTTGGTGTCTTCAAAGGAGCGGTTGGAGAGCCTGCGCGCCATGGTTCACTTATTCGGTTGTAATAAAGTTAAGGCGATTGTGTCCGCTCCGCCTGCGCGAACTGCCGCAGTGCAAGTTGGCGTGGATGTTGCGATTGAAAATGCCGCTGGGCATATTGTCGTGCATGATGGCACGCGCCCCGGCGTGTCGACGGAATTAATCTCTGAAACCATTCGCGTCGCCCGCAAGAGTGGCGCGTCGGCGGTGGCGAATCCGATCATGGACCCGGTGAGTGAAACGGCCAAAGGCGCGAAGATCACCAAACTTGTCTCCGGTGATTTGTGGACGACCGCCACGCCGCAGGCGTTCAAGACGGATGTGCTTCACAAAGCGCTGGTCAATGCGGTGAAGAAAAAATTAAAACTTCCGGATGAGGCGGCGGCGGCCACGGCGATCAAGCAGGTTGTGCATCTGGTGCCGGCCCGGCGTCCGCTTATTCGCATCGCGTCGCCTGCGCACCTCAGTCTTGCAGAATTCCTGCTGCGCTCTTGACCGGCTGGATCGTGCTGTCGGAGCGCGCGGAGTCAATCAACCACGCTCCGTCCGATTTTTTCCAACGAACCAAAAACTCATCTACGACGCGGTCTTCCGCCTCGCCGCGCTTGAGAATGGCCTCCGCTGCGATGCGCGATTCCATCACGTAGCGGTTGGTGCGCGGCATAAAATCTATTCCGCTGATATTGATCTTCAGCGTATCCGTCGCCATGTGGATGCGGGAGAAGAGCGCGGGCAGTTCTCGGACAGAAGGAGTGAACGGATAATGGCCGCCGAGCTGGAGGGTCGCGTTGCTGGTGAAGTAATGGGGAAGATCAACGGCGCGGGTTGCGCTGCGAATGACACCCTGACCCTCCTGTTTTTCGCAATCGCGCGCGATGGACTTCACTTGTTGGCGAATCGCGCGCTCGGCGTCGTTGCTGTACGTGAGATAAGAGAGTAGTGCAATGAGCAGGACGGCGATTCCCGCAAAAAGCGAATGCATTTTTTTCATGGCCAAAGTTCTCCTGCGAAATTGTGACGTTGTACGATCCCTGCAGCGTGCTCCTGCATCGGCATACTCCGGTTGTCGCCTGCGACGAAATATTCGTCAACTCCGAGTGTTGTGGCGGGCATATTCCAATTGCTGTCGGCGCTTCGGTATGGCTCGACGAGCTGTTTTCCATCAAGGAAGAGCAGGCCCTCGGTGAAAGCGATGGTTTCTCCCGGCAGCGCGAGGACGCGCTTGAGATAAAAAACGCGCCCGCCCGCGCGTCGGATCACTACCACGTCGCCCCGCCCGGGATGGCGCTGGGCATCGAACCACCATCGGGTGCCGATGAGCAGTGCGCCGTCGGCGAGGGTGGGTTCCATACTGTGCCCGCGTACGACCACAGGGCGAAGCCAGAGTCCGAATAGGAGGAGCGTGAGCAGCGCGAGGAGCACGACCCGGTTCAAGGTTTTGCGGGGTGATTTTCCAAAAATGCAGCGCAGGGCGCCCGAAACGAGTGCGTTCACAAAAGAGCTATACCCCCTTGCGCCCCGTGTTGCAATCCGCCGGGCATCGTGTTTCACTTCCTGGTATTTCCATGAACGCGAAGCAAACGACCAGGGGACACGCCGTTCGGTGTGCGCGAGTCCATTTGGATGGTCGCGTGCAAGGGGTGGGGTTTCGTCAGACAACATGCCTTGTTGCGCGAGGCTACCGGATTGTGGGATATGTGAAGAACTTGCAGGACGGCTCCGTGGAGCTGATGGCGCAGGGCGAACAGATTGAGGTGTTGAATTTCCTTGATGCGCTGCGCGCTCAGGCGATCTTCCGTTTTGTGAGGCAGGAAGATTTGAATTGGCTGGAGACGACGCAGGAGTTTGACAGGTTTGAAATCCGCTACGGATGAATAGATGAAGTACGCGATCATAGGTGATATACACGCAAATCTGGAAGCATTGGATCGGGTTCTGGAGGATGCGGAGGCGCAAAAGGTTACGCACTATGCCTGCGTGGGAGACATTGTCGGATACAACGCGAACCCCATCGAATGCCTGGAAAAGGTCCGCGCACTGAAATGTATTTGCGTCCGCGGCAATCACGATCATTACTGTTCGCACTCCGAGAGCCTGAACGGATTTCATCCGCTGGCCGCCGATGTGGTCGCATGGACGCGCAAGCAGTTGAATGAAGATCAACAGACGTGGCTCCGCAATTTGCGCTACGTGAGTCCGGTGGAGACCTTCACCATCGTTCACAGCACGCTGGATATGCCGGAGCAGTGGGGCTACGTGTTCGACCGCCTGGAGGCGGAGGCGAACTTCAACTATCAGACCACGGCGCTTTGTTTTTATGGCCACACCCACGTACCGCTCGCGTTTGAGCGGACAGACACCATTCGCTTCGGGCTTTACACGAAGATCAGGGTGGGATTGGGGAAAAAGTATTTTATTAATGTCGGGAGTGTCGGCCAGCCGCGTGACGGCGATCCGCGCGCAGCGTATGTCATCTATGACATGCTTAACAACGTCATTGAGCTGCGCCGTGTGGCTTACGATATCGAAAAAACGCAGAAAAAAAATATTGGACGCCGGTTTGCCGGGGCGCATTGCGGCCCGTCTGGCAGTTGGCCGATAAAGGGAATACGGATGCGCGCTATCTTTTTGACGGGTTTGGGAAGTCTTGTGTTTGTCGGCAGTGTTTTTGCGCAGATTGATTTCTCCGCAAAATTGCTCAACAACGAAGCCTTGCTGTGCGAACCAATTCCGATCGCTGTGACGATTCAAAACAACCGAATTGACGCACTATCTGCCGGAAGCGAGCAGGGATACAGCGTGGCGTTCGAGCTAACGGATCAATCCGGTCTGTTGGTTCGTCCGATTGCGGACGCTGTAGTACAGATGCCCGCCACCATTGGCGGCCAGAGCACCGTGGTTTTCACGAACGACCTGCAGAGTATTTTCCCCGTCGGCAAATATGCCGCTTTGGCGGTGCGTGCGCGGCTGACGGTCGGGAGTCGCAGTTTTGTAACTGACAAGATGTATGTGGACATCTTGCCCGGCGCTGAAATCGTGCGTCTGCAGGCGCCGACACCGGACGGCGAAATTCATACCTATTCCCTGCGTTCAATCAGTCGCGAGAAGCGCGACCGTCTGTTTCTGCGCGTGGCAAATGAAGACGAATCGCTTTGCTACGCGGCAATCGAATTGGGGCGTTTCATGCGCATCGGAAAGCCGACGCTGGAGGTGGACGGGTTGGGCAGGATTCACGTGCTGCATCTCAGCGGGCCGAATCGTTTTATTCACAGCGTTTTCGAGGCGAACGGCGCCCCGGTTTCCCACGATTTGGTTGAAGGCGACTTGAGCGTGGTACGTTTGGTTGAAGACGGGCAGGGGAGTTTTCGTGTAGCGGGAGGCGGCCTTGTTTCCCCGCCGCGCGACCCCATTCCTGAGGCCCTTCCCGTCCGTCGCGGCCTGTAGTTTTTGTCAAGGAAATGGCAAAAACGCCTCTCCGTGTCTAAAAAAACTCTTTCTGGCTCACCGGATTGACACCGGAAACCCTTGCTGCTATTGATTGCGGCTCCAACTACGCACCCGTGGTGGAATTGGCAGACACGTAAGATTCAGGTTCTTATGCCTTTACCGGCGTGGGGGTTCAAGTCCCTCCGGGTGCACCAGCCTTCGCTCCTGCGGAGCTACGGCTGGGCGGGCCAGCCTTCGGGTTCCACAATTACCGCTGGGCGGGCCAGCCTTCGGGTTCGCAATCGGGGTTTGGCGCGTGCGCTGTTTTGATTAGGTTATCTCGTCTTTGTCGTTGCTAAGTTCGAGCAAGGTCATTGAGGTTTTGCGGACGCCAATTTCGTTTTCGATCAGTAGATTGACGAGTTCTTCGCCATTCATCAGACCGATCGGCGACGCGTTTGATCGCTGTGCTTCTTCTTTTGCGCCCTTGCTGAAGTCGCTCGTTGTAATAATGAGGCCTTGCTCGTGCGTTCCCAGACTTCCACGTACCTGTTGAACAACGGGGCGTTGAACATTGTTTTCCCAGCGCTTGGCTTGAACTGCAATCCTTGTACGAATCGTATCGCCGACATTTAGTGTGCCGCGCACATCTATTCCGCCGTCGTTCCCGGGAGTCGTGAGATCCAGGTCCTCAAACCCTATTGCCGCAAGGAGGCGATAGATAACCTGTTCAAAGACGTGGGGGGCGAGCTCCTTTAGCCAGGTCAGCATTTGTTTTCGAATCTCTTTATTCGCTCGTTCAATTTGGACTGCGAACTCCTTTTGGGGGAAACGCATCAGTCCGACCATTCCTCTCCCGAGCAGCCTAAATCGTTGCGGCTGTCCACGGCGCTCTCTCCGCTTGTACTCGGTTAAAATTTGCGAGTACATCGTGGCTTCGGGCGTTTTACCCTTGGTGTTTAGCAGGCCATTTGAAACCGCAAGCCCTGTGATCTCCCGATAGTGCTTTGGACCGGCAACGTTCCGAAGAATTAGTTCCGCAGCGTCGGTGAACGACATTGGCTTCTCTAAGGGGCGATTAATTCCATAAATAGGCGGGACTTCTGAACGCAGGGTTGGAGCGGATTGTTCATGCATTGCGTCGAGATAGCCGGAATGATTCGGAACGATATACACCCGGCTTAACCCGCTGAAACGCAGACGCTGTTCCCTTCGTTTTTATATCCATTGCGATGCGGGCATTGATCGTCGCTTCCGGCGTCTTGCCTTTTGTCTGCCAGAGTTTCTTTGCGAGAATGTGTCGTGTAATTTCGTTTACGTGAAGAGGAGTCTTTGCCTCGTTGAGTACGAAAAGCGCAGCCTCAATCGCTGTCATAAACATCATTCCTCTTTTTCAGATCGTCCATTATCGCCCGCTTGATCCACGGCGAATAGTGATGTTCGTGTTTCGCCATTCTTCGCGTGGCTCCGCCAACAAAGAAAGTTGGACGCCCTGAAGCGCCTCGCAAGAAAGTATTTGTTTGATCTTTCCCGGCTGAGTTTCAGTTGCACTTCCCTGCGCCATTCAGTTGTTTTAATAATGATGAAAGATCTGGATTTAATAGCCCCTTTTGAATCCGCTTTGCGTCCTCCTCGTTCCACGAGGGGATAAACGCATGCATGGCTTGATTGCCTTGCCAAACCTTCCCTGAGAAATCGCCAAGTAAGATGGGTCTGAATTGTTTTTTCCCGTAGGCCTCCCAAATGGTTTTGTATGGAGCAAATGAATAGGGGCCAACGCCGAGTAAAGCCCACCAAATGCCTTTGGAAATTGCGGCTCGAATGAGTGTGCCTTTTCGGGCCTCCAATAAGGTGCGATTTCGATTCAAATAGTCTCTGAGTTCAGCAAACTCTTCAATTTTAGACCAAGAGAGTGGCCGCCCGGTTCTGGGATCGTAAGGGAGAAGGATCCACCGATGCGGTATGAGACTGTCGTCATGCCAGATCTCCTTTGTAACGAGCGGATAGAGATACTCACTTGGCAAGTAGCTGGGTTTTTCATCGAAAATAAATACGCTATTTGCACCGCAGGTATTGACCCCTTGGCGCGGCTTCTGTGCTGGATTCAGCTTGCTGCCGATTGGTGACTTAAAATGGAGGCTATCGCCGGGATCGATAACACGCCATTGATCATCCTGTCTATTGAGTGGTACGGCGGAATGCTCAAGCCATGCACCTGAAACTTCTCGAAAATAGCGGACGGGAAAGCCTTGCCGAATATCCATTTGAATGCGTGCGCCGCAGTAAGAAGCGCTGATATTCTCAAAAACTTTTGACGTGCTGAACTCATAGACCTCGGAGACGTGGAAAGGCCTGTGATGGGCGGTGTAATTCCGAAATCCGATGTGCGCATCGCCGCCGAAAAACAATGAAGAAGGCAGATAGAAAGAACCAACCCCCTTCTTGCGCAGAAGTCGCCCCAATACCACCTTGAGCACGAGCGCGGCGATGTCCGTCCGTGATGAACCGAGGAGAACGCGCCTTTTATCAGGGACCAGTCCCTCGGCTACGAAGAATGGTTTTAGCTCCTCTTTGTAGGGTGTAGGTAGATCTGCAAAGTTAGCCCAAGGGGGATTGCCGACAAGAATATCATACGTGTTGAGGTGAGGTTCCGTGATGATATCTTGTACAATCAGGTTTGATTCCGGAAGTTCCAAGTCAAAGTCGTCCGATGCTTTGGCTCGAAACGACTCTAGGGCCGTCGGTTGAATCTCGATGAGTGTGAGCCTGGATAGCATTTCTCTTGTGACCGTGATGCCTCTAGCTCGTGCTAGTCGAAACAGAGAAAGTGCAAAGGCTCCTTCGCCTGCGGTTGGGTCACAAATGCTAGCCCCTGCGAGCCAGGCGTCGAACGCACCCCAACGCAAAAGAAGCCATTCAGCCCAAGCGATGGGTGTGAATACTTGGCCAATGTTAACGGCGCGTGAATGTGAAGTGCGTGTACCCATTCTTTCTAAACTCTTTTAGTGCTGCGATGCGATTCATCGCGTCGCGACTGACCCGTTGGTAATGTTGAATCGCGAGATCAACAAACATGTCGTAAAATTCATTAATATCGCGGTCCCAGACAATTTCGCCCCAAACCTGATTTACCGTGTAGTTGAGTCGGATTTGGCCTGTACCTAAATTTTCGATTCGATAAGCATTCTGTGGTAGCATTATGAGTGGTGCTACACGAATATACTCAATGTCGCGCCTGTTGGTCTTCTCGGAAGAGCGATTGTGTCCGAATTCAGCGATCAAAAACGTGCCTTTGTCATTTGCCAGAAATTTTAATAAATTCCCGACGGCACAGATGCCCCCGTCAGAATACTTTTTGGAATCAAGGTCTTTGGTCTTAACGTCTATACCAACAAAATTGTCTTTTCGCTGAAATGCAAAGTCAAAAATTGTACGCTTGCCGGGCCGTGTGATCGCGGTATATCCGGTGTTTTACAAATATTTTGCCAGTTATTTGTAATTTTCTCTTCGATCATAGCTCCAAATGCGCGTGAATCTTCGCGCGCCGAGATGCCTGAGCGGAGTTCTTCGAAAAGTTCACCAAGCTTGCGTTCCAATTTTTTCGACACGGCTTTTACATTCATTGCTTCACCCAGGGAATAAATTCGCCCTAGTCTGACTGCTTCCAACTCGTTGAGGGAGTGAAAAATGCTTTTTGAGACCCCTGGGATTTTCGGCTCGAAACTATGGTGTGCTATGGCCACTATGCGGGGCGTTATTTATTCTGCTTATGTATCGTGTGTTGAAAATCCTGACTTGGTTCCTCGCTGCGCTTCCGCTCTCGGTTGCGCGTGGGGTGGGGCGGGGGCTGGGGACGTTGGGATATCTTTTGATCCGCCGTCATCGTGTGACGAACTTGGCGGAGATGGCGCGTTGTTTTCCCAATGAAAGTCGAGCGACGCTGAAGCGGCGGTTGCGTCGCGTGTATCAGGGGATGGCTGTTAATTACATCGAAGTCTTTCGTTGGATCGGCGGCGCCGATGCCGAGCTCGATGCACAGATACGGACGCAAGGATTGGAGCATCTCGAAGAAGCCCAGGCGCGCGGAAAAGGCGTACTGATTCTGACCGCGCACATTGGCAATTGGGATATGCTTGGACTCTGGGGCGCTCGGCGGATGAAGTTAACGATTATTTCCAAGGACTTGCGCGGGACGGGTGTGAATCGTTTTTGGATGGAGACGCGCGCACGTTGCGGACTTCAAATTGTACCCGCGCACAATTCCTATCGCGCGTGCATTTCTGTCCTGCGTAAAAAAGAGATTCTCGGATTCATCCTCGATCAAAATATGACACGGATGGAGGGAATCTTTGTGGACTTCTTCGGCAAGCCCGCTTGCACTACCGCCGGACTCGCCTTTATGGCGGCGCATTCACAGGCGCCGATCATTCCCGCGTTTATGATCCGCGAGCCGGATGGATCGCACCGAATTGAGATTCATCCGGCAATTGAACCTCCGCCCAATCGCGACGCGGAAACCCTGTGCGCGGCGACTCAACACTATACGAGCGTGATTGAAGGTGTTATACGACAGGTTCCAGACCAGTGGATTTGGATGCACCGGCGCTGGCGCACCCAGCCGTTGCCGGTTGAACAAAATACGAACGTCGAGGTCAAAAAGCAGAAATTATGAGCACAAATTCAACAACTGCAGGACAGGGGTTGCCGGCGAACACATCGCTTCCACTGGTCGGCACCTTGCTGACGGTCGCAGCTGGCCTGAGCTTTTTCTTCGTGTGTATGATTCTCCCATTGGTTGGCAAGGCGGGTGTGCAAACCGTTCACGCGAGCCAGAATTTTCGCGCGTTCCTCGTCGCACTGATTGTGAGTCTCGCATTTTCTGTTGCGGCAACAGTGGCGAAGATGAAACGCAGCCGATTGGATGGCAGTCCCAAGCCCTATCTGACGATGGGGTTGTTTGTCATCAATATGGGGCTGCTGATTTCACTTTTTGCGGGCCTGTTGAAAATTTGAGGGGCCGCGCAGTTTTTGCCGGTGGCGCCGTATTGGGTCGCGGATTTTCTTTTGCATTCTCGCTCTGCTTTGTTATACCCGGCCACAGATTTCATCCGATGAACGGATTTGGGAGGTATTGAAGTCATGAAGCTCTTTCGATGGTTTTTAGCGGCAGCGATGGTTGCCACCCTTGCATCTGGAACCGCTTCCGCAGAGGAGCGCGACTTGTTCGATGAAGCGCCGTGGTATGTCGGCGGTGGTCTTGGATATATGCACTTCGAGGGCGATGAACAGGTCGAGCGCGGCGTGTTCCTCGGTGGCCGCCTCGGCTACGACTTCAACAAGTATTTCGGTATCGAATTCGGCTTGGATTTCGCGCCGGAGCTGAAAGACCGCACGTTCAAGAATCCCGAACGTGATCGCATTCACGACGATATTTGGGGACTGCGCGCAACCGTGGATGGCCTGCTGCACCTTCGCAACGCGCGGAATCTGCACTGGGATCCGTACCTTTCCCTCGGCGTTGGTGGAATGTACTACGAGAAGAAACTTGAGAAGAGCAATCCTGAGCCGATGGTCAACGCGGGCGCGGGACTGTTCTATCACTTCAACGATACCTGGTCCATGCGCTTCGATTGGCGCTCCGCTGTTGTTGGCGCGGACACAGAATTCGACCAGTACTTCTTTGTCGGCTTAAACTATCGCCTCGGCGCTGCCGTCAAACCAGTCTATAGCGTCTCCGGTGGCGACATTGACAGCGATGGCGATGGCCTGTTGGATTCCGAAGAAGCCGCCATCGGCACGGATCCGTTCAACCCTGACACGGACGGCGATGGACTCTCTGACGGCGAAGAGGTGCGCATCTATAAAACGGATCCACTGAATCCCGACAGCGATTACGACGGCTTGAAAGACGGCGCGGAAGTTAACATCTACAAAACAGATCCGCTCAACCCTGACACCGACGGTGGCGGCGTCACCGATGGCCATGAGGTGATTGAGGATGGAACCGATCCGTTGAACGCGGCGGATGACCTTCAGCTCTTCACGCTGCAAATCGAATTCGATTACGACAAGGCAAACCTCCGCTCGCAGTACCACAATGACCTCGATGTCATTATCAAGGTTCTTCAGCGTGATCCCGGCGCGACGGCCCGTATTGAAGGCCATGCGGACAAACGTCCGAAATCACAGGCGGCATATAACCAGCGCCTTTCTGAGCGCCGCGCGCGCGCGGTCTTGGACTACATCGCCAATGCTGGCGGCATTGATCGCTCCCGCTTGACGGCCATCGGCTATGGATTCAGCCGTCCGCTTGTTCCGAACGATTCTGAAGTCAACATGCAGAAGAACCGTCGCACGGAAATCTACATCCGCCCCAGCGGCAAGGCGGAAGTGCATACCACGAGCGGCAAGTTGTTGAATCCGGAAACGGCGCAGCCTGCCTCACTCGATGATGGCGCAAACTGAAATAAGAAAGCGAGTTTGTGAAGAAGCGCACGGGACTTCCCGTGCGCTTTTTTCGTTACGGCGGGGAGACGACAAAAATTCGCGCGCCGCACCGGTGCCCAGCGTGCAGGAGTTGCCCCGGTTGTGCGAAGTTACCACCACTGCATCCGCGCTTTCCTCACGGGACTCCACCGTCACAAGCGTGTCGGGTGTGAGTCCGTGTTTTTCTGCGAACTGCAAAAACTTTGCGTCGGTGTCAACGACCCGCGCGATTCGATATATCCGGCCCGTCCGACAGGATGCGAGCGACTGGGATGATTGCACGGCGATCTTGCCGTTTGCGCACGGAATGGGAGCGCCGTGCGGATCAACGCGCGGGTGACCGAGAAGGGCGTCAATCCGATCAAGGACTTTGTCGGAAATGGAGTGTTCGAGTTGTTCCGCCTCGTCGTGAACCTCAGACCAGTTGAGTCCTAGTGTCTGGCAAAGGAAAAGCTCAACGAGACGGTGCCTTCGCAAAACATGCAACGCCAGCTTCTCGCCGTGCGGTGTCAGCCGTGCGCCCGCGCGAGGCTCGTAGCGCACGAGGCCGGAATCTTCCAAGGCCTTAATCATGGTGGTTACCGTGCCGGGCACGACACCCATCACCTCTGCAAGTCGTCCCATCGGAACAAGGGTTTCCGGGTCGTTTTCCTGCTCACAATAAAGACGCTTGATATAATCTTCGACAGTGCTGCTGGGCATTGGAGCGCCTCCCTTCAGGCTGGAATCGAGTCCTCTTTGAATCGCATTACGAGCAGCCGCAGGCTGTTCACAAGGACGATTACCGTGCTGCCCTCGTGACCGATCACGCCAATTGTAAGCGGAAGCCACCCAGCGAACGCGCCAGCGACCAATACGACGACGGAGCCGAGAGAAATGACCAGGTTTTGATAAATCACACGCCGTACGTGACGACTGACTTCGTAGGCGAGTGAAAAACGATCCAGACGGTCTTTCGTTAGAATGATATCGGCCTCTTCCAGCGCTGCATCTGCGCCACGCATCCCCATTGCCACGCCGACGTATGCCGCCGCAAGACTTGGCGCGTCGTTCACGCCGTCCCCAATCATTGCGGGGCGTTCGCCCGCTGCAGTCCAAGCCCGAATCTTATTCACTTTATCTTCCGGTTTTAATCCGGCCTCGACCTCAGCCACGCCTAGAGAGTGGGCGATGGCATTTGCCGCTTCCGGGCGGTCGCCGGTCAACATGGTGATTGCAAGCCCTTGATCCCGCAGGTGGGCGAGGAGTGGGCGGCTGGCTTCGCGAATTTCGTCCTGCAAAAGAAAACGTCCACGCAGGGGGCCAGCGGCGAAAAGAACTTCGGTTGTTCCAATCGGGGGTTCAGCAATTCCGTGCGCCCACTCTGACGACGCAAAAACGCTGCGTCGGCCGAGGACGGCTTCATGTCCGCCGATTTGTCCCGATAATCCGTTGCCTGTTTCAGATCGAAACTTTTCCACTTCCGGCATCGCAAGTTTCCGCACAGCGGCCTGTCGGGCGAGCGCTTGTGAAACCGGATGATTCGAGTGGGTGGCTAGCGCAGCGGCGGCGGCAAGCAAATCGAGATCACGCACGCCGGACTGCGGCTCAATTGCGATGACGCGCAAATTTCCCGTCGTGAGGGTTCCTGTTTTATCCAACGCCACGCGGCGAATCTTTGCCAGATTCTCCAGCGCGATTCCGCCGCGAAAGAGAATTCCTCGCCGTGCGCTCGCGGCAATTCCCGCCAATACGGCGGATGGAATCGAAAGCACCAGCGCGCAGGGCGACGAAACCACAAGCAGCGTCATTGTTCGGTAAAACGCTGTTTTGCCGTCGTAGGCGAAGAACTTCCACCATACGAAGAACATGGCAATACACATGACCAAGACAAAATAGGTGTATTTGCTGCCGAAACGATCCGTGAACCGTTGCGCGGGCGCTTTGGATTCCCGAGCGTTTTGAATCAGATTGATGACCTTCGACAGAGAGCTTTCCGCCGCCGGTTTGAGCACGCGAACATCAAGGCGTCCCCAGAGATTCATGGTCCCCGCGAGTGCGCGCTCTCCGGGTGTTTTATCCACCGGAATGGATTCTCCGGTCAGATTCGATTCATCGGCCGCCGATGTGCCGTTGATGACCTGGGCATCCACAGGAAACATTTCGCCGGGGCGGACGGCGAGAATCTGGCCGGGCTGCAAATCTTCGACTGGGATTCTCTGTTCACTGCCGTCCTCCGCGAGAACCGTAGCTGTTGTAGGCGCGTCTTTGAACAACCCGCTGATGGCGTGCTCTGTCCGGTGTTCGGCGATTTCCTCCATCGTGTGACTAAAGGAAAAAAGGAAGAGAAGCGCCGCGCCTTCCCACCAGTGTCCGATCAGCGCCGCGCCGATCGCTACGGCGATCATCAGAAAGTGGACATCCAATACGCCCCGCCGCATCCGTTCCCACGTTTCGGGAAAGATGAACCATGCTCCGCTAATGTAGGCCGCGAGATAAAATCCGACGGCTATCGCGTGGGCGCTCGCAAAACGTTCGATGAGAAAGCCAGCTAGGCCGAGAGCGCCGCAGAGCAGCGCGGAGACGAGCGGCCACTTCCAGTGCGTGTCGTGTGGTTTGTGTTCCTTTGAAACCGGTGCCTTGGTGAGGGTCCACTGAAACTGTTTCCATTTCCATGACTGTGGCGCGACCGTCGCGGACTCTCTTTCAATGAGGAGACCCGATCCGGGCAGCGTCACAAGCCGCACACCTTCCGGTAACGCGTGTGAGCGACTCTGGGCGCACGTCGCGCAGCTCAATTGCCACGGCGGCTCCGCGCAGGCGGGGAGGTCCTCCGGTTTGTACTGGCCCGCGAGCTGCTCCAGGTCGGATTGCGCGGATTCGGTATTGCTCCCTGGTGCGCTTGCGAAGGAGATTCGTTTGGTGTTTGCATCAAAAAATACCGCTCTAAGCTCTTCGGTTTTTGCGAGAATCTTCGCCAACCGATGCACAATACATTTTGGCTCACTCATATAATTCTTCGACCTCTCAACCCATCGCGCGTTTCGTCAAGTCTTCACAAATTAGTTCATTTGTGAATCCCGATTCACCCACACACTTCCAACTTATTGACAGCGCAGTATATTACGGATACTTTGACTAATCAAAAAGAAAGTTTTGGGAGATGAAAATCAGGCAAATCGCCTTTTTTGCCATGCTGTGCCTCATGGGGCCGGGAACCGTTTTCAGGGCAGTGGCGGAGGATGAGCGACCGATTCGTGTCGTTGCAACGGTCGGGATGGTTGCCGATGTCGTCAGGGCCGTCGGCGCGGAGCGGGTGGAAATAAATCAACTGATCGGCAGCGGCATTGATCCGCATCTCTACAAACCGACGCGCGGCGATGTTGTCCAGTTGCTGGGCGCGGAAATTATTTTTTATTCCGGCCTCAAACTCGAAGGCAAAATGGGCGACACGTTTTCACGAATCGCGCGAAGCGGTCGCGCCGTATATGCCGTCACCGATGATCTTGTAGCTGAGTATGCGCTGAAAGATTTGATCAATGCGCACCACGCAGACCCGCATGTCTGGATGGATGTTCAGGGTTGGATGACGACAACTCGTGCGATTGCGGATGCGCTTGCCAATTTCGATCCGCCTCATGCAGAAGAATATCGCCAACGCGCGGCGGCCTATCACAGTGAACTGGAGGCGTTGGACTCCTACGCACGCGAGACTATTGCAACGATTCCGCCCGAACACCGAATTTTGGTCACTGCGCACGATGCATTTCAATATTTCGGCCGGTCATACGGAATTGAGGTGCTCGGCATTCAAGGGATTTCAACGGAGTCCGAAGCGGGATTGGAACACATCAATCGTTTGGTTGATCTGATCGTCGAGCGACAGGTTCCCGCAATCTTTGTCGAAAGCAGCGTGTCGGAACGCAACGTCCGCGCATTGGTCGAGGGCGCGCGTGCGCGGGGACGCACCGTTGCAATCGGCGGAACGCTGTTTTCGGATTCGATGGGGCGGCCGGGGACGTATGAGGGGACCTATATCGGAATGATTGATCACAATGCGACACTGATTGCTCGCGCATTGGGCGGAACCGCGCCAGCGCGTGGTTTTCAAGGGAAATTGGAGGCGTTGCCATGATGTTACCGTGGAAAATGAGTGCGCAGGAACCCGGCCCGGAGCACTCGCCGCACGCCCCCGTTTCTATCCACGATGTCACCGTCGCCTATCATCAGAAACCGGTGCTGTGGGACGTGGACCTGGATTTGCCGGAGAGTAAATTAGTCGGTGTCATTGGTCCGAACGGCGCGGGGAAAAGCACATTAATTAAAGCCATTCTAGAACTCGTTCCACGAGCATCGGGAGAGGTTAAATTTTATGGCGGCTCGCTGCGACGCCACCGCGCATTGGTCGGTTATGTCCCGCAACGCGAGAGTGTGGATTGGGATTTTCCGGTCAGCGCCCTCGATGTGGTGACGATGGGTCTGTACCGGCGCATCGGCTGGTTTCGCCACATCCGCCACCGGCATTTGCGCGAGGCGATGAATGCGTTGGCCCGCGTCGGGATGGACAGTTATGCGCGACGTCAGATCAGCCAGTTGTCCGGCGGTCAGCAACAGCGCATATTTCTTGCGCGCGCCTTGGCGCAGGATGCGCGGATTTATTTCATGGACGAGCCTTTTGCTGGCGTGGACGTGACGACGGAGCAGATCATTATCAACCTGCTCCGCGAGCTGCGCGATGCGGGGTGTACGGTGGTTGTTGTGCATCACGATTTGCAGACCGTGCCGGAATACTTCGATCACGTCATCATGTTGAACACCCGTGTCGTTGCCGCTGGGCCAACTTCCGATGTGTTCACCCGCGAGAATCTTTTGAAAACCTACGGCGGTCGCTTGACCCTCCTCGAAGAAGCCGCGCAAGCAGTTGCAATGACTGCGAAACACTGACCCGTGAAACATCGCTTCCATTTCAACTTTTTCTGGCTGGCCGCGCTGGCGCTCTTGCTTGTCGTTTCTCTCCCGGTCTTCGCTCAATCGTCGAATGCCGCCAGCGTCGGTTCCGCGCTTCGCCGGATATTTTCAGCGCACGACTACAATACCCGTGTGGTAATGAGCGGCACGGGGTTGCTTGGAATCGCATGTGGCGTGGTTGGCGCGTTCATGGTTTTGCGGAAAAAGGCCTTGTTTGGCGATGCGGTTAGCCACGCGACGCTGCCCGGCATCGCGCTGGCATTTCTATTGGCGGTCGCAATGGGCGGAACGGGGAAAAATATGCCGATCCTGCTCCTCGGCGCGGGGTTGGCGGGTCTGCTTGGAATGACGGTCATTCTCGTCATCCGCAATTCCACGCGACTGCCGGAGGATGCAATTCTTGGAATTGTGTTGAGCGTGTTTTTTGGGGCAGGCATCGCGTTGCTGGGCGTGGCGCAACGGGTCAATACGGCTTCTGCGGCCGGACTTGAGACGTTTATTTATGGGAAGACCGCGTCCATGCTCGGTGAGGACGGTCGGCGAATTGCCTGGTGTGCCACTGCGCTGCTTGGCATTTGCGCTCTCTTGTTCAAAGAATTTCGCGCGCTCTGTTTCGACGCCGAATTTGCGCGCACCCAAGGCTGGCCGGTTCGGTCGCTCGATGCGCTGATGATGGGGATGGTCGTGGTGACGACTGTGATCGGTCTGCAGGCGGTCGGCTTGATTCTGGTCATTGCACTGTTGATTATTCCGCCATCCGCCGCGCGCTTTTGGACGGAAGATTTGAGAGCGTTGGTTTTGCTTGCTGCGGCGATCGGCGCGTTGTCCGGCGTTCTGGGTTCCGGCGTGAGCGCGACTTTTCCCGATCTCCCCGCAGGCGGCGTTATTGTTTTGGTTGCAGCGGCGATTTTTTTGCTGAGTTTTATCTTTGGACGTTCGCGTGGACTGATGGTTCGCGCTGCGGCCCGCGTGCGGCTGGAGCGTCGAGTGAACCGGCAAAACGCGCTTCGGGCGATGTACGAAGTTTCCGAGCAGCAGCCGGAGCATCAGCCGATTCCAGAGAGCGCCTTGCGCGCCGTGCGCTATTGGCCGGGCGTTCAATTGCGCCGGGCGCTGCGTCGGCTCGCTCGCGAAGACCTAGCGCGAGAGGTCCTCGATGGATGGGTTCTGACCGCCGATGGCCGCGAAGAGGCGAGGAAGATGGTTCGAAATCATCGTCTCTGGGAACTGTATTTGATTCATCATGCCGATGTCGCGCCCTCCCATGTCGATCGCGATGCGGATGTGATTGAGCACGTCCTCGGCCAGAAGATGGTCGCCGATCTGGAAGCGCTGCTTGCGGAATCTTCGCCAAAGCCGCCGGTTCCAGTGAGCCCGCATCCCATTGCCGCCGCCACGCGGGGAGGGGCGTCATGAGTTGGACCAGTGTGGATACCTGGATGGTCGCAACTGGAATTTTATCGGCGCTCTCGTGCGCGCTGTTGGGCAACTTTTTGTTTGTTCGCAGGCTTTCATTGATGGGCGACGCAATCAGCCATGCAGTGCTGCCGGGCCTTGCCGCCGCTTTTTCTCATCACAGGCAGTCGTGACAGCGGGCCGATGTTGCTGGGCGCGGTGATTGCGGGGGTATTGACTGCTGGACTTACACAAGGTCTTTCCCATGCGGGAAAAATTGAAGAAAGCACGTCAATGGGCGTGGTCTTCACAACCCTTTTTGCCATTGGCCTGTTGCTGATTGTCCGCGCAGCGGACCGCGTGGATCTCGATCCTTCCTGCGTGTTGTATGGAGCGCTTGAACTGACTCCGCTCGATACCATGGCCGTGTCGGGCCTGCATCTGCCCCGCGCGTTTGTTGTCAACGCCGCGGTGCTGGGCGTCAACGGGCTTATTGTCTGGTTGCTGTTCAAGGAACTCACCATTGGCGCGTTCGACCCAATGCTCGCAACCACGCAGGGCTTCCGTCCGCGTTTGCTCCACCAGTTGCTGATGGCCCTTGTGGCGCTGACTGCGGTTGCCTGCTTCGAGACGGTGGGCAGCATCCTGGTCGTTGCGATGCTGATTGTGCCCGCAGCCACCGCCCGGTTGATGACGAACCGACTGCCCACGATGATCTGGCTCAGCCTGGGTGTGGCGGTGATCGGCACATTTCTGGGCCATATCGGTGCGCTGACCATTCCGCCCCTTTTCGGCTTCGCCGATACGACCACATCGGGGATGATGGCCGTCGCCGGCGGATTTCTTTTTTTCATAGCGCTCCTGTTTTCGCCGCAACAGGGCCTGCTGATTCGGGCATACCGCCAGAATGCCCTGCGTCTGAGAATTCGGACTGAAGACGCGCTGGCCACGCTGTACCGTCGAGAGGAAGAGGACTACCCCGCGTTGGAGCTTCCGCCGACACGCCAGTTGAGGCATTTGCGCCGACGCGGGTTGGCTGTCGAAGAGCGGGGGCGCTGGCAGTTGAGTGAGCGGGGAAAGGCCGAAGCGGAGGCTGTTGTCCGGTCTCATCGTCTGTGGGAGAGCTACCTCGTGGATCACGCAAATATGCCGTTGGACCACGCCCATCAATCTTCGGAACGACTGGAGCACGTCACTACGCCCAGCCTGCGGGAGGGATTGGACGAGGTTCTGGCTAAACCGGAGCGTGACCCGCACGGACACTCGATTCCACGGGGTGAAGGATAAATTCGTCGGGAAGGCGTTTTCGCAGTTGAAACCCGCGCGTAATACGAGTATGACCGACGCTCTTTGTATGACGAGGAAGTGAGGAAGCAGTCATGGCGGTTAAATTTATTCGCAATAAGAACGATCGGCGTCCGCGCAAGAACGCAGCGGACAAGCGGCGTCGTGTTAAAAGCCAGAGAAAACGTGCGATTGCGTTAGGTGTTCCGGCCGAGTTGGTCGAGAAGATGAACACCAAGGAAGTCCGCACGTTGATTCTTCGCCCGAAGGCGACGGCCGCGCAGTACGCGAAATCGGCCTAAGCCCGTCGCTGTATCATGGCGGTTCGCTTGCGATACCGCGTCGAGTACGCGTTGCTGCGCGGGAGCGCCGCGTTCTTCAATGCTCTTCCGTATCCGGTCGCTTTAGCTGTTGGCGCGTGTTTTGCACGACTGATTTCCTTGGTGGCGCGCTCGCGGGTACGGGAGGCGCGCCGCCGAATTGCAGAAGTATTCCCCGATAAATCTGCGCGAGCAGTTCGCCGGATCGCCCGCATCTCCCTGCGCAACGTCGTCTTTAGCGTTGTGGAGTCGCTCCGATTCCCACGGATGACAAGAGAGTGGGTGGAGCGTCATCTCGACGTCGGCAACTTCCCCGAAATGGTCGAGGCCCATCTCACAGAGGGACAAGGCGCGGTCTTTGCGATCCCGCACATGGGCAACTGGGAAATGTCCGGTCTCGCTGCGGGGCAGCGGGGCCATCCGATGTTTATGTTGGTCGGCCGCCAACGCAATCCTTTGGCGGATGACTTTATGAACAGAACCCGCGCGGCCACGGGAGTCACGGTCGTATCGCGCGATAAAAATGTAGCGCGAAATATTCTTCACTATCTCCGCCAGGGAAAGACGTTTGGGATTTTACCCGATGTCCGTATGCCGGGCGACGGAGTCCAAGTGCGGTTCTTAGGTCGTGATGTTGAACTGCCCGGTGGCATCGCACTCTTTGCTCGCCGTGCCAACGTGCCGATCTGTATCGGTTATGTCCGACGGATTGGCTGGACGCGCCATCAGTGGCATTTCATTCCACCCGTTTGGTCGGATCCCACTCTGGACAAGCGAGAAGACGAAAAACGTATTCTGCAACTCGCTGCGGATGTCTATACCGAGGCGATTCGCGAGCATCCGGAGCAATACTTTTGGTACAACAAACGCTGGGTGCTCGAACCGCGCAAAAAGTGACTCAGCGCGAGAGTTTCCTTTTTGCCCGGAGCGCGACAACTCGATCATACGCCGCATCCGGCAATATCGCTCTAAAGAAAGGGGCGACATACGCGTGGAGCGTTACGCGATAGCGCCGCCACGGATTTCGGGACTCCAAAGCTGCGCACACTTTCTTTGCGACGGCCTCAGGCCCGAGCGCAAAGGGCCCTGTCGCATCACGCGGCTTCGTCATATCGGGCATCGCAATGCGTGTCTTTTGAAGCGTGGCGAGGCCAGTGCGTGCGGAGGTGTTTCGGAACTCACTTCCGGATCGGGCCGGGCTCCACGAGAATCACTCCAATCCCCGTTCCGCGAAGCTCGATCCGCTGCGCGTCGGCGAGCGCCTCCAGAGCGTGTTTCGAGGCGCAATACGCGCCCATCAACGGGGTGGATACTTTACCGAGGACAGAGCTGATATGGACAATGCGCCCTGCGCCAGCCTTGAGCATCGCGGGCAGAACCAGATTGGTTAACTCCTGAAGCCCGAACACGTTCACCTCGAATTGATGGCGAAGCGCGTCGCGCGAAATGTCCTCCATCGCTCCCGGCTGACCGAAGCCCGCGTTGTTGACCAGAGCGCCGAGTGTTCCGCCGGTGGCTTCAAATAGGGATGCGACCGCCGCCTCGATTCCTGCCGAATCGGTCATGTCAATTTCGACCGGCATGAAGCCTTCGGACGATAGCGATTCGATATCCGCCGCCTTCCGAGCCCCCGCAAAAACTCGCCATCCGCGCTCCTTCAGCAGTCGCGCCGTCGCCCGCCCGATCCCTGTGGAGCAGCCGGTGACAAAAACAGAACGATGTTCAACGCGAGGCAAATTCATTCACAGATAGTCGAGACGCGCAGCTAGGTTGTCAACCTGCATGCGGATACACAGGACACATAGGGCATGGCGAGGATAAGCTCTCTGTAGTTGCGGGCGTTGACCGCGGCGAGCGGGCGTATCCGCCCATTTGTGACAGCAGTTCCACCTACTGTTCGTATGACAGTTCATTTGGGCCGTGTAGCCATTCGTGCATAGGTTGATCTGCAGCGCTTGCAGACACACTTTGCTGACCTAGCGACGGCGACACCACAAAAACCACCGAAAGTGAGGACTGAACCCATCTTTTCGCGAATTCGCTGTAGTGGGTAGGGCGTGACCGCCCTCCAGAGGCGGGCAAGGCCGAGCGCGCCGAATGTGAATGAAGAGAATTTTAACCACGGAAATGCGCGGAATTACGCGGAAAGCAAATTGTTATCTGGTTCTCGCTTTCGCCGTGTTTGGTAGGGCGTGACCGCCGGGCGCGCCGCAGTAGCTCTAGGGTCAACAACCGAAGGTCGAAAATAACCCGACATGGAACGTCGCGGTAAATCGTGAACATTCCGGCCGGCTCGGCGATCCGGCCCTACCCCAAACAGCAAACTGTTGGGTTGTTCTCGATTTCGCTGTGGTTGGCAGAGCAAAGCCGAGCGCGCCGAATGTGAGCGAAACGATTTTTATCCGTAGAAACACGCGGAAAGGCGCGAAAAAGGATGGGGATAGCGCAAAACATTTAAGGCCGTGCCCCACCGTGGTAAGGCGCGTGGCAAGCAAGCTCAGGTGATCTTAACTTAGCGCCATTCAGGGCTGACCCCATTCCCATGAGTAGCGCTTGTGATAGTCTATAGTGGTTCTCTAAAGTTCTGACTTGATTGAACAGGTGCGAATGTTGTCAGGCGCTCTGTTGATGGCCCAGCAAAGAGCCTTGTCAATACGGGCAATGAGCGCATCGGCGTCTTTGGCCACGAAGTCGGTAAACCACTCCGCTTTGATCAAAAGCCACAGCCGCTCAATCGGGTTGAGGTCCGGTGAATACGGGGGCAGATACAACGGCTCGAAGCGACCCCACTGAAGCCGGGCCGCCTTGTGCCATGAGGCGTTGTCCAGTATGAGAAGTTGGCGCGGACGCGAAGGAGGCGGCAGCCGGTTAGCCTCATCCAGGAACGCCTGAAAGGTATCGGTGTCCGAATGCGAGAATTCACAGAGGAACGCTTCGCCCGTTCTCGGACATACCATCCCGGTCACGTTCATTCGCAGATGGTCGCCGTTTTTGGTGACCCGGCCCGTTTTGCCCACCTTGATCCAACGGCGGCGAGGACGAGGATCGCCCTCAATCCCCGTTTCGTCGCCAAACCAAAGCTCTACATCGGGGTTCTTCATAAGCGCTTGAAGTTCAAGGCAGAATGACTTTCGGGACTCTTCGTCCTGCCGATCCGGCCACGGTTGCGGCACCTTCAGCCGAAAGCCTTGATCGTGCAAAAAGCGCATAACCGTTGAATAGGCAACGGGCAGCTTGAGTTCATCCCGCAAATAGCCATGCAGCTTGACCCCGGTCCAGTGGTGTTGATCTGCCAGTCCGGGTTGCTCAACTAGGTTCACAATCTGCGATACGCGGCCCTGGGGAATCTTGCGCGGCCGACCCGACCGAGCATGTTCAATCAGCCCGTCAATGCCGGCTTGATTCCATGCGTGTACCCAGCGAGTGAGGGTGCGCTCGCTTACCGCAAAAAGCTTGGCGACTTGGGAGAAGTCCATCTCCAGCATCAGCGCATTTATAGCGTACAGGCGGTCCCGGCTACGCATGGTTGGGGCGGTCGTTATTGCCAGCCGCAGCTCCTCGGGCTTGCAGTTTTCGGGATTTGGCAATGTCTTCGAGACCGGCATTTCCCAGCTTCATACAGCATCTCCCAAAAATTAAAAGTTTTTTATCACCCTTTTTCAGGACAAAACTTTTGAGAAAGGCTCTATACCAATGTAGTTCATGGCGGTTATCTCCGGGCAACATGACGGGCCACTATGGCCGCGCCTTCAATTGCTTGATGGGCATTTTAATCACGCTTCGGCGTGAATGCCGCATCTACGGAGCTCTAACCGCCTTTCATGTTATCTGACCACATCTTTTCGTGAGATCACCGCTTGGTTCCGACGCATTGCGCCCACCGACCCCGTCCGTTTCGACTTCGCGCTCACCCGACTCCCCATTCACGACGGCCTGACCACCCCCGAAATCCACGCAACACTATTGCGAGCCGAGTAAGCCACTGGACGTTTTCTCGGGAGATTCGCTGCAAATAGTTGTGTGCGTCAAGTTCTGCAAAAAGGTTTTTGGTATTTCCGGTTTATTGGTCATCGGGTCACGTTTGAAGTGGGGGCAGTGCAACCGCAGAGACAGCTTGCAGAACGGAACTTCAGAATTGATAATCCGAACAACTTAATTGGAGATAAATCATGGTCGCGTTGGCGTCAGCGAAATGCTCACGCGTGCTGAGAGCCGGGTATCTGTCAATGCTGAGTACCGACCCCTTTTGATACGCCTTTCATGTTATCTGACCCCTTTTGACTAGGTTTCACCGGACAGAGTCATGGCGACCGATCTCGCTTTCTTGAAGTTCACTCGCCATCATCTGCCCTCTGAGGTGACCATGTTCATTGCAGTTGCAGCCCTTCCTTGACGCCCTTCAGAATCGCGTTCGCCTTCTGGGCTGTCTCTGCCGAGGGCATGGTCTTGCCGTCACCCATCTCAATCCGTATCTGGAAGCGGATCGGCGTGTTGTTCTTCGTTTTCACCTCCAGCAGCTTGGGCATGATGTCACCCAAGTCCTGAACCTGCGATGGTTCGAGATCGGCCACGGCGACAAGCACGCCTGTCGGTGGCGGAGTCGGCGGAGGTAGTGTTGTCTTTCCCGCAACCCTGAACTTGGCAAACTGGGCGGACGGAAAGTCGCACGGCCACGCCTGCGATCCGGCATCCAGAGCTAGGAAGCGCGCCTGAAGCGCGTCGCTGATCACGTCGCGCACCGTTTTCCACGGAAGGGTCTTGCCTGCCTTGACCGACAGGGCCGTGGCAACGGATAGACCAGAAGCCACGCTTGCCTTCCATGCATCCTTCAGGTTCTCGGGCAGAATCTCTGCGGCGGCGATGGGCGCAGGCGGAACGCACAGCGTGCCGCTGGCATTCAGCACGCCTGTGGGGATCGGCTCGCCGAGAATGCTGGCGGGCCCCGAGAGCAACCAGATAGTGCCCTCTGCTACGGCAGTGCCGATGGCCGTCTCCACGACCGTCTGCTCGGCTTTTGGAATCTGCATGGGCTCCTGGTAGCCGCCCCGGTCAACCTGGACGACCGTCTGGCCGCCGAAGTAGTCGAACACCGCTTTGACGGCAATCTTGTCAGCAGGCCACAGCCCCGGCAGTTTATTGGGCGCGAGTAGCGCCGGTGCGATATCCGTGAGAACGGCCGTTTCCGGCAGAACGAGTTCCATCGCCGGATCGTTGAGCGCGTTCTCGTCCGGGCGGGACATCCACCACGACCGCGACGTTCCGTCCGGCCGCGTCAGACGGAGTACAAACGTGCCTTGTTCGCACCCGTCCACGAGCGTGTCCAGGATGGCGCTGGCCTTCAGCATCTTCGGCAGATGGGGAAGCTGCGCGAAGGCTCCCGACAGGTCTTTCACTCGACGAGCGTTCTCACCCTGTCGCCAGAGGTTGTACGGGCCGTCCGGGAGCAGGGCCTCGGCGGTGATGGCCGTATCCTGGATACGCGACCGGTTGTCGGCTTTGATCGTGTTGAAGTGCGGCTCTTCCGTCACCGTGATCTTGAATGCTTGGGCCTCGTCCTTCTCGGAGACGGTGACCACGATGGAGTACGCTTGCTTGACGGCCTCCGGTATGCGCCCCTTCGCCTTGTCGATGTTGATCTGCATCGTCTGGGCGCGGGCCGGATCGACGTTCCCGTCTTTCTGCTGCTTCTTGACCTCTTCGCGCACAACCTCCCACGCCAGGTAGTCACGCACACGGGCCATCGCGAGTTCCAGTCCATCCTTTGATGGAGCCAACAGCAGAACGGCGTTTCGATAGACGCGCGGCCGATCCGATCCGGTGGTCTCGTCTAGGAACCGCTTGGCCTCTGCGCTGGGCTTGCCTGATTCCGAGGCGGCACTGGGTCCGAGCACCGCGTAGTGGAACGCGCCATCGTCCTCAATGTCCTTGGGTCGGGTCGGCAGTGTGTGGACGCGGACGCCCGCCGCCGATGCGTTGGCGGTCAGCGCCTTGGTCCTGCCGATGTCGTCGAGCAGGCGCGCACGCACCGTGTCGTCGGGGATATTCCTCGCCGCGACCGCGTGCATCTGCGTCAGGTTCGGCCGGTTGCCCAGGCGCCACGTCCCCGGAAGCTGGCCTTCCGAGACGGCCGTGTAGAGGTCGTCGAGCCAGTAACTCGACTGCGACCATCGGGCTAACCCTTTCTCCAACTCAATCTTGTCGGGGCGAACGGAGCCCAGGAGTACCGTCAGATCCCGCGTCCGGGCATTCTGGCCGACCGGCTGGGAATGCAGAAAGGTCGCCACGACCGCCTGCTCCACTTCGCGGTTTTTCAGCCCGACCGACTCGATCTGAATCCTTCGCGCCTGCGAGAACTCGTTGTCCAGGATACCGGTCCACGCCTGCTTCTTGCCTTCCCACTCCTCGGTATCGGCCACCGCCACCATCTCCCGCAGGGATTCGGAGAGACCGTCCTTGCCCGGCGCGGTCAGGAATACCGCAGGCCCCACCAGCGGGCTGGTGTCCCACTTCTCCGCCTCGCGCAACGCCAAGGCGAAAGTCCGCAAGACACCGCGTGTCCGCTGAAAACGCGCGAGCTGCGTCCACTTCGAGTAGAGCACCTCCGTCAGATCGGGATGGAACGGGAAGCTCTTGAGGAACCGTTCCTCGGCTTCCGCGCCCTGTTTCGCCGTCTGCTCGTCCACGGCTGCGATACCCTTCAGCGCCGCCACGACATGCTGACGGAACGCCTCGCGGTCGCCTGAGCGACTCGGGCGTGAAGAACCGGCGGCGGAGCACCTCGGCGACATCCTCCTTCACAACCGGTTCAACGACTTCCTCGCGTTGGCGTTGGAATACATCCTGGAGCGCAGCATCCACGCCCCGACCGAACGTGTCGGTCATCTTCGGATCGCTGGCCAGGAGAGAGACAACGACACAACATCTGTCGCTCTTAGTTGCTGCCTGCGACAGGTACTGAAAGAAGTTCCGCAGTCTGTCCAGCCACTTCTTGTCGTGCGCGACCTTTTCGCGGGCAAACATCAGCACTTCATCAAGCAGGATCAGCACGCCAAGCCCATCCTTGATCGGCATCGCCAACAGTTCCGACAGGAGGTTCTCGGCAGGAGCCGTTTCGCGTTCCTCCGTCTTGCCGTCCGCGTGCAGCAGCTTGAGGCCCGCGTCGCCCGCCAACTGGTAGGCCAGCACGCTCCACGGCTGCTTGAGTGTCCGGATCTTGCCGTTCGGCGAACGCACTTCCATGCCCTTCTCGACGTCGAGCTTGTCGAAGCACAAGCCCGCAATGCGGCATTGGGGCGGATTCTGGCCGATTTCCTGCACGAACTCCGCAACGGCGGGCAGGTTGGGCAGATTGTCCGGGTCGTTGACCAGATGCCGGAGCGTGATCAGCGTGTGCGTCTTGCCGCCGCCGTAGGTCAGCGCAAGCTGACGGACGGCCTTGTCGTTCTTGCCCGCTAGCCGCAGCACTACTTCCTGCACCAGATGGCGCAGGTTGTACGTGGGGAAGGTCAGAGCGAAGAAGTGCTCCGGATCCTCGTAAATCGGCCGCTTGCGGCGCTGCATCATGACCTCATAGAGGTCGGCAGCGAACATGTGCATCGGCAACTCGCCGGAACGAAGATCGTCCCGGATCTTCACCACTTCGTGCCAGGGCTTCCACGGTGTCTTCATCATTGTTCTCCAGTCGGCTGACTTGCCTGAATCGGCTTGACTTCTTCAAAAGGGTCTTCCTCGTCGGGGAACACCTCTGTAAGCGTTTTGATTGAGAGTTCTGTGTCAAAGAACGGCTTTGCCTTTGCCGTCCTGAAGATCACTTGATCAGTGTCGTTCGATGTCTTCAGTCTCGATGTGATTTCGTCACGATGGCCGTCGGTGTCATTCCACATTCCAACGGCCAGGATCCTCTTGCCCGGATCGGAAGCCAATGCCTGTCCAAGGATGCCGTTGATGTGCTCGTCTGCAAAGCTGTACCCGACAGTGACGATGAGCCGCGCGGATGTAATCGTCCACCGCCTAAGCTCGTAGGCGAAGAACAGGAAGGGATCGACATACTGCAGCTTGTACGTCGTGCCGAAGATGATCTGGATATGCTTTGGCTCAATCGGTGCGTCCTGATATACGAGGTGATTGTTGTCGTCGCGTGTCCAGTCGATGGAACCATGTAGCTTATACAGGTAGACGTTGGGTGCCTCGGAATCGGCTGACTCGTCGAACACTCGCCAGTCCCAACGCTCGCCATCGCCGAACCCGCGTTCAACCCGAAGATCCTGGCACCCCTTTTCAACGCACAGATCGTAGTTCAGCGTGAAGACCCTCATCGGGTGCTGGTACTCCTGCTGGAACCGTGCAAGCCCACCGAAGTAAGCCGCAGAGCGGTCGTATTTCAGCTGTACCCAACTGTCACGAAGCTCCTTCACGATCTTCTGTCGCAGTTCGCTTACCTTGGCGAGATTGCTGCCCGCGACTTCTGGCAGCTTCGGAGCCCACGAACCGATGAATGGGAAAAGCGGGTGCTCGTCGCCTCGCAGCAGGTCGTCAAGCGTGCCAACCAGATCCTCGATGTTGAACTTCGTATGGTCATACATACCGCGCAAGTTGTGACCATACATGATCGCGCTCTTCAGGTAGTTGTAGAGCTTGCTGTACCCCTTCCAGTCGGAATGATCACGGAGGAGCCCCTCAAGTTTCTCGATCATCTGGGCGGATGCCGGTATGCCAGCCTCCACGCTGGCACCCGCGCCCAGCAGAAACACGACTTCGTCCTTCTTCAATATCATCGTGACACTCCTATAAGAACCAAGGCGGCAGCCCGTCGAACCTCAGATCAGGAAAACCGTACTCGTCAAACCGGCCAACGTAGTCGGCGATCAGCTTTGCATAGTAGACGGATACCGGCATGGACTTCGAGTTGAACCCCCGCCAATTTGCCCCGGACAGATTCAGTGCATCCTGGAGATAGTCGGTCAGAACAGCGTCGTCTATGCCCGTGTGTGGATAGGTGAGTTCCACATGCATGGGACCGCCAATGCGGCTTCGTATTGTGGGGTTGTGATACTGGAGACCCTCGAACCAGACGAGCCGCTCCCGCTGCGACAGAGAGATGTAGGTGCTCTCGTATGGGACCTTGCTGTTGTTCCACGTTGCGAATCCAAAAAAGCGATTGCGGTCGTTGAACTTCAATGCCACGAGATCATGTTGGTGGTTGTCCTCGTCCCCATACTGATCAAGCGCCGCATGGATGGCCTTCATCTCGGCTCGACGAAGCCTGAACGCCGTGTGAATGACAAAACGGTCGTACTGATCCCTATAGTCGTTCAGAACCTGTTTGATGCTTTCAGTCAGCCCGTTCAGGTATGAGCCCTCATCTCGCTCATCAATCAATGTGCGGATGCTGTCATAGATCCCGGTTGAATCGGTCAGAACGGAGTATGCGTAGTAGCGGTTGATGGCACCGTTCGACGACCTGCGGTGGCACTGGCCGACGCCGATGATCAGGCACTTCTGATGTTGCGGTTGAACCATCCACGGCACCCCGCCCAGCTTGGAGAACACGCCAAGAGCTATGTTTGCAATCGACCACTTCATAGACTCCCGGTCCCGCAACTTCCGTAAGCTTACGAGCTGAGTAGGAAAGCCATGCGAGAGGAAGCAGTGCTTCAATTGATAGTAGGCTTGCTTACCAGCGGGGTCGGGGTCGAGGCGTGACCAAGGGAACAGAATCAGCGGCAGCGTTGTCCGCGATCCGATCTGGCCCTTCATCCTGGCGATTCCATCATCCAGGGAGGCCTTGTCAAACCCGTCAAGGGGAACTCCTATCACATGCTCCGTTCCCAAGGAGAACTGAAACATATCGTTCATTCCCTTGAACGTGCCGTATGTATCCCCACGCAGGGCCCTGTAAAGGTCATGCGAAAGCGGCTTGTCCGCAGGCCGGTACATGAAGCATATCAAGGAGTCGTTGTTCAGTGGGCGAAGCGGCCCGCGCGATTTGACGCCCATGAACTGGGACGAAGCCGTGGTGTTGCCCGCAAAAACGTATGTTTTTGTCCTGAGACGTTCTGCGGGAAGCCTTGCCATTCGTAGGTCTACGTCGATCCGTGTCCCATCTGGTAAGGTGATCGGAAAGAGTTGAGCTTGGTAGGTTTTCAGGAATCGCTCAATCATGCCGTATTGATCGGCGTAGTAGTCCTTGTTCTCGCCGAAGGACTGATCGAGGCTGAGGCTCCTCTGTTGAACGCGACGGTCAAATGCGACTCCCGGCGCAACTCGAAAATGGTGCCCAACGAGAAAGCCCAACAGCTTCTCGCTTCTCAGGTAATACGGCTGCAACTCAACGGTAGATTGACCCAGTGCATCCTGGTCCAGCACAAAGGCTATGCGGTCGCCAAAATGGGAATTGCACAGGTACGAATCCGGGGGAAGGGCCTCCGCCGACTTTGCGTTGAGCAGGTTGGCGATATACCAGAGGGTGAGATACCAGTTGGTCGTGGAGTCACACGCAAACGCATCGAAGCCGTCCCTCTTCGCCAAGGAGACATCGAAAGGCACAAACTCATCCTCGGATGCGATGGAGGGCGGGAGCCTATATTGTTTGACTTCAGGCGGCAGCGGTTTTTGGTCACCACGTTCGGCGGCGCGACGGTACACCGTCATGTTGAACGCCTGCGGGGTGATCGGCATGAGATTGAGCGCGATGAACTCCCGGCTATTTGGTGATCGCGAGCTAGGCATCGAAAAGCCTCCCATACTGATCTGCTATCGCCGCGCCGCTCATGGTTTACCTTTCGGGCTTGGCAGAAGAGCAGTTATGCCTCTATCCAACAGCAGATTCGGCAGGGATCGGGATTCGCCCAACAGCTCCGTCGTGCTAGTCTTGCGCTTCATCCTGATCGTGATCTCCTGCCCATCGAACATGAGTTCTCCGGTCAGCCCCTTTGCCCGGATCGTGCAGTGATCCGCGTTTGCCGGGTAGGTCACGGAAATGAGGTCCGGATCGTCAATGTCCTCAATCGCGTCAATGATGTCTTCGATAGGCATGCTGTCAGAAAGCTGAAAGACGATCCGGTCAAACAGATCATCGAACACTTCGGCGAATGCCTCTGTATCCAGGACATCCGGGTCTCGGATATCAGTCACCTCCGTCGCGATTTCGTATTGGCTCGGATCGTCGTTGTCGATGTCCAGCGTAATGTTTACCGTGAACTGCGGGGTCATTATGGTCACGGCCCCATCATCCTCGCTCAACTCGAGGTAGCGACGACGGTAGCTGAAGTGCGTCTTGATGGCGTGATGGATGGCTTCCGATGCCTCCCGCAGGTCGTCAGCCCCGACCTGCTGAACAAACCCGCGGGTCGCACTGCACACGTTGTCCGGTACGCGGTGGTGGCGCTTGAATCCCTTCAGCATCTTCACCGACCCATTGACAAATCCGAAAAACGACGCGCGCGCCAGATTGACGACCGTCGACTTCGACTTCGCTTTCCGGCGAGCCAGTACGTCACCAAGGTCGGCCAGGATGAACTCACGCGACATGTCGCCCCACACACGAGGGTTCTGAGTAGCGGTGCCGGTGACTGTGTGCCGAAGGGTCCGAGGGACCTCCGCGCTCAGGTAGTCACGCAAAGATGAAGCGGTCAGGAATCGCTTCCTTTCGAGTGCTTTGGGCTCCTCTCCACGGTACGCCTGGATGACATGGTGGCTCCATATTCCGTGTTTGAGCGGATTGCTGGGATACGACTTCTCGTCCAACCGACAGGAGGCAAACGCCATGTGGTACTCAGATTCGCTGCAAAAGGCGGCGAACTCGTCATCCATCATCTCTTCCGTCAACAGTCCTCGCATGCTGTCGTCGATCTTAAACCCACTGTGACAGCAGTCGAGCAGGATAACGGCCTTCCGGGCCTTGGATGATCGGACCATCTCGAAGATCGTCTGAAGCCGGATGCTGGTAGCAGGCAAGTCCGACAGGACCGTGTCATGGCAAGTAATGAAGTTGTGTCCGTTCTCGGCAAACCCATGGCCCGCGTAGAACAGCATCAGTTCGTCCTCGGGGCGAAGACGGCGGCAGAGAGTGCGGACGGCGGATTCGATCCGCGTCTTCGTCGCTGATGCACTGAGCATCACCTCGGTATTGGCGGCGGGGAAGCCCACCTCCTGTATGGACGCAGCGAGTTCGGTGGCAGCGTTCTCAGCATAGATGACCTTCGAAATACGCTTGTCATGGTATGCCTCGACAGCCACCAGAAGCGCGTACTTTTCGCCCGATAAGGGCACAACCGACTTCGTCTTCATAGTTCTTTGCCCCCCTCCAATTCCTCTTTCGAGAATAGGCCGGGGCCTTCATCCCGCATCGCGCCGCGTGCGCCGACGTGATTGCTGATGGACTCCAAAAGCGACCGCTCCTCGCTCCCGTGCGGCGACAGCTCGATGAGAGACTGGAGCAGCCGCTTGAATAGCTCCTGCCGCCGTAAACCGTTGCCATCCAGGTAGCCGTCCACCTTGGACAGATCGCCCGCCTTCCAAAGATGCATCAGGCAATGCACGCGGTCGATCAGAGGCACAGGCTTGCCGCCAGGGGCCTCATAGCCCAGCGACTTGCCCTTGCGTTGCGCCCAGGTCCTGAGCTTCACCTTGCTCCCGGAATCCTTTTCCTCGGCGTCAGACTCTGCGTCAGCGTCAGACTCTTCCTTGTCCTCGTCGTCCTTCGACTTGCCCTTCGTGAAACTGATCAGGTCCCACGTCTGGGCCAGTTCTCGGTCCGAGATGCCGCACGAGATGGCGTACAGGATGCACGCGCCCGCCGGAGCCTCGTCCATGCCGAAATCGTGCCGGTGGAGAAGATAGTACGCCGTCGGTTCATCCAACCGGTCGGCGGCGGCGGAATCGGCGTCGCCATCCTTGTCGCCGGACAGTACACGACCGACCACGAAGTCCACCACAATGCGGCGGACATGCGTGAGAAACTCGCTGACCGTCATCGGACCGGGCTCGTTGGCCTTTTTTTACCACCGGGTGCTTGCTGTATGCCTCCATCGCCGGGCCAGTGGCAGCCCAGACAAAGTCTGGCCCGCGTATGCCTGCATCCCAGTACTCACGCAAGCGCTCTCGGATGTTCCGCCGCATGTCGTCAATCACCTGATTGTCCCATCCAGGACGGGCAGTTGGTGGGCGTTTCTTGCAAACAAGCCACACGGAAGATGCCAACGCAGCAGCGGATAAACCTCTTGTTCGATTCGGCATCTCCGTTTGTATCGGCCAACTCCCCTCCACCACAAAACCGGCGCGAATGATCGCCGAGACCAACGTCTCCCAAGCATCAGGATATTTGTGCGCGAAAACCACTACCATACGCCCATCAGGATTCAGAGCCTGGCAGCAGGTTTGAAACGTTCGAGCCATGCCATCCTCATAAGCGGCCTTAGATTTCGCCCGATCGCCATCATGACGACTGGCATCGTCAATCAGCTCGCCATCGCCCTTGCCGTGATCCCATTTGGGCGATAGCGTATCGGCAAAAATTCTGTCTATTTGCGGCGTTAAACCGTGTAGTGATCGCTTCAGCCAGAGATAGAAGAAATCCATAAGATCCGAATAGGGAATGGCATCGTAGTAGGGGGATCGGTGACAATGGCATCGAGACCTTGTGAACTCGCGAGCGTCGAAGATTGGTTGATAACGTTGGCCGGCGGAGCGTTTTGGAAAGCCAGTAGGCCGTGCTCTACATACTCGGCGACCCATTCGAGGTTGGCGATATAGTTTCCCGTGGTGAAGGAAAAAGGATTCCCCTCACAGAAATCCCATGTAATGGGAAGCGCGAAACGCGTGAAAGTTCCCTGAAGCTTTGTGTAGCCGTTATCCCACCGGCACACATTCGACTGCCTGTCTGCTATACGATCTACCCCGATTGATAAAAATGCCACCACGGCTTCGCGCCACTCTGCGGGATAGTTGACAAGAGTTGCAATGGTGATGCAACCGTCCCGGTTGCCATTTATCGCAAGCGGGACGCTTGCGCCACTCTTATCTTGCCAGGCCGCCCTCGTCCACTTGACAAACGTCCCCAGCGCCAGCAGTTGGCGCGGCGTGAAGAGCTTTTTCCATTGGTCGAAGCCATAAAGCGGAACACGAAAGCCCAGTGCCTCTGCGCTTGGAAGTGGCTCCTCCAGGATTCCGAAGGGTATCTGGGCGAAAACCGTGGACAGGACTTCCTGTGCCGCATCGGCTTGGTGAAATTCGTGATCCGTCGGCAGACGGTATTCCTTACCGCTCTGGCCGTCCACGACGACGGAAGTCATCAGTGAAGTAAGGCGACCAGCCTTACCCTCGACCCGAATATCCTCCATTGTCATTATGGTGCCGCAACAGGGACATTTCGCCCCAGATCGGGACATAGTACCTGCGGCAATGCGTTTATCGTGCTCGCGTTTCTGCGCCGCATTACCGCCCTTGGCGGGTACATTTGACTCGATTGCGAATACAACGCTCGTCCTCTCGCTGTTCGGCTCCATAGCCAAGAGAATGCGCTTCCTGTCCTTCTTGCAGAGCCACCGCGTTTTGAGGAGGGGGATCGTTGCCCGGCAATTTTTGCACTTGACGGACCTCGCCCACAGGTGCGCCACGGTGGGCTTAGCCACCCAGCGCGGGTTCCTCTTGTCAGCGAGGTATTCCTTGCTGAACTTCTTGTTCAGCGTATCGATGTCCGGCGTGCCGTCATCCTTGAGCGGCACGAGCTGCATCGGCCGCTTCTCGTATGCCTTGGCGGAAGCAGTGTCCTTGGCGGTCAGTTTCAGAGGCTCGAAGTCGGCATAGGTCGGATAGAACGCCGCCAGTTCGCGCCGAGCCCGATTGAGAACCCACTGACCCCAGGCACGGACATGCCACGCCAGATCGGCCTTGGGGGCGCGGCCGGAGTCCTCTTTCACCATCGAGGGAAACATCCCCTCCTCAGCAGCAACCTGCTTTTTCGTTTTCTTGGTGCGACCGACCAAATGAGGATGCGCCTTGTAGAAGGCGTTCATAAACTCCTCGTCGTGGAGAATAAAATCTGGCAACGGGTGTGTTTTGCCCGCCAGCTTTTGCGGATATTCCAACGTGCATTTCAGGATGAACCACGCCACCGGGTTGATGTCCACGGCGGTCGCCTCACACCCGAGGCGCATGGCCTCAAGCGGAATCGCGCCGCCGCCTGCAAACGGATCGAGTACTTTCGGTGCCCGACCACCGTATGCTTTCCTGATCTCCTGGCGGAACCATTCCAGATCGGCCTTGTTCTCCGTCTCCCGCCCCCAGTGCAAAATGCCGCCCTCGGTCTCTTCCTTCTCCCGCTCGACGACGCTGCCGTCCGGCATCTTCTTGCGCTCGATATTCTTGACGACCTTACCGCCAATTTTTTCACACAACTCTTGACGTTTCTCCGGCGTGCCGGGGTCGGGCAGCAGTGTAGCGATGAGTGCCGCTCGGCATGCCGCCAACGGTCGCCGCGCCGGCCAGATGTGCAGGGTCGAGATATGCCCATGCCGCACGTTCTTCTCGTGGACCGAGTCCAGCGAAGCCTGCTTCAGCGGGAAGGCGTGTTCGATAAGTCTGGGGAAATCGGTCATTGGCCCTTCTTCTTTCGCAATGCTCTCAGGAGCAGATCACCAACAACGCCCATGACCTGCGTCGCATGACGAGCTTCTTCTGCTGTGACCGTCGGTAGCCAGGGGCGACCGTGGCCGGTTCCTTGTTTGTTTCGTAACGTATTGACGGCGCACGCGGCTTCATAGAGCGCTCGCTGAAGTCGATGCTGAGGAGGTTCGCCATTCGCCGCAGCGTCGGCAGGCGTTTTTAGATCGAGTGCTACGAATGCCTGGCCCAGGGCTGCGGAAAAGTTGTGCGGCGGATTGGCGTTGTTCCAGCATTCCCGAAGCACATACGCCGCAATCGCCTCCAGAATATCCTTCCCTGTGCCGACGACCAACGCAGCATCCTCGGCTCCCTTTTGCGCGCGTCGCACGTATCCCGCCAAAGCTTCCGTGAGTTCTGTGCCTTCGAGAGCATCCAGGACCGCAGGCCGGAGCTCACCATCTGACGTCAGGATGAAGCCTTCCGACGCCATCACCTCGCGGAGGTTGGCAATCGCGTCCTGGCCCACATGATTGGGAGAATCCGCCCGAAATCCTCCATGAGTGCGGACCATCGCAAGCAGTTGTCCGACAAAACCTCGGCCATTCTCATGGGAATGCTCGATAGCCCAACCCAGCACCGCGCGAACCCGCTTCAGTTTGCCTACGGTCTGACCTTGTGAGTTGGGGTCGCCCGGAGTGAGCTTCCATTGCGTGATACAGAACAGGATGTCAGAGTGACTCGGATCGCGTCGATCTGTTTGGGCATCATCAACGAGGCGTGCCACGGCGAACGCTATCGCATCATTGAGCGGTGGGCGGTGTGTCATACGTTCACCCCCGTCGCGGCCAAGAACTGCTGTCCGATCACCGCCGCCGGACATTGCGGGCCGAGTTCGTGAATGAATTGGGATGCCATCGTCTTGGCCGTCGTGCCCACGGTGCGTGTCGTGCGGGCACGCATCCTAAACGCCACAGCGGCGGGCAGGCCGGTCACTGATGAGAGGACAAGCGTGTGCCGGGTGCGGGTTATGGCCACATAGAACAGCCGCCTCTGCTCCTCCATCGCCCGCTGCTGCTCTTGCTGCGTGGCGTCGGTGTCGATGCTGGGGATCAAGCCCTGGAGGCAGGCGCATACGACAACTAGGTCGGCGGTCAGCCCCTTGGACTTGTGAAGGCTCATGACGCGGATGTAGTCCACGTCGGTGGGCATTTCAGGCTGGGACACGTGCCGCCGCATCGTGTCGCCGAGCTTCCGGGGACCAAAGTCGTCTTCCTCAAGAGTTGCCGCGATCTCGATAAACGGAGCGGCCCACGGTTCACCTGCCGGGAACACGGCATCTACCAGAGGCTGCCCGGTCACGCCGTTAAGTTTGACGATCTGGACTTGGAGCGCCTGGAAACGGGTGACGATGTGCACGGTGTACGGGAGCGCCAGGGCCCCACCGGCCAGCTTCTCCAACGCCTGCCACGGACTGTCGCCACTGCTCTCACAGTGCGTCCGCAAGCGTGCCCACCCAGCATCGGCCAGGGAGTTATTGCCGAAGCCGCACCAGCAGCGCAGCGCCACGCGATCCTCCGGGTTGGCCAAGAGGATCAGCAATGCCATTGCCTGCTGCGCCCGCGACTCGTTGATGTTCTTGGGATCGCCGTCCAGCAGCTCCTCGCTGAAGAAGCTGTGCGCCGGCACGCCTAGGCCGTTGAGCTGGTCACGCACCAGGTAGCCGAATTCACGACGAGGCGCGAGCACCAGTACGTTGCTAGGCTCGACCGCCCCTGCATCCACGCGAGCCTTGATGAAGGCAGCGATTCCAGCCGCTTCGTCCTGCATGTTCGGCCACTGCACGGAGTGAATCTCGCCCACGGGGTTGCCGGGCATGGGTTGAAGCTGTCGGTTGCTGCGGGATGCATTGTGCGAAATCAGCGCGTTGGCCATCGCCACGACGTCGTGCGGGCATCGACGGCACTGGTCGAGGCCCGCCTCCTCGGTGTTCGGATGTGTGCCGGGAAACTCGACGATGCCCTCGGGGTGAGCGTGCTTGAACGAGTAGATGGACTGGTCCTCGTCACCCACGACCACGAGGTTGCCGTTGGCCAGAAGATCGACGAGGTGCTGCTCGGCGCGATTGAGGTCTTGGTATTCATCCACCAGCAAGTGGTCGAACATGGTGCGGTACGGCGACTGTGGATTATTGCGCAGGTACTTGATGCCCTCGGGGATCAACTCGCCAATCAGAATGGCCTCGTGGAATCGCAGCCACGCCAACAGTGCTGCCTGGTACGCCTGATCCGCAGCATCGTGCGGCCATCCGGGCTGATGGTGCTGAAGGCGAAGCCCAGGCGGCCGAGAAGGCCAGGAGTTTCTTGCCGCAGACACGAATGCCTCCAAGCCCGCCCTTGCAGAGGTCCTGAAGGAGGAACCGCTCCTCGAATCGCAGCAGCGGCCGAGGCACGCGACCTGTTACCTCCAAGACGTCCTGAGCCGACAGCATCGAGAAGCAGAACCCGTGGACGGTCTGGGTGAGAATGTCCTCCGCGCCACTGACCCCAAGCCGTGAAATGGCACGCGTGATATCTTCCGCCGCCGTTCGCGTAAAGGTGCAGGCGAGGATGCGCTCCGGGATGGCCTGGCCCACTTCAAGCAAGCGAGTCAGGCGGCGCATCAGCGCAAACGTCTTCCCCGTGCCAGGTCCAGCGACAACGCAGAGCGGTGAGTTGGGCGTTGCCGCGATCTGAAGTGCTTGACCTTGAAGTCCGTCGTTCCAGGGCATTATGCGTCCCCCTGTGCATCAAGAATCTGCCTTGCGCTGACCAGAACGCTTCCCTTGGCCTTAGCCAGCAGTGCTCCGAAGGGATCCTGGACGCGGGCAAGCCGTGGGTTGGACGTGGCGCAGTTGTAGACGGCATAGAGCCAGTAGTCCTGCCGTATGTTGCATGCCTTGGCCCACTCGTTGGCGGACACCTCGATGTCGCCGGTCGTAGCGCGGCCCTTGACCTCGATGGATCGTTTCTCGTTGCCGGGGCGAATGGAAAGCAGATCGAAACCTGGATTGTCCGGCAGCCCGGCAAGGCGGGCGAGATCGGGCGTGTGGACGTCCAGGACCTTAGCTCCGGCGGCTTCCTCGAACGCCTGCGCTAATTGCATGGCGACCATCTCGACGTTCGTGTTGTGCTGCTCGATATCCGCCGGATCGGAAGACGGCACCACGAGCGCGTGGGCTACGAAGGTGACCTCGTCGGGCGCAATCAGATCGGGTTCCCGGTGCAGAACGGCCAGGGCGTTTTGACGGCGGGTGGCCAGTTCGCGCTGCTGGCGTTTGACCTCTTCCAGCGCCTCCATCGCCTTGCGGTTGCCGCTGCGGGCCTTGTCGGAGTGCTTGGCGCGGGCTACGGCTAGTTCGGTCTCCTGGTAGTCGAATCCCCGGCGGATGAATCCTTCGCGCTCTGGGATGCTGTCGGCGAGGGCCTTCTTGCGGTCGAGGGCCAATTCACGGGCGATTCGCTCAGCCAGATAGGCGCGGGCGAGTTCTTTCTGTTCGGAAGCGACCACGGCCAGCCGCTGGGCCGACGCGGGAAGCCCTTGGCCACCCTTCAGAAGTAGGAGATGTTCGACCGGGCACATGCATATCTCGGAACCCTCTTGCTGGCGGATCCCGACGAGGCGGCAGTCGAGTATTTCTTCCTGAGCGAGATCGGGCAGTTCGGAGTCAGCCCGGCGAACCACGGAGAGAAGCGCCATGTGGAAGAGGTAGGGCTTCGTGGCCGAAGGATCGATGAAGACCGCGCCCCGCTTGCCGATGTCGGCCAGCCGTTCGGTTGCCAGGGCACGGAACCGCTCGAACACCGGTTCGCCGGGATGGAGCCAGATGACATCCTTGCGGTCCGATGGGCGCGCCACCGAGAAATTCTCCCTGCATTTCTCCGGGTACAGTTCGAGGACGGGGAAGAGCGGGTCCATTGCGCCGAAACGGAGGGGCCGGAGAGAAAACACGCCTTCCATGTCGCCCTCGATCTCGATGTCCATAAGCGGGGCGGCTTGCTGGATGTACTGGCGGGTGTAGCCGGGGAGCAGGCGGAAGTAGACTTCCTGTTCTATGTTGGCGCGAAGGCGCGGGAGGTCTTTCGCCACGTCACCGCCGGTTCCGTAGAGAGACTTCTCGCGCTTGGCCAGGGCTTCGATCTGTTCCTTGGTCAGGCGTCCGTCGAGTTGCCGGGCCACGGCATCGGCGTCCTCGGTGACGGCCAGTTCCATGTATCGCTTGATGGAGACGCCTTCAGAAGATGCGGCCGATGCAGTCGAAGACCTTGTCGGACTGGAGTTCCTTCCGAATCTTCTCTAGCTTGTCGAGCAGCACCTTGAGAACCTTGCCTTCGCGGGTCGAGGGGGCGACTAGGTTCGTGATGACAACCGGGTCGTGCTTCTGGCCGTAGCGGTGGATGCGGCCCATGCGTTGTTCAAGACGCGCGGGGTTCCACGGCACGTCATAGTTGATCATGATCCAGCAGAACTGGAGGTTGATGCCTTCGCCCGCGGCGTCCGTACAGATCAGGAACCGTGCGCCGCCCTGGTCGAGGGGCTTGCGGAACCGGTCCACCTCTTCCTCGCGCTGGAGATACTGCATGCCGCCGTGAATCTGCGCGATCTGGCCGGTGTAGCCCATGCCGCTAAGCCGCCGCACGAGAAACTCCAGCGTATCCCGGTGCTCAGTGAACACGATGAACTTCTCGCCACTGAACCGAGAGTCGGTCAGAATCTCACGGAGCTTGTCGAACTTCGACTCGTGGCCGCCGTCGTGAACCTTGCGGGCAAGATCGAGTAGTTCCTTGACCTGCTCCTTCTCGGCCAATAGATCGGTGAGGGACGCCGCGACGACGCCCTGGAGAAGACGCTCTTCGGCGGCCTCGTGGGCTTCGCCGTGTTCTTCGTCGCCCTCGTCGTCCGCGCCCGTGGTGTCGAGCAGATCGTCCTCGTGCAACCTGGCCTGGAGGGTCAGCATCTGTTCGGTCGTGATCTTGCCGTCCTGAATGTCGTCGATCAGGGTGTTCAGCTTCTCCATGCGGCGCTCGAACGACCGGAGGAGCGCGTAGGTCGAGCTGGCCAGACGGCGCTGGAAGACGCTCATGGCAAGGCGCGCGGCTTCCCGGTTCAGCAGCTTGGCCTTGTTGTAGACGAAGCGCAGGTAGTCGGTGGTCTCGTCGTAGAGCTTCTGCTCGCTCACATTGCCCTGGGTGAGTTCGTACCCGAGCGTGTCGGACATGCGCTTCGGGTAGAGCGGCCGACCGTCCAGATAGACCATCTCCTCCTTGGTGCGTCGGATGAAGTGCGCCTGCCGTTGTTCGGGAGGGTACTCGTCGAACGCATCCGGTGTCGCAAGCATCTCGGGTTCGAGAAGCCGCCAGATGGCATAATACGGATAGTCCTTGCCCATGTGCGGGGTGGCGGTCAGGAGAAGAAGATGATGGGCGCTCCAGCCCAGCCGCCAGTGGCCGTTCTGGGATTGTACGCCCGCGATGGCCTCGGCGAGAGAGTATCGGTCGGTCTTTCGGATGCGCAAATCGTTGCCCCGGTCTGCGGCCAGCTTGTGCGCCTCGTCGAAGATAACGAGGTCGTATGGCGCCACAGTCGTCTCCCGAAGACGGGCGAACATGCGAGGGCTGGCCAGCGTATCCACGCTAATGATCACGCGGTCTCCGGCATCCCCCTGGAATGGGTTGTCCGCACGCGCATCCGCCCCCGTGATGATCCGAAATGGAAGGTTGAACAGCGTCAGCAGCTCGCGACGCCAGTTGCCCACCAGACCGGCAGGGGCGACGATCAGAATCCGGCGCAGCAGCCTCCGGGAGAGCATCTCCCGGATGTAGAGGCCGGACATGATGGTTTTGCCCGCGCCCGCGTCATCGGCCAGCAGGAAGCGCAGCCGGGGCTGCTTGAGCATGTGGTCGTAGACGGCGATGCGCTGGTGCGGAAGGGGGTCGATGCTGGATATCTCGGTGGCGAAGGTCGGGTTCATCAGGTGGCCGAGGGTCAGACGTTCGCCTTCGGCCAGAACTTTCACGATGTCCGGCTGAGCAGTGAAGTCCAGGATCGCGGGCGGAATTCGTTGCGGCTTGCTGTAGGTGGCTGACTCCTCGGCCATGCGCATCTCGAGCTGCTGGAGCTGGCTCCAGTAGAGCCGGGACGGCTTGGTCTGCTTGTTCTCCCACCGGTTAACGGTGGCGAACGAGACGCCCAAGCTGTCTGCCAGCGACTGCTGGGTCAGACCGATATCCCCGCGGAAGCGCTTGATGCGCTCGGCGTAGTCATCGCCCGGCTTCGGCCCTATCACATAGCGTTCTGTCATGTTCGCGTACGGTCTCCACAATAGTTATCAACGAAAATACTGCCCCACCATAACAAATGCTATGTTCTATGTCAAGAGGCCACGCGATGACTCCACATCGAAACAGATTCCGAGCTCGTGAGGTCGTTACCTGCCGAGATCACCACCGGATCCGCGCCTTCGCGGGAAAGAGAACAGTTGGTGTCAAGTCTAGCCATTCGGTTCTGTCGAAAAACCCCTAATGCAAAAACTTGCCTTGAAAAGGGGGTCAAAAACACAAGGGGCAGGCAGAGATCGTGGCTTGTGGGGCATTTGGCGAGGTCGTTTTTCGGAAGGATTTTCCAAATATTTTTGAGCAGGGGTTTTTCAGCAGAACCAATTATCAAGGGCTGACCCTCGCCTTGGATTGTCTCACTGCTGTCCAAAACGCGCGAAAGTCTGACGAAAGAGGGGCCCTATTCCCTGAAAAAAGCATCGTTGGGTCGTTTGCGCAAAACCGATCCCCCCTTTTATGAAGGACATGGGTTCTGCTGTCCAAGATCGAGTTCCCAGAACTCGGCTTGAACGAAAGGGGGCGGAAGCGGCGGTGTTTCATAGGGACGCTCAATCCAAACCCACAAGTCCCGGTAGGTGAAAAGGTTCAGCCGCAGCAGCGCCACGAGGTTGGAGAGGTGCCAGCCGCATTTGGATTTGAACTGCAGGTACTTGATCAGGAGTATGGCGATCAATGCTGTCCAAATCTGGATATACACCGCGTTGGCGGAGGTGCCGACGAAGGTCTTGATGCGGAGATTCTGCTTGAGGTCCCTGAAGAACAGTTCGATCTGCCAGCGGGCTTTGTAGATCTGGGCGATGGTGGATGCGGCCAGATGCAGATTGTTGGTGAGAATCACCAGTTCCTCCTGTTTGTCTTCCCGCCAGACCGTGATCCGGCGGTACCGCCTTTTGACCCGCCGCCCAGCCTGAAAGACGTGAAACTCTCCGATCTCATCGGCGCGGACGGGTGAGTCGGCAGGTACCCCGCGCACGTGGTGCGAAAAGTCATTCCGGCTAAAAAGGGAAAGCCGTTGGCTGAACAGTCTGGCCTTGTGTGCGCTCATCTTGCGGGGTCTCCTGGTCAGGCTTGTTGGATATTTTCACCTTCAGCCTACCTCCAGACCCCGTTTCTAAAAACTTGTTTTGGACACTACTGCTCTACTGTCTGACCCCAACTACTCCCCAACTACTCCACATCGCGCACGATCAACACATGAGGCGTTTAGACTTCGTCGTTATCCGTAGCACGCATTCGTCGCCGAATGAATAGATTGGTGCGGCTGGTTCATTCTGGTATCGTGACGGTGTGTCGGATGCGCCATGAACACTTTGCATGGAGGATCATGACTACGATACCTAAACGCACGTTCAGAGCACACTGCTGTCGCCTCTCGACAATCCTATGTGCTGGTCTTTTCTCCGCCGCCCTCGGCTACTCCGTGGCTCAAACCATTTTTGATGACGCGCCGACCGTATCGACCCTCGACGACCTGGCCCAGCGCTATCTCTCCCATCGCGACAGCACGTACGCCGTGGTTGTGCCCGACTGGTATCTCTGGCCCGATCAAGTGGAAGCCATTGAGAGTCAGTACGGCCTTGCCGCATTTCAAAATGAACCGGGATGGTATTGGGCTTTCTCCGATGTCCTGTACTTCGACGCTGACAGCGACATCGCCAAGTATGTCCAACACAACGACGAATTGGTCATCTACGAAGACATGATCAATAGTGAATTGGCGGTTGTGAAACTGGCGGGCGAAAGCGCCGAAGAAGTGGTCGTGTATAAATCTCCCGAGTGGCCGGAGGTTCCCAAGGGTGAGAGCTACGCGAAATACTTGGGGCGAGAATTGTCGAAGCGTCGCGTCGTGTGGCGCGTGACGATGAAAGACAAGGCTATTGCCGAGCAAGAAGTTCTGACACAGGAAGAAGAGACCGAAGGCGGCGGAATTATGATGATGATTTCCGGCGGTTCCTGCGACGAAATCGTCTTCACGGCAGTTGAGCTTTCCACGAATATAGACGCCGTGGACATGGGGCTTTGTTTCCCCGCTGGTATCACCAACGCGGATATTTTCTGGGCTACGAACATCATGCCCGAAGGTTTCCCGTGGCAATTTGCGGCGACCAACTTGCCGGTCACCACCAACAGCGTGGTGTGGTCCTGGACAAACCTTGTGGAATCCAACGTGTTCTTTGCTGCCGCCGATTCCTGCGCGGATACCGATGACGACGGGCTGCCCGATGGGCGCGAGGTATTCGTCTACGGCACAGACAGGACTTTGTGGGACACCGATGGGGACAGTTACTCCGACGGTGAAGAATTGCAATGGGGCACCGATCCGCTCGACATCCAAAGCATGCCACGACTCGGACGCGGCGTAGTGATCAATGAGATCGTATATAACCCACCCGGTTCCGACACGGGCAACGAATGGATTGAGTTGTTTAACACCAATCGGGTTGACGTTGACCTCACAGATTTTCGGATACAAGTCGCCTCAAACGCTTTTCAGGATGTATTTTCGTTTCCGACGGGAACGGTTGTCAACTCGGGCGATTTCCTGTTGGTCGGCGGCAGTGCTGTGACAAACGCAAACCATGTTGTCGAACTGAACATGATTAACAGGTTTAGTTTTGGCCCGACGGCAGGCGTGCGGCTCGTCTCGCCTGACTCGACCAGCAACGCGGTCGTTGATGCCTGTTTGTATGCGCCGACCAACACGTTCGGTCTGCCGACTGCCGGTTTCGGGACCGATGGTTTTGCGCCCTACGCGGCCGAAGGATATAGCATTCTTCGTTTCAAGACGGGGTATGACTCCGATCATGCGAGCGACTGGACGTTCACCAATACCCCAACGCCCACGGCCTCGGGAGAATTGCCGGACATAGATGGTGATGGCATCAGTAATTCCATTGAAATTGCGGGCTACGCAACGGCCTATGGAATTATCCACACAGACTTCAACACGGTAGATTCCGACTTCGACGGCTTGAGCGACGGAGTGGAGCGAACGAATAGCCCGCCGACAAATGGAATGCAATATGACACCGACGGGGACGCGTTCCCTTGGACAACCAACGGAACATACAGGGGCAATGACGGCGATGAGATTGCCAGCGGGACCGATCCAACCAATAGCGATACTGACGGTGATGGTCTCAATGATGGCTGGGAGTTGGCAATGGGCTACAATCCGACAAATACCGCCAACGGAACTGCGGATGCGGACGCAGATTTTGACGGCGACGGAGTCTCAAATGTGGCGGAAATGAATCAGAACAGCAATCCGATGAACGCCGCAAGTGCATCACTGATGCCCTATACGTTCAGGTTGGAGAGATTTCCGCGAGCATCGTGGAACCAAGAAGATGATATCGGCCTGCACTCACAGGCCGTCTTTCTGTTCGACAACATTCTGTATACCACGCTCGTGTGCGTTGTCGTTGCTGATGGCGGACACACAAATGAGGAATATTCGGTTGCATGGAGCGGTTCTGTCATTGACCACGACGAGGCACATGCCAGAACAAGCCTCGTATGGGCAACAATCGCGCCGGGTCAGGCAAGAATGTTGGTCAACGACAATGGGACGACATGGCCAAACGAAAACCCGAGCGAGTACGGCATAGATATGATGGTAAGTCCGATCATGTTTCGGCTAATCGACGCTCAGGCGACGATTCAGCCTCACGGCACTTCATGGATATCGGGAACCCCGGCAATGCCCGCGCTGACGGCGGAGTGTTCGTTCTTCTACGGTCCCACATTCTCGGCATTCACGAACGAGTTTCTTTTCCAGAGCACGTATCCCCGACGAGGAACGGCTGATGATGTGCGCATTCCGTCATCGGGAACGATAAAGAGTCCGGCGGGCAGTGATGTTGACCTTGAACCGCTCTTTAGCAATCGCGTCTTCGGAGGGGAGGCGAGCGTAACATGGCAGATTCCGCCCGCCCCGGCGTTTACGCTGCCTTTCAGGATACTGGGACAGAATCCTAGTGATGCCGATGTTGAGACGTTCATCACCGCAAATCAGGGCGTTCATTGGTACGCGAAAGCGGTCGCGAGGGAAGAAGGCGGTAGGCAAGGAACAAAGAAGTACAACCAATTCAACGAGCTTCTTTCACCCAAAAATGAGCCCAATAAGACGGCTGGCATCAATGAAGGATGGGGCATCTTCCAGATGGATGTTGCAAGCGGAATACCTATAACCACAGATATGGTCTGGAATTGGAAGACAAATGTTCTCGCGGGAATTGCGCATCTGGATCGAATGCGGATAATCGAAGTGTCCTTCGAAAACGGCGTGCAGCGAACGTACCCGAGTCAATGGGAGTCGCCTCCGGCCAGTTTTGAGCCTTCTGGAACCACTACACCAATTACGTCTGTTGAGGCTGGAACACTTGCCATCTATAATCGAGCACCGCACTTTCAGAGCCTGACCAACGCGGCTGGTCGTTTGGAAAACATGAAGTCTTGCTGGGAGTTCGTTCCCGCCGCCCCTTCTGGTTCGCGATGGGTGTATCATCAAAACGTGCGAGGATATGTTGAAAGGATTATCACGCGTCATGAAACTGGCAACTAAATCCGTATTGATGATGGGTGTGATCCTGATCGTTGCGTATAGTCGGGCACAGGTTGTAACCAACCCGCTGCAACATGCACTGACGTTGGATTTCGAGGAATCAACCAATCACGGCTCATACGCCTATCGCCTTACCGCAGACATCAGCGGCGATGGAGAGCCAGATCAACTGATAAGCTTTGAAACGTGGGATGTTCGCTATGGCCGAGTGTGGAGCGCCTACCGAAAAACCACCAATGGATACGTTGACCTCAAGACGGGCGTACAGTTCAGCGAGAACCGTTTCATACTTGATACGAACTCGTGGCCAAGAATTGTGTTTGCACAACCAGAAGGTGGGGGCGAGTTGTTGCTTGGACAAATCGTGCTAACGAACGGTACGTTTCAAGAATCAGTCTTGGGTGTCACAACAAACGACGTTCCGCCGTCGGATGCGACGTTAAGTAATTTGTTCGAGCAGGTGTTGAACAACCCCGACACCAACCTTGTCGACAAGATATCCTTGTAATGTGGTAACGCCCTGTCGAAATCACGTCACATGCTATTCGCGGCCGCAGTCGTTGTCGGACTATCGGCACGTGTATCAGAAGGACAAACAATCTGGCATCCATCGACAAAATCAACTTGGCAGGCAACATACGACGCGATCGAAACCAACGCTTATCCTTTGACCGGACTCCCAAACCTCCTATGCGTCCGATACCGATCGTCAACAAACTTGGGTGAAGTGATAGATTTAGCGAATGACTGCACAGGTGGTTCACCGATTGTCCTTTGGTCTGGCAGTGGAAACGCCAAGGGCCAGACGCCCGTCCTGTCCAGCCTTGAGGCTTATCCCAGTGGAACAGGGGCAGTGGTCACTATCGTATGGCGGCACCCTGGGGCTGGCGCTGAAATGACGAGAGTTGGGATGTTCTACTCACAGTCCACCATCATCGTCACGTCCATATCGGATATCGTCTTCGACAATGAATTGACGGTGACCAATGTGGGAACATACTCGTTCGGTCAATCGGTCACGAATGCGGCATCTTGTCCTTAAGGGGCAATAGTGACCCCTCACGCTCACTGTCACGAACGGCGCACTCGGCACAAGAACCTTCTAGTGCGGGAGGGAAGATGAAGAGATTCAGCCTAACGTGCGTGGCGATCCTTGGAGTCTATTTGATATATGGCAATACCCCCTGCCGGGGTGATGGTGCGCCTGCGAATCAGATTGCGCGCGCCGTGCTCGATCTTCAAGCGACGGACGCCACGATTCGCACAAATGCTTCGCGCGCCCTCATTCTCTTGGGGGATACTTGTGTGCCCGATCTCCGTACAGCTTTACAGGATGGCCGACTTCGTGATGAACCAGCATTTGCGGAGGCCCTTCAAGTGCTAAAGGATATTGATACTGAAGCCGCCGCTCGCGTACTCGTCGAGGTAGTTGACCGAAACATGACAGGCGTCCCAAATGTCCTCATGAAGAGCGAGGATCGTGTGAGAGCCGCCTACCCGGCATACGCGGCATTGACGGATATGGGGCACCCGCCAACAACTGTAGTGCGTGATGCAATTCACGATTCCAGCGGTGTAAAGAAGGACCTGCTCATGCGTGCGCTGCATCTGTTCGAGAGCCGGTGACGCAACAGTATATTGGAGGCACTGCTGTCCAAAACGCGCGAAAGTCTGTCGAAAGATGGGCCTTATTCCCTGAAAAAAGCATCGTTGGGTCGTTTGCGCAAAACCGATCCCCCCCTTTATGAAGAACATGGGTTCTGCTGTCCAAGATCGAGTTCCCGGAACTCGGCTTGAACGAAGGGGGCGGAAGCGGCGGTGTTTCATAGGGACGCTCAATCCAAACCCACAAGTCCCGGTAGGTGAAAAGGTTCAGCCGCAGCAGCGCCACGAGGTTGGAGAGGTGCCAGCCGCATTTGGATTTGAACTGCAGGTACTTGATCAGGAGTATGGCGATCAATGCTGTCCAAATCTGGATATACACCGCGTTGGCGGAGGTGCCGACGAAGGTCTTGATGCGGAGATTCTGCTTGAGGTCCTTGAAGAACAGTTCGATCTGCCAGCGGGCTTTGTAGATCTGGGCGATGGTGGATGCGGCCAGATGCAGATTGTTGGTGAGAATCACCAGTTCCTCCTGTTTGTCTTCCCGCCAGACCGTGATCCGGCGGTACCGCCTTTTGATCCGCCGCCCAGCCTGAAAGACGTGAAACTCTCCGATCTCATCGGCGCGCACGGGTGAGTCGGCAGGCACCTCGCGCACGTGGTGCGAAAAGTCATTCCGGCTGAAAAGGGAAAGCCGTTGGCTGAACAGACTGGCCTTGTGTGCGCTCATCTTGCGGGGTCTCCTGGTCAGGCTTGTTGGATATTTTCACCTTCAGCTTACCTCCAGACCCCGTTTCTAAAAACTTGTTTTGGACACTACTGCTGACCCTTTTTGTGGCTCCTCTTCTTTTCACCTTTTCACCTTGAATTCGCGGTGCGCGGAACGCGCCTGATTTGGTGGACAGTGCGAAGATCTCTCATTTAGAGTAAGGGCATGAAATGGGCTCGCGCTTTTCTTTTGCTGCTCTGTCTGCCGCTGCTCCCGGCGTGTTCGACGGTGGACCCAGTGACGGGTAAATCGGTGAACAATATGTACCTCATCCAGGATGATATTCAGATAGGGCGCGAGGTGATGGCGGATGCCGTCGTGACGATGCGCAAGGATGGGGTCGCGATTAATCGTGATGCGGCGCAGGTCGCAAAGCTCCGTACGATGGTTCAGCGAATCACTTCGGTTTCGCATCTTCCCGATCTGCCTTACGAGGTGACGCTGTTTGAAACCAATATCGTCAATGCTTTTGCTGCACCGGGTGGGCAGGTGGGGGTGTTCACGGGTCTTTATCATCCCGAAATGGGTTTGGTTAAAGATGATGACGAACTAGCGGCGGTGATTGGGCACGAAATTGCACACGTCACATGTCGCCACACAACGGAGTCGCTCACAAAGCAGATGCCGCTTCAATGGGTGATGCTCGGCGCATCCATTTATGCGGAGGCGAAGGGGAAGGAAAATTTAGCGTTGGGGCTGGGGGTGGGCTTCCTCGCGTATCAGGGTCTTTTGCTCCCCAAGTTTTCACGCGCGGATGAGGCGGAGGCGGATGCGGTCGGATTGATGTATATGGCGAAGGCCGGCTACGATCCCAACGCAGCGATTCGCATTTGGGAACGCGCGGCGTCGCGGGGAAATGACTCGCGATTGACGGCCATGTTTTCTTCGCATCCGACGGATGCCAACCGCGCGAAGGCCCTCAAAAAAATGTTGCCGCAGGCGATGGAAGAATACGAGCGCGCACGTCTGCGTTATTCAAACTGACGCCGAAACTCCTCCAGCGCCGTGCGTAGCGTTGTGACTTCCTCGCGCAAGGTCGCGACCTCGGTTTCCAACGCTTCGATGCGCTGCTGGTCGTTGCTGACTTGCGCGCGGATCGGTTCGGCTGGGGTCTCCACTTCCATCGAAGGGGCAGCGCCGAGCAAATGGGCGTAGCGTTGTTCTTTCTGGCCCGGCTGACGGGGAAGAAGAACAACAAGCGACCCGGCCGGACGCGTGGCAAGGCCGCCGAGAACGCTGAGTGTCGTCGCGACATCACCCATTGGAGTGAAGCGCTCGCAGCGAGCGCGTAGTTCTGCGGCGGTTTGCGAGCCGCGCAACATTAACTCGCACATCACCGCCGTGTCGCGTTCGTCGAGTCCGATGGTTTCGGGCAGCATGTGCTTATATTTGGGCACGCGACTTCCTGCTGTGGTGACCATTGCGGCAAGGCGGCGATCACGCAGGCGGTCGAGCGTGCGCACGACGGTGGCTTCGTCGTAGGCGACGACAGGGAAGCGATTGTTTTTCTGGTTGCACGCCGCGACAAGCGCGTTGAGCGTCAGTGGATAGTAGTCGGGCGTGGTGAGTTGTTTCTCAATCAGTGCGCCAGCGACGCGAAGTTCTTCCGAATCGAGGGGGACAAAGGCGTTGTTTTCATCGTTCATCGAAAAAGTTCCAAGGGTTGGAAAAGGGATTGGATCGGACTTCCAAGGGTTGGAAATTTTGGCCCGAGGCAGCTATTCGGGTCCATGTTTTTTTGAAATCCTCCAGCACGGCGCGGTGCGTCAGATCGAACCAAATCGGGGTTAGGGAGACGTAGCCGTTCTCAAGCGCTTTGATATCGCTGTCGTCGCTTTCGTCGAGCATGAGCATCTCGCCATCCATCCAGTAATACACGTTTCCGCGCGGATCCGTACGACGGTGGAAGACCTCAGTAAAGCGGGAACGGCCCATGTGGGTGACGCGGTAGCCTTTAATTTGCTCGAAGGGCAGGTTCGGGACGTTGACGTTCAGCAGGGTTTCCGGCGGAAGCCCGTTTTTTGCGAGTTTGGGCACGAGGTCGCGCGCGATACGCGCCGGGGTGTCCCAGATGGGGTCGGTAAACGTTGCGAGCGAAATCGCCATACTGGGGATCCCAAGAATCGTGCCCTCGGTTGCGGCGGAGACGGTGCCGGAATAAATGACGCTGATACCCGCGTTTGGGCCGAGATTGATGCCGCTTACAATCAGCTCCGGTCGTTCGGGCAGGAGCGCCTCGACCGCGAGTTTTACCGAGTCAGCAGGGTGCCGCCGACGGCGTAGCCGAAGAAGCTACCGTTCCGCTCGACGGGCCGACATTTGATCGGATTGGAGAGGGTGATGGCGTGACCGACTGCGCTCTGTTCCGCGTTCGGTGCGACGACCTGGGTTTCGCCGAGGTCGTGGATGGCGTCGTAGAGCGCACGGATGCCGGGGGCGTGGATGCCGTCGTCGTTTGCAATTAGAATACGCATAGGTTCAATCTGGCATGGCTGTTTGCGAGGAACAAGCGGGAAGATGCGTGTGAGGCTTGCCAGCGATGGGGTGGGCGGGTTAGGTTCTTTCTGGCCGTGCTAAACGGGGGCGTAGCGGACCCCTGACCCTGGCAGTGATGTCGGGCGACCTGCAATCCGCTCCAGCAGGGTTGAATTCCCGCGCCAGAAGGTTTGAGACCAATCGGCGCGCCGGGAAGCGGCGATGAACGTCGGGCCCGCGATGACGGATGCAGGTGAACCCCGCCAGGACCGGAAGGTAGCAACGGTAAGCCATCGCGTTCCGGGTGTCGTGGAATCCTGGCGGGAGCTGCGGAACGGGGAGCGGGGTCGGTGGAGAACCGGCGAACGCGGGTGCACGGTCATTCTTTATGATAGGATAAGCGAATGGCGGAAAAGACAAACAAGACCCACGAGGTGCTGGCGCGAAAATATCGCCCGCAAACCTTCGATGATGTGGTCGCGCAGCAGCACGTCACACAGACGCTGAAGAACGCGATCAAATCCGGACGTATCGCACAGGCCTATCTGTTTGTCGGCCCGCGTGGGGTGGGGAAGACCACGCTCGCGCGAATTTATGCGAAGGCGCTGAATTGCGAAAAAGGGCCGACGCCTGAGCCGTGCGATCAGTGCGATATTTGTCGCTCGATCAGCGAAGGGCGTTGTCTCGATGTCATGGAATTTGACGCCGCGTCGAACACCCAGGTGGATCGCGTACGCGAAATCATTCTCGACCACATCGGTTTTGCCCCAGCCCAGACGCGCTACAAAGTCTTCATTATTGACGAAGTACACATGCTCTCCGCCTCATCGTTCAACGCACTGTTGAAGACGTTGGAAGAACCGCCGCCGCATGTGCGCTTTGTCTTTGCGACGACAGAGCCGCAGAAGATTCCCGCTACCATTCTTTCGCGCTGTCAGCGATTCGATCTTCACCGAATTCCCACCAACGAGATCGTCAAACAGTTGGATTTTATCGCGAAGAAAGAGAAGATTAAATTGGAAGGCGACGCCTCCCTCGCCATCGCGCGTGGCGCGGAAGGAGGCTTGCGGGATGCGGAGTCCGCGCTGGATCAACTCATTGCGTTTTGCGGCGATACCATCACAGAGGCCGACGTGTTATCCGTCTTCGGCCTTGTCGCCTGGCGCAGTCTGCAGGAAATGGCCACGGCGCTGTTGAAGGGCGACGTTGCGACGCTCTTGCAACGCATTGCCGAGATGGATGAAACGGGCAAGGATTTACAGCGGCTCTCGGTGGAGTTTCTCGAATATTTCCGAGACCTTCTCGTTGTCGCCTACACGGGCAAGCTGGGCAACGACACGAGTGACGACGAGGCGCGCTTGAACGTATTACGGGAGCAGGCGCAGTTGGCCAACGCGGAACGGCTTGCGCGTGTTGCGGATATCCTCGTCGAGGTGCAGGGCCAGTTGCGCTACGCGCTATCGCGCAGAACACTTTTGGAAGTCGCATTGGTGCGCGCCGCGCGTACGGCGACGGCGGTCATGTTGGACGATGTGTTGACTGCGCTCGCGGAAGCGCCGGACGAACCAAGTTCTGTCGCGTCAGTCGCGCCGTCAGCGCCGGCGCTGCCGCGCACCCCCGCAGCAGCCCCTGCGCCGACCCCCGCTCCCGTCCCGCCGACTACGGCAGCGGCGAAGCTACCTGCGCGTCAGGCGGCGAAACCGGTTGAAGTAGTTGCTGATCCATCCGCCGATTTAGCGAAGTTGCAGGCCGCCTGGGTCGAGATCATCGAAAAACTCGGCTCGGTCAATCCGGTGATTCGTACAGCGCTCAAAGATGCCGCGCCGATTGCTGTGAGCGAAGACCAGGTGCGGATTGCTTTCGATCCGGAATTTGCCGATGGCCGTGAGAAGCTAAGTATCCCGCGCAATATGCGGATGTTGCAGAAGGAGCTGGATCACCTGTTGCGTCGCCCTGTAATGATCGGACTTGAAGTGGCCGCAGCGCGTCCGGTTATTCCGGGCGCTTCGGAAGAGGCTACGTCTGAAAAGAAACCCGATAAGACCGGAAAGCCCAGCGGCAAGGATTGGGGGAAAGACCCGGCGGTTCGGCGGGCGATGGAAGCATTCAACGGAGACATCGCGGATATTCGCGAGTAGGAGAACACGATGAATATGATGAAATTGATGAAGCAGGCGCAGGCCATGCAGGCGAATATGCAGAAGCTGCAGGAAGACCTCGCCCAACGCGAATACAGTTTTTCAGCCGGCGGCGGCGCCGTCACCGCAGTGGCAGGTGGCGATATGACGATCAAGAACATCACCGTTTCGCCGGAAGTGATTGATCCATCCGATGCCGATATGTTGCAGGACTTGATTCTTTCCGCAGTCAACGGCGCCCTCAGCACCGCCCGTGAATCCGCAGCGGCGGAGATGGGCAAGGTGACCGGCGGAATGAATATCCCCGGCCTCTAAGGACATTCCGTGCCAGAGGCATTGGACAAGCTGATCGCCACCCTCGGTCGTCTGCCCGGCATCGGGCGACGCTCGGCCGAGCGCATTGCGATGGCGATTCTGCGCGACCCTGCGGGGAGCGGCGCGGAATTACTTGGCGTACTGCAAAATTCGCTTCAGCAACTTATCCCCTGTCGTACCTGCGGAAACATTACGCTGCGTTCACAAGACCCCTGCGTCTTGTGTACCGATCCCCGCCGCGACTCGCGCATACTCTGCGTTGTTGAAGAGCCGTTAGACATTTTGACGATGGAGCGGGCGGGCGTCTATCGCGGCCGCTATCACGCCCTGATGGGCAAACTCTCGCCCATGCGGGGGGAGGGGGTTCGCAATCTCCGGGTGGATGAACTCGTCTCCCGCATCCGCAAAGAAGGCGTCGCCGAAGTACTCCTAGCATTGAACAGCGATGTCGAAAGCGACGCCACCGCAGCTTATCTTCACGAAGTACTGGCCACGCAGAACGTCAACGTCACGCGCCTCGCTCGCGGTCTCCCCGCTGGCAGCGGCCTGAGCTACACCGATCCCATTACCCTCACGCGTGCCCTAGAGAATCGGCAGACGTGGTGAGGGGCGCGTTTGGCCGCTCCGTACGCTCCCGTTTGCAGTATTAACGGCCTCCTCCATCTCTGCCTCAAACACTTCCTGTAAAACAAGTTGAATAAGCGGCTTCATGAAATCGCCGTCCTCGGTCAATGCCTGCTTCAATTACCCCCGGCTCATGTTATCTTTCTTCTTGGTTATGATCTTTCCTTTCTGGTCCAAATGGTCCGGTTTCTTCCTGTAACTGGAAATATCATGACCTTTCTCTTTTTGCAGAACTTTTGAGACACTATCCTGCCGGATATCAAGCACAGGTAATTAACCTTTGAGGCAAACGGGATGGCGGGCGGTAAAGGAGTGCGGCTATGTGGATATTGCGCGGTTTGCTGGGAATTGTAGCGCTGGTTGGAATCTCGTGGGCGTTGAGTGAGGGGCGGCGGCGGATTGAGTGGCGTGTGGTTGGGTGGGGGGTGGTGTTGCAGTTTGCCATTGCAGCGTTGATGCTGAAAGTTCCACTGTTCAAAGCGGCCCTGGCGGAACTCAATCGGGTGGTGCGTGCGGTGGAACAGGCGAGTCACGAGGGCGGGGAATTTGTTTTTGGTTACCTGACAGGTGGGCCGTCGCCGTTTCAAGTCGTGGACGGGAGTACAATCGCACCGCCGATTTTCTTTTTTGGCCCGCTGATGATGCTGATTGTAATCGGCGCTTTGAGCGCAGTGCTATTTCACTTTGGAATCTTGCAAAAATTGGTGAAGGTTTTCGCCTTGCTGCTGCGCCGAACAATGGGCTTGGGTGGCGCAGAGGGTGTGGTTGTTGCGGCGAATGTGTTTATGGGGCAGAGCGATGCGCCGTTGGTGATTAAGCCCTACATCGCGCAACTTGGCCGCGCCGGATTGATGTGTGTGATGACAGCAGGGATGACGACGATCAGTGGCTCCTTGATGATCATCTATGCGAGCATCCTTGATCCCGTGTTGCCGGGTCTCGTCCTGGGGCATCTCATTGTCGCCTCAATTATCAGCGCACCTGCCGCGGTGATGGTCTCACGGATGATGGTCCCGGCGGAGGCAGGGGAAGTAGATCACGAGATTCCAAATCTGAAAGCGGAGTCGCATGGCGTTGTGGATGCATTGCTGACCGGAGCAACCGACGGAGCGAAGGTCTTGGTGAACGTCGCGGTGATGTTGGTGGCCATTATTGCTGTTGTTTCGCTGGTCAATAAAACATTGGGGCTGATCCCACTAAGTGACCCGTTATCGTTAGAGCGAATGTTGGGCTGGTTGATGGCACCGGTGATGTGGTTGGTGGGCGTACCGTGGAACGAGGCACAGGTGGCGGGCGAATTGATGTCGGTGAAAACGGTGTTTAATGAATTTGTGGCCTATCTTTCGCTTGCAAAACAGGTGCCAGGCGCATTGTCTCCGCACAGTCAACTGATCACGATCTACTCGCTCTGTGGATTTGCAAACTTCAGCAGTATCGGTATTTTGACCGGGACACTCGTGGCTCTCTGCCCCGCACACAAAAAGACTGTTGCGAGCTTGGGCTTCAAGGCAATGATTGCGGGTACGATCGGCACGCTGCTGACCGGAGCGGTGGTCGGAATTTTGATTCGCCCGCAGTGAGTTTCGAGCAATCAGGGTTTAGCGCATCTTGGGCCGGGGGCGGCGGAGATGTCGCCGCTCTAGCGTGCCGAATGAAGCAGTTAATCCAGGAGTGTTTGGCAGAGCGCGACTGCGTCAGCAGTCGGCGTGAATGCAAGCGACTTGCTGGGGACGAGTCGCGTCAGGGATTCCAAAAGAGATAACGTATCTTCCATGGCATCCGCGCGGTAGAAGGGGGCGACGGTGTTGCCGAGGAGTCGGGCGACGGCGAGTGCGCCGCAGATCGGGGTCAGCGTGTTGTGGGGCGCTTGGTCGAGGTGAAGAATCGCGCGCAGGGGGACCGTGCGATTGTTGACCTCTGGCTCCGAGCCGTGCCAAGGGGTAGGGGCGACATAGGCCTGCTCGTCCTTGATAAAGAGAAACTGGCGATCATCGTTGAGGAGTGTTGCTCCGTGATCGCGACAGAGGCGGCTCAATGTTGTCTTTCCTGCGCCTGAACGGCCACAAAAAACAAGCGCCTGTCCCCCGAATTCGACGGCTCCGGCGTGTACGACGCAGACCCTCCGTGTTGCGAGGGCGTTGAGCACGGCGACTTGGTCGCAGGGGTAATTGAATGCGTAGGGAGTCGCAGCGCCGTGGCGTCCGGCGCGGCGGATGAGGTCGCCGCGCGAAAAATCCGAACTGAATCGCGCGACGGGAAGCGGGTGTTCATCGGGGAAGATGTGGATCGATAAAACGAAATCACCCGTCGCGGAGCGACCCAGTTGCCATGTCTCGGTTTTCCAGATGGGTTCTGTGTCTTCGACGGGTACTGCACGGTCAGGGGCTGATACCGTGTAGCGTGCGGTGAGGGGCAGGTGCTCGTCCGTCGAGAGGAATTGATCGAACGCGGGGGATAGGGAGACTCGCTCCGCGCTGGAAGGCTCGAAAAGAAAGCGATGCCCGGCCAGCGCGAGGGATAGGGAGCCGTCCGCCAAGATGGTCACGCGGACCCGGTCAGGACGGGGGAGATGTCGAACGCAGGGAGGCGCTTCACTTCGAAACCGAGATCGTCGGTGATGATTTGCGCGCAGGCATCGGTGTCGGTGCTGTCTTTGCAGGCGGTCTGCGTAACGACAGGCTTGTCTTCGAGTCTAACCTGTGTGATGTGCGGCGGGGTGTAAGGCTTGCGCGTGTTCTGATCCATTTCTAAAGCTCCTAGGCGTTTGGCACCATTTCCTCTTTTGGACGTGTTGTCGAGTCTGAATCTATTTCAGAAGCGGTGTAAATTTAGCAGTTTTTCTCGGGTATAGCTGATTTGGCAGTAGTAGCCGACCGGACGGCCTGGGACGCCGCCATTTTCCAGCGCGGAGGTGGCTGCACAGTTGTTGCAGGCCAAGTGGTGGGCACAGGAGCCACATCCAGAGTCTGCGGGAATCTCGGTTTGCCGCAATGCACCCAAGTGCTGGTGCCAGCCGTCGAGGTCGCCTGTTTTGAGGCTGTACGGGTTGTTCCGCCACATCATGCACGGATGGATGTTGCCACGCGGATCGACGTGGAAGGTCTTAATGCCGGCTCCGCAGGAGAATGCTTTGCGGCTGCGCGGCTTCTTCTGGGCCATGTCGAGAAGCTTTTGGTAGTGATCGCGGTGGTGATCGGTGAGGCCTTCCAGTCGGACATAATCTTCCGGGTCAATGCGCTCCTTGAGCACTTCCGTGCCGCCGTCCAACTGCGGGTTGATCATCGCATCGAAGCGGAACGGGACCCCCAGCCCTTCGGCCCACGCCTTGATTTGCTCAAACTCGTGCCGGTTCGTGCGCATGGCCACGGTTTTGAGGGCCAAGGCGAGTTTGTGCTTCAGGATCAGCTCAATACCGCGGCGGAACCGTTTGTATGAACCGCGCACGCCGGTGACGTTTTCGTATGTCTCTTCGGTATGGCCATAAATGGTGACTTCCACGCGGCGCGGCGGGTGTGCGGCAAAGAAATCGGCCATTTCATCGTCGATGAGCGTGGCATTGGTGAACAGGGTGATCAGGAACCCCTTGTTGCGGGCGTAGAGATAGAGTTCCTTGAAGTCGCCTCGTGCGAGTGGTTCGCCGCCCGTCATTAAAAGGAAGAGCACCCCGAGGTCCGCGAGTTTATCGAGCACGGCCTTGACCTCATCGGTGGTCATTTCGCCTTTGGTCGCGCCGGGGTAGAGGATGTAGCAGTGGCGGCAGCGCACGTTGCAGCGGAGCGTGAGCTCGATGCTGCCTGCAATGGGGAAGTCGCCGGGTTTCCCGCCGAGCTGCTTGACCAGCTCTGAGGAGCTGATTTGGTGCATGATGCAGTCGTTACAGGCCATGGTCAGTCTTTGGGCTGGTTTCGCTCCAGCGCACCGAGGATTTCCAGTTCGGCGGCAAGTCGCAGGATGTCGGCCTCTGCGTCGTCGACGGAAACCGCATACTGATCCGATAGGGATTCGGCAATTTCCGCCAAGTGCCGTCCCTCGCAGAGCGCTTGCCAGATCTCTGCTGCTGTCGGGTTCAGGGTGAAAAAGCTGTCGAGCGTCTCGCTCGTGCTATGAATCGGAACCAAAAGGACCTCGCCGCGAATCCGTCGCGCGACGATGTTGGGCGTCTGTTTCCAAGACAGCTTATTTTTGAGTGAATCAGCGGACATGAGATCAAAACGTACCGTCGCAACGGAACGCCGTCAATGGAATGAGCACGATTTAGTACATTTCTGTAGTTTTGCACTTAACTTAATGGGCGCGTCCTCGTTAGTATCGTGCTATCAGTGCAAGGCTTGTCGTCTGTGCTTCTCATTATTTAGAGAATGAGCGCGGAATCGTCGCTGTTTTGTGCTGCTTGGAACTGATTTATAGAGAGGTAAAGAGAGATGGCACCGATTTCATCCCCCCATACAATTTCCACCGTTGCGCGACGCCTGATGTTTGGTGTCGCGCTTTTATTTGGGTACACCGCCTTGCCGGCCTCGGCGCAAGTGACGCACACGGTGTCCGGGCCGGCGAATGTGTCCTATTGTGACGCAACGACCATCACGACGCGCTTTGTCAACACGGGCGCGACGCTGGACAATCTCTCCATCACGCAGTTGCTGCCTCACGCCGATTTCGTGTTTGTGCCCGGTTCGGGTGTGATCACGATGCCCGGTGGGATGGTGGTGACGAATGATCCGTCGATTTCAGGGCAGCAGTTGGTGTGGGATTTTTCGAATGTGGCGTCCACCTCGTCGCTCAGCCATGTCGTGATTACCGAGGCCTTCTACACGCCGACCAACACGCCGAAAGAGTCACACGAGTGGATTGAACTCTACAATCCGCTATCTGCCTCGGTGGACATGACCGGCTGGAGCATCCGCGACGCGATGCCCGGTCAGACGGATCTCTTGCCGCCGATCGTGATCAATCCTGGAGAGTTTGTGATCATTGCCGCCTCGACGAATGCCTTCATGGCCGCGAATCCGGGCTATACCGGGCGCGTGTTTGAAGTGACCGATCACACGCTCGGCAGCGGGTTGAACACGTTTGCGGACGGTGTCTTCCTAGTGAATGCGAGCAGCGTTACGGTGGATGCCATGTCGTTCGGCGGATCCACAGCCGCCTTCAATCCCGCAGCGGCGATTGCGGGTACGGGGCAATCGAATCAGCGCTCGCCGGCGAATCAAGACACGAACACGCGCAACGATTGGACGGTTGGCTCGCCGACCCCCGGCACCGGCGCGTTCCAGAGCGGCATCAACAACGGTGGCGAGATTGTCATCGCATATCGCATCGAAGTGGCGTGCGGTGCGGCGGCGGGGCAGATCCGCTCCTTTGCGACGTATCAGCAGCCGGCCGGCGGCACGCTCCGCACCAATCTTTCCTCCATCTTTATCACTGCCAATCCGGGTGACTTGACGGTTACCAAGACGCCGGTTGTACAGAACGCCGGGGTGGGCGATACGGTTGTGTGGACGGTGACGGTGAAGAACGAAGGGTTTGGCAATGCCCCGAACGTTGTTATTCAAGACAACATTGGAAGCGGATTTCAGTTCACGTCGTTCAGCGTGAATCCGACTTCTGCGCCGCCGTATGGAAGCGCTGTCCAGTGGGACGCCACCGTGATTCCAGCCCTGACCAACCTCGCGCCGCAGCAGGAAGTGACCCTAGTGGTCACGGCGCTGATGGTGCAGTGCAGCGACCTTGTTAATACCGCCGATGCGCGGTGGGGCTGCCGCGGACTGGAAGCCGTCCCAGACAGCATTTGCGAAGACACAGCGGTGAATGGAGAAACCGCTGGCGCGTCGATCATCAAGATTGATCGCTATCCCTTCTTGACGGCTGCATTGGTTCCGCCGCCGACGATTGGGTTGGACTATTGCGACGGCACCGAGGTTACGCTGTACGTCACGAACTCCGCCACTGGCCCCGATGCTGGCGCCGCGATCGATGTGCAGTATTACGTCTTCAATCCGTCCGGCTATCAACTGACCGGGCCGGCCGTCTCCAACGGGTTTGTTCAGATCGGGACACTGGCGCCCGGCGCGACGACCAGTGTGACATTCCGCATTGTGCCGGGTGGCGACTGCCCGCTGGATCGCGATGAACAGAACATTGCCATGTATGCCATCTATCAAGACCCGTGCGGCAACCCCTTTATGGGCGGACCGGCATTCACCACGACGCGTTTGACGGACCTTCCCTGGGCGCGCGTTACAAAGGTGATGCCGCCGTCGGTTAATCCGTCGTCAACGGGCTTCCCGGTAACCGTGCTGTTGGAGTACAGCAACCTCACGGCGGCCGCGGTGAATGTGTACGACATTTATCCCAAACACACGAATCTCGCCGTGGCGAATATCAGCGCCGGCGGTTCGCTCAATGTGGGAGAGGGCCGTGTGGAGTGGAATCCGACGCTCACGGGTGACGGTGTGTTCACTGGTCGCTTTGATATGGTGTTCCTGAATCCGTGCAACGGCCCGTATGGTTTGCTGGAGAACGTCGTGATCGCGACCAATCTCGTGGACTGCCATACCTGTCCTGTTGACGTGGTTGGCAGCGGCCGCTCCTATTTCACGGATGCCGCGCGCGTGTACTGCGGTGGTCCCGGCACGGGCGGGTGCTCGTTTGCCGCGACAAAATTTGGCACCCCCGGTCTGGTCGAAGAATGCGAGCCGGTGCTGCTGACGCATCGCTTCGCGTCGTTTTCAGGATCCAGCACCCCGACGAATTGGAATGGCGTGCAGTTCACCTCCAGTTTGGCGAATGCACAAGGCTATTTGACGAGCACCTCGTCGGTCTCGGTTTCCATTGACGGCAACGACGTGACGCCGTTTGTCACCATTGCGCAGTCGAGTCCGACGTTGGTGTTGGATCTGTCCGGCTTGAATGCCAGCGCCTACAGCGGCCCCCATCTGGTCACCACAAATCTTTCCATCTCGTGGGACGTCAGCACGACGAATACGGGCAGCTTTGTGGACCGCTCCGCACTCTTTATGCAGCCGTGCGGAGTGGAAGAAGACTATTATCAGTGGGAGGTCGGTCGCTCCGAATTGATCATCTCCCTCGCCAAGACGGATTTCGCAGAAGCCTGCGGCACCGTGGAGGGGCGCATTGACCTCACCCAACTGGCGAGTCCGGAACTGGCCACGACCAATCGAATCTTCCCGTCCTACGACGTGGATGTCGTGTTGGATTTGGATCTGCTCAATGCCGGTGGCGACGGCTACAGCTACGTGGCGGGAAGCGCTGTTTTCGCAGACTTCTTTGACCTCGCTGGCAACCCCATCGCGTCCTTCGAGCCGACGATTTCTGGACACACCCTGACGTGGTCGCTTGGTGATCTGCGCACGAACGGGGTTGGTTCCATCACGTACCGTCTGCTTGTGCCCTGCGACCTTGATCCGAATGTGAAGCAGCAGGCCCGCGTCCTCTTTAATGGCCGTTGCGACGACGACACCGTTCCGCAGCTTCGCTCCTCGCTGAGCTCGACGAATGATGCGCCGTTTGTCTTCCAAGCGAACCTCAGCTACCAAATCAAACCCGAGACGCTGTACCTGCAAGACAACCTCCTCGTGTACACCCTCGAGTTCCTCAACAGTGGCAATGGCACCGCGTTCAATGTCGAACCGGAGTTCTTCTTCCCCCACGGGCGTGACGTTTTTGGGTGCGAGCATTGCGCCGCTTTCGGTGTCGGCCACGAATGTCGTTTGGGAGCTGCATAGTCTCGGCGCGCCAGTTGACTCGCTGATCGACCGCGATGGCGACGGATTTTTCGACGATCTCCCGCCCGGCGGAACGTTCACCATCATCGTCACGGGGCAGGTGGTGAGCTGCTTGAATGACACCGTCGGGATGCGTGCCCATCATGGCTGCAACGGAGATAGCTGCCAGGTCCCGCTGGACAAGACCTCCACCTTTGTTCCCCTTGCGGGGAGTCTGGTCACCCGCACGGTCTTCCCCGCGGCGGCGGAATTGTGCGCCACGAATACGGTGCGTTATGATGTGCGCAACAGCGGGTTGATGGTGGACCGTGTGGTGCAGGTGGAGCAACTCCTGCCCACGGGCATGATCTACATCGCGGGGAGCACGCGCTTTGTCTTCAACGGCGTGACGAATGCGGCTCCTGACCCGACCGGTTCTTCGATCCTGCTGTTCAAAGACAGCGAAATCCCCCCGTTCTTGAGCCTCGCACCGGGTGACGAGTTGTCGATTTTGTACGATGTGTACGTTTCCTGCGATGCGGCAGGGGTCGACAACATGTTTGTCGCGCGCGGCTGGTTCACGGATATTTGCGGGAATCTCATCACCAACCAGGAATCGCAGTCGGTGATGCCGCTGCGCGAACCGGTGCTGGAGCTCACCAAAGAGGGTCGCCGCACGTCAGGCAGCCAGACGAACTTCACCAGCCAGACGATTGTTGCCGATCCGGGAGATGCCATCGAATATCGGCTTCGCATCCGACACGACGCCCTCTCCGATGCGCCTGCCCATGCGATGGAGTTGGCCGATCTTCTGCCGCCGGGCGTTCGCTATGACGGCGCGTCGGTGACGCCGGATTCCGTGGCCAACGTCGGCCCGAATATCCAATTGGTGTGGAGCAACACCACCTTGTTGAGCCTTGTGGGCGGTGCGCCATGGTCGGAAGCCAGCACAAACGTCCTTGAGATTCTTGTTCAGGCGACCGTTACAAACTGCGTGTTATCCACGCCGAATGAGGTGAACCTGCTATACGGCTGCGATCCCTCCTGCCTTTCCCTCGCTGAATCCGCCACCCACACGGTCAGCTCGGAAGCGAATGTGCAGATTTCCGGTTCCAGTGAGTTGCAGTTGACGCCGTGCGGCGGAACGCGCTCGCTCGTCATCACGAACCTGGGCGGAACGGTGGTCGGCATGGTGATCTCCAACGTTGCGCCGCCGGGCTATCTCTTTGAGTCGGCGAGCGTCACCGGCGAGTTCAATGCGGCCAGCCTCACGCTCACGCTGACCGGCACACCGGTTGGCTCCGTTGCGCTCATCAATTTTTCGACAGCCGCAGCCAGCGGTGCGACGGATGTTGACGATGACGCAGGCGACGGCCTCGGACAGCTCGATATCGGGTATCGCGATGCGCTCCGCATCACCTTCAACCTGATTAGCGATGGAACCGGTTTGGATTGCTTGGCCGATCCGACCGATTTGGATTTTGAAGATCCGGATCGGCGACGATCCCGAACAAGTCGACGAGCTCCACCATTGGCTTCGACAACATGTGCGCGGCGGGAGAGACCGTTTCGCAAACGGCCAACGCATTGCCGGATCAGCCCGATCCGGATATTGACCTCCAGCCGAACAGCGTCATTGTCACGAACGGCCAGATCGTGACCTTCACCGCGACGGTCAAGAACAACGCGGAAGTGGGCAACGCCGAAAACTTGCATGTCCGCCTGCAATTTGGCTCGGGTTGGACTAACCTGACCTTTGTTTCAAGCAACATCGTGTCGAGTGGCTCGACGAGCATGACCTATGAGCAGCAGGGCGATACCAACGTGCTGGTCTCCCTCCCTGGCGTCATTCTCGACCCGATCGATGATCACGTTACGCTCACCTTCAACGCGACGGCCGTGAAAGGGAAGGGGCCGCTGACCGCACGCGCAGAAGTTGTTGGCGCGTGCACACAGGCCGGCATCTCGCCCGACTGTGTCTTCACAAATACGCTGGGCGAACCGCCGATGGCCAATACCATGACCGGCTCCGTCATCAATGCGGTGAATCAGCCCTACTATGGCTTTGACCAAGATCAATCACTGGGCCTCGGCTATGATCTGTTGAAGACCGTTCGCCTTGCCGGCGAGCCGGCCCCCGGCGGCGCCACGCGCGATGCGCGGATCGGCGAAGACCTCATCTATCGCATCCGCGCCACCTACTTCGGGCAAACATTCTCCAACGTCGTCGTGACCGAGAGCCTGCCGACGAATCTTGTGTTCGGTACGCCGGTGGATGCGGGATCGTCCCCGTCCATCCTGGGATGGACGTGGGATGCCGGCGCCGGCACGTTCACGTTGCCATCGCCGATCACCAACGATGTCGACTTCGTCGTGGATATCCCGGTGATTGTTCGCAATATCCTTGCGAATCAAGGCGAGACGAATAATCAGACAACGGTTATCAACGTCGCTGATTCGACCTTCACCGTGGCCGGAGCGACCAATGTGCCGATGCCCTCCAGCACGACCGTGCCGCTCTACGAGCCGAATTTGTCCGTGCTCAAGACCGCCAATCTGGGCACGAATACAGTGCAGGCAGGGGATACGATCCTCTTCAGTAACGTCGTTCGCCACACGTCGCTTTCGCAGACCACCGCGTATGATGTCGTCTTCACCGACACGCTGCCGCTCGGATTGACGTTCACCGGCATCAATCTCCTCACGGACGGGATTGATAACGATGGCGATGGGCTGACGGATGAAGCCGATGAGGCAACCTTGGTGTCCGGGAATACCATTACGATCACAACGAACAACAATTCTGCGCTCTCGGCGTTGACGACAAATCAGACGCTGACCTTCGTCTTCCCGGTACGGGTGGACAACCAATTCATCGGCACCACCATCACCAATATCGGCGACATCACCTGGACCTCGCTGCCCGGTGTTGGAACGAATGGGGAAGAGCGCACCGGGATTGATGGCCCGGGCGGACTCAACGACTACAACGCCACCGATCCGGAGCCGATCCGCTTCCGCTCCATCCAGGGCGTATCAAAGGACGTCGTCTCCACGACGCAGACGAACACGCTTGATCCTCATATCACCATCGGCGAGCGCGTGACCTATCGCCTGCGCGTAGATGTGCCACAGGGCGTGGTTTCCAATCTGGTCATCACCGACATCGTTCCGCCCGGCATGGATTTTGTCGGAACGAATCCTGATCTGGGGCTGACCTATCCCGGCTACGGCTATTCCTTCGCCTTCCAGCCCGGTGGACCGTTCTTCGACACCAATACCGTGATCGTCACCGATCCCGATCCGACGCCTGCCAGCTCGCTGACCGCAGATGGGTCAGGCCAAAACATCACGTTCACTATTGGTTCATTCACAAACCTGCCGGATGGCAACCTCACGAATGATTACTTCGAGCTGTACATGGAATATGTCCTGCTCAACACAGCGACCAATCGCGGCATTACACCGAACGCCTATTCTAACGCGAATCGCGCCACCGTCTCCGATGCGTTCAGCAGCGTCACCGTGACCTCGCCGATCTATGTGGTTGCGGAACACCTGCCGTCTGTACTGAAGACGCGCACCCCGGCCGGCGCGGTTGATGCGGGCGATTTGATCACGTTCACAATTTATGCGTCGAACTCCGTGACCGCATTGGCCAACGCCTATGACTTGGTGCTGAACGACCTTCTGACGAACACGCTGTTCGACACCGGCACCATCACAATTCTTGACACCGCACCGGGCTGGAGCTCCACGATTATTCCGCTGAGTGGCGCAGCCCTCGTGCAGTTCACCAGCGATCCGAATGTCGCCTTGCCTCCGGGCACGCGTGTGACCAACCGATTCAGCGTTGTTGCTGCGCAATCGTTGCAACCGAACCAGCGCTTTACCAACGCGGCGGAATTGGTCGCCAGCGACACGATTTATGGCACTCCGCCGACCGGTATTCCGGATCGCGACCGCGGTGCGACGAATCGCATTGCGCTGGCCGTGACGAATATGTCGTTCGCCAAGTCGCTCTTCTCCACGAGCGAAACGAATGTGGTGGATTCGACCAATGCCAACGTGCAGGTCGGCGAGATCGTCACCTATCGCTTGGATGTCACACTGCCCGAAACCACGATCACGAATCTGTTGATCAACGACGACATCCCCTTGGGCATGGGCTACGTCATCGGCTCTGCGCGGGTTGATGACGCGGCTTTTGGTGGCACGGTTGGCGCACTCAATGTACTCGGACCCACCGGCGTACACGGCGCGGCCGCTCCGAACGGATCGAACCTAGTGATTCGTTTTGATGGCCATACCGTTGTGACGGGGGACAACAATCCCGCCAACAACAGCTTCGCGATCTACTTCGATTCGATTGTGTTGAATACCAATGGCGTCGTCGGTCTGCCGGGCAATCAATCCCAACTCACGAACACCGCCACCTTGACCTACACGGGAAATCCGTCGAACACCGTGCCGTCCGGTCCGGTGGTTACTCCCGTCGTGGAGCCGCGCGTCTCAATCGCGAAGAGCATGTCGCCGCCCATCGTGGATGCAGGTGATCTGGTGGCGATAACACTGGTCATCACCAACAACGGGTTGGCCACCGCGTACGACGTGAATGTGCGCGATCCGCTTAACCCGCTGATTTTTGACGCGGCCACCGTCACCAATGTGGTCGCGCCGGCGGGCTATCTGTTCGCCGTTGAGACCAATGACGTGGTTATTCGGACGGACACCAATGCGGTGCAGCCGGATGGCACATTGCCGGTCGGCCAGTCCCGCACGATCTCGTTCAATGTGATTGCCTCGTCGAACATCGCGCCGAACCTCTGGTTCACCAACGTGGCCTCGGTCGGTTGGGATTCCATTTCCGGCACGAAGACAACGGACGAACAGCGCGTCTATACCCCGACTAACGCGACGGCCGCCATTCGCACGCCTAACTTCAGCGCCGTCAAGACGCTCTACTCGACGAGTGAAACAAACAATGTGGCGGGATTCGACCAATGCCAACGTGCAGGTCGGCGAGATTGTCACCTATCGCATTGAAATCACCGTTCCGGAGGGCACCGTGACGAACCTGTTCATTCTGGACGAATTGCCAAACGGGATGGCCTATGTGCTCGGATCCGCCCGCACCGACACGGCTGGATTTGCCGGCACGCTCGGCACGCTGAGCGTCGTTCCGTCCGGAGTGGGTTTGGGCACGAGTGGTCAGGATGTCGAGATCACGCTCCTTGGCAATACCACGGTGAATGGCGACAACGTGGGGGCGAACAATCGCTTCTCCGTCCTCATTGACGTGGTCGTGCTGGATGTGCCGACGAATGTCGGTCTGCCCGGGAACCAGACCATGCTGGCCAATACGGCCTCGGTCACCTATCAGGGAAATCCCTCGAATCCCGCGCCAGCGGGCGTAGTGTTCACCTACGTGATTGAGCCGAAGGTCGAAATCTCGAAATCGGTGACGCCTTCGATTGTGGATGCGGGGGATATAGTCACCTTCATGATTGTTGCTACAAACTCCGGCTTGGCGACGGCCTTTGATATCGAGCTGCGCGATACGCTTGATCCAAACTACTTCGATATTTCGACGGTGAACAACATTACGCTACCGGGCGGATTCGATGTGTCAGTCGAGACGAACGATATTGTGATCCGAAGCTCGCCAACCGCCGTGTTTGGCGATGGAAAGATTCTGGCTGGCGAGCTACGTTGGTTCGCGTTCGAAGTCGCAATCTCTTCAAATGTCACCCCGAACGCGCGTTTCACGAATACGGCACAGATCGTCTGGGATACTATTGACAAGACCAATGCCGTCAATGAGCAGCGGACCTACGATCCCGAAGAGGCGTTCGTGCCATTGGATGTGCCGAACCTCGCTATCACAAAATCGCCGCAGCGTACCAGTGAGACGGGCCCCGTGGATACGACGGGTTCCGATGTCACGATCGGCGAAGTAGTGACGTACCGCATTGTCGTTGATCTTCCCGAGACCACGATCCCCGACCTGATGATCACGGATAACCTCCCGCTTGGAATGGCGTACTGGAGCAATGTGGTCGTGGATACGGCTGGATTTGGTGGCACCTTGCCCGTTGCAGTTCCCAACGTCTCGGGTGGAGTGGGCGATGGCGCGGCGGTGAGCTTTACTTTCAGTGGCGATACGTTGGTGACGGGCGATAATAATCCCGCGAATAACAGTTTCGCCATTGAGTTCGATGCGATTGTGCTCAATGTGCCGTCCAACGATGGATTGCCGGCGACAATTGATGGCACCCCGCAGACCGCGCTGACAAATATCGCGACGGTTACCTATCTCAATAACCCGTCCAATTCTGTGCCGACACCACCGGTGGTGCTGGATGTCGTCGAGCCTTCGCTGCTGATCGACAAGACGATGTCGCAATCCAGCGGCGGGGTTGTCACCGTCACCCTCGCGGTGACCAACCGTGGCGCGGCCACTGCGTTTGATGTCGTCGTGACCGATCTCGTGAGTACGGTGTGGTTCGATACAACCACGATTGCGCCGGTCTCGATTCCGAATGGCTTCACCTTCTCGGTTGCCGGTGCGCCGGCCGATGCGAAGGTGACGATCGCGAGCGATACCACCAGTGGTCAGCCGACGAACTCGATCGAAGTGGGCGAGGTGGTTAGCTTCGCCTTTGAGGTGACCCTGATTCCAGGTGTGACGGGCGTGGCCACAAATACTGCGGTTGTCTCTGAATACACGACGACCGATGGCCCGAATCCGAACGAACGCGAAGAGCCGCCGACGGATGATTCGACGACCCTTTCGTTCCCGAGTTTCACCCTCACCAAGACGGTGACGAGCCCGACGGGTCGTCCAGCGGACATCGGAGAGACCGTGGTGTTCACCATCAATGTGGAGAACACCGGACCGATTGGATTCTCGACCGTCGCGCTGTCCGACACCTATGACACGACCTATCTCGCGTTCACCAGCGCGACACCAGCGGAAACATCAGCCGGCGCAGGTGCAATTGCCTGGGCCAATGTGGGTCCGCTTCCGGTCGGCGCCTCCACCAACATCCTTGTCTCGTTCACGGCGGTGGCCAGTACCACGCCGGGCGATACAACGAACAGCGTCGTCGCCGCGTTGACCACCACCAACAACATCCCGCTGCCTCCGCAGACCTCGGAGGTGCCGGTCGAGGTGCTTTCACCTTCCTACACGCTCTTGAAGCAGAAAATCGAACCGACGGGCGTTGCAACCGTGGGCCAGGCCGTGGTGTTCACCATCACGGTGACGAATGATGGCGAGGTGGACCTGAACCCGGTGCAGTTGGATGACACCTACGATTCCGCCATTCTATCCTTCGTAAGTGCGTCGCCCGCCGCTGACGTCAACCTGCCCGGATCGCTGACATGGAATAACGTCGGATTGATTCCGGTGGGCGGCAGTTCGGTTGTCACCACGCGCTTCACCGCGCTGGTCAGCACATGGCCCTCTGACACGACGAATATCGTTGTTTCGACCGCGAGCACGACAAACGGCACGCCGCTTGATCCGCTGACATCGAGTGTTCCGGTGCAGGTGGCTTCGCCGGGCATCACCTTGATCAAGCTCGCGGGGAACGCGCCGGAAGGCGGCATCCACTACACGAACGCGGGGGCGGAGGTCATCTTCACCTACGTCGTAACCAACATTGGCGACACGTACCTATCCGATGTGACCGTCACCGACGATGTCTTGGGCGTGATCGGGACGATTCCGACCGTGTTGGCGCCCGGCGACTCCGCGACGCTGTACTACACCTCTGCTGTTCCGGCGGCCGTCACCAACATCGGCACGAGCATCGGTACGCCGAGCTACACGAACGGCCTCCCGATTCCGGGTCTGACCAATGTCGTCGCGACGAACGATGCCGTGGTGCACCTGTTCGCATCGCTCGGCGATTTCGTCTGGCTGGACGCGAACTATAACGGGATTCAAGACGGCGGCAGCGAGACCGGTATGCCGAGTGTCACGGTCACCCTCTATGACAGCACCGGTACGAATGCACTTGCCACAACAACGACCGATGCGGGTGGGTACTACTTCTTCACGAACCTCGTGCCCGCGACCTATGTCGTCGGCTTCGATCCGCCATCCGGATATGCGTTCACCCTGCAGGATCAGGGCGGGAATGATGCCGTTGATAACGATGTGGATGATTCCACCGGCCTTACGGCGCCCGTCACGCTGGAGCAGGGCGAAAACAACCTGACGCTTGACGCGGGTGTCTTCCAGCTTGCGCAACTGGGCGACTTTGTCTGGAACGACCTGAACGCCGACGGCATTCAAGATGCAGGCGAGCCGGGTCTTTCCAACGTCGTTGTCCGACTCTACGACACCAACAACGTTGTGCTCGGTACGACCACTACCGATGTGAACGGTGCGTACGCCTTCACAGACTTGTATCCGGGCACCTATGTGGTCGAGTTTGACCTGCCTGTCGGCGCCACGTTCAGTCCTCAGGATCAGGGCGGCGATGACACGGCGGATAGCGATGCGAACACGAGTACCGGACGGACCGCCCCAATCACACTTGTTTCGGCGGAGGACAATCCGACCATCGATGCGGGCGTGTATTTCCCGGCCAGCCTCGGCGACTTCGTCTGGAATGATCTCAATGCGAATGGCATTCAGAACCCAGGTGAAACCGGATTGCCGAATATCGTGGTCAGTCTATACGACGTCTCCAGCAATGTGGTCGGCGTGACGACGACCGATGTGAATGGCGCATACGCCTTCACGAATTTGGTGCCGGGCACCTACACCGTCGGCTTTGATCGTCCGCTGAACGGAAACTTCAGCCCGTCGTTTGCTGGCGCAACAACAAATGACAGCAATGCCGATGTGACGAGCGGACTGTCTGATGCCGTGACGCTCACGTCCGGCGAGCACAATCCGACGATCGATGCCGGTATCTACTTCCCGGCCAGCCTCGGCGACTTTGTCTGGAATGACTTCAACGCGAACGGCATTCAGAACCCGGGTGAAACCGGAATGCCCAATGTCGTGGTCACCCTCTACGACAACGTACTGAACCCGCTCATGGTGACCACGACCGACGTGAACGGCGCGTATGCCTTCACCAATCTGCTGCCAGGCAGTTACTTTGTCGGCTTCGAACGTCCGGGCGGATACGAATTCACACTCCTCAATCAGGGCGGTGATGACGCGGTGGACAGCGACGCAAACGGCACGACCGGACTTTCGCCGCTCACCACGCTCCAATCCGGCGAACACAATCCGACGGTTGACGCAGGCCTGTTCGCGCGCGCCAGCCTCGGCGACTACGTGTGGCACGATGTGAACTGGGACGGCATACAGAGCGGCAGCGAGACCGGGTTCCCCGGTGTCGTGGTCACGCTCTATGCCGCCGCGAGCAACGTGCTCGGCACGACAACGACCGATGCCACCGGCTTCTACGAGTTCACGAACTTGGTGCCGAACACCTACTTCGTCGGCGTGACGCCGCCGGCTGGGTTCGAGTTCACGCAGCCCAACCAGGGTGGGGACGACACGGCGGACAGCGATACCGATCTGCTCGGCTTCATGGCGCCGGTGACGCTGATCTCGGGCGAGAACAACCCGACCCTCGACTCCGGACTGTTCCAGCGCGCGAGCCTCGGGGACTTCGTATGGAATGACCTGAACGCCGACGGCATTCAGGATGCAGGCGAACCCGGGTTCACGAATGTCACGGTCAATCTGTTGAGCAACGGCGTGGTCATTGCGACGACGACGACGGACGTCAACGGGGCGTATTCGTTCACCAACCTGTACCCCGGAACGTACGAAGTTGAGTTCCTTCCGCCCGCTGGCACTACCTTTAGTCCGCAGGATGAGGGTGGTGACGATACAATCGATAGCGATGCGAACTCGACGGGCCGTACCGATCCCGTCACGCTGATCTCTGGTGAAAACAACCCAACGCTCGACGCCGGTCTCTATATCCCCGCGCGCTTGGGTGACTACATCTGGCACGATGTGAACTGGGACGGCATTCAGGGCGGTAGTGAAACCGGAATCCCGAATGTGGTCGTGACACTCTACGACGCCGCGAGCAACGTGGTTGGCACAACGACGACGGACGCCACGGGCTTCTACGAGTTCACGAACCTCGTACCGAACACCTACTTTGTGGGCGTCACGCCTCCTGCTGGCTACAACCTCACGCAGCAATATCAGGGCGGAGACAGCACACTGGACAGCAACGCAGACGCCGACGGCTTCATGGCCCCAGTGACCTTGCAGTCGGGCGACAATGACCCGACGCTCGACGCAGGTCTCTACATTCCGACGAGTCTCGGCGACTATGTCTGGCGGGATGACAACTACAATGGCGTTCAAGACGGCGCTGAGCCGGGCATATCGAATGTGGTGGTGACCCTCTACGACTCGGGCAACGCGATTGTCGGCACGACGACAACCGATGGAACGGGCTTCTACGAGTTCACCAACTTGACGCCGGGCGTGTACTCGGTCGGCTTCACTCCGCCGCCGAACTTTGAGCTGACACTGCAGTTCCAGGGCGGCAACACGAATCTGGACAGCAATGCGGATCAGGGAACGGGCATCAGCGATTCCGTGACCTTAATCTCGGGCGACCACAACCCGACGATTGACGCCGGTATGTTCGAGCGCGCAAGTCTCGGCGACTACATCTGGCACGATTACGACGGCAACGGCGTTCAGGACGGAAGTGAAACAGGAATGCCGGGCGTAGTCGTCCACCTGTTGGACGCGAGTAGTAATGTTGTGAATACCACAACGACAGATAGCGCGGGGTATTACAACTTTACGAATCTGTTGCCGGGTACCTACGCGATTTCCATTGAAACTCCGCCGGGATACTCGATCACGCCTCCGTTCATGGGCGGCGCGACGAACGACAGCAATCTGAATCCGCTAACAGGCGTATCGGACTTCGTCACGCTTGTCTCGGGTGAATACAATCCGACGATTGACGGGGGCCTCTACATCCCTGCGACCCTTGGCGACACGGTCTGGCATGACGTGGATGGCAACGGATTGCAGGATGGCGGGAGTGAAACCGGAATGCCGAATGTTGTGGTGCATCTCTACAACACGAACGACGTGGTCATTATGACGACAACGACGGATGTCAGCGGCGTGTACCTCTTCACCAACCTGCTGCCGGGCTTCTACTATGTCGGTTTTGAACCGCCGACCGGTTACCAGTTCACGCACAAGGATGCCGGATTGGATGATGAGCAGGACAGTGATGCGGATCAAATCACCGGTCTAACCGACGTGACGCAGATATTCAGCGGCGACGAGGACTTGTCGTGGGATGCGGGTCTGTATCTGCCCGCCTCGCTCGGCGATTACGTCTGGCTGGATGAAGACTACGACAGCGTCCAGAGCGGAAGTGAAACGGGGATGCCGGATATTGTTGTGAACCTGTACGACGCGAATGACGTGATTGTTGGGACGACAACGACCGATGTGAACGGCGCCTACGTATTCACCAATCTGCCGCCGGGCAGCTACACGGTGGAGTTCGTCAAGGGGACAAATTTTGTCTTCGTGACCCCGCTGGAGGGTGGCGATACGTCACTCGATAGCGATGCGGATCAGACAACCGGACGCACCGATCCCGTTGTGCTCCTCTCTGGTGAACACAATCCGACGATTGATGCCGGCTTGGCGCAGTACGGCGCCTTGGGCGACTTTGTCTGGTGGGATATCAACGATGATGGCCTCCACGCCGAAGACCTCTCGTTCTACGGGATCAATGACGTGACGATCCGATTATTCCGCGTGACCGGCGGTGTGACGAGTCTCTGGGATGTCGCAGTCACGGCAACGGACACAAACGGCCAGATGGGTTGGTACTTCTTCTACGAACTCCCGTTCGGTGATTATCGGGTTGTCGTGGATCAAGGGAACATCCCGAATTATCTGCCTCGCAAGACGACGCCGATGTTCTACAACGTAACGATCAGCCCGCAGTATATCCGATTCGACGCCGACTTCGGCTTCAACTTGGATCCCACGCCGATCACGCTCAAGTCCTTTGAGGCAACCCGCGAAGGCGACGACGTGCGGCTGGATTGGGAGACGGTCTCTGAGTTTGAGAATATCGGATACCATCTGTATCGCTCGGAATCCGCTGACGGACCGCGTACCCGCCTGAACGGCGACCTCATTCCCGGCCAAGGCACGGGCATGGGCGCGGCTTACACCTTCACAGACTCCGATGTTTCACGCACGGCGACGTGGTACTACTGGCTGGAAGATGTAAGCCAGACCTTCGACACGAAGCTGCACGGCCCTGCGATTGTTCGCGCTGAAGCGGCGCAGCCGCAGGATGAAAGCGTTGCGAACTTCCTCGTGGATGCGTCGCAGCCCGGTCTCTACCGGATCACGTACGAGGCGCTTGCAGCCGCGGGCCTGAACCCGGCATCGCTCGAAACCGATCGCATTAAGATCGCGCTCGGCGGCAGTGAGGTTGCGATCGCGACGTATGCCAGTGGATCAACACTCAAAGCGGGCGACAGCCTGTTGTTCTATGTGCCGGAAGGCGATGGCGCGCTCGAAGCGCAACTGCTGACGGGTGATAACGCCCGCCGCATGAGCTGGGCCTACGCAGCGCCTGCTGATGAAGGTGCGCTGTGGAGCGCCTCGGTGCGCACGGATGGACAGTTGCCATTCACCGTGTCGCCTGAATGGCAGCGCTACATGCTGATGGGCTTTGGCGAGTCCGGCGCGATTGTGCTGGATGTCAGCAATGCGCAGAATCCGGTGATGCTTTTCGGATACGCCACGCTCAGCGTTCAGGGTGAAACTGGAATCTACCTGAGCCACGATGTGGAAGAATCCGCCGACTGCATCGCAATCGAGGCAGAAGCCATCCGCTCGGTACAGGATATTGAGAGGCCCTAAGCGCCGATAATGTATCTTCATCGGGTAGGGGGATGGTTTTGTATCGTTTTGGCACTCACGACGGGGCTTCTAAAAGCCTCGTCGTGGGAGCTTGAACCGCCCCTGACTTGCGGCGAAACCACCGTCACCCGCTTCGAGTCCGCGCCATATTCCATCGAAGAACAAACCGATGGAACATTCATTGTCAGCATCCCCGACGGCGCCTATCGTTTTATGGCCGCTGGTGAGCCTCATCTTCCGTTTCTTGTCCGACGTATCGCCGTTCCGAAAGGCTGCGTCGCCGAGATCGAAATTCTCAACGTTGAAGTGAGCGAAACCAACGCCCCGGCCATTCAGCCGACTCCGAGGCTTGAAGCGCGGGAATCACAGCATGGTCAACATGTTGAACCAGCGCCCGCGTCGGAATCGGAAACGTATCGAGCCGACGCATTTTGGCCGCCGCAGCTAATGGAAATTGATTATGCGTCGCAAGGCAAACAGGGCTGGGCGCGCGTGCTGATAAACCCGGTTCAATATAACCCCGTCCGGGGTATATTGCGTTGGAACAAAACGATTGAAGCCCGTCTCGTTTGGCGTGAGCGACTTGCAACAGAATAGAATGCGTCTCTTTTTGTACAGTATATTGGCTCTTGTCCTCTGTGTTGCGAGCCGTGCAGACGACGATTTGTTGCCTCCGATGACAAACGGTGTTCCTTCCGAATATGCCTCGCGGCGCGCCGGCGCGGAGGTCAATGCGGGCCGCAAAATCATTGTCACAAATGAGGGGCTATACAAAATCACCTACAATTCCCTCGTCGCCACCGGCATTGATTCGCCCGTTGGCTCAGAACTGCGTCTTTTCAACCGCACGTCGGAAGTTGCGCTTGTGACCACGAGCGCCGGGGCGTGGGGCACAAACGACTACGCGGTTTTCTACGGACAGCCGCACGATGGCTATTGGACCCGCAGCAATGTCTATTGGTTGGGCGTTGCAGGATCAGGTTTGCGAATGACGCAACGAAATGCTGCGCCTCAGCCAGGGTTTGAAAATCTCACCTCGCACTGGAAAACAGTCCGTTACGAGCCGAAAAATATTTTTGCTTCAACCTATCTCCCGCAGAATGGATCTTTCGACCACTGGTTTGCCCACCATATTTACGATACGGTTCCGACCAATATCTATATCGCGACGCCGAATCGAATCCCTTCGAGCACAAGCACCGTGTTTCTGGCGCTTTGGGGGCGAACGTCCGTCGAGACAGGGTTTCCCGACCATGTCACCTGGTTCCAGTTGAACGGTGGGAATAACCAGACCTCCAGTTTTGACGGTTTCAGATTCCATCTTTCCACAAACTCGATTGCACAAAACAGCCTGAGCAACGGGATGAATACGATTCGCCTGCAGCAACGATATAAGTCGCCCAACGATATCGTTTCATTGCAGTGGGCCGAAATTGTGTATCAGGCCAGCAACCGCCTCACGTCCGGCAAGCTCTCGTTTTCAGGGGAACGATATACAAATAACTACGTGGCGGCGCCGTGGAACACGAACGAAGCCCCCTGGCTGCTCGATATTCGTCAACCCAACAAACCCGTGCGTCTCATTAACTATGAGATTTCAGGGAGCGGCGTGGCGGGTGAGTTGCGCTGGGGCGACTATGCGCCAGGAACGAATCGCTATTGGGTTGCCTCTCCGACCACATTGGTTGAAGTAGCCGTTTCACAACCGATTGAGTTTCGTGATCTCACCAACACCGCGCGTCGTTTCGATTACATCATTATCACCGAAACCAACCTCGCCACAGCCGCCTATCAGTTGGCGAAGTATCGCGAGAACGATGGAATGCGTGTTCTGATGGTTCCGATTGAGAACGTGTACGACGAATTTAGCTACGGCATCAAAGACGCGCGCGCGATCAAACAATTCCTCGGCTACGCCTATCACCATTGGGCCATCTCGCCAAAATACACGCTCCTCGTCGGAGATGGCAGCTATGACCCACAAAACAATCTTAAACTAGCCAATCCGCGCGACCCGATTCCTGTTTATATGGGCGTGGCACCGTTCGAGTATTCGGCACAGGACAACTGGTACGCGGCAGTGGATGGAAATGATATTCTGGCCGACATCCAAATCGGGCGATTCCCCTTCGACACGTCGAACAAAGTGGCGAATGCGATTCAAAAGATCATTGGTTTTGAGGCAAGCCCTTCAAATGCGACGTGGCGGAACAAAGCTTTGTTGGTTGCAGATAAGAAGGATCCTCCCTCCCATGATTTCAAAAAAGACAGCAATGATTACGTCAAACCATATTTACCAGCGCAACGATACGAATCTTACTTGGATGATCAGGGCAATCAGACCGCAGTAAATCGGGCGATTATTACAAATAGAATAAACGAAGGCATCTGGAGCGTGAACTATTTCGGTCACGGCGGGCCGCTTCTTTGGGATACAGGTTTTGATTCTTCTCATATAGCCCAGCTTCGGAACACGGTATGGCCATTCTTTACGATAATGACGTGCATTAACGGGGCGTTTGCCAGCCCAAGTAATGACTGTATGGCCGAGTTATTAGTGGCACGGAACCAGCGTGGCGCATCGGCGACTCTGTCCGCCTCCGCGTTGAGTGTTCAACAGGCGGCTATTCACTATGCAAAGGGTCTATACCAATACTTGAGCACCAATGATTCGGCGCGCTTGGGTGATGCCATACATGCAGGTCTGGCTGAACTGTGGGATAAATCACCGATGCAGCAGGAACTTTTGTTTTACAACCTCTTTGGCGATCCAGCCCAGATTGTGAAGCCAATGGGGGCAGGGGAACACGAAGAGTCGCCCATATTCAGTCGCATCACTTCTCCTGCCGAAGCGCTTTCAACCGGTTCCATCACGCGACTTATTCAGCGCTACGACGATCTGAAGTTTTACAGTGTCCTCGTTCTTCCTTTTGCAACCAACATAGTGACGGTCTCGACGGGTACGGTGTGGGATTGTGAAATGGAACTCTACACCCCCGTGGGTGTTTCTGTCCTCTTCACAAACGCGATTGGGAACCCAACTTCACTCCAGTTGTTCAGTACGACAAGTGCGCGCCGCGCCTACTTTTCTGTCAAAAGCCTCGCAGAGTTCACCGCCGGCAGCTACCACGTCGCACTCTCGCACCAATTCACCGATACCGATGACGATGGTCTGCCGGACGAGTGGGAGATGGCGAAATTCGGTTCACTCGCAATCGCTTCTGCAACGGGCGACGCCGATCACGATGGAATGAGCGACCGCGCAGAATGGCTCGCTGGAACACATCCGAATGACGCGGCTTCTGCGCTGACAATTGAAAACATTCAGATAAAGACAAACGAGACGACCGTAACGTGGACGTCAATGCCCGAGGGACTCTATCGCTTGTCCAGCGCGACAAATCTTTTCGCAGAGTGGGTCGAGCAGCCCGGAACCATCCTTGCCGAATCGAACATGGCCTCGCGCGCCGTTTCTGAACAGCCCACCACCGCCATCTTTCGCGTGGAATTTATCTACTGATAAACCGCAGCGTTTATTTTCCCATGATCCGCTTGATCATCTGGAATGGATGCCGAACGCGATCCATCAAACCAGCGCTTGGCTTATCCAAAAACGCGGCAAGCGCGTCTGGGATGGGGAATAAAAGGTCTGGCAGCTCTGCCATTCTACCGGGCCGCCATGTGGCCGCGTTCGGACTCATAAAACGCTTGTTGTTTCGAATGACCATTCGACGCATCGCCTTTCGGCCGAGTTGCGGATGGAACGTGTCCAGCTTCAGATTCGCAAGCGCCTCGCGGGCCTTGCTCGCGGGCAGGAGGCGTTGAACCATGATAAGCGTAATCGCCACAGGCCTGATGACATTCCATCGCCAAATTCGCTCTGTGCAAGCCTTCCAATCCAATTCCTCGTAGGATTGTTCGAGCAGCAGGGCGACGTCCAACCACCACAACAGACGATTTCCACTCGCGGGGGAAAGGAACCATTCAGCAGGCTGTCCAAGCGCCAGCGCTGTTTCGTTCAAGAACCCGTGTTTGTGAGCGTGAACGCAAAGATAGAGCAGCAAATCATCCGCACAAAATCGGGGCAGCCCTTCCGCGCCCAGTCGCGCACGCTCAAGCCCGGCGTCATCGGGTAGCCGATAGAGATTCGCCCGATCCACCCAGCGCGTGTGAAGCTCAAGCGGCAGTGGTGCATCGCTTGGTGGACAGACGACGTGAAAGTGGTACGGCGTAATTCGGCCCGGCGACCTCCAGCCCGAGGCGACTGCCGCTTCAATCGCGTCGTTCAGGCGTTCCGTTTCCACAAGAACGTCCAGGTCGCTGTAGGGCCGTGTCGCGGCTTCACCATAAAGGAGGCGTTGAAGCGTTGGGCCTTTCAAAAAGACGTGCGGTATTCCACGGTCGCAGAGTTGACCCATCAATCGAAATGCCGCTTTTAGTCCCGCCCCGTGCCTCAGTAGCGCCTGGGTAATGGTCTTATCGTCCTCCGCAAGCAGGCTGTTGACCCCGTGCCCAGCGAGGGCGACGGGATCGAGGCGCATCAGCGCTCCAAGCAGTCGCTCCAAATCGGGCGCTGCGCTAAAACTGGAATCTTCGTCTCTCACAACTGCTGTTTTACAAGCCTTGGAAGTTTTCCAAAAGAAATTTACAACCCTTGGAAGTTTTCGATCTGAAGCGCGGATGAATGAATTTCAAAGCGTGAATTCTTTCTGGAAATAGCGTACGATAGCCCAGATTTCATTTTAAGGAGCAAAATATGGCGTATACACACCTCACGATCCCGACCAACGGCCAGAAAATCACGATGGGAGATAACGGGAAGCTGAACGTCCCGAATAATCCCATCGTGCCGTTTATCGAAGGCGACGGTACAGGGCCGGACATTTGGCGCGCGGCTGTTCGCGTTCTCGATGCGGCGGTCGAAAAGGCGTACGGCGGGAAGCGTGAACTGGTGTGGATGGAAGTCTTCGCCGGTGAAAAGTGTTTCAAAAAATTCGATACTTGGCTGCTCGACGAAAGCGTCCAGGCGTTCCGCGAATATCTTGTCGGCATCAAAGGTCCTCTGACCACGCCGATCGGCGGCGGCATCCGCTCCTTGAACGTCGCGCTACGCAAGATGCTCGACCTCTACGTCTGTCTGCGTCCGGTCCGCTGGTTCACCGATGTGCCATCGCCGGTGAAGCGTCCGCAGGATGTGGATATGGTGATTTTCCGCGAGAACACCGAAGATATTTATACTGGCCTCGAGTTCGAGCAAGGCACACCAGAAAATCAAAAGTTTCTCGAGATGTTGAAAGAACACTTCCCAAAAGATTTTGCAAAAATCCGCTTCCCCGACACCTCGGGCGTCAGCGTAAAACCCGTTTCGCGCGAAGGCACGGAGCGCCTCGTCCGCGCGGCGATTCATTACGCGATTAACAACAATCGCAAGAGTGTGACCCTGGTACACAAGGGCAACATCATGAAGTTCACCGAAGGCGCGTTTATGAAGTGGGGCTATGAGTTGGCCAAACGCGAATTCGGCGCGGTGGAAATGGATGGCGGCCCGTGGTGCACACTGCCAAACGGTATCATCATCAAAGATGTTATCGCCGACATCTGCTTTCAACAGACGTTGACACGCGCGACGGAGTTCGACGTCATTGCGACGATGAACCTGAACGGTGATTATATTTCCGACGCTTTAGCCGCACAGGTCGGCGGCATCGGAATCGCGCCGGGCGGCAATATCAATTACACGACCGGCCACGCCATTTTTGAGGCCACTCACGGCACGGCGCCGAAGTACGCAAATCTCGACAAGGTGAACCCCGGCTCGGTCATTCTGTCGGGTGAAATGATGTTCCGATATATGGGGTGGACCGAGGCGGCAGACCTCATCATCCAAGGGATGGATGGCGCGATTGGCGCACGCCACGTCACGTACGATTTTGCCCGCCTCATGGAGCGCGCAGTTGAAATCAAATGCTCGGAATTTGCCGATGCCGTGATTAAGCACATGTAAAACGAGCGCACACCGTATGCAGAGCGAATCGAAAATTCTTTCTCACGAAGCGATGGTAAAAGAGCGCTCGTTGCTGCGCCTTGCGGGGCAGAAACTTGTTTTTACCAACGGTGCGTTCGACATTCTCCATGCTGGCCACGTCACGTATTTGCAGTTCGCCCGCGAGCAGGGTGACGCGCTTTGCGTTGGATTGAATTCAGACGCCTCCGTGAAGCGCTACAAAGGCGACCGTCGCCCGGTTAATTCGCAAGACGACAGGGCATTGGTTCTCGCTGCATTGGGCTGCGTGGATTACGTCGTAATTTTCGACGAAGACGAGCCGAAGGAGTTAATCGCGGAACTAATTCCTGATGTGCTGGTGAAGGGTGCAGATTGGGCGCACTACGTAAGCGGTCGTGATGTGGTTGAAGCGCACGGCGGCAGGGTGGTGCTCGCGGAGATGGTGGCGGGTCGCTCAACAAGCGCGGTCATTCAAAAAATTATCGAGGCCTATAGCGGAAATTAAACGCAATCGTTAGATTGCGAGGATAGATTTATGAGCAAATACATTGTCACCGGTGGCGCAGGTTTTATCGGAAGCAATATCGTTGCCGCGCTCAACGCGCGCGGCGAAGACGATATTCTCGTGGTGGATAGACTTGGGAAAGACGAGAAATGGAAGAACCTTGTCGGCCTCCAGTACACGGATTACATCGAAGGTGACGAGTTCCGCCAAGCGATTCACCAGGACACGCTCGATAAAGTCTCTGCGGTCTTCCACATGGGCGCGTGCAGTGCGACGACGGAAAAAGATGCGTCGTATCTGGCCGATAACAACTATCGTTTCACCCGCGATCTCTGTGAGTGGAGCCTGCGCAATGGTGTGCGCTTCATCTACGCATCGAGCGGCGCAACCTATGGCGATGGCGCATTGGGATACTCCGACGAGGACGAGGTTACCCCGACGCTGAAACCGCTAAATATGTACGGGTATTCCAAACAGATGTTCGATCTCTGGGCGCTGCGCAATGGTGTGTTAAGTGAAGAGATTGTCGGATTGAAGTTTTTCAACGTCTATGGCCCGCGTGAGGATCACAAGGACGATATGCGTTCGGTGGTGAACAAGGCGTTTGGACAGATTCAAAAGGAAGGTCTGGTCAAGCTCTTCAAGTCCTACCACCCGGACTACAAGGACGGCGAGCAGGTGCGCGATTTCGTGTACGTGAAGGATGCGGTGGACGTGTGTCTTTACTTCGCGGAGAACCGTCGCGTCTCCGGGTTATTCAACGTGGGAACGGGCAAGAGCCGGACGTGGGTGGACCTCGCACGTGCAGTATTTGCTGCAATGGGACAGGAGCCGAAGATCGAATTTGTCGAAATGCCGGAGCATTTGCGCGGAAAATACCAGTATCGCACCGAAGCGGATATCGCGAAGCTGCGTCGCGCGGGCTATGAAACGCCGATGACCTCGCTGGAGGATGGTGTTCGCGATTATGTGCAGAACTGGCTGCTCGCGCGCTGAGTTTTCTAGTGGCGTGGAGTGCGGGCGGTCGTATGATGAACTGTTCTTTCTGAAGGAATAAAAATGATCACAGCAAAAATTGTTGGCGCGGGCGGTTATGGCGGTGTCGGCATTACCGAATTGTTGCTGAGCCACCCGGAAGTAAAAATCAAGACGCTTGTTGCCGCGACGGAAACAGGGATGAAGATGAGCGAGCTGTACCCGCACCTCGCAGGGTTTATTGATCTGCCGATTCTAAAACCGGACGATGCAGCCGCGCAGGAACCGACCGATGTCGTGTTCTTCTCAACGCCCGATGGGGTGGGGATGATTCAGGCGCGTGAAGAGCTTGCAAAGGGCGCGAAGGTGATTGATTACAGCGGCGACTTTCGCTTCCAGACGAAAGAGGAATACGCGGAATATGCGCGCCGTCTCGGAAAGCCGGTTGAACACAAGTCGCCCGATCTGTTGGAGCAGTCCGTCTATGGCGTTGCAGAACTGCGTCGAAAAGAACTCGCTTCTTCCGTGAAGCTGGTTGGAAACCCTGGCTGTTTTGCGGTTGGGGTGGAGATCGGCCTCGCGCCGGCTATTGCAAACAAGCTCGTCGCGTTTGATAGCCTTATTTGCGACTGCAAGAGTGCAGTCAGTGGCGCGGGCAAGAAGGTGAACCCCAGTTTTCATTTTCCTGCGCGTTACGACAACATGAACGCCTATCGCCTCACCGGGCATCAACATGTGGTCGAGGTGGAGCGTGAACTGCGCCATATCGCGGGCGAGCAAATTAACCTATGCTTCACGACACAGGTTGTTCCGGCGTGCCGTGGAATCCTCTCCAGTTTGTACGGAACGTTGCGACCTGGCATCACGCCTGCCGATGTGATGGAGGCCTACCGCTCCTTCCATAAGGGCAATTGCTTTGTGCGTATTTATGATCGGAATACAACCATCGGAACGATGCACGTGCGCGGCAGCAATTATTGCAATCTGACCGTGGACGTGGACGAGCGGACAAATAAACTCCGCGTCATTTCACACATTGATAATTTGATGAAGGGACAAGCAGGGAACGCGCTTCAAAATATGAACCTGATCTTCGGTTTCCCGGAGACGATGGGTCTGGATCGCCCCGGCCAATATCCCTGAACATCCTAAGCGTACGCAATCGCGTACGTGTCGGCTTTTCGCGAACTAAGGAGAACTAACAATGGCGAACGAAAATACACAGACCACGATCTCGGCTGACGTTCAGATCACGGGAACAATAAAAGCAATGGCCCCATCCGAATTGATGGGAAGCTCGAAGGCGATTTGATTTGTGCCGCAGATGCGGTAATCGGTCGCAATGCCTCAATCAAAGGCTCGCTGCAGGTCAATACGATCATCGTTGAGGGTTCTGTTCAGGGGAACATTACGGCGAAGGACAAGATTGATATGAAGTCCACGGCCAAGGTTCACGGCGACATCGTCGCCAAGCGCCTTGCGGTGGAAGACGGCGTGACGTTTATCGGCAAGTCCGAGGTGAATCCGACCGGGGCCGCTCCTGCTACGCCGGTTGCTGAATCGCCTGCGGAATCTTCCGCCCCCGAACAAAAGGGCGGCGGTTTCGGTCGTCGTTAATTAACGGAGCTTGCCTTGTCGGCGCTCCGAAAATCCACAGAGGTGGACGGATTGTCGCTTGTCCGTGCAACGCGTCACGCGCGCACGGGCACAAGCGATGCCGCGCCTGTTAAATCGGGGCCGCCCAATAAGCCACCGAAATCGGAGGGTGAAAAGGGTCCTGCTGCCCGGATCGGGCACACGGCGATGCCGACAAAAAACGAAGTGCTCTGCTACGAGTGCGGCTACGAATTCAAGGTCACGGGCCGAACACAAACGCTACGCTGTCCGAAATGCCGGTGCACTCTGGATCAAACGGAATACACGATTGATTCCGAGTGGACGGAGCCGATTCGCACAGTCGCCACCATCCGCATCACCTCGGAGGGCGTGCTGAAATCCGGAACTCTGGTCGCGAAGGACGTGATCATCGCAGGGAAGGTAGAGGGCGGAAGTGTCAAAGCGAATAGGCGACTGGAAATTCTGCCCGGCGCAAAATTCGATCAGGATTTGTTATCCGGACAGGATCTAAAAGTTGCGCTCGGCGCAAAATGTGTGTTCCGCGGGAAACGAGTTTTTCGACAAATCGAAGTGGCTGGAGAGCTGAAGGGACACTTTGAGACTACCGGGTTGATTACTGTAAAGCCCGGTGGCCATCTTAAAGGTCGAATTCAGAGCGCACATTTAGTCGTGGAAGAGGGCGGCGGCCTCACCGCTGAGCTGGAAATCGAACCACACTCAAAATGAGTACAAAATCGCATATTCACGTCGTCGGTGTAGGTGGTGTAGGAATGAGCGCCCTCGCGGAATTGCTCCTAGCGCAAGGCTGCGACGTAAGTGGGTCTGATCGCACAGTTGATCAGGGTGGACAGTCGGAGATCATCGAGACACTCAAAGCCGCCGGCCTTCGCATCGTTCCGCAGGATGGTTCCTCGATCACAGCGGACACAAAGGCGTTGTGTGTCAGCACAGCAATTGAAGCAGACAATCCTGAATTTGTCGCCGCGCAGAAACTGGGTGTTGAAGTGGTGCATCGTGCCGCCATGCTCGCTCGACTCGCAGCAGGGAAGCGAGTGATTGCCATCACGGGCACAGCCGGAAAAACCACGGTGACCGCGTTGGTTGGTTATTTGTTGGAGCAGGCTGGCTTCGATCCGACCGTGGTCAACGGAGGCGTTATTCTTAATTGGCGTGCGCCAAATCGTTTGGGAAATGTCCGACTCGGCCATTCAGACTTGTGGATAATTGAAGCGGATGAAAGTGACCGCTCGCTGCTTCAATTCCATCCTGAACACGCGATTATCACAAACATCTCAAAGGATCACTTTGAACTACAGGAAGTTCAGGAGTTGTTCCGACAATTTGCCGCGCAAGTTTCCGGGTCCATCATTTCCGGTGCGGGAGTGGGAAAGGTGATTGGGCGTTCCACAGTTGAAGCGCCAATTAATGTAGAGCGTGGCAAGGACGGCTGGGGTTTCACATTCGCCGGTGTGCCGTTTGCCCCGCTAATGCCGGGGTGGCATAACGCGGAGAACGCAAAACTTGCAGTCGTGCTGTGTCATAAACTGGGCGCGGATTTGGCTGCCGTGCAATCTGCGCTTGCGCGATTTGGCGGCGTGCATCGTCGGTTGGAGATGCTGGGCCGTCTCCACGGCGCACGTGTAATTGACGACTACGCGCACAACCCTGCAAAGATCGCGGCTTCCTGGCTGGCTGCTGCTGAGTCATCTGATCGCGTACTTGCTTATTGGCGACCACACGGTTTTGCGCCGCTCGCGCTGATGCACGAGGAACTGGTGGAGGCGTTGTCGGGTGTTATGCGTTCGCGTGATCGCCTTTTTGTCTTGCCTGTCTATTACGCCGGTGGAACGGCGAAGCGCACAATGGATTCAGCAGACTTTGTTGCAGCGCTGACCGCTCGCAACTTGTCCGTGGAGCTGGTCGTTGATTATCCGGCGCTTCGCGCCCGCTTGGAGGCGGAGGCGGATGTGGATGCGGTGATTCTCGGCATGGGTGCGCGCGACCCCGAGTTGCCGCGCTTTGCGGCGTCACTTGTCTTCACGCCGTAGCTAAATAAAACATTTTTTCGATGCCAGTTGCCGCTGGCCTTGAATCAGGTATGCTCGCCTATTCGATGCCCTCAAAAAGTCCACCTCCAATCGTCCCCGGCGGCTACCGCGAAGTCCTTCGTATCGCGTATCCGCTGATCATCAGCACGGGATCGTTCTCTCTGATGCAGTTTGTGGATCGCGTATTCCTTGCGCGCTACAGCGTCATCTCCATTCAAGCCGCACTTCCGGCGGGTCTGCTCTCTTTCACGCTCTGCGCAACATTTATGGCGCTTGCGGGATACGCCAATACCTTTGTTGCGCAGTATTATGGCAACGGCAATTTGCAGGGCTGTAGCCGTTCGACCGCGCAGGGCGTGTGGGTGGCGCTCTTTTCATGGCCAGTCATCCTAGCGCTAATTCCTTTCGGCCGATTTTTACTCCGTATCGCTGGTCACGCACCGGAGGTGCTGACGCAGGAGTTGGACTACCTGACGATTCTGATGATCGGTGGCTTGATGGTTCCGCTCGGCGCGGCGATTGGTAGTTTCTTCACAGGACGCGGCGATACGCTGACGAATATGTACGCGCAGTTGGCGGGGAATATCGTCAACATTCTGCTCGACTGGGTTTTCATCTTCGGAAAATTGGGATTCCCGGAAATGGGAATTCGCGGAGCGGCGATTGCAACGGTTATCGGGTCGAGTGTTTCTGCACTGATTTTATTCGCGCAATACCTGCGCCCCCGCACAAACGCGAGCTATGCGACGCGGAGTTTGTGGCGAATTGACTGGCCACTGCTCCGCCGCCTCTTGCGTTTCGGTGTGCCAGCGGGCTTTCATCTGCTGTTGGATGTCTCGTCGTTCTCCATGTTTGTTCTGATGACCGGTCGCCTCGGCTCCCTCTCCCTCGCGGTCAGCAACATTGCATTGAGTATCAACTCACTGGCGTTTATGCCGCTCATCGGGATCAGTATCACCGCCTCGACGTTAGTGGGGCAGTATCAGGGAAAGGGCCGTTCGGACCTCGCCGAGAAGTCCGGGTGGACGGCACTGAAAATCGGTTTGATGTATATGACGTTCATGGCCGTCACGTACCTGACTCTGCCGCATTATTATTTCCAGTTGTTTTCTGGTCACGATGCCGGAAGTTTTTCTCTCGATGAGTTATTGCAAATCGGACGGTGGCTGCTGCTGTTGATGGCGGTATGGGGGATGCTCGATACCATCAATCTCGTTCTCGGTGGCGCACTCAAGGGCGCAGGCGATACAAAATTTGTGATGTGGTATTCCACGATTATGGGCTGGTTTTTGTTTGTGCCCGGTGAGTGGTACATCATTTACTTCCGCAACCACGGAATCCTCGCCGCGTGGGGCTTCCTCGCGTTCACCATTATTATCATTTCCGGCGGCTTCTACTGGCGGTTCAAGGCGGGGAGCTGGAAGCGAATCAAACTGCTGGAACACCCGGCGCCGGTCGCGCCTGCCGCAGTGGGGCCGGGCAGCCGCGCGCTGTGGATTAATCCGCAGGCGGCGGTGGCAGCGAGGGCTGCTCCATATTTAATTTTGTCTGATTTGTCATCGCCTCAGGCGCCCGATAAAACCCGTCGGGGGTGACGGGAGCAAGTCCGACATTGCCGTGTACGGGGTCGTACGTGTAGGCATAGCCTTCCGGCGCGGGTTTGAGTTCCGGAAGATATTTTCGCCGCACCAGCTCCGTCAGGTTGGTCGGGAGCCGCCCCATTTCACGTTGAAACCGCCGCGTGGCATCAATCAGCGATTCCTGGATTTGTACGGGCGATTGCCGATTTCGGAACGCGGTCCAGCATCTCCTGATAATTGCGCCCTTCTTCCTCCGGCACGCGCGGCTCTTCGAGCGCCCGCGACCGCTGGCGCGAACAGGCTGCGGCGGTGAGAATGATTCCCGCAGCCAGAACAAGCGTTTGAAGTTGGAGAACGGTACGCATCGAACTTCAAATTAAGGTAGCGAGATTGCGCGGGCTGTCACGCTTCTTCCTTGGGAAATCCTTGGGCGGGGATCCACGCGAGGATGCGTTGTCGAATCTCCCACGATATCGCAATGGTCGGCAGCAGTGGCAGCAGTATTGCCAGTCCGATGCTGGTCCGCGCCATATCCGATGATCTGTAAAGCAATCGAACGATGTCCCACCACCGAAGTGTTTCATCGCTCACGCGGCGCACGCTCCACCAGAGCAGACCGATCAGAAAGGTGACGACAAGCGCCGTTGAGATGAGACTCAGATGCGCCTCCGCCCGCAACACCTGATCTTGCAAACGACGCGCCACTTGGATGGCAATGAAGTTGATCAGGAGCAGTCCGCCGAGCACCGATGAGATGAAAAGCGCGATATTAAAGTAGCGGTAGGCCGTCGGCGTGACGCCGTGCCACCAGCCAATATAAGGGAGCAGGTAGAGCTGGAGCGCTGTTGCGATGAGAAATAATCCACACACCCGTTTCCACGCCAGCGTAAGCGCTGGGGTGCGGTACACGTTCCATGCCCCGCCGACCCACAGCAACGCGGGAATGGTGGAGGCGGGTGTGCCGAAGCGCACAAGCGACGGAATCTGGATCATACCTGACCAGAGGAAAAGCCACGCGAGCAGCCCTATAAATACCAGTGTCATGCCTTGCGCGACACGTAGCAGGGCTGCGGTAAGTTCCACCCGGTCTAGTTCCATCTGGCTCACGCGAGAGCGTTATGAACCATTCCACAGACACTGGCAATAACGAGTGGTCAAAAAAACGCGAACGTGCTCTTGAGCTTTGGCGAGAATTTCCTATCGTTGCCCCATGTCCAGCACTTTTGGAAGAGTCTATCGTGTCACCACCTTTGGTGAATCGCATTGCAAAGCAGTCGGCGCAGTCATTGATGGTTGCCCGCCGCAGATGCCATTAACAGAGGCGGATATTCAGCCGCAGTTGGATCGCCGTCGCCCTGGGCAAAGCGCCGTCAATACGCCACGACAGGAAAGCGATACGGTTACCATTTTGTCCGGTACAGAAAACGGCATCACACTCGGTACGCCGATTGGTGTAATGGTGCCCAATCGCGATCAGCGTCCTGGCGATTACAAGGCAATGTCTGATATCCCGCGGCCGTCTCACGCCGATTTTACGTATCAAATGAAGTATGGCGTTCGGGCATCCAGCGGCGGTGGCCGTTCTAGCGCCCGCGAGACAATTGGTCGCGTCGCCGCAGGGGCGATCGCGGAAAAATGGCTGCGCCTCAATTATGGCGTGGAGATTGTTGCTTGGGTGAGTACGGTCGGTACGATGGACGCACCGGACATAGATAGTGATGCCATTACGCGCGAGCAGGTGGATGTGACACCGATTCGCTGTCCCCATGTTCCGACTGCGGAGAAAATGATCGCGGCTGCGGCCAAGGCAAAAGAGACTGGCGACTCACTCGGTGGGATTGTCACATGCGTCTGTCGTAAAGTTCCCGTTGGACTGGGCGAACCCGTCTTTGAAAAACTCGAAGCGCGTCTTGCTCAGGCGATGCTCTCCATCCCCGCGACAAAGGGTTTTGAAATCGGTTCTGGATTTGATGGCGTCCGTCTGCCCGGCAGTCAACACAATGACCCGTTTGTACAAAAGGGTGATCGCCTCGGCACACGCACAAATAATAGTGGCGGTGTGCAGGGCGGAATTAGCAACGGCGAGCCGATCCTCTTCCGTGTCTCCTTCAAACCACCGGCGACGATTAGCCTCCCACAAGCAACTGCAAACTTCGCTGGCGAGGACACGACACTTGAGGCAAAAGGGCGCCACGATCCACTTGTCGCAAATCGCGCCGTGCCGATTGTCGAATCCATGGCTGCGCTGGTATTGATGGATGCGGTAATGCTTCAGCGTGCGCGCGGTTGGGCGACGGGGGAATAGCCTCCGGTCCAAACAACTTAGTCTGCGGCAATCCGAAACTTTACTTCCTGCGAGAACCGCTTGGGTGGCAGACAGATTGTTTCATTGCAAACACTCACAGTGATTTGAATGTTCGCGGCCGCGACCAACCCGACGAACGTGGGGCGCAGACGAAGAAATAGCGATTCATTTGTTACGTGATCCAAATGGAAGTCGCCCGTGACCGTCGCAGTGAACAACCGCCCTGCTTCATCCGACTGTAGATGCCAGCCCGTCGGCAGGGTAACCTTCACGTCCACCCTGGCCTTTCCATCGCCGTCTGGATTTGGTGTTGCTGCGCGGGTTTCAATGTTGATTTGCGGCGATTGCTCGTCGGGACCCAGTAGCGTGCCTGCAAGAAGCAGCGCGGCGCAGTTCGCTGCATAACGTGCAGCGAGGGGGAGAACGGCGTTGATCCCCCGACGGGCAGCCTCTTCAAAAACTGTATCGCGTCCATGATTTGCCAGCTGGGCCAGCGTACGAATGGCGAGCGAGGTGGAGGAGGGGAATGATTGATCGAAATAATTCGGCATCCGCGTGAGCAGGTTCTCGTGCGATTCCGAAGTCGGAAGGAATAACCCACTGGTCGGATTCACGAATCGTTCGATCATCTGACGCGCAAGTTCCTCTGCCTTATCAATCCAGGCTGAATGCTGATCGGCCTCAAAGAGGGTAATCAGCGCATCGGCCAACGCCCCATAGTCTTCAAGGAACGCGGGGACCCGTGCTTTGCCCGCGCGCCACACGCGCATCAGTTCGCCGTTTGGCATGGAAGATGAAAGAAGAAAAGTTGCTGCGCGCGATGCCGCTTCGATATAGCGCGGTATCTCGAAGACCTTTCCCGCGCGCGCAAATGCGGAAATCGCCAAGCCGTTCCAGCTTGTGAGTCGCTTATCGTCAACGGCGGGCCAGGCGCGCGTATTGCGGAGTTCCAAGAGTACTTGGCGACCGTGCAAAAGTTGCTCGGCGATTTTGTCTGTAGGCCATGTGGTGAGGTGCGGGATATTCAGACCACCCGGCAGGCCGGAGGCCTCATCAAAAAAGTTTCCGGTCGGGTGAATCTGATAATAGTTGCAAAATAATTCACCCGACTCCGTGCCCAACGCTTCGATAATTTCGCGCGGACTCCATAAATAGAACTGCCCCTCCACCCCCTGACTATCCGCATCAATGGCGGAGTAGAACGCGCCCTCCGGGCCGGTCATATCGCGGAGAATCCAGTCGAGTGTTCGGCAGGCGACCTCGCGATAAACAGGCCAACCCGTTGCGTGAAACGCCTCCGTATAAACGTGCGCGAGCTGCGCGTTGTCATAGAGCATCTTTTCAAAGTGCGGGACGAGCCATTTCTCATCCGTCGAATAGCGATGAAATCCGCCGCCGATGTGATCGTGAATCCCGCCCAACGCCATCGCATCCAACGTCCCGGTTGCGATCCTCTGAAGGGTTCGGTCTGATTGACCATCCGACTGGTGCAGGATCAGTTCCAACGCGCTATGCGGCGGAAACTTCGGCGCTTTTCCAAATCCACCGTGGCGTCGGTCGTAGGTTCGCTGCCAGGTAGTGAGCGCGGAGTTCAGGAGATAAGCAAGTTGCGGGGCGCCTTGCTGTGTTTGTTTCCCCGCCGCATTTTCGCGAATCGCATCCGCCAATTTCGCCGCATGGGCCTCCACCTCCTTGCGGTGGGTGCGCCAAGTATCCGCAAGGCGGAGCGCCAAAGTCTTGAAGCCGAGATGGCCACCGCGATCCTCTGGCGGATAATAGGTTCCTGCGTACCAGGCGCGCCCATCGGGTAAAAGCCAGAGAGAATTCGGCCAGCCCCCTTGACCGGTTACCAGTTGCGTCACCGTCATATAGAGGTCGTCCACATCCGGACGTTCCTCGCGATCCACCTTGATACAGACAAACTCGCGATTGAGGATTTCGGCGATCTCCTCGTTCTCGAACGACTCCCGTTCCATCACATGACACCAATGACACGAGGAATAGCCGACGGAGAGGAAGATCGCCTTATCCTCCGCCTTGGCCCTCGCCTTCGCCTCATCACCCCACGGAAACCAATCAATTGGATTCCGCGCGTGCTGGAGTAGGTAAGGGCTTGTTTCGTGAATCAGCCGATTAAAATCCGGCCCACCATCCGGTGGCAGTGAAAGAATAGTCTCAGAATCGGGAAGGGGCTCTCGTTGCATAATACTACTGCTATTGTCCAACATTCTTTCCCAATCATCAACCCACGAGGTTCGGTTTGTGAGAGTTTCCACCCTCGCGCCCCTCCGCGCTCATCGGGCTACGTCCACTCTAAACGCAACCCTACTTGCTCCCTAAGCCACCGTCCCCACGCCCCCCACGCTGACCGCAAAACGGCAGAGGAAAAAAAAGAGCAAACTAAATGAATTAGTAGTTGACAGTCATAGATTGGTTGAGATGTATAGAGGACATGATGGCGTCGGGGTCAGCTTGGGGTTCCCCCATCATGGCCTGTGCGCGGCACAAATGGGTTCTCCACCAAAAGAGGGGGCAAGGCCGCTCCTCATCAACAACAGCAAGCTCTCACTCGGAGCCTATAGTTGTCAAAGTTCTTAAATCCGAAAGCGCGGCGGCTGATCATCTCCATTTTGTTATGAAAGCCTTCGGTGATCCCGTTATTGCGGCTGAAGCGCCACATACGTGCAATCTCATCCTGCCAAGCCTCCAGTGTTTGGCCTAGCGTGACCAGGCTGGACATGGGGGCTTCTTTGAGTTGCTGGATACGGGCCAAGAACTCCCGAATCCTCGGCCGACAAGCCGAAGGATTGAGTCCCGCCGCCGCAGCAGTTCCCAGAGTTCTTGTTTGAAGCAATACAATGCTTCGATGGCAGGATGCGCTTGCAGATATCGGCCGAGATTCTGAGCCTGATCAGGCTCAAGTCGATCAGCACGGCGACGCAACAGGGAACGCAACCCGCGGTTTCGGCTCTGCACCGGGTCGAGCTGCCGCCAGAGCTGATGGATGGTGTGCCCGATGAGTCGCATGACGTGGAAGCGATCCGCCACAATCTGGGCACGCGGAAAGTGTCTGCGCACGATCTCCCGGTAGCTTGAGGACAGATCTATGCAGACCACTCGCACCCTGTGCTTGTCCGGCAGCTTCGCCAGATAGCTTTCCAGCGCCGCTTCCGAGCGGCCTAGCACGACGTCATAGACCCGATGATGCTGCAGGTCACAGAAGGTGGTCGCATAGCCGTCCTTGCGAGTGAAGAAGTGCTCGTCGATCCCCAACACCCGAGGACAGGGAGCGTTCTTTCTCTCGGCCATCTTTCGCGTCAGGAACCGATGGTACCAGCGCTCGATGGTAGCAGAGCCCAAACCGGTGCGCCGGGCCAGCTGGCGCTGACAAATCCCGTCATGGTGATCTTGGCAGACCTCGTTCCGAAACGGCTCGGTGGCGCGCTGATACGGCAGAAGCCCCTCGAATCGTTGCCGAAAATAGCGTCCACATCCCCGACATAAATACTTGTATCCCCGCAGGATCAACCAGACTAACCGCTCTCCGATGCTCTCGTGTCGCACCCTTCGGACAAACGGACATTTCTTCCGCAGTTGAACTGATTCACAATGCGGACACCGCACCGGGCCGGTGTAATCAGCCTCAATCAATACGGGGTTGCGATCTTCGCACTTTCGGATATGCAGAAAGGGCAGATTCAGAATACTCTCATCATTCAAGGGCATGGTCGTCTCCTTTTGGGTTTATTTCACCGAGACCATTGTATGGTCTCAGGAGCGGCCTTGCCCCCTCTTTTGATGGAGAACCCACAAATGTGCGTGTGCAATGGCGCGGCTGTGCTCGCTCCGCCGGCAGACTCTTCTTTTGCTTGCGCTACCCCTCATCTTGGCAACAACCGCTTCAGCCTTTCCATCGTGGATCGGGGTTTATGGTTCTTACGAGCGGCACAACGCCGTCAATCCCGGCGCCTTTAGTGTCTTGCTCAACGAAGACTATTGGGGTCTCCATGCCGAGGTCGTAATCCGAGTGGATGCCGGAAGCTGGCAGGCGTATGAAATGAACTACGTTGGCAACGTTGATGGCAACTCGGTATGGACGCGAAGCCACGATGCCGCCTTTCCCACCAACGCGACTGTCGAATACTACTTCCACGGCTGGGACGATTGGGGCGGAAACATCACCGACAACAACGGCGGCGTGTGGGGGAGAGGCAAATGCTTGCAGAAATGCAGTGAATTTTGTGGTGCAAAATAGTTATTTAAGGGGATCGCAATGCGGATCGTAATTGTAGTTATTGCTTCTTTGACTCTCGTTTTAGATGTGTATTCAGGCGAAATTCTTTTGTGGCGCATGACCTCGGGAGGGACGAATTTCTCGTTTTACGCGAATTATGATCACATTGTTGCTACTCCGTCGTGGACAAAAAGGGATGCCATTCCTCTTTCGCATGAAAGTCTACTGAAGATTGTTGAGTCAAATGATAAAATTGCTAGCAGTATTGGGAATGATTACGAGCTAATCTCCATAGAACTTTCGCGAGTCATTCAAAGGGCAGTTAGAGATAAATGGATCTACACCATCCAATTCGCGCATATTGGGGAACACGGATATTCTTCTTTGATTCGATCATTTGTTGTTTTGATGGACGGAACCGTGATTGACGGTAAAGTTACAGAGGTAAAGGGGTCGGTTCTTGGTACTGACTACTCATCGTCACCAGCAACGCCTTCGACGCGGCCGGTTGATCGCCAGCTGGAATAAAGGGGTCAGATAACATGAAAGGCGGTTAGAGCTCCGTAGATGCGGCATTCACGCCGAAGCGTGATTAAAATGCCCATCAAGCAATTGAAGACGCGGCCATAGTGGCCCGCCACGAAGCCCGGAGGTAAGCGTCATGAAGAGTATAGGCATGGTGACGACCGGAAATTTGTATCGGATCATTACAGATCATCTTGGCAGCGTGCGGCTGGTTGTGGATGCCCAGACCGGCGCGGTTGCGCAGCGGATGGACTACGACGAATGGGGCAGTGTTCTGGAGGACACAAATCCGGGATTTCAGCCGTTCGGATTCGCGGGTGGATTGTATGACCCAGATACGGGTCTGACGCGGTTCGGATACCGCGATTATGATCCGATGATTGGAAGGTGGCTAGCCAGAGACCCTATCCTGTTTGAAGGGGGCCAAGCCAACCTCTACCTCTACTGCCACGGGGATTCGATCAATCAAAAGGACATTATTGGACTGGGCGACTATCCATTTCCATGGAACATTATGAGTTGGATATGGAGTAAATTTCCTGAAGGATTTCGAGAGTTTATTAAATCTTTTGCAGACAATATTAATCCATCACCGATTGGCCCAATCGCCGTAACTGAAGGGATTACGACATTTACAGAGACATACGTAGAGCTATTAAACGATAATGCAATTAGTTGCGATATGTTTGAGGAGCTTGATTCGGGTGTTGATTTCGGCAATAGGCCTCCACCGGGAAATCCATATAGAGACCTGCCAAGAAGGCGTACCCGATAGATGAATCAAAAAGGAATGCTTCTCGGCGCAGTAATTTGCGCGATATTTATAGGCACGGCTTGTTCTAAGCGTATATCTAAAGATGAATTACGTGAACTATTGATGACTGATGATATTTCGGTTCTCACAAATTTACATTCCTCCATCATCCACACTGACGATATTGTTGATCTCGTTCGCGATACAAATGAGACGGTCTCGATCATGGCGATGCAGTATTTGGGGCGGCGCACAGAGGCGGATGCAGTTCCGATTTTAGTATCGCAACTGGCGAACCCTTCTTGGCGCATTCGTTTTTTCGCCGTGCAATCACTGGGTAGGTTCCGAGACGGAACGGTAGAGCCAGACCTATTGGCGCTTGTCCAAACGGAAGAATATTGGCAGGTCCAGCGTGAACTCTCTATTGCGTTAGTGCTAACCCGGCCCACGAATAATATCGCTGAGTTGGAGGAACGATATAGAAATAGCGATGGTCGCATTAAAGCCTGTTTGGGCGTCGCGCTCTACTTTGTGGGCACCAATTCTGAAAGTCGCAGTCAATATTTTGAAAATATCAAATACGACGAAAGCGGTGATATTCGGCGGCTTGTAAATGGCATGATTACGGAGATCGAAGTGAGACGTAATGAATCCTCGTTTTAGCGTGCCGGACGAATGGGGCAATGTTCTGCAGGACACGAACCCCGGATTTCAGCCATTCGGATTCGCGGGAGGGCTCTACGACCCGGATACGGGTCTGATGCGGTTCGGGTATCGGGATTATGATCCGATGACTGGAAGATGGCTAGCCAAAGACCCCATACTGTTTGGGGGCGGACAGGCAAATCTGTATCTGTACTGTCATGGGGATCCGGTCAACTGGATTGACCCGTACGGACTCGGAGACAATCCTTGGTGGCACGATGCGTGGGATTGGGTTTATGACCACATGTTGACTCGAAATGCCGTCAACGAACATATCCAGAGTGGAGATCCGTTTGAAACATTACGGGCCGACACGGAGGGACGGAACAATTTCGTCTTGGGCTCAACCATTGCAATCGGTGCTGTTGTAGCCGGGCCAGCCGTCGTTACTGAAGCATTAATGCATCCCAATCTCGTCCGCGCTGGTATTTGAGCTTCCCCCGATTTGTGAACAGTGTCGGGTCTAACGGTTGGTGGGGTACTCCTTTTTGTTGTTGTTTTCAATGTCAGTTTGCTGGATGGATTGGGTGTCCACGGAAACGCAAGCGGGCTTCTGCTGGAGAGCAACTCGCCGAGGGATACGTGGATATTGCGACCACAGGTCGGGGCCGGGGAGTCATCTCCCCGGCCTTTTCCTTGCCGACCTGGGGAGCAAGCGATGCCTCTGAAAACTCCGCCGAAGGCGTCTTGGGCAACGACTGCCTTTCTAAGGCCGCTGGACTCATTCCCAGCGCGGTGTGGATGCGGCGCCGATTGTAGTACGTTTCGATATAGTCAAATACGCGATAGCGAACCGCGGCCAGATCGGGCATTTCCCACCGGTTGAGTTCTTCGCGTTTGATCACCCCGAAAAAGCTCTCCATGGTGGCATTGTCGTAGCAGTTTCCCCTGGCGCTCATGCTGCGAATGAATCCGAAGGCCTCCGTCCGTTGAATAAATGCCGCGCTGGCATATTGGCTACCCCGATCGGAGTGGACCACCACGCCGGTCGGCCAGCCTTGGCGTTGGGCGGCCATCTGCAAGGCATCGGTAACCAAGCTGCTTTCCATATGATCGCCGAGTTGCCAACCGACGATTTTGTGCAGATACAGATCGAGTGCGGCGGCCAAATAGACCCAGCCCTGCCCGCAGTGGACATAGGTGATATCCATGGCCCACGCCTGATTGGCATGGGTTATTTCCATGCTTTTGAGCAGGTTGGGCGCAATCGGGCCACCATGCGAACTCTCGGTGGTTCGCGGCGCCTTGCGGTGCGGGGTGATCGCGTACAGACCGGCTTCACGCATCAGGCGTGCCACACGATTTTCACCGCAACTCATGCCTTCGGCACGAAGCTGGATGCAAATGCGTGGACTTCCGTATCGCTGTTGATGCTCCTGGTACACCCGGTCAATGGCCTGCGTCAGCACGGCGTTTTCTTGGGCACGAGGACCGGAGCTCGGCGGATCGGTAAACGCTCGTGCGCGACACGCTCAGGACTTCGGCCAACCGTTGCACCGGAAACTCGTCGGCCAGTTGATTCATCGCCGACCTCCTTTGGGCATCTGTTGGCTGAAAATATTCAAAGCCTTTTTTAAAATGTCGCGTTGCTCTCGCAGATCTTCCGCCTCCAGACGGGCGGCCTCTAAGGCCGCCACCAACTCGCTCGGCTTCATCTGATCAGTTCCGGTCATTGCCTGATCGGCCCGTTCCAACTGCTCCCGCTTCCAACGGGCCAGTAAATTGCCTCTGATACCCAGTTCGCGAGACACCTCGGCGCATGGCTTGTTGGCCCGGATGACTCGATTAACAGCATCGCGTTTGAATGCATCATCAAAATGACGCCTCGTTTTCGCTTGGTTGGTCGTTGTGGTCATAACTTTTTTCACTATCAGCTAAGACCCAACGCTGTCTACTTTTTCGGGGGAGGCTCAATTGCTGCTGGGGGAGGTTATGCCCCAAGCATGCCGGATGCTCCACAAGACATCTATGAGGGAATCGGTTGGGCTGTCGGCTTCCTTCTTGGGCAATGATGAGTTGTAGCGCTGATAGCCAAAAGCCGGCAGAGAGCCTTTGTCCGCTTCTTCTCCTCGCGACGTTGCTGATGGTTGTCGGCATTGTTGTATTGCTTCAGCGACGATTTACACACCTCTCGATGGGTTCGATATCTGGCACTCATGCCGTTGCCTTTGGTCTCCTCCTTTGCGGAATCAGTGTGTGGATATTCGTCAAATTCTTGTTGGCGGAGAGATCGCTTCCTGCGCGGTGGCGCACATTGGCACTCTGGATTACGGCCACCGGTCTCGCGGGCACCATAGTTCATTGGTTGTCCGCATGGATCGAAGCGCTTAGCCCACCCTCCGGTACTCCGCTTCGCTTCATTCTGTCGGCAACTTGTATCTGGTGCATCTATGTACTCATGCGGCATCGCATCTTGAAGGCGAACACCACATAAGTAATTGGGGTCAAGTCTAGACATTCGGTTCTGCTGAAAAACCCCTGCTCAAAAATATTTGGAAAATCTTTTCGAAAAACGACCTCGCCAAGCCCAAAGGGGTCAGCCCTGAATGGCGCTAAGTTAAGATCACCTGAGGTCGCTTGCCACGCGCCTTACCACGGTGGGGCACGGTCGTAAATGTTTTGCGCTATCCCCATCCCTTTCCGCGGCTTTCCGCGTGTTTCTGTGGTTGAAACACTTAATCTTGCACCCTGTAGCCGCCCGCGTCACGCCATAGCCTTTGGCGACGGCGGACGCGGCGACAGCAAAAACACTGCGCCATTTCAATTCGACGTTCCAAATCGGGTTATTTTCGACCTTCGGTTGTTAACCCTAGAGCTGCTGCGGCGCGCCCGGCGGTCACGCCCTACCAACCACAATGAAGTCGAGAACCACACAGCAGTATGTTGTTTTGGGTAGGGCCGGACTGCCAGGCCGGCCTAAACGTTCACGATTAATTGAGACGTCCCAAATCGGTTTATGGTCGACCTTCGGTTGTTGACCATAGAGCTTCTGCGGCGCGCCCGGCGGTCACGCCCTACCAGTCACGGTCAAATCGTGAACCACAGTGGCGTGAAGATTTTCACGCCCTACTTCCGCGTTTTGTGCCTTTTGTGGTTCCCTCCCCATACCCAATTCGTGTCCATTCGTGTCCATTCGTGGTTCCTCCCCATACCCAATCCGTGTCCATCCGTGGTTAAAATTCATCACGCCTTTTTCTGGCGTGAAAATTTTCACGCCCTACGGTCTGCGTTTTGCGCCTTTTGTGGTTCCCTCCTCATCAACCCATCAACTTCCCCAACCTATTCTCCCCATCCCTTTCCGCGCCCTTCGGCGTGTTTCCGTGGTTGAAACCACCATAGTAAACGGTATGCAGTTCGTATGTTTGCAGGCGCATTGGCAGGCTCGACCTCGGTGGGGCGATGGAGTAGCCTCGCTTTGTGATTACCGTGGATCGAAAACAGGTGGCTGCGTTTGCCGCTTTCTTTAAGGAGGCGGGGGCGGTGCAGGCATTTGATTTTTGTCACACAGGGGATATCCCGATTTATCCGCCTGTGGGTGGGGAGGGGATGATCGAGTTTTACTTCTTCAATGCGGCGCATCAGTTCGGATTCTGGCGGCTTGAAGATGATCGCTATGCTGGTCCGATGCTGGCGACCGTAGATGGGAGGACGCTGAAGGGCTCCGATTATGTGTCCTACTGCTTGACCCGTGCGTGGCGTAAGGACGCTGGAATCTTTGCGCCTGCGCGTGTCTTGCAGACGGACTGGAATCAGGTCTTCGCCGCAGATTCCGGCGACAATCCACTCCCGCAATGGAGTGATCACACGGAAATAATTTACAGATACGCGGAGTGGATGGCGGGGCGAGACACGATGCCAGTGGAACTGGTCGCGCACGCAAATGCTTCAGAGCAACCGCTTGCAACTTTCTTGAATGAAGCAGGACAAATCCCCGGTTACGCCGAGGATCCGCTACGAAAGAAATTATTTCTTCTCGCCATTATGATGGAAAACAGACCGGAAGGGTTTTTGAAAGTTACAGATCCGGAATCGTATGAACCGATTATTGATTATCATCTGCAACGGAGTGCGCTGCGCTGCGGGTTGATTCGAATCCATGATGTCGAGTTGCGAAAACGCCTCATCGCGCGGCGTTTAGTTTCAACCGAGGTGGAGCGGGAAATCAGGCAGGCGACGTTTGACGCGGTACAGCAAATTGTGCGCGATTCCGGGAAGTCGGTGGCTGCGATAGATTATTTTTTCTTTATGAACCGTCGTCGCTGCCCCGAAATGACCGAGCCTGACTGCGCCCATTGTCCCGTACAAACGATTTGTGCGCAAGAGACGGAATTGTTTCAGCCGGTCTTCCGAACGACCGCATATTGATCACCCTTTGCGAATTGATGTCGCGGTTTGTTTAATTCGCTACATCGGTGTACGCTGCCTCACCTCCAATTGCTTTGGGGCTTAGGAAGATAAAATGAGTGATCACAAGACGATTGGTTTAATTGGCGGGCTCAGCCCAGAATCTACCGTTCACTACTACTCGCGTATTTGTAGGAATTACAATCAGGCGATGGGAAAGCTGAACTTTCCGCGCATTATTTTAGAGAGCGTAAATCTTCAGGTCTTTACCGAGTGTTTTGCCCGAAATGACTGGGATCAAGTGGGCGAAATGCTCCTCGCTGCCCTTGCGCGATTGAAGGGGGCGGGCGCGGACTTCGCGGCGATCCTCGCAAACACCCCACATCATGCGTGGGAACAGATTGCGGAGCGAACCCCTCTCAAGGTTCTGACGATTATGGAGGCCACGGCCGATGCCCTGAAAAAAGACCAGCTCAAGAATGTGCTTTTATTGGGTACGCGCGCGACGATGGAGAGTGGATTTTTCCAACATTATTTTGAAGGGGTTGGAATTACCTCGACGATGCCAAATGAGAAGGATCGCCAGGAGCTGGATCGTATTGTCTGGGAAGAGCTTTCCCACGGAAACGTCTTGGAGTCGTCACGCAGTTTTGCGCGAACGATGATCGCTACGCTCATTGAGGGTGGGGCAGAGGCCGTCGTGCTGGCCTGTACAGAACTGGAAATGCTGATCCAGCAAGAGGACAGCAGCAAACCGCTCTATGACACGATGCGTATTCATGCAGATGCAATTCTTGAGTATGCAATCTCCGCCGTGTAAACGAACTCGAAATGAGTTCCTTATATTTATCTAGCGCTTCAAGCGAATAAGCCATTGCGATGAAAACAACCAGCGACCAGTACGCAGAAATTGATCGTGACCGTGAGGAATACGGCGTGAAGCACAGCGAACAGCTGGGTTGGGCCGTGATGCGTCATGCGGATGTGATGCAAGTCCTGTTGGACTGGCAGACGTTCAGCAGCGTCGTTTCCAATCGCCTCTCCGTGCCCGCCGGAATGGATCCGCCAGCGCATACACCGTTCCGCAAGATCATTGAACCGTATTTCAGTCCCGCGCGCGTTGCGGAATTTGAGCCGAGCTGCCGACAACTTGCACATTCGTTGGTGAAGAAAATGCTGGAGCGGAGCGAGCACGCGGAGATCGTTGGAGAATTTGCCCGTCCCTTTGCCGCTCACGCGCAGTGTGATTATTTGGGCTGGCCGAATTATATGGAAGAGGGCTTGCATCGCTGGGGCGTGAGAAACCGCAAAGCGATTCGTGAACAGAATCGCGAAACACTCGTGAAGAGCGCAGAGGTATTCGAATATCTGATTGCAGAAATGTTGGACGACCGGCGACGGGAGCGTTCGGGGCCGGATCGGGATTTGACGTCGCGCCTGATGTTCGAGCAGGTTAATGATCGTCAGATTAAGGACGAGGAAATTGTAAGCATTCTTCGCAACTGGACCGCCGGCGAAATCGGCACCATTGCCGCCGCAGTCGGTATCATTGCTCACTTCCTTGCCGCACACCCGGATATGCAGGAGTTGTTGCGCAGTGATTTTTCCAAATTGCCGTATGCCATTGATGAGATTCTGCGTATCACCGCGCCATTGACGACAAACCGCCGCGTGACCACTAGGGCGGTCAATTTAGGAGGCCATGAAATTGGCGCGAAAGAAAGAATTACCATTCTATGGGCCGGCGCAAATCGCGACCCGCGCGTTTTCGAAGACCCGGTGAACTTTCGTTGGGATCGCGACACAACGAAAAATCTTTTATACGGCGCTGGTATTCACGTATGCCCCGGCGCGCCGCTCGCGCGGATGGAGCTGATCGTCGCAACGGAAGAGCTGCTCGCGCAGACGAAATCGCTCCGGTTCAATCCTGAACGTCCGCCCGTTCCTGCAGAGTTTCCCGATGGTGGCTTTGCCTCTGTCCCGCTGATGACCGAGCGCGCCTGATGAAAAACGAGCGCCAAAGGCAAGCGAAACTTCCTGCAGACGCTCTCCTGTTGCACGTATCCATTGCTCGACAGCAACTTGCGTTATGGGTTGGGGGAAGACGCATAAAATCCTATCGCGTCTCAACCAGCCGATTGGGCTCGGGACAGAAGGCAAATTCGAATAAAACGCCAACCGGTTGGCATCGTATCGTTCGCTGGATTGGCGCGAATCGTCCGCTCGGTTCTGTCTTTGTGGGGCGTCGCTTTACGGGCGAGGTTTTGCCTCCCCGCGCGTGGCACAGCGATGCAGAGCGCGATACGATCACCACCCGAATTTTACGACTTCGAGGATTGGAGCAGGGCCACAATGCCGGGCGGGGCTGCGATAGCTACGCGCGCTACATTTACATCCACGGCACCAATCACGAACAACTGCTCGGAACCCCCGCATCGGCTGGTTGTGTCCGTATGGGCAATAAGGCGATAGCCGACCTTTTCGACCGCACTCGTGGCAAGCCGACGTATTGCTTGATCGAAAAATAAATCCAGTATGAAAATTATACGTCCGTGTGGCGCGCCTGTCGTTGCAGTCCTTTGAGATGCTTGGCACGGCGGTGGCGCATTTCTTCAAGGCTGACGTAATCGCGCAGAAATGTGGGGCGGTTGCGTGACACGGTGCGGCACAAATCCTTCCACAAAATTTGCGCAGTCTCCTCGCGGGGTTCGCCCAGCTCGTCCGTAAGCCAGAGGAACAACGCCTCTGCTGAATCATCTATCGAAATCGCATGGGTTCGCTCCCAGCGTTTGTAAATCCACTCGCAAAAGCGATGAAACGCATAAAATGGGGATTTGGCGTTCTTCCAGATCAGCGGGGCCGTCTCAATATAGTTTCCGCTATTCACATACAAATCCCAGAAGCGCGAAACGCGATTCAGCGCGGCGACGGTTTCCGCGTCGATATCACGGTTTTCGATCAGGTCATACGGTGGCTTGGAATTATACTTCATCCCGAATTGTTCGTCGTGTCGAATGATCGGCGTCCCGCGCAGGCGTTTGAGAATGTTGAGCTGGATTTCCTGCGGCCCGAGCGCAAGGAGGCGATCAAAGCCGTGCGCAAAACTTTCAAGGTTTTCCCCGGGCAGTCCCGCAATTAAATCTGCGTGTAGATAGGCCCCCGTCTCACTGCGCAGCCAGAGAATATTTTTCAGCAGTGATTGCGTAGTCCTGCCGACGTTTGATTCGCTCAGCGACCTCTTCATTGAAGGTCTGAATTCCGACTTCGAGCTGCATGGAGCCTTTCGGAAAACAGGAAAGAATATCCTTCAGTTCTTCGGGCAAACGATCCGGCACCATTTCGAAGTGGAGGAACAGTCCCGGCGTGTAGCGTTCGAGAAAGAAGCTCAAAATGTCGATGCCGTACTTGATGCTCAAATTGAACGTCCGGTCCATAAATTTAAAGTGACGCACGCCACGGTCAAGTAGCTCCTGAAACGCGGGCAGGATGCTCTCCAATGGGAAGCGTCGGACGGGGATGTTGAGAGAGAACAGACAGAACTCGCAATCGAACGGACAACCACGGGAGGCCTCGACATAAATGACGCGGTGCGCGATATCTTCGTCCGTATAAAGGTAGTAGGGGAGCTTCAGCTTCCGCACGTCCACGGAACCGCCGTTTATTACGCGTTGCGGGGGTGTTTCACCCGCGAGCAATTGTCGGCACAAAATCGGGAAGACAAAGTCGCCTTCGTTCATCACCACGAAGTCTGCGAGCGCGCAAATTTCCTGCTTTTCGACCTCGTGACTCACTTCGGGTCCACCGAGTACGATTTTTACGCCCGGCAGTTCCTTGCGCAAGCGCTTGACGAGCGTGAGCGCCAGGTTCGCATTCCAGATATACACGCTCAGGCCCACAATGCGCGGGGAATGGGCGGCGATCCCTTCGATCACCTGATCGAGCGGTGTCTTGATTTCATACTCCAGCATCGCCGTACGCGGCTGAAGCTCTTCCATATTTGCGAGCAGATAGCGCAGACCGAAAGCGGTGTGGCTATAGCGCGAATTGAGCGCGGCGAGGACGATGTCCGCCATAGTTGGCTTGTCAGCCGATTTCCACCATGCGTTGAATGGCCTGCGACGCACGTTCCGCGACTGCGGGCGGCACTGTGATGTGGTACATATCTTCCTTCAACGAGCGCAGCACCTTTTCAATCGTGATCATCTTCATGAAGCGGCAGACCGCGAGGTCGTTCACGGCCCAGAAATTCTTGCCCGGATTCATTTGTTTCAGGCGGTGAAGAATCCCAGTTTCGGTTGCAATCACAAATCCGCTGGAAGACGATTTCTTTGCGTAATTCACCATGCCTTCCGTCGAAAGCACCTTGGCCCCGGTGGTACACGCCTCGCCGGTGCCGCGCAGGTACAAGAGGTCGGATGTGCAGCCGCACTCTGGGTGCATCAAAAATTCCGCCTCCGAATGCTCGTCGAGTTTTTTCTGGATGACAGCGGGCTTGAGTCCGGCGTGGACGTGGCATTCACCGGCCCAGATGTGCATATTTGTTCGGCCGGTCTGCTGCTTCACATGCTGGCCAAGAAACATATCTGGGCAAAAGAGAACTTCCTTATCTGCCGGAATCGCATTCACCACGCTTACCGCGTTGGAGGAGGTGCAGCAATAGTCGGTGAGCGCTTTGACCTCTGCTGAGGTGTTCACATAGCTGACGACAACCGCGTCGGGGTGTTCCGATTTCCACTGACGCATCTCGCTTGCGGAGATCGTGGCAGCAAGCGAGCAACCTGCGTCAATATCGGGGAGCAGGACTCGTTTTGTCGGCGCAAGGATCGCCGCCGTTTCCGCCATAAAGTGGACGCCGCAAAAAACGATGACATCGGCATCGAGATTATTCGATTTGCGCGCGAGCCCGAGGGAGTCGCCAACAAAATCCGCAATATCCTGTACTTCCGGGCGTTGATAACTATGCGCCAGGATTACAGCGTTCCGCTTCTTTTTGAGTTCCAGAATCTCAGCAGCAATGTCTTTGGTCGTATTCACGGTGCGGCAAGATACAACACCAGTCGAGTGAGAGCAACCCGCAGACGGGTATAAAAAAGCGGCCTTGCCGGGGCGAGGCCGCTCCTTTTCTATGCCTTATGCCAAGTCAAACACCAGCGCTTCCGTCGCGCTGTCGGTACGAATTTCGTAATCACCAGCAACCTCAGCGCTTGCCCCATCGCCTGCGTGAAGCTCCGCACCATTTAGCGTCGCGCTCCCAGTCATGATCTGAACCCATATTCCGCGGCCTTCACGGAGCGAATGATTCACCGAATCGCCGCTTTTCAGACGAATCCGATAAATCTTCGCATCCTGATGAATCGTCGCGGAACCATCCCGGCCATCGGGCGAGATCACGAGCACCTTTGTCGCCTGCTCCTGTTCAGGCGTATGTCGCCATTCCGTGTAGCTGGGCGTCAATTCGCTCTGGTTTGGGTGGAGCCAAATCTGGAAAAAATGGGTCTCCACATCCTGATCAGGATTGAATTCGCTATGCGTTACACCACGTCCCGCGCTCATCAACTGAATCTGCCCGGACTCGAGCGTACGTTGGTTGCCCATGCTGTCCTTGTGCGCGAGTTTTCCTTCCAAGACGTAGCTAAAAATCTCCATCTCGGAATGCGGATGCGTCGGAAACCCACCGCCACCGGCCACACGGTCGTCGTTGATGACGCGGAGCGACCGGAATCCCATGTGCGCGGGGTCGTAGTAATTGCCGAACGAGAAGCTGTGCCGACTAGTTAACCAGCCAAAGTTCGCCTGCCCACGTTCTGTTGCCTTTCGAATCCGTATCGCCGTCTCTTTTGTATGTGTTTTCATTTTCTCATCTCCAGTTACCTGATTCGTCTCGTTTAGGCGCGAATCCTTACAAGTTATCTTGATGTCAAGACATACGAAAAAAGGACCCGTACGCACCCATCTGCGCGGATGGGCATTAAGGGAGAGCACCGGGAGCGGCTAGGCGACGAAACGCTGGACCCACGCTACGTAGGTATCCATCCATCGCTGCAGGAATGCGCGATTTTCCTCGCTGACGTTGCCGTCGGCATCAAAGAAGCCGTCGGTGTATCGAAGAAAGGCTTCGGGGCGTTGCATGGTCGGGGCGTCAACGCAGGTCAGGACATTGCGCAGATGCTGCTGCGCCATGGCCGCGCCGCTTGGGCCGGGCGAGATGCCGATGACGCCTGTGGGCTTACCGGCCCACACGTTGTCCCGTGGCGGTCGCGATCCCCAATCAATCGCGTTTTTCAAACCGCCGGGGATGGAGCGGTTGTATTCGGGCAGAACGAAGATCACACCCTTGGCTGAACGAATGTCCGATTTAAGTCGAGCAACGGGAGCGGGCTGAGGCTCAAGCATATCTTCGTTGTAGAGCGGAAGGTCATTGATTTGAACAACGTGGAAGGAAAAGTGTTCCGGCGCGAGTTTGGTCAGCGCCTTTGCCAGTTTCAGGTTGTGCGACTCTTTGCGAAGGCTACCGACGAGCATGGCAATCGTAGTATGTGTCATTTTGCTTCTTTTCCAGCATGTTGAGAGCGTCGGGCGCTCAGGTTTTCATTTGTTTGTGCATGAAGCCCGCCCGCAACGCGCGGGGCAACTCGCGCTTCAAAACAAGTTGTCTCAAAGGGACGACCATCCCTGCAAAATATCTTGATGTCAAGACAATAGACGATGGTGGTGCTGTCGCGAGGCAGGTTTGGCGAACTCACGCGATTTTCATTGAGACGTCGAGCGCGGGCGCGGAGTGGGTGAGGCGTCCGATGGAAATGAAGCCCACACCGGTTTCCGCTACGGCCCGGACGGTATCCAGTCCGATGCTGCCGGAAGCCTCGACCAGTGCGCGTTTCGCGATGATCTGTACGGCTTCGGCCATCGCGCTCGGCATCATATTGTCGAGCATTATGATGTCCGCCTCCGCCTCAATTGCCTCACGCACTTGATCAAGGGTTGCGCACTCAACTTCGATTCGCAACCCTTTCGGTGCCTTTGCGCGCAGGCGGCGGACGGCGGCCCAGACTCCGCCCGCGAGGCGGATGTGGTTATCCTTGATCATAGCGAGCTCGCTCAGTGTGAGGCGATGGTTTGTCGCGCCACCGAGACGGACGGCATATTTGTCGAGGACGCGAAGTCCCGGCGCTGTCTTGCGTGTATCCAAAATAGTTACGGGCAGGCCTTTGACGGCATCCACGTAATGCGCGGTCAGCGTGGCGATGCCTGACATTCGTTGAACAATATTGAGCGCCACTCGTTCACCGGTGAGCAGGGCGCGCGTGAGGCAGCGCGCTTCAGCGACGATGGTGTGCGCGGGGACGTGGGAACCGTCCGCCACGAGTTGCGTGAATTTTGCGTTTGGGTCAATTTTCTGGAATACGCGGTTTGCGACATTCAGGCCGGCAAGGACGCCCGGCGATTTGCTGCGGAAGACGCCCGTGGCGACTTCGTCCGGTGAAAAAAAGGAGGTTGGTTGTCACGTCATCGCCCGTCACGTCTTCGCGCAACGCGTTTTCGATGATGCGGTCCACTTCCGACCAATCGGGTTCCTGTATCGTTGTTGTTTCGCTCATAAGTTCAGGTCCATTGAACAAGGCGCGGACGTGTTCCGCGTTTTTGTGTAATATGCCCCTCAAACGAGGTATTTTCCTCCGGAAAATCTTCGCGTTGATGCGCACCACGTGATTCCTCGCGGAGCAGCGCTCCGCGCACGGTCAGCGTGCAAGCCCGCATCATGGTGCGCAGCGGACGGCCAGCCCAGCGGTTGAACAGTTCGCCGTGTCGGTCGCGCAAGGCATACAATTCATCCAGCGCTGACTTCAAGGTCTTTCCATTCCGGACGATGCCGACGCGTTCCGTCATCATCTGCGAAACTTGTAGGCGCAGGTGTTGGAGCAACGTTGGATCAACCGGCGTCGGGTCACGGACGGGCAGATCTTCGCCGATCAGCGCTGGGGAGGGGGGCGTCGGTGACAGTCAATGCGCCTTCTACGGCGTGGCGCGAAAAGACGAGACATTCGAGTAGAGAATTGCTCGCGAGGCGGTTTGCGCCGTGAACGCCGGTACACGCGCACTCGCCGCATGCGAACAGCCCCCAAATACTCGTTCCGGCCATTCGTCCTGTGACGATTCCGCCGATGGTGAAGTGTGCGGCGGGGGCCACGGGGATTGGATCGGTTGTGATATCAATGCCCTGTGTTTTGCACGCATCGTAAATGTTGGCGAAACGCTTCTTAATCGCGGCTGGGTCGAGGTGCTTCATTGAAAGCCAGACGCAGGGCTGCCCTTCGCGCTGCATCTCGCGGAAGATTGCGCTGGCGACGACATCGCGGGGCGCGAGTTCGTGTTGCGGGTGATAGCGCAGCATAAATCGCTCGCCCGCTTTATTGAAAAGTTGGCCCCCTTCGCCGCGCATCGCTTCACCGATCAAAAACGCGGGGCCGCTCTCGGTGTATAGACCCGTCGGATGGAACTGCACAAATTCCATATCGCACACTTCCGCGCCTGCGCGATAGGCGAGGGCGATGCCGTCGCCGGATGAAGTGGCCGGGTTGGTGGTGCGCGCGTAATTGCCCGCTGCGCCGCCCGTCGCCAGAATCGTTGCGCGCGCGGTGAACAGCCAGGGCCCGAAACGATCCTCATGGAAGGCCATGCAGCCGAGGCAGCGGTTGTCCACGACCACCAATTCGGCGACTGTCGTGTTTTCAAAAATCGTCACATTGGGGTGGGCGACGACGCGTTCGAGAAGAAATTTGACGACCGCCTGGCCCGTCGCGTTTCCCTCCGCGTGGAGGATGCGTCGTTTGCTGTGTCCGCCTTCGAGGCCCAACGCAAGACCCATGTGTCCTTCATCGAACTTCATTCCCCAACGGATCAGTTCGCGAACTCGCTCGACGCCTTCGCCCACGAGCAGCTCCACGGCGACTTTCCGGCACAGTCCACGTCCGGCTGTAATTGTGTCGTCAAAATGCAGAAACGCGGAGTCGTCAGGATCAATCGCGGCGGCAATCCCGCCTTGCGCGCGCCAGGAACTGCTTTGCTGCACTGCCGCCTTTGTCAGCAGCGCAACCTTGCCGTGTTCTGCCGCTGCCGCAGCGGCGTGCAATCCGGCCAATCCGCTCCCGATTACGAGAAAATCAAACGAATGTTGTGAAAGTTGTTGGTGGCTCAACATGGCTGATTACAGATTTCAAATTCCGAAATTCAGATAGCGGCATAGTAGTCCTGAAATTTTGCAAGTCACGAACCATTCGCTCGCCGCGCGAAGGGCGTCGGCGAATCAAAGCGAGGGCAGGAACCACAGACACAAGGCGGCGATGGCGGTGACGGGAAGGGCAAAGGCGAGGAGTCCGCTCGAACTGATGAGTCCGTCGCGAAAGGTCTTCTTCAGAATGGCAAACGCCGCAGGGTTGGGCGCGTTGGCAATGACGGTTAATCCGCCGCCAGTCACAGCGCCCGCGACCAGGGCAAACTTCAGGCGGTCGGCGAGGTCGGGCACTTGAGCGCCAAGGTAGGTGAGCGCGGCATTGTCGGTGATTCCGGTCAACAGGGTCGTGGAAACAAACAGGAATTCGGCGCTCACACCCTGAAGTATGGGCGTGATCCACCAGGCTTGAGGTCCGCCCAGGACGACGAGACCTCCGAGAAAGAGCGCAACGAGGAGGCTTTTATCGTACTGCAGGGAACTCTGGTATAGCTGCGTAACCGACGCGAGTCCCATGAATAAGAGGAAAATTCCGACAAATACCGCCATGTGATGCGCCATGTATACGGTTGCCCCGAGAAACGCGATGTGTGTGACTGCCAACCAGCGCGGCGGGTGGGGTTTGCCGTCCGGCGTTTCCGGCTTCCGGTTGTCCCACGCGATGCCCCGCAATTCAGCCCGGATCAACCATGTGGTGTAGCTGGCGATAAGCAGGGTGGCGATGATGGATTTATAACCGAAGTGGCTAAACATGAAGCCGAGTCCCCAGTTCCACGTTCCCGCCACCATCAGCACCGGCGGCGCGGCGAAGTGGGTTAACGTGCCGCCAATGGAGATGTTGACCAACAACGCCGCCAGCGTTGCATAGCGGAATCTCGGTGAAATATCCCTTTCCATGAAATTTTTCAGAAGAATCATGGCCGTCACCGTAATCGCGGCAGGCTCCGTGATGAAGCTGCCGAGAATGGGTCCCGCTGTGAGTGTCGCCCAGTAGAAGGATGCCGATGGAGACATCGGCAGAATACGGGCCAGATGCTTGATCATATTCTCTGCGGTGATCAGCACGGGCCGCGTCGCGGCTATCGTCATGATGACGAAGACGAATGCCGGCTCAGTAAAGTTCAGGGATTCCACATACGACACGACATCGGCCACACTCGATGTGAAGCATAACAAAATGAGAAAGAGGGCCGCCCACAATCCGAAGACGATCTCCACCTCGCCGAGGAGGTGAAACAAGCGCGCGCGGAGAGCCATATCGGGATAGTTGTGCGCGAGATGACCGATTCTTGATGAGGCAAAAGTGTGAAGAATAGCCAGGGCGAAAAAAACAGTCGCTAAATACTCCACGCACCCCTCCCGGTCTTGTAGATTGTCACAATAAACATGCGCTCACAGGTTAAGCCCTGAAGATTGTCAGACAAGAAGAATCGGCAACTTTAGTATTTTCGACCGATTGCAACGCTGGAAGATTCGACCCGGCGCGCGGCCTTGGATTGACCGGAACAGGGGTGTCGTCTACGCTGCGCGGCTATCAAATGTTGTGAGGTGTGTGTGACTGCTTCTTGGGTTCCGATTCTGCCGTTGGGCGATTTTATTTATGCGTTCAACGTGAGCAACTTTCTTTCCGGAAAGTTGATCATCTTCATCCTGTTCGCGTTTTCCATCGTCGCGTGGACGGTGATGGCATCGAAGTGGCTGGACTTGAAACGCGCGCAAACCGCCGCGCGCCGCTTTCTCGACGCCTACCGACGCGAGCAACATCCGCTCGCGCTTTTTTTTCCGAAAACAGAAAATGCCGTACAGCCCGCCGTTTGAAATCTACAAGAGCGCCTGTTTGACCGTGGGCGACGAGTACGAGGCGCGGCATACGGAGGAGGACGATCTTTTTGCTGTAAGTGACGCGGATTCGCGCATTCGTCTTACGCCGCTTCAGATCGGCACGGTCCGAAACGCCACGGAGCGGCAGAGCAACGACCAGGTGCTGGTGCTGGAATCGAAGATGGGCATTCTTTCAACGGCTGTCAGCGCCAGCCCTTTGCTGGGATTGCTCGGCACGGTATGGGGCGTTCTCGATTCCTTTTCTGAAATGGCGCTGCAAGGCTCGGCAAATCTCTCCGCCGTTGCGCCGGGAATTGCGAGCGCGTTGTTGACAACGGTGGTCGGACTGCTTGTCGCGATTCCCTCCGCCATCGGTTACAACATTCTCGCGAGTAAAATTCGCGAGCTGACGGTGCAAATGGACAATTTTGCGGATGAGTTCGTCGCAGAACTGCAACGCCACTACGTACGCGAATAGGACATCATGCCGCGCCGCACTTCCATCAAACCCCTTCGCGAAATCAGCGAGATCAATATGACCCCGCTGATTGACCTGACGTTTCTTCTGCTGATCACGTTCATCATCACCATGCCGATGGTGGAGCAGGGGATACCCATCAACCTGCCCAAGGGCCACGCGCAGGATATGGATCAGACCAAATCGCGGATCATCACGCTGGATAACGAAGGGCGATTGTATTTGGACAACGTCGCGATGCCCATCGAGCATCTCGGCGACCAGATCAAGTCCTTGACCGTCGGCGATCCTGATTTGACGGTGATGGTGCGCGCGGACGAAAAGCTGGCATACGGCAAAGTTGTCGAAGTGATGCGTATTTTGCACGACGCGAACGTTACGCGACTCGCTCTGGTAACGACGCCCGACGCAAAACCGGGACGATGAACGATTCGTCATTTAGACGTTCGCTGGCCACCAGCGCTGTGGCGCATGCCCTCGTTGTGCTGGCCGTGATCATCTATCCGCTTGTTAAGCGGCTGATCCACCCGCGAAAGCCGCCGGAGATGATCACGTTCATTGACTTGACCGCAATGCCGCCCCCGCCTCCGCCGCAACTGCAAGCGCCCACGCCTGAACCGGAACCGCCCGCGCCGCAACCCGAAGCAGAAAAACCCAGGCCGACGCCGATCCCCGAAAAGCCGCCGGAGAAGCCGCCGGAAAAACCAAAATCCGAATCGAACAAAATCAAGGTCAGCACCAACAAGATCGTGCGAAAGGTTGAGCCGCAAAAGCAGACGCAACCCGTCCAGACCAAGCTGAGTCAGGATCAGATTCGCAAGCTGTTGGAGGCAAACATCAAGTTCTCGCCCGCTGGCGCGCCTTCCGCAAACTTCAGCGATCTCTCCCTTTACTACGCCACCGTGTACGACGCGATGTATGGCGCATGGAAGCAGCCGAGCAGCGCCGCGATGGGCCTGACCGCGCAAGTGTCAATCCGCGTGCAACGCAACGGCACGATCACAAACCCCGGCCTGATCCGTTCCTCCGGCAGCAAGCTGATGGACGACTCGGTCATGGAAGCCGTCCGTCGCGTTGCGCGGTTGCGCCCCCTGCCCGCAGAAATCCGCGAAAGCTCCCTCGACATCACCATCGAGTTTGTCGTCGGCCAATAATCGCGCCGCATCGCGCAAATCCCTCACGTGGAGCGGGACCTGGAAAATTTCAGTCTTACGCGAAATGGCGGGGTCGTATATAATGGAGGGATGGCTAATTTCGAATTGAGTAGAAAGCAGCAGTGGGTCGTAGGAACTGCTCTAACTTTCCTGGCAGCAGCAATTATCGTCGGTCTGCTGTACGGACTATTTTCATTATTGGCCCGTTTTGTTTCAACCTTCTCGCCGGTACTGATGCCCTTGGTTGTTGGGGCAATTCTTGCGCTAATTCTCCGCCCATTTTATCTGTGGATTCTTCAACGTCTCCGCTTCCCCTGGGCCGCAGCGCTGTTGGTGTTGCTCGCGCTGGCCATCCCGATTGGCATTGGGGTATGGCTCTTCCGGTTCGTTATTGGCGAACCAGATTCACGGGCTTATTGAAAAACTACCGGTCTGGATCGGGCACGCGTCGAATTGGGTGGAAGATCATTTGGCGGGTTTCTGGCAGGAACGAGGAGACGCAGTACGGGAGCAACTGCGGGAACGAAGCGGTTGGATCGCCAAACAATCGGCCACCTTGCTCCGCCACATCTTCAGTGTGAGTGTCGGAGTGTTCCAAATGATTGGCGGACTCTTCAGTTGGGTCATGCTTCCGGTCTATCTCTATTTTTTGCTCACGGCGAAGACCCTGCGCTTCGATAAACTGCATGGTGAAATTCCTTTCCTTAAAGAAGAGACAAGAAATGATATCCTTTATCTCGCCGATGAGTTCGTTGATATCCTCGTCGCCTTCTTCCGCGGTCAGTTTTTGATCGCACTTGCACAAGGTGTTTTATTCGCCGCTGGCTTTGGTCTCGTCGGGCTGCAATATGGCATCGCGATTGGCTTAATTCTCGGGATGCTGAGCATTATTCCATTTCTCGGCATGATCATCGGTCTGGCAGTAGCGCTTCCACTGGCATTCTTTCAGATGGGTGGTGGATGGGATATGCTCGTGCAAGTGCTCATCGTGTTCGGCATCGTGCAGGTGGTGGAGACGTTATTCCTTACGCCACGTATTATGGGAGAACGTACGGGACTGCATCCGATGGCAGTAATTTTTTCCCTCTTTTTCTGGGGCACTGCATTCGGGGGAATTCTCGGTATGATTCTCGGCATTCCATTAACTGCGTTTCTCGTTGTCTTTTGGCGTCTTCTGAAGTCAAAGTATCTACGTGAAGCAATTTAGCGCCACTTGAGTGTGCAGCGCTGCTGATTGGGTGAGAAAGCATGACAAAGTCGAAAACCATCGCATTGGTGATGCTCGGTCTGATGGCCGTGCTATGCGTCATTAACCGAAGCCTTGCAGACGGCGTGAGTGTGGATGTGCTATTCACGACGCTGAAAATGTCGAAGTCCATGCTGATGCTGGGGTGTACTGCGGTGGGTGTCGTTGTCGGGGTTCTTCTCAAATAAATCCATGCCCTCCACCGAACGATCCACTCGCGTACAAGACTTGCTCACACGTGGTGTGAGAATGCCGAACCCTGCATCGGTCGAAATTGACGATTCCATTATCCCCGAGCGTATCGCAACAGATGTCACCATCCACGCGGGTTGTCGTCTGCGTGGCGCGACGACGAGCATCGGGCCGGGCAGCATCCTTGGCGCGGAGGCCCCGCTGACGCTGGAGGATTCACAGCTCGGCGCACGGGTGGAGCTGAAGGGCGGGTTTGTTTCCGGCTCCGTATTTCTCGATGGCGCAAACATTGGGAGCGGCGCACATGTGCGTGGCGGAACCCTGTTGGAGGAAGAGGCGAACGGCGCGCATACGGTCGGCCTAAAGCAGACGATTCTATTGCCGTATGTGACCCTCGGCAGCCTGATCAACTTTTGCGACATCCTGATGGCGGGCGGAATGAGCCGCAAAAGTCACAGCGAGGTCGGCTCTTCGTTCATTCATTTTAATTACACCCCGCATCAGGACAAGGCGACGCCGTCCTTGATCGGTGATGTGCCGCGCGGAGTCTTTTTGGATCGCGCGCCGATTTTCCTCGGAGGGCAGGGCGGGCTGGTTGGTCCGATACGGTTGGGCTTTGGCTGCGTGACTCCCGCAGGAACCGTTGTGCGCCGCGATGCGCCGGATGACGGTCAACTGGTCCGCGCGCCGGGGTTGACGCCCGGCGCCCGGGCTTACAACGCCAATGTGTATTTTGGCACACAGCGCGTTTGGACAAACAACCTGCTCTATATCGGAAACCTCCGGGCGCTGCGGGAATGGTATCGCCACATGCGCGGCTTGTTTATGACGGGGGTGTATGCCCTGTTTTGTTTGGAGGGCGCAGTGCGTCTGCTGGATGGCGCGTTGAAGGAACGGATCAAACGCCTGGATGAGTGGGTCGCAAAGTTGAATCCATCGGCCGAACTGTTGATCGCCGAGCGAGAACCGAAGAGCGTGGCGGAGGGCGAAACACAACAGCGTATTGTCGCGCGCTGGGCGCGCGCGAAGGATGCCGTGTCGAATCCGGACCTTGGCGATTCGGCGCGGACATTATTTTTGGACGAGTTTGAAACCTGCGGCGCGGCGCACGACTATCTTGCCCTGCTCCCGACCCTGCCCGCGCCGGTCAAAGCGGCGGGTACGCAGTGGCTGCAGGGAATCGTGGATGCGACGGCGCGCGCGGGAGAAATTTAGGAGACGACAATGGGACGTTTGTTTGGAACCGATGGTGTGCGAGGAGTGGCAAATCAACCGCCGATGACTGCGGAGATGGCGCTGGCGCTGGGCCGCGCCACAGCGCATGTCTGCAAACATCAAAAAGAGCGCCGCCACACGATTGTGATTGGAAAAGACACGCGCGTGAGCGGCTATATGCTGGAGAGCGCGTTGACGGCGGGCATCACTTCGATGGGGGTGGACGTGTTGCTGGTCGGACCGATGCCAACGCCGGGCATTGCCTTCATCACCCGGAGTATGCGGGCGGATGCGGGGTTAGTGATTTCCGCTTCGCACAATCCATTTCAGGATAATGGAATCAAACTCTTTTCGCGCACAGGCTACAAACTTCCGGATGCGGATGAGGACGAAATCGAGCAACTAACCGCGTCCGGTCTGACGGATGTTGCGCGTCCCACCGCCGCCGCGATCGGGAAGGCTCGTCGCATTGATGATGCGCTTGGCCGCTATATCGTGTTCTGCAAAGACACGTTTCCCGAAGATTTGAGCCTCGAAGGGATGAAGATCGTCCTCGATTGCGGAAACGGGGCGACCTACAAGGCCGCGCCGATTATTTTCACTGAGTTGGGCGCGGAAGTGATTGCGATTCACTGCGCACCGGATGGCCTGAACATTAACGAGAACTGCGGATCGCAACACACCGACGATTTGCGCGCAAAGGTGCGCGAGACGAAGGCCGACATTGGCCTGGCCTTTGACGGGGACGGCGACCGAATGATTGCGGTGGATGAGAACGGCAACGAATTGAGCGGCGATCACATTTTGCTCATTTGCGCCCGTGCGCTGAAGGCAAAGGGGCAGTTGCCGGGCAATCTCGTGGTGACGACGGTCATGGCAAACTTCGGGTTCTTTGTTGCCGCGCGCGAGCTTGGCCTGGAGGCCGGCGTTGCGCCGGTGGGCGACCGGTATGTATTGGAGATGATGAAGGAACGCGGCGCGGTGATCGGTGGAGAATCGTCGGGTCACATGATATTCCTCGAGCACCACACGACGGGCGATGGATTGATCTCCGCGTTGCAGTTGCTCGCGGTGATGTGCGAGACGGGCAAGCCTTTGTCTGAACTCGGAACCATCATGTCCGTTGCGCCGCAAAAAATGATCAATGTGGACGTGCGCGAGAAACCGAATCTTTCGAGCATCCCGGAAATTCAGCGCGCGATTGAGGGTGCAGAGAAAGAGCTGGGGGATCGCGGACGAGTCTTGATCCGCTATTCCGGCACACAGTCCATGTGCCGCGTGATGGTTGAAGGTCCGACCGAAGAGATGACTGATCGGCTGACCCGTTCATTGGCCGGGGTTGTGAAACAATGCATCGGCGCCTAGTCAAGGCGTCCGCAGCTCGTTTTGCTCTCGCGACGGCTCTTCTGTCCGCCGTGAGTAGTCTGTTCTTCCCCACATCCGCAGCGGCAAAAAAACAAGCCCGTTTGACGCGGGGTTTCTCGCCACTCGCTACAGCGATGCAAACGGCGATCAGCGCGTTAAAGCGGTCGGCCCGTTTTTTGAAATGGCGCAGTCCCCCCAAGGCTGGCGCCTCGTTGCGGCGCGCCCCTTTTACAGCGAGGTGGAACGCCCGGAGTCACAACAGGAACGCAGGGATTATCTCTGGCCGCTCGGTTCGTGGGGAAAGACCGGGCCGGAGGAAGTGTCGCGCTATTTGATTTTCTTTTCCTTTAAACACGGCGAAGAGAAACCGGATCGGCGCTACCGCTTTTGGCTATTGCCTTTTTATTTCCAAGGGCGCGACGCATCAGGCGAGACGTATCGCGCGGTGTTTCCGTTTGGCGGAACGATTCGCGATTTTATCGGACGCGACGAGATTTCGTTTGTGTTGTTTCCGATACATTCGACGAGCAAGTTGAATACGCTTGAAACGAGCAACTGGTTGTGGCCGCTGATTTCCAAAACCACCGGGGAGAAAGTCGAGCGCCAGCGCGTGTTCCCGTTTTATGGAATCTCGACGCGCGAGGGGCAGTATAAGAAACGCTTTGTGATGTGGCCGATCTGGAACGATGTGGAGTATTTTTATCCCGGCAGTTCCGGCAAGGGGTTTGTCCTTTTCCCGATCGCCGGCCACATGAAGCTGGAGGACCAGGAGTCGTGGTGGGCGCTTCCTCCATTCTTCCGCTACAAAACGGGTGATCGCGGCACCTATCTGCTGGCGCCGTGGCCGTTTATCCAGCGCGAAACCGGCGAAACGGAAAAACTATACATCTGGCCCTTGTGGGGCCACAGGGAGAGTCATGGCAAGGAGTCAACTTTCTATCTCTGGCCGATCATTTGGAATCAAACCGCCACGCGCGGCAGGGAGGGTGAACACCGCTTCATGGTTGTTCCTTTTTATTATCAACTTACGCGGGGCGTGACGAACGAGCCGCCTCACCAGCGCGAGGTGAAGTTCTGGCCGCTGTTTTCCTATCGCCGGGTTGGCGAGGATTCAAAATTTCACACGCTGGAATTGTGGCCGTTGGGCGACTCTGGCGCAGTGGAACGGAACTGGGCGCCGTTCTGGACCATCTACTCCAGCGCACGCCACGAGGATTCGGTTGATCGCGAGCTGCTCTGGGGATTGCATCGCGATCAAAAGCGCGGCAAGGAGAGCCGGTTTTGGTCGCTGTTTCCGCTTTGGGATTGGCGGCGGGATGCCGATCACAGGTCGTGGTCCGTGCTCAAAGGTTTGTTAGGCCGCGAGCGCTTTGGTACCAATACGGAATGGCGTGTGCTATTCTTCCTTAAATTTGGTGATACGATGAACCAGGAGACCGAACCATAATCACGCGCGAACCAGAGTTTTTTGATCCGCCCGTCAACCTCTTCGCGCGTATGGGGCGGGGGGCGTTGCTTAACCTGCGCGGCTTGGGGCAGTCGCTGATGATGCTTGCCGAGGCGACCGTCTTTCTGCCGATGACGCTCGGAAGGCGCCAGCGTTCGGAGGTGTTCACGCAACTGTACGTGACGGGAATCAAATCGCTCGGCGTGATCACGATTGTCGCCGCGTTCACGGGAATGATTCTGGCGTTGCAGACCGGGCTGGAACTGCGCCGCTTCGGCTTACAGCAAAACATCGGCACGGCGGTGACCGTGGTGATGTTGCGGGAAATGGGGCCGTTCATGACCGCACTGATTGTCGCGGCGAGTGTGGGTTCCGCGATTGCGGCGCAGGTCGGCACGATGGTGGTGTCGGAAGAAATTTCCGCGCTGGAAATCATGTCCATCAATCCCGTGCGGTTTCTTGTGACGCCGCGTCTGCTCGCACTCGCGTTGATGATGCCGATCCTGACGATCTACACCAACATTCTCGGCATTGCCGGCGGTGCGCTGGTCGGTGCGACGCAACTGCAGGTATCGTTTCAGGCATACATAGACAACGCGCAGCTTTATGCAGAGAACAAGGATCTCTACGTCGGGTTGCTCAAGGCGTTTGTGTTTGGAATTGTGATTGCGACTACGGCTTGTCATCAGGGCTTCATCGCGACGGAGGGCGCGGTCGGCGTCGGTCAGGCGACTCGCCGCACGGTGATCATTGCGTTCCTCGTCATCTTGGTTTTGGGCTATATGCTGACTCGTTTGTTTTACCGATAATGATTCGATTTGAAAATGTGACCAAGCGGCTGGGAAGTCGCAACGTGCTCGACGGCTTTGACATGGAGGTTAAGGTTGGCGAGGCGCTCGTCATTTGCGGGCCGTCCGGAATGGGCAAGAGCGTGACGCTCAAGCACATGGTTCGCCTGCTCACGCCGGACAGCGGGCGGGTGATGGTCGGGGACGATTGCGTGAGTGAGGCGCGCGGACGCGAGTTGGAGCGCATCCGCTCGCGCTTCGGCGTTTTGTTTCAGAGCGGCGCCTTGTTGCAGTGGCTTTCCGCGGGTGAAAATGTCGCGCTGCCGCTGCGCGAGCATACGAACATGAGTGATACGGAGATTGAAAGGCTGGCTCGCGAGAAGTTGAGGATGGTTGAGCTGGAGGACGCGTTCGACCGCGCGCCATCTGATCTGTCGGGCGGAATGCGGAAGCGCGTTGCGCTCGCCCGCGCAATCGTCACCAATCCCGAAATTGTTTTGTACGACGAGCCGACATCGGGTTTGGATCCGGTGACCTCGCGCACGGTGGATGAACTGATTGACCACCTGCGAAAACAACTGGGCATCACGAGCGTGGTTGTGACGCACGATTTGCACAGCGCACTCGCTATCGGCGACCGCATTGCAATGTTGCACAACGGTAAGGCGGTTGAGGTGTCAGCTCCGGCCGAATTTATTAACTCTAAAAACGAAGTCGTCCGCGGATTTCTTGAGGCGCAGTATATCACGCGCCGGGGGCCGTGGGAGGAGGGACTACAAAAATGAAACGCAGCCGCACCCAACAGATGACCGCCGAAATTATTGTCGGCGTCTTCATGATGGCGATTCTCGTCGCGCTCGGAGTTTTCACAATTGTTCTGAGCCAGCAGAAATTGTTTGGGACAAGCCACGATCTGAATGTTAAGTTTGATCAAGTCTCCGGGCTGATCAAAGGCGACAAAGTGTTCGTGCGCGGCGTGGACGTGGGCCGCGTGAAGAGCCTTACGGTTGAGCGCGACGGTGTTCACGCAAACCTGATGCTCGATTATCCGTTGCGCCTGCACGAAGATTACAGCATTCGCGTCACGCCTTCATCGGTACTGGGCGGAAAATTCGTCGAGATCAACGAGGGTTCGCCGGATGCGCCGATGCTGCCTGCGGGCGCACCGGTGGTCGGACAGGGACCTTTGGATTTTATCGCGGAGCTGACGGACGGAGTGAAGGCGTTGCGCGACTCGCTGGAGGGCGGTGGGGTGTTGGGAAATCTTGAAGCCACAATGGACAACCTGAAGGCGTTGACCGCGCAACTTCGCGAAGGGAAGGGGACGGTCGGCAAGTTGCTGATGGATGACGCGATCTATACCAACCTCCTCGCAGTCAGCGACCGCCTCGCGAACGGGCAGGGGACGTTGGGCAAATTGCTTTCACCCGATGACACGCTCTACAACGATCTGTCCGACACGGTGACTTCTTTAAAGGAAGCGGCGCAAACGATCAACAGCGGTGAAGGAACACTCGGAAAGTTGATCAAGGACGACGGGATGTACAAACAGGTGGACGGTCTGATGACCGAAGCGCGCGCCGCGCTGGATGATCTGCGCGAGACCACACCGATCGTTTCCTTCTCAAGTATTTTCTTCGGAGCATTTTAACGAATTGGAGCGCGTCATGATTAAATCCGTTCGCTTCCTTCTCATCGTCAGCTTGATTGCGGGATTATTTCTGACCGCCCTGCCGCCCTCCGCCCGCGCCGAGGAATCCGGTTCGATCAGCGCAACGGCGACCATCGGGTTGTTGCTGGTGGTGACCGGCGTTCTGGGCTGGGTCGCGTGGCAGACGGACAAGGAGGACAGGGCGGACGGATTTTCTTCCAACGCGCTGCTTCCGCTCTATCGTTCCCACGACGACGCGACGGCGATTGGATTCATGCTGAATCAGAAATCGAATCCTGATCAGGATATTGCCCTCACCGCCGGTTTCGCCGTCGGCCGCCGCTTCTAAAAAGTTCCAAGGCTTGGAAGTCCTTGGCGCGAGGACTTCCAAGGGTTGGAAATTCGGACCTTTATGTCCTGATTACATGGCCGCGCGGCCGCTTTGAGACCGAAGCAGACGTTTCAGGTTCGGTAATTCGGGGCTTCTTTGGTGATGGTGACGTTGTGGGCGTGGCCTTCGCTGGATCCGGCGCCGGTGATGCGAACAAATTGTCCGCGTCGGCGCAGCTCTTCGATGGTGCGGCAGCCGGTGAAGCCCATCGCGGAGCGCAGGCCGCCACAAAATTGGGTGAGCACCTGCTTCACGGTTCCGGCGAAGGGAACCATTCCTTCGATGCCTTGCGGGACGAGTTCGGTGTCGGGGGTGTCAGCCAAGCCGTATCGCTCACGACTGCCTTTGTTGGATTGCATGGCGCCGAGACTGCCCATGCCGCGATAGACGACGTACTGTCTGCCCTGATAGAGCAATTTTTCGCCGGGGCCTTCTTCCGTTCCCGCGAGGCGGGAGCCCATCATTACGCTGCTGGCCCCAGCGACGAGCGCTTTGCTGATGTCGCCGGAGTAGCGGATGCCGCCGTCTGCAATGACGGGGATGGACTCCTCGAGTGCGTTTGCCACGTTGTAGATAGCGGAAATCTGCGGGACGCCGACGCCGGTGACGACGCGCGTGGTGCAGATGGAGCCGGGGCCGATGCCGACCTTGACGCCATCCGCTCCGGCGTCGCGCAGTTGAATCGCGGCTTTGCCGGTGACGATGTTTCCGGCGATGACGTCAATCTGATCGTAGGTCTTCTTTATCCAGCGCGTCATTTCGACGACGCCCTTGCTGTGGCCGTGGGCGGTGTCCACGACGAGGACGTCCACCTGCTGCGCGGCGAGCGCGGCGACTCGTTCCTGATCGCCGGGGCCGACGGCGGCGCCGACGCGGAGGCGATAGCCCGCGTCGCGATTGTAGAGGGGTTGGATGTTATGGATGAGCGTGCTGACGTCGGTGTAGCTGTAGAGGCCGACGAGTTTTTGATTTTCCACGAGGGGCAGCTTGCCGATTTTGTTTTTCAGCATGATCTCGTGGGCCTGTTCCAGCGTCGTGCCGCGCGGCGCAGTGACTAGGTTGGCGGTCATCACGTTGCGGATGGCCGCGCGGGGATCCCGCGAGTATTTGATGTCGGACGCGGTGAGGATGCCTACAAGCCGGTCTTCGTTATCCAAAATGGGGAAGCCGCTGAAGTTGTATCCCTTTTCTTCCTTGGTGCGGCGCACGTCCTCGATGGTTTGGCTGTCGCGGAACGTGACGGGAGCGCCAATGAGTCCGTTCAGGTGATTTTTCACTTCGCGCACCAGGGCGGCCTGTCGGTCGGGCGTCAAATTTTTATGGATGATGCCGATGCCGCCGAGCATGGCCATTGCGATGGCCATGCGGGATTCGGTGACGGTATCCATCGCCGCGCTGAGGATGGGCATGTTGAGGGTGATGCGTCGGGAGAGGCGGGTTGTCAGGTCTGTGTCCGCCGGGAGGAAGTCGGCATAGCCGGCGATCAGGGAAACGTCATCGAAGGTGAGCGCTTCCAGCGGGAAGGCTTTCATGAATTGGTCGAGATGCGTATTGAGGCTCATTGCTTGTCCTTTTGCCCGTGGCAACGTGGGGTTGTCATTTCTCTCTGTCAATGATTATTGAAAATACGTGTGTGTTTAATTTTTTGAAAAAAAGAATCATCGTGTTGACCTGTTTTCAGTTTGCGTCATATACTGCGCCCAGTTTTGTTTCATGATCTTACGCGATCACAACATTAGAGTCTGGAGACCCGCCATGAAATCTCTCTCTATCCGCGCGGCAATTCCATTGTTTGCTGCGGCGATTTTGCTTCAGGGCGTGGGAGGGGCGCTTGCCCAACAGCCGGCGCCAGCTCCATCCGTGCCGCTGATTATTCGGAAGATTACGCCGACCAAGGTTTCGACGCCGGAATATCAGCTCCGAAAGAATCAGTTTGTCGGGCGCACGCGCGACTGGTTCCAGATCACTGTGGACTACGACACCGCGCCGACGTGGGTGGATGAGGCGACGTTCACGTATTACGTGCTCGTGTTGAACAAGAAGCCGGAGCCGGGCGTGAATCCGCGCACTCTCTTTAAAGGAGAGGTGAGCTACATCAACATCGAGCGCGGGAAGCATAAGAGCGACATTTATCTGCACCCGAGCACGGCGTCGCGTTTCGGGGATATTGAGCGCGTGGCCGTGCAGGTGAGCGTGGGCGGGCGTCTGGTTGCCATGGAGGGCGTGCCGAGTGGAACCGTGCAGCAACGCTGGTGGGAGTCGTTCTCCCCGCAGAGCGGTTATTTGTTGAACCGGAAAGAGACACCGTTCGCGATGATCAACTTTGACGATTATGAGGCCATCAAGCCCGGTCGGGAATAGCGACCGGTTTTAGTTACCCACATGCAACGTATCCTCGCCCTAGATATTGGCGCCAGCAGCATCAAGCTGGGTGAGTTCGTCACGCTCAAATCGGGCAGTCTTGAACTCGTCAATTTCGGGGTGGGTTCGCTGTTTCTTGATCCGCAATCCGATGGCGATCGGATTCCGCAGATTATTGCGACGATCAAAGAGCTTATGCAGGAGCGCCGAATCAAGCCGGGGCGGGTGCTGCTGAGCGTCTCCGGTCAGGCTGTTTTTTCCCGTTTTGTGAAACTGCCGCCGGTGGACAAGGAGAAGGTCTATCAGATCATTCTCTATGAGGCGCAACAGAACGTGCCGTTTCCGATTCAGGAAGTGGTGTGGGATTATCAGTTGATCGGCCGCGGAGAGGGCGATCTGGATGTGATGCTCGCGGCGATCAAGGCGGACATCATTGTGCAGTTGACCGACGCGGTGGAGCAGGCAGGCCTGCAAACCGATATTGTGGATGTCGCGCCGATGGCGCTCTACAACGCGGTTCGCTTCAACTACAGCGATGCCGGTGGGTGTACGCTTGTTGTGGACATCGGCGCACGTTCGACGGATCTCATTTTTATGGAGCAGGGCCGCGTGTTCATCCGCAGCGTGCCGGTCGCGGGGAACGCGATTACGCAGCAGATCATGCGCGAGTTTGAGTTGAGTTTTGAAGACGCGGAGGAAATGAAGCGCGCGCACGCCTTCGTTGCCTTCGGGGGCGCGTATGAGGAACCGAAGAGCGAAGTGGCGGACAAGGTCTCCAAGATCGTGCGCAACGTGATGACGCGGATGCATGCGGAGATTGATCGCTCGATCAAGTTTTATCGCAGCCAGCAGAACGGCCAACCGCCTTCCCTGATTCTCCTTGCGGGCGGCACGTCGGTGATTCCGTACACGGACACCTTCTTAAAGGACAAGTTGAAGATCGAGGTGGATTACCTCAACCCGTTTATTAACGTCCCGGTGGGGCAGGCGATTGACGCGGAAGAAATCGGACGACACGCGCACGAGCTTCCACAGTTGGTCGGTTTGGCCCTGCGCAAGGCGCATGCGTGTCCGATTGAGATCAACTTGCTTCCGCCGAAGGTTGTTCAAGAGAAGTCGTTCCGCCGCAAACAGCCGATTCTCGTCGCCGCCGCGCTTGCGCTTGCGCTCGTGCTGGCGGTTTGGGCGATGTACTTCATCAAGACAGCGGGTGTGGCGAGCGAGCAGTTGCAAAAGGTTAAGGAGAACGTGGCAAAACTGGATCAGGTCGCACAGCCGCTTCGCGCGACGGAATCCAAGATCGCCTTCCTGCAGCAGCGCATCACCGATATTGACGGCGTTGTGAGCAAGCGAACCCAGTGGTTGAACATTTTGAGTGAATTGCAGGCGGTTTTGCCCGCAGAACTTTTCCTTGTCAGTGTAACGCCGGAACGAGTTCCCCCGCCGGATCCGGAATCGGCCGCAGCCGCCATCCGACGGTCCAGCGCCGGGCACGTTGCTGGGCGTTGATATTGAAGGGGTGGGGTATTTGGACAAAATTACCTCGGCTGGCCCAATCAGCGATTATCGCAATAAGTTGCGCGAATCTTCGCTGTTTTCGCCGGAGACGGAAATCACTTGGCTGCCGACCCCTGCGCGGGATGAGTATATCCGGCGCTTCAAGATCAATGTCCGGTTGAAGGAGCCGGTTCTGCCATGAACTGGCGCAAGAATATCATTCTGATTGTCGGCGGCGGCATCGCGTTGGTGCTGTTGATTGTTGCGACCGTCTTTCTTTTGAAATCACGCCGCGAGTATCAGACCGCGAACGAGGCGCTGGATCGCGAGATGCAGAGTCTTGAGCGTCTGACCCGCCGCAATCCGTATCCTTCAACGGCGAATATTGAACAGGTTGATAAAAACCTGGAGGCGTTGAAGACCGCAACGATCACTCTTCAGGAAGCGTTGGAGCGCGGACAGATCAAGCCCGCCAAAATCGAGTCGGCTGAGTTTGCGCCGATGCTTGAGCGGGCGAGCAAGCAACTTTACAAGGCTGCCGCGGATGCAGGTGTCGCACTCCCGGATCAGTTTAGCCTCGGCTTGTCTCGGTACGCCCAGGGCGAGTTGCCCGCGCCGGAAGCAATTCCACGGCTGGTCATTCAGTTGAAGACCCTCCATGCGCTGACCCAAATTTTAATTGAGTCCCGAATTCAGGCATTGATCGGTGTGGAGCGTCAGCAATTTGAGTCCTCCGGCGTTGCATCCTCGGATGAGCAGGTGATCTCGCGCCGTCGCGCGGTTACGCAAGATGCGCAGCCCGCGACATCAATGACCGCGCTCCCCATGCCAGCGAGCAATACGCTATATGAAGTCGAGCGGTTCAGCCTCACGTTTCAGGCGCGCGACGCAAATGTGTGGGAGGTTCTGAACCGGTTGGTTCGTTCGCCGATGCTCATTGTGGTCGTGGACGCGCAGTTGGCGAACATGGACACGGCCAAAATCGGGAAGCCAGCGCCGGTTCAGCCGATCGGCGGCGAACAAGGCGCGACAGCCAGCGCGGGCCTTCCATTGCAGTCGCGGTATCCATCCCATGAGGAGCGCGTAATTGCCGGGCGCGAGTTGGTGCAGGCTACGGTGATTGTGGATGTGTACAGGTTGGTTCAGGAAATTACGGAGGACGCTCCTTGAAGGCTGCTTCACACAGATCCGGAGGCACCTGGATGGCGCAGAACTACGACAAGCTCGCGCTTGTTGTGGTGTTGTTGGCGCTGCTCGTTTCAGGTCTTCTCCTGACCCTGCGTATCGGCGGGCAACGCAAGGGGTTTGACGCGCGCTTTACTCGGGAGATGGCGACACAGGGACAGGCCGCTCAGCCGCTGGACACGGCGTCTGTAAGCAATTTATTGGAACGACTGGCCGATCCGTTCCAAGTCCCGCCAGTGAATCGCCGCTTGATGGTTGGCGAGCTTCGTGTCGCGAGCATTCCTTCGGGCGCACCGATTCCATTTAGCGCCACAGTTGATCCGTTCAATGGTTCGCCCCAACCGTCCGTTGACTTTGATCCGGATACAGATGGTGATGGAATATCCGACAAGATTGAGTTGCAGCTCGGACTCGACCCCGCAAACCCGGCGGATGCGCAGGGCGATCTTGATGGCGACGGCTACTCCAACTTGGAAGAGGTACTTGCGGGGACTGACCCGAGGGATCCCGCAAGCTTTCCGCCGCCAGTTGCTAAATTGCGCCTGGTGCGAACTGTCGTCAACCCGTTCCGTCTGCTCTTTCTCGGCACGTCACAGTTCCCGGACGGTGCGCGTTATCAGCTCAACCTTCGCTCCGGCGGTCGCACGTATTTTGCGCAGCTCGGCGAAACCATTGAAGGCTACACTGTGAAGGAATTTCTCGGAGACGCGCCCGGCGGTCCGACGCTTGTTCTGGAAAAAGACGGAACCGGCATCCGCCTGATTCAAGGTCGCGCGATTAATCAGGAAGCGCGGACGGCTCTCCTCGTATTTCTTCTCGATGGCGCCCGCTATCGCGTGCAGATCAATGATGACATCCAACTTAAGGATCAAACGTATAAAGTCGTTGACATTCGGGAAGATCGTATCGTAATACGCAGTCAGCAGGACGGTAAGCTTACGACAGTCGGCCTGCTAACTCCCGATGAACGGGCGCGCCTCCAAAGTGGGGGAACAGGGGCGGCTGAGTCGGCTGGAGCGGTGCTTCCGTGATGAAGCGTTACGTTGTCATTTTTGTTTCAGAGAGTCGAAAAATCAGGCAAGATAATAGTTTTGGGGATAGCACCAAGGAGTGACTTTATGAGTGTCATCAAGAGCCGCTGCGTAGGAACTTTACTGGTCGTTGGTTTGGCAATCTTGCCGATTGCGCATGCCCAGGACTTCGACTCTCTACTTGAAGACCTGACCCTGCCATCGCCGACAACGCTGTCTCACTCTGCCACCACGGAGATGGCGGACACAAACACGGAGACGCTTGATGAAGCGGTCAACACCGATAATTTTGATTTCGCTGAAGCGCCTTCGACTGAAACAAACGAAGACGCGGCTGAAGACATCGCCACCAATGATGACGAAGTAGCGCCGCCTGCGCCGGCCATCGAGTCGGATGACGATTTCTTCGGTGACACAGCCGAAACAAATGAAGAACCCGCTGTTCCCGACGCGCCTGCTGTCGAATCCGATGATGACTTCTTCGGCGATGCAAGTACGAACGATTTGGCCGAAGAACCGGCAGCGGTTGAAGAAGCCCCCGCTCAAGTCGAAGAGCCGGTTGCCGAATCGAGTGAGGAAGCCGAATCTCCTGCGGTCGCTTCAGAGCCGGAACCGGCTCCAGTGCCGCTCGATGACTTTTTTGGTGATGCTACCTCGTCCGCAACAGACGACTTCAGCGCAGCAGAGGAACCGGCCGCAGCCGAAACGTCTCATGATTTTACCGCCTTCGGCGGCTCCTCCACCGACGACTTTGCCGATGAATCGGAACCCGCTGCTGAAGAGGAAGCTCAGTCTGCTTCCAATGCGCCAGCGCTGTCCCCCGATGCGTCTGGACTTGATCCGAAACTCGTCGCCCAGCAGGAAGAGATTCGCCGTCAGGCTCGTGAGGCCGAAGGCCGCCAAGCTGCCGACCGCGGGTTGACCGCCCTGCGCGAAGGCCGCTACGAAGAGGCGATTAAGGCATTGCAGGAAGCCGAAGAAAAAATTCCCGAACGCGCCGCGACCAAGGGACTTGTTGGGCAGATCAAACAAGGCCTCGGACAGGCGTACATGGACAAGGCGACCGCAACGCTGGAAGCCGGTGGCTTGAAAGCATCGCGCGAAGCGCTACAGGCTGCGGAAGCTGCCGGCGTGGATACGAAGATGCTTGACCGCCGTCTCAAGAAGGCCGAGGAGCGCGACGCAGTGCTGAAGGCCCGCCCTGTGCCGGTTAAATCACGGCCCGAGATCATTGCCCGCAAGAAGACGACCGAAGAATTGATGCTTGAAGCCAAGCAGTACTTCAACGTACGCGACTACAATGCGGCTGAAGCGCTGTTCGAGCGTATCCTTCAGGAAGACGAATACAACGTGGATGCGATGCACTTCCTGCGTCGCATTGATGAAATCCGCTACAAGATTCGCACGCAGGAACGCGAGGCGACTGCGGCGGAACTGATTCAGAAGGTGCGTGACGGCTGGAATACGCCGGTGCGCGGCGAGGCTGTCGCGCCTCAAGCCGTAATCAATCGCGGTGCGGTCGAAACCCTGACCTCCGCCCAGAAACTTCAGGAAAAGATGGAGAAGATCATTATTCCTTCCATCGAATTCCGTCAGGCGAACATTACCGACGTTGTCAACTTCCTGGTCGAGGCCAGCATTGCGGGAGACTCCGAGAAGGCTGGCGTGAACATTATTTTGAACCTCAATATTCCCGGTGGCGGTTCATCGGCCCCTGCGCCGAGCGCAAGCCCTGCCCCCGCGCCGATGGATGATCCATTCGGATTCGGTGGCGACTTCGGCGGCGGATTTGCTGCGCAGGAATCCTCGCCCGCGCAGGATTACTCCTCCGGTCCGTCGAACGTTCCGACCATCACGCTCAACCTTCGCCGCATCTCCCTGCTCGATGCGATCAAGTACATCACGGAAGTCGCCCGCCTGAAATACCGTCTGGAAGAAAATGCGGTGATGATTACGCCCGAAGGCGTCGTATCCGGTCGCGTGATCACCCGCCTGTATCCGGTTCAGCCTTCAATCATTGACGTCGTCGTCCAAAGAGACGAAAGCGCCTCTCAACAGGGAGGTTTCCAAGAGCTTGGCGCGAAGAGCGCGACGTTCACGAAGACCGATGTGAAGGACTTCTTTGAGAAAACCGGCGTTCCGTTTCCTGCCGGAACGTCCATCACGTATAATCCGACGATCAGCCAGTTGATTGTCGCGAATACAGCGGAAAACCTGGAAGTTTTCGAGCGCATCCTTGCCCGCCTGAACGTCATTCCGAATCAGGTCGAAATCGAAGCGCGCTTTGTCGAAATTTCGCAAGATGATCTCGAAGAATTGGGATTCCAGTGGCTCCTCACGGATAACTGGGAACTCGCGCAGCAGCAGGGCGCCTTTGGCGCCGCTTCCGCGCAGCGCGTTCAAATGAACGCGGACGCCGATGGCTTGACGAAGGGCCTGCGTTTCTTCGGGCGCAACTCCACAACGGCTTCCATTGAACCGGCGACGAAGGGCCAGTTCGGCGCGAACATCGCAAACCTTGGCGGCGTTGCCACCTTTGCAAGCGTGCTGACGAATCCGGAAGTTTCCCTCATCATCCAGGCGCTTTCACAGCACGGCGGCACAGACCTCCTCTCCGCTCCGCGCGTTACAACGCGCAGCGGCGTGAACGCGCAGATTCAGGTCGTTCGTGAAATTATCTATCCGACAGAGTTCGAGACCACGCAACCGCAGTTCAACGACAGCGGCAACGTGACCACTCCGCCGGTGGTGACTCCGGGCACGTTTGAGAAGCGCGAAACGGGTGTCATTCTTAACGTCACCCCCACGGTCGGCCCCGACGGCTACACGATTGATCTCGTGATGGTTCCCGAAGTCTCTGAGTTGGTGGACTGGATTCAGTATGGTTCAACCATCAGCCTGCCGCGTACCGACCCGCTGACGGGGCTGTTCTCCGGCGATCAGACCTTCACCTTCAATATGCCGCAGCCGATTTTCTCCAGTCGCAATGTCACAACGAGCATTGTAATCTGGGACGGTCAGACCGTGGTGATGGGCGGTCTGATTCGCGAGGATTTGATCAAGATCAAAGACAAAGTGCCGGGACTCGGCGATATTCCGCTCATCGGTCGTCTCTTCCGCTCCGAAGGTGAATACAGCCGCAAAAAGAACCTGTTGATTTTCGTGACGGCTCGCTTGGTTGACCCGGCCGGCAAACCGCTGAATCGCGGCGAGTCCATGGCGAACGTTGACGCGGCCACGACGGCGGCTCCGGCAAATCCGTAATCCGGTTTGAACAAGCGCGCGGGCAGCCCATTGCCCGCGCGCTTGCTTTATCAGGTTGGGTGGTTCTCCCGGCGCGCGGGGGCGGCGCGGTTTCTTGAAAATCGGGTTCCGCTTCATGGCGCGCGAACTCTGTATATTTATTTTTTGATTTTCTCCAATGCCTGATTCCCCGAGATTATTGCTGGTTGACGCGATGGCCCTCGCGTATCGCGCGTTTCACGCGATTCCTCCGCTCACCGCACGGGACGGCACGCCGACAAACGCGATTCTTGGATTCATCAAGGCCCTCGGCCATTTGCAGGAACGCTTTCAACCGACGCACCAGGCAGTAATATTTGATGGCGGCCTGCCCGCCGAACGAATGCAACTACTTCCAACCTACAAAGCGCAACGCGAAGAAATGCCGGATGCGCTCCATCAACAGCTCCCGATTCTTGACCAGTACCTCGATGCGGCGGCCATACCGCGTGTACGTGTTATGGGCGAGGAAGCGGATGATGTGATGGCGACGCTTGCTGTGCGCGCTGCAAGCGAAGGCGGAAGTGTCGTGCTCGCAACAAACGATAAAGACTTGTTTCAGATCGTTTGCGACTCAATCGTTATGGTCGCGCCTGTTAAAGACGCGCCGATTATGGATGCGTCGGCCATTGAATTGAAAACCGGCGTTTTGCCAGCGGCAATTCCCTCATGGCTCGCGCTCACCGGAGACGCCGTTGACAACATTCCCGGCGTGCCGGGTGTCGGCCCGAAGACCGCTGCGCGTCTGTTAAAGCAGTTCGGCTCCCTTGATGGAATCTGGGCGAAATTGCAGGACGTTTCCGGCGACAAATTACGGGAGTCGCTGCGCGTCGCGCAGGAGGACGTCGTCCGCAACCTAGCGATGGTTACGTTGAATACCGCCGTCGCTGAATTGCCCGAACTCGATGCGCTGAAGATGAAAAATGGCGATGTAAGAGCCTTGCGCGAACTCCTCCTCCGACTGGATATGCCTTCCCTTGCGCCGTCATTGCCGTCGCCGACGCAGATGGAATTGTTGTGATCGAGCCTCAAGAGTTTTTCCATTCGAATCTGTAATGAACAGGTCCATTCAACGAGCGCTACTTGGTTTCCTAGCCTTGCTGACGCTCTTTACGATTGCGCTCGGCGCGCGGGCGCTGATTTTGCAGGCCCAATACCAACGCTTCGGCGACGAGCTTCCGTTCACCTTGGAAAGCGCCCTTTACTACCGGCGCGTGAAAATGGTGTACGACACCGGCCGCCTCCCTGCGCACGATGCAATGGTTCAATATCCGGAAGGCATCAACCCCTGGACGACGTACACGGCCGGAGCAGAGTTTGTTTATGCAAAACTCGCCCGATTTTTTTCCTGAACGCGTTCCCGTTCCGCACCGAATTCGGTGGATTGAGGCCGGATGGTTTTCGCTTGGAATTCCCTTTCTCGCGCTGGGCCTGTTTGGTTGGCGACGGAGTATCGGCGCGGCGGCATGGGGATCGCTCTTCTATGCGCTCGCGCTTTCGAGTGTGATCCGCTCGACCGGGCAGGAGCTATCGCATGAAAACTTTGCTTTGCCTCTATTGATCGCGCACTGGGCGCTTTCTGTCTGGGCGCCGGAATTGCGAACGCGACGCACACGAGTAGCCGCCCACATCGGCGCAGCGCTCATGCTTGCGCTGGCGCTCTGCTCATGGGATTTGATTCAATTCTATATCGCGCTTCGCTTGCTGCATCGCGCTTGGCGGGAAATCCGCGCACGGGACAATGAATCGGCGCCGGATGATGCTTGGTGGTTTGAATATGCCGCGCTGTTGGCGGTCGGTCTGCTCGATCCATATCACCGCGGGCAAGGTTGGCTGCTGTCTGCGCCGATGGGATTGGCGCACGGTCTGACAATTCTTCGGATTTTTCGCGGACGGCTTCTCCAGCGCGCAGGCACGATTCGTGTTCGTCAGATGGGCGCACAGATCGGACTTCTTCTTGCTGTGTTTCTTGTCACGCTCTTCGTGCGACACTTCCAAATTTCCAACGGGGCGTATGGACATTTCACCGAGTTGCTATGGGCGAAACTGCGCTACTTGAATGTCAAGCCGGAGGATCCGGCGCGCCTGACATTCAGCCAGCGGATTCTTTGGGTGCCTGCCCTGAATTCAACGAACTGGCCCCTTCTACAAATGCTCTTTCCGGTTCTATTGTGGTTGACAATTCCGTTCATTGTTCTACTTTTTTACAAATCAAGGAAATCCCCTGACCCCAGAGTAGGCGAGTTGTTATTCGCTTGGACGATCTCGGTGGTCGCGTTCTTGTTCTTTGCGCGTTTTCACGTCTTTTTATCCCTGTTTTGCTGCATGGCAATCGGTCTGGGCTGGTCATTCATTCCATCCCGCGCCTGGTGGGTGAAAATACTGATCGGCGCACTGATTGGGACGGGGCTTTTCGCGGAGAGCGCGCATACCGTGCAGCGTCCGGGCCAGTGGGGACGGGTAAATGTGTATTTCAAGGAATTGAACGAATTAACGGCCTGGTTGAGCCGCAACGTGTCACCGGATCCGGTGCTGGCAAACTTTGGAGTGAGCGGATCCATTGCGGCGTATGGAAAGTGCGCAGTCATTTTACATCCAAAATTTGAAAACGCGGAACTGCGTCAGCGGGTCCGCGAGTATGGAGAACATTTGTTTCTTGGAGATGAAAAATCATTTCGCGATTGGGCCGACGCGCTCGGGGGCGCGGTATTACGTCCACGCATTCGGTGAGTTCTCCCGCCAGCAGCCTGAATTGCAAATGCGATACTTTGTGAATGCCCTGGATCCGATACCGGGCGCGGCCGCGCGCAGTTTTGAATTTGATCCGGACAACCGAGTCTGGTTTGTGCCGCTGTGGCAGAACGTGAAGTATGCGGTATTCAGGATTGTGACATCGGCGGAAGAGGCCATTGCGCTACAGGACGTCCAGCGCGCGGAAAAGGCGTTCGGAACGCGGAGAAATGGATGAGGTGACCCGCGCGTGTATGGCGGCAATGGAGCATTTTCCCCGTCAGCCGCGCGCACTTGAATTGCTGCGGATGGCGAGCGCGTTGCAATCGTCTGGATTCCAAACAGAACCGGGGTCGAGGTAATGCGCCATCCGACGATCGGAATTACGGGCGGTATGGGTTGCGGAAAGAGCGAAGTGGGCCGGATTCTTTCAGAGATTGGCGTGGAGATCATGGACTCGGACGCTCTCTCGCACGATTTGCTTCGCGAGGATGAGTCGGTGAAGACGGCGGTGATTGCGCTTTGCGGGCCGGACGTTCAGCGGGCCGATGGCGAGTTGGATCGCGCTGCGATTGCTGCGCAGGTGTTTTCCGATGAGTCCAAACGGAAGGCGTTGGAAGCCCTCATTCACCCGCGGGTCTGGGAGACGATTCAGCGCTGGCGCACGGCAAGGAAGAATGTTGCGCCAGCCGCTGCCTTGATTCCCTTGCTCTTTGAAGCGGGATTGACCGATGGATGGGACGCCATCTGGTGCATTTCTGCGCCGGATGCAGTGGTGAATGAACGGCTGCGCGGGCGAGGCTGGAGTCTGGAACAGATTGAGCGTCGCCGCAGGGTTCAGTTGCCATTGGAGGAGAAGATGAGACGATCCGATCTCGTGATTCGGAACGAAGGCACAAGGGAAGAATTGAAGACAAACATTTTGGAGTCTTGGACAACATTGTTGAAAAGGAGCAAATGACATGGCGGACAATCAACCAAACAATTCTAGGCATCGCAGAAGCCGGCGGCCGGGGCGTCATCGCCGACCCTCCGGCAATTATCAGGGCGGCCCGGCTCAGCACGAGCATTGGTCGCCACCGGTGGGCGATGATTTTGACGAGCGCGAGCCGAATGAAATCGGCAACACGGCCGTCGAGGGAGTTAATCCGAATGCCGATGGCAATGTTGGGGAGCTTCCGCCTCCACCGCGCCCGCAGGGCGAACCACGCGTTCTGAAACTCTACGAACTGCAAACCATGTCCGTGCCGGAAGTGAAAGCCATGGGCGACAGCTATGGCCTGCTCGAACTGGGCGCCTTGCGCAAGCACGAGCTGATCTTCGAGATTCTCCGCGCGAACGCGCGGTTGGGCGGTCAGATGTTCGGACACGGCGTTCTCGAGATTCTGTCGGACGGCTTCGGGTTCCTCCGTTCACCGCTCTACAATTATCTCGCGTGCCCGGAAGACCTGTACGTTTCGCCATCGCAAATACGTCGGTTCGCGCTCCGTACTGGAGATTTTGTAGAGGGCGAAATCCGTCCGCCGAAGGACAAGGAACGCTTCTTTGCCCTCCAGAAAGTGGATCAGATCAATGGAGTTGCCCCGGAGAAACAGCGTTCCAAGGTCCCGTTTGAAAACCTGACACCGCTGTTTCCCGACCGCCGGATCAACCTCGAAACGAAACCGGACGAGGTTTCGATGCGGGTGATGGATATCCTCACGCCGATCGGATTCGGGCAACGTGGTTTGATCGTTGCGCCTCCGCGCACAGGCAAAACCGTTCTTCTGCAAAAAATCGCCAACAGCATCTCGGCGAATCATCCCAAGGCGCATCTAATTGTGCTGCTGATTGATGAGCGTCCGGAAGAAGTGACGGATATGCAGCGGAACACAAAAGCGCAGGTGTTAAGCTCGACTTTCGACGAACCGCCGGAGCGGCACGTGCAGGTTGCCGAGATCGTTAGTGAAATGTCAAAGCGCATGGTTGAGTCCGGGCGCGATGTCATCATTTTGCTGGATAGTATTACCCGCTTGGCCCGCGCCTATAACACGGTGCAGCCGCACAGTGGAAAGATTCTCTCCGGCGGAGTGGATGCGAATGCGTTGCACAAACCGAAGCGGTTCTTTGGCTCTGCGCGAAACATTGAGGGCGGTGGAAGTCTTACCATCATCGCGACGGCGCTCGTGGACACCGGAAGCCGCATGGATGAAGTGATTTTCGAGGAATTCAAGGGAACAGGAAATATGGAGTTGGCCCTGGATCGCCATCTGGTGGACAAGCGCGTGTTCCCTGCAATCAACGTCGAAAAATCCGGCACTCGCAAAGAAGAACTCTTGCTGCATCCGGACGAGCTCGCCAAAATATGGATTTTGAGAAAAGCTCTGAACGGTGTTCCGGCGGTGGAAGCGATGGAACTGATCGTCAATCGCTTGAAGAAGACCAAGAGCAATGCAGAATTCTTGATGTCACTGCAGGGTTAATCGGAGAAGAAAGGAAGCGACGGCGGATATGTCCGCGCACACGATGAAACGAGGGGGACGCATCGCATGGGCGGTGGTCGCCATTGTATTATCCGTTTCGCTTCATGCCATGCTGCTTGAGGGTTTGCCTCCGATTCCTTTGGGTCGGGCGCCGGATCATCCCGCATGGATTGATTATCCCTCTATCACATTGCGCAATGTGCAGGTGAAGCCGCCGGAGACAGAGCGTCCGCCGCCCCGCTTTCGGCCCGAAAATCCGGATGAAGTTCTGAAGGATTTGGCCGCTGCGGGAGGCGCTTCGGAGCCGTCCGGTTTTAATCTGCCGATCCCTTCAGCGCTCGAAGTTTCGGCAGGCCCGATTCAGGGCGAAGCGCAGGCGCTGATGGAGCCGTCAGCGCCGGAGCCACGTGAGATATGGGACCCCCGGGCGGAGATTCTGCAGATTGATCGGAAGCTCGTTGATGACCAAGTCAGCGCCCTCCCGCGCCGGTATGCGCAGGCCGTCGAGCGCACCGTCCGTGTTCCTGACGTCACCCTGCCGCGCGAAGACCCTGCTGCCGTCCCGGTGGCGCATGGCGGGGCAGGGGACCCCGGAATTGAGACGGCCAGTCGCGATGTCGAATGGCCGGAGGGGTGGGGCGATAACCTGATGGGAGCGCTGGAGTCGAAATCCGATTTTCTGCCCGAAGCCGTTTCACTCGCTGGCCGTGCCGATCCGACGATTGTTGCGCTCCCCGCAACAGAACAGTTCCTCGCCCTAGACGTTCAATCCTTCCGCGCGGAAGATGAGGATGGAGCGACCTACTTCCGAATTCAGATCATGAGGCAGGGCGAGGAGACATTGCCCGTCCTGCCCAAGGATGTTCTTTTGCTTCAGGACTCCTCCGAAAGCATCTCTCCCGCCAAGCTGGCGGAGTGTAAGCGCGGACTGCGCCGCTGGCTGGATTGGATTGAGCCGGAAGATCGCTTTCAGATCATCGGCTTTAGTGATCACCTCCAGCGCTGTTTCGACAACTCATGGGAGACCATGAACGCCGATACGCGAAATCAGGCGCTTGGCTTTATTGACTCGCTGCGGTCGCGCGGAAATACGGATGTCTATGGCTCTCTTGCCGCCGCCGCCGCGCTGCCGCGCGATCCGAAGCGCCCCTTCTTTGTCGTTTTGATTACCGACGGACGACCGACTATCGGCGTGACGGGTAGCTCGGATATCATTGAGAAGTTTTCGGAAGGAAACGCGGGTCGGGTGTCTATTTTTTCCGTCGGCGCAGGGCGGCGCGCCAATCGCTTTTTGCTCGATTTGCTGAGCTACCGTAATCGCGGAGATTCGCTCGTAGTGCCGGACGATTCGATGTTGAGTTCCGCGCTCGACCGATGGGCGCAGGAGACGCATCGCCCAGTATTGAGCGACTTGCGCTATCGCTTTACCGGCATGGAAGAATCGAATATCTATCCGCGCGCACTGACGCCGCTCTTTTTGGATCGTCCCTTGCTCATCTACGGTCGCACCGAGCATCCGGATGCGGACGCCGCGTTTCAGATCGTCGGACAGAGCGGAGGAAATGCCCGCGATCTGGTCTTCCCGTTGGATTTGTCGAAGGCCCGGCCCGGCGCCGCCGATTTGCGGATGCGTTGGGCGTGGCATCGGGTATATTATCTGATCAGCGAGCACACGCGCACAGGCGATGCGTCGCTGTTGCCCGTCATTCGTGGAGTGGCGGACAAATATGGGCTTGTTTTGCCCTATGGCTATGGTGAAAGCCTGCCGCGCTGGTAGGTTGACTCTGTATGGCGCAGGGCCGTATGGTACCCCGCTTTGATTTTGGGAGAATAGTTGATGAATATTCGCATGGAAACAGCCGGCCCGTGTCGGCGTGAGGTTCATATTGAAGTGCCCGCAGAACGGGTGAAGAACACATTTGAGGAAATCACCTCGCTGTACGCGCGCAGCGCCCGTATTCCGGGCTTTCGTCCCGGTCGTGCGCCTCGCGACCTGATTCGTCGCCGCTACCAGAAAGAAATCGCGGATGATGTAAAGGAGCGCCTCATTCCCGAAGGCTATCAGGCTGCGGTCAAGCAGGAAAAATTGACGACGGTGGCAGTGCTGGATGTCACGGATCAGAAATTGGAGGAGGATCAGCCCTTCATATTTTCCGTCGTCGTGGATGTCGCGCCTGAGATCGCGTTGCCGCAGTACAAGGGCATTCCGTTGACCCGCAAGACGGTCGTGGTTACCGACGCGGATGTGGAGAAGGTCGCGCAAAATATCCGCGAACACAATGCGCGTTTTGAAGACGTGTCCGACCGGGCGGTTGGCGCAGGCGACATGGTACAGATTGATTACAAGGGCGTCTGCGAAGGCCAGCCCATCTCGACCATTGCGCCCGAGGCGGAAGGCCTTGGTGAGGCCAAGGATTTTTGGATCATCGCGGACGAGCAGAATGAATTTTTGCCTGGCTTTGCAAAAGGTCTGTTGGGCGCAATAATAGGCGAGGCGCGCGAAATTCAAATTGATTTTGCGCCCGTATTCCAAGTCGCAAGTCTTGCGGGAAAGAAAGCAACATACTTCGTCCAGATCACCGCCATTCGCGAAAAAAAGCTGCCCGAGATAAATGAGGAGTTTTTCAAGAAGTTTGGACTCGCCGATGCGCAGGAGTTTCACGCCCGCATTCGCGAGGACCTTGAGAACACGAACAAACGTGAAGAAAATGACCGCTTGCGCGGCGAGATTGTTCGTTTTCTCCTAGGCAATGCGAACTTTGACGCGCCGGAGTCTGTGTTGCAGGAAGAAACCCGACAGCAGGTGTATGACCTTGTCCGCAGGAACCAGTCACGCGGCGTTTCCGCTGAGGAAATTGAGCAGAAAAAAGAAGAGATGTTCGATAGCGCAACGCGATCAGCGACCGAAAAAGTTAAACTTCGCTATCTACTCGGACGAATTGCCGACGAAGAAAAAATTACGGTTACCGACCGCGAGCTGGATGATCAGATTCGCATAATGGCCTATTCCTGGCGCACGTCGTTCGAGAAATTGCGCGCGGACCTTATAAAGCAAAAGGCGTTGGATCAAGTGCGCGAGGATGTCCTAGGCGGCAAGGTCGCCGACTTCCTGATTTCGCAGGCGGTCGTTACGGAAGAAGGGGCGGTGGCGTAATGAGTGAATTCGCTCAAATGCTGGTTCCGATGGTTATCGAACAGACGGGTCGGGGCGAACGCGCCTTTGATATTTTTTCCCGCTTGCTCAAAGAACGGATTATTTTTCTGGGATCGGGAATTAATGACGATGTGGCGAACCTCATCATCGCGCAGATGCTTTTTTTGCAGGGTGAAGATTCCGCCAAGGACATTAATCTCTACATCAATTCGCCGGGCGGCTCCGTCACCGCTGGGCTGGCGATCTATGACACCATGCAGTATCTCAAATGCGACGTGGTGACCTACTGCGTGGGGCAGGCTGCGAGTATGGGCGCAGTTCTTCTAGCCGCTGGCGCGGCGGGCAAGCGCCACGCATTGCCGAATGCGCGCATCATGATTCACCAGCCGTGGGGCGGTGCGCAGGGGCAGGCAACGGATATCAGTATTCAAGCAAAAGAAATTCTCCGGTTGCGCGACCGGCTGAATGATATTCTTTCTTCTCACACGGGAAAATCTCTGGATGACATTACGCGGGACACGGACCGCGATTTCTTTATGTCTGCCGAAGAGGCGCGCGTGTACGGGTTGGTGGACAATGTGACGGCCAGCCGCAAGACCGGCGCCAGCCAGAAGGAGCGTTCTTGATGCCAACGAGTACGGATGATGCGCCGCGTTGTTCGTTTTGCGGGAAGTCCCAACGCGAGGTGGAGCGACTGATCGCGGGGCCGGGCGTCCATATCTGCAATCAGTGCATTACGCTGTGCCATTCGCTGATTCATCCGGACCCGTCGTCGGAACAGACACTTGAGACAAAAACCTCCGCCGCGCGCATCGCGGGAAAGTCGCCGCGCCCTGTTGTTCCGTCGGTTCCAAAACCGCACGAAATAAAGGCCGCGCTGGATGAGCATGTCATCGGGCAGGACATGGCGAAGAAGGTGCTCTCCGTTGCGGTGTACAACCACTACAAACGTGTTCTTTCGCGCACGAGCGGAAAAGAAGACAGCGCGGCGTATGCGGATGTTGAGATCGAAAAGAGCAATATCCTGCTGATCGGCCCGACCGGCAGTGGGAAAACACTGCTGGCGCGAACACTGGCCCGAGTGCTGGATGTGCCGTTTAGCATTTCCGACGCGACAACCCTGACCGAGGCCGGATATGTCGGCGAGGATGTCGAAAATATTTTGCTGCGATTGGTGCAAACCGCCGATTACAACATTCAGCGCGCGGAAATGGGAATCATCTACATTGATGAGATTGACAAAGTCGCGAAAAAGGGCGCCAACGCTTCGATTACGCGCGATGTATCCGGCGAGGGAGTGCAGCAGGCGCTCCTGAAAATCCTAGAGGGGACGATTGCAAACATTCCGCCGCAGGGCGGACGGAAACATCCGCAGCAGGAGTATATCAAACTCAATACGCAGAACATTCTTTTCATCTGCGGAGGCGCGTTTGTCGGCATGGGACCAGATTTTGAAACGCCGTCTCGGTCGCGGTGCGCTCGGATTCGGCACGGAAGCGCTGACCAAGCCGGGATTGCGGGACACTCTTCTGGTCGAGCCGGAAGATTTGGTGGAATTCGGACTCATCCCCGAATTGATCGGCCGCTTGCCTGTGGTCTCGATGTTGCATTCGCTGACGGAAGACGATCTCGTGCGTATTCTCACGCAGCCGAAAAATGCGATGACCAAGCAGTACGCAAAATTGCTTGGCATGGAAGGCGTCGAATTGAGCTTTACCGACAGCGCGTTGCGCGAATTGGCGCGAATTGCGATTCAAAAAGGAACGGGTGCCCGCGGTCTGCGCGCGATTCTCGAACATATCATCTTGGATGTGATGTACGAGGCGCCCATGAAATCCAATCTCAAGGAGTACCGGATCACCAAGACAATGGTGTCCGGACAACGTCATGCGCTCGGCGTTTCGGACGATCACCGTCAGATTGCTTGACCGCTGCCTTGCCGCAGGGTTTCTCGCCGCTTTCGTTTGGCTGGCGGTCCTGCCTTGCGAAGCGCGTCAGGTTGAAATCACCGTTCTCAACACGACGGACTTGCACGGCCATATCCTGCCCGGCACGGATTACGCGGGGCGGGAAAATGTCGGCGGCTTGCTTCGTTGCGCCACATTGATTCATCAGCTTCGGAACGAGCATCCGAATTCATTGCTGATTGACTGCGGCGATTTGTATCAGGGAACGGCGGAAAGCTATCTAACCGAAGGCCGGATCATGGTTCGCGCGTTGGATATGCTGAACTACGACGCGTGGGTGTTGGGAAACCACGAATTTGACTGGGGTCTGAGTAAGATGAAGCGCCTGATCGGCGCGTCGTTAACACCCGTTCTTGCGGCCAACATCGTGGCACGACGGGGTTACCCGATTCCCTTTCCATCAGTTAGTCCGTATATCATTCGAGAAGTGGATGGAGTGAAGGTTGCGATCATCGGACTCATTACTCCGGGCGTTCCGCGCTGGTCCACACCGGATTTGTTCGGCGAGGCGCTATTTGAAAAATCCGTGGACGCATTGCGGCGGATAATGCCCCTGGTTCGTGCGGAGCAGCCGGATGTCTTGCTGCTCGCCGCCCATCAGGGTTGCAAGGTCAATGGCGACGACCACGCGAACGAAATCAACGCGATTGCGGCGGAGTTTCCGGAATTTGACGTGATTGTGGGCGGACACACCCATCGCGCGATTCCCGAAATGTGGCTCAAGGATCGTATTCTCTACACACAGGCCGGTTACCATGGGATATGGCTCGGCCAGTTGAATTTGACCTATGACACGGTTGCGCGACAGGTGATCGCCAAATCGGCCAAACTGCACCATATTGACGAGACGATTCCAAACGACCCGCAAATGGAGGCGGAATTTGCCCCAGAACTTGAGAAAGCCAAGACCTATCTGAATCGTGTGATTGGAAACGTGACAACACCTATCACCTGGGCTGGCGATGAATTTGGATCATCGCCGGTACAAGCATTGATTGCGCGCTCAATAGCCGCGGCGGCCGGCGCGGACTTGGCGCTGCATGGCGTGCTTTCCGAAGAAAACCTGAATCCGGGCGAGATGAAGATGGCCGACCTCTGGCGGATCGTTCCATACGAAAACCGGATCGCGGTCGTGCAGGTAACTCCCGGAGAGTTGATTGAAATACTGGATGAGAATGCCTCCGCGCGCTCGTCCATTTCTCTCATGGGTCTTTATGGCGCGAAATATGAGTGGAAAGATGGCCCCGACGGCAAGCGGCATCCAGCCAATCTGACCTTGGCCGATGGCACGTCGCCGCACCCGCGTATGCGGCTCAATCTGGCGCTTAATTCCTTCTCCGTTGCATCCGGGGGAGGGCGCTATATGAAGCTTCGCGAAATAGCAGAGCGACCTGAATCGCGTTTGAGAATTTTGGAAATTGATACACGCACGGCTGTCCTGGATTATCTGAAGCGGCATTCGCCACTGAACGCGGAGACGTTGCTGGGTTCGCCGTGAAAACTTTTTCGACCAACCGAGCGCCTGAATATTTACTGATCGCACACGCTGGCTTGCTTCCAATTTCAATCGCGGCTGGCCAGGTGTGGGCCTATTTGTTTGCTCTGCTCGCGCTGCTTGCGTGGCTCTTCGGCGGACTGCGTGGCGTTTCGCGGATGCCTTTGTTCCGAGTGATCTCGCTGTTCGTCATTGCCGCCGTGTTTAGTGTCTTTATTGGTCTCCGCCCCGCTTTGGCCCTGAAAAAACTTGATCGTTTTTTATTGCTGGCGGTTGTTTTGGTGCCGCCGCTCATGGAATCCATGCGGGAACCGGCTTTGGCCGGACGATTGGGGCGCGGCTTGATTCGTGCTTTTCTTGCGGGCTGCGCCGTCAAGGCCCTCTACGATTGCGCACGAATTCCGATGGCCTATTTCATCCAGACCCGCGCGTATGACGCGGCGATGGCGGCGGTTCGTTGGCGGCAGATACGCTGCGTCCCACGATTTACGACGCGGGGAATATGCGGGATCCGCAGTTTTATGTCGTGGCTCTTTGTCTTGCGTCCGCCCTCTGGCTTCTGCGAACGCCGGGTTATCGGCGGGAATTTCTCTTCATTTCCATGCTCGCGACGGGATGCGCCGTGTTGTTGCACTTTAAACGAGGTGCCTGGATTGCCCTCGCGCTTTCGCTACTGACGATGGGAGCGATGGCCCGCCGTTGGCGCGCCGTGGCGCTGCTTGTGCTGATTGGGCTGGCCACGATGCTGCTCCATCCGGTCCGCGAGCGGGTGGCGCAGTTGAGCGAGGAATTTCAGTTGCGTGGCGGCGGGCGCTACGGACTTTGGACGCGCGTCGCGCCGAACTTGTATCAGCAATATCCGATGGGGATGGGCTGGCGCTCGGTGCAGCATGACGACCTGCTGGGCTTTGGTGCGCCGGTGCAGAAAAAGCTGAATCACTTGCACAACAACTTCATGCAAGTCCGGTTGGAAACCGGCTGGTTCGGGGTTGCTGCGTGGGTGTTGTGGATGGGATCCGCATTTGTTTTGTTCTTCCGCGGATGGCGCCTGGCGGAGCGGGATCAATTGCCCTGGCGCGGTGCGGCGCTTGGTCTGTTCGGCGCATTCCTTGCAATCCACCTCGATGGACTCGTGGAATATAATTTCGGCGACAGTGAAATATTTATGTTGATGAATCTGCTGATGGGTCTTGGCGCGGTGGGGTGGGTGATGCTGAATCGGACCCCGTCTCTTTCTCCGGAAATTCCGCGCGAATAGCTTCCGCCAACCACGCGAGAAGATCCGCGCGATTGGCGAATTTGTTTTCGAGCTGCGCATCGAATGCGCGTTGCCGCCAGAGTGCAATGGTCGGTCCTTCCGGCACTCCCAGTTTCATTAGATCATGGCCGGTGACCCACGCACGCGGCAGAGTGACCTCATTCTGAAGACGCTCATATTCCTTTAACGCGGCCTGATGCGTTTCCAGCGCTCCATTGCTGGCGAGACAGTCGGCCCGGTGGAGTTCGATATCCATAGGGAAAAGCGGGTGCGCGACAATTTTGCGACGCGTGGCCTGTTTCATATTCGGCCAGTCAATGAATCGCATGTGGTTCTTGACGGAGTGTACGACCGCTTCGCGGAATTCATTCGATGCCCGCAAGCGGCGTAAAATCTCGTCCGCCATCTGGGATCCGACGCCCGCATGACCGTGGAAGTGAATGCGAACGCCTTCTGCGGTCTTCTCTTCCGTATAAGTCGGAGGCTTTCCGACATCATGCAGGAGAACGGCCCATGCCAGTTTTGCGTCGGGTGATTTCAACTGATCCAGCGCCAACGCAGTATGCGTGAACGCATCGCCTTCGGGATGGAATTGGGGTGGCTGTTCTACGCCAGCCATTGCCAGGACTTCCGGCAGCGTTTCTGCGAGCAAGCCGGTTTCCCGCAGCATTTCGAGCGCCTTTCCCGGTTGCTTCGATTCAACCCATATCCGGGTTAATTCGGTAAAAATGCGTTCCGGGCTGATTCGGTTTATTTTAGGAGCGAGTTTTTTTATGGCGGAAAATGTTTCGGGCGCGATGGTGAAATTCAGCGTATTGGCGAAACGAACAGCGCGCAGCAATCGGAGGTGATCTTCTTCGAAACGTCTTTCTGCGTCGCCGATCGCCCGAACAATTCGCCGCTGCACGTCGTCACATCCGCCCACAAAGTCCAGAATGGTGGAAGTGGACGGCTCGTAGAAAAGACCGTTGATGGTGAAGTCGCGTCTGTGCGCGTCCGCTTCCGCTCCGGCAAATTTCACAACGTCGGGTCGGCGTCCGTCGCTGTAGCTTATGTCTTGTCGGAACGTCGCCACTTCAAAATAGCGACCACCTTCGCTTACGAGTGTCACTCCAAAGGCTTTTCCGATGAAGCGAGCGCCCGGATACACACGCGCGACTTCATCCGGCGTTGCGTTGGTTGCAATATCGGTATCTTTGGGTGCGCGGCCGAGAAGGGCGTCGCGAACACAGCCGCCGGCGAATACGGACTGAAAGCCAGCCTCGTGCAGTCGGGCGGCCACCCGTCGCGCGAGCGGATCAAAGACCGATGCGGACAGTTGGAGGGACGCCAATCAAGTTTCCTTTGATTGCCGCGAGGGCGATCCGGGTGCAGTCCCGCGCGGGGTTGCCATGCCCGGTGGTGTTCCCGCTCTTGTTCCACGGGCTGTTCCGCCAGGGAACGAACCGGTGCCCGTATGGGTGCGTCCGCTTCTCCCGCCATATCCGGTCCGCTGCGGAATGTGTTGCGCACAATAGGATATAAATTCAGCGCGATTGCATGGCGAAATAAAGAGGGGGCGTGTGCTGTCGCTGAGCTCCACGCGGACCAGACTGTGAACGGTGGAGGCCAGATATCGCCCGTTGGCCGAGTGCATTATGCCGGGCGTCGCTGTCATGCTTTGGAACATTTCGAAGGGCACGGGCATGAGATAGAACCAGCCCTCGACGAGAATTCCTTCCGGACAGGCGCGAATCACGCGCGGCGGATAAATCAGCGGACGAAATTGCGCGATAAGTTGAAGATAACTCCTGTCATATTCCGAGCGACAAACAATATCCCATTTGATGCCCCGGAAACGAAGCAGATAACGCGCCATCTGAATTCGCGCGAGAACCATTGAGAGCAGAAGGACGCTGATAATCACAAGGGCATATTGCAACGGCGAGCCGCTGAGCAGCGTCTGTTGGTTGGTGTCCTTGAGAGCAACATACGTGCGGAAATAAGCCAGCGTTGCAAAGATGGCCGGTGAGAGCAGGTGCAGGAAGGGCGGAGTGATCAGATCGTTTGTCGCTCCGGCCACAGCCAAGTACATCACAGACAAGACGGCGATTCCAATGGCCCAGAGCACATGCTGTTGTTCCTGCAGGATGCCGGTGACATCCCCGCTCTGTACATCCGTAAAAAAGTAGTAAGGAAGGAAGAGGGCGGCTGCCACAAACAAGAGTGACAACAAATCCATCTCCCAGGATCTTCCAGGCGGTTTCCAAGTTTTGTTCTTGCTCATAAACGCTTAGTCACGACAACATATACCCTCGATTAGGAAAGAATACTTGCAAATGCCTGAAAATAACAAGTCTGAAGAGAGATTGTCGCTTCGCATCCTGTCGCTTTGCGTCGCGCTTGTGCTTTTGGCGCTCCTTCCCCAGGCTTGTGAGATGAAGCGTGGCGCGCCGGAAAAGGAAGCCGCTCCCGCCGTCTCGCCCTCTGCCGGTGTGTCCGCGCGGTATGTTTCCGGCAAAGCGGGTATCTTCACAGTAGAAGCGTTCAAGGGTCAGCCATTGCTGCTTTCTATTCAGGGCGCTGATACGCCATATCTGTCGGCTAATCTTCAGGAACTTGAACGGCTGAACAGCGAGTGGGGGCCGCGCGGTGTGGCGGTGGTGGCGTTGTTGACGGCGTTTGCAGATGGTGAGAACGCGGAAGAGGTGGCCTCGGAGGCGCGGGTCTCTTATCCGATCGCCACGTCGTCTCCTGACTTCTTGAAGTCACTCGGCTCCGTTCGTGCGCTTCCGACAATGGTCTTGGTGGATAACCGGGGCGTCATGCGAAAGCAATATCCGGGCGCTTATTCGGCCGACGACCTGAACACCGATTTACAGTCTTTGGTGACAGGGCAATAGCGCCCTGTCTGAACTGAACATTAACCTCGAACCCGGCAAAACGAATGGCTGGACATAGTAAATGGGCAAATATTAAGCATAAGAAAGCGGCTGCGGATGCCGTCAAGGGCAGGGTCTTCAGCAAGATCGCCAAGGAAATCATGGTGGCCGCTCGCTCAGGCGGCGGCGATACCTCGGCAAACATCACGCTGCGCGCGTTGGTTCAAAAAGCGCGATCAGTGAATATGTCCGCCGATAATATTGAGCGCGCAATCAAGCGCGGAACCGGCGAAGTAGAGGGCGTGGTCCTCGAGGAGATCATGTACGAGGGCTATGGCCCGGCAGGCGTCTCGGTGATTGTGCAGACGCTCTCAGACAATAAAAATCGCACCGCAGCGGAAGTCCGACATGTCTTCACAAAACACGGAGGAAATCTAGCTGGCGCGGGCAGCGTGATGCGCAATTTCAAACGGCGCGGCTATTTCACCGTGCCCGTCGTATCGGTGGATGAAGATCGTCTGCTCGAAATCGCGTTAGAGGCGGGGGCGGAAGACGTACGCAACGATGGGGAATCATTCGAAGTCATTTGCGAGCCGTCACAATTTGGCGCGGTCAGCGACGCGCTTGCTGCGGCGACATTGAATACGGATACAGCCGAGATTACGATGCTGCCCGATTCCACCGCCCCGGTGACGGAGCCTGACAAGGCCAAGCAGATTTTGGGATTCATTGAGGCGCTCGAGGCGCTCGACGATGTGCAGAACGTCTATGCGAACCTCGATATTTCCGATGAACTGATGGCTCAACTTAACGGATGAACGGCTGATTTTGGGTGCGCATCATTGGTATAGATACCTCGCTGCGATCAACCGGAGTTGGAGTTATTGAAACCTCCGGTTCTTCGATGCGCCTGATTGAAGCGATGACGCTCTCCATTCCTCCGAAACGTCCGCTCTCCGAATGCCTGCGCCGACTCGATGAGGGGTTGACGGAGCTGGTCATAAAATATCAGCCGGAGTGCGCGGCCATCGAGGGAATCTTCTACTGCAAGAATGTTAAAACTGCCGTGACGCTTGGTGAAGCGCGCGGTGTTGCGATTGCGGTCTGTTCTCGTGCAAGACTACCCGTGTTTGAATATTCGCCGCGCCGTGTGAAACAGGCGTTGGTCGGCCATGGCGAGGCAAGCAAAGATCAGGTCGCGCGGATGGTAATCCGCCTGCTCAACCTTGCGGAAACTCCACAGGAAGACTCCGCCGACGCGCTCGCCATTGCCATTTGCCATGCGCAGGCGCACACCTCCATTGCCGCACTCGCGCCAAAGGCTCTCTAAGATGGACGTCGTTTGGTTGATCGCGCTGGGGCTTGCAGTGGGCGCGCTGGGAACGCTTGTGGGGGCAGGCGGAGGATTCATTCTCGTGCCGGTTCTGCTCCTTGTCTATCCGAACGACAACCCCGAGATCATCACCGCCATTTCCCTCGCGGTCGTTTTTGCAAACGCATTCTCCGGATCCGTCGCCTATGCGCGGATGCGCCGGATTGATTACAAATCCGGATTGCTCTTCGCGCTCGCGACGATACCGGGCGCAATTTTGGGCGCGCTGACTACGGAAATGATTCCGCGAAAGCTGTTCAATGCCGTGTTTGGTGTCCTGCTGGTCGTGGCGGGCGTTTATCTGATTATCAAGCGCGTGACCGAATCAACGCGAGGCCCTTCTTCGAGCGATCCACGGGAAGTGCATCGCAAAATTGTTGAAAGCAACGGCACGATCCACGAGTTTTCTTTCAGTCTGAAATTGGGAATGTGGGTCAGCCTTTTCGTCGGATACCTCTCGAGTTTGCTCGGCATCGGCGGCGGCATTATCCATGTGCCCGTGCTTGTTCGTTTTCTTAATTTTCCGGTGCATTTGGCGACCGCAACGTCGCATTTCATTCTCGCTATCATGGCGCTGACAGGAACGATTGTGCACATCGCAAACGGAACATTCTCCTCTGCGGGTCTTCACCGCGCCATCTATCTTGCTGTTGGTGTTCTTGTCGGCGCTCAAGTCGGCGCATTCTTTTCCAACCGCGTGAAAGGGGAGTGGATCATCCGCTGTCTGGCAGTTGCGCTGGCTTTTGTCGGTGTCCGCATCTTCTTGATGGCCTTGTAATGGCTGGCTTTTGCAAGGGTGCCTTACCGCGCTCTATGAGGATTGCATTTATCGCCTGAATCGCATTGAGCCATGCCCTGTTGCTCGCTACAGTGCGACTTTTTGGAGTTTTTGTGAGCGCTCGAATCCTTGATGGCAAAGCAATCGCCCGCGAGATACGCGGGGAACTGGCGGAAGAAGTGCGCCAGCTCAAAGCACACGGGGTCACGCCCGGGCTTGGGGTGCTTCTGGTCGGCGACCATCCCGCGTCCCGCTCCTACGTCACCGCCAAGGAAAAGGCCTCCGCGGAGATCGGCATCCTTTCGCGCGAGACGCATCTTCCGGCTTCAGCGTCGGTGAAGGAAATTCTTTCCGCCGTGGACGCCTTTAATCGGGCCGAAGACATTCACGGTATTCTTGTCCAACTTCCGCTGCCGGATTCATCCATGGAACGCGATGTCCTTCAGGCGCTGAATCCCGACAAGGATGTGGATGGCTTTCACCCGGTTAATGTGGGGAAGATGGTTCTCGGCCTGCCCACGTTCTGGCCCTGCACACCACACGGAATTTTGCAGATGCTCAAACGCAGCGGAATCCCGGTGGCCGGGCTGCATGTGCTTGTGATGGGTCGCAGCAACATTGTCGGGCGCCCGCTATCTATTCTTCTCTCAATGAAACACGCACTGGGCAACGCCACGGTCACGGTTTGCCATACCGGCTCCCGCGACTTATGCAGACTGGCCAGGGAATCCGACATCATCATCGTCGCAACCGGATCTCCGCACACGCTTACGGCCGACATGGCTCGTCCCGGCGCAGTGGTCATTGATGTGGGCGTGAATCGGGTAGAGGATCCGACACACCCGCGCGGGTATCGCTTGATCGGTGACGCGGATTACGAGGATTTGCTTCCGCGCGTCGCCGCGATTACCCCCGTGCCGGGCGGGGTGGGGCCGATGACAATCGCAATGCTTCTCCACAACACTGTGCAAGCCGCGCGGAATCAGAATAGGCCCAAACTGGAGAGATGATATCGCATGCGGGTGCTGAATAGATATTTGATGAGCGACTTCCTCGTCACCTTCGGGATGACGATCCTGGTATTCACGCTCGTGATGAGCCTCGGTGCGGTCGTGAAGGCCATTGATCTCGGTGCGCGCGGTGTGTCGGGCCTGCTCCTCCTCAAATTCTTCAGCTACAACATCCCGTATATGCTGACCTTCACGCTCCCGATGAGCGCGTTGACGGCAACCCTTCTTCTCTTCGGACGCCTTTCTTTCGATGGAGAATTAACGGCGATGCGCGGTGCGGGCATGAGTCTGTGGCAGATCATCGCGCCAGTGGTTCTTCTTTCAATCGCCGTCTCTGTTGTTTGCATCGGCATTTCCGCCGAAGTCGCCCCTCGCGCACGCCACGCGATGCGCAGCGCGTTGGTTCAGCTCGGCGTCGAAGACCCGATTACCTTGTTGGAATCCGGACGGTTCGTGGACGACTTCCCCGGTCTCCTGATCTACATCGGCGACCGCTCCGGCAGCCGCGTGACCGATGTCATTGTGTATGAACTCGGCGAAAACGGCGCGAATCGAAACGTGCGCGCCAAATACGGCACGCTTCGAACAGATAGGGAAGCAAAGGTCATGTATGTTGACCTGTACGAGGTGCGCATTGATGAGCGCAAGAGCGACGGGCACAGCGAGGGCGGCCAGTCCCAATACCTGAACGCGAATCACTATCCTATCCGTCTGGATTTTTCCGACATGCAGAACAAAACCGTCCGCCGCAAAGTGGCCGACCTTGTCTTTTTCGATTTGCTCGCCGCCGTGCGTGATGTGAAAAGCGTGTTCCCGGAACTCGCACCGGAAGACCTTAACCGACAGAGAATGCTTCTTGTTGTGGAAGCCAATAAACGCCTAGCCCTCTCGCTCTCATGCTTTGCATTCACCCTGCTTGCAATCCCGCTAGCAATGAGGTCAAAGCGCAAAGAATCTTCCATCGGAATCGGAATCAGCTTGTTGCTCGTTTTCTTCTTTTACCTTTTCATCATCATTGCCAATTCCCTGGTAAAACATCCGGAATACAGGCCCGATCTCATCGTCTGGATTCCCGTGCTTGGCGCCCAAGTCGCCGGTTTCTTTCTAATCCGCGGAATGCGTTAGTTGCCGCCCATGTGTGCCGTCGGGTCAAAACCATCGGAGGTTGTATGAAAAACTGGTTGTTGTTGCTGCTGTTTCTCCTCTCTGTGCTGACCTCGTTCACCGATGATGATTTTCCAGTCAAGGGATGGAAAGAATCCGCGAACCCCTTCGCTTCTCCGGCCGCCGAAATCGGTGGAGAACTGACCGTGTATTCCGGTCCGTATCCCCGGAGCTTGAATTATCTTCTGGATACCTCGGTTCTCTCCGCCAATGTTTTCGGAAACCTTTTCGACACGCTTCTTGGAATGAATCCGCTGACCTTCGAGTTCGAGCCGGGCATTGCGGTGCGCTGGAGCATTTCGGAGGATAAGAAGACCATCACCGTCCACCTTGATCCGAAGGCCACGTGGAGCGATGGACAGCCCATCACCGCTGCAGATGTGGTGTGGACATGGAACGCCATTCTCGACCCGAAAAACCTGACCGGCCCGCACAAGGTGGATTTGGAGCGCTTCGAACCGCCGGAGCAACTCGACGACCGCTCAATCCGCTTCACCGCAAAAGAGGCGCATTGGAAAAACCTGCTCACAGTTGCGGGACTGAACGTCCTTCCCGAACACGCCATGGCGACACAGGATTTCAACAAGATCAATTTCGAGTTTCCGGTCGTCTCCGGCCCGTATCGTTTGGCTGAACTGAAGGAAGGTTTCTTTTCTCGATTGGAACGGCGGAAGGATTGGTGGCAGCGCGACTTCTTACGCAACAAAGGGATCGGCAATTTTTCTTCGCTCCGTTTTATGTATTTTCAAGAACGCGACAACGCATTCGATGCGTTCAAAAAAGGAACGGTGGACTTCTTTCCCGTGTACACCGCACATCAATGGGTGAAACAGACCAGCGGCGACCGCTTCGACCGCAACTGGATAGTGAAACAGAAGGTGCAAAACTATAATCCCATCGGTTTTCAGGGCTTTGCGATAAACATGCGTCGTCCGCCGTTCGCTGACGTGCGCGTCCGCAAGGCGCTTGCGCTGCTGCTGAATCGCGAAAAAATGAACAGCGCCTTGATGTACAATCAGTATTTTCTGCATCGCTCGTACTTCGAAGACTTGTACTCGCCGGAACACCCGTGTCCGAATCCCGTGGTTCCTTTCGACAAGACCGCCGCCCGCGAGTTGTTGAAGGAAGCCGGCTGGACGGCAAATCCGGAGACAGGGCTTTTGGAGAAGGATGGAAAGCCGTTTCGTTTTACCTTCCTGACCCGCGACTCTTCCTCTGATCGCTTTCTGGTCATCTACAAAGAAGACCTGAAGGACGTTGGCATCGAACTTGATATCGCGCAGAAAGACTGGTCTGCGTGGATGAAGGACATGGACGAGTATAACTTCGACATGACCTGGGCCGCGTGGGGTGGAAGCGTTTGGCGCGACCCCGAATCGCAATGGTCGGGCAGGGAAGCGGATCGGCCTGCTGGACAAAACATCACCGGTTTCAAAAATGCTCGCGTGGACGAACTCATCGCGCAACAGCGCACAGAATTTGACCTAGAGAAGCGGAACGAAATCTGCCGCGAGATAGACAGCATTCTCGTTCAGGAATTCCCGTACATCTTGCTGTGGAACATCAACTACACGCGCCTGCTGTACTGGAACAAATTTGCCATGCCGGCAACCGTTCTCGGAAAATATGGCGACGAAAGCGCGGCCTATAGCCTCTGGTGGTTCGATGAAGACTCCGCTGCCGACCTCGACGAAGCCGTTTCCGAAAATCGCTCGTTGCCCCGCCACCCTGAAACCGTGATCTTCGACGACGTCTTTCGCCGGTAATGGGCGAGCGCCTCACCCATCTCTTGAAATCGGCTTTGCAGGTGGTGTTGAACCGGCGAGCCTTAATATTCGTGTTTATTCGTGTGCATTCGTGGTTAACATCGCCAGTCTAACGCTAGATGGATCGCCTGAGTTATTTTATTCGCCGCTTACTGCTCGTGATTCCGACTTTTATCGGGATCACCTTCGTCTGTTTTGCCATCTGTCAATTTGTCCCCGGTGGCCCGGTGGAGCAAACGTTGATTCAGAATGCGCGGATTGGGCGACACCGCGCACGGGGCGTCAGCGACCTCTTCCATCGGCCCGGAACAGCGAAAAGCGATTGAAGCGCACTTCGGTTTCGACAAACCCATTCCGCAGCGCTACTGGAAGTGGCTATGGAAAGATCGGATGGGGCTGCGCGTGGACTCCTACCTCTACCCGAACAAAACCGTCTGGGAATTAATTGTCGAGCGCTTTCCGGTTTCACTCGTCTTCGGTTTGACCGGCTTTTTTCTCACCTATCTTGTTTGTATCCCGCTCGGCATTGCAAAGGCCTTGCGGCATGGCGGCGCGTTCGATCTCGTATCCAGCTTGCTGGTTTTTACCGGCTACGCCATTCCCGCCTTTGCCTTTGGAATGCTCCTGAAGAGTTTCTTTTGCGGAACAACGGATTTCGCGTTTGATTGGTTCCCCGTCGCGGGTTTCCACTCCATCCATTTCGATACGTTTTCCTTTTGGGGGAAGACCAAGGACATCGCCCGCCACATGTTTCTTCCGGTGCTCTGCTACATGATCGGCAACTTTGCCGTACTCACACTTCTGATGAAAAACTCGATGATGGAGCAAATCAGCCAGGATTATATCCGCACTGTTCTTGCAAAAGGCGGGAGTATGCGCCGTGCGCTTTGGGGCCATGCGCTGCGCAATGCGCTAATCCCCATCGCCACCGGCATCGGCGGCGTTTTGACGGTGATGTTTGCGGGCTCGGTGTTGATCGAAAAAGTTTTTGAAATTCCCGGCATGGGTCGCTTGAGCCTCGAAGCGATTGTCAGCCGGGATTACATGCTGTTTATGGGTATTCTCGGACTGACTTCCTTGCTCGGATTAGTCGGTCGCATCGTTTCCGATCTCTGCTACGTCCTGATTGACCCGCGGATTCACTTCCAGTCATGAAGTTGCTCAACTGCTTCCATCCCATTACCCGCCGCCGCCTGCGTCGTTTTTTTCAAATCCGGCGCGCGAGCTGGTCGTTCGCAATTCTGTCTGCGGCATTCATCGTCAGTCTCGGCACGGAACTCTTCTGCAACCAAAATCCGCTCTTCCTTCGCTTTGAAGGGAAAATCTATTTTCCCGTTTTCCGTTTTTACTCCGAGCGCCACCTGCTGGGCGAAGGGCCGGATACACGAATGGATTACAAAGCCCTGTTGAGGGCCGATCGGTTTAAGAATAACGGAAAGAATTATGCGCTTTGGCCCATCGTCCCGTTCGGCCCCACGGAGATTGTGCGCCCGGAACAAATTGAATTGCCGGATGAAGCGCTGGTGCGCATCGAGCCCGACCTGCGCATCGGAAACGTCAACCTGTCGCCTGGCGGGATCGTGACGCGGGGCACCTCCGCCGGATATTTCTTCGGACTTCCCGATGGGGAAGAAGAAGGCGCATCCCTCTTCGAGCAATGGGTCTTGCCGGAGCCTGTGCGTCAAGGCATCGAGCAACGCTTTCGCAACGAATCGGCCCCAGGTGTTGTCGGAACTGCGCAGCGTCGGGATGGGTTCCAAGCCGAAGCTTCATTGCCGCCATTCAATGTGCGCGCGGCCGCGCCCAAAACAGTTCGCGTGACATTTCGCGAAGAAATGCCGCGTAGCGCGGAAGTTCGCGTGGCGCTCTCGCGCAGCCTTGAGCCGAGCGATGGCAGTTGGCCTGCGTTCTGGGCAAAATTGAGTGATGCGGACCGCGCAGCAATTCTCGATTCCGCCGCACGGCGGTTTGAGCGGATTGTTGATCCCATTACAGTGTCGGTGGACGGAAAACCATATCGTGTTCGTGTCGAGCGCGAAGACGTGCGTTATCCTTTCCGTCCTGTGAAGGGGCATCCGCTGGGTATTGACAGCGCAGGTCGTGATGTGTTGGCGCGTTTGATTTACGGCTTCCGCACCGCGATGAGCTTCGGCCTGCTTCTGGTTCTCGCCTCGCTGACCGTCGGCACGCTGATCGGCGCGGCTCAGGGATATTATGGGGGGCGCTTTGATTTACTAGGCCAACGGGTGATTGAGATATGGGACGCTCTGCCGTTCCTTTACATTTTGATTCTCATGGGTTCCGTGTATGGGCGCAGCTTTGTTTTGTTGCTTGTTTGTTATGCGCTCTTCAACTGGATCGGTATTTCCTACTACATGCGCGCGGAATTTTTGCGGCTGCGTCACTGGGCCTTTGTTGAAGCCGGGCGCGCGCAGGGGTTGCCCGCGCACTTGATTATGTTTCGACACATTTTGCCGAACGCGCTCGTGCCGCTGGTCACGTTTTTCCCGTTCTCCCTCGTCAGCGCGATCGGCGTTCTTGCCGCCTTGGATTTTCTTGGATTCGGATTGCCGCCGCCGACGCCGAGCTGGGGCGAGCTGCTCGCACAAGCGCAGGAATATCCGTGGGCGTGGTGGCTTACGCTCTACCCATCACTCGCCCTGTTTGTCGTAATGTTATTCGGTGTATTCATCGGCGAGGGCGTGCGCGAAGCGTTCGACCCAAAACCGTTTTCGAGGATTGAATGACAGAGAACGCGCCAAGAAACGCGCTGATCGTTCGCGATCTCGCAGTGGAATTTGATACAGATCGCGGCCCGATTCGCGCCGTGGATAACATCAGCTTCGACCTCCGCGCCGGAGAAATACTTGGAATGGTCGGCGAGTCTGGTTGCGGCAAGAGCGTGACGGCGTTGAGCCTGCTCCGTTTGCTGCCTTCGCCCCCAGGTCGTATCGCCGGAGGTTCTGTCCAATTCGATGGGCGCGATCTCTTGAAGGCGCCGGTCTCTGAGATGCGCACGATCCGCGGGAAACGAATCAGCATGATTTTTCAGGATCCCATGTCCGCGCTTTCGCCCTTGCACAGGGTGGGGGATCAGTTGATTGAGGCCCTGCAACTACACTCGTCCATTTCAGGCTCGGCCGCCGCCGCTCTCGCGTTGGAATGGCTGGAAAAAGTGCGAATTCCCGATGCCGCGCGTCGGATGCGCGCATGGCCGCATGAGCTGTCCGGCGGTATGCGCCAGCGCATTATGATCGCAATGGCACTCATGATGAAGCCCGATGTTGTGGTTGCCGATGAACCGACAACCGCCCTTGATGTTACTACCCAGGCGCAAATTTTTGCGCTGATGCGTGAACTCAAAGACGCCCGAACGGCGTTGTTGTTGATTACCCACGACATGGGCGCAATCTGGGAAATGTGCGACCGGGCGCTCGTGATGTATGCGGGTCAGATTGTCGAACAAGCACCGGTCGCGGAACTTTTTCGTCAACCGCGTCATCCATACACGGCTGGTTTGTTGCGCGCGATGCCGCGCGGGCCGAGGGCGGGGGGGCGGCTTTCGACCATTCCCGGGCAAGTGCCGTCACCACGCGATTACCCCGGCGGTTGTCGTTTCGCGGCGCGCTGTCCCTTTGTCTGGTCTAAATGCCTTGAGCAAATGCCGCCGCTCTATGCCGTGGACGAAGATCACCAAGCCGCCTGTCATCTCGTGCCGGAAGGACGCATTCCATGAGCGCGCCGTTGTTGGAGCTGAACGCGTTGACGACCTGGTATCCCATCCGATCCGGACTGTGGTCGCGCACCACCGGATATGTAGAAGCATTGACGGATATGAACCTTACTGTTCACGAAGGCGAAACTGTTGGGATTGTCGGGGAATCCGGTTGCGGAAAAACGACGCTCGGCAGAACAATTGTCGGACTGGAAAAACCACGCGCCGGAACCATGAGTTTTCACAGCAAGCCGCTGCCCGGCGGAATTCGCCCTGCGGCAATACAACGCCAGATACAAATGATCTTTCAAGACCCCGCCGCCGCATTGAACCCGCGGCTGAGCATTTTGGATTTGCTTACAGAAGCCCTAGTTTATCACCGGTTGTTAAATGAACCACGCGAGCAGGCGGCCGCCCGACTCTTGAGCGATGTCGGTTTGGACGCCGATGCGCTTCATCGGTATCCCTTTGAATTTTCCGGCGGCCAGCGGCAACGCATCAACGTCGCCCGCGCCCTAGCGCTCAAGCCTTCGCTCATCATCTGCGACGAAGCCGTCAGCGCCCTTGATGTTTCCGTGCAGGCGCAGGTCTTGAATTTGCTGATGGACTTGAAGGAGAAATACAATCTTTCCTATCTCTTCATTACCCACGACATCAATGTCGTGCGCTTCATCGCCGACCGCATTGTTGTCATGCACCAAGGCCGGGTCGTCGAAGAGGGCCCGACCGAATCCGTAATCACAACCCCCGCACACCCCTACACCCGCACCCTGATCGCCGCAGTCCCAACCTTGGGCGCTTCCCCCGCAACCCCGCCCGCCGGCGGCATGGCATAAAAATTATTGAACGCTCGACCTCTCCACGACGCGACTCCGTATTGGAGCGCGAAACTAAAAGTTGTTGCGAGGGAGTTGACATGAGGGAGATATCTGATATACCCGTTCGCTCGTTTGCTGATCGGAAAAGTGATCGGCGGTGATTTGAGGAGATTACGTCATGTCCATGCATTCCAGTTTGAAGGCCGCAACACGCATTACGGTGAAACGCAATGTGTTGAAGCGTTATGAGCGCATTGATCTCATGAAGAAGAAAAAGACGTGGAAAGACGGCGACCGCGCGTTCGGTCTGCCAAAGATGAAGCCACCGGTCTGATTCTGACTTGCGCACTTATAGACGGGGAGCTCGCTTGGGCGCGCTCCCCGTTTTCATTTAATGTGCGCGCCATCGGATAGAACTTTTGCAGAGCATCGAACTTTCGAAACGATCTGATGGACGCCGTGAGAAAAGCGAATCAAGGTTTTGCGGCTTCAGCGGATGGCTGCATCATTCCGACGAGGGTTTTGTAGATGCGGACAAATCCCGCCTCTTCGCGGATAGGATCAAGATTCGGGTCTCCAATTGCGGTGAACACGGCGGCCGGATCGGCCCGAGCGGCTATCAGGAGATTTTGCAGCGCCTTGCTGTTCTCGCCTTTCAAACTATAGGCGCAGGCGAGATTGAAATGTACGGGAAAAGCGAGTTGCGGGTGATCGAAGACCTGGCCATACACCTGAAGCAAAAGATTGAGTGCTTCGTCCACTTCGCCGATGGTCAGAAGCACGGCGGATAGATTGCAGGCATTTGCAACGTCGCCGGGAGATGTCGCCCATGCCTGTCGCATATAATCTGCGGCTTTTTTGTAATCCTGCGAACGGAAGTAGTAGGCAGCGACACGGTTGAGCGCGGTGGCTCGCAGGGAGGCGTTTTTAAGAAGCGTTTCGGTGTTCAGCATCAGCGCCACGGCTTCATCAAAATTGCCGCGCTTGACCAACCGATCCGCCGTTTTTGCGCGTGCGCGGATCAGTGCATACTCGGCGCGCGTGGTCGCCTCATCACCGGGCGCATCCGTGAATACGGGCAGACTTGAGATTCGTGCGCCGATCAACGGCAGCGCGGTGAAGTCATCTTCTTCTGTTTGGTCCAATTGTTCCAAGCGGCGCTGCTCACTGGCGACGGAGGTTTGCGCATGGCTTGCGGGGGAGGGGGTCCAATTCATAAAGGCGCTGATGGAAGCTTGCATTCCACGCCGCTTCATCCGCTTCCGCGTCGTCCGCCTTCTTCGGCGCATCTGCGAAAAGTGTCGGGCCGCAAAGGGCGACGAGAAGACAAGCTATGCTGAATGGCTGCAAAAACACACGAATACCCTGCTTCGGCATACTAACGCTGATCGAATGATTCCACAAGAAAACCGCTTTCCCCACTTGCGCACCTCCCATCCGCAGCGTATTGTGACGACATAGCGATATTCGGGGCAGGGTGATTCGCTCCTTCTTGTGAAGGGCGGAAATTCCTGACCGGCGGTGTAGCCCGCGACTCTCCGAAAGGGGACCGAGACAGTCAGCAAGCCTCCATAGAGGTGCGTCATCTGTCGCCGACCGTACAGTCGGGATGAAATGAATATCTGCAAGGCGCGGTGTATTTTGCCCCGAAGTGTCGCGTATTGGGGCCTTTTTTTATGGACACGAAAGAAGCGACAGCGGAAAGCGCAATGCCGGGCGATTTCAATCCGATGCCGGAAGTGATTGCAGCTTTTGCGCGCGGCGAGCTGGTGGTGGTACTTGACGACGAGCACCGCGAAAACGAAGGCGACCTGATCGTCGCCGCAGAAAAGGTTACGCCCGACGCGATAAATTTCATGACGCGACACGGTTGCGGGTTGATTTGCGCAGCCGTCGAACGCGAGCAACTTTTGAAGCTCGGCCTGGCCCGAATGGCCTCCTATGGAAGTGGTGACGCTTTTCGGACCGCGTTCATGGAGTCGGTTGACGCCAAACGCGGGATAACAACCGGGATCAGCGCAGCAGATCGGGCGCACACCATCTCCTTGCTTGTGAATCCGAATTCGACCGCCGCCGACCTAATCCGCCCCGGCCATATTTTCCCCTTGGAAGCCGTCGAAGGCGGTGTGTTGCGCCGTCAGGGTCATACAGAGGCCGCAGTGGACCTCGCGCGATTGGCCGGGTTGCGCCCTGCCGGGGTGTTGTGCGAAATTCTACGCGAGGACGGAGAAATGGCGCGCCGGGCAGACTTGCTGACCTTCGCCCGGCATCACGGATTAGTGATAACATCGGTCAATGCCATTGCGCATCATCGCCGCGCGACGGAAGCGCTGATTCATTTAGAGGAGGAAATTGACCTGCCGACGGAGTTTGGGCCGTTCCGACTTCGGATGTATCACTCAAGCATTGATCAAAAAGTCCACCTCGCGCTCATCATCGGCGAGCCGGAGAAGAACGACTCGCCGCTGGTGCGTGTCCACAGCGAATGTCTAACCGGCGATGCATTTGGATCGTTGCGATGTGATTGCGGTTCGCAATTGCAGGTGGCAATGAAAATGATCGCGGATGCCGGAAGTGGCGTACTCCTCTATCTGCGCCAGGAAGGACGCGGCATTGGGTTGGAGCAAAAAATACGCGCCTACGCCTTGCAGGAGAAGGGTCTTGATACGGTTGAGGCCAACGAACAACTCGGGTTTGAAGCCGACGCGCGGGATTACGCGATTGCCGTCCAAATGTTGAAAGACCTCGGCGTGAAGTCCTGTCGTTTGCTGACAAACAATCCGCTGAAAATTTCCGGTTTGGAGGAATATGGAATGCATGTGCAGACGCGCATCCCGTTGGTCCGTCCGCCCACGCAATACAATGGTCGGTATCTGGAAACGAAACGATCAAAGATGGGACATTTGCTGTAGGAACATTTATGAAGATTATTATCGGCGAAAAGATAGCGAAAGGCTTGCGGTTCGGCATTGCGATTAGCCGTTTCAATGACCTCTTCACGCGCAACCTTCTGGTCGGCGCATTGGAAACACTGGAGCAGCACGGCGCAAACTCGGCGGATATCACTGTCGTATGGGTGCCGGGCGCATTCGAATTACCAGCGGCGCTTCGTCCAATGGCGGAAAGCGGAAAATATGATGCGCTTCTTGCGCTCGGAGTCGTGATTCAAGGGGCAACCGGTCACGCGGGTATTATTACAAGCCAGGTTGCTTCAAGTGTTGCGCAGATCACCGCCGATACCGGAATTCCGGTGATGGATGGTGTGATCGGCGCACAGACGACGGAGCAAGCGATGGAGCGTTCCGGCGGGAAGCAGGGGAATCGCGGATCGAGTATCGCGGAGACCGCGATTGAAATGGCGAATGTCCTCAAAAAACTCGGAGGCAAGACCCGATGAGCGGTCGCCACGAAGGGCGGATACTCGCAGTCCAATTTCTTTTCCAGCGCGACATTAACACCGGCGATTTGAATGAGGCGCTCCAGCAATTTTGGACCGACCATGACGCAAGCACCAAGGTTCGCGAATTCACAGAGGCGTTAATTCGCGGAGTGGAGACGAACAAGACGATTCTGGACGAGCAATTGCAAGCCAGCGCGGACAATTGGGAGGTGCGACGCATGGGAGGGGTGGATCGGAACGTTATGCGCGTCGCGCTGTTTGAGATGTTGCATCGCCCGGATATTCCACCCGTGGTCTCCATCAATGAAGCGGTGGACATTGCAAAGGAATTAAGTTCCGACGAATCGGGCCGATTTGTGAACGGAATTCTGGATCGCGCCCGACGCGGGCTGCAGCGCCACGCTCGCGCTGCCGCCGTGGTGAACAAGGTCTCCAACAGTTCTACGGGGTAATCCAATGGTCACCTGGATCAATGCTCTAGCGCGAACGCGTCGTCAGTTTTCCGACGCGCTCTCGCGGGTGTTCACGCGCGGAGAAAAAGGCGAAAAGGTTGACGCGGAAACACTCGAAGAACTGGAAGCGACGTTGTTGCTTGCCGATATGCCCGCGCGGCTCGCCTCGGAGCTGGTTGCGGAAATAGAAAAGGCCTACAAGGGCCTTCGAGTGAACGGGCGCGATATGCTGCGCCAACTCTTGTGCAGGACATTGGGCGAAACAACTTCCTATACATGGCCGGAAGTCTCCCCGCCTCTCAGCATTCTGGTTGTCGGCATCAACGGCTCCGGCAAAACGACAACGTGCGCGAAATTGGCGCGGCTGGCAAAAGATGCGGGACATCGTCCGCTATTGGGCGCAGCGGATACCTTTCGCGCGGCGGGTTCCGATCAGTTGCGAATTTGGGCCGAACGCGTCGGCTGTGAATCGGTGATCGGACAGACCGGTGCCGATGCGGCGGCGGTCGCGTACGACGCACTCGCCGCTGCACGCGCACGGAACTGCGATGTGGCAATTATTGATACCGCCGGACGAATGCACACCAAACAGCCGTTGATGGAAGAGCTGAGCAAAGTACGTCGCGCGATGTCGAAAAACATCGAAGCGGCGCCACGCGAAATCTGGCTCGTTCTCGATGCCGCGCTCGGACAGAACGCGCTGGTTCAGGCGCGGATGTTCAATGAAGTCGCGCCGCTCACCGGAGTGATCGTGACAAAACTCGATGGCTCAGCGAAGGCGGGTTTTCTCTTTTCAATCACCCGCGAACTGGGACTTCCAATCCGATTCGTCGGATTGGGCGAAGGGATTGATGATCTCGCGCCGTTTGATTCCGCTTCGTTCGTGGACGCGCTCCTGGGCTATGAATCGCCGTATAAGGAGGGGAACCATGGGGTCCCAAAAACCGACGGCGGATGAGCGCTGGATGACGCGCGCGATTGCGCTTGCACACAGGGGGAAGGACTGACGCGCCCAAATCCGCCTGTCGGCGCAGTGTTGGTAAAAAACGGGCGGTATATTGGTGAAGGCTACCATCATCGCGCTGGCGGCGTACACGCAGAGGTGAACGCCTTTCGCAGAGCTGGCGAGGAGGCAAAAGGCGCAACGCTTTATGTCACGCTGGAACCCTGCTCGACGTGGGGTCGTACTCCGCCTTGCACGGATGCGATTCTGAAGCACGGTGTCCGTCGTGTCGTGATTGGCGTTGTTGATCCCAATCCGAAACATGCGGGGCGGGGGATACGTTTGCTACGCAAAGTCGGAGTCGAGGTGGAGATCGGTGTATGCAAAGACGAGTGCACTGAACTCATTGAACCCTTCGCGATGCATCAGGCAAACGGTCGTCCATTTGTGACGCTGAAATTGGGTTCAACACTCGACGGGCGCATCGCAGATGCAAAGGGAACCTCGCGTTGGATCACCGGCGCGGAGGCGCGCCGCAAGGTGCATAAACTGCGCGGTCGAGTGGATGCAATTTTAGTCGGTCGCAACACCGCGCAACTGGATGACCCATCACTCCTGCCCGTGCCATCGCGCGGGCGCAAGCCCTTTCGCGTCGTGCTCGATGCGGCGGGAACAATTCCACTTCGTCATCGTCTATTCACCGACCAATTTCGCGGACGCACATTGTTGTTCACCAGTACGCGATCATCGAGAACGTATCGCGACACGCTGCAAAAGCGCGGGGTTGAGATCGAATTGTTGCCGGCAACGAGCGGCCATTTTTCACTCCGCGGTGTTCTGGCGTCTTTGGGACGCCGAGACATTTTGCACGTGTTGTGCGAGGGCGGGGGAGCGCTGGCGGGTTCATTGATCCGTGAAAAGCTGGTAGATGAGGCCTGGTTCTTTTTTTGCCCCGCGTATTCTCGGCGGGGATGCAACGCCCTCCATCGGAGGGAAAGGCTGGCCGCTTTCGCGTGCGCCGAAATGGATTATTAAAGAAGTGACGCGGTCCGGCAACGATGTGTTGATTCGGGCGCGACCGGAGCAATAAAATGTTCACTGGAATTATTCAACATATCGGCATCGTTGAAAACGTGGAAGACAACGGCAGTCACGGTCGCCTGCGTGTTCGCGCGGCGCGCTGGGAGCCCGCGCTTGTGCCGGGCGAAAGTATCGCCGTCGAGGGCGTTTGTTTGACCGTCACCGGCGAAAACGATGGCGTAATGACCTTCGATGTCCTGAAGGAGACGTTTGACCGCACAAATTTTGGAAAGAGGAAAGCGGGGCAGCGGCTTAATTTGGAGCGGGCCTTGCGAGTGGGTGATGCGCTTGGCGGACACTTCGTTTCCGGGCACGTGGACGGGGTGGGGCAGGTGCGCTCAACCTCCCCGGTCGGTCGCGATAAAATTTTGGAAGTGACCTGCGCAGACGATCTGCTGGCGCAGATGATCGTCAAAGGCTCAATCGCGATTAGCGGCGTCAGTCTTACCCTCGTTGACTTGAAGTCAGATGCCTTCACCGTCCACCTGATCCCACACACATGGGAAAACACTTCGCTCTCGGAATTGACGCCGGGGGATGCGGTAAATCTTGAGACGGATATGCTGGGCAAATATGTTCAGCGCTTCAATGCCCTGCGCAGGTAGGTAAAGAAAATTTCAAAACACCGGGGCAAGGCCGTTGACAAGGTCAATCCTCACCCCGTATCGTCGCCATTTTAGCGCTGGAGGTTGCGAATTGACGACCATCGAAAAATTGCTCGTGCTGCAGGAACGGGATCGCAGAATCAAGGACTTGACCCGCGATACACATCAAATTCCCGCCCGGAAGAAGTTGAGCGAAGCTGCCTTGATCGAACACAAGACGGCTTTGGACGATGCCCAAGAGGCGCTCAAACGTACCAGCGCGGCAATCAAGGGAGTCGAGCTGGAAATTGAGACGCAACGGCAGCGCATCGGCAAGTTGCGTACACAGCAAAACACCGTGCGTACAAATGACGACTATCGCGCGCTTGAGCGCGAAATTGCGACGGTCGAAAAGACCATCCGCGATGAGGAGGACAAAGAGATCGCGTTGATGGAGGAAGCGGAGGGCTTGCGCACAAACATCGCGCTGCTCGATAAACGCCACAGCGAAGAACAAAAATCCGTTGAGGCGGATACGCAGGCATTGGATCAACGGCTGGGAGCGATTAAAGAAGAAATTTCACGCCTGAAGGCTGAGCGCATGGAATTGGCGAAGGCCATTGATCCCGAATGGCTGAGCCGCTACGAGCGGATTTTCAAACACATGGGCGACTTCGCATTGGTTCCGGTGGAAAGCGGTTCCTGTGGTGGCTGCCACATGAAAATCGCACCGCAACTTATTCAGGATGCGAAGCGAAGCGACCACATGACCAACTGCTCTTTTTGCGGACGCCTCTTGTACTGGCGCATCTGACGGGCTACCTTTCGCCGTGGAGCTGTAAGGTGTCCGATCGCGTGTCAATCCTTTGGAGTGGCATGAGGAAAGTCCGGACTCCGTAGGGCAGGGTGTCCCGGCTGGGAACGGTCGGGAGCGGTGCGGGAAAACCGTACTGACGGAAAGTGCCACAGAAAGAAAACCGCCACTCGGATTTCCGAGTGGTAAGGGTGAAAGGGTGGTGTAAGAGACCACCGTCCGATGTCGAGAGGCGTTGGGCAAGGCAAACCCCGCCCGGAGCAAGACCAAATAGGAGGTCTGAGGCGGCCCGTCTCCCACCGCGTAAGCGGGGGACCGCGAGCATTGCTGGCGGGAGACCTCGGGTTGGTTGCATAGATAAATGATCGGCCTGCTTCGGCAGGAACAGAATCCGGCTTACCGCACCTTGCGGCTCCATGAAAAAGAGATGAAAATAAGATTCGCAACCGCCCTTCAATTGGTCGCAGCGCTGCTGCTCGCAGTTGCGGTTGCGCAGTCCGTTTATTTCGCGCGCGTGTACATGCGATTGCCGAAGGAAACCCCGCAAGAGACGCCTGAGCAAACGAAAATAGACAACTCTCCCGCAGCAGAGATTCCTGCCGATGCCTGGCTGACAATTCGCGCGGCGGGCCGACAGTCGGCAGGAGAAGGGCCGCTCGCAGAGAAATTTCGCTTGGCGGGGACCTTTTTTCTTTACGATGAGGCATCGGAGACCGGTGAATCGCAGGAACGCCGCCGAGCGATTCTTGATGATCTGTCCGCCAAAAGTCAGATCATTGCGCAGGAAAATCAGGAAGTGGACGGATATCTCGTCACGCGCATTGAGGAAGATCGGGTTCGTCTCCAGCGCGACGGCGTTGAATATGAACTGGCCTTGAGCTTCAGCGCGGTAAGCACGTCTTCACCCGCCGGTCAATCTGCCGCGACCAAGGAGGGTAATCTTTCCATGGAAGATATGCCCGCACTGGAATCGAATCGTTTCGGAAAGCGCGTGGGCGAAAACCGTTGGGTGATGAAGCGTGAGGAGTTGCTTCGTTATTACGCGGAACTGCTGGACGATCCCGAGCGAATCGCCAACGTCTATGCCTCGCTCAAGCCCGACTACAAAGACAAGGAAATCGAGGGGTACTATCTGGATACGGAAGGGGAGGGGGACTTCTTTCGCGCAATGGGCCTGCAGGAGGGGGATGTGATTCGCCGGGTGAACTCGATGCGGATGGTGAGTCAGCGTCGCGCGGAATATTTTATCACGGAGTTCATGAAGAACCGCGTCAACGCGCTCGTCCTCGATGTCGAACGCGGCGGCGCCGAGCAGAAGCTGATTTATCTGATTCGCTGACGATTCTTCGCTCGGTTTTGGGAGGTGACGCGAGATTGAAATCCATCTGCCCGCGCTCAATGTCCACGCGAAGTATTTCCACTTCGACCGTTTGCCCGACTCTGATTGTTCGACGCGAGCGCCGTCCAACCACAAGGCCGCGCTCCGGATTTGCCTCGAAGAAATCTTCCCCGAGCGCGCGCATGGGAATCAGCCCGCGTTGCAGCGAATCTGTAAGCTCCACCAGCAAGCCTCGCGACAAAACGCCGGTGACCAGCGCCGGATACGGACCGATTTCTCCCTTCTTCAAAAGCGCAGCGTAATAATCCATACACTTGCGCCGCAGGCTCTCTTCTTCCGCCTCATCGGCGTTGCGCTCCGTCTCCGAACAATGAAGGGCAAGGCGTCGGATAGCATCGCGGTCATAGGGACTGCGGCGGTGCGCTTCCTCGGCTTTCAACAGGCGATGCACCAGTAAATCGGGATAGCGGCGAATCGGCGATGTAAAATGGGTGTAACGCGGAAAACCCAATCCGAAGTGTTCGCTCGGACGGTCGGAATAGAGCGCGCGTTTCAAGTTCCGAAGAATGGCTAGATTCGCAGAATAGGCGACCGGCTTCTCTTCAATTTGCTCGCAAATCTCGTTGAGGTACTCCTTCGAATTCACAGGATGATTGATTCCCAGCAGTTGCAGCGCAGAACGCATCTCTTCCCACTGCTCCTCGTCCGGCGCATCGTGTATCCGGTAAAGCGCGGGAGCTTTCCCGGCTGCGAGGCGCTCCGCCACAGCAACATTTGCGAGCAGCATAAACTCTTCGATCAGATTGTAGGCCTCCGGAGCGCCGCGCTTTCTTATTGCCGTGACATTCCCGTCCGCGTCCAAATCGCACGAGACCTCCGGCATCGAAAGGTTTAGCGCACCTGCTTTGATGCGCCGTGCACGAACGCGGTGCGCAAGCTCGCGCATGGCGCGCAGGGTGTCATGCAGTCCTTTCGGGATGTTCGAGGCCGAGGGATTGTCGAAATGCTCCTGCACTTCGTCGTAATTCAGGCGGGCTTTGGAATTAATCACCGTCTGCGCCACGCGATGGCGAATTACCTTTCCTTCGTGATTGAGCGAGAGCCAGACCGAGAACGCCAGCCGGTCCACATTCGGACGCAGGCTGCAAACATCGGCGGTGAGGTGAGGAGGTAGCATGGGAATGAAATCGCCGGTCAGATACACACTGTTGCCGCGCTTTTCCGCCTCCCGATCGATCGGAGAACCGACGGCGACAAAATGCGAGACATCGGCAATATGGACGCCAAGCTCCCATCCGCCGGGCGCTTCGATTAATGAAACCGCGTCGTCGAAATCGTGCGCGGTTGCGGGGTCTATCGTGAGGCTCAACAGCTCCCGGCAATCCTCCCGATCACGGAGATCATCGGACGAAAGCTCAGGAGAACGCGCACGCGCGGCGGCGGTGACATCGTCATCGAATGTCTTCACGAGATCGCGATTTCTAAGGAGTATAATTTCTCGAAGATGCGGCAAATCTTCGTCGCCCAGATCCTCCACAACCTTCCCACGCAAAAGTTCGCCCGCGCCGCTCCATGCCTCCAGCTCGACCACCACATAATGATGCTCAATGAGTTCGATTTCCGCCTCTGTAGAACGGACACGAATATTGTCGCGGATGCGGGAATGCTCGGGAATCACATACCAGAAATATCGGTTTCGCATGAGGCGTCCGGCAATTGCGCGCTGTCGCCGCGCGGTCACGCGAACAACTTTTGCTTCCTGCCGCTGTGAGTCGTCGGTTCGCCTGCGGCGCGAGAACAATTCGAGTGTCACCATGTCGCCATGAATCGCGCCAGCGAGAGCGCTTCGACCGATGAAGTACTCCAGCGGCGGGTCCGCCGTGGAAGTCGCAATCGCGCCCCCGTTCGGCAGCATACTGATGCGCGCCGAAATTAATCGGTCATTTTGAGAAAGCGCCCAGCGATTTTTCCGAAGGATGCTCAACCGTCCTTCTTCTTTGCCTTTTCGCAACAATGCCCGGAGCGCACTGCGCTCGCCGCCCTTTAGATGAAGGACGTTCGCGATTTCGTGATGCTTGAGCGGACGATAGTCCGGACGGCTGAATAAAGCATAAAGACGAGTTTCAAGGCTTGCTCCGCGGGTCATGGGACGGGACTATACGCCTTGTTAGGGGATTCTTGGTAGAAGATAAACGGACAAAGGGGTTTATGAAGCTGGGCTATATCGCGAGTGAAATCACACCGTATGCGTCAACCGGCGGCTTGGCGGAGGTTGCCAGCGCACTTCCACGTATGCTGGCAAAGGCCGATCATCAGGTTGTGTGTTTCATGCCTTGCTACCGGGCCGTACTGGAAGGCCCGCGTAATTTGGAAAAGACCGGAATCAAAATCACGGTTCCTGTCGGAATGAAAATGTTCACGGCGGACATCCTCCGAATTGAGGAGGGTGGGGTGGCGACCTATTTCATTCGGCGCGACGAATTCTTTGATCGCTCGCAGCTCTACAATCTCCCGGAGCGCGATTACGAAGACAACTTCGAGCGCTTCGTATTCTTTCAAAAAGTTGTCGTCTCGCTCATAGACCACCTGGGAATAAGTTTCGACGTGATTCACTGCAACGACTGGCAGACGGGACTGATCCCGTACTTTCTGGAATACGGCGTCAACGGCCGCCGCCGGGGACGCAGAGCGAAGGTCGTCTTCACGCTGCACAACATCGCGTATCAGGGACTGTTCCCGGATAGCGATTATGCATTCACCAATCTCCCGTTCAGCGCATTCTCCGTTGATACATTTGAATACTATGGACAGATCGGCTGTTTGAAGGCGGGAATCAGCGGAGCGGATATCGTCACAACCGTCAGTCCGACCTATGCGCGGGAAATCCTGACGCCGGAAGCTGGCTTCGGGCTGGAAGGCGTTCTGAGCAGTCTGGGCGACCGACTGATCGGACTGTTGAACGGAATTGACACAAACATTTGGGATCCGGCGACGGACACGCACATTGCGGCGAACTACGACGCGCAGAATATCGCGGGCAAAAGAATTTGCAGAGAACGCGCTGCTGTCCGAATGCGCGTTGAAGTTGGAGAAGGCACCGTTCTTCTCGCGATGATTTCGCGCCTCGTTGATCTCAAGGGAATGGATATTCTGACCGAGGCCATGCCGGAGATCATGGCGCGGGATGTTTCATTCGTGCTGCTTGGCGCCGGTCAGGAAAAGTTTGAAAAGGTTGCCCGCGAATGGGCCGAACGTTGGCCGGGCAGGGTGGGGGTGCGTATTGGATACAATGCTCCCCTTGCCCACGAAATTCAGGCTGGCGCGGACATGACCCTTATGCCTTCCAAATCCGAACCGTGCGGGCTGACCCAGTTCTGCAGCCAGCGCTACGGGACACTCCCGATCGCACACGCCGTCGGAGGCTTGGTGGACTCCATCCTCGACCCGGAAGAAAGCGACAGGCCTACAGGCATAAAATTTTACGAATACACAGCCGATTCATTTGTCGCCGCAATTGATCGTGCGCTCAACCTGTATCGTGCGCCAGAGAAGAAGGCGCGGATCATCCAGAACCTGATGACGACCGACGTATCTTGGCGACGCGCTGGCGAACGCTACGAGGCGTTATACCGCCAGCTTTCTGAAAACTCTGCAGCGAAGTAGCCGAGTTGCGATAGTGCCTGTCGTCACAGGTTGAAACCGACCACCGCTACTAATAGCCGTTCCCGCCACCCGGATATAGACATAATATGTATTATGCGACGTTGCTTATATCGGCTGAAACCAAGCCTTTTATCACTATTTTGCGCATCGACCCCTAGGATGATAATCGGCGTCGCACTCTACGATTCGAAAGCTTTACGCCGTTCTCGCCGCCCGAACGCTGCGATTATTGAACCCAGCCCCAACGCGATCCGAGCGGCCAATAGACCATGAAAGCCGGGCCGACGATGCTGGTACGCTGGACTGCGCCGAAGTATCTCCCGTCGAGGCTGGACAAGGTGTTGTCGCCCAAAGGCAAATACTCGGTATCCGACAAGTGAAGTTCCTCTCCCGGCAGTCCTAGCGCAACATGCAGGGTGCGATCAAAGTATGGCAACTGATAGCCGTTGTAGCCTTTGTCCTTCTCCTTCAATAGACGCTCAAACGGGTACGGCTCGGTTATTCGTTTGCCGTCCGCCACGAGATACGGCGGTTCCAGACGGAGACGTTCACCCGGCATTCCGGCCATACGTTTAATATAGAATGAGTTCGGACGGATTCGCTCGTATTTGATGCCGGTCGTGCTGAAAACAAAGATATCGCCGCGCTTCGGCCGCATGAAATTGTAGCGCAGTTTGTTCACAAAAATATGATCGCCCATGCGCGTGCGGCCGCTGGCGATAATCTGTCCACTCCTCACAAACGTCTTGCCGGGTTGAACGTATAGCGACATCCGCCGGGGCATCTCGTGCGGAACTCCGCCGATATAGACGCGAATCGCTTCCTCCGACTCGTCATACCGCATGTCAACCAATCCATCCGACTTTGCGCGGATTTCCTGATAGCGCTCGCCGAACAGAGCGAGTGAAACCAGATTGATCGGAAACTGGTCGTACCATTGGCGGCCCGCCTGCGGCTCCACGGAAATGCCGTATAGCGTCGGCTGCATCGAACCGGTTGGGATCTTGAACGGTTGGATGAAATACGTGCGGAACGCCATCGCCACGGCGATGGCGACGACGATGATTTCAACATACTCACGCAGGCGGGGATTCGGTTTCGATGGCGCGATTCGTTCAATCGCCTCCGCCACGCGATCCAGCGCAGCTTCAATCTCTTCCGGCGCCCCACCCTTCCGCGCCGTGCGCAATGCGTGTTCGGCATCATGCGCTGCCGAGAGGTCTGCTTGATCGGCAATATCCTCGTGCATATACCGCGCACGCCGCGATTCCATCAATGCATGGCGCGCAAGTTTGCGCATCCGTCGCCTCTTCAGCCAATCTGTCATCAATCCATCCCGCCCTTGAGCACCTTCACGAAGGCTTCCTGCGGAATGCTGACGTTGCCGACCTGCTTCATTCGCTTTTTGCCTTCCTTTTGTTTTTCGAGCAATTTCCGCTTTCGCGTGATGTCACCGCCGTAACACTTGGCCGTAACGTCTTTACGAAGCGCCCGAATTGTCTCTCGCGCAATAACTTTTTTGTTCACCGCCGCTTGGAGCGCGATGGGAAACATCGCGGGTGGAATCAAATCTTTGAGCGCGGCACATAATTGACGCCCGCGCCCCTCCGCCTTGCTCCGGTGGATGATGCACGAGAAGGCTTCAACCGGCTCACCGTGAACCAGAATATCCATCCGTGCCAAATCGGATTCCTGATAGCCCGAATACTCGTAATCCATCGAGGCATAGCCCCGGCTGATACTTTTCAGCTTGTCCTGAAAATCAATCAGGATTTCATTGAGCGGCAGCGTACAGGTCAACATCACGCGCCGCGTGTCGAGCGACTCGGTTTTCGTTACCACACCGCGCCGATCCATGATGAGCTGCAGCATGTCGCCGATGTGTTCGTTGTGCGTGATGATGAAGGCCTTGATCATCGGCTCTTCAATTTTTGCAATGCGCGACGGGTCGGGAAGCTTGGTCGGATTTTCCACCGACATCGTTTCTCCGCTCGTTGTCGTGACGTGATAAACGACGTTCGGATATGTCGAAATGATGTCCACGCCATACTCGCGACGAAGACGCTCCTGCACAATTTCCATGTGCAGCAAGCCGAGAAATCCGCAGCGGAATCCGAGCCCCAGCGCAATCGAGTTTTCCGGCATATAACTGAACGAGCTGTCGTTCAATTTGTATTTTTCAAGACTCGCCTTGAGCTTCTCAAAGTCTGCGGTATTGATCGGATAAATCCCGCTGAACACCATCGGATGAATTTCTTTGAATCCGGGCAGCGGAAGATTGGTCGGCTTTCGCGCCATCGTCACCGTGTCGCCAATCTTAATCTCCGACGGGTCCTTAATATTTCCGATGAAATAGCCGACCTCGCCGGGGTTTAGCTGCTGAACCTTTACCGGACCGGGAGTGAAGATGCCCACTTCCTTAATTTCGTAATCCTGTCCCGTGCTCACGAGGCGAATCCGCTCTCCGGCCCTCAACGTGCCGTCCACAACGCGGATGTAGGTCACGACGCCACGGAACGAATCGTACGTCGAATCGAAGACTAGCGCGCGCATGTCGTCTCTCGTGGATGTCGGCGGAGGAACCTTCGCGACAATTCCTTCAAGCAGCGCCTCGACGCCTAAACCGGTTTTTGCGCTGACTTTGAAGGCGTCATGCGCCGGAATAGCCAAAATTTCCTCAAGCTGTTGTTCCGCTTCCTCGACGTGTGCGCTCTGCATATCAATTTTGTTCAACACGGGCACAAGCGTCAGCCCCTGCCCGGCCGCCATATACGTGTTCGCAACCGTCTGCGCCTCCACGCCCTGCGTCGCGTCCACGATCAGCAACGCCCCCTCGCAGGCGGACAAGCTTCGCTGCACCTCATAGGAAAAGTCCACGTGTCCCGGCGTATCAATAAGGTTGAACGTGTAGCGCTTGCCGTCCTTCGCCGTGTAAAACATCGTCACCGGATGCGCCTTGATTGTAATGCCGCGCTCGCGCTCCAGATCCATCGCGTCCAGAATCTGATTCTGCATATCTCGCTTCTCAATGGTCGAGGTGAGTTCGAGCAGACGGTCCGCGAGTGTGGACTTGCCGTGGTCAATATGCGCGATGATGCAGAAGTTGCGGATGTGAGATAAGTCTTGCATGGAATTAAGCGCGCCGGCCGAAAAATGCCTTTTCGCATCGTTCGCGCATCGCCGCGATTTCAGCCTTCATATCAGAGGCTCTGTAAAGTGAAGTACCTGCGACAAACGCATTCGCGCCCGCCCGGGCACAGGCTTCCGCAGTGTCCAACGTGATTCCGCCGTCCACGGAAATATCCAAATCCGGCGCCCACGAACGAATGTCGGCAATTTTGGGGAGAACGTGTTGCAAAAAGGCCTGGCCGCCGAAGCCCGGATGAACCGTCATCAAAAGAATTTCATCCACCGTTCCGAGAAATTCACGACACGCCTCCGCTGGCGTCTCGGGGTTCAACACCACCCCCGCGCGCCGCCCCGCGGCGCGAGTCTTCTTCAACAGTGGGCCCGGCGCATCATGCGATTCAACGTGAAACAAAATCAGGTCCGAGCCAGCATCGAGAAATCCATCCAACAAGACTGCGGGATGCGTGCACATCAGGTGAACACTCGACGGGATATTCATCGTGCGGTCGGCCATTCGGACAATGTCTTGACCCATCGTGAGGTTCGGCACAAAATGCCCGTCCATCACATCGAGATGCATGGCATCCGCCCCCGCGCGTTCTGCGAAAAGGCAGGCCTCCGCCAGATGACCGAAGTCAGCAGCGAGCAGCGATGGAAGTATCTGTATGGATGGCATAGTTCTTTTTGAATGGAAGTGGCGACGCTATCCCACCCCACCCCACCCGTCAAGGCAACGAGCCGCCTTGTCTGCGGTAAAAAACGCGCCAAAGGAAAAGTCCCTGCGGCCCGGCCGTCGGAACATGAGCCGTCCGTGTGCGTGAGCGCAGGATCGTGCTCGTTTCTTCCGGGGGTATCTCGCCCATCCCGACACGAATTAAATGACCCGCAAGGCTGCGCACCATGCGATAGAGAAATCCCTCGCCACGCGCAATGATCGTGATTTGCGGCCCGCGGCGAACCACCTTCAGCACGTCTATCCGACGCACCGTGCTCGCGCGCTCATAGCCGGGATTTGCGCAGAACGCGGCAAAGTCGTGACGACCGGCCAGTTGTGCCGCCGCCGCGTTCATTGCTTTCACATCCAACGCATGGCGAATGTGCGTGTTATATCTGCGGGTATCAGGCGTCGGCACGGGATTGTTCCAAATAAAATAACGATACTCCTTGCCCGTGGCTTTGAATCGCGCATCGAAGTCCGCCCGTGTTGTCGTGATCTTTTCGACGCGCACATCCTCCGGGAGATTCGCGTTCAAGCCCAAAAAGAGTTTTGCCGGGGGCGTTTTTCAGGCAGGTCAAAATGCACCACCTGACCACGTGCGTGAACACCTGCATCCGTTCGACCACTACAAAAAACGTCCACGTTAACGCGGACGACCGCTGCAATCGCATCTTCTACAGCCTGTTGAACCGTCCTTTTCCCCGCCTGCACCTGCCAGCCGAAAAACTCCGTGCCGTCGTAGGAAATAATTGCGCGATAGCGTTGACTCATAACGGCGGCGTTCCGCTATGGGCATCAAGGAAACTTTGAAGCATCAGTTGTGCGGCGAGTTTGTCCACCACCCCGCGCCGCTTCTCTCGGCGTGCGCCCGCCTCAATCATCACATTGTGCGCGGCCTTTGTCGTAAGGCGCTCGTCCCACAAGCGCACCGGTACACCCAGTTTTTCCTTGAGCGCTGTCGCGAATGTTTCCGCCTTCTGTGCCGCCGGGCCGTGCGAACCGTCCATATTCAACGGATGCCCAACCACAACGCCGCTCGCGCCGGATGCACGGAAGACTTCAACCACACGATTGAGCGCCTCGTTTGGATGCTTCAGCTCGCAGACTTCTCGACTGCTTGCAAGAAAACCATCGGGATCGCTGATCGCGATGCCCACCCGCTTCTCGCCCAAATCAATACCCAGCCAGCGGGACATTAAAGTACCTCGGCCCGTCCCGCAGCACGGAGCTTCGCCAACAACGCTTTGATGTTTTGCGCTTGATCGCGATGACAAACCAATGTTGCGTCTTCCGACTGAACAACAATTAGGTCCTTCACACCGACCAGCGCGGTGAGGCGCCCTTGCGAATAAACAATGTTCGTCTGCGAGTCCACTTCCGCAGTATCGCCAATCAAGACGTTGCCCGCAGCATCCGCCGGAAAGTGACGTTCCAATGCTGGCCAAGAACCGACGTCGTCCCAAGCAAACGTGCCCGCCGCGACGAGGATGTTGTCGGCCTTCTCCATCACTGCGTAATCAATCGAAATTTTGGTTGCGGCGGGGAACGACTTCGCCAATTCAACAAGGAACGTCGGCTGCTTCGCCGCCTCGGCCCACTCATTCACTTTCGCGCCCAGCTCCGGTTGATGCTTCAAGAGCGCCGCTTCAATTGCAGCAACCGACCAAATGAACATCCCCGAGTTCCACGCGTAGCGCCCGCTCGCAAGATAAGATTCCGCCGTCGCCAAATCGGGTTTTTCAACAAAACGCTGTACGCGGCGAAACTCAATCTCTCGCTCGATCTTGAACGACTCACCCTGTTCAATGTAGCCATAGCCCGTGCTAGGTTCTGTCGGTTTGATTCCAATTGTCACGAGGTAGTCCCCGCCCTCGGCGATATCCATTCCCGCCGCCAACGTTTCGCGGAACCGTGGCAGATCACCCATAATGTGATCTGCGGTCAGAATGGCGAAAATTCCGTTCGGATCACGCGCCTTGACCAACGCCGTCGCCAACGCAACTGCCGGCGCGGTATCGCGACCGACCGGTTCGCCGACGATATTTTCCGGCGGCAGTTCCGGCGCGGCCTTGCGCGTCGCTTCCACAAGATCGGCATTGGTAAGAACCAGTACGCGCTCCGGCGGGACCAGACCTTCGAGTCGCTCCACCGCCTGTGCCAGCAACGGACGATTTCCAACGAGCGCCAGCAGTTGTTTTGGACGCGCTGCCCGGCTCAGGGGCCAAAACCGTTCGCCCCGACCACCCGCAAGAATCACCGCATACCGATTAGCGCCCATTACGAAACTCCTTTAACTGCCTTTACCAGTGTCCCCACGAAATCCGCCGCCGCTTGACGGCCCTTCCCAGTGTGCGGCTCCGTGTACAAACGATTTACGATCGCGCTCCCCACCACCACGGCATCCGCCGCCGCTGCCGCCTTATGCGCCTGTGCCGGTGTGCCAATCCCGAAACCAAGCGCAACCGGCAATGGCGTCAGCGACTTCGTGCGACGCACGAGACTGATCGCCTTCGAACTCAGCTTGTCCTGAATCCCTGTCACACCTTCGCGCGACACGCAGTAAATGAAACCACTCGCCAGCTGCACAATTTTTTTGATTCGCTCATCCGGCGTCGTCGGCGTCACCAGTGCGATGTAGTCCAGGGCGTTCTTTTTCAACACCTTCAAGTACGGAGCAGATTCTTCGACTGGCAAATCGAGCATCAGCAGGCCGTCCAACCCCGCCTCTGCGGCTTCGCGCATAAACCGATCAACCCCGCGCGCGTGAATGAGGTTCATATAGCTGTAGCCCATCAGCGGAATTTCGCTGCGCTTACGAATACGCGCCACCATCTCCAGTACCCCGCCCGGAGTCGTGCCCGCCGTAAGTGCGCGGGTTGCCGATGCCTGATTCACCCGTCCGTCCGCGAGGGGATCAGAAAAAGGAATTCCCAATTCAATGACATCCACCCCCGCATCAGCGAGACGCAGGACAAAGTCTTCCGTCGCTGCGAGCGTCGGATCGCCTGCCGTGATATAGGCGATGAATCCTTTTTGTTTTTTTGCGGCCAAGTCCGCAAACCGTTGTTCAATCCGCGTTTTCATTGTGCTTTCCGTAGTTCAATTCAAAAATCAGACCAATACCATACAGTGTCAGCGTCGAATCAACCACCGCAGACTTGCCGAGCGCCTTGCGTACAACATTCCCGTGACCGCCTGTAATCACCACTTGGGCCTTTTTCAAGGCCGGTTGTTTCTGCAGCTCCGTAAGAATCCCCTGAACCAATCCAGGGAATCCCCACCGCGCCCCCAGCTGCATTGCCTGTTCTGTCGAACGTCCCCAAGCTCCCCGCGCTGGTAATTCGTGCAGACGCGGCAGCTTTGCCGTCTTCTCTGCGAGATAATCAAAAACCAGCGGCAGCCCCGGTGCAATAATTCCGCCCTCATAGCCGCGCTTCGTAATGATATCGAACGTCACCGCCGTACCGAAATCCGCCACGATCAGTGGCGCCCCATATCGCGCGATGCCACCCGCAGCATTCGCCAAGCGATCCGCGCCAATCGTCTCCGGCTCCGGATAGCGAACAGCCACACCGAGTTTTAAGGTATGACGCACAAAAGCCACCGGCCCTGCCACACACTCACGCAGAGCCGATTTCCACACGCCATCAACTCTCGGCACTACCGACGCCACCATCGCGCCGGTCAGGCGCGACCGTGCCGCCACCTTGCGCACCAGTCCAAGAATTGCCTCGCGACTCGCCTTCCCAGTAGGCATCCGTTCCAACCGCGAGATGTTCCCGTTCCGATACACCCCCGCCGTCACGCTCGTATTCCCGATATCAACAACCAGAATCGCCACAATCACCTCACAACCCCGCCAATCTGCGCGAGCGTTGGAGTCTGGTCAAGAGCGGGGATTGACATCAGAGTTAAGCACGAATTAGACGCGAATTATATCAGGGACAGTGTTGGCTTTATCCCACCTACAAGAAGAGGAAGCGATTTATAGATTGCAATTCGTTTGGAGCGCCATGCGCCATACTCTCTGCGCACTCCGGATTTCAGCTCCCCGCTCCGTATCCGCCGTGCCTTTCGCGAAGGTGGAGCGTCTCTCGTTTTCGCCCTCGTCTTCGCCGTCAATCCAATACCGGCATTTCCTCCGAGCCGCTCCATCGGGCCCAGTCGTTGAGGAGAGTGGGGTGTTGGTCGTTGAGTAACGCAGCGTACCATCTGTCTATCCAGTGGAGGGCGCGGCAGATGACGGTGTCGCAGGTGACCTCCACACCTTCAATTGCGCAGGAGGTCGCAATTTCACAAAGGTCTTCAGGCCAGTCTGTGGCGTCTTGTCGGACGTTGATGCCGATACCGATTACGGCGAAGGCGACCTTGCCCTCTCCCAGTCGTGGCTCAACAAGAACGCCGCCGATTTTTTTGCGGTTCACAAGAACGTCATTGGGCCACTTGATGCGCAGGTTCTTTACTCCAACGTCTTGCAACGCATTTGCTGCGGCGAGGCCGCCGAGAATACCGAGCCAGCTCACGTCTTCCGGAGGCAAGGCCGGAGGGCGAAGGAGAACGGAGAGATATACGGCGCGATTTGGGAAACAAGCCCAGGTTCTACCCCGCCGCCCGCGCCCTCCCGTCTGTGAGCGGGCAACAATGGCCAGACCATCGGGCGCATTGTTCAACGCCATCTGCTTGGCGACGTCGTTGGTGGACCCGACTTCGTTGAACGCGAGCAGCGGGTGTCCCACAACATCCGTGTCCAGTTGTGGGTATAAATCGAATGCCCACTCCGGCGCTCGTTGTTTGTTCAACTCAGGGTCCATGAGGTCGCTTAAGTTTTTTGTTTTTGAGCGCCGCGTTTTCGGGCTCGCGGCTTATCATAGCGAGTCTGTGCGCTCGACGCACTATCGCTTTTCAGGTTATTCGCCCGACGCAGTTCATGCATCTGATCGCGCAACACGGCCGCGCGTTCGAATTCCAGCGCATCCGCAGCTTCCAGCATCTCGCGTTCCATTTCGCCCAGCACTTCCTGAACGTTGAAATCAACTCCGGCTTCACGAACGACAAGGGATTCTGTTTCTTCCGCCTGTTTGATGATGGCAAGGCTGTCCTGAATTGCCTTCTGAATCCCGCGCGGCGTGATGTGGTGCTCCGTGTTGTAATGAATTTGTTTTTGTCTTCGGATTTGGGTGATGTCCATCATCCGTTGCATCGAATCCGTGACACGGTCGGCATACATGATAACCCGTCCGCTGACGTGACGTGCAGCGCGCCCCGCGGTCTGAACCAGCGAGGTTTCTGAGCGAAGGAACCCTTCCTTGTCCGCATCCAAAATAGCGACGAGCGAGACTTCTGGCAGATCCAACCCCTCACGGAGGAGGTTGATACCGATGAGGCAATCGAAGTCGGCTTTTCGCAAGCCGCGCAAAATTTCGACACGCTCAATCGCGTCAATTTCTGAGTGGATGTATTTCACCCGCAATTCAAGATTGCGAAGATATTCTGCCAGGTCTTCCGCCGTTTTTTTCGTCAATGTGGTGACCAATACACGTTCGTGTTTTTCGGCCCGAGCGCGGATTTCCTCTATTACGTCGTCAATCCGCCCCTCCAACGGGCGCACCTCCACCTCGGGGTCGAGCAGTCCGGTCGGTCGAATAACTTGCTGTGCGCAGACCGGACTTACCTCTCGTTCATAAGCGGCGGGCGTCGCTGACACGAAGAGCATCGGGCCGGTGACATCCATAAACTCATTAAATTGGAGGGGCCGGTTATCCAGCGCACTCGGCAGTCGGAAGCCGTGTTCCACCAACACGGTCTTTCGCGCGTGGTCGCCGTTATACATCCCGCGCAACTGCGGGGCGGTGGCGTGGGATTCGTCAATGATGGTCAGGAAGCCTTCTGGAAAATAGTCAATCAACGTGAACGGCCGTTCACCGGGCGCGCGGCCGGTGAGGTGACGCGAGTAATTTTCAATACCAGAACAATAGCCCAGCTCGCGCATCATATCCAGATCGTAGAGTGTGCGCTGTCGGATACGTTGCGCTTCGAGTAGTTTCTGATGATCCTCGAACCACTTTACCCGCTCTTCCATTTCGGCCTGAATCGTACCCAGGGCGCGTTCGAGCTTTACGTAGGGCGTGACGAAGTGTTTTGCCGGCGAGATCATCACGCCGTCCAGCTCCGCTTCTGCGTTGCCGGTCAGGGCTTCAATTCGCTGGATGCGCTCCAACGTGTCACCGAAAAATTCCAGACGCAGGCCGTATCGGGCGTAGGATGGGAAAATATCAATCGTATCGCCACGCACACGGAAGGTGCCGGGTTTGTTTTCGATATCGTTTCGGTTGTACTGAATATCTATCAGCCGTTTGAGCAGATCGTTCCGTTCCAGCGTATCGCCTTTTTTTCGCTTCGACGACCATTGCCATATAATCTTCCGGCGAACCCAAGCCGTAGATGCAGGAGACGGACGCGACGATGACGACGTCGCGACGGTTCAGCAGCGAGTCCGTGGCCGCGAGGCGGAGGCGTTCGATCTCCTCATTAATGGACGAGTCCTTTTCGATGAAGGTATCGGTTTGCGGAATATAGGCCTCGGGTTGGTAGTAATCGAAGTAGCTGACGAAGTACTCGACTGCGTTGTTCGGGAAGAAGGTCTTCAGCTCCGCGTAGAGTTGAGCTGCGAGCGTTTTGTTGTGCGAGATCAGGAGCGTGGGTTGGCCATACCGCGCAATGACATTCGCCATGGTGAAGGTTTTGCCTGAACCGGTGACGCCTTCGAGCAGTTGGAAGCGATTCCCCGCATCGAGGCTCCGCATAATCGTATTAATCGCCTGCGGTTGATCGCCCGTCGGCGAATATTCAGAAATCAGGTCAAAAGGGGTTGTGCTCACGGAGGGAACATAACACCCGAAAGGGCTGGTTGCAGCTACAGAGGGGAGAAATCGCAGAGCGCGTGACGCAACATTTCTGCTGTAACCGCCCGCGTTGGGAACGGTTTGGGTTGCTTGGTTCCGGGACATGCCGTTACGGGTAAGGCGATGGCTGTGCTATGCGCGTTTTCGCTGCACAACAAACAACGCTCCCAACGCAACCAATGCCAATGCTGCGACGATGAGGGAGAAACCGAATCCGGCGCTGCGGATGCCGTGCGTATCGGACCAGAGACCAAGGCCCACGATGGGCAGGGTCAATGCGGTGTAGAGGACAACGAAGTAGAGCGAGTTCACCTCGCCGCGTCGCGTGGCGGGCGCGGTGAGAGTGACATCGGCCAGTCCCGCGCGGAAGCCCAGCCCCTGCCCTATTCCCGCAAGCAGTACGCCGGAGGTGAGGGCAATAAAAGAAGACAGGAAGACTGAGCTTGCAACAATCAGTGAGCCGCCCGCGAGAATAATGCAGCTCACGATCATCGCTCGCTGGTCGTGAAACAATCGAAGCGTCATTTGGCCGAGCGCAGACGCGATGAACAGCAGACAGACCATCAATCCGGCGAGCGCCAGATTCTGTACACCCAACACGCTCCGCATAAAGGCGGGCGTCAGCGCGGCAAAGAAACCGAGGACGGAGTAACCGGCAATACCCGCTATCGCTGCTGGAATAAACGCACGTTGCGCTTCTTTCGGAAGACCGAGTTTTCGAATGCGCAAAGATGGATTCGCCACCACTGACACAGTCTCGGGCGCTTTTTTGACGGCGATGGTCGCAAAAATGAGCAGAAAGAGATGCACGATATAAACGAGACGCGTCGGCCACGGCCCATATTGTGCGAAACATCCGCCGAGAACCGGCCCCAATCCCAGTCCGACAGAGTTCACCCCCGTCGCCCACAGCGTCGCCGTCTGCCGACGCTCGACCGGTGCTGATTCTATCACGAAAACTGTCGCCGTTCCGGTCGCAAAGCCTGCAGAAGCGCCGGAGAGAATGCGGGCGATGTAGAGCGAGGTGATATTCATTTCGATGACGAAGAGGATGCCGCTGAGGGCAGACGCCGCAATTGCGGCGAAGATAATCGGACGTCGCCCAATTTGATCGGACCACGCGCCACAGAAAATCAAGGCGCTCATAGTCCCCAACGCATAGACGCCATAGATGAGGGTGACGGTGAGTTGGGTAAGTCCAAAGTGTTGTTGATAAAGCGGATAAATCGGCGTAGGCAGAGTCGTCCCGATCATCACCACCAGATAGGCGAAGCAGGGTAAAGCGAAAGTCCGGCTCAAAAGGGGAACAGGCCGACCTGCGTCATACACCTCGGATTTTGTTTTCAGATAAACACCGCTACTTCGCCTTAATTCCCAAAGACCGGGCGAGACGGAACGGGAAAACCGCTGAAAGGTTTTGATCTACTCGCGATCAATCAACCCAGATTAATTCCGGGCGCGTCGTCGGATCAGTTTTCTGTTCCAGCCACGCTTCCACCATATCGCCACGGTACTCGCGGATTTCCTGATTGTCGTCACTCCGCGACCAGCCTCTGAACACCAACAATCCACGCCCATGCCCCAACGCCAACAGTGCCAGCGCATCGTTTAAGAGTTTCCGCAGCGCGGGAAACAAAAACAGGTCCATGTCAAAATGCGAGTCACTCTGAAAGCGTGATCCGTCCAGTACCAGCGTCAGTCCTCCGCTCAACGACGAATTTGTTACGGGGCGCACAACTCCGGACGCGAGTGCGCGGATGGAGTTGAGGGGGAGAGATCCAACATCCAAATGACGCAGCAGCGGGATCGCGCAGGGAACGAGTTCCGCGATGCGACGGGCCGCGTCGCGTTGATTGCAACTCGCAAGCGCTCTCGCATACAACAACGCCGTCGCGACCGGCTCCGAAAAGCAAGCGCGGTCGCCATCATCAAGAAACAGCAGCACTGATTCCCATGCGGAGCGCAGAATATCCTCCGTATCGCGATGCTCGCGGATCAGATTTTGCACGAGCGGCTCGATCGCGTGTGATGGCGTCTCCTCAACTGACGTGGAAAAAATCATTCTCTTCCGATCAGCCCTTCGACTTCGCTCAAAAACTGATTCACATCGCGAAAGCGCCGATAGACCGACGCGAATCGGACGTAGGCGACTTCATCCAGCTCTTCGAGTTTGTCCATCACCTTCTGACCGATGATGGTCGAAGGGACTTCACGTTCGTACTCGCTCTCCAACTCGCTGAGAATGCTGTCCACCACTGCGTCAATTTGTTGGACGCTGATCGGACGTTTTTCGCAAGCGCGTTGAATGCCGCTCTGCAATTTTTTGCGGTCGAATTCCTCGTGACGACCATCGCGTTTGATCACGCGCAAGCCCGCCTTCACCACTTCCTCGTAGGTCGTAAAACGGTAGGCGCATTTGAGGCAGACGCGCCGACGGCGAATGACATCACCGTTCCGGACTGTCCGGCTATCAATGACTTTATCGTCCTGATGGCTACATTTCGGGCATCGCATGGCGTTTTGGGGCCACAAGATATGGGGCCTGAATCACTCAACTAGCCTACTGGGTGTGGGTATGTCAACTTGTTAAGTATAATCCTTGCGTTTCGCCGCGCGGATACTGTACCCCAAAAACGAAATGACGACTCTTTGATGGTTAGTCGCGAGTCGTCATTTCAAGACCTGGCCGCTCAGCGGCCAGGCTCCCTATTCGGGACTGTTATTTTTTCTTCTTTGCCGCCTTCTTCGCCGGTTTCTTGGCAGCCTTCTTTGCAGCTTTTTTCTTGGCCATCTTCTATCCCTCCTTTCCGCGTTATGTTGTTTCTTTCAGCGATTAAAAAACGACGTCATCCTTTTTCTGGGAATGAACTGACGCGATCTCGATGAGACAAATGTTGAAACACCGGAACTCGCGACAACCGCCGGGAATTTTTCGCTCACCGAAAGAACGAAACAAACGAGATGGAAAGAAATGGGATTCAGATGGCATGTGTAGAGATGCTTACACGTACGATAAATTGTTTTTTCGCGCTCACCATCACTTACTCTGTTAAGAGAAAGAATATAAATCTCGCAATATGTCGTCAACTGTCGTGATGATTTTTTTGCAAAAATTTTTACGCGCCGTTTTTCAGCAGACGATGATGTTCGGCGACAACAATTGAGCGCAACGCGTCGTATGACGCATCCAATCGGTCATTCACAATCAGATATCTATAGTCGCGCCATCGCAGGATTTCATTCTCCGCCTGGCGCACTCGACGCTCAATCACATCATCGGTGTCCTTACCACGAAGATGCAACCGACGGCGCAAGACTTCGATGGAGGGCGGCGCGATGAAGGCGTCCACAAATCCACTGCGCAACGGATCTGTAGGAGGCAGCGGCGTCAGTTTATTCCGAATTTGCGCCGCGCCCTGCACGTCAATGTCCATCAATACATCGCGCCCCTGCGCGAACCCGCGTTCGATGAACCGGCGCAATGTGCCGTAGCGATGGCCGTGCACGGTTGCATGCTCAATAAATTCGTCATTCTGAACGCGGCGTTCGAATTCCTTGTCATCAATGAAATAATAGTCTGTGCCGTCAATTTCCCCGTCGCGCGGCGCGCGGGTAGTGCAGGACACTGAGTACACCATTTGATGGAACTCGGCGAGGAGGCGCTCGCAGAGGGTTGTTTTTCCGCCACCCGAGGGCGCGGACACGATGACCAGTAGTGAGCGGACAGGTAGTTCGATCATTGTATATTTTGAACCTGCTCTCGCAGGCGCTCCAATTCCGTTTTGAATAACACAACTCGCTGGGTGATTGCAGCATCGTTTGCTTTCGACCCAACTGTATTGATTTCCCGATAAAGTTCCTGGGCCAAAAAGTCCAACGCCTTCCCCGCCGGCGACGCGCCGCGCAACAGGGCGCGGGCCTGGACAACGTGGCTGCCAATCCGGGTCGTTTCTTCCGTGATATCCGCACGATCAGCAAATAGCAACGCTTCGCGCTCCAACCGTTCGTCGGATATGCCCAGCTCGCCGGCCATGGTGGAGAGGCGTTGCAATAGTGTGGCGCGATAACGCGCGACGGATTCGGGACTGAGCTTTTTAATTTCCGCCGCAAGTTGTTCAAGCGTGGCGATCCGCGCCAATAAATCGCGGGCCAACGCAGTCCCCTCTTTCACCCGCATTCGATCGAGGCGCGCTAATGCCTTTTTCAAGGCTGGTTGCAAAACGGACCATACGCGATCGGGATCATCTTCGCCCGACTCAACACGCAGGACTCCGGGAAATGTCAACAGATGGGACAGCCCCAAGTCGTCGCGGACGTTCAGCTTTTTCGCATTCTTGCGCAAGGTCTCCAAATACGCGTGCGCCAATGACTCGTTCACATGCACGGCATGGCGCGATTCCGTTGAGGTTGAGCGAATGACAATGCTCACATTCACGCGGCCACGCGTGAGCACCAAGGCGATCTCTTCGTGAATCCTCGATTCCAATGCATTCAACGAACGGGGCAACGCAAGAACAACATCGAGTTGTTTGCGATTGACCGAGCTGACCTCAACTTCGGCCCGCAATCCCGACTGCTGGTTGGTTGCGCGTCCGTACCCGGTCATGCTGCGAGCGCTCATGGCTTTTTTGCTCCATCCTTCAAATGCGTGGCGTCCCAGGTCTCCATCTGCTGTACATCCTTGTCGCCGCGCCCGGAGAGGTTGAAAATAATCAAGTCGCGCGACTTGAATGAACGGCGTTTCTTCATCGCGTACGCGATGGCGTGCGCAGATTCCAGTGCGGGAAGAATGCCTTCCAGACGGCAAAGCGTATTGACCGCCTTCATCGCCTCGGCATCGCTTGCGTGATAATACTCAGCGCGCTTCAAATCGCGCAGCAAGGCGTGTTCCGGGCCGACGGCGGCGTAATCCAGCCCTGCACTCACCGAATGGGTCAATTGAATCTGTCCATCGGCATCCTGCAGGACGAACGTCCGGGTTCCCTGCAGGATTCCAAGGCGACCTCCGGCGAAACGCGCCGCATGATGCCCGGGCTTGATCGCGTCACCGCCCGCTTCCACTCCGATCAGGCGCACGCGCTTATCCTTAATAAAGGGATAAAAAATCCCGATCGCATTACTACCGCCTCCGACGCAGGCGATAATATGGGTGGGCACACGTTGCTCCGCTGCCAGAATCTGGCGGCGGGTTTCACGCCCGATCACGCTTTGAAAATCGCGCACCATCATCGGATACGGATGTGCGCCGAGCACGGAACCTAAAATGTAGTGCGTTTCGCGGACATTCGTCACCCAGTCGCGCATCGCTTCGTTGATTGCTTCCTTCAACGTCTGTTGCCCGGCAGTGACCGACACGACTGTGGCGCCGAGCCTGCGCATCCGTGAAACATTCAGGGCCTGGCGCTCCATGTCCACCGCGCCCATGTAAATGACGCACTCCAAACCGAACATTGCGGCGACCGTTGCCGTCGCGACCCCGTGCTGCCCTGCCCCAGTCTCGGCAATGATCCGCCGTTTGCCCATTCTTCGGGCGAGGAGTACTTGGCCAAGTGAATTGTTAATTTTGTGCGCGCCGGTATGACACAAGTCTTCGCGCTTGAGATACACCGTCGCGCCGAGCTCTTTCGAAAGACGCTGTGCGTGATAGAGCGGTGTCGGACGCCCAACAAAGTTGCGCAGGTAGTAATCGAGTTCCTTATGGAACGCGGCATCGCGGCGAACTTTGTCATACTGTTCCGCCAACTCCTTCAGTGGGGACATCAGCGTTTCGGGGACAAACATGCCGCCATAGGGGCCGAAATGTCCGAGGTTGTCCGGTTCTGTTATTCCACGCGGCATTGCTCGATAAACCTTTTTACTTTTTGTATATCCTTTTTACCCGGCTCGCTTTCCACGCCCGAACTTACATCAACACCCCAAGGCTTCACGACGTTGAGCGCTTCGCGCACATTTTCTGGCGTCAAACCGCCTGCCAACAAAACCGGCTTCATCGCACGATTGACGAACTCGCGCGCCAACTTCCAGTCCCCCACTTCGCCCGTGCCGCCCGGAGCGCCTTTGCTATACGTGTCCACGAGATACGCGGCAACAGACCACCCTGCGGGAGGGATTGCCGTGCCACCGCGTGGAATTCGGACCGCGCGCCAAATGGGTCTCGGAAAGTTCACAAAGTCACTGTGTTGTTCCGCGCCATGGAGTTGTGCGATTTCGACATTCGCCAGCTCCATCGTCCGCAAAATATCCTCGGGCAGCATATCCACAAACACACCCACACGCCGAATCGTCACCGGTATATCTCGCGTCCAAACCGCGACATCCTCCGGTTTCACGGCGCGCTTGGATTGCGGCCAGAAGACGAAACCAATGGCGTCCGGTTTGAGCGCCACGACGGCGTCCACATCGGCTTCACTTGTCAATCCGCAGATTTTTACGAAACAGCCCATGCTTCCCCCATCAACGTCTTCACTGCGCGTGCCAACACGCGCTTCCTCAAAAGATGTTCGCCCACCAGCACCGCCTGCGCTCCCGCTTCTTTCAATCGTACAACGTTTTCCGCCGTGCGGATTCCACTCTCACTGACCAAACACCCGCCCCGAGGCATTTGCGAGGCCAAACGAAAGGTCGTTTCCAGTTTGGTCTCAAAGGTCTTCAGATTGCGATTATTCACCCCGATGCAAATTGCGCCAAGCGATTTCGCAACGGACAATTCGCGCTGATCGTGCACCTCAACTAGGGGTGTTAGACCGGTTGCGACGACGAGCTTGTACAGATCGGCAAGTGTTTTGCGCGGCAGTGCCGCGACGATCAATAGAAGCGCAGATGCGCCGATGACGCGCGCGTGCGCAACCTGCCAGGGATCAATCACGAACTCCTTGTAGAGCATCGGCAGCTTCACTGCGTTACGCACGGCCTTGAAATCGGTCTCTCCGCCGCCGAAATAGGGGCCATCCATCAAGACGGAAAGCGCCTGCGCCCCGCCCCGCTCATAGGAACGCGCAATCTTTGCGGGATCGAACGGCGTCCGAATAATTCCCGCCGAGGGGGAGCGGCGTTTTACTTCCGCGATCAATCCGATCGGCACGGATTTCAACGCTGCAAGAAAATCGGCTGGCGCGGGCGTCTCCGTTGCACGTTTTTCCATTTCGCGCAACGACACGCGCTCGCGACGCAACGTGATCTCGCGGCGTTTATCTGCAATTATTTTCTGAAGAATATTCACGCCTTTTTGCCCATTCGCAAATACGACTCAATAAATCCATCCAAATTACCGTCCAGCACAGCGTCCACCTGACCTGTTTCAAAATCCGTGCGATGATCCTTCACCATCGTGTAGGGCTGAAGCACATAACTGCGGATTTGATGACCCCAAGCGATCTCGCCCTTTTCGCCGTAAAACCGCTCCATCTCGCGCCGTTTTTTATCCAACTCGTACTCGTAAAGCTTCGCCCGCAACATTTTCATACACTTGGCGCGGTTCATGTGCTGTGAGCGCTCGGCCTGACACTGCACGACAATGCCCGTGGGCAGGTGAACGATGCGCACGGCTGAGTCCGTCTTGTTGACGTGCTGGCCCCCCGCCCCGCTTGAACGATACGTGTCCACACGTAAATCTTTGTCCGGAATTTCGACCTCTACGGCGTCATCCACTTCCGCGACAACATCCAATGCGGCAAACGAGGTGTGGCGACGTTTTGCGCTGTCAAACGGACTGATGCGCACCAAGCGATGAACTCCGCGTTCGGCCTTCAAGTAGCCATACGCAAAGGGGCCGCTGACCAGAAATGAAACACTTTTGATTCCGGCCTCGTCGCCTCGCTGCATATCCAGCAGATCCACCGTGAAGCCGTGTTCTTCGCAATAGCGCGTGTACATCCGATAAAGCATGGACGCCCAATCGCAAGACTCCGTGCCGCCCGCCCCCGCGTTGATGTCAAGGTACGCGTTGTTCGCGTCGAATTGTTCGGACAGCAGCGACTGCAATTCGAAGCGGCGGTAGTCGGCCTCGAGTTTGCCAACCCGACTCTCGGCCTCTTTCATGAACTCGTCCCGCTCGCTCTCGGATTCCGAGCCCTCCAACAGCTCCAGAAGGACAGCCAGTTCTCCTGCTTCCGATTCCAGCTCCTGGAACGGCTCAAGCAACGCCTTTAGTGCGTTGGTTTTCTGGATGACTCCGCGCGCTTTGTTCGTCTCGTCCCAAAATCCGGGAGATGTGGCGTGCGCCTGCAGTTCCTCCAACTCACGACTGCGTTCCGCGACGTCAAAGAAACCCCCTTAGCCCGTCGAGCTTTTGCTGAACGAGCTGTAAGCGCCCACTAATTTCGTGCATATCCGCCATGATCAATTCTTCTCCCGATTTACCACAAGACGCGCGACTGTAGCGCAGCGCGAAAGGAATGACAAAGCGTAAGGCTGAACTTCCTTTATTTCCTGCTCGCCACCCGGAGGAGCGAAACCGCTGTGCGGCCTATAGGTGGCGCGATGGAAGCGGAGCATTGAAAAAACATTCGCGGTGGATGTGCTTCCACGGAGTCTTGTTCTTCAAGAGAAATTCAGTGACATCGTCCAGCATGTTGTCCAAACCGCAGAGGTAGTAATCAAAATCGCCCACAGGCAGGTCATTCAACCGGTCTGTAATGCGTCCGTGATGACAGCCCGACACGACCTCGCGGGAGACGGCCAATTTCGCTCCGCGTTTTTCCAACCAATCGCGATCAAACAAATCCGCCGCCTTGCGGCAGCCATACCAAAACGCCGCCGGACGCGCGGCGGCGGGGCTGCGCAGATAGGCCACAAAGGGAGCGACTCCCGTTCCCGTTGCCATAAAAACGAATGGACGCTGCTCCGCGTTCGCGCCGGGACGGAACCATCCGAACGGCGGACTTGTTCGCACCCAATCGCCCGGCTTCAGGCTACAAAGAAACGGACTGACACGTCCGCCATTCATCCGGCGCACAAGAACACGCAGATCATCGGCGTCTGTGCCCGAGGCAAGGCTGTACGGTCGGGACTGAGTTCCATCGGAGCTGTAAAGAGCAATGCAGTCTCCGACTTCAAATGCGAGATGTGATCGTTCAAGGCACAATTCAACGATATCAGGCCCATGCGGAATCGCCGCGACCACACGACGCGGCGCTGGAGGTTCACTGCTCATACGGCATTTGCGGGCCAGTCGCCCAGCAGACGAACCTCGCGATGCAGCTCGATTCCAAATTCTTCGTGAACGAGCGCGGCCATTTGTCGCGATAGCTCAAGAACGTCCGCCGCTGTGCAGCCGCGTTCTGCGATGATGATGTTCGCGTGTTTTTCATAAGGTCGTGCGCCTCCAACGCGCAGGTTTTTCGCGCCCGCCTGTTCGAGAAACCAACCCGCAGCCTGCCGCCGTTCCGCGCTGGACGTCGGCTCGATGTTTTTGAAAAAGCTGCCCGCAGTGGGGATGCGCTGCCAGTCCGGATGCTTGGCGGCGCGCAGAGCCAAAATTTCCTGCCGCCGTGCGCGGAGGCGGGTTCGATCACCCTGTCGCAGGCGCAGACGCGCAGCGGCAACCATTGCGCCGGTGTCCGACAGGCGCGATTGCCGATAACCAAAACCAAGCTCATCCGCAGGCAGCTCGCGTTCGGTGGCGTTCCGATCCAACGCGGTAATTGAGATAACCCTGTCGCCAATTTGTTCGCCGAATGCGCCCGCGTTTCCGACAATTGCCCCGCCGACTGTTCCCGGTATTCCCGTGCAGCAAAGCAATCCGTCCAATCCCTGTTGGACGGCGTAATTGGCGAGGTCGTCAAGGCGCGTTGAAGCCTGAACAATGATCTCATTCCCCTGTCGCGCAACCATCGGTCGCTCCGAGAAATAGCGGATGACCTGGCGATCAATACCGGCATCATTGACGAGCAGATTCGAGCCGCCGCCAATTAAAACGAAATCCTCGCCTACTTCTCCAAACGCGCGGATGGCGCGGCGCAATTCCGTGGCATTCACGCACGTTGTCAAACCCCGACACGGGCCGCCGAGCCTGAAGGTCGTATAGAGTGAAAGACGCGGGCCGTTCGCCGGTGATGATCGGGAGTCGGTTCTACTCGTCATGCTCAAACACCATCTTTCCTATTCCGCAATTCTCGAAGCGAGAGCGATTCGCCCTCTTCAATGCGCGCAATCAGCCACAAATAATCAGAAAAACGGTTAAACCAGCGCAGCAGTACATCATTTTCTACCAAGTTCTCCCGAACCAGCCTCACCACCCGCCGTTCGACTCGGCGCGCCACCGTGCGCGCGTGATCCAGATGTGCCGCGCCCAGCGAGTCCACGCCGCCAGGGATGATGAATCCATCGGGCATCTTGACCCGCTGTTCCCACTTTTCTCGTTGTGCGTCAAACTTGGCCAGATCCGCTTCTTCGATCCGCTGCTTCAAGTGGGGAACCTTTTCCGGCGAGGTCGCCAGTTCCGCGCCCGCGCTGAAAAGGTCGCGTTGCAGCTCTAAAATCTCGCGCCGGATTTCCTCGTTTCCTACGTGGCAACGCGCGATGCCGAGAATGCTGACCAGTTCGTCCAGATCACCGTATGCCATCGTTCGCGCGGAGTCCTTTTGGACTTCCTCTCCCGAGAGAAGAAACGTTGTGCCGCGATCTCCTTTTCGGGTTGTTATACTTCGTGAGGCGCTCATGCAGGGATCCATGCGCTATACGACTTCGGGATGCTCCAGAACGTAAAGCCCGACATAGATTTTCGGATCAATGAAAAAACCTTGTTCACGTTTTTCGCGCAGCCACGCATGAATGCCCGCAAGGGGAACCGTGTGGACCTGAATGTCCTCCGTCTCGTCGCCGCCGCCCGCGTTCTCGCGGCATAATCCATCGGCAAGAAAAAAGGAATACTTGTCTGTGGATCGGGCGGGCGACATTGGCCCTGAAAACACCGGCTTCATCCGTTTCGCCGAATATCCGGATTCTTCAAGCAGTTCGCGCTTTGCGGCCTCTGCGAAATCTTCGTTCTGACGCTCGACGCCATCGCCCACCAATCCGGCAGGCAGCTCAATGACTCGGCCCCCAAGTGGAATTCGTATCTGCTCGACGAGCAGAAGGTGTTGATCCCGCGTAACAGCAATGATTACCGCAATTCCGCGAACATCGCGGTGTTCGATGAATTCCCAGCCTTGCTCCCGTACGAAGCGCAGCCAACGGCCCTCGTGGAGCACTTCACGATTATTTTCTCTCGCGCTCATCGCTCGGACCCAGGCGCATGGCCTTCAACGGCGGTTGCTCCGTCGTTCACTACAATATCCAGTAGTTCCAATGTGCGATCAAGCGCACCGCGCTTCTGCGCAACAACTGCGGCCGCGCGCAATCCCATCGCCGTGCGACGCTGCTCGTTGGTCAACAGATCATCCAGGGTCCGGCGGAGATTCTGTAAGTCGGGGACCTGAACCAAAGCGTCCGCCGCAATGAAGTCCTCGACCACACCGCGGAAGTTTTCCATAAAGGGCCCGCAGATAATCGCCTTGCCGTGCAACGCGGGTTCGATTGGATTCTGTCCGCCGTGTTGCGTGAGACTCTTTCCGACAAAAATTACATCAGCCGAGGAATAGAAGTTTTTCAATTCGCCGGTGGTGTCGAGGAGGAAGACTTGCGGAGTCGCGCGAATGGGCGCCTCTCCCATTGTTGAACGCTGCACAAAACTCATGCCCTGCCCCTGAATTTCGGCAATGACCGCCGCCTTGCGCTCCATGTGGCGCGGCGCAAGAATCAGGACAAGATTGCGATGGCGCGTCTTCAGTCCTTTGAAGGCGTCCATCAGCGCATTTTCTTCGCCGGGCCAGGTTGAGCCGCCAAGAATAATTCGATGGTCGCTTGTAATTCCGGCCTCCGCGAGCAGGGCGTGTGCGCGCTCTTCGCCGGAGAGATCAACGGTTGCAACGTCGTATTTCGCCGACCCGAGCGCGCGAATTCGGCTCGCCGGTGCGCCGAGCGCGGCCAGACGTTCGCCGTCCAGTTCCGTCTGAACACAAAACAGATCAATCAACGGCAGGATGCGTCGGGTAAAATACGACACCCGCTGGTATCCCTTGAACGAACGGGTCCGAGACCCGTCCATTTGCCAACAGCACGGGGATGCCTCGCAGATGCGCCGAGCGGATCAAATTCGGCCACAGCTCCAATTCAACGAGAATGATTGCCTTTGGGTTAATCTGCTCCAACACCCGACGCACAATAAACGGAAGATCAATCGGGTAGTAGAGCAAGACATCTTCCGTAGGCAGCTCTCGCCGCGCAAGCGCATAACCTGTAGAGGTTGTCGTAGTGAGCACGAAGCGCAGATTGGGGCGGCGTTTGCGCCATTCCTGCATCAGTTTGAGCGCTATAAAAACCTCTCCGACGCTGACCGCGTGAACCCAGAGACGGCGGGTTTCAGCAAGTTGATCCTGAACAAGCTCGTTGTAGCGACCGAACCGCTGCTCAAAATTCTGTGCATAGCCACCGCGACGGGCCATCCGCAGCAGAAAGCGCGGCAGCATCAGAGTGAAGCCGATAACGAATAGAATGTTGTAAAAAAACCAGACCATGACAGGCGGTTGAACGTCTAAACTTCCGCGCTCCGTGTCAACACGCCTTTACAGCCGGGCCCGAGGGTGCGCTTTTTCGTACACATCCTTCAGACGCTCAATCGAAACATGTGTGTAAATCTGTGTTGTAGATAAACTTGCGTGCCCGAGCAGCTCCTGCACGCTGCGCAAGTCCGCACCGGCATCCAGCAAATGGGTCGCAAAACTGTGCCGAAGTGCGTGCGGTGAGCGGGAAGTATTCAATCCTGCTTGCGCCAGATATTTCTTCATCATTCGCTCCACCGAACGTGGTGTGAGCGGACCGAGGTTCTTATTAAGGAATAGCGCCGCCGAACGGCGCGACTTCCCGAGGAGCGCCAAAAAGGTCTCTCGTTCGTCGAGGTATGCCCGCACAGCTTTAATCGCTGGATTTCCCAGGGGGCACATCCGCTCCTTCTTTCCTTTGCCACGCACTCGGATCAGGCCCGAAAGAAGGTCCACTTGCTCTTCCTTTAAAGAAGTCACCTCGCTCAAGCGCATTCCCGTGCTGTAGATTAGTTCCAAAATGGCCGCATCGCGCAATTGCGCACAGCGGGTGAACGGTTGTCGCGCTTCAGAATCGAATGTTTTTTTCAAGGGCGCGCCGAGCAGGCGGCCCACCTCATCCACGCTAAGAACCGTGGGTAATTTGCGTACGCGGCGCGGCAGGGCGAGTCCAGTGAACGGATTGGTTTTGACCACCTCTTCGCGAACCAAAAAGCGGAAAAAGAACGCATGGACGAAAGCTTTCGTCGCGATGTGGCCGGAGAGCAGCCGCCCTTTTGGAAACCGGCTAAAAATCGGCGGCCCGCAAAGCGATCCACCTCATTCCAGGCAAACGGCGGTCGCCCATCCTCACCCCATTGCTGGAGAATGAACTGACGGATATCCATCAGATAGTTTGTGATCGTGTGCGGCGAGGCGCTTTTCTCCGCCTCCAAATAGCGCATGAATTGTTCAAGCGCCGGATCATTTGCGGGTTCAGATTTTGAAACCGAGGTCATCCCTCTTTGGGCGAGGCGCTTTTTCGCTTTGGCTTCGCCAGCAGTCCGAGTTCTTCCGCCCTGCCATCGTATTCCGAAATCTGATCCGCATACCTGCTCAACATCTTTTTGAGGGCCATTACCTGGCGCGGCGACAGCGATTTCTTCGCGGCGAACTGACCGCGTAGGGAGTCCATAAATTCCTTGTCGTCCCAAACGCGGTTTCCGCGCTGCACCGCCGGTTTCCACGTCACGATCTGTTGGGATAGTTCCAGCAGCGGTCCGATATTGGGATCCGCCTGGGTTTCTGCCTGCAGTCCCAATGCGGCGGTGCGCTGTTCAAAATCAGGAATATGTCCGGCGTATTTCAGGATCATCTTATCCAAATGATGAAGCTGGTTGTCCGAAAGTCGTCGGCCAGAATCCACCTGTTCCTTCAACGAGCCAAAGAACACGCTGTCATCGTACACGCGTTTTCCGATCTGACGCGGCGGATTGAACGGCACGCCGACGAGCAGTTGAATTCGCTCGCGCATTGCATCGTCCGGCGGCTCGCTTGCGCGTTCCAAGTCGGCCAATTCCGTTGCGATGCCGACCTGATTCGCCCGCGCGTCGAAATCGGAAATCTGCCCCTTGTAGCGCGCGGCCAATTTCAGCAGGGCCTCAAACTGGCGCTCCGACACCACTTTTTCCTCCGCCGCAAGTTGCTCGCGCACGGAATTAACAAATTCTTCATCGCTATAGGTTCGCTTCCCCCGTTTGGTCGGCGGCGCCCATTCGCGGACGGCGGAAAGCATTTCCAAAATGCCATTCAATTTCCCGATGTCAGCAGGCGGCCCTTTCGCCTTCTCGACCCAGTCCTTGAATGAGCCATAGAACGTCCCCAGCATCGAAACCCAAGTGAGGTTGCCGGCCTCGACCGAATCCAGTTCCTCCTCCATGCGGGCCGTGAACTGAACATCAAAAAGCGAGGGAAGATATTGTACCAAAAAGTCGTTCACGTTAAAGCCCATCGTCGTCGGCTTCAGCGCGCGCTTGTCTTTCTCCACATAACGCCGGTCAACAATTGTAGAAAGAATGGAAGCGTAGGTACTCGGACGCCCCACCCCGTTTTCTTCCAGCGCTTTCACAAGCGATGCTTCGGTATAGCGAGGTGGTGGCTGTGTTTCCTTCCGTTCGCCCGTCCAGTCCAATTTTTCGACGGTCTCGCCCTCTTCCAATGGCGGGAGTTTGACAAGAGTTTCCTCTTCCTCCTCCTCCTCACCCTTCTTGCGCTCGGCCCTGCGCTCTTCTTCAATTCCGGTGACGCGCATATAGCCGGGGAAAAGCACCTCGGAAGTTGTCGCGCGGAAAAGATATGTGCTCTCGCTATCGGGCGGAGGGATCGCTTCAATCTCCGCCGTGCGCTGCGCGATTTTCGCCGACGCCATCTGACAGGCGACGAAGCGCTCCCAAATCAGGCGATAAAGTTTCAGTTCATCCGTATCGAGAAACTGCGCGAGCTTTTCCGGCGTTCTGAACGCATCCGTGGGGCGAATCGCCTCGTGCGCGGCCTGCGCATCCGCTTTCACGCGGTAAAAATTCGGTTTCTCCGGCACAAACTCCGCGCCGAATTCCCTGCCGATAAACTCGCGCACAGCATTAATTGCAATCGGCGACAGTGCGACCGAGTCGGTGCGCATATACGTAATCAAGCCCGTCGGCCCCTCGCCGAAGTCCTTGCCTTCATAGAGCTTTTGCGCGATCTGCATGGTGCGCTTGGGCGTGAAGCCGTAGCGATTGGATGCCGCCTGTTGCAACGTGCTCGTGATAAACGCAGGTGGTGCGCGGCGGGTAATTTCGCGGCGAATGATTGAGGAGACGCGCAGTGTACGCCCCTCCAAATCCGCGTGAATTGTTTGTGCCTGTTCAGACGATTTGACCTCGGCTTTTTTGCCGTCAATTCTGGCGAGCGTAATTGCAAACGGGTCGCGCGGATCAATAAATTTTCGGACCTTGGCGCCGAGAATCCAGTATTCCTCCGCCTTGAAATTCTGAATCTCCCGCTCGCGTTCGCAAACCAGACGCACCGCGATGGACTGCACGCGGCCGGCGCTGGAAGCGCCTCGAATCCGACGCCAGAGCAGCGGGCTTACCTTGTAACCGACAATACGATCCAGAATGCGGCGCGCTTGTTGCGAATCCACCTTGGCCTGATCCACCGCGCGCGGTTCAGCAAAGGCCGCGCGAATGGCGGGCGCGGTGATCTCGTTGTACGTCACCCGCTTGAACTCCACCGGGCGTTTTTTGTCCTCCAGCGCCGTCTTCAAATGCCAGGCAATGGCCTCTCCTTCGCGATCCGGGTCAGGCGCGAGATAAATGCAGTCCGCGTCTTTCGCGAGGGCCTTCAACTCCTTGAGCACTTTTTCGCGGGTCTTGATGTTGACGTACTTCGGCTTGAAGTCGCGTTCCACATCCACACCCAGCTCGCGCTCGGGCAGATCGCGCACGTGTCCCATGGACGCCTTGACCACATAATCCTTGCCTAGGATTTTGTTGATCGTCTTGGCTTTTGCGGGTGACTCAACGATGACGAGATTTTTCATAAGCCGTAAATTGGAAACCTAAAAAAGAGGGCGGTGTCAATGGTTTCATCCAAAACGAGTCTAACCGGGCATCAAATCTTCGCGCAATTCCACGACGCGGCCGGGCAGGATTCTGATCACCCGTTTCATCTCCAAACCGAGGAGCAACGCGCTCAGTTGCGAACTGCTCAAATTCGCCGCGCGCGCCAGAGAATCCACGTCCAAACCGCCTTTCCACAACGCCTTCACGACCACTTGCTCGTCGTTCGTGAGGGGGACATCGGGGCGGCGCGGCATTGCTGCGTCGGCCTTCTTTTTTGCCTCCGGAAAAAGAAACTCAAATTCCTGCAAGACATCGTCCACGCCTTCGCACAATTTTGCGCCCTGTTTGATCAACATGTGGCACCCGCGCGCGGCGGGCAGATCAATTCGACCCGGCACCGCGAAGACGCTGCGCCCCTGCTCCAACGCTTCCGTCGCAGTAATCACCGCGCCGCTTTTCACCCCCGCTTCAACAACAACAAGCCCCATGCTCAATCCGGAAACGACGCGATTTCGATACGGGAACGTGGTGCGATCCGGCTGACGCCCCATCGTGTATTCGCTAATCACGGCGCCATTCTCTGCGATTCGATCAGCGAGTTGCGCGTTTTCTTCGGGATAAAGACAGTCAATCGCGCTACCCAGCACGGCAATTGTTCGACCCTCGGCTTTCAATGCCGCCTTGTGCGCGACGGTGTCCACGCCTCTGGCCAGACCGCTCACAACGGTGAATCCAACTTTGGAAAGTTGGTACGATAAACGGTCTGCAACACTCGCGCCGTAGTGCGAGACATTGCGCGTTCCCACTACTGCGATTGCGCTCTTATCCACTTTCTCCAGCGTTCCCTTGACATACAACGTGATCGGCGGATCGTAAATTTGTTTTAACGACTCGGGATATTCCGGGTCTTCAAACGTGATGATTCTCGCGCCGCACCGTCGGGCGCGTGCCTCTTCCGCAGCGGCATCCACTTCCTTGCATTGTCTGATGATGGATCGCGCGGTTTCTGTGCCGATCCCTTCCGCCCGACGCAAATCTTCTTCCGTTGCATCCCAAATCGCCTCCGGGGCGCCGAGGGCAGTGACGATGTTGCGCAGGCGGACAGGGCCCATCGCTTCCATCATGTTCAAGGCGATGTATGCCTCGCGGCGCGTCATATTTCCTGCGCCTTCGCTCTGGACTTGCGGCGACGGGTATTCGGAAACAGCTCAAGTTGTTCGTCGCGCAGCAAGCCGTAGTTCTTCAAAATGCGCAGCGTCTGGAGCAGATCGGATTTGTCGTAGTTTTTCCGCTTGTCAATTTCCCGAATTAACTCGCGCAGCATTGTCGGAAAGAGCAACACCCCGTCCACTCCCGCTTCGCGCATCACATGTTGTGCGCCTTTCCGCAAAGCAGCGGTGGCTGGTAGATCGGAGAGACACAGGATCCGAAACAAAGGGCCTTCGCCAATTTGTTTGCGCACCGAACGTAATGCCGGTTCCTGCGCAAAACGGACGAGTTCGGGCGATAATTTCAAGAGCGCGGGACTTACACGGTCAGAATGCCAGCCGCGGACGCTGACGACTGCGCGACCCACGTTGCGCAGCGTTCGTCCGGTCAGCACAAAGTCCTCCGGCGCTTCTTCCGATGCGTCGGGCTTCACGAGGATAAAGTCAATCTCCTCCTCCGGTCGCTTGGAGCGCGCGGTGACAAGATGTTTGTGCGGCTGCAACACGAGAAAGCCGAGGGACTCAAAATACTCGCGCGTAATCGCCTCATTAACGCCCGGCATACCAGACCTCCTTCATCGTCTGTTCACTCACGGGGCAACCGAATACAACGCGGCCGATTTTCTCCGCCAAGACAAATCGCGGCAGACCGCCTGTGTTTTTCTTGTCCACACCGATCGCCGCGCGCAACTTCGCCCAATCCAGCTCCGGCGCCTGAACAGGCAACCCGGCGCGAGCGATCAACGCCTCTATTCGATCCGCCGATTTCTGGTTCAGCCCCTTTTCACGAACCGACAAGCGCGCGGCGTACACCATGCCGATTCCCACGGCCTCGCCGTGTAGGTAGGCGCCATACCCGGCAACTTTCTCGATGGCGTGCGCTAGGGTGTGGCCGAAATTCAAAATCGCGCGCTCACCGGCCTCGAATTCATCGGCACTAACTACCGCAGCCTTGATCCCGCAACTTTGAGCGATGATGTGTTTCAATGCATCCGCGCTTCCGGTTTTGATGGCATCCGAATTCTTTTCTAGGTATTCAAATAGCGGGGCATCCTTGATGACGCCATACTTGATGACTTCTGCAAGGCCAGCAGTCAGCTCGCGGGGCGGAAGCGTTTTCAAAACATCCGTATCGCACAACACGAGCGAGGGTTGATGAAACGCGCCGACAAGGTTCTTTCCTTCCTTAAGGTTAATACCCGTCTTGCCGCCGACCGCGCTATCCACCATCGCCAGCAGTGTTGTCGGAATTTGAATCAACTGCACTCCGCGCAGAAAACTCGCGGCTAGGAAACCTGCGAGGTCGCCGATGACACCACCGCCGAGCGCGATGACGGCTGATTTGCGATCCACCCCGGCGCGTACGCATTCCGAATAGAGAGCAGAAAGCTGTTCAATAGACTTGGATGATTCGCCTGAGGGAACTTTTTGCGCGTGCGACTGAAATACCGGCTTCAGAAAGGGCCTCGGAAATTTTATCGCCGTAGAGCTGATCCACGGATTGGTCAGCAACAAGGAGGACTCGATTCGACGCCAATATCGGACGGCAAACCTCCCCCACTCGCTTCAACAGACCGGCAGCGATATGGATGGAGTAACTCCGCGACCCCAGCTCGACTCTGATTTCATCTGACATTGAACACGAGATTCGCCTTGCTTCGCGTGTCGTGTCAACGGTTGTTTTGTTGCACCGTGATCAACGGCGGGTCCTGCAGCAGAGTCTGGGGCTGTTCCAACAGCTCGCGCTCCTCGTCCGACTGCGCTCGTTCCAAACGCGACATCAAACTGTAGGCACAGGGCACAACGAAAAGCGTAAAAGCCGTCGAAACAGCGACGCCGCCAATGATCGTCCACGACATCGGCATGCGGGTTTCCGCGCCCGGCCCGATGCCAAGCGCCAACGGAGTAGCCGCAGCAATCGTTGCGAGCGAGGTCATTAAAATCGGGCGGAGCCGGATCGGGGCGGCCCGCAGAATCGCATCGCGAATCGGGAGACCGTCTTCGTGGCGCAGGCGGTTTGTGAACTCGACCAACAGAATGGAATTTTTCTTCACAATCCCCATCAAGAGAATGATGCCGATGGCGCTGTATAGATTCAGCGACATCCCCTTCCAGTACAACGCCCACACCGCGCCCGAAATGCTGAATGGGAGCGCAAGTAGAACGGTAAAGGGATGAACGAAGCTGTTGAATTGCGAGGCAAGCACCATATACGCGGCAACAATCCCCAAAAAGAAAAACAAACCAAAGGCTGGACGATGATTCCAAAAAGGTCTGTGCGCCGCCCTCCAGATTAAAGGTATAGCCCGCGGGCAGGACTTCCTTCGCAATTTTCGCCGCCATTGCAAGCGCTTCGGATTGCGATGCGCCCTGGGTCAGGTTCGCGATCACCGAAACCGAACGCTGTCTGTTCACACGCGTAATGGATTGCACGGTCGGCGCAACTTCGCTGCGCACGACATCGGCCAGCGAAATAAGTTCACCGAATTGTGTGCGGACTTGCAATTTTTCAATATCCGTCGCCTCCAACCGCTCCTCCGGGTTTAAGCGGATGCGGACATCGTAGCGTCTGCCGTCACGCGTAAATTTTCCCTCGCGAACGCCGCCGATTGCAGTTTGAATGGTCTCTCCGATGGCGGCCATAGAAACGCCGCGCAACGCGGCTTGCTCACGATCAGGCCAGACGCGCAACTCGGGCATACCCGCGCGATAGCTGCTATCCAAGTCCACGACCTGCCCGGAATCACTCAGCCGTTTCATGATCTCATTTGCCGCGCTATCGAGTTGCGCGTAATCAGGACCACGTAAGTTGAATTCCACCGGATAACTTCTGCGCGCCGTCAAACCGCGCGTGGACAAATCGCCGAACCCGAAACGGACATCCTTGACCTCGGTTAAATCGCGACGGAATTTTTTGATCAGTTCACTCTGACCAACAGAGCGCTTGCTCTTATCAACGAGCGAAACCCCCGCGAAGCCTTCGCTAGGCGATCCGTTCCATCCACCGATGGACACGAAGAAGCTCTCCACCTCCGGCACACCACGCAGATATTCCTCCACCTGCTTGACCTTCCGATCTGTGAAGGACAAAGATGAACCCACGGGCATTTGCATGGAAATACGAACGTAGTTTTGGTCTTGCGCCGGGACGAACTCGCGCGGCAATCGAGCGCCGGTTCTCAGCGAAAGCGCGAAAATAATCAGCGCAATCGCGACCACCACCCACCGCGCACGCAACGCATAGCCCAGCGCCCGACGATAGCCGTTTGCCAGCCATTGGAAGCCCGCGTCCACGCCGCGCTCCATTCTGTTGGGCCGTCCGCTTATTTGCATGAACTGCGAACAGCGCATCGGTGTTAAGGTTACGGCTTCGAGGAGTGACAGGGCAACCGCAGCAGTGATGGTGATGCCGAACTGATAGAAAAATCGTCCGATGACACCGCTCATAAAAACAATCGGCAGGAATATCGCGATGACTGCAAGAGTCGCTGCAACGGCGGCAAGAGTGATCTCACGCGCGCCATCGCGCGATGCCTGAACACGGTTCTTCCCCATGTGGAAATGGCGAACAATGTTTTCCAACATCATAATCGCATCGTCCACAACGATGCCGATCGCCAAGGCAAGGCCGAGGAGCGTGAAGGTGTTGAGTGTGAAGCCCATGAAATAGAGGACGGTAAATGTGCCCACGATGGAGGTGGGAATGGAGAGAATGATGTTAAACGACGAAGTCCAATTTCCGAGGAAGATGAAGCAAATCAGCGCGGTGAGAAGTCCCGCGAAGAGCAATTCCTCTTCTGTCTGCCGAACAGACTGTTCAACGAAGCGCGAAATGTCGGCGTTAATTTGAAGACGCATTCCTTCCGGTAGCTCTTCGTTGATCTTTACGACTCGCGCTTTTACGGCGCGACCGACTGCGACTTCGTTTGCGCCACGCTGCTTGCGAATGGCAAGCGTCACGGCAAGTTGGCCATCCTGAAGGCGCGCCACGCGCCGAATGTCGTTCAAACCATCTTCGACCCGCGCGACATCGCCGATCGTGAGGGTGGAGTCATAAATTGGCTGACCACCGCGTTCGGTGATCAAAATTTTGGACACATCATCGGCGCTCAGCCCCTCGCCCATCGTCCGGACGTTCACCTCGTGATCCGCATCTTCCAGATAACCCGCAGCCAGTTCGATGTGCTGCTTGCCCACGGCATTGAGAAGGTCGAGCATGGTAAGCTCGTGCGCCTTCAGTTTATCATTATCCACCCAGATGCGCAGATTCCGGTCGGCGTAGCCGCCCAACGCCACCTCGCCGACTCCGGGAACAACCTGCAACTGATCCACAAGAAAGTTGTCCACGTAATCAATCAGCTCGCGGAGTGGTCGCGAGCCGCTTAGGCCGAGGAAGAGAATCGGGTCCGCTTCCGTGCTGCTCTTGCGAATCACCGGAGCATCCACTCCGAGCGGCAACCGAACCTGACTGAGGGCCGCCTGCACCTCCTGCACAGCGGCGTCAATATCGCGGCTCAATTCAAATTCCAATTCAATGCTGCCGACACCCTGCCGAATGGTTGAACGAATCTCTTTGATTCCCTCGACGGTCATCAATTTTTGCTCGATCTGATCAACCAGCTCCGCTTCGAGGATTTCCGGCGCAGCCCCTTCCCAGTTCACCCGGACATTGAGAATTGGGAAATCAATGTCCGGCATCAAACTCACACCGAGGCGTCCAAAGCTGATCGCACCAAAGATAATGAGCGCGGACATAATCATCCACGCGAAGACCGGGCGGCGTATGGAGATATCGGCTAGGCTCATGGTGTCACCTGTCCCGCGGCAACATGCAATCGCACGAGGCTCGCGTGCGCTTGAATATCCGCCGCCGCCTCGCGTCGTTCGATGCGCTGCCACTGCGCCAACGCGCTCAAAGCGTCGAGTTGGCTGGCGCGCCCCAATTCATAGTCCCGCTTTTGCGTCTCGTAATTCTCGTGCGCAAGCCCCTGGGCCTCTTTCAGTCGTTCCAATTGTGCGACGGAAGTTTCGTACGCGGCAAACGCCGATCGAACATCGGTCTGTGCGCTGCGCCGGAGCGCAGCGAGGTTCAGCTCGCTGATTCGCATCTGTTCCTGCTTCTCGCGTGCGCGGGAGCGAATCACACCCTCATCAAACAAGGGCAACGCCATTGCAACCGTGACATTCCATTCGCGGTCTTCATCCGGGTCTTCCCACACGCGCCACTCGCCTGATGCGAGGACTTCCGGCTGTCGTTCTCCGTGCGCCGAGCGAAATTCACGTTCCGCCGCTTCTGCGCGCGCGGCCCCCGCTTGGATATCCGCGCGTTCCTCCGCAAGGGCAAGATGCTCCTCCAACTTCGGAGGAACCGGCGGCTCGGTGTAGTCCGTGAGACGGATATCTCCGGCGGGCAGATCAATCAAAAAAGAAAGAAGCTCGCGCGAGGCTGTGGAAAGTCCGCGAACGGCCTCCGCTTCCACTCTGGTCTCGGCGAGATCAGTTTGTGCGCTGATTAAATCCGCGCGGCGCGAACGCCCGAGTTTCACACGGTCTTGCAGCGCGTCAACCGTCTCGGCCAGCGCGTCGGTGAGTTGTTTCAAAAGCGCCATATCGCGATCATACGCCAGCACCTGATGATAGGCATCGGCAACATCCAAATAGAGCATCTCCAACGCTCGTCGCTCATCGAAACGCGCGGCGCGCCCTTCCGCTTCACGGGCTTCGGCGATGCGCGTGGTACGGAACCCGCGATACAACGACTGTTCCGCGCGAATTCCAAGCGCGTAGGACTCCGGATTTCTGCTTGAAGAATCGCTCCGGTCATTCCGGCGGTCGTTTTGAAACGTTGCCGAACCGACGAAAGAGAGCGATGGGATCAATGTGTCGCGCGACTGCCGATACCGATCTTCTGCCGCGCGCCATTCCGCCGCCGCAATTCCCACACGTTCGTTTCGGGCAAGTGCGCGCTCGTAGCACGCGCTCAAGTCAAGTGAAGCGACCTCCGCCCGCGCTGCGCCGCTACTTAAAAGGAATAGCGCGGACGCCACAATCAAGAGACTGCGAAAAGGGCCAAGGCTGGAAGAACGGGACAAGGGAGGCATGGGCATCGTCCTAAACTTCGCATTCTACCCCATAATGGCGCCGACGGACAACCTGCAGCCGCGCAGATAGTCGCTTCCCGACATCAGTCGCTTCCCCTCCGGTTGCACCTCCAGCAGACGAAGTGCCCCTTCCCCGCACGCAACAACTGGGCCATCTCCTCTAAGCTCCAGCAAGGTGCCGGGTTGGCCGCTTCCCGATTCAACACGGGTTTTCGAAACCCCAAGGCGGCCGATCGGGGTTGCGCAAAAAGAGCCGGGCCAAGGCTGAAAGGCGCGTGTTCGATTGTGCAGCACGCTCGCCGGTTGAGTCCAATCTAACGCTCCGTCACTCTTTTCAAGCTTTCTCGCCCACGTCGCCTTGGATTCATCCTGCTCACGAGGTTGCGCCGTTCCCCGCTCCAACTGTGCAATAGCACGAAGCATCAATTCTGTGCCCATTGTCGCCAATTGCGGCTCAATGATGGAGAGATTGTCCTCCGACAAAATCGGAAATCGCTTCTGCAGCAAAATCGGGCCGGCATCCATCTTTGATACGACCTGTTGAATCGTCCCCCCCGTCTCAGTTTTGCCATCCGCAATTGCCCACTGCATTGGCGCTGCGCCACGATATTCAGGCAATAACGAGGGGTGGATATTGATAAATCCAAGGCGCGGCAACGCGAGGATGCTCTTGGGTAAATACTGTCCATACGCCGCGACAACGGCGAGGTCTGCATCAAGCGCAGCCAGATTTTCTGTGATGTCGCCGATTTTTTCGGGGGTCAAAACTGGAACACCCAACTCTTCCGCGCGCTGCTTCACAGGGCAGGCGCGGATTTGACGCCCCCGCCCCTGCGGGCGGTTCGGTTGAGTCACACACACGCACAGTTCGTGTTCCGAGCCGTGCAATCCCTCAAAGGCGGGCACAGCGAATCGGTCGGAACCCATAAATATGATTTTCAAAGCCATAACGATTCAGTTCATGATAAAGATACAACGTTTATTCGTCCATGAGATGCTGATGCCGAATGCAGAAGAAAAGAAACCCGACGCGCAACCGATGATTCCCATCATTGTCCCCTTTCCAACCTGGGATGACTGGGTGGCGGAATGTATTGCGGGCTGCGCAGAGCTGGATTATCCCGACGTTGAAATTTATTTGCTGCCGGACGAACCGTTGCCGACGGATCGCGCGGAAGAAGCGCGACGCCTTGCAAAAGGCCGCGCTGTCCACATCCTGCCGACTGGACGCGGCAATCCCGCGCAGAAGCGGAATGTTGCGTTGCGCGCGTCTTCTGCGCCATGGGCTGCGTTGATTGATGCCGACGCATTTCCGCGAGCGGATTGGCTGAAAAACGCGACGGCGGAGGCGACAGAAGAAGTTGGTATTGTCGCTGGCCCAAACATCACGCCGCCCAACGATCCGCTGTCGCGTCAGATTTCCGGACTTGTCATGCGCAGCGCACTGGGCTTTGGCGCGGGCTACATTCGCCACTATCCCGTTGCCCGCCATGAAATCGAGGAGATGCCGACCTGCAATATGATTATCCGTCGCCTTCCCGACCTTTTCTTTCGCGAGGAGTTTGCGACGGCGGAAGACATGATGTATTGCCGCGATACTCGCGAGCGTGGCTATAAAATAATTTACTCGCCCGAGGTCGTCGTTTTCCATCATCGCCGTACGTTCCCCATTCAATTTGCGCGGCAATTTTTCTTTTATGGTCGCGACAAGGGACGCCTCACTGCACGCGGCCACTCGTCCGCTCGTCTCGGTCACGCGATGCCTGCGGGTCTCTTGCTATACGCGATTGCGACGCTGGTCTTCGCGTTGATTCACCCGTTGCCTCTTTGGTGGTTGCTCCCCGCCGCCGTATACGCAGTTGCGGTGGTCGTTGAATCCGTTCGCCACGCGCACACGCCGCTCCTCGCGTTATGCGGTCTGCTTGGGTTTCCCGTCGCTCATGCGAGTTACGGCTACGGCTACTTACGTGGGCTGCCGATTGGTTGGCGCGAGCGCAAGCAATAGACTGATGGCTACGCGGTGGCAGATTCAGGTTCGCGCTTGAAGGCACAGACAAAAACTGCGCCGAGGCCGATGAGCAATCCTGCGCCCTGCAAAAGCAAGGTCAGTCGCGGAGGACAATGCTCCAGCTCAATCGTGTTGATGCCCGGCCCAACGAAAACACCGGTAAAGACGTGATCCGTACGAAATACCTCTGCTGGCTTTCCATTGATCCACGCCTTCCAATATGGAGTGAACTTTTCGCTCGCGCGAAGAACGGCCGGAACATCAGATGCTACTTTGAGCTTAATCCGTCCGGTGTCCATCTCCTGCACCGTGATCGAACCTGTCAGCCCGTTGCCGCTGCTCTCTGGCAAATCTGCATCGGGTGAAACAAGAACGCGCTCGAACGGAGCGCGGCTTGCATCTTTCAAACGCGCCAGCGTGGTCGGGCCATCGGCTGTTTCCCATCCTGCAATCAGCGCATAGCGCGGCGCCGGTGCGGTCAGTTGCGCAATGATCTGCTGGCCTGGCTGCTGTTGCGTCGCCGGAACAACTGTGACGCCTGCGCCCTGTGGAAAAACATTAAACGCATACGCGAGATCGAAGTGGCCCTTGAACATCGGATTGTTCTGAAGTTGCGGCCAGAGATCACCCGGCCCCATCACGTAGCCGATCGCAAAATATTGCCAGAGTCGGTCGGGACGACTATTCATCGCCTCCATAAATTCCTGATAGTCCTCCGGCATCCGAATTTGCGCCGCGTTGTACGTTGGAATGCCCTGATAAGGAAACAACACGGTCAGCCACTGGTTGTAAAAACTGCTCTGATTGGCGAGAAACAGCCGCTGCGTGGTGAGACGCGGCTTCAGGAAATCAACAACAGCGTTCTTTTCAATATACCCCTTCGCGGAGGTCGTCATCACGTAGTGGCGACTCACAACCAACTGGTCAATGGCCACGAGAGCAAGGAGAAGCCAGACGAGGTTTGAACGCTGACGCATGGCCCAAAAGACTCCGACTGCGAGGAGAAGCAATATCCCTGCATGTCCGATGGACCACGCTTGATTGCTCGCCATAATCGTTCCTGCGTTGCCCCACCCCATCGCTGCAAACTTTTGTGCTGCCGTCGCTGAAGAACTTGCCAATCCTGCCCACCAGAGAATGAGCACGCCCGCGCAGCCCAGCACAATTTGTAAAAATCGCTTCGGCATTTTCGATGACGTTTTCAGTTGTTCCATTAGTCCGTTCAATCCGAATGCGGCGAGTACGCCCAATGCAAATTGGGCGACCTGCATAAACTTCACCGGCGCGCGGATGGACGACATCGCTGGCAACTCGAAGAACAGACGATAAAGCGGAGTGAATTTGCCACATCCCAGAATGAACGTAAGGAGAAGCGCGGCGCTCCAAAACACCGTGTCCGTTCTTGCCCGGCCTTTTGATTTGAATCCGATCACCATGCCCAGCAACGCCAAAGCAATCGGAATACCGCCGATGTAAAGCGTCTCAAGCTTGAAGTTCGGGAAGCCTTGTCGCGTCGTGTCCCAACCTTCTGAACGGCCGAGGCGTCCCCAATACGGCCCGCTCGGTTCGCCCGAGCGCCAACCAAAATAGCCCGGCGCAAGCCATTCAATGGTCTCCTCCGGCGGCCAGCTCCACTGTGTTACATATTCCCAGACCTGCTGCTTGCTCTCTGGCGGCTTGTCGGTGGTCTCAAACGCATAGAACGAAGTCGCCATCCACAGTGCGCGTGAAGCAACTAGGAGCGCCACCACGCCCATCGGAATCAGCGGTTTCAACCAAGCGCTAATGTTTTTTCCGTGATCGCGCGCAACGGCGTACACAGCGTAAGGCCCGAGGACAATCGCGAAGAACGCCGCAACGTCCGCCTGCTCCAAAAACATTCCGCCGCATACGACGCCCGCCAACGAAGCCCCACGCCCACGACTTTCGCTGTACAGCGACTTCAATCAACCAGATGGCGAGTCCAGCAAACATCACTACGCCAAACTTTCCGATGTGCCCCGCGTAGGTCAGAAAGAACGTGCTGCCCAGCCAAAAGGCGGTCAGTGCACCCAACAGCGCAGGAACCAGTCGAATTCCCCGCGCACGAAGGAAAAGACCAAAGCCGATTGTCGCAATCGCGAGATCCGCCGCGTGAATGATGTTTTGAAAAATGCGGACGGGCAGAAGCCACAGCAGCAAGTTGGTCCAGTTGAACGCGAGAAGCGCGGGTTGACCCGCCAGCACGGAATCGTCCCAGACGCGCCAGAAGCCCGCCGGCAACCAACGCTCGCGCAACGCAATTGCGCCGATGTTGTCGTCGCTGGTGAACAGAATGTTCGAAGAAAATATCGCGTCGCGATACACCAGAAGCCCCATTCCAATCGCCAACCCGATCAGCAACCAGAAGTCCCGCGACGACCAAATACTGGAACCCGACTCTTTCGTTTTCTCGCTCATTCCTATTCCTTTAAGAGAGCGCTAGCATTGAAGAAGTCGCCCCCGCCGACAATAACGAAGTTATGCACGGTGCGGCTTCGTGCCGACAAACATCTTGAATATTTCTGCTCCCTGCTGTAAAAAGGCATCGGACAATGATCGGGAACTCAATTACTCTCGGGCCAATATACCATGAATGCAACCCGCTCAAATAATCGGTTCCATCCCTTCTCCATCGCCATTCACTGGCTGACATTGGTGCTACTCGCCGTAGTCTACGCCTTGATTGAGCTACGCAAGTATTATCCGAAAGGCAGCGAGATTCGCGAAGGGCTAAAGACTTGGCATTTTATTTTCGGCCTTACTATCTTCGCCATTGTGCTCATTCGTATTGTCGTTCGCCTGATGCACCGCGCTCCACCGATCACGCCGAAGCCCCCGGTTTGGACCTGGCCCTTCCGTGAGGGAATGCACCTCGCGCTTTACCTGTTTTTAATCGCTATGCCAATCTTGGGCTGGATGACGCTGAGCGCAAAAGGAAAGACCATTCCCTTCTGGGGTTTGCATCTTCCTCCCATCCACATTGTGGACAAGGCTCTTGCAAAGCAATTGGAAGCCACGCACGCCACCATCGCCTATGTCGGACTCGCACTGATCGCGCTTCACACGATTGCCGCACTGATTCACCACTATATCCTTCGCGACGACGCATTGATGCGAATGCTGCCGGAACGCAAGGGCTAGTTTCCAACATTCAACCCGCGCTAACCGCAGAATTTGAGATTTTGTCTTAACACTTCTCGGCACGACGCGGTGTAACTACTGCGGGCAAAATTACCCAGCGCAAGCCGAAGCCCATCCTTGGCTAAGGGCTTTTGCTGCACTCGACATTCGCGGAGTCATTCTAAAAATAAAGCCCGTTCGTTTGGTGCTATTCAAAAATGCCGAATTCGCGACGGGTCGAGGAGTGGCGATATGTCTTCTCTTTCTGCGACGGCCTTCCTCTTCTTGAGCGTTGCAAAAGTTGCGCCAGATTAGATGCCGGGACGAGTGTGCCGAAATCCTGCAAGGACGCCATCGCATGATTTTCCGTTTCTATCCCTGCTTCTTCCACTGCGGCCAGCGCGTTTAGACCCGCTGCAAGAATGATTCCCACCCGGCCTTGAGCCACCGGAATATCCAGTAGCGGCTGTCCGGGCTTTCCCAAAAGATGCACCTTCCCTAGCAGGCCAATGCGAATCATTTCTTCAATCAATCGCTCCGCCTCCGGAAGCGCGGCTGCGGGGATTTCGCGAAAACCGACGCCAATCGTCCCATTGCGACCGGTCATTACATCGCCCACTCGCGTCATTTTGCCCTTCATGAAAATCACGACCGGATCAACCGTGGTCCCGTCATAGTTAATGATCTGAGTAACTCGGTATGGCCTGCCATCGCGCATTTCCAAAAGCCCACCGAACCGGGAAGTCATAGGAATACCTGCCGCGCGAAAAACTCCGTTCAGCGTAACACTACAAAGTGTTCCCACAACCACTCGCCCGGGCGGAACCAGATAGCCACCCAGCTCCTCACCTTCGCGACCGATCGAAACGAACCTCCCCATCCCCAATCCCGCGTCCAACACGCCACGAATCAAACGTTGAGCGAGCGGCAGATCGCGCGAACGAATGCGCGAGAGATTCATTACCACCGAACCAACGCTGGATTTCCGATCGAACGTCATCTTGTACGAAAGTTCATCCACCCGTGCCGACACAAACCCGACCTTGCGGACAGCAATGGACGCCTGAAGTTCTTCGATGCCTTGCCGCGTGATTTGCCGACCCGAACGACCGATGTTCTCGGTCAGTCCCAACTGATCGATCTCCAGCAAATAGTTTCGAACCATCCGCTCTTGAACATCAATCCCGTTAGACTGAAGTTCCGTGGCAATGGATCTGCTGCCAAGTGGTTTTCCCGAAAGGGCCAAGATTCGCAAGATCGCGCTGACCCTCTGACTTTTTTCTGGATTCATCTTTGCGCTCCCACTCAAACGGCAATATTGCCGCTTCAAAACACATGAAAGCAACGAAAATTCTCCGCCAACTGTTCAATCCTCGCCTAATTTGCGCTTTCATTGCCAATTCACTGCCGTAATAGATTAACATTTTTCTGAAATTTCCTGTTGCGAACGGCAATCGAATACCTACATTCCCACATCACGTGTTTCACCGCAGGCAGGTTGCCCGCATGAATCGCTCAGAAGTTTGGAGAAGAAAATGTCGGAACAGTTGAATCCTTTCAAAGTGGCACAGGCGCAGTTTGATGAAGCGGCCGAAATCCTCGGACTCGATCAGGCCATGCGCGACTTGCTGCGCTGGCCTCGCCGCGAATATCAGTTCACGATCCCGGTTAAGATGGACAACGGAACCAGCAAGGTATTCCACGGCTATCGCGTCCAGTACAACGACGCGCGTGGTCCTAACAAGGGCGGCATTCGTTGGCACCCAGACGAGACGATTGACACCGTCCGCGCGCTCTCCGCATGGATGACGTGGAAATGCTCTGTCGTTGACATTCCACTGGGCGGCGGCAAGGGCGGCATTACCTGCGACCCCAAGATGCTTTCGGACGGTGAAAAAGAACGCCTCGCGCGCGGCTGGGTACGCATGGTCGCCCGCGAGTTGGGCAAGCACCGCGACGTTCCCGCCCCTGACGTGTACACCACTCCCCAAATCATGGCGTGGATGCTCGATGAGTTTGAAACCATTGTCGGACGCTCGCATCCGGCGGTAATCACCGGCAAGCCCCTAGCGCTGGGCGGTTCAAAGGGCCGCACCGACGCAACTGCGCGCGGAGGAATTTATACCGTGCGCGAGGCATCCAAACTCCTCGGCTTGAACCCGAAGGGTACCTTCGCCATTCAGGGCTTCGGCAACGCGGGGCAGCACGCCGCCGTTCTGCATCCGGCGATTCTTGGAGGCGGCACACTCGTTGCCGTGTCCGATACCAGCGGGGCGATTTACAACCCGGCTGGAATTGACGCGGCGGAGATCATCGCCTTCAAAAAGCAGACGGGCAAAATCAAGAACTTCCCCGGCGCAAAGGCGATCACGAACGATGAGTTACTCGCTCTGAACGTGGATGTCCTCTATCCTGCCGCGCTTGAAAACGTGATCACGGAAGCGAACGCCGCAAAGATCAATGCGAATATCGTCTGCGAGCTCGCCAATGGCCCCACCACTCCCGCTGCGGACAAAATCATGTACGCCAAGGGAATCCATGTGATCCCCGACTTTCTGGCAAATGCCGGCGGTGTTACCGTCAGCTACTTCGAGCAGGTCCAGAATACCTACAATTACTACTGGTCCCTCGAAGAAGTGTGCAGCCGGCTCGACAGAAAAATGACCGAGGCCTATCACAACGTTTATCGCATGCACCTCGATAAAAAGGTCCACATGCGACTCGCCGCCTATCTCGTCGCCGTACAGCGCGTCGCCGAGGCGGTAAAGTTGCGCGGCTGGGTCTGATTCCCGGTTCCAATCAAACGATAAAAATATAGCCCGCCCAAGCGGGCTATATTTTTCTCTGCAACACCTTCACGGAATGAGGCTTTCGGAACACTCTCCGAAAAACAAAAAAGTATTCTTCAGCGCTTGCTTTCCTGGGAAACGTGTGTGATAAGTCTTATCCACCTTTTTGAATTTGACTGCGGGGTGGAGCAGCCAGGCAGCTCGTCAGGCTCATAACCTGAAGGTCATCGGTTCAAATCCGATCCCCGCTACCAACTTATACAAGGCGCACACCGTTCGGTGTGCGCTTTTTTTTATCGCGAACAGCCACCCGAGTCAGCTTCGTGTCAATTCCTGCTGAAGGGCCTCCCACACTTCATCCGGCACATTGAGTGTGCCGATGCCTTTGCCCATTTTTATGCCGGGCGATATCGTGCCGTGGAAGTCGCTTCCGCCGGTCGCAATGAGTCCGAATTCTTTGCAGAGTTTCAGATAAGACCGTTCCCAGCTACGGTTGTGCTCGGAATAATACACTTCAACGCCAGCAAGACCAAACTGCTTGAGATGCGCAAGAAGTGGTTTCATTTCCTTCACCGTGCGTTTCAAGGTGAAGGGATGCGCAATGACGGGAAGCCCACCGGCCATTCTCAAAAGCTCCATCGTGGCCTCGGGGTTCAACCTGCGACGTTCCGCATAACCCGGCTTTCCCTTGGCGAGATAACGCTCAAACGCCTCGCGTTTGTCTTTGACATACCCTTTGGCGATCAGCGCCTGGGCAAAGTGCGGACGCGCAACCACGTCGGCGCCCGCGTGGCGCTGAACGTCGTCTATCGTCAGGCGAAGGCCCAGCCGATTGAGTTTCTGCAACATTTCCTGATTGCGGCTGTTGCGGCCTTCGCGAATCCATCGGAGATGCTCAAGGAACTCGCGATTCGTGTAGTCCACGCCATAGCCGAGTACGTGCAGTGTCCCCACCTCAATGTCCGCACTGACTTCCACACCGGCAATGGCAGGAACACCTGCAGCTTGAGCGGCCTCAAGGAAGCGCGGGATCCCTGCCACGCTGTCATGATCGGTTAGCGCAACACCTTTGAGGCCGAGAGTGGCCGCTTCTGCAATCAGCTCCTCCGGGGTCATACTCCCATCGGAGAACATGGAGTGCATGTGGAGGTCTATCATCGCGGTTAATTAGAACATCGCGCGTGCGGTCTTCAACACGTTGGCCGCAGTGAAGCCGAACTTCTCAGCCAAAATCTTCGCAGGCGCGGAAGCGCCAAAGTGATTAAGGCACACCATTTGCCCTTCGCTCCCAACGTACCGTTCCCAACCGAACGAAACACCAGCCTCGACAGCCAGCCGACGCGAGCAGGCCCTCGGCAAAACGGATTCGCGGTATTGAGCCGACTGTTTCTCAAACAGTTCCCAAGACGGCAGACTGACTACGCGAACGACCTTGCCGTCCTCTTTCGCAAGTTGCTGTCCTGCTTCCAACGCAATAGACACTTCCGAACCCGTCGCAATGATAATGATGTCCGGATTCGCCCCGCTCTCCCACAGCGTATAACCGCCGCGCAAGACACCCGACGCAGGAGCGCAGACAGAACGATCCAAGACCGGGACGTTCTGGCGAGTCAGCGCGAGTGAAGTCGGGCCGCTCTTTTGCTGCAAGGTCGCGAGCCACGCGTACGCGGTCTCGTTTGCGTCCGCCGGGCGGATCACGGTCATATTCGGAATCGTGCGCAGCGCGGCGAGATGCTCCACCGCTTGATGCGTAGGCCCGTCTTCGCCAAGGAAAACACTGTCGTGTGTGAACACGGTGATCGTCGGAATCTGCATCAACGCGGCGAGTCGCAGGGCCGGTCGGCAATAATCCGAGAACACGAGGAAGGTCGCGCCGAAGACGGTAAAGCCTCCGTGAAGGACCATTCCGTTCACAATTCCAACCATCGAATGTTCGCGGATTCCATAGTGAAGATTGCGCCCGGCAAACTGATGCGGGGCAACCGAGTCCGCTCCTTTAATTAAGGTGCTCGTACTCGGCGCAAGGTCCGCAGAACCTCCGACAAAGTGCGGAATCAGTTTCGCCAGCGTCTGAATCACCGCGCCGGACGAGCTGCGCGTGGCCTGCGGCTTATCCACCGGGAACGTGGGCAGTTGCTGCTCCAAATCGGCAGGCAACTCACCGGCCAGACCGGCCTTCCATGCGGCCATCTCAGCCGGAAATGCCTTCGCGTAAGCAGCCTCCTGCTCGTGCCATTTCGTATGTGCGGCCTCGCCTTCTTTCCGTCGCGCTGCAAATGCGGCGCGGGCTTCGTCGGAAATGTAAAAATCTTTATCTTCGGGCAAACCGAGATTCTTCTTCGTCGCCTTCACCTCTTCGACGCCAAGCGGTGAGCCGTGGGATTTCTCGCTACCCGCAAGATTCGGACTCCCCTTCGCAATCGTGGTGTGACCAATGATAATGGTCGGGCGCTTCTGTTCCTGACGCGCGGCGATCAGCGCCTGCTCAATCTCCTTGTGATCGTTTCCATTAATTTCCAATACGTTCCAGTGATACCCCTCGAAACGCTTGCGAACATCGTCGCTATAGGCCAGGTCCGTGGAGCCTTCAATCGTAATGCGATTGCTATCGTGGAAAACAATCAGCTTGTTCAACCCCAGATGCCCCGCCGTGGAAAATGCCTCATGGGAAACGCCCTCCATGAAATCGCCATCGCCGGCAAGAACATAGGTGTAGTGGTCAACGAGCGAATGACCGGGCTTATTGAAACGTGCCGCCAACATCGCTTCGGCCAGCGCCATCCCCACCGCGTTGCCGCACCCCTGCCCCAACGGGCCGGTCGTCGTTTCAACACCGGGCGTATGGTGGACTTCCGGATGCCCCGGCGTGCGGCTGCCCCACTGACGGAACTGCTTGATATCGTCCAATGACAGATCATAACCCGCGAGATGCAACAGGCTGTAAAGCAGCATCGAAGCGTGGCCCGCAGAAAGGACAAAACGGTCGCGATCTACCCAGTTCGGCGCCTTCGGGTCATACTTCAAAAATTTGAGAAAAAGAATTGCGGCAAAATCTGCCGTGCCTAGCGGCATGCCCGGATGCCCGGAATTTGCTTTTTGAATGGCATCAATGGCCAACCCACGAATGATGTTTGCAACGTGCTCAGTATTCATATTTTTTCTCTCTCATTTCTCCCGCCAGTACGATACACAGGCGGCTTCCCCAATTCTCTTCCATGGAAAATCCGTTGGGATTGTGCAGAATTGGGTTTCACTTTACACTCTCTTTTTATGCGTTCACCAGATTTTCAAAATCGAACAGCCCGCAAATGCGACTTTCGTCGTGTTGTGCATCCGGCGCTCGGGAACGCTGCTTTCAGTATACTGCAAAACTCAACTTTCGCCACAGGACGGCACAGAACGTGAAAGCCTCGCGCCGCATTCTCTTCTCCCTCCTAATCACGCTCGCGATCTGCCTCCCGCTGTCATGGCCGCTGCCCAAAATGATGTCGGACACCATGCCTTGGGGCGCCACAAAACGGATGGAACCGCCGGCAGAACTCTCGCCGATGATTCCCGGCGACCACATTCAATTCCTCTACTACATGCTGCTCGCAAACGATTTCATAGCCGGGCAGACGCCGCTCTTTTACAACCTCTACGAATTCAACACCGGCAACGATGAGGCGCGATATAGTCCCGGTTCCTATTACCTTCCCTTCTCTCTCGCCTTTTCTGTCTTCCACCTCTTCGGCACACCCGCCTTCGCATGGAACGCATCCATCTTTCTCGCCGCCTGGCTCGCCTATCTATTCACCTGGCTGCTCGCGCTCCGCTACACCTCCCGTGAAGGCATAGCGGCCACCGCCGCGCTCTTCGCCCTCCTCTTGCCTTTCCAATGGGTTCAACTGTTCGGCGGAAGTCCAGCCGGCTTCGGAATGGTGATGATTCCCTTGCTCCTGCTCGGAATTGATCGCGCCGTGCGCGACGATCAGTTTAGCGGCGGACTGATTGCCGGCATCGCCATCTTTTTTGCGAGCTGCACGGATACTCACGTTTTCTTCTTCGGCGCACTGCTCATCCCTGTTTGGTGTATCGTTGCTTTCACCCAACGCGCTTCCTTCAACTGGCAACGCCCCGCCGCATATTGGCGTCTGACGCGGGCGCTCGCGCCGCTGCTCATTCTCGCAATACTCGCGCTCCTCCAAACGCAAATCGGAACGGACAGCATTCAAGAGACCGCCTCTTCCGCTGGCCGCACAATCGGAGAAGTAAAATTATTCTCACCGCGCTGGCAGGGCCTGTGGGCTTGGCGCAGCATCAACGTCACCGACCAAATCTATCTGGGCTACATCATTACCGCACTGCTCGCACTTGGCGGCTTCACCCTCACCACGCGCGCCATCCGTGCGCGACGCGGCGTCGCGATGCAGAGAGGCTTTCTATTTGCCCTGGTCTGCGTTGGCATCGCAGGAACCGTTGCGTTGGCGATGGGGCCGTTTGGCCCATTTCGCGGAAAACTTTTCGCGCTCGTCCGCGACCTTGTTCCGAATTACGAAATGATCCGCCAGCCCGCCAAAATTTTCGTCATCCTCCCCGCGCTCCTCGGAATCGGCGCGGCGCTCACGCTCGATGCAGTAGTCGAAGCGCGGCCACGGCTCCCCCGCTGGCTCCTCCCCGTGCTCGGGCTACTGATCGCGGCTGAATATTACAGCCAAACGCGGGTTTCCCTCTCTCGAATCAGCGACACCAACACCGCCTACGCCGCCGTCGCGCAGGATGCACAAACACGCGCAAAGAAGGCGCGAGCAATGGTTCTTCCGCTCTGGCCCGGCGATTCACATTTCGCGTCCATCTACCAATACTACAGCATGCTCTACCGCATCCGGATGATCAACGGATACAGCCCGTTCGTTCCGACGGAATACATTGAGGGCGTCTTTGATCGCTACGAAACACTAAACCTCGGCTACGCAAGCGAGCAGCAACTTGACCAGCTTCTATCGCTCGGAATTGACCACCTCCTTCTTCACGAAGACCTCTATCCCGAAAAAAGTCAGCGCGTTCCCGATCGGCACAGCGCTTTCCGGGTTGCTGAACAATCCGCGCATCGTCCAACTGCAACAGGACGGCCCGGTGTGGGCCTTTCGAATCCTTCCGACCGCAGAAGCGCGCGCACCGGTTGCAACCAACTGGAATTTCTATTTCCCCGCCAACCACCTTGAAGCCGAGCGACAGCGCGACCGGGATGCAGGTCCCGGCAACGATGCAAGTGCAAGCGGTGGCGCATATATCCACCTGGCCGACGACGCCTATTTGAACTTCAATTCCGTCTCGACCCTTGCCTTCCCCGAAATGCGCTGGTGGGTGCGGACACGGGGCAACGGACTTCTGCGTATAGACCGGCTGCTCGCCGGGACTTCCATTGGCATCATTGAACAAGCTGTTGATTTCGCCGAATGGTCATGGCTCGAAATCCCCGCTGGCACATGGGACGGCGCACAAGAGGTCAGCCTCAAATTCACCGTTGCTGAAGGCACCGCCGATATTGATCTCGTTAAACTATCCGCAGGCGAATGGGACGCCATGGAGCCGGGTGAGTCGTTGGAAATCCCGGCCCCCGTTTTCTTCCACGCAGGCAACACGGATATCGCGACCGATAGCGTGAACTTTCTTACAGATCGCGACCGACGCGGTCTCCTCTTCTACGGGCCGAAGCTGCCCCTCGCACCCGGGCGTTATCAGATTCGCGTGGATGCCACGGTTTCTCACACCGGCGATGGCCGGGCGGGACAATGGATCGCGGCTTGTCCTGAAGGCGCTCCCGACATCGGGCAAACAACAATGACTGCAGGAACACCGACCATTTTGGATATCACCGTGCCCAACAACCAGCCATTTCTCCTTGCCTTCGTCTACGACGCAACAGAAGACGTCTCCATCCACCGCATAACATTCACGCGCCAACCCGACTAATCGGATATAGGCATCTACATTCATGGCTTTTGAAAGATCGAGGCTCTTCGACATGAAGCAAATGGGCGGGAACGTGTACCTGCATTGACAACCCTCAAATCAACACCTAGCTTTGCTAGGACTTTAATGATAGTGTGGATGCAAGGAGTTTGACATGTCGCGTTTTAATTACAGCTTGAAAGAATTGACCCTAAGCAATGGGGAAACGGTACACTATTACAGCCTGCCAGAATTGGAGAAGGCGGGCCTGATCAACTTGGACCGCGTGCCCTACTCCATCCGCGTTGTTCTTGAATCACTGGTCCGCTATCAGGGCCATCCCGCGTTCCACGAGGAGCATGTAACGAACTTCGCAAAGTGGGCGCCGCACATGGAGCATCCGAGCGAATTCCCCTACCAGCCCGCGCGCGTGCTGTTGCAGGATTTTACCGGCGTACCCTGTATCGCCGATCTCGCCGCATTGCGCAGCGCGATGCAACGCGTGGGTGGTGACCCGTTCAAAATCGAGCCGCAAATTCCAGTGGACCTCGTCGTGGACCACTCGGTACAGGTGGACTCGTACGAAGACCTCGATGCGTATGAGCGCAACATCGAAAAGGAATTCGAGCGCAACAACGAGCGCTACATCTTTCTGCGCTGGGGCCAGGGCGCGTTCAACAACCTTCGCATCATCCCGCCCGATCTCGGAATTTGTCACCAAGTGAACCTTGAGTACCTCGCAAAGGTCGTAATGACGATAAAGGATGAACAGGGTCGCACAATCGCCTACCCCGACTCGCTCGTCGGTACCGACTCACACACACCCATGGTGAATGCGCTTGGCGTAGTCGGATGGGGCGTGGGTGGAATCGAGGCCGAGGCAGCAATGCTTGGACAGCCCATTCCACTGGTCATGCCGAAGGTGACCGGGATTCATCTGACCGGCAAGCTCCCGACCGGCGCAACGGCAACGGACTTCGCGCTCGCCGTAACCAACCTTTGCCGCAAAGTCGGCGTAGTCGAACACTTCGTCGAATACTTCGGGCCCGGCGTACGTGAACTTTCCGCCGCCGACCGTGCGACGGTCGCGAACATGTCGCCAGAATACGGCGCGACAATGGGCTTCTTCCCCGTGGACGAAGAAACCCTGCACTATCTCCACGATACGGGCCGGACGGCGGAACAGTTGGAACTGGTTGAGAAATACTGCAAGGCCCAGAAACTCTTTCGCACAGCCGATGCGCCGACGCCAGAATACACACAGATTCTGGAATTGGATCTCTCGTCGCTGAAGCCCAGCGTCGCTGGCCCGAAGCGCCCGCAGGATCGCTTGATGATAGAGGAATTGAAGCCCGCATTTGCAAAAGCGCTAACGGCGCCGGTCAAAGAGCGTGGCTTTGCCTTGAGCGAAGACAAGCTCAATGCCCACGCGAGTGCTGGCGAGTATGGCGAGCTGCGCCACGGCTCAGTCGTCATCGCCGCAATCACCAGTTGCACCAACACATCGAATCCGAACGTTATGCTCGCTGCCGGCATTGTTGCAAAGAAGGCATCCGAGAAAGGACTAACCGTTCCGCAGCACGTCAAGACCAGCCTCGCGCCCGGCTCGCGCGTGGTCACGGAATATCTGCGAAAGGCTGGCCTCCTCAAGGCGTTGAAAGACATCCGTTACAACCTCGTCGCGTACGGTTGCACGACGTGCATTGGAAACAGTGGCCCGCTCAAACCGGAAATCGCAAAGGCGATTAAGGAAGGCGATCTCGTCGCTGTCTCCGTTCTCAGCGGAAACCGCAACTTCGAGGGCCGCATCCACTCACTGACCAAGGCAAACTATCTCTGCTCTCCTCCGCTGGTAGTCGCGTACGCGCTTGCCGGACGGATTGATATTGACCTAGCCACGGAGCCACTCGGGACCGATAAAGACGGGAAACCGGTGTTTCTTAAGGACCTCTGGCCGACAGAGGCCGAGATCAAGCAATACCTCGCGCTCGCGGCCGATCCGGAACTGTATCGCAAACTGTATCACGACATCACCACGTCCAACCCAATTTGGAACTTGCTCCCCGGCAGCGGCGACCCCGTGTACACGTGGAACGAATCCTCGACCTACATTCAGGAACCGCCGTTCCTCGTTGACATGCCCGAAAAGCCGCAGCCGTTGACCGACATCCATTCGGCCTCCGTCCTTGCGCTCTTCGGCGACTTCATCACGACCGATCACATCTCGCCTGCTGGCGCGATCGCAGCAGAAAGTCCTGCCGGCAACTATCTCATCGCAAACGGCGTGAAGCCCGAGGACTTCAATTCCTACGGCTCGCGGCGCGGCAATCACGAAGTCATGATGCGCGGCACTTTCGCTAACATCCGCATCAAGAACGAGATGATGGGCGGCAAAGAAGGCGGGAATACGATCTATCAGCCGACCGGCGAAGTTATGTCGATCTACGATGCGGCGATGAAGTATATCTCCGAAAATAGATGCCTCGTCGTACTCGCGGGCAAAATGTACGGCGCGGGTTCCTCGCGCGACTGGGCTGCAAAGGGAACGTATTTGCTCGGCGTCAAGGCAGTCATCGCAGAGAGTTTCGAGCGCATTCACCGGAGCAACCTTGTTGAAATGGGCGTGCTCCCGATGGAATTCACCAACGGCGAAACTGCTGCGAGCCTCGGCTTATCTGGAAAAGAGACCATCACGATCACTGGAATCAGTGGCGACCTCACCCCCGGCAAAAAGCTGCAGGTCGTGGCAGAAGGCCCCGACGGCAAAAAGACCTTCACCGTCAAGGCCCGCGTGGATTCCGCCGTTGAAGTGGAATACCTTCGCCACGGTGGCATCCTGCAATACGTGTTGCGCGACGCTCTTGCGAAATAAACTTCCAAGGGTTGGAAGTCCGCTGCAAAACAACTTCCAACCCTTGGAACTTTTAGGAAATTCAATGTGCGGGTAGATTCGGAAAAGTCATTTGGAACGCGCGAATGCCCTTCGTGCGCGACCGAAGTCCCCGCAAACGAAAATCGCTGCCCCATTTGCAGCTACGAATTCCCGAACACAAACCCGCGCCAACGCGGAATGAAACTATGGGGCGCAATACTGATGCTGCTCCTACTCCTCGCACTGGTTCTCGCGGCGTATTTGTAGCCTCTTCTGCAAGCGCTGGCTCCGCATTGCAATAAAAAAGCGGCGGCCCGAGGGCCGCCGCTTTCAATCCATTGCAAATGCGTTATTCGCAACTGCCGCGCTTCTTGGACGGCTTGTCGCCGCACTTGGTCAGAAGCTGGTCGTACTGTTCCGCCGTGAGAATCTGGCGAATTTTCTTGGTTGCGGACTCGCAGGCTTCTTCGGTTTTCCCTTCAGCTTTGCAGGCAGCCTGGACTTCATCGAGCTGGGCCTGTTGCTCAGCCGTGAGGTTTAATTCAGCAAAGACATCCTTGCAGTCGCTCATATCGGCGCTGCGTTTTGCTTTCGAACTGCCACCACAAGCGGCGTCGGCAAGATTCGGAACAGCCATCACGGCGAACAGCGACGCGGCGGCGATTATCAACGGCAACTTCATAAACACATCCTCCAGTAACTTAAACAGACAACCGATATACTACCCATAGACAAAACGTTTTTCAAGGCGTTCAAGTTTATCCGGGATATTTTCGCTCCAGTCTGACAAAACTGTAGCCGGGGCTTCCCGCGTGATCCTCCCGCGAAACCTCGCGCCATTCGCTCCGCTCCCATTTTGGAAAGAACGTGTCACCGTCGTAGCTGGCATTCACTTCGGTTAGATGGATAATATCGGCCAAGGGAATCGTCTCGCCATAAAGTTGTGCGCCGCCGATGATGGCGACTTCTTCTTCCTTCGATACGTGCTCCAGCGCGGCGGCGAGGGAATGGACTACGATAGCGCCGGGAGCGCTAAAATCGCGTTGGCGGGTGACCACAATGTTCAGGCGACCGGGCAAAGGCTTTCCGATGGACTCCCAGGTCTTGCGGCCCATCACAATCGGCTTGCCCATTGTCACTTTCTTGAAGAAGCGCAGGTCTTCGGAAATATACCAAGGGAGCTGCCCGCCTTTTCCGATGACTCCGTTTGCCGCGATGGCAACTACGATTGAGACCTTCATGCCATCAAACCGCAATTGGCGCACGGATAAGCGCATGACACTGATAATTCTCCAGCGCAAAATCCTCGAAGCGGAAATCGAATATGGATTTCACCGCCGGATTCATGCGCAGCGTCGGCAAGGGGTAAGGCTCGCGGGTGAGCTGCAGGTCGGCTTGCTCAAGATGATTGAGGTATAGATGCGCGTCGCCGATGGTGAGAACAAAATCGCCAGGCTGCAGATTGCACGCCTGAGCAACCATCATCGTAAGCAGCGCGTAGGACGCGATGTTGAATGGAATGCCTAGGAACACGTCGCCGCTTCGTTGATACAGTTGGCAGGAGAGTGTTTCCTTCGCGACGTAAAATTGAAACAGGCAGTGACACGGCGGAAGCGCCATCTGAGCAAGTTCTCCCGGATTCCATGCCGTGACGATGTGGCGGCGGGAATTGGGACTCTCCTTGATCTGGCGAATCACATTGGAAATCTGATCCACCACCCTGCCGTCTGCCGTCCGCCACGAGCGCCATTGAGCGCCGTACACGCGGCCAAGGTCACCGTTCTCATCCGCCCACTCATCCCAAATCGTGACGTTATTTTCGTTCAAGTAGCCGACGTTCGTGTCGCCTTTGAGGAACCAAAGCAGCTCGTGAATCACTGAACGCGTGTGCAGTTTCTTTGTTGTAACGGCGGGGAAGCCTTCAGCAAGATCAAATCGCATTTGATGCCCGAACACGCTCAGCGTGCCGGTTCCCGTGCGGTCGCCACGCTGGACTCCATCGTTGCGTACGCGGGCGAGCAAATTGAGGTATTGCTTCACTGGGCTGCTATTTATTTGCGTCGAGTTTTAGAACAGCTTGAATCGCCACGTGAATCGCGCCACGGATATTGTGATCGAGCGCGAGCGCGTCCTGTCCGGGGGCAGCCCATGGCGTACGATCAGAGACCGTGCAAATGGTTCCGGCGCGCAGTCCGAAGAGGTTCGCCATCGTGAACAGCGTTGCGGATTCCATCTCCACATTCAACACACGCGCCCGCTTCCAGTTTGCGCAGAAGTCGTTCATCCCACTTTGTTCGTAGCCGCCGAACGACATCGGAAGAATATGCCCTCCGGATCCAACAACCTTGTTGCGGGAATAAAACCCGTCAATGGAAACAGTGATCCCGGTGTGGAATTTTTCGCCGCTCTCTCTTGCCGCATCCACCAGCGCGGAAACCACGCGATAGTCTGCAACGGCCGGATATTCAAGACCCACATACGAACGCGATGTGCCGTCGTCGCGCACGGCACCGGTCGAGATCACATAATCTCCCAACTGCACTTCGTCCGCAATCGCGCCGCTGTTTCCAACGCGGATAAACGTGTGCGTTCCGAGCTTCGCCATTTCTTCGACCAAAATCGCGAGCGACGGCCCACCGATTCCCGTCGAGGCGGCGGTCATGCGCACGCCGTTCACACTTCCGGTATGCACCACATATTCACGAACGCGGACAACTTCCTGTAGATCGTCCCAGCTTTCGGAAATTTTTGCCACGCGGCCCGGATCGCCCGGAATGAGGGCGTAACCCGCAACCTCCCCCTCGCCCAGTCCCGTAATTATTTGCGCATTCTTTTTCATATCGAGCACACCAATACGTTTAATAATGCCTTATGCGTTCGGACGAACGCTTTAAAAGTTTTGCCATTCCTGATCTTCGCCAATCATCAGCTCCCTCGCCTCGGCGGGGCCCCAGGTTCCTGCAGCATATTCCGCCATCGGGAAATCGCGGTTGTTGGCCCAGGTCTTCAGCACGGGATCAAGGACATGCCAAGCGGCTTCCACTTCGTCGGAACGGGTGAAGAGCGTCGAATCGCCGCGCAGGACATCGAAGAGCAGTCGCTCATAGGCCTCGGGCAGTTGACGACGCCACGTTTTGGAATACGAAAAATCCATTGCGACGTTTTCAACCAAGACCTGCATAACCGGACGCTTTGCTGCGAAGCGCAAGGCAATGCCCTCATCCGGTTGAATGCGGAATGCAAGCTGGTTCGGGCGCGCGGCAGTCAGGTCGCAGACATCGTCATCGCATTCGACGGTCTGGAAAAGTTGGAGCGGTGGTTTTTGAACTGAACGACAATTTCGGTCATCCGGCGCGGAAGGCGTTTACCCGTTCGTAAATAAATCGGCACTCCAGCCCAGCGCCAGTTGTCAATGGAGAGGCGCAAGGCAATGAAACTTTCCGTGCGCGAATCGGGCGCGATACGGTCTTCCTCCCGGTATCCAACCACAGGAACATTCACGATGGAGCCTGCGGTGTATTGGCCCCGCACCACAGAGCGAGCCAGATCTTCTTCGGAGAAGGGACGAATGGATTGAAGCACCTTCACCTTCTCGTTGCGCAACGCCTCCGCAGTCAAGCTGGCGGGCGCCTCCATCGTCACGAGACACATCAATTGCAGCAGATGGTTCTGCACCATATCGCGCATCGCGCCGCTGGCATCATAGTAGGCGCCGCGCCCACTCTCCATGCCGACGGTTTCCGCCGCCGTAATCTGGATATGATCAACGAGGTGGCTGTTGAACAGCGGCTCGAAGATGGCATTGGCAAATCGGAAGGAAAGGATGTTCTGCACCGTCTCTTTGCCGAGGAAATGATCAATGCGATAGACCTGCGACTCGTTCAGGTGCTTGAGAACCGACTGATTCAGCGCCCTCGCGCTTTCCCAGTCGGTGCCGAAGGGCTTTTCGATCACGACCCGCGTCCATTGGGAGGAATTTTCGGGTTGGAGCAGTTTCGCCGCGCTCATCTGCGCGAGTACGGGCGCGAACAGCTCCGGACGAATCGAGAGATAGTGAAGATGGTTCGGAGGGAACTGGTTCAGATTAAAAAGTTTATCGCGAAGGGTGCGGAAGGAGTCGTATTGCTCGATATCGCCGCGATGATAATAGATATTCTCGCAAAACTTGCGCAGCGCGGTGCTGTCCACCGGCAGACGGGAAAACTCTTTGATTGCATCTTCTGCAATTTGACGAAACTTCTCATCATCATATTCGCGCCGCGCAAAGCCGATCACCGCGAACTGGGCAGGCAGCAGGCCCTGCACATACATCGCGTAAAGCGCGGGTAGCAACTTCCGCTGTGTGAGATCGCCCGACGCTCCGAGAATGTTGAACGTGACAGGCTGCACCAAATCGTTGGGCTGTATTTGAGCGGACAGACCATTGTCAACCAGTGGAATCGCTGTGCTCGATGACGCGCTCATTTGTCGTGCTGCCCCGCGTCGTTGAGACGCCAATCAAATTTGTTGTATGACACTGAAAACCTCCCCATTTCGTCCAATCCCCACTCTTTGGGGCTGATCCTGCGAATGTATTCCTCCACACTCCCGCTGTTCCGTGCAAAATCGTTCGCGTAAAGGCGAAACACATTGGGAACGTACATCCTTTTTCGGTCGCGATCAATTCCGTTGGGAGGTGTTTGTAAAATAATCCGGGCTTGATCGGCTATTTGATCGTAGAGCCGGTCAGATGTGTAAGGCTCGCCACGCAGCGGCGGACTCCCCCGCGCTCCCTGACATATCGCGAGAAGTGCGCCCGGTTCGGCGTAATCGCGAAGGATGTAGTTTCGCTGGAGAATGTTTAATGTGGTTGAGCGACCGAACAGTTGAACGACGCGCCAATCATACGGGTCTCCGCCAAACCATCCGCCGGCTTTGCGAATGCTGGTTATGGGATAGCTCTTTGCGACAATCGAAAGGACGGTACAGTTGTAGTAATTGATCAAGTAGGCGAGGCGTCGGGGAACGGTCCAGCCGTCGAACTCCCGAGCGGAAACATCTGCGAATGACTGGATGCACTCCTCCACCCGACCAAAATCTGAGGAAAGTCCGGCATAATCAACCTTGCCATCGCGCACAAATTCCGAAAGAAGCCCACCATATTTGACCTCAAACTCCGCAGGCTGCGCGAATGCAGGCAGTGCGGAAAGAAGCAGCAAATAAAGGAGTCCCCTGAAAGTCATGTGTACGATAACAAATCGCAATGGCTCGCTTTACAAGCGTTTAAAAGCAGCCTCGCGCGGTGTTTGGGGGGATTCTTTGAATCTATCCTCTTGAAACTCAGAAGTGATCTTGCTCTTATTGCGCATTCACGGCGGAGGTTTTTAGTGAATATCGTTGTACTGAAAGAAACACATGCTGGCGAACGCCGGGTTCCGCTTATCCCCGCGTCGGCTGAAAAATTGGTCAAATTGGGTGCGCACCTTCAGGTGGAAGCGGGAATCGGTTCTTCCATCGGAATTGCCGACGAGGCGTACACGAAAATCGGCGCAACGATTTTCAGTGATCGCCTTGCCGCTCTTGCGCAAGCGGATTTGGTGCTGCGCCTGAACAAGCCGGATGCGGGCGATCTTCCGCGGATCAAAAAAGGCGCAATCCACGTCAGCTACCTTGATCCATTCAACGAAAAAGAACTCGTCCGCCAATTGGCGGCAGCTGGAATCAGCGCGGTCAGCCTCGAGCTGATCCCCCGCTCCACGATTGCGCAAAAGATGGACGTCCTCAGCTCGCAAGCCAACCTCGCGGGCTACGTGGCAGTCGTCCTCGCCGCGCAACGACTCGATAAAATTTTCCCGATGATGTCCACCCCCGCCGGCACCATTGCCCCCACCCGCGTATTCATCATTGGCGCCGGTGTTGCAGGCTTGCAGGCTATTGCGACAGCAAAGCGACTCGGCGCAATCGTGGAAGCCTTTGATACCCGCCCCGTCGTTGAAGAGCAGGTAAAATCGCTCGGCGGAAAATTCGTGAAGGTGGACCTCGGCGAAACCGGCCAAACCAAGGACGGTTACGCCAAGGCGCTCACGGAAGAACAACTTCAGAAGCAACGCGAAGCGATGGCACGGCACTGCGCGGGAGCGGATGTGGTCATCACAACCGCACAAGTATTCGGCAAAAGAGCGCCGCGCATCATCACCGCCGAGATGGTCAAGGGGATGAAGCCCGGAAGCATTATTGTGGACATGGCCGTGGAAACGGGCGGTAACGTTGAAGGCTCCGAGCTTGATAAGGAAGTGGATGTCGGCGGCGTTCGCATCATCGGTCTCGGCAATCTGCCCGGTCGCGTTCCCGTCCACGCGAGTCAGATGTTCTCCAGCAACCTCTTCAACTTTATTGAACACTTCTGGGACAAGGAGGCAAAGACCATGCCACTGCGCCTCGAAGATGATTTGATTAAAGGCTGCCTCGTCACACATGGCGGCCAGATTGTCCATCCACTCATTAAATCCCTAATCGAGCAGGTGCCGTCATGATGACACTCCTCTTCTTCGTATTTGTTCTTGCCATCTTCCTTGGTTTGGAACTGATCTCGAAGGTTCCCTCTCAATTGCATACGCCGCTCATGTCTGGATCGAATGCGATCTCCGGCATCACCATCGTGGGCGCGCTCGTCGCCGCCGGACAATCACACGGCGGCGCCCTAGTGACGGTGCTCGGTGTAATTGCGGTGGCTGCGGCCATGATCAACGTAGTCGGCGGCTACTTGGTGACGGATCGCATGTTAATGATGTTCAAGCACAAAGGCGGCGACAGGAAATAAGCCATGATCGAGCACATTCAACCGTATATCAATTACCTCTACATCGTCGCCTCAGTCCTATTTGTTTTGGGGCTTAAGAAGCTGGGGCGCGCGGAATCCGCGCGCAACGGAAACTTTGTCTCCTCCATCGGCATGCTCATCGCGATTATTGCAACGTGCCTGCTCGTCGGAATGGAATTCAAGTGGATCATCGTCGGAATGATCGCTGGTTCCGCGATCGGTGCGATTGCTGCCTATCGCGTCAAAATGACTTCGATGCCCGAGATGGTCGGCCTGCTCAACGGCTTCGGTGGTCTTGCCAGTATGCTCGTCGCTTGGGCCGAGTTTCATAAGTGGGTCACGATGGGCTGGGATCAATACTATCTGACGCTCGGCGCGGGCGCTCCCAACTCTCCCCTCTTCACCGCGATTGCGATGATCTTCACCGCCATCGTCGGCGGTGTGACCTTCTCCGGAAGCTTAGTCGCGTTTCTTAAGTTGGCTGAGCTAATGCCGGGCAAGCCGATTCAGTTTGCCGGTCAACAGATTGTCAACGCGCTGATCCTCGTCGCACTTGTCGCTGGCGCGGTGATCTTCTGTCGCGACCCATCTGCGCCAATCGCGTATCAGGCATTCATTGGAATTATGATTGTCTCTCTCGTGCTCGGAGTTACCTCCGTCATCCCAATTGGTGGCGCGGATATGCCCGTCGTCATCTCGCTCTTGAACAGTTATTCGGGTATCGCTGCGGCCGCAGCCGGATTTATCATTCTAAACAACGTCCTGATCGTTGCCGGCTCGCTCGTCGGCGCAAGCGGCATCATTCTGACCAAGATTATGTGCAAGGCGATGAACCGCTCACTTGCCAACGTACTCTTCAGTGGATTCGGGTCTGCCTCGGGTAAAAAGAAAGCCGCTGACGGAGTTCAGGGAGAGGCCAAGCCGATCAGTGCGGAAGACGCCTTCCTGCTCCTTGAAGCCGCCCGTTCTGTAATCATTGTGCCCGGCTATGGAATGGCCGTTGCACAAGCTCAGCACTCCGTTCGCGAATTGGGTGAACTGCTGACGGCGAACGGGTGCGACGTGCGCTATGCGATTCATCCGGTCGCTGGCCGTATGCCCGGTCACATGAATGTTCTATTGGCCGAGGCGAACGTCCCCTACGAACAGCTTGCCGAGCCGCAGGACGTCAATCCTGTGATGGAGACCGTTGATGTAGCGATGGTCATTGGTGCAAACGACGTCGTAAATCCGGCGGCACGCGAAGATGAATCCAGCCCGATCTACGGCATGCCGATTATCAACGTGGATCAGGCAAAGACCGTCATCGTCCTCAAGCGTAGTATGGCATCCGGTTTCGCGGGTATTGAAAACCCGCTCTTCTTCAAGGATAATACGCGCATGCTCTTCGGCGATGCGAAGGCTTCCGTCTCCGCGCTTGTCGCTGAGTTCAAGAACATCTAATTCCGCGTTGCTGGAGCCAACGCGGAAACAGTCATTGGAGGGTGCAATGAAAATACACGCGTTTGCAGACGATGCGAAATTATCCGCCGCCGTCGCTGAAGCTGTTATTGAGACTGTCGCTGGCCCATACAAGGATCCAACGGCGATTATGCTGGCTGGTGGCTCCACCCCACTCGCGGCCTATTCCATCGTCGCACAGGCGCGACGACGGATTGACCCAAAGTTGACGGTCTTTTTCTCCGATGACCGTCATGTCCCGCCGTGGGACGAGAAGAGCAACTTCGGGAATATCGTTCCTCACCTTCATCGCTGTGGAATTCTGGATAACTATGTACTTCGTGTACACGGCGAGCTTCCGCTTGAAGCGGCAGTGAACGATTACGAAAAGCAACTGGACGGGTTTTTCAAGCGCAACGGAAAAATAGCGCTCGGCCTGCTGGGCCTCGGAACGGATGGTCATACGGCCTCGCTATTCAATGCCGATGATATAAAACGCGGCACAAACGCCCTCGCGGTCGGCGTGCAGCGCCCAGACGGATTGCAGGGAATCAGCGTCACACCCTCCGTCCTCGCCCGCGTCGAGCGCCTGCTCATCGTAATTTCCGGCGCAGGCAAAAAAGCGATGGCGCAGACATTAATCAATTCGCCAGAAACCATCGCCGCAGGACTGGCAGTCAAAGGCCATCCCAACGTAGAGCTTTGGACCGACGAAGCGGCGAAGCCGTAGGCAATCAGATAAACAGTCACGCCCTACCAGCCGCAACACAATCGCGAGCGACTCAACAACTTGCCGTTTCAGGTAGGGCCCGACCGCCGGGCGGGCCGACACGTTCACGATGAATCGTGATGTTCCAAATTGGATTATTATTTCCCTTCGGTTGCGAACTCTACACCTCCTGCGGCGCGCCTGGCAGTCGCGCCCTACCAAGCTCAGTGAAATCGTGAACTACACGATAAATCCTTTTCCGCGTGTTTCCGCGTTTTCTGCGGTTAAAATCCTCCAGATCATACGCTACGCGTTTTGTGTCTTTTGTGCTTTTTGTGGTTAATATTATCTCATCCTCGGCGCGCTCGGCTTGTCCGCCTTATGGAGAACGGTCGCGCCCTACCAGCCACAACACAATCGCGAGTGACTCAACAATTTGCCGTTCCAGGTAGGGCCCGACCGCCGGGCGGGCCGGAACGTTCACGATGAATCGTGACGTTCCAAATTGGATTATTATTTCCCTTCGGTTGCGAACTCTACACCTCCTGCGGCGCGCCTGGCAGTCGCGCCCTACCAAGCTCAGTGAAATCGTGAACAACCCAACAATTCCCATTCCACGGCCTTCCCACCGTTAAAAAAACAACACCCAGCTCTTAGCCTCGCCACTGTAGCCGCCCGCGGTGAGGGCGGTCTTAAAATCACCTCTCCCGCGGTCACCGCCCGCGGCTACAGGAGAAAACAGCCGGATCGGACGATTAGATTCTGACTTGTTGTCCCCGTTCCGCCATAGCCTTCGGCGACGGCGGACGCGGCTACAGCATTGCGAACATTCAGTTTGCCGTTCCAGGTAGGGCCCGACCGCCGGGCGGGCCGGAACGTTCACGATGAATCGTGACGTTCCAAATTGGATTATTATTTCCCTTCGGTTGCGAACTCTACACCTCCTGCGGCGCGCCTGGCAGTCGCGCCCTACCAAGCTCAGTGAAATCGTGAACAACCCAACAATTCCCATTCCACGGCCTTCCCACCGTTAAAAAAACAACACCCAGCTCTTAGCCTCGCCACTGTAGCCGCCCGCGGTGAGGGCGGTCTTAAAATCACCTCTCCCGCGGTCATCGCCCGCGGCTACAGGAGAAAACAGCCGGATCGGACGATTAGATTCTGACTTGTTGTCCCCGTTCCGCCATAGCCTTCGGCGACGGCGGACGCGGCTACAGCATTGCGAACATTCAGTTTGCCGTTTCAGGTAGGGCCCGACCGCTGGGCGGGCCGGAACGTTCACGACGAATCGTGACGTTCCTATTTCCCTTCGGTTGTGCGCCCTACACCTCCCGCGGCGCGCCTGGCAGTCGCGCCCTACCAGCCACAACACAATCGCGAGCGACTCGACATTTGCCGTTTTGAGTCGGGCCCTACTTCCGTCTGCTCGCCTCTTCCAGGAAGCTACGTTCGGCGGGGGGTCAATGAGTGGATTCCTTCGCGAGTGATTTTTTCCAATAGGCGATCAACCTCGGCGCGCTTCGCTGTATTCCGTCGCGCCGTGCGTTCATTCCTTTTTCGTACATTTGAAGCCTTCGTTTTGCTTACGGCATCGGCTATCAGGCCGGGCCGAAAAATGGCCAGCGTGTAAATCAGCCCTGCTAACGCGCCAGCGAGGTGCGCGGAATAGGCAATGCCCCCCACCCCAGGCGAAATCGTGAACAGCAATTGAATTACGCCCAAACCGACTGCGAGCACCCACGCCTTCAGTGTGATGGGGATAATGAAGAACAGGAGCAGCGTCACACGCCGTTGCGGGAACAGCACAGCGAAGGCAGAGAGCAGACCGAAAATTGCCGCAGAAGCGCCGACGCAAACGCCTTCGTAAGGGTACGTCAACAGAAGCCAGCCGAGTCCACCGAGGATGCCCGATAAAAAATAGAGTGTCAGAAAGTGACGAATTCCAATTGCGCGTTCCACCTCGGAGCCGAGAAAATAGAACATCAGCATATTCACAAATAAATGGAACGGGCTGCCGTGCAGAAATTGATAGGTGGCGAACTGCCACAATTTGCCCTGCATCGCCCCCGCCACACTGAGGCCGAACACTCCTTCGAGTCGCAGGTGTAGCATGTTTGCGCTCACTACCTGGAGCAGATAGACGACGATGCAAAGCGCCAGCAGGTAAAATGTCGCCTTCGGCAACCCTAGTCGCAATCGCCATGAGCTCATATCCATAAACCAAATAGAACACATCGCGCCTTGTGCATCCAGTCTTCGCCATAAATATTGAGCCGGATTCGGTCGAGTTTTTCGCAAAACCCTGTCAACACTCCACATAAACAAAATGTGTAACCCTTTTGACATCTCCGCTAACGTGTTCTATTTTCCACGTTTCCGAATATTTACGGGCCGGTAGCTCAGGTGGTAGAGCACGAGACTTTTAATCTTGTGGTCGAGGGTTCGAGTCCCTCCCGGCTCACCATGTTTCACGTATGAGCCGACGCCGTTTTAGAGCCAAACTTGAACTGCGGCTTGCGCGACTCGCTCTGGCGACGCTGCCTCGCCTTTCACGTCCAACCCTCTGTCGTTTATCCGTCGTCCTTGGCTCTCTCGCATTTTATTTTGGCGGGGGCCGTACGCGTCGAGTTGCAGAGGCGAACCTTGATCTCGTGTTTCCTGATAAAAGCCGCGCTGAGAAAAAACGCATTCTCAAGACATCGCTCCAGTCATTCGCATTGGCCATGCTGGATGTGTTTTGGCTGACAAAGGACCCGAACGCGAGACTCGGCGAGATTGTGGAGTTGGATCCACGCAGCAATCCTCTCGTGCAGCCGGGGCCGATGGTGTGCGTGACCGCGCATCTTGGGAATTGGGAAATTTTTGGGATGGCAGTCAGTCGTCAAAGCGGCGAGCCGCTGACAAGCGTGGCTGCTACGCTGAAAAACCATCGCGTGGATGAACTGTTCAATAGTCTGCGTGAAGCAACGGGCCAACACGTTGTAGCGCGAAAAGGCGCTGCACGACCGTTGATGAAGGCGCTGCGAGAAAATCGAAAAATTGCATTGGTGCTCGATCAGAACACAAAGCCCATAGAAGGCGGAGTGTTTGTGGATTTTCTCGGTCGGCCCGCCCCCATCTCCGGAGCCGCCGCGTTGCTGGCGCTGCGTACAGGTGCGCCACTGATTGTAGATGTTCTCCTGCCCATCGCTGGCGGACGTTATCGGAGCAGGGAGACGGTCTTCATTGACAAGACCGGATTACCTAGCGATCACGACGCCGCAATTTTAGTTCTCACGCAGCGAATTGCGGATGTTTTGTCGGAAATTATTCGGCGTCATCCCGAATATTGGGTGTGGAGCTACAAACGTTGGAAAATTCGTCCACCCGACGCGAAGGCGGAAGATTATCCGTATTACTCGCGGCCATTGAATCCAACCGATCTCCCGGTGACAGAACGGGGCTGATTCACGTTGGGTCGGGACGGGACTAAATGCGAAAACCTGCGGGGATCGTTGTGTTTTTCGGGATGACGATTACGCCATCGCGAATGGTGTAGAGGGGATTGTTTTCGTCTTTCTTGCCCTCGGGCGAAATGTACGCGCCGTCACCAATTCTGGCATTTTTATCTATAATCGCATTCTTGATATAGCAGTCCTTGCCAATGCCAAGGGGTGTCACTCCTTCGCCCAATTTTTTATCGTAGTAGTCCGCGCCCATAATCACCGAGTGTTCAATGACCGTGCCGTCCCCGATAAAGGCGCGAATGCCGATGATGGAATGGAGTATTCGATGGCCGGAAATGATGCAACCTTCGGAGAGAAGACAACGGTTTAAGTCGCAGCAGTTGATCTTGGACGGCGGCAGATACCGCATGTCCGTATAGATCGGCGCCTTGGGATCGTAAAAAGTTGAACTCGGGCAACGTATCCGCGAGGGAGAGATTGGTTTCCCAGAACGAACGAATGGTCCCGATATCCTTCCAGTATCCGTCAAAGATGTAGCTATAAACTTTATGGGATTTAATCGCGCCGGGAATGATGTGTTTTCCGAAATCGGAATGATCCGTTTTCAGTAGTTCCGTGAGCACCGCTCGATTGAACACATAAATACCCATGCTCGCGAGAAAACGTTCCTCCTTGTAAATCGGGGCACGAAGTTCATCGAGCGCCGGGGTGTTCCCGGGCTTTTCGACAAAATTGACGATATGCTGGCTCTCGTCCACCTGCATAATCCCCAATGCGCCCGCCTCCTCGCGCGGCACGGGTTTTGTGCAAATGGTAACATCGGCTCCATTGGCCTCGTGCTGGCGGATCACTTCACGAAAGTCCATTCGGTAGAGCTGATCACCTGAAAGGATAATGATGTAATCCGGCTCCTCTTCGACGAAGTAGCGAAGCCCCTGCCGCACGGCATCAGCCGTACCCTGAAACCATTTTTCCGAACTCGGCGTCTGCTGCGCGGCGAGAATCCTGACGTAGCCTTGTGAAAATTGATCGAACCGGTACGTGCGTTGAACGTGACGATGCAACGACTCGCTATTGAACTGCGTGAGCAGATAAACGGAGCGGATCCCGCTGTTAATACAATTGCTAACCGGAATATCAATCAGGCGATATTTACCCGCGATCGGCACCGCCGGCTTTGATCGTTCCAGTGTTAAAGGCAGCAACCGGGTCCCCTGCCCACCCCCGAGGATCACACTCACCGCATTCATCGTAAAACTCCGTATGAAACTTGTTTCGTTTCCTTGCCTGCGTAGAGGCGACTACGAACACCATCAGGCGTGTCCGACCCCTACAAACCGATTCTAGCGCATAAAGAACACGGCCCCAAGTAAAACTTGAGGCCGCGTCCCAAATTAAACTACGAATGGACTAAGGGGTTCAATCGCCGCCACCGCCTGCCGAACCGGATTCGGCCGCAGTAGGCGCGTAGGGCGACTGGACGGGAGGAAGAAGCTCTTGTGCGCCTTCTCTCGTGATCGTGACAATCCCGTACGTGCCGCGCGAAATGGCATCCACGCGAGAAACGATCGGGCTGTTCTTTTCGATCCATGTGCCTTCAAGACGATACTGGATATTTGCCTCAGTCATGACGTAGGTGTTGACGGTCTGCGTAATGACTTCGTTGTTTTTCGACTTCGAGCTATTGGAGCTCCTGGTGGTGTCCTCTTTGATTATCTTGCCGGTCGTGTTGTCAATCACGGTGACTGTGACAATCTCTTCATAATAGCCGGTACCTGGTTCACCGAAGATTTCCGTTTTCGTTTTTGTGGTGATCGGGCCGTCGGTCACGGTTTCAGTTTTGCTAGTAGCGCCATCGGCTGAACTGTTTGATGAGTCGGAGGCAGTTGATGTTGAAGTTTTTACCTCTTGCGAACCTTTGATGTCGTCCACCGTCACTGCATGGATTACGCCGACAAACTCGACATCGCGTTGAGCGACGCCGTCTTTGCCCTGCCAACTGATTTGGGACTGTACCAACTCTGCGCCAGGGGATAACCGCCATCGCCAGTCGGCTGCGAGACAACGCCGGGAGCGCCAACCGAGCCTGAATAATGGGAGCCTTGGCTGTCCACGACTTCGATGCGATTTCCGGACTGACGAATCGTCAGGTGAGAAATATTTCCAGCGGAAGTGCGATCCACGGCGCGGCCCCCGATGTTGCCGTTATACACGCCAGAGAAATTGATATTCACACCCGCGCCTTGCGAGGTATTGAGCGAATCGCCACCGGAGGACCAATCGCAACCCGTGCCTACTAGAAGGCCCACCCCAACCAACGAGGCGACCAGCATCATGCATTTCATCTTCATCATGTTCTCCTTGGCAAATTGCCGCGCGTAAAATCGTTCAAAGCCCGTTACGCTACGGCAGCTTGCCCTATTCGGTCAACGTCATTTCAGATTTCTACGGTGCATTTGTTATGCTCACCCGATAGATTCGATCCACCGCCGGATACAGGTCCGTGTAGGACAATGAGGTCTCTCCTACGCTGGTCACCCAGTAGAGGTTGCTCCAGCCCGACCCATTCAGGATGTTGGTGGTGAAGTCCACTCGGTATGAGCCGCCATTTGTGGCCGCCCATGTAATCACGACCGGCGGACTCATTCCAATGTGCGTGAAGATGGGAGCATCCACGTGGACGTCGAGGTTCGTCCCGAACCAGGAGTCGGCCAACACAATCGGTCCGTTTGTCCCATAGGGCGAGACAATGTTGTAGTTCCCGAGTGGCAGGAAGCCAAACTGGAAAAGACCGTTTGTGTCGCTAATGCCACAATCAATCACGTTGTCGTTGAAGTTCTCGCCGATCAAGCACACTTCTGTATTCGATCCGGGCGCCAACAGGCCGCTGAGTTCAGCGCCTTGCAGGATAGCGATATCATCAATGTACCAGCCTCCAGCGACCAGCACGTTTGTGTCCGACTGGAGGGTGAAGCGGACATAGAGATTGCTGTCGTTCCCGACTGCGGCGAGTGGAGTAATGACGCGCCGCCACTTGCCTTGGGTATTCGCCGCGTTGTTGCGGTTTGGAATCAGCGGAATGGTCGGACGGTTCAGACCCGATACGCGGGTATTAATATCCGCCGGGGTGGACGGCCGCACAATATCCACGCGAACGAAGTCGTTGCTATCCGCCAAATCCACCCACTCGTGGAACATCAGGAAATACGGATTCGTATTGTCAGGATTCGGCGTTGTCATATCCGGGGTACGGAGATCGAAGATGGGACTGAACAGCTGCATCTGGGCATTCGGCGGATATGCGCCAGCCAGCCTTGTTCCATAGACCCAGCGCCCGCTATACGCATAAGGAGGCGCGGAATTGCTCGAGTTCCCGAAGGGCCGCGGAATGCCGAGTTCCCATGCGTCGCGCGAATCACGCGGATCGCCAAATTCCAACGGATACCGGTGGTACCACATGTTCGTCCAATCCGGCGTCAAGGCGTCAACACCGAGCCTATACACGATTCGATCCTCATTGGGCGTCTCGTAGGGAATCACCGTTTCGTCGCCAATGACGTAGTATTCATTCGTGAACGTCGTTTCAATCGGCCAGCCCTGCCATGTGAATATGGCGCTGCGCCAGGCCTCCCCGCGCTCATTATAGCTGAGCACTTCAAGGTCCGCGACGTGTGAGCGTTGCAGCCACGATAGAGCGCCGGGCCATGCGCCAAGACGCTTAATGTTGTAGGGAACTGTTTCCGCGCTGCTCAGGTCGCTGGTGACGAGTTTGTTGATGCGGGGATCGCGGTTGGCCGCCGGACCGCCCAACTCGTGTTCGAGCCCATCGGGTACAAGATCGCGATCCGTATCCGCGCCACCGGGCAGGGTTCCCGTCCGGCCACCGAACAGGAACACGGTTGCGGATGCAGCGTACTTTTTGTCGGTTCCATCAACGATGCCATATTGACCCAAGCCGAAAGGATCGGGGCGTTCGCCACCGTTTTGGGCATAAATCATGGAACCAAACGCGCGCGGTGTAGGCCCAATGGACTGCTCCCCTCCTGGATCGACCAATGTCCAGCGATTGGCCGTTGTTTGGTTTAGAATATAATTCTGGTAATCACGATATAGAACCCACGTGTCGTTGTAATAGTTTTTGCCGTCCGTTCCGCCGAACAACACAAAGCGATCACGTTTTGTGGATCGATACTCGTCCCCAGCGCCGCTTCTATAGAACTCGCCGCCATAATAGGCAAACATGGCGCCACCGCGAGGGCTTGGCATTTGCCCATCCTGGAAGTCGGCAATCTGCTGCCAGCCACCCTGCACCGCCTCCGTCACCTCATTGGTCACGCCGTCTTCATCAACGACAAAGTTCGTTGCGACAGAAGATGGCGTATACGCCCACAAGTCGTTGAGGGGGTTGTTTCTGGAGTCGAAACCTCCGAACATCAGCACATCGCCATACCTCGCGTCATACACCATGGAATGCCCCCAACGAGCGGGCGGGGAGACGGCCGTAGGGATCTTCTGCCACGGCACATAGCGCACAATTGCTCGTTGGCTGGCATTGCCGGGCTCCAACTCTTCATCATCATCGTCGTCATCGCCATTGCGCAGGCGTCCCTCGAATGTGTCGCCATACACGTTATTTCCGTCCATTCCACCAAACACGACAACACGGTTGTATTTGTGGGCATAGACCATGCCAAACGATTTCCGCTGGCTTGGGATTTGAGCCGTGTTTTCGGTCTGAACGCGGCTGCCAATGTCCCACTTTGGCGGTTGTTTATAGCTCGGAATCCATTCGACTCTGAGGCGAGATTGGTTGTCTCTGAAAAGCGCGTAATCCGCAACTCCATTGGTTTCCTGGAGAAGGAATCCAATGGCTCTGCCGCGCCAATCCCCGTTGGCAATCAACTCATTGACAATACTCGTGACATCAATCTCCAACAAGGCCGAGCCTGCATCTTGAATCACCTCTCCGTACTGGCTGTAGCGGACATAATTTGTGAAAACTACGGTCAAGGGGGTGGAATTAAATGACCGATTGAGCCGGGTTGAGGGGGCATCGTTTGCGACATGGACCGTCCCATTCACCCCAGCAAATGTTCCTGCATCCACATATTGCTTGGATGTGCGATCAACAGCATCAAACTCCGCAGTGACGGTAAATACCGTGTCGGTTAAGGGTCTGCGGCTGACGTCCAGCACGAGTGCGACTTTTGCAAGCTGGTCATATGGGGAAACAAACGGGAACTTGGAGAAATAGACTCCCGCCACCTGATTGGTAATTGCAAGGCTTATCTCAATCCGATCCGCTCCCGGGTTGGCGACCGTAAAATAGGAGCCGGTGTAGTATCCAACGGGTATCTGGTTGTCCGTAAAAGACAGTTTCCCAAGGCCGGTTGTGCCATTAGTGATCGTCACAGAACCCGGAATATTATTAGAAAACTGCGTCGAGGTCAGCGTGTAAGCCACCGAGAAGGCAGATTGATCGTCATCTTCATCGTTAAGCTCGTTGATGGGATCGGGGTCGTCTGTCGATTTGTACCACGCCATACCCATGGGTTCCGGCAGTTGATATTCATGCTGATTATTCCACCCACCGAGGATGTACATCATATCGTAGCTGGACTCCTTGAAGCCAAAGTTCCACGGACGATCCTTTGGCTCTCCGAAGTTTTCGCCACCAGCATCCCAATGCTTTTCGCCCGGCTCGCCTGTCTTTGTGTTCAAATATCCGTGCAGCAGGACAGCGCCGAAATCACTCAACCCGGAATGAAGGCCTTGGAACAGCAATGTGCGTGCCGGTGTGAGCAGAGCTTCCGCACTGCGACGCCATTCATTCGAACGAATGTTGAATTCCCACAAATCCGTGTAGCGATCTGTACCGTCAAGACCGCCCATCACAATCAATTTCCGGCCATCGAGCACGGGAGTCGCCGTATCGTAATAGCGACTCGGGGCAAATGAGCCGTCGAATTTTCTGATCTTCCTCTCAAATGTCGGATTGTAGACCATCGCGGATCCCCATCGCGGAGACGGCAAAGGAGAGTCCGGAGAAACTGGCACTTTTTGCCAAAATGGCCGAGAAATGCTATCGGCACTGGGCCATACCAACTCCCACAGATCATTTTCGGCTTGATCGTAGTGGTTTGTCGCAGCGGCTACATCCCATTCCACGACGAAGTGATCCATAATTGTGTTCGTGTCGGCGACACCCCAGAAACCGTCCCCGCGCATGTAGATGGCGTTAAAGACCCCTGTGATGATGGCTGGTTCATTATCGGCAAAATTATGGAAGACAAACGGCTCGCCGCTAACCGTCGCATAGACACCAATACCCGTAGGGTCGCCCATCCCGAGGGCGACATTCGTTTCTGTTCCACTCAAGAGAGCCTGAACCTTTGCCTGTTCTGCATAGTCAGAAATGACAGCCAAATATCCATACACATTGGTTTCAGTCGGATGTGGAGTGGTTGCTGCAATTATAGATGCATCCGCCCATGTGCAGGTGGAGCATAAATAAATTTCGTAGTCACTGCGACGAGCTGCCTGAATTTCGCCCCACTTGCCCGGTACACCCGTTCCATCCATCAGGCGATCACCATCCGTATCTTGCAACGTGGGATTGGCAAACAGCGCGTTTTTCTCAAAGCCGTCCGCGACTCCGTCGCCATCGGAGTCGGCATCCCACGGATCCGTGCCGGATCTGGATTCGTTCAAGTTCCAGAGCCCATCTTGATCGGGGTCGCCATAGACGCCGAGCGGCGAATAACGGAGGAGCGTGCTGCCGTCTTCCAATGGGAGCGGATCCATCGGGTGTAGACCGCCGAGGACTTCATCGCCATCGGGTATGCCGTCACCGTCTGTATCCGCGTTGAACGGATCGGTTGAATAATCCCATACGGGGAAGTCATACGCGAAGGGCCTTCCGAGCGAGAAGGGCCAACCCACGGGGACATGGCCGTACCAAGCTTGATTGAAGAAGGAAGCGTCGGAAGGATGTCTTCCAAAGAGAGCATCACGAACCAGGTATTCCTGCAGGTTCGTCAAGCCGTCGCCGTCCGGATCCTGATCGGCATCCGTGGGGTCAGAAGGATTCAGGGTTGCGTGCGGCGGACGAATATTGCCGAAGCGATCAAGAACCTCAAACCCATCCGGCATTCCATCGCCGTCCGTATCCCAATCGGTTGGGCCGTCAATGAACCCATCGCCGTCCATATCGCCGCCGTTCCAATCCGGGAAGAACCCGCCGTCCCGGATTCCGTCCATATCCTTATCCCAGACTTCTTGGCCGTCCAGCAGTCCATCTCCGTCGGTATCGGGATTCAGCGGATCGGTGCCGTAGATCATGACTTCTTCATAATCCGGAAGGAAGTCGGCGTCCGTGTCGGCCAGACGCGGCGAGGTGCCGAAGAGATATTCAGCCAAATTCACCAAGCCATCGCCGTCCGCATCAAGAAAGGCATCCAGTTTGTTGAGCGGATCAAGGTTGTATTGATATTCCCAGCCATCCGGCATGTAGTCTCCATCCTTATCGGCATTGCCCGGATCAATCCAGTCATTGGTGTTGGCGATGTGATCCAGCCCCAGGAACTCGAGACGGTTGACCAACCCGTCGTGATCGGGATCCTTCTCGGCATCCGAATTATCCAGCGGATCCATGACCGAGCCAATCTGTGTGCGGTACTGGTACTCGAAGCCGTCCCACATTCCATCGCCATCGGTGTCCAGCTTCGCCGGATTCAGATCGGCAAAGATCGGGGTTCCGGCGGCATGTCCAACGCTGACTGCTGCGTTGCTCGGATAGGCTGAGACATTAACAAACTCAATGAGCGCGGGCGCCTTTGTTGGAACAGTGAGAATCGGATGTGTAATGTCGCCTACAAAGCGATCACCCGCAATGGATACCACCTTGCCGGTACCCGAACCGAAGTTGTCCACGCCCTTAAGGTAATCGCCGACGAAGAGCGCCTGGACACTCGTTGCGAACTGGAGCGAATTCGTCCTCAATGTGGAATAGGCGTACAGATTCGTGAGTCCGTCATATCCGACCTCCTCGCCATCCGATGCTCCATCGCCATCGGTATCCGACATCGCAATGTTGAGGCGCACGCCAAACAAGCGATACACATCGAATTCCTGTAGGTTGCTAAGGCCGTCAGCATCCGGATCGTCGTTGCGATGATAGAGGAAAATATTGGTGTAGCTCTCGATTTCCAATGCATCGCCCACGCGATCAAAGTCGGCATCGGCTTCACGCAGCACAAACGTCATCGTATTTGTGGAGTTTGCAAAAACGGTTACGGGCCGCCTCGCTGTTGCGCGATAACCATCCTTGGTCATCGCGATGTTGTGGGTGCCCGGACGTAGTTTGGTCAGCACGGAGATCTCGTTGCTGATTCCTTCATGGAGAACTTCATTCGTGCTAGCAAACGTGCCATTGATGAGGAGCTGATAGTCCTTTAGCGTCTTTCCGAAGACGTCCACCGCATTGATCGCAAGGCGACTGTACGCACCGGACAGGTCATCGCTGGTAAAAGCGACGTTTGCGCGCCCGGCCACCGGGGCAATGACCGTCTTTGTGCCAATTCGTTCCAACACGCCGGTCGAAATCAGTGTAACTTCATGTGTTCCCGCGCGAACCTCGACTAGTGTGGGCGTCACATTTGTCAACGTTCTGCCATCAATACTGACGCGATACGGCCGATTTGAAACCGTCGAAACGAAGATGCGGCTGATCGGTTGATTGGTGCCGATGATCAACTTGGTCGTTTCCCCTTCTCGCAGATCGACCGAGAGAAGCGGGAAAGCCGGAAGATTCGTTGTCGCATAGATCTGGTGGCGACCCGGTGCGAGATCCGTGAGATAGGTTGACTTGACCGCATTGGTCAGCCAATCCGGGAAGTTCACTGCAAGCGCCAGGTTTGTGGAGCTCAGATAGTCCACAAGCGCTGGCGTGTTCGTGCTGCCATTCCAAATTCTGGGTTGGATTCCATCCACGTTGACCGGATAGGTCGTGCCCGCAGAGTTGGGCAGCACAACGCCCAATCGTGGTGTGCCGAGTCCCGGCTCCAGTTCAAAGTGGACATTGGTTTGCGCACCAACCGAAAGCAGCGCCACCACACCGTTGGCTGAAACGTCTTCGCGGTTGTAGACGCCCGGACGATAGCCATTTCCGAATGCGTATGCATTGGTGAACAGCGGTCCGTCATAAAACTCCGCGCGATAGCCTTCTGCAGAGGCCTTCACGTAGAAATTTCCGGCAGGCAAACCGGCAAGCCGATAACTTCCGTCCTCGGCTGTTTTGCTCTCGCCGAATACCTTGCCCGGCAGGACGTAGCTGTGTCCGTCAACGCGATTGGTCATGCCGCCTTTGCCCAACGCGCGCACCGTGGCCCCAACGACGGCGCGGCCGTTGTTGTCGCGCACCCAACCATTAATCGCAACACCCTCAAAAACGCGCACATCATCCACCCACCAACCCTTGTAGGCGTTGTTGATGTTATTCATCACGTTGAAAAGGAACCGCACCTGCACATTCGAGCGCCCCGCAAAGGCGCTCGCATCCGCAACGCGCGTTACCCAGCGAGCGCGTTCGCTGGATTCGGTGACATTCGTGGTCCCACTCAAACCGGATGCTGCGGTTGTGATGGATATCCAATTTGTATCCGGCAGCGCGCGCACTTGGACAAGGGTCTGATCGAATCCCGGCTCCGTTTCGTAATACTCGTTCCATGAGACAAACAGGTTGTGAACACTCACGGCCTGATTCGTCAGTGTGGGCGATTGCAGGGCCATTGTAACCGCTACGCCGAGGTCATAGGTCGCCGCTGCATTGGTCTTGGATGGATCAAAGGCGGCGCGATAGGCAGTGCTCGTGCTGCGATCACCAAAAAATTGAATGTTAAAATGGATCCGTTGACTGTTCCGGCTCCGCTGTGGATAGATGCCACATATCAAACATTGATGGCACACCTACCGCATAGTGAGTCCACGCGGCGCGCGTGCCGGAGGTGGCCTCAAAGGTTTCGAACATCAGGTTCTTGTAAGCCGGGGTCGCCCCATTCGGATTTACACCCAGTTGAACAGAATCGCCATCACTCAGGAAATCAGCATTACTGTCGGCCTTCGTTGGATTTGTGCCAATGGCTAGTTCATAGCCGTCGTCCAATCCATCGCCGTCGGAGTCCGCCTTCGCGGGATTGGTGCCATTGAGGACTTCCGTTCCATCGGGGATGCCATCTCCATCGCTGTCTGCGTTATGGGGGTCGGTACCGTACTGATATTCCTGCAAATTGGTTAATCCGTCGCCATCTAGGTCCGCCGTTGCATCACTGGGGTTGATCGGGTTGAGCCCGTTGACCATCTCCCATCCGTCAGGCATTCCATCGCCATCCGTATCCCATGCAGTTGGGTTGGGGCCGGCGGGAATCGCGACATTGGTGATCGCGCAGCTTGCGCCGTTGTTCAGCCACCACTGGAACTCTTCGTAGTTCGAGGCGCCGTCGCCGTCCGGATCGGCGTCGGGCAGATTCCAAGGAGTCCCATCACCGTCTGCGGTGGTGCGGACGTTGTCTATGCCGTTGTCAATCGGGCTGAGATAGACCTTGTTGGTATTTGAGATCGAGATGCTATTGGTCTTTGCCGGGTTGTTCGTGGAGAACGTCCACTCCCAACCATCCCACATTCCGTCGCCATCGGTGTCGGGATTGCACGGCTCGGTACCCACAAGAACCTCGACCCCGTTCACCAGGCAGTCTGCATCGTTATCGCCTGCGCCGGTGACCGGACCCGCCGAGCGGACGACCTCGTTCGCTTCAAAGAGTCCGTTTGTGTCGCCAGCCCGAACGCCAAAGCAGTAGGTGAAGTTGGGCGTCAGACCGGTGACGGTGAAGGAGGTGAGATTGGTTACCGTTGCAATGAGGTTGCTGAAGACATTGCCGCTGTCGCAATTCGGCGTTGTACCGCAGGCAAACGTCTGGGTGCCGCGATAGATGCGATAGATCAGCGTGGTGGAAATATCGTCAACCGCAGGCGACCAACTGAGTGCGACATTGCCATTGGTTCCACCGACTGCCATTTGAAGGCCGCTGAACGTCGGCGCCTCGCGGTCCGCGACAATCGTGTACGTCTGCACCTCCTGGACGGAGATAGCGGGAAGCGTGTTGGCAAAAGCGAGGATTGGAACGCCCGCCGGATCTATGGCAATAGCCGGTTCGGCGTAGTCGGCCACCTCGTGTGTAATTCCGCGCATCCGCGAAGACCCGCTGATGTCTTCCCACGTGGGAGCGCCAACGCGCCAGCGCCTAGCGAGCATGGTCTTTTCCGCAGTGTTCGTGCCGCCCTGCCAGGCCACGGTCAAATCGCCGTTGAAGGCAATGCCGATGTCCACTTTTACGGGACGCTCAATCAGGTTGGTTGCAGCGCTAACGCCGGCGGGCATTGTGCGGGAGTTCGCCACGGCTTGCCACGTCCCGGAGACACGGCGAGCGGCAAACACAGCATATCCTTGGTACGGCGCAGGATTTATATTAATCGTTTGCACCCATGCCAGAGCGAGAGAGTTATTAGGCCCTGCCGCAATTTTTGGCCTGTTAATTTCAGGGGTGGACCCGGTAAGCGAAATATCAGCCCACGAAGAGCCGTTCCATTGGCGAACCATGATCGCATCCGCATAGCCGCCCACGTTCTCTTTGAACGCGACTACCGGATTCCCAAGACTATCAACCACAATGGAAAGGTCGCCGGCATTTTTGGTTGTGGGCGACGAGGAGGGAATACCGGTCACATTCGAGCCCGCAAGACCCACCCAGTTCGTCCCATTCCACCGAGCGGCAAACACTTTGGAAAGATTGGTGGCAAACCCGCCCGCCTGTAGCCAAGCCACGACCGGGGAGCCGTCTCCCATAACGGCAACAACCGGGCGCGTGGCGTCATAGCCGTTGGTGTTGGCACTAATTCCGTAGCCCTGTGCAGAGTTATTCAACTCGATCCAGTTCGAGCCATCATACTTGCGCAGAAAAACACGCGTATTTGTAACTGCGCTTTGCGATCCCTGCCCGGCCTCTTCCCATGCGACATACACATTTTCTCCGTGTACAGCGATGGAAGGATACTCTGAATTTTCCAGCGTTCGGCTAATCCCCGACTCTGCGTCCAACGAATTGCGCAAGGCGAACCACTGGCCCTCCATGCGCTTCCATTGGCCAAGTTCGGAACGATCACCATAAGGGCCGGCCCAACGTTTCACATAAACCTGGCGCGTAAGATTGCTGAACCCGGCATCCGTTGACGAGTCGTGAGAATAGGCGACTATCGGATATCCGTTCGTATCCAGCGCGACCGACGGGAAATTACCGCCTGTCCGTCCGGCGCGGCCGATGCCCTTCTGAATCACCAACGCGAAGTCTTGAGGACCATCAGTAACCTGATAGCCCTGTACTCCGAATCGTATAAGTGCCCGCGCCACCGGAAATATTTACGACTTCAACGTTGTTGAACGGATCAGCCAAAAATGGATCGGATGAATTGAAGGCGTAGGAACTGACGCCGTCGTTATTGAAAAGATTGCCGTGATAGACCCTTCCATTCGGCGCATAGACCACCAAGTCCAGGTCATTAACCAACTGGCGGTCATTGCCCGGCGTTCCGGGCTTGTCTGTCCATGCGGCCACCACCTTCAAGCCGCCGTCATTCGCGCCCAAAACGACCTGGCGCGAAAAGAACTCGCCGGTCTGGAGCGGTTGCGTCCGATTTTCGTCAAGCATCGTGATGCTGTCACTGGGCCGGATTTGCGGGCCATCAATCGAACGGGCCAAGTCAATCAAGCCCCAGCCGTCTTCAATGATGTCCCAGGTTTCATACCATGCAGGAATTCGGTACATCAGCGAGTTAACCGGCTTTGCTCCGCCAATGAGCAATGCCTTCATCAGCGCCGGGCTGGGTGGCGAAGAAAGGGCGTTGGTCAAATACTGATAGGCCAAAGCGGCAACACCTGCGCCGAGTGGCGAGGCCATCGAAGTGCCGCTCATATAGGCATAATTTGTGCCCGTATTGACATTGCCAAAACGATAGTCCGTCCGGCTCCAATCTTCGGCGAAGTCATCAGGAGTCGTCTCGTGCGACTGGACAGAGAGAACGAACGAGCCGGGCGCAACGAGATCGGGCTTGAAGCGAAGGTCGGTTTCTGTGACAGGACCTCGTGAGCTATAACTCGCAACCTGCCAATCGGAATCGGATTCCTTGTCGGAAAAGTACTGCTGGTCACCAAAGAACACCCCCATGATATTATTGGCGTAGCGCGGTTGCTCCAATGCGCCCATGGTAATGACGTTCTTGGCGTTGCCTGGACTTCCAATCGTATTCGGGGTTGCGCCGGTGCCGTCAGGCTCTCCATTGCCAGAGTTGCCCGCAGAGAAGAAGGCAATCAACTGCTGATTGCCGACCGTATTGGTGTCGGCATCGCGAACCAGCGCGTCCCAGGTCGCGCTCAATGAGCTGTATTCGTACGCATTCGCGCCCCAGCTATTGTTCACAATGCTCGCCCCATGGCTTACGGCCATGTGCGCCTGCTCTTCATCTGTGAAGCTGTTAAAGTCCTCAATCATGACCAGCTTTGCGCGAGGCGCCATGCCTGCAAACTGATTGGTTGAGTATGGAGGCCCATCTGATCCTGGCGAGGAAATGACGGTATCCGAAAGAGCGCCGTTGCCAAGAATTGATCCGGAAACATGGGAGCCGTGACCATCTACGTCCCCAGGCAAGCCTTCCGTGACCGAGCCGGGCTTATACCCATAATATTTAATGCGCGTGTTCAAGCCGGTTGAGGTAGCTTGGCCGGGATCAATGGCGAAAGCCCTGTGTGAAAAATCAATCCCTGTATCCGTGACAGCCACGGTCACCCCGTCGCCGTCCAAGCCTGCGTGAGACTGGCGAAATGACGGGACACGCATCTGACGAACAGCGAGGTCATTCATCGTCTGCCTTGCAACAGTCGGCTCGACCCATTGCACCCCATTCATCCGGAGCATTTTTTGCAGTGTGGCCTTGTCCGCATTCACGGTAACCATTTGGCGGCCACCCGCGCTTTGAGCGCTCGTCACCTCTGCGCCTGCGCTCGCGACATCCTTCGTGATGTCCGCGCCGGCGAAGGCCATCAGCGTGAACTCGGCCGGAGTGTTGGCGTCCTGCTTCGGTTCACTGGAAAGCATCTCCTCCCGGATTGCTTTGCTCATCTTGTAATAAGGATGGTACGGGGTGACGACATACACGCCGGGGATATTCTGAAGGTCTGCGATCTGATCGGCGGCAATCGTGATGGCATACGCGCGATTGGGTACATAGTGACTGACGACGGCGCCTGCCTTTTCCAAGGCTTCTTTATCGGCAGTGGAAACAGAACGATTGAACTGAACGATGTACGCAGTGGCGTCCGGCGCTGCGCGATAGCCGTCGGGAATATCCAGGTCGCGGCCTTCTTTCGCCAACACTTCTGTGTCCAAAATAGCGCTGGTCAGCAAAATTGCTGGAGCCTCGCGTTGCCGCAATTCGCCCATTGTGCGCTTGGTATTCGTCAATACGTCAGGATGCGAAGAATCTTTTGCCCATGCCGGCATCATGGAGGGCGTTGTCTTTGCCTCTTCGACGGGGAGTTCATCCTGTTGCGAGGTGATACGTGCCTCAACGAGCTTGATGTCTTCCTCCCGATCACCTTGCTTTTCGTACACCAGCGCACGGCTCTTCGTGATGGCGGTGAGCACTTTCTCAATTTCGACGTCCTTTAAAGGATGCAGTGACCCGCGTATCCAACTTCGCATCTGCATTAAGTTTTAGGCCCGAAAGCTCACTTAATTTAACGAGCACATCGGACAAATTCGCATCGTGCGCCTCAAAGGTATAAAGCTCTCCCTCTTTCGTGAGGGAGAAGTCCCCTGCCCCTCTGGATTCGTCGCTTCCGAGCGAGACGCCCACCCAAGCCACTAGGGCTACGAGCACAGTCAGGATACTGATTTTATGGAATTGTTTCACTCGTCACCTCGTAAAAAAAGTTCACAGACCTGTCGTTTGCACTCCGTCCCCGTCACGCAACTCATTATTCGCTACGCTCCAAGATAGCGATTTCGCGCTGAATCGCCGCTTCTGTATTGCGGAGGTTCTGCAGGGATCGAAATAGTTCTTTGCGTTCGCTTTCCAGTTCTTTGATCGCCGGCTTTAGCGCGAGGCGGGTCTTCAGGTCTTCCCGTTTGGCAATGACCTGTTTCTCCAACGCAACCATCTCCTCGCGGATTGCGACGATTTCCGAGTCCTGATATTCAAGTTCGTGCTGCTTTTCGCGCATTTCCTTGAGCTTCTCCCCCAGATTTTGCTGCGCGGTCGCCAGGTCTGCTTGTACGGAGGCCAGCTCTTTTTTCAGGGTCGGGAGGTCAAAATGTTGTGAAGAATCCGCCGGAGCCTCTTGCGCAAAGGCTGCACCGGCAAAAAGAAGGAGGTTCGCTACGAAACAGAACAGTATTTTTCTCATCAGGAGTTTAAATCCAGTCGCCGTTACAGAATGCATCGCCACAGTAGTTCACAGATATAGGTCGCATCGTACCCCAAAGCAATTCAGAAATTCACCTGAAAAGAAAAACATTCTTTCGAAAGTCGCGCAGCGCACAATTTTGACGACAAAATCGCTACACATTTACGCCACGCGCAATCGCAAAACTTTAGCGATCAAGGTCACGGAGCGGTCACGCGGAGACGATAAAAGCGCTCGGGCTGTGCATTCGTGTCGGTAATGGACATCACGGCATTACTCCCCGGGAGATTGGTCATCCACGGTTGCCACGGCTCGGTCACCAGATTGGTCGTTACCCAAATATCATACAAACGCCCGGTCGAGGACACGAAGGAAACACTGGGAGTCGTCTGGGCGTTATTCACGAAACCAAAGTACGAGGCTGAATCGCGCGGATTGGTACCGTAAAGATATTCCTCCAGATTGGTGAATCCGTCGCCGTCCTCATCCAATGCCGCATCATGTGGCGAATAAGGATCAAACCCATAAAACTCTTCCCACCAGTTCGGCATGCCGTCGCCGTCAAAATCGGGGTCGCACACGTCGTCAATTCCATCGTCATCGTAATCAGTCCCCGAATTGATGTCGTTTGGGCAAGAATCACAACTGTCACCAAACCCATCCCCGTCCGCGTCCTCCTGTCCAGGGTTGTACACAGTCGGGCAGTTGTCGCACTCATCCCCTATCCCATCGCCGTCCGTATCTTCATTTGAGGCGTTCCAGCTATCCGGACATAGATCACAGGCATCACCCCAGTCATCTCCGTCTGCATTTTCCTGCCCTGGATTATATATCCCGGGGCAATTGTCGCACGCATCGCCAACGCCGTCCCCATCGGCATCCAATTGATCCGGGTTGTAGGCGGTTGGACAATTATCCAAAAAATCGGGGACGCCATCTCCGTCACTATCTGCGGCCACGCGAGAAACAGCCGTCGCGGAGTTGTTGGTTTGATTCAGATCAATGGTCGGCGAAAAAACAGTCACGTTATTCGTCAAAAATCCTTCAAAGCTCGGTGGCGTCTGTACATCAATAGTCATCCGTGCAGTTGTTCCAGGAGGAAGCTCTGCCATCGTGCCGGTCACAAGCTGGCCATTGGTCGCACAGGTGATGTCTTCCGAAGTCGCGGAAAGCAACACGACATTGGTTGGCAACGCATCGTTAATTTCCACGTCGTAAGCCACATCGGGGCCGAGGTTGCTGACTTCGATATGATACCGGAGATTGGTTCCTGATCCGACGATGGCTGGGGTTCCGGTCTTGGTGATACTCAAATCAGCGGTCAGAACTCGATAGACTGAAACTCCCTGGCTGCTATCGCCCCCGACAGCGAGATAACGACCGTCGCGCGACCAACGCATGGCATTGACTCGACTCGAAACTGTTTTATGAAAGTATCCACCCAATTTTTCGAGGGTCTTTGCTGTCTCGTTGTAACGATACAGCCGAATATTCTCATTCGTGGCGCTTGCGCGCGCATAGGCGAGTATATTGGCGGCTGGGGACCAAGCGAGAGCCGTCACTTCATTCGTCTCCCCCACTCTGGCCGTAACGATTTCGCTCATCGCGCCAGCGTCAGTAACCAAATAGAGGTAAAGGCTGTTATTTGTTGAAAAATTTTTCGTTCCCAACGCAAATAAATCGCCCGCTGGTCGCCAAGATATGTCGCGCATCACGTAACCGGTTAATTGCTTGCGATCACGTTGCGTCAAACTGGTCGGCGAAAATCCCAAAAGAGTCAGATTGTTCAGGCTTACGCTGTAACAGGCCGCCAACAACTGGGTGCTGTTGGGGCGCCACGCCAATGCATCGCGCACGGGCGCATCAGAGGGAAGTGGTAGATTATTTGTTGCGCGGAGGTGCTGATTTGTCTGGCCATAGGCGTACACGGCAACATCAAAGGCCCCGTTGCTGATTGCCACGGCCAGATAATTTGAAGCGCCCATCACCCGCCAATCTAGGCCTTTGGCGTCAGCGCCTATTTCAATGGAACGATTGGACTGAATGATTGCCCCCGACACGGGATCAATCGTCAGGAAACGAACTTCGCCGGTGCCCGTCGCATTTGCTGTGGCGAGCGCGAGCAGATTCGAGATTGGATGAAAGCGAACGGAAAAGACGTCAGGTGAACCACCATACGATTGTGAGCTGACGACAGTGAGATTCGTCGGTGCAGCAAAACGCAACGTCTGATACTGCGCCTTACCCAACGAGGCCTTGGTGCCCACCGCAATAAAGTTATTCGTGGGCGACCAGTCCAATGAAAATACCTCATTCACAATAGTGGCAATACTGGCGAGATTCGTCAGCACGGGCACATCGGCGCGGACGCGGCCAGTCAGGCAAAGCATCAACGCGGCGACCAATAATGTCCTCAATATCATAGTTCCACCCGCTCCACCGGACATTCCGGAAGCGAAGCCATGAAGTGGCGTCCGTACCACTTCCCCACGATTCTTGGGTCAAGAATAACCACAATACCTTCGTCCGTCGAGGAGCGTATCAAACGACCAAACCCCTGGCGAAACTTCAGAATAGCTTCCGGCAGGCTGTAATCGCGGAATGGGTCACCGCCTTTTTCTGCAATGCGATCCATTCGAGCCTTCACGACGGAGGCTCATCGGGAACGGCAAAAGGCAGCTTCGTAATAATCACGTTGCTCAGCGCTTCCCCGCGCACATCCACACCCATCCAAAAACTATCGAGCCCGAATAGAACGCTCTTTACCCCCTTTCTAAAACGATCCAACATCGCAGAGCGCGGCAGCCCATCGCCTTGCACCAGTAGTTCGTAATCCTCCTGCAACAGTTCCTCTCGCAGCAATCCTGCAACACCCCGCATCATCCGATCCGACGTGAAGAGTACAAATGCCCTGCCTTGGGTAAGTCGGACAAAGTGCTGTACAGCGTGGGCTGTCGCGGTGGTGTAGGCTTTGGCATCGGATGGATCGGGCATTCCTTTTGGAATTAACACTTTCATTTGGCTCGCGTAGTCAAACGGCGAACCGACCTGCTCGATGTCACACTCCAGAGCACCCACGCGATGGATGAAGTAATCCAGACGCCCATCCACCGCGAGCGTTGCGCTAGTGGTAATTACGCACTTCATCGCTTCAAAGAGATTCTCGCTCAGCAGGGGAGCGACTTCAATAGGGGCAGAATAAAGCACCGTTTGCGGGCGACGGCTCCCCTCTAATGCCACCCAATAAACGCTGTCAGATAGAGCCTGTTGCATAAAGGCCTCCAGCGCCTGCATAATTTCTTCGCCACGCCGCCGCGCGGCAGCGAGTTCTGCACGAATATCCAGATCGCGCTGTTCATCATGAATGATGCGGACGATACTGTTCAGTTGTTTGATCAGCGCAGGGAGCGAGGTCTCTAAAGGGATCGGCGATGAAACAGTCTGTTGTTTTTTATTGCGGCCCAACTGTGCCCATTCGCGAACGGCACTAAAGAAGCGGGCAATCTCTTCATAAATCAGTACGGCCGTATGCGCCCCTTCCCCGCTCTTCAATTTTGCAAGGATTCCCTTATTGGTTTCCGCGATATAGAGGCGACGGAGCCAGTGCTCGAATTGGTATTGCGAAAGACGCAACCCCAAGTGATCACTCGCAACGGATTCGATCATGTGCGCTTCATCCATCACCACAATGGAGGTCTCAGGGAGAATCGCGGCCTTCTGCCGACGCAACGCGAGGTCGGAGAAAAATAAATGATGATTTACGATAAGAAGGTCTGCATCCGCAATTTCGCGACGGGCCTTAAAAAAGAAACAGTTTTTGAACTCGGGACACCGATGGCCAAGGCAATTCCCATACTCCGTATTCACCGCGCTCCAGACTTCATGCGAAGGCTGGTCGTGTAATTCCTGCAACGAGCCATCCTTGGTGACGCGACTCCATTCGCGCAGCCGTTCCAGCTCCGCCGACTGGTCACCGCGAAACAAGTCGCCGCTCATCTGCTCCGCACGTGCGAGACGACGAAGACAGAGGTAGTTGCTGCGGCCCTTCACGAGCACCGCTTTAAAATCCACTCCAAGGTGACGATGTAAAAAGGGAATATCCTTTTGGATCAATTGTTCCTGCAGGCCGATCGTGTAGGTGGAGACGACCACCTGCACGCTCCGCATCTTTGCGGCGAGAATCAGTGGAACGAGATACGCGAAACTCTTTCCCACACCAGTACCCGCTTCCACAGCGAGATGCCGTTCGTTTTCAATCGCCTCCGCAATCGCAAGCGCCATTTGACGTTGTTGCGGACGAACCTCAAATGGAAAGTCCTCCGCCGCGCCAGCCTGCTCCATCAATCCGCCTGGACGAAAGAATTCGTCCACCTGTTGATACAGTGAACCGTGCTGTGCATCGGATATAGGGTTCGGGGCGATCACGGAACGGGTGTACCACGAGAGACGCAAAAAAAGCGAGTCGGGGCGTGGAGCTTATTTTGCCGCTGGAGTTGCTGCTGCAATCAGCCCGCGTCCGTTGCAGGTTGCGCACGTTAGGAACCCCTTCGCTTCACACGTTGGGCACGGTTGCATTACCTCTTTAACAATCTGCCCGCTCCCTTTGCAGAATGGACAGGAGGAGGTTCGCAGCGAACCTCTAAATTTGTAGGCGCCTGTTCCGTTGCATTGGACGCAGGGCGTTGACGAGGTACCCGGCACACTCCCCATACTCCCGCAATTCGGACAGCGCACCAAGCCCGTACCATTACAAGTAGTACAAACAACTTCTGACTTAGCCACTACTCGCTCATCCTTCGCCCGAGCCTTACTCTCAATCGTCTCAGTACGCCATGGCTTGAGATAAAGCGCGTAGAACCATTGCCAAGCGGGCACGGTTCCTTTTTCCGTTACCTGAAGCGCTCCCAAATGTGACTGGCGCCAAGCCGCCTGAACTTTGGGCAGACCCGCACCCAAACATTCCGTCTGCATTTTTGTAACATATCGTCGCCAGTTCTCCACGCTCTCCGCTTGGCTTCGACTCGCCTCTTCCGCCTCTTTCCGCCCCTCTACCTCTGCCTTCGATTTTTCAATCGCTTTCCACTGCGTCTCAGCCGCCACTCTCGTGCGTGGAAGTTCCGAAATACATTCTGTGATCTTGTACACAGCGTTCGCCACTTCTGCATCGCGTCCGGCTGCGCGAATGCGTCGTTCACAAAGTGTTCGCAGTGACGCCAATTCCTCTGCGATTCCCACCTGTTCTTCATCCAGCGGAGCGGTGGCTTTGCGCCAGAAGTTTCGGAGGTCCATTGCGTAGTTGGGAGGCGCTTTAATCGGCCCAAAGAGGGATCCAATTACGGCGAGTAAAACGAGACTGCGAACGACTGGAAATCGGCGGCGGGGTTCCGCTCTCTGGCGATGACGTTGAAAAATGGGTGGAGGGGAAACAGTTCCAGGCTTGGCCGTCGTGCTGACACCACAATGCGGGCAAATCGTCTCACCATGCAGAATCCCACCACAGGAAGGGCAGGTCGGCTCTCCCGAAATAGACTCGCCTTTGCGGATTTGAAGCATCTCAACACCCCCGAAATCTTGTGAAAACCATAAAACAATCGAAAGGCGGACAACAACAACAAAACCGAGCCTAGATATCAGGCATTGCTGGTGCGCGACGCTTGACGACGGGGCGCGAAATAATGAAGGTAGTTACAGCTATGCAACAAAAACGCAAACGACAACAGGGTTTCACGTTAATCGAACTACTCGTAGTCATCGCGATTATCACGATTCTGGCCGGAGTGGTTACGGTGAATCTTGTCCGCAAGCCTGCTGAGGCACGGGTGGCGGCGGCAAAACTACAAATCAAACAGTTGCAGACGGCTCTCAATGTCTATCGAACGGAACAAGGTCGTTTTCCGACACAGGAGCAGGGCTTGGACGCGCTGGTGCGGATGCCTGATCGCGAACCGATTCCAAAAGCGTACCCGCGCGATGGCTATCTGGATGGGACCCGCGTGCCTCTTGATCCGTGGGGCAACTCGTTCATTTACATTGCGCCGGGGCGCAATGGCGAATCCTATGAAATCCTTTGCTACGGCAGCGATGGCGAACCGGGGGCGAAGACGATGCAACGGACCTCTCAAGCTCCTCGCTCTAATTTGCGTGAAGGCTTCACGTTGATTGAAGTCCTCCTCACCCTTCTCCTCGCCGTCATTTTAATTTCCGTCACTTCCTCCACCCTTGGGGTGACGCTCCGCGCGGAACAGAGTATGGATTTGCAGGACACGAGCGAACGACTAATCAATACGCTACAGGCAGATATCTACTCAAACGCAAGCGCGTCAAACACCGTGCAGCGCTTCGCTGATGATTGGCTCATCACCTCTGAACAAATTGAAACAGGCCCGGTCACCAATCGCGTCGCTTGGGAAGTCTGGGAAATCACCGCAAAAGAACGCCCCTCCGTGCAATGGCGACTGGCGATTCGAGGGAAGTAGAAAAAACATCTCGTGACACTCTCTTCCCACAAACGACACAGTGGACCGCCGCCCCAGTCTTATTGACCCGAAATCCAAATCTCGAATTGACTGAGCAGCTCAATCAACTCGTCGTGAATCACGCCATTCGTCGCAAGGTACCGACACTTCACCGCATTGAGCTGCGCGAGGTTTTGGCATAAACCTCCCGCGCGGCGGACGAGAAATTCGCCAGCGGCCACATCCCACAGATGAATGCCCGACTCGTAAAAACCATCCACGCGACCACAGGCGAGTTGGCAGAGGTCCAATGCAGCAGCGCCGCACAACCGCATTTTTCGGAACCGCTCGCGTAACCGCTCGCGCGACTTCGATGGACTGAGGGTGTTGATCGAAGTTGCGCTCGAGTCCAGTCAGAATCATCGAGTGCGCGAGCGTGGTCGTATCGGACACCTGAATTGGTTCGTCATTGCAAACCGCCAAGGTTTCAGTGGACGCAGCATATAGCTCTCGAAACGGGGGCGCGAGGACGGCGGCCGCAACGGTTTTGCCTTCGACCTGTACAGCCACGGAATGGCACCAGTATGGAAGGCCATGCGAGAAGTTAATCGTACCGTCAATGGGGTCCACAATCCAACGATGGCTCTCCCCCGCCCCTTCTCGACTTCCTTCTTCCCCAAGAATTTCATGATCAGGATAGGCGGAATGAATGACCTCTTCAATGATGTGCTGACATTCGTGATCCAACGCGAGTTTTACATCGTGGGCCAGTACTTCAACGGCCTCCTCGCGGCGGGATAGATTCGCCATCGCATGGCGCTCGGCCCGGCGCACGGCTTCAATTGCACAAGCGAGAAGGTCTGCTGGTGAAATTTCGCTCATCCCGTGCGTGTCGCAAACCATTCCACCGTGCGACGGAGTCCCTCATCAAAAGCAACGCGCGGCTCCCATCCGAGTTTCTCTTTCGCAAGCGCAGAATCCGCCTGCGAATCGCGTACATCCCCCGCACGTGGTGCGGCATGAACGGGTTGAATGTCTTTACCCAATATCGCAGCAATTTTTTTCGCCAAATCCAAAATGGAAATACGATTGCCCCATGCCACATTGTACACACCCCCGCCCCCTCGACGGGCGCGGTACAGCAACGCAAGTTCGCTTCCACAACGTCGTCCACAAACGTGAAGTCGCGCGTCTGTAAACCGTCGCCATGCAAAACCGGCGCCTTTCCATTTCGTAGCGCATCCACAAACAACGGAATCACCGCAGCATACTGGGAGTTTGGATCTTGGCGCGGGCCGAAGACATTAAAATAACGCAAGCTGAACGTATTCATTCCATACAACTCGTGGAACAATCGAAAGTAGTGCTCACCCATCAACTTCGACAACGCATACGGCGACAGTGGTTGCGGCGTCATGCTCTCCCTCTTTGGTAAAGTCGGCGTGTTGCCGTACACCGATGAGGAAGAGGAAAGGACGATACGCTCCACTCCGGACTCTCGCGCTGCGAGCAATATCCGCAACGTGCCGGTTGCATTGACATCGTGCGTCTTGAATGGGTCCTCCACCGAGCGCGCGACGGAGCCGAGCGCTCCGAGGTGAAGAATGAACCGAACATTGTCAACGGCTCGACGGACATCTGCATCTGAACGCAAATCGCCCTCGATAATTTTTATCGTACCGGTAATCCCGGCAAGATTTTCACGATGACCCGTGGCAAAGTTGTCGAGAACGCGAACGTGATGGCCATCGGCTAAAAGACGGCGAACGATATTCGATCCGATAAACCCGGCACCCCCGGTGACGAGAAAGCGACTTGGCTCAAGCGATCCCATCAGCCCTTACCCTCCGATTTGCAGGGCCGAGTCCGGGAACGCCATCAACCAAAGCTGCACCCAAACGATATTTTCGTCCTTCTCCTCGACCTCGTCCTTCACAATCTGACGGAAGCCAATGCCATAGCCGAGGCAACGCGTGTGGCGCTGAATATAATAGGAGTGTTCCTGCAAGCCCTCGCCTTCCATATCGAACCGAGCATAGGTGATAAAGGACCAGCGCGCGTTCGGAAAAAGCTTGAGTTCAAGGCCCGCTTGATTGAAGCGGTCGCGGCGATAGTTGTAATCCACGCTCAACGCGCCCGACTCGTCGGCCAGAACGGCGGCTTGGAGCGAGAAGCGCGAAAGCTCGCTCTCGTATGTGTCATAGGCGCCATCGAAATCAATCGGAACGTATTTGGAAAGGCGCAACTCAACATCGAAGAAAATGTCGCTGAAATCTTTTTCGCCTTCTTTTTTCTCTAGCCGGCGATCCGTATAGACATCTGCATTGATCAAGTCCACAGGCTGACCATCGCGACGCGTCTGCAACTTGTTGCGCATGCCGATGCGGAGCGTATGCGTTTCGTCCACCTCGTCCACGGAATCAAATTGCGGCAACTGCCCCGGCAGAAGATTCGGCTCGGGAATATAGGTGTGTCGCAAATAGGGTTCGGCAATGTGGCGAAGCCCATCGCCATCGTTCAGGACGATCAGATCATCCCAGGTGCGAAACGCCTTGAGCGAGGTCTCGAAGCCCAACTCATAGACGTTCCGCAAATCTGCGCCAGTACTGCGGCGGGTGGTCACCACTTCATCATCCAGCGAAACGACCCCGTTCGTGTCGGTCTTCACCACCTGGTTCGTCACCGTGTCATATTGGAAGGTGTCAGAGTAATAGGTGCCGCGATAGCCCGCGCGCGGGGTGACGTTCAAGAAGCCGAAGTGGCGGGTCGGATAGTAAATCATGTGGCTCGAATCCACACGAAAGGCGTCGTATTCCTCCTTCGACGAGCCATCGGGATAAACGCGCTCCAGATAGGATGCGCTGTTGTCGCTTTCATAATAAAACCCGCTATCGCCCAGCTCCTGGCGGTTGGCCTTCAAGGTCAGCTCCGGCAGGCGGTTGACGTTTTCGTAAAAATCGTTCAGACGCGCATTGAATTGCAGCGCGGCGACGAAGTTATCGCCGATATGCGTCAGGGTCGCGCGGTTTTCCGGCTGCACGTTGCTGATGTATTCATTGCGGAAGAGGTCCTTCAGAAATTCAGGGTCGCTCACATAATTGAGTTCGGAAATCAGGAAATCGCGCTCGGCGAAAGACTGATTGTGTTTCAACTTGATCCGATAGCGCTCGTTGTCCACCAATTCCTGCTCGCGCTCGCGTTCGGCTTCGCTGCGAAACGGCTTTTGGTCGTCAATGTAGTACGCGTGAATAGAGCCTGAATACGGCAGCGTGTTGGTGCGCGCCTCCCACTCGAAGCCCTGCCCGAGACCGACGCCTTTCTTCGAATACAAATCGAGATCCGTCCACCCCTTGAAGCCGGGTTTGATGCGGTAGTTGTAGGCCGAGCGCAAGAACGCGCCGTTGCGCGAGCTGTAGCCGGGCATGAACTGCCAATAGGTGCGACTTCCGCTCAAGTCGCGGTTCAAGCGGGGCATCCACAGAATCGGCACGTTGCCAACATTGATCGTCACGCCTTTCGCGCGAACAACAGTGCCATCGGTCAGCGTCGCTTCACGTGCGCGCACCGAAAAGTCCGGCGTCTCGCCTTCGCAGGTGGAAAGCGTGAGAGATTTTAGTTGATAGACATTCGTCGTCACGCGCTTGGAATCTTCCGCGCGGATAAAGAACGGATCCATATAAGCCTGGAACTCGCCGAAGTCGCCCGTTCGCGTTTTGAGATTATAGCTCAGTTCTTCACCCTGCCAGAGCGTTCCGGCGCGCCGGAAGACCACGTTGCCACGCGCATGGACATCGTGCGTGTCGCGATCAACCGTCACGTAATCCGCCTGCAACAAATCATCGCCGTCGCGGACGACGACATTGCCGGCGCCGACAATCAATTTGCGGTCGGTTTGGTACTCCAGGCTGTCGGCAGAAATATCAATATCCTGCGCACGCGCCGGAGCGGCGACGGACTTGGTCGCGGCAGTTGCATCCGATCGCGAAGCAGGCACGGGTTCATCTACGCCCTTCCTCTTCCCCTCAAACGGCAATTGCCCGAATGCCACAGTTGAGAGAGCGAGCAGGACTGTTAAGGCATAGACGAATCGGGTATGCGGCATGTTGGAATCTCCTGCAAATTGGCGCACGTTAGCAAACCGTCCCATAACACGCAAATACCATTACCCAGCTCGCGCTAAAATATGCTTTGCGTGCGCGGGCTCGACCGGTTGCACGGAGAGGCGTTGCCCGCGTTTTAATAGCAACATTCCCTCTAAGCGGCGATCCGTTCGCAGCGTTTCCAGGGAACAAAACGACTTAAACTTCCGTTCAAACGCAATGTCCACCAACATCCAGACCGGTTTCGCTTCAGTTGCGCGCGGCTCAAAATATTCACTCTTTTTATCGAACTGCAACGGATCCGGATACACGGCCGAGGCCACGCGCGCAAGGCCCGCAATGCCCGTTGGCGTCGCATTGGAGTGATAGAAAAATACTACGTCGCCCACCCGCATCGCATCGCGCATAAAATTGCGCGCCTGATAATTGCGAACACCCGTCCACGCGGTCTTTCCGTCACGCGCCAGATCGTCAATCGAATAGACATCCGGCTCGCTCTTCACCAGCCAGTATTGAGTCCCCTTTCCCGGCATGACACTCAGTTCTGCTGACGCATTTGCGGGAAAAGGATCACATCGCGAATCGCTTCCGCGCCGGTCAGCATCATCACGAGGCGATCAATGCCGATCCCCATTCCACCCGCCGGCGGCATCCCTGCTCCAATGCCGCAAGGAAGTCTTCATCCAACTTCGACGCATCACCCGCAGCCTGCGCCTCCAAGCGGCGGCGTTGTTCCAGCGGGTCATTTAACTCGGAATAAGCAGGTGCAATTTCTCGCCCGCCAATCGCCAACTCAAAGACGTCCACCGTCGAAGGATCCCCCTCGCTCGCCTTTGCAAGCGGAACCAACCCCACCGGCAAGCGTGTGACGAAGGTCGGATTCACCAGCGTTTTCTCGATGAGTTTCTCAAACACTTCCTGAGAAATTTCCGTATGTCCCCACCCCGGGTCAGTTGAAACACCCAGCTCCCCCGCGCGCCTCTGTGCGGCGGCCACATCGAGATCAAACCAATCCGCGCCGGCGCGTTCGCAGAGCAATTCGCGGTACGTCACTTCGCGCCACGGCGGAGTCAAATCAATCGGCGCATCCTTTGTGCCGACCTGAAGCGTACCCATGACCTGCTGCGCGGCGTGACAGATTAAATCCTGCACAAGCTGTTGCATCGTCTTGCGGTCGCCGTACGCTTCATAAATTTCGAGCATCGTGAACTCAGGGTTATGATAGCGACTCAACCCCTCGTTGCGGAAATTCCGATTCAGCTCAAAGACTTTGTCGAAACCACCGACCAATAATCGCTTCAAATAAAGTTCCGGCGCGATACGCAAATACATATCGCTGTCCAACGCTTCGTAATGCGTCTTGAACGGATTCGCCGCCGCGCCACCCGCGAGCGCCTGCATCATTGGTGTCTCCACTTCTTGAAAACCGCGTCCCTGCAAAAATTCACGAATCGCGCGGATGATCGCAATGCGGCGATTGAACACTTCGCGGACTTCAGGATTCGCGATCAGATCAAGATAGCGCTTGCGGTAGCGAATTTCGACATCCTGCAATCCGTGCCACTTCTCCGGTGGTGCGCGAAGCGCCTTGGAGAGCAATGTCCATTCGTGAACCTTCAGACTCTGTTCCCCCGCGCGCGCGTCGTGAACAATTCGCCCTCGATGCCGATGAAGTCGCCAAAGTCGAGCAAGCCGAACGCCTTGAATGCACTCTCTGAAAGCGCATCTTTCTTGACGTAGATTTGAAAACGATCCGAACCGTCACGCAAATCAGCAAAGACACTTTTCCCCATATCGCGGCGCGACATCATTCTGCCGGCAATCCGAACCGTTTTCCCTTCTGCAAACTCCGCACGTACGCTTGCAAGGGTCCCAGTACGCTCGAACGCCTTTCCATACGCCGAATAGCCCAGCGTCTCTAGTTGACGTAGATTTTCCAACCGCTGTGCGCGGTATTCCGCTTCTGTTGCTCCAAGTTCCATCTGTTTATTCGCTCCTGAGAAGAGTCGCTTGTACTCGAGATTTCGCCCGACCGCAAAAGCAAAGATTCATTTCCCCCAACCCAGCGAGCTGATCAAACGTGAAGAACATTCCTCTTTCATTGCGATACAATAGTACCGCTCTCCCCAATTCCTCCATATTTGCTTTTGGAGACTCGGACGAAAAGGGTCACTTACGACGTGATACGCGCCGTGCGCTTGAACCCTTGGTTCGATACTTTGCATTCTTCTCGAAGACCAAGAGAGGTTGCCCGCCCTCGAATTGCGCTGCATTCACCAAAAACTTGCACGAATCGAATTCTCTGTTCAGAAGCTGAGCTATTTCCTTCAGATCAATTCGGTTCAAGACATCAATTGTCACTGGTCGCTTGGCGTCAAAGAAGACAAGCGACCTGAGAAATCTCTGGCAGATATCGGAATTGAGAAGTTCGCACAGAAAGGTCGCCTCTGCTTCCGATGAACATGGGATAAAGTAGCAGGTGTCATCCAGGATAATTGGCTTGCCATCCTGTCGGCCGACGACCTGAAATCGGCAATTCTTGTACATGCTGGATACAGCGACCTTCCACGGAGCGAATGAGTAGTCGCCGACGCCGAAGACGGAGAATCTATGGCGTTTTTTATAGATTATACTCCTCCTTTGATCGAGGATATTTGCACGTGCCATCAGGTAAGCCCATGTCTTTGGAGCTTTCTCTTTAATAGCAATCGTGTTATCCGACGGCTTGCGCTGAGTAACAAGAACGTAGCGTTCTGACGTCGTCCGTCCATTCGCAATATCTGACGACTTCAAGAGAGGAAACAGATAGGTGGTCTCCAAGTCACACTTCTCCTGATACCCATTCGTGAAATGCCCATTCTCCTTTCTGAACTCCATGACTCCCACTGCATCGTGTTTTACGCCGGATCTCCATGTGTAATAGGGAACACCGTCAATGGCGCGTAGTTGAAGGTATTCGTCCACGTCAGCCACAAGTTCCTTTCCGAGAAGACCAAAAGTTGAAATTCGACCGTCAAATGAAAGGCCGGGATAAACGGGGGCGATAGAAGTGAATTTCGCAACACCCGTATGCGCGACGAGCAAACAAGCGTCTACCGATGCCTGAAAATGTGTCTTCGCATCAATGAGGTGAAGAGACGCATGGCCAACACTGAGCCGATTAACCCAGGCATGACGCAATAGCTTCCGCGCCGTAGCGGTCTTGCAGAGTACGGCCGCACAACCTGTACGGTGATGAAGAGCTTCCAGTAGTCGGATCAACATCCACTCTGAAATATCGAAGTTAGCCTTGCCGGTCTTCGCTGCAAGGCCACTATGTCCGTGAAAGTTCAGCTTCTCGGGAAGGTTACTGCTACCGAGCACCCCGAGGGCAGAGTTCGTAACCCATGGTGGATTTCCGATCACAAGGACACGACCACTCTTGTCCGAGAAGAACTCCTTCCAGTTCACCTGAAAGAAGTTTCGGCATTCCAGATGAACATTCCGCGCCCCGTCGTGTCTTAGCGCTTGTTCAGCATCACGCACATACGCGGGATTGATGTCGAAGCCGTAGATAGCCTTCGCCTTTGGGAAGGCGGCAACCGCAGCGCAAACGAAACTGCCCTGGCCACAAGTCGGCTCCACAATCACGTCCGCAGTCACGCCAGTAGCGCGAAGGAACTCGACAACCTCCCGCGCAAGGCCGGGCGGTGTCTGAAAATCCCCGAACTCTGCTCTTTTTGTCGCCCTCATCAAACAACCTTGTCGATGCCCGCCACCTTGCCTGCCTGCTCAATCACTCTACTGTACTGAAGCCTCCACTGCAAAGCGTTTGAAATGGTTAGGTATCCTACTTTTGGCCGTTTCTTCAGAATTTCCTCGGCCAACTGCCGCGCTTGAATATCGTCAAGGGGCAGAAACCGTTCCGACATGAAAGCAATGATGTCGTCGGTGTTCCCATCGTTAGCGAGAATGTTGAGAATTCCCTTGGTGGTTTGGAAGTCAGCCGTTCGTCCGGATTTCACAAAAATTACATGGTTGATATTGAGGGTGGCGGTGCGGCTGTTCCCGTCGTCTTTCTTGTCATAGACAAACACCAGCAGAGAGTATCCCAGCCCATACACCTTCTGTCGGGCGGATTTGAATGGACACGACGACTGGGGTTGCCTGGCGCTTGTGACCTTGATGTCAACTCCCAACTTCGGGAAGTCAATGCCACTAGCCGAAGACCCTTTGACGTACAAGTATTTCCCCATCAGATAGTCCTGAAACTTGTGCTCCAAATAGGTGCCTATAGCCTTGCCGTCAGTCACGCCGAATAGAGTGGTCTCACGGTGTTCAGATTCGCACCGAGCGAAGTCCTTCGCTTCTCGGACAAGCAACTTGACTGTCAATTTAGGCCGCATACCGTTTTTTTCTTCCGCTTCTGTTGCTCCAAGTTCCATCTGTTTATTCGCTCCTGAGAAGAATCGCTTGTACGCGAGATTTCGCCCGACCGCAAAAGCAAAGATTCATTTCCCCCAACCCAGGGCATCGAAAAGGATGTTGCGGTGGAATCTGTTGAGAAGGTCCATCTTGCGGCGCGCCTCAGTTCACCCGCCTATGGAGGGCGGTCGCGCCCTACCCACACCGGCGATAAAAGGGGCGTGATCGGCGTGTCGCGCGGCGTTCGTGCGCGAAGGAGGGCGGGAGCCGAGGCTTGTTGAGAAGGTCAGGGCTGGGACCGACCCCCGCCGTCTCAAAAAAATGGCCTGCGCCCCCAAGATGAACCGAGTGAACACAGCGATTGATGAATGCGTGACATTACTGTAGAAAGGCATGAAACACGTGTGAGCGCGAACGATTTTAATCTTAACCGTCCGATCCACCTCGCCCGCCGCGATGTACACTTTGAGCGCGCGGTTGAGCTCCTCTACATGCCGTTTCACGAACTCGATACCACGGCTCGCATCCGTCATGTCGAAAGCGTGTTGAAACTACTGCAGACCGCCCAGCACCATGCGTTCCTTGCGGCAAAAACCACGTCCGCAAACCAGCCGGAAGAGGATTTTCTCCGCTTCCTCAATCTGATCTCCCACAACGTGCAGTCCGCGCACTCCATGATGCAGCACCAGACCCACCTGGAAAACGAGGAGGGATTCCTTACCCAGTTTCTCTCCGCAGCCAAGGAAGACTGCGCCCTCCCCGCCCTGCACTACCGACGACGCGCGGACGACATTTTACAAGGAGTCTGGCACCTGCTCCGTCTGGCTCACCGCCCCTACCGGGCTTTACAGACCGCGAACACGGGAAGTCTCTCCGCTGAAGAATTAGTCCGCTACCGCCGCGCTTACGAAAGTTTCCATACGGAAGTCAACGAACGCTTCGCGCTAGAGGACCAACCCACAACGCCCGTTGCGGCAAGAACGTAGATGCGACTCGGCGCGGCGAGATCATCTCGCAGTTGCGCCACTTGGTATCCGGGAGGCCCTGCCTACTCACGCGGCTTTGCACGAAAAAGCAACAGGCTGACCAGCAACGCAAATACACCAGCGGAGGCGGGAATTACCTCGCCGTGCCTTACGTAAAAGGTCGGTTGAAAATCATCGGATGGAAGGCGAATTTCCACGGTCTTGAAACCGGGGAAGGCGGCGCTCGCAGAACCATCGCTCAGTTCCGATTCAACCAGCCCGCGTTGATTAATATAACAACTCACGCCGGTGTTCGCAACGCGCACAGCCGGCACGCCGGTTTCAATCACACGCAACACGCATTGCGCCATGTGCTGACGCGATGCGCTGGATGGATCAAACCATGCGTCATTTGTCTGATTGATCAGCAACCGGGCGCCGCCACGAACCGAGTCGCGGGCAAGCCCCGCAATGGTGTCCTCAAAACAGATCAGCACGGAAAACGCCGCGCCGTTATCGAGCCGAAAGACTGTGCTGGTATCGCCCGCGGAAAAGCTTTCTTCAATCGGCGTCATCGCCGTCAGAAACGGGAGTACGCGACGTAGGGGAACATATTCGCCAAAGGGGACCAGGTGACGCTTGTTGTAAGTCCCCTGAACAATCCCTTCCGAGTCGAACAGGAAAGAGCTGTTGAAATAAACAGCCATTCCGTCCTCGGGCCACTGGGTATCCATTGTGCCGACCAAAATCGGGACGCCATTCGTGGCAAGGTTATAGACAACATTGTAGCTGGCTTCGCTGTAGCGCACGTCGTCGGGCAGCGCCGTTTCCGGCCAGACAATCAAATCGAGCGGGCCTGTGCGCAAAGCGGTGGAAGTCAGGTCATTGAGGCGCTGATAGATCGCCGTGATGGTATTGGTGTCCCACTTATCATCCTGCGGGATTCCGGTTTGAATCAGCGCGACACGAAGCGTCACAGAACCCGGCTTTTGGGCGCGCGCCCGCCGTGCGCCGCCGAAAAACGCAAGCGCGAGAATTAGAAACGCCAGCATCAATTCGATGTGAGGGCGGCGTCCCCACAGCCCGCCTCGCTTGATGTAGCGCATAATGGTGAGCGCCAGTCCGGCGTTGACCCACACGATTAATGCGGAAACAACATACACTCCGCCCCACGCCGCGCCCTGCAGGATCGCAACATTCTTATATTGCGACACCCCAAGCGGATTCCATGCAAAGCCGGTTGCAAAGGTGGAGCGCATCAGCTCCAATCCCGCCCATGCGCAGGCGGCAAAGAACATGAAGCCGATGTTCGCGCCCAGTCGTTCGTGTCCGAATCGGCGCAACCACAAGCCCGCAGCCAGGGCAAAGACGGCAATGTAAAGGGAGCAATAGAACGCAAGGCCGAGCCAACCCGCGTAGGTGACGCGCGATATCCACCAGATGGAGGTTATCCAAAAGACCGTGCCGGCAAAGGAAACCGAGGCGGAAGACCTCGCGCCGTCCGTCAACGAAACGACATGCAATTAACAGCGGCGCCAGCGCAATCCACGCCGACTCGCTCGATTGGAGCGGAGCGAAAGAAGCGGATAGCAAGGCGCCCGTGAGCGCCGCCGCGAATTCAGGTAACCATGCACGAAGACGCGAAAACTTCACGCCCTCTCCCTGCTATACATTCGCCCCGTGGCATTTCTTGAACTTCTTTCCGCTTCCACACGGACAAGGATCGTTGCGCCCGACGTTTTCGTACTGCTGCGGAACAACCGGCTTGCCTTGCTGCAACGCGGCGGCAAGTCCCTGCTCAGCGCCGGAGCGCGGCGAAGGTCTCGGACGGGCAAGTTGCGCCGCGTCCTGCTGCGCGGGCGCCTGGCCCAGAGCCTGGGTCTCTTCGTGTACCGCGTGACGCGGCAACGCGGCGAGGAAGCTGTGCAACGCATTGACAGAGGTGGCGGAACGAAAGATGCGGGTCGCAATATCTGTTTTAATTTTTTTCCATCAAGTCGGCGAACATCGTGTACGCCTCGGTCTTGTACTCGACCAGCGGATCGCGCTGCCCATATGCCCGCAGGCCGACGCCCTGTCGCAACGTGTCCATGCTGCGCAAATAGTCCTGCCACTGCGTGTCAATCGCCTGAAGAATAATATAGCGCTCCATCACCTTCAGCGCCTGCGGGTCTTCCAAGCGCGCCTTTAATTCGTAGGCCTTTTTCACGCGCTCCATCACCAAATCGGTCACCGAATCCGGATTAATTTCAGCGGGCAAATCTTCCTTGCGCAGCCCGATCGGGAACGAGGCATTGGTCCAGGTAAGAAACGCTTTGACGGATTCCTCATCCTCGCCATTCACCGTATCTGTCGCGCGTGCGATGACAACGTCCTCCACCACCTCCAACAGTTGCACGGTCACATCCGCACTTGCCACAACATCGCTGCGGAATTTGTAGATGATCTCGCGCTGCTTGTTCATCACGTCGTCGTATTCGAGCGTGCGCTTACGAATGGAAAAGTTGTGCTGCTCCACGCGCCGTTGTGCGCGTTCAATCGAACGATTCAGCCATTTGTGCTCCAGCACTTCGCCTTCCTGAATGCCGAGCTTTTCCATAATTCCAGAAATGCGTTCGGAACCGAACAGGCGCATCAAGTCGTCTTCCAGCGAAACGTAGAAGCGCGAGGAACCCGGATCGCCTTGGCGCGCGCAACGACCGCGCAACTGGCGATCAATACGGCGCGACTCGTGGCGCTCTGTGCCGATAACGTGCAAGCCGCACGGCTTTTCCAACAGGATATCGCGCAGCGTCTTCCTGCCTTCCATCTTGTCTTCCAGACTCGTCTGCCCTCTGAGCATCTCGCGATCCAGATAGACCACGCCCTCGCCCAGCTTAATGTCCGTTCCGCGTCCGGCCATGTTGGTGGCAATCGTCACCGCGCCCTTTTGGCCGGCAAGCGATACAATCTCCGCTTCACGCGCGTGATTTTTCGCATTCAACACATTGTGAGGAATGCCCTGCCGCCGCAACATGCGGCTCAGCAGCTCCGATGTTTCGACAGAAATTGTGCCCACCAGCACAGGCTGGCCGCTCTGGTGGCATTTCGAAATCTCCTCGATCACCGCATTAAATTTTTCGCGCTTTGTTTTGTAAATCGGGTCGTTGTTGTCCACCCGTCGAACTGGGCGATTGGTTGGAATCACCATGACATCGAGTTTATAGATCTGCTCAAACTCGTTGGCTTCCGTCTCGGCAGTACCGGTCATTCCCGCGAGCTTCTCATACATACGGAAGTAGTTCTGAATCGTGATCGTCGCGAGCGTCTGTGTCTCGCGTTCGATTTTTACGCCTTCCTTCGCTTCGACGGCCTGGTGCAATCCATCGCTCCAGCGGCGGCCTGGCATCAAGCGTCCGGTATTCTCGTCCACAATAATCACTTGATTATCTTGCACGACGTACTGCACATCCTTTTCATAGACGTTATACGCACGAATCAACTGGTCCACAGAGTGAATGCGCTCGCTCTTTTCCGCAAACCGCGTCTGCAATTCCGCGCGCTTCTCGAACTTCTGCTCATCCGTCATGGACGAGTCGCCATCGAGTTCCGCCAACTGCGTCACGAGGTCGGGCAACACATAGGCCTCGGGATCATTCGGACTGAGCGCCTCGCAACCCCGATCCGTGAGACTCGCGTCGTGCCCCTTCTCATCAATCATGAAGAAGAGTTGCTCGCGCAACTCGCGCGCCTGCTCCTTGCGCATATCCGTCAGCATCGCGTCATTGATCTTTTCGAGCAGTTTGCGATGCGCCGGCTCCTCCAACATACGGAGCAACTGCGGATGACGCGGCATCCCCTGATGCACCTGATACAACTTGAGCTGCGCGTCCTCATCCTCCCCGGCCTCGATGAGTTTCTTGGCCTCTTCCATCAGGCGATTGCAAGTGTCGCGCTGCTTGCGGACCAGTCGTTCAACATGGGGTTTCAACGCGAGGTATTGCTGCGTACCGCTCTGCGGAGCGGGTCCCGAAATGATTAGCGGCGTACGCGCTTCATCAATCAGGATACTGTCAATTTCGTCCACGATGGCATAGAAGTGGCCGCGCTGCACCATGTCTTCCGGGCGATAGGCCATGCCCATGTCGCGCAGGTAATCGAAGCCGAATTCCGCGTTCGTCCCGTATGTGATGTCGCAGGCATACATCATCCGCCGCTGCGACGGATCCATCTGGCTTTGGATGCAACCTACCGTCAGGCCGAGATATTTATAGACGTGTCCCATCCATTCCGAGTCGCGGCGGGCGAGGTAGTCGTTCACGGTGACAACGTGAACCCCACGTCCACTCAGTGCGTTGAGATAAACCGGCATCGTGGCGACCAGCGTTTTGCCTTCGCCCGTGGCCATTTCCGCGATCTTCCGCTGATGCAGCGCCATGCCACCGATCAACTGCACGTCGAACGGAACCATATCCCAAATCACTTCGTGGCCGCTCACCATGGCCGTCGTGCCGACAAGACGGCGGCAGGCGTTCTTGACCACCGCAAACGCCTCCAACATCAAATCATCCAGCGACGCGCCTTTTGCGAGGCGTTCGCGAAACTCCTCCGTCTTTGCGCGAAGCTGATCCTCGCTCAACTGCTGGAGCCCGGCCTCCAGCTCGTTGATGCGCTGCACCAGCGGACGAGCCAGTTTCAGGTCTCGTTGATTCTTGGTGCCTACAATTTTCTTAATCAGCCACTGCATACATGCCTCTTGGGTAAAGCGAAAGGAGCGACGTTATGGGCTTGAAGGGTGTATGGCAAGTTGCGAGTTCACGAATATTCCCCGCAATCAGTCCAACAGCGGCGTCAACTGCGACTCCAGTTCCCCGATCAAGGCATTCGCGCTCGCCTCGCACGGCGCCTCGACCATCAGACGCATCACCGGTTCGGTGTTCGAGCGGCGGATATGCGCCCAGGCCTGATCGAATTCGATAAACAACCCATCCATCAGATTCATCTTCCGCCCCGCGTGCAGTCTGCGAATCTCGCGCAACGCCTCTGCCGCGCGTTCGGGACGCGTCGGCAGCTTTCGGCGAACAACAACGTAGCGCGGAATCTCCGCGCGCAACTCAGAGACCGTTTTGCCCGTCCGCGCGAGCAGTTCCAGAATCACCGCCATCGCGCCGAAGCTGTCGCGGCACGGGTGAATCTTCGGAATAATCACACCGCCCGTATGCTCGCCACCGACCACGGCACTCGACCGCAGCATCGCCCGCGCCACAAATGTTTCGCCGATCCCGGTCCGTATCACCTCGCAATGGTACGAACGTACCACATCCTCCACCGCGCGACTGGTTGAAAGACTGATCGCCACCGGCCCCTTTTCGTGCGCCTCCAAAATTTGACGCGCAACAAATGCCAACGTGAAATCTTCTCCAATCGCCTCACCCCGCTCGTTCACAAGCGCCAAGCGGTCGCCATCCGGGTCTTGTGCAAAGCCAATATCGCACGTGTTCTTCACCACCGCTTCACAGAGTCCACCAATATGCTCCGCCAATGGCTCCGGTTCGCGTGCAAAAATACCAGTCGGCTCATCGTTCAGTGAAACGACCTCACACCCCAAGTGGTCGCGCAGAAATTGCGTCGAGAACAGCGCCCCCACTCCGTTCACGCAATCCACCGCGACACGAAAACGCCGCGCACGAATCGCAGCGACATCCACATAGTCCAACACTTGTTTGAAGTGCTGTTCGATTGGATTCGAAAGACAAGAAACGGCCGGAAGAGCCGCTTCCTCAACCAGCGGAAAATCCTGTTGGTGATACACGTCAAATAATTCTTGTGCGCGTGATTCTTCGAGGAACAGTCCATTGCGATCAGCGAACTTTAGTGCATTCCATTTCGCCGCGTTGTGACTCGCCGTAATTGCAATTCCACCACGCGCCCCCCGATGCTTCGTCATCAACAACACCGTCGGAGTCGGCACAACGCCCAATAAAACAGGACTGCATCCCACGCTCTGCAAGCCAGCAACAACCGCATACTGCAACATCAGCCCACTCGGGCGCGTATCGCGTCCAACGAGGACAGGGCCTTGTCCAACAAAAGTGCCGAACGCCTGCGCAAAGCCCGCCGCGATTTGTGGCGTGAATGATTCACCAACCACACCGCGAACACCGGAGACACCAACTTTGAGCGCTTCCTTCATCTCACAGTTCCTGCCCGATCAATCGCAACGCTTTCTCAGCACGCCGCATCGCAACTTCACGCGAGCGTGCCTCGGATAAAACACGTATCAATTGTTCCGTATGGGACGCACGGACATGCAACCAGCCATCCTCCCATTCCAAGCGGATGCCATCGGTTAAATCAATTCGCTCCGCCCCAAAACGCATGACCTCGGAGTGAAAAATTTCGAGGACACGATACGCCGCGCGGGAACCCGCTTTGATACTCCGCTTCACCATGTGATACGGCGGCAGTGAACGAACCAACGCACTCAGCGGCTCGCCGCTCGACGCCATCTGTTCCAAGACCAACGCCATCATCAAAAAGCCGTCAAACCCACGGCTGAACTCTGGAACGGCGGCGCTGCCGCTTCCTTCGCCACCGACTCGTGCCTGTTCATCGGCCATCTTTGCGACGACATACGCCTGACCCACCGGCGTCTTCAGCAGCTCCACACCGGCAGCAGCGGTGATGTCGTCCACCATCCGACTCGTGCAACTATTGGTCACCACTGGCCCGGCGCGTTGCTTCAATAAATGGCGAACGAGCAACGGCAGGGTATATTCCTCGCTCAACGGTTCGCCGGTTTCTGCAACCAGCGAGAGGCGGCCCATATCGCTGCTCAGCACGAAGCCGACATGCCCGCTCACATGCCGAATGAACGATGCCATCTGTCGCGCCGTCCGCGGACGCGGTTCAGGGTCACGTGCGAGATAGCCTGAAGGTTCCCCGTTGATCGCGACGAGGTTGAGATTAAACGCCTGCGAAAATGCATCAAGAAAAGGACAACCCGCGCCGCCAACAGGATCAATCAGCACCGTGAAATTCGCGCGACAAATCGCATCGCGATTCACCATCTTCGCCAGTGCGCGAAGGTAAGGCGCAAAATAGTCAGCCTGCGCCACGCGGCTACCAACATTCAGCGCATCACGCTTTACAAAATCCACTGCGTGAAACGCACCGAGAAGAGGTTCGCCCGAGGTCGGCTCCAAAAATGCGCCGTCCGCGCCGAGAAGGGTCAATGCGTTCCATCCCATCGCATTGTGGCCGCCGGTGATTGAAAGAGCGCCCGTCGCCTCGTAGGGTTTAACACTAAACTGCAGTACCGGCGTTGGACAAATATCGAAGTCCAGGACCTCGCAGCCGCAGCTCAGCAAACTCGCGGTCACAGCGGAGTGAAGCATCGGACTTGAATAACGTGTATCGCGACCAAGCAGGACACGCCCGCCGTCAACAAACGTCCCGAACGCCGCCGCAAAATCCATCGCCACACGCGGCGTCAGCGATTGCCCGACAAAACCGCGAACACCAAAGCTGGCGAGGCGCAACGTCATGTCGTTTTTCTTTCACTCCGTTCCCACGTCCAGATGATCCAGACACACGCCTCATAGAGTGCAACAAGCGAAATGGCCATCAGCATCTGCGAGAAGACATCTGGCGGAGTGAGAATCGCCGCGAGGATTAAAATCGCGACAATCGCATGGCGGCGGTATTTCCGCAGCCATGCAGAGCTCAGAATCTGAAGTCTGCCCAAAATCAAAATTACCACCGGCAATTCAAATGCCAATCCGAACGCGACCAACAACTGTGTAGTGAACGTAACATAGCTTGTAATCGTCCACTCCGCCATGATTCCCAGCCAACGGTGAATCATAAACATCGCCTGCAACGCAAACGGCAATGTAAAGCGATACCCCATCCACACGCCGCCTGCAAACAGAACAATACTCAGCACACCGACGCCGGTGAACGAACGCCGCTCTTTCGGAGTCATCGCCGGGAGCAAATAGCTGCCGATAATCAGCACGAGAAACGGCGCGGCCAACACCAAACCGCTCCAAAACGCAATGCGCAACGTCGCGGTGAATGCGCCGACGACTTCAATGGAGCGCAGGAACAAATCGGGATTGTCCACCAACCCATACAGCGGCGCCTTCAGCAGCGCGAGAATTTCCGGTGTATAAACGAGCGAAATTCCCATCCCCAACGCGAGGACTGCGGCCGAGCGAAGCAAAACGCGACGCAGGTCTTCTAAATGTGCGAGGAACGGCTTGCGCTCCTCGCCCGGATCAACGGGCCACCCGGTCATCTGCATCCTCCTTGGGTGGGCGTGGCACGGGAACTCCATGTTCAGGCTCTGGGTCGGATTTTTTTTCCGGCTTCTCCTCCTCCAGCTCCGCCTTCATCACTTCGTCGCGCACGTCATTTGCCGCGCGCCGAATTTGCTCCATGGTTTTGCCGATCATGCGCGCCACTTGCGGAAGATTTTTCGAGCCGAACAGCAACAGCGCAACGAACAAGATCAGCGTGACCTCGCCTCCGCCCAAACTACCGCCCAGAAATGCCAGAACAGACATGCGTCGAATGTCAGCACGTTCAAGCTAATCGCGCAAGGCGGTTCCGCACAAAAAACAACCGCCGCACTCAAAAGAGTGACGGCGGTTGGCAAAAGAGGGAATACCCTGTTACTGGAACAACACGAATTCCGCGCGTCGGTTCTGCGCCCACGAACCCTCGTCGTGACCCAACGCGAGTGGACGCTCTTCGCCGAGGCTCTTCGTCTGAATACGCACGGCATCAACACCGAGGTTCACGAGGTACGCGCGAACAGCCAATGCGCGACGCTCGCCAAGGCCAAGGTTGTACTCGTTGCTTCCACGCTCATCGGCATGACCTTCAACAATCACGCCGACGCGCGGATTCGATTGGAGATACTGCGCAACCGCCTCAACCTTTGAACGCTCGCCCGGATTAACCTGCGTACTGTCGAATTCAAAATAGACCATGCCAAACTGGCTCGCGATTTCGCTCAGATTGTCCGGGCGGCCGCCCAGCTCATAGCCATACGGATCGGCGCCGTTGACGCCACCGATACCATCAATCCCGCCGACGCCTGCGCCGTTTTTGGGTTTCGTCTTGCAACCCGTCATCGCAACGGACGACACCAACACCATCAGCAATCCAATTTTCCAAACGCTTTTCACGCTGTCTCTCCTCTGCGCAGATTTCTGCGCAATCATCAATCAAACCTATTGGCCCGGGGCCCACGCGGGCGAGGTCCAGTCACCCGGATATTCAGTCAACGTTATGGGGGCATCGCCCATAATGTCAAGCAAGACTACTTTGGACGTATAACGCACCGCGCGCCCCGCAACAATGTGGCGACCGTCCGGCCCCCAGCTCGGATCCTCATAGTCTGCGTCACCCGGCGTAATCTGGCGCGGATCCGACCCACTCGGATCAGTAACCGAAACATTCCAACGGCCGCCGAATAAGCTCGCGTACGCAATCACATTGTTCGCTCCCCAATCCGGCGCAACATTCTGCGAACCGCGGCTCGTCAACCGACGGGACGATCCGCCATTGCGATCAATCACATAAAGTTGCGGCGCTCCGGACTGGTCGGAGACGTAAACGATCTGTCGCCCATCCGGCGACCACGCCGGACTCGCCTCCGCCGCGCGCTGCGTCTGCGTCAACCGCGTCAGCGCCCCGCCCTGCAAATCGCGAACATAAAGCTCGGGGTTTCCGTCCTTCGACAACACCATCGCCATCTCCCGGCCATTCGGCGAAATCGCGCCGCCCGTGTTCAAGCCTGAATAATACGCAATGCGCTTCCGCGCACCCGACGCCATTTCAATTAGAAAAATATCCGGAAACCCCTTCAAATACGACGTGTACACCAACTGCCGCCCACCCGGCCCCCAATTCGGCGCAAGGTTCACGGAATTATCAGACGTCAACTGCCGCAACCCCGCACCATCCACATCCATCAAATACAATTCTTTCTTCCCCGTCCGATTTCCCACCAACGCGATTTTCCCCGACCAGAATCCTTTCTTCCCCGTCACCGCCTCAATAATCTCATCCGCCACACGATGTGCGGTATGCCGGACATCCTGTTGCGACAGCGGATACCGCTTTCCGTACACCTGCTGACGCGTGGCCCGGTTGTACACCATCGCCTGCGCCCCGCCCTGCGCCGCATTCCCCGTCAATGCCAACTCCGCCTGCCCCGGCCCGCCTCGCGTGAACCAGCCCGAACGCTGCAAATCATCCCCCAACACTTTAATGAAAAGTTGTCCCACCCCATCGCCTGCTTGGTACGCCGACCAATCAATCGAAGTCTTCTCCCCCGCACTCTTCACCACCCGCACCTGCGCCGACGCCACGGACACCGCGCACAACAACACCAAACCAATAAAAATTCGTCTCATTCGTACTCCAAGAAAATGACAGGTCAGTTGCGCACGGCCCAAACTTTCCAACCCTTGGAAGTTCATTTCCGAACGACTTCCAACCCTTGGAACTTTTCCAAACCCGCACAACGCTATCCGCCCAAACAGTGTGTTGCCCCCCTCTCTTGTCAAGCGCTGGACGGCATCCCGCGTCGAACAGAGTTCTTCGCGCTTGCGCCCAGCAACGACACGGTTGAGAATCTTCAGGACATCGGGTTTCACCATGCCGCCAACACAACCCAGCGCAGTAAGGAAATGGCTCGTAGGCGAATTCTCATTCCGCAGGCTTCCCGTTTGACAGACTCCGCAACGACCTGTTGATACGAAAAGGGACCTGCCCCGTCATGATTTCTCACGGACTAAAAGACGCGGTCATCCCCGGTTGGCAGAGCAAAAGACTCTACGCGCGAGCGAACAGTCCAAAACTATTTCGTGAAGTATCCAACGCCGGGCACAACGATCTTTATCCGGCAGATGAAACCGGCTTCTGGGAATCGTGGGATGCGTTTATCAAATTAATCGCATCCCAAAAAGCGGCGCCGAAGTAAAGCAACCTTGAACTCGCTCCATCACCGATTGAGATGAAGCGTTTGCCGCCGATCGTCGCGTCGGCAATTTGTTTTGTTTTGAAATCGCATTTCGTCGGGCGCTTCGGGATAAACGCCACCGACACGCGGTATTCATTTGAACTTCACTCAACTCTTCACGGCATTCCAGTCGCGAAACTATCGCCTTTATTTTGGCGGCCAACTTATTTCGCTGATTGGAAATTGGATGACCCAGACGGCGACGATTTGGCTGGTCTATCAACTGACCGGCTCGCCCGTGTGGCTCGGCGCCGTTGCGTTTGCCTCCCAGGCGCCAGTGGTCCTGTTGAGTCCCGCAGCGGGCGTTTGGGTGGATCGCATTGACCGTCTGGCGTTGATGAAAATTACGCAGATTTGTTCCATGGTTCAGGCGTTGCTGTTGGCGGCGCTGACTCTCACGGGGCACATCACGATTGAACGACTCACCGCCCTTGCGGTGATTCAGGGAATCATCAACGCCTTCGATACGCCGACGCGGCAGGCGCTCGCCATCAATCTTGCGGAAAAACGCGAACATCTCTCCGCAGTGATCGGGATGAATTCGTCCATGTTCAATCTCGCGCGATTGATTGGCCCTTCTCTCGGCGGCTTTCTCATTGCGTGGCTCGGTGTCGGCATGTGCTTCCTGCTCGATGGCATCAGTTACATTGCGGTGATCGCGGCGTTGATGGCGATGCGACTGAAGAACACCACTGCGGAGCAACCATCGGCGCCGGAATCGGCGTGGGTCTCTTTCAAGAAGGGGATTCGCTATGTGCATGAGTTCGAGCCGATCCGCTTCCTTATCCTTTTCAATGGTTCCCTCGCTCTCTTCGCGTTCTCGTTCACGGTGTTGATTCCGGTCTATGCAAAAGAGATTTTTGCCGGTGATGCGCGGACGCTGGGCTTGCTGATGTCCAGTTCTGCCGCCGGCTCCGTGAGTGCCGCGCTGTTTATGGCGTCGCGCACCGGCATTCGCGGCTTGGGCAAAATCACGGTGTTCGGCACAACGCTGGCCGGATGTTCGCTGTTAGCGTTCGCCTGGTCGCACTCGCTGCTGCTCTCCATGGGCTGTCTGCTCTTTGCGGGGCTGGGCGGGTTGCTTGTGGCGGTGACGAACAATACCCTCGTACAAAGCCTCGTTGAGGAAGACAAGCGCGGGCGGGTGTTGAGCCTGTTCACTGCTGCATTTCTAGGCGGCATCCCGCTGGGCAGCCTGATGACGGGCTGGCTGGCCGAACACATTGGTGTTTCATGGGCCACAACGATCAATGCGGCCGCGTCACTCGTGCTCGGCGGCATCTATCTCCACAACTTGAAACGGCTCCGGGAGAAGGCGCGGCCAACGCTGGAACGGCGGGGGTTGATCCCGATTAGCGCCGAATCGGACGCAACGATTTCATAACGCCTCCGTCCGCTTGACTCAACCGCGTTGCGTGATAAAGTCGGGCGATTATCAGTAGTGCGCTAGGGGTGTCCGCAGTGAAGCGGGCTGAGAGTTTCGTGAACGGAACAACCCTTGGAACCTGTTTGGATCATTCCAACGTAGGGACAGCGGATCGTGTGAAGGCGGGCCGTGGGTTCTAAAACATCCACGGCTCTTTTTATGCGACAACAGGCTCCACGGCGCCCGAAAAGGAGCGGACGATGGGATTGCAAGCACCGGCAACGGACCGGGAACGAACATTGGGCGAGTGGGACTTTTTCCTGCTGTGGGCTGGCGCGGCGATTTCCCTGTCGGAAATCTGGGCGGGCGGGCTGTTGGCGTCGTTTGGCGTCGTGATCGGACTCGGCATCATCCTCCTGGGCCACGCGATAGGAAACACGCCGATGGCCTTGAGCGGTTTGATCGGCAGCCGCCACGGAGTGCCGGCGATCGTGAGCACCCGCGGCGCGCTGGGTAATCGAGGTTCCAGCCTTCCGGCCATCCTCAACATCGTGCAGTTGATCGGATGGACGGCGGTCATGTTGTGGATCGGCGGCCAGGCGGCGGCCGGGTTGGCGGGCGGCACGGCCAGCGCACGCGGCTGGATTCTTGCACTCGGTGTCCTGACGACGCTATGGGCCTTGGCGGGCACACGCGCGTGGCGGATTCTGCAGAAGACGGGCGTGGTGTTGCTGCTCGTGCTGTCGGCGGCGATGACGGTGCTGGCATTGCGGACCTATGGCTGGCGCGAACTGCTGGAGATCAAGCCTGCGCCGGATATGCCCTTCATGATGGGCCTTGATCTGGTGATTGCCATGCCCATCTCGTGGATGCCGCTGGTGTCCGACTATACGCGCTACTCAAAACGACCGGGCCGCGGGCTGCGCGGCACATGGTGGGGCTATTTCCTCATCAGCGCCTGGATGTATGCCGTCGGCCTGATCGTCGCCGTCGCAACCCGTTCGGACTCGCCGGAAACCATGCTTCTGCAACTGATGGGGGCGCATCGGTTCCTCCTACCTGCCGTGCTGATCGTCCTGCTATCGACCGCAACGACGACCTTTCTGGACATCTACTCCAACGCGGTATCCGCGCAGAGTCTGTTCCCGCGCCTCGGCTCGCGCCCGGCGGTGCTGACGGCCGGCTTGCTCGGGACGCTTCTCGCGCTCGGCTTCGACGCATCGCAGTATGAGTCGTTTCTCCTGTTCATCGGCGCGGCCTTTTGCCCGCTCTTCGGCGTGGTGCTCACGGACTACTTCATTCTCAAGCGCGGGCATTACGATGCCGCCGATCTCTTCCAACGCGGCCGCTACTGGTACACCGGCGGATTCAACATCCGCGCGCTGCTGGCGTGGGCCGTCGGCTTCGCCCTCTTTCAGCTCTGCGCGAAGACCTCTTTCGTCGGGGGGCATCCATCCCCGCGCTGCTCGGCGCAGCGGTTCTCTATCGGGCTATTTCCATCACAAGGAGCAATGACGCATGAGCAAGCAGGAGATCGAAATCACCGCGCGGGTGGCGGAGAATCTGCGCCGCATCCGGGATGCCCGCCCACTGGTCCACAACATCACCAACTTCGTCGTGATGAATTTTACCGCGAACGCGCTCCTTTCCGCAGGCGCTTCGCCGGTCATGGCCCACGCTGAAAACGAGGTGGAGGAGATGGTGGCCTTCGCCGGGGCATTGGTGCTGAACATCGGCACACTGGACGACACCTGGGTCAGCGCCATGTTGCGGGCCGGAAAGAAGGCGGGCGAATTGGGCGTGCCGATCATACTCGATCCCGTTGGCGCAGGTGCAACGCACCTGCGCACCGACGCGGCGCTGCGCATCCTGCGCGAAACCAAGGTGACGCTCATTCGCGGCAATGCGTCAGAAATCATGGCCCTCGCCGGTGCCTCAGCGCAAAGCAAGGGCGTTGACGCCGCGGAATCCGTGGACGCCGCGGCCAGTCACGCAAGAGCGTTGGCGCGCAAAGTGAACGTGCCGGTGGCGGTCACCGGCGCGGTGGATTTCATCACTGACGGCCAACGAATCTTTCGCGTGGCGAATGGACACCCGTTGATGGGCTGCGTTACAGGCACCGGCTGCGGCGCGACCGCCCTCATCGGCGCGTTCGCCGCCGTGGACCGCGATCCCGTTTCTGCAGCGACCACCGCGCTCGCCTACTACGGCCTCGCGGGAGAGCGCGCCGCCGACGGCGCTCCGGGACCGGGGACGTTTATGATCCGCTTTCTGGACGCGCTGCATTCCTTGACGCCGGACGACGCACGCCAGGGAGCCCGCATTCAAGAAGACGCATCGTGACACAGCCGGACTATTCGCTCTATCTGGTGACAGACCGCAGCATGGTGCGCAGCCGCGGGCTGGCGGAGACTGTGCGCGCCGGAATTGAGGGCGGCGTCACCTGCGTGCAGTTGCGCGAAAAGAAGCTGGAGACACGCGCGTTCATTGAAACGGCAACCGAGCTGCTCGCGATCTGCCGACCAGCCGGCGTTCCGCTCATCATTAACGACCGGGTGGACGTGGCACTGGCCGTCGGTGCGGACGGCGTTCATTTGGGGCAGCATGACATGTCCATCGGCACGGCCCGAGGGATCGGGCGGCCGGACTGGATCATCGGCGTCTCCGCCGAATCCCTTGCCGACGCGTTGCGCGCGGAAGCGGAGGGCGCCAGTTACATCGGAGTCAGCCCGGTGTTTGCCACGCCGACAAAGCGCAATACCGCCCCACCCCTCGGCTTGGACGGCTTGCGCGCAATTCGGGCGGCGACAACAATACCCCTCGTGGCCATTGGTGGAATCAACAGCGGAAACGCGCGCGAGGTCATCGCGGCCGGCGCGGATGGGTTGGCGGTGGTTTCAGCCATCATGGCGGCGGACAATCCGCGCGATGCGGCCATGGAACTGCGCGGGCATATTTTGGCAGCGAAAGGACAGTAAAATGGGCAAGCAATCGTACCGGCGAGTTCTAACCATCGCAGGATCGGACAGCGGCGGCGGCGCGGGCATTCAGGCCGATCTCAAGACCTTCGCCGCCCACGAGTGCTACGGAATGAGCGTCATCACGGCCCTCACCGCACAGAATACCCAGGGCGTAAGCGGCATCCACCCCGCGCCCGTGGAATTTGTCGCGCAACAGCTCGACGCGGTTCTCTCGGACATCGGCGTCGACGCCGTAAAAATCGGCATGTTGTTTTCCCCCGCGCTGATCGAAACCGTCGCGGACAAACTCAAGGCATATCGCGTGGAGCACATCGTGCTCGATCCGGTCATGATTGCCCAGAGCGGCGACACCTTGCTGCGGGCTGACGCCGTGGAGGCGTTAAAAACCTCCCTGATTCCTCTCGCGGAAATTATCACGCCCAACCTTCCGGAGGCGGCCGTTCTCCTGGGACAGGCGGATGTCGAAGAGCGCGCGATGGCCGACGCAGCGATGCAACTCGCCGCGCTCGGCTGCCGCAATGTGCTCGTGAAGGGCGGACACGGCAAGGGTGAAAACAGCGACGACTGCCTCTATCTGAAGGCGGAAAATCGCATCCTTTCACTTTCCGGCAAGCGCCTTGAAACCCGAAACAACCACGGCACGGGCTGCACCCTATCCTCCGCCATCGCCGCGCGGATCGCGCACGGCGACGATATTGAAACAGCGGTTCGGCAGGCGAAGGAATACATCACCGAAGCCATTCGCGCAGGCGCGAAATATCACATCGGCCATGGGCACGGACCGGTGCACCACTTCTGGAGATACTGGAAGTAGCCCGGCGGCCCCGGGTTTTTTCCGCCCTAATCCAACGACGCGGAACGCCACCAGAGGTGGTATTTTTCGTCTAGCTCGTCGCTGCTCGGGAACGGATAGAACTTCAGTCCCTGTTGATCGCCGACAAAGAATCCGCGTCGGATTGTTCGATAGAACGCGATCAGACGCGGATGCCGCTCGACGGTCTTGGCGGATTTTTCCGCCACGGCAACATCGTTGATGCAATCCACAATGTGCTCGGGATTGATATAGGGCAAATACCCGGCAAGTCGGCCATCCGGCTCGCGATCAAGCAGCAGGTCGGCAAAGAAAATTCGCGGCACACTGACCGGGCTGGCGGGATTGGTAATGAATTCGGCAAATCGGGACGGCGGCAAAAACGAAACGACGCGCGGTGTAAGCGGCGACAGCTCGGCATACATATTCGGACCGCGCTCCTGCTTCTCCTCACCGCCCATCACGCCTTCAATTTCGAGCACGCGCCCGTCGCGTGTGACCAGATACAATTTGCCGAGCGATTCGAGCGGAAGATGTTCCAACACCCGATACACGCTCAGGTATTTGCTTCGACGCGGGGAGCCGTCCGGATGCGGTCGGCAGCGTTCGTCAATTTCCGCGACGGCAGGAATACCCTTTGCCGCAAGCGCCGGGTTCACCTCGAAAAACATCACGTTTCCCGACGTGTGCCGGTATTTGCCGACCGCCATGTACGCGCCGAATTCTTCAGGGCCAAGGTGCGACGCGATCAGGGCTTCTGTCTGGTAGCAGAGAAAATAGAGATGCGCTTTCATACGTTCAGTCCTCCCGTATCAATTGCCGAGATTCAGCCACTGCCCGATGGCCGGGGCGTATTTCACAATCAATCCCGCAAACACAATGCTGACCATCGTCATCAACTTGATGAGAATGTTGAGCGATGGGCCGCAGGTGTCCTTGAAGGGATCGCCGACGGTATCGCCAACCACCGCAGCCTTGTGCGCCATGGAGCCTTTGCCGCCGAGATTGCCCGCTTCGATGTATTTCTTCGCATTGTCCCATGCGCCGCCGGAATTGGTCATAAAGACCGCGACCGAAAACCCGGCGCACAGCCCGCCGACAAGCAGTCCGAGAATGCCGGAGACGTTCAATACAAGGCCCACGAGCACGGGCAGCGCAATGGCAAGAATGGACGGAATAAGCATCTCGCGCTGCGCGCCTGCGGTGGAAATCGCGACACAGCGGGCATAATCAGGCCGCTCCGTGCCCTCCATGATGCCCGGCTTCTCTTTGAATTGACGTCGAACTTCCTGCACCATCGCAAATGCCGCGCGACCGACGGCCTTCATCGTCATTGCACTGAAGACAAAGACGGCCAGCACGCCCATGAAGAGACCGACGAGAACTTTGGGGTTCATCAGACTCACATCATAGAGCGTCATGAAATCTTTGAGGCTGGCCTTGGACGCCGCGAGGCGTTTGCCGTTCTGATCGGTCGCTTCCGAGAACTTCACCAGCTCGCCGATTTCATTAATGACAACACTGTGCTCCACGCCCGCCTGATCCTTCAAGAGAACAGCGTTGGAGCCAGCGCCTTCAAATGCGCTTATGGTGTAGTACTGCTGCTCCTCGCGGTTTCCGATCGTTGCACCAGGCAGAAAGATCGCCCACTTCTTGTTGAATTCGGAGCCAACGCTGACAAATGTGTACGGCTGGTCGGGCGCAGGTGTCACATATTCCGTCGCGGCCTCGCGATGAATGCCGACGCGCACTTCTTCAACGTAGCTCGCGAGCAGCGCAAGCGCGGTCAGCGCAGCGGAGCCGATGGCGAAGCCTTTGCCGATCGCGGCGGTGGTGTTGCCGAGCGAATCGAGCGCGTCGGTGCGACGGCGCACTTCCTTCGGCAAATTGCTCATTTCCGCATTGCCGCCGGCGTTATCCGCAATCGGCCCATACGCATCTGTCGCAAGGGTCAAACCGAGCGTCGAAAGCATTCCAACTGCGGCGATTCCGATCCCGTAAAGACCGGCGAGCAAATCGTTGAATCCATCCATCGCCCCAAAGCTCAGCAGTGTACCGACGCACACGGAAACGACGGGAATCCAAGTGGAGAACATTCCCTCTGCAATACCACCGATGATCACCGTTGCGGAGCCCCGTCGCGGCTTGTTCCGCAATAAACTTTGTCGGCGTGTACTCCGCGGCCGTTGCCCACTCCGTGCCCTTTCCGATGATGATGCCGAGAACCACGCCGATCGCGATGGCCCAGAAGACGCCGATCGGCATATCAAGGAAACGAACCATCCCCCACGCGCCAACGATGATCAGCGCGCTGGAAAAATAGATGCCGCGATTCAACGCAGCGAGCAACGCCTTCATGCTCGCGTTTTCGTGCGTGCGCACGAGGAAGATGCCGATGATGGAAAGAATGATTCCAATTCCGGCGAGCATCATCGGCGCGGAAAGAAAGGCAAAGGTCTTCGCTCCGCCCCAACCCGCAACCGTCGCCGCCGCGACGCCGAGGGCCGCAGTGGCCAGTACCGAACCGGCGTAGCTTTCGTAGAGGTCCGCGCCCATTCCCGCGACATCGCCCACGTTGTCGCCCACGTTGTCCGCGATGGTGGCCGGGTTGCGCGGATCGTCTTCCGGAATGCCCGCCTCGACTTTGCCGACCAAGTCAGCACCCACGTCTGCGGCCTTCGTATAAATGCCGCCGCCCACGCGCGCGAAGAGCGCCTGAGTGGATGCGCCCATTCCGAAGCAGAGCATCACGACCGTGATGGTCTCCAGATTCATCGGATGTCCGCCAAAGACGACGTGGTGATATTTGTAGAGGTACACGAACCACAGGCTGATATCTATCAAGGCAAGCCCCACCACGGTGAGTCCCATCACGGAGCCGGCGCGGAACGCGATGGTGAGTCCACGGTTCAGCGATTCGCTCGCGCCCTGCGCGGTGCGCGAGGAGGCCAGCGTCGCAGTTTTCATTCCGATGAATCCTGCCAACCCCGAAAACAAGCCGCCGGTCAAAAAGGCAAATGGCACGAGGCGATGCTGAACGCCCAAGACGAACGCCATATAGGAAAGAAGCGCGACCAGAACGAGAAAGACAATCCCGACGACTTTATACTGGCGGCGAAGATAAGCGTATGCGCCCTCGCGGACATAGCCCGCAATTTCCTGCATTCGCTCCGTGCCGGGGCTTGCCGCGGCAATGCTGCGATAAAAATAGAAGGCCATCACCAGGGCCAGTGCGCCCGCAATCGGCGCAAGCCACCACCACATCGGCAACATCCGCCCCGTATCGAGCGAAAGCGCATCCGGCGTTGCCGCCAACGCATTGAGCGGCAAAGCAAGAACACCTGCCAAAAGGAATCCGATACCCCGGGCTGATGAGCGTCCCTTGCGAAATCGCAGACTTGTCATGGCGTCCGTCCTTATTTGCGTCGAAAAACTTCGCCGCTTTGACGCCCAATAAAGGTGGCTCAACCGCGCAAGTAAATGTCGAAAGCGCGGCGCCTCATCAAATCAGGAATTCCCTTATGCCCGAATGCGGGAGGAACCCTAGAAATTACTTCTTCCGCCGATCAGAGCAACATCGGGGCGATAATCAGGGAGACGATGCACATCAGCTTGATCAAAATATTGATCGAAGGGCCGGCGGTATCTTTGAAGGGATCGCCGACGGTGTCGCCGATGACAGCAGCCTTGTGAGCGTCCGAGCCTTTGCCGCCGAACTGACCGCCTTCGATCTGCTTCTTCGCGTTGTCCCAGGCACCGCCGGAGTTCGCCATGAACAAGGCGAGAAGAACGCCGGAGACCAATACGCCGCAGAGCAAACCACCGAGCATGTCGAGGCGGCCGAATATGCCGACGACGACGGGCGTGATAATCGCAATCAAACCGGGAAGAATCATTTCGCGAATCGCGGCCTTGGTGGAAATATCCACGCAACGCGCATAATCGGGACGGGTCTTGCCTTCCAAAATTCCGGGCATCTCACGGAACTGGCGGCGCACTTCTTCAATCATCGTATGCGCCGCGCGCCCCACCGCGCCGATGGCGAGCGCGGAGAAGAAGAATGGCATCATCGCGCCGATCAACACGCCGGTCATCACCTTCGCCTGCGAAACGTCAATGACGCTGATGCCCGCGCTTTCTTCAAACGCGGCAAAGAGCGCGAGCGCGGTCAGCGCGGCGGAGCCGATGGCAAAGCCCTTCCCGATTGCTGCCGTCGTGTTGCCGACTGCGTCCAACTTGTCTGTCCGTTGGCGCACTTCGGTATCCATATTTGCCATCTGCGCGAGACCACCCGCGTTGTCCGCAATCGGGCCATACGCATCCACGGCCAACTGAATGCCCGTCGTTGCCAGCATACCGAGTGCGGCGATGGCGACGCCGTAAATTCCGGCGAGGTGGTGCGAAGTTAAAATAGCTGCCGCGAGGCAGAGCACAGGAAGAACGGTCGAGATCATTCCAACGCCGATGCCGCCGATAATGTTCGTCGCGGCGCCGGTCGTGGAAGCCTCCGCGATCTTTGTCACAGGACGACGCCCCTCTGCGGTGTGGAATTCTGTGAATACGCCGATCAAAATTCCGGCAACAAGACCCGCGAGCACGGACCAGTAAATCCCCATGCTGGCATAAGTGACGCCACTGATCGTGAACTCCGCTGGAGCGAGGCGCGAAATGATCGGATAACACGCCACGGCGAGCAGAACACCCGCCCCCATCGTCCCCATATTCAGCGCAACCTGCGGATTTCCACCTTCGCGGGTTCGGAACGAAAAACGTGCCGAGCACGGAAACCAAAATGCCCACGCCCGCAATAATAAGCGGAAGGACGACCAAACTCATATTGGCAGCAGCCGATGCGCCCAACACCATCGTTCCGATAATCGCGCCAACGTACGACTCAAACAAATCCGCGCCCATTCCCGCGACGTCGCCGACATTGTCGCCGACGTTGTCCGCAATCGTCGCCGGGTTGTAAGGCGAGTCTTCCGGAATACCCGCCTCGACCTTGCCGACGAGGTCGGCGCCGACGTCCGCAGCTTTCGTGTAAATGCCACCGCCGACGCGGGCAAACAAAGCAATGGAACTGGCGCCTAGGGAGAAGCCCGCAAGAACCGGCAATACCCGGTTTCCAACAATCGCCAACTCCGAACCCCACATCTTTGTATAGACCACATAGAGAACAGCTAGGCCGAGCAAACCCAGTCCGACGACACTAAGTCCCATCACCGACCCGCCGAAAAATGCGACGCGCAATGCGGGCTGCAACCCTTTTCGCGCGCTTATTCGCCGTGCGCGTGTTGGCGTTGGTCGCAACACGCATTCCAAAATTGCCAGCAAGAACAGAACAAAACGCGCCGAAGAGGAAGGAAACCCCGACGAAACGCAGCTCAGGTTGGTTTATCAATGCCAAGAGGATGGCAACCACAATGGTAAAAATCGCCAACACCTGGTATTCGCGCCGGAGAAATGCCATCGCTCCCTCGCGCACGGCGCGTCCGATTTCCTGTAGCGCCTCGTCGCCGGGATCCTGCTTTTTTATCCATACACTTTTCGCAAGGGCGAATAATAAGGCGATAATCGCCGCGCCAATGGCCGAATAAACCCAAATCTCATCCATCGTAAATTCTCCTCCGCTTGTGAACGTCGTGTAGGAGCGTAACGATGCACATTCCTCCTCGGCGGGTCAAACGGATTGTTAGGATTTTGTAAATTCGACTTAACTGACGACTAGGTTCAGCAAACGGTTCGGAACGTAGATCACCTTCCGAATTGTCTTGCCAGCCAGATGCGATTGAATCCCCGCCTCTACCTGGGCAGCGGCGAGCAAAGATTCCTGCGTCGCCCCCGTGGACACAACGAGCTTCCCGCGCAACTTCCCATTGACCTGCACCGGAATCTCCATCGTCTCTGAAACGAGCAGCGCCGGGTCATACGTCGGCCACGGCTTATACGCCAATGATTCCGTGTGCCCCAACTTCGCCCACAGCTCCTCTGCTAAATGCGGAGCAAAGGGACTCAGCGCCACGATGAACGGCTCCAACACAGCGCGCGGGCGTTGCTCCCACTTCTGTGCTTCATTCGCAAATTCCATCATCGCGGAAATTGCGGTGTTGAAACGAAGCCCCTCAATGTCTTCACCCACCTTTTTCAACATCCCGTGCAACGCGCGAAGTTGATCTCGACTCGGCTCACCGACGATAGAGGGCAGAACCGCTCCTGATTCTTCATCGCAAACCAGGCGGTAGGCGCGGTTGAGGAAACGTGCAACGCCTTCGACACCTCGCATATTCCACGGCTTCACTGCCTCAAGTGGCCCCATAAACATTTCGTAGAGGCGAAGCGAGTCTGCGCCGTACTCGCGAATCACGTCGTCCGGGTTCACAACATTCCCGCGCGACTTGCTCATCTTCTGATTGTCTTCGCCAAGGATCATCCCCTGATTTACCAGACGATGGAACGGTTCGACGGTGGAAACGACTCCACAGTCGTAAAGAACCTTGTGCCAGAAGCGCGCGTAGAGCAGGTGTAAGACGGCATGTTCCGCGCCGCCGACATAAAGATCAACCGGCATCCAATATTTTTTCCTTCGCCGGATCTACCGGTGCTCCGGCGTTCTTGGGGTCAATAAAGCGTAGATAATACCAGCACGACCCAGCCCACTGCGGCATCGTGTTCGTTTCGCGAACGGCAGGTTTGCCGGTCTCGGGGTCTGTCGTGTTCAACCAGTCGGCAATTGTCGCAAGCGGACTCTCTCCCGTGCCACTCGGCCTGTACGTCTTCACATCCGGGAGCAAGAGCGGCAACTGATCTGAGGAAAGCGGCTTCGGTTCACCATCCACAAAGATAATCGGAAACGGTTCCCCCCAATAGCGCTGGCGGCTGAACAACCAGTCACGCAATTTGTAGTTCACGCGCGACTTGCCAAGGCCCTTGCCCTCCAACCACTCCGTAATCTTCTTTTTTGCTTCCGGCGTCGGCAGCCCATCAATCAGTGGCGAGTTGACCGACACGCCATCACCCGTGAACCCGCTCGCTTCCGAACCATCTGTCGGCTGGACCACGACACGCACGGGGAGATTAAAGGTTTGAGCAAACTCGCCGTCGCGTTCGTCGTGTGCGGGTACGGCCATAATCGCGCCCGTGCCGTAACCCATCAGCACATAATCGGCAACCCAGATCGGAATCTGTTCTTCATTCACGGGATTGATTGCGTAGGCGCCAGTAAAGACGCCCGTCTTCACCTTCTGCAATTCCGTTCGCTCCAAATCGCTCTTATGTGTCGCGGCCTCTTGATATGCCTTCACAGCGTCGCGTTGTTCAATCGTCGTGATACTGGCCACCAGCGGATGCTCCGGCGACAAGACCATATACGTCGCACCGAACAACGTATCCGGTCGCGTCGTGAATACCGTCACACGCTCGGCCGACTTCGCCACGCGGAACTCCACATCCGCGCCTTCCGAACGCCCGATCCAGTTGCGCTGCATTTCCTTGATGCTCTCCGGCCAATCCAACGGCTCCAAATCCGAGAGCAGCCGATCCGCATAGGCCGTGATCCGCAGCATCCACTGGCGCATCGGCTTGCGAATAACCGGATGCCCCCCGCGTTCGGACTTACCATCGATGACCTCTTCATTTGCCAACACGGTGCCGAGGGCCGGACACCAGTTCACCGGCACTTCCGCTTGGTACGCAAGACCCTTCTCGTAGAGCTTCAAAAAGATCCACTGCGTCCAGCGGTAGTAATCCTCGTCCGTCGTGGCGAATTCGCGATCCCAGTCATAGGAAAATCCAATCGCCTGCAACTGTGCGCGGAAGCGCGCGATATTGTTGTACGTCGTCTCGCGCGGGTGCGTCCCGGTCTCAATCGCATACTGCTCGGCAGGGAGCCCGAAGGCATCCCAGCCCATCGGATGCAAGACGTTGAACCCCTTCATCCGCTTATAGCGACATACAATATCGGTCGCCGTATAGCCCTCCGGGTGGCCAACGTGCAGTCCCGCGCCACTCGGATAAGGAAACATATCCAGCGCGTAAAACTTTTCTTTGGCTTGATCCGGCTCATCCGGCGTCCGGAACGTTTTATTTTTCAGCCAGTACGCTTGCCACTTCGGCTCAATCTCTGCAAATGGGTATGACATGGGGCGAGCATGTTGTTGCCTCTGCCCAAGTCGGTCAATGGGAATCCTCGCGACTTGTCCTTTAATAAGAGATTGGGGTATGCTTAACAGAAGGACAGAGGACACAGCTATGCGACTCATCTACACACTCACTGCCGCCCTCGCGCTCGCCTCGGCCAGCGCCTATGCCGACTTCAACAGCAACTTGAAGGCCGCCTATTTCTTCGATGGAAACGCTGGCGATAGCAGCGGCAAGGGACAGGACGCCCAGCTCGTCGGCGCGTCATTCACAACCGACCGAAACGGCGTGGAAAACGGCGCACTGCTTCTCGATGGCAATGGCGCATACGGCGTCACGCCTGTGAACGGCAAAGAGTTCCCTCTTAGTTTTTCACTCTGGTTTCGCCTCGACGCCAAACCCGGTGCGCGCCCCTACTCGACACTCGACAGCGGAATCGGCGAAGCATTCGGCCATGCCTTCGTCATCGGCTCCGGCCCCAACACCCACAACGCAAACCTCGTCAGCAACTACACCTTCCGACGCGGCAAATGGACGCATATCGCCGTCACCTATGGCCCGAAACTGAAAGTCTATATGGACGGGGAACTCCGCGCCGAGCGTGACTTTGATGAGGGCGAGGATTTTGTCGCAGGAAACTTTCAGATCGGTCGCCACTTCGACAGTGAAGACGCTCGCTACTTTGAAGGGGCGCTCGACGACATCCTCATCTTCGGGCGCACGCTCGACGACGAAGAAGTTCGCCAGCTTTACGAGGAGAGTTCTGTCGTCGAACAGCACATCCGCCTCGCTGCCCAAGCCAAGGCCAGTCTGGCGAGTCGCGACACGATAGAAGCCAGCTCCGATGGAGCACTCACTGACACCCCCCGCCCCATCCTCGTTGTAGCCAGCAGCAGCGCCGAACCCAACACCAACGCATGGCAGGTCTTCGACAACGACGACGCCACACTCTGGACCGGCGCGGACGACCAACCCGGCTGGTGGCTCGCTGCAGAATTTGCACCACCGCTTGAACTCGACGCCTTGGAAGTCAATGGGCCCGACGGTCCTCTAACCAACGCCATCGTCCTCACCAGCGACGACGCGGAAGACTGGGTTGAATTCTCCGACACCCCCACCTCCGCCCGCTTCCTCCTTATCACACTACCCGAAAGCGCGAACGGCGCAGCGCCATCTATCAGCGAAATCCGCTGGAATACCGACTAAGGAAAAATCATCACAAAAAGGGAGTGGCAGGATTGGCGCATAAATCAAATAAGCCACCGAGCGCCAATGAGCGACTCGTCGCGTTCCTCGTTCACTTTTTCTTTGGCGCGAATCTTATCTACTAGAGTCGAAACACCGTCTGCCAACCCTCCTCGTGATAAGCCGAATTCTATCTTCCATCATTGCCGTCGGTTATTTAGTGGCGGCTTATTTTACGAGCGGACTAGAGACCACATTTAAATTTGGAATCTCCCTGCTCCTGCCCCTGGTCTGCATCTGGTACAGCGAAGCAATGGGCGGTTATACCGGCGTGTCTCACAGAGGGGTTTCGATTACAAAACCGACACCGGGCTGTTTCATCGCGCTCGTAGGCTGGGCGCTCCTGCTCCTCCCCCTAATTGCGGTGCTGTTCTTCGCAAAGTGAGCGTAGGGCCAGAAAACCAAACTTGGCAGAATCGGCAAATTAGCGCATACTTCACTCGTATTCTGGATGGCGGGATTTAATCCAGTTTGACTCGCATCGCGGTCACTTTCACGCGCCAGAAAACGGGCTGAAATTTTTGTCGGAAAAGGGAAATAGCGTTCGCAACTAAAATGGGAAGACAGAAATGAAAAACCTACCATTCATGATCATCGCAACATGTGTCCTTGTGGCCCTATCGTCGTACGCCCAAGAGCAAGCGAATACACTGATGGTCGTCGGTCAAGCGGAGGAGGCCGTGGCGGCGGATGTGGCGTATGTCACGGTGTATGCGTCGGCAGACGGCATCTTGATGGTCGATGCAGTAAAAAAAGGCCGACACGCTTGTTCGAGAGATCGTCTCAGCGATTGAGGCCGAAAGCAATGTCGTCAGAAGCATAAAGATTCAGGACGTCGTCATCGCAGAAAAACAGACTGAATACTGGCGCTCAGATCAAAAAGACGAGATCGCGCGACCTCAAGTTGTCCGACGAATTCAAGTCGTGTGCGAGCCGGACGCCACGGGCATCTATGAGGTGATTGATAAAGCCATTCGCGCGGGTGCCTTGATGCAAGTCCCCTCTCGAACCAGCTATTCGGGAGATATTCGCAGCGTCGTCATGTATGGCCTAGAGCATAGTGACGAGGCCGTGAACAAAATGCGCGCGGCTGCGATGGTGGATGCAAAGGTGCAAGGGGAAGAACTCGCAGCACTTACAGGCAAAAAGATCGGTGACGTTATCTCCATGTCCGTGGGCACCAGTCCGCAAAATATACCGTGCTATTCAGTGATGCGGGTAATGGGAGTGGAGATGCAGTTTCCATCAAAGTATATCGGAGTAAACGCGGATCAAATTCCGGTGCGTTCGACCCTCTCTGTCACGTTTGAATTGACGGATTAACAATAGTGCCAAGATTGGACAGAGGGATGGGGCAAATGAAACGAATCGTTTTGTGTGCTCTCTTTGCTCTCCTGGCCCAGTGGGCTAGCGCACAGAGTACGATCGTTTATACCCGCGCACCCGACCCCGACCCATCTATCCTGCTTCCCCTCGTGCCGCCTATATCACTCGATATGAACGACGATGGCGAAGCCGACTTGGCGTTTTCCATGCAACCCAGCATTTGCACGATGGATATTCCCATAAGCATGTGCAGCCAAAGCAGCTTCATTTCAGTTCCAGAAACGAGCGCGATCCTTATAGCAGATCACTTTGCAGCGAACATCACGCACGGCGAATGGATCGGCGATTCCGCCCCTTCAAACACAACTTGGTCACTCGCGAGAAACGTGAATCTCGCCATCTACTGGTTTAGCCCAAAAGATGGCACGTCCGGGGTTCGTGGACCGATCGCCGAACAAGGTGAAGGCTACGTCGGGGTGCGTTTTGTTGCCGACGACGGAGTGCATTACGGGTGGGTTTATCTTAAACAAAGCTCAATCATTGAGTGGGCCTACGAGAGTCGCCCTAACCAGCCGATCCGCGCCGGATACAAGCCCGTAGTCACCCCGGTAGCTCGCATCTCGACGGATCGGTCTGGCTACCTGCGGCTAGTCGCTGAAACCGAAGAAGGGAAGACGTATCGGATCCAAGTGAAAGAAAGCCTTTTCGATTTCGCATGGAGCAATCTCAATTTCGCGCTCCCTGCAAGCAGCACGAATGCCACCGTGGAAATCCCAATGAGCGAGCGCCACGCCTTTTTCCGCGTCGTCGAGGCGGACTAGCGTTGTTCTGCGAGTGGATTTTTCCAGGGGATTTCGTTGGTGATTCCACGGGCCATCAGAACCACGAATTCGCCGGGTTGAATGACGTGGGCTTCCGCACTGCCCATGCCGCCAGTGTAATACCACCAGCTACCGCCTTCTTGAGAATTGAGATAAAGACGGCGTTTGGGCGCATTGGTCACGGCTGCGCGGTCGGCAAAAATGCGAAGCTCCGTCCCCCGAAACGGAATCAAATCGGTCGTTAGGCCCAGTTTATCAAGACCAAGCGTACTCAGCGGAACAGCGCGGGGTGCGGAATAGGTGATAATGTTATTCGTCGGCATGGGGAAAATTCGGTCGGTCGTCTCTTTCGCCACGACTTCGTTCTTCTCGCGCTTCGGCGCATCAGCGCCTACGGCAACCAGGGAAGCAATGGCCAGAAAAACTGCAATGGAAAATATCGGCTTCATTACTTAACCCTACACTAAAGAACTGCATAATGAAATAGGCAGATGGCCGAAATAGCGCGTATATTCAGACTGTATGCGCATTGCGATTATATCCGATATCCACTCAAACCGTCCGGCCCTCGATGCCGTCCTCAAGGCATTGGATGAGGCCTCGCCGGATCAAGTGATTGTCGCGGGCGATGTCATCAACCGTGGCCCGGAGCCGCGCACGTGTCTGGAAATGATCCTGGAACTGCAACGCACCCGACACTGGCTCCCGATCAAGGGGAACCACGAGGACTTTGTTCTAAAAGAGGCGGCGCACAGGACGGAAAAACCGGATTGGGAACGCAAGCTATTTGAGCACACAATCTGGACGATGGATCGTGTCCGCGATCTGCTCCCCGCCGTCATGGACTGGCCGGATCGTCTCTCCTTCTCAAGCCCGGACGAGTCAGAGGTCCGCTTTGTACACGCCTCAATGCGGGGCAATCGGCGTGGGCTGTACGAGGAAATGCATGATACGCAACTTGCAGAGCTCACCGCCCCCGCTCCTGCCGTCCTGATCGTCGGCCACACCCATATCCCGTTCATTCGCCGGGTGAACGGAACCTTGATCGTCAATGCCGGTGCAGTCGGATTGCCTTTCGATGGGATCACCCAGGCATCCTTCGCACTCCTCGATTGGAAGGATTCACAATGGCAGCCGCAAATCGTTCGCCTCGACTACGACCTCAACGCCGCAGAAGCCGCGTTCTTCGAGACCGGATTTATGGAAGAGGCCGGAATCATGGCTCCGCTGATTCTCGACGAGCTGCGGCAGGCGCGCCCGCGCCTGGGCCTCTGGCATCGCTGCTACGAAGCCCGTGTCGCAGCAGGTGAAATTTCCATCGAAGAAACGGTCGAAGAATTTCTGCGGCAAATCGGTGCGCGGCCCGCCGTCACCCGCTCGTAATGCGGCGCAACTCGGTTAGCTCCGCTTCGCTTACTTCGCGGAAGCGCCCGGTCGAAAGCGATCCCAGTTTCAGCGGGCCGACAGCCATGCGAACAAGCCGCCGCACGGGACAACCACACGCGGCGAACAACCGCCGAATCTCGCGCTTCTTTCCTTCGGTCAGCACGATGTTGTAAAGCCCCGCCTCGATGAACTCGACCGACTTCGCGCGAAGCCGCTCGCCATCATCCAGAATCCCCTCCCGCATCCGCGTCATTGCCGCTGCGTCGAGGTCGCCTTCGCAGGTCACACGATAAAGTTTTTCGATCTGATAACGCGGGTGCATCAGGCGGGCGGCAAGCTCTCCGTCATTGGTAAGCAGCAAAAGCCCTTCGCTATCCTGATCGAGCCGGCCCACGTGAAACAAGCGACCGGCGTCCGCCGGCAGCACATCCGCCAGCGTCCCTCGCCCGCGAGGGTCCGCCAGCGCGCTCAGCACGCCGCGCGGCTTGTTATAGACCAGATAACGAAATGCCGCAGGGCGAATCGCAACTCCGTCCACCTCCACGCGCTGCCGTTTCGGGTCCACCGACACGCCCAGCTCGCGCACAATCGCGCCGTCCACAGTAACCCGGCCCTCCTGTATGATTTTTTTCGCACGCGCGGCGCGAAGCGACTCCGCACTCCGCCATGAACTTGTGCAGCCGCACGCGCGAGGTGTCCGCCGATTGGTCAGGGTTTCGCATACGCAGAAATAAAGTCGGGGAGCCAGGCCAGATAGGCATTGTAACGCGCGGGTAATTCCGTGACCGCTTCTTCCGAAGTTTCCGTCGTGCGCCGCGACGCATCCTGCGGAATCGCCCAGGCGTCGCGGATCAGAAGAAACGGGGGCGCGGAGGGGCGAGAGTCCGGAACCACTTCAAACACCATCGTCCGCGCGGCAGAACCAAAATAATCATACGCCTTTGTGAGTTCCTTTTCCCCCACCTGCAACAGGCGATCAAAACGCTCCGAACCAAGCGCCGTTTGCAACGCACCATAGAGGTCTTCGCGCACCGTCGCGCCCTCGCGCTCGAACGGCGGAATGTAAAGCGTCACGCGCGCGGGCGTGTCCTGCGTTGCGCTCAGATGCGACTGCTGCAACCCGAGCAGCTTCGAGCGGCTGTACTGAAACACTTCGTTCATGATTCCACTTTCCTGCTGATTGATCGTCAGGAAGTCCGCAAGCTCGGCGTTCACCTTGAACGACTCGTCCACCGGTTCAAAACGCAGGCGTCCCACATAATCCTGTTTCAATAAAAACCGACCCTTCAGATTACGCAGCACCCAGTTGGCCAGCTCCTCGTACTGCTTGCTCATCGCGCGATTCGCAAACAACAAATTTTCGTTTTCACGCCGAATATTTGACGCCTCATCGGATGGCCGCGACACATCCGCCTCCGCAACCCCGTGCCGCGCAGAAGGTGATGCAAGTTTTGCGGAGTCGTGTGTCGAAACGGCGGATGCGGACGCCGCGGCAACCGCGCCCGGCATTTGCGCACTCGGGCCTCCCGCAATCAGCCAGCCCGCAAAGCCGAATCCGAGAAACCCCAGAACCACAAACGCCACGGCCACGCGACGCCGGGCAACAATCGGGTCTGACGACGTTGACTGATTCGGAACCAACAGCGACGCGCGACAGTTCGGGCAATCCACCACCTGCCCGACCGCGCTGGACTCAATCGCCAGTCGGCGGCGGCAGGCGGTGCATCGAAAAAATATCTCTCCGTTCGAGTCCATGCTGGCAGTGTAAATCGGTTGATGGCGTTTTCAAGAATCGGCGAAAATCGGACGGACGAATTAATCGCGGCGAATCACAATCTTCCGACCTGATTTCCTGCGTGGATCGGAGGTGTCATAAACCACGAACTTGATCCCCGGATATTCCTTGCCCAATTCCTTGTTAATAAATTTTTGAACCGCCTCCACGTTTTTCTGATCATCATCGGAAAAACCTACACTGATCGTTGTCGCCTTGGTTCGATTGCGCACCAAACTCAGCGCGTGTTGGACAAACTCACGAATCGCGAACTGCTTCGCCTCCTCCGGACTTTCCGAACCGCCAATTTTGCGCCCCATCAACTGCTGGAACTCCGGCGACGTCACGCCACGGTACCGGCAGAGGTCAAGGAATTGCGACAGCACCTGCCGATCACTCATTCCGCTCGGATCGCCATCGAAATACGCAATATAGCCGCGTAGGTTATCGAGCATCGCCTTCTTTTCTTCCGCCGTGAGCACACGACGAATAAAATACTCAACACCCTTCCGAATCGCCGCCGCACTGTGTGAACGCGCGGTGATAATGGCGAATAATCGCCCCTCTATCAGGGCATTACGGAATTTCTGAAAGCTAGGCGCTCCCTTCGCCTTCCCACTGATAATCGGACGCAACGCCTTCCGTGTATCATCCAGAAACGCGTCAATCCCACGGCTGCCAATGTCGTAAAAATCGGAGAACGCCAAATCCCAATCATTGCCGACCGGGCGAAGGTTCTTCATCTCCCGTCGGACCCTTGCAAACTGCGCCGTTGTGACATCGTGTTTTTTCCAGCCGCTCCCCGATTTCTTTTCGAGATGAATCTTTGTTGGCATGTGGAGGATATTGTCGTCCCAGTCGAACATATAGTACTTGAGATGGAGCGGACGACCCCAAGTGAATACAGGACTTGCAGTCTTACGACTTGTCTTCTTTTTGCTCATTTACCCTCCAGTTGCGCACGCTTCGCTAAATTCAAATAATTGATCGTACCACGCGCAAGCGATTGCGCCAATGCCTCACGCCGGGATTCCTGCAAAAGCTGTTCCTCTTCGCGCGCGTTCGAAACAAATGCGCACTCCACCAAGACCGCCGGACACGGCGCATTCTTTAAAACCAGAAAGCGTGATCGCTTCACACCGCGGTCGTTCGCGCCCAAACGTTGCGTCATCGCGCGTTGGATCTGATATGCCACAACCGTGTTCGCGGCTTCAAAGCGATTTCCCGGTTGCGTCAAATTCGAAAGCCCGCCCGAGGTGGACTCGTAGCCGGCCGCCGCCAACACATACGTCTCCGCCCCTGCCGCTGCTGTACTGGCTGCGGAGTTGAGGTGAATACTAATAAACAAATCAGCGCCCCACCGTTGCGCCTTGCGACTGCGCTCGTCCAATTCGACGAAACGATCATTCTCGCGCGTGAGATACACCTTGAATCCCGCATTCACCAAATGTGTGCGCAACCGACGCGCCACATCCAGCACCACCCGTTTCTCCTCCACCCCCGCTTCCCCTTCGCGCCCGTGTCCTTTCCGCCGTGCCCCGGATCAATCACAATCACCCGATGTCGCGCATTTTTCAGATAGCCCTCCGGTCGCTGCAACGGATCCAGCACCACTCGCGCGTCCACCTCGCGCAGCGCCCACCGTCCGCGCACACGCACCATCGGAGAGTGCAGCCAGACCAGCGTGCCATCGTAAAGCACCTCCCGCCCGTCCGTTTTGAAAATGATTTTTAGCGAGCGGTTTTGCAGCGTAATCCGCTGGGCCGCTGGCCCGACGATGTCCATTCGGTAAAGCGAGGCGATATCGCGCAACGCGATATATTTTTCCTTTTCGTGCCAAAACACGGGCAAATTCGTCGGCGCAGGCGCTGCGCGCAGGCCCGGCGCAAAAGCGAGGAGGATCGCAATAATCAGCAGGCGTCTCATAATTAATGCCGCGCATTCTAGGTGAGACCGGCCAGGAAACGAGAACATTGTTGTGCATCCGTGCATTCTGCTTTGCATTGTCTATTTCCACCGCGTGGTGTAGAGTTACTCCAGCGAGGTTGTTATGAAGCGAATTCTTGTGCCGCTCGATTTTTCTTCAACCAGCGACAAGGTACTGGATGCTGCGATCGCTGCCGCCGAATCAATGAACGCCGAGCTTTGCCTACTCCACGTCGCAAAGCCCGAGCCGGAATTCGTCACCTACGAACCCGGCCCCGAATCCGTCCGCGAGGCGGTCGCGAGAGAGATGGCAGACCTGCACCACAAATTACAGAAACTCGAAAAAGATCTCAAAGCGCGGGGACTGAAAGTCAGCGCGCTGATGATTCAGGGCTACACGGTGGAAAAAATTCTACAGGAGATGGAGCGCCTCAACGTTGATCTCGTCGTAATGGGCTCCCACGGACGCGGCGCGCTCTACAACATGCTCCTCGGCAGCGTCTCCGAAGGCGTCCTCCGCAAAAGCTCCCGCCCCGTGCTCATCGTGCCGGTGAGGAAATAAGCCGACCGCGGAATTGTGCGTTTTCCGCGATCAACAATTTTACTGTCCCGTGGTGAACGATTGATTGGGCCGTGCGCTGCACAGCTTTCGAGTGTCGCGTTTCATCCCTCTGTTCCCTTTTCATTTAATCATCAATGTCACAATCAACCGCCCCTCGCCCTGGGGGACGCCGCCGAGGATGGTGGGTTTGTTGCGCTCTAGACCTACGCCGGTGCTGAGTAGTCGGGTGTCGCCTCTCTGCCAGGTTACTTCCACGCGATTCTTTTTTCCGCGTTGCAAATAAAGGACGTGACCGTCTTCCAACGCGACTGTGGCAGATGCGCCGTCGGGAAGAATCACGGACGATTGCGCGAGAAGCCGGTAGGTTTCAAAACGCAGGACGGGGCGCAGCAAATAGTCCACGCGCTCCAAGCGACGATCCAGAGGGGCGGGTTCGTTCGATGCCAAAATCAGCATCGCCTCCACCTCCATCGGCGCGGCCTCGGTCGGCGTGACTACGCCCAAAAGAAACACCGCGAATAAAATGCCGGCAATTACTTTCATATTCCCGCCTCGCCAACTGTACCCTCTTCGGGCGTCATCAGCCAAATAACAACTGCACCGCTCGCTTCATCCTCATACACCATAGCGCTGGAGCCCGGCAACTCCGCCTCCACCCATTCCACACGCGGAATCGCTGCATCCGCCGTCGTCGGCAACATCAAACGCACGCCGACAAATCCCAGTAATATCAGCACAATCGCAGACGCGGCGAGCCAGCCCCAATTCCAATCGAATACACTAACTTTGCGCTCGGGCCGTCGCCCCGAAATCTGACGAAGCTCGCGTCGCACATTATTCCAAACCACTTCCGCAGGTGGAACAGGAATCGCCTGATTGCGCAGCAACTCGCCGACCTCCGTCCACGCCCGCTCCGCCTCCGCAAGTTCCGCCGCGTGTTCAGCGCCCTGCCCCAGCTCGGCCTCGTGTGGGCGCAATTCGCCATCGCGCTTGCGACTGAGCTGTTCGAGTTGTTTTTCCAGTTTCATCGCATTCCCTTCATTTGTTCCTGCACTAGCCGCCGCGCATAAAAAATACGGGACATCACCGTGCCCGCCCTGCACTTCATTACCTGACCGATCTCGCGGTACGACATCCCCTCCACCTCGCGCAAAATCAACGCCGTTCGATGTTCCGGCGACAACTGATCCAGCGCGCGCTCAAACGCTTCCTGCACTTCCTGACGCTCCAGCCCGCGATCCGGCCGCCCATCATCCGGCCTCTGCCACTCCACCGCCGGACGCGGCTCGCGATCCGGCTCTTCATCCAGCGACACTTCCTTCCGCCGCGCGGAACGTCGGCCATGGTCCAGCACCGAGTTCACCGCGATCCGATACAACCACGTAAAGAACTGCGCATCGCCCTTGTAGCTGTCGAGCCGCTGCCACGCCTTCACCCACGTCTGCTGCTCCAGCTCACGCGCGTCCTCCACATCACTGACCATTCGATAAATCACCCCGTACACCCTTCCATGGAACAGTTTCACCAACTCGCCGAATGCATCCTCATCGCTTTGCCTCGCCCGAGCCACCAACTCCGCCACCACCTCCGGCGACGGGCCTTCATTTTTATTAGACGGCTCTGACGCGGGATTATTCATACGCGCCAAAATCAGCCGAACGCGAAAACTTCCAACCCTTGGAAGTCGTTTCAGAACAAAGTTCCAACCCTTGGAACTTTTGGGACGAAAAAACTTCCAAGGGTTGGAAGTCGGACGCAAAAGGACTTCCAAGGGTTGGAAGTTTTAACTCGGGCGGCGGCGCACGCGCGAGAAACGGGGGTTTTGATGGAGAAAACGTGCGTCATTGATTTGGTGGGCGGCGCGCGGTCCAGCCGATGTCCACATATTCCCAATCCACGTTCTCTTTTCGGAGCGTCACGACGCCGAACCCTTCTTCTGTTCCAAACCACGGGCCGCGCCACCACTTCGCACACACCGCGCCGCCGGTAATGAAGGTCGTATCGCGCCAACGCAACAGTTCGTTGACGTGGTTATGCCCCTGCAACACCAACGGCAGGTGATGGCGTTTGAACACTTCCAACACTTCGCGATTGTTCACAATCGCGCGGTTCCTCGGCGCAGGCACATCGTTTCCCAGTGTTGCAGCCTGGAACGAGGAAAGCAATGGCATGTGCGTGACGAGGATAATCGGAGTCGTCGCGTCCACTCGCGAAACGTCATCGCGCAGCCACTTCATCTGTTCGTCATCAATGAAGCCGCGATACTTCACTTCGTCGCGGGTGATTTGAACGCCGTCGAGCAGGATAACGTGATAACCGCCAGCATCGAACGAGCGGTAAATTTCTTTGATCCCTAACTCCTCTCGAAACATCGAGCGCGGGTCCGCTTCCGGCGCTGAGCCATCTTCCGGCATTGCGCCGACAATGTCGTGATTCCCCATCGCGACCTCGGTGGTCGGTTCCACTAGCTCAAACAGACTTTCACGAAACGCCTTCCAGCGCGGCGCGACAACGTCTCGTCCATTCTGGAAACCATCGGTGATGCAATCGCCCCCACAAATCACAAGGTCGGGCTTTCGCTCATTGATCAAGCGCGCGGTGAGTCGCAACGCCTCGGGTGTTTCCCATTCCACGCGGGTATGAATATCCGTAAAGAAGGCAATCCGGAGGGACTCGCGCGGGGCGTCGGGCGCGGCGGCCCAACTGGAGCGCTGCGGCCAGCCGATGGCCCAGGCGGCTGCACCTGCGCTCGTGGCCAGAAGAAACTGTCGGCGATTCATCATAGCGCACTCACTCTGCGATCCCGTCGCTTTCGACGAGCCACATCATACCGTCCGACAATGATCACAACAAGCACGAGCGTTCCCAAAACAATTTGCGCCTGCGCTTCCGTACACCACGTAATGATCTGGTTGCTGACCGGGCTGTGATAAACACCGGGCCGCGCGCGCGCTTCCATTTCTGCCCGGCGATCAGGCGACCAATCGCGCCCCGACTCGCGCATACTGTGGCCGAACCAATGTTCAAGGAGTTGCTGTTCGCGAAATGCAATGGTGGCTAGGCGCGTATTTTCGCTTGGAGAATGTTGGCTGTCTCGGGAGAACTGATAGTTTCTGTCGCGCCGGAACAGTCGCACACGAAATTCGTGGACGAACGGGTCGGAAATCGGCGTGTAGCGGCGCAAAAAGAAATCGTACTGCGCATCCCTGCCAAAGCGATTCATCTTGGATGCAACATCCTTGGCGCGAAGTTCATCGGCGCTTTGCAAGTCTTCCTTGGTCAGGCGTGACTTGAACGTGCCCACCCCCCGCATCCGTGTGGAGATAGCCGTATTCGGTCATGACCTCCTCAAAGATGAATAAGTCGGGGCGATAGACATAAAACATCCGCCACAAGTCCGGCGTGTTCGATGCAATTCCGAACAACAGAATCAAAATCAATCGCGTCTGCCGCCACGCCGTACGCGCGGAGCGCACACCAAACGGCTTGCCGCACAGCGCGGGCGCGAAGCCCCCACCGCGAGGCCGAGCTGCATCACTGCAACGGCCAATACGTTGATTCCGATGTCGCGGAAATCAAAATACCGGCCCGGTAGCGCCCACTGCACAATCTCATCGCCAATTCCGAGGATGCTGCCGAGTAACGTAGACACCACGTACGCGCCACGGTCGGGATAGCGCCGACTGAATGCGCGAAAGAGCAGAAGCGAAAGGATGCCATATTCGACGAGGTGCAGTGCCTCTTCCGGGCGACGCCGCAGGGCCCACGCCGTGGCCCCGTAGAGGATGAACATCCCGGCCAACACAAGACCTTGATGTCGGGTTATTGCGCCGACATGCCGACGCAAATATGCAACCGCGCCAATCGCACCGGCAACGATAGCACCTGCGACGATCCATAAGAATGCGGTGATTCCGAAATGAGCGGCGACCCAGTGTTGAATCGCGCGGGCGAAGGGAATCAAACAGTAGATGAGAAGCGTCCAGAGAACGACCGGTCCCCAATCACGGGCCGGTGGCGACCATCTCGGTTTGCCCCAGCGAATGAAAATGAAGGCGTCCACGAGTAGAACGCAAAAAATGATCATCCATATCCCACGTTCCGTGAATCGGTGAATGAGATTTTCGCTCACCTCGCTGGTATAGCGGCGATCCAGTTGGGCATTCGCCTTCAGCGCTTCGTCCAGTTCCTCCGTCCACTGAAAACTCGTGTGCGCGAGGGTGTTTGAGAAGTAGCGTTCGAGGATTTGGTTTTCGCGATACGCGACATTCGCGTGAAATGCGTAAGACGCAGGGTCGAAGCGGTATTTGGGAAGAACGGTGAAGTAATGATTGCGCCGGAAGAGATGCACCATCGCCTCGTGCGCGAATGGATCACGGGCGGGTGTATAGACGGCCAGAAAGCGCTTGTACGCAGCAGGTGCTTTGTGCGCTTCAATGATCGCGCCCACTTCGGCCCCGCGCTCTTTGTCCACCCAGATGAGATCGTCTCGGTCAAAACGCGAATAGAAGCGCAGGTGGTCCGGGTCTTCGTGACGCCACCCGTACTCGCTCATCGCTTGTTCGTTATCCAAGAGGAATGTTAGCGCCGGGAGTTGTTTGGAAATTTTCGCTGCGGCATAAGGCGTATTCGAGGCACAGCATCCAAACAGCAGCGCTTGGGCGGCGACTAAAATGGTTGCACAGCGAATGCTGGCGGGGCGGATCGCCGATTTGATGAAGGGCGGAACAAAGCCAACAGCGAGGCCGATTTGAACAAGCACAATCGCGAGCGCGTTGTGCGAGAGGTCGCGGGGGTCCCAGTAGCGGCCGGGAGTGAACCACTGCAAAATTTCGTCGGTTGTGCTGACCAGTGCGCCGATCAGCAGGACGTTCAAATAGATGAGCGGGTCGTGTTGGCGATGGGACAGTGCGCGGAAGATCAGGATGCTGAGTATGCCGTATTCAACGAAGTGAATCGCTTCCGAGGGCGTACTGGTTAGTTTGAAGGTACCGAGGAGAAAGACTCCCGCGATCGCAACGAGCGTTGCAATCCGCGCCCACGGCATACGTCGCAGTCCGCGCACGAGATGAATGAGGAGCAATACAGCAGCGACGACGATGAAAGCTACGGTGATCCATTGGAGGGATGCGTGGCCAAGATGCTGATTGAACCAGTCTTGGATTTTCCGTGCGAATGGGACGGTGCAGAAAATAGCGACCGCCCATAACGCAGCATAGAGCCAACTGACTGCTTCTTTTTTCTCGCGGTGGGGCCTGAAACAAACCGGTTCCTCTTCCGGCCTAACAGCCAACCCGAGTTTTCTGAATCAGGGGTGGATGCGGCCGGTCTCTTCTGTCAGCTTACGCAGACGTTGTTTGATGTCTTCGGTAAGCATACCGGGCAGAAGGCGCCAGCGCCAGTTTCCACTTTTTGTGCCGGGCACGTTCATGCGCGCTTCGGTGCCGAGTCCGAGCAAGTCCTGCATGGGGAAAACGGCAGTGTTGGCATTGGAACGAAGGGCGAGTGCAATGAGGTCCCAGTGGATTTCACTTCCATCGCTCTGGAGATAGTGAAGGATCGCATTGCGTTCTGCTTCGATTTCCGCGTGGCTGCGGGTGCTTCCCTCGCCCGGTTCGCTGCGGAACCAGCCGACGGTGGTGTCGTTGTCGTGCGTACCGGTATAGACGACGCAGTTGGGCGGGTAGTTATCGGGGCGATATTCCGCCGCCTTTGCATCGTTTCCAAATGCGAATTGCAGCACGCGCATTCCGGGCAAATTGAACTGATCGCGCAGAGCGTCCACATCGGGCGTAATCACGCCGAGGTCTTCCGCGATGATCGGCATATCGCCCATCTGCCGCAGCAGCGCGTTGAAGAGATCCGCGCCGGGGCCGGGAACCCATCGCCCATTGATTGCAGTCTCTGCGTCGCCGGGAATTTCCCAATAACCCGCGAAGCCACGGAAGTGGTCAATACGGACGATGTCCACCATCTCAAAAATTTTGAGCAGGCGCGCCACCCACCACTTGTAATCCTGTGCCTTATGCACATCCCAACGATAAAGCGGATTGCCCCACAACTGACCCGTCGCGCTGAAATAGTCCGGCGGGACACCGGCGACAATGGAGCAGGAGCCGTCCTCTCTGATGTAAAACAGTTCCGGGTTCGCCCACGCGTCCGCGCTATCGTGTGCGACAAAAATCGGGATGTCACCGATAATCTTGATTCCGCGTTCGTGGCAATAGTGCCGCAACTGCCGCCACTGTTCGTCGAACAGCCACTGCAAGATTTTCGCGTTGCGAATGGCGGTGCGATACTGTCGGCGCACATGAATGAGCGCTTCGGGGTCGCGCCGCACCAATTCCGGCTCCCAAGTGTGCCACGGCTCTAGGTTGTGCGCTTCTTTGAGCGCCATAAAGAGGGAGAAGTCCTCCAGCCACTCGCCGTTCCGCTCGCAGAACTCAACAAAAGATTGGCGCTGCGTCGGAGAGGCTTTGCGATCGAAGGAACGGCAGACGGAACGCAACACGGCAGTGCGCGCCTCGATGACGGGGCCATAGTCCACGCTATTCGACGGGAAGTGAGGGAAGCGAGTCAACGCCGTCGGATGCAACAAACCGTCTTCGACCAACATCTCCAGGCTGATGAAGAGCGGATTTCCCGCGAAGGTGGAAAACGACTGATACGGAGAATCGCCGTAACCCGTGAGACCATGCGGCAGAATTTGCCAGAGGTGTTGTCCCATATCCACCAACGCATCCGCGAACTCGCGCGCGCTGGGGCCGAGGTCGCCCATCCCGTACCTGCCGGGAAGCGAGGTGATGTGCATCAAAATACCACTTTCGCGTGGAAATTGCATGAATCTTGCTCCTTCGTTTATCCTGCAAAATGCGGGCACTGTTATCTATGCCGCAAGGGATTGTCACGCTTTTTGCCTCTTCCGCGCATCTTCTTGACACCGTGCGCGTGTTTGATATATCAACCAAACATTTGCTGTGCCAAACATGATCAAACCGCTGCCAATCACCTGTGTGCCACCGTCGGCGCCTCTTGATTCCCTGAGCGCCGGAGAGAGCGCCGTGGTGAGTCACGTCGAGGCGTCCGACGATGATATGCGTCGCCTGATGACTCTGGGAATTTGCACGGGCCGGCGCATTGAACTGGTTCAATGCGGAAATCCGATGATTGTCCGAATTTTCGGTTCACGCCTCGGAATCTCCCGCCGGCTCGCGTCGCGGGTCATGGTGCAACAGTGTCGCCATAACTCCACCACGGAATCTTTGTGATCGCTCCAGGCGCAACTCTTGAACAACCCGTCCGACGCTGCGTGTCCCGCGTCGTTCTGCTCGGAAATCCGAATGCGGGAAAAACATCGCTCTTCAACATGCTCTCTGGGCTGCGCGCGAAGACGGCGAATTTCCCCGGAACCACGGTTTCGCACCGGATGGCAAAACTGGAAACGGCGGGGCGCACGGTCCACCTCATAGATTTGCCCGGCTTGTACAGCTTGCAGCCGACAACGCCGGAAGAGCGGGTCGCGGCTGGCGCATTTAAAGGAGACTCCTCAATCGGCCCAAAGCCCGACGGCGCAATTCTTGTCGTGGACGCGACCAATCTTGAACGAAACCTGTTTCTGGTGAGTCAGGCGCTGGAACATGACACCCCCGACCGTTCTCGCGCTCAACATGATTGATGCCGCGGATGCGGATGGAATCAAAATTGATGTCGCAGGTCTGGCCATCGAACTCGGTTGCCCGGTGATTCCCGTCAGCGCGCGAACCGGGCGCGGGATTGACGACCTCAAGCGGGCGCTCGACGAAACTCTGGACAACCATACAGCGCGGAATCCGACAACACTACAAGCGGCGATGGCGTGCCACGCCTGCGCCATCTGTCCGTTTCAAAACCGTTACACGTGGACGGAGGGCGTCGCGAAGCGCCACGCAAAATCGAAAACCGAAAAGCCGGACAGACACACCGAGGCGATTGACCGGATACTCACCCACCCCGTCGGCGGACTTGCGGCCTTTCTGTCTGTCATGGCGGTGATGTTCTATCTGATTTTCCAGCTCGCAACCGTGCCGATGGATTTAATTGACCACCTCTTCGTCACCTTGGGAAGCGTGGTGGCGAAATGGATCCCGGCAGGTGATTTGCAAAGCCTAGCGGTCAATGGAATCATCGGAGGCGTCGGCGGGATTCTCGTCTTCCTTCCGCAAATCTGCATTCTTTTCTTCTTCCTCGCGCTGTTGGAAGACACGGGCTATCTCGCGCGCGCGGCATTTGTGATGGAGCGTTTAATGCGCCGAATCGGATTGCCGGGCAAGGCGTTCGTGCCGCTGCTGTCGGCCCACGCCTGCGCCATTCCGGCAATCATGTCCACGCGGGTCATTGAGGATCGCCGCGACCGATTCATCACCATTTTGATCGCGCCACTGATGTCCTGCTCCGCGCGTATTCCGGTGTACACCCTGGTCATCGCGCTGCTCTTCCCCCGCCAGCCCGGCCTCGCGGCGTTGACCTTTCTGGGCGCATACGCGGTGGGAATTGGAATGGGCCTGCTCGCGGCGTTCGTCATGAAGCGAACAATTCTTCCCGGCGAAGCGCGTCCGCTGGTTCTTGAATTGCCGCGGTATCGGATCCCCGGCGTACGCACCGCGTTCCTCCACATGTACGATCAGGCGCGCATGTTCATCAAGCAGGCTGGGACGGTGATTCTGCTGATTTCGATTATTCTCTGGGCGCTGGCGACGTATCCAAAATCGGAAACGCCGCAAGAGGTTCATGATATGCGCGCGGAAGCCGCGCAGCTCGCCGCCGCTGGTGACACCGACGGGGCCGCGTCGCTTACAAAAGAGGCAGCGCATCACGAGGATCAATACGCCCTTGCCAACTCCTACGCCGGTCGCCTCGGCCGTTTCTTTGAACCGGCGCTGGCGCCGTTGGGATTCAACTGGCAGATCGGCATCGGCATTGTGACTTCGTTCGCCGCGCGCGAGGTGATCGTCTCCACCCTCGCCGTGGTCTATGGCGTGGGTTCTGATCGGGCCGAGGAGGAGCCGAAATCGCTCTATGACAATCTGCGTTCCGCAAAACGCGCCGATGGATCGCCGGTCTTTACGACGGCCACCGCGTTCAGCCTGCTGATTTTCTACATCCTCGCCGCGCAGTGTCTCGCCACCCAGGTCGTCACGCGCAAAGAGACGGGCAGTTGGAAATGGGCCGCGCTGCAACTCGTCTATATGAACGTGTTGGCCTACGCCGCTTCGTTCGTGATTTATCAAACACTGCGCGCGTGCGGAATATCCTAGCCGGAGAACCTCCAGCAAACTCAGTGCGCGAGCTCGCGCAACTTTGCTTCGTCGGCGGAGGATATGATTTTTGAATTCGCCAGGGTCTCGCGCGCCAGCGCCGTTGCGGCTGGAGTATCGCCTTTTCGGGCGAGCCAATCTAGTTGCGCGAAAATCGCGCTGATCAACTCGGGGTTTGCATCCCGCGCAGTTTTAATTTCCTGTCCTGCACGCTCCAAATCGCCCTGTTCAAGAAACGCTCGACCGAGCGCCTCGTGGGCGCGGGGATATTGCGGCATGCGCAGAATGGCTTCTGTGGCGGATTGAACAGCCGCATCCAACTCGCCACGTCGGCGCTGAACATTGGAAAGCTCAACGAGCACGCGGGGCGCACGCTGGCGGGCCAGTTGCTCCTTCAGAACAGCCTCGGCCAGATCCAACCGCCCTCTGGCCCGCAACAAAATCGCGAGCGCAAAATTTGCATCGTCATTGGTAGGCGCCACGGCAAGTATTTGATTCAACAACCGCTCCACGGAACTCCAGTTCTCCGTCGCCATTTCCAAATCCAGCAGACGCTGCATGAGGGGGAAATCACCGGGACGCCGCGCAAGCGCAAGGGCGTAGTATTCGCGTGCGCCGGAAATGTCACCCTGTTGCTGGCGCATCCGCCCCATCAGTTCCGAGACGATGGGCCAGTCTTGTCCCAAAAGCTTCATTTGTTTGAAGCTTCGCTCGACGGCGTCCGGACGGCCTTCGCGGAATCCGGCCAGCGCCGATATGATCCATGCGTCCGCAGAATCCGGGTGCGCGACAAGAAAACGCTCCAGGCGGCGATTTGCTTCGGGCGACTCGCCCTGCTCGAAAAGTCGCGTGATTATCTCCAAGTCCGGATCACTTTTTTGCGCGACTGCGTTTTCCGCGCCATTTGAGAGCAACTCCACAGCGGCGCGACTGCGTAAATGCCCATAACGGACCGCAAGTCGCATCGGGCTGCGCGGCGGCGATCGCTGTAATTCCTCGGCAAGCAAGGTGGATGCGGCTGTGGTGTCCACCGGTTCGTCGGCATCCCCGGCCAACACAAGGAGGTTCAACGCCGCGCTCACATTTTGGGGTTCGAAGGAAAGAGCTTTTTCGTACGCGCGGAGCGCTTCAGACGGATGTCCGGTATATTCCATAAATACTCCAACATCGTTTGCAACATGCGCGACTTGCAGGCGCAATCGCTCGACAAACAATTTACTCGTCGGGAAATTTGTAGAGAGTTGCGGCAGCGTTTTCTCCACCACATTCCAATAATCAACATTCCGCTGCCAAATCTGCTCCGGATCCAGATCCGAACGTTCCGCAGCGCCGAGGTATGTAATCCCCATCGGCACCGGCTCCAATCCCTCGATCAGCCAGATGTCCGGTCGGGTTGAAATAGCCAAGCGCTCCACTGCGGTTTCATCCTGCCGCAGCCAGGCTGAAATCAGCGGGCTGATCCCGGCCAATGCAAGACTTTGAAAACGCGGATCGTCAAATAAAGAGGAAACATACCGGCGATAGGTGAAGGCCTCGGCCTGATGCAAATTCACGTAGTTGAATTTCGCGCCGCGCCGAAACGCCTCCAGTTGCAGAAGGTCTTCCATCAAACCATCGCCCACCCACAAGGTGCGCCCGGACGCCAGGCCCAGTGTGGCGCGCGTCAGCGTGGCAGCGGCGGAGGCGGCGGATTTGGTATTGGCAGTCGGCAGATTTCTGGCCCCGACTGCGACAAATAAAATTAGGGTGCCGACGAGGAGGACAGGAAAAAACGAGCGACGCTTTCTCAGACTCCGCGTTCGAGACGCCACTCGCGCTTCATTGATCAGAGAAAATCGCGCGATCAACAGGCCCAAGGAGTATGCGACGAGGAGATAGGGCGTGACCAGCAGGGGCGTTGTCCCCAAGACGCGCCACGGGGAGATTATTCCGTTGAAAAGAATCGTTAATAAAATACCGAAGAGCACGAGATAGAAAAGCAACATCCGCGCATTGGCTTCTTCGCGCCGTTGCGACAGCCAAAGAACGGCCCACGGCACGGTCGTCCCCACGAACAATAGCAGCCAGCCGTGGCGCGGCACGCTGGAAAGAACCAGTCGCTTCCGGTCCAACAAAAAGGTCTTCAGGACATCCCAGTAGGATGTCGCCTCGCGCCAGGTCGCCGCAGAAAGGTGATAATACTCTCGAACAGCGAGCAGGAAAAGAGAGGCGCCTAGAAGGCCGAGCAGCAAAGTGGGAGCCCCAGACGCGCGGGGTTAGCTGCCGCATTAAGAAGGACTGGTAAAACACGTAGCACGCGATCAATGGGAGAAATATCGCGAATGTGGCCACTTCCGCCAAGCCCACGCCATAAGCGAACGCAAACGCAAAAAGCCAGGCCGGCCGGGTGGTGATGCGGTAACGCTGAAGAAGAAACAAGCTGCCGATAAGGAGAAGGAGGTCGAACGAGGCAGGGTGAGCGCGGTTGGAAACAAGCCAAACCGGAATGCTGGTCATCAGGAATCCCGCCCCCGCCCCCGCTGCGAGTATTTTGATCCAAGGATTGCTCTGGGCCGTCGCCTTCTGAACGGACCCCGGACAGTAGCATCAGATATACGAGCGCAACACTTCCTGCGCCACACACGGCGCTAAAGAGATTCAGCGAGCGCGCAAAATGTGCCGGGGTCAGATGCGCAAGCGAGCGCGCAATCCACGACCACACCGGATATTCCATCGAAGGGAACGGCGCAATGTGGAGCATCTGCACCAACCAGGAAGCGCTGATCTCAGGATCCACCTGAGACGAACCTGTGACAACAAATAGAGCAAGCGCCCCAAGCGACAAAATGACCGCAATCAGGCGCGCGCTTTGCTCAGCCTTTGAAGACAAGGTATTTTCGGCAGACATAATTAATCAACAACGCTGCAATTAACTTCCCAATATACGAAAAAGTCGTACTGAAGTGAAGGAATCGAATCATCGCCCACCCGAGAAAAGTTCCCACACAAACACTCGCGCCCGATACGGCATAGAACAACGCCATTTCGACGGCCCAGTGATAGCGGCCCGGCTCGAAGACCCAGAAAATATTAATCAGGTAGGCCGTCAAATTTGAAAAAATAAAGGCCAGCGCGGTGCAAATGACAAAGCGGCGGGAGCGCTCAGCTTCTTCGACATGCTCAACGGAGAGGTGCAGGCGGGTCACAAGGGGGTCATTTTCGCGCAACGCGGGAAATATCCGCCACGCGAGGAAAAAGAAAATGACCATGTCCACAGCGGTGGCGACGCCGCCGGCAATGGCGTATTTCAGAAACTGCACGAACGGACCCGCATCGCGTTGTAGGAACTGTTGAAGAAATTCCTGCATAAATCGAAGGGCCTATTCGCGGTTGATCAGCTCAAGGAGTTCAGCCGGAAGCGGCTGGACGGAAGCTAGGATCGCCTGCGTCTCGCCATGCTCGGAAGGCACGGTCAAACGCTCTCCGGCTGTGTGCCCGATCAGTGTCTCCGCCATTCGAGAGTTAGACGAAATGATGCCGTGTTCGGGATCGCCATCCCAAACGCCGAGGATGGAGTAGGTCTCCTTCTTACCATCGCCATATTCGAGCGTAACCACGGTACCCAGCCCCGCCTTGTCGAACGGGAGCTCGCGGAAATCGCTCGGGGCGACGCGATGCAGATCGGCCATCAGTTCGTCGCGCCGACGGAAGAGAATCGTCTGCGCCTCTTTTGCTGCCTTGTATTCATGGTTTTCGCGCAAATCGCCGTAGCTGCGCGCAAGGGCAATGTCTTTTGCAACCTGTGGAATTTCGACATTGATGATGCGATCCAGCAAATGCTGGCGTTCGCGGTAGCTCCGATGCGATGTGATCGGCCCGCGTGACGCAACCGGCTGATCATCGCGAGCCGCAAGCAACGGGGCGAGATCCGGAGAGTTCTTCACCATGTGTCCCAGCACGGATGCGCGGTCAAGGGCGGGCCACCCGGTGGACTCCTTAATGCGCAACAGCAGGTGCTCCAGCTCGGGCCGGGATAACCGGCTCATCAAATCCTTGAGCCATTCCCGCTTTGAGAACCGTTCGCGGAGCTGGTTCTGCGCCTTCAGGCGTTCGCCGCTCGCCTCCTGTTCGGCCGCCTCCACCATAAGCTGCGCCATCAGGGCAATCGAGCCAAGCTTCCACTCTTCGCACTTTTCAACATGGCGTCCAAGCCAGCTCAACAATTCCAATGAAGGCGTCCGAGCGTCAAAGGCGTGTTTGAAGATTTTTGCGGCTTCCTGCTCGTAATTTGTTTCCTGGAGAAACAGCATGGCCTCGTTGAGAATCCCTATTTCGGAACCGCTCCAAACGCGCAAGCAGCAACGCCTGCACTGCTTCCTGATTTCTGCCGTACAGATAGTGCAGAAATAAACGCAGCGGGCGTGAGGGCAGTTGCTTGATCGTCTCGTCAAACACGCGGCCTTGGAAGAAATCAGGAACCCGCGCGCCATCCAGTTTCGCATCAAGTCCAAGCTCACTGGCCGCCATCGCCAGCCGCGCCGGGGTGGCGAAATCCACGCTGGTCGCGCCTTTTAATCCGAACGCGAGGCGATCAAGCAATACGCGTTGCTGCGTCTCGGTGAACTCCTGCTCCGCTTTCCGTCCGGCAAGCTCTTCGAGAGCAGTAACGATCTTGGGAAGGCTCCGCTCGCGGGCCAGCGTGTCGAACCACTGGTCTTCCTGGGACTGGGAGCCGTCCTGAATGTGCAGGGGTTCGGAACGGCTCGCGGGGACGTAAATGGACGGATCCGCCTTGAGTTTTTTGCGCGCGGCTTCCCAAAACTTTTTCCAATCGCTCTCGTTGACAATTCCAGCGACAAGCGCGGCTTGAAGCTGGGCAACAGTCAATGGCCCCAAACTGCGCAACGCCATGCGAACCACTTCCGCCGGATTGTCCCTCACCAATACGCGAAGTTCTTCGGCTCGTTTGCGCTTCCACATCAAGAGATGGTCTTCGCCGACCGGCGACAGGCTCTCACCCGCATAGCTGAGCGACATCAGATGGCCAACGCGACGATCAAAATCTATTTCTACCTTCTTGTTGAAACTATCCACGCGATTGACAACGCCGAGTCCCCACGTGCGGTCATAAACCAACACGCCCTCTTTCAGGCTCAGCAACATACGCAAGCGGCGCACCGCCTCCGCCGGAGCGCCGGGGCGGGAAAAGCCAGCTTCGTCAACCAGCGCCTTTTCGGCCCACTCGCCCCCTAGGATATCCAGCGCTTCCTCCGTCCAGTTAATATCTTTCTTCCGGTCCAGCGCTGCCCATCGGGCGCGGAGATGCAATGCCTCCAGCGCCTCATCGGTTTTCTTGCGTTCAGCAAGCGTGTCCTGCAACAGCTCAACGCGTTGCTCCGCCTGCGCCGCATGTCCTCCATTGCGGAGTGCGCGCAGCGCTGCAAGCAGCAACGGCACATCTATGCGCGATTTTCCGATTTGGGCGAGAAACCATTCTTCGGTTTGACTTTCAGCGGACGGGATATCTTTTGTTTGTGATTCAGACATTGTGGGCAGCCCCTTCAAAGAGCAAGTAGCATAGAGTTTCGTGAAGCTGACTCAAGCATTGATGCACAGACTGTGCAAATCAGTGCGAACCCGATATGTTCCCACCCATGTCAACACCACGAGTCCTCACTGTACGCCAAGTTGAACGAGGCACAAGCCTTGAACAATTCCTCATTATGCGCCTCGGCGTATCCCGCAAACAGGCCAAACGAATGCTGGACGAGCGCCGCGTCTTTGTGAACGGAAAACGAATCTGGATGGCCCGCCATGAATTGCGCTCGGGCGACGAAGTGGAGACGCCCCCGCGCCCGGCTCGAAACCCGCCTCGCCCCGCCCCGCCACCCTTCGTGTCATCTATGAGGACTCACTCATTTTCGTAGTGGACAAACCCGCTGGCCTGCTGAGTACCGGCCCCGATAGCGTTGAATCGCGCCTTCGCGCAATGCATCCGGAAATTTTACCCGTACACCGACTGGACCGCGAAACCAGCGGCTGCCTCATGTTCGCCCGAACTCCGGAAAGTCAGGCGACAATGGAAAAGGAATTTGAAGGGCGGCGTGTTGAAAAAGTGTACCAAGCAATTGCGATTGGACTCTTCCCCCCCACCCTCACCAAGCTGGAACGACCGGTCGGCGGACTCACCGCGCTCACCGAATTTCGCATCGTGCGTCGCAACCCCGTCGCATCTCATATTGAAGCCCGACCCCGCACCGGTCGAACTCATCAAATTCGCGTGCATCTCCAACAAGCGGGGTTTCCACTCGCCGGTGATCGAATGCACTCCACGCGCGCCGTGAAGGACGAATTGATTCGGCAGCTTCCGCGTCAAATGCTTCACGCGTGGCGACTGTCCTGGAACGACCCCGTCAGTGGAGAACGGAAGAAAGCGCAGGCCACGCCTCCAGTAGATTTTCGCGACACCCTCGTCGCGTTGCGGCTCGCGCCCCTGCCTAAACGCGGTGGCGGAAGGTGATTCGACCCTTGGTCAAATCATAGGGCGACATTTCAATCTTCACACGGTCGCCATTGGTAATTTTGATGAAGTGTTTGCGCATTTTTCCCGAAATGTGCGCAAGAATTTCGTGACCGCTCGCCAACTTCACGCGATACATCGTCGCGGGCAATACCTTCGTCACCGTCCCATCCACTTCAATAATGTCTTCTTTTCCGCCAGCCATAGTTTCCTTTACGTTTTTTCAAACAACCGCGCACCATAGACTCCCCCACCCACAAAGCGCAAGCGGTATGCACGGATTATTTGTGATCTCCAAGGTATCGGATTTTGCCATTCCTGAACTAAAATATTGCGATGGTTTCTCCGTAGCCGTCCGCGCTGAAGGCGGCGGGTGAACCAAGCCCGCGCGGTCAACACGGGCGACTACAGAAAACGACCCCTATCGCGCTCTATTGCCAGATAAACATCTCATCATTTCCAACTACGGTTTTAACTGATAAACGCCTACTACCTGTGGTTCGTCCCCGACTCCAAGGTTCGCGCCATAAAATACAACAAGAGCGCCCGGTCACACGGCTGCTTGACTCACCCAAACGAACCGCTAGTATCGCCGACCAACGAACTCACATTTCGCCGCGTCTCACAGGATTCGCAATCATGTCAAACACACCCCCACACAACCGCGCGGCGCGCTGGCGAATCAATCTCTCGCGCCTCGTCGCCATCGCGCTCCTAGTCCCCGCGCTTTTTACAGAAAGTCGCATGGAATTGCATCCGATGGTTGAAGGTCTCCTGTTCCTTACGGGATGCGGATTTGTCGCGCTCGCAACCGTCGGCCGGCTTTGGTGCTCGCTCTACATCTGCGGCTATAAGACAAACAATCTGATCGCGGTCGGCCCCTATTCCCTTTCGCGAAATCCCCTTTATGTCCTCAGCCTGATCGGCGCAGTCGGTGTGGGCATGACGACGGAAACGCTCACCATTTCTGCGCTCATTCTGCTCGCCTTTGCGATCTATTATCCCTCGGTCATCCGCTACGAGGAATCCGTGTTACGCGCTAGGCACCCGGAAGAGTTCGCACGCTATTGCGCAGAGGTGCCGCGCTTCTGGCCGCAGCCCTTCCGCTTCTTTGTCGAACCGGCGGTGTATGAGGTGAAACCGCGCGCCTTCCGCAAAGCGATGGGTAGCGCGATCTGGTTTGTGATCTTGGTCGGCGTCTTGGAATTGGCCGAATCTTTGCGCGAAGCGCACATCATTCCGACGTGGTTTCAGCTCTGGTAATTACTTAACGCGGGTACACCCGCCTCCATCATGAACACCGAGTTGCTCAACCGACCTGTTCCTTGGCACCTTCTCCTTCTGCTCGCTCTGCTCCTTTGGGGCGGCGAATACGTTCAGCGCCAACTTTGGGCGCCTGATGAGGCGCGCTATGCGCTAATCTCGCGCGAAATGCGGCAGGACTCGCACTGGCTCGTTCCGTTTCGACAGGGCGAATTCTATTCTCACAAGCCTCCGCTTATCTTTTGGCTGACCAATGCAGGCGTTGCGGCGGGACTGCCGGAGCGCGTCGCCGCGCGCGTGCCGAGCTTTCTCGGTGCGCTCATGGCGCTGTGGGCAATCACGCGCCTTGCTGTGCGCTGGTTCGATGTGCGCACGAGCTGGTGGGTCGCCCTGCTCCTTCCGACCTCTTTTCTCTTTTGGAACAAAGGCGGATTCGGCCAAATTGATGCCTTGTTGTTGGGTCTGGAAATGATGGGGCTATTCTTGCTCTTCACCTCCGATCCGACCAAGAGCGCACGCCGCATACCCGCGTATCTTTTTTTTGGCCTAGCCGTTCTCGCCAAGGGCCCGGTGGGACTGCTCATTCCGATGGCGGTTTATGCCTCAGCCTCCTTCGCCGCCAACGAAGGCGTGCGCACGCGAGGCTGGCACTGGATTTGGGGCCCGTTGCTGGCGTTGGCTGTTCCCGGGCTTTGGCTCGCCGCCGCGTGGTGGCAGGGCGCACCGGATGGATTCTTTCGCGAGTTATTATTCAAACAAAATATCGGACGCGTCACCGGCGAATTCGGCGGACACACCCAATCGTGGTACTACTACCTGCTCCACTTCCCGCTGGATTTTCTTCCGTGGACCCTCCTGCTGCCGCTCGCCGCGCTGGCGCTCCTGCGATGCGACAAAGATACGAAGGAATTTCGCCGACTCATCACGTGGATCGGAACCGTGATCATTCTCTTCAGCCTCAGTTCAAGCAAACGCAATCTCTACATCCTCCTCGCCCACCCCGCCGCCGCACTGCTCATTGCAGCAAGCATTCCACATTGGTCGCTCGCCTCGGCAGCGCTGCTCCGGCGCAGCCGCATCATCCTGCTCGCCTTCTTCGCCCTGCTTCCGGCAGGGCTGATCGCAATCGTATTCATTCCCCAGGTGCATATGCCGTGGTGGGCCAGCGCAGTGCCCGCGCTCGCGTCCCTTGCGGGTCTGATAATCGCCCTTCGCGCCACGCTGAAAAGTCCGGATTCGCCGCGCTGGCTCGCGTCGCTCGCCCTCGCCGTGTTGTTCACCTTCGCCAGCGTCGGCGCGATGATCTATCCGCAAATCAACGCGAAGAAAACGCCGCACGAAATCGAGCCCCATCGCCGCGCGCGTCCTCCAACCCGGCCAGTATTTGATTTTATACAAACAGCAGGGCGAAATCGAAGCGCTCTATGCAAATCGGCCAGGCCGGATGGCGGACACGAAAGACGAGTTGCTTGAGCTGCTCGCCGCACAGCCCGCAAACCTCATCTTGGCAGATGCCAAGAATCTCGACATAGTGCTCTCCATCGTTGGCCCCGACCATCCGCATGGCTTTTTTGAGTACGGCGAGAAGAAACGGGTCTGGATCGAAATTGCGCCACCCCACATTTCCAACCCTTGGAAGTAGTCCGCGAAAGTATTTCCAACCCTTGGAACTTTTGCCCGACAAAATGCAGTCAGCGAAAAGGCGAAAAAATCAGGAGAAATGGAAAAATGGGGTCAGATAGCATGAAAGGCGGTTAGATCTCCGTATTGACGGATATCGGTTTTTCTTCGCGCAATATGATGTTAGCGCCCCGCCCCTTCCCGGAGCGCGAGGGGGTCGGATGGATGTTCAGATGCCCTACTCGTTCTTGGCGTCGAAACCAAAGGTCCACGTCAACCCTGCCGTTGCAATGAAGTCCGGGGCATCGCCCTTGAGCTTCGATCCACCGGCAATATCGATCATGAGGCTTTCCACAGGAGTCCAGCGAAAGCCGGTGTTGTACTGCACGACCGTGTCGGCGCCGCCGGTTGTTTCCCGCTCGGCAAACACCTCGCCCACCCACTGCACGGCGTCCAGCGCCTGATAGTCAAGCGCCACGCCGTAATGGAAGACGTCCTCGTCCGGGCCGCCGATCCACGAATAGCCGACATTGAGATGTGCGCTCGCGCTTTCTCCGAGGGAACGCGAGGCGATCCAGGACAGGTCGTAGTCCGTCTCGCCGCTTCCAAATCCCTTGTCCTCATCCGCAGTCGGGAACTTCACCGACGCGGCAAGAGCGTGCCGCGCGCCAAGCGGACAGGAATCGATGAACCGCCATTTCGCGCCGAGGGTCAAATCGCCGATGCTGCTTTCGCGGCGTGACACCTCCGCGCCGGCGTCATCAAGCGCCTCCATTCGCCTCTCGAACTGCCCGCCAAAGCCCACGCCCGCCTCGACGTTGGGAGCCACGCCATACGCCAGACCGAACGGCATATCCCAATGCTTGTAGCCGGAATCGCGCTCGTAGGCGGCTCCCGCCTCGAACTCAAATTGCCCAACATCCACGGGGTCTGCATCGTCAATCGCCAGGGGCCGCCCGGCAAAGGCAACGCCCGCGCACGCCAACACACCCACATGACCGCCACACAAAACATTCTCTTTTCGTTCACTCGCAATCCTCGCTCCGCTTTTCTCGCCCGTTTCACACGGACATGGCGTAATACGTATCAAGGAAACGTAATATTCTGCAAGCAGAATGGCCGGACCGGCGGCGCTCAGGAAAGCCGCTCGCCGGTCGTTGCGGCGGCAAGCGAAACGTGCTTCAACCCCTTCACCGCCTTGAGCCGCGTGAGCATGCGCCCGATCTCGCGGGGCGCACCCCGAACCGCGAGGATTTCCAAACAGTTGTCGTGGTCCAGATGAATATGTTGAGTTGAAATGATGGCCTTGTGGCAATCGTGCTGAACCTCCGTCAGCGTCTTCACAATGTCCCGCTTGTGATGATCGTAGACCATGACAATCGCGCCCGCCACCTCGTCACCCGCCTGCCATTCCTGCTGCACGAGACACGCACGAATCAAATCGCCAACGGCCTTTGATCGTGTGGGGCAGCGGTCAGCCCGAATCTTGGCGTCAAACCGCCGAACCAGTGCCGCATCGAGCGATATGCTGAAACGTGTTAACGACATGCTGCTGCTCCCTTCGCTACGGGCGGGAAGCATAGCAGTCGGGGGATTCTGGGGCAACCGCATCGGATCCCCCTCCAGCGCATGGTGCAGGACAGGATTTTGGGTGAGCTCGGATTCCGAGCGCACATGGCGATGGAAACGGCTCCCACGCTCAGACTTTCGTTCGTGATGGTAGGGCCCGACCGCCCTCCATAGACGGGCAAGCTGAGGCAGGCCGGGGATTGTTGAGAACGTCAGGGCTGGAACCGACCCCCGCCGCCTCAAAGAAAATGTCCTACATCCCGACGCACATCATCCGTGAACACGCGATTGTCGCGCGGCTCTATTTTTTCCCGTTAATCCGTCCCTCGACCCACGACACCACCACACCGGCGGCGAGAATCACGAAAACGAGCCCGAGCAGATAAACGTTGAAGCTCTCGCCGACGGCGGCCTTGAGCTGCTTGGCAAACAGCATCTTGAGCCCGACAATCATCAGCACGAGAGAGAGCGAAAGCTTGAGGTACTTGAAGCGGTCAAGCATACCGGCAAGGGCAAAATAGAGCGAGCGCAGGCCGAGGATCGCGAACACGTTGCTGGTGAAGACGAGAAACGGGTCGGCGGTGATGGCGAAGATCGCCGGAATGGAATCGACCGCGAACACGACATCAACCGTCTCGATCATAATCAGCGCGAGCGCGAGCGGGGTGAGAAACAGCGTTCCGAGCGCGGCCTTCTGCAACGCCGGGTCGGTTGCGGCATCAATCGAGCCGGGCATGACGCCTTCGCCGGCCGCAACGGAACCGGCGCGCACGGCGAAATGTTGTCCGTGATAATGAGCGGTCACCGGCAGGAATTTTCGCGCGACGCGCACCATGATGTTGCGGTCCGGCTGAATCTTCTCCGCCCGGGCAAAGAGCATCTTGATGCCGGTGATGACGAGAAACACGCCGAACACGTAGAGAATCCAGTGGAAGCGGGTGATCAGCACCGCGCCGACGCCAATCATCGCGCCGCGCAGAACGAGAGCGCCGAGCACGCCCCAGAAAAGAACGCGATGCTGATAGAGGGCGGGCACACCGAAGAAGCTGAAGATCATCGCAATGACGAAGATATTGTCCACGCTCAGCGACTTCTCGACCACATAGCCGGTGACATACTTGATCGCCGCCGTGCGGCCATTGTTGATCAAACCGTCCGAGGCATCCACCGCGCCCCCATGCCCAGCCAGTGGTTCTCATAGCCGAAGTACACGAAGATCGAAAACAACAGGCCCAGCGTCACCCAGACCGCCGACCAGCCGAGGGCTTCGCGGACCGACACCACATGCGCCTTGCGATGGAACACGCCCAAATCAAGCGCGAGCATCGCGAGCACAAAAAGAATGAAGGCGGACCAGATAACGAGCATGAAAAGTCTCCGTGACGCGGCTGTATCTAGCCCGGATTATTCACGAAAAAACATGAAATACCGTTAAAATAATATTGGAAAACCTTTGCAACGTGCTATTGTTTAGATTGTTACAAAAAACCATAACACAAGGTCTTCCAACGCCTGATACTTGCACAGACTGTCTTCTTTTTCCAGAACTTTTTCACAAGCCTCTTCACGTCAAATTCTCCGACCAGCGCCCCTCCAGTGATGGCGGCCTTTTGCTCCTCAAGGCGCGTGACCGAAAGATGAATCTTTGTCCGCGTTTGGCCGATGCCATCCTGGATCGCCGAGACGCCGCCAAGGTCGAACACTCGCTGCTCACCGGCTCATCCCCCGGATGGCTCCGCTATGCCAATGAGCGCTAGCAATCGCGAGAAAAGCCGTCTCCGGCCGCGCTTTGCCGAGCTTCAACACCGCGAAAACTTCAACTCCACAAAACTCACCTTTGCCATCCCGGAATTTATGCGCGTCCCAAGAGGTTCATGAATAATCCGGGATAGTGCGCCGAAAAATCTTTACAACACCCCAGCCCTCCAAGACAATTCCACAACCGACAGTAGACGCATACGATCAGAGCAAGGAGCACACAAACACTCGCCCACTCAATCGGATGTGATCCTAAACCACACTCGGAGGTGAACAATGAACCGATGGAGACTGAAGCAGAAGGTTGTTTTGCTGGCCATACTCGGGTTGGCCGGAGGAACCGCACACCCTGTCTTGGCCGATCTGTTTCTCGTGGATTATACGGTAACCATCAACATTGAGGACGGCGGCACCGTCTTCGGTGAATCTGGTTCGGTTTTGTTGAATGCATCCTATCTATTGGACACGGATGCTGCGCCTGTCATTCTAATCTCGGCGGGAACGTCTTTCGGGGAGTTCACGTACCCTGTGGACTGGTATGGCTATGACGCCTCTGCAGTATCCGCGTTGACGGCATCTTTCGGGACGAAGACATGGGAGGTCGATGATATAGAGTTACTGATCCCGGAATTCGGCATCCAATCCCATGTCTGGTTCGATGCTCCGCTCGTTCATGGCGCAACCCCGAACACATGGCTCACCCTCTCGGACGATGACGGAGATATAACCTTTGGGGGTAGTTTATGCGGGTCACCCAATTGCGAACTACAGAAGGAGGCGATAATTATCGAAAACACGTTAAACGATGATTATGGATATGGATCGCCGCTCACTGTAACGATAACGGCCGTGCCAGAGCCGCGAACGATCTCGCTGCTGCTGGCTGCTACAGCATCGCTCTATCTTGCACGCCGGAAAACGAGCTGCCGGAACGCGAGTCAGACCTGAATGGCACTAAGAGCCTATCCGAAAATTCATCATTTGACAGTTTTCGTGCGCTGAGGTTGTCGAGGTCGGCGTTTCATCTGCAAGCACGTCGTTGACAAGATCGTCCATTCGACGGTCTCGCCCTTCGTGAAGGCCAGCGCTTCGGCCAATGCGTTGAGCGCCATTCGGGTCAGCCCTCAGCGGTCTATTGGTTGTCTATTGCGGTCTATTGGGGTCGCGTCTAGACATTTGGTTCCGCTGAAAAACCCCCTACTTGCGGATGCGCCCTTTTGGTTTGGCGGGCTGCGTTCGGATAAGGTGAAGTTCATGGCGGTCGAGTAGTTCCCACTCGACTTCTTCACCGCCCCCCAAGCCGATGGCGGCGGCCAGCGGAATGGGGATGTTGACGTAAAGGCGAACCTTCACGCCCTTGGATCGAATAGCCTGCACTTTTAATGGATAAGTTGTTGTCATTTCGATACGCTATCTGATAGACTAGCTATTAGCAAGAGGAAATTATCATGAGTCTTCCGCCTGTCCAGCAACAACGAAGTCTCTTTGAGGTCAACGTGCAATTCGCGGGCCTGTTCAAGTCGGCGCCAGCGAATCGCTTTGGCTTCTTCAGCGACACGATCATGCCGCAACTGCGCGAACTGCGCCCGCAACTTGAAGCGATGTATTGCGCGGACAATGGCCGCCCCGCCGAGGAACCCTCGCGGATGTTGGCCGTGTTGATCTTGCAATTCATGGAGGGACTGCCCGATCGCAAGGCGGTGGAGGCATGCACCTATGATCTGCGATGGAAGATGGCGCTATGGATGGAAACGGATGAAGCGGCCTTTCACGCCACCAGCTTGGTGAAGTTTCGCAATCGGCTCCTGGAGCACAACCTCGTCGAGATCGGATTTGACGCCGTGCTCCAAGCCATGCGCAAGGCGGGTTATCTCAAGGCCCATAAAGCGCAGCGTCTGGACTCGACGCATGTCATCGGTTTGGTCAGCCACATGAGCCGATTGGAATGCGTTCGAGAGGCCATGCGGCTGGCGATGGAAGTATTGGCGGAGTTGCCCGAAAGCACACGTCCTGGATCATGGTCCCTGTGGTGGGAACGGTATGTGCAGAGCGCCTTGGACTTCAAAACGGATGTAGAGACGCTCAAGCAGAAGATGACTCAGGCGGGCGAGGACGCCCGCGCGATCTTGGCATGGATCGAGACGCAGGTTGATGCGGTCAAAAGCATGAAGTCGGTGAGTGTTTTACGGCGGGTGTACGAGGAAAACTTTCAACAAGAAGTGGGCGGTCAGACCGAGCAGACCCACTCGCGACCGTCCGGTGCGGTATATAATCCGCACGACCCGGATGCGCAGTGGAGCGCCAAGGGGACTATCGCTGGCAAGAACAAGGAGTGGGTGGGTTACAAAGCCCAAATCGCGGAGACTCTGCCAAGCGCGAAGCCGGAGATGAAGGCGCCCACCGACGCGGTAATCACCGCCATGGTCACCCAACCAGCCATAACGAGCGATCACGGATCGATCTCGGATGTGGAAGAGGAGTGGAAGCGCGAAGATTTGGACAAGCCGAAAGAGCTTTATGTGGATGGCGGCTATATCTCCGGGGAGGCGCTGGCCGATGCGGGGCGTGAAGAGCGCGAGATTCATGGCCCCGTTCAACCGGCCCCGAAGCGCGGCGACCGCTTCAGCGCTGAGAGTTTTGACGTGGACATCGATCAGCGGGTGGCGATCTGCCCGGCCCGCCATGCCAGCACCAACTGCAGTCGCCTCGATGAAGTCAGTGGTAAGATCCACTACCGCTTCGAATGGAATAACCATCTCTGCCAAGCGTGTGAGCTTCGCAGCCGTTGCCTGGGAGCCAACCAACGCCATCGGACGCTACTGGTGGGTCAGTATCATTCACACATTCAGGCCCGTCGCCGCGAAATGAAAACGGGGGCGTTCAAAGAGCGGATGCACAAACGCAATGGGGTGGAAGGAACGATCAGCGAGCTAAAAAGAGGCTACGGACTGAGGCGGTGTCGGTATCGAGGGTTGATAAAAACCAGTTTGCAAAACTACCTCATTGGGGCCGCCTGCAACATCAAGCGGTGGGCCCGCCGCTTGGCCTGGGAAGCGCTTGGAAATGATGAGATCGGAATAGATCAAGCAGTCAGGGCGTAATACGCCATCCAAAAGAACGAAGGCGCGGGCAAAAATGAGCAATCGAACGAATACAGTATGGCAATGCGCATGCCACCCCGCACGTTACGTATGTGTTGTGGCGAAGCGACTGCATATAAGAATGCAGGTCTGTAAGTTTTGTTGAGCGATGAGTTTTTTAAAGAGGGGTTTTTCAGCAGAACCGAATGTCTAGACTTGACCCCAACTGCTCCCCCAACTGCTCCCCAACTGCTGGTTTGCAAAATTACCTCATTGGGGCTGCCTGCAACATCAAGCGGTGGGCCCGCTGCATGGCCTGGGAAGCGCTTGGAAATGATGAGATGGGAATAGATCAAGCAGTCAGGGCGTAATACGCCATCCAAAAGAACGAAGGCGCGGGCATAAATGAGCAATCGAACGACTACAGTATGGCAATGCGCATGCCACCCCGCACGTTACGTATGTGTTGTGGCGAAGCGACTGTATATAAGAATGCAGGCCTGTGAGCTTTTTTGAGCGATGAGATTTTTGAAAGAGGGTTTTTCAGCAGAACCGAATGTCGGTTCTGCTGAAAAACCCCCTACTTGCGGATGCGCCCTTTTGGTTTGGCGGGCTGCGTTCGGATAAGGTGAAGTTCATGGCGGTCGAGTAGTTCCCACTCGACCTCTTCACCGCCCGCCAAGCCGATGGCGGCGGCCAGCGGAATGGGGATGTTGACGTAAAGGCGGACTTTCACGCCCTTGGATCGAATGGCTTGCACTTTTAATGGATAAGTTGTTGTCATTTCGATACGCTATCTGATAGACTAGCTATTAGCAAGAGGAAATTATCATGAGTCTTCCGCCTGTCCAGCAACAACGAAGTCTCTTTGAGGTCAACGTGCAATTCGCGGGCCTGTTCACGTCAGCGCCAGCGGATCGCTTTCGCTTCTTCAGCGACACGATCATGCCGCAACTGCGCGAACTGCGCCCGCAACTTGAAGCGATGTATTGCGCGGACAATGGCCGCCCCGCCGAGGAACCCTCGCGGATGTTGGCCGTGTTGATCTTGCAATTCATGGAGGGACTGCCTGATCGCAAGGCGGTGGAGGGATGCACCTATGATCTGCGATGGAAGATGGCGCTATGGATGGAAACGGATGAAGCGGCCTTTCACGCCACCAGCTTGGTGAAGTTTCGCAATCGGCTCCTGGAGCACAACCTCGTCGAGATCGGATTTGACGCCGTGCTCCAAGCCATGCGCAAGGCGGGTTATCTCAAGGCCCATAAAGCGCAGCGTCTGGACTCGACGCATGTCATCGGTTTGGTCAGCCACATGAGCCGATTGGAATGCGTTCGAGAGGCCATGCGGCTGGCGATGGAAGTATTGGCAGAGTTGCCCGAAAGCACACGTCCTGGATCATGGTCCCTGTGGTGGGAACGGTATGTGCAGAGCGCCTTGGACTTCAAAACGGATGTAGAGACGCTCAAGCAGAAGATGACTCAGGCGGGCGAGGACGCCCGCGCGATCTTGGCATGGATCGAGACGCAGGTTGATGCGGTCAAAAGCATGAAGTCGGTGAGTGTTTTACGGCGGGTGTACGAGGAAAACTTTCAAGAAGTGGGCGGTCAGACCGAGCAGACCCACTCGCGACCGTCCGGTGCGGTATATAATCCGCACGACCCGGATGCGCAGTGGAGCGCCAAGGGGACTATCGCTGGCAAGAACAAGGAGTGGGTGGGTTACAAAGCCCAAATCGCGGAGACTCTGCCAAGCGCGAAGCCGGAGATGAAGGCGCCCACCGACGCGGTAATCACCGCCATGGTCACCCAACCAGCCATAACGAGCGATCACGGATCGATCTCGGATGTGGAAGAGGAGTGGAAGCGCGAAGATTTGGACAAGCCGAAAGAGCTTTATGTGGATGGCGGCTATATCTCCGGGGAGGCGCTGGCCGATGCGGGGCGTGAAGAGCGCGAGATTCATGGTCCCGTTCAACCGGCCCCGAAGCGCGGCGACCGCTTCAGCGCTGAGAGCTTTGACGTGGACATCGATCAGCGGGTGGCGATCTGCCCGGCCCGCCATGCCAGCACCAACTGCAGTCGCCTCGATGAAGTCAGTGGTAAGATCCACTACCGCTTCGAATGGAATAACCATCTCTGCCAAGCGTGTGAGCTTCGCAGCCGTTGCCTGGGAGCCAACCAACTCCATCGGACGCTACTGGTGGGTCAGTATCATCCACACATTCAGGCCCGTCGCCGCGAAATGAAAACGGGGGCGTTCAAAGAGCGGATGCACAAACGCAATGGGGTGGAAGGAACGATCAGCGAGTTAAAAAGAGGCTACGGACTGAGGCGGTGTCGGTATCGAGGGTTGATAAAAACCAGTTTGCAAAATTACCTCATTGGGGCCGCCTGCAACATCAAGCGGTGGGCCCGCCGCTTGGCCTGGGAAGCGCTTGGAAATGATGAGATCGGAATAGATCAAGCAGTCAGGGCGTAATACGCCATCCAAAAGAACGAAGGCGCGGGCAAAAATGAGCAATCGAACGAATACAGTATGGCAATGCGCATGCCACCTCGCACGTTAAGTATGTGTTGTGGCGAAGCGACTGCATATAAGAATGCAGGTCTGTGAGCTTTTTTGAGTGATGAGTTTTTTAAAAGAGGGGTTTTTCAGCAGAACCGAATGTCTAGACTTGACCCCAATTCCCCTACTGCCGCGACCCCAATTCCCCGCCAATTCCCCGCGTAGCACGAGCGCCCGTCAGAACGCGAGTAGGTCCGAGGCCCGCACCAGTGGGCCGAGGTAACATGACATGCCAACGATTACGGTTCAGCCGCAACAGCACCACGGTCAACGATGCTGACGTCAACAGCGCTAAACTTCCACTGGCCGTTTGTCTCCACGACGCGGATATCGTACTTCTCGCGCACAGTCATCTTGCCCCGGGACGACACAACCACTGCAACGATCTGAGTAGGCGACTGATTGGGGAACGCTTGGAAGTCTTCCAGCTTGATGCTGTGGAAGCCCGCCCGTTCATGCGCAGCATTGAAATCACGGCCCCGAGATTCTGGAATGGCATCTTCGCGCTCAACACCCGCAATGGCTTTGCGCGCTTCGGGCGTCAGATAGAAAAGGTAATCCCGCAAATTCGCCTCCACGTTGCTCTTCAAGAACCCAAGGAACGTCTTTTGTGGGGTCGAACAGTCGCGATGCGGAAGAGTATTCGCCACCGCGCGCGAAAGCTCTTGTCCTTGAAGTGCTGCCAGCGAAGGAGACTCTTCGGGCGGGCCGCCATGCACAGACAACGCAAACGCGAGAAGAAGCGGAAATAGTGCTGTTGGCTTTACCATGATCCACCTGACTTTGTGACATTGGTCCAGACTGGCGTTCCCGACGTTTCGTCCCAATACCAATAGACGTGAGGACTACTGTTGGCATCGATGACACAGGCATTCCGCCCGACGCCGAGGTCATTGGCTTGCTTCCACGCATCCACAATAGAAGCGCCTCCGCCCAAGGCGGACAGGAAGTTGGAGATGATTCCCGCCGAACCTTGATTATCAAGCGGAGCAGACCAGTTATAGCCCAAGAAATACTTCGGCCCAGTCGGTTCCCACTGGGCACCGGGCGACCACGCTCCTCTGGCCGCATACCACTGCAGCCAAGTGCCCAAGCCGAAACTCTGTGCGCGGTAATCCTTAATATCCAAGACAGAGCACCCAGCAAGGACTACGTAGTGCATATCCTTGTCCCAATAGCCGGTGACGTCGCTTGCCGAAAAACCACCCTGCAAAACCGCGGTGTCATGGCCACCATGTCCCGAGTAGTAGAAGTAATCCGCCTGATTCATGAGCTGGCGTTTGTGACTGATCCCACAACTGTACTCGGCGGTAAGCACCTCCCGCCCCGCCGCGATAAAGAAGGTCTCATCAACTGGACTATTCGGCGGCGTCGATTCGAGATCGCCGTAGTTGGTGCTGCGGCCTCGTGTTTCCGCAGATGAGCCGCTCTCGAACGCTTCGCCGTCCGTCAGATTGGAGGGATCGGAAGAACTGCTGCTTCCGTGATCGATCCACGCCTTCTCCGTGACTGAATCGCTCTCCTGACTCGGCAGGACACCGAGCGAAATCAGTTGAGCGCGCGTCAGTGCAACCCGCAACTCGGAGTACCCACTTCCCTGCGTCAACGTCGTGTTCTGCGCAGTCAACGTAAAGTCTTGGCCGCTCGGAGCGGTCTCCGAAGTCTTGATCTTCAACGTCGTGCCGAGTGCGTCGAAGATGGTTTGAAGGTCGTTTAGTTGTGGCGTGATCTTGATCTTTATCCGGGTGTCCTTGTCCGAGAGGATGACTTTCCTTTCCTCCAGGTCGGCCCATCCCGAGTCGTCCGGATCGGCGAAAGTGATGTCCACAGAGAGGACGGCCATCTTATACTCGCCGCCCAAGGTGTTCGTATAGTCCGGATGCATGCCGAGATCCTGCACGAACAAGTAAGGGCGCGTATCGGCTCCTGCGCTGGCGCTGGTCACAACCTCCTGGTCACTGAGCCAGTGGACCCCTTTTTCAGTTGCGCCCCGCCACACCACCCGAAATTCCTCTTGCGTGCGACCCTCTTTAACCCAAACACACAAATCCATATCCGCCTTTAATCCCTCGAAATAGGTTTTGACCCATCCCTCCAAGCCAATATCCGTCATTCCATCGTTTACCCAACCCGGCAGCGAAGATTCATACCTGATAACATAGGGCTGGGCCATGGTGGAGTTTATATCGTTGGGATCGCTGTTTTGTGCCAATTCATCATAATTTGAGATGCCGTCCCCATCCGCATCCGCATACAGATTGGTGCCTGGAAATGCCATCTCCCAACTATCGGGTATCCCGTTGGCGTTTTCGTCGAGTACCAAGGGATTCCAGCCGTTGGCGATTTCATACGGGTCGCTACCCCACCAGTCGGACACCGCGCCAGATGGCGGCGGCCAAGGAAATATGTCGCCATCCGTCGCCCAAGTGTTGGGATTCGTGCCGTGGGTGATGCATTCGGCATAGTCGGAGAGCCCGTCTCCATCGCTGTCGGCGTTGTGGCGGTCTGTGGGTTCCCCATAAGGGTTCAGGCTGCCTGTCAATTCCTCCTGATCGGTAAGCCCATCCCCGTCTGAATCGGGAATGTCGGCGGAAGAATTGGAGGTTGGGCTGCTTGTATACTGCCAGTCCATCACTTGATCGGTATCGTGCCCGTTGAACCGCCGATAAAGGCTCCTGCCGGCCCCCGCCGAAAGGGCATTGCTGCTAATCCAGCCGGTGGTGTCCAGTCCATGCGGGTTGAAGTTGGCGGCATTGCCGCCATACATCAGGCAATCGGCCACAAAGGTATTCGTGCCCACTTCCGCTGCGAGCCGCACCGCCGCTGTTGCGTCATTGGTGAACCGGTTGGGCATGGTGAAATCCACTTCCAAATCGCGATTCGTCACCAGCGATCCGCCCAGCAGCAGGAACCGGCCCGGATCAATCCAGGTATTAGGCGGGAACACATAAGCATTGGTATAAGCTGTATCGGCAACCTGAATGACGAAGCCACCGAGATCCACAGGATAGCGTCCGGCGGAATATAGTTCGATCCACTCCTTGCCCCAATCCGTACCCGACGCGTCGTAAAGAACTTCATTGAGAACGACGCCCCGCGCCAGCTTGGGAGCGCTGAACCGGTCGAGCGGATCGGTTTCCTCGGCCAGTTCCTCCGCATCGCTCCACCCGTCCCCGTCGGTGTCAGGATTTCCGGGATCGGTGCGGTGAATGAAGATTTCCGCGCCATCGGTCAGCCCGTCGCCATCGGAATCCAACCGGTTCGCCACGGCATAAAACCGGACTCGGGCACTGGTGGGAATGTTCGCATCTTCAAAGATGCCAACCCCGTTAGTCAACACCAGATTGGTTGTCAGGCATTCCCACGCGTTTTCGATGCCGTCGAAGGGCGGGGAAACCGGATGCCAAGCCGTATGGCTGTTGGTCAAAACTTCGTCGTATTCGTTGGTCCAAACCACCACGGAAACGCTGGACGTGTGCCAAACGGTATAGGCGAACACTTCGGCGGCGCTCGCTCCGTTCGTTACCGTGATCCGCATGGAACCATTGGTCAGGCACTGAATCCCGGCTATACCGAACTCGTTTGCGCCCAAGCTGCGCAAGACCATCCCGCCGGTCTTTTTCGTTTTGGCGGTCCGGGCTTCTTCGTACTCCGCGATGCGGCTTTCGGTGTATAGGTACGGCTCGACATCCTCGGAGGGAAGCAAATCCAGTTGCAAGGTCACGCGGGACGGATCGGCATCCTCCGGCCATTCTCGGAAAACTTGATCGGTACGGATGGCCGCAATCAGCTTGCCATCGGCGTTGAAAACAAGCGTTTCCCGCGTATCGGGGTCCAGCGTCAGCGAAAGCGGATAGATTGCCACGCTGTTCTTGTCCTCTCCTAAAAGCTCGGCCAGAAACTTCTCGTCGAAGTTCCTGGCGTCGAAAGGTACCACAGCCGGGGACATTGGCTGCACCCAAGAAAATCCCGGCGGAGTCATGCGATTAAACACACGGCGCTGGACTTCTGCGCCTTCCGCCAAGTCCTGAATGTCTAAAACCTCATTCGCCATGAAATCAGCGTATTGCTCGGCATCAATTGCGGTGGGTTCTTCGGCGCGGGGAGGAGGCGACGCAAATGAAACAAGACATAGCGCGGTCAAAAGCGCAGCGATCCCGATAGCGGCTTGGGGATGCGTGTTCGACTTATTCATGAGTTATTTTTCGGGTCTATTGGGGGTCTATTCGGGTCGAGTAAAGACATTTTCTATTTAGCGCCTTCTCGCAATACAGATAAACGCATACTCGTGACGAATAGGTAGCTGAGGCGGGCAAGTGAGGTCGGCCAATACGGTGCTGTTGTAGGCGGTTGTTCAAACGAGTTGTCACAGGGTCTGACGACGAGAGCGAAGCGAGGAGGGACTCAGGGAACGAGTCGAAGCCACAGCAAGAAAGTTCATACGGTTGCAACATGTCTAGTTTTCCACGATTTTGCGCCATAATACAGCCCGCAAACGAACCACGCAGTTAACCATCAACCCTCCCCAGATCGTTGTCAACACGCCTTTTGCCTTGGCCAAAATCACCGATCATGAGAATTGATCCCCACTCCCCCGTTTTGATTTTTGGACGCGAGAACACAAACCAAATGTCGAATGTCTAGACTTGACCCCAACTGCTCTAACTGCTCCGGTGTCTTATTTAAAGCGTTGTTCAAATATTTTATACATACCTCAATTAGCTTTAGTCGCTCATCTTGCGCATCTACTAAACACGTGCTCAACTCTGCAGTGGCAGAGGTAGGCCACACCTTTAATACACCACGAACATTCGGGTTCAAATAGACCTCAATACGACGCATCATGACATCACCGCTGATCCAAGTTCCAAATATAGAACACAAAAACCTAAACAGATAGCTGCCAGCGTATTCACGCAAATATGAACCGCGCATCTCTCTTACAAAATAACCGCGACCATACGCGAGCAGGGTTATCTGTTCTTGTGGTGTTGTCGCAGAATCAACGCCTACATCCTGCCATCCATGGCGCTTCTTAATAAATTTTATATTGCTAATCTCATTCACCCGGCTCACGCCCTTCATTTTTTGGGGTTAGTTCATTTTCAATTGCCTCTCGTGCGGTCTGCTCTAGAAGTGCTTTAATCGGATGAGCCAACAGCGTCTTTAGATTAGGCCCATCATTAATAAAATCTGCAATACCCTCAGAAGCGGGACCCTCGCCCAGAAGTGTGGTCACAATCTTCCTGATAAGCTCTTCGCTTGCCTGAATCGCTTGCCCGGGAACCTTCAGTAGTTCTTTCGCTTGTTCTGCGAGTTGGGAGGCGACGTTGTCGTAAGCATCTACAAGATGCTCCCAAACCGCACCTGCAAAATTATTAAGCGTATATTCTCCAGCTTTCCAAGCCGCATCGCGTGGGTTCTCTCCCAACCCAAGCGGGTCGATATAATTGACCGGATCCCCATGACAGTACAGATACAGATTTGCCTGTCCGCCCCGAAACAGTATGGGGTCTTTGGCCAGCCATCTCCCAGTCATCGGATCATAATCCCTGTAGCCAAATCGGACCAAGCCCGTGCCAGGGTCATACATACCACCCGCGAATCCGAATGGCTGAAATCCCGGGTTCGTGTCCTCCAGAACACTGCCCCATTCGTCGTAGTCCATCCGCTGCGCAACGGCGCCGGTCTGGGCATCCACCACCAGCCGCACGCTGCCAAGATGATCTGTAATGATCCGATACACATTTCCGGTCGTCATCATGCCTATACTCTTCATGACGGTTACCTCCGGGCTTCGTGGCGGGCCACCATGGCCGCGTCGTCAATTGCTTGATGGGCATTTTTACCCGCCCTTCATGTTATCTGACCCCGTTTGCCTGCTACGACAATCACCCTCGCGATACCGAAATTTATCCGCGTCCCAAGAGGTTCATGAATAATCCGGGCTAACCGCCTTTCATGCTATCTGACCCCTATTCCCTGACCCCAACTACTCCATCCCGTTCATCTCCCCTTGGCCATTACTGATGATCGCTTCGAACCACGATAGGTAATTCATAATGCCATGGCAGGCAATGGCAGGATATAGACTCTTATAGCGGTCATAAATCACTGTAATTGAAAAGATGAATATAACTCGAACAAGAAAACTCCGTACACTTGTTGTCGATGATAAGTGCATCACCGAGTGTAGTAACGTAACAATTATCATACTCAGTGTTCTTCCCCAACGATCTCGCAAGGCTTGATAGATCATGCCTCGGTAAAGCATTTCTTCAGCAATAGGTGATGCCAATACACTGGTAAACCCGCGAACGGTTGTCAGCAGTATTACGCTTTTTATAAAGTGCTCGCCGGTGGAATCAAAAAGTATTGGGATCCTTATAGCTGATGGAGAAACGACAACGTGTACAGTCAAGTATATGGCAAGACCAAGCACACCACCACGAATTAGGCCGCGACTGCGCTGCTCCCGCGTGAATCCAAGCAAATCCCACGTCGCAGAATGTCGGCGGAGTATTGTGCCGACTCCGACAAGGACCGCTACATCGTAAAGGAAAACGGCAACGTAGGGATTGTGTCGTAGTGAATTGCTGAAACAAACTGCGGTCCCTATCGTAACAACCAGCGCAAACGTCCACACAAAGGCGCAGTCACGTACAGACCATGGGACGCGATCGCCTGAGTGCGGAGTCGCGTTCATTCATCCCCGAAATCCGGTTGGGTAAAGGAATCCAGAATGGGAGTGATTATATTCAACATGTCCACAGCTTGGTCTCCAGTCGCGGACGGGAGGCTGTCACGATACTCCTGGTATTGCTGATAGAAACCGAATGGAACACAGTCTGTGACATCCTTCCATGCATCGCAAAGACCTTTTCTTACCTTGTCAATGGTGTCATCAATAAGATGGTAAATGATTTCAATTTCCTTTTTTGTCGAATCTATAATAATTTCTTGTATATCTTGAAAAAACAATTTAACTTCTTCCCCTGTACCGTACGGATCAAATTTATTGACAGGATCGTTTCCAATATATACGTATAAATTCGCTTGTCCTCCCCGGAATAAAATAGGATCTTTAGCGAGCCAGCGACCCGTCGTTGGGTCATAATCCCGATAGCCGAACCGCGTCAGCCCGGTATCCGGATCGTACAGTCCACCCGCGAACCCGAACGGCTGAAAGCCCGGATTGCTGTCCTGTAGGACGTTCCCCCATTCGTCGTAGTCCAAGCGTTGCACCACATCGCCGCTGGCAACATCAATGACCAGCCGTACGCTCCCCAAGTGGTCCGTAATGATCCGATACACATTTCCGGTCGTCACCATATAGTCCGGCACATTTACCCTGGTGGCGTACACAAATCTGGCAACTACTTGATTATTTGAGTTGACCTCCGCCGCCGGCGTCAGAAAGCCTTGATATACCCACCCTTTATTCAACACACCATTAACCTTCTTGCCCACGCGCCGCCCCAGCGGATCCAAGAGATATTCGTATGTATTGGTCCCAACCCGTACCTCCATCAGGCTGCCCCGCGTATCATACCGCGTGGCTCGCGTCGGAACTGCTCCATACATATTGGTCACCTGACCGTTCGCATTGTACTGGTACTGAATCAGACCCCAGAAGCTGGCCGTCAGCCGATCCTGGGCATCGTATTGATATGTTCTCGATGATCCCGCAATCCAGCTATTAGTCCGGTTTCCATTGGCGTCATACCAGTACCGCGCGCGCAGGCTTCCATTGGTGTACACCTCGTGGAGTCGCCCCACGGAATCATACACATAGGCGTAATTGTTTGTGACGCCCTCGATTCTCTCCAACCGATTCGTGATCCGTCCCAGCTTGTCGTATGAGTAGTCCACGCCGTAATAGACGTAATCGTTGTCGAATACAGCTTCGTATGAACTCATCTCTCCGAGGGCATTGTACTTCCGGCGGTCACCGATATCGCCGACGACGGCATTGGTCAACCAGCCGCTAACCGTATCGCGATATAGCGTCATCGTCCCTGCATTCGTCAACAATCCGTCCAGGTCATACCCATACGCAACCGCGCTACCGCCCAACTCGACGCTCGAAATCCGAAAGTCGTTGTTGTAGCTGTAGCTCATGCGCCCAGTGATTACACCGCTTTGCGTCAGGTTCGTCAACAGTCCTCCGTCATAACCGAAGATCAAGCTTGCCCCGTTGGTCGCGTAGATGCCGCCCAACCGCCCCCGTGCGAGTGCGTAAGCCGAGCATGGGGGCTTGGGGTCTGATCCCGCGCGCGCCGCACGCATCGCAGGAGACATGCCAGTGCGTCGTCGCGCTGGCGCGGCTCCTGGGCGCGCGCGTCCGCCTGTGGCGAGCTTGTCGAGCCAGCGCGAGTGAGCGTACGCGAACGAGCATAACGAGCGACCAACGGGAGCGAGTAGCTCCGAGGGCCGCGCCAGCGGCCCGAGGCAAGAGACAATCACCTAGCGCCAAGCGTAACATTCAAGGGCAAGACGGTGAACGCGGCAAAAACGACTGCAAGAATAACCAATAGAATGCCCGCGACTCGCAATGTGGCACTGTAATCGTGCGCGAAATGAATGCGCTGATTGACAACCCACAATAGAATTGACGCGGCCGCCAACACCCAAGGCAGGCACCACCAGACAGGCTGCATCACGTACAGCGAACCGGCCTTTTCTTCATAAATTTCCAAAAGAAAAGGCCGAAGGCCGCGGACGAGAAACGCACACCCCAGCCAGAGCAACAACCCAAGAAAGGCAGAAGTCGAAATTGTTTGAATGTGTTTCAATGCGCGCTTCACAAAGTTACTTCTGTGGAGGATCGGGATCTGGTTTCTTGCCACATCCTTGATCCTTCATTTGGTCCAGAATCCAGTCGATCAATCGTTGGTGCCGCCACACTTCGATCATTCCCCAGTAATTCCACTTATTGCCAGGCTGATCCAAAACAGCATCATCAACCTTATTCGCGATTTGGCCCATAAGGTGGGCAAAACCTCCAAGAATAGATTCGCCGATGCTTTTCTCGAATTCGTTGATCACAGGGTCGGGGTGTCCAGAGGCGGGATTACCCGCTTGATAGCCTCCGACTTGGCTCGGCGGAACCCCCTGTTGTGCAACCTGCATCGCAATCGCTTGGCCTTCCTGGGCAAGACCAAGTGCGGTCTGCAATTCTTCGCAAGTGTAAAGGCCCCAGGGATCGATGTAGTTGATCGGGTCGCCGTAACAGTAAGCGTAGAGGTTCCAACCTCCTCTAAACAGGATGGGGTCTTTAGCGAGCCACCTTCCAGTCATCGGATCATAATCGCGGTATCCGAACCGCGTCAGCCCGGTATCCGGGTCATACAGACCTCCCGCAAACCCGAACGGTTGGAATCCGGGGTTGGTGTCCTGCAACACGTTCCCCCACTCGTCGTAGTCCAACCGCTGAACCACCTCTCCGCTATCAACCTCAATGACCAGCCGCACGCTGCCCAAGTGGTCCGTGATGATCCGATACACATTCCCCGTCGTCTGCATGAAGTCCGGCACGTTTACCCGCGTCGCATACACGAACCGCGCCCGCAGGCTCCCGTCTGCGTTCAGTTCTGCGATCGGCCGCAGAAACGACTGGTAAATCCAGCCCCGCTCAAATTGGCCATTGACCTTCTTCCCAATGCGCCGCCCCAATGGATCGAGCAGGTATTCGATATCCGTTCCGTCGGGCAGTCCGACGAACGCCAAGCTGCCCCGCAGGTCGTAGTCATACGTGATGGTATCCCCGGAATTCGTGCTGAACTCGTCCACTGAAAAGTTCAACCAGCCGTTTGCGTGAAAATAGTTGGTCACCCCGCTGTACGAGGTCAACTGGTCCTGCTCGTTATACGTCCACTGGCGCGTCTGCCCCATCACCCAACTGCCGGTCCGGTTTCCATTCGCGTCATACCAGTACCGCGCACGCAGGCTTCCATTGGTGTACACCTCGTGGAGACGCCCAACAGAATCATACACGTACGCATAGTTGTTTGTGGCGCCCTCGATTCTCTCCATCCGGTTCGTAATCCGCCCCAGTTTGTCGTATGAGTAGTCCACGCCGTAATAAACGTAATCGTTGTCAAATACAGCTTCGTATGAACTCATTTCGCCAAAGCCATTGTACTGCCGCCGGTCGCTGATGTCGCCGACGACTGCGTTGGTCAGCCATCCGCTCGCCGCGTCGCGGTACAACCTCATCCCTCCCGCATTCGTCAATAACCCGTCCGCGTCGTAGTTGTAGGCCGCGACGTTGCCACCGAATCCGATCCCCGCCACCCGAAAGTCGTTGTTGTAGCTGTAGCTCATGCGGCCGGTGATTACACCGCTTTGCGTCAGGTTCGTCAATAGTCCTCCGTCATAACCGAAGATCAAGCTCGCTCCATTGGTCGCGTAAATCCCGCCCAACCGCCCGCAGGCGCAGTCATAGACGTTGGTCACTTTGTTTTCCGGCCACTGAACACCAACCAGGAAGCCAGCCTGATTGTATTCGTTGGTGATTACGCGTCCATCAGGATACGAAATGCTCGTGAGATGGCGCGCTTCGTCCCAGGTCATCAACATGTTTGTCGGTCCGCCGACCGAAGGCGAGGAATAACGATCCAACAACCCCACGGCGGTGTAGCCCAACGTGTGCTCTGTCCTACCGGGCGGCGTTACCCCAATCGGGGCGGTTGTCGGCTGGGGTCTCAACCCGATTACAGAACTGTCGGGCAGCACAACATTCGTCACACGTCCAATAGCGTCTCCCCGCAACAATACCGATTCGTCCAATGCGTTGGTAAACGCAGCCCGAAAACCGTTTGTAGCATAGGCCAGATGCACGACCCGATTAGACTGTTGAATTTTACTCATACGGCCATAAACGTCATAATCTACCGTCACAGGAATGATGCCGGGCATATTCCATTGAACGGGCCGCCACTGCGAATCGAATTCGACTGCGCTCGTCTTCCCCATCGGCGAAACACTCTGTAGCGTACGATCAATGGAGCTGAAAACAACCTGTGAAGTCCGTCCATTTACCGTGATCCAGTTTGTAAACGAGAGCAGTTGGCTTGCCGGGTTGGTTGGAACGAGAAGCGAATATGACCTGCCGATGCGGATGTCGTTCGTCAATCCAGCAGGCGTACGCACCACAATTTGCGTCTCAACCATAACGGAGGAACCGAAGCGAGGATCAGCAACCGATCGGGTTAAGGTCACCATCCCATTGGGGCTGGTGACCTCGGAGGTCAGCCCGTCGGAACTGGTTCTGGTTCTCGTCACGGCGCCGGCTGAATTGATTGCTTCATCAACGCGGTCTCCATTCCAATCCGTAGATGAATTATAAACATTTGTCCGATTCAGCGAGTACGTATGTACAATACTTTTTCGGTTATATACATTCGCTAGAGTCACCGCATCGAAGCCACCCGCCGGATCTTCCGCCCGCATGGCCTTGCCTTCGGCATCATAGGTGACCGCATAAACAAATCCTCGGCGCGAAACGATATTGGTGAGCAAACCCGATTCCGAGTATCGGAACAAGTTGGTTTCGCCGGCAGGATTAACCAATCCGGCGAGCCACTCATTGCTGACAACAAGATCGGTCTTTAGCCCGAATGGCCCTATAATGGCGGTTACCTGCCCATTGGTCATTCTCACCAGCGTTGTGGTCAGGCTGTTTGCGTCAACGACCTCCGTCAACAGATTGTTCGTGTCGTACACGAACGTATAAATATCTGCTCCGGTCAGCGCATCGACCGTTCGTAAATGCCGCCCATCCGGATCCAGGACATAGTATTCGCTGCCGTCCGTCGCAACGGCAGCAAATTCGTTTGTGGGCGGGGTATTGGTGATGGAGAAAGAACATTCGGCATATCCCACGGGCGCAATTTTTCGATCACGGCCTTGACCTTCATGTAGATACCCGCTTTTCCCGTCGTACGAATGATATAAATTGATCGTCCAGCCACCCAACCCCCGAGAGCTGGCGGGCAAAGCTCCGAGATAAGAAACATCCTTTTTTTTTGCGAGAGGTATACCAAGGGATAATCGGCCTCTGCCTCAGTTGATCTTCCGTATATAGTTCTGACTCTCCAGCTACAGAATACAAACCCGAACGCTCTGTAATCGGCTTGTTTACAATTGCATGCGGATCCAATACATATCCCCCGTCAATAGGGGAAATAGCGCCACGGCTGGAGGTGATAAATAGTCCTCCAGAATATCGTTCGCCGCTAACGTTTTCATATTCATCCAGCGTGAGTTTATCCATAAATATTGCAGTCGAGTCCACAACGGCTGGTGTTGTTCCATAAACAAAATTACTTTCGGCATCGCGACCATCCCACAAAAGGCTCCAATAGTGATTGGTGAATGGCGCCGCCTGTGTATGCCTGAATATGCGCCCGGCAATATTCACTGTTAACTCAACGGATATCATGTTGTTCGGAAATGTATTCGGGTCGGCATACCACACAACAAGGTTATACGCGGGCATATACCCGCGAGTTCTTCGGCTGGAATAGTGCAGCACAAAAGGCGTGCCTACAACCGGCATGTCTTCATGAAAGCTCGCATCGGACAACACAATATATCCATAATTCGTGGGGGTGACGGGACTGTCGGGCGGGGTCTGTTTTGCGGCCCAGCCGTCTTGCGCAACGGCCCATACCACGCCAAGAACGAGACCCATCAAGGAAAGGCGACGATTCATGGTTCACATCCTTTGCAGGGATTCCCTGAAATGACCCGGGGCAAAACGCGCTCAAAGCCCGATAAGGGATTGCTCGCCATCGAGCGAGCCGCCAAATCTTGGGCAAGCGCTGGATTTGTCTCTTTCAACAACTGAAGCGCAACTATCCGATTTTGATCTTCGGCTTTATCGGAGAGAAGCAATGCCGTCGCCGCATTTTCAATGTCGCTGGAAGAAGCCTTGGGGTCCGATTTCATCACCAGCATAGCCGTGCCGGCGCTTTTGTTTTTCACATCAAACGCCGTTTGTTTCAAAAAATCGCCAATGGCGCGTTGCTCCGAAGCCGAAACTTTCTCGCGCAGGTTTAGCTGTAAATACTGCATGATATATTCGCGCGTAACGCGCTCGCAGTCAGTCTCGCCCGCAATCGCAATCAATCGCTGCGCCAAATTGGGAACAGGCGGCGATTTCGTTGTGATGCGCCGCAAGAGCCGATCTTTCTGTCCCAGCCATTCTCCGGCGGAAATATCCTTTGGCGGCTCTTTCATCGCAATGTAGGCCAACGCCCGTTCATCTTCGGTTAAGCCTTCATTGGACCACACAAAGGGGTTCTGAGCCGCTGCGGAATATCCGGCAACAACAATGAACAAAATGAATAATGCCTTCATGGTCCGCCGTGCCTCCCTATGAAGTTCGTCCCTTGGTAAACATCAATGATGTTGCAGAACGCGCCGGGTTGGTACTTGATGAACCGCACATTCAGCACGCCGGTTTCATCAAACTGCGAGGGCAGCCACTGATTGGTGATTCCACCATCTTCATACATGACGCCACCGATAATGACCTTGCCCTGAATTGACAAATCATCGAGCAAGGGACTCAGAACAAATGGATTTTCGTACAAATAATAATCGGCGCTGCAGGCGCCTAGCCGCGTAAACCCGGTGTCCGAATCGGCTCCGAAACGAAAAGCGCGGGCTTTTGTTGAGGCGATGATCGGCCCCTGCGAACCCAAGCGGGCAACGATACCGTGTTCGTCGGGTGTCAATGCCGTAAGGCGGAATGTTCGCGGCGTTGCGTAGGCATCTTCTTCAATAATCAAATTATTGCCCGACTCAAGAAGCACATTCGTGGACAGGCCCGGAGACGTCCATGACCGGGGCACCCTATGCCAACACGCGGGGCTCTCGTCAAAGTTTGCTGAATATACGAGCACGGTAATGGCGCCATATTGAGTGGGACCAGCAGCGGGGTAATATGCGCCGGAAACCAGATAGCTTCCGGTTGAGGCAAACGTGTGGGCAATAGCAGCGCCGGCGGCAAGTCCCGTATAGTTGGAGCCACCCGTGATCGTAATGCTGTGCGTGCCTGATGTTGCCCCAACAGGAAAGGCCGATAACTTCAGTGCATCATTGAGCCGAATTGAAAGTGTGGCCCTATTCGTCAGCACATCGGTTGCAGACCACGTGACCAGACAGGTGGAAATCAATCCGCTGTGCTGGAATTCAAAGCGGCAAGCGGTCGCATTGGTCAAGTTCAGCGGCACATTGGCGTACCACCGGCCATCAATACCGGACTGAACCGTGACTCCGCCATCAGCCGAAATCAGCCCGACGAATGGATCCGGTCCCTCCACACAGGCCGGCGAGATGGCGCTGGAAACGCTGTTTGTATCCAAGCCGCTCAATCGTGCCAGTCGGTTCTCTACCCAATCTTTCTGTCCGTCCTCATCCGTATCGGCGCCATCCAGTTGGATCAGTCGTATCGTATGGATACTCAGGCGACGGGCGTCGGATGCATTATCCCATTCAAGGGTCAGCGAATAAACACCTGCGGTCATCCATGGTGTGAAGAATCCCGCCCGCCCGCTTCCGTTGGTTTCAGCAAAGAGGATTTGTCGCCCCAGATAGGCTCCGCCTACCTTGGCTTTCAATTCATATGAGTTTAGCGTTTTCCACGACTCGCAATCGCCGCCCTCAACTTCGATGCGATAGATATCGCCCGTGGGTATTGTCAGGTTATACCTAACGGCACCTCGCAATCCGACCGAGCACAGATAATCGCCGTCTTCAGTCCATGGCCCTAAACGGCTAACCGTAGCGGTTCCCGGCATTTCAGATACCGTGACATAATTCGTGTAGTCGGCTTGAAGCGGGTTGCTGCCGAAGTCATACACCTCCATGGCGTCATCCAACCCGTCGCCATCACTATCTTGAGAAAAGGGATTTGTTCCGTGCTGGTATTCTTCAAGATTTGAAAGTCCATCCCCATCCGAGTCCAACAGGGCATCGCTTGGATCATTAGGATTAAGTCCGTTGATATATTCCCAATTATCGGGCAATCCGTCGGCATCGGTATCCGCACTTTGTGGATTCGTCCCAATACGATATTCGTCCAGGTTGGATAACGTGTCGCCATCGGGATCTAAAACGGCATCTTCAGGTGCGTTTGTACTCAAAATAGCGGGCCATAAAACCTCCCATCGATCAGGCATTCCGTCGTGATCGGTGTCCTTGCTTACCTGGACGGAAATATCGTCGAAATAAACATGCCCCGGAGGGACAAGATTTACGGTCGGAGCGACAGTGCGCAGTGATATATGGGCGAACCCCGCGCGGCTGGGCACCAAGCTCGTGATTGAATAATACAGCCACGTATCTTTTGCATGTTCCGCAGTCATCCTTGCCGTATCGACCCGTGTTTTGTGCCCATCTGTCGAGTCGTAATACTCCAAATCAATGACCGCATATCGGTCTCCGCTGAGCGCATTTGTATCGATACCATTTGTCACGGAGGGGGTGTACAGCCAACCACCGACAACCAGTTCTTCTCCCGGATGCACGACAATCCGTTGATAGGCGCCGTCCAAGTCTCGGGCCACAAATGACCGAATCCCACTGTGAACGATTGAAGTAGAAACGCCGCCATCCAAGCCAAACCCGCCCCAATTGGGCATATTGGTATGCGAAGTGGGCGTCCCCGTTTCAAATCCTCCGTTCCGAAAACGAGTTTTGTCTGGATCCAGCCGATAATCGGCATTGAAAAATTGCGGGCCAACCGCTTGCGGATAAACGATGTAATTATTGTAACCGTATCCGTTTCCGAGTTCCTGAGGTTTATCGATAACCCACAGATATGATTCTTGCTGAGCATTCGTGAGCACTCGGAGAAGTATTGAATAATACGCTTGGACGTAGTTGCTTTCGACCGCCGACGGCATCGGCCACGAGAACTTGAACACCGGGAGCGTCACCTGCCCCATGGTTGGCATTCCATGGAAGGGATTCGCTGAAGCGATTACCACATTTGAATAAAATGTACCCGCATATTCGGGGGAAGCCCAATTGCTACCGTTTGTCGTCCAGGAAAATCGCAGGAACAGTTGAGTGGTACTGCCATCACGCAATCCAAGCTTCGGCGGCAAAACCAAAAATGCAGTATTGGTTTTCGAGTCGTAATCCACCATCAGGAAGCGCTGCCAGTTTTGCGGAACGGGTTCCCATGTCGCAATGCTGTCACTGGAGCGCGAATGATAAACCCAATTGCTGTTGATCCCCGTTATGGCAATCGTGTTGGTCGGATTGCGCCCCAAGATTAATTCTGTTCCGTCATCGATTCCATCGCTGTCCGTATCAAAAACCAGCGGACTGGTTCCGTATATAAAAAGCTCGTCGTAGTCTGAAATCCCGTCTCCATCCGTATCTGTCAGACGGGGGTCAGTACCATGAACATTGATTTCATCCCAATCAGATAAACCGTCTCCGTCAGAGTCTTGAACATTCGGATTCGTGCCCAGTTCGTATTCCTGAAGATTGGACAACCCATCGCCATCCGCATCTCCGAGGGCGTCGTACATCGTGGCCACGTCGTTGCTGGAGAGAGCGGAGGTGTAGAGACGAACGTCGTCGAGCTGGCCTTTCCAAAAATAGCTGTCGCCCGGATCGTTGGCCCAACCAATGCGCAGTTCTGGTTCCATCGCGGGTGAAAAACTTCCGCCGTTGGAGGCGACTTCCACTCCGTCGCGATAGAGACGGGTGGTCGAACCGTCGCGGGTCAGGGTGATTTGCGTCCACTTTCCGGCAATCGGGGATTGGTGAATCGGGAAGGAGCTTCCACCGGCACAATTAGCAAGAAAACCGCCATAGCCATTGTTGAAGTTGTCCCAACCGAGCCAGAAACCTTTGTACAGGTAGCCGCAAAGAATGAAGTCGGCGATGATGGAGGGGTAATGCGAAGTGAAGGTTCCGTCGAGATTTACCCAGGCGCTGGCCGTAAATGTCGAACCCGTTATCATGGCCACGGGCTGCAAGACTCTTACGTAATCGTCCGTGCCGTCGAACGACAAGGCGCCGCCCAGCATCCCGGAGGTCCAGGCGTTGGTCGGCATGTTGACCAATTGCCCGTTATAGCCGCTGCCCGCCGAGTTCAATGCGTTTGTCCCTTCCGTTTCATCGAATTTCCACCAGCCCTCGCCCTCCGCGGGCACACGCGAGGTCGGATTGAATCCATGCAGCATCTCCCACCAATCCGGCATTCCGTCCGCGTCGGAGTCGGGATCGATGAGCACAAGGTTTGCGTTCGTTGTGCTTTGCGCCAGCAAAATAGGGTTGTTGCTATACGCTCCCCACGCCTCGGCGTTGTCTTTCGACGCATTCGTGTTCGAATCCCGATATGCCTTCAACCGGTAGCTGGTCTGATTGGGAATATTGCTGATCGTGTATGGGCCGGGACCGGGGATGGTTGTCGTGAAGAGGGAGAGGTTCGTTCCGGAACCTGTCGCATACAGGCTCGCTACTTCGTCGCCATCGAGGGTACGCGCGTAGATTTTCACCTCGTCAATGCGCCCCTTCCAGTAGCGATTGGGAGCCGTTGAGTATCCGTTTCCGATGGCCACGTTGTCCATGGATGGGTTGAGGCCCACCGTTCCACCCTGTCCCTGATGGGAGGAGTGAAACTTGTACGTCCCGTTGTAGTACCCCCACGCATTGCTCCGATTCCACGTCAGGACGATGTGTTGCCAGCTTGCCGTTGGCATGCTGGCGGTGTACCAACACTGGCCGGTCAGACCCAGGCCGCCCCCGATAAATTCCCCCGTGCTGTAGGCTTCAAACCGAATGCAGTCGTCCCATCCGGCATAGTCTGTGGTGAACGGGTTTCGCCAGTTTTCCACTTCATCGGGGTTAACCCAGTAGGAAATGGTTCCTTCGGGCAGTACCCCCATGGGGCCAACAAGGATGTGATCGTTGGTGCCGTCATACCAATAAGCGCCGCCGCGATAGCCATTTGTGACATAAACAGCGCCGTTAACGATTCCAGTATAAAGCGGTGAGATCAGGTTTGAAACGCGACTCGTGTTCGGAATGTCGAAATCGTAGTGAAGCAGAAGCCCGGCTTCGATTTCGGCGCTCACAATGATCGGCCCCGTTTGTCGCCCGCTATACGTGATCACGCCGGCAAGGTTGACGGGATAAGAATCGGGCTGAGTCGGATCGGTGCCTGCCTGGAGTTCCAACCAGTCAGCAGCGCCATCGCCGTCGCTATCGGGATCATACAGATCAATATCCACGCCGACCTTGTCAGCGCCCAGGAGAAAGCCGTTGCCATCATAAAACCCGACGGGCTCAAAATAATCTCGCATGCCATTTCCGTTGCTGTCCAGCCAGGCCATTACCCAGTAGTTGCTCAGAGTCGGCACGTGCGCGAATGAATAGGCGCCTGTGGTTGATTGGGAGGTGGTGCGCGTGTATTCGTCCGTGAAGCTGCTGCGGTAAATCCCCGCAATTTCCGCATCGGTCAAGGTGGCGCGATAAAGCTGCACTTCGTCCATGAGGCCCCTAAAGGTCCAACCAGCTCCAGGGGACAGGTCGCCCAGGGCAGCGGTTACGTTATTGGATCGAATGGGCTGCGTGGCGAACACCGCGCTGGTGGCCACGAGACTGCCGTTCAGATAGAGCTTCGTTTGGACGCCGTTATAGGTTGCGAAGAGGTGCTGCCAGACGCCGTTGGTGATAATTGAGTCCTTAATGGCATCGCGAACACCATTTTGGTCAGCCGGCAGTATGCGCGTTTCAACACTCGATCCGTTGTTAGCCAAAATCATGTAGAGAGAGTCATCCCCAAAATAGGTCTTGCCCAATATGCCACCGAGCCAGATGCCAGGCTCGGCCTGAATCCATGCGCCCCAACTCAGATTGTTGATGCCGACGGCCTGATATAGTTTTCCGAGTGTGATGGTGTCATTCCCGTCGAACGAATAGGCGCCGCCATGCTTGCCATTCGTTGTCCAGGTCGCCCCATTGACGGTCAGCGGAGTCTGCCAGGCGCTGTTGTCATACGTCGGTCTTGTGGCATCAAAACTCAATGATAACGCCGGTTGGTTTGTGATTACGGGATAAGCGGTGAGCTGAATGTGCAAGGCGCCCGTCTGTGATCCCGTGTAGCCGATTCGGCCGCTGAGCGTTGCTGGGAATGAGGCAGGGTTCAGTGGGTCGGCGCCATAAAATATTTCGAAAAAGTCCGTAGCGCCATCCCCGTCGCTATCAGCGGACTGAGGGTCAGTGCCCAATGCGTATTCTTGAGCATCGCTCAATCCGTCGCCATCCGTATCTGTCACGAAAAGATCGGAATAATCAATCCCTGCATCAAAAATTCCGTTCCCGTTGCTGTCCTCTATAAAGTCAGCCAGCCCATCGCCATCCGCGTCATTCGTCGTGCCGTAATGGAAGCCGATATCCCCAATGGAATTGGTCTCGCGCAACCCGCTCGCATCCGTAGTGTAGTGGTACATTCCCACGGCATCGGCATTGGTTCCACCCGCGTTGACTGCGGGGCTGCCTGGGTGAAGATAGTTGGCTCCCCGCTGTTCTGTGTGGGTAGCCGATCGGGGGCTCTGCCCCCCGGACCCCCGGGATTTTTCGCTTTGAGGCTACCCCGCAGGCGGGTAGGACAGGCGCCACGGCGGTCTGTGGCCGCCGTGGCGGCCTGCGGGTTTAGCCCCTGAGTCGGCGCTCGGGTTGCATCCCTGCAGTGCCCTATCCTCCGCTCAGGCCGCCCGGAATGTACCGCAGGGGCGTCGGATGGGACAAGTCTATGCAGATGAACGAGCTGTTTCGGGTCGCGCTGGGGTTGGATGCCCCGTGGCAGGTCACCAAGGTCGAGTTTTCCGAATCCGACGGAAAACTCCAACTGTGGCTGGATTTCCCGGCCGGCAGCACGTTCCCGTGTCCGGTTTGCGCCAAGTCCGGCTGTGGCGCGTACGATACCGAGGAGCGAACTTGGCGGCACCTGAACTTCTTCCAGCACCAGACGTTGCTCCACGCCCGCCAACCCCGCATCCAGTGTCCGGAACACGGCGTCAAGACCGTGGAGGTGCCTTGGGCGCGTCCCGGAAGCGGCTTCACGCTGCTGATGGAGGCGTTCATTCTCCTGCTGGTGCAAGGCGGGATGACCGCGGCTCAGGTCGGCCGCCTGATCGGTGAGCACGACACGCGGATCTGGCGAGTTCTCCAGCACTATGTCCAAGACGGACGTCGCCGGGCCGATTTCTCGGATGTGAGCTTGGTGGGGATGGACGAGACGTCGCGGGCGCGGGGGCACTCCTACATCACTCTGTTCATGGACTTGATGCCGGGCCATCGGCGCGTGCTCTTTGTCTGCCCGGAGCGCGATGCCCAGACGGTCGGCTTCTTTCGGGAAGACTTCGTGCAGCATGGGGGTGATCCCGACGCCATCCGCCGGGTCTGCATGGACATGTCGCCGGCCTTTATGAAGGGAGCGGCGGAGCATCTGCCGCACGCCCAGATCACATTCGACCCCTTCCACGTTGCCAAGCTCGCTGGCGAGGCAGTCGATGCCGTGCGACGGGAGGAACAGAAACGACGCCCGGAGCTCAAGGGGACGCGCTATCTCTGGCTCAAGAACGAGTGGAATCATACCGAGAAACAGGCCGAGCAGTGGGCGGCCATCAAAGGTTGCCGTCTCGAAACCGGCCGCGCCTGGTTGCTCAAGTCCGCGCTACAGGATGTGTTCCTGCCCGAGAACCGGGTCGATGGCCCAGCGCTTCTGACCAAGTGGTGTGCGTGGGCACAGCGTAGTCGGCTGGTCCCCATGCTCGAACTGGCCCGCACGCTCCGGCGGCACTGGACAGGCGTCGTCAACTGGTTCGACTCCCAGATCAGCAACGGCGTTCTGGAGGCCATCAACGGGTTGGTCCAAGCCGCCAAACGCCGCGCCCGCGGCTACCGCAACGTCAACCACCTCATCACCATGATCTACCTGCTGCTGGGCAAACTCGACTTCCACTTGCCCACACTGTCACCGGCGGTTACCCACACCAAATAGCGGAGAGGCAACATTTAAGACCGTGCCCCACCGTGGTAAGGCGCGTGGCAAGCGACCTCAGGTGATCTTAACTTAGCGCCATTCAGGGCTGACCCCTTTTGGCTTGGCGAGGTCGTTTTTCGAAAAGATTTTCCAAATATTTTTGAGCAGGGGTTTTTCAGCAGAACCAAATGTCTAGACGCGACCACAACTGTTGCACGTGGTGCGAAAAGTCATTCCGGCTGAAAAGGGAAAGCAGTTGGCTGAACAAACTGGCCTTGTGTGCGCTCATCTTGCGGGGTCTCCTGGTCGGGCTTGTTGGATATTTTCACCTTCAGCCGACCTCCAGAGCCCTTTTCTAAAAACTTGTTTTGGCTGCCTAGCCGAATATTTTCTTCAGCATCACGCAAGATGCGACTTTCAAGAAGCCCCTTCGACACGAGAAATCTGCCGCTCCCACTAGCCCGGATTATTCACGAAAAAACATGAAATACCGTTAAAATAATATTGGAAAACCTTTGTAACGTGCTATTGTTTAGATTGTTACAAAAACCATAACACAAGGTTTTCCAATGCCTGATACTTGCACAGACTGTTTTCTTTTTCCAGAACTTTTTCACAAGCCTCTTCACGTCAAATTCTCCGACCAGCGCCTCTCCAGTGATGGCGGCCTTTTGCTCCTCAAGGCGCGTGACCGGAAGATGAATCTTTGTCCGCGTTTGGCCGATGCCATCCTGGATCGCCGAGACGCTGCAAAGGTCGAGCACTCGCTGCTCAGCCAACTCCAGCAACGCATCTTTGCTCTGGCCGCAGGCTATGCAGATACCAACCAAGCCGCCGCCCTGGCCAATGACCCGATGTTCAAGCTCGCCTGCGGACGCTCTCCTTGACGATTCGGCTCTCGCCAGTCAACCCACGCTCTCGCGCTTTGAAAATACCGCCAGCGCCTCCGATTTATATCGGATGAGTTCTGCGTTCATTGATGCCTTGCTCGCGTTGCTGCAAAAGCGTCACCGCGCTCCGCGGCGAATATGGATGGATGTAGATCCCACCTGCACTCCCACCTACGGCGCACAGCAACTGACCCTCTTCAATGGATACTATGATACGTGGTGCTATCTGCCCTTGGTCTTCACCATTTCATTCGACGCTGATCCTCGCAAATATCCGCTCGTACTGCTCTTGCGCCCAGGCAATGCGGACGCCATGCAGGGTGTTTTGCCCGTTCTTCGCCGCTTGATCCCTCGCCTGAAGACGCTCTGGCGCAAAAGCCATCTCTGGCTGCGCGCGGACAGCGCGTTTGCTCGATCCGACTTGCTCGACTGGCTTGACCAGCAGCGTATCGGCTACGATATAGGAGTCGCCTCCAATGGCGTGTTGGCGCGTGAAATGAAAGAAGCGCTGGAGGTGGTGCGCGAGCTGGCGACACGCGACCAGGAGACGGTCACCTTCTACCTCGACACTTTATATCGCGCGAAGAGGTGGAGCCGCCCACGGCGGGTACTCTGTAAAGTTGAGGTGGTTCATGCTCTTGAGAAGGCGCCACGGGACAATGTTCGCTATCTGGTCACGACGGGTACGAGCAGTCCGAAGCACGGTTTTGGACGGTACTACGGACATTCGGACATGGAGAATAGTATCAAGGAACTTAAGCACGATGCGGCCTTGGGTCGCTTTTCTTGCTCTCGGGCCAGCGCCAACCAGTTTCGAGCGATTCTTTCGTTGGTTGCGCTGACGCTTGTTCAGGGCTTGGCCTCCTCGTGGAAGGGCGGCGAGCTTCGTTCGCAAATGGATACGCTGCGCACTTGTTTGCTGAAGGTTGCGGTTCGGGTCAAGGAGACGGCCCGGCGAATCGTGATTGAGCTGGCCGAGGATTATCCTTGGAAACATCGCTTTCGGCGCTGCGCCCTGGGACTTGGTGCGGTTCCGATTTAGCCGCAACGACGCTCTGTAAATCCAGCCCTGCTCCCCGGCTCATCCCCGGATGGCCCCGCTATGCCAATGAGCGAAAAAAATCGCGAGAGAAGCCATCTCCGACAGCGCTCTGCAGAGCTTCAACACCGAGAACTCATCAAATCCACGAAATTCACCCTCGCGATCTCGGAATTTATGCGTGTCCCACGGGGCTCATGAATAATCCGGGCTAGCAGCGGACGCAAGATTTGTCTCCAATATGCGATAACCCGGCCTAAACGACACTTCTACCCCATACTTCGACCTCATCCACAATGTCAATTCGTCGTCACTCTGAGGAAGCCTTTTTTCAACGGCAACGTACTCGTTCAATGCGAGCGTGAAGTGTCGATCACGCATAGCAACAAACAACCATTTGTACAATGATATTACTAGCATCGCGGCCAACGCAAGGATAGCCAGCCACACGACGACGCGCTTTCTAATTTTTCTCATCTGGCATTGCTATAGGTGGATTACGGCTGCGGAAGCAGGTTTTGGCATGCTGTTCTACAGTTGTGGCCGATCAGATTATACTCCGGCTGCATAGCCGTATATGCCTCGGCACGTATGTCGGCTGCTGTTGCCTCCTCGGGACTAACCGGATGAGCAACATAGTCATCACTGGGAAGCAACTGTTTGTCGAGTGGCAGAGGGGGGCCGTAAGTAGCCAGACCGGGAACCCAATCAAGCAGCGTCGAGAGTGTTAAGTCATTCGCTGGCCGGAAGTCGAATCTGCGATAGCCATCTGGCGTCGGAATTAGCAGATATGTGTGATTAATTCCTTCTGGATTCATTCCAGTGTAGACGGCATTGCCTTCTCCCAATCCCAACGAATCCACCCAATTGACCGGGTCGCCATGACAGTAGAGATAGAGGTTCGCTTGGCCACCTCCGAATAGGATGGGGTCTTTGGCTAGCCATCTTCCAGTCATCGGATCATAATCCCGATACCCGAACCACGTGAGACCCGTATCCGGGTCGTAGAGCCCCACCCGCAAACCCGAACGGCTGAAAGCCCGGATTTGTGTCCTGTAGGACGTTCCCCCATTCGTCGTAGTCCATCCGCTGCGCAACCGCGCCGGTCTGGGCATCCACAACCAGCCGCACGCTGCCAAGATGATCCGTAACGTCTATTCGGGTCGAGTCTAGACATTTTACAGTTAGCGTCTTCTCGCAATACAGATGCACGTATATTCCGGGACGAACAGGTCGCTGAGGCGGGCGAGTGAGGTCGGTTAATGCGGTGCTGTTGTAAGCGGTTGTTCGAGCAAATTGTCACAGGGGTTAGTGACGAGAACGAGGCGAGGGACTCAGAGAGGTAGTCGAAACCACAGCAGGAAAGTTCATTCGGTTGCATCGCATCTACCCTTCCACGATCTCGCGTCATAATTCAGCCCGCAAACGAACCACGCAGTTAATCATCAACCCTCCGCCGCCTTAGGTCAACACGTCTTTTGTCTTGGCCAAAATCACCGATCATGAGAATTGATCCCCACTCCCCCGTTTTGATTTTTGGACGCGAGAACACAAACCAAATGTCGAATGTCTAGACTTGACCCCAACTGCTCTAACTGCTCCGGTGTCTTATTTAAAAGCGTTGTTCAAATATTTTATACATACCTCAATTAGCTTTAGTCGCTCATCTTGCGCATCTACTAAACACGTGCTCAACTCTGCAGTGGCAGAGGTAGGCCACACCTTTAATACACCACGAACATTCGGGTTCAAATAGACCTCAATACGACGCATCATGACATCACCGCTGATCCAAGTTCCAAATATAGAACACAAAAACCTAAACAGATAGCTGCCAGCGTATTCACGCAAATATGAACCGCGCATCTCTCTTACAAAATAACCGCGACCATACGCGAGCAGGGTTATCTGTTCTTGTGGTGTTGTCGCAGAATCAACGCCTACATCCTGCCATCCATGGCGCTTCTTAATAAATTTTATATTGCTAATCTCATTCACCCGGCTCACGCCCTTCATTTTTTGGGGTTAGTTCATTTTCAATTGCCTCTCGTGCGGTCTGCTCTAGAAGTGCTTTAATCGGATGAGCCAACAGCGTCTTTAGATTAGGCCCATCATTAATAAAATCTGCAATACCCTCAGAAGCGGGCCCCTCGCCCAGAAGTGTGGTCACAATCTTCCTGATAAGCTCTTCGCTTGCCTGAATCGCTTGCCCGGGAACCTTCAGTAGTTCTTTCGCTTGTTCTGCGAGTTGGGAGGCGACGTTGTCGTAAGCATCTACAAGATGCTCCCAAACCGCACCTGCAAAATTATTAAGCGTATATTCTCCAGCTTTCCAAGCCGCATCGCGTGGGTTCTCTCCCAACCCAAGCGGGTCGATATAATTGACCGGATCCCCATGACAGTACAGATACAGATTTGCCTGTCCGCCCCGAAACAGTATGGGGTCTTTGGCCAGCCATCTCCCAGTCATCGGATCATAATCCCTGTAGCCAAATCGGACCAAGCCCGTGCCAGGGTCATACATACCTCCCGCGAACCCAAATGGCTGAAATCCCGGATTTGTGTCCTCCAGAACATTGCCCCATTCGTCGTAGTCCATCCGCTGCGCAACGGCGCCGGTCTGGGCATCCACAACCAGCCGCACGCTGCCAAGATGATCTGTAATGATCCGATATGTCGTTCCCGACCGCACCATATAGTCCGGCACATTCACTCGCGTCGCGTACACGAACCGGGACTTCACGCTTCCATCCGCATTCAACTCCGCAATCGGCTTCAGGAAGTCCTGATAGACCAGCCGTTGCACGGTCGTGCCATTCACACTCTTGGCGATGCGCCGCCCCAGAGGGTCAACGCTGTACCGAATCGCAGAAACCGTGGAGCTGACGGCAAGCAGGCTGCCCCGAGCGTCATAGCGGTATGCGGTTCCGACTCCGCCAACGCTCTTGTTCGTCAGCGTGCCACGGTCATCATGCTGGTAGGTCGTCGCCCCGTAGCTCAACAGGCGATCCTGCGCGTCGTAGTGACCCACAAGCGACGACCCGCTCAGTATGGCATTTGTGCGGTTCCCATTTGCGTCGTATTGATATTTTGCGCGCAGCGAACCATTGGTATGCACCTCAATCAGCCGCCCCGCCGCATCATAGGAATAGGTGTATAGGTTCGTCTGATTCTGAATGCGCTCCACCCGGCTGGTCATCCGCCACATTGCATCGTACCCATAATCGAATGACAGCAGATTTGTTCCGCCAAAATCACTGGCGGATGCCTGTAGCTCCCCAAATTTGCTAATTTGTCGCATATCGCTCACATCGCCCAGAACCGTGTTCGTCACAAACCCACTTGCGGCATCCCGATTCAGCCGCAATTGACCGGCATTGGTCAACAATAGATCAAGATCATAGCCGTATCCAATACCATCACCATTGAGCGTAATCTGGCTCAAGCGGAGGTCCGGACTCCATGCATACCCTACCCGTCCCGTGACAGAGCCACCCCCAGGTCACGTTTGTCAGCAGGCTGCCATCCCAGTCTAAAGCCAGAGAGGACCCGCTTGTGGCAACGATGGAAATCGGGTGCCCGTTTGCGTAGGCGACCGCAATCCGGTTCTCCGGCCACCGGACCTGACTCGCCTGCCCCGCCGCATTGTACTGGTTGGTGATGGTCGCCCCGCCCGGCAGCCGTATGCTCGTCACCTGGCGGCGCGCATTCCACGTGAGGAGAAGATTCGTGTCCACACCAGCCAAGCCGGGGGCCGAATAGCGACCCAGAAGACCAACGTTGTTGTAGTCCATCTGATGTTCAGCCTTATCGGGCGGCCGTACTCCGCCCAGGTTGGAAGACTTGTCGTACCGCAGTCCGATGGTCTTCGCATCCGGTTGCAGCAGATTCGTGACCCGACCGGCGGGATCGGAATCCAGCCGGTACGACTGCAGCAAACTGTTGGTGAGCGCGCCCCAAAATCCATTCGTTGTATAACCGAGTCCAAAAGCACGACGCACAGCTCCAGTGTGTTTTGGGGTCGAGTCTAGACATTGTACAGTTCGCCGCTTGTCTTTGAGATGGCCTCTCGATTGCGACCGCGCGACGTCACATGGTGCCGGACGCCTTCAATGTCAATTCTCAATGGCCTGCTCATACCGATCTTGTATTCATTCTCGACACGTCGGCGCAAGCCACAATGTCGAATGTCTAGACTTGACCCTAACTACTCTCAACATCACTGCTGTCCAAAACGCGCGAAAGTCTGACGAAAGAGGGGCCCTATTCCCTGAAAAAAGCATCGTTGGGTCGTTTGCGCAAAACCGATCCCCCCCCTTTTATGAAGGACATGGGTTCTGCTGTCCAAGATCGAGTTCCCAGAACTCAGCTTGAACGAAAGGGGGCGGAAACGGCGGTGTTTCATAGGGACGCTCGATCCAGACCCACAAGTCCCGGTAGGTGAAAAGGTTCAGCCGCAGCAGCGCCACGAGGTTGGAGAGGTGCCAGCCGCATTTGGATTTGAACTGCAGGTACTTGATCAGGAGTATGGCGATCAATGCTGTCCAAATCTGGATATGCACCGCGTTGGCGGAGGTGCCGACGAAGGTCTTGATGCGGAGATTCTGCTTGAGGTCCTTGAAGAACAGTTCGATCTGCCAGCGGGCTTTGTAGATCTGGGCGATGGTGGATGCGGCCAGATGCAGATTGTTGGTGAGAATCACCAGTTCCTCCTGTTTGTCTTCCCGCCAGACCGTGATCCGGCGGTACTGCCTTTTGATCCGCCGTCCAGCCTGAAAGACGTGAAACTCCCCGATCTCATCGGCGCGGACGGGTGAGTCGGCAGGCACCTCGCGCGACTCGGTGCGATACCAGTCGGCGTGCTTCTTCATCCGTGTCACGAAGAACACGCCCTCGGCGCTCCAGCGCTCAAAAAGGTGGTAATCCACATAGGCGCGGTCCATGACCACGATACTGCCCTTGGGCAACGGTAAACCCCGAGCAGTCTTTAACTCGTGCTCACGACCCTCGGTGATATGCGCAAAGACCGGAAGACAGCCGTCATGGTCCAAAAGAAGGTGCATCTTTACCGCCCCTTTGGTCTGGCGGTATTTCGCCCAGTCGAATGCGGAAGCACACAGGTCAATCACCGTGGCATCGAGGCTCATCAGTTTGTTTTTGAAGCGGAATGGCTTGCCTGGGGCGACCGCCCGACAGGTTCCAAGCAGATCGTAGAAGAGCCGTTGAAAAAGCTGCCAGGGGCGATGTTGGTTCGCGTAGGCCAGCGTCGAGCGCGCCGGACCGACACTCATCCCCAGATGGGATAGTCGGCCTTCACAACATTGCAGACCCTGCGTGATCTCCCGGAGACTGCGACTGTTGGTGAGCTGGCAGAAGAGCATGGCCACAAACTGATCCCAGCAACTGAAGCCCTTCGATCGGTACTCGGCATTCACCTCGCGCACGTGGTGCGAAAAGTCATTCCGGTTGAAAAGGGAAAGCAGTTGGCTGAACAGACTGGCCTTGTGTGCGCTCATCTTGCGGGGTCTCCTGGTCGGGCTTGTTGGATATTTTCACCTTCAGCCTACCTCCAGACCCCGTTTCTAAAAACTTGTTTTGGACACTACTGTCTCAACATGACGGGCCACTATGGCCGCGCCTTCAATTGCTTGATGGGCATTTTAATCACGCTTCGGCGTGAATGCCGCATCTACGGGCTCTAACCGCCTTTCATGCTATCTGACCCCTTTAGTCTCTGACCCCTTTAGTCTCCGGGAGAAACGGGATACAAGAACCGATCCCATTCGTCCGGCACGCTAAAACGAGGATTCATTACGTCTCGCTTCGATCTCCGTAATCATGCCATTTACAAGCCGCCGAATATCACCGCTTTCGTCGTATTTGATATTTTCAAGATATTGACTGCGACTTTCAGAATTGGTGCCCACAAAGTAGAGCGCGACGCCCAAACAGGCTTTAATGCGACCATCGCTATTTCTATATCGTTCTTCCAACTCAGCGATATTATTCGTGGGCCGGGTTAGCGCTAACGCAATAGAGAGTTCACGCTGTACCTGCCAATATTCTTCCGTTTGGACAAGCGCCAATAGGTCTGGCTCTACCGTTCCGTCTCGGAACCTACCCAGTGATTGCACGGCGAAAAAACGAATGCGCCAAGAAGGGTTCGCCAGTTGCGATACTAAAATCGGAACTGCATCCGCCTCTGTGCGCCGCCCCAAATACTGCATCGCCATGATCGAGACCGTCTCATTTGTATCGCGAACGAGATCAACAATATCGTCAGTGTGGATGATGGAGGAATGTAAATTTGTGAGAACCGAAATATCATCAGTCATCAATAGTTCACGTAATTCATCTTTAGATATACGCTTAGAACAAGCCGTGCCTATAAATATCGCGCAAATTACTGCGCCGAGAAGCATTCCTTTTTGATTCATCTATCGGGTACGCCTTCTTGGCAGGTCTCTATATGGATTTCCCGGTGGAGGCCTATTGCCGAAATCAACACCCGAATCAAGCTCCTCAAACATATCGTAACTAATTGCATTATCGTTTAATAGCTCTACGTATGTCTCTGTAAATGTCGTAATCCCTTCAGTTACGGCGATTGGGCCACTCGGTGATGGATTAATCCAGAACAGATTGACCGCGTCTGCACCAGTTGGCATAACCAATGCTGTTGGTTGGCGCGTGGCTTCATTGCTACTCATAAAGCACGATCACCGCTTACCTTGTTCTTGGTCGTGACCAACGTATTTATCAAAGCGACAATATCTTGTTGCAGACTTAGCCTAATGAATTGACACGCGCAGACCTGAAGACCAGCAGCAGACAAGATCATAAAGACAAACCCCTCCACCACATTATGCCCGCTAACACTCACAACAAGAGCGGCCAAGAACATAAAACTAAATATAATCGCAGCCAATGTGGCGGTGATATATTTTTTCTAATCGCTCTATTATCTATCATTAATCACTTGAGGCGAGGAGTTGATGTTACCAAGGGATATGGCTCGAAGTTGATTAAATCATTTACTTCAATCAAATGATCCGCAACTGGTCCGTCACGCCAGTTGTCTACGACATCATCGATCTGATCAGGAACAGTTAACAGCTCCCAGATACCAAATATGACGAGTACAGCACCACCACCGATTACCAAAGGAAGACTTCCGATGGCCGCACCGCCACCAGCTACAATGCCTCCAAGCGCAGAAACAATTCCCTGCCATAGCAGCCCATTGGGATCAATATAGTTAATTGGATCCCCGTGGCAATAGAGGTACAGGTTGGCTTGGCCTCCTTCAAACAAGATAGGGTCTTTGGCCAGCCACCTCCCAGTCATCGGAGCATAATCGCGGTATCCGAACCGCGTCAGACCCGTGTCTGGGTCGTATAAACCTCCCGCAAACCCGAACGGCTGGAATCCCGGATTGGTGTCCTGCAACACGTTCCCCCATTCGTCGTAGTCCATCTGCTGCGCAACCGCGCCGGTCTGGGCATCCACAACCAGCCGCACGCTGCCAAGATGATCTGTAATGATCCGATATGTCGTTCCAGAACGCACCATATAATCCGGTACATTCACTCGCGTAGCGTACACGAACCGGGACTTCACGCTTCCATCCGCATTCAACTCCGCAATCGGCTTCAGGAAGTCCTGATAGACCAGCCGTTGCACGGTCGTGCCATTCACACTCTTGGCGATGCGCCGCCCCAGAGGGTCAACACTGTACCGAATCACAGAAACCGTGGAGCTGACGGCAAGCAGGCTGCCCCGAGCGTCATAGCGGTATGCGGTTCCGACTCCGCCAACGCTCTTGTTCGTCAGCGTGCCACGGTCGTCATACTGATATGTCGTCGCCCCGTAGCCCAACAGGCGATCCTGCGCGTCGTAGTGGCCCACAAGCGACGACCCGCTCAGTATGGCATTTGTGCGATTCCCATTTGCGTCGTATTGATATTTCGCGCGCAGCGAACCATTGGTATGCACCTCAATCAGCCGCCCCGCCGCATCATAGGAATAGATGTATAGGTTCGTCTGATTCTGAATGCGCTCCACCCGGCTGGTCATCCGCCACATTGCATCGTACCCATAATCGAATGACAGCAGATTGGTTCCGCCAAAATCACTGGCGGATGCCTGTAGCTCCCCAAACTTGCTAATTTGTCGCATATCGCTCACTTCGCCCAGCACCGTGTTCGTCACAAACCCACTTGCCGCATCCCGATTCAGCCGCAATTGACCGGCATTGGTCAACAATAAATCAAAATCATAGCCGTATCCAATGCCATCACCATTGAGCGTAATCCGGCTCAAGCGGAGGTCCGGACTCCATGTATAGCCTACCCGTCCCGTGACAGAGCCACCCCAGGTCACATTTGTCAGCAGGCTGCCATCCCAGCCTAAAGCCAGAGAGGGCCCGCTTGTGGCAACGATGGAAATCGGGTGCCCGTTTGCGTAGGCGACCGCAATCCGGTTCTCCGGCCACCGGACCTGACTCACCTGCCCCGCTGCATTGTACTGGTTGGTGATGGTCGCCCCGCCCGGCAGCCGTATGCTCGTCACCTGGCGGCGCGCATTCCACGTGAGGAGAAGATTCGTGTCCACCCCAGCCCAGCAGGGTGCCGAATAGCGACCCAGAAGACCAACGTTGTTGTAGTCCATCTGATGTTCAGCCTTATCGGGCGGCGTCACCCCGCTCAGATTGGAGGACTTGTCGTACCGCAGTCCGATGGTCTTCGCATCCGGTTGCAGCAGATTCGTGACCCGACCGGCGGGATCGGAATCCAGCCGGTACGACTGCAGCAAACTGTTGGTGAGCGCGCCCCAAAATCCATTCGTTGTATAACCGAATCCAAAAGCACGACGCACACCTCCAGTGCCGATCGCGAACTGCTGCAACCGACCGTGAACATCATATGCAACATCGATGGGATACAACCCCGGTAGCTCTATCCGCTCCGCGCGCCCGTTTGCATTATAGATTACCCTGCGGGTTCTGCCCTCGGGACTCGTCAGCGACGCCATTCGATTCGACGCCTGATACGACGCTACATACGCTGGTCGGTCATTAATGCTGAAGACATTCGTGAAGGAAACGAGGCTTAACACGTCACCGGGATCCGACAACGAGGCGGCTCGGGATCTATTGGGGTCGAGTCTAGACATTTTATATTTAGCGCCTTCTCGCAATACAGATAAACGCATATTCGGGACGAATAGGTAGCTTAGGGGGTTGTTCGAGCAAGTTGTCACTGGGTTTGGTGACGAGAATAAGGCGATGGACTCAGAGTAGGAGTCGAAGCCACAGCAAGAAAGCTCATTCTGTTGCAACATGTCTAGCTTCCCACGATCTTGCGCCATAATTCAGCCCGCAAACAAAACACGCGGTTAATCATCAGCCCTCCGCCGCTCGCTGTCAACACAGACCTAAACCACCGATAACAAGAATTCATCCCCATTCCCCCGTTTTGATTTTTGGACGTGAGAGCACAGGCGCAAATGTCGAATGTCTAGACGTGACCCCATCTGCTCTGAAAACAAGATCGGCATGAGCAGACCATTGAGAATCGACATTGAAGGTGGGTGGATCATGTGACGTCGCGCGGTCACAATCGCGAGGCCATCTATCGAGACACAAAGGATCGAGCGCATTTCCTCGATCTGCTGGAACAGCTGAGCGAGCAGCATCGCATAGAGATTCATGCGTACGTGTTGATGACGAACCATTATCATCTTTTAGTGCGTAGCCCTGAAGCCAACCTGAGCCGGGCGCTTCAATGGCTGAATGTCAGCTACAGCATCTGGTGGAATCGTCGCCACGGGCGGTGTGGCAGTGTGTTCCAGGGCCGATTCAAGGCGGCGCTTGTTGAGGGCGGGGCTTGGCTTCTGTCGCTGAGTCAGTATATCCATTACAATCCCGTGGCCGTGAAGGGATTGGGCTTGAGTAAGCAGGGCAAGGCGCTTGAGGGACGCGGCTGGGCGACGCCGACGGCGGAAATGGTCGCGATGAGATTGAAGGGATTACGAGAATATCGCTGGAGTTCCTATCCGGCGTATGTCGGCTATGCAAAGCCGCCAGCGTGGTTGAATACCAAAGAAGTGCTGGCCCGAGTGAAGGGCGGAAGGCGGGGTTATCGAAAGTTGACCGAAGGTCGCTTGCGCGGTGGCGCCAAGGAGAGCGTTGTAGAGGGAGCGAGGTGGGGAATTGTGTTGGGCAGCGAAGCCTTTGCGGAGCGAATTCGGGCTGGATTGGGGATCGGGCGGGAGAGCGCGGGGCGGAAGAACCTGCGTCGTCGTCTTGAGTGGAGCGATTATGTGAAATGTATGGAGGGCGTGAAGGGAGAGCGCTGGGATGAGTTTTGCGGCCGGTATGGCGACTCGGGCCGCGATGTTGTTTTATGGGCTGCGCGCACCAAGGGAGGGTATGGGCTAAAAGAACTGCCGGGATACGTTGATGGCGTTGATTACAGCGCGGTCTATCAAGCCGTGCGCCGCCTGCCGTTGCGCATGAAACGAGATAAACGGCTTAGAAAACTTGTAGAGACCTATGCCAAAAAGCTTGGCGAATTGTACAATGTCTAGACTTGACCCCAATAGACGCAGGAGAAGGCTCAGAGATCAATTCGTTCAATGTTGCGTCATGTTTTTGTGTGCGTTCCCATATGTTAAGGAGGTTCTTGTCCAGCGCATCAAGGATTGTCGCAGGCGTGACAGGATAGAATGGGTCACTACTCGAAACACCGCCTAGCCCGGAGAAAAATCGGAGAAGCTTTTGATACCAGTTCAGGGACTTGCCTGTATCTTCTCCCAATCCGAGGGGATCAATGTAGCTAATCGGATCGCCGTGGCAATAACTGTAAAGATTGGGGCTTCCTGCTCGGAATAAAATGGGGTCCTTCGCTAGCCACCTCCCAGTCATCGGATCATAATCGCGGTATCCGAACCGCGTCAGACCCGTATCTGGGTCGTATAAACCTCCCGCAAACCCGAACGGCTGGAATCCGGGGTTCGTGTCCTGCAACACGTTCCCCCACTCGTCGTAGTCCAACCGCTGCGCAACCGCGCCGGTCTGGGCATCCACCACCAGCCGCACGCTGCCCAGGTGGTCCGCGATGATCCGATATGTCGTTCCAGAACGCACCATATAATCCGGTACATTCACTCGCGTCGCGTACACGAACCGGGACTTCACGCTTCCATCCGCATTCAACTCCGCAATCGGCTTCAGGAAGTCCTGATAGACCAGCCGTTGTACGGTCGTGCCATTCACACTCTTGGCGATGCGCCGCCCCAGAGGGTCAACGCTGTACCGAATCACAGAAACCGTGGAGCTGACGGCAAGCAGGCTGCCCCGAGCGTCATAGCGGTATGCGGTTCCGACTCCGCCAACGCTCTTGTTCGTCAGCGTGCCACGGTCGTCATACTGATATGTCGTCGCCCCGTACCCCAACAGGCGATCTTGCGCGTCGTAGTGGCCCACAAGCGACGACCCGCTCAGTATGGCATTTGTGCGATTCCCATTTGCGTCGTATTGATATTTCGCGCGCAGCGAACCATTGGTATGCACCTCAATCAGCCGCCCCGCCGCATCATAGGAATAGATGTATAGGTTCGTCTGATTCTGAATGCGCTCCACCCGGCTGGTCATCCGCCACATTGCATCGTACCCATAATCGAATGACAGCAGATTGGTTCCGCCAAAATCACTGGCGGATGACTGTAGCTCCCCAAACTTGCTAATTTGTCGCACATCGCTCACTTCGCCCAGCACCGTGTTCGTCACAAACCCACTTGCCGCATCCCGATTCAGCCGCAATTGACCGGCATTGGTCAACAATAGATCAAGATCATAGCCGTATCCAATACCATCACCATTGAGCGTAATCTGGCTCAAGCGGAGGTCCGGACTCCATGCATACCCTACCCGTCCCGTGACAGAGCCACCCCAGGTCACGTTTGTCAGCAGGCTGAAGCATGTCAAGACCTGACCCTACTCAGCCTGCATTTGCAAGGCCTGCTTCGCCCCGCTTGACCCCGCCCCGCTCCTATGCCTGCGATTCACTCTATAAAAGACTTTTTCTTGGGAACAAAACTTGCATCAATTATTTTTGCCGTGGCATTGTTACCACCTTGTTTGATCAAGACAGTAATTTTCATATCAATTCTGCTCACATTACCGTTTTTTGGTGGGAACACCATCGGTTCACCACTAACACTAGATGCGAAAAATGGATGGTTTGCAGAATACATCTTCCACGGTGATGGAACCTGCCCAATCAAGCCTTCACCATACTCCAATTTGTTACCATCAATGAATATTGAAACAGAACTAATAGACACCGTTTCATTGGTGGTTTTCGAAAAGAACAGAATTGCAAGCTTGTAGCTAGTTTGTGCCGGATCAGCATGGATAATTCGCGGTTGAATAATCACATCACCGACCGAATATTTTTCGGCAATAGCAGAGCTGATAGTTGATGGCCGCACGTCACTGGGGAATTCCCTATTTTCAAATGCCACCATCGAATAAATTCGGCAGCCAACTAAAAAAGAAATTGCAGCAACAAACAGAATTAGCAACATCACGCGCATTGCCTTTAACCTTTACTCTGGGCCGTTCACATTACCGCCAATGTAATATGGCACCATATCCATAATAAAATGCCCAGCCCCTCTACCGACAATAGCTGGCCATCTTAGCGGATTCCACGAAGGCGTGGCAGGATTAACATAATTGTATGTACCTCTAAATCTAGGATCCTTTATCAGTTCACCAGTGTCGCCATCATAAACAGCTTCTCGCCCGTCAGGAAACACGAACTTCAGTCTATTGGGGTCGAGTCTAGACATTTGGTTCTGCTGAAAAACCCCTCTTTTAAAAATCTCATCGCTCAAAAAAGCTCACAGGCCTGCATTCTTATATACAGTCGCTTCGCCACAACACATACGTAACGTGCGGGGTGGCATGCGCATTGCTATGCTGTATTCGTTCGATTGCTTATTTTTGCCCGCGCCTTCGCTCTTTTGGGTGGCGTATTACGCCCTGACTGCTTGATCTATTCCGATCTCATCATTTCCAAGCGCTTCCCAGGCCATGCGGCGGACCCACCGCTTGATGTTGCAGGCGGCCCCAATGAGGTAGTTTTGCAAACTGGTTTTTATCAACCCTCGATACCGACACCGCCTCAGTCCGTAGCCTCTTTTTAGCTCGCTGATCGTTCCTTCCACCCCATTGCGTTTGTGCATCCGCTCTTTGAACGCCCCCGTTTTCATTTCGCGGCGACGGGCCTGAATGTGTGAATGATACTGACCCACCAGTAGCGTCCGATGGCGTTGGTTGGCTCCCAGGCAACGGCTGCGAAGCTCACACGCTTGGCAGAGCTGGTTATTCCATTCGAAGCGGTAGTGGATCTTACCACTGACTTCATCGAGGCGACTGCAGTTGGTGCTGGCATGGCGGGCCGGGCAGATCGCCACCCGCTGATCGATGTCCACGTCAAAGCTCTCAGCGCTGAAGCGGTCGCCGCGCTTCGGGGCCGGTTGAACGGGGCCGTGAATCTCGCGCTCTTCACGCCCCGCATCGGCCAGCGCCTCCCCGGAGATATAGCCGCCATCCACATAAAGCTCTTTCGGCTTGTCCAAATCTTCGCGCTTCCACTCCTCTTCCACATCCCAGATCGATCCGTGATCGCTCGTTATGGCTGGTTGGGTGACCATGGCGGTGATTACCGCGTCGGTGGGCGCCTTCATCTCCGGCTTCGCGCTTGGCAGAGTCTCCGCGATTTGGGCTTTGTAACCCACCCACTCCTTGTTCTTGCCAGCGATAGTCCCCTTGGCGCTCCACTGCGCATCCGGGTCGTGCGGATTATATACCGCACCGGACGGTCGCGAGTGGGTCTGCTCGGTCTGACCGCCCACTTCTTGAAAGTTTTCCTCGTACACCCGTCGTAGAACACTCACCGACTTCATGCTTTTGACCGCATCAACCTGCGTCTCGATCCATGCCAAGATCGCGCGGGCGTCCTCGCCCGCCTGAGTCATCTTCTGCTTGAGCGTCTCTACATCCGTTTTGAAGTCCAAGGCGCTCTGCACATACCGTTCCCACCACAGGGACCATGATCCGGGATGGGTGCTTTCGGGCAACTCCGCCAATACTTCCAGCGCCAGCCGCATGGCCTCTCGAACGCATTCCAATCGGCTCATGTGGCTGACCAATCCGATGACATGCGTCGAGTCCAGACGCTGCGCTTTATGGGCCTTGAGATAACCCGCCTTGCGCATGGCTTGGAGCACGGCGTCAAATCCGACCTCAACGAGGTTGTGCTTCAGGAGCCGATTGCGAAACTTCACCAAGCTGGTGGCGTGAAAGGCCGCTTCATCCGTTTCCATCCATAGCGCCATCTTCCATCGCAGATCATAGGTGCATCACCTCCACCGCCTTGCGATCAGGCAGTCCCTCCATGAATTGCAAGATCAACACGGCCAACATCCGCGAGGGTTCCTCGGCGGGGCGGCCATTGTCCGCGCAATACATCGCTTCAAGTTGCGGGCGCAGGTCGCGCAGTTGCGGCATGATCGTGTCGCTGAAGAAGCGAAAGCGATCCGCTGGCGCTGACGTGAACAGGCCCGCGAATTGCACGCTGACCTCAAAGAGACTTCGTTGTTGCTGGACAGGCGGAAGACTCATGATAATTTCCTCTTGCTAATAGCTAGTCTATCAGATAGCGTATCGAAATGACAACAACTTATCCATTAAAAGTGCAAGCCATTCGATCCAAGGGCGTGAAAGTCCGCCTTTACGTCAACATCCCCATTCCGCTGGCCGCCGCCATCGGCTTGGAGGGCGGTGAAGAGGTTGAGTGGGAACTACTCGACCGCCATGAACTTCACCTTATCCGAACGCAGCCCGCCAAACCAAAAGGGCGCATCCGCAAGTAGGGGGTTTTTCAGCGGAACCGACATTTTACATTTAGCGTTTTCTCGCAGTACAGATGAACGCATATTCGGGACAAACAGGTTGCTGAGGCGGGCAAGTGAAGTCGGCTAATACGGCGCTGTTGTAGGCGGTTGTTCGAGCAAGTTGTCACAGGGCCTGGTGACGAAAACGAGGCGAGGGTCTCAGAGAAGGAGTCGAAGCCACGGCAAGAAAGTTCATTCGGTTGCGGCATGTCTGGTTTCCCACGATTTTGTCGCCATAATTCAGCCCGCGAAACGAACCGCGCAGGTAATCATTAGCCCTCCGCCGCTCGCTGTCAACACAGGCCTAAACCACCGATAGCGAGAATTGACCCCCACTCCCCTGTATTCATTTTCGACGCGACGGCGCAAGCGCAAGCGCAAATGTCGAATGTCTAGACTTGACCCCAACTACTCAGACTTGACCCCAACTACTCACAAATCGGGGGAAGCTCATTTTTCAGGGAATAAGGCCCATCTTTCGACGGACTTTCGCGCGTTTTGGACAGCAGTGTCGCTAACCGCCTTTCATGTTATCTGCCCCCTTTGCGTTCTAGGATCTACTCGCGCAAGGGTAAAGGGCTGACACCTTTACTGTCGTAGTGGTAGACATCGAGATCAAACTCCGACCCTGACTTAAACAAAAGCGCCACGAGAGGGCGACTTAAACACACATTCGGCATCGATGCTGAGTCATCTGTTCTAACAACAAGAGATAGCCTCGATTCAAAGCTGGCCATTTCGCGAAGCATTGTCACCCCACACATTAGTGCCTCAATGTCGTCAAGGTACTTTTCGAAGTGTGGCGTGAGATAATCCGTGTCCCCCTCCGCGACCACGAATGAACAGATCGATCTTTTCGCCACTTTGCCACCCGAATTCTTGTTCCCTTTTTCTATGTAAAGAGACGGCGTCCTCATAAAACATCGATCGACCTGTTCTCGTGTAAACTCTCCAACCATAGAGACCTTTATTCTGTAGCCCGCCATAATGTGCCTTACGATTTACAATGGCTCACCGGGGCCATCGCCGCCCTTTGGCTTAATTACAGGAGTTCCGTCTGGTCGTATATAGATATCGTGCTTACCACCAGCGCCAAGTTGGTCTTTTGCATCTTCGGCGTTTTTATACCCATGCTCTTGTGCGACCTTGTCGGCCTCTTTATTGTCAAGCAACTTGTCTTGGTTCGGATTACTATTGCGAAATATATCTATAACATTATCGAGTGTCCATGCTGCGGCAAAAGCCCCGGCGTATACGGCCCATTTCAGCCAAGCAGCATCAGACGGGTCTAGAGTAACAAAATCAGGAGTTAAAATGAGAGTCAGGCCCGCAACAAGAGTGCCCTGATATTCCCCCAGCCCCCAAGGATCAAAATAGTTAATCGAATCCCCGTGACAGTAGAGATAGAGGTTCGCTTGGCCACCTCCGAACAGGATGGGGTCTTTGGCTAGCCAGCGACCCGTCGTTGCGTCATAATCCCGATACCCGAACCGCGTCAGTCCCGTATCCGGGTCATACAGACCTCCCGCGAACCCAAATGGCTGAAAGCCCGGATTGGTGTCCTCCAGAACATTGCCCCATTCGTCATAGTCCATCCGCTGCGCAATGGCGCCGGTCTGGGCATCCACAACCAGCCGCACGCTGCCCAGATGATCTGTAATGATCCGATACGTCGTTCCAGAACGCACCATATAATCCGGTACATTCACTCGCGTCGCGTACACGAACCGGGACTTCACGCTTCCATCCGCATTCAACTCCGCAATCGGCTTCAGGAAGTCCTGATAGACCAGCCGTTGCACGGTCGTGCCATTCACACTCTTGGCGATGCGCCGCCCCAGAGGGTCAACGCTGTACCGAATCGCAGAAACCGTGGAGCTGACGGCAAGCAGGCTGCCCCGAGCGTCATAGCGGTATGCGGTTCCGACTCCGCCAACGCTCTTGTTCGTCAGCGTGCCACGGTCGTCATACTGATATGTCGTCGCCCCGTACCCCAACAGGCGATCTTGCGCGTCGTAGTGGCCCACAAGCGACGACCCGCTCAGTATGGCATTTGTGCGATTCCCATTTGCGTCGTATTGATATTTCGGCGCGCAGCGAACCATTGGTATGCACCTCAATCAGCCGCCCCGCCGCATCATAGGAATAGATGTATAGGTTCGTCTGATTCTGAATGCGCTCCACCCGGCTGGTCATCCGCCACATTGCATCGTACCCATAATCGAATGACAGCAGATTGGTTCCGCCAAAATCACTGGCGGATGACTGTAGCTCCCCAAACTTGCTAATTTGTCGCACATCGCTCACTTCGCCCAGCACCGTGTTCGTCACAAACCCACTTGCCGCATCCCGATTCAGCCGCAATTGACCGGCATTGGTCAACAATAAATCAAAATCATAGCCGTATCCAATGCCATCACCATTGAGCGTAATCCGGCTCAAGCGGAGGTCCGGACTCCATGCATACCCTACCCGTCCCGTGACAGAGCCACCCCAGGTCACGTTTGTCAGCAGGCTGCCATCCCAGCCTAAAGCCAGAGAGGGCCCGCTTGTGGCAACGATGGAAATCGGGTGCCCGTTTGCGTAGGCGACCGCAATCCGGTTCTCCGGCCACCGGACCTGACTCACCTGCCCCGCTGCATTGTACTGGTTGGTGATGGTCGCCCCGCCCGGCAGCCGTATGCTCGTCACCTGGCGGCGCGCATTCCACGTGAGGAGAAGATTCGTGTCCACACCAGCCAAGCCGGGGGCCGAATAGCGACCCAGAAGACCAACGTTGTTGTAGTCCATCTGATGTTCAGCCTTATCGGGCGGCGTCACCCCGCTCAGATTGGAGGACTTGTCGTACCGCAGTCCGATGGTCTTCGCGTCCGGTTGCAGCAGATTCGTGACCCGACCGGCGGGATCGGAATCCAGCCGGTACGACTGCAGCAAACTGTTGGTGAGCGCGCCCCAAACTCCATTCGTTGTATAACCGAGTCCAAAAGCACGACGCACAGCTCCAGTGCCGATCGCGAACTGCTGCAACCGACCGTGAACATCATATGCAACATCGATGGGATACAACCCTGGTAGCTCTATCCGCTCCGCCCGCCCGTTTGCATTATAGATTACCCTGCGGGTTCTGCCCTCGGGACTCGTCAGCGACGCCATTCGATTCGACGCCTGATACGACGCTACATACGCTGGTCGGTCATTAATGCTGAAGACATTCGTGAAGGAAACGAGGCTTAACACGTCACCGGTATCCGACAACGAGGCGGCTCGGCTGACATTCGCCGACCAAATCAAGCCTGATGGAAAACGGATTGTGCGCATCTCCGGTTTCTTCACTTGCCAGTCAAAGCGCGGGTCAGCCCCCATCAGCGTACTGACCACAGTGCCATCCGGCGCGATGTTCGTAATAATCGTCTCTGCGTAGTTCTGATAGGTCAACGTCGTCAGATTTCCCGGCGCAACATGGGTTCTGAGGCTGAAATCAGCGCCCATTCTGGCAAATCTGTAGGTATTGCTCCCCTGCAGAGTGCCGGAGTCCATGACTTCGTGCCCCGCAAAAAAGTTCTCACGTTTGAACTGATGATAAGCTCCCGCAGGGTCTTCGGCACGGACCAAACGGCCCCAATCATCATACACAAAATTGAACACATATCCTTTTCGCGTAATGACATTGGTCAGCAGCCCGTTTGCAGTATAACGGAACGCATTGGTTTCATTTGCCGGATTTACCACTGCGCTGAGATAGCCGTTGTCGTCCATAAGCAACTGAGTCCGTACACCGAACGGCGAGACAATATTCGTGGCCTCCCCGATCCGGCACGCTGGACACTTGTCGTATTGCTAAATTTGTCCACGATGGAAATCAAACGTCCGTTCGCATCGTGTGTTTTGGGGTCGAGTCTAGACATTGTACAGTTCGCCGCTTGTCTTTGAGATGGCCTCTCGATTGCGACCGCGCGACGTCACATGGTGCCGGACGCCTTCAATGTCAATTCTCAATGGCCTGCTCATACCGATCTTGTATTCATTCTCGACACGTCGGCGCAAGCCACAATGTCGAATGTCTAGACTTGACCCTAACTACTCTAAAGCTCTTTCGGCTTGTCCAAATCTTCGCGCTTCCACTCCTCTTCCACATCCGAGATCGATCCGTGATCGCTCGTTATGGCTGGTTGGGTGACCATGGCGGTGATTACCGCGTCGGTGGGCGCCTTCATCTCCGGCTTCGCGCTTGGCAGAGTCTCCGCGATTTGGGCTTTGTAACTCCACCCACTCCTTGTTCTTGCCAGCGATAGTCCCCTTGGCGCTCCACTGCGCATCCGGGTCGTGCGGATTATATACCGCACCGGACGGTCGCGAGTGGGTCTGCTCGGTCTGACCGCCCACTTCTTGAAAGTTTTCCTCGTACACCCGCCGTAAAACACTCACCGACTTCATGCTTTTGACCGCATCAACCTGCGTCTCGATCCATGCCAAGATCGCGCGGGCGTCCTCGCCCGCCTGAGTCATCTTCTGCTTGAGCGTCTCTACATCCGTTTTGAAGTCCAAGGCGCTCTGCACATACCGTTCCCACCACAGGGACCATGATCCAGGACGTGTGCTTTCGGGCAACTCTGCCAATACTTCCATCGCCAGCCGCATGGCCTCTCGAACGCATTCCAATCGGCTCATGTGGCTGACCAAACCGATGACATGCGTCGAGTCCAGACGCTGCGCTTTATGGGCCTTGAGATAACCCGCCTTGCGCATGGCTTGGAGCACGGCGTCAAATCCGATCTCGACGAGGTTGTGCTCCAGGAGCCGATTGCGAAACTTCACCAAGCTGGTGGCGTGAAAGGCCGCTTCATCCGTTTCCATCCATAGCGCCATCTTCCATCGCAGATCATAGGTGCATGCCTCCACCGCCTTGCGATCAGGCAGTCCCTCCATGAATTGCAAGATCAACACGGCCAACATCCGCGAGGGTTCCTCGGCGGGGCGGCCATTGTCCGCGCAATACATCGCTTCAAGTTGCGGGCGCAGTTCGCGCAGTTGCGGCATGATCGTGTCGCTGAAGAAGCCAAAGCGATTCGCTGGCGCCGACTTGAACAGGCCCGCGAATTGCACGTTGACCTCAAAGAGACTTCGTTGTTGCTGGACAGGCGGAAGACTCATGATAATTTCCTCTTGCTAATAGCTAGTCTATCAGATAGCGTATCGAAATGACAACAACTTATCCATTAAAAGTGCAGGCTATTCGATCCAAGGGCGTGAAGGTTCGCCTTTACGTCAACATCCCCATTCCGCTGGCCGCCGCCATCGGCTTGGCGGGCGGTGAAGAGGTCGAGTGGGAACTACTCGACCGCCATGAACTTCACCTTATCCGAACGCAGCCCGCCAAACCAAAAGGGCGCATCCGCAAGTAGGGGGTTTTTCAGCAGAACCGACATTGTACAGTTCGCCGCTTGTCTTTGAGATGGCCTCTCGATTGCGACCGCGCGACGTCACATGGTGCCGGACGCCTTCAATGTCAATTCTCAATGGCCTGCTCATACCGATCTTGTATTCATTCTCGACACGTCGGCGCAAGCCACAATGTCGAATGTCGGTTCCGCTGAAAAACCCCCTATTGCAAAAACTTGCCTTGAAAAAGGGGGTCAAAAACACAAGGGACAGGCAGAGATCGTGGCGTGTGGGGCATTTGGCGAGGTCGTTTTTCGGAAAGATTTTCCAAATATTTTTGAGCAGGGGTTTTTCAGCAGAACCGAATGTCTAGACTTGACCCTAACTACTCGCAAGCGCAAATGTCGAATGTCTAGACTTGACCCCAACTACTTCTTTTTTCTTTCGCCGCCCCCACTCTTCGGCGGCGAAAGGAAAAAAGTGTCCGCTGATTCTTCGGGGGCGAGCAGCCAGCGTGACAGTGAGCCTTGCGAACTGGCGCGATGGGTGCCGGGGCTATTCAATCGAACTCGGCGACAGCCGAGGTCCGCGGAGGGTCGGGCACGTGCGAGCTGCGCGAGCCGTGACCGGCCCGACCAACGGGCTAGCCCCCAGGCCGGGGGCTACGGCCCAAGGGGGACGCTAAGCGAAGCGCCCTTCAGCGCGCGCCGGGGTGGCGCTGGAACAAAAGTTCATCATTATGCGACGTATGGAGGGGACCCGCGACGCGGGGAGGCTGCCGCACGTGTGAGGAGTCTTCGACGAACGAACGCATAATGTGCCTTTTGTTTCGGCGTGGGGGTGTAGCAGGAACCGTGACAGGCTGCTCTCGGCGTCTTCGACGAGTGCAGTCTGGCGCGGCTCCTGCGGGCGCGCGCGTCGAGCGTAGCGAGCTTGCCACGCGCTTCGCGTGGTCCGACGGGGGCGGAGCGCATGGCCTCGTCGTCGAGGCGATGCGCGCAGGGGGGTGGACGAACGACCAGCGGGAGTGAGTTTTCCGAGGCCCGGCCCACGCCGGGCCGAGGTTGGCGGTGAAGCATGTCAAGACCTGACCCTACTCATCGCTTGAATGCTCGTCTTAGTGCATCTTCGTCTTTGATTTGCGGCTTCGGATCACCATCCCGCCACCAATAGAGACCCAGATCATACCTTTCAACACCGATGGATGATACTAACCCATCTTCGCAACAGACAGCCATTTCAAAACCTAAACCAAGCAGGCTTTGCTCTGCATAATTCATGCAGACCATATTGCCGACAACACTGATTGATAGTGGCGCTCCAATCGCTTTCAGTACATCATCAGTCGACATGCCAGGAGCAATTTGAATAAATTTGTTATATGTGAGTTCGGGAGCAACCGATGGACGTCCTATTAAGAATAACACTACAACACCCACAACAATCAACGCCACGACACACCGTTTGCCAGTCATGGTCATTTCTTCCAATCAGGATGTCTTTCCGACCAGTCTGGCTCTTTTTTCCTACCCGGCAGAGGGTCCGTTATCTTGCCAAGGTCGGGGAAGGGATACCATTTATCCGGTTTTCCGTCTGGCTTAATTGTTACATGAGGGGCTCCAGTAATACCGTCTCCCTTACCGGGCACCTTCAGCCAATCGCCATTCCATGCTGGCGGTTTTACACCGTCGATATTGCCAGGATAAGAAGAATGCGGTGGTAATACCTGAACAGGAAGTCCGGGCTCTTCGGGCTTGAATACGACTGGTTGATCACTCTCGTTGGTCAGCCGCAATCCCCACGGATCAATGAAGTTAATGGGATCATTATAGCAATACGCGTAAAGATTCGGATCACCGCCCTCAAACAGGATGGGGTCTTTAGCTAGCCATCTCCCCAACGTCGGGTCATAGTCCCGATACCCGAACCGCGTCAGACCCGTATCCGGGTCGTATAAACCTCCCGCGAACCCGAATGGCTGAAATCCGGGATTTGTGTCCTCCAGAACATTGCCCCATTCGTCATAGTCCATCCGCTGCGCAATGGCGCCGGTCTGGGCATCCACAACCAGCCGCACGCTGCCCAGGTGGTCCGCGATGATCCGATATGTCGTTCCAGAACGCACCATATAATCCGGTACATTCACCCGCGTCGCGTACACGAACCGGGACTTCACGCTTCCATCCACATTCAACTCCGCAATCGGCTTCAGGAAGTCCTGATAGACCAGCCGTTGCACGGTCGTGCCATTCACACTCTTGGCGATGCGCCGCCCCAGAGGGTCAACGCTGTACCGAATCGCAGAAACCGTGGAGCTGACGGCAAGCAGGCTGCCCCGAGCGTCATAGCGGTATGCGGTTCCGACTCCGCCAACGCTCTTGTTCGTCAGCGTGCCACGGTCATCATGCTGGTAGGTCGTCGCCCCGTAGCTCAACAGGCGATCCTGCGCGTCGTAGTGACCCACAAGCGACGACCCGCTCAGTATGGCATTTGTGCGGTTCCCATTTGCGTCGTATTGATATTTTGCGCGCAGCGAACCATTGGTATGCACCTCAATCAGCCGCCCCGCCGCATCATAGGAATAGGTGTATAGGTTCGTCTGATTCTGAATGCGCTCCACCCGGCTGGTCATCCGCCACATTGCATCGTACCCATAATCGAATGACAGCAGATTTGTTCCGCCAAAATCACTGGCGGATGCCTGTAGCTCCCCAAATTTGCTAATTTGTCGCATATCGCTCACATCGCCCAGAACCGTGTTCGTCACAAACCCACTTGCGGCATCCCGATTCAGCCGCAATTGACCGGCATTGGTCAACAATAGATCAAGATCATAGCCGTATCCAATACCATCACCATTGAGCGTAATCTGGCTCAAGCGGAGGTCCGGCCTCCATGCATACCCTACCCGTCCCGTGACAGCGCCACCCCAGGTCACGTTTGTCAGCAGGCTGCCCTCCCAGTCTAAAGCCAGAGAGGACCCGCTTGTGGCAACGATGGAAATCGGGTGCCCGTTTGCGTAGGCGACCGCAATCCGGTTCTCCGGCCACCGGACCTGACTCGCCTGCCCCGCCGCATTGTACTGGTTGGTGATGGTCGCCCCGCCCGGCAGCCGTATGCTCGTCACCTGGCGGCGCGCATTCCACGTGAGGAGAAGATTCGTGTCCACACCAGCCAAGCCGGGGGCCGAATAGCGACCCAGAAGACCAACGTTGTTGTAGTCCATCTGATGTTCAGCCTTATCGGGCGGCGTCACCCCGCTCAGATTGGAGGACTTGTCGTACCGCAGTCCGATGGTCTTCGCGTCCGGTTGCAGCAGATTCGTGACCCGACCGGCGGGATCGGAATCCAGCCGGTACGACTGCAGCAAACTGTTGGTGAGCGCGCCCCAAACTCCATTCGTTGTATAACCGAGTCCAAAAGCACGACGCACAGCTCCAGTGCCGATCGCGAACTGCTGCAACCGACCGTGAACATCATATGCAACATCGATGGGATACAACCCTGGTAGCTCTATCCGCTCCGCCCGCCCGTTTGCATTATAGATTACCCTGCGGGTTCTGCCCTCGGGACTCGTCAGCGACGCCATTCGATTCGACGCCTGATACGACGCTACATACGCTGGTCGGTCATTAATGCTGAAGACATTCGTGAAGGAAACGAGGCTTAACACGTCACCGGTATCCGACAACGAGGCGGCTCGGCTGACATTCGCCGACCAAATCAAGCCTGATGGAAAACGGATTGTGCGCATCTCCGGTTTCTTCACTTGCCAGTCAAAGCGCGGGTCAGCCCCCATCAGCGTACTGACCACAGTGCCATCCGGCGCGATGTTCGTAATAATCGTCTCTGCGTAGTTCTGATAGGTCAACGTCGTCAGATTTCCCGGCGCAACATGGGTTCTGAGGCTGAAATCAGCGCCCATTCTGGCAAATCTGTAGGTATTGCTCCCCTGCAGAGTGCCGGAGTCCATGACTTCGTGCCCCGCAAAAAAGTTCTCACGTTTGAACTGATGATAAGCTCCCGCAGGGTCTTCGGCACGGACCAAACGGCCCCAATCATCATACACAAAATTGAACACATATCCTTTTCGCGTAATGACATTGGTCAGCAGCCCGTTTGCAGTATAACGGAACGCATTGGTTTCATTTGCCGGATTTACCACTGCGCTGAGATAGCCGTTGTCGTCCATAAGCAACTGAGTCCGTACACCGAACGGCGAGACAATATTCGTGGCCTCCCCCGATCCGGCACGCTGGACACTTGTCGTATTGCTAAATTTGTCCACGATGGAAATCAAACGTCCGTTCGCATCGTGTGTTTTGGGGTCGAGTCTAGACATTGTACAGTTCGCCGCTTGTCTTTGAGATGGCCTCTCGATTGCGACCGCGCGACGTCACATGGTGCCGGACGCCTTCAATGTCAATTCTCAATGGCCTGCTCATACCGATCTTGTATTCATTCTCGACACGTCGGCGCAAGCCACAATGTCGAATGTCTAGACTTGACCCTAACTACTCCACCTGGGATCGGCGGCTGAGTTGAAAAAGTGTTCGCTTCATCCTGCACGCCGGCTTGCCTCGCCGGAGCGTCTTCGCGAAGGCGGGGGCTGGCGCGGCATGTGCGCAAGCAGATGCCGTGACAGCTTCGGGGGAAAAGGTGAATGGCCGCGCGCTTGGCCCGAGCACGTTGTACGCGCACAGGGCGAAGCGCACGGCCAGAGGGAAGCCGGGCGCGCAGCGGGGGGCTTCCCTGCAATCAATCAACATCGGCGAGCACGAGGCGCGGGCTTTGGTACAAAGCACGCGCTTCGTGATCGACGTCCACGAAGGGCCGGGCACGTGCGAGGCGCGCCGAGCCGTGCCCGGCCCGACCAACGCGCCCGGCCCCGCGGGGGCCGATGGCGCAAGGGCGGCCAAGCGGCGGCCCGCCGTAGGCGGGTGAAAGTGGCGGCGGGCACCCGTAGGGCGGCGGGGAAAACGGCGCCAGGTAAGAGGCCCGCCCTCAGGCGGGACTCGCGCCGTTTTCCATAAGAGCCGCCGTGCGTTGTCCCCCTGCGGTTTTCCCCCTTTGGTGTGGTCCGCGAAAAGGGGGAATCAGGTCGGAGGCCGCCTTGCGGCCGGAGACCCGCCGGAGCCTTGGCGTAGGCGGGAAAGGGGGTTTCCAAAGGGGGAAAACTGAAGGGGGAAAACGCATGCCCACCGCCGCCCGCCGCGCCGAGAGCGCGCCGCTTCGGCGCGCGACCGATCGAGCGACCAGCGGGAGCGAGTCCACACGCGAAGCCGTTGGCGCACAAGGTGCGTAAGCAGCTTGTGTGACATACGGCGTAGCGCACGAGCGCCCGGCAGGGCGCGAGTAGGTCCGAGGCCCGTTGCTTGCCACGGCGAAGCCACGCGAAGCCGGGCCAGCGGGCCGAGGTAAGCGGGAGCCGTGTCACCGATTCTTAATTTCTAAGGGCTGTCCCCGGCTCTGGCGGCTTGACCTGCAAATCCAACCCAGAGGGCAACGACCGAGGCCGCAGCCATCAGTAGCATCACGGCAATTGCCGATGAACAAATGTGCGGATTGACACCATCTGTCCCGTCAATGCCAACCCATGAATGCACGCAATAGCGTCACTACAATCACCGCAATGCCACCATACAGCAACACTGATCGATTATGGCGCACGAGTATGCTGGTGGCCTCGGGCTGGTTGCGGCGAAAAAACGACATCAGTATCGCTGATGCACCAAACACCACGTATAGGCATATCCCAATCATGCCGTCCTGTTGCATTGCTATTGGCCAAGCGCTTCCTGCGCGGCGTCGTAGATTTCCTGCGCCGTATCCCCAGCCTCGTCGCTTCCCGTGATAGCATCGACAACAGGATCAACTATGCCGCTGGGAATCTCACCCGATTCCGCACCCGTTAATGCCGCGACCACAACTCCATAGTTCAGAGTGATATCCGCGATTCCCACAGTAGCAATACCGGCCCCGAATGCGTCCAGAAGAGGAAACGCGCCATCGCTCACGATAAAGCCTAAACCCAGCACGACAGCCAAACCGCCACCAGCCATGCCGCTCAGCCCGCGGCCTACCTCACTCCAATCGACGTTGTCTCCAAGTCCGAACGGATCGATCCTGTTCACTGGATCGACGTGGCAATAGAGGTAGAGATTCGCCTGCCCGCCCCCGAAGAGGATGGGGTCTTTGGCAAGCCATCTCCCCAACGTCGGGTCATAGTCCCGATACCCGAACCGCGTCAGACCCGTATCCGGGTCGTATAAACCTCCCGCGAACCCGAATGGCTGAAATCCGGGATTTGTGTCCTCCAGAACATTGCCCCATTCGTCATAGTCCATCCGCTGCGCAATGGCGCCGGTCTGGGCATCCACAACCAGCCGCACGCTGCCCAGGTGGTCCGCGATGATCCGATATGTCGTTCCAGAACGCACCATATAATCCGGTACATTCACCCGCGTCGCGTACACGAACCGGGACTTCACGCTTCCATCCACATTCAACTCCGCAATCGGCTTCAGGAAGTCCTGATAGACCAGCCGTTGCACGGTCGTGCCATTCACACTCTTGGCGATGCGCCGCCCCAGAGGGTCAACGCTGTACCGAATCGCAGAAACCGTGGAGCTGACGGCAAGCAGGCTGCCCCGAGCGTCATAGCGGTATGCGGTTCCGACTCCGCCAACGCTCTTGTTCGTCAGCGTGCCACGGTCATCATGCTGGTAGGTCGTCGCCCCGTAGCTCAACAGGCGATCCTGCGCGTCGTAGTGACCCACAAGCGACGACCCGCTCAGTATGGCATTTGTGCGGTTCCCATTTGCGTCGTATTGATATTTTGCGCGCAGCGAACCATTGGTATGCACCTCAATCAGCCGCCCCGCCGCATCATAGGAATAGGTGTATAGGTTCGTCTGATTCTGAATGCGCTCCACCCGGCTGGTCATCCGCCACATTGCATCGTACCCATAATCGAATGACAGCAGATTTGTTCCGCCAAAATCACTGGCGGATGCCTGTAGCTCCCCAAATTTGCTAATTTGTCGCATATCGCTCACATCGCCCAGAACCGTGTTCGTCACAAACCCACTTGCGGCATCCCGATTCAGCCGCAATTGACCGGCATTGGTCAACAATAGATCAAGATCATAGCCGTATCCAATACCATCACCATTGAGCGTAATCTGGCTCAAGCGGAGGTCCGGACTCCATGCATACCCTACCCGTCCCGTGACAGAGCCACCCCAGGTCACGTTTGTCAGCAGGCTGCCATCCCAGTCTAAAGCCAGAGAGGACCCGCTTGTGGCAACGATGGAAATCGGGTGCCCGTTTGCGTAGGCGACCGCAATCCGGTTCTCCGGCCACCGGACCTGACTCGCCTGCCCCGCCGCATTGTACTGGTTGGTGATGGTCGCCCCGCCCGGCAGCCGTATGCTCGTCACCTGGCGGCGCGCATTCCACGTGAGGAGAAGATTCGTGTCCACACCAGCCAAGCCGGGGGCCGAATAGCGACCCAGAAGACCAACGTTGTTGTAGTCCATCTGATGTTCAGCCTTATCGGGCGGCGTACTCCGCCCAGGTTGGAAGACTTGTCGTACCGCAGTCCGATGGTCTTCGCATCCGGTTGCAGCAGATTCGTGACCCGACCGGCGGGATCGGAATCCAGCCGGTACGACTGCAGCAAACTGTTGGTGAGCGCGCCCCAAAATCCATTCGTTGTATAACCGAGTCCAAAAGCACGACGCACAGCTCCAGTGCCGATCGCGAACTGCTGCAACCGACCGTGAACATCATATGCAACATCGATGGGATACAACCCTGGTAGCTCTATCCGCTCCGCCCGCCCGTTTGCATTATAGATTACCCTGCGGGTTCTGCCCTCGGGACTCGTCAGCGACGCCATTCGATTCGACGCCTGATACGACGCTACATACGCTGGTCGGTCATTAATGCTGAAGACATTCGTGAAGGAAACGAGGCTTAACACGTCACCGGTATCCGACAACGAGGCGGCTCGGCTGACATTCGCCGACCAAATCAAGCCTGATGGAAAACGGATTGTGCGCATCTCCGGTTTCTTCACTTGCCAGTCAAAGCGCGGGTCAGCCCCCATCAGCGTACTGACCACAGTGCCATCCGGCGCGATGTTCGTAATAATCGTCTCTGCGTAGTTCTGATAGGTCAACGTCGTCAGATTTCCCGGCGCAACATGGGTTCTGAGGCTGAAATCAGCGCCCATTCTGGCAAATCTGTAGGTATTGCTCCCCTGCAGAGTGCCGGAGTCCATGACTTCGTGCCCCGCAAAAAAGTTCTCACGTTTGAACTGATGATAAGCTCCCGCAGGGTCTTCGGCACGGACCAAGCGGCCCCACTCATCATACACAAAACTGAACACATATCCTTTTCGCGTAATGACGTTGGTCAGCAGCCCGTTTGCACTATAACGGAACGCATTGGTTTCATTTGCCGGATTTACCACTGCGCTCAGATAGCCGTTGTCGTCCATAAGCAACTGAGTCCGTACACCGAACGGCGAGACAATATTCGTGGCCTCCCCCGATCCGGCACGCTGGACACTTGTCGTATTGCTAAATTTGTCCACGATGGAAATCAAACGTCCGTTCGCATCGTATCCGAACGCATATTCGACAGCGCCCAACAGGGTGTCATATGTGCGCAAATGCCGTCCATCTGCGTCAAACAGATACAACTCAGCCCCATCCCGCGACACGATTGACAGGGTGCCCGTTGCGGAAATTTGAATATTCGAAAAAACGCAGGCGGGGGTCTTCACGGGTGTCGCTTTTACCACACTGCCGTTCCCGAGAAAAAGAGTCTGCCCGCCAAGGTCATAATGGTGATGAGGAGTTAATGTCCAGCCTCCCGCCATATCCCCGTTCAATACATCGCAGGTCCCGACTTGAGCATAAGAAATATCTCGCGCCGTATGGTACACAGGAATCAGGCTGGAGATATCTCCTCCACCTCCGCCCCCCTCCTCCGCCTCCGCCGCCGCCGCCTCCGCCTCCGCCTGGCGTGTCTCGATGAACATCGTTCCACGGCCCGTCGTCCGCACGGTATGGAATATCCACGACGCCGATTGTAGTAGCCTTTGATATTGGGGGCATAACGGGCAAAGGGCTGCCGAATTCAGGCCAGGAACCAACAGGGGGCCTGACACAGCCGAACTTGCGGTGGATGGTTCACCCGACTCCATCTCCATTCGCGGAAACTCATAAGTCACTGTGGTTATTGTTCGCTCGATACGAGCCATGGTCATTCCAATTACGCGATTGCTCGCCTCATCCAACCCATCCCACACCAAGTCCCATATCGGAGAACCGCTCACACCAGGCAGCGTTTGCTGGGCAATCGGGAATGGCAGAGGACCTGGAGACGCCCCACCAGCGTCAGGATCAACCCCGACTTCGTGCGTAAATTCTCGACCTGCGATGGTTACAACGACCTTTATATGCTGGATATTGTCGTGGGCTTCCGCATCGAACAACCGGACATGCAAAAGCCGTGGATTCGCGACGTCCGGCAAGCGCCAACTTGAATAATGCAACCCATACCCCGTTCCATATAGAGGTACGTCTTCGCGAAAAACCATATTCTCCGGCTCGACAAAGCCCAGTTCCGGTTCCGTTACAGAGGGGTTCCCGCCCGGCGACGAACCCTCCGACTCGCCCCCATCTCCAGGATTCACCCCTTGGCCAAGACATACAGACCCCCATGTCAGCCCAAGCGAACAGAACGCCGCAAGAAAACTTGTTCTGATAATTCTTTTCATTATGGACACTCCAGGCACGGAGGCCGACCTTCGTTCACGCCCTCGCTGTCGCTGCCCCCAGTCCCTGCGCGAATAACGGCACCCGCAATTCGACTGAGTGCACTGCTTCGGGACTTGCCCTGTATGTTGCGGGCTACCTCTATAATTTCGGGCACGCCATAATTCCTGGCCATTTCCAGAGCAGTAATACGCGAGAGGACACCGGCGTCCTCGTCACGCGCAATTTCCAGCGCAACGCGCTGAACGTCTTGTTCCGAATAAAATTCTGACTGACGGCGTATTCTGTCCATGGCAAGCACGGCCGTTCCGGCAATGCCTCCCTCGCGGATTGCTGTGGCTTCCGTGACAAGCTGCCGAATGTCACTCTGTCGCTTGCTGTCCAAGCGCTGATACCAGTTTAGTGTCAGATGTTGAAGGGCGTAATCGCGTTTTACCGAGTCCAGCGTGTCGTCGCGCACGATAGCCGAGAGGAACTCGGTGAGATTCTCAGGGGGAGCGGCCATTGTACAGAGCCGACCCATTGTGGCATTAATTCGCGCGTAATATTCTGAACGGGAAACGCCCGGAGGTATTTCGCGCGCAATGATATAGCGATAGTCGGCAGTCATCTCCACAACTGGGAATGTTGCCCGTCGAGACTGAAGATATGTCGCTTTCAAGATTTCGGGCACTGTCTCTGCGTTTCGCTCCGGCTCATCGCTGCCGGTCTTGACTGCTTCCTGCTCTCTTGTATCAACCATGTCCTTCAGAGTATCGAGTTCGGCGATGGATATTTTAGGCATCGTCTCATGCTTAAACAGGGCGGAGCCATGCGGTACACGAAAAAATCGAACAATAGCGATTATTCCCAGACCAAGAACCAAAACCATCAACGTGCGTCTCACCGTCGTCTCCTATCGCATATATCGGCCTAAAAACTCGTCCCCGTCGTAGACATCGAGGATATGACAAAACGAGGACTGTGCTTCTGCTGGCCTTATAAATTCGGCCTCGCACTGACCGAGAGCGTCGAAATCAATGGCCGTCCACTCATTCGAGAGCAACCCGTTTGAAAAAGTGATTCCACCAACAATAATCTCGCTTCGAACCACAAGGGCATCAAACATCGGAGCTCGCTATCATTTCCGCCCCAATCAGTTGATCACCTGTGTCGCACACATTTTTAGTTGTGATATCGCCCTCGGAGGCATAGCCAAAACGGAAACCACGGACAAAAGCGTTGGTTAAAATAGGGCCGCCATCTCCCGCACGTGCGACCAGATAGCGCTCTTCGGGATCGGTTGAGAGCACGTTCAACACCCTCCCGACACCTGAACCGCTGTTTGTCTGTCGCACTGTCAACCGAGGATCATGGTCAATGATAACCACTTGGGGTAGGTTTGAACACACCCAGGTTCTATAGACATTGACCCAGGCAACAGGGTTGCCGGGAAAGTGCCCATCAAGCACGTTTACTTCGAGAATACTCGAAACTGCAGACCCCGACGGCGGGGTATATGTGCCCACGGCATAAAACGTCCCGCTCTCATTAAAAGTATGGACTACGGGAGAAATTACGCCCGTATTGTAATTCGTTACGCCCAGAACCGAAATTACCACAGTACCAGTGGTCGCCTCCGGTGGAATTGCAGTTAGTAGCAAAGCGTCACCTTTTCTTATCGTCAACGAGTCGGCTTCGAGAATGTTCGTTGGTTTCCATGCAACCGAATTTGTTCTGACTTTCCCGCCACTCTGAAATGAGACCGTAAACGGTGTTGCGACGTCAGGTGCAAGCGGAATATTCGCATACCACTGCGAACCGGCTCCATGGTGGAGACTGCCGGTTGAAATATTCATAAAGGGAAGATAAGGGTCTGCACCCTCTCTACACATGCAGGACTGGTGGCGCTTATGAGGGTCGAGCTATAGACGCCACTCAACCGATTCAATCGCCTCTCCACCCAGTCTTTGACCCCATTTGCATTTTCGTCCGGCCCGGATATGGACAAAATGCGCAACTGCCGCAGCCGCAGAAAGCGATCACTGGAATGGTTATCCCAGAAAACACGAATTGTATGGCTGCCTGCGGGCAGCCAAGGAAGCATACAGCCCGCCTTCGCCATGCGGCCGAAAGAAGATATCAGACTAATGCGTTCAACAAACACTCCATCCACGCTAATACGTAATTCAAGGGTTTTACTCCATTGGTTGGAATAATAATTCGCACCCATAATTTCGAGGCGATAGACATCGCCCGTGACAAAATTAACTTCGTACTCCAGATACCCCCTTCGTCCGTCGGCAACGGCATCCGTGTCCTCGGTTCGCCAGTCCCCCAGGCTCTGCGAAAAAGCTGCTCCATCCACCTCAAAAGCCGTCCCAAATCCACTAAAATCCGCTCGACCGGGATCACTATGCAGATCAAACACCTCGAAAGCGTCTGACAATCCATCCAGGTCGCTATCTTCTGCACGCGGATTTGTACCCATCTGGTATTCCTGAAAATTTGTGAGACCATCCCCATCCAGATCCGAGTTGGCGTCGGCGGCGGAAGAGGGATTCAATCCATAAACAACCTCCCAGAGGTCACCCATACCATCCGAATCGGTGTCATCCATATTCGGGTTACATCCGTACCTGTATTCATCAATATTCATCAAACCGTCAGCATCTGTATCGGCTATTGCATCCGTTGGGTCGCCTGGTGCCAGCCCATATTGCAGCTCCCACCAATCAGGGATCCCATCGTGATCCGTGTCCGGGCTAACTGAAACGGATATGTCATCAAAATAAACGTGTCCGGCGCCGCCCACGTCCATTGTCGGTGAGACCGCGCGAAGCGTTATGTGCGCGGATACCGCTAAATTTGGAACCAAACTTGTAATGGAAAATACATGCCATGTGTCTGGTGAATTCGTACTGTATAGTCGAGCTTCGTCGGTTCTCATGAATGCGCCACTGTTAGAGCCGTCGAGATACTCAATCGCAATCGAGCCGTACCGATCAAGAGTCAGTGGGCTGGGATCAAACTCATTTGTTGAACTCGGTGTAAACATATAACCCCGGATTACTAACTCTTCACCGGGGTGAACATCGATTTCTTGATACGCACCATTTACACCATATGAGCAAAAGGCACGATCACCGCCTCGATATATGTTCGTCACTATGCCCAACTCGTCACCAAAGGTACTCCAACGCCCATTTACGCCGACGGTGCCACTTTCAAAACCGCCGTCAAGCAGGCGTCGCGGCGCGTGTCTCAAAGTGTAGTCACGATCAAAATAATCTTTGCCCAGCAATTGAACTCCAAATGGCCAGTTGTTTGTAATATAGCCTGCGGCACCTGAGTCTTCAGGCCGAAAGCGGGCATTTAGATACGTTTCATCGTACACCACGCCTGCCTTGACTGACCGAATGCGGGGTGAATAGTAAACAGCGAATCTCTGTGTCGCGGCATAGGCTGGCATGCTCCATGCGGCTCTATAAACCTGAACGGTGTAGATACCGAGACTGGGTAAAGCATGAAATCGGCTATTTGCCGAAATAGTCACCGCCGTGTAGCTGGAGGCCGACACCCAAAGATCAGTCCAGCCAGAACCCTCGGGCTGCCAAGAAAAACGAACGTCGGCCATTGCGGTCTCTCCCGGTCCAAGAACAGCATTTGTTGGACCAAGAAAGAAGATGACCTTTTTATTGGAGTCATAATCCTCCATGGCAAACCGCTGCCATAGCCCGGGAACCATCTCCCAAGTCGACGACGAAAAATCAGGACTATTATGGAAAAGCCAGTTTCGATTGAGGCCAGAAGAAGCAAGTCCGTTTGTAGGATTTAAGCCATAAAACACTGCGGCCCCATCATCTATTCCGTCGCCATCCGAGTCATAAAGATCGGAACGCGTTCCCCAATCAAGCTCGCCATCAACATAGCCATCACCATTCATATCTAACCCCCAAGGATACAGGGTTGTACTTATGATTCCGTCGAATCCGTCGACTAATCCGTCGCCATCCGTATCGAAATCAGTGGGATTAGTCCCATAATCAAGCTCACCATCCACAAAACCATCGGCATTGGCGTCCGCTCCTTGGGGATATAGATTCGTCGAGACGATCCCGCCCCAGCCATCGATAAGTCCGTCACCATCAGAATCAAAAATAAAGGGGTTTGAATCCAATATATACTCTTCGGCATTGCTCAACCCATCGCCATCCGCATCCCCGAGGGCGTCGTACATCGTGGCCACGTCGTTGCTGGAGAGAGCGGAGGTGTAGAGACGAACGTCGTCGAGCTGGCCTTTCCAAAAATAGCTGTCGCCCGGATCGTTGGCCCACCCAATGCGCAGGTCCGATTGCAGGGCGGGCGAAAAATTTCCACTGGCGGAGGCGACTTCCATGCCGTCGCGATAGAGACGGGTGGTCGAACCGTCGCGGGTCAGGGCGATATGCGTCCACTTTCCGGTAATCGGGGACTGATGAAGCGGGAAGGAGCTTCCACCGGCACAAGTAGCAAGAAAACCGGCTGTGCCATCGTTGTAGTTGTCCCAACCGAGCCAGAAACCTTTGTACTGGTATCCACAGAGATCGAAATCGGCGATGATGGAGGGAAAATGCGAGGTGAAGGTTCCGTCGAGATTTACCCAGGCGCTGGCCGTAAATGTCGAACCCGTTATCATGGCCACGGACTGCAAGACTCTGACGTAATCGTCCGTGCCATCGAACGACAAGGCGCCGCCCAAAATGCCAGAGGTCCATGCGTTGGGCGGCAAGTTGACTAATTGCCCGTGGTAGTTCGCTGATGCGGAATTATAGGCGTTGGTTCCCGACATTTCATCGAACTTCCACCAGCCCTCGCCCTCTGCGGGCACACGTGAAGTCGGATTAAACCCATGCAGGATCTCCCACCAATCCGGCATCCCGTCTGCGTCGGAGTCGGGATCGATGAGCACAAGGTTTGCATTCGTTGTGCTTTGCGCCAGCAAAATAGGGTTGTTGCTATACGCTCCCCATGCCTCCGCATCGTCTTGCGATGCATTCGTGTTCGAATCCCGATATGCCTTCAACCGGTAGCTGGTCTGATTGGGAATATTGCTGATCGTGTATGGGCCAGGACCGGGAATCGTTGTCGTGAAGAGGGAGAGGTTTGTTCCGGAACCTGTCGCATACAGGCTCGCTACTTCGTCGCCATCGAGGGTACGCGCGTAGATTTTCACCTCGTCAATGCGCCCCTTCCAGTAGCGATTGGGCGCCGTTGAGTATCCGTTTCCGATGGCCACGTTGTCCATGGATGGGTTGAGGCCCACCGTTCCACCCTGTCCCTGATGGGAGGAGTGAAACTTGTACGTCCCGTTGTAGTACCCCCACGCATTGCTCCGATTCCACGTCAGGACGATGTGTTGCCAGCTTGCCGTTGGCATGCTGGCGGTGTACCAGCACTGGCCGGTCAGACCCAGGCCGCCCCCGATAAATTCCCCCGTGCTGTAGGCTTCAAACCGAATGCAGTCGTCCCATCCGGCATAGTCTGTGGTGAACGGGTTTCGCCAGCTTTCCACTTCATCGGGGTTAACCCAGTAGGAAATGGTTCCTTCGGGCAGTACCCCCATGGGGCCAACAAGGATGTGATCGTTGGTGCCGTCATACCAATAAGCGCCGCCGCGATAGCCATTTGTGACATAAACAGCGCCGTTAACGATTCCAGTATAAAGCGGTGAGATCAGGTTTGAAACGCGACTCGTGTTCGGAATGTCGAAATCGTAGTGAAGCAGAAGCCCGGCTTCGATTTCGGCGCTCACAATGATCGGCCCAGTTTGTCGCCCGCCATACGTGATCACGCCGGCAAGGTTGACGGGATAAGAATCGGGCTTAGTCGGATCGGTGCCTGCCTGGAGTTCCAACCAGTCAGCGGCGCCATCGCCGTCGCTATCGGGATCATACAGATCAATATCCACGCCGACCTTGTCAGCGCCCAAGAGAAAGCCGTTGCCATCATAAAACCCGACGGGCTCAAAATAATCTCGCATGCCATTTCCGTTGCTGTCCAGCCAGGCCATTACCCAGTAGTTGCTCAGAGTCGGCACGTGCGCGAATGAATAGGCGCCTGTGGTTGATTGGGAGGTGGTGCGCGTGTATTCGTCCGTGAAGCTGCTGCGGTAAATCCCCGCAATTTCCGCATCGGTCAAGGTGGCGCGATAAAGCTGCACTTCGTCCATGAGGCCCCTAAAGGTCCAACCAGCTCCAGGGGACAGGTCGCCCAGGGCAGCGGTTACGTTATTGGATCGAATGGGCTGCGTGGCGAACACCGCGCTGGTGGCCACGAGACTGCCGTTCAGATAGAGCTTCGTTTGGACGCCGTTATAGGTTGCGAAGAGGTGCTGCCAGACGCCGTTGGTGATAATTGAGTCCTTAATGGCATCGCGAACACCATTTTGGTCAGCCGGCAGTATGCGCGTTTCAACACTCGATCCGTTGTTAGCCAAAATCATGTAGAGAGAGTCATCCCCAAAATAGGTCTTGCCCAATATGCCACCGAGCCAGATGCCAGGCTCGGCCTGAATCCATGCGCCCCAACTCAGATTGTTGATGCCGACGGCCTGATATAGTTTTCCGAGTGTGATGGTGTCATTCCCGTCGAACGAATAGGCGCCGCCATGCTTGCCATTCGTTGTCCAGGTCGCCCCATTGACGGTCAGCGGAGTCTGCCAGGCGCTGTTGTCATACGTCGGTCTTGTGGCATCAAAACTCAATGATAACGCCGGTTGGTTTGTGATTACGGGATAAGCGGTGAGCTGAATGTGCAAGGCGCCCGTCTGTGATCCCGTGTAGCCGATTCGGCCGCTGAGCGTTGCTGGGAATGAGGCAGGGTTCAGTGGGTCGGCGCCATAAAATATTTCGAAAAAGTCCGTAGCGCCATCCCCGTCGCTATCAGCGGACTGAGGGTCAGTGCCCAATGCGTATTCTTGAGCATCGCTCAATCCGTCGCCATCCGTATCTGTCACGAAAAGATCGGAATAATCAATCCCTGCATCAAAAATTCCGTTCCCGTTGCTGTCCTCTATAAAGTCAGCCAGCCCATCGCCATCCGCGTCATTCGTCGTGCCGTAATGGAAGCCGATATCCACAATGGAATTGGTCTCGCGCAACCCGCTCGCATCCGTAGTGTAGTGGTACATTCCCACGGCATCGGCATTGGTTCCACCCGCGTTGACTGCGGGGCTGCCTGGGTGAAGATAGTTGGAACCATACGGACCGGTGACAAAGGTATTTGAGCCGAGGGAAACGACCGATCCCCCCATCCATCCTGCAGGCACGTCATAGGCGGCATTCTCATGGATACTCGCCATGCCCAAAACAGTATTGGACGCAAAAGCATGTGTGATGGTGTAAAAGATATTGCGTCGCAATTCCAAGTTGGTAATGCCGCCCGCAGCGTTTACCGCCCAGTTGGTCAGTTGATAAAAGGTCTGTTGTGTGATGCGCACTTCCGGGCTGGCGGCATATACGCCTTCGGCGCCATCGCGGATCAAGACGTTGTTCAGCACGCCAGTGGTTCCGCCGCCCGCAACGCTGATACCGCGCCGACAAAACAAGAGTTGTGCGTCTTGCACGGTTTGGACACCCGCACCGTTGAGTTCAAGCGCCGTCTCTGCATATTTGACTATTATCCCGCTCAAGCTATTCGTCCCGCCGTCCACAATGAATGCGCGGGGGTAGCGATGGGTGAGCGGGTCCATCCCGCCGTAGCCGGTAATCATTTCGCCGTGATTCGTGTCGGCGGCCGAGGTGAAGATGGCCGGATTGAGCAAATGCGCGCGCGATTCCACGTGTGCGCCGTTGATCAATTGGATATATCCGTTGGTCGCAAACTTGACGACTGCGCCGGGCTCGATTGTCAACGTGGAGCCGGAAAGAACCAGCGCGTTGCTGACGTAATACGTCCGGCCATTCTGCAGGATGATATCCGCCGTGTTTGTGCCGGTGTACGCAATATAGTCCATGACCAGATGCGCCTTGTTGCGCGGACTGTAGCGCACGAAACCAGATGTCGCTTCATCTTTTCCAACAATACGGTTCGCCCGTTCATGAGGGCGTAGCGGCGGCACGTTCAGAGCTATGGGTTTGCGAGTGGCGCCCGTGTCAAAAAAAGTTCCGCGTGTTCTAACCGCAATTCGGCCAGGGCAATTTCTTCCGATAAGAACACTCGTCCCTCTTCACGAATAATCCGCAAACCGACGGGCTTGCGCTCGGGGTGATTCAGGTGCAAGCCGCCCAGCGCCACGCCAGCGCCCGTATACGCATAACTCCGTAAAAACTCGTGAACCTCGTGCCAATCTCCACCTTCTTCTCTATAAATGCTGATTCCTTCGGCGCTGAGGGTCTCCGGCTCCTGTTTCGCGGGCCGGTCAATGCCCATTGTCGCGAGGTTCACGTCCATGAGTTCTGTCAACACACACAATGTTGCCTGCGCGGGGTCGATTCCGAGCGCCTCCGGTTCCGGGAGGCCACCGTACAGATACACAAACTGCTCCAATCCCCACGGTTGTACCGTGTACACGATGTCGGCATCAGCGCCGGTAAAGGCGTCGCCATAAAAGACTCCGTCTGGCGATGCCTGCACCGGACTGTCTTGCGGCCATGCGACAATAACGCGGCGCCCCGTTATATTGTCGTGATAGGCGAGTCCGGCAGTCGCGGATCGCGCCGGGCCGCGATCTCGTGCGCGCGTGGTTTCGACCACACTCGCGAGATTTGCATTTGGTGCAAAGCGGATAGGCGTTGGCTGCTGAATGAACTCGACTGTTCCATCGCCTTCAATGCGCGGCGCAATGACAGTGGCGCGGGAGTTTCCTGTGGAGTCGATAAAATGGTCCGCTACTCCGAGAGCTTCATAGCGCCCGAAAGGTACGGCAGGTGTGGGTTCCTGGAGTTCAATATCAAGCGCGGCAAGCCTTGATTGCTCGCGTATCCAGCCGATATAGTCTGACGAGTTGGTGCCGACTTGCAGAATACCGCGCGCCTCGGGGTCACCCGCAAAAGCCGCAGATCCCATGGCCTTCTCTACAGCATTGGTGAAAAATAGCGGATTCGAGGAGTCGGCGTGTACACCGCAAAGCGAGCCAAACAGACCCCAAGCAGCCGTCCAACAAGCTAAACGCAAAAGCCTACCCATGGACCCTCTCCCTACAAGCAGTATGGTTCTCTTACCCCTCCTCAATAAGCATTGCAAGAGTTTTTTTACAATATTTTTCAGAACTAGAGCGCGGAGGTAAAGTGAGGGCATCACATCGCCCACGATACGGGTGGGTATAGTGCAGAAAATTTGGACGAAGGGAGACCGATATTTATTTATTACGCGTGCGCTGCGACGAGGTTGGTGCAGGAAAGTTCATTCGGTTGCAACATGTCTAGCGTCCCACGATTTGCGTCAGAATTCAGCCTGCAAACGAACCACGTGGTTAATCATCAATCCTCCCCAGATCGTTGTCAACACGCCGTTTGTCTTGCCCGAGAACACGTGAAAAGAACGCGAAGGGGAGGCGTCGTGTTGTTCACGATTTCACTGTGGTTGGTAGGACAAGCCGGGCGCGCCGCAGGAGCTCTGGGGTTCACAACCGAAGGTCTATAATAATCCAATTTGGAACGTCTCAATTAATCGTGAACGTTTAGGCCGGCCTGGCAGTCCGGCCCTACCCAAAACAACATACTGCTGTGTGGTTCTCGATTTCGTTGTGGTTGGTAGGGCGTGACCGCCCTCCAGAGGCGGGCAGGGCCGTGTGCGCCGAAAAAGCTCTCGGGTTCACAACCGAAGGTCGATAATAATCCAATTTAGAACGTCTCAATTAATCGTGAACGTTTAGGCCGGCCTGGCAGTCCGGCCCTACCCAAAACAACATACTGCTGTGTGGTTCTCGATTTCGTTGTGGTTGGTAGGGCGTGACCGCCCTCCAGAGGCGGGCAGGGCCGGGCGCGCCGAAGAAGCTCTCGGGTTCACAACCGAAGGTCGATAATAATCCAATTTAGAACGTCTCAATTAATCGTGAACGTTTAGGCCGGCTCGGCGATCCGGCCCTACCCAAAACAACATACTGCTGTGTGGTTCTCGATTTCGTTGTGGTTGGTAGGGCGTGACCGCCCTCCAGAGGCGGGCAGGGCCGGGCGCGCCGAAGAAGCTCTCGGGTTCACAACCGAAGGTCGATAATAATCCAATTTGGAACGTCTCAATTAATCGTGAACGTTTAGGCCGGCCTGGCAGTCCGGCCCTACCACAAAGACGAACTGGATGGTGATTTCGGTGTGAAATTTTGGCCCGAGCGCTTAACTGTAAGAGGTTCGGGTGAAGCGATAGGAGGGAAGGCGCGTGCTTGATCCGCCTGTTGCCCGTACAGGGCTTGCTTTTGGAATGGTAGTCCAATGTCGAGAAAAGGTGTAGAGGTGGAATGTCTTTGCTTGATGCGGGGTGATTGATGGCTGGAAATGCGTTCAAAGGTGAATATGCTTCGCGACAATGGCCGGGGTCATCTGCCGGCGGGTCTGTTGTTTTCAAAGAAAGGCTGTTGCAAAATGTTTATGGACGAGACACGGTATCTGACGGAGGAGGAGGCCGCTGCTATTTTCTTCCCCGGTGAAACAATGGTGGATGTCTCGTTTGAGCTGACTCCCGATCAGATGCGAGAAATCTCTGCCGCAGCGAAGTCGCCGGTATTTCATCCGCGCGTTCGCGCACAACGGGCGTCGGGCGGCGGATGGATGTTTCTTGATGAGGCGATGGGAAAGCACGAGGGCTTTGATATCGCGTTGGGGATAAATGAGGACGGCACAGTAAAGGGGATCGAGATTCTTCTCTACCGCGAAGAACATGGATTTGAGGTGCGGGACGACGCGTGGCGTGCGCAGTTTGTCGGCAAAACAACGGAGAGTCCGCTGAAGATGTATCGCGATATTCAAAAAATGTCCGGCGCAACGTATTCGTCCAAGGGTGTCGCAGATTCCGCCCGGCGCTTGTTGCATACTTGGCGCGTGGCACTGAAATCAACGTGATTTCACTCGTATCCGCCCCACCCTTTCGCCACTATTCCACGTCATGAAGATGAAGATTGCAGGGATCGCTGTGTTGGCGCTTCTCGGGTGTGTATTGACCGTACGGGCAGTTGATGCCCCAAAAGTGGTTTTGCTCACTGCGGATGATAATGGGGGGAACGTGGCGTTCGAGGCCGACCAGACTTTGGAAATCCGGCTTCCGGGCAACGCGACGACGGGCTATTTCTGGGAAGTTGTTGAAATTGAAACGAATCTGTTGCGCGTGGCTCATTCGGCGATGGAGCTGACCTCCAGAGAGATCGGCGCATCTGGTACGTTTGTACTGCGACTCAAGTGGGTCAACCCCGGAACTTCTACGCTTCGCCTTGTGTACAAGCGCCCGTGGGAAGCGACCGCAACCGATAAGAGCTATTCCGTCGCGGTGGTTACACTGGACAAGGAATAGAGGCCTCCGCGCCGCCTCATTCGCGGGGCCATTTGTTTTTCTTGCGCGTGTCGCCGCGTGGGGACTACAACGGCGCGACTTTTAGCAAGCGCGTCGAATCGCAAGACGCACATTTTCGGAGCAGGAAATAATGACGATGGCAGGTAAAGTCTTGGTGACTGGAGGCAGTGGCTTCCTTTCGATTAATCTGATTCGCCACTTGATGGCGAACGGCGTCACCGATATCCGAACGATAGACCTCGTTGAATTCGATTATCCCGAGCGCGGGCAGGTCGAAGCGATGAAGGGTGACATCCGCGATGAGTCGACGGTCGCGAGGTGTATGGAAGGCGTAAAGTGGGTCGTTCACACCGCTGCCGCCCTGCCCCTCTATAAACCGGAGGACATTCACACAACGGATGTTATCGGCACGCGCGTACTTCTGGAAGCGGCGCAGCAGGCAAAGGTGGAACGGTTTGTGATGATTTCCAGCACAGCGGTGTACGGCATTCCGGACCACCATCCGCTTCTGGAAACGGACAAGCTCATTGGCGTGGGGCCGTACGGCGAGGCCAAAATTGCCGCAGAGGTGGAGTGTCTCAACGCTCGTACGAAAGGACTGTGTGTTCCCATTATTCGCCCGAAATCCTTTATCGGCCCAGAGCGTCTCGGTGTGTTCGCGATGCTTTACGACTGGGCCTACACGGGCCACGGCTTCCCCATGATCGGAAACGGCAAAAATCGCTACCAACTTCTCGACGTGGAAGACTTGTGCGAGGCGATTTGGTTGACGATGACTCTTGATCCGGCTGTCGTGAACGACACCTTTAATATAGGGGCGAAAGAATTCACAACGATGCGCGAGGATTACCAGGCGGTTCTGGACGACGCCGGGCACGGGAAGAAAATTCGTGGCTTTCCTGCTGCGCCGATGATTTGGACACTGCGCTTCCTGGAGCTACTGCATCTTTCGCCGCTCTACAAGTGGGTCTATGAGACCGCCAGCCAGGACTCGTTCGTCAGCATTGAAAAAGCCGAACGCATCCTCGGCTTCAAACCGCGCTATTCGAACAAAGACGCACTCGTGCGAAACTATCGGTGGTACGTCGCCAACCTCGACCAATTCCGCAGCGCCAGCGGCATCTCCCACCGCGTCCCGTGGAAGCAGGGCATCCTACGCTTCGCAAAAGTCTTTTTTTGAATCCGGCGCAGCAATCAACCTCTTTAACTTCGGCCGCACTTGGGGAATTAGATTTTATCTATCTTCAATCCCCGTGCCATTGACGACTGCGGATGTTTTGGACTTGCCAGGGGTCGTGGACATCGAGTTTCTCGGGAAAATATTTTCCGCGGCCATCGAGCGGGGTCCATTCGGTGAATTCGCCGATCATTTGGCCGAGGTACGGCTTGGCGCTAATCAGGCAGTCTTCGTAATCCAATGACTCCGGTTCCAATACGCCGCGGCGCGGGTTCTCAATAGTCCAAAGCACGGCAGCGAGAGCGCCGGCGACGACCTGCATTGTCGTCGCGTTCGCATATTCCACCTTGCGTCGAGCGTCTTCAATCGTGAGATATGAGCCGTACCAATACGCATTGCGTGAATGGCCCGCGAGCAACACGCCCAATTCATCCGCGCCGGTGACGATATCTGCGCCCAACCGACGGCGAATGGGCTGCATCATCCATCCGTTCCCTTCCAATTCCAACGCAGACAGCATCGCGTCATCGCACGGGTGATAGACGAACATTACGCTCGGGCGATAGCGCGGGCCATCGTCGTCGGAGAGCGTGAAGTAGTCCGCAATTGAAAACGCTTCATCGTGTGAGACGAGCAGGCCTTGAAAACTTCCGATGGAAGGAACCCAGCTTCGCGCAAACGTGCTCGCGCCGGGACGATCCAAATATATGGTTCCAGAGCCAACCCGATGTTCGCGTCCGCCTTTCAGTCGGTGTTTCTCGAAGGTGCCGCGCGAATATTCCGCCGGTTGCATCAGCTCATCCACAAAGCCATCAATGGACCAGGTGTTGATAAACTCCCCCTGTCTTTTGGGCCGATGGCTGGCTTGCGTGTCGCGTTCTGAAATCTGAATAGCTGTGATGTTCAGATCGCACGCGAGCTGTGCCCACTCTTCACGCGTTTGCGGGTTTGCACTCCCCTCGCGCAGTTCGCGATCCAGGTTGATCAGTGCGCGTTTCACAAAGTGAGAGACCATTCCTGGGTTTGCGCCGTGGTCAATAACCGCAGTCGGCGAATCGGCACCCAGCTCTGAAGCCAGATCAAGCGCTCGCTCGCGAATAGCAAAATTTGTGCGCTGATGCAGTTTGAGCATGGGATTGTCGAACACCCCCGGCCACGGTTCAATAGAGGTGTCCACATAGAGAACGTCACGCTCGGCGCAGAGGCGGATCAGGTCCACGCTATAAATATCAATCGAGAGGTTGAGCAGCAAATCGCCTGCGGAAATATAATTCTTCAGCGTGCTTCGATAATTTCCCGGCGTGAGATGGGCGTGAACAAACTTTGCTCCGCAACGTTCTGTAATCTTCCGCCCCGCCTCATCCGCCGACAAAACCGTCAAGCGTTCATAGATGCCGTCAAGATGCCGCCCAATCAATGGAACCAGCGCCTGCCCAATGCTTCCGCACCCTAGCACGACGATGCGTCCATTGAACTCCACTTTACGCAACACGTCCTTCTGTAGTTCCACTCAAAAACCTCCTGTGAATAAAAGCGGGTCGCCGCGCTTCGCGTGAATCACCGGCTCAAACCCGTGGCAAGTATAGCGTATGTGTCAACACGCGCACGGGGGAAGAAATAAGATGGATTAAGCTAACCGATTGACCGTCAGCCCCTCGCCCGCTACTCTGCGCGTCTTTCTCGTGAAAGGGCGTTTTCCATGACCATGCTGATAACCAAGTTCCACAGGCTGATTCAATCGAAGCTGTTGTGGGGCGCCTTCCTTGTCGTTGTTATTTTCAGCTTTGTAATCTGGGGCACCGCAATGCCGACCAAACAAGAGCGGAACGCGGGCGCTCCCGGACTTCTCGACGGCAAGCCTGTTCCACAGGAGCAATTTCAACGCGCGTATTTCAGCACGTATCTGACCGTCGTCATGGCCCTCGGGCGCCAGATCAGCACCACGCCGGAAATTGACGCGCAGTTGCGTGAAGCCGCCTGGCAACGAATCGTCGCCCTCCGCGCGGCGAACGAAATGGGCATCACCGCCAGCGACGACGAGGTCATTTCCGCCATCCAACACCACGAGGGCTTCAGTTACGAAGGTCAATTCCATCCGCAAATCTACAAGGCGTTCGTTCAAAACTTCCTCGCCCAGCAGGGCTACGGTGAACGCATGTTCGAGGAACACGTGCGCGAAGAAATCATTCTGCAAAAAACACGCAACATCCTCGGCCACGCCTCCCTCGTCACTCCGCTGGAAGTGCAGCGCGCCTTCCGCACCGTAACCGACCGGTTCATAGCCGAATATGTCGTACTCGAACCCGCCCTCGTCGAATCCTCCGTCAAGGTAACGGAAGACGACGCCCGCGCTTACTTCGAAAAAAATCCGAAACTCTTCACCATCCCCGAGCAGGTTCGGGTGGACTACGTCCGCCTCGCCGCCACGCCGTTCATTCCCAACGTCACCGTCACAGACGACGATGTGCAGGGTTATTACGACGAGCACCTGCTCGACTATGTGGACACCAATGCGACAACGACCGCAGACACCGAAACAAACCTGCTGGATACCCTCACCCGCTACCGCCCTATTGAAGACGTGAAGCAGGACATCACCAATCTGCTGCTTGAACAAAAAGCGATGGAAGCGGCGGAGGACGCCGCGATGAACTTCGTCGTCGCGCTCACCCCCGACCGCGACGGCGCCGCGCCCGATTTCGATGTCGCGGCCTCGAACGCCAGCCTTGTCGTCAACTCACTCGCGCCGTTTTCCACCACCGATGAGCTGCCCTCGCTTCAAAACGAAGCCGCCTTCAAACACGCCGCCTTTGAACTCGGCGAAGGCCCGGAGACCTATTTCAGCAACCCGGTGCGCGGCAGCAATGAAGTGTATGTCATCGCCCTCCGCCAGCGCCTCGACTCGCGCGCGCCGGAATTCAGCGAAGTGAAAGAAACCGTCACGACAATCGCCCGCAAACAGGCCCTGCACGACGCGCTGCTTGCAAAGGCCGAGCAAATTCGCGACGAGGCGGAAAAAGCGCTCGCCGAAAAAATCAGCTTCTCCGAAACCCTCGCGTTCTACAAACTCAAGCCCGTAAAAACGGAGGAATTTTCCGCGACCACCGGCCTCGCTGACACCAACGCTCCCGACCGCGAAATCCTCACCTCCGTATTGACGTTAAACCAGGGCGAAATTTCCAAACCGACGCCTATTGAAACCGGAATCCTCCTCACCTATCTCGCAGAGCGCAAGTCATCCGACACCGTAAGTCTCGACAGCATTCGTCCGCAGCTCATTCAGACCATTCGCAACCAATCCGCGCGGTTGAACTTCGAGGCTTGGGAGAACTATCTTCTCAAGAAAGCCAACTTCGTGAACCAGCGCCCGGCCCCGAATCAAGATTTGGACGACGAAGACTACGACGGCGCCAACGAAGTCGAAGACGCGGGATAAAGCGTCTCCCGCGCGCCCAATTTTCCAACCCTTGGAAGTCGGTTTGGGAGGAAGTTCCAAGCCTTGGAACTTTTTGCCCGTAAAACTTCCAAGGCTTGGAAGTTCTGTTCCGCGCGGCTTCCAAGGCTTGGAACTTTCGCGTTAAATCCGAAACTCGTTGCAATCGTGTTCGTGCGCAATTAGACTTCATCAGGTTTTTGCGTAAATTATCGAAGCATGAAGTACCCTTTGAAAATCGCGATCGGTTCCGATCACGGCGGATTTGAACTCAAACAGCAACTGATTCCCTATTTGAAAAGCCTCGGCCATGCCGTCGAGGACATGGGGACGAATAGCAAGGACGCAGTGGACTATCCGCGCTTTGCCTTTGCCGTTGCGTCGCGCGTTTCCAGCGGCAAGGCGGACTTTGGAATCATGGTGGACGGCGCAGGGATCGGTTCCGCAATGACGGCGAACAAGGTTCCGGGCGTACTCGCGGCGGCGTGTTACAACGAGGCGTTGGCGCGGAATTCGCGGGAGCACAACGGCGCAAATGTTTTAACTCTGGGTTCGGGGCAAATTGATCTTGCAACCGCGAAGCAAGTTGCTAACACTTTCCTAACAACTGATTGTACAGCGGATCGGCATCTGGCCCGCATTAAATTAATTAAGGAAGTAGAAGGACGATTTATGGCATCAGCGTCAGGTTCCGATTTGTCGCCCGCGGACGTGCAGCGTATCGCGGATCGAGTGAAAGAACTTTTGGGCGGCAAAGGCGGTTCAACTGGAGCGATGAGTCGTCCCCTCTCCGCTGAGCAAGTCGCGCGGATGATTGACCACACGCTTTTGAAGGCCGAGGCCACTCCCGCCGATGTTGAAAAACTTTGCGCGGAGGCCAAGCAATACGGATTCTGGTCAGTTTGCGTGAACTCCTCGTTCGTGAAGCAGGCGGCGCAGCTTCTGCGCGACTCACGAACAAAAGTTTGCGCGGTGGTCGGTTTTCCTCTCGGCGCAATGGCGCCCCAGGCCAAGGCATTGGAAACACGGCAGGCATTGCGGGATGGCGCGAAGGAAATTGACATGGTCATCAATGTCGGTGCGCTGAAGTCGCGCGATGACGCGACGGTGCTGCGCGATATTCGCGGCGTCGTTGAGAGCTGCAAGGACAGCCGTGCGCTGTGCAAGGTGATTTTGGAAACATCCCTCCTTAATGAAGAGGAAAAAATTCGCGCCTGCCAACTAAGTATGAAGGCGGGGGCGGATTTCGTGAAGACCTCGACCGGCTTCTCGTCCGGCGGCGCAACGGCGGAGGACATCGCGCTGATGGCGCGCACGGTTGCATCGAAGCGGCTCGGCGTGAAGGCGTCGGGCGGCGTGCGGACGTATGCGGATGTGATAAGTATGGTTAACGCTGGCGCGACCCGAGTGGGCTGCTCCAGCAGTGTGAAAATTATGCAGGAAGCCATCACCGGCGTGGCGCAGGCCGGTAGCGGCAAGGGATATTGATTCGGACAGGAATTATAGAAGGAGACGACCATGGCAGAACTACGGTGCTACGCATTCATTGACAGCTTGCAGCCACAATTCGCTTCGTTCCTTGGCACGGTGGCGCAGGGCTTCCTGCCCACGACGCACCAGGCGGCGCTTTTCATCGAAGTCGCGCCCGGCATGGAAATCAATCGCGTGACCGACGTTGCTCTCAAGGCAACAAACGTGACGCCGGGCATGATGATCGTCGAGCGCGTGTATGGAATGCTTGAGCTGCATTCGCCGGAACAGGCGGATGTGCGTCAGGCTGGCGCGGCGATTCTCGAGGCATTGGGTCTCAAGGAAGAAGACCGCATCAAACCGAAACTGCTCACCAACCAGGTGATCCGCAACGTTTCCGACTATCACACCCAGCTCATCAACCGTATGCGCCACGGCAATATGCTCTTGCCCGGCCACTCCCTCTATGTGATGGAGTGCGAACCGGCGGGCTACGCGGCGATCGCGGCGAACGAGGCCGAGAAAGCGGCGAACATCAACATTCTGGAAGTCCGCGCTGTCGGCAGTCAGGGACGCATTTATCTCGGTGGCGAGGAGCGCGACATTGAAGTCGGGCACCGCGCGGCCGAGCAGGCCTTGGAAGTGATTTCGGGCCGCGAAGGAAAATCCAGAGGCTAAAAACTGATTCAATAGCGAAAGTGAAATAGGAGATACGCACATGGCAGCACAAGAAGCATTGGGCATGATTGAAACACGGTCCTTCCCGGCCGTTGTCGAAGCAGGCGACGCTGCGGTTAAAGCCGCGAAGGTCGAGCTGGTCTCTTTCGAGAAGACAGGCGGCGGCTACGTTTCCGTCATTGTCCGCGGCGACGTCGCGGCGGTGAAGGCGGCGTGTGACGCGGCTCAGGTCGCAGCCGGTCGCGTCGGTGAAGTAGTCGCCGTTCACGTCATTGCCCGTCCGCACAGCAATGTGGACGCGGTTATGCCGTTGGGCCGGCAGGGCGACGCCAAGGCGAAAAAAGTAACGATGGCTTTGTCGAAATGACGAATGGCGAAGGAATGAAGGTTCTTTCGTCATTCGGCTTTCGCCAACGGTCATCCCATTTCGCATGCAGCTCGCTCGCATAATTGGAACTGTCGTCGCCACCCGCAAGGAGCCGTCGCTAAACGGCCTCCGTTTGATGCTGGTGCGCTCGTTGGACGACTCGGGCCGCGAATCCGGCTCTGTTCTTGTCGCGGCAGACGCCGTGGGCGCGGGTGTGGACGAGGTCGTCCTCATCGCCTCCGGTAGTTCGGCGCGTCAAACGCAGCAGACCGACAAGCGCCCGGTGGACGCTGTCATCATGGCCATTGTGGACACATGGGACGTGGACGGCGTGGAAAAATATCGAAAAAGTCCGGAAGCAAAGGTCGCCGACAATTGATGTCACGCAATGAGCGGAAGTTGATCCGTTTGCGGGATACGGTCGCCGTCTTCCAATGGAGGACCTGAAATGGCACAGCTCAGTGATGCCGATATTGATGCCATAGCGCGGCGTATCGTCGCGGACCTGGAACAACGCCCAGTGGGAAGTGTTCCGGCCCACGCTGCGGTACACGCGGCAGACAGCAATTCGGGGATTTATGCCACGGTGGATGAAGCCGTGAAGGCTGCGCGCGAGGCGCAGCCGGTGTTTGTCGCGTTGCCCCTGAAAAAACGGGCGCAAATTATCGCCGCCATACGAGCGGTGATGCTGGAAAACGCGGCGATTCTTGCGAAAGCCGCGCATGAGGAAACGAAGCTCGGTCGCTTCGAGGACAAGATCACCAAAAACATTCTCGTCACCGAGAAGACTCCGGGTATTGAACACCTTGCGCCAGAAGCTATTTCTGGCGATCACGGTCTGACACTTCTCGAACCGGCACCGTTCGGGGTCATCGGCGCAATCACCCCGACGACGAATCCGACTTCAACAATCATCTGTAACACCATCGGCATGATTGCCGCGGGTAACACCGTGGTATTCAATGTTCACCCCGGCGCAAAAAACTGCTCCATGCAGACCGTCGCACTGATCAACAAGACGATTATTGCAAACGGCGGCCCCCGTAATACGATCACCTGCATCTCGAATCCGACGATCGAGAGCGCGGGTCAGTTGATGACGCACCCGAATATTCGCCTCGTCGTTGTGACCGGCGGTGGCGGCGTGGTGAAGGCCGCGATGAAGAGCGGAAAGCGCGCAATCTGCGCGGGTCCCGGCAACCCGCCGGTCGTCGTTGATGAAACGGCGGATATCGCGAAAGCGGGCCGCGACATTGTCCTCGGCGCGTCCACCGACAACAACATTATTTGCGCGGACGAAAAGCAGGTGTTCGTCGTCAGCAGCGTGGCGGATGATCTCATCAAGTCCATGCTCCAGAACAACGCCGTGCTGGTGGAGAAAAGCAAACTTGCGGCGCTGGAGAAGGTCATTTTCACGGAAATGCACGGCCCGCGTCAGGAAGCGCATATCAACCGCGATCTGATCGGGAAAAATGCGGACGTGATTCTGGGCAAGCTCGGAATCAGCGTTCCCAGCTCTTGCCGACTCGCTATCGTGGAAGTGGACGAGAACCATCCCCTGCTCTGGACGGAGCAGATGATGCCAGTGCTCCCCCATCTGCCGCGTGCCGAACTGCGATCACGCGATTGATGTCGCGCTGCAAACGGAAGGCAGAAACTTCCACACTGCGGTCATGCACTCGAAGAACATAGACAAGCTGCACCGCATGGCGAAGGAATCGAACTGCAGCATTTTTGTGAAGAACGGACGTTCGCAAGCCGGCCTTGGGTTGGATGGCGAAGGTTGGACCTCTTTCACCATCGCGAGTCCGACAGGCGAAGGCTTGACCGGGCCGCGTAGTTTCTCCCGCTGGCGGCGCTGCGTGCTTGTTGATCATTTCAGGATTACGTGATGAAGAAGTACCCGGCCATCGCCGTGGTTGAATTCGGGGAGATTGCCAAGGGAATGTTCGCCACAGACAAAATGCTGAAGAAGGCGCCGATCGGCTTTGTCCGATGCGGAACCGTCAGCAATGGCCGTTATCTGACCGTCATCGGCGGAACCACCGCTTCGGTCGAGGAATCCTTTGAGGAGGGTTTGTTCTGGGGCGGCAATCTTGTTTTGGATTCCGTCCTGCTCGCCGATGTTCACCAACAGGTTCACGATGCGATACTCGGTCAACCTCAAGTCGAAGGACACGGGGCGCTCGCGGTTGTTGAAACGCCAACCGTCTCCTGCAACATCCGCGCGGCGGAGCTCGCGCTGAAGGGCACGCCGGTCAATTTGATGGAACTGCGCCTTGCGGACAGCGGACTCTCCGGCAAGGGTGTGAGTATTTACCAAGGCGAGCTGTACGATATTGAGGCCGCGCTAGACATTGTGAACGGCTTTCTCACTGCCGCGGGGAAAGAACTCACCTACCAGATCATTTCCGCCCCGCACGAGGCGATTGTTTCGCGTGCGCATTCGCACAGTCTCTTTGGAACGGGCCGCCTAATCGAACTCGAAGGAGAATCATTCTAATGCTCCTCGGACGCGTCACGGGAACGGTGGTTGCAACGATCGTCTATGAAGGATTGTCGGGCGTGCCCCTTCTCCTCGTGCAGCCGCTGGACAAGACCGGCAAACCCAAGGGCAAGACCCTGGTTGCGGCAGACGCCACACGCATGGCGGGGCCGGGCGAGCTGGTTTATTACGAAGGCGGACGCGAGGCGGCGATGGCGTTGGACCCGTGGTTTGTTCCCGTTGATCACGCGATCATCGGAATTGTTGACAGTCTCAACGTGCAGGATGACTGAGCCATGTTCACCGGACGAGTCATAGGAACGATAGATTCGACCATCAACCATCCGTGGTATGACGCGAAGAAATTGTTGATCGTCGAGAAAAGCGATCACACCGGCCAGGCCACCGGTGATTACGTGATTGCCGTGGACACGGTGGACGCAGGAGTCGGTGAACCTGTTCTCGTTCTTGATGAAGGCAACGGCGCGCGCCAAATATTTGCGTCCACCGACGCGCCGGTTCGCTCTGTTGTCGTTGGAATTATAGACGAAATTCATTGTCCAAGTTGAGGAATCGAAATAGACTGACGGAATGCGTGTATTCTTAATCGTTCTGGATTCCGTCGGTCTCGGCTACGCGCCGGACGCTGCCGCCTACGGCGACGAAGGCGCGGCCACACTGCCACACATTGCCCAATCCGTTGGCGGTCTGAAACTGCCCACTTTCCAGGCGTTGGGCCTCGGCAACATTCCGCCAATCACACCGAAACCCCTCCCGATTCTTGGCGTGGATCCGGCGGATGCTCCGCTCGCAAGCTACGGCGCGATGCAGGAAGTGTCCCAAGGCAAGGACACCGTCACCGGCCACTGGGAAATCGGCGGTCTGCATCTTGATCCCGGCTTTCACCTCTTTCCACCGGGGCCGCCCTCGTTCCCGGACGAGCTGGTTGAAGCGTTCGAAAAGCAAACGGGTCGGCAAATACTCGGCGACAAGGCCGCGAGCGGTGTGCCTGTGATCAACGAACTCGGTGAACAGGCGACGAACGAAGGAAAGTGGATCGTCTATACCAGCGCCGATTCTGTTTTCCAGATTGCCGCAAACATTGATGTTATCCCACTGGAAGAACTTTATCGCGCGTGTGAAATTGCGCGAAAGCTCTGCGATCCCTACCGCGTCGGGCGCGTCATCGCTCGCCCGTTTCGTGGAAAACCCGGTTCTTTCGATCGCACGGAAGATCGGCGCGACTATGCCTTCAAACCGGATGAGCAAACGATTCTCGAACGCCTCCACAATGTGGACATACCGGTTTATGCGGTCGGAAAAATCGAAGATATTTTTGCGCACCGAGGAATCACTCATTCCAATCACACCGGCAACAATCACACCTCGCAAAAAGCGGTTGAAGCGTATGCGGGCGAGATGAAGCGCGGCTTCCTTTTTGCGAACTTCATTGATTTTGACATGCTCTACGGGCACCGCCGCGATCCGAAGGGCTATGCGGAAAGTCTTGTACAGACAGATGAGTGGCTTTCTACATTCCTCCCGACGCTGACAACGAGCGATACGCTGATCATCACGGCGGATCACGGAAATGATCCAACCTACAAGGGCACCGATCACACGCGGGAAATTGTTCCGCTGCTCGTTTATCAACCGGGGCGGAATGCGCGGAGCCTTGGCGTACGCAAGGGTTACTACGACATCGCGCAGTCGGTCGCTTCGCTTTTTGGAATAGACCCCCTCCCCCGTGGAACGTCTTTCCTTTAACCCACATCAAAAGAGGTAGTCATGCTCCCACAATGGATTATTGAAAAAAAGCGCGACGGGAAGGCGCTGACCGAAGAGGAAATTCGTTCATTTATTGGGGCCTATGCCAAGGGTGATCTTCCGGATTATCAGATGGCAGCAATGGCGATGGCGATTTTCATTCGCGGGATGAATCCTCAAGAAATTGCATGGCTGACCGATGCAATGATGCGTTCGGGCCATGTTCTTAACACCAAATCCATTAAGAAGCCCAAGGTGGACAAGCACTCCACCGGCGGAATCGGCGACAAAGTCTCTTTGATCCTCGCCCCGCTCGCCGCGTCTGTGGGTCTGGCCGTTCCGATGATTTCCGGACGCGGTCTGGGTATCACTGGCGGCACCCTGGATAAGCTGGAGTCCATCCCCAACTACCGGACGAATCTTACCGAAGCGCAGTTCATCTCCGTCGTGAAAAAGATCGGCTGTTCGATCATCGGTCAAACCAGCCAGCTCGCGCCCGCCGACAAAAAGCTATATGCATTGCGCGATGTGACGGGCACCGTCGCTTCCATTCCCCTGATTACCGCGAGCATCATGTGCAAGAAACTTGCCGAGGGACTCGATGGACTCCTGCTTGACGTAAAATGCGGCAAGGGCGCATTTATGACGACACATAAAGACGCGCGCGCCCTCGCGTTGAGCATGGTCCGCGTCGGCAATGCGATGGGCAAGCGCATGGCGGCGATCATCACAAACATGAATCAGCCGCTCGGCGATACGGCCGGCAATGCGCTGGAAGTTGTCGAATCCATTGAGACGCTGCAAAACAAAGGACCCGCAGACTTGACAGAGATCACGATTGCCAGTGTCGAGGAAATGATGGTTCTCGGACGCGTGACGAAGAATCGCACTGCGGCTCGCAAACAGCTTGAGAAGAATCTCGCCGACGGCACCGCGTTCCGCATCTTCCGCGAAATGGTCAAACTCCAAGGCGGCGACGTTCGCGCAATTGATGATCCTTCACGTCTGCCACAGGCCAAACTCAAAGTCCCATTTGCAGCTCCAAGCGCGGGCTACGTTGCCCTCGCCGATGCAGAATCCATCGGCAAAGCCTGTGTCGTCCTCGGCGCCGGTCGCGTACGCACCGACCAGGCGGTGGATTTCGCCGTCGGCGTCTCGGGCATCCGCCATGTGGGCGACAAGGTGAACAAGGGCGACCCGCTCCTGGTCATCCATGCAAACGACAAGAAGCGCCTAGCGGATGCGCAGGCGCTTTTGAAGCAAGCCTACAAGATCAGTAAATCGAAACCGAAACAACCACCTCTTATTTTCGAGCGAATCAACGGCGACACGATTGGAAAAAGCAAATGATTGATAGGAAAATTTTAGATCAGGCGCTCGCGTTTATCACCAAAGAATGGCCCGACGCGCAACCCGCAATGGGACTCATCCTCGGCTCCGGTTGGAGCGAGGTCGTGGACTCGTTCAACGTCTCCGATATGATTTCTTACGAGAAGGTTCCCGGTCTGGGCAAGACGGGCGTTGTGGGTCATGCCGGTCGCCTTGTTCTCGCGGAAACCTCCGGGATTGAGACGATCATCTTTCAGGGCCGACGCCACTTCTATGAGGGCGTTGGTTGGACGCCGATCGCCCTTCCCGTCTTTGTTCTGAAGTCTATGGGCGCGAAAGGCGTGCTGGTGACCAACGCTGCGGGTGGCGTGCGTCAGGATTTGAGGCCCGGCAAATTGATGATCATCGAAGATCATATCAACTTCCTCGGCGCAAATCCCCTTGTCGGCGATCACGATCCCGTGTGGGGCCCTCGCTTCCCCGATCAGAGCGAGGTTTATGACGCTAGGTTGCGCCAGTTGTTGAAGCAGGCGGGCAAAGCCGCTGGTGAAGACCTGGCGGGTGGTGTTTATCTCGCGGATTCCGGCCCGACGTATGAATCTCCGGCGGAAATACGGATGTTCAAGACACTCGGCGCTGATGCGGTTGGAATGTCCACCGTGCCGGAAGCGCTGCTGGCAAAAGCGGCGGGGCTTCGTGTTGCGGGCCTATCCTGCATCACGAATAGCGCAGCGGGTATCAGCGCGAACCCATTGAGCCATGAAGAAGTGACGGAAACCACAAAACTCTCCATGCAGCGAATGAAACAAGTTGTGTTGAATTTCTGGAAGGAAGTCGCCCGTGAAGGAATCTAAACCGGCCCTCTCTCGCACACAGGCCATGAAGCTTTTGCGCGCGGCCGCACAGGTCTCGCGCAATGCTCACGCCCCCTACTCCAAGTTTCACGTTGGCGCGGCATTGCTCACGAACACCGGCTCGATCATCACCGGATGCAATGTCGAAAACGCCTCATACGGCCTGACCATCTGCGCCGAGCGCAACGCGATTTTTCATGCGGTTGCGACGAAGCGGAGAACATTCAAGGCCGTCGCCATCGTTGCGAGTGGAAAGCAACTCCCCTTTCCGTGTGGCGCGTGCCGCCAAGTGCTGGCTGAATTTGGAACACCCGATATGACGGTGCTCGTTGCCCCGCGCGACAAACTGGCGACGTACAAGGAATTGACCCTGGGCGAACTCCTCCCGCACTCGTTCAAATTCTAAACGCTCGCGCTCAACAGTGCGCAGATCAACTCTATCGCGCCATCTGATTGAGCGAGAGAATCGGTTGGAGAATCGCGAGCGCGACCAGCAGAACGAAAAGCCCAACGATGAGAATCAGCGCGGGCTCGACCATTCGGATGAAGCGTTGCAGAAGCGTTTCCCACTGCTCTTGAAAACGATGCGCGGCCTGTTCCAACAAACCATCCAGATCGCCACTCGCTTCGCCCGCGCGATACCAGGCCGGGAGCGCGGTTCCTATCCACGGCGATTCCGCAATCACCTCGGCCACTGAGCGACCCTGTCGAACGCTCTCGTTGCCCCGCGCAATTTCCTGCGCCAGCCACGCGCTGCCGCTCGCCTCGCCGGCGAGCGGCAATCCCTCCACCATCGGAACGCCACCCCGCAAAAGCATCACCAGCGTGCGTGTGAATCGAATGCTTACAACAAGCCGATAACCCCGGCGAAATAAGGGCAGACGAAGGATTCGACGTTCCCATCGAATACGGTGTTCCGGGCGAGTTGCCTTGCGAATGAGATACGCGACGAGTGCGCACACAAGAAGGAATGTGATGAGCAACGGCACCCGACCGTCGCCACCAAACCAGATCAATGCTTTTGTTGCTGCGGGCAGCGCCACGCCGGACTCGGCAAACAAACCGGACAGACGCGGAAGAATCGTTGTGACCATAATCACACCGATCAGGAGCGCGAGGACGACGACCAGCAGTGGGTAAAGAAGCGCTGAGAGAATTCCTTCACGCAGACGAAGTTGATCCTCAAGATAGCCCGCCATTTGATCCAACATTGCGCCCAACTGTCCGGTCCGCGTACCGGTTTGTAGCAGTGCGATTTCAAACGCGCTAATCTCGCGTCCCGTCTCGGCCATCGCCTGTGCGAAGCCTTCCCCCTCGCGCAAACGATCTCGCACACCCGCAAGGATTGCGCTTAGGCCCGGTTCGGGATGAGCCTCAATCAACAAATCCAATGCGCCGACTGCCGGAACGCCAGCGCGGAGCAACGCACCCAATTCGCGGTACAGCGAAGCACGGGTCTCCGCCTTGAATCTGTTCCTACGCAGCGTTGAACGCGAGGATGCCGACGTAAGTTCTTCCGCGAGCACCCCGCGCGCGGCCAGTTTCTCGCGCGCATCCTTTAAGTGCAACGCCTCGATCATTCCGCGCGTACGCGCACCGGAACGATCGAAGCCGCGAAAAGCAAACGTCTTCATAGCGCGGTTGAAGCAGAGCTGCCGACGATACGGAGCACTTCTTCCAAAGAGGTCACGCCCTGCCGTATCTTGTCCACCCCATCTTCCAGGAGCGATGAAACGGAGCGTTCGCGCGCCATTTCTCGCAATGCCGTTCCATCAGAGGCGGCGCGGAGCGCTGGTTCCCAATCGGGCCCGAAGTGAATCCACTCGTACAATCCGGGTCCGCTCGCGGTAGCCGTCCATACATTCCGCGCATCCAACCGGGCGCCAAATTGCGCGGCCGCGCAACTTCTCACCGTATCGCCCCAACGACCGCAACTCCGCCTCCGTAGGAACCGATGCGCGACGGCAGGAGGGGCATAATTTTCGGACCAAACGTTGCGCGAGGCAGCCCCCGCAAGGCCGAGGCGAGAAGATACGGTGGCACGCCCATATCTACGAGACGAACAACAGCAGAGAGCGCATCATTTGTGTGCAATGTGCTAAAGACCAAGTGGCCGGTCAGCGACGCGCGAATCGCAATCTCCGCAGTTTCTGCGTCGCGAATTTCGCCGACGAGGACGACATCGGGGTCCTGGCGCAAAATGTGGCGCAGGCCCTGAGCAAACGATAGGCCGATCTTTGGTTTGACTTGAATCTGCGCAATTCCGGGCAACTGATATTCGATCGGATCTTCAATCGTCATCACGTTGAGGCGCTCAGTCGCCAGCCCCTGCAACGCCGCATAGAGCGTCGTTGTTTTTCCGCTGCCCGTCGGGCCTGTGACGAGTACAACCCCATTGGGTTCTGCAAGCACGCGACGGAAATCTTCCTCCACCTTTGCCGGCATTCCCAACGCACTCAACGGACGAACAAGGGTTTCTTGATTGAGCAAACGCAGAACCACACGCTCGCCCTCAGCGACCGGCACAGTGGATACGCGGATATCGAACTCACGCGCGCCCACCCGCACCTTCGCCATCCCATCCTGCGGAAGGCGCCGCTCGGCGATATCCAGTCGTGCCATCACCTTGAGTCGCGAGATCAGTGCCGACTCCAAAGATTTCGGAGGCGGCGGTTGAGCGTAAAGAAAACCATCCACACGGAATCGAACCTGGAGTTTCGATTCAAACGGCTCAACGTGAATATCCGATGCGTGGCGGCGAACTGCATCGAGCAAAAGTCCATTCACGTATTGAGCCACCGGCGCTTCAGCACTTGCCCGAAGAAGGTCTTCCGCCCGTCCGGAAGGCTCCTCCGCTTCAGTCGTTTTCGTCGGGGCGCTCTCCGACCACGCTGGCGCTTGGCGCTGCGCATAACACGTATCAATCGCGCGGCGCAGCTCTTCAGAAGTGGTCAACAACGGATATACATCGCGCCCAAGCAACAGGGAGAGTTCATCCAAGCGCGATACCGCATCCGGATCGGACGTCAGCGCATACCACTCGCCTTCTCTTTCAATCGGAAGCAGGCGGTGCGTTCGTGCCCAGTCAACGGGAAGCTGTTCGACCAGCGACGGCTTTAGAAATTCCGGTTCCACGCGGAGGAGAAACGGAAGGTCATATTGCCGGGCGCGGGCTTCGGCGAGTTGCGCAGCGGATAGAATGTTGTTTCGCAACAGCCAGTCACCCAGCGTAGATGCGGAGAAATTTTGTTCCAAGGCGGCGCGTGCGTTTTCGAGTTGCGCCTCGGTGACGACTTCCATTGCGCGCAAGACATCGTCTAGGTTCACCGGATCACCTCCGGGGTACCGGCTTACCTGCCGGTTTTGGTGCGGAATTGCCGATTGTGATGGCTTCGGGTGTCAGTTGTGTTTGCGCCTGAAACTTTTCTTTCAGCTCCTGCGCAACCCTCATATCCGTCACAATGTGCGGGGTCACAAAAATCAGCAGATTCGTCCGCTGCTTCTGATCGCTTTTGCTTCGGAACAACAGACCAAGCAACGGAATATCGCCCAGCAGCGGCACTTTCCGCACGACTTTTACCTGATCTTCACGAATCATCCCACTGATCACGACCGTCGCATTGTTGGGCACGGTAATCGTCGTGCTCACTTCACGCTTCGCGATCGTCGGAGCGAACTGCGTTCCACTCGGGCCGGTATCGGTGATTGCTTCAATACTCGGATTCAGGTTCAGCGTAATGTCGCCATCGGGATTCACGTGCGGCGTGAGTTTCAATTTGATGCCCACGTCAAGGCGGTCAATGTTTTGAATCACATCGCGCGACGTGCCGGAGCCGCCTTCAATCGTCGAACGGAGGACGGGAATGTTCTCCACCACACTGACATTCGCCTCAGCGTTATTCTGCGCCCAGAGCGGGATGTTCGAGAGAATTTTTACGTCGCGATTTTGCGCCAGCGCCTCAATCAACAGAGGAACATTGGGAAGTATTTTGCCTGAAATTGGATCGGTGTAGGTTCCGCGCGCAACACCAAATGCGAGTCCTTGTGGGAACACGCCGCTTTCGAGGAATTGTGCGAGCGAATCGGAATCGCCGGGGCGGCTCACCCCCATCACGCTCGTCGAACCGTCCTTGGGCTGTTCCGTGGTCGCAAGACGAACCCCCAAATCAATCTGATGCCCCACCGCGACTTCGGCCAATAGAACTTCCACCATCACTTGTTGCGGAACTTGATCCAGTTGCTCGACGAGCTTGCGCAGGAACTCAAAGTCTTGCGGGTTTGCGTCCACAATCAACGCGTTGTTGGCAGTGTTGTGCTCAATCGCTATCGGCGCGCGTTGTTCCTTGTCGGATTTCGCCAGCAGCGCGTTCAGACTTTTCGCAGCATCTTCCGCAGAAAGATATCGAAGGAAAATTGCGTTAAGTCGCCCGTAACCCGACGGGGATTCAACGTCCATCCGCCCGACGATTTCCTTCATCTCCTTCAACTGGACGGGAGTTCCCACGAGGATGACGCTATTTGCGCGCGGTGAAGGAACAACAATAACGTCTGCGGGCAGCGAGGACTGCCCTTCCCCGACTTGTTGCAGGTGGCGAGCGATCTTGTCGCCGGACGTTTCCGATCCGCGCATTGCCGCGACCAGTTGGCGCGAGAGCTCGTCCGGCGAGGCGTATTTTAGTTTCAGGACTTCGACGACACGCGCAGCGCCGGGTTTATCCAGTTCGGCGATGATCCGTTCCATGTTGCGGACGCTTTCAGCCGTATCGGTAATAATCAGATGGTTTGTCGGCGGGAACGCGGCCAGCGCGCCGGATTTTCCGCCGCGCACCAACGGCTCAAGCAGGCGTTTCAATTCTGCGACATTCACGTGTTCAACGTGAATAAGGCGCGTGACAAGTCCCGCTGTTTCAGCCGTCTCTCCGCCATCGGTGACCACGGTCGCCCCGGCCACCGCGCGTTCCGGCAGAAGGATCACCTGATTCACTCCGCCCTGTTCGGAAACAGACATCCCCCGCGATTCGAGAATGGAAAGCAGGAGCGGATACGCCTCCTTCACGGGAATTCGCTGCGGGGTCACGACGGTGACGCGGCCGGTGATTTCATCGCCAACGACGAAGCGCCGCCCGGTCATTTCACCGACGAGTTTGACGAGGACCGGAATTTCGACCTGGTCGAAATTAAAGTTCACATAGCCTTCGCCCGCAGCGAAACTTCTCGCGCCCGGCAGGGGCGCCACAGCAAAGGCAAGAGCCAACAACCAGTGGCAAATTCGCTTCACTTAACGATACCGCGCTCGGATGAACGGATGAACTGGAGTAAATGTTGCACTTCCGCTGTCTGCGGAACTTCGCTTTCAATACGGGCGCAAGCGTCGCGCGTACCCAAATCGCTGCGATAAAGAAGGCGATGCGCCTGTTTTAGCGCCTTTTGGGAGTCTTCCGACACACCGGCGCGTGAAAGGCCGACAGCGTTCAGCCCCGGCACGCGGAGCGGGTTGCCGTCCGCCATCATAAACGGCGGCACGTCCTGCACAACTTTCGCGCAGCCGCCAACGATACAGTTGCGTCCGAGGCGCGTAAATTGATGCACGGCGCTCAGTCCGCCGAGAATGACGCGGTCCTCCAAAATGACATGTCCGGCCAGCGTGCCGACGTTGGCAATGATGACGCGATCACCGACGATGCAATCATGCGCGATGTGCGCATACGCCATGATGTGGCAGTGAGAGCCGATACGTGTGAAGTCGCCATCCGCCGTGGCGGCATTCACTGTCACTGACTCGCGCAAGGTGGTGTGGTCGCCGATGATGACGCCGGGGCGTCCGCCCGCATATTTCAAGTCTTGCGTTTGCAGCCCCACGCTCGCAAAGGGGAAAATGGTACAACCGGCACCCAGCTTGGTGAAGCCATCCACCACAACATGGGAGACCAACCGTGCGCCATCGCCAAGGGTAACTTGGGGGCCGACAGAACAGAATGGGCCGATGACGACATTTTCGCCAAGCTCGGCCTCGGAAGAAACAACTGCCGTTGGGTGTATTTCCGGCATGGATTAGTCCTCTTTGTTGTAGCCGAACATGATTTCTGCTTCGCAGGTCAATTCCTCGCCGACGAAAATTTTTCCGCTCATCTTGGACATGCCAAGACGGGCCCGTTGAAATTCCACTTCGATGCGCATCTGGTCACCGGGCTGAACAATGCGACGGAAACGGGCTTTATCAATCGCAAGGAAGTAGGCGATGCGCCCTTCATAGCCGAAGGCCTTGTTCATCAGAATGCCGCCGACCTGCGCTATGGCCTCGATTTGCAAAACGCCGGGGAAGACCGGTGCGCCGGGAAAATGCCCCTGAAAACACGGTTCGTTGAATGTCAGATTTTTAATCCCGACGATGCGTTGCTTCATATCGCACTCAATCACGCGATCCACCAGCAGCATCGGATAGCGATGCGGCAGAATCTTCAGGATTTCTTCAATTAAAATCTCGGGCATGAATACAGACCTCCGGCTTTATCAATCGGCAAGTGTGACCGATTTAGATGGGCAATGTCAGCGCAAAAATGGAGCTAGGAGCTGGAAAGCAAAACACCCTGTTGGGTGAAGCGAAGCACCTCGCGCGCGTCGTAAATTTCGACATTGACCTCCACCAGCTTCAGAAAGGCCAGTCGCTGCGCAACCTTGAACACCTGAAAACTGTCATCCCGCACAATAAGCACAATGCGTTTCTTTTCTCCGTCAAAATCATTCAGGAGGTGCACCATGAAATTGTCGGATGAAAAGGTGGACAGCTCCTCCAGCTCAAACCCCTTCGGCGCAGTTCCGTCTGTTTTGGGATTTATGACCAACTGCCCCAGCAGATAATACGTGAGGTCCACTTCATAAAATTCATTCGTGACGTGCAAGTTACCCAGCGCCTGCATGAGTTTTATTTGATCGCCTCCAGCCTGCTGGCTGATCGCCATCATCTGCATCCGCGCCTGACGCGCGAGTTCGGGGACATCCATTGGATAAATGCGATTTCCACGGCACTCCAGATAGATCGGCTGCTTATTGCTCTGCCGTTCGATCGGGGTCGGAATCAGCACCTTTGTCTGGGCGGCGTCAATACCGGTCGCGATGATAACCAGCATCAGGATTCCCTGCAGACAGGTTAACACGTCCAGGAAGGAATCGAGGTTGATCGCCCCTGTTGCATCCGCTTTTTTACCCATGCGCTACAATCCTTTTCACGCGTCCGGCTCGCCCTCTTCTTCTTTTGTTCTCTTTTCCATGCTCTCGCTAATGTTTTTCAACTTGAGCGCCTCATCGGCGAAGAGCAGGTCCATCCCGATGTCAATTTTCCGATCACGAATCACTTTTTTTAGTTTGCGCGCCACGGTTGCGCCGTTTTCACGGACGAGCAACACGATGTATTGACTCGAATTTTTGCCTCTACCCGGTTCAAAAACTTCTCAAAGCTGTTGTTCTTGTCAGCAAGGTCGTGCACCTGAACGGTCTCTTCACTCGGATGGATAATCAGGCGGTCTCGATAGACCTCCAGATACCATGGACTTTTGAGAACATTTCCGTGCGCGTCCTCCACCGGTTTGTCTAGGGCGGGATCCATTCCCTGCGGGATGATGGAGGTAATCTGAATGTTTTCCGGATTCGCGGAAATGATTACGATATTGCTGATCATAATGGTCACCAAACATCCGGTGAGCATCAGAATCACGCACATAAACGAGGAAAAGTCTGTTTTTGCTTCACCCGCCATCTCAGGAAATTCCCAGTATGCCTATTCTTCGCGCAACGTAATCACCCGCGGCTTGCTCAAGCGGGCGCAGAACTCGGTGGTCGTATTCAGATGTGTGCGGAGGTCATCCAGTGTCGCCCTAAACTGATCAGAGCTGGCGACGGTCGCCATGTTCTGATCAATGGATTGACTGATCTTGAGGAGGCCATCGATATTCGCGGCCAGCTTCGACACCTCCTGCATCCGCGCAGCAAGGTCTCGCGCCGCCACGAGGGTATTTTCCGTGACCTCTTTTGTATTTGTCTGAATGGCTTGAGCGCCTTCGCGATAAGAAGTGGCCACGCGCTCGGTTGTCGCGTTGATTTCAGTAATGACCTGCTTGAATCGCTCGACTTCCTCCGCGCCGGCTTTGCGGCGGGTTTCAAGCGTGAGGTCGTCCTGCTTGCGAATTTCATCGGCAATTCCGCGCAAACTTTGTTCCACAGAAGTTCCTGCCCCCTGCAGGTTTTCCGCCAAACGGACGCTCAAGTCTTTCAGCGTCGTTTCATAGCGCGTGGTCAATCCGCTGAACCGCTCTTCGACGCTGTTTGCAGCCTTCTCAATGGAACGAGTGAAGACCTCGTCGTAGCGATCAGGATCCGGAATATAGCGGCGGAAGGCCGCTTCGATGGAGTCTTCCAGATTCTCAATGACAATGGGCTTCTGCTCCGGTGAAGGCAGACGGGCAAGCAGGACGTCGTCGAGATAGTTGTCAATTTCGCCAAAGAGGTTCTCTTCGCGCCGCTGGAAGGAAGTCAGCGGAAACATCAACAGCGTCGTCAACACGAGCGCGAGCAGCGTGGTGTCGAAGGCGACGCCCAAGCCGACGGTCACGTTTCCGATGGCGTTTTTGATCGCATTCACGTCCGCAGAACCGCCGAGAACACCGAAGCCCGCGACGGCCTGACCCAAGCCCTGCACCGTTCCGATAAACCCAAGAATCGGAATCGCCCACATCAGCACGCGCGCGATCGCATACGAGGAATCGGAACCGCCCTGATCGCGGGAGGATTCCATCTGAACGTACGATGACACACGCGACACCTCCTTGCTGCCAAGCCACAGGGCCAATGCGCGATCCAAACGATTAAGAAGAATGCTCCACGAAAATTCCTCACGCTGCGGTAGTTCGTCGCGGAAGGCCTGCAAGGCCTGATCATCGTTCAAATCCAGCTCCGGCGGAAGTGGGTTCGACGCCACAACACGCAGGTTTCTGGTCACAATCCTGCTCTTAAGAACAATCAGTGCGCCCACCATGAAGGACATCAACAGCTCCAGGTACTGCACCGGGCCGCGTTGATTGACGATGCCGTACAGATAGTCCGCCTTGGTTCCCTTCAGCGGAATCACGGCAATGGAAATGAGCACGGTTCCAAGAATGCCGACCGCGATCTGAATGAACACGTTTGCGTCGGTGCCGGGGCGGGAGCCGCGCAGCGACTGGGCATCTTCCAGAGGCGCATCCATTACCATTTCAACATCTTCATCTGCCATAACGCTTCCTCTTTTTTTGTGTGGCTATTGCCGGACACTTACGTCACTTGTACAAAAAGACCGTAGGGCTATAATTAATTGAGCCGCCGCAGAAGTCAACATCCCTCTGTCCATCGTGAGCAATACATGAAGTTCGATATCTTTTTCTACGAAGCATTTGCCGAAGAACAGGCCGCCCTTGCGGCGCGGTTGAGCGACCGTTTCAACGTAGGATACAGCGTGGAAACCATCCAGCGTTCCGGTCACACGCGCCCCCTGCTCCTCTCATCAGCATTCGCACGCAGTCCAATATACCCGAAACATGGCATCCGCCGATAGAGGGAATTCTTGCGCGCACCACCGGCTACGACCATCTCACGCCGTTGATCACGCGCAAAAACCCGCCGCTGGTTGCCCACCTGCCCGAATACTGCACTCGCGCCGTCGCCGAGCAGGCCGCGCTGCTATGGATGGCGTTGCTGCGCAAACTGCCGGAGCAGCAGGAAAATTGGCCGAAATTCAAACGCGACGCGCTGACCGGCGGAGAAAACCTCGGCCGCTCGCTCCTCGTCGCCGGCGTCGGACGAATCGGCCACGAAATCGTGAAAATCGGAAAAGGACTGGGGATGCGCACGAATGGCGCAGACCCGATCCAACGACACCCCGATGTCGAATATGTCCCCCTGGAAAATGGTGTAACAACGGCGGATGTAATCGTCTCTGCCATGAACCTCACGAAAGAAAATCGGGGCCTGTTCAATTTTGACCTGCTGCGCCTCGCAAAGCCGGGTGCCCTGCTCATTAATATCGCCAGAGGCGAGCTGGTCCGCTCTGCAGACATCGCGCGACTACTGGATGAAGGAATACTGGGCGGAGTCGCATTTGACGTCTATAACGATGAAACGGTTGTCGCGGACGCATTGCGCTCCGGCGCAACCCAGCCCGAAACGGATAGGCTACGAGCGCTGGCCGAACGGCCAAACGTAATTTTTACCCCGCACAACGCATTCAACACAACCGAAGCGCTTGCCCGAAAAGCAGACCTCACGGTCGAACAGGTAGTCTTCTTTCTCGAAAGCAAGCGATTCAAATGGCCATTTCCCGCCTCAGATTGATTTCACACGATATTTGACACGCCCCCGCCGCTCCTGCACCATCTCGCACTTCTAAAAGAAAGGCCATTTATGTCCTCGCACTATCTCACCGCTATGACTCTGGCCGCGTTACTCGCGGCAACCGCTGTCGGCTGCAAAAAGGAAAACCTGCCCACCCAGCAAGCCACAACTGATTTGACCGAAACCGCCGCAGACATCTTCCAACAACCGGTTCCCACAGCCATGCAACAACTCCCCACAACAGGCAATGTCGCCACGGTCAACGGAGTCGAAATCACGGCGGAAGCCTTCCAAAAGGACTTCTCCAATGCGATGAGCCGATTCCGCCAGCAGATTCCGGCAGAACAAATTGCCCAAATCATGCCCCGGATTCAGGAGCAGGTTCTCGACCAGATGATCGCCCGCCAACTGCTGCTCCAGCAAGCGAATCACCTGAACTTGACGATCACGGATGAAGATATCGAAGACGCGCAGGCAAAGCTTGAGGCCTCTCTGCCCCCCGGCATCACACTCGCGAAAGTCCTCGAACAGCGCGGCGTCAGCGAAGATCAGTTCCACAAGGAATTCGGTGATGAAGTCCTCATCACCCGCCTCATTGAACAGGTCACCTCCAACGCAACCCAGGTCACCGATGCCGATGTGGACGAATTTTACGAACAGAACGTGGACAAATTCAAAGAACCGGAAACAGCCACCGCGCGCCACATTCTCATCGCAGTAACCAACGACGAAGAAAAGGCGGCCCAGAAAGAAAAAGCCGAAGGAATTCGTGCGCGTTTGATCGCCGGCGAAGACTTTGCTGAACTCGCCGCGGCTGAATCCGACGACCCCGGAAGCAAGAGCACCGGCGGCGAATACACCTTCCCGCGCGGACGCATGGTTCCGGCCTTTGAAGACGCCGCGTTCACGCAAGAGATCGGCGAAATCGGTCCGCTCGTCGAAACACAATTCGGCTACCACATCATCCAGGTCGAAAAACGCGATCCCGCCCGCGATGTGCCGCTGGAGGAAGTTCGCACAAACGTCGCCGCCTATCTGCGCTCGCAGAAAGGCCCCGCCGCGCTGCAAGACTACCTGGCCGAACTCCGCTCGAACGCGACGATCAACGTCAATATCGCTCAATAGAACCCATGAACCTCGGGCTTGAGAGTCGAAGCGCCTGGCTTGCGGCCTCCAGCGAGGGATTGGGATTCGCCTGTGCGCAGGCGCTAGTCGCGGAAGGCTGCCGCGCCACACTCGTGGCGCGGCGCGCGGACAAACTTCTGGAAGCAAGCCAAGCCCTCTCTGCGCCCGAACGTGTTCGCGCTGTTTCACTCGACCTCGCATCAGCCGTCGGCCTCGAAAAAGCCTGCGCCGACATCGAAACGCAGCAACCGGACATTCTTTTGCTGAACTCCGGCGGCCCGCCCCCCGGCGGAACCACGGAACTCGGCGACGAGGCATGGACTCAAGCAGCGCAACAACTGTTGACCACCGCGCGAAAGCTCACTGCGGCAGCACTGCCGACAATGAAAAAGAAACAGTGGGGCCGCATCATTGCCATCGCCTCCTTCACCGTCATTGAGCCGGCGGGACCGCCTCGCCCTGAGCAACGTTTTTCGCACCGCGCTCATCGCCTACCTCAAAACACTCTCGCGCGAAGTCGCCGCAGAAGGCATCACCGTGAATGCGGTGCTCCCCGGCAACTATCTGACCAGCCGACTGCGCCAACTCATTGCGGACAAGGCAAAGCGCGAAGGAACAAGCGTTGAAGCGGCCGAACAGGCCATGCGCAACGCACTCCCGCAAAAGAAATTCCAAGCCCCCGCCGACCTCGCCGCCATGGTCGCCCTACTCGCATCCGAACGTGGAGCCTCCGTCACCGGCGCTTCCATCCCTGTTGACGGCGGAATGTCCCGCTTCCTCCTCGCCTGACTCGCGACCACGCAAAACTTCCAAGGGTTGGAAATTTTAGCTGAAAAAGTTCCAAGGCTTGGAAGTTTGATGTGAAAGGACTTCCAAGGGTTGGAAGTCCAGCCATTTTCATAAAGCTCCGATACAAAACAGCACCCCGCCCTCAACGCGCCCGCCGTCGCTGAACTCTGGCGTGACTGAGGGCGGAAACCTGAAGCCTGAAGTGCGCGTGGAGCAGAGCCCGACCAACCGTGGGTCAGCGAATGATTTGTTTAACCGCAGCAATCGCGCAATTATTTGGTCTCGGCCAACTGCCGGAAGGTCAAATGGTCGTCCTCAACGGTAGCCTCTACTGTTTCGGCATTGGCTAGATTTCCGCGCAGGATTTCTTCTGCCAGCGGGTCTTCCAAATAGCGCTCAACCGCGCGGCGCAACGGGCGCGCGCCGTACGCGGGGTCGAATCCTTTGGAAAGGAGAAACTCGCGGGCGGATTCGGTCAAATGCAATTCCACCTTGCGCGCGGCGAGACGGTTCTGAACTTTCTTCACCTCGAATTCGAGAATGCGCATCACGTCCTCGCGCACCAACTGGCGGAAGACGATGATGTCGTCAATACGGTTCAAGAGCTCCGGCTTAAAGGCGCGCTTGGATTCCTCAAGCATCTGGCTTTTCAGACGATCATGGTCTGCCGTCGCGGCGACTTCGCCAAAGCCGAGTCCGGTTCCCTTGCGAATCAGGTCCGCGCCGATATTCGAGGTCATAATGACCACGGTGTTTCGGAAGTCCACGGTCCGACCAAGGCTGTCGGTCAGTTTTCCCTCCTCCAGAATCTGAAGGAGAATGTGCATGACATCCGGATGGGCCTTCTCTATTTCGTCAAAGAGGACGACCGAATACGGGCGGCGACGCACTTTTTCGGTAAGCTGTCCGCCCTCGTCGTAGCCGACGTAGCCCGGCGGTGAACCGATGAGGCGGGAGACGGAGAATTTTTCCATATATTCAGACATATCTATCTGAATAAGGGCATCCGTGTCGCTGAACATAAACTCCGCCAGCGCCTTGGCCAACAGGGTCTTTCCAACGCCGGTCGGTCCGAGAAACACGAAAGAGCCGATCGGACGGCGGGGGTCGCGCAAATCCGCGCGCGAGCGGCGCAGGGCCTTGGAAATGGAGACGACGGCGGCATGCTGGCCGACGACGGTTTTTTCCAAACTCTCCTCCATCTGCAAAAGGCGCACGGTTTCGCGCTCTTCCATCCGCGAGATGGGAATGCCCGTCCATTTCGCGATAACCGTCATGATGTCTTCTTCCGTGACAGGCACAGTAATCTGATCGCGGGACTTGCGCCATTCCGCGAGGGTCTTTTCCATCTCTTCGGTCGCCACGCGCTCCTGGTCGCGCAGTGAAGCGGCGGCTTCAAATTGTTGATCGCGAATCGCTTCTTCTTTCTTCTTCCGAATTTCAGCGATCTCCGACTCCTTCTCCTTAATGTTCGGCGGGCGCGTGGTAATGGAGATGTGGGCACGGGCACCAGCTTCGTCCATTACGTCAATGGCTTTGTCCGGAAGGTAGCGGTCATTCAAATAACGCGAGGACAGTTCGACTGCAGCGGTGAGGGCCTCGTCGGAAATTTTGGCGTGATGATGCTCCTCGTAGCGTTTGCGGATTCCCTTCAAAATTTCGATCGCTTCCGGAATCGTAGGCTCTTTTACCATCACCGTCTGGAATCGGCGCTCCAGCGCGGCGTCTTTCTCGATGAATTTACGGTATTCGGAAAGTGTGGTCGCGCCGATGCACTGCAATTCGCCGCGCGACAAGGCGGGCTTGATGATATTCGATGCGTCCATCGCTCCTTCGGCCCGAACCGGCGCCGACAATGGTGTGCAGCTCGTCAATAAAGAGAATCGTGTTCTTCACGCGCTTCAGCTCATCCATGACAGCCTTGATGCGCTCTTCAAACTGCCCGCGATATTTTGTGCCCGCGACCATCAGGGCGAGATCGAGGGTAACGACCCGCTTGTCCGCAAGCAGCTCCGGCACATCGCCTTTTGCGATCAACTGCGCAAGTCCTTCGACAATTGCGGTTTTGCCGACACCCGCTTCACCGATCAAGACGGGGTTGTTTTTATTGCGGCGGCACAGAATCTGGACAACGCGCTCGATTTCGTTTTGACAGCCGATCACGGGATCGAGGTCGCCTTTTCGCGCCAGATCAGTCAGGTCGCGGCCAAAGGTACTGAGTGCGGGCGTTTTTGGATCTTTTGCGGCCGCGCCGGCTGGGCCTTCGACGGGCGCGTCGCCTGAACCCGCCGGGCCGGAAACCGTCGGATCCTGGGTCGGATCGTAGTGCGGGTCCAACTCTTTCAAGATTTCAACACGGGTCTTTTTCGAGATCAATGTTCAGATTGCGCAAGACGCGCGATGCGACGCCCTCGCCTTCTCGCAGCAGGCCCAGCAAAATATGTTCGGTTCCGACGTATGCGTGGTTGAGCGAACGCGCTTCGCTTCCGGCCAGCGCCAGCACCTTTTTTACACGGGGGGTGAAAGGCAGGTTGCCGACCGTTTTGGTTTCCGGCCCGACGCCAACGGCTTTCTCCACTTCAAGGCGCACCGCGTCCAGATTTACGCCGAGTCGCTGAAGCACATTGACCGCAACGCCCTGCCCCAACGCAATGATGCCGAGCAGGAGGTGCTCCGTGCCGACGTATCCGTGGTTAAAGCGATCTGCTTCCTTGCGGGCCAACTGCAAAACTTGTTGCGCTCTGGGAGTAAAATTATTCATTCAGCGGTCGTTCGATTTCTTCGTTTCGGCGGCGGATTATTCAGTGCGTCACGCACCAAACTGGCCCGATACCTATCGCGATCTTTTGGTTTTAATGCCTTTTCTTCCTTCTTTTGTAAATGGCCGGGTTGGGTCAACAAAAGCAATGCGTCAACGGTCCGGCGACTCACTGACTTCAATATACCCATATCAATACCCAAACGCAAACCGGAGAGTAAATCCATCGCCTCTTTTGAAGTGAGCAGGTGGGCGTTGGAAAGAATGCCGAACGAGCGCCCGATGTGGTCACGAACAAGGGCGCCGCGCCGATCCATGAGCCGCTCGCGCGCGTTTTGCTCGTGGACGACCAGCTCCATCGCAATCTGCTCAACGAGTTTGACGATTTGCTCCTCCGAATCGCCTAGGGTCATCTGATTTGAAATCTGGAACATATTTCCCGTCGCCTCTGTGCCCTCACCCCAAAGGCCGCGCACGGCCAGACCGATCTTGGCCATGCCCTTCATGATCGGATTGATTTCATTCATCAACACAAGCCCCGGCAGATGCAGCATCACACTCGCCCGCATCCCGGTGCCCAGATTCGTCGGGCAGGCGGTCAGATAGCCGAGCGTTGGAGAGAATGCGTATTCCGTGCAATTCTCAATTTCGCTGTCGAGCGTGTTGATCTCCGCCCAGATCGAGCGCAGCTTCATTCCCGGCTGCATACCCTGAAGACGCAGGCAGTCCTCCTCATTGACCATTACAGACAGGCGCTCGTCGTCACGGAAAACCAACCCGCTGCCTTTTCCCTTCCCCGCGTGTTCGCGGCTGATCAAGTGCCGCTCGAAAAGTATTTCCTTGTCAAGTTCACTCAAGTCGCCCATGGAAAGACTGGTGGCGACCTGGAGGCTCGGCACCTGTTCCAGCGCCGGACACAGGCGACGCCACAGGCGATCGCACTCCTCCACACCGGCCCAGCCGGGAAACGCGACATCGCGCACGTTGCGCGCCAGCCGAATACGGCTGCTCACCACCGGGCCTTCATCCGTGCCAACAGCAAGCCACGCGCCGGGCCGCGCCGTTAAGTCTGAAATCGTCATCGTCATGGCGTCTGATCCGCCTCCGCCGCTTCCAATCGCTTCCGGCAATCATTAATCTGGTCTCGCAGCATCGCGGCTTCTTCAAAGTTTTCCGTGGCAATCGCCTTGTCCATTCGCTTCTGCAGCGCGGCCAGCTCTGCCGTGACCTGCGCACGCGCCCCTTCTTTGCGCGGGATTTTGCCGGTGTGATGGTCGGAGCGGTGCATCGCCTTTAATAGCGGAGGAAGTTCCTCCGCAAAGGTTTCATAGCAGTGGGCGCAACCAAAACGGCCGGTCTTCTTGAAGTCCGTACGACGCATGTGGCATCGCGGGCACCGCCGCTCCGAGTCGGAAGCCTCCTTCGATTTCTGAATGCCCATACCGAGCAAAATGTCGGTGATCGAGAGCGGGCTCTGTGCGTCAAATCCGCTCTTGGTCGCGCACTCCTCGCACAGGTGCAGCTTTTTGATCGCGCCATCTACAACTTGTGTCAGATGGACGGTCGCATCGCGTTCCTTGCAGGATTCGCACAACATAATCGGCCTACTTGATCGGTGTGCCGGTGCTCCGCGCCAACTTGGTGAACGTCGCGGCCAGGGCGCGGGTTTTTTCGCCCGGCTTGCCGGAGCCGATTATCCGGCGATCCACGTTCACCACGCTGATGATCTCCGCCGCCGTGCCGGTCAAAAAGACCTCGTCCGCCGTGTACACATCGTAGCGCGTCAGCACGTCTTCTTTGACTTCCATCCCGGCTTCCGCCGCGAGCTTCATCACCACTCCGCGCGTGATCCCCTCGAGCGCGCCGCACCACGACGGCGGGGTAACCAGCGTGTTGCCCCGGACAACAAAGAGATTGTCGCCCGACGCTTCCGCGATATAGCCCTGCGGATTCAAGAGAAGGCATTCCATCACGCCCGCGTTGATCGCCTCGATCTTCGCGAGGATGTTGTTCAGATAATTCAGGCTCTTGATGCGCGGATTCACCGCCTCGGCATGGTTGCGAACCGTCCCGACCGTCACCACGGACAAGCCCTCTTTGTAGAGTTTGGGCGGATAGAGCTGAATCCCGGCGGCGATGACGATGATCTCCGGCTTTTTGCAGAGATACGGATTCAAGCCGAGGCTGCCGACGCCGCGGGTCACGACGAGACGGACGTAGCCGTCTTTAATTTTGTTCGCCGCGCAGGTCTTCACGACTGCGGCAATCATTTGCTTCTTCGTGATCGGAATTTCCAACGCAATGGCTCGGGCCGAGCGATAGAGCCGGTCAATGTGTTCTTCCAGCGTGAACACACGCCCGTTGTAAGCGCGGATGCCCTCGAACACGCCGTCGCCATAAAGCAACCCGTGATCGAAGACCGAAACCTTCGCATCCCGCTCCGGCACCAAGCGCCCATTCATGTAAATCTTCATATCTTCTCCTCAAGCTCCTGTATGTTGGCCACAAATCAATTCTGTTTTGGGGTCTCCGCCAGTGCGCCGTCGCGCAGATGCACCTGCCGATCACACATGCCGGCCACCGTATCATTGTGCGTGACCAGCACGAGCGTATGCCTGCTCTCGCGGGTCAACGCAAATAAATAGTCCAGCACCTGCTGTCCTGTTGACGAGTCCAGATTACCCGTTGGCTCATCCGCGAGCAAGACCGATGGATCATTCATCAGCGCCCGCGCCAATGAGGCGCGTTGTTGCTCGCCACCGGAGACCTCCACCGGGCGATGATGCAAGCGATGCCGCAGCCCGACTTTCTCCAGCAAATCCAGCGCGCGCTCGCGCAACGCCGGCATCTCCCGCAAAGCGCCGCGACGACTCATCGCGGGGAGCAGCACGTTGTCGAGGATGTCCAGTTCCGGCAACAGGTGATACGCCTGAAACACAAAACCGACGCGTGTCGCCCGGAACTCTGTCCGCTCCGCAGCCGAGAGTTCATACAGATTTTAAATTTTCAAACTGAACACGCCCGCGACTTGGACGATCCAGTCCGCCCAACGTGTGCAAGAGCGTGCTCTTGCCCGCCCCGCTTGCCCCGGTAATCGCCAGGCGTTCGCCCTTGCGAACGGAAAGACTCACGCCGCGCAGTACGTCAATCTTCATCCGTTCCAGCACATACGTCTTGTGCAGATCGGTCGCCACAATCTGGATCGGGGCCTCACTCATGACGCAACGCCTGTACGGGGTCCAAACGGGCGGCGCGATACGCCGGGATCACGCCCGCTAATGTGCAAATGACCATGACCGACCCGGCGACAATCAGAATATCGGACGCCGAGACCGTCGCGGGAATTCGGCTTAAATGATAAAGCTCTTTTGGAAACAGCTCCATATTGAAACGGAAAGACAGCAGATCGAGCAGGTTGTTGCGAAAGCGGAGCAACAGCAATCCGGCGCCAACACCCAGAAGAGTTCCCAGCGCCCCTTCAATGGCGCCCTGCCAGATAAACACCCCCATCACGCTGCGGTTTCCAAAACCCAACGCTTTCAAAAGGCCGATTTCGCGGGTCTTCTGAACCGCAACGGTAATCAATGTGTTTGTGATGCCGAACGCCGCGACGATGGTGATGATAATCAGGAGAAAGAACATCATGTTTTTCTCCACACGCAACGCAGCAAACAACTGGCGGTTTTGTTCCATCCACGTGACCATGTGATAGGCGGGAGGCAGCTCCTCCTGCAAGCGCTTCTTCACCTCTTCCGCGTGAAACGGGTCATCCGTCATCACCTGAATCGAATGAACGCCCCGCTCCATCTTGTACAGATCGCGGGCCTTGTCGAGCGACGTGAGAACAAACCCGACATCGAACTCCCACATCCCGAGATTGTACAGCCCCGATATCGTGAACTCCTCGGGCAGATAGACTTCGTCGCTCGCTGAAAAACTCTGCGGCGAATAGGCCAACACCTTGTCACCCACCGTCACGCCCATTTGCAGCGCCAGATCACGTCCCATGACCATATTGTCGTCTGAGACATCGAATTCGCCCTTCACCATATGCTCGGGAATTCTGCTGATCTTCCGCTCGCGCTCCGGATCAATACCGCGCGCCACCGGCGAATAGACCCGCTCCCCCTTCTGAAGAAAAACAAGACCCTGCACCATCGGCGCCGCGCCCGACACGCCCGGCGTCTTTTCAATTGCGTCAATCAGCTCATCCGCGTCCTCAATCACGTCATAACCGGTCACCGTGATATGCGCATTGAAGCTCAGGATTTTGTCCCGCCACATATCGTCGAACCCGCTCATCACGGAGAGCACGACCACGAGCACCGCCACCCCCAACAATACGCCCAAGACCGAAATAATCGTAATGATGGACTGAAACGTGCGTTTCGGCCGCATGTACTTGAAGGCCAGGAACAATGAAAAGGGAAGCTGCATACAGTCGCCCGTTATACGCACAACCCACGCAGCGGGCAAGCGACGTTGAAAAAGAACAACTGATGACGGCTTCGCAATTTCGTGCTTCAATCACCCGCGCCCATGAACAACTGGATTGATAAAGAACTCGCGGAAGTATCAGAGCGCGGCGAGCGGCGAAAATTGGAGGCATGGCCGGCGCTTGGGCCGTACTTGGAGCGGGACGGCGCACACATTCTTAATCTGGCCGGGAACGACTATCTCGGACTGACGGCCAATCCGAATGTTCGCGGAGCGGCGGCGGAGGCGGCGCAGAGCCTCGGCACAGGTGCGACAGCATCGCGTTTGCTCACGGGCACCAGTGAAATTCACGCGCAACTTGAGGAGACGCTTGCGGCATGGAAAGGGCACCCGGCCGCTCTGAGCTTCAGCAGCGGCTACCTCGCCGCGCTTGGAATCATTCCGTTGCTCGTTGGGCGCGACGACCTAATAGTTGCTGACCGGTTCTGTCACGCGTGTTTGCTCGATGGCGCTCGGATGAGTGGCGCTACCCTCGTTCGTTTTCATCACAACGATATGGAGGATGCGAAGAAACGCCTCCACAAACGCGGCGACTATTCGCGTTGCCTGATCGTCGCCGAATCCATCTATAGTATGGACGGAGACCTTGCGCCTCTTTCAGAACTACTTGCTCTAGCCAAAGAACACGACGCGTTTCTTCTAGTAGATGAGGCTCATGCGCTCGGCGTGACCGGAGCGCGAGGCGCTGGATGCACCGCTGATTTTCCCGAAGCGTCGCAAAATCTAATCACACTCGGGGCCATGGGCAAAAGTCTCGGAGCGGCCGGCGGATTTATCACCGGATCAAATCAGCTTCGAGACCTGATGATCAACCGCGCGCGTACCTTTATTTTCGATACCGCCCTCCCCCGCCCACGGTGGCAACGGCCCTCGCCGCGGTGAGAGAAATCATCGCGCATCCGGAGTGGACGCAACAGTTGAATCGGAAAATCAAACGCTTTCGAGAACAACTACAGAGCGCAGGGTTGAACACGCTTCAATCGCAGTCACAAATCATCCCTGTAATGATCGGCGACAATGAAAAAGCGATGCGCATTGCGGCGCGCCTTAAAGAGAATCGCATCGTGGCCGCTGCCATCCGTCCCCCAACCGTTCCACAGGGCACGGCGCGGTTGCGGCTCTCGCTGAGCCTCGCGCACGAGGATGGCGATTTGGATCGCGCGGCAAACGCGATTATTGAGGCGTGTCGCTCCACGCAATGAAGACGTGCGCCTTCTCCGGGTGGGCATTCCCGCCAGCCGCCCTACAGCCGCTCGCAGACGCGCTGAGGTCAATAGACAAATCAGATGGCGAACTCTGGATCGGCTGGTCGCTGGGCGGGATTCAAGCGATCTCGCGCTGCGCCGCATCGGTTCCGCGCACGCTGGTATTGATCTCTTCCACGGCCCGATTTTGCGGCGATGAACAGGGATGGCCGGGGCTGCCTCCGGCGAATTTGCGCGCGTTGCAACGTCAGCTCGCGCGCACACCGGAGGATGCACTGCGAGAATTTCATCGTCTCTGCAGCGAGAACGCAACGGAAGAGGAAATCGAGCGGCGGGTACAGGACAGTCTCCCGCTTCCGCTTGCAGACGGTTTGCGCCAGCTGGCAGAGATGGATGTCAGGCTCTCTCTCAAAGGAATCGCACAGCCCGTTTTGCTTCTGCACGGAGCGCGGGATCGCGTGATTCCAGTCGCGGCGGCGCGGGCAATGGCCTCACGTATTCGGAATGCGCGCCTGATTGAGCACAACGAGGCGGGCCACGATCTTCCAATCCGGCATCGCGATTGGGTTGTTGCGCAGATACGAGAATTTTTGGAACAACTCCCTCTGAAATGAATTCGCTTCAGGAACATCAGCGGGTGCGCTTCTCCGCCGCCGCGTCCGGCTATGATCGCTTCGCGCGGGTGCAGCGCGCGGTCGCAGAGAATGTCCTTCGGGGACTAACATTCGCGGCTGCGCCCAAACGGGTTCTCGATATCGGCTGCGGCGACGGCAATCTCACGCGCCAAATTGCGGGCATCTGGCCGGAAGCGGAGGTTGAAGGGATTGATCTCGCCCCCGGTATGATCGAAAACGCACGCAGGCTGAACACTGATTCAACGCGCCCGCGTTTTACCGTCGCAGACGCCGCGACATTCACAAGCGCTCGCCCCTATGATGCGTTGGTGAGCAGCAGCGCACTTCACTGGGCGCAGCCGCTAAACTCGACATTTGCAAATCTCGGTCGCCTACTTGCACCGGGCGGACGATTCGTTTTTGCGCTGATGCTCAAAAATACCCTGCGCGAGTTACACGCGGCCAGAGCACGCGTTGTGCCGGATAATCCGCCGACCCAGCGGATGCCATCCGACCAGAACGTCCGCGCAGCGTTGAACTCCAATGGATTCAAACTTGAAGCCAGCGAAGTTGAAGAACGTTTGACGCACAGCGAGTCGGCGCGAGCCTTGCTGCGCGAACTGCACGAGCTTGGCGTCACCGGCGGAGGCCTCTCGCGCGGAGCGCGTCCGCTCTCGCGCACAGAACTGCATCACCTCATAGAATACTACGACGCGCATTATCGCGATCCGCAGGGGGTCTTCGCCACCTATCACGTCGGCCACTACTGGGGCGTCCGCCATGCTTGAGAGCGGCGCAATCGTGGTTGGAACCGACACCGGTATCGGCAAGACCTTTGTCACAGCCGCGCTCCTCCTCGCGCTGCGGACGCGGGGGGCTGATGCGCTCCCGATGAAGCCGGTTCAAACCGGCGCAGAAAACAACCGTGCGCCGGATATTGATTTCTGTCTTCGCATGGCGGACATCGAATGCGACGACGCGCTTTACAACACACTCGCGCCTTACCGCTTCCCCCTCCCCGCCTCCCCGCATTTCGCCGCACAGTGCGCGAAAACAACAATTGATCCACGGCGGATACTTGACGCTTTTTACACCCTTCGCGCGGCGGGCCACACCCCGATCATAGAGGCGGCGGGCGGAATACTAGTTCCGCTGACCGACTCGCTCTTGCAGATTGATCTCCTCCGCGAACTCAATCTACCCTTCCTCCTCGTCGCCCGCCCATCGTTGGGAACACTCAACCACACCCTGTTGACCATCGAAGCGCTGCAAAACAGAAAAGCTGAAATTTGCGCCGTGGCCCTTAACTGCCTTACCCCCGATATTACCGAAATCGAAGAAGACAATCTGAACGCGCTGAAAAAATGGCATCCCGGCCTGTCCATTAGCTTCTTCCCCCACCTAAACGAAGTAACCGCCGGGACGCTGACCGCCGCCGGGACAAATTTCCTCTCTTCTGTTTTCTAAGTTTAACAGACGTTTGTTCCGCGCCCTCGCGCTTCGATAACGAATCGTAGCTTGACGTCACTCGACAGTGAATAAATCGCCGGGCGCGCGCAGCAAAAGCGCTTGCTTCATTCCGGCGACAGCTCGCCGAAGAGCTTCAAGTAAGCTGACTGAATGTGCACTTCGAGGTCTTCGGGCGTGCCGGGGTTTAACCCTGCCGCATCGGCATATCGCGCAAAACTCACGATACCAAGAATTACAGCCAAAGCCATGAGTGGCGACGTGCCGTGCATTCCGTTCATTAGCGCGAGTTGGGTGCGTTGAGTCCGTGTTAATTTAGAAACCGCTTCGCGATAGTGCGGGATGGCTTCTTCTACGGACAACGTGATGCCTGTGCCCCACACCGACACAGAAAACAAACGTTCCTGCACCTTTGCGTAGATATCTTTGACGTAATCCGAGGTATCTTCCGGCCCGGCGAATTTTCCTTGGACTTCGACAAAATCGCGAATCAGTTGCTCCGGCGCTTCCACGTCATAGTTGAAATCGCGAAATGAGCAGTATGCTGAAAATATTCCGAAGTTCTTTGCCTTCATTTTTGGGACAGTCAGTTTTTCGGAACGCGATCGCTGTGAGCAAATCGCGCGAGGGCGATTCAACTGCGTGGTTGCGTGGCGTTGACCAGTCTGGAAGATAAAACTTGCCGTCGCGCGGCTGAACCTGCGCCTGCGCGGACTCCAGAAGCGGAAGGTCATTCTTCATCTGCTCAACCAGCGAATCGGGCAGAACAAACTCGCCGAATTTGTCGAGGTGGAAAGCGAGAGAATGGTCCTCGCGCAACCACGTCGGCAACGGCATGCCGTGGAGTTGAACGGCCTCGCTCCTCGCGGCTGTCTGTAGCGTCGGTTCATTCTGTTTCAACGCCTGCGCCATCGCGTATCGCGGGATGTGCCATTGTTCAAAATGCAGGCCATTGGGGTCATCAACATCTGTTGCAATGGCGACAAACTGCCAAGCACCCAATGATTGCGCGACATTGATGATATCCGACCACATAATCAGCCCCAGCCCGCCCTCGCGCAGTGCGCCGAACAACGCCGTGCGCCCGGTTTTTGCGAGCAGTTTGACATCAAAATCGTATTGAATGTGTCGGGCCGTCGTTTCGTTGAAGCTCATAAATTCCCCAAAGATGGAAAAGCACCGTACCGCAACCCTGCGAATCGGTCAAAAAACCAACCTTCCGTTCTGCCGGAAATGTATGCTATATACGCGCTGCGGAAGGAGTGGTGGGCCGATGGACAAGGCGATCAAGCATGAGGACAACGGCAAAGTTGGGCGGATTACTCTCTACGATGAGGAAACGCTGATCGGCGAGCTGATCTATTTATGGAACGGCACAAGCACGTTCACCATCACCTCCACCGAAGTGAACCCCGCCCACCGTGGAAATGGCTATGCCAAAACCCTCGTCCTAAAAGCTGCTGAAATCGCCAAAGAGCGCCAAGCCAAAGTAATCCCCCAATGCTCCTACGCCCGCGCAGTTTTTGAACGCGCCCCAGACCTCCGTGCACTCATCGCCAAATAACGCAGCCATGCCCCGGCGGGCAAACAACTTTGCAAGCACACAAAATTCGTCCACCCTTCGCGCATAATACGGTGACGCGACGAACAAGCCGGTTTGATTGGGATCGCTGCTTCATCTTCGGCCCGTATACACTCCATGAAAGAATCACAAACGCGCTTGATCATGCCTGGTCGGATTATGAAGCATAAGGCAACCACGCCTTTCAACGCTCTTCCACTCGACAGCAGCCACTGAATGCGGGAAGAAAGGATTGAAAACAGACGTTTTCACCGACATAATTCCCCACATGGACCAAGACGGACAAGACTGCGAATATCTGGCATTCCTCATCAATGCCATCCGTGTTTGTGCGGACTACCGGCCAAAACTCGGACATGGAGCAGACAAGGGATACACTCTGGCCGAATTCCAGAAGGTATATCGTAGCGATCCCTTCTATAACTGGATTGGTTTGGACAATCCGCTGATGTATGCCGCCCACAAGGCCGCAGGCGGCATGACCAGCATTTATCGCCAGATCGGCTTCGGTTGCGAGCGCCTATTCCGGCGCGTGATTCAAGACTCCCTGGCGCTTACGGACGATGACGTCAAATGGTCGTACACGATCAAGAAAGGCCGAGGCGCAATGCGAACTCTCCACCTTGACGCACGCATCCCCACAGATTCCGTTTCCGACCGCGCGAAACGCGGGGCCGTAAAAAAATGGATTGCGGATTGCGCCGCCGACTTGGAAGTCAGCGCCCCTATCGCGGCAACGCTTCAAGGAGTCGTGTTTGAAGTTCGGCAGGGATACAAAAGCAAGGACTCGAAGCGCCAAAATGCTGACATCGTAAATGCGACCACGGCCTATACAAAAGCATATCTCCCCTGTGTCGCCATTTTGTCGCTTCAGATAGACGATGATATTGCCCTTCGCTATCGAAACGAGAAGTGGGCTTTGCTGACCGGCGGCACGGAAGAGCAATCTTCCACCAGGTCGGTCTATGCCTTCATGCGCAACGTCATCGGTTACGATTTGGCCGCATTCTTTGAGCGACATTCTGATACGTTAAAAGCGGAGGTCAACGCTGTTCTCAAAAAGTTGCTTGCGTCACCATGACATCTGCTCTCGCCACAACCTTGGACACTCGCAAACAGAACGCTCATCTGACGTTCAAGCACAACCGCCACCATGGGCGTCACGGTTGGTTGCGACTGACCCCAGCCTACTCAGTTCCCTTGGTCAGCAAGATATTGGAAGGTCACAACTATGCGGCAACGGTTTTGGATCCCTTTTCAGGAACCGGAACCACTGCATTGTGTGCCGCGTACGCGGGGCTCAGGGGAACGGGGCTTGAGATCAATCCGTTTTTGGTGTGGTTCAGTTCCGTCAAGTTTCGCCAGTTCTCCCCGGCTACCATTGAAAAAACGCAGGCTCTGGGCACCGTCATTGCCGCAGCCTCCTCGTCGGAAGGCATCCCCTCTGCCGATCCACCGCCTATCCACAATATCGAGCGATGGTGGAATGACCAAGAACTTCATTTTCTGTGCCGCCTGAAGGCCTGCATTCTCGACGCAGCCGAAGAAGGAAGTGATGAGCGCAACCTTCTGCTTGTGGCGTTCTGCCGCGTCGTGATCACGTTGTCGAATGCAGCATTCAATCATCAGTCAATGTCCTTCAAGTCGGCCGACACTTCCCCTCAACTCTTTGAGATTAAGCGCGACAACGCCGATATTTTTCTCAAGGAACTTTCCCTCGTGCTGAGTGGCGCAGCCGACAACCCGCAAATCGAACCCACCATCGTGACCGGCGATGCAAGGCAGCCCTCACGATTTCTCACCGACAAATTCGACATGCTCATCACTTCGCCGCCATACCCAAACCGGATGTCCTACATTCGAGAGCTGCGCCCCTATATGTATTGGCTGGGTTTTCTCACCAATGGTCGAGATGCTGGCGAGCACGATTGGCGAGCAATTGGCGGCACATGGGGGGTGGCAACCAGCAGATTGGCGGAATGGACGCCATCCGACAAAGCGTTTATACCGCCTGCTCTGAAGAAGTCTCTCGCCGGAATTTCGAATCCAAAGAACAACAATGGGACATTGTTGGCAAATTATGTAGCGAAATATTTTGAGGACACATGGCTCCACCTGTCCGACATCGGCAACGTTCTGAATGATGACGCCAAGGTCCACTACGTTGTTGGAAATTCCACCTTTTATGGGACATTGCTTCCCGTGGAACAAATATTCCAAGTCATGCTGCAAGAGGCGGGTTTCCATGACGTTGAAATCGTCAAAATTCGTAAACGAAACTCCAAGGCGGAACTTTTTGAATTTGATGTGACCGGGGCAAAGGGCCGACCAAGCAAGCGCTCCACTGTGCGAGAATCCCGTCGACGATCTCCGCGCCGGTGAGCGCTGATCATCCCAAATATATGGCCATCAGAAATGTGGAACGGCGGGAACACGTTCACCATCACCTCCACCGAAGTGAACCCCGCCCACCGTGGAAATGGCTATGCCAAAACCCTCGTCCTAAAAGCTGCTGAAATCGCCAAAGAGCGCCAAGCCAAAGTAATCCCCCAATGCTCCTACGCCCGCGCAGTTTTTGAACGCGCCCCAGACCTCCGTGCACTCATCGCCAAATAGCGCCGCCATCCCAAAACGCCTAATCTTTTCCACTGACCGCAAGAACCGCATTGTTTATTCGATCAACGAGCGCTCAAAAATGGTCTTCCTGCTTCGCACAAAAATCTGGGGCGGAGACGAAGGGCGCCAGTTCGAAAAACAGATGACGAACTTCTCACCCGACCTTCCCGTCAGACCGTCTATTTACTCCGTGCGCAGAGGCGAAAGTCGTGATTTAGTGTCAGCCGTGAGGCGGTTTATTTATGAGTGATGATATTCGAGCATGGGATCGGGGGTTTGTTTGGCATCCGTACACGCCGGCTTCGAGTGTGGCGGCGGGGGAGATGCCGGTCATCGTGCGGGGGAAGGGATTTATTTATTCGATGACCGGGGTCAGCGGTTCGTAGATGCGATTTCGTCCTGGTGGTGTATGGCGCTGGGGCATGGTCATCCGCGAATCGTGAAGGCGATTCAGGATCAGGCGGTGGTGTTGCAGCAGAGTATTCTCGGAAACTTCACGCATCCGCAGGCGGCTGAATTGGCGCGGCGGCTGGCGCTCCTTATGCCAACTCCTGACCGGCACGTCCTGTTCGCGAGCGACGGGGCGAGCGCAGTGGAGCAGGCGTTGAAAATTGCGATGCAGTATTGGAACAATATCGGTCGGGGCGAAAAGCATCGTTTCGCGTGTCTGCACGGGGCGTACCACGGGGATACGCTGGGCGCAATGGCGGTGGGCTATCTCGATGAGTGGCACCGCCCGTTCAAACCGGCGCTGTCGAAGGCCATCCAACTCCCCTTCCCAATCGCAGCCGATGCGTTCTCCATCTGGGAGGAGCAACTGACTCAACATCGCGACGAGTTGGCTGCGGTAATTGTTGAGCCGCTCTGCCTGGGCGCGGCGGGGATGTTAATGTATCCGGCTGAACTCCTCCACAAGCTTGGGACGTGGTGTAAGGCGAATGAGGTGCTGCTCATTGATGATGAGATTGCAATGGGGTTTGGCCGGACGGGACGGATGTTTGCGTTTGAACACGCGGGGGTGGACCCGGATTTGGTCTGTGTGGGCAAAGCGCTGACCGGCGGCGCGCTCCCGATGAGCGCGACGATCGCAAAGAATTTTCTGTATGAGACGTTTGGCGACGAACCAGCCGACCACACGTTGCAACACGGTCACACCTATTGCGGAAATCCAATCGCGGCGGCGGCGGCGAATGAGGCGTTGCGAGTTTATGAGGAGATGGGAATCGCGGAACGCGCGGCGGCGCTCGGAAAACGTCTTGCAGCGCAACTGCAGGCGCTTTGCAACGCACCCGGCGTCCGCGATGTTCGGTGTTTGGGCTTAATTGGCGTTGTCGAGCTGGAGCCGAATTTTGGCCCGAACGCAACTTTCCGCCCCGGTTGGGTACGTCAACGCCTCCAAGAGCAGGGTGTTTTGCTGCGTCCGCTGGGGAACGTCTTCTACCTGATGCCGCCTTTTATTATTAAGGAAGAGGAGCTGGACGAGTTGGTGGCGACGTTTGTCGCGGCCATTCGCGCGGCGTTGTAGGCGCCCACCCTTTCAGCGCGCAAAAAGTTTTGGCAGGAAGATCAGTGCGCCGATCATGGCAGCGATGATTGCGGTGAACAGCACTCCGGCGGCAGCGACATCTTTTGCGCGGCCGATGCCGGGGTGGGTACCGGGGTGCAGGGCATCGGCGAGTTCTTCAATCGCGGTGTTGAGAGATTCGGCGGCGAAGACCAGGCCTATGCAGATTAATAATGCAGCCCACTCAAGACGGCTGACGTGGAGGAGAAACCCGAGGAGAACGGTCGCGATTCCCGCAAGGGCATGAAATCGCGCATGGCGCTGGCGGGCGAGAAGACACATCACACCACGTAGGGCGTGAAGAAATGAAAGCGCCACACCGCGCCATCCAGGTTTTCGGAATTGGTTCATACTGGCTTGCTTCTAGCATTTTCGCAGAGGTGGGTTCAAATGTCGTGAGCAAAAGGATATTGCGTTGTTGCCGGTTCTGCACCACAAGGGCTTGCGTTTTTTCCGCCAATACGTATGTTGACCATCTCTAACTGAAAGGTGTTGCGTTCATGACGGATGCCAATTTGAACCCGGAAAATATTGAAGCTTTGGAGACCCGCGACTGGCTTGATTCGCTGGAAGAAATGTATCATTCCAGCGGCCCGGATCGTTTGGCGAACCTCTTGACCGACCTGCAATTACACGCTCAGAAAATGGGTGTCAAATTGCCGGTCACTTCGGAAACCCCTTATACAAATACAATCCCACCGCATCTACAGCCGGCCTACCCTGGTGATCGCGAAATTGAACGCCGAATCAAGAGTCTCGTGCGCTGGAACGCGATGGCGATGGTCGTGCGGGCAAACAAGGCGACGGACGGTATTGGGGGCACATCGCAAGCTACGCTTCGAGCGCGACGCTCTACGAAGTAGGCCAGAATCACTTCTTCCGTGGGCGCACAGAAACCCAAGACCCGGATTTTATCTTTTTCCAAGGCCACTCCGCACCCGGCTTTTATTCTCGCGCGTTTCTTGAGGGCCGCCTGTCGCGCGAGAACCTTCACAACTTCCGCCGAGAATTGGCGAAAAGCGGTGGCTTGTCATCCTACCCCCACCCGTGGCTGATGCCGGACTTCTGGCAGTTCTCTACGGTTTCGATGGGACTCGGCCCGCTAATGGCAATTTATCAGGCGCGTTTTATGCGCTATCTCGAAGACCGCGGGTTGAAGAAGCCTTCCGATCAAAAGGTATGGGCGTTCCTCGGCGACGGCGAAACGGATGAGCCAGAGACGCTCGGCGCCATCTCCCTCGCGTCGCGCGAGCATCTCGACAACTTGATCTTTGTTATCAACTGCAATCTGCAGCGGCTCGACGGGCCGGTTCGCGGGAACGGCCAGATCATTCAGGAACTGGAAGCGAATTTCCGCGGCAACGGCTGGAACGTCATCAAGCTGATTTGGGGTAGCGATTGGGATCCCCTGCTCGCGGCGGACAAAACCGGAATCCTAGTCAAGCGTATGGGCGAAATTGTGGACGGCGAGTTCCAGAAATACTCGACCGAGTCCGGCGCCTACATCCGCAAACACTTCTTCGGCAAATATCCTGAGACGCTCAAACTCGTTGAGCACCTCAGCGACGACGAGCTTACACGCCTGCGCCTCGGCGGGCACGATCCCGAAAAGGTCTATGCCGCATTCCGTGCTGCGATGCACAACAAAGGCACGCCGACCGTCATCCTGACCCGGACCATCAAGGGCTACGGCATGGGTGAAGCGGGTGAAGGCAAGAACATCACGCACCAGCAAAAGAAAATGAACGAGATTGAGCTGCGCGAGTTCCGCAAGCGTTTTGACATTCCGATTCCCGAAGACGACGTGGCGCATGCGCCATTTTATCGTCCGGCCAAAGACAGCATCGAAATGCAGTATATGCTGGAGCGCCGCCGCGAGTTGGGCGGATTTCAACCGAAACGCGATACGCGCCTCCGTCCCATCATAATGCCGGAAGACGGCTTGTTCACGGAATTTGAGAAGGGCACCGGCGACCGTCCCGCTTCCACAACGATGGTCTATCTGCGAATGCTCACAAAGCTCGTGAAGGATCCCAATATCGGAAAGTTGATTGTTCCAATTGTCCCCGACGAGGCGCGCACGTTCGGCATGGAATCGCTGTTCCGCGCCATCGGCATTTACGCGCACATGGGTCAGCTCTACGAGCCGGTGGACGCGGAAAATCTGCTCTACTATAAGGAAGCGAAGAACGGCCAGATTTTGGAAGAAGGCATCACCGAAGCCGGTTCAATGTGCTCCTTCATCGCGGCAGGCACGGCCTATTCGGAACTACGGGATCAATATGATTCCGTTCTTCTCCTACTACTCGATGTTCGGCATGCAGCGCGTCGGCGACCTCGTCTGGGCCGCCGGCGACATGCTCGCCCGCGGCTTCATGCTCGGCGGCACAGCGGGCCGCACCACCCTGAACGGCGAAGGCCTGCAGCACCAGGACGGCCACAGTCATTTGCTTGCCTACGCGGTGCCCAATATCAAAGCGTACGACCCCCGCGTTCGCGTACGAAATGGCCGTGATTGTTCAAGACGGTCTTCGCCGGATGTACGTCGAGGGTGAACACTTGTTCTACTACTTGACGATGTACAACGAGAGCTACCTCATGCCGGCAATGCCGAAAGGCGCCGAGGAGGGAATTCTCAAGGGTATGTATCTCTTGAAAACATCCGATCTGAAAGGATCGAAGCTCCGCGCGCAACTGCTGGGCAGTGGGCCGCTCCTTCCTGAAGTGTTGAAGGCGCAGAAGATTCTTGAGGAACAATACAAAGTCGCCGCCGATGTCTGGTCTGTCACGAGCTACAAGGAATTGCGCGTGGACGCCATGCAGGCGGATCGGTTCAACCTCTTGAACCCGACGGGGACAAAGAAAGTGCCCTACGTTTCGGAATGCCTGAACAGCACCGAAGGCGTGATCGTCGCATCGTCCGACTACTTGAAGATTCTACCCGACGCCTTGCAGCGCTGGCTGAACCGCCCCATCTACGGTCTGGGCACGGAAGGCTACGGGCGCAGCGAAACCCGCGAGGTCTTGCGCGACTTCTTTGAGATTGACGCGCGCTACATCGTGCTGGCAACACTGACCCAGCTCGTACAAGGCGGACAGTTGAAGGCGGATGTCCTGCCCAAGGCGATTCACGACTTGGACATTGACCCCGCGAAACGCAACCCTCTTACTGATTGAACCTGGAGATCATCATGGCTGATATCGAATTCAAACTCCCACCGCTCGGCGAAAATGTCGAATCCGGCGATGTGGTAAAGATTGCGGTCAAAGTCGGCGACACCGTTGAGAAGGATCAGACGCTGCTGGAGGTGGAAACAGGAAAAGCTTCGGCCGAGATTCCATCTCCTGAAGCCGGCACAATCAAACAGATTCACGTCAAAGAAGGCTCCAAGGTCAAAGTCGGGCAAGCCCTCTTTACCATCGCAGCAGGCGGTGCGGTGTCCGCCCCCGCACCGGCAGCCGAGCCCGCAAAACCCGCACCGGCAGCACAGACCCCGGCGCCCGCGCCATCTCCGGCCCCAGCCCCCACCCCATCGCACACAGCAGCCCCGCCGCCGCCGACAACGCCCGTTGAAATTGCAACGGGAAGCTCTGCATCGGCTGCGCCTTCCACGCGCAAATTCGCGCGTGAAATCGGCGTGGACATCAACAGTGTCCCCGGCTCCGGGCCGGGCGGACGCGTTTCGGTGGACGACGTGAAAAACTTCTCTCGCGCATTGAGCGCCGGAATGGTTCGCTCGCCCGGCAAGAGCGCGGCCACACCGCTCCCCGATTTTTCGCGTTGGGGCGAAGTCGAGCGACAAACGCTCAACAACGTTCGCACTGCAACTGCGGAACAAATGGCCTTCTGCTGGGCCACCATCCCGCACGTCACCCTCCACGACAAAGCGGACATCACGGAACTCGAACGGCTCCGCAAAGAGTCTAGGAGCAAGGCGGAAGCAGCGGGCACAAAACTTACCATTACTGCATTCCTTGTTAAAATCGTGGCCTCCGCGCTCAAGGTATTTCCAAAAATCAACTCAAGCCTCGACCTTGCGCGCGGCGAACAGATCATCAAGAAATACTACAACGTCGGTGTCGCGGTGGATACCGAACGCGGATTGGTTGTCCCCGTTCTGCGCGATGTGGATCGCCGCAACGTCATCCAACTATCCATCGAACTGCAACGCGCGGCGGATCGCGCGAAGGCTCGCAAACTCAGCCCGGACGACATGACTGGCGGCTGCTTCACCGTCACCAACATCGGCGGTATTGGCGGCGGATTCTTCACCCCGATCATCAACCATCCCGAAGTCGCCATTCTCGGCGTCGGTCGCGCGGCATACGAACCGGTGCTTGTGGACGGCTTTTTCCAGCCGCGCCTCATGCTCCCGCTCTCGCTATCCTTCGACCATCGCCTTGTTGACGGCGCGGACGGCGCCCGTTTCCTGAAATGGGTCATCGAAGCCATTCACAACCCAGCTCTACTTTCCCTGGAGGGTTAATTCTTGAGCACATCAACCAGTCACGCTCCCTTGCTTGTAATCGGTGGCGGCCCCGGTGGCTATCCCGCCGCATTCCTCGCCGCCGACCTCGGCATTGAAGTCACACTCGTGGATATGGATATGAACCCCGGGGGCGTATGTCTCTATCGTGGCTGCATTCCATCAAAGGCTCTCCTCCACGTTGCGCGCGTCCTCACCGACGCGAAGGACGCCAGCGAATGGGGTGTCACATTCAGCGAGCCGAAGGTGGACCTCGACAAATTGCGCGACTGGAAGAACAAGGTCGTCAGCAAATTGACCGGCGGCCTTGGAATGTTGACCAAGAAACGCAAAATCACCTTTGTACAGGGCCGCGCAAAATTGCAGTCCAACAACACCGCAATTGTCGAACTCAAGGACGGCAAAAAGCAGACGATCACGTTCGATCAGTGCATCCTCGCCACCGGCTCACAACCCGTGATTCCAGGGAATATGAAGATCGCCTCGGATCGCGTCATGGACTCCACGGGCGCGCTCGATATTCCCGATGTCCCCGGCAGCCTCCTCATCATCGGCGGCGGCTACATCGGCTGCGAACTCGGCAGCGTATATGCCGCCCTCGGCTCCAAAGTCACCGTTGTTGAAATGCTTCCCCAACTGCTCACCGGCGCGGATCGCGATCTCGCCAACGTCCTCATCAAAGCGCTGGAGCAGAAGTTCCACTCCATTCTTCTCAAGACAAAAGTCGTTGAGATGAAGGAGAAGGGCAAAAAGATCGAAGTGAAATTCGAAGGACTGCACGTCGAAAAACCGGTTCAGGAATTTGATCGCGTGCTGATCTCGGTTGGACGCCGCCCGAACAGCTCAGGCATTGGCCTTGAGAACACCAAGGTTGAGGTGGACGAAAAAGGATTCATCAAAACCGACAAACAACGCCGCACGGCAGAGCCAAACATCTTCGCCATCGGCGACGTTGCCGGAAATCCGATGCTCGCCCACAAGGCTTCACACGAAGGTCGCGTAGCAGTCGAGGCCATCATGGGACATCCTTCTATCTTCGACCCACGCGCCATCCCGGCGGTCGCGTTCACCGATCCGGAAATGGCCTGGTGCGGCCTCACAGAAATGCAGGCGAAGGAAGAAGGCCGCGAAGTAAAGGTTGTTTCCTTCCCGTGGGCCGCGTCAGGACGCGCCACCACACTGGGCCGCAACGAGGGACTCACTAAACTGATTCTCGATCCGCGCACCGAACAGGTGCTTGGCGTAGGTATCGTCGGCGTTGGCGCCGGAGAAATGATTGCGGAAGGCGTGCTGGCTGTGGAAATGGCCGCGCGCGCGGACGACTTGAAGATGACCATCCACGCGCACCCCACCCTGTCGGAAACGATGATGGAAGCCGCGGAAATCTTCTTCGGTCAAGCCACGCATACGCTTGGGCGCTAAGACCACCCTGCGCTTAGTGCGAAGAGCATCGCGCATCAGGTTTCAGCATGCCACGGCTGGGGGGCAAAACTGAAACCTGAAGCGCGCCCGGCGCAGGTCACGTTGCGTTGATAAAGGAACGCAGTCGGCAAAATCAATGAGATCCGACTGATCCGACTGAGGAACCAAATACCCCCAGAGCCTCTACTCCTCCACCGACGCAGCAATCCAATCAATGAACGCCTTGTTCCCGCCCTCAATCGGCAGGGCGACAATGCAGGGCGTGTCGTAGAAATGGAGTTCCTTCACGCGCACCGTGAGCTTCGTAAGTTTCGAGCGGGTGGTTTTTGCCAACAACGCAACTTCCCGCGCATTTTGGATCCGACCCTTCCACTCATAGATGGACTCGATGGCGCCGAGAACATTTACACAGGCGGCGAGCTTCTCGCTGACCAATGCCAGCGCAATCCGACGGGCCTCCGTCCGATTCGCCACAGTGATATAGACAGAACAAGTTTTTTTCGCTGCGCACCGACTTCATCGTTTCTTCTCTCCTCATACACTATGCCAAAATTTTGCGACCGCTGTCCCGTAAAAACACTCATCTGCGAATCCCTGTTCTCATTTTTGACAAACAACTCGCCCCTCACTCAATATTTTCAACCGCAAGCAGCAAAAAGGTCCCTCAAAAAGTCGTTTTCAGCGGAATATTTCAACTTGGCACGGCGACTGCTTATTAGAGAGACGTTAGGGCTTGTCATGAAGCGATTCTTCACGATAGGTAGTTGTCTGGTGGCAGTGGCCGTCTTGAGCGGTTGTGGAACCGTCCGGGAGGTCTATAAGCCGACGCAACTTGGAAACCTAGCTGATAACCGAAATGACAGTGATATCGAAATTACGTTGCGCCCGGATAAGGCCCATGCACGGATCGGCGACCCGATCACGTTCACAGTCTCCATCCGCAATGTCGGAACGCAGCCGATTTTGATGCCCAGTGATCCGGATTTATTGATGATGTGGATTTATCCAGACGGGAAACGCGACAACCTGATTCGCAACGAGCGGAAGAACAAAACCGAGTGGTTGGTCTTGAAGCCCGGCGAAGAACGCATCGCGCACTCCGTCATCACCACCTACTATTTTGATCGAAGCGGAATCCACGAGTTCCGCGCCGTACTGAACGGCGCGAACGAGATCGCGATGAGTTCGACCCGCCCCACATGGCACGGTCGCGCGGTCTCGAACGGATTCGGAGTTTTATTCGAAGGAAATTAACGACCCAGTTGTAAAATCTTCCAACTACGTTTTGCTATACAGACGCAACCCGCGAGTCCTGCTGCCCCCCCCACCCACAGATCGCGGGCCGTCTGTTTTAAAGGGGTGGTGATTTCCCAGTCGGAGGCATTAAAGTACGCGCGAATGCGTTCGCCATTCAAACGGCGTTCAAAGGCGAGCAGGCGATCATTCCCCGTCTGAATCCAGTGAAAACTTCCGCGCCGCAACGCTGGGTGTTTATGACGCAAGGCGATCGCCTTCTTCACAAAGGCCAAAAACTTCTTATCCGGTTTTCGCGAGGCCCGTCGGATCAGTTTCCCGTCTGGATCATATCGCTCGTCGTCGTACTGAATGTCATCCCACAGCATCGGTTGACGATCACACGGGTCATTTGCGCCCCACATCCCGACTTCTGTTCCGTAGTATAGCATGGGCGCCCCCTCCCCACACATCTGATAAAGAATCGCCTGCCTGAGCGCTTGGTAGGCGGCAGCTCCGGGACGTCCGGTTTTGAACTTCTTGTTGTGCTTCACACGCGAAAATTCAAAGTACTTTCCGAACTCTTCAATCGGCTGCTTTACGTTCTCCAGCATGGACGCAATACGACCGACATCATGCGAATCCAATAGGTTTTGCAGCACCGGCAACACCTCTGCGGGGTAGGCGCGACGCAACTTGTTCAAGCTGCGTTGCGTCTCGGTTGCAGAAAACCCTTTCGAGTGCGGCGCGAAAAAATTCACGGTGGGATACAGCCACATATAGTTCATCACAGCGTCAAATGTGTCGCCGCGCAAATAATCATCCGCGCGCGCCACAATTTCCGCGGTAGTATAAGCCTCGGGATTGATTCCCTTCACAAGTTTGTGCCACTTGCGCCAGAAGCCCATCGGCACGCAGAAAGCCACATCCAATCGCCATCCATCAATTCCGTCCGACGGATTTCCGTCCCCATTCGGATCCATCCACCGCTTGGTAATATTGAACACATATTCGCGCACCGGCGCGGCAAGATCGTTCTTCGTCCGCGCAAATTCAGGCAGCATTTTGTGTCCGAACCAACCGTCGTAATCGAACGTACCATCCTTATTCCACTTCTTGATGGTGTACCACTTTGCGTAGCGCGACTGACGACCTTCGCGCAGCAACTTGCGGAACGCAAAAAAGTTACGACCGGTGTGATTGAAGACGCCATCAATAATTACACGAATTCCATGCCAGTGTGCATCTTCGAGAAACTCCAGAAAATAGAGATCAGCCTCTGTCCAAATCCATGACGCAGGGTCTTCGCTTTCACGTGCCAACGTAAGTTTCTTTAAATCGCCCGCGCGATCTGGCCCCAAAGTGGGATCAATGTGATGCATGCAGGACGCATCATATTTATGCAGCGACGGCGCCTTAAATACAGGGTTCAGGTAAATTGCATTGATTCCGAGGTCGCGCAAGTAGCCCAACTTCTTCCGCACACCCACCAAATCACCGCCATAGCGGCGATGAAAAACTGTTTTCCAAAAATCACCGATTGGTTGCTCCCAGCGATCAAGCGCATACCAGTCCATCCCCCACGGCGAAACGCGCCACCCGGGAATGCGGCGGTCGGTGATGTCAGAAATGCGCGGATTGCTACCGGATAAACCGTTGCGAAAACGCTCGGGAAAAATCTGATACCAAATCGCGTCTTTTGCCCAATCCGGAACAACGATGCTCCTGCTTTTTGCCATTCTGAAATCCTCAGCTTTTGAAATTTAGCCCGAAAAAGAGCTGAATTCGGTGAATTTCCAAGCGTTGGAAGTCGTTTTGTGTCGGACTTCCAAGCGTTGGAAGTTTTAAGATCGCGCGTCAACCTCTTCAATTAGCGCGGTGGCTACATTTTCCGCCGCCCCGCCCATGCCCAATTTTTGCCGCACTTCGCGCAACGCTGCGATGGAAGCCGCACGCTCCGGAGTATCGGAGAGAAGCGGAACAAGTCCTTGCGCAAGACGTTCTGCTGTCGCGTCGTGTTGGAGAAATTCTTTAAACGCTTCGCGCCCGGCAATCAAATTGACCATTCCAAGGTGCGGCACCTTGATTACACGTTTCGCGAAGGAATAGGTCATCGGCGAAGTTTTATAGACGATGCACATCGGGCAATTCATCAGCGCGGCCTCAACCGTTGAAGTTCCCGACTTCACCCACGCCGCAGTGGCCTCAGAAAGGACCTGGTGCGTTTGGCCCGGCACCACGGCATAGCGCGTCGGCCCGTTGCCCGTACGAACGGCGGCGGCATGTGCGCGTTCCGCCAGTTGTTGCGACGGGGCGGCCAGAATAAATCCCGCGTTGGGATATTGTTGCTGAATTATCCCCGCCGCGCGCCACATTTCGGGCATAATCCGGCTGATCTCCTGGCGGCGGCTGCCAGGGAGTATCGCAATGCGCGGCCCATCCGGATCACCCGGCCAGGGCAAAGGCTCGCCATCTTCTTGCGTAATCTTCGAGGTTTCGTCCACAAGCGGGTGACCAACGTGTTCAACGCGCAGACCGGTTCCCTTGAAGACATCCACCTCAAAGGGAAAGATGACAAGCAGACGATCAATGATCTTCGCCATCTGCTGAATGCGTGAGCGGTGCCACGCCCAGACTTGCGGGCAAATGTAGTACACCACGGGAATGCCAAGCTCCTTCAGAGCGGCAGCGAAGCGGAGATTAAATCCCGGGTAGTCAATCAACAACGCGACATCGGGCTTCCGCTCTTTTACGGCGGCAAGCATCTCATTGAAGACGCCGCGAAAATAGAAGTAGCGCTTCAGCACCTCCCACAAACCAAGGACGGCCATATCGCGCTCGTTCACTAGGATTTCCATCCCGGCGGCTTCCAACTTTTCGCCTCCAATCCCGAAAAAATGGATATTCGGACGACGACTGCGCACGGCTTCGACCACGCGGCTTGCATGAAGATCGCCGGATGGCTCACCGGCAATGACCAGCACCGATTTGGATTTCATTGTTGGCATGTTCAAATCAGGATGGCCCCCGTCGCATCTTCTGCGTAATTTCTACGGCGAGTTTCAGCGCTTCCGCCGCATGCTCGCCGGTCACCACCGGTTCATCCCGGCGACGAACGCACCGAACAAAGGATTGCAACTCCAACGCGAGCGGCTCGCCCTTCTCAATCGGCACATCTTCGTGCGCGATCCCAGTCGGGCCTTTTCGGAAAAGCTCGCCGGCTTGATTCTGATAATCCAGCGAAAGGTAGGCGTCTTCGGTGAACACCCGGATTTTGCGCATCCGCTCGGGGCTGATGCGACTCGCCGTTACATTCGCAACACATCCGTTCTCGAAGAGCAGTCGAACGTTCGCAATATCTTCGCTACCGCTCAACACCGGCACGCCCACCGCGCGGACGTCTTTCACCGACGAATCAACGATGTGAAGGATAATTTCAAGATCGTGAATCATCAGGTCCAACACCACGTTGACCTCCGTCCCGCGCGGATACATGCCCTCGCGTGGTGGAGGAAACGGAGCGAGACGGTGCGCCTCAATAAAGCGCGGATTTGCCGCGTGTTCTTCCAAGAAAGCCAGCACGGGATTGAACCGCTCCACATGACCGACCTGTAAAATCACACCCTTTTTCTGCGACAACGCGACAAGGTCCTCCGCCTCCTTCGTCTTGCCTGCAATCGGCTTCTCAACGAGTACATGAACATCGCGCTCCATCAGTGCCACGCCGACATCGTGGTGCAAATGCGTCGGAACCGCCACACTCGCCGCCTCGACCGCACTTGCGAGGTCTTCAACAGATGCAAAAGCCGTGACATTGTATTTTGCAGCGAATTCGGCAGCGCGAGCAGAGTCTGCATCGTACACACCAATGAGATTCGCCTCCTCCATCTCTGAATAAATACGGACATGGTGCTGGCCGAGGCTTCCAACACCTACGACGCCAACACGTACTTTGCGGTCTTCAGTCATTCTTTCGTATCCTCAGTGGAAACGGAGGTGAAGGCGATGTTGAGGCGATTCGCCTCGGCAATCAACCGCTCCCGTTCCAATAAAATTGTCCGGCCCGCTTCCACCGCCAAGGTGGAAATATCAGCCTTCTTCAAAACCTTAAATGTATGCATTCCAACGACGGGAATGTCGAATCGCATATCGTGGCCGCGCTTGGCAACTTTTACAACAACGCCGCCAGCTCCGCCCAGTTTGCCCGCGCGCAAAATAGCTTCGTCGGTGCCTTCAAATGCCTCGACGGCAAGCACTGTGCCGCGCTTCACGATCACGGTTTGTCCGATATCCAACCCGCTCGTCGCCTTCGCCACCTGCAGGCCCAGCTCAATATCCGCCGCCTCTTCTTCATTCGGCGCACGAGCGGCCAACAGGCCGGGCGCGGGCATTGCGGATTCCATAAAGAGACTCGCAGGCGCGAGTTCAATTCCGATTGTTTGCATCTCTGCGCCGACCGCACCGAAAATAGTCTCGGCGTTCCGCTGCTTCAAACTGGCAAGCAAGTTCATCATCGCGCGATCCGGTCGAATGCGAAACAGATGGGTTGGTGTAATTTGTCCAACCATTACCGCCGTCGTCACACCGCTCTTCCGAAACACATCGAGCAGTGCCTGAAGCTGGCCGACGTACAGCCAGTGCACTTCGTCCACCAACTTTTCGATTGAGCGTTCAGTCTCGCCTTTAAATGCAACGGTGAAGAGACGTTTAACACCCTGCGCACGAGCGGAACGCGCAAATTCGATCGGATAGACACCCTTTCCCGCAATCACGCCGAGGCTTTCTGGGATGGCCGTACTCAACCCTTCGCCTCGCTGCGTTGTTTTTCCAATTGCTCAATCCGTGCCTCCAACTGCGCCGTACGCTGAGCAAGATTTGCGCGGTCTTTCGCCAGGCGCGACATGGCGATCGAAAAATGGAAAGAGACCAATAATAGAAACGTAAAGATCACCGCCACGATAAACGTGATGTACTGCATTCCAAATAAATCGCAGAAGAAGTCGAGGATACTGGTGAATAACGCACACAGCAAAAGCATGATCCCGGTCGAAAGCCACAATAATGCGTAGCGCTCTTGGAGATGAAGGCGTCGCACGGCCTCAAAGGTTACGAGTAGCACGAGAAAGCTCAAGGTTCCCATCAATAAGCGAATGCGATCAAGGAAGGTGACTTCGTTCAGTCGTTCAATCAGCCGTAGATCGTAGGCAAGTCCGGCGAATAACGCCGTGAATGCGATCAACATTGTGCTGCGAAAAACGCCAATCCGCTTTGCTTTAATTAAGAGGATACACGATAGCATCATCAGCAACGCCAAGAACGCGAACGTCAGCTTCCCTCCACGCGGACCGAGTGGCGAGGCTATGGCGGTAACCCAATCTTGCAGCAGTGCAATTGCGTTCACGGCCTCACCTCGGTGTTCGCGCGAGACAGCGTTTTGCTCAACTTTCGTACCCGCCCAACGACGAGCGCAAAGCTGACTTTCAGCGCGTAGTAAACGGTACCCCAACCGTGGATACTGGACGACCCTTCCTGTCTGGCGCGAAATTTCGTTCCTACCTCGGCAAAGTCGTAACCCTGCCGCCGGAGCAACGCCAGCGCCTCCGGCTCCGGGTAGTCCACCGGATACTCACGCGCAAAATAATGGAGCAGCGGACGCTTCACCACCCAGAAGCCCGAGGTCGGATCAGTCACTCGCTTGCGGCAGATGACGGAGAGAAACACAGCGAGCAGTTTGATGCCCATGAACCGGAATATGGAGCTGGTATGAAGACCCTGCGAAGAAAAACGGGACCCAATGATTAAGTCTTCCGTGGAATTTCGCGCTTTTTCCAATAGCACTCCGATTTCGGACGGCGGATGTTGACCGTCGCCATCAATGCGGATCACACGCTGACAGCCCATAGCCAATGCGTATTGAAAACCTGCCTGCACCGCGCTGCCAACGCCGAGATTGCACGCGAGATCGAGCACCGTCGCGCCTTCTTTACGGGCAATCTCCGCCGTGCGGTCGCTTGAGCCGTCGCAGACGACCACCGCCGGAATATCCGGCTGTGCGTCCTTCAGCTCTCTCAACAGCCCGCCGATGGAAGCCTCTTCGTTAAAGGCAGGGATGATAACCAGTTCATCACTCATACATTGGCGGGCAAGTATGCTAGGAAACGTCGCGCTTGTCCATGCGTTGCCGCGTTTTACGCGCAGGCATCTACCGAGCTATTTCAGGGCCGCCCGCCACGCCGCGATGGTCAACGCCGCCGACTCCGTCCACGTAAAACGCGAAGCGCGGGCCCGCGCAACAGCAATCACGTCACCGCGCACCGGATCGTCCAAGTGCAGCATATCCGACATAGCCTTGGACCATGCCCGCACATCGCGTCCGTCGGCGTAGGCACAACACTCCCCGCCCACCTCGCGCGTCGCACCCGATCCAGTCGCCAACACCGGAGTCCCCGCCAACATGGCTTCGAGTAGCGGCAGCCCGAACCCTTCATAAAGGGAAGGAAACACAAAGCCGCTGCTCGCCTGATATAACGCAATCAGCTCTTCACGCGACACGCCTTCCACGCGATGCACACGCCCTTCCGGTGCGGCGGCCAACGCTTGTTGCAAAACGGCCTCGCCGCGACGCGGCTTGCCGATGAGCAATACGTGGTGCGGAATTTTGTCCGCAATCAAGCGAAACGCATTCACCATGACGGGTAAATTCTTGTGCGGGTACGAATGGGCGACACTCAAAAGAAAGGGCGAATTCGACCCGATAAATTTGCTGATGACTTTCTCTTTTCGCGCGATCCCGACATCTATTCCAAACTGCGGATCAACACCCAGCGGCGTCACATGAATCAGCCGCGACGCAGCTCCCGTCTCTCGCACGATTTCATCCCGCGAAAACTCGGAAATCGCAAGAATCACATCCGCCCTGCGCGTCGCCATCGAAACCAGCGCATGCGTTGTCCATCGCGCCACCGGCGACAAATCTTCTGGATAGGTTCTGTACTGCATATCCAAAATTGAAACCGCCTGCGCACAGGGCGCTGATGCGGGCATCGTATAACCCGGCGACCAGAGCAAATCCGGACGGAGTTTTTTCAGCAGGCGCGGAAGCGAGGTCTGCTCCGCAATAATCCGGGCATAGCGATTCGTCGCAGCGAGCGGCAGTGGAGAAAATGAAATTTGCGGAAAGGCCGAAAACTGTTCCCGCAACGGAGTGTCGTTTTCTTTGTTCGTAATCAGTTGAAGCGCAATCTCAGGAAAATTTTTCGCTACCGCAAGGAGCGTCTCGCGCAAATACGTCTCCGAGCCGCCCACCTCGCCAGGCAAATAGAAGAGCGTATTGACCGCAACATTCATCAGGCATCTCCTTTGCGATGCCTGCGCGTCATCAGCGTATAACTGCCGACAATTCCCCAACGCACACCGAGGTGAATCAACGTCTGGAGTGAAAAGCGTCCGGCATCCGCCCGCGCCGCCTCGTATTCTTCTTTGAATTGGCGCGCAAAATGTTGACCACTGATCGAGGCCGCGTGCCAACGAAACGCCGCAAGCGGCTCGCCACGGACCTGGACCGCCCCACCCTGCCGCCAAAGGCGCAAAAAGAATTCGTAATCAAAGGCAGCCTTCATGTCTTCGCGCAACAAGCCCGCCGCCTCCACTGCGCTGCGACGAAACATCGTCGCAGGCTGAGAAATATAGTTGATGCACTGAAAGGTGAACCGCGAGGAGAACGGGAAAAAGCTCTCCTTGAAGCGCGTGATTCCCTTTCTGATTTCTTCGTCTTGGTCATTGATGATCCGACAGCGCCCGAAATAGAAAGAGGCGTCTGGATGGTTGTTCGCTGCGGCAACATAACGACTCAGCGTGGTCGGATACATCACATCATCCGCGTTGAGCCAACCGACGAGTTCACCTGTCGCGAGTCGAAAGCCTTTGTTAATCGCATCAGCCGGGCCGCGGTCACGTTCGACAATTAAGTGATCAATCCCCGCTCGATGTCGCTCAATAATGGCTAGTGAGTCGTCGCTACTTCCCCCGTCCACAACGATGTGCTCCAGGTTCACGCCTGCGTCGCGTTGCGCATGGACGCTGCGCAGGCACGCATCGAGATAACGGGCGCCATTCCAATTTGGAGTTATGAGACTAACCTTCACAGCGCTGAACAGTATCAAAAACTGATGCCATCGGAACTGAAACAATCTATGATGGCCCCGTCTCAAAAAGACAGGAGTTGTTTTGCGATGAACTTTTGGAGCGATAAGACAATTTTAGTCACCGGTGGTTCCGGGTTTCTCGGCTCTCACGTTGTGGAGGAATTGAAGCGGCGTGGTGCAACGCGCATTCACACGCCCCGCAGCCGGGACTACGACTTGCGCAAACCGGATCAGGCAAGAAAATGCCTGCAGGACACCAAACCTGAGCTGATCATTCACCTCGCCGCCGTGGTCGGTGGCATCGGCGCAAATCGGGCGCACCCGGGCAGTTTTTTCTACGACAACGCCATGATGGGGATTCAACTGATCGAAGAAGCGCGGCTGGCTGGCGTAAAGAAGATGACCAACCTCGGCACCATCTGCGCCTACCCGAAATTCACGCCCGTCCCTTTTCAAGAAAGCGAGTTGTGGAACGGTTATCCCGAAGAAACCAACGCGCCCTACGGACTCGCAAAAAAATGATGCTCGTTCAGGGGCAAGCCTATCGCCAGGAATACGGCTTCAACACCATCTTTTTACTGCCCGTAAATTTGTACGGCCCGCGCGATAACTTTGACCCCGCCAGCTCCCACGTCATCCCCGCGCTGATTCGCAAGGCGCTCGAAGCCAAGGAGAGCGGCGCATCGGAAATGGTCTGTTGGGGAACCGGTTCTGCGACTCGCGAGTTTTTGTACGTGGAAGACTGCGCCCGCGCAATCGTCCTCGCTTCCGAGCGCTACGACGGCGATGAGCCGGTGAACCTTGGGAGCGGAATGGAAATCAGTATCCGCGACCTCTCCGAGAAAATCGCGCGGCTCTGCGGCTTCACCGGAAAGTTGGTTTGGGACACCAGCAAACCCGATGGTCAACCTCGCCGCTGCCTCGATACGACGAAAGCTCAGGAAAAATTTGGTTTCCGCGCCGAAACGGATTTTGAGGACGGCCTGGAGCGCACCATCGCATGGTACCTGGAAAACCGTCACACTGCCGCAGCCACAGCGCACAAGTAGTCGGATAACTGCGAAGGCGACGAGCGAATTACTCCTGCGCGAGGAGGCGTTCGGCGATTTGGCGGAGTTCTTTTACGTCCAACTTTCCGCTCCCTGTCAACGGGAGCGCATCAATTAGAAAGTAAGCGTCGCGAGCAGGTTTCCAGAGGTTGGGCAGTGCGCTTTGTTGCATCATTTCCTGGAGGAGCGCAGGATCGCCAGCGGCTGCAGTATGAATCACAACCAGTCGCTCGCCCCGCCGCTCACTGGCCACACAGGTCACTGCGAGGACGGCTTCGCTGACCTGTAGTTGTTGCAGGTACACTTCCTCCACGGCGAGGTGTGGCACCATCTCGCCGCCAATTTTGCTGAACCGCGCGAGGCGGTCGGTGATGGTGATGAATCCATCCTCATCCATTTGCGCCATATCACCCGTGCGATACCAACCGTCTTGCAATGCCTCCGCCGTGAGGTCGGGGCGATCCAAGTATCCCTTCATTACATTTGGCCCCTTGATCAACAGAAGGCCATTTTCACCGTGCGGTAGTGGTTCGAATGTTTCCGGATTCACAATTCGCGCGGCGACGCCGGGAACAGGCTGTCCGACAGAGCCATCTTTATGCCCTGCTTGATAAATCCCGTCCACGTCCACATCGGGCAGACTCAGCGCAGCGACTGGCGAAAGTTCTGTCGTCCCATAGCCTTCTAACGGACGGATTCCAAAGCGTTCCTCAAATGCGTCGGCCAAACGCGGTTTGAGCTTTTCGGCGCCAGCCACAACGAGGCGTAGCGACGCAAAATCTTCGCGTGTGGCCTTGCGCAAGTAGGCGAGGAGAAATGTGGGCGTTGCAAAAATGGCTGTGCAGCGGCGCGTTTTAACCACCTCCGCAATTTTTGAGGCATCCAGCGGGTTGGTGTGATAACTCGCACCGATCCCTGTAAGCGCAGGAAACCATATCCCGACGGTAAAGCCGAAGGAATGAAACAGCGGCAGACTCGCGCAAAGACGGTCTTTGTCGTTCGGTCGAAACACGAGCATGCAAGACTCGACATTCGACGCGATATTATGGTGTGTGAGCATCACACCCTTCGGCTCCCCCGTCGTGCCGGACGAAAAAATGATCGTCGCGACATCATCCGCTGAAACACCTCGCAGCGGTGTCAGACTGCGAGTCGGCGCAAGTAGCGCAGCCAGTGTCGCAACCAGCTTTGTGCCCAAGCCGACTTGCTCGCGTAAATCTTCCGCCGCGACGATGCCCGGCAGATCGGCGTACTGCGGGAAGCGTTCGAGAAATGCGCGTGAGGTGACAACGGTTTTCAGTTTCGCTTGGGCGATGGAAGAGTTGAACGCCTCGGCAGACGCCGTGAAGTTCAAATTGACCGTCGTTTTCCTGAGCAAGGTCAGCGCTACATTGACCAATACTCCACCGATACTCGGCGGCAACAGTACCCCGACGTTTTGCTGTCCTTTCGTATGCCGCTTGAGAATGTGCGCGAGGGCAAGAGCGCCAATCAACGCCCCTCCCCACGTCACCGCTCGCCCGGTGGTGTCATCCATCGCGGATTTCGTCCAATTTTTGCGCGCCATTCCGACAAAAATCGCGCCAAGCGAGCGATGCAGCGGTTTGCGTGTCTCAAAATAGTCGCCGGAGAGTTCCATCACCGCCTGCCGCACATCCGCCGTGCTGGATGTTGCGGGCAGCGGTTTCCCAAACATCAACGTCACTGGATACGGGAATTGTGTCGGCATCCGCAATTGTTGCCGTCCGTAGTAGTGACTGAAAATGCTTCCCCATGTACCGCCGATATAAATAGGAATGATCGGATGTGCGCTGCCTTTCACGATCCGTTCCAACCCCGGACGAAATCCCTGCGTCATCCCCGTTCGCGTGAGCGCACCTTCAGCAAAAATACAGACGAGATAGCCATCGTCCAGCGCCTGCCGCGCAACGCGCAACGATTCGATAATTTTCTTCGGCGAATCTTCCATCGCGATCGGGATCATTCCCATCAAACGGAAAAGCGGGCGAAGTGGATGCGACTCGTAGATGGAGCGGTGCATCAAAAAACGAATCCGCCGTTGCTGAACCGCAAGAATTTGAAGCGCGTCCATGAACGAAACGTGATTTGCAACCAGGAGCGCCCCACCCTCCACCGGCAAATGTTCCAATCCGTGAGCGCGGAGTCGGTAGCAAATGCGCGTCAGTGCCATCGCCACAAAGCGAATCAAGAAGTCGGGCAAAATAATAACCGCAACAACGCCGAGGATGAGCGTGAGCGCTCCCATTACGAGAAAGCCTTGCGCGGGGGTGAGTCCGAATAAGCTGCCAAACCACGAGACACTCAAAGCGCCGAGAAGCACCAGGGTCCAGCTCAGAAAATTGCTCGCGGCGAGGATGGAACCCATTCGATCACGTGGACTGCGGAACTGGATGAAGGAATCGAGCGGAATCAAAAAGAGCCCCGCCCCCACCCCTGCAATGAGCACCAAGACACGAACAGTATTCAAGTTTGCGGGAGAGCTGCCAAGTCCAAGGATTGCGCCAGCAAGCGCAAAGGCGCCGATCGGAACGATTCCAAACTCCACATTTCGGCCCGACAGCCTCCCTGCCAGCCATGCCCCGAAACCAATGCCAATCGCCGCGAAGAAAAATAGGTAGCCGCTCTGCGTATCTGTCAGCGCGAAATGACTCATCCCGTACGGAATGAGGTTCAATTGCATAAACGAGCCAATCAGAGAGAAGTACGCTGAGGCAATCACCGCCATCATCAATTCTTTATCGCCACGGATTCCACGCAGTGTGCGCCAAACATCGCCAACGATGAAAAATGACGCGCGCGCGTGAGAGCCGGCAGGCGGCGTGCGTTCGATTCCCAAACTTGTCAGTGTCCCAACAATCGCAATCCCCACGCAGGCAAGCGCGGCAAGGTAGAGGCGGCTTCCCACCACGTCGCCGAGAAACGGCCCAAGTCCTGTGCCGAGGATGATCGCGAGATACGTCATCACGACGATGGAACCGTTTGCAGCGGAAATTTGATCGCGGCGCACCAGCTCCGGGATGATTCCGTATTTGCTTGGGCCAAACAGCGCGCTCTGCGTGGACATCATAAACAGAACGATAAACGCGCCCGGCGCCCAGTTGCTCAGGAACGAAAGGAAGGCGAAACCCATGACGACGATTTCAAGAACCTTCGTGAATACGACAATGGAACGCTTGCTAATCCGATCAGCCAGAACGCCCGCCGCAGGGGTGAAAAGGAGAAACGGAATCACGAAAATCGCGCCGCCCAGCGAAACCACCTTTGTTGTTTGTTGATCGCCGAGGAGACGGATCACGTAGAAAAACGATAATAATTTGAAAATATTATCGTTTAGCGCGCCGAAAAACTGCGTCGCATTCAACCACGCAAATGATGGCCCATACTTGAACTTCACAAAGGCACTCCTCGTTGTGCGTCGGTAGTAATAAAGTTTTTGACGCGCTCTGTCACATCTTCCCATCCGTAATCCAGAGGAACGACATGGGCCGCGCGGGGCACGACCAGAAGCTCCTTGTGCTCGGAGGCGATAGTCGAGAAGTACGCCCGCGATGCGCGCCGACTTACAACCCGGTCGCTACCGGGTAGCACGAGGAAAACCGGGAGGTTCAATCCCTCGCCGCGTCCCTTGATTCTCGCACCGATTCGAAACAGCTCGTCGTACATCGAGATCGGAAGGAAATGGTCTCGCAATTCATCGAGATCATCCGAGCGCGCATTCAAATCCACCGGAAACGCCGTCTCTAAAATCGTATCCTTTGATAAAAAAGCGCTGCCAACTCTTTGCATCCACTGTGGAGGCAACCCCAAACTGCGCCTCGCCGACACCTTGATCATCGGCGCGAGCAAGATTAGTCCTTCAACCCGATTCGGATTGGACAATGCGTAATCCAGCGCCAACGTGCCGCCCATTGAATGGCCGACCAGCCAAATGCGCTTCCCTTCTTTGGTCGTGCGCTCTACCTCATCTGATACGGTACGACGCCAATCAGACTCGGTGACTTTTCTTATCCTCTCCATCGGTTCACCGAAGCCCGGAAGTCGCAACACACGGCACTCGAATCCATCCTCTGCAAGCATCGGAGCCATCAAACGAAATACGGAGGGGCCGGAAGCGAAGCCGTGGATGAACAACAACACGGTATCGCCCGAGCCGAGCGTGAACGGTTCCATCCCAACGCGAATTCCGCTTTCATTCCGTTCAATCGCCACCTCCGCCTCCATAGCATGATGACGGGTGAATGCGGGATAAGCGGCGCGCGCAACCACGAGAAGGAGAGCCAGTGACAAAACGATTTTTCCGAATAGCACGGCTAGTTCTCCATTTTTGTAGAAGCCGTCGCGATCCACTCGCGAATCGGCACGCCATCAATGAGCAGATTTTCAAGGACGAGATTGCCGTTCAGCACCCTTGCGACAACCACTGCTTCCCGGTTCCGATCACTAGCTGCCTGCGCATACACCACTTCCGCGCGCGGCGCCTCACCCTCGGGCAGATAAAAGCGCTCAATGGGAAGCCGAATGGATAGGTTCGTGTGTTGGGAGAGTCTCGCATCTTTCACCGTGATATACGCGCCTTCCTCCGGCGCACGACGACTTGCGCGCCGGACATACGCAAAGCCGTTCTCGTCAGTGTCTAACTCTGCAAAAACTGTGCCTCTCCGTTTGTGCGGGAGCGATTCGCCGTGAAAGGGAACTCTTGCTGTCTGAACGGCCAATCGGACATAGCGCCCACGAAACGCGTCATACGGATCAACGACCGTGGTCTTGAATTTGAAGACCTCGCCTTCACGCAGCGTCCGCTCATGCTTTGCGATCATCACTCCGGGGGTCGCGAGCTGGATTGCAGCGACGAGCACAATTAAGAGGAATAGAACTTTTTTCATAGCGCCCTCCGAAACTTTTGGGAGAAAACTGTGTTCACAGAAAGAAAAGCCGCGCCCAAGACGATAAACACGACGGCGCGCAAAACGATGGATAGATCGGCATCAAAAAAACGCAGGACGATAACCGTCGCCAACAAAAGCATTCCGATATTTACACGTCCGAGCGACTGGTCACGTGCGCCGGATGCAAGCAGCACGACGCCAAACACGAAGACGAACGCGTTATAGAGTAGCTGCACGAACTGGCGGTGATCGAAATACGACGCGAGGGCGTAGGCGACGATCGCCAGAAGGAAAAAGCACGCCGGAAACAAATCTGCGACACGCCACTGTTTGCGCGTCAGCACGCCAAAGACTACCGCGACGCCCATTAACATCAGCGCTATGGCAATATCAATTATCTGTTCGATCGCGGAATAGCCGTGATGCCAATGCCTCCAGCCGATATCCTCCCACCCCCAGCGATACGTCAGGATCAGCGAAAGCACGATGCACCCAACAAAGCCGGCGATACGCATTGGCCGATGCCACAGTGAAGGCGCATTGCGCAGGAAATACAAATCGGTCAGAAACAACACGCTGCACAGCGCGGCATAAACTACGATCCACAGCCCCGGCAATAACCGCTCCATGGTGATTCCGATTCCGATAAATAGAGAGAGCGTCAACGTCCAACGCAATAACGCGAGGCCGGGTGTAAAAACATTCCTGCGGCTCCGTTGAATAAGCATCGGCACGACCGCGAGTGTGAGCGGCCAGTAACCGAGAACACGTGGCCACGTATCATAAAGCGGACACGCCCACGCGAGCGCTCCGATTGTGAACAGCACCGCCACCAACGAGCTGCGCATCAGATAGATCACGGGCAATGCAAGAATTAGCCAAGTGAGCATAAACGCGTCGAATGACCCAGAGATGTGGTATATCTGGGAAACCACCGCAATCGCCGCGCCGATGCTCAGTGTCCAGAACACCCCCACCCCCTCCCGCCAACCGGCGCCACTGCGTTCCGCAAGTGCGCCGAACAGCGCCAGGAGTTGTGCGCTGATCAGAGGCGTCAGAGCAAAGGCAACGCGAAGACCGCGCGGCAAATCCGCCCAGTTATGGGCCAGCAGCAAAATAATGCCACCGCCCGCCAACAACGCGCCGAGTGCGGCGAGACCAATCATCGCAGCGCGACGCGATCCCCCTTCCTGCGGATAACGCCCGCGTAATGTGGAAGCAACTTGCTCGGTGATAAGCGACTCTCGCTCCCACGCATCAATCTCCCTTCGCAGCCATTCCTGCTTACTCGTCATGAGGTCCTCCCGCGCGCTGTGCGCTCACTTCCTTGATCTTGCCATCTTGTCATGCCGTCCACCATGGTTTCCATGTCTCCTACTTGAAGACCGACCAAACGACTCCAAGGTGTACTGGTTCGTCGTACTCCATCTGCGCCACCTGATTCTCGCTTCGCCGCGTTTCAGTTTTGCTTTCTCTCGATGCCAGAAAGGTCACGGCTGCGAGAAGAATCAGAAGGATCATCGCTAAGGATTTAGATGGTTTGGTTTTCATGTTCGACTCCTCTCACGTGGGCCTTAGGCCTCGCTATGGTCTCCATACATTGAGTTTGTCACGCCGAACGCGATCATCCCGGCGATAATCACGAGGCACGTCGCGACGGTGCGCCACAACGTGTCCTGCTGCGTGAAATCCCAGATAGCCAGGATGCACGTGATCACGCTGATCGCGATGGACGTCGTGATCACTCCAAAAGTCACCATCCGAACTTTTTTCGGATTGATCAGCCCCCGCTTTATCTCCTTTGGATCAAGCGAGCTGGTTTCTGTAGTCCTGTTCATCGTTCGTCCCTTTCATTTGATTGTTCGGACACCATCTATTTAGCTAGTCGTATGCCAAAACTACGATTTTTCACATCTCTCTGATGTGACCATATTTGCGCATGGGCCAAAAAATGACATTTTTCATTGATTGACATTAATGCGTACATGATATGCATTTAATGCCTATGGATGCTCTAACCCAACGGCAGCGTTCTTTCTTCAGGGAAGTGGCTCGCGCGGCGTTTGCCAACCCGTTCAGCACGGAACGTGCGGAGGTGGACGACGTGATTGCTCGTGAAAGCAGGAGGGCGCTCCACGAAGCCAAACGCGTGGAGCGGATGATGAATGCGGTTGCCGGCGAGGTGGAAGAACTGGAGCGAAGCGGTCTGGCGGATGTTCGCAAGCACAGTGGCGAGTCGCGCAGTTTTATGCGAACCGCGCTCTTGTTCGACGTGTTCCATCGGCACATTGACGCGATTGACCGACACATCGAAGAGCAGCTCCGCGCGGGCGATGAACCCGCCCCCGCTCTATTTGCTACCGCGATTCAAAACGATCTCTTGCGACGGGGATTTTCGTCGGAAGCGAGCCTGCACTTCCTCGCGATTTTCTTCCAACTACGGCGGGCGTTCTACTTCATCGCACGCGGACTGCTCGGAGAGAGCGCAAGTATGCGACGCTTTCGCGAGCGCCTATGGCAAAACATATTCACCCGCGACGTGCAGCTCTACGATGAATATCTCTCGGATCGAATGGAAGATTTCTCAACCTTGCTCCTCGGCGAAACGGGTACGGGGAAGGGAGCGGCAGCGGCGGCGATTGGACGTTCGGGTTTTATTCCATTCAATCCACGGAGTGGATGTTTCAAAGAGAGTTTCACCCGCGCATTCGTCTCGCTCAATCTCTCACAGTTTCCCGAGACACTGATCGAATCGGAACTGTTCGGTCATCGCAAAGGGGCGTTCACTGGCGCGATGGATAATTATCAGGGAATCTTCGCGCGCTGCTCGCCACACGGCGCAATTTTTCTGGATGAAATCGGCGACGTCACAGTTCCGATTCAAATCAAACTGCTGCACGTACTCCAGGAGCGGCGTTTCACTCCGGTCGGCAGTCACGAGCCGCAACGCTTCAGCGGGCGCGTCATTGCGGCGACGAATCGGCCATTGGACACGCTGCGGGCGGAGGGGAAATTCCGCGACGACTTTTACTATCGCTTGTGCTCTGACGTGATCGAAGTCCCTCCTCTGCGTCAGCGCATACAGGAATCACCAACGGAACTGCAGCAACTCCTGCGCGAAATCGTCGTGCGAATTACCGGTGACGACGCGGAGCACATTGCCAAAGACATTGCCGCGCGGTTGAAGAAATCACCTGGGCGCAATCACGCCTGGCCCGGCAACGTACGCGAATTGGAACAGGCAACGCGACAAATCCTGCTCACCGGCGTCTATTCGCCGACACGGGCCACCGCGCAAATACTGAAAAACGGAGATATTCTAGCTGCATGGCGCGCGGGCACACTTACCGCTGCAGAACTCGTCGCAGCTTATTGCACGGACCTCTATCAGCAATTTCGAACCTATGAAGAAGTCGCGCGGCGCACAAAACTCGACGGGCGAACCGTGAAGAAGTATCTGACGAAGGGGAGCTGATCCGACGAATCGCTTGGGTTCATACGCGACAACAAGCGTTTCAATTTTCAGTCCTCCCGATCATGCCGCAGCTTCGGCGTAAGCAAACGAACGCGCACTCAAAGGTCTGAGCAATCTACAGCACGTCTTCCTGCGGTCAATGCCCGCAGCGACAAAACAGAGCCAACGCGATGCGCCGGGCGCTATTACAGGTCTTTGATGATTTCCTGCTCAGCGCGGATGAGGAGACTATACATCTCTTCAGCCGACTCGGCTTCGCGCAGGTCGAGAAGCATCGTGGTCTGGTAGCAGAGCACGCAAAGACGCGCGAGGACGTGCAGGTGAATCTTGTCTTCCTGACAGCAGACGAGGAAGAACAGGTCCGTGGTCATTCCATCTGGTGAACCGAAGGGAATGGGCTGAACAGTCCGCCCGAGAACCAGGAAAGAATCTTCAAACATATACGACTGATGCGTACGCGGATGCAGCAAGGCAATGCCGCCCGCGAGCGCAGTCGAACACATCTGCTCACGTTCTTTGAGGCTCTTGATCAAATCGTTCTTGTGCAACAAGAGTCCAGTCTTGTTGGCCAAGCCAACCATGTCCGTGATGATGGAGGACTTGGTTTTCGATTTCAAATTGGGGTTGATGTACTCAACGCGCAGCAATTCCGGAATAATCGCGTGCTGTTTGTCGAGATTATGCGCTTTCGGGCGCGCGGGCGGGCGGTCATCCACATCACCCTTCTTCGAGCCGATGATTCGCTTTGATGCCCATTCATCAATGTCGTTGCGCATGAAGACAAGCTTCTCGCCACGGCGCTGAAACGGGATTTCTTTATCGCGCACCAAGCGCTCTACATCGCCTCTCGTGAGACGAAGGTAGTCTGCAACCTCATACAAGTTGAAGATACGATGTGGGACTCGCGCCCCTTTTTCGGATGTAGTGCTTTTTGCCATAATATCGTGGAGCCAACGGTCGGATTCGAACCGACGACCTGCGCATTACGAATGCGCTGCTCTACCAACTGAGCTACGTTGGCTGCAAGTTGGTTAGACTAGCGGGAAGATGCCGAATGTCAAGGTTGGGAGCGTTCGCTCGGCGCATTCATCGTATGTTCCGCAAATAAACGCAGGACCAGTTGCTGATCGCCAATATCCAGAAGCTCGGCAACCACCCCGCTCATCCCAGGGCCATTTGCAGAAGCGGCGCGATCCACTTTCAACAGATAATGGATCATCCTGCGATCCGGCGCACGAAGAGGCGTGACAAAGAGAGACCCGCCCTCAATGGAGGCCAGGGGCGCCCCACCCCCGTGCGCCCACCACGTCACAGCGCCGCGCCGAACAGCGACGGCGGCGTCCAATCCGAGAACGGACGCAACGAGGGCCGATTTTTTAGGCGATCTGGAGGCTTTATCCGCAACGGCCTGCTCGAAATCTTCCTCGGTTTTTGTCGCTGGCAAGGTGACATTTAACTGGCGCAGCAAAAACTCGCCAGCGGGGACAAGTCGCGCGGGCGCCCACGCGCCATCGGCATCCTCGGCAAAGACCACGGACGGTTTCTCTATTTCAAGTCGCGCGATTCCAAGCCGTCCACGCCGCCACAAATCGCTCCATCGCCACGCGATATCCACCTGCCGCGCCGACACACCCGGCGCGCCCATGCGCTGCTCCCCTACCGTCGCAACCTCCCTTAGCGTGAGTGAGTAGTTCAGAGAAAGTGCGGTACGATCAATTTTGACCGGCATCCCGACAATTTTCTCCAAGCGTTGCGAGACGATGGAACGAAATCCGTCCGTCCGTCCGATAATCAGCCCGACAATGAACAAAATTAGTAGAAACGTCAGCAGCGTGACGAACGCACGGCGAAGTGTCCGAAGGGGATTGGATGACTGCCTTTTCGAATTGTCCGCGTCGCCTTTGGCCTGCTTGGTCGGCATACATTAAGCTCCGTTTGCCAATTCACGCGCACGACGTGCGGCGGCGGACAAGGCTTCCGAAAACACGCCGACAAGATCGCGTTCGTTCAACACCTTGAGCGCGGCTTCGGTGGTTCCACCCTTGGAGGTCACTTGCTCCCGCAACAGTTGAGGCGCACGCCCACTTTCTACGGCTAGTTTTGATGCGCCCAAAAATGTTTGCAAGACCAGCTCGCGCGTGACTTCGCTACTCAGTCCCAACTCGACGCCCGCCTGTTCCATCGCCTCCATTACGCGAAATACATACGCCGGCCCGCTGCCACTCACCGCAGTGACCGCATCCATTTGCGACTCTGTGACGCGCACCGTCGCACCCACCGCGCGCAACAGACTTTCGGCCCGCTCCAAATCGGCCGTCGTCGCATGCGCCCCCGCGCACAGCGCTGACACTCCCGCGCCGACAAGCGCAGGGGTGTTTGGCATCACGCGCACCACACGCGGGCGGCCACTCAATTCCTTTTCAATCCGCGCTGTCGGGATACCGGCCGCGATACTCACGTAGAGCGCATCGGGCGCAACACCGCGCAACGAAGCAAGCACCTCGCTGATGTGTTGTGGTTTCACCGCGAGAACAATCGTGTCGGCGCCCGTTGCGGCCTCGGCATTATCCGATGAGGCCCCCACCCCATACGTTGTTTTGAAATACTCCAGACGCTCCGCGCGCGGATCGGTCGTCGCGATGGAGTGTGATGGAACCCCCGCATTACAGAGTCCCTTCACTAGCGCCTCGGCCATATTGCCCGCGCCGATGAAGACTATTTTTTGTTGTTCACTCATGTTTCCGCTCGTTTCTGGCGCTCTCCAAACAGTAACGTGCCGATTCGAATCATCGTCGCACCTTCTTCAATTGCCACTTCAAAATCGCCGCTCATTCCCATTGAAAGCTGTTCAAGTGGCGAGCCGGTTTCTTGAGCCAGGCGATCGCGCAGATCGCGAAGCTGTTTGAAATAAGGTCGCGCCTTCTCTGCTTCCGGCGCGAATGGCGCCATGGTCATCAGGCCATCAACGATCAAGCGCGGACAGGCATTCGCGACTTCAAGAACCGCAGGAATTTCTTCGGGCTTCAAACCGAACTTGCTCGCCTCTCCCGAGACATTCACCTCGAGAAGGATGTTGAGCTGACGCCCGGCCTCGTCTGCGCCGGAATTTAGCGCACGGGCCAATTTTTCGGAATCTACGGAATGGACGCAATCGAACAACCGAGCGGCCACTTTTGCCTTGTTGCTCTGCAAATGTCCGATCAGATGCCACGAGAGATGGCTCGGACTCTCTGGAATTTTCGCGCGCGCCTCCTGCACTTTGTTTTCGCCGAAAATACGCAACCCCAGCGCTGCCGCCTCCGCGACGATATCCGGCGTTCGCGTTTTGGACACGGCAACGAGTGTCACCTCATCACGCTGCCGCCCCGCCCGTTCACAAGCCGCAACAATTCGTCCCTCTATCCGGTCCAGCCGGTCTGCCATGGACTCACTCATCCCTGCGTTGTAGCGCAATTTCCAACCCCTGTAAAAGCACTTCCCATTCGCTTCCCATCCTTGGAAATCAGAAAGGCGCCACTGGCTAATCGCCGCAACGGAATAAGATTCAGCCGTTCAGAGGTTTTTACGGGGTCGCCACCGGCGACCACAAATCGAAGAACTGGGAAGAGGCGCGCAGTTGATACTTCGGCTTAACTTGGTCACCGTAAATCTTCCAAAATAAATGCTGTTCCCGGCCCTCCCTGGCGATGAGTAGCCAGGGTGCGCCGCGAAAGACCATCTCGAAATCAGGATGGTCCTTGGGTGCAAAACTAAATTCGGGGTACCAGAAAACAACTCCACCTTCCGGCGGTGGACGGCGCAATGCGAAGGCGAGGACATCAGAGTAGTCCACGGCCAGAAGCGGCGCGTTAGTGGGCGATTCTGCGGCAAGCGCCAATCCATCGTTTAGCTCCGCGGCAAAACTGACCTGATTCGTGCCGAGGCGAAGGTCGGAGAGTCCCGCAGCTTTTATCTGTAGTTCACCTGAAATAGGCGCGCGCGCCGTGCGCCAAGTCAAAACGAGAGACCGGGCATCCGGGACGAGTTGAGGCAGGAGAAGAAGAACAAGCAGCGTGAGTGCAATCCTCTGTCGCCGCGAACCCCTTGTCCCGCGCCGGAAAAGCGCGTCCGTCAAAATCAAAGCGATACTTATTGGAAGGATGTATTCCTGACGTTGCAGGCTCGCAAGGGTACACAAAACAGAAAGTCCCCAAAACCCAATCACGGCAAACGCCAGACGCTGTCGCTCATTTCGTGTCAGATAGTTAAAGGCCAGCCCTGATATAATTCCGAGAGCAAAAAGCGATGGGAGACCCTTCACAATTCCGCCGACAATCCGACGTGGCGTAATGCTACCGCTGTAACCGATGCGAATCGGACGTCCCACGTCCGCCCACCAGTCCACAAGTGAAATGCCGGTTAGCGAGGCGAGGATCAGTCCTGAAAGCGCAACGCCTGCGAGGATGACGAACAGATCACGGACGCGAAGGCGTTTGGTAAGTAGCGCAATAGCAATGATCGCAATGCCGACGAGTCCGTACGTGAACTTTGTAAAGAAGATCAGGACAAGGAGCGCCCCGGCAACAATTCCTTCCAACGCGCTCGGCGCCACCCGATCACCGCGTCGGCCCATTAATGTCACCAAGGTGAACGGGATGAGCAGACCTTCGGAAACGCGGTTGTAATAACAGGCGTAGCTGTGGAGATAGTAGGGCTCGCCCGCCTGTCGCGTGGCCATAATAGTCAGGCCGCATAACAGGGTGCCGAGTACGGTGAGAAGGGGCGTGGTGCGGCGACGAAGGACGATGAACGTGAGCGCGGCGATCACGAGAGCGAATACCGCCTGCCCGAACATGATGCTTCCAGAGAACGGTCCGCGAATGCTGATCCCGAGCGCAGTGAGATAGCTTACGAGTGTGCCAGTCGCCAACGAAAAATCCGTGTGGGGAATCTGCCCATGCAGAATTCGCCATCCACTGTTGAGCCAAAAGAAGTTATCGCGCACGGCATAGTTTTGGATACCGCTGCTCGATGTCAGCGAAAGGGATGCGCCGATCAGGAGCGGAATGGCTGCGGCCAATAAAGCGATGAACCAAATCATGCGCGAAGGTTGAGCACTCTGCGCGCGAGTCGCAGAAACAACATTTTCTCTTGCAGAATTGTTTAGCATAAATTGGGCACGGCCCTCTTCGATCTGCATCGGCCACGCAAAGAAAGCCGCGACGCGTCGCTATACCCAACCTTTTACCGGACGGTTGTTCGTGATTCAAGGCGCGAAGAACATACTGCAACTCGGAAAGTAGTTTCAGATTTAATGCGGGGGTGTCACAGTGCGCCCTGATGATTTTCCCACAAATAATGATACAAGGCGTGACGGAATGGGGCCAGCCGGACTGGCTCCGTTTTGAGAATCCGATCACAATTCTTGTCGCCCGTTCCCTCGATGAAGTGCGGCCGATTCTCCGCGCAGTAGAGAGCGCTACGGAGAACGGGCAGTGGGCCGTGGGCTTCATTTGCTATGAGGCAGCGTCCGCTTTCGACGCGGCAATGGAGACACATGGGCCTTCCCATTTGCCCCTCGCCTGGTTCGCTCTATTCGATACATTTTCCCCTGCAACAGCGCTGGCGAATACTGCCGCCCCCTCCCCCTCGCGCCATCGCTAAATGAAGCGCGCTACACAGCAAATATCGCGAAGATCAAGGAACGTATTGCGCGGGGCGAGACGTATCAGGTCAATTACACGTTCCCACTCTCCGGGCGCGACGGTGTACACCCGATGGATCGGTTTGCTGCGCTCCACCACGCGCAACGGAGCCGCTACAGCGCATTGATTGAAACACCTGACTTCGCAATCTGCTCCGCCTCGCCGGAGTTGTTCTTTCGACTCACGGGCAACCGCATCGTATGTCAGCCGATGAAAGGAACCGCCCCTCGTGGACGCTGGGCGGCTGAAGATGATGCGTTTGCAGAGCAACTTCAAAACTCAAAGAAAGATCGCGCCGAAAATGTAATGATTGTGGACATGATGCGCAACGACCTCGGGCGCATCGCGCCAGCAGGTTCCGTTGTGACAACGCGGCTCTTCGACGTCGAACAACTTCCGACCGTTTGGCAAATGACCTCGACGGTCGAGGCGGACACTTCGGCATCGCTCGACGAAATGTTCGGTGCGCTCTTCCCCTGCTCCTCCATCACCGGCGCTCCGAAAATTCAGACGATGCGAATCATCCGTGAACTAGAAAACGATCCGCGCGGTATCTATACCGGGGCAATTGGAATCGTCGGCCCGAATCGCCGCGCACAATTCAGTGTCGCGATCCGCACACTGACCGTGAACAAGGCTGGACAAAATGTGACCTACAATGTCGGAAGCGGGGTGATTTGGGATTCTGACGCTGAAAAGGAATACGCTGAGTGTCTTGCGAAATCCCTCGTCCTCGAAGCGGGAGAGCCATTTTCGATTTTCAGTACGTTGCGTTGGGAATCGGACAAAGGCTGCGAGCTTTGGCCCCGTCACGTCGCGCGACTCGAACGCGCCGCGCGGCGCTTTGGCTATCCGTTCAGTAGCGAGCAACTTCAACACCACTTTGACGAAACCGCGCAGGCCTTCCCGCCGGATGCGCAACGCGTCCGAATCGGTATTCATGCGGACGGGCGAATTGAGATTGAGCACCAGCCGCTCCCCAACACGAATCCAACACGCGTGGCGATCGCGACAACGCCAATCAACACGACGTCGCCATTTCTTTTCCACAAGACCACACGCCGCTCATCTTACGAACAAGCGCGCGCTGCGCGACCGGATGCGGACGATGTGCTTCTTTGGAATGAAGCGGGTGAAATCACTGAAAGCACTATTGCAAACGTTGCTATTCAAGCTGAAGGGCACTGGGTCACTGCCCCAATCGAGTGTGGGCTACTCCCCGGTGTGATGCGCGGGGAGCTACTGGATCGCGGGGAATGGATCGAGGGTCGGATTCATCGCACTGCTATTGCGCCCGGAACCCCTATTCAGCTCGCAAACGCCCTTCGAGGCAAATGGGTTGCGGAGCTGATCGGCTAAGCGCCGCCTCTCGCCAAAAACATCCACACAAAGGCGGCAAGCGACACGAGTGAAAGGACGGTCGCGATTCCACGCCAAACCGCAGTGAAGCGTTCCGCGTTTCGCCGCTCACGCTCTACAAGGAAACCGCACAAGGCACCTACGAGGAAACCGCCGAGATGACAAATATTGTCTGCTCGGACGATGAAACCAAAGACGAAGCCATACATCGCCCATTGCAGAAAGAAGTTTCGCCGCGCGATACCCGCCGGGCCGCCGTAAAAATGCGCATAGGTCATTCCAAAGCCGATCAAACCGAAGAGGGCGCCCGATGCGCCAGCGATCAACATCACAACCGGCCCGCGCACCAGCAGGTCCGCGACGCCCCCGCAAATCAGCGCGAGCAAGTACACGGACAGAAAACGGGCCGCGCCAACATCGCGCTCCAGCACCGGCCCGACTTGCAGGAGTGCGATCATATTAAAAGCGATGTGCATCAGGCCGATATGGAGAAAGCCATAGGTAATCAGTCGCCAATACTCACCTGCAAAAAAGGATTGAGGGACCAACGCGCCCATTCGATAGAGCATCACCGGTTCGGGTTTCAAAAGATTCTGGGGGCCAAACAGGAAAAGCGCCGCGAGCAGGCCGATCAGATTCAGTGCGATCAGGATATTTGCCACCGGCACCCAACGTGGGAGGACGAGGCCGAGCGTCCGGCGCATTGAGTCCATCGCCCAGCTTGGCGCCTTCGCGCCACAGCGCATACAGGTTTTATCGTCGTGATCTATCAATGCGCCGCATTGCGAGCAGAACTTATGGCGATACATCGCGACTTTCTTCGCATCCCTGATCGCCTGCACCCGATCCTGCCGTCGTTCCTGCCATTTTAGAATGCGCCATTGCCACCACGTCCCATTCATTCCGAGACGATCAAAAAACTTTTTCCAGTTCATCGCGAGAAACAGAACAAATTTTCACCGCCCTGCCAAGCCACCCTCGAACACCGAGGCAAGCCCGACTGGATTTTGACGAAACGGCCTCCCATAGAAGAGATTTCCGACAACAACAATTCCCTCTTGCTGTTTCGCACAAATTCGATGATAAGGGACCTCGCGTTGCCGTTCCCTGCGGCAATCGAGATGAAACGGGGCGTGGCTCAGCCTGGTAGAGCGCTTGGTTCGGGACCAAGAGGTCGCTGGTTCGAATCCAGTCGCCCCGACCATTTCTTTTTCCTCACACGACACATATCGTTTGCCCGCCCTTTCTCCCCCGCCCACTTCTGCATGGTGGAGGAAAGCAAGATCGGCTTTTGACGACAATTCCTATGCGTTTATCTCCAAAATCAGTGGCGTCTGGTTCCGATACGGTTGATACAAACTGTTGAATGAATCTACAGCACCCTCAAGGGCATGAATCGCCTTTTCAAGAAGGCGGAGGTATTTCCGTTTAAGCTTCATACCGTCGTGAGCGCCTCCGCTGCATTCGTCACCGTCTTAAAGTCAACGCCCAGAGTCTGGAAGTGCTTCTTGCCGCACTTGATCTTCTGGTTTTCCGACGAGCGCCGCTTGGCGTCATCCAAACTGCTCTTCGTCTCGCGCACGAGGTACACCTTGTTGTCCTGTTCGGCGACAATGGCCCAATCTGGGTTGTAGTCGCCGATAGGCGTCTTGACGACAAACCAGCGCGGCAATTTCACGAAGAGGCGGACGTCCTCCATCCCGTCCAGTTGCCGGGCAAATTCACGCTCCACTTCCGAATCGTAAGGGATATAATCGAACAGAGTCTTGTCTTTGCTTTGTAAGGCCGTCTTTTCGATGCGGCCAAACTTGATTTGGCAATCCCGCTCAATGTCGGCTTGTAGTCCACTGGCATAATCCGTCTGCGCACCCGGCTGTCCCTCGAAAATATCCACGACAGCCTTGACTGCATCATGCTGATACGGAAGGTTTGCGTCGAATTTGAGCTTCATCGGCAAATCCTTTTGAACCACGAATAGACACTAATGAACACTAATGCGGGAGCGATGTATTCGTGTCTATTCGTGTTCATTCGTGGTTCCTCCTCTACAGAACGATGCGCTCCTATTCCAACTTGGCACGTTTGAAATCCAGAATCAGGCCAACTTTCAGGCTGGTGATCTTCAGATAGTTCATCATCTGCCCGATTTCATGATCCGTGATGTGATCGATGACCTTGGCGTCAACCACCACTCGATCGCGGATAATCAAATCGGAAATGTATTCGCCAACGGATACCTCTTTGTAGTCGAACACTTCCTTTTTCAACAACAATTCGTGTTCATTCGTGTCCATTCGTGGTTCCTCCCTAACACGTTGTCCCTCGAAAACATCCACGACAGCCTCGATTGCATCATGCTGATACGGAAGGTTCGCGTCGATTGAGTTTCATGGGCAGGACCTTTTGAACCACAGATGAACACGGATTGACACTGATAATACAGATATCCATTCGTGTTGATCTGTGTTCATCCGTGGTTCTTCTCATAACACAATTCGTTTCCATTCCAATTTCGCCCGCTTGAAGTTCAGGACTAATCCAACTTTGTGGCCGGTGATTTTCAGGTAGTTCATCATCTGGCCGATCTCATGATTCGTGATGCCTTCAATCACCTTGGCGTCTACCACGACAGACTCGGCAACAATCAGGTCCGGCACGTACTCGCCGATCGCCACGCCCTTGTATGTCACGTTGTATCGCGGCTGCTGTGCGAACTCGACACCCCTCAAACCAAGTTCTACAACCAACGCGTTCTCGTAGGGCTTCTCCAGCAGGCCATGCCCCAATTCATTCAGTACTTCCATCGCCGACCCGATAATCTCACGAGTCAGTTCCTCACATTCCAATCCGTGTTTATCCGTGTCCATCCGTGGTTCCTCCCCAACACGCTGCCCCTCGAAAACATCCACTACAGCCTCGACTGCATCATACTGATACGGAAGGTTCGCGTCGATTGAGATTCATGGGCAGGACCTTTTGAACCACTAATGGACGCGAATAGACACGAATTTCACAGGACAACTCGCTTCCACTCGAGTTTCGAGCGCGTAAAATTGAAATTCAGAATCGAGAGGTATTCTTATTTTTCAAAATACGTGTAGCCGCGCAGGCCGTTTTCGTACGCGGCCATGATTTCGCGGCGCTCTTCGGGGGTGATTTTTCCGGTGCGGACGGCTTGTTCCGCAGTTTTGCGCATTAGCTCGACGAGGTCTTGTACGTCGTATTCGACGTAGGAAAGAACGTCGGCAACGGTGTCGCCGTCTATCTCTTCCGCGAACTCCAACGCTCCTTCTTCGCCGAGTTTGACGCTGACTACGTTGGTGTCGCCGAATAGGTTGTGAAGATCGCCAAGCGTCTCTTGATAGGCGCCGACAAGAAAAACGCCGAGGTAGTATTCGCGCCCGTTCATTTCGTGAAGCGGCAATGTGCGCTTCACGTCGTGCAGGTCAATGAAGCGGTCAATTTTGCCGTCGCAGTCACAGGTGATGTCCGCCAGCACCGCGTTGCGCGTGGGCGCTTCGTTTAGGCGGTTGACGGGCATGATCGGGAACAACTGCTCAATCGCCCATGAGTCGGGTAACGATTGGAACAAGCTGAAGTTTCCGAAGTAGACGTCGGCAATCGCTGTTTCCAAATCTTCCAATTCTTCGGGAACATATTTGCGTCCGCGCACTTCGTCCGCAATGCGCTTGATGATGTTCCAGAAGAGGCGCTCGGCCATCGCGCGGTCGCGGAGGGTCACGGCGCCCTGATTGAACAGGGAACGCATCTCGTCACGATACGCAACGGCATCGTGATAACATTCCTGCGCATTTTTGGCGTTCAGAATCTCGCCGACTTCTACGAGGCGATGCAGGTTCTCGTGTGCGCTCTCGGGCAGCGGTTCAATCGCGTGTCCGGGATCGGAACGGCTCACGTCGAAAATATCGAAGAGCAGGACGGAGTGATGGGCGACGGTCGCCCTACCCGATTCGCTGACAATAATTGGATGAGGAAGACCCGCTTCGTCCACGCGCTGCATAATGCCGTCAACAATGTCGGCGGCGTATTCATCCACCGTGTAGTTCGCGCTGCTTGCGAAGTTGGAGTGCGATCCGTCGTAGTCAACGGCGAGGCCGCCGCCGACGTCTAACATCCCCATCTTTGCGCCTTCGCGGATCAAGTCCACGTACATCCGTCCCGCCTCAACGATGCCGGATTGAACACTCCGGATGTTCGGAATCTGGGAACCGAGGTGATAGTGCAGCATCTCCAGGCAATCGAGCATGCCCTTCTCACGAAGCTCGTCCACCACGTCAATAATCTGCGAGGCGTTCAAGCCGAATTGACTGCGGTCGCCGCCTGATTCATTCCAATGCCCGCCGCCGCGCGTCGCCAGTTTGGCGCGAACACCGATGCGCGGTTTCACACTCATCCGCGCCGCGCGCTCCAAAATCAACGAAAGCTCACTCGGCATTTCCACAACAAGAATGGTCTGCATCCCCATCTTCAGGGCATACAACGCGAGATCAATGAACTCTTCGTCTTTGTAGCCGTTGCAGACAATGAGCGATTCACGATCCTTGCTGTATGCAAGCGCCGTGATCAGCTCGGGCTTGCTGCCCGCTTCAAGACCGTGATGAAATGGAACGCCGTACGCAACAATGTCCTCGATGACCTGTTGTTGCTGATTGACCTTGATCGGATAGACGCCACGGAAAGGCGCTTTGTATCCTGCCTCCGCAATCGCCTTGTTGAACGCGTTGTTGATGGTCGCAATACGGGAAGCGAGGATGTCACCGAAACGAAGCAAGACCGGCATCGCAATTCCGCGAGCCTTCAACCCTTCGACGATCTGCATCATATTGATCATCTCGTCGGTGCCTTTGCCCCGGGGCGAACCATGAGATCGCCTGCTTCCGAAACGTCAAAGTACCCGGCGCCCCAGTTGCGAACGCCATAGAGTTCGGCAGCGTCATTGCTGACCCAACGCGCCATTATTTCGGTCTTCATCTTTGTGCTGTGGCTTCCTCCAACGGGCCGGCAACTTTTCCGGATTCCGTGCGCGTATCCTATCGCCTCGTTTCAGGAAAGCAATATGCAGGGGGACAAAATTCGTTTTCTTTTCAACCCACGCGCGCTAGACAAGACTGCGAAAATAGTGTCTATAGATGCAATGGCGCTGATGCAAATGACCAAACGCCTGATTGCAGGTGGACTTTTTGTCTGGAGCTTGTCCGTCTTGCCGCTCCTCGCGGCCAAGCCGTGGGACACGCTGACCAACTGCATGCTGGTCGAAAATCGCTACAACGATGGCGACAGTTTTCATGTTGAGCACGACGGAAAGGAATATATTTTTCGTCTCTATTTTGTGGATACGCCCGAGGACGACCTCTCCTTCCCTCAGCGTGTGGACGAGCAGGGCCGCTACTTCGGAACTGACCGCGACCAAACCACCTACACCGGCGTCGCTGCGCAGCAACTGATGAAGCATCTACTCGCAGAGCCTTTCACCGTCATTACACGCTGGCACAGTGCGCAGGGGCGCAGCCGAATCCCACGCTTCTACGCCTTCGTCCGTCCCACCGGCGCCGACCTCGGCGAAGAGTTAATCAAGAACGGACTCGCGCGGGTGTACGGCGTTCGGGCGTCAACGCCTGAAGGTGAGAAGGCAACGGAGTATCGTGCACGGTTGCTAAAGATGGAGGATACCGCACGGTTGGAAAAGCAAGGCGCATGGGAATATGCCTCACCCATCGCGGCGCCAAAAAAGCGAATCCCAAAAGGCGACCTGCGCGTCGTGGAGATACCCCGAACAGTGGCGACTTATACGGAAGATTTGCCCCGACGCCGACTCGGAGAACTTCAGCGCGGAAAACGTGTCCGAGTTCTCGAAGAATTTCCGGACGGCTGGGTGCAAATTGAGTACGATCTCTCCGACGATGAGGTGGAAGAAGCATTCTGCCTTCGATGGGATTTGAGCCTGCCCGACTACGCCCCCGCCACGGCAGTACGCGCCCGCGCGGTGCCATAAAACAAATTTCGCAATACTCACAATTCAGGCATTTTTCCTGCCTAAAGATTCGTTGAACTGAAAATTACACATGGAAGACTCGCACCCGAATATTAACGCGGCGCTTATGGAGGCTGTTCGGAATCAGCTTCGAGACAACAACCCGCCGGAGACACGAATTAATTACGACCGCCTCCTTGCGCAAGGCATCTCGGAAGAAGATGCGAAAAACTTCATCGCTCAGGCAATTTCCATAGAAATATGGGATATCATGAAGAATAAAACGGAATTCAAGCTGAAACGATTTATTCGAAACGTGAATAATCTCCCGGCGGAACCGAAAGAGTAAGTCACTTCCGGCTTTTCACCAAGCTGCGCTAGCCCGTTGCTATGCCTTCACTTGAAGAAGGCGTTCAAGCAATTCGGGCATTTCCAACTCGCTCTGCGCGCCGTTGGAAAGGTCTTTCAGGAGAAAAATCCCCTTCTCCATTTCAGCATCGCCGCGAATGACCACCAGAGAGGCTTTCGCGCGATCTGCCGCTCGGAACTGCGCCTTCATACTGCGGCGATCAAGACACATTTGCGATGGGATTCCGCGCCATCGAAGACTCTGCAAGAGACGCAAGCTGTCGTCGAACGCCTGATCCCCCTGCGCCACGAGCCAGACCAGAGGCAATCGTTCCGGAGGGGCCTCCGGCTGCTCGGCATCCAGCGCGACGATCGCGCGCTCCAGACCTATCGCGAATCCAACCCCCTCAATCGCGCGACCGCCGATATTCAATGAGTAGCGTCCGCCACCGGCGATTGCATCCTGCGCACCGAGCGCCGGGTGCGTGATTTCCCAAACGGTGTGCTGATAATAATCCAGGCCGCGCACCAAGTTCGGTCGCAAAACGAACGGAAGATCAAGCGACTTCAATATGTGGCACACCTCGTCAAGATAGGCCCGCGCTTCGACCGACATAAACGAGGTCAACGGCGGCAATTCCGCGACGATTGCAGCACACTTCGGGTTCTTGCAATCCAGCACGCGCAGAACATTGCCATCCAACCGGCGCTGGCAATCGGCGCACAAGTCTTCGCGACGCGGCAACAACAGCGCGCGCAACTGTTCCTGCGCCGCCACCCGATCACTCGCAAGCCCGCGCGTGTTTATATTGAGTCGGCATTGCGAAAGTCCCCATGCCCGCAACAGGTGCAAATGCAATGCAATGACTTCCGCATCAACGGCAGCTTGCGCGGCGCCAATCGCTTCCACGCCGAGTTGATGAAACTGGCGGCGGCGGCCTGCTTGCGGACGCTCGCTGCGAAACATCGAGCCAATGTAATAAACCCGCGCATCCTGCGCATCCTGTCCGCGCGAGGCGATATAACGAATGACGCCTGCCGTGCCTTCCGGCCGCAATGCGAGCTGCCGTCCGCCGCGATCCTCGAAGTGGTACATCTCCTTCTGCACGACATCGGTCTCATCGCCCAATGAGCGGACAAAGAGGTCGTATCGCTCCAAAATCGGTGTGCGTGCCTCGGTGAACCCGTAGCAGTTGAGCACGGCACGGGCCTGCGATTCGATGCGTTGCCACCGGGCTATTTCAGGCATGGCCAGATCAGCCATCCCTTGCAGCGGTTGAAGTTCTTCAGAAGCCATGAAGATCGAGCGTGCGGCCCAACTAGGCGTCCGTGATCTTTTGTTTCATGATTTTCCCCGCCTTGAAGCGCACCACTTTGCGCTCGGGGATGGTCACGATCTGATCAGGCTTATTCGGATTGCGGCCAATACGTTGCTTGCGTGTGCAGACTTCAAAAACACCGAAATTTCGGAACTCGACCGCATCGCCATTCGCCAGGGAATCAACAATATAATCGAGGGTCTTCTGAATCACGGTGTACACATCCTGCTGAATGATGCCGGTTTCCTCCGAAATCCGCACGACGAGGTCGCGTTTGGTCAAATTCTTAATTGTTGTTTCCACCATAGGTCTCCCTCAAAAGATTGGCGCGGCTACACCTCACAAACAGCTTTCGTTCCGATGCTACCCCTTCCCTGTTCACGGTCAAGGGCAAAGCAAGACGACCTAACGGACGACGCGATGAATATAGGCGCAAATGGCCGATGCTGGCAACGCGATGAACGCCAAGCTCTTGTTGAACAAAACAAATTCTTTTAACTCTTCTGCGGTCTTGGCGTCAATTTTTGCCTGCGCTGGAAACCAGCCATCCTTGGCCGCCCATAGGCCGAGTACAAGCAATGCAAGTGACCAGTAGAAAAAGGTCTTCGTTCCTTCAACTTTATATTTTCTGGCCATCGTTCAATCCCTTGTTGTCCCGTTATTATTCCGCCTTCACCGTCTCCCATTGCGCAGCGAGCAGCGCCTTAATCCGCTCCACCGCCTCCGCAATCGGTGTCTGTTCGACCTCACCGGTGCGCCGCACCTTGATTTCCACTGCGCCTTTCGCAAGCGAGCGTTCGCCGACGCTCAGACGAATCGGTGCACCGACAAAATCCGCGTCCTTAAATTTTACACCCGCGCGCTCGTCACGGTCGTCTATCAAAACAGAGATATTGGCGTCTGACAACTCCTTCGCCATCCGCTCGACCAAAGCAACGCTCTCTGCACTCTGCGCATTAATCGCCATCGCCTGCACTTCGACAGGAGCGACTGAGACGGGCCAGATGATACCATTCGCATCCCAGCTCTGCTCGATCACCGCCTGAAGCGTCCGGGTGACGCCGATTCCGTAACAACCCATAATGCACGGCTGTTGGTGCCCGTCCTGATCGAGAAACCGCGCATTCAGCGCCTCGCTATACTTCGTGCCGAGTTTGAAGACGTGCCCCACTTCAATCGCGCGACGAATCTTCAATGGCTCCCCGTTCTCCACGCTCAACTCATCCGCCCGAACCGTTCTCAGGTCGTGCCATTTGGTAATCGCCAAATCACGCTCGGCGTCAACGTGGCGAACGTGGAAGCCGTCTTCGTTCGCGCCCGTCACCATCCCGCGCGCGTTACGCAATTGTTCGTCGGCAATCACGGTCAACCCCTTCACATTAACCGCACCGAGGCTGCCTGGATGCGCGCCGAGCGCAGAGAAACACTCTTCCGATGTCGCCGGACGAAATATCGTTGAACCAGCGGCGGCGGCAAATTTCGCCTCGTTCAACTGGTCGTCGCCACGCAACAACGCGATCACCGTTTTATCTTCGACGATAAACACGAGTGTCTTGACCTGACCGTGTGCAGGGACGTTGTGCGGTGCGGCTGAAAGATCATCAATTGTCGTCACTCCCGGCGTCGCAAATTTCTCAGGCGCGGGACCGGTGGTCTTGTCCGGCGTCGGAATCGCGGGGCCACGGCTGTTTGCCTTTTCGAGGTTGGCGGCATACTTGCCGTTTTCTGTGTAGGCGACCTCGTTTTCTCCCGTCTCCGCAGGCACCATAAACTCGTGTGAAAATTTTCCTCCCATCACGCCGGTATCCGCTTCAACAATGATCGTATTCAACCCGCAGCGCTTAAAGATACGCGAATATGCGGCATACATTTTCTGATAGCTCAGCGTTGCGCCTTCATCCGTGGCATCGAAGCTGTAGGCGTCCTTCATAATGAACTCTTTCGCGCGCATCAGGCCGAAGCGCGGGCGGATTTCATCACGAAACTTAACCTGGATTTGATAAAAATTGCGCGGCAACTGGCGATAGGAATTAATTTCATTCGCGACGAGGCTGGTAATCACTTCCTCATGCGTTGGGCCAAGAAGCCACTCGCGACCCGCGCGGTCTTCGACCTTAAACAGCACATCCGCCGCCGCTTTATACCGTCCGCTCTGCTGCCAAATTTCTGGCGGCTGCAACGCGGGCATCAGCACTTCCAATGCGCCCGCACGATCCATTTCCTCGCGAACAATTCGTTCCACCTTGTGCAAGGCGCGAAGGCCCATCGGCAAAAAGGTATAAAGTCCCGCTCCGAGTTTGCGAATCAGTCCGGCGCGCAGCATCCATTGGTGGCTCGGAATTTCCGCCTCGCCGGGTACTTCACGCAATGTGGGAATCAGTTCCTGGGTCCAACGATAAATCATACATCATTCCGGGGTGAAAGTTGCGATTGATAGCGCGGAAAGAAGCGACGTGCAAGCCGCGCGAGCTATTCATCCGCGGATGCGCCACGCGCCATGCTGCAAACACCCCGTTTGCTGGCCTCCGCAAATTCCGCGATTTCCTGCGCCGGGCCCGCGGGCAACCCTGTTTTGATTCGCTCAATCGCCTGTGCGGGGGTCAGGCCGGAGCGATAGAGCAGATCGAATGCGCGTTTGATTTCTAGGCGTTCCTCCGACGTGAATCCGGCCCGCCGCAGGCCGATGACATTCAGCCCCGCAATCCGGTTGTATTCACCAGTAGCCGCCGTGCAGAACGGGGGCACGTCCTTGCTGACCGCAGATGCGCCACCGAGCATCGCCAAACGTCCGATGTGGCAGAATTGATGAACAACTGCGTTCCCGCTGATAAACACGCCCGCGCCGACTTCGACATAACCGGCAAGCAACGCGCCATTCGCTACAATCACCTTTTCACCGAGGTTCACGTTGTGCGCGAGATGGCTGTTCGCCATCAAAAAACAGCCATCGGCTACACGCGTGATCGTACCTTCCTTTGTGCCGCGATGGATCGTGACGCCTTCCCGAATGACCACTTTATTTCCAATCTCCACCCTCGTCAGTGCACCGTTATACGCGACATCCTGTGGCGCATCACCCAATACCGCGTGGGAATGAATCTGACACGAGTCGCCGACCTTTGTATTCGATAGTATAACGGCGTGCGGTCCCAGTTGCGTATCGTTCCCGATCGTGACCCCCGCGCCAATGACAGCGAATGGCCCAATGCGAACATTGTTCCCGATCGTTGCACTCGGATTGATAACGGCGGTTGGGTGGATGGACATTAATCAACCTCCAAACGAAACCAGTCCGCTTTCGCGGAGAGAAATATAATCATGGGTTCGACCGCCTTCCGCGCGGCCAAGAATGATGTGATCGAGAACTTCAATATCCATCACCCGCCCCGCCTCCACCAGTTGGCGCGTAATCCGGATATCCTCCGCGGATGGCTGCGGATCGCCTGAGGGATGATTGTGGACCAGCACAACCGCCGCGCTATTCGTGCGCACGGCTTCTTTGAACACTTCGCGCGGATGCACAAGGCTGGCGTCAAGAATTCCGCGCGTGATACGTGTCGGCGGGCGACGGAGGCGATACTTCCGATCCAACAGCAACACCCAAAAACATTCCACGTCGCTTGCCATCGCCTCGTGTCGCAACACGCGGGCCGCATCTTCCGGTGTGCGAACGGACGCTGGCGCGGCTTCTCCGCGCGCGGCGAGGCGCCGCGCCAATTCGAGCGCGGATTTCACCACTTGAGCGCGAACCCGGCCCATTCCTTTAATAGAAGCAAGGTCTTCCGGAGAAACTGCGGCCAGGGCGGCAAGAGAGCCATATTCATTGAGGAGGCCATCGGCCAAATCCATTACGCTGCGTCCCTTCACGCCGCTGCGCAGGATTAGAGCCAGCAATTGCTTGTCCGACATATTTTCGGGGCCGAGCTGGTCAAATATCTCACGCGGCCGCTCCGCCTCCGGCACATCGCGCATGGGTTTGGAAAATGAATAGTGCTGCTCCCGCAACACCGGTGAACTTCCATTTCCTTCGCTGCTCATGATTTCAGAAGTTCTCCATTCCGGACAGAATACGCTTCGCAGTCATGCCACAAGCGCGGTGAAAACACTCCCTCGATCATAGCCCGATCCTCCTCATACGTCTCGGAGAATATGGTGGCATTGCTGCGAATGTTCGCAAGCAATTTGGCTTCCGACAGCGGGACGGACACCACGCCGCGCACGGTTCGTTCTCGAAAGCAAATCCACCAAGGCCGTGCGCAGATCATCCAACCCCCTCACCGCGTAGCGCGGAAACGGCAACACAGGGTCGGCATTGTGCGGCAAGCGCAGCGGCGCGAACCTGCGCATCCGGATGATCCATTTTGTTCAAGACGTATAGCATCGGTTTGTCTTGCACATTAAGCTCTTTCAACACCACATCCACCGCCGCCATCTGTTCTTCGACCTGCGGATGCGATGCGTCCACAACGTGAATCAGCAAATCCGCGTGATTCACCTCCTCAAGTGTCGCCTTGAATGCCTCAATCAAACCGTGCGGAAGCTTGCGGATGAAACCGACCGTATCCGTCAACAGCGCCTGCTGGCGATTCGGGAGTTGTAACTGGCGAGTGGTGGGATCGAGCGTCGCGAACAACTTGTCGTAGGCGAGCGCATCCGATCCCGTCAGCGCATTGAGCAGCGTTGATTTTCCCGCGTTGGTGTAGCCAACGAGCGACGCAAGGCTCCAACCGTTCCGGCGACGGCCGCGCCGCTGCTCCGCGCGATGGCGGCGCACGTCCTGCAAGTCCGAGCGGAAACGATCAATCCGCTCCAAAATCCGGCGGCGGTCCAGTTCCAACTGTTTTTCACCGGGCCCGTGCATCCCCATGCCGCCCTTTTGCCGCTCCAAATGCGTCCACATTCGGCGCAAGCGCGGCAGCAGATATTCCAACTGCGCCAGCTCCACCTGCATCCGCCCCTCGCGGCTGCGGGCATGTTGGGCGAAGATATGGAGAATGACCTGCGTCCGATCAATGATCTTCGTTCCCACAATCTTTTCGAGATTGCGCCCCTGCGCGGGGGTCAGATCGTCGTCGAACACAACCGTTGAAATACCCTCCGCCTTGACGCGATCCGCAATTTCCTGCGCCTTGCCCGATCCGACATAAAACGCAGGATTTGTGCGGCCGATTCGGCAGATCATATCGCCGACAACAACCGCACCCGCCGTTTGGCAAAGGAGAGCCAACTCTTCAAGATGGTCGCGCACTTCCCATTCGCGGGAGCGTGGTTGCTGAACCCCGATCAGCAGGGCTGTCTCCGGTTCAATCTCAGATGTGGATATTGGACGGTCCATCCTGTTCCCATTGCCGACGCACAGCCGCAGCGAGTTCATTGAGTTTGGTTTCTTCAGTCACTGGCAGCCATGATACAGGAAGCTGGTGACGAAACCACGTCATTTGACGACGCGCCAGTTGCCATGTGCGCTGGGCCGTGCGGGCGATGGCCTCCAAGGGGGTCAATACTCCATCCAAAACAGCAAACGCCTCGGCGTATCCAATTGCTTTTGACGCCGTCGGAGAAAGCGCCGGCCAGGTCTTCCGAATTCGGGCCGCCTCCTCAACCAATCCGGATCCGAACATTTCATGCGCGCGGATTTCAATGTGTGCGCGCAACAAGGCAGGCTCCATTTGCAGCGCGGTGATCGGAGACAATTCGCGCTTATCCCACGTCCGCTCCACCTCGCCCGACTCCGCCCGTTCCAGTGCGCGAATCAAACGGCGCGGGTTATTCGGATCAGCGAGGGCGGCAAGCGCCTTCGCGTCCAACTTTCGCAACGCCTCTTGCAACGCAGCGACGCCCCCCTCTTTGCGTACGGACTCCCAATGCGCGCGCCGCGCTGGATCGGCGTCCGCCTTGGTGTCCAATCCGCGCAAAAGCGCGGAAATATACAGACCCGTGCCGCCGACAATAATGAGAGGGCGATTCGAAGCGGCGGCTTCATCGGCCGCGCACCGCGCTTCTTCCACATAAGCGCCGACGCTGAAGGTTTGGTCCGGATCAACAAGATTCAGTCCACGGTACGACGCCTGCGCCAGCATCTTTGCGTCCGGCTTTGCGGCGCCGACATCAAGGCCGCGATAGACGGTTATCGCATCGGCGCAAAGAACAAATGCTCCGAGTTGTTCGGCGAGACGATGCGCGACGGCGGTTTTCCCAACCGCTGTCGGCCCCGTCAAAATCCATGCCCCCCGCTTTTGCATCACTCGACTCAGCCCGCGGACTCCGCTTTCTTTGGCGTGTCCTCCCGGCGGTCATTCAACGGGTGCTGCGCATCCCAAAAGGCGGAAATAATGTAAATGCCGACACCGGCGCAAATCGCGGCGTCCGCGATGTTGAACGCGGGCCAGTGCCAACCACCCATGAAGAAATCGAAGAAATCGGTCACCCAGCCCAAACGTACGCGGTCCAGCAAGTTGCCGACGATCCCGCCCATCATCAAACCCAGCGCAAAGCGATGCGTCCGCGTGTTGCCGAGAAATGAGCGGCGAAAGATCACCATCACCAGCAACATCAAAACAGACAAAATGGTGAGCGACGTGTTTTGTCCGCCGAGAATCCCCCACGCGGCGCCGGTATTGCGAACGTAGGTCAGACTGAAAAAGCCGTCCACAACCGGACGTGATTCGCCGAGGGCAAAGGACGCGCGCACGACCGCTTTGGTCCATTGGTCGGACAAAGCGATCAGCACGGTCACAACAAGGGGCAGCATCGAATTCCGCTAGTTGTCGTTTTGCGTGTCCATCGCCTGGATGCTTGACCGACGCAATGGACGGAAGCGGGGCCGACCACGCTCCAGATCCGCCTGCGCGGCCAGACAATAGCGCGTGTAAGGCAGGGCCTTCAAACGCTCGTACTCAATCGGGCGACCCGTCGCCTCACAAATTCCAAAGGTCTTTGTCTCGATGCGGCGCAACGCTTCGTCAATCTCGTAAAGCGCGTCCTGCTCATTGGTCAACTGGTTCGCCGCAAACTCGCGGTCATAGTTGTCCGTTCCCTGATCCGCCTGATCCTTGTTGCTCGTCAAATCACCGATCACCTCGGAGGAGCTTCGGTTCAAGTTGTCCTGCGACAGAAATGAAATTTTATCAATGAAGCGGTCACGCAAGCGGAGCAAGGCCGCGCGGAACTGCTCAAGATCCTTCGACGTGAGCTTCTTTGTCTTTGCCGCTGCGCCTTTGAGGACAGGCGCCGGGCGAATGGGCATCAAGCGCGGGGGCTGAATGCCCGATGGCGCGGGGGCGACCTTCGCGGCAGGCTTGGCGCTTTTTGCAGAACGCGCTGGCTTTACGGCTTTTTTCGCCTTTTGGGGAGTGGTGCGCGGCGCTTTCTTGGAAGCCGCTTTTTTCACGGCAACTTTTGCCTTAACAGCCTTCTTCGGCGCTGCTTTTTTCGGCTTCGCTTTAGGGGCCGTCTTCTTCGCTGCCGGCTTTACCCGCTTTTTGACGTCTTTCTTTTTCGCCATGATTCGTCCATCTCCTCTAAAATCAGTCTGAGCCACAATTAAAGAGCGCGCTAGGTACACCATCCCCCAGCGCGTGTCAATCCAGAAGGCGCCAGCGCGATGTTGCGAACTACAGGTCGCTCAGGCCTGTCGCTTAATGACAACATGGCAGGCGTGTCCGTTCAATTCCACCGCATCGCCGGACGCGGGTTTTTCATCCTGCCAAACAAGTTCTGTCGCCAGCACTTCAGCCTGAACGTAATCTGCATACGCATTCACCGCATCGCGCACTGCGGCGTCGCCGTGCAAGGTCAGCGCGATACGATCCGCAATATCCAAATCCGCAGCCTTGCGCAAATTTTGCACCTTATTCACGAACTCGCGCGCGAGCCCTTCGCGAATAAGCTCCTCGTCCAGCTCCGTGTCCAACGCAACCACCACGCCCTCTGCCGAGGCAACCGCAAGGCCCGGACGTGGCGTTCGCTCAATCAAAATATCGTCCTTGCTAATCGTCAGCGAGTCGCCGTTCAACGGCAGGGCAAGCGACTCGCCTGCAAGCAGGCGACCGATATTCTCTGAGGAAAGGGCGCGGATTGCATCCGCCGCCATTTTCATACGGGAGCCCAGCCTCGGGCCCAGTTTTTTGAAATCGGCCTTTGCCGATAAATCCGCCAAATCCGTCTCCAGCGCGCTAAACAACACATCGCGTACGTTTAATTCCTCCGCAACAATGTCCTTTAGCGAACGCACGCGCTCCAACCGCTCGGCATCATGGCAAACCACCCGCATCGCGCGGAGCGGTTGGCGCACTTTCAGATCAAACTGTGTTCGAATGGAGCGCGCCAGCTCCACCACGCGAATCACATCCTCCATCTGCGCTTCTAACGCATGATCGCGGCGCTCCGGTTGCGCTTCGGGGAAATCGCAAAGATGAACCGACTCCGGCTCCGCCGGAAGGCGGAGATGCCGATAAATCGCCTCGCTGATAAACGGCGCAAAAGGCGCAGCAATTTGGCTCAAGCGAATGAGCACCTCGTACAAGGTGGTATAAGCCGCAGCCTTGTCGCCATCGTTCTGACTCTTCCAGAACCGACGGCGACTGCGGCGGATGTACCAGTTGGTCAACTGCTCGACAAAGCTCACAAACGGACGAACCGCGCGCTGAAGGTCGTAGCGATCCATCGCATGAACCACCTCTTCGTTCAGACGCTCAAGCGCCGAGAGAATCCACCGGTCCAGCAGGTTTTCCGACGGCTTGCTCGCCTGTGACGGTTCCCATCCGTCAATCCGCGCGTAGGTGACAAGGAAGCTGAATGCGTTCCACCACGGAATCAACAAGTGGCGCAGCGCCTGTTTCACTCCGTCTTCCGAGAACCGCAGATCGTCCGCGCGCACGATCGGCGAATCAATCATATAAAGCCGGAGCGCATCCGCGCCATACGAGTCGAGGATGTGAATCGGATCGGGGTAGTTCTTCAGACGCTTGCTCATCTTGCGCCCGTCTTCCGCAAGGACCAAGCCATTCACGACGACATTCCGAAACGGCGCACAGCCCTTCAACTGCGTCGCCAACACCATCAGCGTGTAAAACCAGCCGCGCGTCTGATCCAGGCCTTCCGCGATAAAGTCAGCCGGAAAGTTCTGCTCAAACCATTCCTTGTTCTCGAACGGATAATGAACCTGTGCATAGGGCATCGAGCCACTCTCGAACCAGCAGTCCAAGACCTCTGGCGTCCGGCGGTACACCTTGCCATCGCGGTGAATCTCGATCTTGTCCACGATATGTTTGTGCAGATCGGTCACCTTTTGACCAGAAAGCTCCTCCAGCTCCGCAATCGAGCCGACGCAGATCATGTCGTCGTGATCTTCAACATTGATCCACACCGGAATGCACGAGCCCCAGAAGCGATTGCGGCTGATGTTCCAATCCTTCGCATCGCGCAGCCAATTCCCAAACCGCTTTTCGCCAATCGCCTCCGGCATCCAATGCACCGTGCTGTTGTTTGCGACGAGCTGTTCGTGCAGGTCCTCCACCTTGACATACCACGCTTCAATTGCGCGATAGATCAACGGCGTATCGGTCCGCTCATCAAATGGATAGCTGTGAACAATTGTGGATTGATGAACGAGTTTGCCCTCGTCCTTGAGGCGGCGGATGATCGCCTTGTCCGCATCTTTGCAGAACTGCCCCGCGTAGTCCGGCGCACGCGCAGTGAACGCTGCATTTTCGTCGAGCAAATCCACCGGCGGAATCCCGACCGCCCGTGCGACACGGAAGTCGTCCTCGCCATAAGCCGGCGCAATATGAACGATCCCCGTACCGTCTTCCGTGCTGACAAACCCGTCATTCAATGCGACGAACGCATTGGGTTGCGTTGAGAGGTAGGGAAAAAGCGGTTCATACCCCCACCCCTTCAACTCACTGCCTTTGAAACGGGCGACGAGTTCGTATTCTTCCTTCTTCTTGAAGTACGCTGAGAGGCGCGCATTCGCGATCACATAGACCGCGCCATCCTTCACATCGCGCACAGCGCTGTAGTCCAACTCTGGCCCGAGGCAGACCGCCAGGTTTGCGGGCAGCGTCCAGGGCGTCGTCGTCCAAATCAGAAAGTACCAATCACCGCTGAAACCACGTTCGGCGAGAGACGAGGCATTAATTTTCAGGCGTACCGTTACGGAAGGGTCTTGTACGTCCTGATAGTTGCTCCCTGCTTCAAAGTTTGACAGCGGCGTCGTCAGCTTCCAACTGTACGGCATGATGCGGTAAGACTTATAGACTCGGTCTTTTTCCCAAAGCTGCTTGAAGACCCACCAGACGGATTCCATAAAGGATAGGTCCATCGTCTTGTAATCGTTGTCGAAGTCCACCCACCGCCCCATCCGCGTGACCGTCTTCCGCCACTCTGACGCATAGCGCTGCACAAGTGAGCGGCACGTTTCGTTGAAAACATCAATCCCGCGTTCGCGGATTGCAGCGGTTCCTGCGAGGCCGAGTTGCTCTTGCGCCAAGGCCTCGATCGGCAGGCCATGACAGTCCCACCCGAAGCGGCGTTCTACATAATATCCCCGCATCGTCTGATAGCGCGGGACGATATCCTTGATTGTCCCAGCGAGCAGGTGGCCATAGTGCGGCAGCCCGGTGGCAAAAGGAGGGCCATCATAAAAGACATACTCCTTCGCGCCCTTCCGTTGGTCCAGCGACCGCTGAAAAGTTTTGGCCTCTTCCCAGAACTGAAGAATCTGTTCTTCTAGTTCTGGAAAACTAATTTTATTGGAAATAGGTTCAAACATGGCAAAGGGCTGAATAAAATACGCAAACGGCGTTATTGCAAGACCAACCCGCAGCCACGGTGCGCTTCCTCTGCCAACGGATTAGCCGAATATCCACCCTGCCGCCCTGCCGAATAATTCCCGGGCAGTCAGTTCGAGCCTCACCGATCCCGATCACATTTTCGTTTGAAGCAACGAGTCGTTCGTTGATCGGTATGGCGCCGGCTCTGAAGCCACGGGAGTTGGCTCAGCTTTTTGCGCGGAACTTTTTGTACCAGATGGTGTAGCCGATTAGAACGATAACGCAAAAGGCGAGCGCACCTAAAAGGGCCTGGTGGGAGTAGCGTCTGATCAGCTCTTCGTTCTGGCCGGCGACGTAGCCGATGGTTGTCAGAATGGCGACCCACAGCCCCGCGCCGAGTCCGGTCCAAAGCAGAAAGTGCGCGATGTTCATTCGCGCCAATCCTGCGGGAAGCGAGATGTATTGACGAACAACGGGAACAAGTCGGGCGGTGAAGGTTCCGACTTCGCCGTGGCGCTGAAAGAAGCGCTCGCCCTTCTCGAAGTTCTTTTCAGAAATGAAGAAATATTTGCCCCATTTCAAAAGAAGCGGGCGGCCCAAGAGCATTGCGAGGTAGTAGTTGAATAACGCGCCGAGCCAGCTTCCCACGATTCCCATCACAATGACCACGATAAAGCTCATCTCATGCCCGGCTTGGTAGTTCGCCGATTGCAGATAACCGGGCGAGGCGAGATAGCCCGCTGGAATCATCACGACTTCACTCGGAAACGGGAAACAGGAGCTTTCCAGAAACATCATAATCACGATTCCGGGATAGCCCCACTGCCCAACAAGCTGCACAATCCAATCAACCGCCTGATGCAAAAATTCCACAAAAAGCTCCTTTAGTCCCTGCCTGTTTCGACCGACCGATTTTCCATCTCACGCCGACTTTCACGGTGAAGGCGGCGCAGCATAGCGAAAAACCGCGCGGTGTCAGCAAATGGATTTATTTTGCTCTTCGGCGCCGCATGATAAATCGTGCGAATGGGGACGGATTCGATTCGATATCCGGCGCGGCCCAGCCAAACAAGCACTTCAGATTCTGCATCGTATCGGGTGGTTTTGGTGAACAAAAGCGGCAAGACGTCCGCACGGTAAGCGCGGTAGCCGCATTGCGTGTCGGCGACGCGCTGTCCGATCATCAGACTCAGCAGCCAGCTCATAAATCGGTTTGTGAGCCGACGAAGCCTCGGCATATCCGCGATGTCGCCCATCCGATTTCCGACGATCACGGCGATGTCTCCCGACGCCAGTGCGCAGAAGGAAGGTAAATCGGCAGGGTCGTGCTGCCCATCAGAATCCATGGTCACGATCCAGGAGACTCCCTGCTGAATGGCGTGATGGAATCCCGTCTGAAGGGCCGCGCCCTTGCCGCGATTCACGGGGTGTCGCAGGACTGTCGCGCCGGCGGCGACGGCCTGTTCTGCAGTGGCATCGGTGGAACCGTCATCCACAACGAGCACACTCATTCCCTGTCCGCGGATGCCGCGGACGACGTCCGCAATGTTTCGCTCTTCAAAATAGGCGGGGACAATCGCAAGCCAAGTCGAGAGATCATTTTCGGCAATCATCTTTCGCCCCGTTGTTCGGGTTTCCAGAACTCATGAAACACAAACCACTGGCAAGGGCGCTCGCCGACCTCATTTTCAATGGCATCGCGAATGCGCTCGATAAGCCGCGCGGGATCAGAAGCTGCATCAGGAATAATCGGTTCGTGGATACGCAGCAGAAAGGTATCATCGGGCAGCCGCAGCAGAAATGCGGGCACAATCGGTGCGCCGGTTCGCGCAGCAAGCCATCCCGCGCCGCGTGGAAAACGAACCTGTTTGCCAAAGAGTTCGAGCGTGTTGTTTTCGTTCGAAAAATCGCGATCAGACAAGAGCGCGACGATCTCACCGTTTTTCAAACAGCGCAACAGAGTTCGTCCGGAAAAGCCGACATGGACGACGCGGAATCCGCGTTCTTCGCGGAATTTTTGAAGCAATCTTTGTACGCGCGGCATTTCAGCGGGCGCAGCGACAACGTTCACGGGGTAGCCCAGCGCATGCAGCATCGCGCCGCCCACCTCCCAATTTCCGAAATGCGCCGTGACGATAATCACGCCCCGCCCCAGCCCAAACGCATATTCCAGTCGCTCGCGGTGTTCGATACTGACGATGCGCTGCAATTCCTCGCGACTCACTTTTGCGTAGCGAAAAAAATCCACGAGGTATTTGCCGAAATTCTGAAAGGTCTTTCGCGCCAAACCGCGCAGAACGGTGGCTGAGGGTTCGATCTGTCGCGCTTTATAGACCTGCGCAAGGTTGGCCGTGACGGCCCTTCGCGAGGTGCGTTGAAAGAAATAGAAAAGGTCGGAGATCCGGAGGCCGATCCAGTAGGCAAAGCCTCCGGGCAGATATCGGCTTACCGCCGCTGCCAAACGATAGCTAATATAACCTGACATGCACCTCCGATCAGGAAGCGACGGTCATCGCCTCTCTCGCGATCTGCAACAGTTCTTCCGCTCGATAAGAAGAGCGGACAAGCGGGCCGGACGCAATGCCGAGAAAGCCCATCGCCTGCGCTTTTTCTTCCAGCTCCTTGAACTCGCGCGGCGACAAGTAGCGATCCACTGGGCGGTGATTGCGTGACGGCTGCAGATATTGGCCAATGGTGAGCAAGCGCACCCCCGCGTCATAAATATCGCGAAAGGTCTCCAGCAATTCATCATCCGTTTCGCCGAGTCCGACCATCACGCCGGACTTTACAGCGATGTTTTTTGAATAACGCACGGCGGCATTCAGCACCGCGAGTGAACGGCCGTAGGAAGCCTGCGGGCGAATCGCGGCCTGCAGACGCTTCACCGTTTCGACATTGTGATTGAACACATCCGGCGCGGCTTCGAAGACATTGTTGAGCGACGATTCAACACCTTGAAAATCGGGCGTAAGCACCTCCACGGCTGCACCCGGCAGAGCGCGGCGGATGGCGCGAATGGTTTCCGCAAAAATGCTGGAACCGCCATCGCGCAAATCGTCGCGGGCAACACTGGTGAGAACGACATGTTTGAGGTTCATTCGCCGCGATGCCTCAGCGACGCGGCGCGGCTCATCAAGATCGGGCGGCTTGGGACGGCCTGAAGGTACGACGCAGAATTTGCAGGCGCGTGTGCAATAGTTGCCCAGCAACATAAACGTGGCGGTGCCGCGTCCCCAGCAATCATTGATGTTCGGGCATTTGGCGCTGCGGCACACCGTATGCAGGCCGAGGTCCATCAGTACGCCGGTAACCTTGCTGAAGTCCTCGTCCTTGGTAGTTGGAGCGCGCAAACGAATCCATGGAGGTAGTCGAGACATGCGGGCAATGTAGCAGGGTTCGAGTAAAGTGCAACGTCCGGCGAGCGGATAATCGCGCAACGCGCCATCCATAATTTAGATGCAACACGGAGGCAAACATTCAACCCGCCCGACACCTCCCGTCACGGCGCGTGCGATGATGATTTTCTTCGCGCACGGAGCCTTGCGCCGGTACACTGGCGGGATGGAAAATGAAATGCAGGATGGCGTTTCTGCCTTGCGCGATGCGGGGTGGACGCCGCAGGAAGGCTTCATGCGCGTGGCGCTGCGGCAGGCGCAGCGGGCAGCGGATGCGAAAGAGGTTCCCATCGGAGCGGCTATCTTTAAGGGGTCGCGGCTGATCGCCCAGGCATATAATCAGGTGGAGATGCTGAAGGATCCGACGGCCCACGCGGAAATCATCGCGATCACTCAGGCGGCGAGCGCATTGGGCGACTGGCGGCTGACCGATTGTGCGCTGTATGTGACGAAGGAGCCGTGTCCGATGTGCGCGGGCGCGATTATTTTGGCGCGAATCCCGATGGTGGTTTGGGGGTGACGGACCCGCAGCGCGGTGGCGCGATTTCGCAGTTTCAGATTTTACAAAATCCGGCGCTGAACCATCGCGCGGAGTTTCGCGCAGGGTTTATGGAGGAGGAGTGCAAGGCTATCCTTCGTGGATTCTTCAAGGATCTGCGCGCCAACTAAATTCACAGATCGTCGGCGGCAGCTCATCCGCTGGACACTCAAACAATCTCATCAGCGCCGCGTCACCGTGCGACCAGAGGACGCCGTACTGAACTTTTCGAAACGCGAGGTAATCGCGAAGTCCATCCGCATCACGAACGCCACTCGCCGTCACGTAGTCCAGGAGGACGGGCTGGAGCCGGCCCTGCAAGTCGAGCGCCGATTCATACCCTTCATAAAGCAACCAGCCCGGCGCATCGCTCGCCAAAACAGTCTCCTTTGACACTACTTTTGCGCTCAGACTCTTCGCCAGCGCGGCCCGCGCTTCCATTTGTTCGCCCTGCGCCGCACGGTGTTCGCGCCAATGCGAACCTTGATCGCGCACCCCTGCGAAAAGTGGAATGACGCCGATCAACACGGCGACGATGACGCTTACCCATTTTCCCGGAAGCGGAAGTTGTGCCTTCTCGACAAGGCGATCAACCACCCGCACAACTGCAACCACGGTGTAGCCGATGAGGAGAAGCCAAAGCGGGGTTAGCGCGGTCATTAGCGCGGGCAATCCGCTCACGCCGAGAAATGGATAAAATGGGGCAAAGGCAAATGGAACGATAAAGCCGAACAAGAGGGTCGTTGCCGCCCAGTCGAGCTGTTTTCGCAGAATATCCACGAGCACGAGAACCACGCCGATGACTGCGAAGAGTTTCAACAATGCGTTTTCGAGCAACGGCCCGTGCCAGATGGAAGAGAACGCGGCGCTCAAGCCGAGTACGGCAAAGTTGTGGATTGCGCTCGGATGCTCCACCGCGTTCAACGTGAGCGTGGTGTCGGGCGCGGGCGGCCACGGGACTCCGATTGCCCGCATATTCCACCAGATGATCGGGCATAGGACGATGGCAAAAATGACCACACCGGTGAGCCAGCGAATGAGCAGGGTGACATAGCCCGCGTTGACTCTGCGCAGGATGCGGAGCAGCAACACGTGAAATCCACACGCGAGCCAGAGCGCAACAAATTCAATTCGGAAAAGAGCGGCAAGCGCGATCCACAGCGCGGCGGCAACGGGGAGCGGCGTTTCGTCCGAACGCAAAGCATACGCGTGAGCAAAGAGTGCGCAGAGAATGAGCAGCGCACCGACAGTGAGCGGCTGCCCCGTGAAGGCATCGGGAATGACCGGACCCATCAGCGCCCATGCAATAATCGCCCACCACATCAGCGATGCGCGCACGGCCACAACACGGGAAAGGGAAAGGAACGCAGGAATGGAAAGCAATCCGGCAAGGAGCGAGAGCAGCGTCGGACTTCCCGCCAAATCCATTCCATATTTTACCGCTATGGAAATGATTGCGCGCCACAGGCCGTTGTTTTGGAGCGGAACCAAATCCGATCCGAGCATGGGCAGTCCCGTCTCTGCCCATGATCGGGCAACGGCGAGGTCAATATAGGACTCGTCCGACGGATAGCTGAAAAGAGAGCCTTGCCCGTTTTGTTGCCACCAGAGCAGCGCGGCAAACGCGATAAAGAATCCGAAGCCCGTCAGCAGAAAACGCAGAAGCGACGGGGCGCGGGGGGGCGCTGGGATGGGGTCGGAATTCGTCATGGGGCGCGTCGCTCAATTCGTTCGAGGACAACGACTGGTTGCTTCACGCCCTGCACCCAATATTCACGTCCGAAAATGGTAAGCGTTTCGTTCATGAGCGAGTTGAGCTGCGCGGTGTTTCCCCGGACATAGCATACCGTGACCATTTGCACTCCCTCCTTCTTAACAAGGCGAAATGCGCTCGGACGACCGAATAGGAACGGCGCGGGTTTCAATTCTCCCTCTCGCTGAACCTGCTGTCCCTGCCCCTCCAACGGCACTAGCGTCAAGTCAGACGGGGGCGGCGCGGCCCGCGCTGGAGATTGCGAAGGTTGCATCGGCTGCGGCGAAATGGGCGCGATGACTTCACCCAATGCGGGCGCAGCTTCAGCGGGCGGCAATAGCGGCGGTCCGGCGGGTTCGCTCTCTTCCACGGCAACCGGAACGGGCGGCGAAGCCGCGCGGACGGATGTAACCACATCCACAAGTTCGCGACTGATCCAGAGCACGCCGTTGGAAGGCGCCACTTTCATCCACTCGCCAAATTGGCCGCGCACGTCGAGCTTCACTCCGCTCTCCACGGAGCCGACAATGGAATAGTTGATCCCCGGCCCGGCGCGGAGATTGAGTTTGTTCACCGTACTGACTCCGTCCTTCACAAAATCGCGATGCGCCCAAAAATCCACGGACTCGGGCGGAACGATTGCGACCCAGTCGGCCTGTGTGCTGACCACAGTGAAACGGTCTCCCGCATTGGCCTGCACAATCACTTCCGCAGAGGTATCCGGTCGGGCCCGAAGATTTACCCGATCTGATCGGACTCGCGCCACCAGCTCCTCCGCGCGCACAGCCGTTCCAACGGCCAGATACGCAGCGACCAGAAAAAACCACCGCCATGACGAATTGCATCTGCTCATGAATCCGATATTATGACGAAATAACTTTTACGCGAATGTTTTAATGACGAGTTGCGCATGTTGAACAGGTTGTATCCCCGCCGATCATGGACCGCCGACGAGCTGCTGCTTCCACCGTGGAGCCTAGGCAGCGCGGTTCCAATAGCTCCGGCTTGGCAACTGTCAACGGACGCGGGCAGAATCCACCCCGCCGAAGCAGCGGCTCTATGGTCTTTGGAATGGACACCGACCGCGCAGGTCCATGTGACGCCTCATGGGGTCATTGAAGGCTCCGGGGATTTGGAAAAATCACGGACATTCTGCGCCTTCTGCCCAGAGCCGGATGTATTGATCGGCGAAACGGACGCCACGCATGTCCCCGCGTTGAATGCGAACGGCGTGGGAACGGTCACCGAGACGGAGAATGGCGAATATCTGGAGACGCGGTATCACTCTGTTCACCTCCACCAAGTCCAACACAAGAATCGCATCCGGTTCGTTCTCACCATTCTGCGCGACCAGGCCGATGAAGACGCCAGAACCATACTGGAGCGTTATGCATCGGTGGATCCGTTCGCCTTGCTCTTCGACGCGCTCGCGCCATATCAAGACTTCGCGCAGCGTCAGACCGGCCTGCAACCCGATGACTTCGCAGCGGTTCAAGAAAGCCTGTTCCCGCTCATTAGCGGATTGCGCACGTCCCGCGATGGCGCCCACTTATTCGGGGATCCCGACGAATCGGGTCAATTTGAAACAAGGCGAATTTTCCCTCTGATCAAAGCCTGGTCCGAAGTACGCGTTGACGTTGCGGTCGCCCTCCTCCGCACCGTGCTGGAGCATCAAAAACCCGATGGTGCGGTTCCCATCGCATTGGATAAACTGGGCGCCCCCATCGCTGGCGCATTGCATTTCCCCATCCTCGCGCACTGCTTTCACCTGATCTGGACCGTCCGGCCTGAACGCGCATGGTTCGACTCCATCGCGCCAGGCATTCAAAAACACCTTGAATTTCTAATCCAAACGCTGGACCCGGAGCGAACCGGCCTTCCGCAATGGCCGTCTCCCAAAGAATCGCTGCTCGCGGACATCTATGAAGCCGATACGATCTCGGCTGAACTTCCTGCATTACTCGCGCGGGAGATCACCGAGCTTGAAGAAGTATCCGGCACAATCCCCGTGGGCGGATTGGATTTGACTGATCTGCTTCAATATCGCGACCTGCTTTTCACCCAGCTCCGCACGACGCTCTGGAGCGTCGAGACGGGAAGTTTTTCGGAGCATTATGCCGACGGGCGTCCCGTAATGCTGCCAACCATCGCGAGCATCCTCCCTCTGCTCTGCCGCGAATTGACGCAACAGGAAAGCGCCCCCTTACTAAACATCCTGCTCAGCCGCCGACACCTGCTCGACGCGAACGGCATCCGGTTGCAGGTGCCCGCAGCAAGCGAAGGCGAACCGCGTCTAGCCGGAAGCGCACTTCAGCTCTTGCTGGTCGAGGCGCTGGAGACGCAAAACGCAACCACGGAATCGGCAACGTTGCGATCCGTTCTGGTCCCGAATCTTTCGAAGCCGGAAAGCGCGGAGGCGAGTGCGCTTTCCATCGCCCTGCTCGCGGTGCCTTCGGCCAGCAAATTCAACAGTCGCGTTTTGTCGCCCGCCCTCTTGTGGGTGGTTCGCCATCAGCGCGCGGTACTCGCCACAGCGGCGTGTTTTTTTATCCTCTTCAACATCGTCGTATTCGCCTACTCCTGCGGCAACCAGAAACTGACCTTGCAGACCATCGAGACAACCGGCGGAATGGCCCGGCGTTATTATCAGGAAGGCAACTACACCGCAGCAGGGGAGCTTCTCAGCAGTATCATTGCAAGCAAGCTGCCCTACCCCAGCGCTTATTTGGATATGGGGAACATCAAATATCATCTCGGTGAATGGGATGAGGCGGAGCGCTACTACCGACAACCCTCCTCCACTCCGGCCATTCAAGCGCAGGCCCTTCATAATCTCGCCGTACTTCTCTTGGAGAGAGGCCGCACCAACGAGGCCATCGCCGCATGGGAACAGGTGCGCACCGACTATTCCGTCACCGCGCCTGATATGACGAAACGGGCGAACACCGCCCTGGCATTACTGGGTGTGGAAGATGAAAAATAATGGAGGACGCGGCACGCCAAGGAGGTTGGGGTGAGAGGCCCCAATTGGATAAACGCGCCCACGCCCTCCAAAGTAAAATGTACATCGGCTACGACTTAATTCAAACGAAGCCGCTTTTTTATTGTCTCACCGTGTTTTGACAACCGCTCTCAAGGAACGTTGACCGAAAAAATGTAAAATCATACGGTGTCCCTGTTTTTAGAACACACCCATACAAGGTCCGCACTATGTACAAATTCCGCTTCCTTATCGTCATTTCCTGTCTTGTCGCGCTGGCGGCGACCGGCTGCTTCCGGCAAGATCACAGAACCATCACAATCAGCGTCCCGCAATTGAAGTCGCCCGAATGCTATGCCATTTTGCAGGAGACGCTGAAGTCGGCCCAAGACATCGAAAGCACACGCCCCAATTACGACGAGCGCACGCTCGATGTCTCCTACAACGCGCTTAAGCTCGGCATCAAAAATATCGAATTCGTAATCTCCAACGCCGGGTTCTCCGCAAATGACACGGAAGCCGCACCGGAAGCTCGCGCAAAATTGCCGGAAGGCTGCCGCTAACAATGAAAATATCCGTTCTATCCGAACTCACACCCTCCCAACTGAGCCACGCCGCAGCCCTGCCCCTTTGCACGGAAGACATTTCAAAAGACGCCCCGCTTCCCGGCCTGCCGAAGGATATTGCAAAAGGGGTTCGCGAGTGGGTGCAGCACACGGGTTTCAACGCAAACGCGCGCGAATTTTCGCTTTGCACCCTCCATACCCCGCGCGGGCGGCTGGATATTTTTCTGCTCGGCTGCGGGCCGGAGCCGGCCTTGCACGCGGGAATCCTCCGCGTCGCGGGCGGACGCGCCGCCATGGAAGCGCGGCGCCTCGCCATCAACAATGTGGATCTTTTTCTTTCCCACTCCGAACGATTCGCAAACCCCAAGCCCTGGGTTCGCGCGTTCACAACAGGGTTCATCGAGGGAACCTATCACATCCGCAAGTCGGCGAATGCAAAACCCTCCGCCCTTTCCATCAAAGCATTGCGCATCGTCACGGGTTCCAAGTCGCAACTTGTGATCGCCCGCGACGAATCTGTGCGCGGCGCGGAAATCGGCGGAACGATTAATCGCATCCGGGACATCGCCAATCGTCCGGGCAACGAAGCGCCACCGCGCGTCATCGCGCGCGAATCACAGAAGATTGCAAAGAGCTGCGGGCTGAAATACTCCGCATGGAATCGCGCGGAATTGAAACGGCAGCGCTGCAACAGCATCCTTGCGGTTGCGCAGGGAAGCAAAGAAGAACCATACCTGATCCAACTGACCTATCCCGGACGGAAACGCAAGCTCCCGCCCCTCGTCGTTGTGGGGAAAACCATCACATTCGACACCGGTGGAATTTCGCTAAAGCCGGGCAAAAATATGGAATGGATGAAGTTCGACAAATCCGGGGGGATGGCCGTTCTCGCATTCATGTCCCTCGTCGGCGCCGTATTGAAACCCGACCGACCCGTCATTGGCCTGCTCGCGGCAGCGGAAAATATGCCCGGCAGCACGGCGACCCGACCCGGCGATGTCATCACGAGCAGAAACGGGAAGACCATTGAAATCATCAATACCGACGCAGAGGGCCGCCTCGTTTTAGCGGATGCGCTGGATGTCGCCAGCGGACTCAATCCCGCCTGCATCATTGACTTTGCAACACTGACCGGCGCGGCGCTGGTTGCGCTCGGTCGGCAGGTCTCCGCCATAATGAGCAACCACGCAGAACTGAGCGAGTCGCTCCAAAAAGCGGGTGAGCGCACGGGAGACCGCCTGTGGCCGCTGCCGCTATATCCCGAATACGCCCATCTTCTCAACTCGCCATTCGCCGACGTGAAAAACATCGGCGATGGAACCGCCGGAACCATCATCGGCGGGATGTTTTTGAAAGCCTTCGTCAAACCGGGAATACCGTGGGCACACATTGATCTGACTTCGGCGTGGGAAGAACGCCCCACCTCGCACGGCCCGGCGGGCGCGACGCTGTTTGGCGCGGCGCTCCTCGCCGAATGGCTGGACTCGAAAGGACCGGAGACCACTTGATGAATCTGCCACCCGTGCTCACGCAAATTGACCTGCCTGGAATCCCCCATGTGTACAGCGGCAAGGTGCGCGACGTCTTTGACGCGGGCGACAACCTCCTCTTCGTCGCTACCGACCGAATTTCAGCGTTCGACAGTATTCTTCCCACGGGCATATCCGGCAAAGGCTTCGTCCTCAACCAGCTTTCAGCGTGGTGGTTCGACCACCTGAAAGACATCGCGCCGAACCACATTGTTTCAACAGACCCGCGCGACTACCCACTCGAAGCGCAGCGACATGAAGCAGTGCTTCGCGGACGCTCCATGCTCGTGCGCAAGGCCGAAGTTTTCCCGATCGAGTGCATTGCGCGCGGTTACCTGATCGGAACCGGCTGGCAGGACTACGAACGCACAGGGAGTGTCAGCGGAATCCCGCTGCGAAAGGGTTATCAACTCGCGGACAAACTCGACGAGCCGATTTTCACCCCCGCCCACAAGGCGACCACCGGTCACGACGAGAACATCACCTACGCGCAAATGGTCGAGCGTATCGGCCCGGCCCACGCGGCGATCCTCCGCGACCTGACCCTGCAACTCTATCAAGCCGCTGCCACGTACGCCGCTTCGCGCGGAATCATTCTCGCGGACACCAAATTCGAATTCGGCCTCTACAATAATCAGATCCTCCTCGTGGACGAAGCGCTCACGCCCGATAGCTCCCGCTACTGGCCCGCAGAAACGTATGTCCCCGGAAAATCACCCGTCTCCTTCGATAAACAGTTCGTCAGGGATTATCTCGAATCGGTGAAATGGGATAAGCGACCGCCCGCGCCACACCTCCCCGATGAAGTGGTCTCGCGTACGGCCGAAAAATATATCGAGGCCTTTGAACGGCTGACCGGCGAAAAAATTTCTTTCTAAGATATGCAGGTTCTGCTCGACCAGTTTTTGGATTACATCACTCTCGAAAAAGGGCTTAGTCCGAACACCCGCTCGGCCTACGCCTCCGACCTCGCGCATTTCATCCCGTTCATCCAGCGCGCCGGAGTCTCCACACTGAACAAACTGACCCGCCGCCAGTTGCTCGATTACCTAATGTGGGAAAAAGAGCGCGGCCTGAACGCCTCATCCCTCTCGCGCCGGCTGGTCGCAATTCGCGTATTTCTGCGTTACCTCCAGCAAGAGGGCCTTCTCGCGGGCAATGTAACGGAAACAATGGATTCGCCGAAAATCTGGAAACTGCTGCCCTCAACACTTACACCGGCAGAAGTGGAGCGGCTGCTCGAAGCGCCAAAAATTGACAAGCCCATCGGACTGCGAAACCGCGCCCTGCTCGAAACACTCTACGGCGCCGGACTTCGCGTGTCCGAGCTCGCGTCGCTGAAGATCGAAGATATTCAATTCGACGCCGGATACCTTCGCTGCTTCGGCAAGGGCAGCAAGGAACGGGTCGTGCCCCTCGGCGGCGCGGCAGCCGCCTATCTGAAGAAATATATCGAAGAAGCGCGACCGCAATTTGATCGCGCCACACAAAGTCCCTATGTCTTTCTTTCCAATCGCGCCCGGCCGCTAAGCCGAAAAACAATCTGGCAGCTCATTCGCCGCTGCGCGCACGACGCGGGTATCACAAAAACCGTGTCGCCGCACACCCTCCGACATTCCTTCGCGAGTCATCTCCTTGCCAACCAAGCGCCGCTGCGCGTCATCCAAGAAATGCTCGGCCATGCCGACATCGCCACAACACAAATCTATACCCATATAGATGCCCCACGCCTGCAACAAGTTCACCGCCAATTTCACCCCCGCGCATGATTGGTCGAAAAAATCCATACCGTGATTTGGAAAAGGCGCTCGGCTACCGCTTCCGTCAACGCCGTTGGCTCGAACAAGCGCTGACCCACCCCTCCTTCGCCCACGAACAAACACCAGAGCTTCCGGACAACCAACGAATCGAATTTCTTGGAGACGCCGCCCTCGGACTCGTCGCCGCCGCTTTCTTACACAACACCCACCCGAACGCGGATGAAGGGAAGCTCACTAAAATGCGCAGCTTGCTGAGCAACACCAAGGCGCTTGCTCATCTCGCCACCCGGATTAATCTTGGAAGTTTCCTTCAACTCGGCAACGGCGAAGAGCACGACGGCGGACGCGCACGCCCCACGATTCTTGCCGACGCCCTGGAGGCGGTCATTGGCGCGGCCTATCTCGACGGGGGCAAAAAGCGGTGGAAAAAATTTTCCACTGCGTCTTCAAACCCCACAGCGGCGCACTGATCGAAATCCCGCAGGATGGAAATCCAAAAGGTGAACTGCAAGAGCGCGTGCAAAGCGCCGGAAAAGGTATTCCTCAATATCGAATCGTCAAAGAAGAAGGCCCGCCGCATCAAAAAACCTTTACCGTTGACGTGTTGATTGGCAACGAGCGTCATGGAACGGGCGAAGGTCGCACCAAACGCGAGGCGGAAACCAACGCCGCTCTCGTTGCTCTGCGAGAATTCAATCCCAAGTAATATGGCTTATTATTATTGCATTATGAATTTAAGACTATAAGTTAGTGTTGGTAAACTTAAATAAGGGAAAGACAAATGGCAAAATCAGTTAGTTCACTCAGCACGCTGGAATTAATAGCAGAAATCAATCGCCGCCGGCAGCAACAGCTTCCTCGTTTGAAGGAACAGGCCGCAAAAATCGAAAAACAATTGTCAGCCATTAACGCCCAAATCGCAGAGTTGAGCGGAATCGCTCCCGCTGCGCCTCAAACGCGCGGCAAGGCGAAGAAAAAAGCCGCTGCAAAATCGAAGGCAGCTCCGGCGAAGGGTGGCGACAAGCGTCCCCACAACAAGATCAGTCTTGCGGATGCAATTCTCGCCGTCCTCACCAAGGACAATCCGATGAACGCTAGGCAGATCATCGCGGCGGTAAAGAAAAACGGCTACAAGACCAAGTCCGACAACTTCGAGACCATTGTCTATCAGACGCTCGCGCGCGAAAAGAAGCGCATCGCCAAAGCCTCGCGCGGGCACTACGTCCTTAAAGGTTAATCTCCTTTACTTGACATCCGGCAGGGCTTCTATACTGTCGCCCTGCCTTTCAGGTTCCGGCGTAGCTCAATGGTAGAGCAGGGCGCTGTTAACGCCAAGGTTGTAGGTTCGAGCCCTACCGCCGGAGCCACTATCCCTCCCCCCGACCCGGCCGAGTTGCCTCTTCGGCAGATCAACAGTCACCGCGCCCCTACCCTTATTCGCTCGCGCACTCCTTGCCGATGCGCCGCACCGTGTGACACGGCAAAAACGTTCAGACGGTGTGCCCATTATGGAAGGCGTAAGCAATCTGCGGGGATGATTCCGTCTATTTTCCGGTCAACAACAAACCGAAGGGCTACGATGGTTTGTCACTCCCCTCTCCTCCTGAGACGCAAATTAGACTCTTTTTTTTCTTGCATGGCCGACCCGATATGCTACTATGCGCCACGTAGTACATGACACATAGTACCATGGGAACGGAAACATCCATTAGTCAGTGGCGGCGAGGCGTAATCGAATACTGCCTCCTGATTTTCCTGAGTCGGGGGGAGAATTACGGGTATGAAATCGTGCAGGCGCTGCGCTCCATCGAGGCGCTGGCGGTTTCGGAAAGCACGGTATATCCGATTCTCTCCCGCTTGCGGGCGGACCGCATGTTGAAGGTGCGGGATGTCCCCTCCGATTCCGGCCCGCCGCGTCGTTACTTTTCACTCACCCCTGCCGGGCGGGAGCGCCTCGCAGAAATGGAAGCGTACTGGATCACACTCTCTGATGCCGTCAACCAATTGAAAAAAAGCAAGGGGGCTTTAAAATGAACGCTGCACTGCAACGCTATTTGGAAGAAGTGGAACGACGCCTGACTGAAAGGCCGCCGGAGGAACGAGCGAGCATTCTCACGGGCCTGCGGGAGCATATCCGCGAGCTGCTGGTCGTACACAATGGAAACGTGGATGCGGTGCTCGCCGCGCTGGATGACCCGTCGGCCTATGGCACATTGCCCGCAGACGCTCCACCCATTCGCCACGCGCGGCCGTGGATGCTGATTGCGCTGCTTTCCCTGGCGCTCAATGTCGTGGGCGCGTGGTTTCTGCTTGGGCAGGATCGGGCAACGGACACGAACTCCTTCGGAAATATTCAGCAACCGGCCACAGAGCTTATTCTACAGAAGATCGAACAACTCGATTTCGCCCCCAATCGCGCAGCGTTGATTGCCTTGGAGTTCTCCGAAAAACCCGACGCACGCGTGCTTGAAAATTATCTCGAACTGACGGATGGGGACGGTCAGTTGGACTATTCCGTCGTCTCTTCCACCGACTCGAATCGTGTCGTGATCCGAACCAGAGAAATCGCCGGTAACGGGGTGTCCATTCTCCTCGCCAAGGGATTTCCGGCGTTGAATTCGGAATGTTGTTCTGGAAAACCCGGTCACGAAAAAGCTCTCGGTCACGAGCAATCTGCAGATTGCCGAGATATCCGTAAAGGCGCCAGCCTTTGAAGAAACATCCATTGTCGTCAGCAGCACGTTGGAAGTGGATGCGAGCACGGCGAATAAGTTTATTTCGGTGGATCCTGCCGTCCGTTTCACCATTCAGCCGCGCGAATCCTGGTATGATAACAAAATCCTGCTCAACGGGGACTTCACGCCGGAGACGCTGTACACGCTCCGCTTTAAAAAGGGATTGCGCGCAAAATCCGGAGCTGCTCTGACCCAGGATGTGGTGCGCCGGATACAGATACCTATGCGCTCGCCCGCGCTTGCGTTCCCGACGTCCGGCCAATATCTCTCTCCGCAGGGCAATCTTCATATCCCGCTGTCGGCGATGAATCTCAGCGAGGTGGAGCTTTCGGCGGCCCGCGTGCTTCCGCAAAACCTGGTTCAGTTTATCGGACGTGAAACGGACCTGCTGCCGGACTACTACGGCGATCCGGAGGAGCTGTTGACGCAAAGAGGGCCGACGCGAACAAATCTGCTGGTCGGCGCGGCCAATCACGAAATAAAGACGCGCGTAAGCCTGCGCGATCTCGTTGAAGGGGAACCGATTGGAGCCTTCTTTGTCACAGCAAAATCTAAAAAGATCACGGCCAAACAACTGGTGGTCGCAACGGACATCGGACTCAGTGCGCGGCTCAGCCAGGGCACCCTCTTCGTCTGGGTCAACTCGCTTGCGACAGCCCGACCGCTCCAAGGGGTCGAGGTTGTCGCTTATGGAGCAAATAACGCCGAGCTGGTGCGCGGCAAAACTTCTGACGATGGAACACTGTCGTTGCCGATGGGTTCTGGAGGAACGAAGCCTGCGGTCTTGATTGCTTCCACAGGAAACGACCTTTCCTACCTTGATCTTGTCTCGACTGAAGTGACGCCAGCGGACACGCAACGCAGTGCCGCCTATCTGGCGGATGGGTATGAAGCCTTTGTTTTCACCGATCGTGGCGTCTATCGCCCGAATGAGACGGTTCACGTCAAAGCGATTCTGCGCGATAAAGAACTAAATCCGCCAAAATCGTTTCCCATCCGCTTTCGCGCGATCCGACCGGATGGCCAGCTCTTTCGCGAGTGGCCGTTGCTCTTGGATGAATGGGGCGCGGCAGAAACGAACTTTGTCGCAAAGGATTTTCTGCCGACCGGTCTCTATCGCCTGCAAGTCCTGTTGCCCACCGATGGCGAACCGCTCGGATCAACGACAGTTGCCGTGGAGGAGTTTGTGCCGCCACAGATTCGCGTCTCTCTCGATTCTCCGACCGCGCCGCTGCCCGCGTCTGCTCCGTTCACATTCGCGGTGAAGAGTCAGCATTTGTTCGGGCGGCCTGCAGCAGGTCTCGCCGTAAGTGGCCGGGCGCAATTTGAGGCAGTCGCATTCACTCCAGACGGTTGGGCCGGTTTTGTGTTCGGCGACAGAGAAAAGAAGTTCGACCCGATTTTTTCCGAGTTGGGCTCCGGCCATTTGGATGAAAACGGCGTCGGGCAATTCAGCGTGTCGCCCTCTTCCGCGTGGAGCCCGCCGGCCCGCGTGAAAGCCACTCTTGGCGCGACCGTGCGCGAGGCCGGAGGACGCACGGTTTCGGCCTATGGATCTGCGTTGGTGGACGTCTATCCCTTCTACATCGGACTTCGCTTCGAAACGGATGGAGCGGTGAACCCGAGCAAGGAACAGCGCGCGCGTGTCGCGGCGGTATTGCCGGACGGCGCGCCGGCCTTCACGAACGGCGCATTGAAATGGACGATTTCCACGATCTCCGGCGCGTATGTGATGAAGCGCGATTCAAACAAGCGATTCTCCTTCCTCTATCAGGAAACGGTCACACCTGTTCACGAAGGAGTTCTGGTTGTCGGCGCGACGGCGGCTGACCTCGTCTTTCCCGCAGAGTCATCCGGTGAATATCTCCTTGTTGTCTCCGATCCGGCGAGCGGCGTATCGGCAAGCAAGCGGTTCACGGTCATCTCGCCTAACGATCCGTGGCAACGCGTAGGACGCGAGCGACCGGACACCATCGAACTTAAATGCGAACGCGAACGCTACGCCCCCGGCGACACAGCGAAAGTACTGGTGAAGCCGCCATTCGCTGGCCCTGCTCTGCTTACGATCGAAACGGATCATATCCTAGAGCATCGCCTTGTCGAATTGGACGGCAATGCGACGGAACTCGCAATTCCCGTCAAAGCCGACTACGCGCCGAACGTGTACGTCACGCTGACCGTGCTCCGCCCCGCCGTGGCGGAACGAACATGGAGTGCGCATCGCGCGGTGGGCGCAATTGCGTTGCGCGTGCAGCCGACACAACGGAGGCTCAACATCGCGCTGGATGCGCCGGGTACCAACCGCCCACAGGCCCAGCTCAACGCCCGCATACGGGTCACGGATGAATCGGGCAACCCGGTCCGCGCATCGGTGAATGTCATGGCGGTGGACGAAGGAATCTGTGCGTTGACGGGATTCAATACACCCGACCCGCTTTCATTCTTCCTCGCGCAACGCGCCCTCGGTGTGTCATGGTTCGATCTGTATAGTTTGTTGATGCCGGTGATGGAGGATGAGATCAACCGGACCACGTCTCACATGCCGGGGGGCGCTGCGGCTTCGCTGCTGCGACGCCTGAACCCGATTCGGACCCAGCGTTTCAAGCCCGTTGCGCTGTGGAGCGCTCCGCTGCTCACGGATGAAAACGGCGAAGCCACGGCGACGTTCAATGTGCCGGAGTTCACCGGTGAATTGCGCATCATGGCGGTGGCGAATGATCGCCAGCGCCTTGGCTCCGCCGAGCGCGCGGTGAAAATTAAACGCCCGCTGGTGGTCGAAACCACGCTCCCCCGCTTCCTCGCGCCGGGCGACACATCGAGCATCACCATTCAGATTTTCAACGAAACGGGCGCGGATCAGTCCGTGCAACTCCGCGTCACAAGTGGCGGACCGTTGTCCATTGACGCTCCGGACAAAACATTCCAACTTGCGGCAAATAAGACACGCACGGAAACGATCACGCTGCGCGCGGACGACGCGCCGGGCCGCGGCCTCTGCACGGTTGACGTGACGGCCGGTTCGGAACGCTATTCGGAAACAGTCGAGCTGGCCGTTCGCCCGGCATGGCCGGAACAGAGTATGTCCGAAGTAGGTTCCTTGTCAGCGGGCAAATCCCATTCATTTGGCGGAAATGCAAACCTGTTGCCCGGAACGGAAGAAAATGTGATCTGGAGCGGCGGCGCGCCTTCCATCCAACTCGGTCAGGCGGTCAATCAACTCGTGGGCTATCCCTACGGCTGCCTGGAGCAAACGGTCTCACGCGCCATTCCGATGTTGTATCTGCCGGAGCTGGCGAATCGCCTTCTGCCGAAATCCATGAATCCTGAGGAAGTCGCCTCGTTCATTGACAGCGCCGTACTGCGCGTGCTTTCGATGCAGCAACCGCAGGGCGGCTTCGGAATGTGGCCTCGTGTCAGCTCAACGTGGACGTGGGGAAGCGTGTACACCGCCCACTTCCTCGTCGAAGCGCGACGCGCGGGCCACGAGGTGCCATCGTCATCGCTTGATGCTGCGCTTCAATATCTGCGCACGCAGCTTGATCGCCCGCTGAATAATACGGTGGATGAGGCATGGCGAACCGACATGGAAGAGCGCGCCTATGCGGCTCGTGTTCTCGCATTGGCCGGCCAGCCCGTACCCGGTTGGAATGCACGGCTCGCGGAACTCTATCCCGCTCTCACGCCCGCCGCGCGCATTCATACAGCCGTTGCGCTTTCACTCAGCGGCGATCCACGGCAGGGGAATGAACGCCTGAAGCAAGTGACGAACGATGGCGTGGAGGGTGTCGAAGACCTCTCATGGCTTCTGCTTGCGTCGCTCGATCTCGATCCCAAGGCCGATGTCGTAGCCGATCTCGCCCGCCGGATTGAGGCCGCGCGGACAAACGGCGATTGGGGCGCCACCACGCCCAACGCACTCGCTCTTCTTGCGCTGGGCCGCTATGCGACACTGGTTCCCGCGGAGCAGAAGCCGTTCGTGGCGCGTATGGAGGAACGCGGGGTATCCACGGCCATCGAACCGCACGGAAGCACATGGACCAATACCGGTCCCTTCACACTCGTCAATGAAGGCCCGGGTGCGCTCTACTATTCGCTCCGCCAACGGGGTGTGCCAAAGCGGCAGAAACTCGTCCTGCGCGATAATGGAATCGTGGTGCGTCGTCAGTGGCTGGATCTCAAGGGAAATGCCGTTGCACAGGGTGTCGCCAAACAAGGCGAACTCGTCATCGTGAAAATCACGGTTTCGGTTGATGCCAAGCGCGCCGACAACCTGATCATTGAAGACCTCCTGCCTGCCGGCTTTGAAATTGAGAATCCGGCGCTCGCCACCGCCGAACGCTTCGCATGGATGAAGGGCGACGAGAAGTGGATTCTGCACCGCGAAGTTCGCGATGATCGCCTCCTCCTCTTCAGCGGGGCGTTCAGCGACGAACAGACTTTCTTCTACACCATGCGCGCGGTCACGCCCGGTCGCTTCGCTCAACCTCCAATCACGGCCAGCGCCATGTACGCGCCGGATTTGCGCAGCGTGGCTGGCGCCGGAGAGGTGACGGTTATCCCATGAAATGGGTTTTACGCTTTCTCGTTCTGCTCGTGGCGCTCTGTGCGCTCGCGTGGTTCGCCATCCCCTTTCCCACCGATGCGCTTGATCGCTTTCCCGGCGGTACGGTGCTGACTGATCGCGCCGGGCAGGTTCTGCGCGTGACCCTCGGCCCCGGCGATCTGGACTGTCGCCCGGTATATGAACCGGATCCCACGGATTGGATCGTGAAGGCCGTTGTTGCTGCGGAAGACAAGCGCTTTTGGAAACACCCCGGCGTGGATCCGCTGGCCCTCTTTCGCGCTGTCTTCCAGAACATCAGCGCCGGACGGCGCATCTCCGGCGCATCCACCCTCTCCACGCAAGTCATCCGCCTGATGCATCCGCGCAAACGAACCCTGCCGACGAAGTTCATCGAGGCCTTTCGCGCACTGCAACTGGAACGAAAGCTCAGCAAAACAGAAGTCCTGCGCCAATATCTGAACCGAGCGCCGTTCGGCGGAAATATCTATGGCATTGAAGCCGCCGCCCAACGCTATTACGGGAAAAGCGCTCACGACCTGAGCCTCGCCGAAGCCGCACTCCTCGCAGGTCTTCCCCAGTCGCCCACCCGATTCCGACCCGACCGCCACTTGGAAAAGGCGCAACATCGCCAAGTCGCCGTATTAAAACAAATGGTCGCGGCTGGCTTCATTACCGACGAGGAACACCGCAACGCAAGCGCACAAAACGTCGCCTGCCGCGCCACCACCTATCCGTTCAAGGCCCCGCACTTCGCAGACTACGTCGCCTCACAACGCACGGAGCAGAGCGGCGTCGTCCGCAGCACACTCGACAGCGATCTGCAGGCCATCGCCGAAACCGCGCTGGCACAGGACAGCGAAGCCCGACGTCGCGCCGGAATCCGCGGCGGCGCAGTGGTTGTGCTCGAAGTAAAGACGGGCGCGATTCGCGCACTCGTCGGCTCGCCTGATTATTTCGACGCGACCGCTCACGGCCAGGTCAATGCCGCGCTGGCCTCTCGTTCCGCCGGGTCCACCCTCAAGCCCTTTGCATTTGCACAAGGATTCGATCGCGGGCTCATCACGCCCCGCTCGATGCTGGCGGATGCGCCACTGAACTTCGCCGACTTCACGCCCTCCAATTTTGACGGCGATTTTCACGAAAGTGTTTCCGCTCGGGACGCCCTGATCCTCTCTCTCAATCTTCCCTCCATTGATTTGGAACGCAGAATCGGCCAACCCAACTTTCATCAGTTGCTGCTCGATGTGGGACTTCGCACGCTGAACCGCCCTTCCGCGCAATACGGCCTGGGCTTGGCGCTCGGCAACGGTGAAGTGCGCACACTGGACCTCGCCAACGCATACGCCGCCCTTGCCCGCGGCGGCGAATGGAAACCGCTCCGCTGGCGCGAAGACGCGCCCGCTGCCAAGGGGCGGCACGTGATATCGCCGGAAGCGGCTTGGCTGGTATCCGAAATCCTAAGCGGCCCCGAACGCGCACTCGATGCCACCGGCCATGCCGCCGATGTCCGAATGCCCCGCATCGCGTGGAAGACGGGCACCTCTTCCGGTTTTCGCGACGCATGGACGGTTGCATGGAACCCGCGCTACGTCGTCGCGGTCTGGATCGGAAATCCCGACGGCGCGGCATCGCCTCAGCTTGTCGGCAAACGCGTCGCCACGCCGATCGCGTGGAACGTGTTTCGCCAGTTGCTCCCCGCGAACGAAGCGCCGTGGTACCCGCAGCCCGAAGGACTCGCCACACGCGACATCTGCATGGAGAGCGGGGACGTCGCCGCCCCCGCTTGCGAACGCGTCGGATCGGATTACTACCTCTCCGGTGTGACCCCCTACGTCACCTGCGCACAAAAGCACACGCATGCTATGGTGGAACCGCCCAATCCGAAAATCAGCTCCCCCGCCAACGCATCCGTCTTTCGCATCGCTGGCGCGAATGAAACCCGGCAGCAACTCGTTCTCACCGCCAATGCCGACAACCATTGGTTTGTTGATCAAGCCTACGCGGGGAAAGGAAAGACCATCCCGTGGCGTTTCACACGCGGCCGACACGAAATTGTCCTGAGCGACAACCGAGGTCGCAGCGACCGAGTATCCGTGACCATTGAATGAAAGTGGAACACGATTGCTTGACAAGCTCTGTGCTTCTTTAATGCCCCCTGCCTTTCGGGTTCCGGCGTAGCTCAATGTAGGAACAGGGCGCTGTTAACGCCAAGGTGCAGGCTCGATCCCTGCCGCCGGAGCCGCTATCCCCCCACCCCCGCCTGACCGATTTGCCCTCTTCGGAAGATCAACAGGGTTCTCCACCAGAGACCGGGTCACAGGACCTCTGCTCAACAACCGGACATCAAATCGGTATCATGCATTTGTCGAAGGAGGATACGGGAATGCAATGCCGGTTGCTTTTGATCGCGGCGCTTCTGTCTGCTTCTGTTGTCTGGGCCCAGGATATGGAGTCACCGTCGTACGATATCGGAACCCCGGTCGTACAGGATATCTGGGTCAACCCCATCGGCGGAAATGACGGCAATTCAGGGAACACCTCCAATCAAGCCCTGCGCACAATCACAGCGGCGTGGAACAGGATTCCGCAAGGTCAGACACTGACCAACACCGGCTACCGCGTGCGACTGCTGCCGGGATCTCACACGAGCATTCCAAACTACTGGGAATCGCGATACGGCACCGCGTTGCGCCCGATCATCTTTCAGGCGGAAGGCGCGCCCGGCAGCGCGGTCCTCCCCGACCCGAACATCTTTGACTGTCGCTATCTCTATTTTATCGGCATTCACTTCGACAAGCCGTTCAGCGGCGGCGATGCGTTCCACCTCGAACAGTGCGAGAACGTTCTCCTGCGCAACTGCACGGTGTCGGGCCATACCTTTGCCCAGGAAGGAATCAAGGTGAACCAGTCGCAGCACATCTACATTGAAGATTGCGACATCTCTGGCGCGGACGACAACGCGATTGATTTTGTCGCCGTACAGTACGGTCACATCGTGCGCTCCAAGATTCACGATGCGGCCGATTGGGTTCTGTACGTCAAAGGCGGCTCCGCCTACATCACCATTGACGGCAACGAAGTGTACGACTCGAGCGGCAACGGCGGGATCACCGCCGGGCAGGGCACAGGATTTGAGTTCATGACCAATCCGTGGCTCCACAACGAGGCCTACGACATAAAGATCGTGAACAATCTCATTCATGACACGTACGGCGCGGGGCTCGGCGTCAATGGCGGCTACAACATTCTCATGGCCTATAACACACTCGTGCGCATCGGGCAGCGAAGCCACGTCATCGAAGTCGTACATGGCCGTCGCGGGTGCGACGGAGATTCGGCCGCGTGCGAAAGCAATCGCGTCGCCGGCGGCTGGGGCACAGCGGGCGCCGAGGCCCAGTATATCCCGAACCGCAACGTCTATATTTTCAATAACATCGTGTACAACCCCGCGCCCTATCAAAGTGAGTGGCAGCATTTCGCGATTGCGGGAAATGTCACGCCGCCCCGCACGTCGAACGTCGCCTCGCCCGCCGCCGCCGATGACAACCTACGAATCTGCGGAAACTTGATTTGGAACGGCCCGCAGAATCTCAGCGTGCTCGGCGACTCCAGCGGCTGCCAGAATGGGAACCCGACTTGCAACGAGGCACAGCTTCTGGCCAACAACCAGATCAACACGCTGTTCCCACAATTTGTGAATGCAAGCAATGGCGATTTTCGCCCCGCCATCACCGGCAACATTTTCAACGCCGTCACCTACCCCATCCCCGCCTTCCCCGGCGGCGACCGCCCGGCTCCGCCAGTCCAGCCGACTGGCGTGCTGGACAACACCGTGCCGCACGAGCGCACCGGCTATCCGCGCTACGCCCGCCATCGCCCACCCGGCGCCTACACCGGCGGATCGAGCATGCGAATGGAGCAAATCGCACCCGACACCGTCGGCCTGCGCGCAGAGCGCGGCTACCGCTATGCGATTGACGCCAGCAGCGACGTCAAGAGCTGGGCCCCGGTTGCGGTGATGAGCAACGCAACGGAAACCCTCCTGCAAGTCCCCGTCTCTGCGACCAACGAAATCCGCCACTACCGCGCACGCCTGCTGCCACCCTGATCCCACTGCAAATCAAACACCCATTGGTGTCGCGGTTCATTAGAGGCCGCGTCTAGATATTTGGTTCTGCTTAAAATCCCACACTGCAACAATCTGCCTTGAAAAAGAGTGCAAAACACAAGCGGCAGGAAGAGGTCGTGGCTCGTGGGCATTTGGCGAGGTCGTTTTTCGGAAAAATTTTCCCGATATTTTGAGCAGGGGTTTTTAGCAGAACGACATTCGACGTTTGCGCTTGTGCCGCTAGGTCGAAATGAAAACGAAGGAGTGGGGAACAATCTTCATTATCGGTGATTTGGGACAAGGCAAAAGGCGTGTTGGCGGTGCGCGGCAAAGGGTTGATGATTAACTGCGTGGTTCGTTTGCGGGCCGAACTATGACGCGGAATCGTGGGAAACCAGACATGTTGCAATCGAGTGAACTTTCCTGCCGTGGCTTTGACTCCCTCTCTGAATCCTTCGCCTCGTTCTCGTCACCAAACCCTGTGACAACTCACTCGAACAACCGCCTGCAACAGCACCGTATTGGCCGACTTCACTCGCCCGCCTCAGCGGTCAATTCGTCCCGAATATGCGTCCATCTGTACTGCGAGAAGGCGCTAAATGTAAAATGTCGGTTCTGCTGAAAAACCCCTCTTTAAAAAACTCATCGCTCAACAAAACTTACAGACCTGCATTCTTATATGCAGTCGCTTCGCCACAACACATACGTAACGTGCGGGGTGGCATGCGCATTGCCATACTGTATTCGTTCGATTGCTCATTTTTGCCCGCGCCTTCGTTCTTTTGGATGGCGTATTACGCCCTGACTGCTTGATCTATTCCGATCTCATCATTTCCAAGCGCTTCCCAGGCCAAGCGGCGGCCCACCGCTTGATGTTGCAGGCGGCCCCAATGAGGTAGTTTTGCAAACTGGTTTTTATCAACCCTCGATACCGACACCGCCTCAGTCCGTAGCCTCTTTTTAGCTCGCTGATCGTTCCTTCCACCCCATTGCGTTTGTGCATCCGCTCTTTGAACGCCCCCGTTTTCATTTCGCGGCGACGGGCCTGAATGTGTGAATGATACTGACCCACCAGTAGCGTCCGATGGCGTTGGTTGGCTCCCAGGCAACGGCTGCGAAGCTCACACGCTTGGCAGAGATGGTTATTCCATTCGAAGCGGTAGTGGATCTTACCACTGACTTCATCGAGGCGACTGCAGTTGGTGCTGGCATGGCGGGCCGGGCAGATCGCCACCCGCTGATCGATGTCCACGTCAAAACTCTCAGCGCTGAAGCGGTCGCCGCGCTTCGGGGCCGGTTGAACGGGACCATGAATCTCGCGCTCTTCACGCCCCGCATCGGCCAGCGCCTCCCCGGAGATATAGCCGCCATCCACATAAAGCTCTTTCGGCTTGTCCAAATCTTCGCGCTTCCACTCCTCTTCCACATCCGCGATTGCCCCGTGATCGCTCGCTATGGCCGGTTGGGTGACCATGGCGGTGATCACCGCGTCGGTGGGCGCCTTGAGCTCCGGATTGGCGCTTGGCAGGGTCTCCGCGACCTGGGTTTTGTAACCTACCCACTCCTTGTTCTTGCCAGCGATCGTCCCCTTGGCGCTCCACTGCGCATCCGGGTCGTGGGGATTATAGACCGCACCGGACGGTCGCGAGTGGGTCTGCTCGGTCTGACCGCCCACTTCTTGAAAGTTTTCCTCGTATACCCGTCGTAGAACGACCACCGACTTCATGTTTTTGACCGCATCAACCTGCGTCTCGATCCATGCCAAGATCGCGCGGGCGTCCTCGCCCGCCTGAGTCATCTTCTGCTTGAGCGTCTCTACATCCGTTTTGAAGTCCAAGGCGCTCTGCACATACCGTTCCCACCACAGGGACCATGATCCGGGATGGGTGCTTTCGGGCAACTCCGCCAATACCTCCATCGCCAGCCGCATGGCCTCTCGAACGCATTCCAATCGGCTCATGTGGCTGACCAGGCCAATGACATGCGTCGAGTCCAGGCGCTGCGCTTTATGGGCCTTGAGATAACCCGCCTTGCGCATGGCGTGGAGCACGGCGTCAAATCCGATCTCGACGAGGTTGTGTTTCAGGAGTCGATTGCGAAACTTCACCAAGCTGGTGGCATGAAAGGCCGCTTCATCCGTTTCCATCCATAGCGCCATCTTCCATCGCAGATCATAGGTGCATGCCTCCACCGCCTTGCGGTCGGGCAGTCCCTCCATGAATTGCAAGATCAACACGGCCAACATCCGCGAGGGTTCCTCCGCGGGGCGGCCATTGTCCGCGCAATACATCGCTTCAAGTTGCGGACGCAGGTCGCGCAGTTGCGGCATGATCGTGTCGCTGAAGAAGCGAAAGCGATCCGCTGGCGCTGACGTGAACAGGCCCGCGAACTGCACGCTGACCTCAAAGAGACTTCGTTGTTGCTGGACGGGCGGAAGACTCATGATAATTTCCTTCTTGCTAATCGCTAGTCTATCAGATAGCGTACTGAAATGACAACAACCTATCCATTAAAAGTGCAGGCCATTCGATCCAAGGGCGTAAAGGTCCGCCTTTACGTCAACATCCCCATTCCGCTGGCTGAGCTTCCCCCGATTTGTGAACAGTGTCGGGTCTAACGGTTGGTGGGGTACTCCTTTTTGTTGTTGTTTTCAATGTCAGTTTGCTGGATGGATTGGGTGTCCACGGAAACGCAAGCGGGCTCTGCTGGAGAGCAACTCGCCGAGGGATACGTGGATATTGCGACCACAGGTCGGGGCCGGGGAGTCATCTCCCCGGCCTTTTCCTTGCCGACCTGGGGAGCAAGCGATGCCTCTGAAAACTCCGCCGAAGGCGTCTTGGGCAACGACTGCCTTTCGAAGGCCGCTGGACTCATTCCCAGCGCGGTGTGGATGCGGCGCCGATTGTAGTACGTTTCGATATAGTCAAATACGCGATAGCGAACCGCGGCCAGATCGGGCATTTCCCACCGGTTGAGTTCTTCGCGTTTGATCACCCCGAAAAAGCTCTCCATGGTGGCATTGTCGTAGCAGTTTCCCCTGGCGCTCATGCTGCGAATGAATCCGAAGGCCTCCGTCCGTTGAATAAATGCCGCGCTGGCATATTGGCTACCCCGATCGGAGTGGACCACCACGCCGGTCGGCCAGCCTTGGCGTTGGGCGGCCATCTGCAAGGCATCGGTAACCAAGCTGCTTTCCATATGATCGCCGAGTTGCCAACCGACGATTTTGTGCAGATACAGATCGAGTGCGGCGGCCAAATAGACCCAGCCCTGCCCGCAGTGGACATAGGTGATATCCATGGCCCACGCCTGATTGGCATGGGTTATTTCCATGCTTTTGAGCAGGTTGGGCGCAATCGGGCCACCATGCGAACTCTCGGTGGTTCGCGGCGCCTTGCGGTGCGGGGTGATCGCGTACAGACCGGCTTCACGCATCAGGCGTGCCACACGATTTTCACCGCAACTCATGCCTTCGGCACGAAGCTGGATGCAAATGCGTGGACTTCCGTATCGCTGTTGATGCTCCTGGTACACCCGGTCAATGGCCTGCGTCAGCACGGCGTTTTCTTGGGCACGAGGACCGGAGCTCGGCGGATCGGTAAACGCTCGTGCGCGACACGCTCAGGACTTCGGCCAACCGTTGCACCGGAAACTCGTCGGCCAGTTGATTCATCGCCGACCTCCTTTGGGCATCTGTTGGCTGAAAATATTCAAAGCCTTTTTTAAAATGTCGCGTTGCTCTCGCAGATCTTCCGCCTCCAGACGGGCGGCCTCTAAGGCCGCCACCAACTCGCTCGGCTTCATCTGATCAGTTCCGGTCATTGCCTGATCGGCCCGTTCCAACTGCTCCCGCTTCCAACGGGCCAGTAAATTGCCTCTGATACCCAGTTCGCGAGACACCTCGGCGCATGGCTTGTTGGTCCGGATGACTCGATTAACAGCATCGCGTTTGAATGAATCATCAAAATGACGCCTCGTTTTCGCTTGGTTGGTCGTTGTGGTCATAACTTTTTTCACTATCAGCTAAGACCCAACGCTGTCTACTTTTTCGGGGGAGGCTCAGGCCGCAGCCATTGGCTTGGAGGGTGGTGAGGAAGTCGAGTGGGAACTACTCGACCGCCATGAACTTCACCTTATCCGAACGCAGCCCGCCAAACCAAAAGGGCGCATCCGCAAGTAGGGGGTTTTTCAGCGGAACCAAATGTCTAGACTCGACCCCAATAGACCGACCAATCACTGCTGTCCAAAACGCGCGAAAGTCTGACGAAAGAGGGGCCTTATTCCCTGAAAAAAGCATCGTTGGGTCGTTTGCGCAAAACCGATCCCCCCCCTTTTATGAAGGACATGGGTTCTGCTGTCCAAGATCGAGTTCCCAGAACTCAGCTTGAACGAAAGGGGGCGGAAACGGCGGTGTTTCATAGTGACGCTCGATCCAGACCCACAAGTCCCGGTAGGTGAAAAGGTTCAGCCGCAGCAGCGCCACGAGGTTGGAGAGGTGCCAGCCGCATTTGGATTTGAACTGCAGATACTTGATCAGGAGTATGGCGATCAATGCTGTCCAAATCTGGATATGCACCGCGTTGGCGGAGGTGCCGACGAAGGTCTTGATGCGGAGATTCTGCTTGAGGTCGCCTGAAGAACAGTTCGATCTGCCAGCGGGCTTTGTAGATCTGGGCGATGGTGGATGCGGCCAGATGCAGATTGTTGGTGAGAATCACCAGTTCCTCCTGTTTGTCTTCCCGCCAGACCGTGATCCGGCGGTACTGCCTTTGATCCGCCGTCCAGCCTGAAAGACGTGAAACTCCCCGATCTCATCGGCGCGGACGGGTGAGTCGGCAGGCACCTCGCGCGACTCGGTGCGATACCAGTCGGCGTGCTTCTTCATCCGTGTCACGAAGAACACGCCCTCGGCGCTCCAGCGCTCAAAAAGGTGGTAATCCACATAGGCGCGGTCCATGACCACGATACTGCCCTTGGGCAACGGTAAACCCCGAGCAGTCTTTAACTCGTGCTCACGACCCTCGGTGATATGCGCAAAGACCGGAAGACAGCCGTCATGGTCCAAAAGAAGGTGCATCTTTACCGCCCCTTTGGTCTGGCGGTATTTCGCCCAGTCGAATGCGGAAGCACACAGGTCAATCACCGTGGCATCGAGGCTCATCAGTTTGTTTTTGAAGCGGAATGGCTTGCCTGGGGCGACCGCCCGACAGGTTCCAAGCAGATCGTAGAAGAGCCGTTGAAAAAAGCTGCCAGGGGCGATGTTGGTTCGCGTAGGCCAGCGTCGAGCGCGCCGGACCGACACTCATCCCCAGATGGGATAGTCGGCCTTCACAACATTGCAGACCCTGCGTGATCTCCCGGAGACTGCGACTGTTGGTGAGCTGGCAGAAGAGCATGGCCACAAACTGATCCCAGCAACTGAAGCCCTTCGATCGGTACTCGGCATTCACCTCGCGCACGTGGTGCGAAAAGTCATTCCGGTTGAAAAGGGAAAGCAGTTGGCTGAACAGACTGGCCTTGTGTGCGCTCATCTTGCGGGGTCTCCTGGTCGGGCTTGTTGGATATTTTCACCTTCAGCCTACCTCCAGACCCCGTTTCTAAAAACTTGTTTTGGACACTACTGCCGACCAATAGACCTGGACCCCAATAGACCTCGATATTTAGTGGACACCGGGGGGGCGACGAAGGCCAAAGGGGGATGCCCGCCTACGCTGAAGCTACGGCGTGGCAACTTTTTCGCGGATGCGAAAAAGTTGGTGGAGCGGAAGGGACTCGAACCCTCTACCTCCTCGTTGCGAACGAGGCGCTCTACCAGATGAGCTACCGCCCCATTTTTAATGTTCCGGGGTGGAACCAAGAGACGCGAAACTAGCAAGGCTCTCGTCCGGGAGCAAGTCCTTTGCGCCGGGATCTCGATACCGATAAAGCTTCCCGTCGTGATTCCTTAAAACAAGGTCTTCGCCTTGTCGCCCGACAATGTAGGACGGAGTCAAAGGAACCTTTCCACCGCCGCCGGGGGCGTCCACCATATACGTCGGCACGGCGTAGCCCGTGGTATGGCCGTGAAGTCCACGAATGATCTCCATTCCCTTCGCAATGGAGGTGCGAAAGCCCATCGAACCCATGATGGCGTCGCACTGATGCAGGTAGTACGGCTTCACCCGCATCCGCAGTTGGCCGGTGCAGAGACGACGCATCGTGTCAATGTCATCGTTCACCCCCTTAAGTAACACCATCTGTCCGCCAATCGGAATTCCCGCATCGGCAAGCCGGTTGCACGCACGTTCCACTTCCGGCGTCAGTTCATCGGGGTGAATCAGGTGAAGGCTGATGAACAGGGGATGAACTTTTTTTTAACATTCGACACAGCGCCGGAGTGACCCGTTGCGGGAGAACCGTCGGAACTTTTGTGCCGAGGCGCAGGAGTTCCACATGCGGAATTGCGCGAATTCTCGATAGCAACCACTCGATCCGCTCATCGGACATTATCAACGGATCGCCACCCGAGACCAACACGTCACGCACTTCCGTGTGCTCGCGAATGTATTCGAGCGCTTGTTCCCACATCGCCAAATTCGGTACATACGTCCCCTGCCCAACCAGTCGGGAGCGCATACAGTAACGACAAAATGTGGCGCAAAAATCCGTTGCGAGAAACAGCACTTTATCGGGATAGGTGTGAACCAATCCGGGCGCTACACGATGTTGCTCTTCGCCCAGTGGGTCGTTGTATTCGCCGGGTGAAAGAATGAACTCCGCAGTAGTCGGAATTTTCGTTTTACGCAGCGGATGATTCGGGTCTTCCAAATCCAACAGGCTCGCGTAGTACGGCGTAATCCCCAACGGCAGACGATTCAGGTCTGCCACCGCTTTTCGTTCATCGTCGGATAGCTTAAATATCCGCTGCAGCTCTTCCAAATCACTGATGCGTCGTTTCAACTGCCAGCGCCAGTCATTCCATTCACGGGCGGTGGCGTCGGGATAAAAACGACGCCGAAAAGCAGCTCTGCTCAAGACACTCATTTACAAATCTTCCAAACGCTTCTGCGCCAGTTGCGCGACGGTCGCGCCAATACTCAGCGAAGCCGTGGCGGCGGGCGAAGGCGCGTTCAGCACATGCACCATACGCTCGCTTTCTACAATATGGAAATCATCCACCAATTTTCCGTCGCGCCCAACCGCCTGTGCGCGAACGCCCGCGCCCGCCGGCACTAGATGCTCCGCCCGAATCGCAGGCATCAAGCGTTGCAACGCGGTGACGAAGGCGGCCTTGCTAAATGAGCGATGAAACTCGCCTGCCCCCGTACGCCAATAACGCGAAGCCATTCGCCAAAAACCAGGATACGTCGCCATATCCACGCTGTCCGTGAGCGAAAAATCCAACCGGTGATAGCCTTCGCGACGGAAGGCGAGGACCGCGTTCGGCCCCGCCTCCACCCCACCCCCGATCATCCGCGTGAAGTGAACGCCAAGAAAGGGGAACCGCGCATCAGGCACGGGATAGATCAAGTTGCGAACAAGCCCGCGCTGTTCAGGAATCAACTCATAATACTCGCCGCGAAACGGAATGATTTTCACGCCCGGTTCAACACCGCACAACTGCGCGATACGGTCTGATTGCAACCCCGCGCAGTTAATCAACAGGTCCGCTCGGATTTCGCCGTTTCTTGATTGAATCAAAAGCTTTGCGCCATCGCGCCGCACATTGCTGACGCGCGCATTGGTCCGCACTTCTCCCTGCGCCTCGGCAATCAACCGGGCATACACGCGGGCAACGTCCGTATAATTTACGATTCCCGTTTGCGGCACGACCAACGCAGCGACGCCCCTTGCCTGCGGTTCGATCTCCTTTAATTCCTCGGGGCCGATTCGGCGAATGCCTTCCAGTCCATTCGCGACGCCGCGCCGCTCCAATTCCTCCAACGCGGGCAGATCGCCCTCTGTGACGGCGACAACGACTTTACCACAGCGCTCGTGTCTGATTCCGTGCTCCTCGCAGAACGCATACATCGCATCGCGTCCCGCCGTGCAGTTGCGCGCCTTGAGTGAGCCGGGTTTATAGTACAGGCCGGAATGAATCACGCCGCTGTTGTGTCCGGTCTGATGTGCCGCCACTTCGGCCTCGGCCTCCAGCACCGTCACGCGCATCCCCGGCTGCCGACTTAATGCCAAACCGGAGGCCAAACCGACGATTCCACCGCCAATAATCGTAATATCTTTCACATTTACCCGTAAATTAGAGCAATTCCGTCGCTAAAAACCATCCTTGTACGCCCGCCTTCCGATATTGCCAAGGCTTTGCCGTCGCGTACACTGAATCGCATGGAACCCGAAAAGCGCCTTGAAGGCACAACAATTCTCGACACGACCACGCGCGAAAAAACAATGGCCGTGGAAATCGAGCCGACTGAGGTCATGCCCCACGTTGCGGGCAAGGGGCTGCCACAACTCGTCGCAAATTACCGCGCCATCGTCCAAGCGCGCGCGATTTACTATCCCGTGGCCTACCGCTTCACGCAGGAACTGGGCCGCGGACGACAGGGCATTGTCTATCTCGGCCTCCGCCAGGGCGCACGGGGCTGTGTCACGCGCCACGCGATCAAGGTCTTCGACCCCAGCATCTATCCCAACGCCAAAAAATATTGGACCGACATGGGCCGTATCGCCGCTCAAACATCCAAACTGCAAACGCTGAAAAGCCCGAGCCTCGTCGCGCCGGATATTTATGAGGAATATAACGGCATCGGCTATGTGCAAATGGAGCGCGTGGACGGCGTCGGGCTCCGCTACCTGCTCGATGGCCAGCATCTCCCGCGTGTGCAGGCGCTGAGCAACGAAAAGCAGTGGCAAAGTTTCACAGACGTGATCTTCCGCTTGCGGGACAGACGAATCTCCATTCAGCCCGGCGTCGCCATCTACATCATGCGCCGGGCGCTGCGCGCGCTGGAATCGCTGCACGACCTCGGCTTTGTCCACTGCGACGTGAAGCCGTCAAACATCATGATTGACCGGCTCGGCTACGTGAAGCTCATTGACTACGGCCGCGCCACGGTCATCCACGAAAAACTTTCCTTCCTCCTCGGCACCCCGCTTTTCATGGCGCCCGAAATGCACCGCCGCGAAACGGCGCTCGTCCAGTCCGACATCTACGCCGTCGGGCTGGTTGGACTGGAAATGCTGCGCGGCGAACCACTAATGACCGGCAGCGGAATCACCGAAAGCGAGCTGCTTCAATTCAAACTGACCCTGTGCGAGCGCCTCCCCCAACTTCTGCCCGAGCATGTCCGCCGGAACACCGAGTTTGTCGAGTGCATGCGCCGATTCCTCAATCCAGACCCCGCAAAGCGGTTCACTTCAGCCCAAGAGGCCGAATCCGGCCCCGGTGGTCTAATTCTTGTGCACAAGCAGCTTGCGTTACTCGGGCAAGATACGGAATATGGGCGCGAATTGGAGGATTACCTGTCCAAGCTCGTGGACCCTCGCTCCGGGCAGGTCGAAACTGAGAAAACGCTCGCCGATTCAGAAAATATTAACGCATTGTCATAGAAGTATAGAAGGAAGACGAATGAACGTACTGCATGTAATCGCCAATCCGCGACCGATTGAAAAGTCAGCGTCTAAACAACTGGCCACCTCATTTTTCGCCAAGTTGTTGGAGACCAACCCCGACGTCGTGGTCAACAACATTGACTTGTATCAAGAGCCGCCTCCCTACCTCTCCCTGGATGCGTACAACCGCCTCAACACCCCCCTGCTCAATCCCGATTATACCCCGAGCAAGGCAGAAGAACACGCGATCACCTACGCCAAGGCGCAGGCCGAGGGCCTCCGCCAGGCGGACGTTCTTGTTCTGACCATGCCGATGTGGACGGGCGGCCCGCCGGCAATTATGAAGGCGTGGTTCGACCAAGTCATGCAGCCCGGCCTGATGTTCAACATTGAAAGCGGCGTTGTGATTCCGCTCCACCAGTTGAGCAAAGTCATTCTCCTCGTCTCCTCCGGTCAGGTGTACAAGGAAGGCGATGAACGCGACGGCATCACCCCGATCATTCGCAACATCTTCAGCTTTATCGGCGTCACCGACATCGAAGTCGCATGGGCCGATGGGCAAAGCCCGCACTTCTTCACCGATGGCGAATCCCGCAAACAATCCGCCCTCGAAATGGCCGAAGAGCTTGCCGAAGAACTCTCCGAATCGCCGTAAACGGCACCCTTAGCTGCAATCTCCCTTCAGGGAGATTCGCACAGTTGGCGGACGAACATTTCTGTGAGACGTGTTCGTCCGTCGCTCGTTACATGGGTCATATCGCGCCACTCTGATGCGGGAATATCAAGTCCCTGCTGTTCGCGCGTGATGTAGGTGATCCGCCCCAGCTCTTGCTGCTTCAGCAAAAATTTGTTCATCTGGGCCGACATGACGGCGAGTCGCTCTTGGGCCGGATATGCGGGATTCACCTGACCTTCAAAGACGACAATTTTGCGAACGCGGCCAGAAACCTCTTCAAAAAATTTGTCCAACGAACGCAGCGCCACATCAACCATCTCCGTGCGCTCGCCCATCTCGCGATAGGCATCACGCTGCGTGGCCAGCTCGATTTCCTCTCCCTGCGTATGCGCGGACTTGTACGCAGAAAAAGGGTTTTCGATAAGAAAGCGGATGTAATCACGCGAACGCCATAAATCACAACTTGCCGCGCTAAAGAGATCAACAAAATCGCGCCAGTGGCGAAGGATGAATTTTGGCTCCGACGCCGCGAAAACATTCCGCATGCCCCTCATCGTCGCCTGCGGGCGCATCGCAGCGGGTGTGAGATCGGAACGTGCGCCCAAGTCGAAGCCGGATAACATCGTGACCAACATATTGTCGCCGTCAAAGGTGAGAAACTCCTGGCTGGCTGTCAGCTCGACAGGAAACAATCCCGCAACGGCACGACGATAGATCGGCTTGCCACACGCGCGCCCCAGCTCCGCCACATCCAATCCATAGACGAGCTGACTCGTGCCGGATACCACATAACCGGAGGGGTGTTTTCCGTTTTGCGCAGAAGCGGCGTCCAGGCGAAACAATCCAACCTCACGCGCCTGGAACTGTTCACCCGCGCGCGCAATAACCGAGTGCCAGAACACGTCTTGAACCCGAAATAAGCGGAAGGCCGATTCCGCCCCAAGGACAACCACCAGCGCCAAAAACGGAGCAACGGAAAATTTCCGTAGCGCACCCCCATACCTCGCGTCAAAAGCCAGACAGACCCGCCAGATCGCTGGAATGAGCGCAAGTCCGAGACCCAGCACAAGACCTCGACGTGTCACCCACTGCAGCCAAGTGGCAGGGAGCCACTGACGATCCAGCAACACTCCACTCCACCAGCCCGCGCCGACAAACAATCCGACGGCGACGCCGAGAAGGGCAAGCCCCCATCCGTAGCGACGCAACCATACCCGCTCCGTCTCTGCCGTTATTTTGATTGGCGTATTTGGATTCATCGTTTCATCAAAATTGGAAATAGATAAATGCGCGGCTGCCGGTGTTCGCAAAGGCAATCAACAACAATGCAGCACATGAATACAACAGCGCGCGGGGAAAAAGAGAGAGGCGCAACGGCGCGAGCTGATCCTTCGTCTTCTCTTGAAGAATCTGGACAATCAGCAGCGGCACGGCGAACACGACGCCCTGAAACACCCACGCGCTACACGCCGCAGACCAACCGGGCTGAAAGACCAACGCCTTGAGCATCGCAAGAACATCGTGAATGGAAACGGCACGGAAAAGCAGCCAGCCGAAGCAGACGGCATGAAACATCGCAACGCGACGCCAAAGCTTACCAAACCCCGAAAGGCTGCGCTCGCTCGTCCCCTCGCCTCGAACAAAACGATGAACCGCCAGCAAGGCCCCATGGAATGCGCCCCACCAAATAAACGTCCACGCCGCGCCGTGCCATAATCCACCCAGGAGCATGGTGAGCGCTAAATTAATGTACGTTCTGCGCAGGCCTTTTCGGTTTCCTCCGAGCGGGATGTAGAGGTAGTCGCGCAGCCACGTGGACAGACTGATGTGCCAGCGTCGCCAAAAATCGCTCGGATCCAGCGCGAAATACGGGTTTCTGAAATTGATCATGATGTTGAAACCCATAAACGAACCGAGTCCGCGCGCCATATCGCTGTAAGCCGAAAAGTCGCAATAGATTTGGAGCGCAAACGCATAGATAGCCGTCAGCACGGTCCCCGTCGTCCACTCAACCTGCCCGGAAAAAACCTGATCCGCCCAAACGGCAAGGTTGTCACCGATTACAACCTTCTTAAATAACCCCCAGAAAAACAACCAGCAGCCCATTTGAATACCCGACCACGTAACCACACGAGGACGCTGTACCTGCCCCAAAAGATTCGAAGCGCGCTCAATTGGTCCGGCAACCAACTGGGTGAAGAACGACACAAACAGCGCGTATTCAAAAAACGAATTCGCCGGCTTCAGCTGCCCGCGATACACGTCGAGCGTGTAACTCATGGACTGGAACGTATAAAAAGAAATGCCAACCGGCAGAATGATTCGCAGGTGAAGGTGCGTCGGGTTAAATCCGAATGCCGCAAGCAGTGTTTCGGCGCTGTCTGCGAAAAAGTTGAAATACTTGAAGAACGCCAGCACCCCGAGATTGACGATAACGCTGAACGCCATCCATCGGTGGCGGGTATGCATCGCATCACTACGCGCAGCAAAAATTCTGCGGGATGCGACGTAGTCCACGCTGGTGGATAGCGCGATCAAAGAAAGAAAGCGCCAGTCCCAACAACCGTAGAAAAAATAACTGGCTACAAGGAGAAGGTGATTTTGCCAACGATGGTTCAACAGCAAGTAAGCTGAATACACCACCGCGAAGAAGACGACAAAATCAAGTGAGTTGAACAGCATGCTCTACTTCAAACGGATGCAGTCTCTGTCTCCAGCAGTCGAACTTCAAGCCTAAGTGTGGCTCTATTTGCTCCCCGGATGAGTGATCGGTTCGCTCTTCGCGCACAGGGGACAGTCTTCTGGTTTCCAGGTTGTGGGTTCCCACCGTAAGAGGCTGGTGACGGGGACATCGAAAGCAGCTTTGCCGCCGCTGCGATCCACGAGGACGCAGATGGAGTCAACGATCCCACCGTTGGCGCGGACGATTTCAATGGTTTCTTGAATCCGGCCGCCGCGTGTCATCACGTCTTCGGCAACCAGAAAACGTTCGCCGGGTTTGATGGCAAAGCGGCGCAACTCCAATTTGTTGTTTTGCTTTTCGACGAAGATAAATCGCTTATTAAGCGCACGGGCCATTTCCTGGCCGATGACCAACCCGCCCATTGCAGGCGCAATCACGGTATCAATCGGCGCGTTACGCTCATTCCACTTCCCGGCGAGCGCAGCGCAGAGTTTTTCCACGACGCGCGGCCACTGACAAACCAACGCGCACTGAAAATACTGATCGCTGTGCAGACCGGAACGCAGCTCAAAGTGACCCGAGAGCAACGCATTCGTCTCGCGAAAAATCTGAAATACGTCTTCTGAATTCATGTCCGTATTTTTCCAAGGGTTGGAAGTCCGGCGAGAACAAACTTCCAATCCTTGGAAGTTTTTTCGCCCCCATTTACGCGCCAAGGCGCAGCAGCGCGACACCACCGATAATTGACGCCACGCCAAGGAAGCGCAACGGCCCGGCTGCGTCGCCGAAGAGCGCAATGCCTAAAAAGAAAGGTGCCGACGGCCCCAATTCCTGTCCACACCGCGTAGGCGACGCCGATGGGGATCACGCGCTGAACGTGATAAAGCAAAAACATGCTCAGCGCGAGACACCCCACCGCCATCATCAAACCTATCGCATAGGCGCGGCCACCGCCTTGGGCCACTTTGAGACCGAGCGCCCAGCCCATCTCGAACAAACCCGCGATAACGAGCACAACCCAAGCGATGCCGTGCGACATTTTACGAATTAGTAGCGATAGTGCGCGGCCTTGAACGGGCCGTTCACCGGTATGCCCAAGTAAGCGGCCTGCGCCTTCGAAAGCTTGTCCAGCGTGATACCGAGCTTCTGCAAGTGCAGTTGTGCGACACGCTCATCCAGATGCTTCGGCAGGGTGTACACGCCCACCGGATATTTCGCAGTGTTTGCGTACAGCTCAATCTGAGCCAGAACTTGATTCGTGAAGCTGTTCGACATCACAAAGCTCGGGTGGCCCGTCGCACAGCCGAGGTTCACCAAACGGCCTTCCGCGAGAAGAATAATGCTCTTCTTGTTCGGGAAGGTGATCTGATGGACCTGCGGCTTGATCTCCGTCCACTTGTACTTCTTCAGCGCTTCAACCTGAATCTCGCTATCAAAATGACCAATGTTGCAGACAATCGCCATGTGCTTCATCTGGCGCATGTGTTTCTCTGTGATGACATCGCAGCAGCCGGTGGTCGTAACGAAAATATCGCCGTGTTTCACCGCTTCGTCCATCGGCATCACTTCGTAGCCTTCCATCGCAGCTTGCAGTGCGCAGATGGGGTCAATCTCAGTGATGATCACGCGGGCGCGCTGACCGCGCAGAGATTGGGCAGAGCCTTTACCTACGTCGCCGAATCCGGCAACGACGGCAACCTTGCCCGAGAGCATCACGTCTGTCGCACGGTTGATCGCGTCCACCAATGAATGGCGGCAACCATAGACGTTGTCGAACTTCGACTTCGTCACAGAGTCATTCACGTTGAATGCGGGGAAGAGCAGCTCGCGGCGGTCCATCATCTGATACAGGCGATGCACACCCGTCGTGGTCTCTTCGCTTACGCCGCGAATTTCACGCGCGAGGCGGTGGAAGCGTGTCGGATCCCGCTTCACGGACTTGCGAGCTTGTGCGAGAAGAACGGCTTCCTCCACACTGCCCGGTTTGCGATCCAATACTTTCATGTCTTCTTCCGCGCGGAAGCCGAGGTGAACGAGCAACGTTGCGTCGCCACCGTCGTCGAGAATCATATTCGGGCCAGCGCCGTTGCCCCAATCGAGAATACGGTCTGTGAACTCCCAGTACTGCTCCAGCGTCTCGCCCTTGAACGCGAACACCGGCGTGCCAGTGGCCGCAATCGCAGCCGCTGCGTGATCCTGCGTGGAGAAAATATTGCAGGACGCCCAGCGCACTTTTGCGCCGAGATGTTGCAGCGTCTCGATCAGCACGGCGGTTTGAATCGTCATGTGCAACGAACCCGCGATGCGTGCGCCCTTCAACGGCTTCTGCTTTCCATACTCTTCGCGCAGCGCCATCAGGCCCGGCATCTCGTACTCAGCCAGCTCAATTTCTTTCCGGCCAAAATCCGCCAGCTTGATATCCTTCACCACGTAATCTTTTGACACGTTCTTCGCCATTCTACTCTCCTGTTTGTAAAAGGTTTTTCACTCCACACTCGATTTTTCGGTCATCGCGCCGGTTGGCGCGCGATGAATGAATCCACTTCGGCGCCTTTCGTTGCTCAGTTGCCCGCCTTGCGCCCCACCACCAACAATACGGTTAGATCAGTCGGTGCTGTCGCGCTTGCCATCGGCAACCGCTCGACGCGCTCCGCGTTCAGATCGGCATCGCGCAGCCATGCGCGAAGCTCATCTTCCTCGAAGCCCATCCACTGATCCGCCCATTCCTTGCGCACCCATTCCTGATCGTGTCGCGCAAGATCCAAAATCACCAACGTCCCGCCCTTGCGGAGCAAGCGCGCGGCCTCGCGTATCGCACACTCGGGACGCGCCGCATGGTGCAGGGACTGACTGAAAAACACCGCGTCGAAAGCGTCACCCGGAAGCGCGATTTTTTCAAAATCGCTTTCCACCGTCTTCACCTGTGGGGCAACTCCCGCCTCTTTTGCGCGTGAATGGAGCAGGCGCAACATTGCCTTCGATTGATCCACCGCCGCGACACTCTTCGCGAATCGGGCGAGCAGCAAGGTCAGCGCGCCTTCGCCGCAACCAAGATCGGCCACACGCTGACCGGAGAATCCCGCCGCGAGTCCGGTCGCAAGTGCCGACCAGCCGCCACCCGGTTGCGTCAGCTCGCCGTATCGGCCAGCGAGTTTTTCAAAAAAATCCTTACTCCGTTTGCGACGCTGGTCCAGTATGCGACGAATCGCCACGGCATCGCTCTTGGTCGTTGAGAGTTTGCTGAAGCGACGCTCCAACACGGTGGTCAATTCACGATCTTCTAACAGTTTGCCGCGCCGGTTGTAAATCGAAGTACCCTCGCGGCGGGCCTCAATCAATCCAGCTTCTCGCAAGATTTTTAATTGGCGGCTCACCGTGGGCTGTGCCGTACCCATCACCGTCGCCAATTCTGCAACGGATAATTCCGCCGCCATCACGACGTTCAGCAGTCGAAGCCGGACATCATCCGCAAGTGCGCGAAATAGATTGGTTGAACTCGCCATATATTTATATTTCCGCATACAAGAATATATCCCCCCCTCCCCTTTGCAAAGCCTGAAAGCGCCTGAATTCTGGGCGACAAAAATGGGCCGTGCGCAACTTTTCGCCCAAGGAGTTCGCACAACAAATGGGCGAGCGCGAGTCGGTCGCCTCAAAAAAGTGGACGGGATGGCGCATCATAGCGCACAGTAAGTGGTTGTTGGTGCTGGATGAACCGGGAGGAGCATGTTGCCTGAACACAAGCCGTTGAAAGACGCGCCGACCTCGTGCGCAGAGCGTTGGTTCAAACTGTCAGAAAACAACACCACCGTACGCACGGAAATTGCAGCGGGCCTGACGACGTTTCTCACCATGGCGTACATCATTTTTGTGCAACCCGCTGTGTTGTCCGGTTCCATGTTTGGGTTCTCCACCGGTATTGATTTCGGCGCCGTGACCTTTGCCACGTGTGTCGCGGCGGCGATTGCCACTGCGACAATGGGACTTTATGCGCGCTACCCCATCGCCCTTGCACCTGGAATGGGAGTTAACTTTTTCTTTGTCTTCTCCATCCTCCCCGCTGCTGCCGCAGCGGGCTTCGAGGCTCCGTGGCAAACTGCGCTCGGCATTGTTTTTATCTCGGGTGTCTTGTTCCTCCTCATCTCGTTAACGAGTTTTCGTACGCAACTCATACACGCGCTCAGCCCGAGCATGAAAAACGGGATTACGGTCGGAATCGGTCTTTTTATCGCCTTCATCGGGTTGCAAAATACGGGGTTGATTATCACGGGAGCTTCTATCATCCCCAGCGATCCGCCCACACTCGCTTCCGGCACGCTTGTAAAACTTAACCCACAGTTTTCCTCGCCGGACCTGCTGATCTTTTTTTGTTGGCCTTCTTCTCACGAGCGTACTCCATGCGCGGCGAAAATGGGGTCGGTACTGTGGGGCATTCTCGGGAGTGGCGCACTGGCTATTCTGCTCCGTCTAGCACTGCCGGAACTCGCACCGGGAATCTGGGAGCTTCCCGTTGTTCAATCCTCTGCTCTCGCAACAAAGCTTACCCTGCCCTCTACTGCAACTCCGGTGTGGCAGTGGTTTTTCTCAAAACCTCCTTCGCCCGCGCCAGTCGCATTGCGCTTTGATCTCATCGGTGCACTTTCCGTAACGATGTGGCCGTTCATCCTCATTTTCCTGTTCATGGACATGTTTGACACCATCGGAACCCTCGTGGGGATTGCCGAGCAGGCAGGTTTCATAAAGAACGACAAACTACCCCGCGCAAAAGAGGCCCTGCTTGCCGACGCGGTTGGGACCGTCGTCGGCGCCAGTCTCGGAACGAGTACGGTCACCAGTTTTATTGAAAGCGCCACCGGGGTTGAACAAGGCGGGCGCACGGGACTGACAAGCCTCACAACTGCTTTGCTGTTTATTCTCGCTCTATTTTTCAGCCCGTTGATTGAGCTGATCGGCAGCTATCCACCCATCACTGCGCCAGCACTTGTAACGGTCGGTGCATTGATGATGCAAAATGTCACAAAAATTACATGGAACGATCCCAGCGAAGCCATCCCCGCTTTTCTCATTCTACTCGGCATCCCACTCAGTTTCTCCATCGGCGATGGACTCGCCCTTGGATTCATTAGCTACCCGATCATCAAATTACTTTCAGGGCGCGGTCGCGAAACGAGTTGGTTGATGTACATCCTCGCTGCCATCCTCCTCGCCTACTTCATACTGATTCGCGCACGATTGGGATAATCAGCCGATTTTTGACGGGAAATCGCCCCGCTAAAAGCTTTCGGCTTCTTCTGTCAGCGACCGCTCTTTCGGAAATTTTGTACCGGAGGCTCAGTCGCCTGGTTCGCAATGGCAAGGAGAAGGCCGATCATCGTCAATGTTACGACCATGCTGGTGCCGCCAAAGCTGATGAAGGGGAGCGCGATTCCCTTTGTCGGCACAGCGCCGGTGACGACGGCGATATTGATCGCGGCTTGCAGAGTAATCACGCAGGTCAGGCCGAGCGCGAGCAAGCGATTAAAAGAGTCGGCAGCGCGCAATGCGATTCGCAGGCCGCAGAAAAATATCACACCGAACAGCGTCAGCACGCTGAGCGTGCCGATCATGCCCAGCTCTTCGCCAATGATTGCAAAAATGAAATCGGTGTGGGCCTCGGGCAAATAATAGCGCTTCTGCAAACTCTCCCCCAAGCCCACCCCCCGCCAGCCGCCCGCGATAAATGCGTAGAGCGCATTGAGCAACTGATAGGCTTCCGTGTCCGCATACATCTCGGGATTCCGAAATGCGATGATTCGGCGCATACGCACCGGATTCTGCATAATCATCACAACCATGCCGCTGACAGATGCGGCACCAGTAAGGAACCAGTGACTGAACCGAGCGCCATTAGCCCACAGCATTACAAAGGCAACAGCACCGAGCAAAATCGTCGTACCGAAGTCAGGCTCAACAAAGATCGGAAAGATTAGCATTCCCATCAGAATCAATGGGACGCCAACACCGGGCCAGTACTCGGATGCGCGACGCTGATTCCGACTCAACCACCAGGCACCGAGAACTACAGTGGCAATTTTCGCAACTTCAGAGGGCTGCATCCGAATTCCCAAATGCAACCAGCGGCGGCTGCCCTTCACCGCTATACCAACACCAGGAGTCAGCACCGCGATGAGAAGGATAAAACTGATCACACCGCCAACGAGCGCAACTCTTTTCCAGACTTCTGGATTTATCCGAGAGGCAATCAGGGCACAAATGATGCCAATAATCAGCGCAACGGCCTGACGTTTTAGAAAGTAATGCGCATCATTATACGCAGCGAGCGCTTGGGTGGAACTGGCGCTGGACAGCATCACAAAGCCCAGCGCAAGAAGCGCCACGACCGACAGAATTAAGACAGTTTTTGTCCGCAACATTCAAGCAACTCGCCTGTGTTCATCCACAAAAGAAAAGGGGCCTTATGCGCGGCTGCGCAGAAGACCCCTCTTCCACAATCACATCATTCTTAAATTACTGCGCAGGCGGGGGAATCTTCAACGTCGTTCCGGCGGAAATCCCCGATGCGTCCGACAGGTTGTTGAGGTTCAGAATATCCTGCTCCAACACCCCGAAGTTTTGCGCTATTTCGCGAATGGTTTCGCCGGAGCGCAAGGTGTAGTCAAAGGGAATCTGGGCCGGATCGAGCAATTGAGCAGGCGCACTTTGCACTGCGGGCGGCGCCGAAGTTTCCACAGCCGACTCAACCGCAGGCGGCGGCTCACTCACTGCGGACGCTGGGGCTAGCGCTGGGGCGGACTCCTCAGCTTTAACTGCGGGGGCTTCGCTCTTCTTCGCGGGCGCCGCAGCTTTTGCCGAACCACCCGGAATCAGCAATTTCTGGCCAACGCGAATTCGATTCAGGTCCCTGATCCCATTGGCCTCTGCCAGATCGCGAGCTTTCACTCCATGACGCGCTGCGATTTTTGAAAGGCTGTCGCCCGACTGCACAACATATTCGCCCGCGCCCGCTGCGGCAGGCTGTGCGACCTTTTTCTGCGCTGGCGCCGCTTTGGCGGGGTGAGCTTTCGCGGCATGAACCGGAGCCGATTCATCCAAACTCGCATAACTCGGCAGTTTCAACTTCTGACCGATTCGGATCTTGCCGGGGTCTTTGATCCCGTTCAGTTCCGCGATCTCACGAACCGTCACTCCATGACGCGCCGCAATCTTCGAGAGCGAGTCGCCGCTGGCAACGGTGTACGTTTGTACGGAAGCGGCATCGAGCGAAGATGGCGCGTATTCCACTGCGACCGGCGGTTGAAATACCGGGCCGGGCAGCGCTTCGACGGCAGGCACATCCACATCAGCGCGCGGCGGCATAACCGGTGTCGGCGGCGACTCGACCATTGTTGGTTTTGTGGCGCAGCCCTGAATTACCAAAAAGCCCGCGATGGCCACCACGTGCAATCCGGCAATAATGCCCAACAGCACGGGGCCGCGCATCTTGCTCCGACGATCATCCGTACCTTGCATGATTACGCTCCAGTTTTTCTTATTTTTCATTGTACCCGCTCCCCGGCCATGGCTACCGCCGTTCGCCGGAATATCTCACCACGTTCTTCAAAATTTTTGAACTGATCGAAACTCGCACAACCGGGCGACAACAAAACGATTTCGCCGGGCTGCGCGTCGTTCGACGCGTCCACCATCGCCTGCTCCAGTGTCCCGCTCATCCTGCACAGCACAACGTCCGACCAGGAAGCTGACATTTCTTTAGCGGCTTTCCCAATAAGATAAACACCACGCGCGTGAAGCGCCAGCATTTCTTTGACTCCATTCAAGTCTGTTTCCTTGAGCAATCCCCCCGCAATCAATCGTGTCGGACCGCCCGCCATTTTCAGCGCCGCGCCGACTGCCGTAAGCGTGGTTGCCTTGGAGTCGTTAACATACCGAACACCATCCGCCTCCGCCACCAATTCCATCCGATGTGGCAGCGGCTTGAATGTGTGCGCAACCGCCTTGGCATTCCCAAGCGGAATGCCCGCCGCGCACAGCCCGCCAGCAACCGCCGCCGCATTCACGCCTAAAATCGGATTGTCGAAATACGTCCCGCGCAAATCCATTACCTCACGCTCCAGATGCCAAACACCACCGGCGCGCCAGCAGTACTCATCATCCACTGCGCTTCCAAACGTGTGCCAAGCGCCTCGACCGGACGATGTTTCGCGCATCCGGGTCATCCACTCGCGCGGCGCGAGACCATGATCGCCCTCTCCAACCCGCGCAAACAAACGCGCCTTCGCAGCGATATAGTTCTCCATCGTGCCATGACGATCCAGATGGTTCGGCGCGAGATTCAGCAGAATGCCAACCTCCGCGCGAAACGCCCGCGCTGCCTCCAACTGAAACGAACTCAACTCCAACACAAGCCAGTCAGGCGATGATCGCTCCAGTGCAATGCGGCAAACTGGAACGCCATAATTCCCGCCAATTGCAACGCGAAGTCCCGCAGCCTGCAACAACTCCGCCGCAAATTTTACGGCCGTGCTTTTCCCGTTCGTGCCCGTCACGGCAACGACGCGCGCGTGGAGGCGACTCCAACCGAACTCAAATTCGGGAACCACCTCAATGCCACGCTCCCGAACACGACGCACCCAGGGATGATCGGAGGAAACGCCGGGACTGAGCACACACAGATCACTATCGTCAGGAATCGCCGTTTCCGCAGACGCGGCAATCACCGTCGCGCCCAGCGATGTGAGAACGGCAGCGCGCTCGGCCGACGGACGCTCATCAAAAATCGTCACACTCCGCCCTTCAGTGCGCAACAAGCGCGCAGCGCTTTCACCGCTCGCGCCGAGGCCGAGCACAAGGGCATGAGTTCCTTCGGAACATCACCGGAGCTTCAACGTCGCAATTCCAATCAACGCAAAAATAATTCCGAGAATCCAAAAGCGCGTCGTGATCATCGTCTCAATCACTTCCACATCGCGCCCTTCCGCCGCCGCGCGTTCTTTCTCCACCTGCTCGAAGTGGTGGTGAATCGGTGCGCATTTAAACACGCGCCTCCCGGTTAACTTGAACGACGCGACCTGAATCATCACGCTCAGCGCCTCTATCACAAAGACGCCGCCCACAAATATGAGGAGCAGCTCCTGCTTGATCGCCACCGCCACCATCGCAATCGAGCCGCCGAGCGCAAGGCTCCCCGTATCGCCCATAAATACACGCGCCGGATGGCAGTTATACCAGAGAAAGCCCAGCCCTGCGCCGAGCAGGCAGCCGCAAAACACCGCCAGCTCACCGCTCCCTGGCACATACGGCACGAACAGATAATTCGCGGCGACCATGTTTCCGGCGACATACGAAAGCGTCAGATACGCCGCCGCCGTCGAGTTCACGCAACCGATCGCAAGCCCGTCGAGACCATCCGTCAGGTTCACCGCATTCGCCGAGCCGACCAGCGCCAACACAATAAAAATCGCGACCCCTACGATCCCCAGATTCGCAATTAGAGGGTCCTTTAAGAACGGCAGCATTAACTTCGTCACATGCTCGCGCGACGGCTCCCAAGCATACAACACGCCGATCACAACCAGCGCCCACGCAATTTCGAGCAACAACTTGAAGCGGCCCGGCAGTCCTTTTGCATTTTTCTTCGAGACCTTCAGATAATCGTCCCAGAATCCGATTCCGCCCATCACCACCATCGTGCCGAGCGCGAGCAACACATACACATTTCGCGGGTCGGCCCAGAGCAGCGTCGAAATCAGTACCGAGGCGATAATCAAAACACCGCCCATCGTCGGCGTGCCCGATTTTTTGCGGCGATGCTGCTCCAGCACCGCGTCATCGCGGACGTACTGGCCGAATTTCAACCGGCGCAACCAGGCGATGATCGGCGGCCCCAACCACAGCGCCAGTGCAAACGAAGTTCCGGCCCCTAACAACGCGCGAAACGTGATATAGCGGAAAATTCGTAGCGGCGCCCAGTACTCAACGTATTGATGTAGAAAATACAGCATTAGAAAGTTCCAAGAGTTGGAAACCCTTCGGCGCGCGACTTCCAAGGATTGGAAGTTTTTACGACGAAAAATTTCACAGGTTCTCCAAAATTGTTTCCAAGCGGTCTCCCCGCGACGCCTTGAGCAATACGGCATCGCCCGGCCGAATCAAGTCTTTCAATACACGCGCCGCATCCGCCGTGTTTTCTGCGCCGTACAACCGCAGAAAGCCGCCCGCCTGCGCGCCTTGTCGAATCCACGCCCCCGCAGCTCCCACCGCGACGAGCCCCGCCCACGGTCCGCCAGAAATGGCCCGGCCAAGCGCAATGTGTTCGCTTTCCGAAATGGCGCCCAGCTCGCGCATTGAGCCAAGCGCCAACCAGCGTCGTCCAGCCACCGGAGTCTCTGAAAAAGCCTCCAGCGCCGCCCGCATGCTCATCGGATTCGCGTTGTGCGCGTCGTTAATAAACAGCACACCGCCGATGTTTGTTTCTTTCCAGCGCATTCCCGGCGGATGGAACGTGCGCAGCCTTTCCGCGAGCGCCTCCCAAGCAAGACCGTAGTGCCGAGCGACGGCAATCGCGAGACCCGCGTTCAACAAAACATGGCGGCCGGGCAACGGCGCATCGAATGCAGCGCTCTCGCCGGTCGCATTTTCGCTAATCGCAAAGCGAGGTGGAACACCCGCTTCAATTCGATACTCCGCGTTCGCGACAAGCGACACTGTTTTGACGTTGCATTTTGCATAAGAAAGTAACACGCGAAACCACGGGTCGTCGGCGGGCAATACCGCGACGCCATCGGGCGAAAGGACACGAATCACGGCGGCTTTCTCCCGCGCGATCGCTTCCTCCGACTCAAAGAATTCGATATGCACCGGGCCCACGTTCGTCACCACGGAAACGTGCGGCTGCAAAATGTCGCACAGCGGAGCAAGCTCGCCCGGATGATTCATCCCGACTTCAAACACTCCGAAATGGTCCGACGGTTTCATCGTCAGCAGACTCAACGGCAAACCAAGGTCGTTGTTCCAATTCCCGTGCGTCCGCGCGGTCGGTCCGGAGATGGAAAGCATGTCCGCCACCATTTCTTTCACGCTCGTCTTTCCGCTGCTTCCGGTGATGGCAATGAGCTGCCCGCGCAGCCGTGCGCGATGGGCGCGCGCCAATTCTGTGAGCGCAGCTTTCGGGTCAGCGACTTCGAGCAAGGGAAAATCATCCAAGGTTGTGCCCCGGCGGACCATCGCGCCCGCCGCGCCGCGTGCGCGGGCGGCATCGAGGAACGTATGGCCATCCCTGCTTTCGCCCGGCAGCGCGATAAAGAGTTCGCCCGGCGCAACCGCTCGGGAATCTATCGCAAACCCGGTAATGGGCTGCGCGGGTTCGCGCGTCCATTGTCCGCCAGACCATTGCGCGAGGTCGCGCGGGTTGAATACAGCTTCACTCATGGCAAAAGTTGTTGCCTCCGGGGCGTTCGGCGATGAAGGGGCGGCGCGCTCCTTTAAAGGTAACGGCGCGCCACTTCACGGTCATCGAAGGGCACCACGGTGCTGGCGAATTCCTGTGTGTTTTCGTGGCCTTTGCCGGCGATGAGGACAATGTCGCCCTCCTGCGCCATTTCGATGGCGCGCGCAATGGCCTTTTCACGATCAACAACAATTTCGTAGCGGCCGCGACCGGTCATCCCCTGCTCAATCTCGGCGATGATCGCCTCCGGCTTCTCACGGCGCGGATTGTCGCTGGTCAAAACGGTAACATCCGCGTTCGCAGCCGCGACCGCGCCCATGCGCGCGCGCTTGCCGCGATCACGATCGCCACCGCAACCGAAAACGGTGATTAGACGATTCGGATTCAACTCGCGCAGCGTTTCAAGCGCGTGCTTCAAGGCGTCATCCGTATGCGCGTAATCCACAAAAACATTAAATCCGCGCGGCGAAACAAAACGTTCCAATCGTCCCGGCACCACGCGCATTTCACCCAGCGCGGCGGCGCTGCGTTCCGGCGAGATACCCAACGCCCCGCACGCGGCGATCGCGGCGAGCGCGTTGGAGACATTGAAACGCCCGAGCAAATGCAAGTGTACGGGAGTTGATCCCCACGGCGTTTGAACGATGAAACTCGTGCCATTCGCGCCCAGCTTCACATCCTCCGCGCACACGTGCGCCGAAGGATTCTCGCCGTACGTGATGATCCTGGCCTTCAGGCCATTCATCCGGACCAGTGCATGCCCCCACTCGTCATCGAGATTAACCACTGCGGCGGCCTGTTTGTGATGCTGACCGAGTTCGAGAAACAACTGCGATTTTGCCGCGAAGTATTCCTCCATCGAGCCGTGATAATCGAGGTGGTCGCGCGTCAAATTCGTGAACACGCCGACATCGAAGTCCGTTCCGCGCACGCGCTGCTGTTGGAGGGCGTGAGAGGACACTTCGAGCACGGCGCTACGGCAGCCGGAGCGCACCATTTGATCCAGCATAAACTGAATATCCGGCGCTTCCGGCGTTGTGCGGATGGCGGGGATGCTGCGGGAGCCGATTTCATAACGAACGGTGCCGATTAAACCTGGCTGTTTCCCTTCAGCAGCCAATACGTGGCGAACCATAAACGACGTTGTGGTCTTTCCATTCGTGCCGGTAACGCCGATCACCGGAATTTTTTTGCGAGGGATGGTCGTAGAACGCGGCGGAGATTTCCGCGAGCGCGCGGCGCGCGTCTTTCACCAGAATGTGCGCAATGTTGCGACGCGGCCAGCGGTCTTCTTCCGAAATGATCGCCACCGCGCCGCGGCGCAACGCATCCTCAATATATTGTGCGCCATCCGCGCGTTGTCCGTGCAATGCGACAAAGAGGTAGTTCTCCTTCACCTGACGCGAGTCGTAGGCAATGCCTTCGATCTCAAAATGCATCGGGCCGCGTGTCTGCACCGGCTGAACAAGTCGAGCGATAGATTCTAAACGCATGGTTTCCATACAAAACTTGCCAAAAATCATAACTGCGGGCCTTCCTCACAAAATCTCATCATCCGTGTTGAGTCGAATCAGCCGCGCTTGATCAACGCGCGGAATATCCAGGTAGCGCGTGGCATATTCGGCGATCTCGCGAAACACCGGCGCGGCGACCTGACCACCCTGGGTGAACTTTTCCGGCTCATCAAAACTGACCAAAATGCTGATTTCGGGATTCTCCGCAGGAAGGAACCCGATGAAAGAGGCGATATTCTTTTTATGATCGTATCCGTTCGGGCCAGGCTTTTCGGCCGTTCCGGTCTTGCCCGCAACAGTGTAGCCGTCCAGTTGCGCACGTTTGCCGGTGCCCTCTTCGGTGACGTGAACCAGCATCTCCGTGAACGTGCGCGCGATTTCCGGACGGATCGGATGCCCCAGCGATTCCGGTTCCGATTGACGAATCGTACGACCGTGCGCAGTGGTGACACGGTCCACGACACGCGGGCGCATGAGTTCACCGCCGTTCGCAATTGCATTCAACGCATTGACAATCTGCAAACCGGTTGTGGCGACCTCGTGTCCCATCGGAATGCGGGTGATGCTTATTTTGCTCCACTTGTTTCGCGGATGGAGAATGCCGTACTCCTCACCCGGCAGCTCAATCCCAGTCTGTTGGCCGATTCCAAACGCGCGCAAATAGCGGTACAACTTGTCCTCGCCAATTTTCAGCGCGACCTTGGCTGCAGCGATGTTGCTCGATTTTTTCAGCGCATCGGTCGCGGTGAGGCGCCCGTACGGATGGAAGTCGCGCAATCCCTTTCCGCCGTACACCCAATATCCGTTCTCGCAATCAATGATCTCGTCCGGTTTCAGCACGCCCTCGTTCAGCGCCGCCGCGTAAACGATGATTTTGAAAACGGAGCCCGGCTCGAAGACATAGCCGATCGCGCGATTCAATCGCTCTTCAGGAGTGACTTTTCCGTATTCATTAAGGTCATAGTCCGGGCGGGAGGCCATTGCGAGAATCTCGCCCGTGCGAACGCGCTGCACGATGGCCCACGCGCCCTTCGCGCCGTTTGTCGAAAGCGCGGCGTCCAGCGCGCTCTCGGTGAAGTACTGCAAGTTCTGATCCAGCGTGAGATAGATATCGCCGCCCGCCTGCGGGGAAATGTCGAGGCTACGCCGACTGCGGATCTCCTGACGACGGCCATCCACCTCAATCTGACGCACACCGGGGATTCCGCGTAGGTAGCGGTCAAATCGTTGTTCGACGCCGGAGCTGCCGACACCATCCGCGTTCGCAAAACCGACGACATGCGCCATCAGTGATTTCTGGGGATACTCGCGCGCCATCCTCTCGTCACAACGGACGCCCGGCATCTTCATCCACTGGATGTTATCCGCGACGTCTTCCGGCACGCGCTTTTTCAGCAGCTCATACTTGCTGTTCGTTTTGGAAATTCGCGCAAAGACAACGGCGGGGTCCAGCTCAAGAAGACGCGATAGCTGGGACGCGGAAAAATAGGGATTTCCGTACGCCTTCATAAACGCGGGATCCACGGCGACATCGCGCGTCGAAAGGTCTGCAGCGAGAACGGCGCCATTTCGATCCAACACACGCCCGCGGCCCACGAGCACCTCGACCTCGCGATGCCGCACGCTCTCCAATTTTGCAAGATAGCGCGCATGATCACCGAGATGCAAATCGCTGATGCGATAGCCGAGCGCACAGCAGATGGCCGACATCCCAAGGACGACCAGTGCCATCCGGAACCGATGACGTTTCTCTGTTTTCATTCCATTAATTACGCGCCAGTGAGCTATCCTGACCACGCCCGGCAGAAGAACGTTGGACACGAACAATCTGCGCTTCCGTGGGCCAATCCATCTGCACCCCATGGGTTTTGAGCAGCTTCATCACGTTTTCGTACGACACGAGATTGCTCCACTTGGCCTGCTCATTCGCAACGAGTCGGGTGAGGTCCGCCTTCTGTCGCTCCAACTGCTTGATCTGAGCGCTCGTCGCGTCGCAACGGGTGTTCAACCACAAGTAACCGAATGCGCCAAAGGCCCCAATGGCGATGATCAGCAAGGTGATGTTTCTTGCCGGCGACGGACGAGTGTTGGTGCGCTTTCGATAATTTTTTTCTGCTGCGGCGTGCCATTTTTAATCAATCCTTTCGACCACCCGCAGCCGCGCCGAACGCGCCCGCGGATTCCGTTTCATTTCCGTTTCACCCGCCATTGCGGGGGTCTTCACAATCCACTTCACACGCGGAGGCGACACGATCCAACGCTCCCCTCCCGCTTCCAACGATTCGCGACGCCCGACATGCGCCGCCATCCGCTGCTTCACAATCCGGTCTTCCAGACTGTGAAATGAAATTACCGCCAGACGCCCGCCTGACTTCAAAAGCGAAAGCGCCGACTCAATCCCCTCCTCCAACGCGCCCAACTCATTGTTCACCGCGACACGCAGCGCCTGAAACGTCTGCGTCGCCGGATGAATTCGCCCGCGCTGGCCACCCTTTGCGCGCACGACCAACTCCGCCAATTCGCTCGTTGTACGAATCGGCGCGCGTTGCCGCGCTTCCACAATAAACCGGGCGATTCGACGGGACGCACGCTCCTCGCCGAATCGCCACAACACATCCGCTAAATCGGACTCCGATATCTGATTTGCCCAATCCGCCGCACTGCGCGGAATATCCGGATCCATCCGCATATCCAGCGGCGCATCCGCCTGAAAACTGAAGCCGCGTTCCGGCGTGTCGAGCTGCATCGAAGAAACTCCGATATCCAGCAGAACACCATCCACACCGCCGAGGCCGTGCTGTTGCGCAAGGGTTTTCATTTCAGAAAAATTCCCCCGCGCCAGCGTTGCATTGGGGAGATCGGCAAGACGCGCCTGAGCGAGAGCGAGGGCATGGGGATCGCGGTCAATTCCCAACAACCGGCCTTTCGGTCCCGCCTGCTCCAGAATGGCTCTCGCATGTCCTCCGCCTCCAAGTGTTCCGTCTATGTAGTGGCCGCCCGGCTTGACAGCCAGACCGACCAGCACCTCCTCCAACAAAACCGGCTCATGCACGACATCTCCGCTCGTTCAAGAAATTCCCTGTCAGTTTCCCATCACAAACGGCGTCCCGATCGGACGCCCCTTCCACAAATCAACTTGCGCAAAAAAGCGGTGGCGCGGCATTTCGACCGCAGGCATCCGCCGAACGCCATTCACGCCCTCGTTGACCTCCAGCAAACGCGCAATCTCTTCGCGATGCGCTGTGCGGCGGCTGTCGGCGTAATTCATCGAAGTGGGGGCCATTCGCAACTTGCGCACGGTTTTTGCAGGCGCGGGCTTGGAGAGCCTTTCCGCACGCGTGCGGGGAGCCGATTCCGCCGCCGGACGCGCAGGGGGCGCGGCCGGAACGGCGGAACGGTCTGCAGATGGCTCAGGAATGAGCCATCCAAACAAATCGGGTTGCCCTGCTGCGCTCGCCTGTGCGCGCGGTGCGACGGGAGTGCGACGGCCGTGCTCCCAAAAAAGGTCCTGCCAGTGCCCCATCGGCGCAAATTCAGCTTGTTCGACGCGGACGGCGCGGGGCGATGACCCAAAGGCACGGCCTAGAAGCCAACGTACCGGGCCGCTTCGCCCAAGCTCGTGGATGTGGCGGAAGATTCCTGTTGTTGTTTCCATTTTTCGGGACTCCATAGTTCGAAGCATTCGAACGCACCAGCTAGCACCACATCGGACTTCAATCCGGCATAGGCCAGCAATTCATCCTTGATTCGGATGCGCCCCTGCGCATCCCACGGCACCAAGTCGGAACGCGAGGCGAGCGTGCGAAGGAAGTTGCGTCCCGTGTCGTCCGCAATAGAGAGGCTGCGTATCCTCTCGAGGCGTTTCGCCATTTCGCGGGCGGGGAAAACGCACAGGCAAGGAACGTTAACGCCGGGCAGGACAAACAACTGCTCCGGCACACCCACTTGCTCGCGCCAGCCGCTTGGAATGGTCAGTCTTTTCTTGGGATCGAGTAAATGTTGGTACTGCCCGACAAAAACGCCTTGCAGCATTTCCGTCATCGCGTTTCCGACATCTTGTTTCTTGCCCGCCATTAGACTTTCCTATGCCCCACTTTGTCCCACTTTCCCCCACCTTGGGTCAACAGAAATTTGAAATTATTTTGGAATTTTTTTCCGTCGGCGAATTACCAAGGGGTTACAGAAATCGCAGATACGAACGCCACTCGCAGGCAGATTGGCGGAACCCCACTTTGACCCACGCAAAAAAATGATCGCGGCGCAGGGTTGGATGATCGCGAATTATGTAAGGAATGGCGCCGAATTCTTTGCGGGCTTCACGCGCCGCAGGCTTGAATGGCCCGATGCCGAATTTCGACTTCTCTCGTTACTCCCTAATGTTATCCGGCTTTGCTCACCATCCGGCAGACAACCAATCGCGCACGGCAGACATGGCGTCGGGCTGAAAATCATGGCTGATGCCGATCATGGGCAACTCTGTTGCGTTGACTCCCGCCGCTTTCATCGCTGCAACAGATTCCTTTGCGGCCGCAATCCACGGAATTCGATCCGGTGGTGTTGTCTGGTCGCCATACATCACGAGCACGCGTTTGTTCTCCAAGCCGGAAAATGTTGCGCGTTGAAAATGAACACCGCTTTCACTATCGCGATCTGACCCAAGCCAGAATCCGCCTTCGATTAAAATAAACGCTGAAAAGTCGTTGAGAAATTCCGGTGCACTCGCCCACAAAAATAGAGCGGCAGAATTTGCGCCATTGGAAAAACCCGCGAGTACACTCTTCGATTTATCGGCATTCGGAACCAGCCGATGCAGCTCCGCAAACAACACGCGATATGCATCCAATGCGTACGGCGCATCTGCCGGGGTAATGGACCACTTCACTTCATCCTTGTCCGTCTCCACCACTCGCTTGAACAACGGCATGTTGCAAAGGATATACCCTTCACCTCCAAGAAATGGATCGGCCATATTCAACTCACCGCCCATCCCTCCATCACCACCATTCAGAAACAGCAACACCGGATAGGGCTTTTCCGAATCGTAATCCGCAGGCAGTTTAATCGTCATGCGCACGCTCTCATCCGAATGCCGCAACTGAATAGCCATGGAAGCAGGTGCGTCCGCAACCTCGAACTCCACCGGCGTTCCGGGAATCAACTTGACGTCAACTTGTGCGCCCACATGAGCGCCCGACACGACGAAGAAAATCAGTGCGGCCCCTAACAAGCGAATCAATTTCATAGTGACACCTCCGCGCTCCTTTTACCGCACTCCCTTGTGCCGAGAGAAGATTTCTTAACCACAAATGAAAATCAGCGCGGCGCTAAACTACATATTTGTAATTATTTGGCCAACAATCCTACGTAATTGTCATTGTTGGCGCGGATTCTATGTTGTGTATCCTGTTTGAACTAAAGGTGTTGCGATATTTTAGCAAGCCTGGAACGGTTCTCGCTAATTAGTCTGTGCGCCCGGAGTGTCGCGCACTGAATTTTGGAGCCGGCGACGGGGCGATGGACTGAGGTTAAGTGATGAAGAGTGGACAGGATATTATGTGTAATTCGACAACCCGCCTCACAGCGGCCCGGCCGGGCGCGCAGGGTCTTTATGATCCGCAGTTTGAGCGCGATGCGTGCGGCGTCGGAATGGTTTGCAAGTTAAGGGGCGAGAAGTCGCACGATGTGGTTCAGAAGGCGCTTCAGATTCTGGAAAATCTGTCGCATCGCGGTGCGTGTGGTTGCGATGAAACGACGGGCGACGGCGCGGGGATCCTGTTCCAGTTGCCGGATAAATTTCTCCGCAAGGTCGCGGGGGTGAACCTGCCGGAGGAGACGGCATACGCGGCAGGGTTGGTCTTTCTCCCGCGCAATCGGATGGAACGTGCGCACTGCATGGAGATGTTCCGAAAGCACCATCCGCGAGGAGGGGCAGCAGTTCCTCGGCTGGCGGAATGTTCCCCGAAACAACGAGGCGCTGGGCGATTTGGCGCGACGCGTGGCGCCGGAGATCGAACAAATTTTTATCGGACGCGGAAAAGGAATCCGGGATCAGGCGCATTTCGAACGGAAGCTCTATGTGATCCGCAAAGTCGTCGAGCGGCGCATCCGCGAGTCAGGGTTCAAGGAGGGGAATTTTTTCCATGTGCCGAGTCTGTCGAGCAAGACCATCGTGTACAAGGGTCTGATGCTGGCGGAACAGATCAAGCCGTTCCTTCCCGATCTTTCCGACCAAGATCTGGTGAGCGGGATGGCGCTGGTTCATCAGCGGTACAGCACCAATACATTTCCGACGTGGGACTTGGCGCAGCCCTTCCGTTTTCTCTGTCACAATGGCGAGATCAACACCCTGCGCGGAAACGTGAACTGGCTCACGGCGCGCCAACGGTTATTTCACAGTCCGCTGTTTGGCGACGATCTGCACAAGCTGTTCCCCATTGCCACGCCGGGCGCGAGCGATTCGGCGGTCTTGGACAACGCGGTCGAACTGCTCCATCACGCGGGCCGCTCGCTGCCGCACGCAATGTGTATGCTGATTCCGGAGGCATGGCAGAATCACGAAACCATGAGCGCGGAGAAGAAGGCGTTTTATCAGTATCATGCCTGCCTCGGCGAACCGTGGGATGGTCCGGCCTCGATTCCCTTTTCTGACGGAACGTGTGTGGGCGCCGTACTGGATCGAAATGGATTGCGTCCATCGCGCTACACGGTAACAAAAGATGGCTTCGTCATTATGGGGTCGGAGACCGGAGTCATCGAGGTGGATCCGGCGAATGTGGAGCGGAAGGGACGGTTGCAGCCGGGACGCATGTTCCTGGTGGACATGGCGCAGGGCCGCATTGTGGAGGACGAGGAGATCAAGCACGACCTCGCGGCGCGCCGACCTTACGGTGAATGGCTGAAAAAGCATCTCCTGAATTTCGACACGCTGCCGCCGCCGTGCGCGGCAGCGCCCGCGCTGCGCGATGACCTCGCGGTGTTACAAAATCTCTTCGGCTACACGCTTGAGGATCAGCGCATCGTCATGGCGCCCATGGCCGCGACCGGCGGCGAAAAAATCGGCTCGATGGGCGTGGACACTCCGCTTGCCGTCCTGTCGGATCGCCCACAGCTTCTCTACAATTACTTCAAGCAGCTTTTTGCGCAGGTGACGAATCCGCCGCTGGACGCAATCCGCGAGGAAACGGTGACGTCCATGCACACCAGCATCGGCTCGACCCGCAATCTGCTGGAGGAAACGCCGGAACACGCCCATCAACTCGCGTTGAAACAGCCGATTTTGACGAACGAAGACCTTGTCCGTATCCGTGAGATCGAAAAACTGGGTTTTACCTCCATTACCCTGCCGACCCTGTTTCACCCCAACAGCGGCGCGGCGCTCGAAGCCGCGATGGACGGATTGTGCCGCGCGGCGGAAGCGGCGATTTTGGGCGGATACGAAATCCTCATTCTTTCCGACCGCGGCGCGGGTCGCGAGCAGGCGCCGATCCCCACCCTGCTCGCCTGCGCGGGCGTCCACCATCATCTCATCCGCGCCGGCCTGCGGCAGCGCTGCGGCATCGTGATTGAAAGCGGTGAGCCGCGCGAGGTGCATCATTTCGCCACGCTCTTCGGCTACGGCGCAAGCGCGGTGAATCCATATCTCGCACTCGAAACGCTGAAGGGCATGATTGAGCAGGGGCTGTTGGAGAAGATTGATTTCGCGAAGGCGGAAAAGAACTATGTGAAGGCGATCAACAAGGGCGTGTTGAAGGTGATGTCCAAGATGGGCATTTCGACACTGCAAAGCTACAAAGGCGCACAGCAGTTCGAGGCCATCGGGCTGGCGCAGCCGGTGATTGACCGCTATTTCACGTGGACCACAAACCGCATCGGCGGCGCGAGCATGGATACGCTTGCTGAAGAGGCGCGACAGCGTCACGCGCGCGCTTATCCCCCGGCGCATGTGGCGGAAGCGCTCCCGCTCGACATCGGTGGCCTGTATCAATGGCGACGCACCGGCGAGCGACACATCCTGCGTCCGCTCGTCATTGCGAAGCTGCAGGAGGCAACACGAACCGGAAATCATGCAGTGTACGACGAGTTCGCGCAGATGGTGAATGATCAGGCCCGCGAGCTGAACACGTTGCGCGGACTGCTGGAGTTCACAACCGGAAACACCCCCGTCCCACTGGATGAAGTCGAGCCGTGGACGGAGATCGTCAAGCGCTTCAAGACCGGCGCGATGTCGTATGGTTCGATCAGCAAGGAAGCCCACGAAACCCTCGCCATTGCGATGAACCGTATCGGCGGCAAGAGCAATTCGGGCGAAGGCGGCGAGGATACGGACCGTTTCGGAACGCGACGCAAACGGCGACTGGCGCATGAGCGCCATCAAGCAGGTGGCGTCGGGCCGCTTCGGCGTAACCAGCCACTACCTCGCCAACGCGCGCGAGCTGCAGATCAAGATGGCGCAGGGCGCGAAACCCGGCGAGGGCGGGCAACTGCCGGCGGAAAAGGTCTATCCGTGGATTGCAAAGACACGGCACTCCACACCGCACGTCCAGTTGATTTCGCCGCCGCCTCATCACGATATTTATTCGATCGAAGACCTCGCGCAGCTCATTCACGATTTGAAGAACGCAAATCCGGAGGCGCGCGTCAGTGTGAAGCTGGTTTCTGAGGCGGGCGTGGGCACCGTTGCAGCGGGCGTGGCAAAGGGCAAGGCCGACGTGGTGCTGATCAGCGGCTATGACGGCGGAACGGGGGCATCGCCGGAAACTTCGCTCAAGCACACGGGCCTGCCGTGGGAGCTCGGCCTAGCCGAAACCCATCAGACGCTGGCGCTGAACGACCTGCGAAGCCGAATTGTTGTGGAGTGCGACGGGAAATTGCTGACCGGACGCGATGTCGCGATCGCGTGTCTGCTGGGCGCGGAGGAGTTTGGATTCGCGACTGCGCCGCTCATCACCATCGGCTGCATCATGATGCGTGTCTGCCATCTCAACACCTGCCCTGTCGGCATCGCCACGCAGGACCCGGAGTTGCGCAAAAAGTTCACGGGGAAGCCGGAGCATGTGATTAATTTCTTTCGGTTCGTTGCCGAAGATTTGCGTCGAATCATGGCGCAGCTCGGCTTCCGAACCATCGACGAAATGGTCGGCCAGGTGGACCGTCTGCAAGCGCGTAAAACGGAAGGACACTGGAAGACCGGCGGCATTGATCTGGCCATGCTTCTTCATAAACCCGACGTGCCGCCGCGCGTCGGCTTGTTCTGTCGGCAGAAGCAAAACCACAACCTGGCTCAGGCGCTCGATCACGAATTGATCGAACGCGCAAAACCCGCGCTGGAACACGGCGAACGCGTGGACTTCGAGCAGCGCGTCCGCAACGTGAATCGAAGCGTCGGCACGATGTTGAGCTACAAGGTGTCGAAGAAATGCGGAGCGGCGGGATTGCCCGACGACACGATTGTCGTGCGCGCGAAAGGTTCGTGCGGACAGAGTTTTTGCGCATTCGGCGCTCCGGGGTTGACCTTCCATGTCGAAGGCGACGCGAACGATTATTTCGGCAAGGGGCTGTCGGGCGCAAGGTTGACCATCCGACCGCCACGCGAGGCGGATTTTGTCGCCGAAGACAATATCCTGATCGGCAACGTCGCGTTGTACGGCGCGATCAAGGGCGAGGCATTCATCCGAGGCATCGCGGGCGAGCGGTTTTGCGTTCGCAACAGCGGCGCCACCGCCGTCGTCGAGGGTGTGGGCGATCACGGATGCGAATACATGACCGGCGGGCGCGTGGTGGTGCTTGGCGGAGCGGGACGCAACTTCGCCGCCGGCATGTCGGGCGGCATTGCGTACGTGCTGGATGAGGCGGGCGACTTTAAGAAATACCGCTGCAACACGGAAATGGTGGACTTCGAGACACTCGATAATCCGGATGAAATCGCGGAAGTGAAGGCGTTGATCGAGCGCCATCTTCACTTCACGGAAAGCGCCGTGGCCGCGCGCCTTCTTGCCCGATGGCCGGAGACGGTCGCGCGTTTCGTCAAGGTCATGCCGCGCGACTATAAGCGGGCGCTCGAACAACTGGCAGCGCAGGAAGCGGACAGCCAGGCCCGGCCGCTTGCGGTCTAATTTTGGAAGAGGAACAGAATCATGGGAAAGATCACAGGATTTATGGAGTACACGCGCGAGCTGCCGCACAAACGGCCGGTCGCGGAGCGCGTCAAATTTTATCGCGAGTTCTACGAGCCCTTCCCGGAAGAGAAGGCCCGCCAGCAGGCCGCGCGCTGCATGGATTGCGGCGTGCCCTTTTGCCACACGGGTTGTCCGCTGGGAAACATCATCCCGGATTGGAACGACCTCGTCTATCGCGGCAACTGGCGCGAGGCGAGCCATCGGCTGCACGCGACAAACAATTTTCCGGAATTCACGGGGCGCCTCTGCCCCGCCCCCTGCGAAGATGCGTGTGTGCTGGGGATCAACGAGCCGCCAGTAACGATTGAACAGATGGAGAAGGAAATCGTGGAGCGGGCCTTTGCCGAAGGCTGGATCAAGCCCGAACCGCCCGCAACGCGCACCGGCAAGAAAATTGCCGTGGTCGGCTCCGGCCCCGCCGGACTCGCCTGCGCACAGCAATTAAATCGCGCGGGCCACACGGTCACCGTGTTCGAGCGCGACGCCCGCATCGGCGGCCTGCTGCGTTTCGGCATACCCGATTTCAAGCTGGAAAAGACGATCATTGACCGGCGACTGCGCGTGATGGAGGCGGAAGGCGTCATCTTCAAAACAAACGCAAACATCGGCGCAGACATCACGGGAGAGCAGTTGCAGAAGGAGTTCGACGCCATTGTGCTCGCAGTCGGCGCAAAACGAGGACGTGACCTAAAAGCGCCAGGACGCGAGTTGAAGGGTATTCATCTCGCGATGGAATTTCTTCCGCAGCAAAACGACATCGTCGCGGGCAAATCCATTTCGAATCAAATACTCGCCACCGGCAAGCGCGTCATCGTCATCGGCGGCGGCGACACCGGGAGCGACTGCATCGGCACATCAAACCGTCAGGGCGCGACCTCCATCGCAAACTTTGAATTGCTGCCCATGCCCCCGGTGGAACGACCGAGGCATCAACCGTGGCCGTATTATCCGATGAAACTGCGAACCAGCTCTTCGCACGAAGAGGGATGCGAGCGCGTCTTTGCTGTCTCGACCAAGGAGTTCATCGGCGAAAATGGTCGCGTCACGGCGCTAAAGACGGTGCAGGTTCGATTTGTTCCGGCAGCGGATGGCAAAACCCTGAAGATGGAAGAGGTTGCCGGTTCCGAACAAATCCATCCAGCGGAACTAGTGTTGCTCGCAATGGGGTTCACCGGCGCAGAACCCGATGGGATCGTCGCGCAGCTCGGCTGCGAGCTGGACGCGCGCGGAAACATCAAGACCGACAAGCAATTTGCAACCACCGTGCCCGGCGTGTTTGCCGCAGGCGACGCGCATCGTGGGCAATCGCTCATCGTGTGGGCGATCTCTGAAGGACGCGAAACCGCGCGCGCCGCGGATATTCACCTCATGGGCCATTCGGCGCTGCCGACCAAGTCGGACTACGACCTGCCACGACGTTAATTCCACGATACCTCGAAATGGGGCCAGGTTCCTCCCCTATGATCGCCACACCCATGCAGGAATAAGCGCAAACAAGTCGCGACCAGAAGGCTATCGTTTTGATAGCCTTTCGATATACTTTCGGTATTCCTTGTTTTCAGGATGGGCCTTCTCCAAATCCTGCAACAGGACAACCGCCTCTTCAACTCGCCCTTGAGGCGCGAGGACTTGAACGGCGAGACGAAACGCGGAGCTTGGATAGTTTGGCGCAAGGCGCATGGCCTGACGAAAAGCGGCTTCCGCCTCGTTATACATTTCGCGCTCAGCGTAAACCCCGGCAATCGCCGAGCGCATCAAGGCATAGGCCATGCCCGACCATTCGTTGGCGCTGATCTTGTAAGTGGCTGAAAGATGCAATTCGAGATCGCGCCAGAGCTGCGCGTCTTGCTGTACCTCTTGCGCGGAGATCGTGGTCACGGAGCTCGGGCATGAGTTCCATGACTAGGCCGTGTGGCTTCAAATACGGCAGCATCCATGGAATTACATACGCTTCCTCCACAAAAATTCGGGAAGTGGCGCGATTCTCTTCGACAATGTTTTTCGCAATAAATCCATTAATTCGCATCACGTCGCTGGCATCGCCGACTGAGACAGAACCATCGGCAGGGTGTTCTTTGTTAACTTGCTCCACATACCGAGAAAATGCGGCGGTCAGTTCCTCATCGCTTGGAATCCGAATTCTCTCGCCATAAATGCTTCGCAGATATTCTTCATAGCTGAAAACAGCGAGGGCGTTTTGTGAAATAAACGCGATATCCCCTCGCCCACGTTGTTCCGCCAGCGAACCGATCAGGAAGCGCGAGCTATCCGAACCGGTAAAAAGAATGCTGTTGAAAGGTAAATCGCTCAGAACCATCTCACAGTATTCCTCGACCAGCTCCGGAGGCCATGCGCGAAGATAATTGAATGTCCAATAGGTCTCGTGCAGCGGATGAAACAGTTGCGTTACAAATCTCGGATCGTTCGGTTCATCGTGCGCATACCAATGGCTTTTCTTTCGGATTTGTTCGTATTGATTCGAAACTGCCGGCCAATCGGCTGATCGCGCGGCTTGCATGAGATGATCAAACTCTTCGGGAATGGGAATTCCCTGCTGTTCAGATATTTTGCGCATCCGTCCGTAAAGAGACTCAGCGACGGGAACGATGGTGCCCACCACTTCGGGCGGCTCGTTCCGGTGTACGCTCTGGCACGCTATCGTTGCACAGAGGGCAGGTAGAGGAACCGCACCTTTTGTAACTGCTGCGTACATACCACCTCATAGATCGTCGAACCTCTCCAGCGTTCATTCAACACGAAACGCTGTAAAGCCCAATCTCCTCGCTCGCGCCTTTGCAGGCGGTTTCACAAGAGCTTGGTTTTTTTGCCGTCCCTCACGAAATTCACCCACGGCGCTTGCGGAAAGCGTTTATACCTGTTATCATGGGCCGTGTTGTCCCTCTGGTTGAGGGCGGGAACAAAAGCAGAGAAGGAGAATAGGATGAGAAAGATATTGCAGCTAAGCTTGGGCCTTTGTGCCGGAGCATTCCTAGCGATGCCTTTGATCGCCACAGCCGAAGAGGCAGCGGCGGCAGCGAAGCCGGTAGGCACCGCGCGCGTTGACTTTTCATCGGCGCGTGTGTATCGCGGCGTCACGCTCAACGATGGGTTCGTCGCTCAGCCATCGCTCGAGGCGGGGATTCTTCCCGGCCTGAAGGTCGGTGTATGGGGCAACCTCGACATTGACGACTTCGGCGGGCGCGTCAAAGACGGCCAATTCTCAAAAATTGACCTCTACGCAGATTACACGCTCCCAATCAATTGCGATTTGGTGGCGCTGACACTCGGCTATATCGAGCACACCTTCCCTCAGGGTGTACAGTCGCGAACAGAAGGCGAAACGGTAGTCATTGATGGCGGCAAGGACGCAGAGCGCGAAGTGAAACTCGCAGCGGCGGTTGACGCCATTCTCAATCCGAAACTCGCCGTGTACTACGGGGTAGATGGAGCGATTGAAGAGGACTGGTACGTTGAAGGCGGTATCGGCCACGGGCTGGCGCTGACGGACGACGTGAACCTGAATCTCGGCGCAACCCTTGCCTATAAGAACCCGGACGAAGGCAAGAGCGGACTCAGCCACTGGACAGCCGGCGCAAAAGCCACCTACAAGTGGGTAGCGCTTGGCGTGCAGTATATCGGCCGCATTGACAGCGATGTTCTGCCGAAGCAGAGAGGCGATGCCCGCGGATACGACACGGAAGTCGTCGGCACCCTCTCGCTCGTGAAAAACTTCTAATCGGCTGACGATTCGGAATGAAAAGCCCCGCCGCTTTGTGGCGGGGCTTTTTGTTTCTCCTTTTATGGAATTGTGTCGGTTGTGTTAGGGGTTGAATAGGAATTGAGAAATTTGCTGTTTTAGCTTTCCGGACGGCGCTACCTGCGTACGTTTGGCTCGGACGGCAAGCCTCGCGAATTTGCCGCGCTGTATCGGAGTTTTCAATGAGTAGCTCGAATGAAAAGCCAAAACATTATTGCGGGTTGTTCGGTGTCTTCGGTGTCACTGATCCTTCAAAACTGATTTATGCCGGTCTGTTCGCTCTCCAGCATCGCGGACAGGAGGGCGCGGGGATGGTGGTGAGCGACGGCGAAAAGGTGCGCTCGGTCAAGGCCGAGGGTTTGGTCGGCGATGTCTTCACCCGTGACCCCGATTGCCTCGCGAAATTACAAGGGTATCTGGGCATTGGGCATGTCCGCTATTCCACCACCGGCGCGTCGCGCCCGCAAAATGTTCAACCGCTCGTCGCCGGGTGTGTAGATGGGATTTGGGCGATTGCGCACAACGGGAATCTGACGAACGCAAAGAAACTTCGTCACGGCTATCAAGAAGCAGGCGCAATTTTTCAAACGAGCACGGATAGCGAAATCCTGTTGCACCTGATCGCAGACCCGCAGTTTCGCTCGCGCCCACAGCGCGTCGAGCGCGCCCTGAACGAGCTTCGTGGCGCATTTTCGTTTCTGTTGATGACGAAGGACACAGTCATGGCAGCGCGAGACCGCTTCGGTTTCCGCCCGCTTTCCATCGGCAAACTCGGTAGCGGCTACGTCTTTGCCAGTGAGACCTGCGCGTTGGAACAGGTCGGGGCAGAGTTCATCCGCGATGTGGAGCCGGGCGAAGTGGTGACGGGCCGACCGCCACGGCCTTCGCAGCAATTTCTTCTGCGAGCCGGTGAAGACGGGCTTGGGTCAGTGTATCTTTGAACACGTCTATTTCGCGCGGCCCGACAGCACGCTCTTCGGACAAAGTGTTCACGATGTTCGGATGCGGCTTGGCCAACGACTTGCGCAGGAGCATCCGGCAGTGGCCGACATCGTTGTCCCCGTGCCCGATAGCGGCGCACAGGCCGCGCTCGGCTACTCGCAGCAAAGCGGGATACCACTCGACTACGGCTTCATCCGCAACCATTACGTCGGCCGCACATTCATTATGCCGACTCAGGGGCAGCGCACCGACAGCGCCGATCTGAAACTCGCCGTCGTGCCGGGCGTCGTGCGCGGCAAACGGGTTGTCGTGGTGGACGATTCACTGATTCGTGGCACCACGTTGCAGCGTCGCGTTCAGACCTTACGCGAGGCGGGGGCAAAGGAAGTACACGTGCGCATCTCCTGTCCGCCCACACGACACCCATGTCACTTCGGCATTGATTTTCCGTCCCGCAACGAACTGCTCGCCGCGAACCGGGATGAGCAAGAAATTTGCGCGTTTATCGGCGCAGACTCACTGGGCTACCTGAGTTTGGACGGACTACTTTCGACAGTGGATAAAGCCGACAATTTCTGCGTCGGCTGTTTCACGGGCCACTACCCCGCCCCCACCGGCGAGGATCATGACAAATTGGCGTTGGAAGCCAGCGTCAGCTCAAGCGTCTGACGGCGCATTTCATCCTGCGCGTGTTGTGAACTGCCGTATGGATCAGTTGACGGTAGGCGTGGCGCTGTCCTGTGTGTCAATCGGATGCACATCGCGATAAACAACGGTGAGAATCGCCGCGCCAATCGGCGCTGTGACAACGACACCGATTCCACAGGCGATGACACCGAGCGCCGAGATTACGCCAGCAAGGATGTTGATCGCCAGAAATATCCAGAAATTCGCCTTCACTGTTTCGAAGCTTTTCTGAATGGCTGCAACCACATCCATCTTGCGGTCCACAATATAGAAGACCACGAACATCAAGACCGTATTCAGTGAAACCGCATAGAGGCCAGAGACCAAGGAGCCAATGACCGGAAGGAATTTAAGAATCGCCTGACCAAGCAGTTGCGCAACGACGGCCAAAATTACAAATACCAGCGTCGGCACAAAAAAAGTGAACCCTTTGAAAAGGTCGCCTACTTCCGGTTTCGGGTCCTTGCGGTCCGCGAGGCCGAGCGTAATCATGACGAGGCCCGCGAGCATCGGACCTGCGAGGATACCCACTGTTGCAGCCGATATGACCATGGCCAAAAGGCCCGCAATAATGAGCGTCGTGATATTTTCCTTATATAGGTTAAAGCCGCGACGAAGCACATCTGCGATATCAATATTGGGTTGCATGCGTAAGCCTCCTAAATACTTCGCCTACTAAAGACAATCTTGCCAATGAACGCAAGTAAAGGTGGCGATCAGACGCCACCAGCGCGGCGACCCGCATCCATGGCGAGACGCACCGCAGTTGCGGGAACGTTGTTATCGTCCAACAGCGCATCGTGCAGGGCCGAACCGCGTGTGATGTAGTCGCGCGTGGAGGCCGGGAGGCGGCGAATATCGAAGCCGCACTGACGCACTCGCTCCGGACCCGCGTTGTAGCAGGCCAAAAGCAACGAACGCTCGTCCGCTTTCCACGCGGCACGATGGCGCGCCAGAAACAGTTGCAAGTCGTTCAAGTATGCAGCGCCCACTTTGCGGTTCGTATCCGACTCAAATGCGCGATTGAAGGGAATGGGCCCACCGTAGTGACGGCGTGCCACCTCGCTCCAGGTGTCCGCTTTGATCTGCATTAATCCGCGCTCGCCCTTGGCGCCGACCATGCGGGCGTTGCCGCCTGACTCAATTTGAACAATGGAGTCCACCAGCAAATCGGCGATCAGCCGCTGATCCAGCGCATCGGCCGGGCGGCGTTGCGAAGCGTTTTGCGGGGCAACCACGACGGAAGCCGACAAGTCGGCAGCCGCAACGCGGGCGCTTTGAGATTCGACGGAACCGGCGAACGAAAAGTACGCAACGAAAAGCGCTGCCATCCCTATCGCTGCCGCGATCCCGGTTTTATATTTTTGTTTCCCCGGAACCATGAAGGCTTCTCCCTCTTGCCTCAGACTTCATGCTGACTGGCCCCTGCCAGCCGCTTGTCAGCTCCCCGCCTACAACCCATGCAGACAACCTGAAGAACCGCCAATAATTCCCGCAATGTCGCTGACTAAATCGTTTAAGTCAAGGGGCGTAGCAAAAATTATTTTTCGCCCGCCGCTCGAAATGGGCCATCCTTCCGGCTACCACAGAGTTATATCAGTTCGCCGAGCTGCGAAAAAAAGGCTGTTCGCGCCGATTGTGGGACGTTCGTAAGCGGCCAAAGTCGGCTGGACCATGGAAGAACCTCGGGAGTTGAGCCTTGAAGCAACTGCCAGTTGCCCGCGATACCGTTCGTTGCGAGCTGAAGCTCATACCGAAAACCAGCCAGTGTTCGGTGAACCAGCGCTGTCGGCCCATCACCACCGCTCGCCCACGTGATCACCGGCGGATGCTCATCCTGAGCGACCCGATTCGGTTCATCCCATATATTAAGGAGAAAGCGAAAACATTCGGGCAGCCAGCTCGCCCAAGTGGCTTCGTTATGCATCTGCCCACAACCGATACGGCTCACCAAATCCACGTTCGACACATAGCCCTTCTTGAGGAAGGAGTCCAACACGGGCCATGTATCGGGCAGGATTCTAACTTCTGGGTCTCCAGCTGTCCCGGTTGCGGTAAAAATACGAAGGGGTTGTTTCGGCTCATTGGCTATCCGCTGATTAAAATTCGGACTAATCAAATACGCGGGTGAAAACGGTCCGATCAGACCAAAGACGTTGGTCGCCCAACCGAGATAGGTGACGATCAATCCTCCAGAAGAAGCTCCGATCGTCGCTGTGTTCGGGCGATCAGGCAGCGTGCGGAACTCTGCGTCAATCTTCGCCTTCACGTCATACTTTAAGAAATTACCGTACACATCGCCAAATCCCGCCCCGCCGGAATTGTCCTCAGGCGGCAGGTATTCGCGCGTCCGCTGGCTCGTGCTATTCAACGCGACGATAATGCTTTCGCGCATCCGGCCCTGACTGATCTCTCGATCCGCCGTACCGCCTGCATCCCAGCTTCCGTTCACTCCGCCGGGATAAAAGGTATTTTCACCGTCATGCATGTAGATTACGGGATACCGTTTCCATGTGTTTTCCGTGTAGCCACGGGGCAGATAGATTTTCATCGTCCGCGACGGTGACGGCGAAAAGGTTGAAACGGCATTCGAGCTGATGATTTGCGAAGGCGAAACTGTCGCAGGTGGGCGGTAGTTGAAAATATTTCCGTCCTGTAAATAAAACGCATCCAGCGTAGTAAAGTAGTTATTATCCGGCTCTGAGCCGTAGCCGGGATAAGGCGCGTGATCATAAATCGTGTTCCCGCCAGACATTCCACTGAGAACAAACTCGATACGTTCACCGGCCTCGCCGATTTCAGACACGCGATAGAGAAATTCGCCGGACTGTCGGCCCGCGCCAACCACGTTCATGGGCGCGGTTGCAAAATCGCCACCCGCAGACGAGTAGATCAGCGTAATATTGGTCAAGCTGCTGAAATAATAAATCGTCTTCCCCACATACGGCGCATCTGGCTGCGCTGGTGCCGTCGTCACGGAGTGCGTCCCCTCCCCCGGTGGCATCCAGTTTGCATTCGCTGGATCGCACACATCGTCCGGTGTATTGGGCAGACTGACGAACTTGTAATCCACGGTTTCCCCCGACTTGATCCCGACTTTGCCCGTCCAGACATTGCCGTCGGTCCAGTACAGTTTTGCCGCGCGCGTGGGGTTCCAACTGCCCAGATCCGGATGATTTCCCACCACAAACACTTCGTTGCCGTAGCCCACATTGGTGGTAATCGAAAAACCCATCGTCTCGCGCCACGGACTCGCGGCAAATGTATGGCAAGTAACGAACGCTGCAAGTGCAGCTAAACATGCGACTTTATTCATACTCAACTCCCAAAACGTTAGTAACGAAGCGGAACGCCGATCAGTTGTCCGGCACAGCTTTAATTCGCAAAAATCCGGTCGCTTCAGTCGGCGCGGGGTTCGTCAATGCCCACACGAGGTGGGACCAAGGCAGCGGCTTGGCAGGAGATGTTGCTACCAGTGTCCACGCTTCGTCGAATATATTCGTCGTTTCTTCCAGATGATAGCTGAAGTTGGCGAGCGCACGGTGGACTATCGAAGTTGGGAAGTTTTCTTCGTCAACGTTCACCGCGAGGATGGGAGGATACTCTTCCTGCGCGAGCCAGTTCGGTTCATCTTGAAGACTCAGCAGAAACCGCATCGCGCGCGGAAGGCGATTCGACCAAGCGGCCTCGTTGTGATTTTGGCCGCAGCCGATCACGGTCAACAGATCCCCGTTCTCCGCGTACCCATCCTGTAGAAGTTTATAGCGCACAAACCACATCGGCCCCCACATAGAATCTTCCTCTTCGGCGGTTCCGACATCCAGGTACAGTCGCGCAGTGTGCGTATCGTTTGAGAGTATCCACGGGATAAATTCGTTATTCGCGGCCCAAAACGACGGCGACATCACGCCACCCAAACCAAAGACGTTGGTCTTCAACGCCATCCAAGCAGAAATCAGCCCGCCGAGCGAAGAGCCCCCATAACACCCGAATTAGCCGGATCGGAAAGCGTCCGATAACTCGCGTCCACGTACCCCTTAACATCGTTAATGAGGTAATCGGCATAGCGGTCGCCAACGCCAGAAACTTCGTTTGAGCCACATCCCACATCGGGAGGAATTGTCTCGCCCGGCGGCGTGTACTCTGCGCACCGATTCATTGCATTGACGGCGACCACAATCGCCTCGCGCATTCGTCCTTGTCCAATCTCGCGCGTCAACGTGTGCCAAGCCCCCCACGCTCCGACGACCTGTCCTCCATCGTGCATATAGATAACTGGATACTGCTTCCAGGTGTTGTCTGCATACCCACGCGGGAGGTATGTCCGAACCATTCGCCCGACGATGCCGCTGACTGTTGAAGCGACGGTTTGCGTCACCACCTTCGGCGCTGCTGGAGCCGGTGGCGGGCGATACGAAAACACATTGCCATCCTGCACATAAAACACGTCGAGCGAGGTGTAGTAGTCGTTGCTGCCATACCCGCCATACGGTGCGCGATCCCAATACTGGGTTTCGCTCAGATAGCCGGAGAAACAAAATTGCAGCGGCTCCCCTTCTTCACCCACATTCGCACCGCGATATAAAAATTCGCCCGGCGCCCGCCCCTCGCCCACGCGATCGAGTTCCACCGGCACAGAGTTACTGCCCTCGTCCACCACATTCACAAACGCGCTCGTCCACGAGGAGAGGTAATAGAGGGTCTTCCCGGTGTACGGCGCAGCTTCCTGTGGCGGGGTGGACGTAGCCATATTGCCATCGCCCAACCATTCGACATTTGTCACAGAGCAGTAGAGCGCCGCAGCGTCCAACCGCGAAATGAATCTGTATTCGATATTCGTCGCGCCTGCGCGCACCGCGACCTGTCCCACCCACTCGTCATCCCCCCACATAGCCGAGCTGAATCGCCTTCGTCGGGTTCCAACTCCCGAGGTCTGAATGACTGCCCACGACAAACACGCTCGCGGCCATCGAAACATTCGTCGTAATCGTGAAGGAAAGCGTCTCCCGCCACGGGCTCGCCGCCTGCAACGGCAGTGCAAGCGCGGCGCAAAGGATACAAAACTTCCAAGCCTTGGAAGTCATTTCCAACCACGTTTCCAAGCCTTGGAAGTTTTCAGGCACGGGATTCATCGTACACAAGACAAAGCAAAAAATCCATACCTTGGAGGCGCAGTCCAGACGCCGCGCTGGGGATTTCGTGCGGACAATCAACAACAAACAGGGCGCGGAGGAGTTGCTCCGCGCCCTGTGCAATGAATTTGCTTGTCTCGGTTTAGTGACCGATTCGCGCGAAGGGCGCGGTGAAGAGGTCCACATCACCCCACTCGAACGAGGAGTTGTAGCTCTCGACGCCGGGGCTATCCAGCGTCGTCTCGTCGTGCGGAAGTGAATCCATGCTCGAAACCGAGCCGGCGCCCACCATGACGCCCACGCCTGTGCCGGAATCCAACTGCGCTGCGGTAATGCCGAGGTAGCTCAACGGGATGCTCATCTCGTAGAAACTGTCGCGGCTGGTGCTGTGGCCTTCCGTCAGGAAGTTGCGATTCGGCGCACTGCCATCAAAGCGATCATCTGCATCGCCGACGCCCCAGAGGCTGGTTCCGCCAAAGGTGTTCCCTTTCGCGACGGTAATGCCGGCCGCCGCGATGGTGTTGTAGTTGACGCCGCCGTCATCCACGGGGAACACGCCGCCGACTTCGCGGGAGATGTAGCCCTGCCAGAGACTGCCGGCGAGGTAGATCTGGTAGTCGGGCTTGTTCGCACCGGTCCAACTGTTCTGCTTGGCCCACATATCGGAGGTCGCGCCGCCGGATTTGGTGTCGAGAACGAGCCATTGAAGAATGCCGTCGTTGTTGGATATCTTTCCACCGCCGGCGCTGCCCGCGTTGGAGGGATCAATCACGTCGGTGACATCCACAAACTGCCACGCGATGTAGAGGTTGTCATCGTCCCATGCCGCCCACATGTGGGTGAGATCAATCGGGGCCTCGTGCATCGTCCAGTTACTGCCGAGCGAACGGGGATCGTCGTTGGCCATGCCAAGGGCGATGAGGTTTGCATCGCTCCAGTCGGACGGACTGCCATCGATCGTTTTTGTTCCGCGTGTGCCGAGTGTGGGATTGGAGGAGTAAGGCTTGTCGCCACCCTGCTGAACCGGCGGATTGGTGCTGCTGCTGATGGTCACACTGTAGTTCTGACCACCGTTGTTGTCCCAAACCTCCGTGCCGAAGCCATCCTTCATCATGATCGCGAATTGGACGACGTCGCCGTTATTGAGGATGCCCAAGTCTTCATGCCACCAATCACCATTTTCCCAATCCGGAATTCGGGACATCGCCACCAGCGGCCAGGCATTGGTGTCGCCCGGCTGCGGATTGACCTTGTACACGATGTGCGCCTCGACCGATGCGCCTTCCGGGTAACCGGCCGAGTTGATGAACACTTGGTTTTGTTCGCTAACCCAGTGGTGCGTTCCGGCAACCTGCGTAAGCGCCAACTGGCTTGCGGCTGTGAAGGTGTAGCCATACGCGCGGTTGTCGGTGACTCCGTGCGCGGTGCGTCCGTAGAGCGTGAGCAAGCCGGTTTGCTTGTTCGTCCAGCCGGCGCCGATCGTAATGACCTGGCCGTTGGTGAAGGTCGCCGGCGTGCCGCCTGCCACTGCGTAGGTCGAGGTGACGACGTTGTCGCCCGTGACGTGCAGTGTGACCTGAATGCCGCTGGCATTGGTGAAGGTCGTGCTGCCGGGGGAGGCGCTGACCGATACGGTTTCGGTTTCTGCGTCTTCGTCGTAGAAGCGGATGCGATAGAAGCCCTGCTCCTCGCCGTTGAGCTGAATCTGCTCGCCCACATCCACACCCTCGCCAATGTCATGGAATGGCTGGAAAAGGTTGGTGGTGAATTGCACCATGTAGCGGCGGCCGGCAGGTGCGCTGAAGGATAATGCGTTGCCTTGTCCTTGATTCATCAGCATCGCAGGGATGCTGTTGTCGGTCGGATCCAAGCCCATCATGTAGGACTCGAGATAGGTGTAGCCATTCGCCGCGAGATCGCCGGCGGGCGTGTTGACATCGAGGCCGTGACTGAGCAACCAGGCATCCGGCACACCGTCGCCATTGCTGTCGGTCGGCACAAGTTCACGGGTGATCGTGACGCTTGCGCTGAGCTGATCGCCCGCGCCGCCTGCGCCGGTGAGCGCCAGATCGTCAAAGTACATCTGTCGCTCGTCCTGCTTGTTATCGGTCGCATTGAAATAGAACTTGAAGCGAGTCGGCGCGCCGGCCGGAACGGTCAACGTCTGGTCATAGCTTTCGGAGCCATCGCGGCCCGTGCCCCACACGCGGATGCTGCCATTTGCCAGATACGTCATGTGCACCGTCATGGCCGCTGCTCCGTAGTTTGCGAACATGGTGTTGCCGTTGATGTTGATGGCCTGGCTGTTGCCCATGTTGATATAGATCAACTCCGTGTCGCCCGCCAGCAGACTGAAGCCACGATAGGAGTTCGAATAGTTGCTGTCCCAATTCACGCCCCACTTGTAGCTGAAGGTCGAGCCGATCGGCATCGCCGTGGCGAAGGTACGTCCGACTTCTGCGTTCGCGCCGGAGTTCGGCGGATTGGCGTAGAAACCGAACGCATCGCCGCTGAATCCGCTGATTCCCGCGTTGGTCGGCGAGCCGATGAAGACGCCCGCGTAGCCGGAGCCTTGCGAGTGATTGAACGTCCACGCGCCAAAGCCCGTGCCTTGATTGGACCCGTCCGTCCACGACCCACCATAGTTGAGCGCCTTGTCCTCCAGCGTCCCGCCTTGCTGGCCAGAGGTGGCACCGGAGATGGTGAACACGTTCGCGCCAACCGCGAGAGCGAGGTTCGTGACCGACCACGGAGTGACCGCGGCAAACTGGCCGGATGCGCCGGTCAGTGAGTTCGTCCACTTCAGGTTTCCATTCGTAATCGCGCCGGCGGTGCCCTGTATCGTGTAGGTCGAGACGTTGTTCGCCACGCTGATGTTGTTGGGGGGATTGGTGATCGCGAGGCCTGCGCCGCGGACCGTCACCTGGTAGAAGGTTCCCCCGTTGTCTGCAACGGCCGCATTGGTGCCGCTTGTCGCGCGAATGTAGTACTGAACCACGGAACCTTCATCGAAGGTTCCGAGGTTGACGTTGTACCAATTGCCGCCATCGGAACTCCAATCGAGGTTCTTGGACATCGCGTTGGTTGCCCACGTGCCGCCATCCACGCGCACCACGGCGCTCACACCGGACACCATGCCAACCGGCCCGACTTCCGTATCCAGATAGAGTGGGGTGGCGAAGGTCACCGAGCCGTCGACGGGGTAGTTCTTGGTGCCACGCACCCAGAGCGAACTGTTCGGCGGGAAGCCGACGTCGAAGGAGTAGTTCTGACCGCCATTGTTATCAAAAACAGAGTTCGTTCCCGTTCCCTGTGCTTCGAAGAAGTAGAGAACGTGCTGACCGCCGACCAGTGCAAACGACTGGGCATTGTACCACTTGCCGCCTTCGCTGCTCCAATCGTTGTTGACGGCCATCGGCACGTAGGTCCAGTTTTGGCCGTTGTTGACCGAGTAGGCCACGCGAACGTTGGTCACGGAACCGGCTGGACCGGCTTCCACATTGTAATAGACGCTTGGCGGGACAATCTGGCCATTTGGCGGATAGGTCTGGCCGTTGCGAACCCACAATTGCGGAGCGGCTGCGCCCGCGACGTAGATCTTTGTTTCTTTGCCCGTGAGGTTGACGGAAAGTTTGCCGCCGCTGACGGTAATCTTGTCGTTCGTATTGAGCGCATTGACGAACTCTGTGCCGTTCGGCTTGCTGACCGACGGATTCACGGAGCTGTTGCCGTCGTTGTTGTTGATGACAACCAACGACTCTTCCTGGTCGTACACACGGCTGAACGCATAGACGTTATCCGCCCAGCGCTCCTGGAACGAACCGCGCGTCAAACTGGGGTGGGCGGCGCGTGCCTGGTTCAGCGCCTTGATGTGGAGATAGAGCGGGGCGTTCGTCGCCGCGAGTTTGTTGCCCTGCGCCGCGCCGGGCTGGAACCCCTTGTCGAACATGGTCTCGCGCTGCCAGTCGCCGTCATCCGGATTGTCTTGAGTGCGGTTGCTGCCGTTGTAGTGGCCGCCCTGATCGAATGCGTGTTCCGTGCCGTAGTAGAGGCAGGGGACCGGCGTGGCCAGATAGAGGAAGCTCAGCGCCGGGCGCAATTTCCACACGTCGTTCTGCGTGTCGCCGCCGTTCATCAGCGCGATGCGGTTGAGATCGTGGTTGTCAATGAAGGCCACTAGGCGGTTTGCGCCTTCGCCATATTGGCTCTTGTTGTTCAATTGCTGTGTCAACTGGGCCGTGTTCTGGCCGTCCACGAAGACACTCTTGATGTTCTGGCTGAGCGGGAAGAACAGAGCGGAGTTGAACGAGTAGCCCGGGTCTTTGCAGAAGCTGGCGAGTGCGCCGTTGTCGTACGAAAAAAGCTCGCCGAAAAGAATGAAGTCGTTCTTGCCGCGAGAGGCCGCATGTTTGCGCATGTCGTCGGCCCACTGCTTGATCCAGTTGTATTCCATGTGCTTGATCGCATCCACGCGGAAGCCGTCGCAGTCCGTCGCATCAATCAAGTTCTTGAACGCCTTGGAGAGAATGCTCTGCACGGCGGGATCTTCCGTTTTGAGATCGTCGGTGCCCTTGAACTGGCCGATGAGGTTTTCGGGGGAGCAGTCCCAGCAATTGATCGTGCCGTTGTTGTGGAAGTAGTTGAGGTTGTCAAACGGAGCGGGGTGCTTGTTGTTCTGGTCCCACCAGCCAAATGTGCCGTTGCCGTTCGAGAAATACTGTTTGTCGTCCTGCTGGTTGTTGCCCCACAGACCGTTCTTGTCGGACATGTGGTTCGGCGCCACGTCGAGAATCACATAAATGCCGCGCGCGTGGCAGGCGTCAATCAGGTCTTTGAGATCCTGAAATGTTCCCATCGCCGGATCGGCCTTGAAAAAGTTGTCTGGGTGATACTGGTGATAGGGCGTGTAGTTTGTGTCCTTGCCCTGATCGTTCTGCTGGACGCCGGAAACCCAAATCGCGCGCACGCCCATGCCGGAGAGATAGTCCAGATTGTTCTTCAACCCCTTCCAATCGCCGCCATGGTGATAGTTGCGGTTTTGCGGGAATGGTTTGCCTTCGACCTTCCATGAAGGCTTGTAGTTCGCAAGCTGATCTTCGCCGGAGTCAGCGAAGCGATCCGTGAAGAGCTGATAGATATTAACGTCGCGCCAATCTGCAGGGCTCGGGGTGTAGTTAAATCCTTGCTCATTCTCGCGCGTTTTCAATCCGTACGTTGGATCGTTCACGCCCCAATCGCCAATACCCGATTCTTCCGCGCCTGCAATCGCTGCAAAGCTCAACGCCAACGCGCAAACCAATCCTAACCGCATCTTCAGGGATTTCATCCTCGTTCTCCTAAATTGGGCCAACACACCACTCATTTGCAGGCCGTTGTACGCCTACATCCAGCCGAGGTCAAGCATTTTACTAAAACGCTTTAGTGATTTATTTTACAGCTGTAAATCGTTTATCCCAAATGAATAACGATGACGCTTTGTGAGTTTATGGAAATTATTTCACGTTTTCAGTAAAAATTTTTACTGACACGAAAATGTACGGACGCTTGGCAGATTATTCCGAAAAAATAGCGTGTTCTTCCAGAAGAGAACGAGGAATTACACGGAGCGTGTTGATGTTTGTGGATTCCAAAACAACTTGCGGAGCTACACCGGCGTCGTGCGCTTCTTTCCAACGGGATGCGCAAAGGCACCAACAGTCGCCGGGTTTCAAGCCGGGAAACATCACCTCAGGGTTCGGCGTGGAAAGATCGTTCCCCCGCATACGCGAGAACTCCAGAAACTCCGCCGTCATTCGCACGCAAACCGTGTGTAGCCCCAAATCTTCCGGTCCGGTATGACAAAATCCGTCGCGATAAAATCCCGTGCGCGGGTTGTAGCAACACGGCTTCAGCTCAGTCCCAAGTACGTTCCTCTGCTTCACGTCACATTCCTTTTCGAGGCAAATAGGTTCCACCCCACCCGCTTCAATTTCACAGAAGCTTACACCAAATCCGCGCGTTCGCACGCGCCACTTCACCAGAAAAATCGGGGAGCACGCAAGGGCGATGAAGAGATGCAAAAGCGCAGCGCCAATGTTTCGCCGAATGGGAGTTTGTCGCGACGTCGCGTCCAATAACCCACAAACAACACCCGCAAGTTCATCACGGCGCGGAGATGGACAATCCCATACAAGACGCGCATCCCCTTTGGTCCAACAGCGCGAACCGATGCGCAGAATTAATCTGTGCGCATACATCCGACCATACCGCTCAAAAACAACAACATCACCCCAACGCGCAGGCACTCGCGTTGTCGCAATAACCTTCACTCTCTGCGCCGACGCCCAACGCGGCCCCATACTTTCGCCACGCAGCGGAAGAACCATCTCGCCTACTGCGTCTAAGGCAGCTAGAACTTTACTCGTTGTTGCGTCATCGTCCATCGGCGCACAAAACGTAGCATAATGAACGGGTTCATTTCGATACTACTCGCGGCAAAAAGCGCATTTGTCCTTTGCGCGCTTTTTTATCTGCCCGGCCTCGCGTGGGTGTGGCTCCTCCCCGCCCGCACGCGAATTGAACTCTGCGGCACAGCGCTCGTGATCGGCCTGTCCATCATTCTCATTCCGGCCATCGTCTTGGCCGAGATTGGACACTTCACAAGTACAGCCCTTTGGCTCTGGGCGGCGTTCGTCATTGCTGGCGGCCTCATCGCAGGTCAGATGGCAACCAGAAAAACAACGCGCTCGTGTGTCGCCTGTTTCCAGAACGGTTTCACCGGATTTTACGCGCTCATCTTGGCGCTCTGCGTCCTCTACAGCCTGCCCAACCGCGGCGAATGGATCGCTGGAGGCTGGGATCCGGGCGTGAACATCAATCAGGGCCTTCTAGTTGCGAACACGGGAAGCGTTGCGCAGGCGCCCGACCCCATTCGCGCAAACGGGCTTCAGACTGCGCCAGACTCATTCGCGAGGCAGCTCGGATCGTTCACAGAAATCTTTCCCGGCGTTCCAACTGACCCGACGAGCGGTGCGATCACGCCTTATTTCTATCGCGCCACTCCCACGCTCGTCGCGATTAGTAACCTCGTTGGTAGTCGAAGCGCCGCGCTGCGCGTCAATCATCTGACCGGACTTTTCGCGCTCACCATCTTCCTCGCGCTCCTCTCAACGGCGCGACTTCCACGGCTTGCCATTCTCGCCGGAGGTCTGGCGCTTGCGCTGCAACCGATCTTCATCGCGCATACCGCAATTCCAGCATCGGAGATGTTCGGCCTCGCAATCGTCTGCGCAACGGGACTGCTTTTGCTGCGCGAAGAGCGGGGCGCACAACCGCTTCTCGCGTTGACGCTCGCTCTCGGCGCATTGAACCGGGCGAGTTTCTTGTTTTATCAGACGTTTCTGCTCCTCATTCTCGTTGTATGGGATGCGAGCGATTCAAACCGACGCCGCGTCACCTCGCGTCACCTCGCCCTCGCTGGCGCGCTGTTTGTCGGTCTCGCGTGGTACAAATGGGTCTCACCAACTTCCGTCTATAAAATTCGACACCTCTATCCCCTTCTGACAAAGCTCGCGCTCGGCTCACTTTGTCTCACGCTGACTATTGACGGCTCACTTGTTGCGCTGCGACGCGCGCTTCCACGGTGGACGCGCTTCTTAACGCTGCTCGCCCCCCTCGCCCTCCTTGCGCGCGAGTTCACGTTGCAGGAACCGTGGGCAGAGTTTTTCGGAAACTGCAATGCATGGTTTGCCTATGCAACACCGGCAATCGCAGTGCTCGGTGCGCTCGGAATCCTCTGGCAGTTTCGCAAAAGTGCGCTCACGCCGTGGCTGCTCTGGCTATTCACCGCGCTACTCGCCGTCCTGCTCCATCGTCATGCGGAAAATCTATATCCATGGGCAAGCAAACGATGGTTGGCCTATTCACCGGCGCTCCTGGCAACTGGAATCGCCTCGTTCTTGCACTCGGCAAACACGCTCCCGCGTCTCTTAAAAATGAGTTGTATCGCAGCGGTCTCACTAGGACTTTGCGCAACCCTCCCCCTCGCCCGCGAGGCGTGGCGCAACACGGAGTACAACGGACTCAACCAAGCGCTGCACACCGTCGCGTCTTTCATCGAAAGGGAAGACCTCGTCGTGACCGATCACTTTCTCTGGGGTACTCCACTGGCGCTGGCATACGGACATGAAGTATTGGATGCGGAGTCGCTCCTTGCCGGACGTGGTGATGCGGAAGAAGCCATGCGCGCACTCAAAAATTCCGGTCGCCGCATCGTCCTCGTGAACTCCATTGATGACGACCTCGTGCGCTGGCCCGACGTATTCAAATCCGCCGTGCCATTGATGGCGCCCGTCGAGCTGCACACGCGCACCATAATTCAGCATCGAAGCCACCGGATGTTTGACATGCGCGACGTGAGCTTTACATTCCAAGCCGATCTATGGCAGCCCTCCCAATAAGCGCCCTCCGCTACCGCAGTTCTGTCCTCCAGAATCAGACCATCGCACCCGGCGCCTTTGAACTCGAGATGACGCGCGGCGGTTTTCTGTATCGGCCCGGCGATGAAATTGTCATCCACGGACGGAGCCAGCCGGAAGATCGCACCTACTCCGTTGTGAGCGGCGAAAATGATCCTACGATCAAACTGCTTATTCGCATTATTCCCGAGGGCATCACCAGCCCGCTTTTGGCGCTTCTGAAACCTAAAGATACGGTTGAATTCACCGGCCCGACGGGCAGTTTTCAGTTGCGCGAACCTGATCGTCCCCTGTGGTTCATCGCCACCGGAACCGGCATCGCGCCTCTTCTCAGCTTCCTCCGCACGCACCCGAACATGCGCCCGACCGTTCTTCACGGCGTCCGAACAGGCGAAGAGTTGTATTATCGCGATGAAGTGGAGCAACGCAGCGCGGCGTATTACCCCTGCTTGAGCCGCGAAGGCGAACACCCGCAGCGCGTCACAGACGCGCTGAAGGAACTTGCGCCCCCGGCGGACGCCGACATCTACCTCTGCGGCGGGCAGCCGATGATTAACAGCGTTCGAACCATTCTTTTGGAAAAGAATATCGCCTCCGACCGCATCATCACCGAACCGTATTTCTTCTGGTAGCGCACCCTCGCGTAAATCCCTCCATTATCTCCTTGCGTTCCTCGCATCGAATCGCTATTTTCAAATTATGAATAGTTCACGAGATGAACAACCTGCTCCGGCGATGCGGCTGGCGGAATTGATGCCGCGCCTGTGTCGCGCAATAATGCGGCGCGAATTTTCGTGCGTGGACGAGGCGCGCACCACGGCTCAACAGATGTGGGCGCTGGAAATCATCCACGAGCAAAAGGAATGCCCACAACGCTTGCTTCTAAGTGCGCTCCAACTCAAAGCTTCCACGGGAACCATTTTCGTGGATCGGCTTTGCAAAATGGGACTGGCGAAACGCGCGGAGAATCCGAACAATCGCAGAGCCATCCTGCTCACGTTGACACGCAAGGGCGAAAACCTGCTCGCGCGGACAATGGAGCGTCGCGGCGCGGAAGCAAAAAAGCTATTTGCCGCCCTCCCGGCTGCGCGGCGGCGAGAGTATGTCGCCGTGCTGGAATCCCTGCTTGGGGCGTTAAAAGTTTGAAGGAGAATAAAATGAGAACACGCAGACACTTTTTCACACTACTCACGGCGACCCTTGCAACAGGCGTAGCCTTCGCAGCTTTTGGACAATCCAACCCCGATTCCAGGAGCTTCGACCTTTCCCGTTGCCTGGAAACGGCATTGACACAAAATTATGACATCCAAAAGGCCCGCGAACGGGTTCGGCAACAACACGGTTCCTTGATCGAGTCGCGCGGACGAGTCATTCCAAACCTGCAAATCAACGGGCAGTATCAGGCAAACGATGAAGCGCTGAATATGCCGGGCATCGAGCGCGACAATCAGTGGAACGTCGGGGCGGAAATTTCACAGGCGCTCTACAGCGGCGGACAAAACGCGGCGACGGTGCAATCGCGACGCCTGGCAGAAGACGCGGCGCGACTCGACTTACAAGCGACCATCGAAAGCGTGCTGCTCCAAACCCGCGAGGCCTATTACGGCGTCCTCCTTGCGCGTTCGCAAATTCGTGTGCAGGAACAAAACATTGACCTGCTCGAAGAAGAGCTGCAGTCGGCAAAGAACAAGCTCGATGCCGGCGCAGTCTCCCCATTCAACGTCCTCCGCGCCGAAGTCGCGCTCGCGAATGGACAAACCCCGCTCATTCGAGCGCGCAACAACTATCGCATCGCCATCGAGGAACTCGCCCGTGTCCTGGGCATTGAAACGTCCAGCTCCGGTCAGGAGCCTTCAGTGGATGTTGCGGGTGAATTGGACTTTGAAACGTACAAGGCGAATCTCGCGGACGAGCGGGAGCAGGCGTTTGCAAATCGCGCGGAATTGAAGAGCTTGGAACAACAACGCCGCTCGCAGGAACGCGCTTTGCGCGCCACGCGCGGAAGCTATCAACCCTCGCTCACCGCATTTGCAGGCTACGCCTTCCAAAGCGACTTCATGTCGGAGGATCGCTGGGATGAAGTGAACGGATGGAATGCAGGAGTACGACTGGGCTGGAATGTCTTTGACGGACTTCAAACGCGTGGCCGCACGATGCAGGCGGCATCTGCGCTTGAGCAGGCGCGACTCGCGGAACAGGAAACCAAGCTGGCGATTGACGTGGAAGTGCGCCGCGCAAATTCGTCCTTTATCGAAGCAGAAGAGTTGTACCACGCGACGCGCAAGGTTGTGGAACAGGCAGAAGAAAGCGTCCGCCTCGCCCGCTCTCGTTTCGACGTCGGCGCTGCGACCCAACTGGACGTTCTTCAAACGCAACAGGCCCTCACCGAAGCACGAGACAATCAAGTACAGGCGCTGCACGACTACAATGTCGCCCTCGCCCGCCTGCGCAAGGCAATCGGCGTCTTGTCAAATTTTGGGCCGGTGGCAACCTCGGCCTACACTCCGTAATCAGATGGTAGAGGAAAAATCACGAAGATTGAAATTGTCCTAGAGATTTCGTAGGATTAAGCCTCTGCCTTGCATGGCCATTCCACAAAAGGAGAAACCCATGAAAACGAAACTTCTCGCGACATTGCTGCTGGGCGCTGCCCTGTTTTCCTCAGCGACTTCTGTTCGCGCAGGTGAACAGCCGCCGACGGATAGCAAGCCGCTTTCTGAAATACTGAAGGCGCTGGAGGCTCAGGATATCGGCACGATTACGGAGGCCGAATTCGAGGATGGGTTCTGGGAGGTCAAAGTTCATAAAGGAACGGCATGGCAAAAACTTTACCTCAATCCGCGCACGGGCGACGAGCAGCGTCGGCACGCGACGGACTACGACGACGTGCCGCCAGCCGACTCCAAACTCATCTCCGCAATCGTTGAGGCCGTCGAGGCCCGGGAACTGGGCACAATCACGGAAGCGGAATTCGACGACGGCGTGTGGGAAGTCGAGCTGCGCAAAAATGGAACAAAGATCAAACTGAAGCTGGATCCCGCCACCGGCGATCCGATTCGGTATTAATCTTTCTTCCGCGTAACTTCCAGAGCGACGCTGCGCGTGAAGCGTAGTGCGCCCGGCTTATCGAGTGTAACGGTCGCCTCGCGGACTTTCGGGTGCGCAAGGCACTGTTCGGCAATTCGTTCCGCGAGGGTTTCAATCAAATTAAACTCGCTGGACTCGACCAACTCGATGATGCGCTTATTGATCGTCTTGTAGTCCACCGCGTCCGCAATGTCATCTGACTTGCCCGCAGCGGAAAAGTCACCGGCAAGGATCATATTCACAATCACGTCCTGCCGCTCTCGGCGCTCTTCTGGAAAAATTCCGATGATGCAACGCAGCGCCAGATCCCTTATGTGTATCCGATCCATCTTCAAACTCCTTCGCCCAACAGGTGTTGTCCACCATCTACAAACACAATCTGCCCCGTTATTCCGGGGCTCGTAACCAAGTGTACAATAGTCCGCGCGATTTCGTCCGGTGGAACTTGCCGTTCGAGCGGAATTTTTCCGGCCTTCTCGATCAAATAAGAATCGGGTTTTCCCGGCGGCGGAAGCGCGGGCCCCGGCCCGACCGCGTTGACTGTAAAATGCGGCGCCAGCGCCAGCGCCGCAGCTTGGGTGAACTCCCCGAGCGCGGTCTTGGACAAAAGATACGGGATACACGTTGGGTCATGCCCGGCGATTCGGCGATCCACCATGTTGATAATTCGCCCTGTCTCCGTCGCGGCGACGAACGCGCGGGTGGTCATGATGGGGGCAAAAAGGTTAACCTCCATATATTTTCTGAACGACCCCATATCCGATTCGAGAAAAGGCTGTTTCCCAAAAATTGCCGCGCTGTTGATGAGAATATCCAAGCGCCCGGCTTGCGCCTTGGCTTCTTTGATCAGGCGTTCCGGGCCAGCCGGTTCCGCCAGATCGGCCTGAACGCGCCACGCGGGCACTCCGCGCTCCTTCAAAATACCGCTCAGCTCAAGCGCTTGGTCAGCGGATGACCGATAGTGAATGACAATCCCACAACCCTCATCGGCCAGCGCCAATGCAATCGCCCGGCCCATACGAACTGCGGCGCCGGTGATGATTGCGACCTGCCCTTCCAATTGTTTCGCCATAATCTCCTTCCAGTTGCGCGGCGATGCAGATACCCGCGCGTCAAGGTGGTATTTGGCCGTGAACACGTTATACTGTCCACTATGAAACGTTATCGTCTCGCGCTTTGCCTAGCCCTCGCGCCGTTCTTCTTCTGCGCAGCTCCCGTGCGCGCACTGGTTGCGACGCCGACGGAAAAGCAAAACACCGTGTACGTGATTCCAGTCAAGGGGATGATCGAACCGGCGCTCGTTTATGTGATGCGACGCGGTGTGCAGGAGGCGGAGCGTCAAAATGCCGCTGCGGTGATCCTCGAAATGGACACACTCGGGGGTCGCCTTGATGCTGCGACCGACATCGTTCGACTGATGCAGTCCGTCCGTGTGCCGACCTACACCTTCGTCGAGAAGAACGCAATTTCTGCCGGCGCCATTATCGCTCTCTCAACAAAAAAGATTTATATGGCGCCCGGCAGCGTCATTGGCGACGCGATGCCGATTATGATGACGCCCACCGGGGGGCACAGGAGATGCCGGAGGCGATTGAAGAGAAAACAGTTTCCGCCGTCTCCGCGCTCATTCGCGCGGCAGCACAGGAGAGCGGACACGACCCGCAACTCGCAGAGGCAATGGTGCGGCGCGAAATCGAATACAAAATTGGCGACGAGGTCATTAGCAAAGAAGGTCAGTTGCTCACCCTCACAAATGTTGAAGCGGAGCGTGAGGTGGGTGAAGCGGGCGAGCGGCGACACCTGATCTCGGAAGGTACGCTTGCAGATATTCCAGCGCTCCTCGACACGGTTGGTCTCACAAACAGCAAAATCATCACACTCGAAGTGACCTCCGTTGAACGACTCGCGCGAATGATCGCTGCTGCGTCGTCCCTCCTTTTGATGGCTGGTCTGCTTGGCATCTATATCGAATTCAAGACACCCGGTTTCGGGCTGCCCGGCATCTTGGGTATTGCGGCCATCGCCTTGTTCTTTTGGGGTCACCACATTGCCGGACTCGCAGGAATGGAAAATGTTGCGCTCTTTCTGCTCGGTCTGATCTTCATCGGCATTGAGGTGTTCGTACTCCCTGGTCACGCGATTCCCGGAGTCGTCGGCATCACGCTTGTCCTCTACTCACTGCTCAGCGCGATGGTGGAGCGAGTGCCGGGCAGCGCTTGGAAGCTGGAGATGGATATGATCCAAATGCCCCTCCTCAAACTGGCGGCCGGAATCGTCCTCGCGGCAATCGCGGGCGCATTCGTCGTCCGCTCGCTTCCGCGTTCACGCGCGGGGCACTGGCTGGTGCTTGATCGCGCAACCACGGTGAACGAGGGCTACACGGGCGCGACTGCGGAAACTTCTTTTCTCGGACAGCGCGGCACCACGGCCACGCAGCTACGCCCGAGCGGCGGTGCGCTGTTCGGGGATAAACGTGTGGACGTGATTACGAGTGGTGAATTTATTGATGCCAACACGCCAATCCGTGTAACGTCCGTCAGCGGCAACCGGATTGTTGTCGAGGCGGATACCCCATCAACGGAAAATACATGAACGATCCCATCCAGCTCTTTGCAGGTTTCATCGCCGTCGGCCTTGTGCTCATCGCGGTCGAGATATTTGTCCCCGGCGGCGTGCTCGGCACGATCGGCGCGCTCGCATTGATGGTCGCGATTGTTATGGGCTTTTTTGCGTTCGGCCCGCAAGGCGGCTTCCTTGCCGCAGTCTGTATCGTCATCGCAAGCGCGGTTTTTCTCGCGCTTTGGATTCGGATTTTCCCCCGCACCAAAGTCGGAAAAGTGCTCACGCTGAAACGGGAGGGAAGCGACTTCAAATCCGCCGACCCCCCCCCCCCCCCTCCTCGGAAAAGAAGGTGTCGCATTGACCAACCTTCAGCTCTCAGGCATTGCGCAAATTGATGGGAAGCGTACAGACGTTGTAGCCGAAGCGGATTTTATTGAGCCGGGCGCACACGTCAAGGTGGTCAAAGTGGAAGGCGCACGCATCGTAGTCCGCAAGGTTGCGGCCTCGTGAGAGGCCGTTTGTACAGCCTACTCGGCGTCGTATTAATCGCGGCGCCGGTCGTGTGCAATGCGCTAAGCCTGCAAACGGGAACAGAGCTTTATCTCCCATCCAACGGTGTGATCAATGCGCAGACGGCGTTCTATGGAACGAGCGCGATTTTCGACGGGATTGCGCACGACGATATCTTCGCACTGGCGCAAACGATCAAATACAACGGCGAAGCGGAAGGCGATGTATGGCTTGCCGCGGGTGAAATAAATGTTGCAGGGAACATCGCCCGCCACCTCCGTGCTGCAGGCCAATCGTTTGTCCTCAAAGGCGCGGTTGATGGCGATGTCACTGCGTTCTCATCCAGCCTGCAGATATCAACGAACGCGATCATCCGGGGAAAATTGGATGCGATGGCGCAACAGGCGAGCCTTGAAGGCCAATTCGATGATGACGTTCACGTTATAGCGACCTCCATCACCCTTGCCGGAACGTACGGCGAAGCAGTCCGAATCATCGGGAAGGACATCATCGTCATGCCGGGCACCCGCATTGCCGGTGACCTCAACTACACCTCGCCCAAAGAGTTATTCCTCGATCCGTCCGTCGTGCTCGGCGGGAAACTGAATCGGTTGAGCGCAAAGCAATCGCCTCCATCCACAGCGCGTGACTATCTACAGGCAGCCGCGTTGCACGGCGCGAAGGCCGCGGCCGCGCTACTTTGCGGTCTCGCACTCATTGCGCTTTTCCCCTTCTACGTCGCGCGGGCCACACGCGAAGTGCAACGCTCCATTTTCCGCTGCGGCGCAATCGGTGGCCTGGCGTTCATCGGAGCGCCCATCGCTGCGATTGGCCTGGCGCTTTCGCTGATCGGTCTCCCCCTCGCGGCAATCACGCTCGCGTTGTACGGTTCCCTCCTTTATCTCGGAAAAATCGTCCTAGCACTGGCCATCGGCAGTGTCGCGCTTAGAATCAATCGCGCACCGGGCGGATTCGGGCAAATCGCAAAAATGCTGATAGTCGGGCTGGTCATTATTTATGCGCTGACATTTATCCCCGGATTCGGCGGGACAATCGGGCTTCTTATTGGCATAATTGGCTTTGGAGCGTTAGTATTGTCCATGGTGAACGGGAGGGCGATTGTCGTCCGAAAGGCTCCATCCAATAAGCAGCCGACCGAAATCTCAGATTTGAACGAAAGCAATCAAGAAAACGAAAGAGGTTAGTCATGTCCGGATTACTCACCGTCTTAATGGTCATTGCAGCCATCATTGTACTCATCTTTGTCGGGCTGTTTTTCTCTTTCCTCAGCATCTGGATTCGAGCGCTGACTTCCGGCGCGCCAACCAGCGTCTTCACGCTACTCGCAATGACGCTGCGCCGCGTGCCGCCAAAGGTCATCATTGATGCGCGCATTCAGCTTGTAAAGGCGGGGCTCAGCCTCGACACCGACTCGCTGGAAGCCCATTACCTCGCGGGCGGCCACGTCAAGCAGGTGGTCAACGCGCTCATCGCGGCGGACAAGGCGAACATCGAGCTCTCCTTCCAACGCGCAGCCGCCATTGACCTCGCGGGGCGCGACGTCTATGAGGCCGTTCGCACAAGCGTGAATCCGAAGGTCATTGACTGCCCGGACCCGACCAAGGGCAGCTCAATGCTCGACGCCGTGGCGAAGGACGGAATCCGCCTGCTCGTCAAAGCCCGCGTCACCGTACGCGCCAATCTGGATCGCCTCGTCGGCGGTGCGACCGAGGACACGATTATTGCGCGTGTCGGCCAGGGAATCGTCAGCGCAATCGGTTCGTCGAACACCTACAAGGATGTGCTGGAAAACCCGGACAATATTTCGCGCAAGGTGCTGAACAGCGGACTCGACGCACAAACGGCATTTGAAATCGTCTCCATTGATATCGCTGACGTCAGCGTCGCCGGTGTAAGCGGCGCGCGCGAAGTGGCGAACGTCGGCGCGCTACTCGAAACCGAGCGAGCGGAAGCGGACAAAAAAATTGCGTCAGGCCGAAGCGGAAGGCCGCCGCGCCATGGCCATCGCGGCCGAGCAGGAAATGCGCGCGCGGGTGCAGGAGATGCAATCCAAGGTCATCGAAGCACAGGCGGAAGTGCCGCTCGCCATTGCGGAATCTTTCCGCAGCGGCAACCTGGGCATTATGGACTTCTATCGGATGCAAAACATCGTCGCTGACACCAGCATGCGCGAATCGCTTGCCGAGGGCGACGACAAGGGCCACAAGCCCGATGGCAAGGGTACTAATTAGATAATCGGCGCGCGATGCCCACGCTTCCCATAGCTGCGGTTGGAGTTGAGGAGATCATTTGGGTGGTCATCCTCATCTTCTGGGGCATCGCGCAAATGGCGAGCAAAGCACGTAAAGCAAAGCAGCCCCCGCGCCCCTATCCCGGTCGCAGGCCGACGCCACACGATCAGGAAATTCGCGAGATGATGGAACAACTCGCTGGCCGATCAGCGCATCGCCCCGTTGTGATCAAACAGGAGGAAGAAGAAGACGAAGAGGACGACATCTTCGCCGCACCTTACGCCCTGCCTAAACCACCACCGGTTCAACAGAAACGACCCGCGCCCGCGCCATCAATCCCCGTATGGCAACCCCCGCCCTCGCGCCGACGCCTTGTTCCTGATCAGCCGATAGAGCCTTCTCCCGCGTTTGCAGCGATTGCCGATATCACGGACATTGCCGACATCGCGCCGATGCTCACGGCGGAACAACACGTCGCCGAACAACTGAGAACGCAACTAGGCTCCGGCCTCAGCGCGGCAGGTCTTCCTTTAAAGATACAAGGCGCATCACTCAGCGGCGCGGCCTCCGTCCCCATGCTGAACCTCGCCCAACACCACGGTGCGCCGCTCCTGAACGTTCGAGAGCTACGCCGAAGCGTGCCATTAAAAAAAGCCATCCTCGCCAAAATCATTTTGGACACCCCCCGAGCCCTCTCCCCCTACTCCGCACACACACAACATTGATCGCTGGACGGTTCGTGTTTGTGGTAGGACCGGACCGCCCTCCGTAGGCGGGTAAACCAAGCGGGCCGGAACGTTCACGACGAACCGAACACAACAAATTGGCTTATTGACCTTCGCTTTTGAGGCAGTTGTTCGAACGAGTTGTCACAGGGTTTGGTGACGAGAACGAAGCGAGGGACTCAGGGAACGAGTCGAAGCCACAGCAAGAAAGCTCATTCTGTTGCAACATGTCTAGCTTCCCACGATCTCGCGTCATAATTCAGCCCGCAAACGAATCACGTGGTTAATCGTCAACTCTCCGCCGCTCGCTGTCAACACAGACCTAAACCACCGATAGCGAGAATTGATACCCACTCCCCCGTTTTGATTTTTAGACGTGAGAGCACAAGCGCAAATGTCAAATGTCGGTTCTGCTGAAAAACCCCCTACTTGCGGATGCGCCCTTTTGGTTTGGCAAGCTGCGTTCGGATAAGGTGAAGTTCATGGCGGTCGAGTAGCTCCCATTCGACTTCCTCACCACCTTCCAAGCCAATGGCTGCGGCCAGCGGAATGGGGATGTTGACGTAAAGGCGGACCTTTACGCCCTTGGATCGAATGGCCTGCACTTTTAATGGATAGGTTGTTGTCATTTCAGTACGCTATCTGATAGACTAGCGATTAGCAAGAAGGAAATTATCATGAGTCTTCCGCCTGTCCAGCAACAACGAAGTCTCTTTGAGGTCAACGTGCAATTCGCGGGCCTGTTCAAGTCGGCGCCAGCGAATCGCTTTGGCTTCTTCAGCGACACGATCATGCCGCAACTGCGCGAACTGCGCCCGCAACTTGAAGCGATGTATTGCGCGGACAATGGCCGCCCCGCCGAGGAACCCTCGCGGATGTTGGCCGTGTTGATCTTGCAATTCATGGAGGGACTGCCTGATCGCAAGGCGGTGGAGGCATGCACCTATGATCTGCGATGGAAGATGGCGCTATGGATGGAAACGGATGAAGCGGCCTTTCACGCCACCAGCTTGGTGAAGTTTCGCAATCGGCTCCTGGAGCACAACCTCGTCGAGATCGGATTTGACGCCGTGCTCCAAGCCATGCGCAAGGCGGGTTATCTCAAGGCCCATAAAGCGCAGCGTCTGGACTCGACGCATGTCATCGGTTTGGTCAGCCACATGAGCCGATTGGAATGCGTTCGAGAGGCCATGCGGCTGGCGATGGAAGTATTGGCAGAGTTGCCCGAAAGCACCCATCCCGGATCATGGTCCCTGTGGTGGGAACGGTATGTGCAGAGCGCCTTGGACTTCAAAACGGATGTAGAGACGCTCAAGCAGAAGATGACTCAGGCGGGCGAGGACGCCCGCGCGATCTTGGCATGGATCGAGACGCAGGTTGATGCGGTCAAAAGCATGAAGTCGGTGAGTGTTTTACGGCGGGTGTACGAGGAAAACTTTCAACAAGAAGTGGGCGGTCAGACCGAGCAGACCCACTCGCGACCGTCCGGTGCGGTATATAATCCGCACGACCCGGATGCGCAGTGGAGCGCCAAGGGGACTATCGCTGGCAAGAACAAGGAGTGGGTGGGTTACAAAGCCCAAATCGCGGAGACTCTGCCAAGCGCGAAGCCGGAGATGAAGGCGCCCACCGACGCGGTAATCACCGCCATGGTCACCCAACCAGCCATAACGAGCGATCACGGATCGATCTCGGATGTGGAAGAGGAGTGGAAGCGCGAAGATTTGGACAAGCCGAAAGAGCTTTATGTGGATGGCGGCTATATCTCCGGGGAGGCGCTGGCCGATGCGGGGCGTGAAGAGCGCGAGATTCATGGTCCCGTTCAACCGGCCCCGAAGCGCGGCGACCGCTTCAGCGCTGAGAGTTTTGACGTGGACATCGATCAGCGGGTGGCGATCTGCCCGGCCCGCCATGCCAGCACCAACTGCAGTCGCCTCGATGAAGTCAGTGGTAAGATCCACTACCGCTTCGAATGGAATAACCATCTCTGCCAAGCGTGTGAGCTTCGCAGCCGTTGCCTGGGAGCCAACCAACGCCATCGGACGCTACTGGTGGGTCAGTATCATTCACACATTCAGGCCCGTCGCCGCGAAATGAAAACGGGGGCGTTCAAAGAGCGGATGCACAAACGCAATGGGGTGGAAGGAACGATCAGCGAGCTAAAAAGAGGCTACGGACTGAGGCGGTGTCGGTATCGAGGGTTGATAAAAACCAGTTTGCAAAACTACCTCATTGGGGCCGCCTGCAACATCAAGCGGTGGGCCCGCCGCTTGGCCTGGGAAGCGCTTGGAAATGATGAGATCGGAATAGATCAAGCAGTCAGGGCGTAATACGCCATCCAAAAGAACGAAGGCGCGGGCAAAAATGAGCAATCGAACGAATACAGTATGGCAATGCGCATGCCACCCCGCACGTTACGTATGTGTTGTGGCGAAGCGACTGCATATAAGAATGCAGGTCTGTAAGTTTTGTTGAGCGATGAGTTTTTTAAAGAGGGGTTTTTCAGCAGAACCAAATGTCTAGACTTGACCCCAACTACTGGCCTTCACAACCCATCTCCCTATGAAATCGTAGGTGTTCACTACCACAGTCCGCCGTTGGTCGCAAGCGCAATGGATCCCCCTCTGCATAAGCGAAAACGCACAATGTCTCGATTTGACGACAACTACTCTAACTACTCGTACCGCATCTACGGAGCTCTAACCGCTCTTCATGCTATCTGACCCTTTTTTATCACCTACTCCAGCTCGAAGTCGTGACTATAAACCTGCTGAACTCTTTCGTTCTCTATTAACGCGCACACTTTTGAGAAGCGGTGCTCCGATTTAACCTTGCGAAGCCGCTCGTTACTCCCCCAACAAATAATACTCCTATCGGCACTTAGCCTGCGCAATGAAAGTTCTTCTCCATAGATCCGACGCGCTTGAGCCAAACTCGCACCGGGATTCAGTTTCTGAGGATCAAAACGGTTCGCTAATTCTTGGTTACGCCAGGATTCACGTTGAACGTCCACCTTGTCGAACATCATCCGAGGAATCAACAACGGTGATGTGATGATAAAGGCAGGGACAAAGCCGAGGTTTTCGCCGTCTCGTTTATCCTGAAGTCTTCTTGTGATATCAGAGATAAGTTGGTCTGGTGACAGTTTGTTCGCATCCATTACCGCTTCCACTCGCCGTATCGGGTTGGCTGGCTTTCGAACTTCTACTCGCATGCCATTCTGCTCAACGATTTCTACGCTGAATGGTGGAGGCACACAGATTTTAGCCAACTGGTGACCACGAAACAAAAAGTAGTAGTAAACGGATGAATACTGGAAGTGATAACTTACGCAAAGATAGTTAGTGTTTCCAATGCTCGCAGTAAACTGATGCTGCCAGTTCGCTCCCAAAATGGTTTCCGCCTGCGCCAAAGTGATCCCATTAGTCAAACCGTTAAGTCGCTCAAAAGGGATTTCTTCTAGAGGTTCTACACTGAGGCTACGAACCGCAAACGTAGCTACCATACCGGCGGCAATTAGCAGAATAACGATTGTCGTTTTCATCGCGAACCTCAGCGACTGTCAGTGTTGTGGCCCATGTGCTCGCTGTTCGGGTCGTCAAAAAGATGTCGTGGACAGCACAGTAGTAGTTTGGGCGGTCGGGATCGTCGTCATTCGGCCCGGTCACAACGCATTCCACGATGCAAAGGACGGCTCGCCAATTGCAGCGTGCGCAGCGAGTGAACGGACAGCGAAGCCACGATGAAGCCGTGCAACGGTAATCATGATAACACTTGTCGTGTTGAGCACAGCATTCCAGTATGCAAGTCCCCTCCAATCCATCCGGGACACCGTCACAGCCGGGCGAATCCAAGCCCAAAACGTCGTATCCAGAAATGGGAATATTGAAAATGAACTGATACAAGTTGACCTCTTGTGCCGTCTGGCGCGGTCTCGAAGATTTGACCGGCCTAGATGGGATGGGCGGCAAGCCGCGTTCTTGCGCAGAAATCTCCCGCAATTCGTCTGAGACGGCAGCGAAGGCCCTTAGCCGCGCTTCGTTCCGTTTTAACACTCGTTTTTGCAGAGCATTGAAAAAGACGACATTTCTTCCTGGCTCGGTGAGTGGGTCTCTGTTTGGCCACCTCCCCAGTTCGGGGTTGTAGTATCTATAGCCGTAAAAGCGCACACCCGACGCGGTTGTCGTAGGGGTAGGCGCATTTTCCCGGTGCGGCTCAAGGGTTTGCGGGGCGGAACGCCGGGCGCGGTCGGGTGTGGACGTCGAAAAACCCCCGACGCGATTTTTCGGGGGAGGTATGTTTCCTGCGGACGGTCGCACCCCGCCTCGGGGCGGGGCAGGCACGGCGTTTCTGTGGCATAAAAACCCATGCCGGAAAGCTACTAAAATCGGCGGCTAAAGGGAAGGTTTTATCGGCCTGTTTTCAGGCTTTTTTGTTAGACTGTTCAACGTCGCGTGCGGGTGCGTTCTGGCGTGGACTTCGCGCAGTTGAAGGATGCCGACCTCGGTGTAAATCTGCGTGGTGTCGAGCCGGGCGTGTCCCAACATCTGCTGAATAAACCGGATGTCCGCGCCGTTCTCGAGCATGTGCGTGGCGCAGGAGTGGCGGAACAGGTGGCAGCTTCCCAGGTGGCCGATGTCGGCGGCCTCGATGACACGCCGAACCCAGTTGCCGAGATACGTCGCGCTGAACCGCTCGCCGTAACCGGTCAGGAACAACGCGCGATCGGTGGCGCCGTCTCCAAGAGCGGCGCGTGTGTTCAAGGTAGCGGTTCATCCAGTGCAAAGCGCGTTCGCCTACCGGAACGACGCGGTCCTTGCCGCCCTTCCCTTTCCTCACCGTGAGCACGCCGCGGCCGCGGTCGAGATCGTCCACGTCGAGGCGCACCACTTCCGCGCGGCGGATGCCGGTCGCGTAGAGGGTTTCGAGTATCGCGCGGTCACGAATGCCGAGCGGGTCGGTGACGTCGGGCACGTTCAACACGGCTTCGACTTCGGGCAGGCTCAACGCTTTGGGCAACGAACGATGCGGCTTCCTGGGCAACTCGAGATCGGCGGCGGGATTGGCGTCAAGCCGGTGGTCCTTGCACAGCCACGCGAAGAACCGTTGCACGGCGCCGAGTCGCATGCGCTGCGTGGTGACGCCGAGCGGCTTGCCGTTCTCCTGCCGGTACCGGAACAGCCAGCGTTGATAACTCTCGAGGATCGGGCGCGTGATCTGGTGCGCGGTGCGCAGGTCGCGTTCTTCGGCCCAGCGTACGAACATGCGCAAGGCCCACTTGTGGGCCTCGACGGTGCGCGCGGAGTACGCGCGTTCCTCCAGGCGGCGGAACCATTCGTCGATGAGACTGGCGAGCGTGTCCGCCGCGCTGCGGTCGAAGCCGTCCGGGGCGGCTTCGTAGCCGCCTTTCTTGTCGGTCCAGCGCCGCATGTGCCGGGCCTTGGCATATCCTTTCGCGGGGGTGTTCATGGGTACGATTACGACGCCTTGTTTTCGGGGTTCCAGATGTGCGATCGCGTCAGGCCGTCAGGTTGAGCGTAAGGCGCGATTCTTCAACGGGTTGAACCTGACGGGCCGGGGGCCGCCATCCCCCCGTCAGGTGCCCGTTATTCCCGTCAGGTTTTCGTCGTACCTGTAGTTTTCCACGTCCAGCAGGCCGATCAGGGCCGTATCGGATTGCTCCCGGTAGTCGGTAAGCAGTTCGTACTGGAACGCGCTGCCGGGACGGCCGTACCGCGCGGCGATGTGTTCAAGCTCGCGCAAGCGGTCGAGGTGGACGCGGACTTGCGTGACGGACCAGCCCAGCCGGGCGCGTATATCCCGGCGACTAAAGAAGCAATGCCGGGGCTCGATCTCCTCCGCCTCGCAGCGTTCGCGCACGATCTGCTTGATCGCGTCCAGTACGCGCCGCGTCTGCGGCGGTAACTCGTCGAGCGACCGGCCCAGCAGGTCCGGCGCGAGTTGATTCGCGAGCGCGATATCGTCGAGCGTAACCCGCATGAAGGTTCCGCCGCCTTCGACCTGTTCCCTCGGCGTTGATGCTGGTGCAGCAGTGCGATGGCGTCGATCAGGGTGAGGTATTTTTCATGGTCGCGCCGCGTCCGGGGGCGGTCCGCCGTGAACGTGAGTTGATCCGCCCAGGGGTTGACCACGTCGACCGGGTCCAACAGCCGTTGCGCGTTGCGCAGCAGCGCAATCAACCGTTGCTTCTGTTTCTTTAGCCGCAGTCCTTCGAGCGTACGGGCCTGACGTTGCAGCGTGTGGATCCGTTCGGTCTGTTCGCGGCTCTCGTCGACCGTGAGCGTAAGACACCGGTTCTGCAGTTCCTCGTCGATGTCGATCGCGGTCGTGGTCAGGAAGATCATAACCGGGCCTTCGACATGGTATTCCTGCGTCTCCATGCGCCCCGTGTGCGGGTCTTTGCCGGTGCTGGCGATGGTGAGTTCCCCTTCCGACTGCAGCAGCTTGAGCGCGTAGGACGCTTTCTCCGCGCCTTCTTCTTCGACGATGGCGAGGATACGGTGTTTGAGGTTGGTTTCTCCGAGGTAGTACAGGCTCTGGCCGGTCATGGCGGAGTATTTGACCTGATCTTCCGGCGGGAACATGGAGAGCACGGCTTCCATGAGCGTGCTCTTGCCCGCGGCGCTGGTGCTCTGGATGATGACGGCTAAAGGTTTGTCGAGCTTGCGCGACGTGCAGGCGAGATACGCGGCTAAACGGTTGCTGTGCTCGCCGACCAGCCCGCACGCGCCGAACAGGTCGCCGATCCGACCGACCAGGTCCGGGGACGTGAGCAGTTCCAACGCTTCGGCGCGTTCCTCCGCCGTGAGTTCGGGCACGCGCGGCGCGTTGCCGGCAGCGGGCGCGGCGGACAGGCGGTCCGTCTGTTCCTGTTCGAGGGCCAGCAGCAGTTTGCCCAGGTCGCGTTTGATCAGTTCCTTTTCGAGCGTGGTTTCCTCGGCGGCGCGTTCGATGAAGCGGCGGCGGTCGCCGTCGCGTAGAAGATCGAAGCTGTCGAGGTGGAAGGTCTCGCCGTAGCGCAACCGCAACGACACCTTGAGCACGTCGAGGCTGTTGTTCTTGTCGAGTCCGCCGACGCGGTACTCGCGTTGGCCGAGCTTGAGCGCGTGGTATTCGCCTGCCCTGAGCAACGTCGAAAGGGCCGATGCGGTCGAGGGAAGATATCTCGCGCGGAGGCGCGGAGCTCCCGCAGAGCCGGAAGCAGCTTCTTCTTTAGCAGTATAGCAACTAAAGAAGAAGGCGCGCGTGTGAGCGTGTGTGAAGCACCCAGCCATTCCGCCGCGTTCAAGGCAGCGGCCAGAGATTTTCCTCCAGAGGCGGACCCGCCTTCGGCGGGCGGAGCGGGTGTCACCTTGCGAGCGTATTCGTTGGCGTCCATGCCGTGCGGGAACTTGACCCGGAAGCAGTCCACGCCGCGCGCCGTCAGGCGGTCGGCGTCCCGCAGCGCCGCCTTGTTCCCGGCGTCGTCGGCATCGTAGGCAATGCGGACGCGCCGCACCTTCCGGGCAAGGATCGCGTCGAACAGTTCATCGGTGAACCCGTTCGTCCCGTAGATGAACGTCACATTGCGGAACCCGTGTATCCAGAACGTCAACGCATCGAGCGGGGCCTCGCACAGGATGATTTCCGGTTCGTTCAAGGCCTCGGCGTTCCATATCCCGGCGTGCGGTCCGGGCAAGTACAGATGATGGGGCGTGCCTTTGCGCAAGCCCTGGGTGATCTTGCGCCGTAGACTTCGGCCACGTCGCCGCGTTCGTCGAAGATCGGCAACACCAGCGAACCGTTAAAGTGTTCGTGTCCGGATTCCCGGAGCAGGCCCAGCGATTGCAGCCGCGTCCGGATCGCCGCGCCGTCCTTCCGGTTCTTGTCCGGCAACCGCAGGCACAGCGTCCGGTCGGCGAAGCCGAGCCGGAAGCGGTCGACGGCCTCCTCGTCGTGCAGTCCCCGCCCCCGCAGGTAGTCCAGGGCGGCGGGCGTTTTCAAGAGTCGTTCGTGGTAGTAGTCCACCACCTGGCGCATGAGCGTCGCGTCGTCCGCTTCGGGATCGAACGGCAGGTCGAGCCGGGGCACGGTCGCTTTCTTGAGCGGCGCGGCGGACGGCGGCGAGAACGCCGCCGGGCCCGCGTTGAGGATCTCGAAGGCGTGGCGGAAGCTCACGCCGTCGAACTTCTCGACGAACTGGATCGCGTTGCCGGCCGCCCCGCACCCCATGCAGTGATAGAGTCCCTTCGCCGGGGTCACGATAAAGGACGGCTCCTTGTCCTCGTGAAAGGGACACGTCCCGACCAGGTTGCCGGTGCCGTGCGGTTTGAGGCTCCACCCCGCGCGAACGCACCAGCGCCGCCAGGTCCGTTTCCCGCTTGATCCGGTCGATTTCGGTGTCAGGTATCCGAGGCATGGCCCCTCCGGGTTTTGAAAATAGCGTCAAGTCCGTTTTCTTTCTTTTTGACATGCCCCCGAATAGTACATATCTTGTACATGTATGCAACAGATTTCGGAAAGTATTTTGATCGTGCCGTATGATGACGGCATGCGAACAGGAAGACCGACAGACCATCCGCGGACGGATTTCGGCGCGCGCGTCACCAAGGCGCGGCAGCGGACGGGATTGTCACAAGCTCAACTCGCCGAAAAGGTCGGTGTTGACCGCCGTGTGATTGCTCATTGGGAACGGCGTTCCGTCACGTTGAAGCCGGAACAACTCATTGCCCTAGCAGCCGCGTTGAACACGACGACCGACGAGCTTCTCGGCCTGAAGCCTGCCAAGGCGAACGGGCCGACCGGCAAAGTGTGGCAAGTTTTCGAGCAGGTATCCCGATTGCCCCGCAAGCAGCAGACCAAGGTCGTTGAGTTCGTCGAAGCCTTCGTCCTGCAAAAGACTGCCACGCAATAACGTCGCCGGACGCTGACTCCCCACATGTCATCACCTTCACCGCATCGCGTTCGCGGCGTATACGCGATTTGAGCGCGTCATTTTTTTAGCCGCTCAACCTCAACGCCGCGAAAGCGGCGTTTTCCGTGTGGCGCGTCCCAGCGCGGCCCACATGATCGCGGCGTATCGTCGCGCTGAGAACGCCACGCCTCATTCCCTTGCTTCGTTTTCAAGGCCCCCACTTCCTGCCGGGCCTTGAAAGCGAAGCGGGAACACGACCGACGCCACGTCTTCGGGGCGGCGACCGCATCAGCGAGCGACAAGCAGGCAGCGTGCAAGCTCCGCTGGCGCGATGCCTGCCGCGAGCGTCGGGGCTGGCGCCCCGCGTGCGCAAGCAGGCGGGATGACAGCTATGGGGGTGGGGTGAATGACGCGACGTGAAGGCGGCGCTTGCCGACGCCTTGACGTTGCGGCAGAGGGGAACCGGGTCCCGATCACGACGCCTTGCGGCGTGTATCGGGAGGGGGTTCCCCTGCTAAGGCCGATAGGCCGCGTTTCGGGCCGCGGAGGGATGCGGCGGCGCTGGCATCACCAAGGACGTTCGATGCACCAACCACGCAGCGCCAAGGGAACAGAACGCTTTCTGTTCCAGCCCGTAGGGTTGCCGGAGTTCCAAAATGTGTGGCGACAGCCGGAGCCGGACATTTTGGAACGTAGGCAACGCGGGGGTGCGCCGGAAAGGGCAACGTGTGAGGGAGTCTTCGACCGAACGAACGCATAACGCGCGCCGTTATGCGACGCTGCCCGGTGGCGGGCCGGACGTAGTTCGGCCCGACATTCAGGCGCGGCCTCGCGCGGCTTGGCGCTGCGTCGTCGGCATCACCGACAACGTTCGACGCGTCCATGAGCCGCAGCTCGCAGCGGCCCGATATCGAGCAGAAGCAGTGAGCGGCCACGTCTTCGGGGACGCTCTCTGCTGGAGCGAGTCCGCATCGGGGAGCCTGGCGCGAAAAATGCCGCCGCATTTTTCGTGTACAGGCTCGGGGTGGAAAGCGGAGCGGTTGGCGTCCCGCGTGCGCAAGCAGGCGGGATGACATACCGCGTAGTGCACCACCCGCCCCGGGGGGGGGGGGGGGGGGCGGGGGGCGGGGCCGCGGGGGGGGGGCGCCCCCCCCCCCCCCGCGTCCTTTGTGGTTCCAAAAAAACCTTTGGATTGATCTGTCGAGAGGCGGGTAACGTCGGACCTGCCATGCACGAACGAACGAAATGTAGAAAGACGTGTAGACGTCCCTGTTCCATTCATAGCCGAAGCGAATGCAGAACCATTCACCGGACGAACCGCTTGAGTAAACCGATCCGACGGCCCTCATTCCAGCGTGTGAGTCAATGTTTGGGAGCGACAGAGCCACGCCGTTGCTAACGGAAAGAGGAATGGATGAAGGGTAACGCCCGTGCTCATACCGATACTGCTCCAGTCCGGCGATGATGTCTGCATGTCGTTCCTGCTCGACAGCCATGACGTGTTCCAGATCGGCACAACCCGATGCACAAACACAAAAGGCCGCCGCAAGGAGCAGTCGCAATGCAAAGCACTGTGGAGAGGTCATGCCGTATTGCATCTCCGCCTCATGGGCATGACCACGCTCAATGGTAAGGATCAAGATCAAGGGTGCCATCGTCGCGGTCGACAGCAGCCTTGCAGGCGTCGTAACAGTTTAGGCCAGCATCAGCAAAGCCATAGCCGACATTGTTGTTGAACTCGTCAGTAGCCCTGTCCTGGGGATCTTGGTAGACATCATGTGTCTCATGACAATCTGAAAGCTTGCGGGCTGCATCTTCGCCGTAGAGCTTCTTAAGAGCACACGATCCGAAACAATGCTTGAGCGCATTGACTTTTGTAAGCGCGTCTGCGGGATCGGGGTAATCGTTCCTTGCTACTTCATCAACCTGATCGGCTAGGTTTTTCAGGTTAATCGCACCGTCTAAACCAAGCACACCAACCATGCAACAGAACTCTTTGCCCTTTGTGACGACGGAATCCCAGAGGTTTAGCCCGTACACGTCAATGAAGGTGACTGGATTGTTTTAAGACGAACAGATAGGGTGGAATCAACGCACTGCGTTTCAACTCTCGCTGTTGCCTTGCACTCTTGCCCCGCACGTACAAGCGATAGAATGCCTGATCCCCCAACGGATCCGGGCTCAACCACCGACCTGTCGGCGCGTCATAGTATCTGAAGCCGTAATAATAGATACCCGTTTCACTATCCCAATACTTCGAGCTAAATCGAAAGGGATTCGCCTCTGCCAGAACACCGGACTGGGCGATGGTATTGCCGAAGGGGTCGTATTCGTAGTGCGCGGCGAGGGCGCCGTTGTTGTTGAGGACGTCGGTGACATTTCCGTTGGCGTCACTGGCGTAATAGAGTGGATCTGGGATGTTTCCCTGGCGGACTCGCGCGAGTAAGCCGCCGACACCGCCTGCGCCTTGCAGGGTTCCGGAGAGGTCGAGGCCCCAGACGTAGTAGTTCGGCTTGGACTCGTCGCTCCGCGTTTCACGGATCATGTTCCAGCCGTCGTATGTGAATGCTATGGTCACAACATTGCTCCATTCCATGCCGGTCCAGGTCTCGACCTCCTTCTCCACGCGCCGACCCATATAGTCATACGCGAAGCGCAACCGAACCAATCCCTGATTCGGCACCACCGGAAGCGCCGCGACCAACCGGTTCTCGGCATCCCAGACGTATCCCCATTTCCCGTCGTACGTCATATTCCCATCCGAATCATACACCGGTTGGATCGCGGCCGGCAAAATGTTTGTGTACTGGTTCAACTCGTTTGCGACATAGGTCGTGACGGAGGTATTGTTCGTATACACCGTGCGGTTGCCGATCGCGTCGTAGGAATAGCCGTAGCTGTTGGTTCCCATCAGGGCCGCGATCAGCTCCGAGCGCAGGTTGTAGCCGAATTCGTTGGTGATCGCATCGGAGTCCACACGCGCCGTCCTGCGGCCGACCGCGTCGTAGCTATAAGCAAAACGACTGATGGGATCGCCATCCCACACATGATCTACCGCGACCTTCACATCCCGATGGGGCTCATAACTGAATGTTGTCAACAGATTACCGCTGAGGATGGAGGCCAGAAGTTCGGAGTCCTCCAGATAGGAGTACAGATGCTCGGTGCGATGGTGAAAAACGCCAAGGACAGTGGAAGTGACTGCCGCGAAACGTCCGTAGGCGTCGTAACCATAGTTCACGTTGAACATTCCCAAGTCCACCATTTGCGGACGCCCGAGTTCATCATAGGTGCGGTTGATCTCCGCCGTTGCGTTGGTCTCCTGCACCAATTGCAAAGAGGCATCGTACGCAAACCCCCGCATCCCCGTTCCATCGGAAATGCCGACCTGCCGCCCCAACCGATCATACGCGAACGAGACATCCGGCGTATCGTCTGAATAATGAATGTTGGTCAAGGCGCCGAAGAAATCATAGGAATAGCTCGTCGTGACACCCCGCGCCCAAGTGCGCGTGGCGAGTTGACCATTGGGAGTATAGCTATACGCTGTCCCCATACCGTCGGCGTACTGCTTATTGGTCAGGAGCCCGCTTGCAATATCGTACTGCCACAGGGTGACATCCGGCATTCCGTTGGCGGCGCTGGCGTAATAGAGTGGATGCGGGACACCTTCCTGGCCTCCATCGAACGCCACCCACCATTCTGTTGTCCCTGTCACCTTCACAACCCGTCTCCCTATGAAATCGTAGGTGTTAAGTACCATAGATGAGCCGTAAAAAACATGCGTAATTGGCCCTTCTCCGGAGGAACGCAAAGGTAGAATGGCTGGACTTGATTCCAATCGCTCCGCGTTCACCTCGCCACTATAGCTTAAACGCATCCTCACGCAGATCTGGCTCGCCAAACATATCTACGAGGACACTTTCTGAAATAGGAAAAGAGAAGAAGCTCTTCCCCTCTACATTTCCGATCTCTGGCGTATAAGATTCGTCGCGCAATTTGATCAGGCTGGCCCGAAATGAAACGAGTTTCTCGTCTCGGAACACGAACGTAAAGCCAGACAGAAAAAAGTTCACAACACCATCTTCGCCATTCACTGCCTTGCGCTGCTCCGCCAGCGAGGAGATCGTTTGATAAACAAAATCGCTCGACTTCAGCACAACACCATCGCGCGCACGAATCGAGAATGCCTGCTCCTCATTTAGAGGATACTCCAGCGTCCCGATTTCCAATGAGTAATACCGTGTGGCACCAGATCGATCAATTGATCCTTTGGCGGTAATATTTCCGCTCTTAAACACCCTATAATTCGGAGAATGCATACAACTAGTAAAGGTGGAGGCGATAATGCAAACCAGGCATATTATACCAATAAGTGAGCATGGACGGGTACCGATCATTATCTTGAACGGCGGTTTCCCCATCCATGACAGTTGCGGCTTGGAGAAAACATGAAGTAAGAGTCCTCCGTCGGCCCCTCCTGACACATTCTCGACTTTTCGGCCGGGCACACTTTGCGCTCTTTGCAGTCTGAAAAATCGCTATACGGTTCTTCCTCAATACAACCGGGACCTCTAAACCCTCCCTCTATACCTTTGTCCCCGGGCTGTTTCCCGAACTTCTGATCCGTGCCGGGATTTGCAGTCGGGTCTTCGCATACAATAAACGTGTGTGATAACGGCCCTATCTTGGGAATCCAGCTATCAGGCCCACCCAATTTCCTTCTGCAAATCCATATTGGTTCTTTATCTACAGGTGTGTCGTTTTCGCAGCACTGTTGCCTGTCATCAAACCGCTGCCCCCCGCAACATCCCTCATGACGGCCCCAATACTCTTGTCCCAAGGAATCGATGAGATTAATCGGATCATTGAATACGAACCCATAAAGATTTTCTCCCCCCTCTTCCCCAATCGGATCCCTGTTGATCCACCTTCCCATTCCCGGCGAGTAGAATCTATAGCCGTAATAATACACCCCCACCCCCGCATCCCAATACTTCGAGCTAAATCGAAAGGGATTCGTCTCTGCCAGATCACCCGATTGGGCAATGGTGTTGCCGTAGGGGTCGTATTCATAGCGGGCGGCGAGGATGCCGTTGTTGTTCAGAAGATCGGTGACGTTTCCGTTGGCATCGCCAGCGTAATAGAGTGGATGTGGGATGTTTTCTTGGCCTCCATCGAACGCCACCCACCATTGTGTTGTCCCTATCGCCTTCACAACTCGTCTCCCTGTTCAAGTGTGGTTGTTAAATAGCACAAGCACCCTATTCAGGGCAACTGATTCAGGGGGATCAGAAGTCGTAGTTTCGTAAATAGGCTGCGGTTTCGCTGTCGGAAATGTGGGTGGCGAGGTGGGTGGGGTCGAAGGGACAGCCGAGTATTTGGGGGTCTGGTTCAATCCGATCGCGACACCATTCATTGATGGCTTCGACGACATGCCCTTTTTCAACCTTAAGCGATAGGGTGTTTGTGGCGGATTCGATCTTCCACTGAAAGGTCGGGGTGTAACCAAAACACCATTCCCAACTGGCATGGCGTTGAAGTAAGGCGTCGAATTTCGGGTCGGTGGGACGCTCGATCGGGTCGCGCGTCGTGGTCCCAGCGAGGTGCTTTGCAAGAGCGGTCGCGATTTGATCGATCGTGAGTGTCGGCACAAAGTCGGTGATATTCGCAACCGAGGCGGGGCGCGAGGCGATAGCGCGCGTGGCAATTTCAGGGAGCGCGGGCTTCATCGAGGCGCGAAGCTGCGCTAAATCCGCATCGATCAGTACCGTGCCGTGATGCATCGCAGCTTGGCCACGAAAACAAAAGGCGGTGCCGGATACCTTTTTATCGCCGATAAAGAGACTGTTCCCGTCCTGTAATGCCACATCCGCCCCAAGCGAACGCAACGCCGCAATGGTCTGCTCAAAAACCGCGTCTTTCTTGTAGTCGGCGCGTGGGACAATCAAGGAGAAATTCAAATTTCCCGGATCGTGAAAAACCGTGCCTCCGCCGGAAATTCGACGCGCCACAGGAACACCCGTGCGGCGTGCCCAGCCGGTGGCCGCTTCGCGCCAAGGATTCTGATTTTTGCCGACTACGAGCGCGGGGCCATCCACATAAAAAAGAAGGAGTGGGCCTTGACGATTGAACTCGTCCACGCACCACTCCTCCAACGCAAGGTTGTAGTAAATCGAGGTCGAGGCTGACCAACAAACACGCACGTGTAGCTGCTCCTCAACCTCTCAAGCGATTACAGGCGACCTTCAACTAAGGCTTCGACAACACTCCGGATCCGCCAAGGTGCTGGTATCGCCAACTTGGTCAATCTGGCCTTCGGCAATTTTACGCAAGATGCGGCGCATAATTTTGCCCGAGCGCGTCTTGGGTAGTGCATCCGTAAAGTGAATTTTATCCGGCGTTGCAATCGGCCCGATCTGCGTACGTACGACCTGAATCAGCGCGTTCCGCAGCTCGTCTGTCGGAGCGACGCCTTTCTTCAAACTGACGTAGCAGTAGGTCCCCTGCCCCTTAACCTCGTGTGGATAGCCAACGACAGCGGCTTCTGCGACATCGGGGTGCGAGACGAAGGCACTCTCCAATTCTGCTGTCGCGATTCTGTGGCCCGAAACATTGATCACGTCGTCCATACGGCCTAACAACCAGTAGTACCCATCCGCGTCGCGGCGGCAGCCGTCACTGGAGAAGTAATAGCCCGGAACACGCGAAAAGTAGGTCTGTTTGATTAACTGATTCGACGGATCGCCATATACCCCACGCAACATACCGGGCCATGAGTGCTTCATAAACAGCCCACCCCCTTCATCGACACCAGCCTCTTCGCCATCGGTCTTTAGAATTAGCGGCTGCACGCCAAAGAAGGGGAGCCCCGCGGAACCCGGCTTTGTCGCCATCGCGCCCGGCAGCGTTGTAATCATAATGCCGCCGGTCTCCGTCTGCCACCAGGTGTCCACGATCGGACACTTCTCTTTCCCAATTACACGGTGATACCAGATCCACGCCTCCGGGTTGATCGGTTCTCCGACCGAACCGAGCAGGCGCAGGCTGGAGAGGTCGTGTCGATCCGGCCACTCCTCGCCCAGACGCATCAACGCGCGGATCGCCGTGGGCGCGGTATAAAAGATTGTGACCTTTAATTCTTCAATGATCTTCCAAAAGCGATCCGCTTCCGGCCAGGTCGGAACCCCTTCAAACATCACACAGGTGGCGCCGACAGATAGCGGGCCGTACACGAGGTACGAGTGACCGGTCACCCACCCAATGTCTGCGGTACACCAGAAAATATCCTCTTCGCGATAATCGAAGATGTATTTGAACGTCAGGTAATTGAAGAGCAGATAGCCACCGGTGGTATGCAGAACCCCCTTCGGCTTTCCCGTGCTGCCGCTCGTGTACAGAATGTAAAGCGGGTCTTCCGCATTCAGTGGGAGTGCGGGGCAGTCATCGGATATATCCGACGCCGCAACTTCCTCGTTCCATGAAAAATCGCGACCAGCCTTCATCGGCACATCCGTGTTGCCACGGTTAAATACCAGCACCTTTTTGAACCGTCGGACATTCCGCAATGGCTGTATCCACCTTCTGCTTCAACTCGACCACCTTGCCCGCGTGGAAACCCACATCGCACGTCAGTACCATCTCCGCATGTCCGTCTTGAATACGACTTTTCAGAGAGTCCGGGCTGAATGCAGAAAACACGACCGAGTGCAACGCGCCCAACCGTGCGCAGGCGAGTAACGCGATGGGCAGTTCAGGGATCATCGGCATAAAGATCGTGATGACCGAGCCCTTCTTGACGCCGTGCTTCTTTAGGACATTCGCAAAACGCGCGACTTCACGGCGCAACTCGCGATACGTCAGTGTGCGTTTTTCTTCTTGCTTCTCCCCCTGCCAAATCAACGCTTTCTTATCTGCGCGTCCGTTTTCAACGTGGCGATCGAGGCAGTTGTAGCTGGCGTTTAGCTGGCCATCGGCAAAGTACTTCGCGTACGGTTCCGCTCTCTCGCCAACGCCCTTGAAATCCTCCTCGCCGCCCTTGGTGGGCGCTTTGAACCAGTGCAGATTTTCCAGCGCCATCCGCAGCCAGAACGCATTTGGTTGTTCAACTGACTCGCGATAGAGGCGCTGGTATTCTTCGATCGAAGAAATATGAGATCTTTTTGAGAACTCCGGCGACGGCGGGAACAAGCGCTGCTCTTTGAGGTACGAATCAATCTCCTGCTTCATGGCAATCCTCCTGAATTCCGAAAAGTATGCGCCGGATCAGCAGAAATGAAAAGCCTGCAGGCCATTACTTTTTACGTCTCAAATCAATGACGAAGGGGTGTAGCCGGAGTGACCAAGGGGATGTTTTGGCTGCAAAATCGCAACACTTCCAACCCTTGGAAGTCATTGCGGTTTCGACTTCCAAGGGTTGGAAGTTTTCAACCGTTGGCCGATTTCGCCTATTCGATGACCTTCGCGTCGTTCCAGAGGCGCTCGATTTGGTAATATCCGCGCAGGTCTTCGGTGAAGATGTGGACGACAAAATCGAGGTAGTCAGCGACTATCCAGCCGCTTCCCGGCTCACCGGCGCGACGGAAGCATTTAATGCCGTGTGCGCCCAGCGCCTTTTCGACCTCATTGGTCAGCGCCTTGAGATGTGGCGCGCTGTTGCCTGTTGCAATGAGATAATAATCGGTCACCGTGGAAAGTCCGGTGACGTCGAGCAGAACAACCTGCTCTCCTTTTTTAGCCAGCAGCGCTTCACGCGCGAGGCGGACTTGCTTAAGCGTGTCTATCGGGATGTCTCCTGCTTCGAATAAACTTGATGCGTGGTAATATAGCGCTCCACCGCCAGCGGCACAAGATAGCGAATGCTGCGTCCGCGCACACATCGGCTGCGAATATCGGTCGAGGAAATTTCAACGCGATGACCGCGTACGATATTCGCGCTCAAGCGCTCCGGCCACGGGTCGGGCAGGCGCAATGTCTCCGAGTTGATCTTATCCAATGGAACGCCCGGACGACCGACGGTGACGATTTCAGCAAGCTGCAAAATAGTCTGAATCTCCCGCCAAGTGTGCAATTCGAGCAACGAATCGCCGCCGATCAAGAAATACAGCGCGGCATCCGCATAACGCTCACGAAAGCGGCGGAGCGTATCCACGGTATAGGACACGCCGCCCCGGTCAATTTCATCGCTGGACACTTCGAAACGCGGATCATCCATGACCGCGAGGCGCAGCATCTCCAACCGATCCGACACGGGAGCCAACGGTTCCGCCTTATGCGGAGGTTGGGCGGCGGGCAGAAAAATAATCCGATGCAACCCCATGTGCTCCAGCGCATCCTGGGCTACAACGAGATGACCCAGATGCACCGGATTAAACGAGCCGCCAAAGATTCCTATACGTTCCGCCATCCTGTTTCCACCGTACCAACTATTTCGCCGAGCCGCGACTCCTTGTTTATCCCGCGCGCTGCGAGGCTACGCTGCTGAACAATTCCTCGTTCGTCTGCGCCTCTGCAATGGAGAATTCCTCCACATGCATGTTCGAGTTTCCGACGAAGGTCATGTGGCCGTGATAGCGCTCCTCCATCTTCACGAGGATTTCCTCGTCCTCGTTCCGCAAACGATCCAAGATGGACGGATTGATGGTGACCTTGATGTTGAGCGGATTTGAGGCCGACGCCTTTTTGCGGCGCATCACTTCCGCGATCCTGCGCTGAATTTCCACGCTCATCGTCAGCGCCGACTTCACCTTGCCCCTGCCCTCGCAATACGGACAGTTCATATAGGTTGCGGCGCGGACACTTTCCTCCTGACGCTGGCGGGTCATCTCCAGCAGGCCGAGCTGCGAAATCGGCAGCACATTTGTGCGGGCCTTGTCGCGGCGCAGCGCGTCTTTCAACGTGCGATACACCTGATTTTGCTGTTTGCGCGACTTCATATCAATGAAGTCAATGACAACCAGTCCGCCGACGTTGCGCAGACGCAACTGACGAGCGACCTCCTCCGCAGACTCCTGGTTCACTTCAAAAATGGAATCTTCCTGATTCCTCGCACCCTTATGGCGGCCCGTATTCACGTCAATGGCCACAAGCGCTTCCGTCTCATCCACGATCAAATAGCCGCCACTCTTGAGCCAGACTTTGCGGCTAAACGCGTTTTCCAACTGACGTTCGACATCGAAATGCTCGAAGATCGGCGCGTCGCCTTCGTACAGCTGTATCCGTGTGCGGGTACGGCGGGCATATTTGCTCACCACGCCTTTGATGTGATCGTATTCCTCGCGAGAATCCACGACGATGCGGTCAATATCCTCCGTCAACGAATCGCGGACGGTGCGCTCAATCAGCCCCGGCTCCTGATAGAGTCGGCAGGGCGCGGGCACGTTGTTGATACCGTGCTCGATATCCTTCCAAATTTCGGCCAGAGCGCGAACGTCACGCGCAAAAGAAACGGGGCGCGCGCCCTCGCCAGCGGTGCGAACGATCAAGCCGTTCCCACCGGGTGAAGGCAAGCGCGCGAGCGCCTTCTTGAGTCGCTCACGTTCCTGCGCATTTTCAATTTTTCGCGAGACGCCTTTCAGTGTTGTGCCCGGCATCATCACAAGATAGCGACCGGGAACGCTCAAGTTTGCCGTGACACGCGGCCCTTTTGTGCCGATTGCGCCCTTTGTCACCTGTACGACGATTTCCGAGCCGACAGGAAACTGTTTTGCAATTTCGCCGGGCGCAAATTTTTTGCGCCGTGCCGGGCGACGCGTCTCAATTCCCTCCTCCGCTTCGAGACGCGCAGCATCCTCTGGAATCATGTCCCAATAGTGAATGAACGCATTTTTCTTCATTCCAATATCCACAAACGCGGCCTGTAAACCGTCTTCGTGGTTTTGGATGCGGCCCTTGAAGATACTGCCGACAATGCGGTCATCGCTCGTGCGCTCGATGACAAAATCTTCAAGCTTGCCCTCTTCCATCGTCGCAACGCGGGTCTCTAGGCTCTCGGCGTTAATGACGATTTCTTTTTTTATTTTTCTACGGCAGAAGATTTTTAGGAATCCCCACATACTCTGCTCCTTTCAGCGCCGAATTCGGCGCACATATACACTTTGCACCATGCCCAGGCCGGCCATCGTGCAAACCATGAATGATCCCCCGTAACTGACAAGCGGCAGCGGCAGTCCAGTAATGGGCATCAGCCCCACCGTCATCGCCATGTTCACAAACATGTGCGAGAACAGCAGTGTGACGACGCCCACTGCCAACAACCGTCCCAACTTATCGCGAGATGCGAGGCTCGCCCGGAGCCCGCACGTCACGAGGGCAACAAACAACATCAGCAGCGAGACGCTGCCGACAAACCCTTTCTCCTCCGCAATCACGGAGAAGATAAAATCGGTAGGGGCCACCGTTCGTGGCAGGAAGCCCAGAATGTTTTGCGTCCCCATCATATAGCCCTTGCCCGCGAGCCCACCCGACCCGACGGCAATGCTGGATTGAATACTGTTCCAACCCGCGCCAAGTGGATCGCGACCGGGGTCAAAAAAACACTAGCAGTCGCTCCCGTTGATACCCATCGAGGATGAACCAACCGGGAACGAGCGCAAGGAGACCCAAACCAACTAACAACAGTAGGTAACGAAATGGCACGCCTGCCGCGTACAGCATCGTCGCGACGAGTGGCAGGAGTGTCACCGCCGTTCCTAAGTCCGGTTGATCAAGAATCAGTGCAAACGGAACGGCTGTGATCCCCAACGCGACGAACAAGGTTTTCGGGTGGCTCAAATCGCGGGATGGTTCACTCAGATAGCGGGCGAGCACGAGAATTAGCGCCAGTTTTGTGAATTCAGATGGTTGAATTTGAAGACCAAACAACGAAAGCCAGCGCGCGGAGCCATAGATTTTTTATCCAACGTCAGCACCACAACCAGCAGTGCGAGGCAGACGAGATAAAAGATAAATGAGCTGCGGCCGATCTTGTGATAGTCCATCACCACCGCGCCGAAGAAAATAACGAAACCCAGCAGCGCCCACAAAATCTGGCGCTGTGTCAGCGCGGTCATTTGCAAGTCGTCCTGACGCGAAGACGCGCTGAAGATAAAGAGCACACCAATAACGACAAGCGTGATGATGCTGCTGACGAACAGCCAGTCCATTCGCTTCCAGAAAAACATGAACCGTTGCCACTGCATCAGCCGTGGCCCTCCGACTCTGGTGGCGTCAGCAATCCCTTCAACAACTCGCGCACACGCGGCGCGGCTGTTTCGCCACCAGAAATTCCCTCATCCACCAAGAGTGCAACGGCGTAGCGAGGCGCCTCAAAGGGAGCAAAGGCGATCATCCACGCGTGGCGTTTGCGTTCCTCCTTGCGGCCGAACTCGGCGGTTCCCGTCTTTCCGGCGATTGTAATACCGGGGAGCGCCACGCGACGCGCGGTGCCGCGGTCACCGTTCACGACATCGCGCATTCCCTGGCGAACCACTGCGATATTCGCAGGATCCCAATTCATCTCGCGTTCGATCTCCGGCGACTGCAAGACAAACGCGCCGTCGCCAAAATCGCGAACGCCACGCACTAGGCGCGGGCGGTAGAAGTGGCCACCATTCGCGAGAACACTCGTCACCAACGCCATTTGAAGCGGCGTCGTGACCAACGCCCCCTGCCCGATCGAGATATTGACCGTATCACCATCGCGCCAAGCGTCATTCATCATCCGACGTTTCCATTCATCGTCCGGCACCAGCCCGCTTGCTTCGTATTCCAGCTCCACGCCGGTCTTCGATCCCAAGCCCATGCGTCGCGCCATTTCCTGCACGCGATCCGCGCCCGCATTAAGAGCGGCGTGAAAGAAATACACATTGCACGATTGTTCCAACGCACGCTGCAATGCGACGGGGCCATGGCCGGGATGGAACCAACAGCGGAAGGTGGCTTTGCCCAACTGAAAATAACCGGGACAATTGAACGTATCCGTTCGCTTTACGCGACCACTCTCCAGCGCCGCTAGAGCGGTAACAGGTTTAAATGTACTGCCGGGAGCATAGCCGCCCGCAACAGCACGATTCAGCATTGGCGTACGCGGGTCTTCATTCAGTTCCTTCCACCGAGCCGCCGAAATGCCGGGGATAAAATCATTAGGGTCAAAACCGGGATTACTCGCCAATGCGAGAATATCGCCATTGCGCGGGTCAATAATCGCGACTGCACCCGCTTCGTCAGCCAATGCCGCCTCAGCCAACTCCTGTGCGCGCATGTCGAGTGTGAGCATCACATCATGACCGGGTTTCGGTTCGCGTTGTTTGAAATCGTACCGGCGATAACCCGTGACATCCACGCGTAGTAGGCGTCCACCCGCTTCGCCGCGCAGATCATTATCCAGCGAACGCTCCAAGCCACTGCGCCCGGTGACTTCGGGGAGATAAAAATGGTACGGTTCGGTCTTATCCTGTTCTATTTCTGCACGCCCCACATAGCCGATGGTCTGTCCCGCAAGCTGACGGAACGGATAGACCCGCATACTCTCGGCCTGAATATCCACACCCGGTGTACGAGAAGCCTGCTCAGAAAAACGCGCGATGGCTTGGTCGTCCAAGTTGCGCCATGCCACCAACGGCAATGGCAGACGGCGACGAATATGATTTCGAATATCGTCGCGCGTAAGGATGGACGGCATGCCGATGACCGTTTCCAGTTCTGCAATCAATGCTTCAACGCGATCAATTGTGCGATCCCACGGTCCTGGTTGACGCAGTTCTTCGAGATAAATGGAAACCGTGTAGCTTGGGCGATTATCCGCGAGGATGCGTCCTTCGCGATCAAACAGCCGACCGCGTACACCGGGGATGCGCACGCGTCGCATACTTTGCCGGTTCTGATCTTCTTCGAAGCGCGGGCCGCGTGTCACTTGAATGCGCCACAACCAGCCGCCGAGAAAAACGGACATCAGCAGCATCACTACCAAAACGAGCCGAATGCGCAACGCCTCGTCACCCCATGGAACTCGCCGCGCCATCAGTCCTCCACGGCCTCTGAATGGCCGAGAGCGTTTTCGAGACGCTCCATCAGGGTAAAGACAATCGGCGAAACGATCCCGCCAAGGGCGAATGCGCCGACCAAGCGGAGCGCGGCATAAACGAACGGCGGCTGAATCAAACCATCCTTGATCAACATTAACATCGCAAACAGTGTGACCGCAACGTTCACCAACGCGCCGAATACAACGTGCGTGGTCCACTGGTTCACGACTACATCCTCGCGATAATTCTCGATGATTAGTCCGGCGACGGCATACCCAAAGCTCGACGTGCCCAGCGGCATCTGCCCCAGTGAATCTTCAATCAGTCCCGCGAGCAGAGCCGCCTCTAACACGAGATAGCGAGGACGGGTCAATGCATAGTAGAGCACCAGTCCGCACATCAGCGGCGCGGGGGCCCAACCCGACCATGCCGTTGTCGGCAACATCGCCTGGACGACTGCTGCGATGAACAGGGCGAAAATGAGCGCAATTTGCTTCACTCTTTCGCCGCCTCCCCCAACGTTTGCACGTACGGCGCGTTGGCGGAAACTCCACGCACGGCAAAGACGTATTGGAGCGTACCGAGATCAGCTTTCGAAATAATGTCCGCGTACTGATAAAGGCCTGAGCGGTCTGTTGTGATTCGATCCACATAACCAATCAAAAGACCGCGTGGAAAGATGCCGCCGAGCCCTGACGTGATCACTTCATCCCCCGGACGCACCGGGATATTTTTATTGATGAACTCCATTCGGCAAATCACAGAGCCGTCCCACTGCGGGCCGCGTCCGGAGACGATGCCATACGCGCCACTGCGCAACATTTGCGCGGCGACGTTACACGTGGGATCGGAGAGCAAAAGCACATCTGCGGTCTTCTGTGAAACCGATGCGACGCGCCCGACAAGGCCTTCGACGGAAATCACCGCTTGGTCCGCTTCAACACCATCATCTGATCCTTTATTGAGGCGCAAGGTCTGCCACCACCCGTCGCGACTACGCGCGATGACTTCGGCGGGGATCAAGTCGCGAGATGCGCGGCTGCTGAATCCGAGCACACCACGAAGCCGCTCATTCTCACGTTCGAGTGATTTTAAATCGCGTACTTCGCTCTGCAGTCGGGCAAGTTCGGTGGACATACGCTGATTCTCGACAGCCATTCCACCGAGACCACGCACGGTCGCCCATCCTTCCCGCAGGCGGGACGAGCCGTTGGCTACGGATTCTTGGAGGGGCGCAATCGCTGTGCGCACGGCGTTTTTGATGCCGAGACTTTTCGCCGCAGGCAGGTTCAGAAGAACAAGCAGAAGAAAGACCAGCGCGACCCAAATCGTCAGACGGCGCTCTCTCACGAGGACCTCTGCAAACGGCTATATGTAAAACTCGCCCACATAGCGGAACCTTTCGGTATCCCAGGGCAAAGAGATGATTTTCAGGCGCGGCGGCACAAGGCCACCAGATCAGTACACGCGATCAGACCGCGAAACTTTGCGTAGGAAATTGAGCTCGCTCAACACGATTCCCGTGCCTTCCGCCACTGCGCTCAGCGCATCTGTAGCGACGTGCACCGGCAATCCGGTTTGCTCTGCTATCAGTTTATCCAGTCCCCGCAACTGCGAACCACCGCCCGCGAGAACCATACCCCGATCCACCAAGTCCGCCGAAAGCTCCGGCGGGCAACGCTCCAACGTAATACGCACTGCTTCGACGATGGAAGAAATAGGTTCCTGCAGCGCCTCACGGACCTCCTCGGAAGTCAACGTGAGCGTCTTCGGCAACCCGGCGACCAAATCCCGGCCCTTCACCTCCATGGACATTTCTTCTTCCAAGGGATAGGCCGAACCGATCGTGATTTTTACTTCCTCCGCCGTCCGCTCGCCAATTTGCAGGTTATACACCCGCTTCAGATACTGAACGATTGCCTCGTCCATCTCATCGCCACCGACCCGCACGCTGCGACTGAACACGATCCCGGCAAGGGAGATCAACGCCACCTCTGTGGTGCCGCCTCCGATGTCAATGATCATGTTGCCGGCGGGGTCCTGCACGGGCAGGCCCACACCGATCGCCGCGGCCATCGGCTCTTCAATCAGGAAAACTTCACGCGCACCGGCATGGACTGCCGAGTCCTTGACGGCGCGCTTTTCTACCTCCGTAATGCCGCTGGGCACGGCCACGATGACACGGGGCCTGACCAGTTTTCGGCGATTGTGTATTTTACGGATAAAATAACGCAGCATGGCCTCTGTAATTTCAAAGTCGGCGATCACGCCGGCCTTTAGAGGACGTATGGCCACGATACTCCCGGGCGTACGGCCCAGCATCCGTTTTGCTTCTTCACCAACGGCCAAAACCCGGCTGGTGCCCGCTTGAATGGCGACCACGGAAGGTTCACGTAGCACAACGCCACGATCCTTCACATAGACCAGAGTGTTGGCCGTGCCTAAATCTATACCAATATCGTTGGAAAAAAATCCGAGAAGACTGTTCAGCATGTTCACGTCTCGTTTTAACGAGAATTTATTTCAATGGGCGACTTTGCGGCAGCACACTTGCAAAGGTCAAGAACGGAAAGAAGATTTCTTTCGCCAACCCGTTGCCTATGCGCCTATTCCACTAATCGCCGCGCCTGCTCATCCAATGATTCTGTGGCCGTACTCGGACGATACCCCATTCGTCGAAGCATCTGCCGGACGAGGGCCAAGCGCCTTTCTTCCAATTCAAGCCCCGCAAGGCCGTCTGTAGCCAGATATCCAGCCGCCATTTGATCATGACCACCGGCAACACCCTGCCGCCCGACAGCCGCGCGCAAAATACGGCTGCAATGGGCGCCACGGCGACGACTGCGCATTGAGATAAACAACCGACCTGGAAGCTCCGCGATACAAAACGACCAACGCACTCCGTCCATCCGCAACAACAAGTCGGCCACCTCCGCCGCAATTTCCGGCTGAGCAACGTCGGTTAGATGCGTCCAGACCACATCGTGCCAGACCCGCGCACGGGCCAACGCCTCTTGCAAGTGAACGTAGTACTCGCGGGAAAGCGGAGCGTGCCGGATACGACCGATCACCCGTAAGTCAGCCAGCGGCACCAAATCCAAATAAGCGCCAACATCCACGCGCGAGACTTCGCGTGAAAGATCCTGTGTTTCCGACGCAATCGCGTACGCCATGACAGAGGCTAGCCAGCGCGGGATATCCACTCCGGCCGCGCGCAGATATTCGTGGGCAATCGTCGTTGTCGCGCCACTTTCATGACGAATATCGGCATACAGCCCATCAATCGCCGACGGTGTGCGGTACTCGTGATGGTCAATGACTGCGCAAACTTTTGCGCTGGGCGGAAGCGTGACATTGCGCGACCACGGCGCGGTATCCACCAAAATACAATCGTGCGTCGCGTCGCGTCGCAAGCGCAACTCCGCCATGCGATGCCAGCGGCATCGTAAACTTCTAAGCAGCTCTTTATTCTCCGCGCGCGAGACTTCGCCACTGAACGCGATCTGACTTTGAATTCCGAAATGCTTGTCGAGGAGCAAATGGAAGGCCGCCGCCGCTGCCAGGGCGTCCGGATCGGGGAAGTCGTGCGGGACAATAAGAACCCTGCGCCCAGGCGCCAACGCCGTGCGCAACTGCTCCAGCCGAGAAGGCGGAAGTTGGTTCGCTTCATCCATCGGTTAAAATGCGCTCAAGCGGGTGTAATAACTATTAAAATGACGGACACCCGACATCACGGGAAAGAATACGCCGAAACGCGCTCAGGCAATAGCCTTAAAGCACAGCGTCGCGTTGTGTCCGCCGAAGCCGAAGGAGTTTTTTAACGCCGCCGTAATCTTCATTGGGCGCGCCTGATCCGGGATAAAATCGAGATCGCAGCCTTCATCCGGGTCTTCAAAGTTAATCGTCGGGTGGACGACACCTTGTTCGATCATCTTCGCGACGGCAACGGACTCCAAGCCCCCGGCTGCGCCGAGGGCGTGGCCGATCATAGATTTGGTCGCGCTCATCGAGAGTTTGTGCGCGTGTTCGCCGAACGCAGTTTTGATTGCCTGTATTTCGCACAAGTCACCCAACTGCGTGCTCGTTGCGTGCGGATTCACGTAGTTGATATCCTCCGGATTCAACTCGGCATCGGCCATCGCGTTTTTCATCGCGCGGGCCGCGCCTTCCCCGTTCTCGTGCGGGGCCGTAATGTGGTAGGCGTCACAGGTACGCCCATATCCCGCCAGCTCGCAATAAATCCGCGCACCGCGCTCCTTTGCGCGTTCATATTCTTCGAGCACCAACACGCCCGCGCCTTCTGCAATGACAAAGCCATCGCGGCCACGATCAAATGGACGCGATGCCCGGGTCGGCTCATCGTTCCGCGTGCTCAGTGCGCGCATTGCGCAAAAACCGCCGATGCCGAGAATGCAAATGGAACCTTCCGCGCCTCCCGCGAGCATCACATCCGCCTCCCCTTCGCGGATGGAGCGCATGGCCTCACCCAGACAGTGAGTGGCCGTTGCGCACGCCGAGGTGATGCAGAAGTTCGGACCTCTCAGTCCGTACTCGATCGCGATGTGGCCGGGCAAGATGTTCGTGATCATTTGCGGGATCATGAACGGGGAGAACCGCGACGGTCCCTTGGCCAGATACGTTTCCATCTGCGTCTGCATAACCTGCAGGCCGCCGATACCCGTGCCCACCATTACGCCGCACTTGGTTGTATCCTCTTTCGAGAAATCCAACCCCGAGTCCTCCACTGCCATCTTGCTCGCGGCAAGACCGTAGTGGCAGAACGGATCCATCCGGCGCTGCTCTTTTTTGGGGATGTAGCGATCAATATCGAAATCAACCACTTCCCCCGCGATCTGCGAATTGTACGCGCTGACATCAAAGGTCTGAATTTTGCGCACGCCGGATTGACCAGCGATCAACCGCTCATAAAAGTGGTTGTGATCGCAGCCCAGCGGCGAAACAACTCCAAGACCAGTTACAACAACGCGACGACTCATAATTAATCCTCTACAGAAAATGCCGCGTATATTCGCGGCGCAATCGGCAGGCCCGGAAATGGGCCTGTCGAATTACTTGTCGCCGAGACCCTTTTCCTTGAGGTAGCTGACGACTGCACCAACCGTGGTGAGCTTCTCAGCATCTTCGTCCGGAATCTCTGCGCCGAATTCCTCTTCAAACGCCATGACCAACTCGACCGTGTCGAGGGAGTCCGCGCCGAGGTCTTCAATGAACGAAGCTTCCGTCGTGACCTGTTCGGCATTGACGCCCAACTGTTCGACGATGATTTCTTTTACTTTTTCTTCCAGTGCCATGTTCTGTCTCCTTAGTCTATTTACATTACCATTCCGCCACAAACCCTGATCACCTGGCCGGTGATATACGCGGCATCCGCGCCCGCCAGAAAAGCAACTGCGGCAGCGACATCTTCCGGGCTACCGTAACGCCCCAAGGGAATCGCCTCCAGCATCTTTTTTTGGAGTTCCCCGTCAAGCTTATCGGTCATCCGCGTTGTGATAAATCCGGGAGCCACCGCATTGGCACGTACATTACGCGAAGCCAACTCTTTGGCCACACTCTTTGTGAAGGCGATGATTCCGGCCTTCGATGCCGAATAGTTCGCCTGCCCGGGATTGCCGATCTGGCCGATAATTGAAGCCACGTTCACAATCGCGCCGCTACGCTGTTTCATCATCGTCCGCGCCGCGGCTTTCGTGAAGAGGAACGTGCTGCGCAGGTTCACCGTCATCACTTCATCCCAATCCGCAGCCGACATTCGAATCAACAGACCATCCTTGGTCACACCCGCGTTATTCACGAGAACATCGAGACGCCCCCAATCCTTCTCGACTCGCCCCACTGCGGCCTGAATTGCTTCAGGGTCTTTCGAATCCACCGCGTGCAGTGTCGCGCGACGGCCCAACTGCGTAATCGCATCAATCGTTTGCTGCAATCGCTCCACGCTCTGCCCGAAACACGCAACATCTGCGCCATCGGTCGCCAAACGAATCGCCACCGCGCGGCCAATTCCGCCGCTGGCGCCCGTCACAACTGCAACTTTTCCGTTCAAATCCGCCATGACTTTTTTGTTGTATCCTTGAGAAGCAAGCCCGCGTAACCGGCAGACTTCCTCACCCTAAACCTGAAGGGTCTTGTATGCTATGGAGGGACGCCCCCTTGTCAATACGTTTGACCAGTCCGGTCAACACCTTCCCCGGCCCACACTCCAAATATTCGGTCACGCCCTGCGCCTTCATCCACTCGATTCCCTCGTACCATCGAACGGAGGAATAGACCTGCTCCACCATCAAACGGCGAATTTCATCGGGATTTCCGTGCGGTTTAGCCGATACATTGGAAACGACGGGAAAGGCCGTGGGCTTAAAATCAATTCGGCCCAGTTCCACTTCCAGCTTCGCGGCAGCGGGTCTCATTAATGTGGAATGGAAGGCCCCGGCGACGTTAAGTCGGATCACGCGGCGGATGCCCAGCTCTCCGGCCAGCTTCTCTGCCTTGTCCACACCCTCAACCGGACCGCTCAACACCGTCTGCTCGCGCGAGTTCAAATTCGCCTGTTCCAGTCCGGACTCGGCGCAAATTTTTTTCGATCTGCTCCGCCGTCGCGTTCAAGACGGTCAACATCCCGCCCGGACGTTCGTTGCAGGCTTCGGTCATGAACCGGCCGCGCGCTTCGAGAATTTTCAGCGTTTCCTCGTAGGAAACCACGCCCGCCAGATGCAGCGCCGTCCACTCGCCGGAGCTCAGGCCAGCCGCGCAATCAAACGTCCAATCCGAGTATCGCTCTTTCCACGCAGTCCATGCGGCGACGCTGTGCACAAAAATTGCGGGCTGCGCGTGCGCGGAAATCGTCAGTTTTTCGATTGGGCCATTGAAGCAAATTTCGGCGAGATCGTAACCCAAGACTGCCGATGCGCGATCAAACAGCTCCCGGCATGCGGGATTGCTCTCCGCCAATTCGCGGCCCATTCCAACTGCCTGCGCACCCTGTCCGGGAAATAAAATTGCACGACTCATAAGGTTCCTCCAGCGCTCGCGAACAGGCCCAGGACCCGTCCCCGCCTCAAACGGCCTACCACTCCAGCACGGTCGCGCCCCAGGTGAATCCGCCGCCGAACGCAATCAACAACACGCGATCACCGCGCTGAATCCGGCCCACGCGAACGGCCTCGTCCAGGGCAAGTATAATGGACGCTGCGGAAGTGTTGCCATAGCGATCAAGGTTCACAAAGTATTTATCCGTCCCACCGCCCAGCCGCTCGCCGATCGCATTGACGATGCGGAGGTTCGCCTGATGCGGGATGATCAACTTCATATCATCCACCGTCAGACCCGCCTTATCCAGAGCCTTGCGCGCGACATCGGTCATGCACGTCACCGCGTGTTTGAACACGTCGCGACCATTCATCTTCATGTAGTGCATTCCACCCGCAATGGTCTCTGGTGTCGCCGGATTACGACTTCCGCCACCGGGCAATTTCAGCAGGTCGTGCAGCCGTCCGTCCGAGCGCATTACGGAAGCAAGAAGACCATTCTTTCCATCCGATGCGCGAATCACGGCAGCTCCCGCTCCGTCGCCAAACAGCACGCAGAGCGAACGATCTTTCCAATCCGTGATGCAGGAAATTTTTTCTGCGCCGAGGAGCAAAATCGTACGCGCCGCACCGGTCGCAATATATTGGCGGCAGAGATCGAGGCCATAGACAAAACCTGAACAAGCGGCCTCAATATCAAAACAAAAGGCGTTCTTCGCACCGATGTTCGCCTGCACGAAGCACGCCGTATTCGGGAAACCCATGTCCGGCGTGATCGTCGCGAAAATAATCATGTCCAGCTCTTCGGCCGTAACCCCCGCGTTCGCCAGCGCACGCTTCGCCGCTTCCGTGCCCATATCGGAGGTGGCCTCATCCGGACGCGCAATCCGGCGCTCACGAATACCGGTACGAGTGAGAATCCACTCATCGGAAGTTTCCACCATTTTTTCGAGGTCGGCATTCGTCAACACGCGCTCCGGCACATACGAGCCGGTTGCAACGATGGCCGCGCGGGGAAGGTTTGAAAAAGAATCATTCATGATGCGGAAACTGAAGCGCGGCGCCGCGCCTCCACCTTATTTAGTTCAGCCACAATTAAATGGTTTATATCCTGCTTTAGCGCCGTGGCGGAAGAGCGGATACCATTGAACACCGCCATTGCATTGGATGAACCGTGCCCAATAATACTTACGCCGCGCACCCCCAGCAACGGTGCGCCGCCGTATTGCGACGGATCAAGCTTCGCCTTCAGGCTTCTCACTGCGCCTTTCAAGCAAATCGCGCCCATGATGCGGAGCGGATTGGCTAAAAATTCGCGTTTGAGCCAAATCCCGATTGCGCGCGCGACGCTCTCGCTGGTTTTCAGCACCACATTGCCTACAAATCCATCGCACACCACGACATCCACTTCCCCCTCGAACAAATCGTGCCCTTCGATGTTACCAGCAAAATTCAGGCCCGAAGCCTCCATCAATCCGAACGCCTCCTTCGTCGTCGCATTCCCCTTCGCATCTTCTTCGCCGATACTCATCAGGCCGACGCACGGATTCGTCACGCCCAAAACTTCGCGGGAATAGACCATGCCCATCACGGCAAATTGCAGGAGCATCTCCGGCGAACAGTCCGTATTGGCGCCCGCATCAAGTAGCACAAACGGCTTCACCGGCGACGGGAACACAGCGGCGATGGCTGGCCGCTGAATGCCATCCAACGTGCGAAGTTTCAATTGGCTCGACGCCACCTGTGCGCCCGTGCTGCCTGCGGAAAAAACGGCATCGGCTTGTCCCTCTTTAACGAGGTCCACCGCGCGGTTGATGGAAGAATCTTTTTTGCGGCGTACCGCCGTCGCCGGGCTTTCGCCCATTGCGATCACTTCGGTACAGTGATGTATTGAGATTTTGGGCGACACCTCGCCGAATCGGGCCAATTCAGCCTTCAGGCGCGGCTCATCGCCAACCAGAATCAAGCTACTGATTGTGTCGAGTTCTCTCGCTGCCCGCACTGATCCTTCGACCAGTGCAACCGGCGCGAAATCGCCACCCATCGCATCAACTGCTATGCGCATAGCATTAATCAACACCCGCGTTGCGGCGTGTCAACGCGCTACTCGTCCGTGGAAATAATCACGACCTGACGGCCGCGGTACATCCCTGTTGTGGGGTCCACGCGATGCGGCTGATGCCACGACCCGGTCTTCGGGTCACGCGAAGAGCCTGCCATCGGCTTGCGGTGCGAAGCCTGCCGCTGACGGCGCTTCTTTTTTGACGTTTTTCTATGTGGGACAGCCATCTTCCACTCCTACTACTCCGAGCCGGCTCCTCCGCCGACTCAATTCAGTTTCACATCATCCAGTGCGCTCCAACGGTAATCGTCGGGCGGCTGGCACTTGCAGGGCGCAAGATTCAAATTGGCGCCACACTGTGGACACAACCCTTTGCATTCCGGCGAACAGACCGGAAAGTGCGGGACCTGCAAGAGAATTTCTTCTCGAATATCGGGCGTAACATCCACCACCTCGGTGGCGTCCGAAATTTCGTAAGCGCGTAAGAATGAATTTTCTGCGACGCTTGTCGAGAAAAATTCCGCGCATCGTCCACATTGGAGAGTCATATCCGCCCGCACCTCCCCATTCAGCACAAGCTGGCCGGAGGCCCGCTGCGCAAAAAGGTGGTACCGAATCGGATTGGACGACTTGATCGCCGGGTCTTCGCCCACGCCCAAGATTTCCGGCGATTCTTCCCCGTCAAACCATTCCCCATCGGGGCGTAATTTGAATAATTCAATAATCATGAAAAATCATCCGTCAGTCACGCGTCGCACTTAGCGGCGCAATTTACGATTCAAAGCAATCTGCACGACTTTCGGCACCAACGTCGCCGTGTCGCCACCCAGCTCCGCCACCTCGCGCACCATCGTCGAGCTAATGTAGCTGTGCGATTCCGAGGTCATCAGGAAGACCGTCTCAATATCTGGCGCAATTTTTCGGTTTGTCAATGCCATCTGAAACTCGTACTCAAAATCAGTGAACGCCCGCAACCCCCGCACCACCGTCCTGCTGCCACGCGCACGGACGTAATCCATCAACAAACCGGAAAATGGCTCAGCGGTGACGTTCTTCAACCCGCGCGTCGAGGAGCGAACCAGACGCAGCCGATCCTCAATCGTGAACCATGTCTGCTTCTTCCCCCCTCGGCCACTGCAACCACGAGCTGATCAAAGACCTTCGCTGCGCGGCGGATCACGTCCAAGTGACCCAGCGTCGGCGGATCAAAAGTTCCCGGATAAATTGCAATACGTTTCATATCACCCTTGCGCCTCTCGCTGCCACATACACACCCGCGAATCACCGTACGTCCGATCCCATATCCGGGCTCCAACCCGGTGACTCGAACGGCACCTCTTCAACCCCCATCTCAAAGACAACTAGACCACTGGGCGCGACGATAGAACCCGCCATCAACAGGGGCAAGGTCTTTTCCTGCAACCCCTTTGCATAAGGTGGGTCGGCAAAGACGATGTCGAACGCAGTGGAAATCCCGATCCGGCCCAAAAATGCGGTTGCATCGGACTTCACAACACGGCCCGCTTTGGGGCACAATTCCTGCACAGCCTTCTGCAATTGCGCTGCGGCACGGGGATTCGACTCCACCCAAACAACCGATGCCGCGCCCCGACTTGCCGACTCTAGGCCCAACGACCCCGTCCCGGCGTACAAGTCCAACACACGTGCGCCAACAATGGCCACGCCCAGCGCGGAAAAAAATCGCCTGGCGCACCTTGTCCTGCGTCGGCCGCATCGTACCCACCGCCCGAAGCTGTCGCCCGCCCAACTCTCCTCCAGTAATACGCATCGCCCCTACTCTATCCCCGCAAGCCATCAAGTTGCCAAGTCCTTAACTTCTTTTGAATAGAATTCACCCCGCAGCGTCTATCTTTTCAGCAACCGCGCCTGCGCTTGCGTTCGATGAGGCGAGTGGTTAGAAATAGAGGTCGTTACAACATTGAGGAGCACGATTATGAAATCATTTTGGGTTGTCCTTGGAGCCGGCGCCTTGATTATGGGGAGCAGCGGCTGCGCGGCGTTCCGCGCAAACGTCAGTGATGTGAATGTCGAGCAAGGCAGCCACATGCGCGCCGAGTTCGATTTTCGCGACCTGAAATCCATCTCTGCCGATGTGGTGGATCAGCTTCTCACCAGCGGCTTCATTGCCGGTCAGCCGCAAGAGCCGACCATGGCAATCAAAGGCATCGAAAACCGCACGAGCGAATATCTCGACACCAAGGCGATCACCGACACGATGCGCACCAAGCTCATCAACTCCGGCAAAGTCCAATTCGTCAACGTCGAGCGCCGCGCCGACCTCGCGAATGAGCAGGGCTATCAGGCGGAAAATGTCACGCCCGGAACCGGCGTTGAAATCGGGCAACAAGCCGCAGCGCAGTATATGCTCACCGGCTCCATCGTGGAGATGAAGCAAAACACGCCCCGCCAAGTGCGCGTCAGCAAAACGACGCAGCGCTTCTACCAGCTCACGATGGAAGTGACCGACCTCAAGAGCGGCCTGATCAAGTGGACGACTCAAACCGAGTTCGCCCGCGCGGAACGCCAGCCTCTGATCGGATGGTAATATGAAAAAGCGCGCCGCCGCCCGTATATTGGCAGGCGGGCTGGTCGCCGTCGCGCTGACGGTCCTTGCCGGATGCGCGACACAGGCGCTGAACACCGCCCGGCGTGAGTTCTACCAAGGTCGCTTTGGCGACGCGAACACCACGCTGGAACGGAAAATCCCGAAAAAGGATCGTGTTCTATTCCTGATGGAACGTGGCACGATCCGCCTCTTCGGCGGCGAATACGAACAAAGTGCGCGCGACTACATCGAGGCCAACGACCGCCTCGTCGAACTCGAAACCTACAGCCTCTCCAAAGGCGGCGCATCTCTCGTCGTCAACGATAGCGTACAGGACTTTCGCGGCTTCCCTTACGAACGCACCTTGCTCCATGCGTTCACCGCAAAAAATCACCTCGCGCTCGGTCATTGGGAAAATGCCGCAGTCGAAGCGCGACGCCTCATCGAGTCCCTCACCCCAGAAAAGCGCGGGGACTATCCGGACGATGCATACTCCCACTATTTCGCCGGATTCGCGCTCGAACTCATCGGCGATACCTCCAACGCGCGGCTCCAATATCAAAAAGCGGCGGAACTCGCGCCCGATGTTAACATAAACCCCGACACGGGCCGATTCGGAAAAGGAAACACCGCCAGTCCGGAAAACGAACTCGTCGTCTTCGTGCTGATGGGCAAGGCGCCGCGAACAGACAACATCTCACTCTCCAACCTGGGCCGTTATGCCGAAATCTATGCGGGCGACAAACTACTCGGGCGCTCGTACGAGTTCACGGACGTTGCCGACCTCTGCTCGACCTCGTTCCAAAAAGACGCAGCGCGGCAGGTGACAAAAACCATCGCGCGAATTGCCGCCAAGGAAGCGCTCGCGCAACAGATCGAAAAAGATAACGAGATGCTCGGCGAGCTGACGCGCTTTGTTCTGATCGGACTTCTCGAACACCCCGACTATCGCCGATGGGAAACACTTCCCCGTTACCTCCAAGTCGCGCGCGTCCCCTGCCCGCCCGACCTCTCCGAATACACCGTTGTCTTCAAGAACCGCACGGGGGCAGAACTTTCGCGTCGCACGGTCGCAACACCTCTCGCAAAACAAGGCTCCACGTTTGTCTCCTTCACCCGCGACATCGTCGAGGCGGCCGTCTTCCGCTGAGCAACCGGCAATTCACACGCTGCTCCTGCTGGAATCACGCGACGCGCTGCGCTAAACTGCCGCAATGAATCCCGCCCAGGCACGCAAACGCGCTGAACAACTCCGCGCAGAAATCGAGCGGCACAACCGCCTCTACTACGTCGAGGCCACGCCCGATATCTCCGACCGCGAATACGACAAACTGTACGACGAATTGAAGGCAATTGAAGCGGAGTATCCCGATCTCATCACGCCGACCTCCCCCACTCAGCGCGTCGGCGGCGCGCCGATCGAAGGCTTCGCCCGGGTGCAGCACCGTGCGCCCATGCTCTCGCTCGAAAAGAAAGAAGACCAGCGCGGAGCTCGAACTGTTTGAAAAAGAAATCCGGAAAAAATTGCCGGACTTCAAACCCGACTACGTCATCGAACCGAAGATTGATGGCGTATCCCTCTCGCTCCACTACATCAACGGCGCACTCGCGCAGGCGGTGACACGCGGCGATGGTGAATTCGGCGACGACATCACGAGCAATATCAAAACCCTGCGAGACGTCCCGCTTCGTCTCCAAACCGACGACCCGCCCGCCTACTTTGAAGTACGCGGCGAGGCGTATATGAAAGAGGCCGACCGCATCGCCGTGAACGAAACCCTGCGCGCACGGGGGTCAAAACGTTTGCTAACACCCGCAACGCCACCGCTGGCTCGCTGAAACTCCTCGACCCGCGTATCGTAGCGGAGCGTCCAATCCGCGCGGTCTTTTACTCGCTCGGCTACATCGAGGGCATCGAGTTCGCAACGCATACCGACGAACTCGATACACTGCGCGAATTTGGATTCTCCATTCCTCAATGCTGGCGACGCGCCAACAGCATCGGCGCTGCGGAAGAAGCTGCACGAGAAATCAAGGAGATGGAATCCGAACTGCCTTATGAAATTGACGGCGCAGTAATCAAGATCAACGACAACACAGCATGCCAGAAGCTCGGACTCAAAACAAACGTCCCCGCCTACGCAATAGCCTACAAACGGCCCGAATGGTTCAACGAGGCGCAAACCAAACTTGAACGAATCGTCGTACAAGTCGGGCGCACCGGCGTACTGACTCCCGTGGCAGAGGTCACGCCCGTCTTCCTTGATGGCACCACCATCTCTCGCATCACCCTACACAACGAAGACGAGATTAGACGGAAAGACATTCGCATTGGCGATACCGTCGTTATTAAGCGTGCGGGCCGGGTGATCCCCGCGATTGTCCGCGTTGATGACGATCAACGGACAGGCGCGGAACGCCATTTTGATATGCCGGACACGTGTCCCTCGTGCGGCACGAAGGTTTCACGACGTGAATTGGCGGGCGCAGGTGGAATCGAGGCCGCAATCCGCTGTGAAAATGAGCGCTGCCCTGCTCAAGGGGCGCGGCGCATCGAATACTTCGCATCCCGCGCAGCGCTGAACATTGACGGCCTCGGTGAAGTCGTCGCCGACAAGTTGGTTGAACGCGACCTCGCGCACTCCGTCTTTGATCTGTACGCCTTAGACTTGGACACCCTCGCTAATTTGAATCTCGGGACCGCAGAAGAGCCGCGTCAGCTCGGAGAGAAAATTGCCCAACGCATCCTTGATGCCCTCGCGGCATCGCGCACCGCGCCGCTCGCCAAATGGCTCTTCGCTCTCGGACTTCCCGGCGTCGGCGAAACTATCGCGATAAAACTGGCGGGAGCTCATCCGACGATTGCCGACCTCGCGCATTCGACTCTGCTCCCCCTGATCGTTCAACAACCGGAACTCGACGAACAGATCAAACGCGCCAACCCTAAAGGCCGAAACAACCGCTCACGCACTGAAACAGAAAAAGAAAACCTCGCGATAGAACACCAGCGTCTCGTGCAGGAGCGCGAAGCAAATATCGAGCAGATCAACCGCGCCCACCTCGACGGACTCGGGCCAATTATTGCAAACGACGTCATTGAATTTTTCCGATCACCCGCCGGGCACGCGGTATTACGAGAACTCAAACGGCTTGAAATTGAACCCAAGGGCGAAGCGCCTCGCGCAGTGGGGGAAACTGGACCGTTCGCCGGGAAAACTGTAGTCGTCACCGGCACGCTGGAAAACTTTAGTCGAGAGTTCGCCCAAGCAGCGCTACGGAAAGCGGGCGCAAAGGTAACCAGCAGTGTCACCAAAAACACTGACTACCTGATCGCCGGCACCAAAGCGGGCAGCAAACTCACCACCGCCCAATCCCTCGGCATCGAAATCCTAGACGAATCCCAATTCATCGCCCTTCTAAAATAAGGGCATTCACTTCCTCGCCCCATCGCGCTCGGCAGCGCTTGCGCCGATGGGGAAAGGCTATGCTCAAGTTTCCGGTTCGGAATCGCTAATTCTCTCGAGGGCCTCGACATCTGCAATGTCCTTTGTCCGACCCGACGCCCGTTTATTGACGATGAGATCGGCCAAGCTGAGGACGCGAATGGGAATACCGCTAATATCCACAACTTGTGAACGACGAGCAGCATCCTCAAATGTCAGCCCTGACGCAGAAGTGATAAGGTCAATGCGCCTCGGAGCAACGCCAACCTGGAAGATCGTTCCCTCTTGCAGGAGGTCTTCCTTTGTAATCTGGTTAAGTGGTGCGCCAAATCGCGCTAATGCACGGAGTGTGGCCTCCGCATTGCCGGAGGAAGGCATTATCCAGAATCAATATCAATCGTCGTTCGCAGATAGCCATAAGCCGCCATGGCGTAAGCGCCGACGAGAAGGAAGTCAACCTTCTCGTCGCTTCATGCTTGCAACATTTCTCTGTAATCTTCGTTCAACATCGTAGCGCTTGCTTAAAGAGGCGAGTTCCTTAGTTATAGGCCAGACCAAAGCAATACGCTCGGCCGGAGAACCTGGGACATACCCGTCGCGGCGTTGTTCATTCATGCGGTATAGTGCTGTAGCTTGTCGGTCCACACCGCCATACTGCCGCGCAACAGGGCATTTATCAATTCCTTTTCCCGACCGGAGGTTCTTTGATCAGCAGTCACAGCAAGGAAGCTCACCCGGCTGCACCGTGCTGTAAGAACTCAAGCGGCTGGAGCCGGATATACGGATAGAATTGAGACACGCGACTCGGAAACGAAACGCCGAAGTCCAAATTCTGTCGAGGATCAAAGGGTGGTGGTTTGTCGCGCCTGCCATTCCTGGGTGGCGGTGGCGTGGTCGAGATCGCGGCCGAGACGTTGGCGTTGATCGCGGAGATAGAACTCAATGTGGCAGACATCCACAACTAAGCGGGCGTGGGAATAGGGGTGCGCTTCGACAAATTGCAAACCCGCCGTATAGCCGTCGCTTTCTGGCTGGCACCAGACCACCCGGCCAACGATGTCATCAGGATACTGAAGGAGGGGGAATGTTAAATGAAAAGTTTCGCCGGGTTGCAGGGCCACAGGGCTTCTCAAACCGACGCCGCCCTGACCAATATCCCGCAGGCAAAGATCAAGGGGCTGCTCAGGCTCGGAGCCTGCAAGATTAACGGGCATGGCGCTGGAGTGGCGCACGTTCTGTCGCCCATCCGATTCACGCCATGTTTCCTTGATGACCACTGTCGCCGTCCCTTTTTTAAGCTCTTCACCGGACATTCGGCTTAACTTCACACCCGGAATCAAGTTTAAAAGTAAAATACTTCCAAGTTTCTCAGGGCCGAAACAAGGCGCTACAAAGCCCTACCCTTATTTAAGCGAAAGATGCGCGTCGGTGACCGCGCCTTCAGAGGCCGTGGCAACTTGTGACGCATATTTCGCAAGCACGCCACGCGTGAATTTCGGCGCGGGGCGCTTCCATTTTTTGAGCCGGGCGCGAATTTCAGTCGCTTTGATATCAAGGCTGATCTTCCGCTTAACTGCGTCAATCGTGATCGGATCGCCGTTTTTCACAACCGCCAGCGTACCGCCGAGATAGGCTTCGGGGGTGATATGCCCAACGACAAAGCCGTGGCTGCCGCCAGAGAATCGCCCGTCGGTAATCAACGCGACATCCTGACCAAGCCCCTTCCCCATCACAGCGGAGGTCGGAGAAAGCATTTCGCGCATACCAGGGCCACCACGTGGGCCCTCGTAACGGATGATGATGACGTGGCCTTTTTTCACTGTTCCGTCGAGAATGGCCTTGAGAGCGGTTTCTTCGGAGTCGAAACAAATGGCCCGTCCGCTAAACTTCAGCCCCTCTTGCCCGGAAATTTTCGCGACCGCGCCTTTCGGAGCGAGGTTGCCGTAAAGAATGACAAGGTGTCCGTCTTTCTTAACTGGATTGGAGAACGGGCGGATGATGTCCTGCTTTTTCGGATAGGGCTTCGCATCGCGGACGTTTTCCCACAGCGTCTTTCCGGTGACGGTCAGGCAATCGCCACGCATCAGGCCTTCTTCGATCAACATTTTCATCAGCGGCACAGTGCCGCCGATTCGCACAAGCTCGGCCATCATATATTTTCCGCTTGGTCGCAAGTCGGCCAACACCGGTGTATGTGCACCGATTCGAGTGAAGTCGTCGAGCGAGAGCTTCACATTCGCCGCATGGGCCATTGCAAGCAGGTGCAAGACGGCGTTCGTCGAACCGCCGAGTGCAGTAACCAAGGTAATCGCATTTTCAAATGCCTCACGCGTCATAATATCGAGTGGAAGGATACCGCGCTTGATCAAATTCAATACCGCGCGACCGGATGCGCGGCAGTCTTCGCGCTTGGCCGCAGAGATAGCTGCCTGTGCGGAGCTGTTCGGCAGACTCATTCCTAGCGCTTCAATGGCAGACGCCATCGTATTCGCCGTGTACATTCCGCCGCACGAACCGGGGCCGGGAATGGCGCTGGCTTCGATCTCTTTCAACTCCTTGTCGCTGATGTCGCCGCGTGCGTGTGCGCCGACGGCTTCAAACACGGAAACAATGTCCACCTTTTTGCCCCTGTGAACGCCGGGCATAATCGTGCCACCGTACACAAACACAGAGGGCCGATTCAGGCGCGCCATCGCCATCAAGCAGCCGGGCATATTTTTATCGCATCCGCCGATGGCGACGAGACCATCAAATCCTTCACAACCCATGACGGTCTCGATGGAATCGGCAATCACTTCACGAGAGGCAAGCGAATAGCGCATTCCATCGGTGCCGTTGGAAATTCCGTCGGAAATCGTGATGGTTCCAAACTCCACCGCCTTGCCGCCCGCCGCATCCGCCCCTTCCGCCGCAAAATGGGCCAGCTTGTTGATGTGCATATTGCACGGCGTCACCATGCTCCAGGTGGAGGCGATTCCGATTTGCGGTTTTTTGAAATCTTTGTCCGTGAATCCGACCGCGTGCAGCATGGCTCGACTCGCCGCGCGTTCCGCGCCGTCCACCATCATCGAGGAATGCACCCGACTGCAACAGCAGCCGTCGCCTTGAGTCTTTGTGGATTTCTTCATCAACATCTCCTATAAAAACGATATGACACAAAAAAGGATGTCCAACCATAGCACGGTTCTGCTTTAATTTGTCAGTCTTTTTACAGGAGGGTGGATAAATGAGAAAAATGAGCTATCTCTTGGGCGCAACGGCAATCATCGCCTTCGCGACCCTTCCCGGCTGCAAAAACCGGAGCCGCCGCCTGCCGCGCCAATCGAGGCGCCGCCGAAACCGGGAATGGAATACAGCGACTCTTCTCTGCAAAGCGAGTATGAGGCCGCGTGGCATCGTTATTTGAAGGATTACGAAGCGCCCGAAATCGGCGAGTACGTCTGGATAAAGAAAAACGACGGGGCGTATGTCGGCGGCGAGGTCAAATCGCTCGACAGCACAACACTCGTGCTGCGGGATGGCACCAACGAAATTTCTGTCGCGCGTTCGGAGATCAACAGGGACACGCTGGCCAACGTCTATGGCGACGCATTCGCGCGAAAGGAAGCGCTCGCCGAGGTCGAGGCATCGCAGACATACCGCCTTGATACGGGCAACAAAACCCCGCTCGTCGGCACGCTGCGCTACAGCATCTCCGACAATGTTGTTCCCCGAAGCGGCCCGGGCAACCGATTCGCCCGGGAGGACATTTCCGACCTCAACCGCGGCGCCACACTCGAAGTGCAGGAACAGCGCGGCATTTGGATTCGCGTCAAAGCGCAGGGCACCAGCGAGCAATCATTCTGGGTCAACGCGCTCGCCACCCGGCCGAGTGCCGAATGCGGAGTACATTGACACAACCCCGCTCATCACCGAGATGATGAAGCGCGGCTTCGTCACGGATTATGATCCTCAACAGAGCGTGGCCCTTGTTCCCCGCGGGATATGGGTCGGCTCCCACCCTGCCATCCGCGAAGGAATCAGCCGGCTCCTTGCCGAGCACAGCGCACACGCGCGCGACTCGAAAACAGAATGGCTTGAAGTGAAGGACAGCGATTCGGGACGCCGCCTCGCGCGCTATTCCCAGGCACAGGGTTTCCGGCAACAATAGTCGGATAAAGCCTTGGAGAAACCGGGATGAGGACGTCCCGGCCCGCGCGCTCATCATAATCGCAACTCTTTATCCAAACCTTGGAGCCCCGACGCACCCGTCGGGTGAGGCGCAATTTTTACTAGGCGACGACTGTAGCCGCCCGCGTTGAGGGTGGGATGCGCCATGCGCTCTGTGCGCTTCACCCCGCAAGCATTTTGCGGAATAGGCGAAATCGCGCTTCAAGCTCAGGGCGCTTTAGCCGCGCAAGGCGATCAAGGCTGAAGTCCTCAACCCCGAATGAAGCCACGACGCTCCCGTATCCCATCGCGCGACGAATCGCCTTTTCGTTCACAACGCCACCCCTAGCAAGCGCGCCAAGGAAGCCGCCGGCGAAGGCATCGCCCGCGCCGGTCGGATCAGAAACATCTTCCAACAAAAACGCCGGCAATAGCGCGATCGAATTGCGCGTGAAGAGAATGCTGCCGTGTTCGCCTTTTTTTGATGACGACATACCTCGGCCCGAGCTCCAACAACTGACGCGCCGCGTGTACCAAGCTGTGTTGCCCTGTGAAAGCACGCGCTTCCGACTCGTTGAGCGTCAACATATCCACCCGACGAATCACTTCTGTCAGAGCGTCACGCGCGATGTTGATCCACAAGTCCATGGTATCCAGCATCACAAAGCGCGGACGATCAACTTGTGAAAGCACATGCAACTGCAACGACGGCGAAATATTCGCCAAGAACAAGAACGGGGCGTTACGGTACGATTCCGGCAACTCCGGCGAGAACGAAGCAAACACATTCAGATCCGTGCTCAAGGTCCGGCGGTTGTCCATATTCTCTTCGTACACCCCACTCCACCGGAATGTCTCGCCCTTCACAACCTGAAGGCCGTCGGTATTGATCCCAAAGCGTTTGTAGAGATTGCGCGACTTTCTCGGAAAGTCCGTTCCGACGACGCCGACCATTCCGACACGAGCAAAGAACGAGGCCGCAGCACACGCATAGCTCGCCGAACCGCCGAGAATGGATTCGCGGCGGGCCTGTGGTGTTTCAACCGTATCTATTCCAATGGACCCGACAACAACGACATCAACAGGTGATTTTTTGGAAGCGCGGGCGGCAGACATGGCGGTTTAGCGAGACTCCATTTTTTCTTCGAGCAATTCACAAAATGCGTGGAACATCATCAAGTGCCCCTCCTGAATCCGGGGCGTGTGTTTGGTGCAGGTCACGGAGAGGCAAATATCCGCTAGCGGCGCAAGATCGCCGCCCGCGCCGCCGGTCATGACTACCACACGAACGCCAAGCTCCTTCGCGGCCTTCGCAGCGCGAATCACATTGGCGGCTTTCCCGCTGGTTGAGATGGCAATCAGAAGATCGCCATGCCTACCAAGCGCCTGCACCTGCTTTTCAAAAATCTGATCGAAACTGTAATCATTACCGATGGCCGTGAGCGTCGAAGTATCCGTCGTCAACGCGATGCACGCGTAGGGCTTTCGCTCCATCAGGAAACGGTTAAGAAATTCGCCTGCGATGTGCTGCGCGTCGGCGGCGCTCCCGCCGTTTCCGCAAACCAGCACCTTGCCGCCGCCTTTTAGGCAGCGAACAAGTTCGTCCGCAACTTCCTCCACACGCGGACGCAGTTCATTAAAAACCTGAGCCATAACGGCTAGATGTTCAACAGCAAATTGATCCCAGTTCATGAGCGGTAAGAAAAATGGTCTCGGCTTTTTTCGCGACCTACAGGGTGAATGTTTCCGGCTTATCCCCGGACGCAGTCTCTGTCGGTGGGGCGCCGACAATTTCCTGCACGCGGACACGCACTTCTCGCACGTCGGAAAGCCCGACTTTCTCGCGAAGCATCATACGCGCCCGCTCTTGCAGCATCCGGCTCAGCTCAGGAATCTGCGCACCGGAGCGCACTTTTACATCCATCTGTACATCAACCCCGCTCCCGACTACGCGCAATGTGGGAACAAGCTCTTCAATCGCAGCAAACTCATCCGCCAGGCGACTAAGAAAATCCTGAACTGCCCGTGTGTTGATGCTGACAGAACTGCCTTCGATGTCGTAGGCGATGTACTGATTTTTTTGCGGCAAGCTGAAGCTGGTCAACGCATAGACCAACAGCACAAAAACAAGCAACAGCGTCCCAATAATCGCGTATAATTTGTAACCCTTTGCAAGGTCCAGCACCTCACTCCAACGGGCGTCACCTGCAAAGGCAGACGACAGAACAAAAAATGCGCCTGCGAGCAAGACGAGTAGCAGAACCACTCCGATCAGAACGTGAAGCGCCTTCATTCAGCCAGCTCCTCCACATGCGTCTCCTGCTCTTCCGGTGGCGGCATTCGCACGCTCTGAACAATCACGTTCACAGCCTTTACCGGCTTGCCGGTCATTTGCTCAACCGCTTTCCGAACTTCGGTTTGAATCTGCCATGCGACATGCGGAATGCGTACGCCGTAAGCCAGCGCACACGTTACATCAATCGTGACGGCTGTATCATCGAATTCGACGCGAATCCCGCGATCACCACCCTTTTTGCCGATCATCCCTGCGAGACCGTCCACCAAGCCACCAGCCAACTCCATAACGCCGGGAACCTTCAACGCGGCGACGCGTGTGATGGACGCAATCACACTGTTGTGAATCTGCACCGTCCCCAGTTCGTTGGCATTCTCCACGATGTCCGCATCAAGTCCCGCGGACTCTGCCGCGCTGACTTCATTCTTGGCATTTCCGGTTGTTTTATTCATGGCTTGCTCCCTACTGGTTGTACAGGAAGGATTCCTTCATAAACCCTTCCAGGAAGGTCGTCGTGTATTCACCGCGCTGGAACCGCGCATCGGCCAACAGCGCTAAACCCACAGGAACCGTTGTCGCAACTCCTTCAATCATAAACTCGGAAAGCGCACGATTCATCCGACTTATCGCCGTCGCGCGATCAGGTGCGGTGACGATAATTTTCGCGATCATACTGTCATAGTGCGGCGAAATGTCGTAGCCGTTGTACACATGCGAATCCACGCGCACACCGGGGCCGCCGGGGAACTGCACAAACTGCACCCGGCCCGGCGATGGCGCAAAGTCGCGCATCGGATTCTCCGCGTTCACACGAAACTCAATCGCGTGGCCAACCGGTTTGATGTCCTTTTGCGTAAAGGAAAGTTTCTCCCCCGCAGCAACGCGAATCTGTTCCTTGATCAAATCCGTCCCCGTGATCTGTTCGGTCACAGGATGCTCGACCTGAATGCGCGTGTTCATCTCCATGAAATAAAACTCGCGCGCCTGCTGGTCGAACAAAAATTCAATCGTGCCCGCGTTGGTATAGCCGACGGCCTCTACCGCGCGAATCGCGGCCTTGCCGAGTTTCTTCCGAAGCTCGTCATCAATCACCGGCGAGAGCGCCTCCTCCACTAATTTCTGGTGGCGGCGCTGAATGGAGCAATCGCGCTCGAACAGGTGACACGCATTTCCGTGCTGGTCTGCAATGACCTGCATTTCAATGTGGCGCGCTTGGTCCACAAATTTTTCGATATAAACTTCAGGGTTGGAAAACGCGCGCTCCGCCTCGGAGCTGGCCATCATAAAACCCTGCGAAACGCTCAACTCGTTTCGTGCCACACGCATCCCTTTTCCGCCCCCCGGCGACAGCCTTAATCAACACCGGATAGCCGATCTTCTGCGCGACCTTCACCGCGTCTTCCTTCGACTTTACAACGCCCTCGCTGCCCGGCGAAATAGGCACGCCCGCTTTCTTCATCGTATCGCGCGCAATGGACTTGTTTCCCATCCGCCGAATGGCGTCGGGCGAAGGGCCAATGAACGTGATGTTGCAGTTCTTGCAGATCTCCGCGAAGTGCGCGTTTTCCGCAAGGAACCCGTAGCCGGGGTGAATCGCGTCCACATCAGCAACCTCTGCGGCGCTGATGATGTTCGCAATTTTCAAATAACTGTCTTTTGCCGCAGGCGGCCCGATGCAAATCGCCTCGTCGGCCATCTGCACATGCAGCGACTTCGCGTCCGCCGTCGAATAAACAGCGACGGCTTTAATGCCCATCTCCCGGCAAGCCCGGATGATGCGGACGGCAATTTCGCCGCGGTTGGCGATAAGAATACGTTCAAACATGGCAGTAGTTTAGCGGGGCTCCACGAGAAACAACGGCTGGCCAAATTCGACCGGCGTCGCGTTTTCAACGAGAATTTTACGAATCGTACCCTTCACCTCAGCTTTGATCTCGTTCATCACCTTCATCGCCTCGACGATGCAGACGACGCTCTCGTCATCAATATCCTGGCCGATGGACGAGTAAGGCTCGGCCTCGGGCGAGGAGGAGCGATAGAACGTGCCTACCATCGGTGATTTGATTTCAACCAGATTGCTCGGTGCAGGCGCCGGGGCTGGCGCCGCTGCTGGCGCAGCAGCGGCAAGGGCCGCTGCCTGCATCACAACCTGCGGGGTGTTTGGGGCGACCACCACTTGGGGTTCACCACCTGCAACCTTCCGCTTGACCGAAATACGAAAGCCTTCTTCCTGCAGTTCGAACTCCGAAAGTTCATTGTCTTTTATCAGTTCGATAATGCGTTTGATCTCTTTGATGTCCATTGGACAACCTCCAAGTTCGTGGTTCAGCGACCTTCTGACAACTCAACTTCACGAACGCGGCCACTCTAACAACGCCCACCCCGTTTTGTCCACGCTCCGCGCTCTTTTTTGCCAAAAATGACGTTTTTTGGCTTAAATACCGGCTCTAACGAGCGATTCCAGCACCAAAAGTGGGTTTAAATTGCTATCGAAGCGATGCCGCGCCTCCTCAACCGCCCTGATACGGGCCAACAGCGCCCCGACCTCCAAATTCGCCGCCTGCTGCTCCAAAATCGCCTGTGCAGCGGGAAAATGTAGCACTTTCCCGTCAGCCCCGAGCCGACAAGTCAGCAAATCGCGCTGCCAGAACAAAATCGTGCGCAAAACGTCCACTCTTTCCTTATTTAAGCGCGACTGTACTCGCGCGTCCCGGATTTCCTTCTCCACCTCGGCACCGTCGGCAACGCCAGCGGAGGCATCGACCTCCTCGTCGTCGTCTTCCGATTCATCTTCGTCCAAGGAGTCTTTGATTCCATCCAGTAAAATTTTTAACCGGCTCGCCCGCGAAAGCGCTGTCAACGGCCCACGTCCGCCCGGCTCGGAAAGCCACTCCTCCAACTCGGGACGCCACTTCGCATCCGGCGGCGCCTCGTGCTCGCCGAGGTTCAATCGTTGGCAGCGCGATACAATCGTCGGCAGCAAATTTTGCGGTTCGTCAGTGACCAGAATAATTACAGTTTTGCGCGGCGGCTCTTCCAGCGTCTTCAACAGCGCATTCGCCGCCTGCTCGCGCATCCGGTCTGCGGCTAAAATAATCCCGACCTTCCACCCGCCCTCGTATGCAGTTTGCGCGAGCGGCTCCAACAGACGATAGCGGATGCCCGGATCTTTTGTGCGGTTGTTCGGGTCCCCGACTGGAATGATTCGGCTTTTCTTTTCCGGCTCCAGCCAATGCACGTCAGGATGCGTTCGCTCTGCCACCTTGCGGCAGCCCATACACGCGCCCCCGGCTTCACCGCCTCCGTGCAATACAACATTTGCGCCAGTGCCAACGCCAGCTCACGCCCCCGCCCCTCCGGCGAACCGATAATCAGGTAAGCATGCGCCAACCGCTCCGCTTCCACCGCGCGGCGCAGAGGCTCCAGCGCTGCTATGGATTCAGGGGAGGACATCCTTCAACACTTCCCAGATTGTCACCTCGACCTCGTCCGGTGTACGCGCGGCATCTATGCGGCGGAAGCGCTCGGGCCATTTTTGGGCCAATTCTAAATAACCGTTTCGCACACGTTCGTGAAACGCGCGGGCCTCGCGCTCAATTCGATCAGCCTGTTCAAACAACTCTTTCTGCCGACCCGTGATTCGTTCAAAGCCCAGATCAATCGTCACGTCCAACAGCAGTGTAACGTCCGGCACCGCGTCGCCGATTGCGAACGCATTAATCGCAAGCATCTGCTCGACGGAAAACCCGCGTCCATACCCCTGATACGCCGTCGTTGAATCTGCGAACCGATCGCACACCACAATCGTACCGCGCTCCAGCGCGGGAACAATCACCTTGCGCACCAGTTGCGCACGGCTTGCGGCGAAGAGAAAAACTTCCGTCTCGTCGCACAGCGGCTCACCCGCTTTGTCGTGTTGGAGAATATCGCGAATCGCCTCGCCCGTCGGCGTTCCACCCGGCTCGCGCGTGTACAAGACATCGCGACCTTGATCCCGCAAACGCGCGAGCAGACGCTTCGCCTGCGTGGTCTTGCCACCGCCCTCAGGCCCTTCAAATGTAATAAATCGTCCGGCTCTCATTTAAAATTTTCCGGTTATTTCCTTCGTAGTTTCTGACCCTGCGGCGAGTCCTGTACAACCCATCCTCGCTGCGCGATTTCATCACGAAGCCGATCCGACTCCGCCCAATTCTTCGACGAACGCGCCGCCTGCCGTTGCTCCAATAACTGCTCAACCTCAGTATCCACTGAAGCGCCCGCCGATTTCAACACCCCGAGTGCGCGATCCATTTGCTCCAACACAGAAAGCGCCGCCGCAGCCTCCTCGGGCTTCAACGCGCCGCCGTCCAGCGCCTTGTTCCCCTCGCGCAGCATATCGAACAGCGCCGCAAGGCCCCCTGAAATATTCAAATCGTGATCCAGTGCTGCGTGAAAGGCGGCCAGACCCGCCGAGGCCCAGGCTGGGGCCGTTCCATCCGCCGCGCCCTCCGCGCGATTGCGGAGGCGTTCGGAAAATTCGTCCACCCGCGTCAACGCGGAACGCGCCCCGCGCAGACCGTCCAATGTAAAATTCAGTGTTTGGCGATAGTGCGTGGCGAGCAACTGATAGCGAATTTCACGGCCGGTGAAGCCCTGCTGGAGCAAATCGTCCAACGTGTAAAAATTGCCGAGCGACTTCGACATTTTCTTCCCATCCACGACGAGATGCGCACAATGAAGCCAATACTTCACGAATTGTTGGCCAGTGACGGATTCGCTCTGCGCGATTTCACACTCGTGATGCGGAAAAAATATTGTCCACGCCGCCGCAGTGAATATCGAAGCTCGAACCGAGAAACTTCATGCTCATCGCGGAGCACTCGATGTGCCAGCCCGGACGGCCACGCCCCCACGGCGCATCCCACCCCACATCGCCATCCCGTTCGCTCCACGCCTTCCACAACGCAAAGTCCGCAGCATCCTCCTTTTCAAACTCGTCCTGCGCCACACGCGCACCAGGGCGGAGTCCGGTCCGATCAAGGTGAGCCAGGCGGCCGTATTCCGGAAATTTTTCAATGCTGAAATAGACCGAACCGTCTTCCGAGCGATACGCAATGCCTTTATCAAGCAGCGTCTGAATCATCGCGATCATTTCCGGCACAAAATCCGTCGCTGCGGGATAATGCTCCACCCGCTCAATGTTTAGCGTAACGGTGTCCTTGAAGAAGGAGTCAATGTACTGCTTGGTGAAGTCCTTGAGTGGAAGACCTTGCGCGATGGACGACGCAATGGTCTTGTCGTCCACATCCGTCAGGTTCATCACCTGCGTCACGGCGAAGCCCGAGGCCTTCAAGTGGCGGCGCAGCAGGTCCTCAAAGACGTACGCCCGAAAGTTACCGATATGCGCGCGGTTATACACCGTCGGGCCGCAGGTGTACATCCGCACCCGCCCCGCCTCCAGCGGTTCAAACGCCTCCAGCGAACGCGACATCGTATTGTAAAATTGCAAAGCCATTGAGTGCGCGAGTATAGACACCGCCGGGCTTCCAGCAACGATGATTTACCCACCCCGGCCCGAAAAAACTTCCAAGGCTTGGAAATGTGCCGCGAAACGACTTCCAAGGCTTGGAACTTTTCACAAAATCTAAGGATTTCCCTGAAAAATCACAAATCGCCCGCCTCCTCTCGCGGAATGGGCCTTCTTAATATATGGTAACGGAATGGCGATTGACTTGATTTGTGGGATGACGGTGGACGAGGCCAAGGCGCTCAGCACGGAGCGGGACGGTCGGACGTTCTATTTCTGCTGTGAGGGGTGTCGAACAAAGTTTCTCGCGCTCGATAAAATTCCCGACGCTCCGCTGAAGCAGATGGAAACGGTGACGCCGTCCGCATCCGCCCGCTATTTCTGCCCGATGTGCCCCGGCGTCGAATCCGACACTCCCGCCGACTGCCCGACCTGCGGGATGGCGTTGGAGCCGAACCCCGCATGGCTCGTGAACGCGATGACGAAGACGATCTACGTCTGCCCGATGCACCCGGACGTGCAGCAGGACGAGCCGGGCGATTGTCCGAAATGTGGAATGGCGCTGGAGCCGCAGACGGCGCAAGTGGAGGAGGAAAATCCGGAGCTGACCGATATGTCGCGACGCTTCTGGTTCGGTGTACTGTTCGCGCTGCCCGTTTTTATCCTCGCGATGGCGCACATGGTTCCGGGTGTGACCCACGAAAGCTGGGTAATGGGCAATACATCGCGCTGGTTGCAGTTCATTCTCTCAACCCCGGTGGTGCTGTGGGCGGGCTGGCCGTTCTTCAAGCGCGGCTGGCGTTCCGTTGCGACGTGGAACCTCAATATGTTCACGCTCATCGCAATCGGCGTTGGTGCAGCGTATCTGTTCAGCGCAATTGCGATGCTCGCACCCGGCATATTTCCGGAATCGTTCCGCGAACACGGAACCATCGGAATCTATTTCGAATCGGCAGCGGTGATTATCGTTCTCGTGCTGCTCGGTCAGATGCTCGAGCTCCGCGCGCGCGGCAAAACCGGCGTCGCGTTGCGTGCGTTGCTCAACCTCGCGCCGAAGACGGCGCACCTCATTGCAGACGGCGCGGAGAAAAAAGTGACGCTGGATCAGGTACAGGCCGGAAATCATCTCCGCGTGCGGCCGGGCGAAACGATTCCCGTAGATGGCGTCGTCCTCGATGGCCAATCGGCCGTGGATGAATCTATGATCACCGGCGAGCCAATTCCGGTGGACAAATCCATTGGCGATCACGTCACCGCAGGCACGCTGAATACGACCGGCGGGTTCATAATGCAGGCCGAGCGCGTCGGAAGCGATACGGTTCTTTCGCGTATCGTCCAAATGGTCGCGCAAGCGCAGCTCAGTCGCGCCCCGATTCAAGGAGTTGCGGACAAGGTCGCGGGTTATTTTGTTCCAACGGTCGTCGCGGCCGCAGTCATCGCGGCCATCGTGTGGGCGGTTGTTGGACCCGAACCGCGCCTTGCACACGCAATCGTCATAGGCGTCGCCGTCCTCATCATCGCCTGCCCGTGTGCACTGGGGCTCGCTACGCCAATGTCTGTGATGGTCGGGATCGGACGCGGCGCGCAGAACGGGGTGTTGATTCGAAACGCGGAAGCGATTGAGATGATGGAGAAAGTCACTGCCGTGGTTCTGGATAAAACCGGCACACTGACGGAGGGGAGGCCACGGCTGACTGAAATCCAACCGCTCGGGACGCTTAGCGAAGCAGACCTGCTTCGCGTTACGGCAGCGGTTGAACAAAACAGCGAACACCCCCTCGCTAACGCCATCGTTGCCGCGGCAAATCAGCGCAAGATGTCACTCCCTGCCGCGAGCGCCTTCGAGTCCCTCACCGGCGGTGGCGTGATCGGAGTCGTGGAAGGAAACGAAGTCGCAATCGGCAAACTTGCATTCCTTCAACAGCGCGGCGTCACAGACCTCGCGGCGCTGGAATCGGCTGCGACCGTGTTTCAGGAAAAGGGCCACACTGCGATGTTTGTTTCCATTGCCGGCAAGGCCGCAGGAATCCTCGCGGTCTCCGATCCTATCAAGACCTCGACCCTGAAGCAATCAAGCGACTGCATCAACTCGGATTGAAAGTGATTATGCTCACCGGCGACAACGAGCGCACGGCGAATGCGGTCGCCGCTCAACTTGCATTGGATGAAGTCGAAGCAGGTGTCGAACCGCAACACAAACACGAGCGAATCAAACAACTCCGCAAACAAGGGCACATCGTCGCGATGGCGGGCGATGGAATCAACGACGCGCCCGCGCTGGCCGCCGCCCATGTCGGCATTGCGATGGGCACGGGAACCGATGTCGCAATGGAAAGCGCAGGGATTACGTTGGTCAAAGGCGACCTGCGCGGAATCGTCAATGCCATCGCACTGAGCCGCGCGATGATGAAAAACATTCGCCAGAACCTGTTTTTTGCATTCGTGTACAACTCCGTCGGCGTCCCCATTGCCGCAGGGGTTCTCTACCCCGTCTTCGGTTTTCTTCTCAGCCCCATCCTCGCTGGCGCCGCAATGAGTTTCAGTTCCGTTTCCGTCATTACCAACGCCCTCCGCCTCCGCAAACAGGCGCTCTAATCACGCATTCTACCAGTCACAACTCAATCGGGAGCAAGACAACAGTTTGCCGTTTGTGGTAGGGCCGGACCGCTGGGCCGGCCTAAACCTTCACGATGAATCGTGACGTTAACAAATTGGGGTATTGACCTTCGGTTGCGAAGCCCTACGATCCTGCGGCGCGCCTGGCAGTCACGCCCTACCATCCACAGCACAATCGCGAACAACACGCCCACTTCCTTTCTGCGTTTGTTCGCGTTTCCTGCGGTTAAAAAAACAGCAATCCCTCTGACTCCTGATTTGCCAAGCCATGCGTCAGCTGTCACCCCGAAGCTTTGGCGCAGGCGGATGCGTAAATCGCTGGCATTCTCACCCCTGCGGTCGTACAGTCGAAGCACTAAAGACAGGAGATTATTTATGCTTACGAGACGCGCCGCCCTTCGCGCTTTTACGTTCACAACCCTCGCCGCCGTCGCAGGACGCTGGCTTCCGGAATCCGCCCGCGCAGAGGAGAACAATGCCCCACTCGTGCCGGAGCCCCCACCCTCTCACAGCAGCGACGCGCCGTTCACGCTCGGCCCGCTTCCCTTCGCGCCAGACGCCTTGGAACCCTTCATTGACACGCGCACAATGGAGATTCACTACGGCAAACATCACGCGGCCTATGTGAACAATCTCAACAAGGCCATATCGGCCTATCCCGACCTCGCCAAACGTTCCGTACAAGATTTGCTGCGCGACCTCGACGCGTTGCCCGACGATATTCGCACCGCTGTCCGCAACAACGGCGGCGGACACGCTAACCACACCCTGTTCTGGAACAGCCTCGCGCCAGCCTCCGACACAAAACCAGAGGGTGCGTTGGCCAAGGCGATCGGTTCCGACTTGGGCGGATTTGACGAATTCAAGGATGCGTTCACACGCGCCGCGCTGACCGTCTTCGGCAGTGGCTGGGCATGGCTCTCGCTTAACAGCGACGGCGCACTGCTCGTCGAATCACTTCCCAATCAGGATAACCCGCTTATGTTCGGACGCACACCGATTCTCGGCGTGGACGTATGGGAGCATGCCTACTATTTGAAATACCAGAACGTGCGCGGTGAGTATGTAAAGGCGATCTGGAACGTATTGAACTGGCCCGCCATCGCCACGCGGTATGAAGATTCGATCAAGGGAACGATTTAAATCCTGCACACGGAGCAGGCACAAATGATTCCACACAATGAACAATTACCCGCCGCAGCCACGCTCGCGCGATTGCGTCGCGAGTACACACTGCGTGGACTCTCCGAAGCAGACGCGCCCGATGAGCCGTGGGCATTGTTCTCAAAGTGGATGTTCGAGGCCATTGATTCGCGCATGGCCGAGCCGAACGCACTCATCGTCGCCACGGCAGATGCCAACGGGCATCCCGGCGTCCGCACGGTGTTGCTAAAAAACTTCGACGAACGCGGACTGGTATTTTTTACCAATTATCACAGCCGCAAGGGCCGCGAACTCGAATCGAACCCACGCGCCTCTGCGCTGCTATTTTGGAAAGAATTGGAGCGCCAGATTCGCGTGGACGGGCCCGTGACAAAAGTAACGGACGAAGAATCCGACTTATATTTCCAATCGCGTCCATTCGACTCGCGCATTGGCGCCCTCGCCTCGCCCCAAAGCGAACCGATCAAAAATCGCGAACAGATTGAAACCGCCTTCACGGAACTACACACCAAATACGAAGGCGCCACCGTACCCCGCCCCTCCCACTGGGGCGGCTACCGCATCGTCGCAGAGACCATGGAATTCTGGCAAGGCCGCCTCAACCGACTCCACGATCGTTTCCGCTACACTCGCCAAGGTGCCATCTGGCACCGCGACCGCCTCGCCCCATAAATAAGCTGAGCGCGGCGGGACGAATCAACTTCCCCGCGCTCAACGCCCACAGCACGAGGAATGTATAAAATTCCAGCAAAAGGCAACATTGCCAATTACCCCCCTTTTGCCAGCAATTGGCAATATAGCCATTTCCCGATTCGCACCGCATCGGGCAGATACAATCAGCGCACAGAAAAATCTTTACAACGTCCCAATTCTCCAAAATAATGCACCAATAAATGGGGACACTCGCCTGATCAAGCTAAGGAGCACGCAAACGCTCCCTGCTCAATCGGATGTGC
>JAOSKE010000001.1:1072916-1401245 GCA_027493775.1 Kiritimatiellia bacterium
CGCATGAGTTTTCGATTCCGCCGCGGGGCTCAGCGGTACCCGCCCCGGAGTGCTCAACCGCCAGGAGGTGCAGCGGCTGATCGACGCGCCGCGGAACATCACATCCACGTGCTGCGCCACTGCTTCGCCACGCACCTGATGGAAGAGGGCACGGACATCTACACGATCAAGCGCTGGATGGGCCACACCGCCCTGGTCACCACCGGGCCATTACATGCACGTCACCGCGGGAGCACCTGGCCCGGGTGAAGAGTCCGCTGGACCACCCGTACAACGCGGCCTGAGTGAACGCGCCGCCCTGCGGGTGGCCGATGTGTTCCGCGCCGGCTGGCCCGAGTACCTGCGCCGCCATCACGTCCCCGCCTTCCAGCTCAAAGCCGTCCGGCATCTGCTCGCCTGCCGCACCCCGGCGCTCGGCGGGCACGTCTGGCGCTGCGCCTCTTGCGGGCGCCGGGCCGTGCTCTACAACTCCTGCCGCGACCGGCACTGTCCGACCTGCCAGGGCGCGGCGCGCGAGAAGTGGCTGGCCCGGCGCATGTGCGAGCTGATCCCCGCCCCGTACTTCCACGTCGTCTTCACCCTGCCACACGAGCTCAACCCGCTGCTGCGCCACAACCGCGAGACGTTGCTCGACCTCTTCTTTCGCGAAGTCAACGCCACCCTCCAGGAGTTTGCCCGCGATCCCCAATGGAAGCTCGAAGGCCAACTCGGATTCCTCGCCGTCCTGCACACCTGGAGCCAGACGCTCGTCGAGCACGTCCACCTCCACTGCGCCGTGCCCGGCGGCGCGTGGCGGAAGAATGCGCACACCTGGGCGCCGGCCGCCGCAACTGGCTCTTCCGCGCCTCCTCGCTCGCCGACCGGTTCCGCAACCGCTACCTGCGCGCCGTGCGCAGGCGGCTCGACCGGGGCACGCTGGTCCTGCCCGCCGGAACCGAAGACTGGAACGACGTCTGCGCGCGGCTTGCCGCCACCGACTGGATCGTCTACGCCAAGAAGCCCTTCGCCGGGCTTCCCGGCAGGCCCTCGAGTACCTCGGACGCTACACCCACAAGGTCGCCATCAGCGACTACCGCATCCTCCAGCTCGAAGATGGTCGCGTCACCTTCCGCTACCGGGATCGCGCCGACGGCGACACCGAAAAAGACGATGACCCTGTCCGCCGACGCCTTCATCGGGCGCTTCCTGCTCCACATCCTCCCGCCCGGCTTCCAGAAAGATCCGGTTCTACGGCTGGATGGCCCGCAACGTCCGCACTGAGAACCTCCGGCATATCCGGCAGGCCCTGAACGTGCCGCCGCCCGACGTCCCCCGAAGCCACCGCGTATCGCGCCCGACTGTCCCGCCTGTGGAAAGGCGACCCTGCTCATCGAAGGCCTGATCGGCAGAGCGCGGGGCCCTCCGCACCGCCCATGAACCCGAAACCGACAACGATCCTCCTCCACCGGCGCAGCCCCACCGCCGCAACGCAGCGCTCTGCCCACAACCCGCAAAGGCAGCCGTCTGGAACACTCGTCCACGCCTCCCGCACACTGGGAACCTCGCGTCGCCGTATCGCAAACCGCCGCGTATCCTTCCGGAAACGCAACGACTCGGGAAATGTCGGCTTGCCCGATCCACAAAACTCGTCTATAAATCCCATCGGTAACAGCGACCGCGCGGCTCCGTTCAACACGTTTTATCCGGAATGCCGCGGACCGCGGTTTTCCGCCAAGCCCACCGTCGGTCTTCGCGGCACTCCGCATAAAACGCTATTTGTTCTGCATAAGAAATATGATGATACCTACTAATCAATCCATCTGCGTGTTACTGGCTATCGTTGGGGCTGCGTGCTCTGCGCGACTCCCTCCTATCGTTCATGATATGCGTTCGGCTACAGGGCGCGAGGCGCAATCCCGCATTTTTAATCGCATCGCTACAAACGCGCAGGAAAGAAGCGAGTTGTTTGCATACATGGATGCCCGTCCCGATAGCGTAGCTGCCGCCAAATCGAAATTATTGATGTTCTATGCGGATCAATCCAACAAGACCGCAGCACTTCCCACACCTCTCGATTTTAGCCCCATCAGTACGCCTCTGCATACTTGCGAAGGGCTCAACTATAGATTCTCCTCGCCCTGGCCCGAATTTGTTGTGTCGGCTGGAAGTGAAGGGCAGTGGGTTGCTTTTCAGGATAACCAAGGGCGCATGATGATGATGTCGATATCCCTGACAACAAACGCCTTTGATGAGTTTGTTGTGCGAGAACTATCATCCGTAATAAATGACTTAAACTGGATTCAGGCCTTTGCCTTCCCGGACAATAGAAATATTCATGGAATAGAATTTTATAGACGATGCCTAAGCATCGCTCCTCACGATTTGAGTTCATGCACGAATATGGATGGCGCTTTTCAATATCTTGCGCGAATGATGATTAAACTGGTTCTTCTATCTGGCAATTCTTCGCCTATTGTCAACGAGGTGCGAACAGGTGATTATGAAGGTTATCAGGTCCAGGACGCCAGCAAACCAGGGCGCTATATCATTCGCCTTTTCGACAACACTGGAAATCTTATTGAGCTGGTTTTCGGATTTAAGAAAGAGCAAAAGACTTCAATTTCACAAGCAGATGTGAATTGCGTTCTCTTGTCATTAAAGAAAATCAATGACGCAGAACAAGCGGGTGCAGCGTACCCGCCACAAGGTGTCGGGTCCGCTGACCCGTGACGTTGAACGGAACCGCTGCGCGGAGAAGGAGATATCTCGCGAGGCGGTTTTTGCTTTGATGAACGACTAGACTGGCTCCAGCGGCGCTCGGCATGAAGTCGAGAGGGCCGCGTGAAGGAGTCGGTCATGTCGGCACTGCGGGAATCGGTTTTGCTGGAGATGCGGCTGCGCGGGTTCGCGGCCAAGACGGTGGAGGCCTACATCCACGCGCTGGAGCAGTTGTGGGCGTTCTATCGTCGAGCGTTGGAGCGGTTGAGTTGCGCGGAGGTGCAGCGGTTCCTCGACGAGGTCATCACGGTGCGCAAGCTGGCGTGGGCGACGGTGAACGTGTACTTCAGCGCGTACCGGTTTCTCTACGAGCAGGTGCTTCATCGCGCCCCGCATGAGTTTTCGATTCCGCCGCGGGGGCGCAGCGGTACCCGCCCCGGAGTGCTCAACCGCCAGGAGGTGCAGCGGCTGATCGACGCGCCGCGGAACATCAAGCACCGCACGCTGCTGGCCATGACCTATGGGTCGGGTCTGCGCGTGAGCGAGGCGGTGCGCGTGCGCATCGCCGACATCGACCGCGGGCGCATGATGCTGCGGGTCGAGCAGGGCAAGGGGCGCCGGGACCGCTACACGATCCTCTCGGCGCGGGCGCTTGCGCTCCTGGAGGAACTGTGGCGCTGGGAGCGGCCCCAGGAGTACTTCTTCTTCACCCGTCGCGACCGCCACCAGCCGATCTGCGTCGGCACCGCCCAGGCCGTCTACTACGCCGCGCTGCGCACCAGCGGCGTGCGCCGCGTCGGCGGCATCCACGTGCTGCGCCACTGCTTCGCCACGCACCTGATGGAAGAGGGCACGGACATCTACACGATCAAGCGCTGGATGGGCCACACCGCCCTGGTCACCACCGGCCGCTACATGCACGTCACCGCGGAGCACCTGGCCCGGGTGAAGAGTCCGCTGGACCACCCGTACAACGCGGCCTGAGTGAACGCGCCGCCCCTGCGGGTGGCCGATGTGTTCCGCGCCGGCTGGGCCCGAGTACCTGCGCCGCCATCACGTCCCCGCCTTCCAGCTCAAAGCCGTCCGGCATCTGCTCGCCTGCCGCACCCCGGCGCTCGGCGGGCACGTCTGGCGCTGCGCCTCTTGCGGCCGCCGGGCCGTGCTCTACAACTCCTGCCGCGACCGGCACTGTCCGACCTGCCAGGGCGCGGCGCGCGAGAAGTGGCTGGCCCGGCGCATGCGCGAGCTGATCCCCGCCCCGTACTTCCACGTCGTCTTCACCCTGCCACACGAGCTCAACCCGCTGCTGCGCCACAACCGCGAGACGTTGCTCGACCTCTTCTTTCGCGAAGTCAACGCCACCCTCCAGGAGTTTGCCCGCGATCCCCAATGGAAGCTCGAAGGCCAACTCGGATTCCTCGCCGTCCTGCACACCTGGAGCCAGACGCTCGTCGAGCACGTCCACCTCCACTGCGCCGTGCCCGGCGGCGCGTGGCGGAAGAATGCGCACACCTGGGCGCCGGGCCGCCGCAACTGGCTCTTCCGCGCCTCCTCGCTCGCCGACCGGTTCCGCAACCGCTACCTGCGCGCCGTGCGCAGGCGGCTCGACCGGGCCACGCTGGTCCTGCCCGCCGGAACCGAAGACTGGAACGACGTCTGCGCGCGGCTTGCCGCCACCGACTGGATCGTCTACGCCAAGAAGCCCTTCGCCGGGCCCCCGGCAGGTCCTCGAGTACCTCGGACGCTACACCCACAAGGTCGCCATCAGCGACTACCGCATCCTCCAGCTCGAAGATGGTCGCGTCACCTTCCGCTACCGGGATCGCGCCGACGGCGACACCGAAAAGACGATGACCCTGTCCGCCGACGCCTTCATCGGGCGCTTCCTGCTCCACATCCTCCCGCCCGGCTTCCAGAAGATCCGGTTCTACGGCTGGATGGCCCGCAACGTCCGCACTGAGAACCTCCGGCATATCCGGCAGGCCCTGAACGTGCCGCCGCCCGACGTCCCCCCGAAGCCACCGCGTATCGCGCCCGACTGTCCCGCCTGTGGAAAGGCGACCCTGCTCATCGAAGGCCTGATCGGCAGAGCGCGGGGTCCTCCGCACCGCCCATGAACCCGAAACCGACAACGATCCCTCCTCCACCGGCGCAGCCCCACCGCCGCAACGCAGCGCTCTGCCCACAACCCGCAAAGGCAGCCGTCTGGAACACTCGTCCACGCCTCCCGCACACTGGGAACCTCGCGTCGCCGTATCGCAAACCGCCGCGTATCCTTCCGGACAACGCAACGACTCGGGAAATGTCGGCTTGCCCGGTCCACAAAACTCGTCTATAAATCCCATCGCTAACAGCGACCGCGCGGCTCCGTTCAACACGTTTTATCCGGAATGCCGCGGCCCGCGGTTTTCCGCCAAGCCCACCGTCGGTCTTCGCGGCACTCCGCATAAAACGCTATTTGTTGGGCGATAAAGAGAAATGAAAATACTTGTCGGCATACTCATAAGCATCGGGCTCAACGCAACCCTGACGCTGATCGGGCATGGACGATTCGCGTTCGACATAATGATTCTCGCTGCTTGTATATGGATCGCGGCGCCGCTATTCATCTTCTCGGGTATCTTCCTCGCAATCGCCTACCGCAAGCCCCATCCCGTTATGATTGGTATTGGGCAATGGATTATGCTGGCATCACTCGTCCTTGGCTCCACATTAGCATCTATCACAATGGGGGGGCTTCTCAATCAAAGAGAGATCGGGAAGGCTAAGAAATACTGCGAACAACTAGCGGTGCGATTGGACCAGATGAAAGAACAAAGTGGATTGTACCCCACCAACCTTGTCGGAATGATCGAGCAAACAGACATTCCGAGAATCCTGAAGGACGGAAACCTGTACTACCATTCCCAAGGCACCAACTATTCGATCACGTTCTCCGATCCCGGCGGAATGATGAACGGATGGGATTTCATCGGAAACACAAGAAAATGGAGCCGATTCGATTGAACAAGAGGAACGCCCAACCAGCGGGTGGAGCGTATTTTTCGCCCGGGGCGGGCAAAAAATCCGCTCACCGCTGACGTTGGGGAATGATGAAGAAAGGGAAAACAGCAATAATGCTGCTCGCCGCCATCATTGGCATGAGCGCTTGCCGCCCATTTGAGGAGAAATCACTTGGCCAACATGATGGTATTCCAGACAGCGGCGTATTGACAGAGATGATTCACGTAAGTTACCGCGCTGCTACTGACAAATGGTTTGGCGGCGACAACGCAAAGGCGTTTCGACTCACCATTCAGAACACTTCCACTACTCGAATAAGCGGAATCACACTACGCGTAGACGAAGCGTTCACAAATTCCCTCGACAAAATGCTCTTCTATTTCCGGATTCGTGAAGGGGAATAGCCCCCTTGAACGCGAGTATCTTGAAGCAAACGAGTCCATTGGCTTCAGCTTCTCCCACGATGCAAGCAATCACGGGATATTTCGAAACGACAAAGGGGAATCGCTACCTCCTGAAACACTGCCGCAGGCACTTGAAATCAACTCAACAATTGGATCCGGGAAATGGACATTCAAATGAAACCCCAACAAGGCGGTGGAGGGTACGGCTCACCCGCGGCGGGTTCGCCGCCTCCTCACCGCTGACGTTCGGTGAAATGAAGATATGAGACATCTGCTGGCAATACTGCTCCTCGCACTCTCCGCCTACAGTATTGCTGTACGCCATGAGAACTTTCTGAATTCTCGTTCGGCTATTGCCAGAGCGCACTCAGCGAAAGCGCGAGAATTGAAAGCAGAACTTGAGCGAAAGCAGAGCGACGAATACCACCAGAAAATGGCCGAAGAATGCGCGGCATTTATCACATGGCAAAGAGAGGAATGGTTCCGCAAGACAGACGAATACGCATGGCTATCTAATGGAATCATCGCAATCACCCTGCTGTACCTCCCGAGCACATATTTGAAGAGGCGGAAAAGGAACACCGAACCAGGCGGTGGAGGGTACGGCTCACCCGCGGCGGGTTCGCCGTCCCCTCACCGCTGACGTTGAGCAAAATGAAGAAGATGTATATGCTCGCGTCACGGAAAGGAGATTGGCCATGAACGCTCGCACTGTTGGTTGCTGTATACTTACCGCCGCACTGCTTACGACGACTCCGTACATCGCCACCGCGTATGAAGATTATTCCGGGTACGTGTCCGCAGTCGCGTCTAATGAGAACGCTTACCGGCAAGCCAACTATCTGATCGACAATCTGACGGACCTGGAAACCTTCTTCAAGGTCGACCATCAGGACTTCTGGATGACCGGTGCTGTCATTCCGGGAACCGACCTCTGGACAGTCGTTGCCTCACCGGCGGATATTCCGATGGACTGGAACGCCCTTCCATCGGGATTCACAAGCGCGCTGGTTTCCACCACCGATTACGGTGTGATCGTCTATCCCCTCCTGGTCCAAGAGAATCCCACCAATCATCAAGTGCAGTACATCGCGGGCGGCACGGTGATTCACACCATGCCGACGGTGTACACGAACACAAGCCGCTACGCGACAAACGCGCATCCGAATCTTTACGGCGGAGGATACACCCCGGAGCAAATCGCCGAGATCGAGGCCATGTACGCGCCTTCGCGTCTGGTCGTGGCCGTGGACATGGTCCGGCACACCAATCTTTACGCTCTTCTCTACAATCAAATATTTGCCTCCGGCGAACCCAACTCCTACGGGCACGAAGTGCTGGAAGACACCGACGGCGACGGGGTCAGCAACCGGGATGAAATCCGATGGGGAACCGACCCAAATGACCCCGGCAGTTTTCCGGGTTTCGCGAAAACCTTTCTGACCAACGCCAATGTGGCCGTTTCCTGGCCCGCGCCGAGCAATCGAAACTATCAGGTCGAACGGCGGGACGATCTGCTTTCAGGAGATTGGAGCGCGGCGTCGAGTTGGATCGGAGGCAATGACGCGCTTCTGACGCATGAAAACAGCAGCGGCGCGTCCAATCGCTTCTTCCGGTACCGGATTCAAGAGTTGGACATCAACGGGAACAACCTGCCCGACTGGTGGGAGGTCAAATACTGGGGCGGGCTGACGACCAACACGCCATCCGGCGACAACGACGGGGACGGCTTGGACAATGGGGAGGAACTCTACTTCGGCTACTCGCCGTTGGTCTCCCAACGCGAACTGATCCACAGCATCTACCACCCCGTTGTCGTGAGCGATAATTCGCCGACGAAAGATGATGGGACGGAGCGCTTCGATTTTCACGGTGGCGGCAGGCCGCTTTCGCTGGCGCAAGGCTCTGCGCAAGAAGCTTGGGGCGGCAGCCAGGCAACCCTGTACGGACGCCTCAACACCAACGCGGCCAATCTGGCCTTTCACAGCGGAGGCGCGTTTTTCAACAACGACGAGGAAATGCTGTATGTTGGGATATACGGCATGGAACGAGAATCCGACAACGCCTGGGTGTTTTTCATCGACTCCAACGCGGGAGGCGTGACCAATCTGCGCCACCTGAGCGGGCAGCCAAGGGCTCTCGGGAACGCGAAGAACATCCATTTCGACGCCACGCAGTTCACGCCGAATGTTGCGATTATACTTGGTGCCAATGACGCCGACGGGAAAAACTACCCCGGCTACACGATTGCAGGGAACGAAGTCGGCCAGGGCGTTTATGATTTGGCGACGGGGGCCAGTTTCCCGGGATTCAACACGACTACGGGCGGTTGCTACATCTCGCAGTGGAGCCAAGGCGCAACCGAGGACTCACCCAACGGCGGTGTGGAGGTTGCGCTTTCGCTCAACGCATTGGGATGTCAACCTGGCCACACGGTCAAAGTCGCCGCGATACTGGTCGGCGGCATGAGCACATCGAACCGCTGGGTCTCTCCGCTGGTGTACGGCAAGAGCGTCAATCCGTCGGGCGGAGGATTCCAGAACCAGATCATCATTGGCGCCCCGGTTCAACTCGGCAGCGCGGCCATGTCCCTGCCGAATCCAGGGTATCCTGGTTTCAATGAAAACGACGTTCTCCTACAAGGGTTCTATTGGGACACCACTCCTGAAGAACATTGGTGGAACACTTACTCCAACTACAATCTTCATGGAATAATCGCTAGTGCTGGATTCACTATGGTTTGGCTCCCCCCTGCGTACAAGGGGTCGAATGCCGGACGATCGGTCGGTTATGACCCGTACGATCATTATGACCTGGGTGAGTATTACCAGGCGGGTGGAACCTTCCCCAAGAGCACTAGAACCCGCTATGGACTTCGTTCCGAACTCGAATGGTTGATTGGCGCGCTGAAATCCAACGGGGTCGTTGTCCTAGAAGACATCGTTCTGAATCACATGGTCGGCGGCGCAAACAGTGGCTACACCTACACGAACCACCCGACGCATACCAATGCGCCACAATTCCACAAAACCGCCCTTGATTTCCATCCCTCCACAAACGGCCACAATGACACGATGTTCCCCTACCACAACGACTATGGATTCAGTTGGCCCGATGAGCAATCATACAGCGTTGACATCGCGCATCTTGTCCCAAACATGCGGCTCGGCCTCAAGCAGTGGGGCAACTGGCTCGCTGAGACAATCAAGTTTCAAGGCTGGCGGCTCGACCTGACTCAAGGGGTCGAGCCTTGGTACATCTGGGAGTGGCTCCACTACCGCAACATCCGTCCCGGCTTTGCTTTCTTGGAGTACTGGGAACCGGCCAACGGACGAGAGATGCAGGAATGGCTCGATCTCACCGGTCGCAAAGCCGCCATCTACGATTCCCACCTTCGCGAGTTGCTCAAACAGATGTGCGAATCGGGCAACACCTTCGATATGCGCAAGCTGATTGCCCCAAGCCTGCTCGGGCTTGAGCCAGACCACACAGTTGTTTATCTCGACAATCACGACACCTTCCGCACGGGCGAGACCAACAGCCTTGGGCAAGCCACCAAGCCCGGCATCATGGCGAACAAGCCTATGGGCTATGCCTACGCGTTCCACTCCAAAGGTCTTCCCATGGTGTTCTGGCGTGAGTATTTCGACTACGCATATCTGACAACCAATGCGCAGCCTGTGTGGGGGAGCAAGATTCCGGGCGAAATCAATCGACTCATCAAGATTCGGAAAAAGGCTGTCGGAGGCCCCCTCGCCGTTCTTCACGCCGACGCAGACGTCTACGCACAGGAGCGCGCGGGTGGCGGCGGCAGACACAAAAGCCTGCTTGTTATCAACGACTCCTCCTCCATCCGTACGAATGCCATTCAAACGACTTGGTACAATACCGTGTTGGTTGATTTGGTGTCCACGAGCGGCTCGCCCCACACGGTGACGAGCGGCCCATCGGGTTCGGTCACGATCGCGATACCCGCCAAAACGTATCGCATCTATTCGACCACGAATGCGCTCAACGAGGTCAATAATCCATGAAGACAATACCGCTTGCCATACTTGTTGCAGTCGCCACCATATCGGCGGCATCCGCCGATCTTGTTTACGACATTGATTACGAACCGCCAGCCTACACAAACGGGCAACAGATCGGCGGCGGGAACACAAGAACCATTAGCGACAGCATTCCCGGATTCACGAGTCAAGCCCTGCTTCTTCATGATGGCGGAGGTATCAGCTACTATGCGCCACAGCCGTATACAACTGGACTGCATTCCATTTCGTGGGATTTCGGAGTTCCTGTGGACCAGTCATCTACAGAGATTATTGGGATGCTGCTTGGATCAGCGCATGTAGATGTTACGATGAGCGGCAGCCCCTCCTCCTATCTAATAGAATATGGCCCGTTCCCGCTTGGCGCACCTCGTCAGTCTGTTCCGTTCCAGATTGGTCAAGTATATTCTTTCCATATACTTCTGGACCTCGATAGTGCTCGGTACGCTCTTTATCTAAACGGCAATCAACTTCTCGACGACGCGCCTCTTCAGTTTGGCTCCAGCAGTCTTGACTACGTCAGCTTTGGTCAAAGCCAAACTCTCGGACTACAAGCGGGTCTTGACAATTTCCGCTGGGAAGTAATCCCAGAGCCGATCTCAATTCTTCTAATTCTGCTGGGCGGCTCGTTCCTCATCTCTTCGAGCCGCAGAAAGCACGAACAGAAATTAGACGCTCAACAATCGCCTGCACCATTACGCTGAACCCGTGGCGGGTTCAGCGAAGGTGAGGCGCGACGTTGAACGGAACCGCTTCGCGGAGAAGGAGATATCTCGCGAGGCGGTTTTTGCTTTGATGAACGACTAGACTGGCTCCAGCGGCGCTCGGCATGAAGTCGAGAGGGCCGCGTGAAGGAGTCGGTCATGTCGGCACTGCGGGAATCGGTTTTGCTGGAGATGCGGCTGCGCGGGTTCGCGGCCAAGACGGTGGAGGCCTACATCCACGCGCTGGAGCAGTTGTGGGCGTTCTATCGTCGAGCGTTGGAGCGGTTGAGTTGCGCGGAGGTGCAGCGGTTCCTCGACGAGGTCATCACGGTGCGCAAGCTGGCGTGGGCGACGGTGAACGTGTACTTCAGCGCGTACCGGTTTCTCTACGAGCAGGTGCTTCATCGCGCCCCGCATGAGTTTTCGATTCCGCCGCGGGGGCGCAGCGGTACCCGCCCCGGAGTGCTCAACCGCCAGGAGGTGCAGCGGCTGATCGACGCGCCGCGGAACATCAAGCACCGCGCGCTGCTGGCCATGACCTATGGGTCGGGTCTGCGCGTGAGCGAGGCGGTGCGCGTGCGCATCGCCGACATCGACCGCGGGCGCATGATGCTGCGGGTCGAGCAGGGCAAGGGGCGCCGGGACCGCTACACGATCCTCTCGGCGCGGGCGCTTGCGCTCCTGGAGGAACTGTGGCGCTGGGAGCGGCCCCAGGAGTACTTCTTCTTCAACCGTCGCGACCGCCACCAGCCGATCTGCGTCGGCACCGCCCAGGCCGTCTACTACGCCGCGCTGCGCACCAGCGGCGTGCGCCGCGTCGGCGGCATCCACGTGCTGCGCCACTGCTTCGCCACGCACCTGATGGAAGAGGGCACGGACATCTACACGATCAAGCGCTGGATGGGCCACACCGCCCTGCTCACCACCGGCCGCTACATGCACGTCACCGCGGAGCACCTGGCCCGGGTGAAGAGTCCGCTGGACCACCCGTACAACGCGGCCTGAGTGAACGCGCCGCCCCTGCGGGTGGCCGATGTGTTCCGCGCCGGCTGGCCCGAGTACCTGCGCCGCCATCACGTCCCCGCCTTCCAGCTCAAAGCCGTCCGGCATCTGCTCGCCTGCCGCACCCCGGCGCTCGGCGGGCACGTCTGGCGCTGCGCCTCTTGCGGCCGCCGGGCCGTGCTCTACAACTCCTGCCGCGACCGGCACTGTCCGACCTGCCAGGGCGCGGCGCGCGAGAAGTGGCTGGCCCGGCGCATGCGCGAGCTGATCCCCGCCCCGTACTTCCACGTCGTCTTCACCCCTGCCACACGAGCCAACCCGCTGCTGCGCCACAACCGCGAGACGTTGCTCGACCTCTTCTTTCGCGAAGTCAACGCCACCCTCCAGGAGTTTGCCCGCGATCCCCAATGGAAGCTCGAAGGCCAACTCGGATTCCTCGCCGTCCTGCACACCTGGAGCCAGACGCTCGTCGAGCACGTCCACCTCCACTGCGCCGTGCCCGGTGGCGCGTGGCGGAAGAATGCGCACACCTGGGCGCCGGCCGCCGCAACTGGCTCTTCCGCGCCTCCTCGCTCGCCGACCGGTTCCGCAACCGCTACCTGCGCGCCGTGCGCAGGCGGCTCGACCGGGCCACGCTGGTCCTGCCCGCCGGAACCGAAGACTGGAACGACGTCTGCGCGCGGCTTGCCGCCACCGACTGGATCGTCTACGCCAAGAAGCCCTTCGCCGGGCCCCGGCAGGGCCCTCGAGTACCTCGGACGCTACACCCACAAGGTCGCCATCAGCGACTACCGCATCCTCCAGCTCGAAGATGGTCGCGTCACCTTCCGCTACCGGGATCGCGCCGACGGCGACACCGAAAAGACGATGACCCTGTCCGCCGACGCCTTCATCGGGCGCTTCCTGCTCCACATCCTCCCGCCCGGCTTCCAGAAGATCCGGTTCTACGGCTGGATGGCCCGCAACGTCCGCACTGAGAACCTCCGGCATATCCGGCAGGCCCTGAACGTGCCGCCGCCCGACGTCCCCCCGAAGCCACCGCGTATCGCGCCCGACTGTCCCGCCTGCGGAAAGGCGACCCTGCTCATCGAAGGCCTGATCGGCAGAGCGCGGGGCCCTCCGCACCGCCCATGAACCCGAAACCGACAACGATCCCTCCTCCACCGGCGCAGCCCCACCGCCGCAACGCAGCGCTCTGCCCACAACCCGCAAAGGCAGCCGTCTGGAACACTCGTCCACGCCTCCCGCACACTGGGAACCTCGCGTCGCCGTATCGCAAACCGCCGCGTATCCTTCCGGAAACGCAACGACTCGGGAAATGTCGGCTTGCCCGGTCCCACAAAACCCGTCTATAAATCCCATCGGTAACAGCGACCGCGCGGCTCCGTTCAACACGTTTTATCCGGAATGCCGCGGACCGCGGTTTTCCGCCAAGCCCACCGTCGGTCTTCGCGGCACTCCGCATAAAACGCTATTTGTTAGGTGCCACAGGAGACATTACGTGACTCACATGTCACAGAAGAACCAGATTATCGGCCTCGTCGGGTGGCTTGTTATTAGCTTCATTGCAGGAGGCATCGGCGCCGCTGCTTCAGTGCATGCCAGTTCGTTCTACGCGGAGCTTGTCCGTCCGGGTTGGGCGCCGCCGTCGGCAGTTTTTGGTCCAGTGTGGACAGTTCTGTACGCGCTTATGGGTATTGCCGCGTGGCTTGTCTGGCGAGCCAAAGGCTTCCGTGCCGCTCGCACATCACTCATCCTGTTTTTGGTGCAGCTCGCGGTAAACGCCCTGTGGAGCTGGCTTTTCTTCGGCTGGCATTTGGGAGTTCTGGCATTCGCAGACATTCTGCTGCTGTGGTTGTTCATTGTTGCGACACTTGTTCTCTTCTGGCGTGTTCGGCTGTTGGCGGGTGTATTGCTCATTCCTTACCTACTTTGGGTCAGCTTTGCCTCGGCACTGTGCTATTCCGTCTGGCAACTCAACCCACAATTTCTGGGCTAACCGCCGTGCGTCTTTGGTCACTGCATCCCAAATACTTGGACGCAAAGGGTCTTGTTGCGCTTTGGCGTGAGGCTCTACTGGCCAAGGCCGTACTGCGCGGCGAAACGCGCGGTTACATTCATCATCCACAGCTGGAGCGGTTCCGCGAGCATCCGCAGCCACACTCAGCAATCAACGCTTACCTTGCCGCAATCCAAGATGAGGCAACGGCTCGGGGTTACAACTTCAACCGCGCCAAGGTTGGCCCGGTTCGGGCGGTTCGGAATATCTCGGTCACAGCGGGGCAGCTTGCAGATGAGTGGCACCACTTACAAAGCAAGCTGGCTGTTCGCAGCCCGGCGGTTCATGCGCAATGGAGCGAGGTAGCCACACCGAGTTGCCATCCGTTGTTCCATTGCAAGCCCGGTGGCGTCGCATCGTGGGAGCGCGCGTCAAGTGGCACCTAACAAGTCATTCAAGCCGACCGCCAAACCGCTACGCGGTTCGTCGGCGGCTTAATTCCGGCGTTGGGAGAAAGGAAAGAACTATGAAGAACAAATCGTGGATTGGAATCGGCGTAGCGGCGCTTGTCATCGTGGGGATGTTTCGTATGTGTTCCGGCGGAGGAACCGAACGCGCCATTGAACGGGTGCTCGCGCTAGACCACCAGTATTCGCAGGCGATGAGTGCGGACACGGCACAGACGGAGGACCCCAACCAGCAACTCGACGCCGTGGCCGCGCAGGTCTTTCAGTATACCACCCAAGCAAAAAGCATAGACCTCTCATCGGTTCCCAAGGATTTCGCCGCCGCCTACTACGGACATGTGTCCGCATGGGAGGATATGGGAACAACCATCCAGAGGCATCCATACATTCCCTCTACAATGGAAGGCGTTGTTGAGGGATTCATAAGAGGACTTCTCGGGGACTGGACAGGCGGGGCATTCGAGAAACAACAAATGTTCGACGACTACGGTCGCCAGCTTCAGGCGAGGGATGACGAGATCAAGAGAACATGGCGAGAGGTGGAGACAATCGCAATCCGCAATGGTGCAAGCATCAAGACAGGAGAATAGGAACCATGTATTCAATGCTGACTATTGATTTGAACAAGGATGTATCAGCAACGGTAAGGGACGCATTCTATGCTGAACTCCAGAAAAAGCAGTGGAAACGCATCCCCGAACTAACGACTCTCTGGTTTGCAACGTGGAAGGGCGGCACCACAGCAGATGCCGCAATCACGACCACGAAGCAAGATGTCGAAGCGGCGGCACAGGCTTCAGGCGTCGCCCACTACGACGCATCCGTCGCAGTCAGCGGAAAGCCGGTAGTCTGGAAAAAATAGGACTCCCAACCATCGGCTGCTGCGTACGTCGCTACCGCGCCGCCGCAGAGCCGTGACGCTGTGCTGAATGAAAGGAAGACAATATGTCACAAGCCCCGTGGGTAAAAATCGCTAACGCCGTTCGCGAATCCGTCGTACTTATCGAAACACCGGGCGGACGGGGCACGGGGTTCGTAGTTCCACCACCTCCGGGGTCTCCGCACCAAGCAATCATCACGGCGTATCACGTGATTGACCACGCCCTTGATTGGCGTGAACCCATTAAGATCACGCACTTTCCGTCAGGAAAACAGGCCTTTCTAGACGTCAATGCCCGCGAGATTAACCCCAATGCCGCACGTGATATGGCACTCATCCAATTCGCGGCAAAAGACCTTCCGCTGCCTCCAAGCAAGGTTCAGATGCTCAAGGCAAAGACTCGGTTGAACGAAGGTGTCCAGACAGGATGGCTTGGCTACCCCGCTGTCGCACCGTTCAATCTCTGCTTCTTCACAGGACACATTAGCGCATGGCTGGAACCCGACGAGGCATATCTCGTCGATGGCGTGGCGATCAATGGCGTAAGTGGCGGCCCGGCCTTTTACGAAGACGAACACGGGAACATATGGATCATCGGAATAGTGACTGAATACCGACCGAACCTAGCAACCGGAAATATTCTTCCTGGAGTCAGCCTGATCAGATCTACGAGTCCTGTAATGGAGTTCTACGTGACCTTGCAGAAGCAGATCGAGGCCGCGACCGTGCAAGCCATTCCGAAGGCACAAAGCCAAGGCGGTTTACCAACAGGTCTGAAATAGGATGCACAACCAGAGGGTTCACCGTACGGCTCACCCGTGGCGGGCTCGCCGTCCGGTGACCCTCGACGTTCGGCTGCAGGAAGAAGGAGCCATTCGGCAACCGTTGTCAAATACGGCTCCACGAAAGGAAGAAGTATGAAGAAGCTGATGGGAATTATGACGTGTCTGCTCCTGTTGAGTGCGGCATCCGGCCTCTCCGAGGAGAAGAAGCCCTCGATCGTAGTGAAAGGCGTGTACATCGGTATGGATGTGCAAGAAGCCGCAAAGCAAATCAAAACAAAGTTACCGGAAGGATGGGAGCTTTCTGGCCCCGATAAAGATGACGAGGGGCCAGGCGGATACGCTATTACCGTCTATCTTTGGATCGGCGCCGCGTTGCCCGGGGAGTAATCATTGCCGATGCAGAAGGCAAAGTCACCACAATCAAACTAACCACCATGTTGGTGGACGACATGTTTCAAGCTGAGAATATGGAAGCCTCTGAGTTTGCAAAGAAATTTGCCGAATCGTACAAGATTCCATCGCTTGAACCGAAAGACTCATGGGACGGCTGGTACTACACCAGCCCGGAGGGCTACAAAGTTACAGTGTCCGACGAGAAAGACATATTCATTCAAAAGACCCTGAGTGAGGAGGGTGTCAAGGCTGCATTTGATTGAGCTAACCATGGATACCATAGCCATCATTCTCAACCTCATCGGTACGTGCCTCTTGGCGTTGGGGACAAGCCACTACCTGAAGTGGTCGGTCTCGTTCTGAAGGCGCACCAGATGTTTCTTGAGCAGCCTTAATCAGGGCAAAATGCAACCCCTCATCCCGAGAGTGGAAAAGCATCTTCAGAGTGCAAAGGCGCGAGATCGTCTTGCCATATTGGCAGGGGCCGGCCTAAACATTGTCGGAATTATCATACAGATCATTCAAGCGACATAGAAGAAGCCGAACAAGCGGCGGCACACGTACGCGAGGCCCGCTGCGGGTCTCGCGCCGGTGCGCCCTGACGTTCGACGGAGAAGACAGAATGAATAGATGGACGACCATCCTCTTGGCTCTGGCAGTGTCCCACACAGCATTCGGTGAGACCAATGCACCGACATTGGAACAGAGGATGAAGAACATCATAATCCCGACGATAGAATTCCGTCAGGCAAACCCTATCGATGTCCTGAGCTTCCTCGTCGAAGGCGCCAGTGCCAGCGAACCAGATCCGAACAGACTTGCTCCGTGTATCGGACAAGTCATAACGAATCAACCCATCGTTGCGGACAGCTACACCATTGATATCGAGGACGGAACCGATCTCGAACTTCGCACGCTGACATTCGAATACCGCCGCATCTCACTCTTTGAAGTACTCCATCGAGTCACACAGGAACTCGGGCTCGTATTCAGCCTTGAGGATGACAAGATCGAGTTCTTTACAAAGGACGGGAAACGACTAGTCAGAAGACAAATCGTCAAACCAGCGAGTGGTGCGCACGTCTCGCCCGCAGCGGACGATCCGCCCGCTCACCCGTAACATTCGGAGAACAAAACCAACAACGATCAGGTGAGGCGAAAGTCCACTGAACCGCCGAAATTCGACTTGGACAATCTAGTCGAAAAAAACAGAATCAATCTGTGGCTTTGTTGAGAACGGGCAAAACCCAATTCCGAAGAACGCCTTCCACCGTACGCCTAGTCGTTCCCGCACCCAGCCGCCGGTGAGTCGGACGTTAGCGGAAAGAAGAAGGAATCGGTACACTGTCGATGGTCGTTGGTATATCCTCAACGGAAAGGAATAGGCAATGCAAAAGTGTAGCGCAAGCGTCATGTGGTTGGTCTGCCTTATGGTCGGACTGGCAAGCACATGGTCACTAGCAACCGATGAGGCAAACCTATCCGCAGCGGACGAGCAAGCGTACCAAGAAGCGCAGGCTGCATGGAAGCGACTTGTTGAAGTTCACGAAGAAGCGGGTATTCCACCCCCACCGACCCACCCAAGCGTGAAAACTTTATCGAATACGCCGCACAACGCGCTGAGGCGGAGGCACAAGACTCCGCTATCCGCATCGAGGCAGAAGCGCGATGGCAACAACGCGTGAACGAGGCACAACCCTACTTGCGATCCCTGATACATCGTGAAGATCCGTGCGCTGCGGATTCTCGCATCATTGTTGCTCAAGATGAGAAAGAGCGCTTGCTTCGGGCTGCCGACGAGAAATGGGCGAAGCGGGATGAAGTTGAGCGTCAACTGGATGAAATTGCGGAACGTCTCGGTGTCGAACGCAGGATGGAGATTGCAGAAGGTCGCTACGCCATTCTAGCCGGGGAATTGAATGGAGAGCCAATTTGGGTTTCCAGTCAGAGTCAGATTGCCGCCGCTTCCATCAGTGCCCATGAGCTATGGCCGAGTAATACCGTATCATGGCCATCCTCCAGCACCGGACTCGATCTCACAGGCACAAGCATCTTTCTTGGCATATGGGAAGCCGAAGGCGCCGTTCGGACCACACACGCAGAGTTTGAAGGTCGGGTGGTGCAGGTCGATGGTTCAACAACCTTGGATGATCATGCCACCAGCGTGGCGGGCACAATGGCGGCGGGAGGAGTGTTCAATTTTTCCGTTTTTGGAACAACCGATACGCACATGCGCGGCGTCGCTTTTGAAGCGGATGTCGACGCATATGACATCGAGTTCTTTGACGCCGAAATATATGATGCAACTGCGGGCACCACGAATGAGCCGGGGTTGCGCATTTCAAATCATTCATGGGGATTGCGAGCCGGATGGAGGCAACAGTCATTCACATACTTTGACGGAATGGATTTCGTCCATGTCACAAACGGATGGGTTTGGCAGGGGCCACTCAGCTTGGCCTATCCCAAGGACCCCAAATTCGGAATGTATCTCGAAGACGTGTCAGATGGTTATGGAAGCGCCCAACTGGACTCATTGCTTTCCGAGAATGCCACGCGTCACCTTCTGGTGTATGCGGCCGGGAACGCTCGCTTTAGTGGCCCGCAGACAGCGCCATCCGTTTACTATGTCATAATAGGTTCGAGCCTATACATCTTTAACGACCCCGATCCCAATGAGCGAGTCTGGCGAAGTGGTGACGGCGACACATATGGATTCAACACTGTACTGGCACCCAGTACGGCTAAAAACGTTCTAACTGTCGGTTCGGTTCAGGATGTGTACTACACCGTCGGCTCGCAAACACACTGGGGATACGCAACCAACGCAGTCGTCATCCTGTCAACATTCAGCGGAACCGGCCCCACCGATGACGGACGCATCAAGCCGGATATCGTTGCCGTCGGCGAAGCGAATCCGCTGGCAAGAAATTACCCCATTATCGCCCCCGGCGCGAACAGCGATGGTTACGTCATCGGTCAGGCCGGGGACCAGTTTCGCCGCACCCGGCGTCACTGCCGGGCTCGGTCTTGCGCTTCAGCGCCGAAGTCAGCTCTTCACAAACCTGACCGAAGAAGTTGACGCGCTGCGCGGTTCCACGCTCAAAGCCCTTGCGATCCATACAGCTGACGACATTGGGAATCCGGGGCCGGAGTATCTGACCGGCTGGGGGCTTTTCAATGCAGCATCCGCCGCTTTGCATGTGGACCTCGACGCCGCGCATGGACGGGGTACCCACATCAAAGAAATCCATTTGGATGTCGGCCAGACAAACTCATGGCTTGTCTATCTCGATGGTTCCCCATTCAAAGCAACGGCAGTGTGGAGCGATCTTCCAGGTGAGCCTCCAACGGGACTGCCCGTTGATCCCGTCATCCCGATGCTGGTCAACAACCTCGACCTGTGGGTTGAGACGGAAGATGGCTCCCAACAGTTTCTTCCGTGGGTTCTCGATCCCGATCTGACCAACAAGAACGAAAACGTCAGAGCGGCACCCGCCACGACTGGATACGACGACCGCAACAACGTAGAGCAAGTCTATATTGAAGCACCCACGGCGGGTGTGTATCGAATCGTCACGGTTCATGCGGGAGGGTTGCCCGGCGGGCCAAGTCCAACCAACCGGTGGTTGTCGATTTTAACCTCGGGCGACACGCCGATCCCGCCCTCGATAGCTCATTGGGAGAATTCGCCCTCCACGAATGAATTTCTGATCGAGTTTGTCTGCGATCCGGGAGCTTATCTCATACTTGAAACAAGCACCGACCTCATGGCAGAGGACTCATGGCACGAAGAAGGCTTATTGGTCACGGAATCCTCTCTCAATGCTGTCTTGTTCAGCGCGAATGAAGACATATTGTTCTGGCGGCTTCGCCGACAGACGGGGGAATAACCATGCGACGCTTAGCCCGCATAGCTGCGATCTGGGTTATTGTCGCTCACGCGGCTATCCCGGGCCGGGCGGATATTATCTTGAATTGGCTGGACACCCCAATCGACGTCTCAACGGACACCTCGCCCGTGTACTATTCGCTGGATTTGTCCGGCAGCGGTTTTGTTGACTTCACATTTGCGGCGTCTGTTGCGTCTGTCAGCGTGCGCAACGAAGGCAACAACCGATACCTTATTTTCCCTTCGCCGCCGCCGAACATCGGCGGTGGCATTGAACCATTGTCGGAGGGTTTTGAAATCGGATCGAACAGTGTTAGCGAGGAACTTGAATGGTTTGGACATGAGACGAGTTTTGCTTCCTTGGGTATCTGGTTGTCCACGGGCACCTCTGGACGTTTTGTCGGTCAACATGCCTATATGGGTATCGAATTCGACATTGATGGTGCAACGCATTACGGGTGGATCAACCTCCGCGTCGGTGAACTAGGCCCAGGGGTCGAGATTTACGGATGGGCTTACGAATCCACGCCAAACACGCCGATTCTGGCGGGCGCGATACCGGAACCAAGCACTCTGCTATTGCTTCTTGGTGGGACGACTCTTTTACTGGGCAGACGACAAAAGAGAAGATTCCGCTAACCATCGGCTGCACCATTACGGTTGACCCGCAGACGGGCCAACCGAAGGTGAGCCGTGACGTTGGGATAAACAATGAGAAAAATGATCATCATGGCAATAGCAGTTATTGTGATCGCGCTGGGAGCATTCATATACGCCGAAATGCTGCTCGGTGATTATCCGGGCATTCTAATCATTAAGGCATTTACTACACTTGCGTTTGTTCCACTTATGCTAGGCATGCTTCTTGGGCTGCTTCCGAGGAAAGCACTGGGCTGGGGAATACTTCCGTGGTGCATTTCCCTTATTCTTGTAGGCGTTAATTGGGCATTCTTTAGCAAATCGTGGATTACGATTCCTGATAATAATGCAGCTAGTATTATCATATCTTTTATTTTGCTGGGTATATTTGTACATCTTGGAACAGAAATGACAAAGGCAATGAAAAGAATTGAGGACTCCCAACATGCGCCTCCAGCGGACGCGGTGTGAAGCACCGCGCCCGCTGAGGCTTGTTGTTGGACTCGGGAATGAGAAGAAGAGGACTCAAGATTGCGGGTGCCGTCATTGTGGTCTTGATGTCGGCAGGCATTGTCGCGGACTACATTGCTTATCGGCGTGACGCTCAGTGGTGGTCCAAACTGAGCGGCGACATCTACATTGGGATGCCGGTCACAGCTCTCCGCAAGTATCTTACGGACGACGGGATAAAACATGGGATTACGGGATTGGTCGAATACAATCGGTCAGAAGGGCATTGGTTTGTCTTCCACAACCACAACAACTCGATCCTGTTTCGCGCAATGCATGGCGGGATTGACGACCTCCTTCAAGGAGGCGTGGCGGTCTGGCTGGACCAGAATGACAATGTGAAGAACATCCACACGTTTGAATAGGAGGTCCAACAACGGCCTGCTCTCGTATTGCTCACCCGCGCGGCGCGGGCTCACAAACGGAGAGGCCGGGCGTTGGGGCAAGAAGGGTGCCATATAAATGGCAATATATTTATATTGCACAACTCTCTTAATCGAGTATCTTGCCCCGCATGGATAAGACGCGTTTTGAATGGGACGATTCCAAGGACAGAGAGAATCAGCGAAAGCACGGAATTCCATTCGGAATCGCTCAGTTCGCTTTTGCTGATTCCAAGCGCGTCATCCTGCTGGATGAAGGGCACAGCGTAGAAGAACAACGTTTCTACTGTTTAGGCAGAGTCGGCGACGGAATTGTGACCGTACGATTCTCATACAGGGGCAACGTGATACGGATATTCGGCGCAGGATACTGGCGGAAAGGAAAGACACTGTATGAAAAGCAAAATCACATACACAAATGAGCCGATGGGGCGCACACGCATCGTAAGGGACTTTCTTCCCTCCCCGATCAACTCGCATTCAAAGAAGAGAAGGTCAAAGTGACGATATCGTTAAGTCGTGCCAGTCTGGACTTCTTCAAAGAGCAGGCTGAGCGACACCGGACCGGGTATCAGAAAATGATCCGGAATCTTCTCGATGCGTATGCTGTTCAACACATGAAATAGAGCCCCAACCAGAGGGTGAGCGTATTTGCCCCCCCCGCAGACCGCTCGCAAATCCGCTCACCCTCGACGTTCGGAGAACAAAGCCAAACACAACCGGATGACTCGGCAACCTGCTGAATCCCGAAAATTCGCGTGGACAATTCACCCGGAAAATCCACAATCAGTCCGAGGGCTTGGTCGAGAGCGGGCGAAATCCAATTCCGAACAACGCTCTCCAGAGTGCCTTCTTCAGCGCAACGAAAAAGTTACGAGGCGTGATTAGCCCATCTTTCGCTATTCGACCTCGAAAACGACTATTTCTGCCCTCCTTGCGAGCGAGTTCTCCTTTATTTATAGGGTTGAGTTTCCCAAACAGTCTGCGGGGCAGACCCAGCCCATTGACGGACGGTTTTCTCGAAAATCGTCGCATGTACCTGAAGTGTCACAAGCGTCTCAAAGACGGCAAAGAACACCGCTACTGGAGCATCGTCGAAAGTGTTCGCAGGGGCGAGGGAACGTATTTATTGCGCACGAATCTGACTGCGGGTAGGCCGGAAGAGTTGTGGAAGCAGTACATTGTTCTGACGGAGATCAAACAGGACTTGAGCATTCGGCCGATTTACCACCAGAAGGATAAACGAACCGAAGCGCACATCTTTGTGTCGTTCCGGGCCTACTGCCTGCAGCTTACGTTGAAGCACCGGGCCAGAGTGAGGGCGCCCGGTCTGACGCCGCGCGCGATTCTTGAGAAGTTCAAAGCGATGCAGATGCTTGATGTGCATCTTCCAACGACCGATGGGCGGGTTTTGATCCTTCCGCGCTACACGCAACCAGGGAAGGATCTGAAATTGCTCATGCATCAACTGAATCTGACCCTGCCAGATCAGTCCTCTGCTCAAACAAACAAGGGGGGCAAGTAGCTACCCCCCCCCACTGGCACACACGGTTCCATCTCGAATATTGCCGGTGTTAAAACTTGCGCATTCAGGCGGCATGTTTCAGAATCTCTTTCTCGCGAGGAGGATTCTGGATGAAGCGCCTTTTGATGACGTATGTATCGGGTTGCGTGGCTCTCTTTTTCACCCTTTCACTTCCGTCCAGTGCGCAAACGCACGATATCGAGTCTCCACCAACCGACCGACAACTCCAAACAGAAGAGGCGCGTGCGCACACGGCGGGCCGACTCACGCTTGGCGGCCGCGTCGGCGAGAGCGTTGCGGAAGGCTACCTTGACGTACTCCAGCCGCTGATCGGCTGGGGCGACGGCATCGTTTTCTTCAACCCCAAGCTCTCCGGCTCGGACGACGACGAACAGGAGTTGAGCCTCGGTATCGGCGCGCGGTCGCTTCTGCCCGGCCTCCATGCGATCGCGGGGATCAATGTGTTCTACGATGCGCGACGGACCGCTCATGACCACACGTTCGACCAAATCGGCGTCGGCGCTGAATTGCTGACAACGTGGGTGGATGCGCGCGCGAACTATTACTGGCCCGACAACAAGCACGAACGCATTGACCGCACGAGCGACACGACGGTCAGCCAGTCGCAGAGCTATTCGTTGAGTGACATCTATGCGAGACGGCATCAGTTTCTCCAAAACGAAAGCGTCGTGACGCGCACCACCCGAACCACCCACTACTTTGATCGCTTCGAGGAAGCGCTTGAGGGCTACGACGCGGAGGTCGGCCTCCGCCTGCCCTATCTGCCCGAGTGGCTGGAGACGCGTGTATTCGCCGGCTACTATTCATTTGAAGGCGACTATACCGCGGATATCAACGGCTTCCGCGGGCGTCTCGAAATCCGTGCACTCCCCGCGCTAACAATTGATGCGGAGCTGTACGAGAACGATAAACTGACGGGCAGCGATTATTTCTTCGGCGCCCGCGCGAATCTCCCGTTCGATGCGTTCGAGCTGGCCCACGGTCGCAATCCGTTCGCAGGGACGAGCGATCAACTGAAGGCCGCGCGCCGCACGCTGCGCGATCGGTTGCTCGAGATGGTGATTCGCGACCCGCACATCCGCCTGAACGAATCGGGCTACATTGAAGATGTCCCGGCGCGCGAGGTGAAAAGCGACACGGACACGCGCACGAAAAAGCTGCTGGTGATGGACGATGTGAGCTTCGTCAACGATCGGAATACGGGCATGGAAAACGGCACGGCGGAGCACCCGTGGAGCACCGTGCAAGAGGGCGTGGATGGGTCGTTCGGCCAGCGCAACGTCTATGTGTGGCAAGGCGCGGCGCCCTATCGCGAAAACGTCGTCATTGCGGCAAACGACGTGAAACTGCGCGGTGAAGGCGAGCCGATTTACGGCTATGGCGGGCGCACGTATGGCGGCACGCGCTATCCGTTGCTTGACGGCAATGTGGGCGGGGTCAACGGCCCCTCCGTTCGCGTGAAGAGCAATCGCGTGCTCATTCAAGGATTTGAAATTGCGCGGACGCCGGGCGGCGCAGATCCCCTGTTTTGGGACGACCTTGGGTTCGGGCTGCCCCTCGCACAAATCGGCATTCTCGCGGAAAACGCGGGACAGCTTCTCATCCGAAACAATCGCATCAACAATCAAAATCTCGGCGTGGCGTCGCTCTATGATCCATCCTTTCCGGGCGCGCCGACCGACCTATTGCTTCACATTTCGGAAAACAACTTCCGCGATCTCCAGACGGGCGTTTGGTTGCAAGGCGCCGGTTCGGGCGGTCGCTTCTCCGCAACGATCAACAACAATGAGATTGGACTGGGTACCACCTTTGGTCTCTCTGCGAATATCAGGGCAGATGATGTGAGCCTGGACATTCTCGACAACCGCTTCCTCCATCCGAACACGCTCCTCACCCTTTTCTTTCCTGCGATCGTCAACTCTCTTTCCACCCGCCTGATCGGCAACACCTTCACGCAGGGCGGCGATGTGACACTGGCGGCTCCCCTGATTGCGGGCGATGCATTTGTTGATGTTTCTGACAACACGTTTGCCGCTGGGTATTCGTATGTGAACGTCATCTTCTCTAGCGTCGGCGGCGAGTCTGTCGCCCGAATGAATCGCAACGTTATGGACACAGGCTTTCTGCAAACGGCGGTATACGACACGGGGGGAGGCTCCACGATGGAGGCCATCGGCAATACCCTACGCAACGCCCCGACGACCGGGATCACGTTGACGGGTGGCAATAGCGGCGGCCCGCTCACCGTGACGGCGAACGACAACACAATCATCAATGCGGCAGGCATTGGAATTTCTGTCGCGCAACTAGGCGTCGCCAGCAACAACCTCCTCGTCAGCCTGCGCGGCAATACGGTTGAAAACGCCGCGGGGCACGGAATCATCGCTATGTTCGGATCCGTCGAGGGCGACGCCACATGGGTTATTGAAAACAACACGCTCGTGAATAATGGGGGAGCTGGTCTCGTCGCGTTAACGGGGGTCACCATGGGCGACCTGACGGTGAACGCGGACGCAAATCAGGCGACGGGCAACGGAGGGCCCGGATTCCAGATTGACGCCCCTCTTGTCGGCGGCGATGCGAGCATTGCCATTCGCAACAGCCAATTCGACGGCAATGGCGGACACGGGCTCTCTGTCAACGTGTCCGCCATCGGGACACTAGACCTTCTGATTGATCCCACCACCGCAAACAACAATGCCGGACCCGGGATGGCCATAACGACCCTAAGCGGCGGCAGCACACTTCTCACCATGGAAGATGTTACGGCCAGTGGAAACGGCGGGCCCGGCATGATTATCTCCGCCGTCAGTACGCAGGCCTCCGTTCAGGCGGGCTTTATGAACGTAGCGGCCAATAGCAACGCATCGCCGGGCATGATCGTCTCCCTGAATGCCGTGGAGGACATTTTTGTGGCCGGCGCGGGAGGAATGGGTTTCGTGCCGAATGGGATCCAGGCCAACAACAACCTTGGGCCAGGTTTGATCTTGAACGCGATGTCTTCCTCTGGATCCGTCGCTTTCATTGCGAGTTCCTTGGAGGCAAACGGAAATCAGGCACCGGGACTTCTTGTCGACTTACTTGCGCAGGAAAGTGCTGCCGCGATTCTGGGCACGGTAACAGCGGACAACAATTTTGGACCCGGCGTTATCCTAACGGCACAGAGCGCCAGCGATGAAGCCGCGGTCATCGCGGGGAGCCTGCAAGCGACCAACAATATGGGCGGTGGCGCCAGCTTTGTGATGCAAGGCGCGCTCGGTTCGACCGCCATGCTGGGCACAGACTTCCTCGCCCTCGGGGACGACTTCGCCGGAGGGCCCGTGAACACGAGCGATAACACAGGCAACGGCCTCTCGATCAACGCCACATCCAGCAGTGGCGCCGTGTCCGTACTTGTGGGCGAATTGACGGCCAGTCGCAACACGGGCAACGGTGCAACAACATTTTTCGCTGCGCAAGACGACGCGACCGTCATGCTGGGCCTTGACCCAAGCGGCGGAATGCCGCTCATCTTGGACGTGGAGGCGAACGACAACGGCGGCGGCGGAATCATGCTGTCCGGGTCGTCGCAAGCGGGCGATGTGCTGGGACTTGTCCTCGGCGGTGAGGCGAGTGGCAATGCCTCGTTGGGGCTATTCATGAGCGGAACGGCAAACCAAGGGGATGCCGTCTTGATGGTGGGGACCGGTTCCTCGAACGGAACGTTCTCCGCTCAAGGCAACGGTGCTGGTGGCATGATCGCGATACTCAACGCCACAAATGGATCTGCGTCCGCGCAGCTTATTGCCGGAAACCTCAGCAACAATGGCGGCAACGGCGGACAATTCGTCGCCATCGCAAAGGACGGGGCAAGCGTAGTCTTCGGAGACTCCTACTACATGGGGGGTGACGCGCCCACGACAGTGATCGCAACGAACAACGCGGGCATCGGGCTCTACGTGATGGCGAACAGTCAGAATGGAACCGCACTGCTACTCACAGAGGCACTGCAGATCTCCGACAACCTCGGAGGCGGACTCCTTGCAACCGTGATCGGGCAAGACGACGTCGTCGTCGCCTTGGGCTTGGATCCGTCCCCTGGCGGAGGAGTCACTGCCGCACCGGTTGAGCTGAACCGCAACGGGGGAATTGGCGCATCAATCACCGCAATATCATCAGAGGGAGCGTCTTCGGTGCTCATCCCACAGTTTGAAGCAAATGAAAACGTCTCTCATGGATTGACGTTCCTCATTTCGGCCCAAGAGGACGCCACGCTGGAACTCGGCGGTTCTGCAGGGCTGCAATTCACCAACATCATCGCAGGCAGCGGCGTCGCAAACGCAAACCAAGATTCAGGAATCATGGCCACGCTGACGTCCACAAGCAACTCGGCGACCGTCGCGCTTGGCACAATTGAGGCGAGCGGAAATACCTTGATGGGCTTGGAGTTGACAACCACCGCAATCGAAGGCGAGGCGAGCATTTTGAGCGGAACCATCGCCAGCGATCCACTCGCCTCCATAACCGCAAACACAAACGGCACCTCTGGCGTGGCACTTTCCCTCGCTGGCGAGTTAACCACCGCTGCAATCGAAAACCTGCAAGCAAACAACAACGGCGAATTCGGTGTGGCTGCGCAACTGAACGCCACCACGGAGGCGCACGTCATGCTGGGTCTTGGCTCCAGCCTCACCAATGTGTTCCCCGGCGTCCTGCAGGCCAACGGAAATGCCACGAACGGCGTCTTCATTGCTGCCAACGCCCCCGTCGGCCTGAGCAGCGTTCGAGTGGGATCCTTCCAAGCGAATGCGAACGGAGGCAACGGCGTTTCCATTCTCAGCTTCGCCAGCGACTTCTCCCTCGCACTCGGGCGCGGCATTGCGCCGGACGCTGTGAGCGCGACGGGGGAAGCGTCGGGCAATCAGCAAAATGGCGTCAGCATACTCGCCCTCGCGACCAACAACTTCACCGCAACCATCGCCGATGTCACCGCGTCCACAAATGCGGGCAACGGCATGAGCATGGACATTCTCGGGAACAATATGAGTGCGCACGGGGAAGGCAACCAGTTCCGCCAAAACAGCGGCGACGGCCTTTACATTACGGCGCTGGCTTTCGCTCCGATGGTCTTTGACTTCGGCGGCATCGCCAGCCCGGGTCAAAACTCATTCACCGGCAACGGCGGCTACGGGCTCAACGGCTTTGGGGTCTTCACGCTGGTTTCCGCCGAGCAGAACTGGTGGGGCAGTGCATCGCCCGTTCTAGGCGTGGACTACAGCGTCAACGTGAATGCGGGGTCGCCGCTCGCGGCGGATCCGAATCCGTAAGACGAATCGGTATCCGTAATCCTCGTGTGCGACACCGCCCGAGACAGTCTGTCTGGGCCACAGTTTGTCTATGCGCAGGTCAAGACATTGTACAATTTGACGAGCATTCCGGCACAGGCTTCTACAGATTCTCTGAGCCGGTTCAGAGAACGAAATCAACAACGAGCAGGTGACGCGAAAGTCCACGGCATTCCGGAAATTCGACTTGGATAATCTATCCGAAAAATCCACAATCATACCGTGGGCTTGGTTGAGAACAGACAAAACCCAATTCCGAGCAACGCCCTCCACCGTACCGCTGGTCGCCCTCGCGCCCAGCCGCGGGTGAGGCGGACGTTGAGGGCTAGATGAACAAACGCGTAACAGCATCAATCCTGCTCTTGAGCGCCATCATTTTCGGGTGCGGGAATGCTGGTACCCCCCTGATGTGGGCATCTATAATTCACCTATTCATCGGAAACGCACTTATCGGGATTCTTGAGGGATTACTGATAGCGCAAGTGTTTAAGCTCCACCGAGGCAAGTCTATTGGAGTGCTTGTTGTAGCGAATTATATCTCCACATGGGCTGGCGGCATAACGCTCACGTTTTTTTCGAGCAGATTATCCATCGACCTCTATTCAGGCCGCTGGTTCATTCCTTTAGCCGCACTGCTGTTCCTTGCTCTAACTATACTTCTCGAATGGCCACTGATCACCCTGCTCTTTAAAGGTCATGCCCGTAACTGGAGACAAGGGTTTAAGGCTTCAATAATAGCACAATGCGCCTCGTACCTTTTGATTGCTGGCTGGTATTTACTTGCCAGTGGATTTGACCTCTACACCACAGCAAAGGTGACGTCGGCAAAGTCATTTATCGTCAATTCAAATGCCATTGTTTATTTCATTGGCCAAGATGGACAGGCCTACAAACAGGGCCTTAAAAACAATCATCCCGCACTACTCGAAAGAATTAATTCAACAAACAAAAATGACCGACTGGCGCTTATCCCATCATCTGAACAAGGTTACTTAGATTTAGTCGCGAGACTTGAAACAGGTCATCGTTCATCAATAACAAATCTACTCCTCCGAGCGATAACAACGAATGCTGCTGTGGGCGGAGGGGGCTGGACAAAACCTATAAATGACTATACGGATGGAAACTGGGGCAACTTTGGCAGTGCAGCAGACTTGCGGACTTCAACTGATCGCGAATGGGAGGTACGCACCGGGTTTTGGGCGATTGAAGGAATTAATCTCAAAAACACCAATACCGGGAAACGCATTCATCTCTCTGTTGAAACTCCGTTTTTGCAATGGTATGCGAGAAATGCGACCGTCCTTCCGGGTGACGAGGTGGTATTTCAGTTAGGCCAGCAAATATGTTTATTTAACCGGGAAAAACGGCTTATTGTCAAATTGGCTTCCGGACGAGGTCCTGTTGTAATCATCGAATGAACAAAGCGAATCGCCGAACATGCGTCTCTGGCAGAATACGGCGAAATGCACGGCGCGGCTGGTTGAAAACGGACGAAACCCCATTCCGAACAACGCTATCCACCGTACGGCTGGTGAGACGAGCGTTGGGGCAGGGATGAAAGGGAAACGGCGTACTGTCATTTCGGCAACATATAAAGTACAGTACGCGTAACAAACCCGAGGCCCCGGCTGCAAGGCGAGGAGTGGGCAGGGAGGGGTGAAGCGAAGGGACGGAAGAATGGATGCATACAAGGATTTTACAGCAAGGTTGAAACTGCTCGCGAGCAAGCACCCGGAGTTGATCACGATGACTCTCAGCAACATCTTCACGATGAGGCTAATCGGGAACAAGACTCACGGCGATCTCGCCGAGATAGCCGTCGCGGAGTTCATCAACCAGTACATGTATGATTTCCGATCCATCCATGTCGGCAAGGACTTGTATCGTGCCAAGTCGCACGAGGAGGACATCAAGATCATCAACGAGATTACCAAGTCCGAGTTCCCTGTAAGTTTGAAAGCCTATGGTGACGGCCCACTTCAACTTTCTACAGACAAGGACTTCCAGATGTTCCCCCGGCTCGCACGGGAAAAAGGCGAGATCACCGGCAAAGCGAATATCCGCTCTATCTTCACTGATCCTGCTTTTGCCATGTTCAGGCAGATCAATGTCCTTCCGCTGATCTATGACGAGAAGAAGCAACGATGTAACATTCTCGTCTTTGACTACGAGAAGGCGCAGACTCAAACGGCGCGGATTATCCGGGAAGATGCAGGACGCGGACGAAAGCACCCGGTCTTCCGGTTCTACGACGAGGCAGGAGACTACGTTTGCGAAGTGAGGTACGGCGATGCCGCTGCGAATGCTCTCCAACGCGGGCTGTGGACGCATACCAAGAATGGCCTGAAGTATTTTGACAGCGTCACGAACGGATGGATCGACTATTCGCACAACCATGTGTTAGTGCAATTGTTTTCGCATGCCCTCGTCTCCTCAAGTGCCAGCCACGAAATGGCACTGGACAAGATCAAGAAAGACATCATTCGCCTGAAACAGAAGACCGGACTTCGCAAATGATTCAGTCTCCGACACTGTTTTCCGACATCGTTGTTGATGCCCCTTCAACCGAGGGGATCAAATATGCTGGCTCAAAACTTAAACTTTTGCCGCATATTCTGGAATTATCTAAGAAGGTTGATGCGCACACGATCCTCGATGGATTCTCGGGAACAACCCGTGTTTCACAAGCCTTGGCCAAAACGGGGTATCGCGTCATTGCCAACGACGTGTCGGTTTGGTCGGAGGTGTTCGGCACCTGTTACTTGAAGAATACGAAACAGCGGCAGGAGTATGAGGAATTGATCAGGCACTTAAACGCCGTGCCGCCAGTTGATGGCTGGTTCACAGAACACTATGGGGGGCTCCCCAACGAAGGATCTGCTGTTCAGGCAGACGGGCTAAAAAAGCCGTGGCAGGTTCATAATACGCGCAAATTGGATGCCATACGAACAGAAATTGATCGGCTCTGCCTTTCTCCATTGGACAAGGCAGTTGCGTTGACAAGCCTCATCCTGGCTCTGGATTCGGTTGATAGTACGCTTGGCCACTATGTCGCGTACCTTCAAAACTGGTCGCCGCGTTCGTACAAAGAACTTACCCTTCGGGTGCCACAGGTGTTCGTCACCGAACAGTCCCACGAGGTTTTTCGAGGCGACATCTTCGATCTGGCCGGTAGTCGCCCCGTCGATCTCGCGTATTTCGATCCTCCGTACGGCTCAAACAACGAAAAGATGCCGCCTTCCCGTGTCCGGTACGCATCCTACTACCACTTGTGGACAACGATTTGTCTGAACGACGTTCCATCGCTGTTTGGAAAGGCACGCCGCCGCGCCGACACCTCAGACACTGTAGCCGGTTCTGTGTTCGAGGAGTTTCGACGCAGTGGGAGCGGCCATTTTCTGGCAGTCGAGGCGATTGACCGGTTATTACGAGAAACGCAAGCGAGGTGGATCATTCTTTCGTACAGTTCTGGCGGCAGGGCAACGGCTGGAGAATTAGGTGATGTGCTATCGGAAAACGGCACGATCCTTGACGCCGTGAAAATCGACTACAAGAGGAATGTGATGGCCGAGATGAAGTGGACCAATGAATGGTTGCGCGACACCGACGACCCGAATCGTGAGTTCCTCTTCCTGATCGAGAAAACATGAAAAGCCCCAACCGTCCGCTGCGGGGCATCTCGCTTCGCGCCGCCCCAGCGCGGTGACGTTGTGCAATAAAATAGTGCGGAATAAGGCTATCATGGATATTGCGAGGATCGGCATATTTACGGGGCTGCTTTTCCTGGTCATCACGTCTTGGCGAAGAGCAGGGAAACGCACTGCGTTAGAGAAGGCACAAGAAGCTGCATGGTGCATTGGGATACTTCTTGCATTGGATGCATTCATTCCCGTGCATTATTTCGGATCTGATGGGCGAATCGGGTACTTTACTGCAATAGAGAATTTAGCGGGGTTCTCACACCCAACAAAGTGGATTAGGTCAACAGAGATGGTTTTGGCAATTATGTTATTGGGAGCGGCAGTCTATTCGTCCGTAAAGAATCGAAATATAAAAAGGGATCCCGAACCTGCGTCCCCGAGAAAAGACGTCTCGTAAGCACTCCGCCACTGCAGCCTGTCGCTAGAACAAAGTGAATGACCAGAAACAACGGAAGCGGAACTTATTCGGTGCCGTGGCGTTTGCGACAGTTGTGCTTGGCGCAGTTCATATGCTCACTTTCGTATGGCTTACCGCTCTCGTTTATCGAGACAACATCCGAGGATACGTCCCTGCGGGTATAACGGGTGTCACGGTTCTTGGAGTAGCGACGCTGGCCCTCGTTGTGTATCTCGCCATCGTGTGGCGTAAACAGGGCAAGCCTATCGACTTTATCCCCGTAGGATGCCTAGGTGCCATACTAGGCGTTCTTGCCGCATCGCTTTACTGTCGATTGTTAATCAAGATGCTTGGCTACACCCTGCAAAAGGATGTCGGCATTAGCGCGATCGGAGCAATCCTGTTCATTGTGATCGCTGTTATGATTCAGATAAGAATACGGAGACAAGGAAAAAGCCAAGTAGCAGGTAGAGCACACGTCTCGACTGCGGTTGATAACCCACCCGCCCACCAATGAAGTTCGGAGAACAAAGACACGCACGGAGAAATCACGCCGACAACTGCGAAAACTCGAATATTCGACTTGGACAAGCCGCCCAGACAATCAAAAATCAGTCTGTGGGCTTGGTTGAGAATAGATGAAACGTAATTCTGAACAACGGCCTCCACGGTTCAGTTTTTCACCCTCCGACCAGCCGCCGGTAAGGCGGACGGTTGGTTTACCGAAACTCAAGTATCGCTATTGACAACCATAATGGTTGTATTATGGTTTATTTATGCCAAGCATTACCCTAAAAGATATCCCTCAGGCCGTGCACACGGCGCTGAAACAGCGGGCAAGGCAACACGGTAGAAGCCTAAACAAAGAAGCGCTGGCCAGCCTTGAAGCGGCTGTTTTTCCCACAAAAGTGGATGTTGATGACCTTCTCCAAGAAATACAACGCCATCGAGCCTCTCTTCCCGGAAAGCTCACAGATCGTCTGCTCCGCGACGCCACGCAAGTAGATCGTCCATGATTGTGGCCGATTCAAACCTGCTGGCGTACCTGCTTATTCCGGGCGAGAAAAGCGGATTGGCCGATAAAATCCTTCAAAAGGATCCCACTTGGGTTGCGCCACTTCTATGTAGATCAGAATTGCGAAACATCCTGGCGCTCTATGTGCGGCGGGAAGGAATGACCCTTTCACAGGCACAGCAAACGATGGAGAAGGCAGAAAGCCTCCTGCGAAACCGAGAGTATGCCATAGCGTCGGACCCAGTACTGGAATTAACAGCTCGGCATTCGGTTACCGCCTACGATGCGGAATTTGTAGTTTTGGCCAAACAATTAGGCGTGCCACTCATCACATTTGATAAGCCTCTGCGAAAAGCATTTCCTGAACTGGCCATTGATCCAGAGAAGTTCAACGAAGGCTGATGCCAACAAGAGGCCCGACCGTATGGCTCACCCGTGGCGGGTTCGCCATCCGGTCAGCCTTAGCGTTCGCCGCTCAGAGATTGAATAGGGCTGTCATGCCACTCATTGTTCACCTAATTCTTGGTTTCATCTGGTGGGTCGTCGCCTTCCCAATTGTATGGGCAATCGCAACGCCGTTCATATTGCACAGTTAAGTATCAGGCGAGGGAAAGTATTGGGACAAGGTGAAGCGGCGATACAGGGGCGTGACTGATTTTTGGAAGGAGTACGGCGTCCTACTCACTCCACAAACCGGAGACGTTGACGAAGATAGAATCGGCGCTCTTCGCTGAATCGAGAACATGAAACAGCGAACAACGCGATTGATACCTATTGAGGTCCACGATTGTGGGGATGTGATTTTGAACGGAACTTCTCGGCAGACCCCAAAAGGGTTGTCGCGGACGCTCGGAGAACAAAATCAAACACCATGAGAAAGCGCGAAAACTCGCTGAATCCGAAATTTGATTATTATCTCGGAGGCAGAGCGCTGGTTTCGCTTGAGGATCGGCGAGTTTCGCCAGCGAAAACTTTCTCCAGCGTAGAAGCTAGTTGTGTTCCCCCTCCTGAAGCGCGCGGCGCGGCTGGGGGGGCGAGACCTTAGAGTGCGATTAGTATTCGTGTTCGGGGGCGGGGAAGGTGCCGGATTCTACTTCTTCTTTAAAGGAGGAGAATGAGCGCTGTAGCTCTGAACGGAGGTCGGCGTATTTCTTTGCAAATTTAGGGGGGCGCTCGGTGAGGCCAAGGAGGTCGTTGACAACTAAAACTTGTCCGTCGCAGTGCGGACCGGCACCGATGCCGATGGTGGGCACGCTGATCGCTTCCGTAATGCGGCGGGCGGTGTCGGAAGGCATTCCTTCCAAGACCAGTGCAAAGATTCCTGCGTCTTCCAATGCGCGGGCGTCGCGAATGAGGCGTTCAATATCGGACTCGGTTTTGCCCTGTACGCGAAATCCACCCATGGCGTGGACGCTCTGAGGGGTTAATCCGATGTGGCCCAACACGGGGATTCCGTTTTCAACCAATGCCCGAACATGGGGAGCGCGGATTTCGCCGCCTTCGAGTTTCACCCCGTCCACTCCGGCTTCCTTGATGCAACGACCGGCGTTGAGGATCGCCTCCTCGATGGAAACCTGATAGGTGAGAAAGGGAAGGTCGGCAATCACCATCGCGTTCTTTGCGCCGCGGCTGACGGCGGCGCTGTGGTGGAGCATCTGTTCCAAGGTAACCGGAAGGGTGTTCTCATAGCCGAGCACGGTCATGCCGAGGGAGTCGCCGACCAGGAGCATCGGAATTTCGGCCTCGTCCATCAGTTGGGCTGTGGTGTAGTCGTAGGCTGTCAGCATCGCGAAGCGTTGCTTGCCCTTTAGCGCTCGAATACGCGGCGCTGTCCACTTTGTGCTCATCGTCGCCTCATTGCCCGACGCGCCTCGCGGTCGGCATCGCGTTTTTTGATCGTTTCCCGTTTGTCTTCAAATTGTTTTCCACGGCCAAGGCCCAGCTCTACCTTCACCCGCCCGTTGCGCAGATGCAAGTTCAGCGGAAGCAGGGTGTGTCCCTTGATTGCGGTCAAGCCAACCAATCGTTCAATCTCTTTACGGTGCAACAGGAGGCGCTTCGGACGATCCGGTTCCTGTTTATCCGCTGGCCCGTGCGAGTAGGGCTGTACACGGACACCGTATAAAAGAACCTGTCCGTTCTCGACTGCGGCATAGCCTTCCTGAAGGCTGACTTCGCCAGCGCGGATGGACTTCACCTCGGTGCCGCGCAGCTCGATTCCGGCCTCAAGTTTTTCGAGAATATGATAGTCGTGGAAGGCCTTGCGATTGCTGGCAATGATCTTGGCGCCTGATGGTTCTTTTGCAGCGTCACTCATTGTGGCGACATTTTAGCGCAAACGTGGAAAGAATGGAGCATTTAAGGCCCGGGCCCAAATGTCAAATTTGGGCCCGAAAGCAACATTCCTGTAAACCTGTGCGCGATTAGAGCGACAACAGCGAGTCGCTCGACGAAGGACCGGCTGGCGCCACGAATGCGATTTCCGCCGCCAGTTTGCCTTCCGCGATTTCCTTCAACGCAATATCCATCGGCGGTTGGTTGTGGCTGTCCGGCTTGACCAGGGGATGCTGGCCGCTCACCAACTGGCGCACGCGGCGCGAGACCATATTGACCAACATGGGCACGTTGTTCACGCGTTCTTTGGCACGTTCGAGATATGAAATGTTCATGCGGACTAGTTCTCCAACCAAGGGCAAATAAGCGGGCGAGACTAGCCCACCCTCCCCTCTCCGTCAAGCACAGTTCGGGCCAAATTCGGTTTTACGGAGATGTGCCGCGACGCCCCCGCCCGCTCCTTTTAAATGAGGAAGCGCGGCGGGGCCGCTTGACTCATCCCGATACGGGTCGTAGGTTTTGCTCTCTGAAACGAGCAAAAGCGAGGTAACCATGGCAATTCAAATTTCCGAGAAGGCAAAGCAGGAGCTGGCCAAGCTTGATGTGCGCGGCGCTAATTTTCTGCGTATTTCGACCGTGGCAGGTGGCTGCCAGGGCATGACGTATTCGGCCAGCATTGACGATGAACAATTGGAGGGCGACCGGGTTTTGTTTGAGGAAAACGAGCTTCGCGTGGTCACCGACGAGGAGAGCGTGGGGTACATTGACGGGCTGCAGATTGATTACTCCGACGACCTGATTTCCGCCGGGTTCCGCTTCAAAAACCAACGCGCAGCCCGCGCCTGTGGCTGCGGTTCATCTTTCTCAGTCTAACCCCCACCCGCCTCCATGTCTGTCAAACCCATTGAACTGCTCGGCGGCGAGTCCGTCTATTGCATCAACCAAAGTCAACTCAAGAGCGCGTTCCGCCTAGCAAACGAAGACGCGGAGAGCGGCCCACGCATTCGCTCCGAAATTGCGGCGCTGGAGGAAAAACTTTCACGCAACGAGCGGGCCGCGCTGGCGTTTGTTCTAATTGATCGCCTTCTGAAAACCAGCGAACACTAACCCGATCACTGGGCAGTCGCCGGAAAAAGGGTTTTCTAGGACGGGAAACACCGCTACCGTACGCCCTCTGTAAAAACGAATCGGAGAAGCTTCAATGGCGAAAGCAAAACAGAAGGAAGTTATTGGTCTTGTCGGCCTAGGCTATGTCGGCCTGCCCCTCGCCATCGCTTTCTCGAAAAAATACAAGGTCGTCGGGTTCGACGCGAAATCGGCGCGCATCGCAGAACTGAACTCCGGCAGGGATCACACGGGCGAAACAAAGCCCGCCGATCTGCGCCACGGCAACCTCCGCTTCACCGACAACCCGCAAGACCTCGCGCAATGCACCTTCATCGTCGTTGCCGTCCCCACTCCGATCAATCAGGCGAAAGAGCCGGACCTCTCTCCACTCGTTCAGTCCTCCACGACGGTCGGTCGGATTTTGAAGCGCGGCATGATGGTGGTGTATGAGAGCACGGTTTATCCGGGAGTGACGGAGGAAATTTGTCTGCCGATTCTTGAAAAAGAATCGGGCCTGAAGCTCGGCGAGTTCCAACTCGGCTATTCACCGGAGCGCATCAATCCGGGCGACAAAGAGCGGACGGTGACAAAGATCGTCAAGGTCGTCAGCGGTCACGATGAAAAGGCGCTGAATCGCTGCGCGGCTGTGTACGGTTCAATTATCACGGCGGGGATTCACCGCGCGGCAAACATCAAGACCGCGGAGGCGGCAAAGGTGATTGAGAACGTGCAACGCGATTTGAACATCGCGCTGATGAACGAGCTTTCAAAAATATTTTCGCGCCTCGGCATCAATACCCACGACGTGATTGAAGCGTCCGCGACAAAGTGGAACTTTCACAAATATCATCCCGGACTGGTCGGCGGGCACTGCATCGGCGTTGATCCGTACTATCTGACCGCCCGCGCGCTCTCGCTGGGCTATCACCCCGAAGTCATTCTCGCCGGACGTCGCATCAACGACTCCATGGGCGCATACCTCGGCGAACTCTGCATTCGCGAGATGATTGCAGCCGGACGTCTGCCGAAAAATGCGCGGGTCTGGGTACTCGGAATGACGTTCAAAGAAAATGTCCCCGACTTTCGCAACACCCGCGCAGAAGATGTTGTCGCCTATCTACGCGGATTTGGCTGCGACGTCACGACGTGGGAGCCGATGGGCACTCCCGAGGAGGTCGAGGAGCACTTCGCGCTGAAAACAACACTGCCCAAACAGGCGAAAGACCTTGATGCGGTTATTTTGATCAACGCACACGATGCGTTTCGTTCGCTCACATTGAAGACGCTCCGCAAGAAGTGCCGCACACCTGTGCTTGTTGATGCGAAAAGTTTTTACTCCAAGCCGGAAGCGCAGCGACTTGGCTTCCGGTATGTCTGCCTATAGGAATACGCCATGACTTTGATTTGGATGGCGCTCGCAGGCGCGGCTGGCGCACTGGCTCGCTACGGAACGTCGTCGTTCGTCCAACGTTTGAGCGGCCACGCATTCCCTTGGGGAACCTTCGTGGTCAACATCATCGGCTGCTTCCTTTTCGGCTTTCTGTGGGCGTTGATTGAGCAGCGACAAGCGTCACTCGGGCATCTTCGGCTTGCCGTGCTGGTCGGATTTCTCGGCTCCTTCACCACCTTCTCCTCCTTTGCGCACGACACGGGCGCGTTGCTTCGCGGAGCGGAGTGGATGGCCGCGGCAGCGAATATCGTCGGACAAAACGCACTGGGTCTCCTCGCGCTCTTTGCAGGAATCGCTGTCGCGCGTGCGCTCACCTGAGAAAAACGAAAATCGCCTTGCCAAAATTAATGACGGGGCGCAGTCTGCACGAGACTTAACGCGGCCCGTGAAGCCTATAGCACTATGATTCGTTCCTTTGTATTCAGTCAGGGCAAGTTGGTGGGTCAGGACCTCGGCCTGGACTTCATCAAGGTCATGCTTGTGGATGATGATGCCCAGATATGGGTTGATCTGGAGCAGGCGACGCCGGAGGAAAACAAATCCCTCCTCGAAAACATCTTCAACTTCCATCCGCTCGCGATTGAGGACTGCATTTCGCCGCTCGAACAGCCGAAGGTGGAGGATTATGAGGGCTATGTCTTCCTCGTCATGCACGCCGTGGATTACTCCACGGAAGAGCGCTGCTTTCAAACAAACGAGCTGACGGTCTTTATCGGAAAGAATTTTCTCGTCACCTATCACGACCGCCCGCTGCGAAGCATCACGCAGACGATTGACCGCGTGATGAAAAACTCCGGCAGCGTCGCGCGTGCGCCGGACCGCTTGACATACACCCTGCTCGACCTGCTGCTTGACCAATATCTGCCCGCGATTGAACAGTTGGACTTGCAGATTGAAGCCCTGGAGCGCGAGGCCGTGGATCCGCAGTCGCGCACCTTTCTTCAGGATGTTCTTCACTTGAAGGGCGAGGTTTCACGACTCCGCACCATCATTGGGCCACAACGCGAAGTCATGGCGCGCATCGCACGCGGCGAATTCAGGATCATCCGCTCGCACCTGCTCCCCTACTTCCGCGACCTGCACGACTCGTTGATCCGCCTGAGTGCGCAGGCGGACAATTATCGCGACGCGCTGACCAACCTGATCACCGTCCAGTTGAATATGCAGCAGGCGCAGACGAACGAAGTGGTGAAGGTGCTGACCGTGGTGGCGACACTGTCGCTTCCAATCGTCGCGATCAGCAGTTGGTACGGAATGAACATTCAGCACTGGCCCAACGAAGACTGGCCCTCATGGCCATGGTCGTACATCGTTATTTTTGGGATAAATGCGGTAGTGACGGGCGCCATTTACTGGATTTTGCGGCGCAAGAATTTGCTCTAACGAAAGAGAGGCGCACGAGCGGGCATGAAGAAAAACTTTATTCTCGATACGAACGTCCTGCTGCACGAAGCCACTGCGATCCAACGGTTCAAAGACAACCACGTCATCATCCCGCTGAAAGTCATCGAAGAGCTGGATCACTTCAAAAAGACCAAAGCGAGTTGGGCCGCAACGCCCGTCATGTCTCCCGCTTACTCGACGACCTGCGCCAGAGCGGAAAGCTCAACAAGGGCGTGAACCTGCCGCAGGACGGAACGCTTCGCATCGCATTTCCCGGCAAAACCTGGCAAAACGGCGTCACGGCGGACGAACAGATACTTGATCTCGCGAGCGAGATGCAAAAACCCGACGGGCCACGCACCATCATCATCACCAAGGATATCAACCTGCGACTCAAGGCCGATGCGTTGGGCTTGGATGCGCAGGATTACGAGGGCGATCAGGTTGACATCGCCGACCTCTACACAGGTCATGCGGACTTGACTGTTTCAAGCGATCTGCTGGACACCTTCCGGCGCGAGGGGCGCGTCGCCGCGCCGAACGATGGCAAGGCATTTTGGCCGAATCAATATGTGCTGCTTCGACACGATGCGGATCAGGAGCATACCGTCCTCGTCCGCTTCGATGCGGAGAGCGGGCAGTTTGTCCCGCTGATTCCAACACCCGACGAGGTAAAGACCGTCCAGCCGCGCAACAAGGAGCAGCACTACGCGATGGATGCATTGCTCAACGACAGCATCAAAGTGGTCACAATCGTCGGCAAGGCCGGCACGGGGAAAACGTTACTCGCGGTTGCGGCGGCGATTTATAAAACGATGTACGAAAAGCGCTATCGCCGAATGCTGATCTGTCGTCCAACTGTGCCGATGGGAAAAGACATCGGTTTCCTGCCCGGCACCCTTGAGGAAAAACTTACGCCGTGGATGCAGCCGATTTATGACGCGATGGATTTTCTGTCGAATGGCGGCAAGCGCTGGAAAAAGAATCGGGACGGATCGCATGATGACGATGATCGAATCGGCATCGAGCCGCTCACCTACATTCGTGGGCGCAGCATCCCCAATCAGTTCATCGTTGTGGATGAAGCCCAGAACCTGACACCGCTTGAAGCAAAGACCGTGCTGACCCGCGTCGGGCCGGGGACAAAAATTGTGCTCACCGGCGACATTTATCAGATAGACAATCCCTTCCTCGACAGCATGTCCAACGGACTCTCCGCCGTGGTTGAAAAATTTCGACCGCACAACATCGCGGCCAACATCGTCCTCGGACGCGGCGTCCGCTCAGAAGTGGCCGAACTCGCGGCGAATCTTCTATGAACACCCGTCGGCTACACCGCGTGATCGCGGCACTGCTCACGCTAATCAGTCTGTGGGGAATCGCGGGCTGGTGGCCGCGCTGGGGGCAACAGCGCCGGACTGGACTCGTCTAATGCCGATGCCCGCAGCGCTTCTGTCGGCAGCGCTCTGGTGGGTTTTCTATGCGCGCGGTCGCCACGTCATGCGGCGCGTTGTGATGGCGCTGGTTCTCGCCGGTCTCGTTGCCGGGTTCTGGCAGGACACCGGCGGAATCGCCCGCGCACCCGGCGACCCGGCAATGCCTGCTTTCCGCATCGAACAGTGGACCATCCATTCGCGAACCCCACGGGCCGCCATCCTTGCCACACTGGACAAAGACAGTCCACACATTCGTGTGCTCAACGTCGCGGATAACACGATATTCGATGGAGAAATGCTGCGTCGAGCCCGGCTACGAGGCGGTGTGAGAAGCGAAAATATCTACATCTTCTCGCGCTACCCAATGAGCAAACGCGACGCGCCCACGCTAAAAGATGCAGATGCCTTGCTCGTGTCCTTCGATACGGCGGATGGGCAAATAGATTTACTCGCCCTAAACGCGCACAAAAAACTATCTGCCGCTTCTATAAAAACACTCGCACAATGGCTCGGCGAGCGCGATCAACGCACACCGCTAATCCTCGCCGGCCACGAGGGACTAAACACAACCGATGCCGCGTGGCAACCGGTACGAAAGTGGTTGCGCCCGGCATTTGAAGAAGCCGGTTTCGGCTGGCCCTACTCCCAATCCGCGCCCATCGCGCTTTTTTTTCTTTCGACCATCTTTGGGTCAGCAGAAACCTTCGCGTAAAGGCATCGTCCTATCATTCCATACCGAAGGCAAGGCACAGGCTCCAAACCGCGTCACTCGCGCTATCGGGCAGCCCATGAAATTTTTGCGCAGCTCCATGCGCCTCACGCGGCGTGTCGTCTTTCCATGCGTCGGCATGCTCTGGCTGCTCGGCTGGTGGCTTGGCGACCGGCAGCCACCGTTGCTTTGGCTCTTCTACATTCCCGCGCCGCTCATCGCCGCGTGGGGTCTGATTGACTGGGCGCTTCGACTCTATCGCGCGGGATGGGCGCGCAGCGGAATAACCATCGCCATCACACTGCTCGCACTGAGCAAAACCCTCCTGTTCGACTCGCGCTGGAACCGTCCAACTCCGCCGCCGCCGGGTGCCATTCACGTGGAACACTGGAATGTCGCGCACGCGCCATTCGGCTATGCCCCTGTACTCCGCGCGTTGGACGCGGACAATGCAGACCTGATTGTTTTCGACGAAGCAAAATACAGCGCCGACCTCGCCGATCTCACAGAAAAAGAACTCGGTCTAACCCACGTCTTTCACGATCAAGGCATGGCCATCCTCTCCCGCTACCCCTTCGAGCCGCAAGGAACCATCTCTCTGCCCAACGCCCGCGCATGGTGGGCGATCATCGAAACGCCCCGCGGCCCGCTCCACGTGCTGACAATGGATTTGCTCTCCCACCCCGCGCTGGACCGTGCGCCCACAATGGATGCGCTTACAATGTGGCTGCAGGATCGCACCGACACAGCGCCGCTGATCATCGTCGGAGATTTCAACACCACGCGCAGCGCCCGTGCGCTCGATCCGCTCCGCAAATTCATGAGACACGCCTACGAAGCTGGCGGACGCGGATGGCCCTATTCATGGCCGCTCCCCATTCCCGTGTACGCGATAGACCACGCATGGGTTTCAACAAATATCGTTGTTCACAACTACCGCCTGCGCACTTCCGCCATGAGCGACCACGCTCGACAGGATTTTACGATTTCATTTGCCAGTGCGCCCAAAAGCGACAATGACTGACGGCGCATGACAGAACCGACAACATTCAGCGCCCTCAATTACACGATTTTGGCCATCTACCTGCTCGCAATGATCGCCATCGGCTGGCGCTTCGCGGGCAACCAAAAAACAACCGAAGACTTCTTCCTTGCGGGTCGTAAAATGCCCTGGCTCGCAGTCGCGATGAGCATGTACGCATCGCTCACGAGCGCCATCACGTTCATCGCCATTCCTGCAACAGCCTACGAGGAAAACATCGCCTTCCTCGTCGTGAGTCTGATGAGCCCCCTCGTCACACCCGTGCTGATCTTTTTGTTCTATCCGTTTTATCTTCGTCTGCGCGTGACCACGTCGTACGAATATATCAACCAACGCTTCGGTCGCCCCGCGCGCCTCACGGTGTCGGTGCTTTTCATCCTCGCCCGATTGGGTTGGCTCGGGACGGTCATTTACGCGCCAGCGCTCGCACTTTCTGTCGTCTCCGGAATCCCGCTTTGGGTCAGCATCCTCTCGATAGGATTTTTTGCGACGATCTACACCACGCTCGGCGGAATGGCCGCAGTGATTTGGACGGATGTGGTGCAATTCGTCATTATGATCGGCGGCGCGATCTGGCTCGCCATCACGTTGGGCGCAAACGTCCCCAACGGCGTGGAAGGAATTATGCGCCTCGCCGCAGACAGCGGCCGGCTGCACGTGCTCGACTGGAAACTCAGCCTCTACGCCATGAGCGGCCCGATTGTCGGGATCACCTATTTCTTTCAGTTGATGCAGGACTACGGCACAGACCAAACCACCGTGCAACGCCTGCTCGCGGTGCCAACAATGCGCGGAGTAGGCAAGGCGCTGATCTTCAATGCCGCGGTGGATTTCTTTATCATTGGGTTGTTGTTGTTCATCGGCCTCGGTCTCTTTGCATTCCATCAAACACTTCCCAATCAGCTCCCTGACGGTTTGGGGCGCGATCAGGTATTGCCCTTCTACATTATTCACGCGCTGCCAAATGGCGTGTCCGGGCTTCTCATCACCGCGCTTTTTGCGGCAGCCATGTCCAGTATGGACTCGGGCATCAACTGCATTTCCACCGTGATCATTCACGATTTGCTCAAGCCGTTGCGTAAAACGCCGCACGAAGACGCGCGCGATGTAAAACTCGCTCGCACGCTCACGTTTGTAATCGGCACGGCCGCCACCGGCGTTGCGTTTTATGTGTCCGGCTTTGGACACCTGCTCAAGGCGTATAGCGGAATTATCAGCCTGTTCAACGCGCCGATCCTTGCGCTCTTTCTCCTCGGAATGCTCTCCACTCGCGTGCGCTTCGCGCCATGGCTGCTTGCCTCCATCCTCGCAGTCGGCGCCAATCTTTGGGTGCAGCACCAGACCGCAGTGCACTGGATTTACTACTTCCCGCTCTCCCTCGGCATTTCGCTTTTCGGCGGCTATCTCTTTAGCGCCCTCACCCCCGGCCCGCGCGCCGAGCGCGATCTGACCGTATGGCGGCGCACGCAATTGTGACCGGAACGCCAAAAGTAATTTCACATCTTTCTCTATTTCTTTGCACGATGTAGCATGGTTTGTTCGTTATCTGATATGCCTGCCAACCGGATTATTCTAACTCTCGGCCTCACCGCCGCGCTCCTTTCACCCATCCCCACCCGCGCGGACTCGCTCGCTGCTCTGACGTGGGAGGAAGCGCGCAAAATGACGGGCGAGACCAACCCAGCCCTCGAAGCGCAACGCGAGGCGCTCGAACAGGCACGCTTCAATTATCAGGCCGCACGCGCAACGTACTGGCCGACGATCTCTGGTTCGGCGGGCTACACGCGTTCTGACTCAGATGGACAAGACGGTGGACCATCCGACCGTGCGTCAATGGGGCTCTCGGCCCAATATCCTCTATTTTCAGGCTTTGCCGACCGGGCGCGCGTTCAGCAGTCAGAAGCCGCGCTGAACCGCGCAACAGCCGACTGGATCGGCGCACAGGCGGATGTCAGCGCAACCCTGCGCCGCGCGTTCCTTCGCCTGCTCTACGCACAGGAGCGCGTAACGATGGCCGAGTCCATTGCAGACCGACGCAGCCAAAACCTAGACCTCGTCCAACTCCGTTTCGACAGCGGAAGTGAAAACCGCGGTTCATTGCTGCGTACAAAAGCAGCGACGAGCCAGGCCAAATCCGACCTCGAACAGGCAAGACGCGGCGTAGCCGTGCAGCAACGCGAGCTATCAAACGCAATGGGGCAAAGCGATAAGGATTCGTGGGTGGTACAAGGCGACTGGACAAGCGTCGAGCCCGAGACGGATCCCTTGTGGAATGAACTCGCGCGGGCGACGCCCTCTGTTCGCGCAGCGGAGGCCAGCGTCGAAAGCAGCAAAGCATCTGTTGTTATCGCGCGCGGCGCGATTGTTCCCGACCTCTCACTTCGCGGAGGCATTGATCGCAGCGGCGACGATTGGCCGCCCGACAACGATTCGTGGAGCATTGGCGCGACGCTATCCGTTCCCCTCTTCGCCGGCGGCCAGAATATCAACAAGCTCGCTTCTGCAAATGCAGCGCTCCGCCAAAGCGAGGCGCAACTGCAAACGGCGGAGCAGAACGCGCTGTTGGATTTGAAAACCGCATGGACCAACCTGCGTGATGCACAGCAGCGGCGCACGGTACAGGCCGAATTTCTTGAAGCTTCGGAAGTGCGCGCGGAAATCGCCCGCGAGCAATACGCCAACGGACTCCTGAGCTTTCAAAACTGGGATCAGATCGAAGACGAGCTAATTCAGAGTCAGCAATCACTTCTTTCCAGCGATCGTGACGCGGCGATCGCGGCTGCGGAATGGGACCGCGTCCGAGGAATCTCAATCATACCCTTGCCATGAAAAAAATAACTCTAATCATTGTAGCGCTGGCCATCGTCGGCGGCGGCTGGTGGTGGTGGCGCGGACGCGCACAAAACAGCGAAGCGCCGACCTTTACCGAGGCAACAGTGGAACGGGGCAATATCCGCGAAACCGTTCTCGCAACGGGAACGCTGGAGCCGCAAATCCGTCTCGAACTCTCCAGTCCGACAGATGGACGCGTCGAAGAGGTGCTCGTGAAGGAGGGCGACGCGGTGCAACGCGGCCAGATTGTGGCGTGGGTCAGCTCGACCGAACGCACAACATTACTCGACGCCGCTCGAGCACGCGGACCGGAAGAACTGGCGAAATGGGAAAAATTTTACAATCCGACGCCAGTGATATCTCCGCTCGATGGCACGGTCATCGCGCGCGTGCTTGAACCTGGCCAGACGGTTTCATCCGACAAGGCCATTCTTGTCCTCTCCGACCGTTTGATTGTCCGCGCACAGGTTGACGAAACGGATATGGCCCATATCGCGCTCGAACAACATGCGGAAATTCGACTCGACGCCTATCAGAACCAAATGCTGCCCGCCCGCGTGGAGCACATCGCGTTTGAGTCGGAGACCGTGAACAACGTCACCATCTACAACGTGGAGGTGTTGCCACTGGACCCACCCCCCTTCATTCGCAGCGGAATGTCGGCAGCAGTCACGTTTATTGTCAAAGAGACGAACGACGTGTTGATTCTTCCAATGAGCGCGGTGAAGGGCCAGGGAAATAAACGCTCTGTGAAGGTTGCGGGCAACACCCATAACGGCGAGCCGATTTCGAAGGAAGTCGCCGTGGGAATGGACGACGGAAAAAATATTGAGATTCTAGCGGGCCTCGCAGAGGGCGATCGGGTTTTAGTCCCTTCGTTTGACTTTGGAGCCTCGGCGGACAACGGAAAGACCTCACCGCTCTCGCCATTCGGGCGACGCCGTCACTAGGTGAAACATTTCTCACTACACGACAGCTAAAACGATGGCCGGGAAGAAGTTCATAGAGATCAAAGACATCACCAAGGTGTATCACCTCGGCAATGAACGGGTGGATGCGCTTCGCGGCGTCTCGCTTTCGATTGCGCAAAGCGACTTCGTTGCCATCATGGGCGCATCCGGCTCGGGCAAATCCACTCTGATGCACATTCTCGGGCTATTGGATGTGCCAAGTAGCGGATCCTACCAACTGCACGGCCGCGAGTTGTCGGATTGCGACGAGGACGAGTTAGCGCGTATTCGCAACGAGGAATACGGTTTTGTTTTTCAGCAGTTCAACCTGCTCTCGCGCACCACCGCGCGCGAGAACACCGCGCTGCCCTTGCTCTACAGTCGCGATGGCGCGAATCCCGAACGAGTAAAAGAATTGTTGGAGCGCGTCGGACTGGGAAATCGCCTGGAGCACAATCCGAATGAGCTGTCCGGCGGACAGCAGCAGCGCGTCGCCATCGCACGCGCATTGACGACGCGGCCACGGGTCATCTTCGCGGACGAGCCGACGGGAAATTTGGACACTGCCAGCTCCCACGAAATTATGAACCTGCTCAAAGATCTCAACAAGCAGGGCATCACGATCATCCTCGTGACGCACGAGCGAGACATCGCGGAGTACGCGCGCCGCATCGTCCACATGCGTGACGGCTCAATTTTGCGGGAAGAAACAAACGAGGCCGCCGGCCCGGCGCCCAGCCTGATCGAACGACCGGAAATCCCGCCACTCTCCAAACGCGCGGCATGGCGACACGACTTGCGGGCATTCGGCAATTATTTCCATCTCGCCGGACGTGCGCTCTGGGCGCACAAAATGCGGGCATTTCTCTCCATGCTCGGAATTTTGATCGGCGTGGCCTCGGTCATTGCGATGCTCGGAATTGGCGCGGGCGCAAAGGACGCCATACGCACCCAATTCTCCAGTCTCGGCTCAAATCTGCTGATCCTGCGCCCCGGTGCGCGGCAGACCGGCGGCGTGCGCATGCAGTCGGGACAGACCAGCCGACTGACCGTGGAAGACGGCCACGCCATCAGCGACAACATCCCGGCGATTGAATACGTCTCCGGGACAATCTCAACGCGCGGACAGGTGGTGTTTCAGGGGCAAAACTGGAACACGCAAATTGACGGAGTCGAACCGGATAATGAAATCATCCGCGATTTGAAACCCACCGCCGGGCGCTTCATCACCGGTGACGATATGCAAAGTCGCACACGCGTGGCGCTGGTCGGGCGCACCGTCGTCCGGGAGTTGTTCAAGGGACAAAATCCGATCGGCGAGCAGATTCGAATCAACCGCGTAATCTTTCAAGTCGTCGGGGTGCTGCCCGAAAAAGGCTCCACGACCTGGCGTGATCGCGACGATGTGATCGTCATTCCGCTCACCACTGCAATGTATCGCCTCGCTGGCATGAACTACGTCAACGCGATTGAAATGCAGGTCCGTGAGGGCGAGGACGTGAACAAGGCGCAGGACGCGGTTATGGCGTATATGCGCCAACGCCAACACCTCCCGCCGAATGCGCCGGACAATGTCTTTGTTCAAAATATGGCAGAGATGCTCGCGGCGCTGACCGAGACCAGCCGCACAATGTCCGTACTGCTCTCCGGCATCGCGGCCATCTCCCTCGTTGTCGGCGGCATCGGCATTATGAACATTATGCTGGTCTCTGTGACCGAGCGCGTCCGCGAGATCGGCGTCCGCAAGGCGGTGGGCGCGCGGCGCCGCGATATTCTGGGTCAATTCCTTGTGGAGGCCGTGGCGGTCAGCATCACGGGCGGGCTGCTCGGCCTCGCACTCGGCGCCGGCGCGGCCCTGGCGCTGTCGGTCTTTGCCCAATGGAGCGTCATCATCACACCCCAGGCCGTGGTCATGGCTGTCGGATTCTCCGCGCTGACGGGGCTTGTCTTCGGCATCTGGCCCGCACGCAAAGCCGCGATGCTCAATCCGATTGACGCGCTGCGTCACGAATAAAACAGGCCGCAGACTAATTATCTTGATATCAAGGTGTTTTTAGAAGCGCTGCGATTACCGAAACAACCAGTGTCCGAGAAGCATTTGTGCAGGAACGGTGATGACGGCAAAGAGGGTCGTCACGAGGGTCATCTGGCTGACCAAGTCGCGATCACCGCCGTAGCGCTCGACCAGCACGCCGCAACTGACGGCAACGGGCATTGCCGCAATCATCACGGACGTTTGCCAAACGACCGCGGGCAGTTCGATCCAATGCGAGCACATCCACAACACCAGTGTCGTGATCAGCGGAAGCCACAACAGGCGGGCGCGCGTGGCGCGGCGGGTAACCGTATGAATCCGCCAGCCGCTCGGAATCGCTCCCAACTGTGCGCCGGTGACCAGCATGGAAAGTGGAATGGTCAGCGAGCCAATGGCTTCAACGAGTCGCCAGAAGTGGCCATAAAGATTTGTCTGCCCGATCCAATCGTGGCTTGGTGGCCAAAGAGCCGCAACAAGGACGCCGGCAACACTCGCAACCAGTCCGGGGTTCAGCAGGTGAACAAGTCCCGTCCGCATCGTGTTTTTGAATCCGCGCAAAATGCCGACGCTCGTCGTCCATAGATAAAACTGCGCGGTGACATTCACGAGCAACACGGTGGCCAGCCCTTCCTCGCCATAAAGCAAGGCGGCAATTGGGAGCGGAAAAAACAACCAATTCGGCATCGCAGAAGCGAGCCAGGCCGTGCGTCGCGGTTCGGGCGGCAGGTCGCGAACGAAAAGCAATCCGCCCATCAACGCAACGCCCATCAGAATGACGCCGAGCAGGAGCATATACCCCTGCTCCGTCGCGGGGCTGCGTCCGACAATCTGCAACATTTGAATAAAAGTCAGACACGGAAAGCAGACATCCACACAGAGCCGCCCCAGCAGGCGCGTAGCCGTTTCGCCCAGCCACACGCGGCGACGCGCAATCCAGCCCGCGCACAGCACGAGAAAGAGAATGCCCATCCGAAACGCAACCGCGCTGACTTCGTGATTCATACGGGCACTGTTGTAGCCGCGCACTCAACGCGCGGCGACAAGTTTAAGGGGGCGGCAGACTAGAGGTCTTCCATCTCAATCGCGTCGCGTACGGTTTGTTTTTTCTCCCGATCAATCATTTCGGCGAGTTCCACAAAGAAACCACGCACGTCGTCGTTCAGCGCGTCCTCGCTGACCAGTCTCAATTTTGCCGAGAGACATTTGTCCATTTCGAGCACGGAGTTAAACATGTCATCCGGATCGTCGGCGTCCACCCTGACCATATCCACGCACTGTTTGAAAGGCGCGCCCTGCACCGTTTTGAACGCCGTGCCCAGCACCGAACGCGGGGCGCTGCTCTGGTACTGTTCGAGCGCGTCGTCCACGTGCCGCTCGCGCTCCTCAAGATAGGAAAGCACGAGTCTCAGGCGTTCGTTTTCGGCCGTTGCGGCAGCGAGACGAAGCCGCTCCGCCAAATCCGCATGCAATCCACGGATTTGCTCGATCATGCTGTTCACGGTGTCCGCCATATCGGCCTCCTTATTCCGGTCTTTCTGACCTATCGTTAATGTACACCATCTTAGGCTGCGCGACCATCGGGCATTCCATGAGGGGGCAATCGGGTCACGCCCTGATACCGTAAAAGACATGGGCCGGTTAATCTCTTATCAGCAAATCCCGAAGGAGTAGCCATCGGCAGTAAAGGCTGAAAGCGAAATGCAAAAACTCAACACAGGAGGATTGAACAGCGCGGGGTCGCTGGCGAAACGGAACTTGAATTTTAGAATTTGGCGTCGGCGTAGGCGTGTCCTTCCAAGCGGCGAGAGAAATTCGCCGCCCCCCAGGCACTCCTCCTATAGGCGCGCAGCGCCGACGCCATCCTATTTCAGGGAAAATAACAGCGGGCCATACCGCCCGCGCCGGAGGATGGGACCCGATGAAAAAGAGGATCGCAATTATAGACGGCAACGAGGCAACAACACACGCCGCCTATCAAACCGCTGAAGTCTGCGCGATCTACCCCATCACTCCCTCTTCCAACATGGGGGAACTGGCCGATCAATGGGCCAGTGAAGGCCGAAAAAATCTATGGGGCACCATCCCGCTTGTTGCTGAAATGCAAAGCGAAGGCGGTGCGGCTGGGGCCGTACACGGCGCACTGCAAACGGGCGCCCTTGCGACCACGTTCACAGCGTCGCAGGGACTGCTGTTGATGATTCCCAATATGTACAAAATCGCCGGGGAACTTACCCCGGCGGTTTTTCATGTATCCGCCCGCTCCCTTGCAGCGCAGGCGCTTTCCATTTTCGGCGACCATCAGGACGTGATGGCTGTGCGCGCAACGGGCTTTGCCATGCTCTGCGCCTGCTCGGTGCAGGAATGTATGGACATGGCGCTGATCGCGCAGGCCGCCACGCTAAAATCGCGCATCCCGTTCATTCATTTTTTCGACGGCTTCCGCACCTCGCACGAGGTGAACAAGGTCACGCTCCTCTCGCAGGAAGAAATCCGCGCAATGATTGACGACGACCTAGTCGTTGCGCACCGGATGCGCGCGCTGAACCCGGAACGGCCCGTTGTTCGCGGTACGGCCCAAAACCCCGACGTATATTTTCAGGGCCGCGAGACGGTCAACCCGTTCTACAATGCAACACCCGGCATCGTGGAAGAGGCGATGGAGAAGTTCGCGAGGATTGTCGGTCGCAACTACAACTTGTTCGAATACTACGGTGCGCCGGACGCGGAGCGCGTAATTATTCTGATGGGTTCCGGCGCGGAAACCACGCACGAAACCATCCAACACCTTAATAAGAGCGGAGAAAACGTCGGATATATCCGCGTTCGACTGTATCGCCCCTTCTCCATCAAACACCTTCTCGCCGCCCTGCCCGCCTCCACCCGATCCATCGCAGTGTTGGGACCGTACGAAGGAGCCGGGCGCGGCAGGCGAGCCGCTTTATCAAGATGTTCTGACGGCGCTGGTCGAGGGTCTGGGCAATGGCTCCCTGCCGATGAAGACCATGCCCCGCGTGATTGGCGGACGCTACGGGTTGTCGTCCAAGGAATTCACCCCGGCCATGGTGAAGGCCGTATTCGACGAACTGAAGAAGGACGCGCCGAAAAATCACTTCACCGTGGGCATCCATGACGATGTTGCGCATACCAGCCTCGATTTCGACCCACACTTCATCATCGAGCCAGAAAATGTTGTCCGCGCGATGTTTTATGGATTGGGCGCGGACGGCACCGTCGGCGCGAATAAAAATTCGATCAAAATTATCGGCGAAGAGACGGATTCCCACGTGCAGGGCTACTTTGTTTACGACTCCAAAAAGTCCGGGTCGCAAACGGTCTCACACCTGCGCTTCGGGCCGGAGCCGATTCGCTCCGCCTATTTGATTCAGTCGGCAAACTTCATCGGTTGCCACCAATTCAATTTCCTCGAAAAAACCGATGTGCTGCAACACGCGGCGCCCGGCTGCGTGTTTCTGCTGAACAGCCCGTTCGGCCCGGATGAAGTGTGGAGCCGCCTTCCGACTCGCGCGCAAAAGCAAATTATCGAAAAGAAGATGCGCTTCTTCACGATTGATGCCTACCACGTCGCGAGAGAGAACGGAATGGGCAGCCGCATCAACACCATCATGCAGACCTGCTTTTTTGCGATCTCCGGTGTGCTTCCCCGCGATGAGGCCGTCGCGCAAATCAAGAAGGCGATCGAGAAAACCTACGGGCGCAAAGGCGAGGAAGTCGTACGTAAAAACTTTGAGGCGGTGGATCAAACACTCGCCCACCTGCGCGAGGTGCAGATTCCCGCCAGTGTCAACGGAGTCGCGCTTCCGCCCATCATTTCGCCGAAAGCGCCGGAGTTTCTCCAAAAGGTAACCGCACAAATGATGGCGGGATTGGGCGACACGCTGCCCGTCAGTGCGATGCCGGTGGACGGCACGTATCCGAGCGGCACAACGAAATGGGAAAAGCGAAACATCTCGCAGGAAATTCCCGTCTGGATGCCGGATATCTGCACACAATGCGGAATGTGTGCGCTGGTCTGCCCGCATAGCGTCATTCGCGCAAAAATCTACACCGAAAAGGATGCCGCCGACGCGCCGGCCACCTTCAAGTCAGCGCCGCTGCGCGGAAAGGATGTCCCCGAGGGAACGCGCTACGCGCTTCAGGTTTTCGCGGAAGACTGCACCGGCTGTGCGCTTTGCGTCAGCGTATGCCCGGTGAAGCATAAAGAAAAAGCCGGACTGCGCGCGATCAACATGGAAGACAAGGCGCCGATTCTGGACGGAGAAATCGCAAACATCGAATTTTACGAAAAACTTGCCGGCGCAATTCCCGCCACGGTGGACTACACGATGGCGAAGGACATGCAATATCTCGATCCGCTCTTCGAGTTTTTCTGGCGCATGCGGCGGGTGTGGAGAAACGCCGTATATCAAAATTGTCAGCCAGATGTTCGGCGATCGGATGCTGGTCGCGAATGCCACCGGCTGCTCCTCAATTTATGGCGCGAACCTTCCGACCACGCCGTGGTCGAAAAATGCGGACGGACGCGGGCCGGCGTGGTCGAACTCGCTTTTTGAAGACAATGCAGAATTCGGCTTCGGCTATCGCCTCACGCTCGACAAACACACCGAATACGCGCGCGAGTTGTTGAGGGAACTCGGCGGAGCGATTGGTGACAAACTGACGGAGGAAATTCTCAGCTCGCCGCAACACTCGCGCGACGAGCTGCTCGCTCAACGATTGCGCGTGGAGGAACTGAAACGCAAGCTGGTCGGCATCAACCGCCCCGAGGCGAAACAACTACTGCCGCTTGCGGATCATCTTGTGAAGCGCAGCGTGTGGATCATTGGCGGCGATGGATGGGCCTACGACATCGGGTACGGCGGCCTGGATCACGTTCTGGCTTCCGGCCGCAACGTCAATGTGCTGGTGCTCGATACGGAGGTGTATTCCAACACCGGCGGGCAAATGTCCAAGTCCACGCCGCGTGGCGCGGTCGCAAAATTCGCGGCCGGCGGAAAACAAACCTCCAAAAAAGACCTCGGTCTGCTGGCTGTCTCGTATGGCAGCGTGTATGTCGCGCGTGTTGCGCTCGGCGCAAATCCGCGACAGACCCTGCGCGCAATTGTCGAAGCGGAGGCCTACGACGGCCCTTCGCTGATTCTCGCCTACAGTCACTGCATCGCGCACGGAATTGATATGGCGCTCGGCTTCACGCAGCAGAAGCTGGCGGTGAACAGCGGATACTGGCCCCTCTATCGCTACAACCCCGCCCTCATCGCGCAGGGACAGAATCCTTTCCAACTCGATTCCAAAGCGCCCAGCGTGCCCTTGCGCGACTACGCATATAACGAAGTCCGCTACCGCATGCTGAGTCACACCGCGCCCCAAGACGCTGCGCGGCTGCTGGAGCTTGCCCAAAACGACGTGAAGCTTCGCTGGAAAGCGCACGCGGACCTCGCGGCGCGTACAGAGTGAGGCTTCGGCGTTTGGGCCGGATTGGAAGCATGAATTAAGGAAGGAATAAAGTCATGGACCTGCGCACGACGTATATGGGGTTGAAATTGAAAAACCCGATCGCGGCTTCTTCGTCGCCACTGTCCGACAGTGTCGGAAAAATCAAACAGTTGGAAGACGCGGGCGCGGGCGCGGTCGTGATGTTCTCCGTTTTCGAAGAACAACTGCGCCAGGAAACAGCGGCGCTCGAAGACGCGCTCACCGCCGGAACCAACAGCTTCGCCGAATCGCTTTCGTACCTCCCCAGCCCCGGCGACTTTAGCGTGAAGCCGGACGCCTATCTGAAAATTATCGAAGAGGCGGTGGAGGACTGCGAAATTCCAATCATCGGCAGCTTGAACGGCATCAGCAACGAAGGCTGGATCAACTACGCAAAACACATTGAACAGGCGGGGGCGAAGGGGCTGGAACTGAATATCTACTGGCTTCCAACCGATCTCACGTTGCCTGGGTCGGAAGTGGAGCAGCGCTATCTCGACATCATTCAAGCGGTAAAAAGCTCCGTCAAGATTCCGGTCGCGCTGAAAATGAATCCGTTTTTTAGCTCCATCGCAAATTTTGCGCACCGCGTGGATCAAATCGGCGTTGACGCGCTGGTGCTGTTCAACCGGTTCTATCAACCGGACTTCGATATTGAGGAGCGCGAGGTCGCGCCGCATTTGAAATTGAGCACACCCTACGAAATCCGCCTGCCGCTGCTCTGGATCGCGATGCTCTACGGGCGCGTCAACTGCTCGCTCGGCGCATCGCGCGGCGTGCAGAGCGCAACGGAAGTCATCAAGTATGTCATGGCCGGCGCGGACGCGGTGATGACCGCCTCCGCCCTGCTCCACCACGGCATCCCCTTTGTCGGCACCATGCTGAAGGAAATGGAAGAGTGGATGCAGAAGAACGAATACGAATCCGTCGAGCAAATGAAGGGCTGCATGAGCCAGCAGAATGTCGCGGAACCGACAATGTACGAACGCGCAAACTATCTGAAGACGCTCGGCAGCTACAAATCCATCCTGAGCGGCAATGTGTAGATAAAAACTCAATAAGGAGAGGACAAAACAATGAAGGCGAGAATAGACGAAATGGCATGCACCGGATGCGGCGTCTGCAGCGAAACCGCGCCCGATGTATTTGAATTGGGCGACGACAATATCGCCAAGGTTAAGGTGGAGACCGTGCCCGAGGGCAGCGAAGACGCTGTCCGCGAAGCCGCCGGGAACTGCCCTGTGACCTGCATCGAAGTGGAGGAATAGAGCAAAACAGGATCGGCCGGGAAGGTGCGCGATGACACTGCCCCTCTTTTTAATTCTGTTCCCGCTGGCGCTGGCCGGTGTGATCGCCCTCATCGGTGGTCACGCCCCGACGCGCTCGGCAACGATCAAGTTGGGGGCGATCATCGTGGCCATCGGGCCGCTGATCCTGCTCGCGCAAAATTGGCGGGGCGATGCCGTATTCTTCGAGCTGCGCACTGCATGGGCGAACACCGCGGTGCTCGGCGCGGAAATCACGGTCACACTTGCCCTGCTGATCATCGGTCTGCGCGGGAAGCAATTAACCATCACCGCGCTAACGCTGATTCAGGCGCTGCTGATGGGCTTTGTCGAATTTGGCGGACACGGCCACGCCGAAGTCGCCGCGCCGCTGTTCACCGACAGTTTTTCGATCATCATGGCGCACATTGTTGGCGTTGTGGGCGGGCTGATCGTCTGGCACGCGGCGGGCTATATGCCTGCGTATCACAAGCGCCACGGTGAAATTCCGGATCGTCAGCGCGGTTTTTTCGCCTCCATTTTTCTGTTTCTCGGGGCGATGTTTGCGCTCGTCTTCGCAAATCACATCGGCTGGCTCTTTCTTGCTTGGGAAGTCACCACACTTTGCTCCTTCCTGCTGATCGGCTACTCCGGCACGCCGGAAGCGCGCAAGAATGCGTTCCTCGCGCTGCGCCTGAACCTGATCGGCGGCGTCGCATTCGCGGGCGCACTTCTCTATCTCACGCGAACCGGCGGATCGCTCGCCCTCAACGAAATCATTCAGAGCAGTCAGGCTGTGGCGCTCATTCCCGTCGCGCTGATTTGCTTTGCCGGGCTCACGAAGGCGGCGCAGATGCCGTTTTCCGCGTGGCTCCTTGGCGCGATGGTCGCGCCGACTCCCGTCTCCGCCTTGCTCCACGCGAGCACGATGGTGAAGGCGGGCGTGTATGTGTTCGTCCGATTCGCGCCAGTGCTTCAAAATACAACAGTCGGACTGCTTTTCGCGCTCATCGGCGCAACCACGTTCCTGCTCGCCTCGTGCATTGCCATCTCGCAGAGCAACGCGAAACGGGTTCTCGCCTATTCCACGATTGCGAACCTCGGCCTCGTCGTCACCTGCGCCAGCGTCGGAAATCCGCAGGCGGTGTGGGCGGCCATTCTGCTGATTGTTTTCCACGCCATTGCGAAGGCGCTTCTATTCATCGCCGTAGGCTCCACAGAACTCGCAATCGGAAGTCGCGACATCGAGGATATGGAGGGGTTGATCGCGCGGCGTCCGGAAATTGCCGTGGCGATTTTAATCGGAATTGCGGGAATGTTCCTTGCGCCGTTCGGAATGTTGATCAGCAAGTGGGCGGCAATTGAAGCGCTGATGAACAGCCATCCGATTCTCCCCATTGCCATCGCGTTCGGCAGCTCCGCCACGCTGTTCTTCTGGGCGAAATGGATGGGCAAACTGCTCAGCACGGTGAAGCAAACCTTCCCTCCCCCCAACCCGGTCGGCGGCGATGAAAAGGTCGCTCTGTTTCTGCTCAGCGCGCTGAGTCTCGGGTTGTGCGCACTCTGGCCTGTTCTCTCCGGTGTCGCGATCAAGCCCTTCCTCCTCGCGACCTACGGCACGTTTGTTGAAATGAATCGCGGCACGATTCTTATCCTGTCCCTCATGCTGCTCCTCGTCGCCGCGCTTCCGCTGAGCCTGCTCTACAAAGGCGGGGCAAAATTGAGGATCACAACGCCCTACCTAAGTGGCGCAAATGTTGAAGACCCCAATCGCTTCACCGGCTCAATCGCCGATACGCAGCCCGTGGCGACGCGCGGTTATTATCTTGCGGAGATTTTCGCCGAACCGCGTCTTACCCACGCGGGCTGGATCGCAACCCTTCTTCTTCTCGCCGCCGTCGGCGTGGTGGTGAACTTATGAGCACGACGACCTCCATCATCGCCGCGGCGCTTTTCATCGTAGCCGCGCCAATTCTCGCCGGACTGCTCAACGGCATGGATCGGATCGTCAGCGCACGGATGCAAAGCCGTATCGGACCGCCTCTGCTCCAGCCCTTCTACGACCTTTTCAAGCTGTTCCAAAAAGAGCGGATCGCGGTGAACAAATCGGGCCACTTCTTCCTGCTCGGCTACCTGCTCTTCACCGTCATCGCCGGAGTGGAGTTTTTCATCGGCGGCGACTTGCTGATTGTGCTTTTCGCCCTCGCGCTCGGTAGCGTCTTGTTTGTGCTCGGCGCCTTCGCCGCAGGCTCGCCCTTCAGCAGCATCGGCGCGGAACGCGAATTGATCCAGCTCATGGCGAGCGAGCCGATGCTGCTGATTGCGGCAATGGGCTTTTATGTCGCAACCGGCTCATTCCAGGCGCGCGAGATTTTGGCGCAACCCGCCCTCTTGATCGTCCTGCTGCCGGGCGTCTTTGTCGGCCTCGTCTATGTGCTGACGATCAAGCTGCGCAAATCACCCTTTGACCTCGCGACCTCGCACCACGCGCACCAGGAAATCATCAAGGGAATCACGACCGAATTTTCCGGGCCCTATCTTGCGATCATCGAAATCGCGCACTGGTACGAAACCGTTCTTCTCCTCGGCTTCCTCTATCTCTTTTTTCGCGCCTTGGCCCTGGCTCGGCGTCATCGCGCTGGCGCTCGTGTACTTCCTCGAAATCCTCGCGGACAACACGAACGCGCGGCTGTATTGGCAATGGGTGCTTCGCTCTTCGTGGGCATTCACACTGATCGCTGGCGCGGGAAATCTGATTGTGATCCACCACCTGCTCGGGAGGGGTGCGCCATGAGTCTGCTCAAGAAATCGCCGTGGATTCTCCACTATGACGGCGCGAGCTGCAACGGCTGCGACATTGAAGTGCTTGCCTGCCTCACCCCGCGCTACGACGTGGAGCGGCTCGGCATCATCAACACCGGCAACCCCAAACACGCGGACATTTTGCTCATCACAGGAAACATCAACGAGCAATGCCTGCCGGTTGTGAAAACCATCTACGAGCAGATGCCGAATCCAAAGGTCGTCATCGCCGTCGGGATCTGCGCGACGTCCGGCGGAATCTTTCGCGATTGCTACAACACGCGCGGCGGCGTGGACACAACAATTCCGGTGGATGTGTATGTCCCCGGCTGCGCCGTGCGCCCGGAGGCGATCATTGACGGCGTCGTGCAGGCGCTTGCGATTCTTGAACAAAAACACGCGGAAATGAAGGCATGAGCGCACCGATACAAAACTATATCGAAGTCATCCCCCCGCGGCTGCTGGAAGCGGTGCGCGCACAGCAACTCGCGGGCGCGCGGCTGGTGCAAATCTGCTGCACGAGACTGGAAGAATTTGAAATCCTCTACAGCTTCTCGCGCCCCGGCTTCTTTGAGCACCTTCGCATCCGAATTCCCGACTCTTCGGTCGCGGTTCCGAGCATCAGCCCGATTTATTCCGGTTCCTTCGCGTACGAAAACGAAATTCACGACCTGTTCGGAATTTCATTCACCGGCCTGAACATTGATTACCGGGGCAACTTTTTTCAAAACATCGGTTTTTGCGCCGATGGCGGCGCGGGAAATGAAAACCGAGGTAAACGTGGCGAAATAAAAGTTCCAAGGATTGGAAGTTTGACAAGAAAGCAGTTCCAAGGGTTGGAAAAATAGATGGCGAACAGAACAATCATTCCATTTGGCCCGCAACACCCGGTTCTCCCGGAGCCGATTCATATTGATTTGGTGATCGAAGACGAACAGGTGGTGGAGGCGATCCCCTCGTTCGGCTTCATCCACCGCGGTCTGGAGAAGCTCGCGGAAAAGCGGGACTTCACCGAGTTCACTTTCATTGCCGAGCGCATTTGCGGAATCTGCAGCTACATCCACGGAATGGGTTACTGCCAGGCCATCGAAGCGGTCATGGGCCTGCAAATCCCGGAACGCGCGACGTATCTGCGCACCATGTGGAGCGAGTTGTCCCGAATCCACAGCCACATGATGTGGATGGGCCTGCTCGCGGATGCATTCGGCTTTGAGAATCTATTCATGGCGTGCTGGCGGCTGCGCGAAGGGGTTCTCGACGTTATCGAGGAAACTTCCGGCGGACGCGTGATTTTCGGCGCGGCCAAGGTGGGCGGGGTCCGGCGCGATGTGTCGGACGAGGTGTTAAGTCGCATTCCCGCGCAACTCAAAATTGTGGAAGACCAACTGCGCGACATCACCAACGTATTCCGCGATGACTATTCCACGCGCCAACGCCTCTGTGGAGTGGGAACGCTGTCGGAGCAGGATGCTTATGACCTCGGCGCCGTCGGCCCGGTGTTGCGCGGAAGCGGCGCGAAGCTGGATACGCGAATGGAGGGCTACGCGGCCTACGACAAATTGGATGTTGAACCGATTGTGGAAACGGCGGGCGATTGCTGGGCGCGCACAATGGTGCGCATTCGCGAGGTCTATCAATCGTTTGATCTGCTGCGACAGGTCATCCCGATGATTCCCGCCGGACCGGTGGATATGAAAGTCACCGGTGCGCCGAAGGGCGAATACGCCGCGCGATTGGAGCAACCGCGCGGCGAGGTAATTTATTACGTCAAAGGCAACGGCGGAAAACAGCTCGACCGCTTCCGCGTGCGGACGCCGACGTTTGCGAATATTCCGCCGCTACTGAAAATGTTGCAAGGCTGCCAACTTGCCGATGTGCCGGTGATTGTTCTGACGATTGACCCCTGTATTAGTTGCGCCGAACGATGAAAAAAAGCCCGTTCAAGATGACAAAAGTGGCGCTGGAAAATCTTTTCCGGCGGCCCGCGACTGTGCCCTATCCACTCGAGCGCAAGCCGATGTATCCGGCAACGCGCGGACACATTGCCATAGACAAGGACAAGTGCATTCTTTGCCTGATCTGCGACAAGCGCTGCCCGACCGGCGCAATCAAGGTGGATCGCATCGGCAAAACGTGGGCGATTGACCGGCTGAGCTGCATCCAATGCAACTACTGCGTCGAGGTCTGCCCGAAAAAATGTCTCTGGATGGAAAATCTCTATGCGACGCCCACGCAGGAAAAACTCGCGTTCGTCGTTCCAATTCCCTACACGCCGCCGACGCCAAAACCCAAGGCGGCCGCGACGCCCCCTCCACAACGCCGACAACCACCCCACCAGGCACGGAGGCCGGATAATGCAAAAGGAAGCGCCATACGCAATCGCGATTGAGAGCCGATACCCGGAGCAAATCGCCATCGCGATCGCGCGAGACTCGAAGGGCAATTACAACCCGATCACCATCGGGTGGGTAATGCCGACATCCATCCATCCGCCGATGCTTGCGCTATCCATCGGCAGTGACCGTTGGTCGGCGGAGGCCATTCGCCAGGCGCGCGAATTTGTCCTCGCCTACCCGTCGGAAATGCAGGCGGAGGCGGCGAAGTGTTTCGGTTCGCACTCGGGGCGCGACACCCAAAAATTTGCGACCGTGCATTGTGAAACGGAACGGGCACGCAAGGTGGACAGCCTGATTTTAACCGATGCAGTGGCAAATTTTGAATGCCGGCTCGTGACCGAGCTAAAAACGGGCGATCATGTGATTTTCGTCGGCGAGGTGCTCTGCTCGCACACCAACGCAAACCCCGCCAACCGGCTGTTCACGCTGATCCGATCACAACACATGGGTGGATTTCGACAAAACTGAGGCTCACAATGAACGCACAAGCGACATACCCCCCGACCGACGACAAACGCTGGCGTCTCGTGGAAAACACCATGCGGCGCCACGGCAATCAGCCCGCCGCGCTGATTGAAACGCTGCACACGGTGCAGGAGTGCTTCGGCTATCTCGAAGCAAATGCACTAAGCTACGTGGCGACAACGCTCCGCGTGCCACTGAGCAAGGTCTATGGCGTCGCCACGTTCTATCATTTCTTCACACTGAAACCGCAGGGGCGGCACACCTGCGCAGTCTGTCTCGGAACCGCGTGCTACATCAAGGGCGCACAAACGCTGCTCGACGCGATCAAGGAGCGCTACGGAATTACGCCGGGGCAAACAACGGAGGACCAGAATCTTTCACTCGTCACCGCGCGTTGCGTGGGCGCGTGCGGCATCGCAGCGGCAGGCTCGCTGGACGGCGAAGTGCATGGAAAGTTGACGGCGGAAGAACTGTTGTCGCGAATTCAGGAGACAATCAGCCATGACACCTGAGGAACAACTTCTCCACATCGCCGAGGAACATCGCGCGGCGCAACAAAGTTTCACCGGCTCCCTAAAAGTCTGTGTCGCTGCCGGGTGTGTATCCTGCCAAAGCGATCAACTCAAAAAAGCGCTTGATGCCGCCGCGAAAAAGAGCGGCGCGGACAAGACGTGCAAAATCAAGGGCGTCGGCTGTCTCGGTTTGTGCGCGCAAGGCCCGCTCGTAATTTCCGAGCCGGACGGAACGCTGTATCACCATGTCCAGCCAGCGGACGCAGAAGAACTGATCGCGGCCATCAGCGCCAGGAAGCCGGTCGAACGGCTCGCCGCGCCGGCGAATCAACCGTTCTATACGCGCCAGAAGCGGATTGTGACGGAGAACTTTGATCGCATTGACCCCGAAAAAATCGAGGACTACATCGCCGTCGGTGGATACGGCGCGTTGATCGGCGCCATCACAACCAGGACTCCGGCGGAAATCATCGAAGAAATTGTAAAGGCGGGGCTGCGCGGTCGCGGCGGCGGTGGGTATCCGACCGGCCTGAAGTGGTCCACCGTTGCGAAAGCGCCCGGTGCTGAAAAATACGTGATTTGCAACGCAGACGAAGGCGACCCCGGCGCGTTTATGGATCGCAGCGTTCTTGAAAGCGACCCTCACCGCATCCTTGAGGGTATGGCGCTCGCGGCATTCGCAATCGGCGCACAGCGAGGCTATGTGTACGCGCGGGCGGAATATCCGCTTGCCATCAAGCGGCTGAAGCTGGCGATCGGGCAGGCGGAAAAACGCGGGTTGCTCGGACGCGACATCGGCGGAACATCGTTCAGCTTCACCATCGAAATCCGGCTTGGCGCAGGCGCGTTTGTGTGCGGCGAGGAGACGGCACTCATCGCCTCCATCGAAGGTGGACGCGGTTCGCCTCGCCCAAGGCCGCCTTACCCCGCCGAGAAGGGGCTGTGGGGAAAGCCCACGCTGATCAACAATGTCGAAACATTCGCAAACGTGTCCGCAATCATTCGCAACGGAAGCGAGTGGTACTCCGCGATCGGCACGGAAAAGAGCCGGGGCACAAAGGTCTTCGCGCTCGCAGGCCGAATCAACAACACCGGCTTGATTGAAGTAGCGATGGGCATCACGTTGCGCGAAATTATTTTCGACATCGGCGGCGGTATCCCGGAAGGCCGCAAATTCAAGGCGGTGCAAACCGGCGGGCCCTCGGGCGGATGTATTCCCGAACAATTTCTCGATATGGAGGTGGAATACGAATCGCTCGCGAAGGTCGGCTCGATCATGGGGTCGGGCGGAATGATCGTAATGGACGAAACCTCCTGCATGGTGGATGTCGCAAAGTTCTTCATGGAGTTCTGCAAGTCCGAATCGTGCGGCAAATGCGTGCCGTGCCGGGTGGGCACGGCGCAGATGTACGACCTGCTTTGCAAAATCAGCGAGGGCCGGGCCACGCGCGATGACCTCGCGCTGTTGGAAGACCTCTGCGACATGGTCAAGCACACGAGTCTGTGCGGGCTGGGTCAGACCGCTCCCAACCCGGTGCTGAGTACGCTCCGCTTCTTCCGCGACGAATATCTCGCGCATATTGATGAAAAACGCTGCCCGGCAGGCGTCTGCAAGATGCGCACAGCAATGGAGGTCCACGCATGAGCGCCCCCGCCCGCGTAATTACACTGCATATTGACGACCGTGAAGTCGGAGCGCACACGGATCAGACCATTCTGGACGTTGCGCGCGAGAACGGAATTTTCATTCCCACGCTCTGTCACCTCAAGGGGCTTACGCCGATCGGCGCATGCCGTATTTGCCTCGTGGAGGTCGCGGGTTTCAACAAACTGCTTCCGGCGTGCGCGACGAAAGTGACGGATGGAATGCGGGTGGTCACCCACTCGGAACGGCTCGATCGCTACCGGCGGCGCGTGGTGGAGTTTCTCTTCGCGTCGGGCAATCACGTATGCTCGGTCTGCGTGTCGAACAACAACTGTGAGCTGCAATCCATGGCGCAACTGACGGGAATGACGCATCTGACGATGCCCTACCGCTACCCCCGCCTGCGCGTTGACGCCTCGCATGAACGCTTTGTGCAGGACGACAACCGCTGCATTCTCTGCCAGCGCTGTGTGCGTGTATGCGACGAGATCGAAGGTGCGCACACGTGGGACGTGATGGGGCGAGGCATTGAAGCGCGCGTGATTACGGACCTCAATGAGCCGTGGGGCGAGTCCAGCACCTGCACCAGTTGCGGAAAATGTGTCCACGTCTGTCCGACCGGTGCGCTGTCAATCAAGGGCACGGCGGCGGCGGAAATGAAAAAGAAGACCCACTTTCTCGCGCAGTATTGGACGTTGAAGGAGGATCGCTCGTGAACAAAGTCCGCCTCGCCACGGTCTGGCTCGATGGCTGCTCCGGCTGCCACATGTCATTTCTTGATATGGATGAACGCATTCTTCAAATCGCGCCGAAGATTGATCTCGTGTACAGCCCGCTCGTGGATCACAAGGAGTTTCCCGAAAATGTGGATGTGACGATTGTTGAGGGCGCGGTTAGCAGCGAAGAGGATTTGGAGAAGATCAAAAAGATTCGCAGCCGTACCAAACTGATCGTCGCCCTCGGCGATTGCGCGGTCACCAGCAATGTGCCGGGAATGAGAAATCCGATGGGAACAAAGGCGGTATTGGAGCGCGCTTATTTGGAAAATGCGCAGGAGAACCGGCACATCCCGAATCAGGTCATCCCGCCGTTGCTCAAAACCTCGCGACCGGTTCACGATGTCGTAAAGGTGGACGTGTTTGTTCCGGGTTGCCCGCCCAACGCCGACACCATTTTCTACGTGCTGAATGAATTGCTGGAAGGCCGCGAGCCGGATTTGGGGCATCTGAAATTCGGATGAGGAGAACACCATGAGCCGCACCATTCTCATAGACCCTGTGACGCGAATCGAAGGTCATTCCAAGATCACGATTTATCTCAATGACGCTGGCGAGGTGCGCGACGCGCGGTTTCACGTGACTCAGTTTCGCGGATTCGAAAAATTCTGCGAGGGCCGCCCCTACACGGAAATGCCGGCGCTGACCGCGCGCACCTGCGGCATTTGCCCGATCAGCCACTTGATGGCGGCGGCAAAGGCGTGTGACGAGATTCTTGCCGTGCGAATTCCCGAAACAGCGGCGATGTTGCGGCGGATTCTTAATCTCGGGCAAATCATCCAGTCGCACGCCCTGAGCTTCTTCCATCTTTCATCGCCCGATTTATTGCTGGGAATGGACGCGCCGCCGGAACAGCGGAACATCCTCGGCCTCGCGGCGTCGCATCCGGAAATGGCGCGCGACGGCATCTGGCTCCGCAAGTTCGGACAACAGGTCATCGAAAAAATGGCGGGCAAGCGCATTCACCCCGCCTGGGTAGTGCCGGGCGGGGTCGGCAGTCCGCTTTCGCCGGAAACACGCGATTGGATGCTCGGGCAAATTCCGGAAGGGATCAAAATCATCCAGCGCGTGTTGGAGTGGTACAAGACGACCTACAGTCAATTCACGGAAGAAATCGAATACTTCGCCAACTTCCCCAGCCTCTTTATGGGTCTCGTTTCGGATGATGATTATCTGGAGCATTATGACGGAACTCTCCGTGTGGTGGATGAGCGCCGCAAGGTCGTCGCCGAGGGCATTCTGCCTTCGGAATATCAGGACTATATTTCCGAATACGTCGAGCCGGACAGCTATCTCAAATCGCCCTACTACAAACTAATGGGCTATCCGGAGGGCATCTATCGCGTCGGCCCGCTCGCTCGATTGAATGTCGCTGATCGGATCGGCGCGCCGCTGGCCGCCGTGGAGCTGTTCACCTTTCGCAAGTTGAGCAAGGGATCGGTGCTGAGTTCCTTCCACTATCACTACGCACGGTTGATTGAGATTCTGTATGGATTCGAGCGCATCGAACAACTGCTCAACGATCCGGATATTTTGAGCGAGCACGTTCGCGCACACGCGGGGCCGAATCGCGGGGAAGGGGTCGGAATGTCCGAAGCGCCGCGCGGCATGCTCCTCCATCACTACAAGGTGGATCGCAACGGTCTCATTACTTGGGCGAACCTCATCATTGCAACAGGACACAACAACCTTGCAATGAATCGGGGCATCGCGCAGGCGGCGAAGCATTACGTGAAGGGCGACAAGATCAAGGAAGGGGCGCTCAACCGCGTCGAGGCCGTCATCCGCTGCTACGACCCATGCCTGAGCTGCTCGACACACGCCTTCGGCGAAATGCCGCTGCTGCTTCAACTCGTCGCCCCCGACGGCAAGGTGCTGGATGAAACCGCGCGCGCAATCTGAAAAACACGCCCATCCGACAACGCTTGTGATCGGCTATGGGAGTGCGCTGCGCGGCGATGACGGGGTCGGCCCCGCAATCGCCGAATGGGTCGAGCAGCAAAACTGGCCGGGAGTCACCGCGTTGGTCATCCACCAGTTGTTCCCGGAAACAGCGGAAGAAATCGCCCGACACGACCGCGTGATTTTTGTGGACGCCGACCTTGGCGGCTCCACGTCCCTTGTCAATCAACCGCTCGAAGAAGCGTCCGACCGGCTAATGGCCCACCGATGCAGCCCCGGCGCCCTGCTCCGCATGGCGCGAGAGCTGTATGGCGCACAGACGATAGGACGACTAATCACCATCCCCGCGCGCAATTTCGACATCGCACCTGAGTTTTCGCCGAAAACACAACATTTTATTGGAAAAGCACAGGCGCTCTTGGAAAAGCTGTGCAGCGAAAACGAATGGAAGATTGAATGCACGAATTCGGCATAGCGGACGGCTTGCTCAAAGTCGCCATTGAAACAGCGGAACGCTCGAATGCGAGCAGGGTTGAGCAGGTCAATCTAAAGATCGGTGCGCTGGCGGGCGTTGTGGATGAAGCGCTGATCTTCGCGTTTGGCGCCCTCTCGGAGGACACACTTGCGCGCAACGCGCGTCTCGTCATTGAGGCAATCCCCGTAACGTGTTATTGTGAAACCTGCGCGACGGTTTTTGAGCCGCCGCGATTCAGCTACCGGTGTCCGACCTGCCAGACACTGAGTCGCTCGGTCAAAACGGGGCGGGAGTTGCAGTTGGTATCCATAGAGGTGTCTTAAAATGTGTGATCATTGCGGATGTTCGATGCCCGAAAGCCCAAAGGCGCATTCTCACGCGCACAGCCATGAGCATGGGCATCATCACCATCATCACCACGACCACGGCCACGACCATAACCACGACGAAGAGCGCCGCACCATTGAGCTGCACCAGTCGCTGATGGCCCAAAATGACCGGCTCGCGCAGCAAAATCGCGGCTTCTTCAAGGGGCGCGGCACGCTGGCTGTGAATATCGTCTCTTCGCCCGGCTCGGGAAAAACGGCAATTCTTGAAGCGACGCTGCGCGATTTGAAAAACGAGGTTCAGATGGCAACGATTGTCGGCGATCTGGCGACGGAAAACGACGCCATCCGCCTGCGACAAAACGGTGCGCCGTCCGTCCAGATCACCACCGGCACCGTCTGCCACCTCGACGCGCACATGATTCAGCACGCGCTTGAAGACTTGGGACGCGAACCGTTGGACCTGCTCTTCATCGAGAACGTCGGAAACCTCGTCTGCCCGGCGGGCTTCGATCTGGGCGAAGATATTCGCGTCGTCGTCACGTCCGTCACCGAGGGAGAGGACAAGCCGCAAAAGTATCCGTCCATTTTTCAAAATGCGGACGTTGTGTTGCTGAACAAAACCGACATCGCAGAGGCCGTCGGCTTTGATCGAACGCGCGCACTGGACGCCATCCGGGAGGCCGCGCCCGGCGCTGTGATTTTTGAAGTTTCCGCCCGAACCGGAGCGGGCATGACCGCGTGGTACGATTTTTTGCGCGAGCGCGTTCAGGCGAAAACCGGCGCGTCACAACCGGCTCGCTAAACGCCGGACGCTCCGCTACTTTTTCGTCGTATGGAAATCTTCAAAAAGATTGCGTTCGAGGCCGCTCATCGCCTGCCCAACTGCCCACCCGATCACAAGTGCGCACGGCTGCACGGCCACTCGTTTCAAGTGGAACTGCACGTGCGCGGCCCGGTTGGCCCGCACGCTGGTTGGGTCATGGATTTCGCCGACTTGAAAAAGGCTTTCGCCCCGCTCTACGACCAGCTCGACCACCGCTACCTGAACGACATCCCCGGTCTGGAAAATCCCACGAGCGAAAACATCGCGCGCTGGATTTGGGATCGGCTGAAACCCACCCTCCCCCTGCTCTGTCGCGTCGTTGTTCTGGAAACCTGTACTGCGGGAGCGGTGTACGACGGAGCGGACTAGCGCTCCGCAACGACAATATCCTGCACAGACAACCCGTCCGCGCGCCCCGACCACGATCCCGGATATACCGTGATTCGATCCGCGCGAAATCCCGCCGCAACCAAGCGCTCAATGATATAATCTCGTGGATAAGCGACGGCCGCAGTGGGTGCGACCTGTCGCCTCACGAAGCAACGCGCGTCCTTTTCAAAGGGAGAAAAGGTGAATACTGCGGATCCTGCCGCAGAGGCTTGCTGCTGCTCTTCATCCAAAAGGAAGAAGGTCAGCAATGCGCGACCGCCTTGCTTTAGTCGAGGGGCGATGCCACGAAAATAGACATCCATCTCGTCGGGCAGAACGTGAGTGAACAGACTTTTGGCAACCACCACATCGAAGCCGCTGGCGGAAAACGACGCCAGCCACTGCTCGGCGGTCAATTTGCCACTCGGCCAATAAGCGGCATTAAAAACATCCATGTGTTCAAAGAAATGGTTTTTTAGCGACGCTCCGAGATGGCGCTGGGCCCATCGAATCGAGGGCGCGTGGATGTCTGTTCCGGTTAGCCGCCCCTCCCATCCCAAATTGGCCAGCGCGAGTTGGAGCAGGCCGCAACCACAACCAATGTCCCAAAGAGAATTGCCACTTTTAAGCCCTGCGAGCAGGCGCAAAAAAGTGGCAAATTCGTAATCAGGCCCATTAAATCCAGAGCCCAGAAGGCCGACATGTCGCCTTAGGTGAATTGGCGGATAATCCGAAAGCTTGTTCAGCCAGAGGAATAAACGGTCCAGTGGCCAGAGCGCACCATAGCCCATCGTCCTGACGCGCCGCACAACCCGCATCAGGCGCGCTCTCGCATTCAGGGAAGGTTCTATCGCGCTCATTTTAATTGGGATAGGTTGCAACAACGCGAAGGCCGATTCCGCCACGCGGCGTGAAGTCGGCGGTGACGGTCATGCGCCGCGGTTTGCAAGCGGCGCTCAAGTCATCGCGGATGCGGTTGGTCAACGCCTCCGCAAAGCTGCCTTCGTTTCGGAATGAGCCGAGGTAGAGCTTGAGCGACTTGCTCTCAATGCAGCGGCGATCGGGGACGTATTCGATCACGATGTGGCCGAAGTCGGGCTGGCCTGTGATCGGACACAGCGACGTGAATTCCGGGCAATCAAAGCGAATGGTGTAGTCGCGATCAGGGTTTCGGTTTGGAAACGTCTCAATCGTCGTTTCGTTCGGCGAGCGCGGCAGCGCAACCTTGCGTCCCAACTGTGTTAATTTTTTGCTCGCCACAAAACTTCCAACCCTTGGAAATGGATTCTCGAAGGACTTCCAAGGCTTGGAAGTCTTCCAAGCCTTGGAGACCGCTTCTCAAGTTATACGCCTACTTGGTAGCGCGTGAAACGACGAATCACAAAATTTTCGCCGAGGCCCTTCGCGCGCGCGGCAAGCATTTCGGATACGGTCTGATCCGGATCCTTCACGAACGCCTGCTCGACAAGGCAATTCTGCTGATAAAACTTCTCTAGTTTGCCAGCCACAATTTTTTCAAGAATGTTGGCGGGCTTGCCTTCGACTTGTTTCGCATAAATATCTTTTTCGGCCTGCAAAACATCGGCGGGCACTTCCGAACGATCCAAGTAGGCCGGGTTGCTCGCGGCGATGTGCAGGGTCACGTCCTTCACAGCCTCCTTGAAGGCCTCCGTGGAGGTCGAGTCTGCCTTGTCGCAGCCAAGCTCGCAAAGCACGCCGACCTTCTCGCCGAGGTGAATGTAGCCGGCGACGTTTCCTTCGCCCTGGACGATGTATTTCACGTTGCGGCGGATAATGATGTTCTCGCCGATTTGCGCGATTTTCGCGACGACCGCGTCCTTCGCCGTCTCGGCAAGCGTGTTGTCGTCTGCGGTCTTTGCCTGCTCGACAAGTTCTTTTACAAACTCCTGGAATTGCGGATTGCGGGCGACAAAGTCGGTTTCGCAATCCACTTCGATCATCACGCCGGATTTTCCGCCGTTATAGATGTCGGAGGCGACGCGGCCTTCTTTCGCAACGCGCTCGGCTTTTTTGCCTGCGATTGCGAGACCGCGTTCGCGGAGCAACTTGATCGCGGCGTCTTTGTCGCCGCTCGTTTCAACGAGCGCCTTCTTGCACTCCATCATTCCCAACCCCGTTGCGTCACGGAGTTCCTTCACCATGGCTGCGCTAATATTCATTAAATGTTCTGTGTCCTCTCTTCGTGTTTCCAGTTGGGCGCGGATTACTCCGCGCGCGACGCATCGTCGCCCGTGGCGACTTCTTCGGTTGCGGCGGGCTCTGTGGCTTCCGCAGGCGCGGCGGCTTCGGCGCCCTCAACGGCCTTGGCCGCACGGCGACGCGCGGGCTTCTTCGCTTCCGGCTTCGCGGCGCCGTCTGCGGTCGCTGCGGATTTCGCGGCGGCTTCCGCTGCGCGGGCGCGGGCCTGCGCGGCGGCTTCTTCTGACGCGCGACGGCGGGCATCCTCCGCGGCAACGCGGGAGTATTCCGAAAGCGCCTGCTCAATCGCCTCGGCTGCAAGTTTGCAGATGAGGTCAATGGAGCGAATCGCGTCGTCGTTCGCCGGAATCGGGTAATCCACCTGCTCGGGATCGCTGTTGGTATCCACGACCGCCACCACCGGGATGTTCAGGCGGCGCGCTTCGGCAACCGCAATGGCCTCGCGCTGGGTGTCAATGACGAACAACGCGCCGGGCAATTCGGTCATATCGGCGACGCCGCTCAGGTTGAATTGCAGTTTCTCCAGCTCATTTTTTAGCTGGGCCACTTCCTTCTTCGGAAGGCGATCAAAACTTCCATCTTTTTCCAGCGCCTCGATCTCGCGCATACGCGCCACGCTCTTGCGGATGGTGACATTGTTGGTCAGCGTGCCGCCAAGCCAGCGGTTGACCACGTAGGGCTGCTTGGTGCGGTCAGCCAGCATGACAATCGGCTCCTGCGCCTGCTTCTTGGTGCCGACAAACAACACGTTGCGATTGCGCAAGATCGTCTGATAGACGAAATTCAGTGCGGTAGTGAGCGCTTCGTGGGTCTTCTCAAGATCAATGATATAGATCCCGTTGCGCGCACCGAAGATGTATTTCTTCATCTTCGGATTCCAGCGTCGGGTCTGATGCCCGAAGTGAAGGCTGGCGTCCAGCAAATCCTGGACAGTGACATTCGGTGTAAATACACCCGTTTCCATAATCTAACTCCCTCTATTATTCTGCGTTGGCAGAAAATCCGCTTTGGCCCAACCCGGGAGCGGGTGGGCGCTCGCTTCCGTCCTTACTTCCACACGTTTTCAGGACTAAGCGGGCGAACATAGGCGAAATCGCCACCTGCGCAAGCATAAATTTTCCCGCAAAACGGCGCGGCGCACAAAGCGAACGAAACGCACTGGGATTTGTCAAAGTCGGCGTTGCCGCATAGGATGAAGCGTAATGAAGTGGTTTTGGAATAGTCTGGCGATCACCTGTCTGCTCGTCGGAAATGCGATGGCGTTCAACCTATCGCTCGAAAATGACCGCGTGACCATGCAGGTGGACCACACCCCTCTCCGCGAGGTGCTGCAACAATTCGCCGATCAGGGCGTGCGCGTGCAAATGGATCCGACGCTGGATGTGCTCATCACCGGCTCGTGCAGAAGTGCGCCGATCGAGGAGGCGCTTGATGCCCTGCTTCAGCCCTTCGCTTATGTGGTTACGTGGGAGCTTGTGCCCGGCCCGATTGCGGACCTGCCGAGGCTTGCAGAGATACAGGTATTTAAGCGGGGCGAGAACAAGCGCGTCGCGCCGCTTCCGCCGGAAACCAAACTTCGCCTCGCGCGCGGGCCACTACCAGACAGCCCGCTGTTCGTCGCCGATGAAATTTTACTCCGCGTAAAACCCGGCACACGTCTCGATGAATTCCGCGTGCTCCTCCGCGAGCTTGGGGCAAGCATCATCGGCAGCATCCCCGAGTTGGGCATCTACCAACTTCGCCTTCCACCCGGCGTGAACATTCCGGATCTTGTTGAACAGTTAAAACGAAACGCAATCCTGGCGGACGTCGAGCCGAATTATGCCGAACGTGTGCAACGCACGCCGATGCAGCAGGCGCTCGACTCGGCGGACGGACAACATCCAACGCCGCCAATTCATAGCGGCGCGGCGCCGCTCGCCATTCTCGACTCCGGACTGCTCGGAGGCGTCGGGATCGATTCCGCCGTGGTCGGACAATACAACGCCATTTTTCCAAACGCCGGAATGAACGACCCGCAAGGACACGGCACACAAATGGCCCTCGTCGCAGCGGGCGCAATTCAGCCCGGCGGCGCGGCCTCGTCATCGGAAGGCGTGCCCCTCCTCGCCATCCGTGCGTTTGACGAACAGGGGGCCACATCGAACTTCGCGCTCATGCGCGCCATCCAATATGCGATCGAAAAAGGCGCGCGCGTCGTCAATTTGAGCTGGGGCACGGAAACAGACAGCCGTTTCATCGCCGACGCAATCTCCTATGCGCAATCAAAAGGCGTGGTTGTCGTCGCGGCGGCGGGAAACAAGCCGACGGGCAAGGCGGTCTATCCCGCTGCCTACCCCGGCGTCGTTGCCGTCAGCGCGCTCAACGCGGATGGCACGGTGTGGAACCAGTCGAACTACGGCAACTTTGTCACGGTTTCTGCGCCCGGCTCCGCGCGTTTCCCGGTCGGTCACGAAGGACCACCCGGCAACTATGCGGGAACCTCCATCGCGAGCGCGATGGTCGCGCGTGAAGTTTCGCTCTACTTCTCGCGAAATCCAAAGGCCACCGCGAACGACGCCATTCGCGCACTGGGCAACGCTGTGACAGATCGCGGCGACAAGGGGCGCGACCCGATCTATGGCTTTGGTGCGCTCGACGCAGCCGCGCAAGGGCGTCTGCGCAAATAGTGGGAAACCCGATTTGCCGACAAATGCACGGTTGCGCTTTTCGACCGCGCGTCTTCCTGCTAGTCTTAACAGATGTGCCTGTATAACGCAGGAAGTGAATGTTTAGGAAAGGAACCATGAGCTACATCACCCAGGACAAACTCGTCATTCTCGGCGCCGCTGGCGCCATCGGATCAAACCTCACCCAATCCGCGCTCACCCTGGGCCTCACGCCCAATATCTGCATGTATGACCCGTTTGAAAAGGGACTCAAAGGCGCAGCGGAGGAAATGTATCACTGTGCATTCCCCGGCGCGAATGTCACCTGGACAACGGACATCGCCACCGCGCTGCGCGGCGCCAAATACATCATCTCCTCCGGCGGCGCCCCGCGCAAAGAAGGCATGACGCGCGAGGACCTGCTCAAAGGCAACTGCGAGATCGCCGCGCAACTGGGCAAGGACATCCGCGCGTATTGCCCCGACCTGAAATTTGCGGCGGTCATTTTTAATCCTGCGGACATCACCGGACTGACCGTCCTCGTTCACAGCGGCCTGCATCCCTCGAAAGTCGGCACCCTCGCCGCGCTCGACAGCACGCGCCTGCAAACCGCGCTCGCGCAACACTTCCGCGTCGCGCAAGACAAAGTCACCGGCTGCCGCACCTACGGTGGACACGGCGAGCAAATGGCGCCCTTTGCGAGCACCGCAAGTGTGGACGGGAAACCGCTCTCCTCGCTCATCGGCACAGATGCGCTAACCGACGAGCAGTGGAAAGCCATTCAGCAACACGTTCGCCAAGGTGGCAAGAAGGTCATTGAGTTGCGCGGGCGCAGCTCATTCCAGAGTCCGGCCCACCAGACCATCTTGATGATCAAGGCGGTAATGGACGGCGCAGGTTATGCTTGGCCCGTCGGCTGCTATGTCAATCTTCCCGATGCCAGCTACACGCAAATTGCGATGGCAATGGAAACCACGCTGACAAAAAATGGCGTGAGTTATGTGATGCCGAAAGGAACCGCCGACGAGCTGGCAGAACTCAAAGCCTCCTACGGCCACCTCGTTAAACTTCGTGATGAAGTGATTGCCATGGGCGTGCTTCCACCGCTCGCAGACTGGTCCAGCGTCAACCCGAATCTCTAATGCTCAAAGCTTAAACTGCTGCGCACCGAACGCCTTCGGCTTCTTTATTCATTAGGTTCATCCAATCTGAGGTAGAAGAAGGAGCTGGAGGATTCGGAGAAGGAGTCAGTTACGGAGTGGCGGCCGGGGTCTTGGGGGGCACCGATCAAGGGCAGGAAGGGTCCGGCGATATTGGTGCCATAGAGCAGGGTTGCTTTGCGGCCATCTTCAACGCTCCACTGGAGCACTGGCAGCGCAGCAGAGGTCGTATCAATATCCAACTTGAACACGCTCGTCGGATCATTCGGATCTGTCCCCGCAAGATACTCGTCGCGATTGCTCATTCCATCGGCATCATTATCGCCATCGGACGAGGAGGCCTGCCCGAAGTGCGCGATTTCCCACCAGTCTGGAAGACCGTTCTGATCAGTATCAACCAGCGCCGTGGCCTGTGGCGCCGTAGTCCTGAAGCCCCGGATCGCATCCGCGCGGCTCGACGAGACAACGATGCTCCATTCCCCCGTCACAGAGGCCCCCGGATCCAACGCGCCGTAATTCATCAATACCTTGAGTGAAAGGTTGGCCTCTTGGCCGTTCGGATGGTTCGGATTTGCAAGCACGGTGTACGGATTCTGTCGGCTTAAGAACGATGCGTCGAGTATCGCCGCAGGACTTTGTGAAACCAAGGCCAACGTAATGCCGCAATGGACCGCCTCGGCAAGGGCCATCTCAGGGCGATTGAATACCGAAAGGATATAGTTCCGGGTATTCACAACCCCCTGAGCAAAGTCCGGATTCGGATCAAATGCATCCATCGTGACCAACTGCCCGATGGAAACGGCCCCTTCGTTCACCAACACATCCACAATATGAATCACCTTGTCTTCATCGCCAAAGGAGACATCGCGCGTAAATCGCAGGCCCGCCGCCGGCATCCCGGAGATCACCGCCCGGTTGAGAGACCCCTGGCTGAGCTTCTCAACCACGGGCCCTTCCGCCCAGCCCACTCCATTCACCACCCCGGGCGCGCCATTCCACGCCACGATATGCGAGGCCGGCGCCGACATCTGTCGCCAAACATCCACTCCGCCAAAACTGTTCAACCCCAGTCGGTCGAACCGAAGCCCTGCGCTCTGGTCGGACAGTAGAAAACGGCCCGGCTCATTCGTCGCCTGGATCGGAAGGTAAAGATAATGTCCGTATAGATGAACAAGGCCGTCTTCCGGCGCGGCATCCTCTGCGCTGCCGCTCCAATACAGATCGTAAAGGTTGCAGGTCGCGCCACTCTCGGGAGGCGCCACGCGCAGGTAGTACACCCCTTCACGCGGAAGCGCGATGCGCAGGACTTCGGCGTCCTGTGTGGTGTCAGCGGTGGCGAGGAGTTGGCCATCCTGCTGGTACAACGCTAGGCTCAAGTCACCGTCTGCGGCATGGTGCAGGCAGGTCACCGCAAGCGAGACCAGCTCCGGCGGAACATCCAGCACATACCAGTCTTCGTCTCCGGCCGTGAGCATCTGAGCGAATTGACTGGAGGCCCATTCCCCGGGAAGCAGCGCACCGGCCGTCTGCTGGTTATTGTTTGGCTCGCGTTCGTCGTCCGCGCCGGTGCATCCCGACCAGGACGACAGCGCACTCCATTCAAGCGCATACGAGTTCCCGGAGTCTTCCCCGAACACCCGGAGGTAGACGGTGCCATGGGCAGGGACAACACAGGAAAACCCGGCTCCATCCGCATCCGGCGAACTCGTACACAATTCCACGCCATCGCGCGAATAAAGCGCCAGCTCCATCCCCCCGTGCGCCTCCGCAAAGCGCAGGCGCGCGCGAATGTCCTGCACCCCAATGGGCGCCTCAAGGGCATACCAATCATCATTCGCCTGAACCGCATAAATCCACTCTCCCTGCGCTCCGCTCAAGTCGCTCGCACTCGACAGGGTATTATTCGGCTCAAATGCGTCATCTGCCCATTCATTGCGCATCACCGACATCATAAACGCTTCGCGGGCGGATGCGGAGTTGGTCGCAAACACAACATACCAAAGCGCCTCGTTCGTTCCGCCCGGCTCGATCGTCCCGTGGTTCATCAGCAGCTTCAACGAGAGATTCGCCACGGCGCCGGCGGGGTCGCCGGGAGAAGACAGCACCGTGTACGGATTCACGCGGCTCAAGAACGAGGCATCCGGAACTGCCGCAGCAGAGACCGAACCAAACGCCAGCGTCGCTCCGTTCTTCACCGAGGAGGCCATGGTCATGTCTGCGGAGCCCATCACCGCAACGACGTCATTGCTCGTGCGCAACTCGGCGGCGTAGTCCGGGGTCGGGTTGACGCTGTCCATTGTAATAAGCGATGATAGCCCGACTTCTCCACGGTTCACTAGGCTATCGCGTACAACAAGAACCGAATCGTTCTCTTCAAACGACAATAAGCGATGCAACTCCAGTCCCTCTACCGGCTCACCGTCAATGGCCAACCGATTCCATGTTGCTGCGCTCAACCGGGTAATCGTCGGCCCGGCGAACCAACCGATCCCGTTCGTTCGCACTGTGGCACCGCCGACCCCGATGACGTGGTTGACCAAAGCCGGGATGTTCCCCCAAAAATCCGTGCCTGCGCGGCCGCCGATGCCTTCCGGGTTATACCGTGCGCCTTCGGTGGGTTCCGGGGCCAACCAGCGGCCGGGTTGACCTTCTGTTGCGACTGGCAGGCGCAAGTAGCGGCCGGTAAGATACTCAACCGGAGCGTTCTCTCTCGGCGCGGTCGAGGCGATCAAGTTATAGGGAATACATTGGGCCACACCGATGGAGCGCACTTCGATAAACACAGGGCCGGGTGATTCCAGCGGCGTATTCAGCGCGATAACTCCATCGGCTCCATCCGCTGTCCCTACAAGCGCTCCATACCGGTCATACACATTTACGCGCAGCGGACTTTCCACCTGACCGTACACTCCGGTCACGCTCAGGAATTCTTCTCCTCCCGGAACTTCAACCACGTACCAATCCGGCGTTCCCGCGATACCCACGCCGCGCTGATCGGATAGCCATTCGCCAACCGCTATGGATGCCGCCTCTTCCACACTCTCGTTCGGCGCATACACATCGTCTCCGCCTTCGCACCCTTCCGAGGAGTCGGCGCTATTCCACACCAACTGGTATCCCGTGCCGAGGTTGTTCCCCGCTACCAACAGATAGTGTGGCCCAAAGTATGGGCTTCTCACATCAATGCTGATTCCTGACCCGGTCGGCGCACCTTCGCCCAACACCACTCCATTCTTGTCAAGGAGTTGAAGGCTCAACGTATCCGTGCTCGTCACGTATTGAATCGTTGCGCTTATGCGTTGGCGACCAAAGGGCACGTCCACTAGGTACCAGTCGTCGTCCGACTGCTTGGCAGGACGAGCGATCCCCTCATAGGGCGTAAAGTTCGCCGCTTCTTCCAGTGAATCGTTCTGTTCATACATGTCGTCGTCCAAGACGCGCACAAGCGTTTCTCGGACGGCGTATCCGTCCACGTTGTCGCTTGCCGTGAAGGTCAGCGTGTACTCCTGGCCGCCTTGGAACGAGACCGGGGTGAAAACAAGTGTTCCCACAGGGCCGGTTGTCGCAAACACGGCATTCGGAGGAAGCGGACCAGTTTCGATTACAAGAGCGTCTTCCGCGTTCACGTCTGCGGCGATGACGGCAAATTCGACGGAGTTGTATTTTGCAACAATGATTACTTCGGGTGCTTCAAGTGTGGGCGGGGCGCCAACAACAATCGGAACCTCCAGAACACCAACGCCATCTACGGCGGTGGCAAAAAACTGTGCCGTATAGACCTCTGCAGCTTCTTCCTGTGTAGGGATATAAGTAAAGGTTCCACCGAACTCATTCGGCGTGAACACGGCTCCCGGCGGCAGGTTGCTTGCGGAGAACACCATGGCGTCTCCGTCCGGGTCTATGGCTTCTATTGCCAATTCAAGGGTGTTGGTCACGGCGATGCGTTGCGGCGGAAGGCCTGCGAACTCCGGGGGGCCTTGAATACGCAACTGCACGTGCGCGGTTGCGCTGCCGTCCATATCCGATACCGTAATGACAATATCAAAGCTCTTCCCTTTATCCGCTTCGCTCGCCTGATAGCTGAATGCGCGGCTATCGCCGGAGCCGGTCAGGGTCGCTCCCTCCGGGGCGCCGCTCATGCTGAAGGTCTTTACGTCCCCGTTCGAGTCGCTTGCCTGCACAACGAAGCTGGCGGTCTCTCCCGCGAGCACGGCAAGGTCGTCTATCGACTCAATCACCGGCGCAGCGCCGACGATCAGGTTCACACTGCTTGTGGAGACGCCATCTATATCCGCCGCGGTAAAGATCAGGTTGTGCACCTCGCCGCCCTGTGCGGCGGTCGGAGTGAACTGGAAGGTTCCCGCGCCGCCGGTGGCACTGAAGCTCGCGCCGGTGGGCGCGTTGAGCAACGAAAGTGTGATCGCATCGCCGTTCGCATCGCTGGCCTGCACACTGAACTCCAGCAACTCGCCCACTCTCGCGCGTTGCGCGGGGATCGCTGTGATCTGTGGCCATATACCAACTTCAATGCTTGATGAGGCGCTGACAGAGGCTCCGAGGGCATCAACGGCCTTAAAACTCAGATTATATGTAGAACCAGCATGTGCGACGGTGGGTGTGAAGTTCAGAGTGCCTACTCCGCCAGTTGCAGAGAGGGTTGCGCCGGAGGGCACGCCGGATACGCTCAGTGTAATCGCATCACCATCCGCATCGGTTGCTTTTACGGAATACCGAAGCAGGGAACCGACATGGACAAAGTGGTTGCCCGGCGCGGTAAAGACGGGGGGGCGATTATAGCGAACGCTCTTGCTGGTGGTGGCTCCCTTGGTAATCGCGGCGCTGATGTTTGCGGGCTTGACCCACGGGCTGGCCAACGCGGAAAATTCCACGGTATAGGTGCCGGTCTCAATGCTCCCTTCGGTCGTGCCGCTGTTCCGCCAGGTCGAGGTTCCTGTACGGCGCCACTGGGCTCCGGCGGTCCGGGCGTCAGCGGGTTCGATGGTCACGCTCAGCGAGCCAGTGTGCCGCGTGTAGGACTTCGTCATCGTTGCCGTGCCGCCTGCGGTGACGGTCACGCTCGCGTTTGCGGGCTTGTCCCAGTTGCTTATGGCCTTGAACTCGACCGTATGGCCGCCGGGCGCCACTCCCGACTCGGTCGCGCCGCTGTTCCGCCACGTCGAGGTCCCCGTGCGGCGCCACTGCGCGCCCGCGCTGCGCGCACCCGCCGGCTCGATCGTTACTCTAATGGAGCCGGTCTTCGGCTTCGGGCGGGCGTAGCCCTGATTAAACCACGTCTTGTTATAGCTCGCGCTCCTCGTTCCTGAAGAACACCAGCTTTGTTCTTTAACCGTTATATTGTTTCCGCTTACAGCGGTTACAAAAGCCACATGTCCGCAGCAGCCGCCGCACCCATACGATGCGTCGCAGGCCGATGTATTATTCAAGGCAATATCACCAACACGTGGATCAGACGTCACTTCATAATCGGGATTGGCCAAAAAAGCGGCCTTCCATGTGGCCGCATTGCCGCGAGGAGGGATATTCTTTCCCCAGTTGCAACACGCGGCATGCCAAGCGTACCATGTACAGTTGCCGATGCAGCACGGGAAGGGATTGCTGGCTCCACAGGGACAATTGTCCACTTCTCCACCACAAGATGCCACGGCAGGAGCAATGCCCGCAGACGAGGACGCGAAGTTTTGCCAATAATTATTCAACGCAGAAGAAGGATTCCAAGCGCCTGACGGGCTAAAGGAAAATGTTTCAAGAAGCCGCTCGTAGACCTCTTGCATCAGCCCGCCATCCGCCTTCAAGTACGACACTTGGTACACCTTGTCCCCATGGGCAAAAATGGTCGAAACAATTTGATAGGAGGACGAGTCGGGCAATCCGGCCTCGTGCTGAAGCGCATGCGTATGATCGTCGGCAACTGCGGCGGCGAACGACATCTCGGGTGTGAACGTCATAACATCCGCATTGCGGCCCATCCACGATGTCAACCCCAGTGCGCGTGGATTTTTCCAGACCTCAATCCAGATCGCCGCGCGACTCGTATGCACAAACTCCATGCGCTCAATGTATTGATACTCGACGCCATATTCCCAAACATCGTGCTGCACCTGCCAGCCGTCAACCGGCATGAGCACCGCAAACTCCGACGAATCATTGGCAACCCACATCGTGGTCGGAATGGGGTCTGGCGGAGGAAAAGGGCTGTTTCGAGCGGCAAACACCGATGGAGCAAGAAGCCCACAAAGGAGAATGGCTATCAAGGGCGCGTTGCCCCCAAAAATATGCATGCATCTCCCCCGATACATTCGCACGCTGTCAACCATCAACGACAGCAGGGCGAGATTAGGGCAATGGAACCGTTGACCCAACATTTAAGACATTCGGCTACTGTTTTCTATATCGGCTTTATGCCGGTCGCAAAAAGCGCCTGTAAAGCGGTGCGCCAGACGATGCTTTACCCAACACTCTACACGCGCTCACCAATCTCTATCGCTACACCACGCAGAATCTTTCTTTGCTACCCAAAGGACTCGTGAACGAAGCACAAACTCTGTCACCCTTGCTGAAGATTAGAAACCCAACTTCGGGTATAATAGCTCATAAGAAGAATATCGGCCATATATTTTTCTATCCGGCTAGTTCGCGCGACTCGACGATCTCCGCAGCAACTCGACAACGGCTTCCTCATAGAAATCATTTATCGCTCTTTCCTCGTCGGCACTCTTCGTCTTCCCGTAGACATCTCTGCTTCTACCCAAAACACTCATTGAACCAGCCACAGGAAGATCTCTTCCTTCGTGCATCGCGGATCATCCTCACTCATCTTCAGCACATCATGATTTTTACCGTTGTCCTGCACTAGACAAAACATATATTCTGTTGTCGATCTCGGGCGCTTCGATTCTGCGTCGGCAAGGAGTATGATGACCATCCGACATAACCCAGCCTTCTTATTTGTCTTTTGCGGAATACTCCTATCCTCACTCGGCGCAGATGCACAACATTTCGGATCCGATACAAAGCCAACGCGCCTGATCGCAGAGGCTCGGTCTAAAGGAATTACCGTTCACTGGGACACTGAACGGAAGGGAGTTGCGTCGATCCGCGGCGCAGACTTGAGTGCTCACAGCGCGATTTCAGTCGGCCAAGGCGTTAAGCTCGCGCAACATGCAACCTACCAACAACGCGCGATCGCCGTATTGCAACATGTTTCCGAAATACTTGGCACGCGCGATGCGATTCGTGAATTTCGTGTGCGACGCATACAGTCAGACCATCTCGGTTTTCACCACGTTCGCGTCGAACAACGCCATGCCGGCGTGCGCGTTGTGGGTGCAGAACTAATCGTTCACTTCGATAATCATGACCGCGCCTACGAAGTAAACGGCCGCTATATCCCGGGCATTTCACTCACACCCACCCCACAAATATCCGCTGAAGATGCCGCAGATTCTGCAACAACCGACTTGCGCAGACGCGCACTTCCAGAAGGCGAGCTGCGTGAGGAGCCGGAACTGGTCGTCTATGCGCGACATTCCCCCAACTAGCCTATCAGATCACACTCCGTTCTGCTGATCCGCATACACCTGGGCGATGGGTGTACTGGATCGACGCGCAGACCGGCGATGTAATTGATCGTGTGGATCGCATACTTCACATATCTGCTCCAACCACAAATGGCGCGCCAGCCATCATTTCCGGAATTATGCTAGATGGAGAAGGTGGCATCAGCACCAATGTGTGGGGATGGAATGAGCACTCAAACAACAAGTTTTATCTATACAACACAACTGAACACTGGGAAATATACAATGCATCGTCGGGCATCAAATGGCCGGATCGAGCAACATTTGCCCATCGCGAAACGGACAATTGGGAAGAAACGGATCCAGCCGCGATATCTGCCGCGGTTGCCCTAGATTCTTCGCTTCGATACTTCCGTGAAGTGCACAATCGCCAAGGCTTTGATGGACAGAATTCCATTGTCCGTTTAAACGTCCACCACAAATTATCTTTTGTTGGTTCATTTTGGGATCACGAACAAATTTATGTTGGCGATGGGGATGGAGTCACGGCAAACAGTCTCGCCGTGCAAGACTTCGTTGGACACGAGCTTTCGCATGCGGTCATCGACTATTCCGCGGGATTAAGTGAATCGGGCGAAGCCGGCGCGCTAAGCGAATCCTTTGCGGACATCTTCGCGGCCAATATTGAGTTTTTAGCCAAGAAGATGATCGTCAAAGCTACCCCAACCGGACGCCACGGCATGCCGATTGGCTAATTGGAGAAGACGCATGGATTTCAAGCGCCGCTTTACGAGACATGCGCAATCCATCAAATCCAGAAACCGTTGGAGAAGGAAATGAACAGCCGACTCGCTATAAGGGAAAATTCTGGGCAGCCGGAAGCGCGGACAACGGCGGCGTTCATATAAATTCAGGCGTCCACAACTTCTATTATTATCTACTATGCGAGGGTGGGAGCGGAACAAATGATGGCCTAATTTATAATCTAACGGGCATCGGCCGAACAAATGCCGAGCAAATCGCTTATCGAGCGATAACGACTTACTGTATATCCGATCTCACATATAGAGATGCGCGCCTCGCATGGATTTCGGCCGCCCGTGATCTCAACCCAGAATGGGAAGACATTGTTGCTGCAACCTGGGACGCTGTAGCGGCCTTTGATATCGAAGTTGCTCCGGATGCGGATGTCACAGCCGTCGGAACGGTGGGTGGCCCATACAGACCACACTCATTCGCTTACGCGATTTACAACGAAACATCTTCCAATCTTGAATGGACTGCCGAAACGAGTGTCGCATGGCTTAGCGTTGCTCCGATGTCGGGTATCACAGAAGCGATGAGTGGCTCCATCGTAACGGTAGCGATAAACAACGCCGCCACCTCTCTGCCCAAAGGAAGACACACGGGATCAATGCATCTCCGCCATGCCGCATCGGGCGTTTCATTTGCCGGTCGAAGTGTAGTTCTGAACGTCATGCCAGAGACTGTTCTTGAAGTTCCTCTCGAGGTTAATCCTGGTTGGCCCACCACTGGTCAATGGGAGTTCGGCGTCCCTCAGGGCGCCGGGGCGAACGGCTATGGCTATCCCGACCCCGTATTTGGCGCGACCGGCACAAACGTATACGGTGTGAACTTGGCCGGCGATTATTCACTTGCCACCGGCGGGCCGTATTATGTCACGGCAGGCCCATTCGACCTGGATAATTACACGAATACTTCGCTGGTTTTCAGCCGCTGGCTAAACAGCGACTCGGCGGCACGTGTTAAGGCCACAGTTGATGCTTCGACAAATGGGATTGATTGGATCACCGTTTGGTCCAACGCTCAGGACGCGGCCATTACCGATAAGGCATGGACGGAATCTATAATAAGCGTTGGGCACGTTGTAGACAGCTCGCCAATTTCGTTCTTTCGATGGGGTTATCAGGTGCTTTCGGGCACTGCCCATCCTTATTCAGGCTGGAACATTGACGACTTGCGCCTTTTTGGCGACCAACGAGACGCGCTTCGCGTCAGCCCTTGGGGTCTGTTTCGTTCAGAAGGCTATGAAGAAGGTCCATTTTCTCCCCAAAGTGGAACATGGATTGTGTCCAATGCGTCACCCACAAGCCTCGAGTGGTCTCTATCGAATACAAATGGATGGATCACCATTGAACCCATCGGCGGAGTCCTGCCCAGTGGCAAATCAACAATCGTCACCGCTACGATTGCCAGCGCAATTGCTGGCGATCTATCAGAGGGCAACTACTATGGCTCGGTTGTATTCAGCAACATCACCGCTGGCTTCTCCCTCTCGGACACCGTCACGCTTGATGTTTGGCATCGCCCTGGAGAAATCTCAATTCACGACTCAATCGCACCGCATCTCGACAAAGATGTGCCCTTTGGCGCTCTCGTTGAGGGGGCGACTCGAACCGAAACGATCATAGTTTCCAACTCTAATCCGAGACATCCGCTGGTCATTAGCAGCATTTCACTAACGGAACCACACGCCTCGACACAAGAGGTCATGCAGGCGAATGCCTATTCATGGCAGCCGCACAGCCTCCATGCTGGCACTTCAAGTGCCGACAGTAATGACCTAGAGCCGTTCGCCGTGCGGTGGTCTCATCTTGATGTTGAGGCGCATGAGCCAAAGATTTTGGTTTACGCTGACGACCCCATTCACATGGCGCCTGACACATTTGTTGACCAAGCGCTGCGCGCAATGGGACTTCCTTATGAGGCCTATTACAACGGTGCACTCACAAACTTCACAGAAGCCCTGACAAACCAACAATGGAGTTTGGTCATTATGGCTGCTGACATCGCTTATCCAGCCCCTGAAACACTTGATCTACTGCTAACATACCTGAATCAAGGAGGGCGCCTTATCGCCCACGCGCGAAACGTCTATGCGGAGCACCCCATATGGGCGCAAATGGGGATCAGGCAATGGGCCGCTAAAGTATTTTTTCCCGATGACGTCTTTTGGTGGGATACAGACCATCTCTTGTTCAACTACCCCGAAGAAGTACGTAGTTTTACAAATCTTGATCCCATGGTCTATTTCATTTGTGGTCACCGGGTAGACGCCATCAACGACGGTATCGCCTTGGCGGGAGCCAGCACTACCAGCGCGATTCGTGCCGCGTCGCTCGTGGTGGCAAATGAAGGACGCAGCATTTTCCGCGGGTTTTTTGATGGGTTAAATAATGCGGATGCGGACGAAGACGGACTCTTGGACGGCATTGAGTTATGGAAAAACATGGTTCACTATTCGCTTTCGCAAAACACCTTCACACTGGCGGGAATGCCAAGCCTTCCCTATACCGTTCCGCCGGAAGGATCCTTCGCATTCACCGTATCTTTCAGTCCAACCATGTTTCCCACACAATACAGCACGGTGGTGATTGAGAGTGATGATTTACAAAGCCCATCCACCGTCGTTTCTCTCTCCGGTTCTGGTCAACCCGAGCCCCTTGGTGTTTATCCCTTAACGGGCTTGATCAGCATCGGACATTCAGGAGGCCCCTTCTTTCCCGAGACTACCGAATATGTACTAAGCAATGAGTCCACCAACGTCGTTACATGGACGGCCACGAGCGCCAAGGGGTGGATATCTTTTCAGCCGGAGTACGGAAGCCTGACACCTATGGCAACCGAAACGGTGACCGCTCACATTGTGACGGCCTCCGTGCCGCTCGAAGACGGCGTATATGGCGACACCATTATATTTAGCAACACGATCGCTGGCACAACCTATCAGAGACCGGTCAAGATTACCGTTATTACAACCCCCATCATCGAGGTGTCTCCACCCCGACTAGACGTAACGAATCTCTATGGAAACACCCTGTCTCGAACTGTTGTGATTTCGAATTCGTTCAACGCCGATGCCTCGCTGAATGTCCGAATCGAGAGCAGAACAACAACACTTCCCGACACGGACACTCATCCTCAAAGGGCCTCCGTCGCAGCACCGAGCAAAGTAAATACGGTGAGACCCGGCGCTGATTTTGTGGACGGGGAGTTGTTGGTCCGATTTGCTCCTAGGTTAAGTTCCTTCAGACAGGAGCAAGCAATAACCGCGTTTGGCGGAAGGATGTCCCGACGACAACACGCACTCGTAAAGGACCTGCGCTTAATTCGTCTTAGGGCGGGACAGACCGTCGAAGAAGCTCTACCGCTGTACAACGCGTCATCGCAGATTCTTTATGCAGAACCAAATTATCGATTACATCTCAATGCCAACATTCCCAATGATCCGGAATTTGATGAACTATGGGCATTGCGCAATATAGGGCAATTAGGTGGAACCGTTGGCGCGGACATTGGGGCGACAGACGCCTGGATGTTAAACACGGGCACTAGCGAGGTTGTTGTTGCGATTGTTGATACCGGCATTGATTACAACCACGAAGACCTGCAGGCGAATATGTGGCGCAACCCGCTGGAAATTCCTGGCAACGGCATTGATGATGACCACAACGGTTTCGTGGATGATGTTTTTGGAGCAAACATTGTCGCCGGGACGGGCGACCCGATGGATAAGCACGACCACGGCACCCATGTTGCCGGAACGATAGGCGCGGCTGGAAACAACGGCCTTGGAGTCGTTGGTGTTTCGTGGAAAACAAAACTCATGGCGGTTAAATCACTTGATCTCTCAAGCGGCACATACGAAGACGCAATACTTGGGATTGAGTATGCGGTCGAGAATGGGGCGCACATTATTAACGCATCGTGGGCTGGGTCTGAAGCTTCACAGAGCCTAAGGGATGCGATCAATGCCGCAGGTGAAGCGGGCGTGCTCTTCTGTGCCGCCGCAGGCAATTCTGCGCATGACCTTGCGGAATTTCCTGAGTACCCGTCAAGCTATCATCTCGCGAACATGATTGTCGTCATGTCCACCGACCACAATGACAAGCGCTCAGGGTTTTCCAACTATGGCGCGACAAGCGTTGACATTGCCGCTCCAGGCAGCTCCATTTTGAGCACACGAAAAGGGGGTGGTTATTTGAAGATGTCCGGCACCTCCATGGCGGCGCCGCATGTCGCCGGCGCCGCAGCGTTGCTGCTTTCTGTGAATGCCGGATTAAGTCCGACTGATCTCCGCAATATATTAATGACTACGGCTGATCCCGTCACGCCGGGACTAAATATTTCCGGGGACGACTCAACCTTGCGGCGGCCGTTAATCAGGTAATCCCCGCGTGGCTTTCTCTTGCCCCGCAGACCGTGGGCGCGATTCCGCCTGGCGCTTCAACAAACATCGTCGTGCACTTCAGTGGCGATGGTTTGATGTCCGGCGCATACGGCGCAGATATTCGCATCACGAGCAACGATCGAACAAACCCGATAGTTGTCATTCCGGCCACCATGAAATTGCTTTCGGGTGGACTGAATATAACGCCGACAAATGTATTCGAGACCAGCGGTTTCCATGGCGCTCCGTTTGTTCCCCGATTAACTACATACGTCATCAGCAACGATGAAGAAAACGTAGTTCAATGGGCCGCCAGCACACCTGAATGGGTACAGCCACTTCAAGGTGGCATGCTTTCCCCGGGAGCAGTGACACAGGTTGTGGTAGAAGTAAGCGCCATCGCGCGCCATCTTGCTCCAGGCGTATATGATGCGGGCATCGTATTTAGTAATGTGGAAACGGGCGCGCGGACAACTCGCGATATTCGAGCCTCCGTTGGTGGGGATTCTCTTTGGATCAACGAAGTGAATTTCTCTGTTACAAATGCGCCATACAGCCCATTTGTCGAACTCGCTGGCGTCGCAGGAACGGACCTCTCCATGTACTCCCTCCTGTTCGTGGACGAGAATGGTGACGAGATTCATACAAGCATTGCGTTGAGCGGAGTTATTGACAACGAAGGGTGCGGCGTGGGCGCTGTTGCATTTGGACTGCCGGGCGAAAGCCACGAAATGCCGGTGGGTGTTTTACTGCTGGAGTTTGGACCCGAGACCAACATTCCCATACAATTCATCAGCGTTGCCGAAGAAATCACGTTTTCCAATGAACTCTTCGGCGCCCTCTCCTCCGAGGTCGTTGGCACAAGCACGGAAGCGTTGCTTGACCTCCAGCTTTCGGGCATGGGCGACAGCTATAATGACTTCTTCTGGCAGATCGCTCTACCCAGCCCCGGCGAATTAAATAATCCTCAGGAAATCGTCCCCTGCGTGAGCGACCGCGATAACGATCAGTTGCCCGACTGGTGGGAACAGCAGTACGGTCTCGATCCCACGGTCTCGAATCCGCCGGCCAGCAACCTGGACAGCGATTGGATGACGGACCGAGAGGAGTATATTGCGAATACAGACCCGTCGAATGCAACCTCCCACTTCCCTCTGGCAGTCATGACGAATCCACCCGAAGGTGTCATACAGTTCGTCGTTGACCCCTCGTCCACTGCTCGTCTCTATGGCGTCTACATGAACACGGACCTCTTCGCCGATCCGCAGCTATGGGAGCTCCTTCCGCCAGAGCAATGGGGAACCGGTGGCGCCGTCATGTTTTCTGTCACCAACAACGCGCCTTTTCGCAATTATCGGACAGGTGTTCGGTTCCCATAACGACTATACTATCCAGCACAGGCGTTCGGGAAATGCAGTGCGGCGACCCGACCTGAAATTGCGATACCGCACGGTATGTTTCGCGCTTTTAGAAAGCGGTTCTCCCTCCCGTCTTGGTGAAGCGACGACGTCGCGCGGAACGGCATCTTAGACGCGGAGCCCGGTCGGCAGCTATACCCAGAGACTGGAGACCTGCTCGAAACGCGTGGGTCTGAAAACCCGGAAACGGCGGACGATCCGGTTCGAGACGCAGATCATTGAGCGCCACCGGCCTCGAGGAAGCGCTGGCCTACATGAGCTTCCCGAGTGAGCCTTGGCGAAATATGCGAACCAACAATCCCGTGGAACGGATCATGCGAGCGATCCGACGGCGTACGCGCGTGGTTGGCGCGTTCTCGGATGGTCATTCCGCGCCGATGCTGGTCGCCGCTAGGTTGCGACACACCGTCGACGCCCGCTGGGGCTGAAGATGTACATGAGCATGGCGCGACTGCGCGAGGAACAAGAGGGAGACGGGTTAAGAACCCCCTCAAGGAATGTGCGAAAGAATCTGGACACTACCGATTAGAATGCGCGCGATGTCTCACGTCGAAAGACGCAGCATTGTCACCGGGCGCACAAATCAGGGCAATCGGATTTACAAACGGCCTCTCTCGCGCATCACGGACGATGAGCCTGCCCATAGCGCGCTCTAATCGCATCCGCGCATCATGCAGCTCATCCGAAGAGTCACGCAAGCGCTGCGGTTATATTACTGGTATGCTCCACGATGCAACTGATCAACAGCACCCTCGGTCGTAATGCGAATCGTTACTTCGTTGCCAACAGCCGCTTCGCCGCCAAACACCTTTTCATCAAACAGCAAGCCCCAGTCGCGACGATCTATCGTTGCAACGCCCTGAAAGCCGAGGCGGCTATGCCCCTCCTCATCCATCACCACCGGCCCAAAGACCTCGGAATCGAAGGCAACTTCATGCGTTATCCCGCGAATCGTTAAATCCCCATAAAGTTTGTATTCGCCATCTCTCTTCTCAACGCGAGTACTTAAAAACGTAATTGTGGGATAGGTCTTCGCATCGAGAAATCGGGGCGAACGCAGGTCCGCATCGCGGCGCGCAATGCGTGTATCCACACTGGCGACCTGAATCGTGATGGATCCGCCGACCACCTGCATGTCGTCCGGCTGATACTCAAGTGAGCCGCCAAACTCATTGAACGTCCCCCGAACGATGGAGATTCCCATATGCCTGACCGCGAAGGCCACTTCCGTATGCGCCGGATCCATCTCAAAAACATCGGCGTCAACGAGCGTTGCCAGCAGGCCGACTCCAAGCAGACTCAAGACGATTTTTTTCATGCTCTTTTACTGGAATAACCGCGCGACCCTTTGCCATACGCGCATTTCAAACGACCCGGATCATGCCCAACGGAATCCCGCGAAGAGTTTCTTTTCCGAAAGCAGCGAAAGAATGGTCCACGCGCGTCCATTATCGGCAGTTCCCTGGAGACACTACGACTTAATAATAAATGCCAGAAGCAGCGTGGCTGGACGGTTGTCAATGGACTGTCCGGAGCCGGAGGAGCCGACCGTAACGGTATGCGAGTGCTCGCCTCCAGAGTTGACCGTAAGCGAATGGCTGTGGGTGCCCGCGCTGCTGTGCGACGCAGAATGAGCATGATTTCCGTTTCCGCTGGTCCCCCTCGACGTGGTCCCTCCGCTCCCGTGCGTAGCAAACGCATTCTTGGGGTAGGTGCCGGAATAGTTTTTTTGATAGTAATTGTGTGAATGACCCACCGAGTTCACCGACACGCCATGCGTATGGAGGCCACCGACGGCGGTTGAGGCGGTATGCGTATGCGCGCCGGCGGAATCCGCAGTCCCGGCATGTGTATGCGCGGGCAATTGCGCAACGGTGAGCGAGTATGCATTCGCCCCCCCCGTGGTTCCCGGCGGAACAGAAGCGGAGGCGCCATAGATGAAACGGTTACGCAGGTCCGGCGTTCCGTTTGCGCCGTCGCACAATTTCCATCCAGCAGGGACTTCGTCTGACTGACCGGACCACATGGCAATTGCGCCGCTGGGTGTGGACGGCAACTCAAAAGCGACATCATCCGTCATCGCCACCCGGCTTGCATAGGGAACGGACAGCAGACGCTGTCGGGGACCAAGGGTGTCGCCGTTTAAAGGTAATCTCAAGCCAGTTTGCGTCACTTGTAAAAGCGGCAACCAACGTTATGTCGCCAAAGGAAAAGCGATAGAGGCCATTACTCACATCCACCTGGCCAATAGACTGTTGCCAGATTGCAGTGCCCCCGACCTTGTCGGCATAGACCGCCACATTCACAGAGACAGTGTCGGAAACCGGATTTCCCACAGCATCCAGAAGCACACCCTGATAATTGATCAGGGGCGGCGGCGGCGCGGCTTCGACAATCAACGCGCCGGAAAAGATCAACGTAAATAGTAATATGCTTTTTTTCATGGCGTACTCTCCGAATTATGGCGTCTTTACGATGAAGGCCAGGGCGTAAAAGACTGGGCGGTTGTCAATGGCGGTCGCGCCACCGGTAGCGCTGAGCGAAACCGTGTGCGTATGGTTGCCGGCCGAATTAATGGTCACCGTATGCGTGTGGGCGCCGGACGAGGAAACCGAATAGGTATGCCCGTGGTTGCCTGCGTGGTGTAGGGAAAGGTCGAACGTGGGATAGGCGTTATACTGGCCGCCTGGACGGCCCCGAGCATCTCCATAGCCGCCAAACGTCATGTTGTGTGCATGATTGCCACTCGCGTGTATGCCGCCGCCACCGTGCGTGTGGGCACCAGCCGAGGAGGTGGACCCCGAGTGGGTATGCGCGCCACCCGATGTGAGCGAGCCGCTATGGGTATGCGCCGGAAGCTGGTTGGAAGAAAGGACCAACGAGTTTGCACCCACAACACTTCCCAGTTCATTCGAACTCGCCGCGCCAGCCACAAAACGCGAACGCAAGTCCGGCGTCCCATTGGAGCCATCGCACAACGCCCAGCCGGAGGGAATGCTGTCAAGCGTTCCGCTCCACATGGTTATCAAGCCAACCGGCACCGCGGAATACTCCGCCGTGAGATGCCTTGCTTCGCCAGCGCGAAGGGCGTAGGGCACGGCAATCTGCCGTTCACGAGGTCCGAGCGTTTCTCCGGCCACTTCCAACTCCAGCCAGCACGCAGCATTCGTCAGCGCATCGGGAAGCGAAGCGTCGCCAAAATAGAACTGATAAACACCATCCGACACCGCGACAGATGCAAGCGTCTGCCCCCAGATCTGACTGCCGCCCGTCTCCTGAGTGTACAACCGCACGGCCATGTCCACAGTCCCGTTGACCGGATCCCCCGTATTATCCAGTAATTGCCCCTGATAATGCACGAGATTCGGCGGCTGGGCATGCGCCGCAGCACAGCAAAACAACGCCGCAAAAACTGCGTATTTGATCGTTCTCTTCATGCCTTGCTCCTTGATCTAAATTACAGTTTGTAAATGAAGGCCATCGCGTAAAAAGCCGGACGGTTATCAATCGAACTGCCACTGCCGGTCGAACCGATGCTTGCCGTGTGCGTATGCGCACCGCCCGAATTCACGGTGACGGTATGGGTATGCCCACCGCCCGAACTAAGCGCGTTAACCGAATGGCTATGACTGACAGAGTTCATGTTGCCCCCTGAGTCGTCTGCGACCCGCCCACGCCACCGCCCGGCCTAGCGAGCGAACTGCCCAAGGAGTTGTCGGACTGAATCGAATGATTGTGGTTTCCACCACCTCCAGTGGAGCCGGAGTGCGAATGAGATCCCGCGCTGCCGGTTGACGCGCTATGCGTGTGCGCCCCTGCCGTCGCTGCCGTGGCACCGTGCGTATGACTTGGCATCTGGGCGAGGGCCAACACAAATGAGTTTGTGCCGCCCGTCGCACCGGGATCCTGACCATCCGCAGCGCCCATCACAAAGCGCTCGCGTAAATCCGGTGAGCCGTTCGAGCCATCACAGAGGGCCCAGCCTGCAGGCACATTGTTTAGAGCGCCACTCCATATCAAAATGATGCCCGGAGGATACGCTGCGGGCACCTCCTCCAGCACATTGGCCACCGCAGCGCGGAGGGCATAGGGCACAGAGGCCAAGCGGTTGCGTGGGCTCAGCGTCTCGCTATCAACCTCCACCTCCAGCCATACCGCTGCGTTCGTCAGCACATCCGACAACCCCGCGTCCCCGAACTCAACCTTGTACAACCCCTTGTACACCGCAACGTTGTTGATCGTCTGGCTCCAAACAGGACTCCCTCCCGTCTCAGCCGTGAACAGCCGCACATTCACCTCAACCGTCCCGTTCACAGGCTCCCCCAGCCCGTCAACCAGTCGCCCCTGGTAATTCAACAGCTGCGGCGGGGCCGCATAAACGCTGCACACCGCAACCACTAAAACCGAAAGTATTCCTCGTAGCTTCCTCATGGCTTGGCCTCCACTCCGTTTCCTTCCGCCCCGGACTCTTCCGGCGCACCCTCTACTTTTTCCTTATAGACTTTGGGCTTGATTACAGTTCCATCCAGCAGAACTACCGCCGTGAACTGATGTCGCACCACCACCCCCGCAAGCTCCCCACTCGCGCTAAACATTATCGTATAGCTCCATCGCCCCGGTGCGCCCTCCGAAAAGACCTTGGCCAGCTCAATACGCTCCGGAACAAACTGCGTGAATCCCGCATATTCTTTCTTCATCCACTCCGTCGCCACTTCCGTCGCGGCCCCAACCCCCATCGGCGGATTTCCAAGCCCATCCCACGTCGGAGAGTCCGCCACCTGTTCCACGCTCGCGGATAACTCGCTCGTATTGCCGTCCTCATCCGTCGTCACGCTAAACATAACCTTCTCTTGATCGCCACCATGATCCCCCTCATGCGCATACGAGGAGGACCCCAGTGCAAGCAGCGCCACCATCATCCAAATTTTCATCGCTTCTCCTTCGCTCTTTGTTGCACCCAAAAATCCCTATGGAACCAAACGGATCCCGTAAAAATATTCGCCCCCGAACGGAACATCGCTGAATTCCGTCTCGCTCTCATTGAATAACCCATTCCCCGGCGCCCCCTCTGTCCCGTCAATGGACGCCGCTGCATCCAACCCATCCATGTTCGTCGCGCGGAACAACTCGTATTGACGCCCACCGATGCTATTGAAGCGAATCCGTACTTCGGTCGGGGAGATCGGTGTGATTTGCGTAATTCTAAACACGCTGGCCTCATCGTCGGGGTTTGTCCCGCTCTCCAACTCCCCGTAATCGCTCATCCCGTCGCCATCGGTATCGTGATTCTTGGAGTCGGTGGCGACTCCGCCAAAATACGTGCCCAGCAGTTCGTCAACATCGGACAGCCCGTCGTTGTCCGAGTCAGGGTCCACCACATCCGGGATCCCGTCGCCATCGGTATCCAACTGAAGATCCACACCGGTGGGTTGTAAAAATCCCGCAAAATTGAACTCGCTCCGACTCCAGACATCAGCCGTATCCGATAGAAGGCCAATGGTCTGTCCTTGTGCGCCGACGGTCTCCGTATCGTAGGAGGTCATCGAAAGACGACCGCCAAAGGAACTGAATACATGATGCGTCTCTGTGAGGGCGCTGGAGATCAGGGGAAGACCTCCAACGAAAAGGCCCACCACGCTTCCGAGCAGGCCCGCGTAGGAGGCTCCGCGCTTCGCCAGATTCTTTAGAATGTTTCTATTCATTAGGTTCATCCAATCTGAGCTTTTGGCGAGGCGGATCATTCCTCTTGATCCTGAATAAACATAAATACGGCGGGAGCGTCTGGGAGGTCGAAGGCGGGGGCCTGTTCATCGGCGCGGAAGGTGTGATCCACCGTCCACGCCCCCGAAACCAGATCGGTCGAAATCATCACCGCATACAGCCGGTTTGAACGGAGCGGACTCCACTCGACTTGAGGCACACCTTCATTTTCGCCTCCCCCGCGAAGCGCGGCTGACGGCGCCGAATACAGATACACATTGTCAACACGATACGTCGCCGATATCGCGCTCGCTCGTTCCGCTCGAATCGAAATCTCCTCCACGTCCGCCAACGTTTCGGCAAAGTCCGCCTCGTCCCCCGGCCCAACCCACGACCCGCTCGCCTTGCCATCCACACGCACAGCAAGGGTTATCCACCCGCCCGGCGCCTCCACCAGCGGACGCAGCGCCCGCTGATAAGTCCGGTTCGCTCCGCGAAGGAATATATTTAGCGCCGATGGCGCCTGCGCATCCGACTTGAAATCAAACCCCAACACCTCGGCGCCCATCGCGGGATAGTCCCCCTGAAACATTCCGCCCGATCCCCCGGAACACCAGATCGTGGCCGACTCCGGCCCGCCAGGCCCGCCCTGTTGCGCAAAAGAAACCAAGGCCTCGGCGCCCACAAACGATACAGCCCCCTCCTTGTTCCAACCCGAGGCTCCGGCGGTGAACGTCTCCGTAAATGCGACCGTTGGCGCCGCCATCACCGGCGAAACGCAAACAGCTCCGCCAACTGCCACGACCGCGATAATACGTCCCATCATACCCCAGTCCTTCACCCGCTCGGTTCCAAAAATGTGCGTCTTCATCCTGCCTTCTCCCCAAATTCAAGCTTCCGACGGCGCGCCATATAAACGGCCGCAAACGCAATCCCGAACAAGGCAACCGAGGTCGGCTCGGGAACGGCATCCAGCTCCGAGAACTCAAAGTTATCCACATAATACGTTTGGGCCGAATCTCCGCTGCGAGACACCTGGATGTCTATGTACCCCACATTCGCAAAGCCATTCGAAAACGCCAACCCCGAGCCACCAAACCACTGCCCATCATAGGAAAGCGGAACATCAATCGTGTACCACTGCCCCACGCTTCCAACCTGAGGCGTGACGATGCGATTAAATACCGTGCCATCCGCGTCAAACGAAATCATCAGCAGCGAGGGCAATACATCCTCCGCATAAAATGAAAAACTCCAGCCCTTGTAACTCGGAACATCCGCGAGGTAATCCCCCACAAACGCCCCGCCGGAGGACGGCCCCGCTATGCGAAAGGCGTCAATTTCGGGAAACAGCCCCCCTGCGCGGCAAAACTGCCGCCCAGCGACCCGGGCCCAAGCCCAAAACTCGGCTCGTAAAAAACGCTCATCTTTCCAACATCCCGATCCTGCCAACCCGCATCATCCGCATCAAACGTCTCAACATAAAATGTCGCCGCAAGGGACGCGCCCACGCCAAGGCTCAACAGCCAAGCAAACGCACAAACAACGCCCATACAGCTCTTCCACACATCCATCGCCTCAGAAGCCCACATTCATGCTGCCGCCCTGACGGTAGTAGTAATACGCCTGCCCAGGCTTCAGCGGAGCCGTGTAGATCTGAAACTCATTCATATTCAGCCAGTTCCCGTCATACGGCGGCCCCCAACCCTGCACATACATCAGCGTCGTCCACGCCCCATTACTCCCCATAATATGAATCTGATCCGCCGCCTCCAGCGATGCGCCCCCAATTGGCCCGCCGGGCGCAAAGGTTTCGCGCAAGGGCAGGGCCTTCCCTTCGGACAGCGAGATCAGGTTCCATCCCGACGAAAGCGTAATGAGCTTGCTGCCGTCATTCCCGACTTTGCCGGAAAGCACCAAGTTCGCCGGCGCATGGGAGGGGCGCTCGACCATAAAACCAAGACCCGCAGGCAACACATACTCGCTATAGCTATTATCCAGCGCTTCACGCCACCGCTTCGCTTCATCCAGCCACAGAATCCTCCACGTCCCCCCGGGCTGCAGCACATGAATGCGATCGGCAAGCCCGGACGCATCCCCCGTCAGGGTCGCCGCAAGGTTGCTTCCCATCACGCCACCGAAACTGCGATCACTCTCCACTGCAGGACCGGCCAAGGTGAACCGCTGCCCGGATAACGCGTCTTTGTTGCCTCTCCATGCGCCTCGGGAGCTCGGGGTGTCGTTTCCAAACGCAATCGTATAGGTGCGGCCCGGCGACGCGCCGAAGCTCGAGTCTACAATGCTGCCCGAAGCGCCCGCCGCCACGACGGTTCCAAGCAGATGCCACGCCATGTTCGACGTCACCGGCTGATTGCTGTAATAGACCCTGTACGTGATCCCATCAACGGCACCCCACTGCACGGTTGCGTTGCCGCTGGAGACGCTGGACAGGTTGGTTATCAGGCTGTAATTGGCAAGGGCATCCGGCATGCCGCCCGGGTTGTTTGTGCCATCCCCGCTTGCCCCAACATAGAGAACGACGATCTCTTGGCTTGTAAGCTCTCCGTCCGTCGCAGAGAACAGCACAGGATACACCCCCACCTGCGCTCCGCTCGGCGTCCACGAAAACGTCCCCGTCCGATTCGTGCCGTTCTGTTGGCCAAGTTGCACTGTTGCGCCGGGCGGCAAGGGACCTGCGCTCAGGGTCGGCAGGGTGCCGTTCGGATCATAGGTCCGCGCAGTAAAGCTCAACACCTGCCCAGCGAGAACGACCTTGGAGCCAATCGAGGCGAGAATCGGGGCGAAGTTGTTGGTGTTGATCGGAGAGTCGTCGGGATGCAAAAATCCTGCAAAGTTCACAGAGGACCCCGAGATGGTTCGCCCCACCGGGTGTCCCTGGCCGATGGCGCTTACCGAGTGGTATGACGCGCCGTCCATCCAACCGCCACCACTGTCCAGAACCCGGTTGACTTCGCTAACCGCAAATGATGGCGCACTCACCCCAAGCAGGGCCACCGATACCAACCACACAATAGCCGTTCTACGCTTGTCCAAAAATTCGAGACGATTCATTTTCTTCCGGCCCCAACCTTTTGATGCCACACCGAATCACCCCTCAACATCGTCCTACACTCCCTCATATCTCGCGCCAGCATGAAACTTATTCAAAAGTGCGTCAATCGGGATATTCCCTGAATTCTACTTAAATCTACCGTTGATAACACTCTATCGCGCATTTCATCAGCTCCCTCGTAGACTGAAGCTTCAGCTTCGCCTTGAGATTCTCTTTGTGCGTTTCAACGGTTTTGACACTGATCCCAAGCTCTTTGGCAACGCGGCAGTTCCAAAAACCGCGACCTAAAAGACGAAATACCTCGCGCTCTCGACGGCTTAGCGAATCCACCAATCGCCGCTCGCCCCCAATGGACGCGGGGTGACGAGAGTCGGATAATACAGCGCGGCGACCAGCGTGGAGGGAGCCATCAACAGCGCTCACGATTTCCTCCGGACTCGAGAAAGCGTAAATCGTATCAAGCCCCCTCGCAGATCGCCGTCGCCTGCAGTCACGGCGTCGTCAAAGCGCAATATGCGGGCGCGGTCCTGATACTCACTAACGACAGATTGCAACTCTGCGTCTGATACCAGGCGCGAAGTCATATCAACGATAATAACAGAAGCGCCCTTCCCAAAATCTAGGTCAGACCCCGCGATAACGCTCCAACCGGAATCTTCCAAAACTACGCGAAGACCTTCCCGAACAATGGCGCTCCGGCTAAATATCCACACGGTAAGAAAGCGATCTTGCACCAATTCCATGTCAACAACCAAGTCAGTTTCCACACGCCCCCCTTCATGCTAGATACGCATATTAAATACGAATATTGCTTTTCTTTTTGCAAAAAATCGCGCACAGTCGGGATTGCATGGCGCTGACACCGACAAATGTACGGCGGAATCTGTTTCCCCAAACACAATGGAGTTTGGTCGCGCACGCTGTAGATCACTCCCAAACTCGTCAAGAACAGGCGCTAAACACTCTCCTAGAGCGCTACATTCCCGCGCTAAAAGCCTATCTCCGGATATCTAGGCATCTCCCCCCCGATCAGGCGGATGATATACTGCAGGGATTCGTCTTGGACAAAATCCTTGTCGGGCGCCTTCTCGCCCACGCAAAAAAATCGCATGGCAAGTTTCGAACATTGCTATTAACTGCACTGGATAGATACACTATCAGCGTGTTCCGCAAGGAACAGTCCCAACGTCGCTCTCCGGGCGAAGGGCGTTTAATATCAATGGCATCGCTACTCGAAGAGCCCCGGAGCACTGCGGGCATCGCGCAACAAACCGAAGTGTTCGATCTGGCATGGATACGCGAGATCGTGCGCGAAGCCCTTGACCGCGTCAAAAAAATTGCGAAACAACAAACAAATCGGCGCACTGGTTGCTATTCAAGAACCGAGTTGTTGATCCAATTCTTCACGGATCCGAAATGGACACCTACGCAGAAATTGTTCAGCGCCTGCAGTTTGCGACCCCAATGCAGGCGTCCAATGCGCTAACTACAGTCAAGCGAATGTTTGAACGGACATTTCGAGCCGTGGTTCAGGAGTATACGGGCGACGACCGCGACGTTGACCGCGAAATTGCGGAATTGCGAAAAATACTGACAGACTCAAGCGAACGATCTTAGCAAGTATGGATAATTCCCCGGAAGAGGACTCGGAACCACTGGAGATTAGAGCCCAAACTCTTCAGGGCTTGATGGTCAGAGCGTCAAGGGACTGCTCCGCGTGGAACGAGCAGGACTTTGGCCCGATGCTCACCCACCAGCTTAACGCGCCTCTCAAGGAGGACCTTTCTCTGGTTTTTCTCAACATACAGGACACCCTTCAAAAAGTATCCGACCTTACGTTTGGCAAGCTCCTTCAGCACCCCCATCCACCCGAGTCCGCGCTGACGCTTGTAAAAGATTTTGCCAAACACCTGCATCGCGAAGGAGAGGCGTCCTATCCCGCAAAAATCGCAACCGTGCTATATTACGCGAGTATTGCAGCTGCGGCGCGGGCGGGTATAAAGATTACGTCCTTGCCGACAGACAAAATTCGTGAAGGCTGCCAGTGGGCGCTGAACCAAACTTGGCTAACGCCCGAGCTGAAGCAACTCTTTGCAACTGCGTTGAGCAGCACGCCGCTGGCCTAACGCCCGCCGAATCAAACCGGTGCGCTATGAATAGAAACAGCGATAGTTCCTCAGACAACCCGCCGCTCAGCGGCGCGGAGTTCAGCGGTGCGCCCGATATGGAAACCGCGCCGGCCGTTATACGTGGCTACGAGATTATCCGTGTCATTGGCGAAGGCGGCATGGGAGTCGTATACGAGGCGTATCAGGAAATCCCACGGCGGCGGGTGGCGATTAAAATTCTTCGCGCGGGCCTGTTAACCCCCGCCCTGCTGCGACGCTTCGCTCACGAAATTGAGGTCTTGGGACACCTCGAACACCCAACAATCGCGCGGATCTATGACGCAGGCTCGTCGGAAGCCAGCGGGGTTTCTCAGCCGTATTTTGCAATGGAGTTTATAGAAGGCCTTCCCATTATTCGCTATGCGGAGGAACACCAGTTATCCGTCCGGGAAAAAGTGGAGCTAATCCAGAAAGTTGCGCTCGGTGTCCAATACGCGCACCAAAAGGGTATAATTCACCGCGACATAACACCGGCAAACATTCTCGTTAGCACACAGGGCCAGCCGAAGATTCTTGATTTTGGCGTAGCGCGCGCGACGGAGACGGATATGCGCCTAACTCTCGCCCCGACAGATGTCGGCGTCCTGCTCGGAACGCTCCTGTATATGTCTCCGGAACAAGCTGGCGGCAATGTCGCAGAGGTTGATGTCCGTACCGACATCTATGCGCTGGGCATGCTCACCTTTGAACTGCTGGCGGGACAAACACCCTATCGCCTTGATCCGAAAAGGCTCGACGCAGCCATTCGCACAATCCACGAAATTGACCCCCTCCCCTTTCGTCGCTGAACCGTGAATTGGCGGGTGACATTGAAGTCATTGTTCAAAAGGCCATCGAAAAGGATAAGGAGCGCCGGTACTCTTCCGCCGAAGCCTTCGCCGAAGACATTCATCGATTTCTGCAAAACAAACCGATCTCCGCGCGCCCTCCCTCGGTTTCCTATCGAGTCTCGAAGTTCGCGAAGCGACACAAGGCCCTTGCCTTTGCCATACTCGCCGCCTTCATCGCGCTTGCCTCTGGCACAACGCTCGCCGTCGTCGGTCTCTTGCGCGCACGCGCCGCGCAAGTCGAAGCTCGCAGCGCAGAAGCCCGAGCCATTCGTGAGCGCGAGCGAGCGGAACAAAACCTCGCAAAGGCGCTTTCAACGGTGGACCAGTTCACCACCTATGCCGCCGAAAGTCAATTGGCCGACATCCCAAAAGCCGCGCCCGTCCGCGCACAACTGCTGCGCGACGCTGTCGCATTTTACGAAGACCTTTCCGAGAACAACCAAGATGACCCGCAATTGCAGGAAGAGCTGAGCTGGTCGCTCGCCCGACTGGCCCAAAACAAACTCGGCACCGGAGAAAGGCAGGAGTCGCGCGAATTAGTGGAGCGGCGCATCGAGCGTCTTTCGGCGCTGCTCCAGTCGGACCCGATGAACGTGGATTATGTGCGCGACTTGGCGCGGAGCTGGTCAAGCATGGGGAGTATCCTGGGACAACTCGGCGAACAAACACAGGCGATGGAGGCCATTGACAGGGCCGTCTCAATACTCCGCCCGGAAGTGAGGCGCGCGCCTCAAAATATGCTCTATAGCCAGGACCTTGCGCACAATCTCGGAATAAAGGCGACCCTCGCGGCTCAACGCGGAAACATGGCTCTGGCAGTTGAAAGCGCAGAAGATGCGGTATCGGTCGGCAACAACATTGTCCGGCTAAATCCGGAACTGCCGGACGCCCAGCGCAATCTGGCAAGAAGCTATATGGTTCTCGCTCGAATTCAGGCGCTCGCGCCGGACAAAAGCCAAGAGACCAACTCGCTTCGTCGTGCTCTAAATATCTACGACTCCATCTTTAGGGGCAACCCCGGGGACCCCGAATCTCGCATTGATCTGGCCCGAAGCCAAAGCGAACTGGGAATCGCCTTGCTGCGCGCGAAGGAGTCCGCTCGCGCACTTCAACTGCTGGAACAAGCAGACGCACAATTCAGCGCACTCACCGCAGCCTTTCCGAACAATTCGGACTACCTGCGCACATTGGCGCGAAATTTAGACGAAATAGCCCACGCCCATAGCCAGATGGGTGACCATGCGAAAGCATTAGCCGTTCACGAAAAAGCCACGGCCAACTTCCGCGCACTTGTCGGAAAACGCCCCGAAAGCGACGCATATACGCGCGACCTGGCGCGCAATTTGGCAGAAGTGGGACAAAGTGCCGCCCGCGTTGGAGACCTGCCGAAAGCAGAAAAACTCTTTGGCGAATCCTTTGAAATCTATGAACGGCTTCTTTCCGGAGACCCCAATAGTCGCGAAGTACGAATGGATGTGGCGTACTTGCTTGGCAACTGGGCCGCAGTCTTGAGCGACACCGACGCACTGACCCGCCTCCACCAGGCACAGAGCATCTGGGATGAATTAAACCGACAATATCCGCAGAATCCGTCCGTCCTCCGCGCGGCAAGGTGGACCACGCGACAAATCGAAGACAGAACGATGGAAGATTTACCGTCCATCGGGATGCGCAGCGTACAAAAAAATACGAGAACGGGCAAAAGTGCGGCTTTGGAAAAACAATCCCCGTCTGCAAGTCATTCGTTCCCCGAAAATCCGCTTCGAGTCAAAGCGACCGATATCGTTCGTTTGCGCGAAAATGCGGGAGAATACGCCCATGTCCAAGGGCGCATTGTGTCGGTCAAGCTGCGCGTCGGAAGAAGCCGCCTGTCTTTCATACAGTTTGGCACCACCCCCCGTGATTTCGTGGCGCTGTTGCACCAAAACGTCCTACCTCTTTTCCAAGAGACATACGGAGACTATCTGGAAGAACTAATCGGGCAAGACGTGGAAATAGAGGGCATTCTAAGCATCTTTGCCGGGACGCCACAAATGGCGCTGAACCGGCCCGAACAAATTCACCTACGGACATCCGAAAAAAGCGCCAGCCAACCCGCATTCAAATCTGCCGCCGTCGCGCAAATCCGTGAAAACGTGGGAAGTCCTATCACTGTCGCAGGAAGAATATCCATTGTAAACTCCACTCCGGACGGCTCCATCCATTTTTTGGAGTTTGAAAATATACCGGGAGCAAAATTTACGGCGCTTATTCGTGAGCGCCATCGCGAGACAATTGAAGCGGCGATAGGTGGCGCCCTTCAGCAAACCTTGCCGGGCAGACGTGTCCGGATTAGCGGCATTCCGTATCTTCATCTGGGCAACCCAAACATCGAAATACGCGATCCCGAGCAGATCACAGTCCTCGCAGAAAAATAGCGAAACGATCTCGCTCGCCCGCCCTCAACACGACACGGCTCTGCCTTTCAGCGGGACCCTATCTTCCTACTTCGTCGCGACGCGAAAATCTGTGCTGGAGACTGCCGCAATATTTTGGTCTATTCAAAATGTTTAACCGGGAGAACCAATGTGAAAAGATCGAAGATTGTCATGGCGGTTATAGTCGGACTGTTCTGCTTCGCCTCCGGCGCGAAGGCGTGGGACCTGGTCGGGCACAAGTTGGTGACGGAGCTTGCGCTTAAAGGGCTGCCCGATGATTTTCCGGCGTGGGTCAAGGATGACGCGCGAGTGACACGCCTGCTCTACCTCGCGCCGGAGCCGGACCGCTGGCGCGGCCAGGGCGCGGCGGTGCTTAACCATATTAATAGCCCCGACCATTATATGGACCTCGAAGACCTCGACGTGTTTGGCCTCACCGTCGAAACGCTCCCGCGCTTCCGCAACGAGTTCATCGAGCTACTTGCAACGTTCCGCGCACAGCATCCCGATATTGCGCCGTATGACCCAACCCGCGACGCGGCCCATGTCTATAGCACACCCGGACTCATTCCCTACGCAATAATTGAGCGCTATTGGAAACTCGCCTCCTCGTGGTCCACACTCAGGACGCTGCAGGAATACTCCGATGTAGTATCCGAAGCGGATATCGAGTCGGCGCGAAACAACGTCATTCAGGAAATGGGACTCCTTTCTCACTTTGTCGGCGATGCGCATCAGCCTCTACATATGAGCAAGCATCACCACGGGTGGCGCGGCGAAAATCCCGAAGGCTATACAACCGGCTACGGCATTCACGATTACGTGGACGGAACGGCGCTGGTCGCGAACAAGATCAATAGCAAAACACTCGCGGACAAAGTCAGGCCCGCGGCCAATATGGACGAAACCGATCCGTGGCCGCAGATTTTGAAGTTTATGGCGCGTACGGAATCTCGCGTGGAGCCGCTCTATAAACTCGAAAAACTCGGCAAACTCGAAGCCAAAAGCGGCCACGATTTCTTCGAGCGCTGTGTGCTCGAAGGAGGCTCAAATCTGGCCGGTCTCTGGCTGGCCGCGTATAAAATATCGAAGATTGACGACTATATGTCCACCGCCCTCGAAGCCCTCCGCGCAATCAACCAGCCGGTAGAAGAAGAGGTCCCGGCAAAATAACGTATCGGCATGGCATCGTGCCATGATCCAACGGTGATTACCGCAAGTCGCCCGATCCGTGAATCGTGCCTGCGTCTTTTCGCGCGGCGAGTTTTTTTAGATTGCCCGCAGCGACGTCTTCCATCGAAAGATTCAGCTCCGAGCACATCGTCGCGACGTACCACAGCACGTCGCCCAGTTCTTTTGCGAGCAGCGAGCGACGCTCCTCGCTCATCTTTCCGTCATCGTCGCGAATGCACTTTTTGATCTTCTCGCAAATCTCACCCGACTCACCGGCCAGCCCGAGCGCCGGATAAATCCAATTGCCTGTCCCTCGCCCCGGATATACCGCCGTCTTCGCTGCACCCGCCTGATATTCGGAAAATGTCATAAAGCGTCACTCCTATGCTGATGGATCATCCCGCGATCATAGCCTCTCACCGGCTTCATCAACACCCCATTTTCGCGACAGCCGCCCCTTGCTTTCTCCACTCTTCCCTCACCCCTCAGGGATTCCCCGATTTCAGAAAAAGGGCCGCGGCAGCGTTCCCGTTCTGCGCCGTTCGCGCTACTATTAATGAATTGAGGACGTGCGGTGAATCTACACTACGGCGAAATCATTGGGATCTTTGAAGCGGACGGACTCCGCATGGGCCGCATTCGCGTGAACGGCGCAACGAAGGGCGTGCCGCTGGAGCTCGTCCCGGATGCCGATGTCGGCGCGGTCGTGCTGATCTGCGACGGCGTGGCCATCGGCAAGGCAAAGGAGGATGCAAACCATGTGTCTGGCCATTCCCGGTAAAGTGGTGGATGTTTTCACCGACCCCCATGGCATCAAAATGGCCAGGGTCAACTTTGGGGGCATCGTCAAACAGGCGTGTCTCGAATACACGCCCGAGGTCGAGGTCGGAAATTATGTGTTGGTTCATGTCGGCTTTGCCTTGAGCAAGGTGGATGAGGACGAAGCGCAACGCACATTCGAGCTTCTTCAGGAAATGGATCAACTCGGCGAACTGGATGAGCCGTCCACTGAATCACCCGCAGGGGAATCGCGATGAAGTTCATGGACGAATATCGCGATGAAAAACTCGCGCAGAAGCTCATCGCCGAAATCAAGCGCATCGTCACGCGCCCGTGGGTGCTGATGGAGGTGTGCGGCGGGCAGACGCACAGCATCGTGAAGTACGGCATTGATCGGTTGCTCCCGAAAGAAATCGAACTCGTTCATGGGCCGGGCTGCCCGGTCTGCGTAACGTCGCTCGAAATGATTGACAAAGCTCATGCCATTGCCCGCCGCCCGGATGTCATCTTTTGTTCATTTGGCGATATGCTTCGTGTGCCGGGTTCGGATGCCGACCTGCTGGTTCTCAAGTCGCGCGGCGCGGATGTGCGCGTGGTTTATTCGCCGATTGATTGCCTGAAAATCGCGCGCGCGAATCCGGACAAAAAAGTGGTCTTCTTCGCCATCGGCTTTGAAACCACCGCGCCGGCGAATGCAATGTCCGTCTGGCAGGCGCACAAACAGGGAATCAACAACTTTTCCGTGCTCGTTTCTCACGTCCTCGTGCCGCCCGCGATTTCCGCCATACTCCAGTCGCCGGGCAATCGCGTGCAAGGCTTTCTGGGGCCGGGCCACGTGTGCACGGTCGTCGGCTACCACGAATACGAGCCGCTCGCGAAACAGTTCAACGTGCCGATTGTGGTCACCGGCTTCGAGCCGCTCGATCTGCTCGAAGGAACGTTGATGGCTGTGCGGCAACTCGAAGAAGGGCGCGCCGAAGTGGAGAATCAATACCCGCGCGTCGTGCAACGCGAAGGCAATCGCGCCGCACAGGAACTGGTGAACAGCGTGTTTGAGGTTTCAGACCGCAAGTGGCGCGGCATCGGCTCCATCCCGCAAAGCGGACTCACGCTGCGGGCCGAATTCAGCGAATATGACGCGGAACGCATTTTCGATGTGCAGTCCATCAACACGCAGGAATCCGGCGCTTGCATCAGCGGCCTAGTCCTGCGCGGCGCGAAGAAACCCCACGACTGCCCCGCGTTCGGCAAGACCTGCACGCCGGAACACCCGCTCGGCGCAACGATGGTATCGGCCGAAGGCGCATGCGCCGCCTACTACGCTTACGGGCGACACCTCCACCACCCCAAACCCGCCGAGCAGGATAAGGCATCCGCTTCATGAACAAACCCGCCGACATCACCCCCGCATTCGGCTCGTGCCCGCTGCCCATCACCGACCACAAGGAGGTCGTGCTCCCGCATGGCAGCGGCGGGAAACTTTCGCAACAGCTCATTCAGAAAATGATTCTGCCCTCATTCAAAAATGAGCTGCTTCAGCCGCTGCACGATGGCGCGATTTTTTCCATCGGCAACACGCGCCTCGCCTTCAGCACCGACTCGTTTGTTGTGAGCCCCCTCTTCTTCCCCGGCGGCGACATCGGCGATCTCGCAATCAACGGGACGGTGAACGACCTGGCAATGTGTGGCGCAAAGCCGCTGTACCTCTCCGCCGCCTTCATCATCGAAGAGGGGCTGCCGATGGATGATCTGTGGCGCGTGATCCAATCCATGCGCCGCGCGGCGGATCGCGCAGGGGTCGCGCTCGTCACGGGCGACACCAAGGTGGTGGATCGCGGCAAAGGCGACAAACTGTTCATCAACACTTCCGGCATCGGCCTTGTTCACGACGGCGTGAACATTCAACCGACGCGCGCGACGCCGGGCGACAAAGTGATCGTCAGCGGGCACATCGCCGTCCACGGCATCGCGATCATGTCCGTTCGCGAGGGCCTGGAATTTGAAACAGAGATTGCGAGCGACACCGCGCCACTCAACGGCCTGACGGAAGCGATCCTCGCAGTCTGCCCCGACATCCATGTCCTGCGCGATCCGACGCGCGGCGGCGTCACCAGCGCATTGAGCGAAATCGCGGAAGCCGCGCACGTTGGCATCCGGTTGGAAGAATCTCGCATTCCGATCAGCGAAGAAGTCAAAGGCGCGTGCGAAATTCTCGGCCTCGACCCGCTGTATGTCGCAAACGAAGGAAAACTCATCGCCATTGTCCCCGCTGATTCCACCGAAGCTGTTCTTGCGGCCATGCGCGCACATCCGCTCGGCAAAGACGCCGCCATCATCGGCGAAGTCGTCACCGACCACCCTCGCTTTGTCACCATGAAAACCCGCGTGGGCGGAACGCGCGTGGTGGATATGCTCTCCGGCGAACAACTCCCCCGCATTTGTTAATGCGCCCATTGCAAAAGTTGAATACCGCCCATTTGTAAGCGATGCTTGCTGCCAGAGGGTCTGACATGGAACTGATTTATATTGGTGATACGATGTGTTCGTGGTGCTGGGCGTTTGCACCGGTGATGGACTCGATCCGAGCAAAATATGGCGACAAATTTCAATACCGCGTAATCGTTGGCGGACTGCGTCCGGGCGCAAATGCGGAAGAATTAACGGACCGATTTCGATCATTCCTACGCGGCGAGTGGAAAAAGATTAACGAGGTGACGGGGCAGCCCTTCGACTACGCGATCCTTGATCACTCAACCTTTCGCTACGACACCCACCCTGCAGCTCGGGCCGTCGTTACAGATGAGGGCGATGAAACCCGATGCAGAAATTGATTTCTTCAAACGGGTTCAACGCGCCTTTTACGCGGAAAACACAGATATCACCGATCCCAAGGCACTCTCTGCGCTCGCGGCGGAGTTCGGGGTGGATGCGGCTAATTTTGCTACGCAGCTTGCGTCTGAAACTTCCGATGCCGTCGCCTGTTCCGATTACGCCGAAGCGCGCTCGCTCGGGATCAGCGGCTTCCCGTCCGTCGTGATCCGCGACGGCGAACAGTACGGCGCACTCACCCGCGGCTACCAGCCTTTCGCAGCGCTTGAGTCGACGCTGGACCGCATTCTTTCAACGCGCGTGCTTCGCTGATTCCCGGTGCCCTCACCGTGAAACGCGCCTCGCCGCATCCTTGACATTCAGTCCAAGGCGGTTTCTATTACGTACTCCTCCTTGACGCCCCCATCGTCTAGAGGCCTAGGACGCCAGGTTCTCATCCTGGTAACACCGGTTCAGAATCCGGTTGGGGGTGCCAACAGGTTTCGATCCAATAATTGCCCGGTCGTTCGGCATCCCTTTTCGGAGCATGGCAATTATCTGCGCGAAGCTCTAGGATGGCGCGAACTCTTAACCGAATGCGCCCCTTGTGCCTCAATTCAGTCTTGCGATTCGCCTTTCCGCTCATTGCGGCTTGGCTACTCATCGGTGCACCCGCCAACGCGGGTCGCATCGAAACGCGAGGGGACGAAACGGTCATTCATATCGTCAGCGCGGTTCCGGTGAATCCTGCATCGCCCTCCATCGCAAATCAGGCGGATATGGCGGCCATTCGCGCGTTCCAGCGTGAATGGCCGCATATTTTTGCCGAGCGCTACCGCGCGAAATACAAAGCGAATCCGACAAAATATGGGACGCATAACTGGGATAAAATTTCTGTCGAAATAGAACCGTTCACCGGAATCAAAGTCGAGGGCGCGGAGGTGGACCTGCTCGCCATCGCGGGCGGAATCGCGCCAGATGTCCTCTATATCAACTTCCGCAAATCGGATAGCTACATCCAAAACAACTTCCTCTATCCGCTGGATAAACCGGAGGACGGTTACCTCTCCACAATGACCGAAGAGGAGCAGGCCTTCCGCATCCACCCGACGCTGTGGCAGGTGATTGATCGAATCGGGCCGGGCGGACAACACGTCTGGGCCTTGCCCTACGGCGGAGCGCTCGGAAAAGTCCTGCTCTATCGCAAAGACCTATTTGATCGCTACAAAGTGCCCCACCCCACGGTGGATTGGACCTGGGACGACCTTCTCGCGGCAGCACGGGCGCTCACTGATCCAAAACGCGGCACGTACGGAATCCAACTACATCGTGGCAAACAGGAGTCGTGGTACTGGGTCACCTACCTCTGGTCTGCAGGTGGCGATGTGATGGAATATAACAAGGACACCGATCAATGGCGCTGCGTCTTCGGTTCCACCGCAGGCGTGGAGGCGCTTGATTTTTATACACGCTTGAGCGCGGAGCGCTGGGTGGACGCGGACGGCGTCGTGCGGCGCGGCTATTCATCGAAAGATGCGAGCGACTTCGCGATGAAGTGGGAGCGCGGCGAAATCGGAATGATGATGGCGTATATTGACGAGCGCCTCTTCTCCACCATCAACCCCGAACTCACCGGCATGGTACCCGTGCCCAAGGGACCACGCGGCGAACGGGGCGGCGAACTCAATAGTCGGATGATGGGGCTTTTCTCCGGAATCACCGACCCGGCCGTGCGCGATGCCGCGTGGGAGTTTATGCGCTTCTACGAAAGTGAAGCGGCCGTCCGCATCAAAACAAAAATTATGGTCGAGGGCGGCTACGGCCCGTTCGTCAATCCGCGCTACCTCCACCAATTTGGCTATCCCGAATTTGAACGACTCTCGCCACCGGGCTGGGCGGAGACCTTTGAAATCGCGATTGAAACCGGACGCCCGGAGCCGTACGGGCGCAACAGCAACGTCGCCTACGACTTGATGACGCTTCCGATTGAACGCGCGGAACAACTCGCGCTAAGCGATCAGCTTCCCGACGACCCCAAAGCGCGCGCGGGCCATTTTTCAAAATCTGCTAACGAAGGCGGAAACGCGGGCAAACGAAATTATGATTGGGATTGTTCCGCCCGACCAACTTCGCATCCGTCGGGCGACCGCGCTTGCGACACTCATCGCATTGCTGGCCGGCTTCGCATGGGTCTTTCGCAAAGTGTTTGCAACATTCCGTCCGGAACACTCGGAAGCAGAGCTGCAATCGCGCGCAAAAAAAACATACGGCTGGGTTTGGCTGCTCCTCACTCCCGCACTGCTCACGATCCTTGTCTGGCAATACCTCCCCCTCGCGCAGGGGGCAGGAATGGCATTTTTTGACTATCGGCTGCTCGGCCATTCGATCTGGGTGGGACTCGACAACTTCGGTAGTGTCCTCTTCGATAATCTCTGGTGGACCTCCATCTGGAACTCCATCCGCTACAGCCTGCTGATCCTCGCGCTCACCTTTCTCCCCCATCGCCCTCGCGATCCTCTTGCAGGAAGTACCGCGCGGCAAACTGCTCTTCCGCCTAATCTACTACCTCCCCGCCGTCGTCACCGGCATCGTGACCATTCTCTTGTGGAAACAATTCTACGAGCCATCGGAACGCGGCGCGCTGAACGCCCTTCTGCTGCGTATCCCCGCAATCGGATACATCGTCCTCGCCACCCTTCTCTTTGGCATCGCAATGGCCTTCGCGCGACGCCTCTGGAGCAATGATATCAAGGGCGTCGCAATCACCTGTGCACTTGTCGGGGTCATTCTCTTCTTCACCGTCGCCAATATCGCGCGACCGCTGCTGTTCATCGCGGGTGAACCGCTCATCGAATCGCTGCGCCACCTTCTCCCGCGATTGCTGGCCACGCAACCGGAGCCGTATCGCTGGCTCAGCGATCCGCAGACCGCAATGCTCGCCTGCGTCATACCGATGATCTGGGCGGGCATGGGGCCAGGCTGCTTAATTTATCTCGCAGCGCTCAAGGGCATTGCAGACGAATACTATGAAGCGGCCGAAATTGATGGCGCGGGGTTCATTGACAAAATTCTTTTCGTCATCTTTCCGATTCTGAAACCGCTCATCATCATCAACTTCGTCGGCGCGTTCATCGGTTCATGGTACGGCGCCGAGGGAAACATCCTCGTAATGACCGGTGGCGCGGCGAACACAGAGGTCGCAGGACTCCACATCTGGTTCAAGGCCTTCACGTTCCTGCAATTCGGCCCCGCGACAGCGATGGCGTGGATGCTCGGGTTCCTTCTCATCGGCTTCACCGTCCACCAACTGCGCATCCTCGCGCGCGTCGAATTCCGCACAGCGGGGGAGGAACGTTAAATGCCGATCCTCTCCGCCATCGGACGCCGCCACTGGCGCACACGCGCACTAATCGGAATCATCTACGCGACCCTCCTCGCGGGCGCGATTACGATGGTCTATCCATTCCTGCTTCTGCTCTCCGGCAGCGCCAAAAGCGCGGTGGACGCGCCATACAACCACCTCATTCCCCGGTTCCTTTACGACGAAACCGCGTTATACCAAAAGATGATCGAGATGGTATTCAACGAAAACCTCGCGCTGCTCTACAGTACCTATTCCGACGCGCCGGCATCTTTCGGACAGGCGCTCCACCCAGCCTCGGGCCAAAATGGGCTCATTTCTGAATGGACGGATTTTCTCGAAAAAGAAGCGCCCGGCCCCTTCACCTACACCCTCGCCAGTGCGCGTGCGCCAGCCTCACGCGGGGCGCAACCCATTATGCTACGCGCGTGGAAGCGCCACCTCGCCGAAAAGTTCACAAACGATCTCGCGGCAGTGAATCGGGAACTCGAAACGACCGATACCTCCTGGTATTCCATCGCCCTTCCTCCCGAAGATTACTTGGTTCGACGCAGTTCGCTGACAGAAACCCCGTTCCTGCGCGAGTGGAACGCATTCAAAGCAAAACAACCGCTCGATCAGCGCATCTATTTCAGTGTCGAGGGATTTTATCGCAACGTATTCCTCAAAGGCCGCTACACCCGCGACATCGCCACCTACAACAAATCCCACCACACGGACTATGCATCGTGGGACGACGTGCGGTTCAGTCCGACGTACCCAAGTGAAGCGCACTGGACCGATGCAGAGCGCGAGGATTGGGAATCGTTTGCGCGCGTTATTCTCAACCACCAATGGCTTCGCGCCACTGGCGACGCGCTCTCTGATTACATTAATTATCTCGAAGCAAAGTACAGCCTGCTCGGCACGTTAAACCGCGTGTACAAAACGAACTACACATGGTGGTCAGAAATTGAATTGCCTCGCCCGGGACTGACGGAAGGTTTGATTTTCTCCGATTGGGATGCGTTTGTTCAGGGCTGGCGCGATCCTGCGACAGGCACGCTTCATCAAGCGCCGCCGGAAGGTCTCTACATCGTTTCGCTGGAACAACAGTTTCGTGATTTTCTGACTGCGCGTTTTGATTCACTCGCGAAGCTAAACCAACGATACGGAACAAGCTTTGCGCGATGGTCCGACGTGACGCTGCCGCAGCAGGAGATTCACTATCAGCGTTTCCTCGCGCAACAATCCGCGCTTCGTAAAGAATTCATCACGCGCAATTTTGTCGCGGTCTGGGACTATCTTGGGCGTCACGGACGTGGACTACTGAACACCGCGATCTATTGCTTTCTCGCCGTTCTCGCCGCGTTGATCGTCAATCCGCTGGCGGCCTATGCACTGAGCCGCTATCGCCCGCCCTTTAGTTACAAAGTTCTCCTCTTCCTGATGCTCACGATGGCTTTTCCGCCGATGGTGACGCAGATTCCCATCTTTTTGCTCCTGCGGAAATTAGAAATGCTCAACACCTTCTGGGCGCTCGTACTGCCGGGCCTCGCAAGCGGCTACGCGATCTTCCTTTTGAAAGGTTTCTTCGATTCGCTTCCACGCGAATTATATGAGAGCGCGGAAATGGATGGCGCGGGCGAGTTCCGGATTTTCTGGACGATCACCATGAGCCTCAGCCAACCCATTCTCGCCGTCATCGCCCTCAACGCCTTCACCCTCGCCTACGGCAATTTTATGTTCGCGCTGCTAATCTGCCAAGACTCGCGAATGTGGACCCTGATGCCGTGGCTCTATCAACTGCAGCAGTACAGCGGCCCCGGCATTATGTACGCCTCCATCCTCATCGCTGCGGTGCCCACGCTTGTAATTTTTGCCTTCTGTCAAAACATTATCATTCGCGGCATCGTTGTGCCGGTTGAGAAATAATTTTGCGCCCCCCCTATCCGTGATTAAGCGCACGGGCCAACATTTTTGCATTAATTCGGACATTTTCATCCGAATTTCCAACCCTTGGAAGTCGTTTCGGATGGAACTTCCAACCCTTGGAAATTTGGCTCTGCGGATTGGCGCGAATCCTGACTCGAAACCATTTCGTGTGCCCGTGTGGTTTGAAACAATGGCCCCTGACTGCACAACCTTCAGCGTTCCCGACGCGTTCATCGGTCTCCTACGGTTTTTACCATCGTTGGGTTAACGACATGGAAGCGGGACGTCGCCGTCCCGATCTTCTCTGCGGGATTGCGTCGGCTTTACAACCTACGGGATTGTGATGCGGAGGAATTGAGCGGTGTTCGTTTTCGGAAGAGCGAGTATCTGCTGTTCTGCTGTCGCGATAAATTGATCGAGATGCTGCCAGGGAGACGAAATCAGATTCGTCGTGGATTCAATTCCGTACACCACGCTTGCGCGCAGGCCCGTCCAACGAACAGAAACTTCGTCCTCTGCAAGAACGAACTCGGCGCCAGCGGGAAGATGATCGAGGAATATCTCATCCATCAAATACTTCTGTTCCGTCTGCCCCGAACGAGCAATGCGCACGGCGACGCTTTTTACATCCGTCAGCGAATCTTGGAATTCGTCAAGCGTACCGCTCAGATTTGTCCACCCACCAAGTTGTGCATCGGCGAGCGATGCAACGAGGGTGTACCATGTGCCGGTTTGCACAACAGAAGAGAGAAAGGAACGCCGATAGACAGAGGTTCCTCCAGAAAGAAGGAACTGAACATCGGATGGAAGCGCATCAACGGCTTGAAAGCGAATTCCAATCGCCTCGATCCCGGCGGCAACAAAGTTGCCAGTGAACGAACCGGAAGTGGCCGCTGGCGAGCTGCTCAATTTTGCCTCATCGGGAAGCGGAAAGCCCGTATCAGAAAATGTAACACCTCCAACTCCCGCGCTAAAGCCCCAAGCGCCAGCCAGATTGACGGTTCCAACCCAACCATTCGCGCCGGCGTTGAACGTCTCCGTCGTGACCGAAGCGGCCAGACTCGCGGTTGCGACGCCCACCAACACAAGCGTTGAAATCAAGCGCCGCACAGCACGCCCTCGTTATGCCCTTGCGCGAATCACGTGACGACGTCCAAGGGCACTGAGCAAAATGAAGCCGAGATAGAGCAAGCCCTCGCCCGGCTCGGGAACTGCATCTCCTCCGCCGCCACCGCCACCCTCGTGATCGGGGGGAAGTTGGTTATCGTATGAGCTGATATTTGAAAGATAGTAAAGTTGCGCAGCAGAACCGCTTCGGGTGAGTTCGATTTCCAGCGCGCTCACACTGGAGAGCGCAGAATTGAACGCGGCTTGGCCGATCCCGTTCCACCCATAGCTCCACGCGAGGTTGACGTTGAACGTGCGCCACGAATCTACAGAAAGGCCGGCAAGACTGAACTGATAGGTGAACACATCACTGCCGGAGATCAGGCGAATGAACAGATCAGACGGCAGGATATCTTCGGCATACAGGTCGAAACTAAGTTGAGTCAGGCCGTTCCCAATAGCGGTGTAGTCGCCGACAAAATTTCCGCCGCTATCAATCCGAAACGCGTCGGTCTGTGGAATCGGGAAACCCTGTGCAGCAAAGGAACCCTGCATTGCGGAATAAGCGGGCGAGCCGACGGAAAGCTCATGGGACACGGCCATCTCACCGGGGTCGCGATCCCCCATCCGTTCGCGCCGGAGCTGAAATCTTCCACATAAACCACTGCCGCATGAACGATCGCAGCAAATAAGGCCAGCGTGAGAGCAACGCCGAGTGTACGAGAAAGCGAACGTCGAACTCGCAACCCTTCAATACGTTTGGTCTGCGCACGCATGGTTAGAAGTCCAAGGTCGTTCCTGAGCTGCGGCGAATGTAGTAATATGCCTGTCCCGGCGAGAGAGTAAGCGTGGTGTTCCCTTTTCCGTTTGGATTTGCGGTGTCGTACCACGTTCCGGTCGGACGACGGATAAGACGGCGCCATGAACCATTGGGGTTTAATACAACAACTTGGTCAGCCAGCTCGTCGTCATAATTTCCGATAGGCGAAGCCGCTTCGAACGCGGTCGAGGCGGCAAGAATTTTGCCCTCTGAAACACCGATCAGATTGAAGCCGGTTTGAAGCGAGAGTTGCTGTTCGCCCGTATTGCCGACCGGACCGGAAATCGCGGGCGTTTGTGCGCTACCTGGGTTTTCGATGAAAAATGCCTGACCGGGCGCAAGCGTGTATTGTGGCGCACCGCTGTCCAGCACCCACTGTTTGCTGCCGTTCAATCTCAGCACAGTCCACGTCGGTGTTTGTCCCGCGTGCATAATGCTCACGAGTGTATTCTGCGGGAGCACATCTGCCAGTTCGGCGCCGAATTGTCCGCTGAAAGAAAGATCGGAACGCAGTGGCGCAGACAACATGGACATCCCACTCGCTACGGTAGGCTTAATCACGCCCCAAACACCGTTCATCGTGGGCGACGCACCGGCCGGGACGACCTGCACAAAGTTCGTGCGAGCACCCAGCGAAAGCGCTGTTTGCTCGAAACTGTTATGCGCCTCCTGCCCCGCGACAACGCGGCTCCACGACATTCCATCGCGGAATGGTCCGGTTGAAGTATAGACATCGTAATGAATGCCCTGCACCGCCTGCCAATACGCAGTCGCTGGCCCGCCTTGTTGCGCGTCAATCTCCGTCAGTTGAACGGCCCACTTCGATTGAGACTCAGGCACGCCACGCTGATCTCTCGGCTCGCCGGGCACAGCGACATAGATACGCATCACAAAGGACACCGTGGCCCCCTCGTCGTCTTCTGCCGTGAATTGAACCAAGTATGTCCCGACATCACCAAGGCCGGGCGTCCAGTTGAACGTGCCGACTTGATTCGTTCCAGACGGCGCAAGCGTGAACGAAGCCGCGCCGGGCTTGCCGATGACCGTAATGTCCGGCGGTATGCAGCCCGGATCATTCGCGCGGACTTGAAATGTTAGAAGTTGTCCCGCATCAACCGTCTTATCTGCGACCGAAACAATCTGCGGCGGGATTCCCGCAGCACAATTGTTCTCCGTTGCAAAGGCATACGCTTTCACATCCGCCTCGCTCTGGTGGGCCCACGTTTCCGTCACCACATCACCCCCGCTCACGTGAAATTCCAATCGGACAATGCTGCTCTGCCCGAACAACGCGCGCGGGATCGCCCACTCAATCACATCGTTATTAAAGGAGTAGTCCAGCGCCCCAACATAGGCCCACCCCCAGTCGGCCTGATGCGCCCCGCTGAACGAAAAGATAGAACTCGAAGCGCCACCCGCGCCGTACTGCACAAGAAGATCGTAGCCCCCGCTCATCCATCCCGAGTCAAAGCCGGTCGAGGGATTCATATCCGAATCAATGTACAGCTCATGGAGCCAGTTCGAATTGATCGAGCTGGCGCCCTTCAACTTGAGACCGATGTAGAGGTAGGTGTTGTCGTTCGCGACGGAGACGGACGAATACGTCGAGTTTAGGGGAAGACCGTCGGTAATTTCGGCATCTCCATAAAATTCGTCCTGCACCGTCCATTCACCAAGACTCCCATCCAGCGTAATCGCCGCATAGCGTCCGATATTTTGCGAGAAATTCGCTGTGATTGAACGGGTGTTATCCAGCGTCAGGCTCAGCGGATTATCCATCTCGTGACCGTTCGGAACATCGCCCGACCAGCCACTGAAGGAATACCCACCATCCGGCACCGCCGTGACCGTAACGCTCGCGCCCCGCGCGTAGTAGCCGGAGCCATCCCCCGTAATCGTGCCGTGAGCGCCAGCCGTCCGCGTAAAGTTGACGTTCGTGTTCCACAACCACGTCAGCGTTGCCGTGTTCGTGTGCGTCATGGAAAAACTGCTCGCTGCACCGGACGCGGGATCATTTCCTGTCATGGTCCAGCCCACGACGACAAGCTGAGTGCCGTTCGCGGGCGCGGGAGCCGACACACTGGCGTTGATCTGTGTGCCGTACTCGTTGGTGTGCAAACCGACAGCAGGCTGCGCGGAGCCGTAGAGCGAAATGACCTCGAACGACTGCGGGGGAGGTGTTCCAAGTTTATACACGCGGGCGTCCGCTTCCGACTGATGCGCCCACGTCTCCTGAGTGACATCGCCCTCCGCGACGTGCACCTCAACTTTGAACTGATTGCCGGGAAGATTGAGAAGGGCCAATGGAATACTCAGCTCAGCCGTTGCGCCATCGAACGCATAATCGAGCAACCCATCAAACTCCCAGCTCCAATCGCTTTGTTGCGCTCCATTGAAATGGAAAACGGAATACGTGCTGCCACCTGCGCCGTAGCGAATCAATCGGTCATAACCGTTCGCCATCCACCCCGCGTCAAAACCGGTTGTCGAATTGAGATCGCTGTCCAGATAAACATCCACAATCCAGTTGGAATGGATGGAACTGGGCGCCTTGTATTGCAGCCCGATGTAGAGGTTGTCCAAGCCGTTCGCGACATAGATCGCGGAGAACGTCGAGCTCAGCGGCATCCCATCAAGAATTTCAGCGTCAGTATAAAACGGGGCAACGCCCGCCCAGTCGGTCAGCAGACCATCCACCGTCAGGCTGTTAAGATAAACCCCCTCGTGCGGTGCAAAGTTGGCTGTGATGTTGCGCCGCTGATCCATCGTCAAACTCAACGGATTGTCATTGGTCTGTCCTGCGGGCACGCTGCCCGACCAGCCGACGAAGATATAACCGGCGTCAGGCACTGCGGCAACACTCACCACCGCGCCCTGCGCGTAATAATCATTGCCATCCCCCGCAGTAGAGCCGGAGCCATTCACCGACACGGCCAATTGTACGTTTGTCTCCCACAGCCAAGTCAGCGTCGTGTTGTTGGTAGCCGTCATCGAGAACTCGTCGTCCACACCCGACGCTGGCGCATGATCGGTCATCGTCCAACCCACGCTCACAAATTGCGTCCCGTTTGCTGGCGCGGGCGCGATTACGGAATTGGTCAGCGCCGTGCCGATCTCATAGACATGCTTGCCGACCGCAGGAATCGCCGTCCCGTGTGCGCTTGCAACTGTAACGGTGTACTGCGGCGACGGCGCAAAATCATAAATGCGCGAAAGCGATTCCGTGTGGTGCGCCCACGTCTGCACACTGACCGACCCGCCTTCCGTCAAAAACGTCAGCTTCGCTCGCGTGCTGCCGCCCAACGCGCTGCGGGGAATCGCCCATTCGATCATATCGTCGTCGTATGCGTAGTTGATGATGGTGAGGAAGTTCCAGGACCAATCGCCCTGCAACGCGCCGGTAAATTCGTACACGCTGTAGGTCGTACCATTCGCGCCGTACGCAACCATCCGGTCGTAACCATTTGCCATCCAGCCGGAATTAAATCCGGTGGTCGGATTTAAGTCCGTATCGAGGAATAGCTCGTGGGTCCAGCTGGAGTTGATGCTACTCGGCGCCTTAAGCTTCATTCCAACGTAGAGGTATTGGTGATCGTTCGCGACGTAGATGGCAGAGTAGGTCGAGCCTAGTGGATCGCCATCTAGAATGTCGGGGTCATCGTAAAACAACTCAGATACATCCCATTCAACCAGCGAACCGTCGAGTGACTTGCTCCCAAAGCGACCGGTGAACGGACCGAAGTTTGCCGTAATCGCCCGCGCTTGATCCATCGTCACGGTCAACGGGTTGTCATTGGTCTTGGCGGGCGGAACAGCGCCACTCCACCCCTTGAAAAGGTAGCCCGCATCGGGCGTAGCGGTCAGCGTCACGTCGGAACCATGCAAATAAAATCCGGAGGGGTCGCCGCTGACCGTTCCCGTCCCGTTCGTAACCACACTCAACTGAACGCTCGTATCCCACAGCCAGGTCAGCGTCGCGTTGTTGGTAACGGTCATTGAAAACTCATCGTCCACGCCGGACAACGGATCGTGTCCGGTCATCGTCCACCCGACATTCACGAATTGCGTGCCATTCACCGGTGCGGGCGCGATTACGGAGTTGGTCAGCGCCGTGCCGATTTCATAGACATGCTTGCCGACCGCAGGAACCGCCGTCCCGCGTGCGCTTGCAACTGTGACGGTGTATTGCGGCGACGGCGCAAAATCATAAATACGCGAACGCGATTCCGTGTGGTGCGCCCACGTCTGCACACTGACCGACCCGCCTTCCGTCAAAAACGTCAGCTTCGCTCGCGTACTGCCGCCCAACGCGCTGCGCGGGATCGCCCATTCGATCATATCGTCGTCGTATGCGTAGTTGATGACGGTGAGGAAGTTCCAGGACCAATCGCCCTGCGACGCGCCGGTAAATTCGTACACGCTATAGGTCGTACCATTCGCGCCGTACGCAACAATCCGGTCGTATCCATTGGCCATCCAACCGCTGTTGTATCCGGTGGTCGGATTTAAGTCCGTATCGAGGAATAGCTCGTGGGTCCAGCTGGAGTTGATGCTACTCGGCGCCTTAAGCTTCATTCCAACGTAGAGGTATTGGTGATCGTTCGCGACGTAGATGGCAGAGTAGGTCGAGCCTAGTGGATCGCCATCTAGAATATCCGGATCATCGTAGAACATCTCGGATACCGCCCACTCCGAGAGAGAACCATCAAGTGTCTTCGTTCCAAAATGGCCTTTGAACAACCCAAAGTTGGCTGTGACGGTCTGCGCCTTGTCCGCCGTCAGGATAAGCGGATTGTCGTTCGTCTGTGCGGGCGGAACGCCGCCGCTCCACCCCTTAAAAATGTGCCCCGCTTCCGGCATCGCGGCCAGCATGATGGTGGAACCCTGCGCGTAATAACCGGGCGCACTGCCCGCAATCGTGCCGGGGCCATTTGTTGCAAATCCCACCTGCACATTGGTCGCCCACAGCCACGTCAGCACGGCGTTGTTGGATACCGTCATTGAAAAGGCATCGCCCACGCCAGAAGACGGCTCATGCCCGGTCATTGTCCAACCTACACCTACAAACTGAGTGCCGTTCGCCGGAGCTGGCGCGACCACAGATGCCTGGATCTGAACACCGTAATCATTGGTATAGGTTCCCACCGCCGGCGTCGGGGTGCCGTGCGCGGAGATAACCTTCAGCGTTCCCTTTGGCGCCGTTGCAAATTTATAGTTCTTCGCTCCACTTTCAGAAGCGCTCGCCCACGTCTCTACCGTAACATCACCACCGGAGGTCTGGAACAAAATCCGCGCCTCCGACGAACCGTTTAGCACGTTGCGCGGAATGGCCCACTCAATGATCTTTTCATCGAAGCCGTATTGAATCGTGCCGAGAAAATTCCATGACCACGCGCCCTGATTTCCACCGCCGGTGAATTCATAGATGCTGTACACCCCCCCGCCCCCGCCGTACTGCACGAGGTAATCATAGCCGCCACTCATCCAGCCGGAGTTGAATCCCGTCGCCGGGTTCAGGTCGCCGTCAATATAAACCGCGTGTGTCCAGTTAGAGAGGATACTCGAGGGGGCCTGTAGTTGCAGACCGATGTACAAATAGGCGGCATCGTTCGCGAGAGAGATGCTTGAGTATGTTGAGTTGAGCGGTGAGCCTTGCCCGATTTCCAGCGTGTCGTAGAAAACATCGCCCGGACTCCACTCATTCATCGCACTCATCCAGGGTAATCGCAGCGAAACGGCCCTGAAATGTTGCAGTCCATCCTTGTGTCGCAATTAAGCAAAGTGTCGCGCTTAAAAATAACCTAACCGCATGGCTCACAACTCGCCCCTCCATGTAATGACTCTTTTATTTGATATATCATATAAATACAACCTTTTTTTGTTAAATTTTTAAGCTCCTTGTGGTCGGGGAAGCTGACGAAATAAGTGAGTGCAGCGGGGCTGCTCCGTCCTCAGTCTGCCGTTTCGTTCGAGCGCACATCCTTCAATTCCATAATGGAGGGATGCGCCCCGCAAACAGGACAGTCCGGATTACGCTTGAGCGTCAGCTTCCGAAACGACAGCGCACGCGCGTCGTAGATCAGGAGGTGGTTGGTAAGCAATTCGCCAAGGCCCAGCAGAAATTTTATCGTCTCGGTCGCCTGAATCATTCCGATCACGCCGGGGAGTACGCCGAGAACACCCGACTCTACGCAGGTCGGAATTGCGCCATCCGGCGGCGGCTCCGGGAACGCGCAGCGGTAGCACGCGGAAATGCCGGGCCGCACGGTGATGGTCTGTCCCTCAAACCGCATGATACTGCCGTGTGAATACGGTTTATTTTCAAGAACACAGGCGTCATTGATCAAAAATTTTGCTGCAAAATTATCCGTGCCATCAATCACAAAATCGTAATCGGCAATCATGCCCGCGATATTTTTTGCAGTGACCCACTCCGAATGGGTTTTCACCTTCACGTCTGGATTTAGCGCGCGAATTTTTTCTGCGGCAGAAATCACCTTCGGCTTTCCGACATCCGACGTGAAGTGAATCACCTGGCGGTGGAGATTCGTTATATCCACCACGTCCGCATCAGCCAGTCCGATTGTCCCGACGCCAGCGGCGGCGAGATAGATCGCAGCCGGTGCGCCGAGTGCGCCTACTCCGATAATCAGCACCCGTGACGCGAGTAATTTTTCCTGCCCCCTCCCCCTATCTCTTCGAGGAGAATATGGCGCGAATAGCGTTCCAATTGGTCCGATCGCAGCGTCATTTGCCGCCACTCCACAAGGGGGTTTTTGAATCAAATGAATTCACATCCAACACGCCCCAATTTCAGAAAAACGCGACCTCTTGTCCAGCCAAGGAAGCAGAGGAAAAACACGTCCGCAAAAACACCCGGTCGCAAAAAGCACAGCCGTGTACGGAAATCTTCGACTCAACAGCCAGCGGCACGGTGGGTCGCTCGCTGAAGCTCCGCGATACTTCGCGTCCATTCGCAGAAATGTACGAGGCTATTAACTTCGCCATCCGCGGAATTCGTGACGGAATCAGGGGGCGGTGAGGGTGTATTCTCCGCCGATGAGATCGTTCGCGCCTTCCTCGGTCCATACCGCAATGCGGATGGTTTTTCCATTTTCGGGGAAAACGGATTTGCCGTCGGCGTTATGCTTCGCCGTGCGCGGAATTTTAATCTCTACGGACGTCGTTTCCGTCGCATAAGGCGAGGCGGCGTAGATCGCGCCGACCAGCGCGTTGCCGGTGTTGAAATGATCGGTCGCCTGCTCAAACGGGAAATCATTCTGCCAGCTCGCCTCCGATCCGATCACGCCCAGACCAAACGGATTGAAGCCGGTGGAGGGATTGTTGTCCTCATCAATGGACAAATAAACGCCCGCGCCCTTTTGCGGGTTCGCCGACTCTGCAAGGGTGTAGCGAATGTAAACGAAGTGTTCATCGTTCGCGGCCTGCAATGAAATGAAGTCAATCGCACCGGGATTATCCGCTGGATCCGTAGCGATGGTCGGGACACTCGCCCAATCGTCAAACTTGCCATCAATAACGATATTCGCATTTTCGGCCGACGCGCTCATTGCGATCGACACCAACACACCGAGACACACTGCCAAATTTAGCTTCGCCTTCATTCAGTCGCTCCTTCGTTCTACTTCTGCCAGCTCATCACGCGATAGACCTTCGCGGTCGAGTAGCCTGCGGGATCATAAAGATAAACGCCTTCGCCATTTCCCTCGACAGTAAAGCCGCTGGAGACCCAGTTTGTTTCCTCCGGGAACGCGGCATTATATTCCAGGCTGTACAACACGCCCTCCTGCGAGTTCGTGACCTGCATCGCCACGACGCTGGTCAGCGTGATCTTGCCGAACTCCGCCTCTTCAACGTGTTTTGCAAGAGTGTACGAGACAACATCCATGTGTTCATTTGTGCCGGTTGGGTCGGTATAGACCATCAGGTCAAAAGACTTTCCGCTAAACACCGGTTCACTATCCGTATAGGTCGCAGAGAGCGGAATGGCGTACTCCTGCTCAAACGTCATTGTGTTGAACGGCGCGATGGCTGCAGCACCATCGAGAATGCTGCCGTCGTTAAAAACTCCGTTATTTTGCTTAAAGGGGTAGTCGTTCACCCAGCCCACTTCGGAGCCAATGACACCGAGCCCAAAGACATCAAATCCAGTTTCTTTGTTTTGATCGGTATCAAACCCCAAATATACGCTCGGCCCCGCGTTGGGATTCACCTCCGCGTAATACGCGATATAGAGATACAGGTTGGTCTCGTCGTTTGCGATCTTGAGCATGGCTAGGTCAGGTCCAACATCATTGTCCCCCGCCTCGTCTGTGGCCGCAACCGGCACATCCGCCCAGTCTGAGAAATCTCCATCCACCACGATGTTTTTATACACCGCCTGACTCGCGTTCACCGCGAAGACCCAGACCGCTCCGATTACCAACACTTGTTTCAGGTTCATCATCCACCTCCGGCTTTCGATAATAAATATGCTGCCTCAAAATAATTGTCAAGCGCCGTCGGATTTTTCTGCGCGCCGCGCGGCGTCGTCCACATTCTGGTGGTCCACCACGCGCCCGTCATCAAGAATGTTTCGGTTCAGCGTCGCTAGGCGGCGGAACAGGCGGCGCAAGTCGCGGATGCTGCCCCAGGAGAACCAGATGCTGGTTGCCACGGCGACGGTGAATGGGATCCAGATACCGACGTAACGAAAATAGTTCGACCATCCCTCCCCTCCCCAACGCCATGCGGGGACGAGATTGATCACCGTCGCAACGAGCCAGATTCCAAAGGTTACAAACGTCCAAACAAATACACTGTAGGACAATGCGCGGTCGCCACGCGTGAACTCCTCATCAATGCCCAGATAGCGATCAAGCCAGTTGCGTCGCTTTTCGCGCTTCGCCTGCGGGCGGTCTTCCGCGCGCGCGTATTCGCCGCGATGCAGCATCCGATCCATATTAAACGGAGCGCGGCAGGTGAGCAGAGAGACCACGATGTAAGCGACAATCGCAGCGGTGAACGCGTAAAACCACATCCACTGGCCGTTGATCGGAAACTTTTCGCGATGCGCCACCAGCCATGCGGCATCGAACCCGTGTGCGATCAAGCGCTCCGTCAACTTCGTCCACACCTGCTGCAGCAGCAACCCGCCACCGCCAAGCACGGCCCCCGTGATCATCGCCCACCACGCGCCGGCGCTCGTGCCGCGTTTCCAATATAAACCGCCGACAATCACGGAACCTGCGCCGCCCAGATAGATGGCGCCGGTAATGCTGAAGAACATCAGGATGTAATCGTTCTGCCGGAAGAACAAACTGAAGATGAACGCGAAAAGCGCGACGCCAAAAATAGAAACGCGCAGCCAGAAAATATGCTGCTCGGGTGTGAACGGTTTTTTACGGAGTGGCAGCACGACATCCTGAATCAGAATACTGCCCCACGAGTGTAAGTACGTCGTGTCCGTCGAAATCATCAGGAACAGCATAATCGCCGCGAATCCACCGAGCACGCCGACGGGCAAGAAGTGCGAGAGCGCGACAGGCACCGCGACCTGCGTGCGCAACGTCTCATCCGCAATCGTGGACAACTCCTGCTGCACCGCCAACGCGCCGGAGGCGAAGTCGGGGTGATTCATATACGTGTAGGCAGCGACGGCGATCAGCGCGAGCATCACAAACAGCGCGCCCGCGCGCCACGTTCCAAGAATGCGCCCCATCTTCGCCTCGTGCGGACTCGCCGCAGCGGCGTTGAAGCCTTGATTGCCCTGCCAGGCCATATAGGCATAGACACTGCCGATGATGCTGATCAGCACGTACGCGAGGTTGAAGTCTTGCAGCTTTCCCGTATCAAACGGATTGAGCAACGATTCCCCCGGCGGGCGGTCGAGCAGTGTCGTGGAAATCTGACTCCAATCGAACATCGAAAGAATCACCACCGCGATGACGATGTAGATCACATAGCCAAACAGCGCCTGCACGCAATCCGTGACCATACTCGTGAGGTGGCCGCCGCCCAACACGATGAAGAGCGCGACGCCGAGGAAGAGCGCCATCAGCGCGCCAAACATGGAGATGGTGACGCCGCCAACCACAAAGGTTTGCGGAAGTCCGCAGTAATAGATGAAGAAGTGCGATGCGACGGCGGGAAAGATGCCGTAGTTCACAATGCCCGAAATGTACGCGAGAATGCCGGTAAAAATTCGGAACTTTCTGCTGTAGCGAATTTCAAAAAACTGCGCCATCGTCAGCGCACGGGTCTCGCGAAAGCGATAGACGATGTAGCCGGTCAGGTTGATGAAGAGCCAGATCGGAACCGCGAGGTTGTACCAGTGGCCGACGGCAAAACCAGATTTGTAGTAGAACTCGAATTGTGCAACGACGGTAATCAGCCCCATCGCGGCCATCCCGTCTGAAACCGCGACGAGATAGCGCCCAGCGACGCGGCCGCCCGCCATAAAATCCGCCACGCTGCGCATATAGCGACGCGCAATGACACTAATCGCAATTACGCCGCACAACGGAATCAACAGCATCAGCCAGTCGAGCAGCGCAAACTTCATTCGACCTCCAACTCGAGCAACCAGAGGATATCCGGCCGCGCTGCCGAACCCGACGACGCGGGCTGACGCCATTCAATCGCGTCCACTTTAACCGGCGCGAACTGCACCTTGGCGAACTTCGCAGGTGAATCGCCGTTGTACTCGGCAAGCTTGCTCCACGTCCCATCCTTTGCGCGGCCCCACACCTCACCCCGACGCGAGGCATAGACTACGCCGTCTTCACTGTTCCAATGGGCCGTGACAGAGCTCACGGTTGTTTCAGAGGGAAATTGATAGCGCACCCAGTGCGGTTCCGCCGTTTCCGCGCTCGCAAAGGCCGCTTCGTACCAAATCATTCCAGCGGTCTCCAACACCCCGTCATTCAACGGCGCAGTCGAATAGCCGGAGAACACGCTGTCGGCCGTGACACGGACACCGGGCTTGGTCCCTAGGTGGTGGAGCGGCGCGGCAAACACCACGTTCACCTCGCTTTCAAACTCGATCCGATCCTTGCGACTCCACTGCACAACCACGCGCCGCGACCGTGCGCCATCCGCAGCGACGCTCACGATTTTATCCGCCTGTTCACCCGGCGCGAGGTCCACAACTGCCGTGCCGAGCGCAACATCACCTTTCCACAGCAGCTTCACCGTCTGCGCATTCGCGCTCCGGTTGCTCACGGTGAAGCGAAGTTGCGCAACGTCATCTTCAGAAATGAAGCGGCCGCTTGGTCCACTCCACGCAAGGTCTTCGGTCGCGGGTGGACGAATCATCCGCGCGAAGTCGTGTTCCCGTGCGTCGACACGCATCCGCCACCGCAACGTCGTCCACTCTCCCGCCCGAATGTCGGCTGTCGGCGGAACCGTAATTTCAACTCGCGTGTTAGGCGGACAAGGAATCGCCGACGGCGTCAATGTATCCCCGCTCAACCATCCGAGAAATTCCGCCCCTTCACCCTTCGCGGCGACCGACAACATCGTCATTACAGGCGCGCCGCGCGAAGCGTGAGTCTTTTCCCCCAGCCCGATCGCAATACCCGCTTCCCGCGCACGCGCGTACGAGGCGAGGTTAAGCGCCGCGGCCTGATACCAGGCGTGCTTCTCTTCTTCTCGCTTGAACCACTCCACCTCACCCGCCACCGCCTCCGGCCGCACCGCGAGCCAAACTCCAACCGCGCCGCCGGAAAGCTCACACGTCGCGGAATCCGCGTCCGGCGCGTACACCCGGCCTGTGCCGACTTCGTACAACACCCGAGCGCCCGCGCCTTCCTTTAAGTTAAGGGAGCAGCTAATCGGCTGGTCACTTGGGTTGCGAAGGGTGAGCCAGAACGCATCACCCGCCGTCGGCCCAAATTGCTCAATCAGCACCGTGTCATCCGAAGCGCGGGCTGAAGCCACCGGCTGCCAGCCGTCTGCGGAAAGTCGAATCGTGAGCGGCAGATATTGGCGAAATAAATGACGGTCGCGCTCGTAGAGGCTTGCATCCACCCAGTACGGATCATTCGCGCCGTCGTGACTGAAGAAACTCGGCAAAAATCCCTGTGCGAGGGAGTCGCGGAAGTATTTTTCGATGTCAGCCGACGACAATTCGCTGAAATGGGTCGCCTGTAAAAATCCGAACGGCTTCGCGCCCGACATGGCGCGGCGGTAATTTCTTTCACGCTCGCTCAGCGGCGCGTAGCGCTTCCCGACGTACCACGTCGTCTCTTCGCCGGGAATATCAATGTAGGGCATAAAAAACGGGAAGCGCCACGCGGGAAAATTTCCCATCAGATACTTGTCGTGCGCACGTAAATAGCCCTCGAGCGCGGCCGTGAATTTAATCGCTTGAATCGGCATCGCGACGCCGGGCTTAAGATCGGCTTGTGTGAAGGTCGCGGGATATTCCGCGACGGAAAGCGTGGCGGGGTTATAGTCCATCGTCTCCATCGCAGAGATAGAGTCGAGATAAACGCCATCCACACGCGGGTCTTCAAGCGACTCACGAATGAAGCGCCACTCCGCCATCGCGCGATTCACCGTGGCGACCTCGTTCGTCGGCAATTCCGGATCGGTGACGACCTCCATCCGTGCGCCGGTACTCCACGGTGTCACAAGAAATTGCAAGCGCGGCTGCTGATTCGTATCGCGACTCGCACCGAGCAGACCGGCGGACGCAAATTCGCGCGCCTGGCCCAATCCACCGCGCGCGACCCGATCCATTTCGCGCATCGCGCCGTCGCGATTCCAGTCATTCGTATTCGATAGCGTCAGCCAGTAGAGCCACGGTTCCGTATAAACGAGAGTCAGCGCATTGTTCGCGCGCGCGGCATCCACATCGTTGCCAAGCAGTCCGACTTTTTCAAAAAAAGCGAAGCCAAAGTCAGCCGGATTCGAAACACTACCTATATCCGTGAATGGCATCCACAACCCGTGAACGGGAACCCGCGCACGGGTCCAGGCGGGATCCCGCGCATACCATGATGCGATCTCGTTGCGAAAGGGATTCGTCTCTGTGCGCGGCTCCACGCGGAAGCGCGTGCGGACGGCAGCGAGATTTGGAAACCGCTCTGTCAGCGGCGTCGTCGCGAGGTCGTAATGAATCCACAGCGCCGAGTCGCGGCCATCGGCATCAATTTGGAAATGGCGCGGCTCGCGGCCATCCGTCTCCGCAACAAGCACTGCCGAGGTTGAAGCGATCACGCCGAACGGATAATACGACCGGCGCTGTGTCATCCCGTACGGGGATGGCGCATCAAAAAAATAACGACTCCCCGCGCGGATCTGTTTTGCGAATTGAACATCATCAAACCACGTCCACTCGACATCGGGATACGCGAGGCCGATGGAGAGGCGGAAGCAATCCTCTTCCTTGCTACGGACAATCACTACCGCCTCAAACTCTGAATCAGAAACCGCCTCGACGACGAGTGCCCACACAGCGCCATCCGGCGCCGTTCCGCGCCAGCGAGTTTTATTGTCTTTCTTATCCGCCTCTCGCGGGGTCAGCGCGGTGGTCTTTCCGGTGCGGGCATCGGTCCACTTCAACACGAGTTTGGCCGGATCGTTCGCGCCGGGGACGGAAAGGGTTGGAAGCGGAGGCAGCGCGGCAAGGCGCGTCCAGCCGCTACCGAAATAGTTGCTGCGTATGCCGCGCATTAATGTCGGTGGCGCATATTTCATTAATTCGGCAATATCCGGAACGGGCGGGTCGAGCCAAATGGGCGCTGCCGCGAGTTTTGAGGTGTCGTCTTTTTGTACCCCTTGCGCGGGAAAGCGACGCGTCACGTTCCACTGATCGTCGAACCATTCCATCAACCACGTGAACGCGCCGTTCACTTCGACATTCGGCAGCACCATCGCCAGGGTGTTGGAACGACTCGCAAAGGAAACACTGCCTTCACTCTCCCAACGCCATGTGGTTTCGCCGGGCGGATAGCGGAAGACGGAGAGACCCTCTGACATCCGATCAAATCCCCACTCCGTCCAGCCGCGCGTCGGACCGTCCTGGTCCACCATCACGCGGATGTGCGCGGGGGTTTCTGTGTCAGAAATTAGAAAGCCGAGCTGGCCGCCGGAGGTGCGAAAAGGAGCGGGGGCAGAATCATCCGCAAAGAGCGGGCCGGAAAAAATCGCGAGGAGGAGCAACAATCCTGCGCGCTGAAATCGTAACATCTTAAAGTCCACGCGCAAAATTTGGTTAAGCCATCGTTGACCGAATCAAGCCGTCAGTTTCCGGCGAACACCCACCAGCGCGAGCAGGCCACCCACCAACAACATCGCCGTTCCCGGCTCGGGGATGACGGCAAACTGATAGGTTCCAACCGACGACTCTGAAGCATTCGCCCAAGTTTCAGTGAGCACCCCACTGCCCGTGACGTTGAACTCAATTCGCATTGAGTCGCCACCGCTCACTCCGAGCATACTCAACGGAACGGCCAACTCAATGTTTGCGCCGCTGAAGCTAAATACAACCGTGCCCTGGAAATCCCAGCTCCAGTCCGCCTGTCCGGACCCACATGGGAATACGAGGAATAAACGCCGCCACCCGCGCCGTACTGAACAAGGTTGTCATAGCCCCCGAACATCCAGCCGGAATTAAACCCCGTCCCACTGTCCATATCCGTATCCATATAGATATTGCGAGTGTACGCATTCATAATGTCGCCACCGCCCGAATCCTTCGTCTGCAGACCGATGTAGAGATACGTGGCGTCATTCGCGAGGTAGATGTTCTGATATGTCGAACCCGCCGGATCGCCATCGCTAATATCGGCATCGCCATACATCAAATCGCCGGCATCAAAGCCGGACAACGACCCGTCCATTATAATCGTCTTGTATGAACCGATCAGATCGGCCCGTGCGACCATTGCACCGATCATAAACGCAAGCGCCCATGTCCAAATTTTCATGTCCGGCTCCTTTGTACGCGTTCTCGCCCAGTCACAGTGTCAGCCCAAACCTCATACCGCGTCAACATCATTAAACTCGTCCCATGCGCTAATTTATATGATGCCTCAAAATAATAGTCAACAGGCATTTCAGTCTTTTGAAGAAAAATTTTCACCGAACCTCCAACTCGCGAAGCCATAGTAGGTCGGGACGGGCTGCGTGACCGCCACCTGCTTCCTGCCAGAGGCGAATTCCGTCTGTGGTCACGGGCGATACGCCTCCATAGGTATCCACGGTGGCTGTACTTTCTCTGTCGGTTTCAGGCCAGTCCACCCAGGCGCCGTCGGCGCGATATTGCAGGCGATAGTTCTCAGATCGGAAGTAAGCGCCGCCGTCCTCGGCCCAGTAGATGGCAACACGGTGGATGGGCGTTGGGGATTTCCAACGCGCTTCAACCCAATGTGGAACGGAAATATCGGAAGAGGCCCATGCGGATTCGGACCAATCCAATCCCGTTGTATCGGTAATTCCGTCCCGCAACGGCGCAAGGGAGTAGCCGGCAAATGTGGAATCCACCCGCACCTCGACATTGCTATCGCTCAGCAGGTTCTTCGATGTCTGGAATCGAAGGAGCGCGCCAGTGACAGATCCCCACTCGTTGTTCGCGGTGCCAGCGGAAATGACGATCGAATAGGTTGCGCGTTGCTCCGGCTCGGGTGTCGCCACACTCAACGTGACAAGACCGACGCTCCCCGCTTCCACACGCGCGGTGGTCGCCGTCCACGACAACATCGCAGCGCCCGGCCCTTCCACCCGTGCGCGCAATGGCACGTCCGTCGCCCGGTCGCGATGATTGGCCACCTCGATCAACCACTCCGTACGCAGTGCGGCGGAACGTGCGCGAGGTGGAATCAAGCGCATCTCGAAGCTCGACACAACACCAGCGCGAATCGTTCGCGCGAGCACGAAGGAGTGCTCCATGCCATCGGATGCAGTCCATGTTGCACTCACCGCAACCCGCGCGTTGTACGCCGTGTCTTCCGAAGCGCTGAGCGGAGCGGAGAAGCGGACCTCGCGATGAAGTGACTGTCTGGGATGAAGCGCTCCATTAACTTCGGCTGAATCAACAACGGAAACGCGCCCCGGCGGATCGAACGTCAGATCAATGGAACGAATCCCAAGCACGTACCCGCCGTTATTTGCAAGCGTGACCGAAACAGCAGACTCAGCAGGCAACGCCAACACATCCGGCAGCGCAACATCGAAGTCCAATCCAATGCTCCTCGCAATCGCGTCCGACAACGCGTTCTCCAGCGCGGCCGCCGCACTGACAAAATCCTCCCGATCCGCTTCTTCCGGCGCGAGGCGCAATCGCCGCACCGCATCCAGCGCGCGCAATCGCTGCGACGCGCGGGGCGAGCGAATATCGTCTTCGATTTGATCGGTCAACGCCCTCAACGCAACCGCGCGCTCGTGCGCCAATTTTCCCTGCTCTTCGTGTCTAGCAATGACCACGCGCATCGGCGGCGCCAGCTCTGCGGCGTAGGCAAAAAGCGATTCGGGCGTGTCCTTGAGCACGCGAACCACCTGCGTTCCGTAGTCACCGAGACGGGCGCGGAACTGTGGTCGATCAGCGGGCGCAATACGTCCAATAACCTTCCCGGTCATCACGTCGAGCAAACGCACGCGATTCGTCAGAGACAGCGCGTGCACATCTATCTCAATCAGTGCCTCGCCCCACCCTTCGCCATCGTGATGAATCGCAAAATAGAGACCGGACTGCGGATCGCTCCCGTATCGCTCGACCAGCATCTGCGGATGGCTGCTCGTCGCGCGGGTTATTGGCTCCCAGCCCGCAGTGGACAACTCGCGAATCAACGGAACATAGCGGAGAAAAAGACTGCGATCGCGGTTGTAGTTCGATGGGTTTTCGAAATACGGGTTCGTCGCGGCGTCGTGCGAAAACATTCCCGGATAAAACGCATAGAACAGCGAGCGGTCAAAATACTTCCGCATCATCTCCGAGGTGAAGTGCTCAAACTTCACGTTGAGCAGGAGCGGATACGGCTTCTTCCCGCTCAGCATCCGCCGATAGAGCATCACGTCGTCGGTATCCGCCTCGAAGCGATTGTTTGCGTTGAGCCAATGCACTTCCTTGCCGGGGACATCAAGGAGGCCGCCAAGAAAGGGAAAATCAATCAGCACCCAGTTCCCCATCAACAGGCGATTGTTGTCGTGCAAATAATCGCTCATCGCCTTCGTGAATTCGAAGATCGAAAACAGATTGAAAATTGCGGTACGCCCGCTGCCGGTCTCGTAGGCAAGAGGTACATCCACGGACGAAAAATGCGAACGACGGAAATTCAGGCGATTGGCCCACCCTTCCATCGAATCGAGATACATCCCATCCGCGCGCAACTCAATGGGCGCTGCGGCAAATACACCATCGCGCAGTCGGTTCGGATACTCCGCCAACTCCGCCTCGTGGCCGGCGCTGCCCACCCGCTCGAAGCCGCCATCTACGACGTACTCGCGCCCGCTTGCCGCGTCCACGACAGACAGATCATCAAACCACACCGTCCCCGTGTGGGCGCCGCGGAAGACGACATGCAGATTGATGGAGGCGACAGGCCGATCCGGTTCGTAGCGGCGTTCCAGAGACCGCCAATTGACGCTGTTTTCGGAACGGCGCCATCACACCGAACTCCGCGCTGCCATCCGCAAAAATCACATCCGCATGAATCGCGTAATCGTTATCCGGCCCGGTGGCCGAACGCTCTGCGGTGCGACTCCAACCGCGCAGAATCAACGGCGCGGGTTCCGTCTGATTAATCTGCACCCGCTGCAACGCGCCGCCGGGTGGTTCCATCACCTTGCGATCAACGCGAATGGATCGTTTTCCCGAATGCGCCTCGCGCGAGTCCACGGAATACCCACCGGCAAAATCCTCCCAGACTGACGGAAGAATCTCGCGGGCCAGCGCTACCGGGATTTCCTTCAACTCAAAATCGTCAAACCACGCACGCCCCGTCCGCTCCGTGCGCAACAAGGCGTGCAACTTTACCGTCTTGATGGGCGCATCCGGGATGATGACCAGCACACGCGGCTCCCACGGATGCGTGCCCGCCGAAAATCCGACTGCGTGGCCCCATGAATTGGAGCCGTTTTGGTAGGCGACATCCGCATAGAGCGAATAGTTGATTGCGGCCCCCTCCGCAACGCCCTCCGCGCGACTGTACGCCTTGAACCAGACCGGCGTGGCCACATCCTGATCCAGTTGTACAAGCTGAACCGCGCCGCGATCCGGCGCGCCCGACGCCCGCTCCATCCGCAAGCTGCCCGTTTCCTTGTCACGCGAAAGGGTCTTATCAATTTCATACCCCTCGGCAAATGCGTCCCAGCCTGGCACGATCGTTCGCTCGCGCTCAACGACCTCGCGCCGAGCGACGTCAAGGTTCCAACTTCCAGCATTCATTCCCTCTGCGCCGGCGACGGGAATGTCCGGATCGCTGTTATTAAAAAACAGTGCGCCATCGGACCACGGCTGTTTCACAAACTGGGATGCCGGCTCGCCGTTGGCGTCGTGAATCGCGCTGATCACAGTGGCCTGCGCCATCGGCTTGTTCCAGGCATCACCCGATACCGCGTTCTTGTCCAGCAACCCCATCATTTCGGGAATGGTGCGCGGCGTTTCCGGCGGCATTGCCATCCAATAGGTCCACGGCTCGACATAAAGAAACGAAAGGATGTCGTGGTTGCGATTGTATTCGAAATCCACCGCGCCGTATTCGTGGAAGCCAAAGCCGAAATCCTGCGCATCGCGCACGTCGTTAACCCGCGTGAACGGCATCCAAATTCCCTCATGCTCCACGCGCTTCACAAAGGCATCCGCGTTTATCCGCATATAGTGAGCGAAAGCGCTGCGGAAGCCTTGCGCCGAATCGGACGAATAGAGCACGAAGAAAAAAGCGGCCTCGTTTGGAAACTTTTCCGTCTCGGGCGACAGCGCCACATCCACCGCGAGCCGGAACTCCGCATTCGCTGCGTCATAGACCAACTGAAACACGCGGGGCTGCGACATAGGGACGGCGAACACCAGCGCCTCCTCCGGCGAGGTCAGGCAGGCGAGAGGATAACGCGACATCTGTCCGTCATAACCAGCCAGAACGCGCGTAAGGTTGGCGTATTCGCCATTGCCGGTCACCGCGCGCGAACGGCGACCATCGTCCCACCATGTCCAGTTGTCACCGGGCGCATCCAGCGCGATTTCGATTCGCAACGGGAGCTCGTTCGTCGTCAAACCGCGCAAGCGGGCAACACCTTCAATGCGCGCGCCAACTGACTCGAGCGCAACATCCACATCCACTCCCAACGCCTCGATACGTTCGGTCAAATGCACGCGACTCCCCATCGGCGTCGCGCGCGGGGTCAAAACAAAACTCCGGTCCGAGCCCCGACTGCGCATCGCGCACACGAATTTTTAGCGCCCGCTCCGCGACTCCGCTTCCCGACGGCCACGCGATAAACACCCGACCATCACGGACGACCCACCCGAGTTGAGCGCCGGCAGGGTCCGATCCATCCGTTTGCCACACCCCCGCCGTCAACGCCTCATACGAAGCGTCGTCCATCCGTTCCGCTGCGGGCGCCGAGCCGACAGCGAGCAACAGCGCGATGAGCATTCCTCCAATCCGACCAGCGTCCTGCCTACGACTGCTCCGGAATTGTTTTTCCCACCATTCCGTTTTCCTAGGGCTTGAGCGAGACCCCGGCGCGATAGAGGCCGACGGGTGTGGGGTTGGTATCGGGCACGGAAATCAATTCGCCCGTGCCATCGAAAGGTTCGCCGATGCCACTCCACAATCCAGCGGACAGGTCGTCGGATCGCTCAACCGTGTACACGCGGTTTGTCACGGTCTTCACCTGGACGACCAACGCGCCGTCTGGGCTGACGGACTCAACACGAAAGTAAGAGGTGGCGTTCGTCGGGTTTGTGCCGCTGATGTAGTGCTCCAAATTACCTTGCCCGTCTCCGTCGGTATCAGCAGTCGCAACCGCGCCGGTGAACGATCCGAAGTGTTCAAACTCCCAGCCGTCAGGAATCCCGTCGCCGTCTATATCGGAGGTTGTGGGGTCGCGAACCTGCACATTGCCGATCACAATCCGATAGTTCGCATCTTCTCCTGCGGATTGAATGCGAATCCCCGGCTCGCCCGTGCGCGGGTCCACAATTCCGATGCGGAGCGAATAGACGCCCGGCGCAACAGGCGGCGTCGCGAAATGTTCCGTGCGCTCGAAGTCCACATTCGGGGTCAGGGTACGCAGATCAAATGAATACGTTCCACGCCAAACCGGTACGCCCGCAGCATCGCATAGCGCCACTTCGACCGGGAAGCGATGGTAAATCGGCGCCGCGCCGGTATTCGTCAACACGAGCGTGACATCGAAGCCGTGGCCCCACCAAATATCCGTCGGCCAATCCACGCGAACGATTTGATAGTTGTAACCCAGCAATCGCTTCATCGGGAGCAGGTTCACTTCGTTGCCCCTCATCTCATGGCCACCGGCGGGGCCGAGGAAAGAGAAATGGTAGTCGCGCAACACGGTCATGATGTTGTTCACATTGTTCGACCACGTTCGCTTCTGATTCGTATTCGGGCTTTCGCCGGAGATAGGATTCGACAACCAATTATCCACCGACGCGGGGGTCACGTGTTTGAAGCTGTAATCCATATTCCACTCGCCGCTGTCATCGCAGTCGGGGAATCCATAAATGCACGGCGCGGTGAAGGAAGGGAAATAGTCCTCATGAAAGCCGAACTCGACACCGACCGCGTCGGGATTGCCGGGGTATCGTGTTTGAAGCGGGGTGTTTGTGAACGCCGCCGCGTAGGCGTCGCGTACGGCGATCTTTACCGCACTTGAAGGCCCTCGATTGTCGCAACCGGATTGATGCCACTCGCCCCACAGTCCGAGCAACCCGACCTGAACCGCCGTAATGCGCGGATCGCCGTCGTACCGTTCCGCGAACGCCTGCACAAACTGAACCAACTGTGTGATCATTGCAGGATCATTCCAGTCCGGCGTAATTCCCGGGCCGTCGCCGTCGCAACTGGTGTACGGGTAGGCCGTGATCGAAAGCGGCGCATTGGTCAGAAAGGAAGGAAAATCGCGCCGCAAATCGCCGCCGGTATAAAACAACGTGACGCCGCTGTTCTGGCCATCGGGATAATCCGCGACCGGACGCAGCACAAACGTCGCGCGCGGGTCCTTGTTGAGAATCGGAAGAAGATGATTCGTTTCAAATCGGCCCCACTCGAACACTTGATCACTTGTCTCAATCTCGCGCCACGGCACGTAGATGTGATAAATCGTCGCGCCATAATAGTTGTTCGGCGCGCCATCCGCGTAATCCGTACCCCAAAGCATAAAGCCCTTGTGCGGATTGTTGTAATCGTTCGCCGTCGGCGCGGGACTGTAGCTCGCCATCTCGCCGAGCGGTTCCTCGGGCTGAGTTGACGTGGAATACTCAAAGAATCCACCAAGCTCTCCCCCGTCGCCCGTATCGGGATAATAGTCGGGCGTGTTTCCATTGAGGACATTGTCGCCATAGAGGACGAAGCGAAATGAGGTCGGCGTCCCCATAAGCGATAGCGGGACTTCCATCGCAATATCCACGCCACTGCTCTGGATATCAAAATCTGCGGCGCCTTTGTAATCCCAGACAAACGCCGTCTGATCGCCACCGCCCGCAAATGAAAAAACACTCGCCCCTTGAATCAGATATTCCGCGCCAACCGGAAATTGACCGCCGCCACCGATATAGCCCGTCGCGCGGTTGTTATCCACATCAACAAAGATGTTGTAAAACGCAGGGTAGGCCGAAAAGTCGGCAGCAGTTGTCAATTCGTACCGAATAAAAAGTGACTGAACATCCGCGCGATGCGCCATTGTCACGCGATGCCAATCCACATCGAACGGTCCGATTCCCGATTCGCCGGCGCTATCCACCGGAAAGGCATCGAGCGTCGCCCATGCCGTGCGATCACCATGAATGTTCAACGCGGCAACGGGGTTGTTTCGGACTGCCTCGGAGTCGGCGACGGCACTGTCGGGTACGATGACATTCAGGCACAGCAGGGCGGTGACAAAGACGGTCGTTTTTCGAGCAGTGTTTTTCATATCCAAACGACGCCGACGCGAAATGATCTGCAAAGTTACGGGACAGACTGGCTCCGCTCCAATCATTGCGAAGGCGTTCCCGTTGCGCTCGCGCGATCATTCGATGTGTCGGCATCAGCAGATTCCGTGGAAGTGGCGGTTGAGTACTCAAAGAATCCGCCTGACACCCCTGTGTTTGCGGTGTCGGGATAATAGTCCGGCGTATTTCCACTGAGCACGTTGTCGCCTAAGAGAACAAAACGAAACGCGCTTGGCGCTCCAATGAGCAGCATGGGAATCGCGATGGCAATGTCTTTTCCACTGTCCTTAATGTCGGACTGTGCCGCGCCCTTGAGTTCCCAACCGAAAGCGGTCTGCACACTGCCGCCGGAAAACGCAAAAACATTTGCGCCCTGAATCAAATAATCCGCACCGATGGAAAGCTGGCCGTCACTTCCCACATAGCCCGTCGCGCGATTGTTATCGGCATCAATGAAGAGATTGTAAAACGCGGGGTACGCCGAAAAATCCGCTGCGGCGTTTAATTCGTAGCGAACGAACACCATTTGTCGGTCTGCGCCGTGCGCCATTGTAACGCGACGCCAATCCACATCAAACGGCCCGATTCCCGGCTCTGCACTAGTGTCTGCCGGAAAGGCCTCCACCTCCGACCATGTCGCCCGATCCCCGTGAATATCCAGCGCTGCAACCGGGTTGCATCGGTCCGCATCCGCCGTTGCGGATGCGCGTTCAGTCATTATCCAGCTCAGGCAAAGCAGCACACAAAATGCGATGGTTGTTTTCTTCATCTACTTCACCTCATCCCATTCACGACGGCAGTGGCGGTACGTCCACCATGCGACCTTCTCTTAGTGACGCAGTGGCAGCGCAACCGACCGCGACACTCATCCGACCATCTTCAGGCGACGTGTTGGGCGGCACGCCTTCGCGCAGATAGCGGATGAAACCGCGCGTGATTTGTTCGTCGGCACCGCCGTGTCCTTCGTCGCTATCCCGCGCACCGCTCAGCGGGATCTCTTCGCGCGGTGGCGGGTTCGGCCAGTCGCGCGTCTTTTTCGGGTCGCGGATAAAACCAAATCTCGTTTCGTTCGAGGAAAAATTCGATGCGGCCTTTGTCGCCGATCACATTGTAGTGTCGCACATATTCCGGCGTGAAATGGCACTGCGTGTAAGAGGCCTTCACGCCGTTCGCCAGCTTGAGGATCACGACTTGGTTGTCCTCGATGTCCACCGCCTTCCGGAACACACACATCTGGCGCGGATTCTCCGGGGCCTGCGCCTCGCGGCAGGTATCCCGAATATCACAGGTCGGACAGGTCAAATCGTCGGGGCGCTCGCCGCCGAAATAGTCGAGATCACCGAACGCCGCCGCGAGTGCGCCATACGCGCCGCCGAGCCAGTGAATGACATCTATATCGTGCGACGCCTTTTGGAGCAGGAGCGAATGAACACCCTCTCGCGTTGCGTGCCAGTCGTGGTAATAGAAATCACCGCCCGCGCCGACAAAGTGATGGACCCAAATTGCCTTCACGTCACCGATCCGCCCCGCGAGAATCGCATCGCGCGCGGCGAGGACGACGGGGTGGTAGCGGAGATTGAACCCCATCATAAACGGGACTTTGTATTTGCGGACGGCGAGCAGAATACGATCACACGCCTCCGTCGAAAGCGACATCGGTTTTTCGAGGTACAACGCCTTGCCCGACTCCAGCACAGCGAGCGCGTGTTCTTCGTGAAAACGATCCGGTGTGAACACGCCAACGGCATCAATATCCGGGCGCTTCAATAATTCGCGATAGTCCTTCGAGGTCCACGCATCCGCCCCTGCCCACGAACGGAAGTCTGCGAGCGAGCTGTCCGCCAAATCCACGGCAGCGACGACTTCCGACTCATCGTTGTGTGGAACGTGCCAGCGTTTCGCGATAATCGCGCGACCGGAAGCGCCGATGATTCCAATCCGAATTTTCTTCATGGGCGAGGCGCAATTTTTTGGACGGAGCCATCTTCAAGGACGGCAAGTGTGCCAACGACAGAGAGCGGCTGTTCGACACTCGCGCCCGCGTGATATTGCCAGTCCGTGCTTTGCCCCCACGCGCCCTTCTCGCGGAAGTGATCGGTCATCAGGACGAGCATTCCTAGCTGGTTGTTCCACTCTTGCGTAACCCAAACATTCGTGGAATCGCCGGGGCGCAACGGGCCGACTCCACCGCCCGGCGAGACAAAGCCCCAATAGAAATATCCGATTCGACCCGCCGCAAGCTCCGACCCTATATCCAATCCTTCCATCTTCACCGAACGCGGACAGAACAGGACATTTGAAGCACCGCCAATATGTGGGGAAAGCGCCGCAATCAACGGGCCTTGTCTGTCGTAGTAGTTCTGCTCCGCGAGGGGATACGGCTTGTATCCATCCGCGATGACCGTCAGCGCGATTGCGCACGAATGCAGGTTGTTGCGGCAGGCCGCCTCCTGTCCACGCGCGATTCCCCGCCCTACCAACGGCACCATAATGGCCGCCAGAATCGCGATGATCGCAACCACGACCAATAATTCGATCAGCGTGAAGGCTGCCCTTCGTCGGCATATTTGAAGAAGACGTTTCATAGCTTCACCTCTTACGTGTGGATTGCTCCCGCAACTCGTTCAACCACCTCGCGCATCGCGGCGGACTGCGCCTCAATCGAGCGAACCAGTTCACACTGCGTATGGCACCGATCCAGATTGTGATCCGGGCGAGCCACCTTGAAATACTGATCGCCGTTCAGGTAGTCCGTCAAAAACCGAATTCCGGTTTCCATCGTAATCAGTTTGCCGGCAAAGGGCAGCTCTTCAACTTCTTCGTTCACGAGCATGGAGCCCGCGCCGGCCAGAAAGCCGGTCACCAGCGCCTCAAACATCGGCATCTGCATCTTCACGAGACTCAAATTGCGCTCATCTTCCGCCGCCGGACTCGTCGCCGTGCGCACCATATCGCCAAAATCATACAGCGAGAGACCGGGCATCACCGTATCGAGATCAATCACGCAAATCCCCTCGCCGGTAATGTCATCCAGCATCACGTTGTTGAGCTTGCAGTCGTTATGCGTCACGCGCAGCGGCAGCTTTCCGTCGCGATGCAACCTCAGCGCCCGGTTCGCATCCTCCTCGCGATCAAGGAAGAACGCGATTTCCTTTTTCGCGGAAGCGACGCGGCCGACGCGATCGGCGGCGACCGCCTCCTTCAGCGCCGCGAGACGCGCGGGGGTGTTGTGAAAATCAGGAATTGTTTCGTGGAGATCACTCGCATTAAAATCCGACAACTGACTCATAAACGCGCCAAACGCATTCGCCGCCGCCTGGGCGCGGGCCGGGGAATCAATAACGTCGTAGGTCCGCGCCTTTTCGATAAACAAATAGATGCGCCAATAATCACCGCGCTCATCCATCGCGCAGAACGCGCCCGTTCGCGTCGGCACCAACGTAAGGGCGCGGCGCGACGCATCGTAATGACTCTCCAACTGATGCGCGACATGCTCCGTCACCCGTCCGATATTCTCCATCAGCGCCGGCGGGTTCTTAAAGATGCGCCCATTGATTCTCTGCAAAATATACCGCACCGTCGCGCCGGCCTGATCCACCACCAGCTCCAGCGTATCATTGATATGTCCGCTCCCATACGGCAGCGCGGTCAACAGCGACGCGCGCAAGTCATACTGCTTCAACACCCCAACCACCCGTTCCCGAGGTACCATTCGATCAGCGTTCATAATCTCCCATCAACTCCGCAGAATCCTCTGCACATCTGTACAGCTACCCGATTATATTTGATGCGTCAAATATATTTAGAAAGAGGTGTAACAAGCGGGCCGCGTGGCGTGGTCGCTCTTTGTAGCTACGGACGATGAGCGCGGCGAGCCGGAGGGCGGCGGACATGCCCGCCACAGCTTTGGCGGAGGGGGAGGATCAGCCCTCGCCCTTTCTTCCGACACGATGCGCAATTAAGCGCACGGGCCCAAAAATCGCTCTGAATTAAGGCAGATTATTTTTCGGAATAATTTCGTAAATGGGCGCGAATTACAAATTTTGTGAACTTGGTGCCTTTTGTGGTTAATTGCACAATCCACCGCGGTCAGCGCCCGCGGCTACAGCGGGCGATCTGCGCCTGCGGCTACGGCGGGCGATCTGCGCCATGCCCTATGCGTTTTGCGCATTCGCGGCACAAATGTTCATCACAGACTTGCGCGTGGACGTGGGATAGCGAAGGAGATGCCGCTCCATCTCCGCCTTATCAATCCGATCCAGATTGCGAAACGTGAGCTGACCGAGAGGGTCCACCCCTCTACGGCGCATCAAAAATGCGTAGTCGCACAGTGCTTGTGCGCATCCGACCAACTCGCCACGCTTGGGGTGCGCATAAACCGACGCCGGAACGTAAACAAAAACGAATCGCCCCACCGGTGTGACCCGCACACGAGGCCGACCGGAACGACGGTTGGTAAAGCACACGATTTCCGAAGGTATTTGCGTGATCAGATTGAGCGCGCTCAACGCAGACGCAGCCGTGATATACGCGGCGGAATCCAAGTACGGAAGAAGCTGGACAGACGTCACCGCATTCGGAAGACCATAAAGCCCCTGCGCATATCGAACAATCACACCCTGTTTCTGCAAACGTCCCAACGTCACGTTCAGTGTGCGCAAGCTGCTGCCGGAAACATTCGACAACTCCGACACGGCAAAAACCACCTTGCCAAAGCGCCGCCGCTGCTCATGCAAATATCTGTGCCACTCCAACGCCTTCACGACGCGCCTCCCGCCCCCAGCTTCAATTGGTTTGTCAATAGCTCTACAACCGTTTCAAAAACATTTCGTGCGCCGCCGCTTGCCTCGATTTGCGCCGACGCTATCGCTTCCAACTGACCCGCAACCACTGCGCCAATACTTTTAACGTGATAGTCCGGATACTGCGCGAAATCCCGAAGCTGTTTTTGAATCGCTTCCGACGCGATGCCGAGGGACGCAAATTTGCGTTGCAAGCGCACACCTGAGTCCGGTCGAAGGTGGCTGCTAAACAAAAATAAATCCACGAGATCTCGATGCTCAATGTGCCGACGATTAATAATCGAAATCACCTTCGACTCGACCACATCCGCATCGCTAGGCGTCGGATACACATTGCCCTCAAACGTGCGAACGCCGATCGGATCCGCACACACAATCCGCGTTATATCCACAGGAATCTCAAGACGCCCTGCCGATCCCGGCGACCAGAGCGCCAACTCGACGACTCGAACAAAGGCCCCTTCATCACCAGGGCCGCTCCCGAGCCGAACACTCCCGTCAAACCCGAAGAGTCGCTTGACTTCCGGCAACACGCGGCGCGAAAAAACATCGCCAGCTCTTCCTGCTTTTTATCGAGATTGCCCTCCCAGTGATAATCAATATCGCTGGATAGCCGAGCGCTTTGATTCAAAAATCGGTATCGAAAACCACCAATCAGCGACAACCCAACACCTGCCGGACTTATCGCAATCAACCGGACAACTATCCGCTGAATTTCTTCAAGAGCCTCTGGTTTCAATCCGCTCATAACCGCCACCGCCATTAGATACTGCGCGATTCGTCACCAATATACAACTGTTTTGTTGTGAATTGATGTATATTCTGTGTTTTTGTACCTTTTGTGGTTAATTGCACAATCCACCGCGGTCAGCGCCCGCGGCTACAGCGGACGATCCGCGCCATGACCCATGCGCTTTGCGAGCTTCGGACTTCAGGTTCTTGCTCGCCGTTACCTTGACGAAGGTGGATGTGCGCTCACGCATCCAGCACCCGCCGCACTTCTGCGGCGAGGGCTTCTATCGTGAAGGGCTTCAGAATCAGCGGGGCGCTGCTGCCACCCGTGGCGCCGTTGAGCTGCAGGTCTTCGGTGAAGCCGGACATGTAGAGGACGCGAATGTCCGGATTTCTTTCGCGAAGCCGTTTGACGAGTTCCACACCGCCCATAATCGGCATCACGACGTCAGTCAGCACCAGATCCACCGCCCCGCCTTCTTTCTCGTAGATCGTCAGCGCCTCATCGCCGTGTCCCGCCTCCAACACGCGATAGCCGAGGCCCGAAAGGTCGCGCGTGGCGAGACGGCGGACGGTGGATTCGTCCTCAACAAGAAGAATGGTCTCATGTCCTGTGCGCGGCATCGCCTTGCTGCGCGACGCGTCGTCGAAACTCACAGCGGTTGATGCGGGAAAATAAACGCGAAACTCTGTTCCGACACCAACCGCGCTCTCCAGCTCGATAAACCCGCGCGCGTGTTTCACCACGCCATAGACCGTCGAAAGCCCAAGCCCCGTGCCCGCGCCCCGCGCTTTCGTCGTGAAGAACGGCTCAAAGATGTGGTTCCGAACCCCATCGCTGATCCCGCACCCCGTATCGCTCACGCTCAACATCACATAGTTGCCCGGCACAACCTCCTTCCGCCCGCGCGCCATCTCGGGCGAAACAACAACGTGCGCGGTGCGGATGACCAGCTTGCCGCCGTCCGGCATAGCGTCGCGTGAGTTGACGGAAAGATTCATCAATACCTGCTCAATCATCCCTGCGTCGGCCTCGATGAACAAATCACCAGAGCCAATGTGCGTCACCAGCTCAATCCGCTCGCCGAGTGTTCGACGAAGCAGTTGATCAATTTGCGTGACCACGTCGTTCAGGTTTATCGTCTGAACCTTAACAACCTGCTTATGACCAAACGCCAGCAACTGACGCGTCAGGCGCGCGGCGCGCTCGCCGGATTTTATGATCTCCTCAACATCCGACTGGCATTCGTGTTCAGGGCCCAGCGCTTCTTTGAGCAGCCGAGCAAAACCGAGGATTCCGGTGAGGAGATTGTTGAAGTCGTGTGCAATGCCGCCGGTGAGCCGGCCGATGCTCTCCATTTTCTGCGACTGGCGCAGCGCCTGTTCCATCTCAATTTCGTGCGTGACATCGCGACAACTCACGAGAAACCCGGTCTTCTCGCCCGATGGCAGTCGAATCGTGGAAATCAGCATGTCCGCGTCGTATTCTTTGGCATCCTTGCGCCGATTCTTGATGCGACCAGCCCAGCTCTCCGCTTCCTGCAGGCCTTTCCAAATTTCTTCTGCCTGCCTGCTTCCGGAACCTTCGCTGCCCAACAACTCCGTCAAACTCCCGATAAGCTCCGCGTTCGAATACCCGGAAATGCGCGAAAACGCCGGATTGGCATAACTGATGACGCCCTTCAGGTCGGTGATAAAAATCCCCCGGTGGATTGATCCAACGCCGTCGCACGCAAGCGGCTCTCCGACTCCGCTGTTTTTCTCTCAATAATGTTCGCGAGCATGGAACAGTACACAGCGACCACTTCCTGCTTGTCGGGATCGAACGGTGCGCCGGTGATCGCCGCGTCGTTGCACAGAACGCCAACCGCCTTGCTCGCAGTCTGAATGGGCGTCACGGCAACCCACCCCCGCCCCCGCGAACGCATGTGGCCATTCTTCCAATCCTGCAGCGTCTCTGTCGAAAAACTCCAACGGTGCTCGTGCGGCTCGCGCAGACGAAACCGCTCCCGCCACACATCATCCATCGGGATTGAGTGTGCGCGCTCATCCGTAATATTGCCGTGCATATCCACGCCAAACGTGCCGCGCACCGTATCGCCGTCGGCGCGCAGGATTCCTACCCGCTCCAACCCCAAGCGTTCCCTCGCCAACTCCACGGCGCGCCGCAGAAGCGCGTTCAGATCTTGACACGCAATTAGCTCGTCGGCGATTTCAACAATGGAGCGCAGGCCGCGCATGGTTAGAACCTGGCGCTCGATTTCCTTTCTTCGCGCCGTACTATCGCGAACCGTTAATAGCGCCGCCGGACGACCTCCGTATTCAATCGGGCTTCCCTTGATCTCAACAGGAATGCTCCGCCCGTTGCTGGTATAGCTGTGGCCCACGCGCTCCCGTTCCTCGCCGGAAACCCATCCGGGGGCAAGAGCGCTCACCTCGTCGCGCTCGGACTCCGGCACCAGATCAATCACATTCTTTCCTACCAGTTGGGCGTACGTCATCTGATGCAACCGGCATCCGGCCTCGTTCACGTCCAACACAACGCCCTGCTCGTCCTCGACAAACATGGGATCCGGCGAGTGTTCAAACAGCGTTTTGAACCGCGCCTCGCTCGCCTGCAGCTCGCTGGCGCCGCGGGCAAGCTCCGCCGACAACAGCTCGTGTTTTTGGCGGAGATGATCCACGCTCCGCTTCATCCGCAGCAATGTGCGCACCTGCGCAAGCAGCTCATCCGGCTCAAACGGGCCAGCCAAATAGGCGTCGGCCCCGTTCTCCAGCGCACGGACACGATCCGCCACGCGGTGCGCCGCCCTAGACACGACAATGACCGGGATGTGGCCGACCTGCGTATTCCTCCCGATGTCCAGACAAGCGGAAAGGCCGCGACCCTCAAACGTGCGGACGCACAAGATGACGAGATCGGGCGGACGATTCTGCGCCGCCTGCAACCTCGCAGCGTCATCCAGCGCAAGCGTCGTCATCGCGGCAGACAGACTTTTTACAAAAAGTGCGCGAACGGAATCTGATATCGAGGAGCCGTCTTCAACAATTAAGATTCGTGGCGTCTGATCCATCATTTGCCGTGCAAGAGTACAGCAATTGCAGCGGTTGGGACAAGGCAGACGCACAGATTCTCCCAACGACGATTATTCAAAACGCCGCTCGCCAGCCGCTGGCGCCGAATTTCCGCCCTTGGCCGCCGACTCGTCCACACCAACGCTATGCGCCATGCGCAACCATCGCGTGACCGGCAATCCAACCGGTCGTCCAAGCGGCCTGAAAATTAAATCCGCCCGTCACTGCGTCAATGTCGAGAAGCTCACCCGCAAAATAAAGGCCGGGACAAATCTTGCTCTCCATCGTCCTGAAATCCACCTCTGAAAGCCGCGTACCGCCACAGGTGACAAACTCATCTTTGTACATGCTCTTGCCATGCACCCGCAACCGGCAGGCGAAAATCTCATCGCACAATCTGTTCTCCACCGTCTTGCCGAGCTGCGCCCACTGGCGATCCGCCGGAATCTCTGCGCGACGACAGAACCACTCCCACAACCGACTCGGAAACTCCATCGCAGTGCCGACCACCACGCGGCGCGGATGCCCCGCCCGCATCTTCGCAAACTCCGCAGCCAACACCTCGCGCGGGCCGGGATGCCACGCAACGACGACATCAAATGAATAATCGCACTCCGCAAACTCACGCGCGCCCCATGCGGAAAGTTTCAGCGCCGCCGGCCCACTCAATCCCCAATGCGTAATCAAAAGCGGTCCGGTCTGCGCAAGTTTTTGCTTCGGCGCAGACACCTCCGCAAGCGGAACGGAAATACCGGCGAGCGCGTGGAGCGACGGGTCCTCTATATTAAAGGAAAACAGCGATGGCGCGGGCGGCTCAATCGTGTGCCCCGCCGAAGCGGCCAGACGATAACCCGCTGTCGCCTTGTTTCCGCCCGTCGCAAGCAGCAGGCGGTCCGCCTCAACACTCGTCCCATTGGACAGGTTCAACGTAAATCCACCGCCGGGTTGGACATCGAACGAGCGCAAACCACAACGCGCCACCACACGCACTCCCGCCTTCTCGGCTTCGTCGCGAAGGCAGTTCACGATGCTGGCCGAAGAGTCGCTGACCGGAAACATCCGCCCGTCTTCTTCCACCTTCAGCGGAACCCCGCGCGACTCGTACCACTCCACCGTGTCCTTCGGCTGAAAGCGATGATACGGGCCAATCAGCTCACGCTCCCCGCGCGGATAGTTGCGCACGAGTTTTTTTACATCGAAACAATGATGCGTGACGTTGCACCGGCCACCACCGGAAAGCGTAACTTTGGAAAGCAGCTCGGGACTCTTTTCAAGCAACAGCACATCGCATGACGGGGTCCGCTTTTGCTGCGGCAATTGCGCCGAAAAAGCCAGCCGCGCCGCCCCCTGCAATGACCAATCGGCGCTTACTCATAAGGTGCTAAAAGAGCGTGCCGCGCACCGTGAAATCAGTGGCATCCGCACGAGGAATTTCCGCAGCTGCAGCCGGTGGAAATGTCATCGTTCGTCGGCAGGCGCCCAAGTTCCGAACGTCTTGCGAATGTACGCACCGACCGTCGCTTCAATTTTTTGCATCGCGCGTTGCGCGTCAATAAACGCCTGCGCAACAGGATTTTCGAGGAACATCGCCTCCTGACGCTGGAACTCAATCGCCTCGGCCTCGGTAATATCTACCCCGTGATGGTGCTTGTGTTGCAGTTCGTCTTGCAGGTCGCACAGCGCGTTGTACTGTCCGCGAACGGCATCGTCGGCGAGGAATTCCTCAATCGTGCGCTTCATATCCTGATACGCAGGTTGATCGAGAATGGTCTGGCAAAGTTCCTTCGTCTTCTCGACGACCGGCGTGTCTTTCTGCGGAAAGGTCAATAGCTGTTTCATAACGTTCCTGAAATCTAGCACACTTCCGTACAAGTGCGAGTTCCGTCACTCAACCAAGGATTCCTACATTCTGCAAGCAGATGAATTGCGTTCGCCCGCGCGCGACAGCCTACAACAGGGACAGCGCGTCCACATCCACGGCCCATGCGACGCCTTCAGGCCACTTGAAATCGCGCGCGATTTCTTTTAGGGGCCCCTGTGATTTGGCGCGTCAGCGCGGCGCGGAGCATAATCTGATACCGGAACTCACCACGCGCCTTTGCCAGCGGCGCGGGAACCGGACCACCGATTCGAACCGTCTTATCCAGTTGTTCCTGTAAGCGCCGAACCAGCGTTTCGCCCGTGAGCTTCACTAGCTCCTCCTGCTTCCCGCGCAATGTCACACACACCAAATGACCAAACGGCGGATAGCCCAATTCCTTGCGCTCCTCCAACTCCTGATCAATGAACCCGTCGTAGTCCAGCGTGCGCGCAGCCTGAATTGCCGGATGAAATGGAGTGAATGTCTGGACAATAACCTCGCCGACAAGGTCCCCGCGACCGGCTCGACCAGCCACCTGTGTCAGCAACTGAAATGTTCGTTCACCCGCGCGAAAATCGGGCAGATGCAAACTAAGGTCGGCCTGCACCACGCCAACCAGCGTCACTCCGGGAAAGTCTAACCCCTTCGCAATCATTTGCGTGCCCAGCAAAATATCAATCTGCCCACCGCGAAATGCACCCAGCGTTTTTCGGTACGCATCCTTCTTCGTCATCGTATCCGAATCCATCCGCTCAATCTTCGCCTTGGGATACACCTTGCGAAGCACCTCCTCCACCCGCTGCGTTCCAATCCCCGAATACTTGAACGCAGGGTCGCCGCACTCGCTATTCGGACACCGCTCAGGCACCGGCTGCTCTGCGCCGCAAATGTGGCACAACAGCCGATTTGTTTGCTTATGATAGGTCATCGAGACGCTGCAATTCTCACACTTCGCGACCGTCCCGCAGGTTGGACATACCAGCGACGTCGAAAATCCACGACGATTCAGAAAAAGAATCGTCTGCTCCGCGCGATCGAGGCGCGACTGAATCCCCTCCATCAAATCGCGGGACAATACATTCAGTCGCCCCTCCTTCTCCATCTCCTGCCGCATATCCACAATCCGCATCACCGGCATCTTCCGATGATCCACCCGGTGCGGCATCCGCGCCAACGCATACTTCCCGCGCAGAACATTGTAGTGCGATTCTAGCGAAGGCGTTGCCGAGCCGAGCAACACCGCGCAGCCATCGCGATGCCCGCGCATCACCGCTACGTCGCGCGCGTTGTAGCGCGGGGCCTCCTCCTGTTTGTAGCTGTACTCGTGTTCCTCATCCACCACGATCAAACCGAGGTTCTTTACCGGCGCAAACACGGCGGAACGCGGCCCGATCGCAATACGCGCCGCGCCCTCGTGGATGCGATGCCACTCATCGTGTCGCTCGCCCGACGACAGCTCGCTGTGCAGCACCGCGACGGTATCGCCGAAGCGCGAACGAAACCGATCCACCGTTTGCGGCGTCAGTGAAATTTCGGGAACGAGAACAATGCAACCCTTCCCCTCGCGCAGGACGTGATCAATCGCCTGTAAATAAATCTCGGTTTTCCCGCTTCCCGTCACACCGAACAGCAACACCACCGGCGGCTTTCGCGTGTCAATCGCCTGCTTCACCAGCGCCAGCGCCTCCGCCTGTTGCGGCATTAACGGCAACGGAAGAGCAGGTAATACCTCGTGACCCGCATCCGCGCGGCGGCGCAGCACCCGGCGGCCAATTGTTACAAACCCCTTCTTTTCGAGCGCGCGTATTGCTGCCGGACTCGCGCCGAACCGCTCTGTCAACTGCGGCATTGGAACCTCACCCGACGCCAGCGCATCAATCACCTTCGCCTGCATTGCGGCCTTGCGTCGCAATGCCGCGACCGCGTCCGCATCGCGCGCGAGCGCAGTGGGCGTCACCACATTCACTTCCTTGAAACGCGCCGCCACATCCCGCACTGCGCTTGGAAGCACCGTCCGCACCGCCTGCTCTACCGGCGCCATATAATAATCCGCCATCCAGCGCGCCAGGTTCAGGACGTTCTCTTCCACAAGCGGCTTCTTGCCGATCGCCTTGCGCACCGGCTTCAGATTTGGATACGACGAAGACTCCGCGAACCCGACAATGTAGCCGTGCGCCTGACGCCGTCCGAACGGCACCATCACGCGCGAACCCACTTTCAGCTCCTCCGCCAATTCCTCGGGGACGAGATAGTCGAATTCCCGATCAAGCGACAAATCCACCAGAACTCGGGCAATTCGATTCATCCCCCAATCATTCGTGTATAGAACGAAAATGGAAGTCGGATTTTTGCGAAGCGGGTTTTGGCATCGCGCATCAACTTTCCGCCATAAGAACAATCTTGATTTTTTGCGCACTTCGTTCACAGTTGAGGCATTATGAATCTTGATCGTGGCGGTAGCGGAGTCGGTGGATCCATCCTCGGTATTCTTGCGCTCCTCGCGCTGGTGCTCGGAGGAATCGGGCTTTATCAGAGCATCGGTCTGCGCAGTCACGACGCGACCAACAGCGACCGCATTTCCGAACTCGAACAACAGGTCTCCCGGCTCACCGGCGCAAACGAAGAACTTACCGCGCAAATCCGCGACCTTCGCGCTGACACCCGCGCGGCATTCCAGCGGGTCAACGACAAAATGACAGAGCTACACGGTGACCCATCTCCCGCGCCCGCGCCGCAGAAGACCGTTTCCGAGCCAGCCGCAACAGCCTCCGAAGTTGCCGCCTCCGCCCCACGCAGCTATACCATCCGCGCCGGCGACGTGCTGGGCAAAATCGCCAAATCCCAAAACACCACGGTTGACGCCATCTTAAAAGTCAACCCCGGCCTCTCCCCCACCCGCCTAAAAGTCGGCCAAGTCATCAAGCTGCCCTGACAAGAACCGCAAGCCGGTCCCGCGAAAACAAGATGGAACCGCGAATTCGCGCGAATGGACGCCAATTGGAAATTTTGGGGCCGCGCGCTGAATTGCACATAAAGCAGCCGCCTTTCTCTGTCCGCCGTAGCCTTGGCGAGGGCGGAGGGGCGTTTAGCCTTTCACCGCGCCTTCGGTCATGCCCTTGATAAACAGGCGTTGAGCGAAGATGAAGAGGATGATGATGGGGATGGAGGCAATCGCATAGCCAGCCATGAGCGGGCCCCAGAGCTTGATATATTCGCCAGCCATGCGGAGCAACTGGACCATTACGGGCAGGCGGGCGTGGTCGCGCATGACGATGAGGGGCAACACGAAATCATTCCAAGCGCCGATGAAGTGCATGACGCCGACGGTGCCGAGAATGGGGCCGGAAAGAGGCAACACGACGTGGCGCATTTGTTGGAAGTGAGATGCACCGTCTATTTCGGCCGCCTCAAAGAGGTCTTGTGGTATGTCGGATATGAACCCGCGGAGCATAAAGATTCCGAATATCTGTCCGCCGGATGCGCCGACGATGATGAGGGCGGAGAGGGTGTTGAGCAGGTTCATGTCGCGCAGCAGAATGAAGAGCGGGACGAGGTTCGCGATGGCGGGCATCATCATCAGAAGTAGAATCGCGTTCCACATTCCGTTGGAGAGCGGCATGCGCAGGCGGGCGAAGAAGTAGGCGCCGCACAGGGCGAAGAACAGGGTGAGCACCGTGGAGCTGGTGGAAATAAAGAGGCTGTTCGCAACGGTGGGGGTGACGCTCTCCCAGGCGGTTCGCCAGTTTTCCCAGAACATGGGTTGGGTGAGTGTGGCGGGGGCGAGGTAGAACTGTTGGTTGTTTTTCACACTGACGACGATCATCAGGTAGAGCGGGAGGAAGGCGAAAATGAGTACGAACCATATAAAGACGTGCTTGAAGGCGCGGAGGCCAAGGCTGCCAGTCACGCGGCCAGCGCGGTAAAGCGGGTTGGCCTCTAGGGCGAATGCACGGTCTTCCGGACGCACCCAGTTTTCGTCGCGCCCACGCTCCGGGAAGAGTCGGCCAATGGCGGCAAAAATTTGCGGGAAGGGAATGGAGCTGACAAAGAACACGAGGCCAAGGCCAATGAGTCGTGAGGAGTGTTGTGCGTACGACCAATATAAAATTCCGAGACCGACGAGGCCGGTCGCCATTCGAATGAGTGATTTTTGTAGATTGGAAAGCGAGGTCCAGCCGACCAACAAGGTGCTGAGTTTTTGCAGGCCCAACACGACGAGGGTCAGCACGATACCGATTGCGCAGGCTGCGCCCATTTCCTGTGTCAGGAAGGCCTTCCGCAACATAAATAGCGCGGGCACGGTGGCTCTTCCGCCGGGGCCACCTTCGAGCCCGGCGAGGGCGAGGATCATTCCGGCGTCTTTCACGGTATCAATGATGACGAAGACGAGGAGCAGGTAAATCGAACCCATGATCAGGGGCAGCTCGATTTTGCTGAACTTGGTGAACCAGCTTACGCCGTCAATTTCCGCCGCTTCATACACATCCTTGCTAATGCCCTGTAATTTCGCGAGGTGGGTCAGCACGGCGAAGGAGCCGACCCACGGGAAGCCCCAGACGATACAGGCGGTGACGATGAGGCGCGGATCGCCGAGCCAGGCGGGCATTTGACCGGCGACAAAGACGCCGCCCCAGTTGAAGACTTTATCGAAGTGAACGAGGACGTCGAAGAGTCCGCTAAAGATCAAAAACTTGTTGAGGTAACCCGCGGTGGCCTCGAAGAAGAAGGAGCGCCAGATGAGGACAACGATCAAACCGGGAATGACCATCGGCACGACGAAAAGCGTGCGGTAGATGAAGTTCATCCGTTCGCTTTTACAGCGATGGATTGCAACGGCGACGAAGAGCGCAGGGATCATCTTGGCCACGTTCCACGCGCCGAGGATGAAGGCGAGGCGGAAGGAGTTCCAGAATTCCGGATTTCGCAGCAGGTCAAGATAGTTCAGAAAGCCGATCGGCTCGGAAATGTCCGATCCGTTCCAGCGGTAGAAGCTGTGAAAAATTCCGCTCGCAGCGGGGTAGTACTGGAAGAGCGCAATGAGGATCAGCGTGGGGATGATGAAGAAATAAATCTCCCAGTGATGCTTGATCTGATCCCAGCGTATTTTCTTTGGCGTCATTCCGCGTTCCAGTTCCCGGCGCTTATTCCTCGATCAATTAGAGGCTGGCAACAGCCTCAATTTCCACCTTGGCATCCTTCGGCAGCCGCGCCACTTGTATGGTGCTGCGGGCGGGCGCCGTGGCCTTGTCGGCAAAAACCTTTCCATAGACTTCGTTCATCGCTGCAAAGTCGTTCATATCCTGAAGGAAGACGGTTGTCTTCAATACGCGATTCATTCCGGAGCCAGCGGCCTCCAAAATGGCCTTCAGGTTCTGCAGCACCACTTCTGTCTGCGCGCGGATATCGCCCGTGACCATTTGGCCCGTGGCGGGGTCCACCGGAATCTGGCCGGAGGTATAAATGAGGTCGCCATGAGCAACGGCCTGATTGTAGGGGCCGATCGGCTGCGCGGCGTTCGAGGTGAGGATAGTTTTGTTCATTTTATTTTGCCTTCTTCTTGAGCGTGTTTCGCACAGCCTCAAGGACTGCGGGTGAATACTCGTACGGGCCGACATCGTCTTTCGCGATGCCCTTGTCCATCAACTTGAGCTGGCGGCTGCGGTTCAACTCCTCCCAGACCTGGCGACTCGCGGTAAGTGCACGGTAGCGCACCCACTCGGTCGTGGCCTCGGCGCCTTCGCTGAACAGCGCGCGTGCGCGGATGCCAGCGAGGAAGGTTTCGTTGCGTTGCATCCCGCGACGCCAGTCGCGGCTCTGTTCCATATAATCCAGCAGCCCGCGTTCCAAATAAAACGGTTTGTATTCCTTCGCAAATTCCTGATAGCTGATTTGTCCAACTTGGAACAGCGCCTGCAACTGGTTCCAGCGCACAACGGTTTCGCCGCCGAGCGTGAAGTTCATCGCCGGATAGATTCCGATGATGTTCGGTTCGGAACGCACGGAGGAGCGGATCCGTCTCGGTGCCCTGAATCGCTGGGATCCATCCGATGATCTGGTTCAGCTCCTGATTACCCATGCGCGACGCGAGGAACAACAGGAAGTCGAGCGCCACTTCGGGGTGCTGACTGCTCCGCGCGATGCCGAACTGGAAGCCGGTTCCCACCTGCTCGCGCGGACGCGCGGGGGCGACGGGACCATAAAAGGAATCGTCGGGAGTCGGGAACGGATACTGCATCACACCGACTTCAAATTCGCCACTGGCCTGTTCCTGGAGCGAGCGCGCATCCCATGTGCCGGTGGCCATAAAGACCGCCTTTTGCTGCGCAAAGAGGAACACCGCTTCATCGCGGGTGAGACCGGTGTAGCCGGACTGGAAATTCGGCGTCAACTCTTCAATCATTTTGAAGCGCGCACGGTAGGGCAGAAAATCGAAATCGAGTCGTCCGGTTTGGAACGCGACAAACTGCTCATCGTTGCCGACGCTGCCGTCGCGGTTGAAATCCGCCTTTTCCGTCGCGCGATAGGTCAGCGGTTCCCACATCAACCCGCCCATCATCCCGAAGTGATACTGCGAGCAGGCGATTGGAATGTAGTTCCGTCCATCCTCGCCGGTCTGACTGCGAATTGTTTCGCATACCTTGAGAAACGCACGCCATTCGTCGGGCGGCGCGTCGAGGCCGGTAAGTTTTTTTAGCAGGTCGCGGTTGTAGAACATCCGTGAACCGAACTGCGCGAGCGGGATGCTCATATATTCCTGCATTTCGTCCACGTAGGCGGTCTTCATCCCGTCCTTGTACGTCTTGCGCAGTGGCACGCTCGCAAAGTCCGTGCCAGCGTTGTGCGGGTTGGGCCGCTCGACGTATCGCCCGAGGGGAAGGAAGAAACGCTGGTAGTACGAGAGCCAGATGTTGCCGGGCAGCATCGCGCCGACTTGCAAAATATCGGGCGCGGTGCCACCCATAAGTTGTGTGCTGACCCACTGGCCGTAGGTGCCTTCGGGAATCGCGTCCTGAATCAGATAGACGTTCGGATTTATCTTTTCGCGGTATTCCTTCGCCATCTTGTCCACCGCCTCGCGGACACTCGCCTCCAACTGCCAGTGACCGAGCCGGATGATAATGGCGCCCGGCGGCACGCCCGCGGAGCGGTGCGAGACAATCGCCACGGCGGACCAGATGAAGGTTGCGCCGACAACGACGATGGCGAAGTAGCTGCGCAGGAATCCAAAGATCAGGCGAATCATCGCGTCACCTGCTTTCCGGCGCGCAATTCATCCTCGACGCGATCCATCCGTGCGAGCGCTTCCTTGGACGGAAAGACGCGAATGTCGGCGGGGTATTCTTTAATGAGTTGTTTGTAGTACTGCCGCGCTAGGTCGAAATCGCCGACCTCGAATTCGGCGATGGTCGCAATGTTCCAGTAGGCCCACGCGTATTCGTTGAACGGGTTGGCCGGATCAATTTCAACATTCTCGAACGACTTTATTTCGGCATTCAACCGCTCGCGCTGCATTCCAAGCGACTGATAGCACACCGCGAGGAGCGACCACGCGGGCGCGCGAAACTCCGTCGCGCCGTTTTCGATATACGCAGTCAGGTTGGAAACGGCCTGCCACAATTGATTCGTCTCCAGCGTCGCGATCAAAATCGCGTTCTGATAAATCGTCGCCTCTTTCGCCGCGAGGTGGTTCGGATACCGTTTGATCAGCGCGGCATAGCCCGCCTGCACCGCCGGGTAATCGGGGTCGTGTCCGACCGGCACAACGTGCTGCATCCGCACGAGCGCAAGGGCGCTCCATGCGGCGAGGTCGTGGTCGGGCGCTTCCTTAATAATTTGTTCGTAGAGTTTTTTTGCGCGCGCCGGGTCTTCACCGGGGCGGCGCAGGTTCCAGACATTTGCAAGGCCAAATTCCGCCCGAAGATATTCGTCGGGCCCCTTTTCCGTCGAAGCCAGCGCCGCAGAAAAGTCCTGCTTTGCAAGATCGTATTCCGCAAGGCGGAAGTTCTGCCAGCCGTCGGCGAGCGTCGCGCCGGGGTTTTCCGTCGTATTCGCCCGCCGTCCGCATCCTGTTAAAACAGCGGCGCACAACAGTCCGACGAAAAGCGCAATTCGAGTTGCCGCGAGATACCTCATAAATTAGCGAACAAGTTTGACAGAGACCCCGCGCTGCCGCCAGCGTAAAGAGCCTGCAACGCGGCGAAAAAAACTTCTCGCCGCTAACAAAATTCTAGCAAATATCGTTTTCGCGTTTGCCACGCTCGCCTTTCGGTTTTACTGTATCAGATTGCGGGAGATGCCAAACCGGTTATGACGACTGTTGCAAGCTACAAGAACGTTGGACAAGGGTTGCCCCGTCGCGATGGCGACGAAAAAGTGCGAGGAATCGCCGAGTATGCGGACGATATCCCGGTACCGGACGGCTGGTATGGCTGGGTGGTGCGCTCACCGGTTTCGCATGGCCGCCTGAAAAAACTCAATTTCGACCCGGCCTTCGATTGGTCGCGCGTTTGCGTGGTCACACCCGAAGACATTCCCGGCGAGAATGTCGTGGACTTCGTCGGTCGCGATATGCCGTTTATCGCGCACGATTGGATTCAATACAAGGGCGAGCCGATCGCGCTCGTCGCCGCTCCGACCCGCGCACTGGCGCGCGAGGCGGGTTCGCACATCACGCCGGAAATTGAGGAACATCCTCCGTTGCTGACGCTGCGCGAGGTGGTGGATCAATACCAAAAAGACCCGGGCAAACTACATACGCTCGTGCAGCAAACCATCAAGAAGGGAAATCTTGAGCAGGGCTTTGCCGAGGCGGATGTTGTTGTCGAACACGAATATTGGACGGGCCACCAGGAGCAGCTCTATATCGAGCCGCAAGGAATGGTCGCGTTCCCGGAGCCGGACGGCGGAATCTTCATTCAGGGCAGTTTGCAGTGCCCCTACTACGTCGCGCCGGAGTTGATCATCACGCTGAACCTGCCGCTCGAGAAAATTCGCGTGAAGCAGGCGATGATCGGGGGCGGTTTCGGCGGCAAGGAGGAGTTTCCGACGCAGATCGCGGGCTATTGCGCGTTGCTCGCAATGAAGTGCGGCAAGCCGGTCAAAATTATTTACGGCCGCAACGAGGATATCCTTTTCACCACCAAGCGGCATCCGTCGTGGATCCGCCATCGCACCGGACTGAAACGCGACGGCACCATCACCGCGATACATGTGGAATTTGTGCTCGATGGTGGCGCATACGTCACGCTCAGCCCCGTCGTTCTCTATCGCGGCATTCTTCATGCGACGATGGGCTACAAATGCCCGAATGTCTTTGTGGATGGACACACCTACCGCACAAATACCTATCCGAATGGCGCGTTCCGCGGGTTCGGCGCACCGCAGGCGATCTGGGCGCTCGAATCGCACATGGATTCCTGTGCACACGAGCTTGGAATGACGCCTGCCGCGTTCCGCCTGCACAACTGTCTGCGCATGGGCGATTCCACCGCGACGGGTCAGATCATTTCGGAGCGGATGGGCACGCCCGATGTGCTCGAAAAGGCGCTGGAAAAGTCGGACTACGAAACAAAGTTGAAGCAATCGAGTCGCGGCAATCCCGACGAAAAAAATCTGGCGCGGCGTGGGTCTCTCCTTCTTCGCACACGGCGCGGGCTTCACCGGCGACGGCGAAGCCCGACTGAAGGCAAAGGTCGCCATTGACCTCGAACTTTTCGATGACGGCAAGCCGGGCGTCAATATCCGCACCAGCTCAACGGAGATGGGCCAGGGCACGTTCACGATCATGCCGCAAATCGTTGCAGATGGTCTTTCCGTCAATATGAACCGCGTGCGCTGTCCGAATCCGGATACGAAATTCGTGCCCGACAGCGGACCCACCGTCGCCTCGCGAACAACAATGGTTGTCGGCAGCACACTTTTCGATGCAGCGATAAAACTTAAGGCGCAAATGGAGGCGTATGCCTCGGAGGCGTTCTTCGGCGGAGCGCCCGCTGAATTGAATGAACATTTCTTCAAAAACACGTACACCAACGAGACAATTCCGTTTGAGCGCGTCGCGGACCGGTTGATTAAGGAAAAGGGGCCGCAGCGGGTGTATAACCAATTTAAGCTTCCGCCCCAAATTCGCTGGGATCAAAGAACGTTTGTCGGCGACTCCTATCCCTCTTATTCGTGGGGTTGCAATGTCGCGGAGGTTGAGGTCAATCCGCTCACCCTCGAAATCAAGGTGAAAAAAGTGACGTCTTTCTGGGACATCGGGCGCGTTATCAACCCTGTTTTGGCAAAAGGCCAGATTGAGGGTGGCCTCACGCAGGCGCTCGGCTTTGCACTGATGGAAAAGATGGGCATCAAGGACGGACTGTTCGATGCGAGCCGGATGCAGACCTACGTTGTGCCGACCGCGCTGGACACGCCGGAAATGAGCATTGATTTTCTTGAGTTCCCGTTCACTGGTACAGCGCTCGGCGCGAAGGGCGTGGGCGAAGTCCCGATTGACGGGCTGGCGCCCGCAATCGCAAATGCCGTCGAGTCCGCAACGGGCGTCCGCATCAATGAGCTGCCGATCACGCCCGAGAAATTATTGTCAAAATTAGGCGCAGTTGTATGAACAAAATAGTCCGCACCTGGAAACTAAACGGCGAGCAGCGCACGGTGGAATTTCCGCCCATGCGCAGATTGCTCGATGTCCTGCGCGATAATCTCAGCTTGAAGGGCACGAAGGAAGGATGCAGTGAAGGCGAATGTGGCGCGTGTACCGTTCTGCTAAACGGCAAGCCGGTCACATCCTGCCTCATTGCTGCGGGCCAGGTGCCCGACGGCGCGGAGCTGATGACGGTTGAGGGCCTTGAACACACGGAAGGCGGGCGACTGCTCCAGCATCAGTATATCGAAAAAGGCGCGGCGCAGTGCGGGTTCTGTATTCCGGGCATGTTGATGGCGTCCTATGCCTATCTCGCCGGGGCCGATGATGTGGACTTGCGAGAGGCGGCGATGCGCGAAGCGCACGCGGGAAACATTTGCCGTTGCACCGGCTACGAAAAAAATTATGGAAGCCGTGAACGCCGCCGCCGAACAATGGCCGAGCGACGAGAAACTCGAAAAAATCGAACCACCGGACCTCGCTGAATTACGATGAGCGCGCTTGAACAAACCGAACTGCTGACACCCAACACACTCGATGAGGCGCTCCGTTTTTTGGCGGACGAGAACACGCGCGGAACCCTGCTCTGCGGCGGGACGGATTTAATGGTTCAGTGGGAAGCTGGCGTGCGGCCCGCACCCGCGCGGGTGATCAACATCAAGGGCCTGACGGAGTTGTCAGAAATTAAAATGGAAAACGGTGCGCTCGTGATCGGAGCGGGCGTCACGCACGCCGCCTTGCGCCACTCGTCCCTCGTCATACAGTGCGCGCCCTCTCTTGCGGAGGCGGCGGCAACGGTGGGCGGCGCGCAAATTCAAGCGCTCGGCACAATCGGCGGCAGCATTGGAAACGCGAGTCCGGCCAGCGATATGGCGCCATCTCTGCTCGTCGCCGACGCGATTGCCGAACTTGCCAGCGTGCGCGGAATCCGCAAGGTCCCGCTTCCAAAATTTATTCTCGGCTACCGAAAACTTGATCTCGCGCCGGATGAATTGATCGTGCGCTTTCACCTCGCGCCGATGCCGGTTGGCGCGAAAGAGAACTGGCACAAGCTCGGCCCGCGAGCGGCGCAGGCGATTTCAAAAGTGATGGGAAGCTATCGCGGCAAGGTGGAAAGTGGCCGCATCTCGCTTTTCGCCGTCGCGCTCGGCAGCGTCGCGCCGACCGCGGTCCGCCTGCCCGAAATCGAACAGTGGCTGATCGGTCGCGCCATTGACGCCGAGACGTTGAAGGGGGCGGAAAAGCGAACGTCCGACATCGTGAAGCCCATTGCCGACATTCGCTCAACGGCCGAATATCGTCGCTGGGTCTCCGGTCGTCTCGTTCGCGGCTTCCTCGAACACCTCGCATCCCCCTCCTGACCCGATGCGCTGCTTGTAGCTTGCAGCGCGTATGCCCTGATTGCAAAGTGCCGCCATGCAGGTTTTGGAATTTTTGGTCAGCGGAGCGGTACAGGGCGTGGGCTTTCGCCCGCTCGTTTATCGAATTGCGCACCAAATGGGACTCGGCGGCGCGGTCTGGAATGAGCCAGGCGGTGTACGCATCCGCATTGTCGGTCCGGCGCGGAATGTAGAGCAGTTTGGCCCCCGGCTCCGCGCAGAATGCGCCGCGCCCGCGCGCATTGATCAGTTGCGGATTCTCTCCGTATCCGAGGTTCAACACACAGAGCCGTTCCGCATCGCGGAAAGCATGTCGGACGGCGCACGTCAGGCGCTCGTCATGCCGGACCTCGCAACCTGCCCCGCTTGTTTGCGCGAATTGTTGGACTCGAAAAACCGACGCTACCGCTACCCGTTCATTAACTGCACCCACTGCGGCCCGCGCTACAGCATCATCACCGGCATCCCCTACGACCGGCCGCAAACCACGATGCGCGGTTTCAAAATGTGCGAAAAATGTCAGGCAGAATACGACAATCCGGATGACCGCCGCTTTCACGCGCAGCCGAACGCCTGTCCCGATTGCGGCCCGCAACTCGAATTGCTGGACGCAACCGGCAAGCGGCTCGGCGGGGGGGACTGGGCTCTGCGACAAGCCATCGCACACCTGCGCGATGGCCGAATTGTGGCCATGAAAGGCATCGGCGGATTTCACCTGATGTGCGACGCCAAGAACGAAGACGCGGTAAAAGAACTGCGCCGACGGAAGCGCCGCGAGGAAAAACCGCTTGCGATAATGACGCCCAACCTTGCCTATGCGCGACTGCTCGCCAAAATTGGAGACGACGAGGCGGAGATGCTTCAAACCTCCGCCGCGCCGATCATTTTGCTGCCCAGACGTGCGGATGCGCAGATTGCAGAATCAGTCGCCCCTCACAATCCATACATCGGGCTTATGCTCCCCTACAGCCCCTTGCACCACCTTTTGTTGCACGGATTTCAAGGCTCGCTGGTTGCAACGAGCGGAAATATCTCCGACGAGCCGATCTGCATTGGCGAACAGGAGGCGATCCAGCGCCTAGCCGGAATCGCAGATATCTTTCTTGTTCATAATCGTCCGATTGTCCGCGCACTCGACGATTCGGTTGTTCGAATGACCGCCGGAAAAATGATAATGTTGCGGCGCGCACGCGGCTACGCGCCGCTCGCCCTGCCGCTCCCGCTCGAAACATCGCCCGTCCTTGCGCTGGGGCCGCACCTTAAGAACACCGTCGCGCTGGCCATGCGTGATCGCGTTGTGGTCAGTCAGCACATCGGCGATCTCGACACCCTTGAATCGCGACGCGCCTTTGAGCAGGCCGTTGATGATCTGCAGATGCTATACGGCGAAAAGCCGGACACTTGGGTCATAGACAAACATCCGGACTATGCCTCCTCGTTGTTCGCGCACAGGCAGGGGCGCAATCCGATTCAGACGCAACACCATCACGCGCATATTGTGTCCGTCATCGCCGAACACGACTTGCGTGAGCCTGTACTTGGTGTTGCGTGGGATGGCACCGGACTTGGCGACGACGGAACCATCTGGGGCGGCGAGTTTTTACGCGCGACGCCGGAAGGCTACATCCGACTCGGACACCTGAAACAATTTCGCCTGCCGAGCGGCGACGGCGCGATGAGAAAGCCCATTCACTCCGCATTTGGTGCGCTCTATGCGTGTTTCCCGGAACAAATGCCCGCCCTCGCGATGCGCCTCCTCGATATCAGCGGCGAAACGGCAAAAACCCTGCAAACGCTGATTGAAAAAGCCGTCAACGCTCCGCTGACCAGCAGCGCCGGGCGCTGGTTTGATGCCGTGGCGGCGCTATCCGGAATCTGTCGCGAAAGCGCCTATGAAGGAATAGCTGCACAGCGCCTTGAACACGCAATGAACGGCGCAAATGGCAGTTCGCTCTATCCGTTCGATATCGTGGTCGAAGCTGGCTGCGTGGTCTTTGATTTGAAGCCCATGCTGGAGGCATTGTTGGCCGATCGCAATGCCGGGGTTCTTGCGGATCAGCTATCGCTCCGCTTTCACAATACGATGATCAACATCATTGTCCGGCTCGCAGACGCTCATCGCGGGCTGCCGATTGTTCTGGGGGGCGGCTGCTTTCAGAACAAGTTCCTGCTCGACTCCACCATTCAGCGGCTACGCGAGGCTGGCCACGCGGTATATTGGCCGCAGTTGCTCCCGCCGAATGATGGCGGGCTTGCGCTGGGTCAGGCCGTTATTGCCGCGCGTACGCTTAAGTCCCCGCGCCAGACTTGAGACCAAGTTTCTTCAAAATATTCGCCGCCGGGCAGAAACCAGTGAACGCGGATTGAATCAGATTCACCCCCACGAACGCCGTGAGAAGAAACCACCACGGACTCACCTTCAGTCCAAGCGCCAGACTCACCAGCGTCATCGTCCCGGCGACCACACGTACGCCATTATCAACAGTCATAACTCCTCCTACTTTGCCGCGATGGCTTCGCCCCTGAGCGTCTTCTCCAGCGCATCAACTAGGGTGCCTTCCTGTTGAACCCCGAGAAACGCGCCCACCGGTGCGCCGTCTTTGAAAATCGCAAGTGTTGGAATGGATCGAATCCCAAATCGCGCCGCAGTTTGCTGCGCCTCATCCACATTCAATTTTGCGACCTTCGCGCGCTCGCCGATCTGCAACGCGACCTTATCGAGAATCGGCCCCTGCATCCGACATGGCCCACACCACGGCGCCCAGAAATCCACCAGCGTCACGCCCGTCGCAATCTCCGCCTGAAAATTAACATCCGTCAGCTCTTTCATCATCACATCTCCCGTTTCATTAACCCATTAGAGCCAATCCTCGCCCCCAAGGTTCCCGAAAAAATAGACACGAGGTCCCCGAAAGGGGATCACCCGTTGGAGACTCCGCTCAGGACGCCAAAATCAGGCGGATTAATCGCCGTGCTTTTCCTGAACGCGAGAGGCGTGCATGTATTCGGTGCGCATCTTGGCGATGTTGGAGATGGAAATGCCCTTGGGACAGGCGGCTTCGCATTCTGCGTGGTTTGAGCAGTTGCCGAAACCTTCCTTATCCATCTGCGCAATCATTCGCAACGCGCGGCGATCACGTTCCGCCTGACCCTGCGGAAGGAGCGAAAACTGTGTGATCTTTGCGCCGACAAACAATACAGCGGAGGCGTTCGGACACGCGGCGACGCAGGCGCCGCAGCCGATACAGGCCGCAGAGTCCATCGCTTTTTCCGCAATGTCTTTGGGAATCAAAATTGCATTCGCGTCAGGCGCGGAGCCGGTGTTCACCGAAACGTAGCCGCCCGCCGCAATGATGCGGTCGAACGCGCTGCGATCCACAACAAGGTCTTTGACAACTGGAAATCCCTTTGCGCGGAACGGCTCAATCGTAATCGTCGCGCCGTCGGGAAAATGACGCATCCGCAATTCACACGTGGTGCATTTCCGGCGCGGGCCATGGGCCATGCCGTCCACCATCATCCCGCACGCGCCGCAAATACCCTCGCGACAATCGCTGTCGAAGGCAATCGGCTCTTCGTCGTTCTTTGTCAGTTGCTCGTTCAACGCATCGAGCATTTCGAGGAGCGACATTTCGGGGAGAATCCCATCCACCGCGTAATGCTTGAATTCGCCCGTTGTTTTTGGACCCGCCTGCCGCCAGACCTTGACGTTTACCTTCATTGTTTCACCTTACTTATAGCTGCGCTGTGCGAGATGGACGTTGTCGAACTTGAGGTGTTCCTTGTGGAGGACAGGCTCGGACGGATTGCTTGTCCATTGCCACGCGCCGACATAGCAGAAGTTTTCGTCGTCGCGCAGCGCTTCGCCCTCGGGGACTGATATTCCTCGCGAAAATGTCCACCACAGGATTCTTTGCGGTGCAGCGCATCCAGCGCCAGCAATTCGCCCAGCTCCATGAAGTCGGCAACGCGCCCCGCGAACTCGAGGTTCTTGTTGAAGTCCGCGTCCTTCCCGCCAACCTTGACGTCTTTCCAGAACTCTTCGCGCAAGCCGCGAATTTCGCTGATCGCCTGCTGCAAGCCCTTTTCGTTGCGGCTCATTCCAACATGATCCCACAGGATGCGGCCAAGCTCCCAGTGAAACTGGTGTACGGTTCGCTTTCCGCCTGACCCGACCAAGCGCCTCGTCTGCTCCGCAACTGCGGCGACGGAGGCCTTGAACGCGGGGTGATCTGTCGTGACCTTGTCGTTCAACACGCGACTCGATGCGAGATAATCGCCAAGCGTGTAGGGAATCACAAAGTAACCATCGGCGAGTCCCTGCATCAGCGCACTTGCGCCGAGCCGATTTGCGCCGTGATCGGAGAAGTTCGCCTCTCCAAGCACGTGCAGACCGGGGATGGTGCTCATCAAATTGTAGTCCACCCACAACCCGCCCATCGTGTAGTGCGGCGCGGGATAAATACGCATCGGCGTCTCGTACGGGTTTTCGTCCGTAATTTCGTGGTACATATCGAACAGGTTTCCGTACCGCTCGCGCACAGTTTCCCGGCCAAGCCGATCAATTGCGCTGGCGAAGTCGAGATAAACCGCATAGCCGGATCGGCCCACGCCAAACCCCGAGTCGCACATGCGTTTCGCCGCGCGCGACGCAATATCGCGCGGAACAAGGTTTCCAAACGCCGGATAAATCCGTTCCAGATAATAATCGCGCTCCTCCGCCGGAATATCCCTGGGCGCACGCGCGTCGCCCTTCTTCTTGGGCACCCAGACGCGCCCGTCGTTGCGGAGCGACTCGCTCATCAGCGTGAGCTTGGACTGCGACTCGCCCGCAAGCGGAATGCAGGTCGGATGAATCTGCGTGTAGCACGGATTCGCAAACAGCGCGCCGCGCTTATGGCACCGCCACGCAGCGGTGACGTTGCTGTTCACCGCGTTTGTCGAAAGAAAGAATGCCGTCGAGTAACCGCCCGTCGCGAGCAGCACGGCATCGCCCGCATACGACTCAATTTCGCCGGTAATCAAGTTGCGGCACACGATCCCGCGCGCACGGCCGTCCACCAGAACAAGGTCCAGCATTTCGCGACGCGAAAACAGCTTCACGCGACCGGCGTCCACCTGGCGCATCAACGCCGTGTAGCACCCGAGCAACAACTGTTGCCCCGTCTGACCGCGCGCATAAAACGTACGCGACACCTGTGCGCCACCGAATGAACGGTTTGCAAGTGTGCCGCCATACTCGCGCGCGAAGGGAACGCCCTGCGCCGCGCACTGATCAATGATATTCGAGCTGAGTTCGGAAAGGCGATACACGTTTGCCTCGCGCGAGCGGAAGTCGCCACCTTTCACGGTGTCGTAAAACAGCCGCCAAACGCTGTCGCCATCGTTCTGATAATTTTTTGCGGCGTTGATACCACCCTGCGCGGCCACACTGTGTGCGCGGCGAGGCGTGTCTTGAATGCAGAAGTTGAGGACGTTGTATCCAAGTTCAGCGAGCGAAGCGGCGGCGGACCCGCCCGCAAGTCCAGTGCCGACGACAATAACCGTGTACTTTCGTTTGTTCGCAGGACTGACGAGATTAATATGATTTTTATGGTTCGACCACTTGGATTCAATCGGTCCTTCCGGAATCCGCGCATCCAAAATCGTTTCTTCTGCGACTTTTACCATGATTTGCTCCCGACCTAAGCGTTCCTGCGCATCGGTGAATTCTTTCGCGCGTCCAATCTCTCAAAGCCCAATCGTTGCCACTGCCGCTCGCAGTGTTTCCGGGTCCGGCCCGAACTGCCACAAATACAACGGCATCACAATAAATCCGCCCGCGAGCAAAATCGCGATCACCAGGCCCGCGCTATAAAACGCGGGCACCCACTTCGGCGCCAGCGCGCCAAGTGACTGGAACGAGCTCCAGAATCCGTGGCGGAGGTGAAGGCCCAACATCAGCATCACCGCCACATAAGCCACCGCCTTCTGTGGCATCTTGAATGCGGTCAGCACGACGAGATAAAGGTCCTTCACCTGCTCCCCGTTCACATCCACCATCGGCATCGCCTGCGCTTGGTTAAATTTGAACATCCAGACGTGCAGCGGAATAAACAAAAGCAAAAGGATTCCCGTCACGAGCATCGAGCGGGACGAAAGCGTCTGTTTGCTCGGCCCCCCTTTGCTCGCATAAACCGCGTAGCGTTCGGGACGCGCATCGAGCTGGCTCTTGCGCACACTCACCGCCATAACAATATGGATGAGGAACGCGACGATCAGCGCAAATTCTGCGGCGTATAACAACGGCCCCATCTTTTCGAGGTGATGCGCATAGCTGTTGAACAACGCGCCATCGTCAGGGATAAAGAGCGTTAGATTGCCAGCCAAGTGGACGACAATAAACGCCATCAGAATCATACCCGTCACCGCCGCGAGGACTTTTCGCCCGACGGTTGATTTCCTAAAACTCGGTTTGTTCATAAACCCGCCTCTTGCTCCGAGACACTCCTTCGTCCACTCACTACAAATTCGGGCCGGTGCTGTTCTTTACCAGCGCATCGAACTCCGCTTCAGTAAGTATGCCCTTTTCAACCACCAACTGTCGCGCAGTTTTTTTTGTCGCCAACGATTCTTTCACCAGCGCGGACACCTTATCATAACCCAGCTTCGGGTTCAAAATTGTCGCAAGTCCGCCGCTCGTCTCAAAGAATGTGTAACAGCGTTCGCGATTCGCCTTGATCCCCGCAATGCACTTTTCGGCCAGCATCACGGACGCGCGCACAAGGATGCGATGCGACTTCACCAGATTCAAGCCCGTGACAGGCATGTGCGTGTTCAGCTCCAACTGCCCCGCTGCGCAGGCCGCCTGCACTGCGGCGTCGTTTCCGACAATCTGAATCATCGCCATATTTGCGGCCTCGCAAATGCTGGGGTTGATCTTCCCCGGCATAATGGAAGAACCCGGTTCGACCGGCGGCAAAACAATTTCCGCAAGACCCGTGTTCGGCCCGGAACAGAGCAGGCGCAGATCGTTGCAAATCTTTCCGATATCAATCGCAGCGAGGCGCAATGCGCTGGACATCTCGCCCTTGTCCGTCAGGAACTGCGTGATTTCAATGCCGTTCTCTGCCGGGCGATACGCATCGCCGGTGAACTCCGCGAGATATTTCGCGATCAGGGGACGGAACTCCTTCTTAGTATTCACGCCCGTTCCGATGGCGTTGCCCCCCTCGCCGATCTCCAACAGGTTGTCACGCGCCCGCTCAATGCGCTTCACGTCCTTCTTCAGCGCGTGCGCCCATGCCGCAAACTCCTGGCCGAGCGTGACCGGCACCGCGTCCTGCAAGTGCGTGCGCCCGCTCTTAATTACATCGGCGAACTCGGCCGCCTTCTCTTCAAGGCGGGCGATCAACTGCCGCAACGCCTTGAGCGTCGGCTTCGTCAAATCCACACTCGCCACGCGAATCGCTGAGGGGAAAATGTTGTTCGTGGACTGCCCCTTGTTCACGTCGTCGTTCGGGTGAACCAACCCGCGGTCGCCGCGCCTTCCGCCCAGCGCCTCGTTTGCGACGTTCGCAATCACCTCGTTCACGTTCATGTTGGACGACGTGCCCGAACCGGCGTGGAAGCAGTCAATCGGAAACTGATCGTCCAACTCGCCCGACAACACCCGCTCGCACGCGGCGACAATCGCATCGCCCTTCTTCCGATCAATCAGCGCCAACTGTTCGTTCGCGCGCGCACACGCGATTTTCATTTTTGCCATGCCGTAGATGATTTCGGGCGGCACCGTCTCACCCGCCGCATCGAAATTATGGAGCGAGCGGCAGGTATGAACCCCGTAATAGGCATCCGCCGGGACAGCCAGCTCACCAAATGAATCTTTTTCAATACGCGTTCCGCTCATAACTCTCCTTCGAAAATATGCCGCCGGATAATAGCCGCGAAAGACTTTCGCGCAAAGTTAACCACAAAATTACCACACGAAACAAGCATCGGGTTTTCCCCGGGTGCGCCTATTTCTTCATTTTCGATGCGCGCAGCGCTCCGTTGCCGAGCGGCGTGAGAGCGCCCCACTTCACCCGTGCGCCGCGCTCTGTTTCGGCGATTTCGCGCTTCTCATCGGGCGAATAACCGCGCATCAACAACTCGTACTCATGCAGGTTTCCATCCGCCGCACAGCCGCGCGTGAGAACCTTTCCGCGCTCCTTCATCATCGGCGCAACCAACCGTGCGCGAGAAGGCGTTGGATCCGCATCCACGCCACGCCCCGAGGTCAGCGCGAGAAAACTAAACTTCAAATGAGGCAAATCGCGAAACAACTTCCGGTTAATCTTTTCCGCCATCGGCGGCGGCGTCCAACGTCGCACCTCGTGGCACCAATAGCGACCACCCGCCAGCATCGGACACCGCGCATGATGCAGGCATGGCCCCAAAATTCGTGCCCACCCTTCCGCCGCCGCGCAATCACGCAGCGCCTCCAATCGCTCGGAGGTTACCTTGAGTGCAGGCTCAAGGATCACGAGTGTCCCGCCCGGCGTGAGTTGATCCACCAACCCTCGGGTCCAAGCGCTGACATCGAATGTCGCATCGCGCTCCACCAATTCGTTCAACGCGAATGAGCAGATGATCAGATCAAAAGGTGCGGGCAAAGCATGTGAACGCGTCAAGTTGTCGTGCTCCGTCTCGACCTTCACGTTCGGCCACCGCTCACAGCAACGCGACGCGAGGCGCGCGAGAGAAGACAACGCAACGTCCGAGTGATCCCGTGCAAACAGATGCGCCGGACGCGAGCCAAGACGACTCAATGCCGCAAAACCCGCCGCTCCGGAACCCGCGCCGAGATCGAGGATGCGCAGGGACGCGTCGCCCGAGGGACGCCAACACTCCTCCAAAACAAATTGAGTGCGCATAAACGTCTGAGGAAAGAAAAACAGGCCGTATGCGATTTGCGACTCCAGATCATCCGCATACACCTCTGTTGAAAGCTGTCGCTCTTTCGTGAAGCGATCGCTCAACCTCTGCACACGCGGGCGAAGCCGCTCGACGAGTTCTTCTTCGGACAATGCCCCATACACCCGCTGCGCCTCGGCAAGCCAGAAGGCCTCCAGTTGATCAGGATACGTCATGACGCCCAGCGCCTCAGTTGCTTTATCGCGATTTCAAAATCGCGCGGAAGCGCAGCTTCAATCGTCGTTCGCTCGCCCGTCCTAGGATGTCGAAAACTCAATCGTTGCGCGTGGAGCGCAAGGTGTTCGAGAAGCGGTCGCTCCGGCTGACGACCGGGTTTATAGCTTCGCTTGATTTCGGAGAGAAGAAGTGGACGCCCATCGCCGTACCACGGGTCGCAAACAATCGGACAACCCGCCACCCGCAGGTGGACGCGCAACTGATGCGTGCGCCCAGTCTGCGGGCGCAGGCGCAAAAGACTCCAGCCCCGATAGGACTCTTTTGTTTCGTAATGCGTGAGCGCAGATTTGCCGCGATGCACGGCTTTCATCCGACCCGGCCGCTCAGGGTCTTTCGCAAGGTCTTGAGCAATCTCGCCCGCGCCAAGTGGTGCGCGGCCCCGCACCAGCGCGAGGTATTCCTTCTCCACGTCGCCCCGCTCAAACTGCAGGCACACATCGTCCAGCGCCGCTTTCGTCTTTGCGCAAAGAACCAATCCGCTCGTGTCGCGATCCAACCGGTGCGCATTGAAGATTTCCGGCGAGAGCTCGGCGTGTACGATATCCATCAAATTCGTTTTTTCCTTGTCCCACCGATCCGGCGCAATCAATAGGCCCGACGGCTTGTCGAACGCGAGAAGCAACTCGTCCTCAAAAATAATCGGCGGCAATGCGGACATCGCGCTACGACTTCTTGTTGAGCAACAGCCGCTGCACAACCCTCAACGTTGTCCGATCGTCATCGCTTTTCGCCAAACTGCCCACTGCATCCCAATACGATTTATCCGCGAGCCAATAGCCCCAAAACAAACCCGCGCGCCGCACCAGCGGGTCTTTTGACTGCATGCAGCGTAGCGCCAGCGAACGCGTGCCGCCGATGCTCGGCAAAAGCCGAAGAAGCGGCTGGTACTTCCCACCATCTCCGATGGAGTTCCAGAACAAATCCTCCGTACCGACCATTCCATACAGCCATTTGCGCTTCAGCGGGTTTGTCTCCAACTCGCGCTGAATCTCCGACAACTGCCCCTCCCGGCCCCAAACCGTGAGATACAGCCCCGCCACGGACGCCTCGCCGAATGTCGTGGCCTTCAGAAATCTGGTCTCGAGAACCGGCGCACCCTCTTTGCCCACAGAGATGAAGCGCGTCGCGTCATACGTCCCGCGCGCCATGTCAAGGACCCCCACCTCCTCGCTATCAACTAGGCTTGCGAGCCGCGCAAACGTCTCGTTGAAATCCTCCGGAACCGCCGATTCGGCAAGCGCCACACCGGCGAGCAGACATATCGCAATTAAAATCGTTCGCATATTTCCTTCACCACCAAAAACAATTACACTCTCCCGTATCGCGGAGCGAATCCTAACCGATGACAAAACAACTTCACAGAATTCCCGGCGTCCTCGTTGAATTAAGCGCACGCGGCCAAAAACGGCCCCTCGACGGCCTTTTGACACAAGGCGCAAAGCAAAGCGACACGCTACTTCTGTTTGTCCACGGCATGGGCGGCAACTTCTACCGTTCCGAACTTCGAAAGCAAATGTTGCTGCAGGGGCCGTGCGCGGGGATTGACGTCCTTTCCTTTAATAATAGAGGGCACGAAGACAACGTCGCGGACGAAGTGTTTGTGGATTGCCGTCACGATATTGACGCCGCGATTGAATTTGGCCGGAAACAGGGCTATCGCCGCTTCATTCTTCTCGGCCACAGCACGGGCTGCCAAAAATCACGTATTACGAACAACTTCGGAAGCGCAAAGACGTTCTCGCGCTGGTTCTCACCGCCATCGGTGACGACTACGCGATTGTTCGGCGAGAGTCCGGAGCACGCTACGCGCACTGGATCACCCGGGCACAACACTTGGTAAAGAGCGGGCGCAAACACACCATCATGCGCGGCAAGGGCTGTCTCGGTTTTTCCGCGCGGCGCTTCCTCAGCGTTGCCGATCCGAAGCAAATTGAATCGCGGTTGTTCGATATGGACGGCGCACTCCGCGAATTTTCAAAAATCACGAAACCGATTTTGACCGTTCTCCCCCTCCGGGAGCAGTTCGCCTGCATCCCAATTCCGGAAATGGCGCGGCGGCTCAAGAAAAAGACCCGCTCAAGCTGCTACGGCACGGAATTAATTCCCCGCGCCGATCACAGCTTTCACGGACAACAGACCGAGACCGTCCGCAGAGTTTTGCGCTGGTTGAAAGCGAATGTTCTTTAGCGCTGCTCGATTCGCACAAACTCCGCCGCCTCGACCCCGGTGTACAGGGACGACGGGCGGATGATGCGGTTGCCGATTCGCTGCTCCATGATATGCGCGGACCAGCCGGTGACACGGGACATGACAAAAAGCGGGGTGAACAACGGTGTGGGGATGCCGCAGCGGTTGTACACAATGGCGCTATAGAAATCCAAATTGGGGAACAGGTTTTTCTCGCGGCGCATCACCTGTTCGATCCGTTCAGCAACCGCGAACTGGCGCTTTCCCTCGTCGCTCATGTCCGCAAGTTTTTTGGCCCATGCCTTAATCACATCCGAACGCGGGTCAGAGTGTTTGTACACGCGGTGGCCGAAGCCCATGATTTTTTCCTTCTTCGCCAACGAATCAAGGATTCCCGCCTCCGCTTCCTCCGGTGTGCGATAGCGCTCAATCAATTCCATCGCAGCTTCATTCGCGCCGCCGTGCAGAGGGCCGCGCAGCGCGGCGATTGCGCCGGTGATGGCGCCGTAAAAATCGGCCAGCGTCGAGGTGATGACACGCGCGGTGAATGTAGATGCATTGAACTCGTGTTCCGCGTAGAGAATCAACGAAATATCCAGCGCACGGCGATGCGTTTCATCCGGCGCTTTTCCGTGCAAAGCGTGAAGGAAGTGGCCGGCGATGGAATCATCGCCACCGGCGGTGTCTATCCGCTTGCCGTCCCGATGAAAGTGCCACCAATACAGCAGGCATGAGGCGAAGCTGGCGAATAGGCGATTCGCAACTGCGAGCGCGTCGCGACCGGGGCCTTCCGGTTCGAGGCAACCGAGCGCGGATGTGCTTGTGCGCAGAACATCCATCGGGTGCGCGTCTTTGGGCAGGTTCTCAAGAATGGTGCAGATTTGCGGCGGCAGGGAGCGGAGTCCGAGCAGGGTCTTTCTGTAATCTGCAAGTTCGGCCGAATTTGGGAGCTTCTTGTACAGCAGCAGATAGGCGACTTCCGCAAACGTCGCGTTCTCCGTCAAATCCTTGAGTCCATAGCCGTAATAGCGCAACCCGCCGGCGGCCTCGTTAATCACTGAAACTGCGGTTTCGCCCGCAATTACACCTTCCAACCCCTTTGCATACGTCGTCATGGCATTCCTCTATTTAAAAGCGGCGGGCATCATCACTGACCCAACGCCCGCCGCCCGAACCAGTTCATTTTTTGTGTCGAAGCCGCTCGTCCGCCTCCCGCTCGTAGCGGTGGTAATCGAGGGCCTCATACAGCGCATCTCGAGTCTGCATCATATCAAGGACTCCGCGCTGCGTCCCTTCTTTTCGGATAGTCGCAAAAACTTTTTCCGCTACCGCGCTCATCGCGCGGAATGCGGACAGCGGATACAACGCCATCCGAATTCCCACCGCCGCAAGTTCCTGCGTGGTGAACATCGGCGTCTTTCCAAATTCAGTAATGTTCGCGAGCACGGGAACGGAAACCGCGTTCGTAAATGCGCGATATTCGTCAAGCGTCCGCAACGCTTCTGCAAAAATATAATCCGCGCCGGCGGCAACATACGCCTTCGCCCGCGCAATCGCTGCGTCAATCCCCTCACCCGCCGCCGCGTCAGTCCGCGCAAGAATCAACACGTCAACGCCGGGACGCACCGAGGCCATCGCACGGATGCGCGCGACCATTTCATCCGTGGAGACGAGCTGCTTGTTCGGACGATGTCCGCAGCGCTTCATATCCACCTGATCTTCCATCTGCAGCGCCGCCGCACCCGCAGCCGCCATCGCACGCGCAGTTTCAGCAGGATCCTCCCACCCCGTATCCACATCCACAAGGAGCGGTAGCTCTGTTGTGCCGGTGATCCGCCGAACATCCTCCGCCACTTGCTCGCGCGTGGTGAAACCGAGGTCGGGCAGACCGAAACTCGCGTTTGCAACACCCGCGCCCGAGACGTAGAGTGCGCGAAAGCCAGCGCGCTCTGCGAGCCGTGCGGCGTACGCATTGATAACACCGGCGATTTGCAGCGGATTTTCCGCCTCCAGCGCGGCGCGAAATTTTTGTGCAGGGGTCATGGTGTTTTTTGTGAAGTCAATGCGCAACACTTCCAAGGGTTGGAAGTTCGGCCCGAAACAACTTCCAACCCTTGGAAGTGGTTCGGTCAACAATCAATCTGATTTGCGCAGCGACTCGACCGGTGTCTCCTAAAAGTGAGTGGGTTCGCGACGCACGAGTTTTCCGTGGCCGAGCTTTCCGGTGAACTTTCCATTTCGCGCGGCAACCTGGCCACGCATCGTAACCACGGATGGGCGACCGGTTATTTCCCAGCCGTCGTACGGGTTATAGTCCACGTCCATATATTGATTTTTTACAGAAATCTTTCCGCGATACTTCGGGTCCCAAACGACCATGTCCGCATCGCTTCCAACGGCAATCGTTCCCTTGCGCGGGAACATTCCGAAAATTTTTGCGGCCTGAGTGCTGCCGACATCCACGAATTGGTTCATCGTCAACTTGCCCGTGCTGACGCCCTTGGTCCACAACATCTTCACGCGGTCTTCGAGCGACGGAATTCCGTTTGGAATCTTTGTGAAGTCTTTCAGGCCCATCCGTTTCTGGTCCCTGAAATCGAATGGCGCGTGATCGGTCGCAACCGTGCTGACCATTCCCTGCGCGAGCGCGTTCCAGAAAACCTCCTGGTTGCTCTTATCGCGCAGCGGCGGCGACATCACATATTTCGACCCCTCGAAGTTTGGGCGCTCTGCGTCATCCTTCGAGTGTGTGAGATACTGAATGAGCGTCTCGACCCAAATTTTCACGCCCCGCTCACGCGCACGAAGCGCCGCGCGGAGAGATTCACGACAACTCGTGTGTACGGTGTAAATATGCGTGTCGTGCATCTGCGCGAAGGTCGCGAGATGGTGAACACCTTCGGCTTCCACCATCGGCGGGCGACTCCAGTAGTGCCACTTCGGGCCAATCTTGCCTTCCGACAAAAGCTTCTTTTGCATTTCGTACACGAGGTCTGCATTTTCGCAGTGTGCGGTAACGATTACACCGAGCTTTTTAGCGAGTGCGAGCGCGTGGTAAAGCTCCTCATCGGAAATGCCGAACGCGCCTTTGTAGGCGAGGAAGATTTTGAAGCTGGCGATTCCGTCCTCGACGATTTTCTTCAGTTCGGACGCGGCTTGTTTATCAAACCGCGCGACGCCCATGTGGAACGTGAAGTCGCACGCGCTCAATCCTTCGGCCTTATTGAGCCAAAACTTGTACGCTTCGAGTGGGCTTTCTTCGCGGCCCGGACAGCACATTTCAATCAACGTCGTGGTGCCGCCGACGAGCGCGGCCTTACTCGCAGACTTGTAGGTATCCTTCGAGTATGTGCCCATAAAGGGCAGATAAATATGGACGTGGGGGTCAATAAAGCCGGGGAACACGTACTTTCCCTTAGCATTGATGACCGTGGTTCCTTTTGGGACTTCGAGATTGGGGCCGATGCAGGTGATCTGCTCGTCCGCGCAAAAGATGTCCGCCTTATACCGCGCATCCGCGGTTACGATTTCTCCGTCCTTAATTAATAGGCTCATCTACACTACCTCCTACCTCCGCGTTATCAAATCGGGCCTAGTTGCGGCCCAACAGAGGGCTAGTCTATCGAAAACGCGGTGAGACAAAAGCCTCTTTCTCGACAAAAGTGGGGTCAGACCTAAAAACTAAAATTTGGCTGGCGCAAATCGCCAGATTTCACGAGTATGGATCCATGCCAAGGATGCTTAGAGTGCAGTTTGCTGGCGCGAAATACCACGTCACGGTTCGCGGCAATGCGCGACAAAACATTTTCCTCCTAACGGAGGATCGCGAACGGTTTCTGTTGCAGCTTGAAGAGTCGCTCGATCAATACGGAGTGATCCTTTTCGCCTATACGTTGATGTCCAACCACTATCATTTACTGGTAGAAACGCCGCGCAAAAACGTGAGTCGGTTTATGCAGCGTCTGAACACTGCGTACAGCCTATATTTCCGAGTGCGACACCAACGCCCCGGCCACACGTTCCAGGGTCGCTTTGGGGCCAAGCTCGTTGATGGCGATTCGTATTTGTTGGGGGTTACGCGCTACATCCACCTGAATCCGGTCAAAACGAAAACGGCCGAAATGATGACCAGGGCCGAGCGGCTGGATCAGCTAAATAAGTACAGGTGGTCGAGCTATCGGGGCTACGTGGAAAAGGGGCGGTCGGAGGAATTCGTAGATTACCGTCTGCGCACGCTGATCGGCGGGAGAGCCGACACCCAACCAAATCGCTACCGCGCATTTGTTACGAGCAAATTGCTTGAAGATGACGAGGTTTTGCGCGAGGCGTATCAGGCAAGTCGGTATGCCATTGGCGACGACGCGTTCATTTCAGACGTCGAAGACAGGGTCAACAAACACCGCAAATTCTCAACGCCACAGGATCCGGACGTGGCGTGGCCGAACGGACGTGCGCCAGAAATAGAGCAAATCAAGCATGCGGTCGCCCTTCGGTTTCGTTGTTCCGTCGAAGATATGAGAAAGCGCGGACGCGCGGCGGCGGCAGCAAAATCCCTCGCCGTTGGACTTTCCTGCAGGTTGAGTGGGCTGACACGCAGGCAAATCGGAGTCGCTTTTGGAATAACGGGGGCCGCTGTTTCTTATCAGGAGCGGCTCATGATCGCGCGCGCAGAAGCATCGCAAAAATACGCAGAGGTCATGCAGGATATCACGGCCGCGCTTGGTGGCACGAGCGGTTAGACTTTAGTTTTTAGGTCTGACCCCGGTTCGGGGCTTGCGGATGTGGATGGGGTTCTGTAGGTTCTCCGCTTTATTTGGAGGCAAACGAACAATGGCAAAGATTGATTTTGGTGGTGTGAAAGAAGACGTGGTCACGCGTGGCGAATTTTCGCTCGCGAAAGCACGCAAGGCGCTGAAGAAGGAAACGATTGCGGTGCTCGGCTACGGCGTTCAGGCGCCAGCCCAGGCCCTCAACCTTAAGGACAACGGCTTCAATGTCATCATTGGCGCGCGCGATTGGACCCGCGCAAAGAAGGACGGCTGGAGGCCGGGTAAAGACCTCTTCTCCATCGAAGAAGCGGCAGATCAGGGCACGATTCTTTTGTACCTCGTCTCCGACGCTGGTCAGCGCACCCTGTGGCCAACGATCAAGAAATTCCTGACGCCGGGTAAGGCGCTGGCCTTCTCGCACGGCTTCTCCATCGTCTTCAAGCAGCAGACGAAGGTTGTTCCGCCGAAGGGCGTTGACGTGATTATGGTCGCGCCGAAAGGCTCGGGCCTCAACGTCCGCCGCAACTTCCTCGCAGGTGCTGGCATCAATTCCAGCTACGCAGTCTTCCAAGATGCGACCGGCCGCGCAACCGAACGCACACTCGCGCTCGGCATCGGCATCGGCTCGGGCTATCTATTCCCCACCACGTTCGATCGCGAAGTCGTCAGCGACCTGACCGGCGAACGCGGCGTGTTGATGGGCGCAATTGCAGGCATTATGGAGGCGCAGTACGAAGTCCTCCGCAAAAACGGCCACTCCCCCAGTGAGGCGTTCAACGAAACAGTCGAAGAGCTAACCCAGAGCCTGATTCGCCTTGTCGATGAAAATGGAATGGACTGGATGTACGCGAACTGCTCGACCACCGCGCAGCGCGGTGCGCTCGACTGGAAGCCGAAATTCAAAAAGGCGACGCTCCCGGTTTTCAAGGCGCTCTACAACTCTGTGAAGACGGGCAAAGAATCCGCCCGCGTTCTTCGCGTGTGCAGCGGTCCGAACTACAAACAGTTGCTCGCCAAGGAGCTGAACGAAATTGGCGGCTCGGAAATGTGGCGCGCCGGGGCAGCGGTCCGCTCGCTCCGTCCGAAGACCGCCAAGGCCGCCGTCTCAAAAGCCAAGGGGACGGCCGGTCGGACGATGAACTAATCGAGGGTGAGAGATCACGAAAAGGGCGTCCGCTTCGGACGCCCTTTTTATTTAAGCGGCAATCCTTTTAGTAATAATCGTCGCGAGGGGATTGTTCGGCTGTCTCACTGATGACAATCTGTCGCCACCCGCGCCGAGAGCAAGATTGAACAGAAGATCAAAGCGATTGGTTTTGCTTTGCGAACGGTTTGCGGGATACTGCGTTTATGGCAGAGCTGAAAAATGAGTTTTCGTGGTCGAAGTCACGAGCGGAGACGTTTTCGGCGTGCCCACGACAGTATTTTTATCGCTACTACGGTTCGTGGGGCGGTTGGGATCGAAAAGCGAACCCGAAAACCCGAACAACCTATATCCTCAAGCAGTTGCAAACGCGCCAGCAGTGGGTCGGGGCAACCGTACACAATGGATTGCGGTGGGCGCTGGCAACGCTGCGCGACACAGGCGCGGCGCCCGCAGAGGAAACGACACTGAACGCACTGGGAAAACGACTCGCGTTGGATTTTCAAAATTCGGGCGAGGGTTTGTACTGGGATGAGCCTAAAAAAATGTGCGGGCTTATCGAGCACGAGTACGACGAGCTGGAGGTGTCGGACGAAGCGTGGTCTGCGCTCTTTGAAGGGGCGCTCGCATCAATAAACGCTTTTTATCACAGCGAGATTTTCGAAAAACTGAGGACGCTTCCTGCCGATCAATGGGTTGAGGTGGAAAAACTCGGTTCTTTCGATGTGGATGGCGTGAAGGTGTGGGTTCAACTCGACTGCGCATTTTGGGCCGAGAGCAACCTTCACATCATTGACTGGAAAACCGGACGGACGGATGTGGATTCAACCAAAATGCAGCTCGCGCTTTACACGTGGTATGCGAGCAAGCAGTGGAATGTTGCGCCGGAAAACATCGTGTCCGGCGAATTCAATTTGGGGACAAACGAGTTGTTCACCCATCCGTTCACGGCCAACGATTTCCAGTCTGTACACGAACGGATTGCAAAAAGCGTTGCGGCAATGCGCGAGCTACTGGACGACGCTGTGGCAAACGCCGCCACCGAAGAAAACTTCCCCCTCGCAGAAACAAATACACCCTGCGCGACCTGTGCCTTCCGTCGCATCTGCCCAAGATGGGCGACGCCCATTGAAGCGATGGAGTAGCGCTTCTCTCGATTACAGCGCACGCGCTTCATCTGAAGCGCTGGCGATGGCCTGTATGAGATCGGTTTGCTCGGGCAAGACTACGCGGAGAATCCGGCCGTCTTCATCAAACAAAACGACTGTTGGAATATCGCGAACGCCAAATGCCTCGAAAAGTTTTCCAGACCGATCAAGCGCAAGAGGAATCGTCACGCCGTTCGTTTCTCTGTAATCGCGGAGGTCCTGCTCCGTCGCCCACGGCCCACTGGATATACCGACCCAATCCACAACGGAATTTTTATCGGCCAGCGATTCAATGGCCTCCCTCACCCGCGCACACGCCTTGGAGGTCATCGGGCGCGTGTCTTCCAAATACCATTCGCACCAACTGGAGAAAAAATTCACCGCAAGGATTCTACCAGGGCGCTTCCCGCCAATCGCAATCTCCGTTCCGTCCAGCGTTATGACGCTCAGATTCTCCGGTCGATCGCCGACCGCGTACGTCTTAACATCCTCTGGCATAGCAGCGGCAACGGTCTCAATATTAGTCTGTTCGATTGCTGCGGTCAGCGCGGCTTCAAGCGGTTCGTTGTCGGCATGGCCAAAATAGGCGAAACGGCCATCGCGCCCGACAAGGATGTGTTGAGGCGTGGCAACTACATGGAAGAGACGCGCCAAGCGTCCGTCTTTATCAATGGTGATCGGCATCGTAAGTCCATATTTTTCACGCATGATCTGCACCGAACGCTCATCGTCTGCCAGACCCAAGTTGACAGCAACAAACTGCACATCGTCGCCGAGTCGCTCATAGGTCTTTTGAAAGCTCGGCATTTGTTGGCGGCACGGGATGCACCACGTCGCCCAGAATTTTAAGTACACGGGCTTTTTGCCATAGAGGTTACCGAAATCAATCGTCTCGCCGTCAATCGTCGTCACGCGCATCAGTGGCGCAGGATCGCCAATTGCGTCGCCGGTATTTTCACGGACAAGTCCCTCACCTGCAGCGGCATAGTCCGGGTCTTCAGTGGTATCGGCGAGGTTGATCCCGTCCATATTTGTGCGTGCTGGCGGAGAATCGCTGAACGCTCCACTTGCTGAAACAAATGTCAGTCCAACAGCGACGACAAATAGGCGCATGGTTAAATTGTTATTCATCACATCACTCCAAGTTTTACACGCGAATAATGTCCGGCGCTCCCGTCCAGTTATCAAGCAGCTTAGAAAACAAATGCGGCTGCTTGCATATCGGGCGTTCGACTAAAGCGACTCTTCGATCAGGCGAACAGGGGGCGTGAGCGGGATTTTTTCGAGAAGCTCCAGAACCGTTTCTTCGATTCCCGGAAGAACCAGCGCGGGGCGCACGTCCGCGAGTGGTTGTATGACAAATCTGCGTTCAGCCCATCGGGGGTGCGGGAGGTTTAGCGTCGCGGTGACGAGTTTTTTGTCGCCAGCATAAAGGATATCAATATCGAGCGTGCGCGGCGCAAACCGGTCTTCCGTCCGTACGCGGCCAGCGGCATTTTCGATTCCTGCCAAGCTGAGACGTAGCGCCTCAATCTCCAATGATGTTTCCAAAATCAGTACCGCGTTGAGATAAGGCAGGCTGGCGTACTCCGGTTTCACGCCGACGGGCTTCTGTTTCGTAGATAGGCGAAGTAGCGACGACCTTTACGTTTTCGATCCCCGCAATCTCGTTTTTGCACGACGCAAAAAAGCGAGGCGATCCCCGAGGCAAGAGCCCAAGCTGAGTCCAACTTCCATCATTCTTATACCCCAAGCACGTCGCGCATTGTGTAGAGGCCGGGTTTGCGTCCAGCCAGCCACGCCGCAGCGCGCAAGGCGCCGAGCGCAAAGGTGTCGCGACTGGTCGCGCGGTGCGAAAGCTCAACGATTTCGCCCTCTGTCGCAAACATTACGGTGTGGTCTCCGACAATGTCGCCACCGCGGACAGCGTGGATTCCGATTTCCGTCGCGCTTCGTTCGTCTTTCGCGATTCCTTCGCGGCCGTACACGGCAACATCTTCCAACTTCACATCCAGTCCACGCGCAACTGCGTGTCCCATTCCAAGCGCGGTGCCACTGGGCGAGTCTTTTTTCTTGCGATGGTGGCGCTCGATTATTTCGACATCGTACCCCTTGTCCTTAAGTGCACGACCAGCCTGTTCGAGCAACGCGAAGAGGAGATTCACGCCTAGGCTCATATTCGGCGCCCATACAATCGGAATTTTTTCCGACGCAGCTTCAATGGCAGTTTTGCCGTCGGGCTTGATTCCCGTTGTTCCGATGACCCAGCCCTTCCCCCACGCCGCGATGCGCGTGGCGTTGCCGGTCGTCCCCTGGAAACCGCTGAAGTCAATAATCACATCGCTTCCCGGCGCGACCGCGGCGAGGTCAGAGGTGACACTGATCCCGGTTTTTCCTGCTGGCTGACCGAGGAACGGGCTGTCCCAAAGATCAATTGCGCCGACGAGTTCGAGACCGGCAACCGCGCCGTTTCCAATACAGCGAATCAGGGTCTGGCCCATCCGCCCACCGGCGCCGACGATGGAAATTTTTGTACTCATTCTTTGTTCACTGCTGAGCGCAACACGGCGATCAGATCAGTCCCACTTCCTTCATTATTGTTTCCAACCGTGGCTTCAGCGCGTCGGGCATTTCACACATCGGCAGGCGATAGACCTCTTCGATGCGCCCCATCCGGGCAAGCGCGGCCTTCACCGGAATGGGGTTGGTGTCCATAAAGAGACCGGTGAATAGGCGGTAGTACTTCAAGTGCATCGCGCGCGCCGCGTCCCAGCGGCCCGCGAGCGCGTGGCGCACCATATCCGACACCGCGCGAGGCGCAACGTTCGAGGCAACGCTGATTACACCCTTGCCACCAACGGACATCATCGGCAATGCGAGGGAGTCATCGCCGGAGAGCACCACGATATCGCAGTGCGTCAAAATTTGGCTGACGCGATCCACGCTTCCCGCCGCTTCCTTGATCGCGACAATGTTCGGATGCTTGCTTAGTTCCGCAACTACTTCGACCGGAATTTCCTTTCCGGCGCGACCCGGCACGTTGTACAGCACAACGGGTAGTCCGAGATCGGCGACGGCAGAAAAGTGGCGGGTCAATCCGAGCGCGTTGGGCTTGTTGTAGTACGGGGTCACCTGAAGCGATGCATCTGCGCCCGCGTCCTTCGCGTGTTTGGTCAGACGCAGGGCCTCATCGGTTGAATTCGCACCGGTTCCGGCAATGACCTTCACGCGGCCGCGGACAACGTCAAGCGTGGTCTCGATGACCTTCTCGTGCTCTTCAAAATCGAGGGTCGGCGATTCGCCGGTGGTGCCGACAGGAACAATGCCCTCGACGCCGCCTTCGATCTGGAACTCGATCAGCTCTTTGAATCGCGCATAGTCCACCTTCCCATCGCGGGTGAAGGGCGTGACAATCGCGGTATATGTGCCTGCAAACATTTGAATTGCCTTTTTTTTCGTTTCGCCCCGGAACCAACTGTCCTTCATCCGGGAAAAATTCCAAGGGTTGGAAACGCATTACTTAATAATCTCCAACGCTTGGAATAGAAAGCACACTTTTTTCGCCCTCCCCGTCGAGCTAAAGCGCTTGCCCACGACAGAGATACCGCTTATATATAGGCGGAAGCAGCGCCCGCCCAATGAACACGCCGTCGAGCGACGAACATTCAATGCCTCGCCTTTACCGCTCACCACTGCGATCTTCGCTTGTTGTTGCGCTGGTATATCTGGCTCTTTGCGGCTGCTACATCGTGCTTTCCGACCAATGGGTGACCAGCGTGGCGGAAACGAGTGCGCAGGCGGCGCGACTTCAACTGACCAAGGGGATTCTTTTTGTCAGCATGAGCGCGGCAATAATTTTCGTCCTCTCCTTGTCGCTTCTGCGCCGCATAGCAAAAACGCAAGCGGCGCTGCAATACGAGCGGCAGGCGGTCGTCAAGGCGGAGCGACGCGCGGCGGCCGGGCTTCTCGCCAGCTCCATCGCGCACGACATGAACAATGTCCTGACCGTCGGAATGGCCAACGTCGAAATGCTGCGTGCGCGCGGCGCACTCGATTCGGTGACGACGGAGATGCTGCAAGATATTGAGCGATCTTTTGAGCGACTGCACACAATGGCGCGACGCCTCGCCCGCGCGGATCGGGTTGAAGACGCGGAGCCGCCAGCGCCGCTGGATTTGGCGCAACTGTTTCAGCAGGAAATCGAGTTCATCCGGCAGCATCAGTCCGCGAAAAATTGCGTAATTTCATATTACGGTCCCGACCATCTATACTGCGTGGGTCACGAATCTACGGTTCACGAAATGTTGGGCAACCTGTTGATCAACGCCGCGGAGGCGACGAACGGGCGCGGGCGCATTGAGATTCACCTCAAACCGGAGGAAAAAAACGTTGTCATCGAGGTGCATGATAACGGCCCGGGGATTCCCGCAGAGCAGCAAGCTCTGGTCTTCGAGCCGCTTTATACAACAAAGCTCGGGGGCTGGGGTTGGGTCTGCTTTCCGTCAAGTCCGCAGCAAAAATGCACCGGGGCTGGGTGGAGGTTCTTGCGTCGCCTCTCGGTGGCGCGTGTTTCAGGGTGACGCTGCCGCAACATTCGAAAGTGGATAAAACTTGAAGCTCATTGTCAGGTTCTGTGGCGCAGCACGACATAAGGATACGCCGCCCCTGAGAGCGTGATGAATAAAGTACTGGTAAAACTGATTGATCGCCTGACGCCCGGTTGTGAGAAAGTCGCAATGCTCTCCTCCGAACGGCTGGACAGGCGCCTTACATCAAAGGAACGGCTTTCCATCCGCCTTCACTTTGTCATCTGCTACTTTTGCAAGCGCTACCACGATCAACTCGATTCCATGCACGGCAAAATGAGCCAGCGCAGCGAAAAATTTGGCCAGCAGTGTGGAAAATGTTTGGGCGACGAAGAGAAGGCGCACCTAAAAGAGGCCTGTCGCAAAGGACTGCAGTAGTCCGACGCAGAACAAAGGTCGCTTCAGACATTTATAGCAAACCAGTTGGTTTCCATGCATTTGCGAAGGGAGGCTCTTGCGCGGTGCATAATCGTCCAGAAGTTTTGGGCCGAAATTCCGAGCGTCTCGCAAATGTCGTCGGTCTCCATTCCGTCCACTTCACGCATGACAAACACACGGCGCGTCTGTTCGGATAGATGGTCTGCACAATGTTCAAATTGCCGCCAAAACTCATCGCGATCCATCTCCGCTATCCGCTCTTCCTGCCACTCCCTGGGCGTGTTCGGCCCGGCCTGCCAGTGCCCACGTTCGTTGAACGCCAGCGGCACCTCTGTCGTATCGTCCAGCAAGTCGCCCACCAATAGTTCACGGCGGCCGCGGCGATAAAAATCAACGATTTTGTTTTTGAGGATTCCGGTCAGCCACGTGCGTTCGGCGGCGACACCCTTGTAGCGATCCCGCGCCTTTAACCCCGCAAGTAGCGTGTCTTGCACCAAATCTCGTGCGGTATGGTGGTCGCGCACACGGGCCAGGGCAAAGCGGTAGAGGTAGTCAGCATACTGCTCGACCCAGCGGTCGGGATCTAAAGGACTATCGGCAAGCTCGGTCATATCACGAGTAGAAGCGGCTATAGTATGCGGACGCCCGCCCCCTGCCAATTTCCAAATGCAGTCGCCGCAAAGCAGAGCGCTTTGTGAGTTTATTCTTGGCGACTTTACAAAAAACTGACAGAGTTAACCTTAACGCTTACGTACATGAATACAGAGTGTCCTTACCGTTCGGTTGCACCGACGATCTCTGAATCGCCTGTCTGTTCCGCTTTTCTCACTTCATTTATCAACGATCCGGCATTTTTTCCTTGTCCGGATTGGAAAGGAAAACAATGAAATTCGTTACACGTTTATGCGTCGCCACATTGGCATCGCTTTTTTTTGCGACAACGCAGAGCCCGGCACAAATTTATCTGAACGCCGGAACGATTGACACCGACCAGCCAACAAAACAAAGCGCCGCGCGCTCCGCCGCGCCGAGCGGGAGCGATCTGCGCCTCGTGCAATTCGATGGCCCGATTCAACCGGAGTGGGTGGCGAATCTTGAAGCCGCTGGCTACCGGATCGTGGACTACATCCCGGACTACACGTACTTGGTCTATGGCAACGCTGCGTCGCTCAACGCGCTGCGCGCGAAACCGCAACACGTTCGATGGGAGGGCGCGTATATCGCGAGTGACAAGATCAATCCGCGTATCTACAGAGATTCGTCCGAAGCGCGACGCGCCGCAAAAAACGGGCAGGACCTTTTCGCCATTCAGTTGATGGAAGACGCGGGGATGAATGCCGCGACGCTCGAATTGATTGAGAGCCTCAAGGATGCGCCGATCCGCAGCGTGGACACCAACGAGATGCTGCGCTTCGTAAACATTATCGTCTCGCTCCCCGAAGCGGCGCTATCGCAGATTGCGGAGCGGCCGGATGTCGTTTCGATCACCACATGGACGCCGCCGAAAAAGCGCGGCGAGCGCCAGGCGCAGATCGTCGCGGGCAACGTGAATCTCGCGGGAAGCCAGCCGTCCGGCCTGGGCTACTACGCATGGCTGCTGTCCAAGGGCTTCACGCAGGCTCAATTCGATGACTCCGGCCTCGTTGTGGACATCGCGGATGACGGTTGGGATCTCGGCACGGCGAGCAGTCCGGCCAATCGCGAGTTTCGAAAATTTGGCGCGGTAGGACAGGCCAGCCGCATGAAATACTCGCGCAAGGGAACGAACCTGGGCGCAAGCGGTTCACATGGCGCGGACGGACACGGAAACATCAACATCAGCATCGTCGGCGGCTTCAGCACCAATTCCGGGAGCCCTTTTGTTGACACGGACGGCTATCACCGCGGGCAAGGGATCAACCCCTTTGTGATAATGGGCAACACCAAAGTGTTTGAAGACGGTGGCTCTTGGGGTCCGAGCGCGACGCAGGAACGTTCTTTCATTGCAACAAACTACTACGATGGCGTTCGCATCAGCTCGGATAGCTGGGGCATGCCGGGTGACGGGACGTACAATAGCGACGCGCAGAACTACGATACTTGGACGCGCGACTCACGGGCGGGCGTGGCCGGAAATCAGCAGGTGCTCTATGTCTTCGCCGCGGGCAACGACGGTCCGGGAACAAAGACCATCGGCGAACCGGGCACGGGCAAAAACATCTTCTCCATTGGCGCAGCGGAAAATTACAATCAATTCGGAACGGACGGGTGCGCGGTACCCAACTCCGGAGCAAATAACGCCAACGACATCATTGATTTTTTCGAGTCGCGGGCCCTGCACGGACAGCCGCGTCAAGCCCGATATCATGGCGCCGGGCACGCATATTGCCGGCGCGGCCAGTTTTTATTCCGGCTACACCGGCGAGGGGGTCTGCGACAAATACCAACCGGCTGGCCAGACGAACTACGCGGCATCCAGCGGCACGAGCCACTCGACACCGGCTGTCGCGGGTGCCGCATCGCTGGTCTATCAGTATTTCATCAATCAAAGTTGGGCGATTCCAAGCCCCGCCATGATGAAGGCCTATCTGATGAATTCCACCCGCTATATGACCGGCGTGGATGCGAACGACACGCTGCCCTCCAATGCGCAGGGAATGGGCATGATTAATCTCGGCATCGCTTTCGATGGTGCGCCGCGCATTTTGCGCGACCAGCTCACCAATGAGATTTTCACAGCCTCTGGTCAGAGTCGCACCTACTTCGCACAGGTTGCTCAAACGACCAACCCCGTCCGTGTCACACTCGGCTGGACCGACGCCCCCGGCTCCACGTCGGGCAATGCCTACAAGAACAACCTCGACATCGAGGTGACCGCAGGCGGGACGACCTACAAGGGCAACGTGTTCAACAAGCAGTTCTCCAAATCCGGCGGCAGCGCGGATATTCGCAACAACGTGGAAAGCGTCTTCCTCCCGACCGGTACGGTCGGAACTGTCACCATCGTCGTCAAGGCGTTCAATATTAACTCCGATGGCGTGCCCGGCTACGGAGGTTCGCTGGATCAGGATTTTGTACTCGTGGGCTATAACCTCCAGGAAGTCGCGCCGAGCAATATGCCGCCGGTGCTCAACCCGATCGGCAACAAAAATGTCAACGCGACCAACGCCCTGTCGTTCAGCGTGACCGCGACCGACCCTGTGGACGGCGACCCGATCACGCTGACCGCCAGCAACCTGCCTTCCGGCGCCGTGTTCGGTTCTACAAATGGAAACGGCTCGTTTGAGTGGAGCGATTCCAATCCCCCCGGCTCCTATACGCCGACGTTCTACGCGACGGACAAAGACGGCTTCGTCAGCGAAACCATCACGATCTTCGTGTCGGACGGAAGCTGCGCGCCCGCCCGCGTACTCGATGAAAACTTCGACGCAGGCGCGGGCGTCCCGGCAGGCTGGTCGAACAACTTGACCGCGAACGACACGGCTTCGGCACACTATAGCAGCGGCCCCAACTGCCGCGCCTTCGGGACCGGCGCATATCTCATCACGCCCGCTGTGGATTCGCCGACGCAACTCATGTTCTATGTGGATGCCAGCAGTGGCGGAAACGGAAAAACAGGAACCGTTGAATACTCCACCAATGGCAGCACCTTCGTCTCGCTCGGCTCGTTCACGGCGAGCACCGCCGGAAGCGTGAAGACCTTTGCGCTCACGAGCTCACCCGACCTCTCCGCAGCACAGCAGGTGCGCTTCCGCTTCAGCTCCAGCTTCAATACGTGGTATCTCGACGACGTGATTGTGGATTCCGGTTGCGGCGGCGCGCCTCCGGTCAACACGCCACCCACCATCAGCGTGGCGGGCGGCACCAATCAAGGTGCGTTGGTCGGCCAGGCCTTGACCTTTGATGTCACGGCCGATGATGTGGACGGCGACACGGTCTTGCTGGAGATGCTCTCCGGCCCCGCCGGCGCAACCTTTGCCGACGACGTCGGACCCGCTCCGCTACAGATCGGCTTTTCATGGACCCCCGCAGCGACCGGAACCTTCACCGCGGTCTTTGCGGCTGAAGACGACAGTTCCGGTGTTACACAGGGCGTCACCATCGTCGTCACCGAGCCCGTTGCGCCGCTCGACGCGCCCGTCATTCAGGCGGGCAGCGCCATCCAGACGAAGCAGTTTAATGCCAACTGGCTCGCGGTCTCCAATGCCACCGGCTACGTCCTCGATGTCTCCACCAACAGCTCCTTCGCAAGTGGCGGCGGCACGACGAATATCTCGGAAGACTTCTCGCTCTTTGTCACCGCCAACGGCTCGGTGGATCGCAGCGGCTCGCTGAACACCTATATGCACACCGCGGGCTGGACCGGCGAGAAGGTCTATGAAGACGCCGGCCGCGCCAAGTTGGGCAGCGCCTCGGCTCGCGGCGTGCTCACGACGCCCACGATCGATCTCTCCGGGAATGGCGGCACCGCGACACTGCTCTTCGATCTCGGTAAGTACGGATCGGACGAGGGCCCGGTTCAAGTCCGCCATGCCCCGGATGGCGTCACGTTCGCGCAAGTCGGCGCGGACATCGCCCCGCCCGCGGCCATGACGCAGCAGAGCATTGAAATCACCGGCGGCACCGCATCCTCCAAGCTGCAACTGTATGCCAAGGGCTTGTCCAAGCATCGCTTCTACCTCGACAACCTCGCCGTGGTGCAGGGCGGCGGCGCCGGAGACTACGTCCCTGGCTATGAACAACGCGACGTCGCCAATGTCACCACCTTCGCCGTCACCGGACTGACGGAGGCCGTGACCTATCACTATCGCGTGAAGGCCTACAACAATGACACCAACAGCGCTTACTCCGCCGTGACCAACGTCACTACAGCGGCCGATGAAAACGCGCCCTCGATCACCGTAACCACCGCGCCGCAATCCGTCGCTAATGTCGTCACGTCGTTCGATGTCGGCGGAACGGCGAATTCCAATGTGGTCGGTCAACTCGCATGGACCAACGCGCTCAATGGCGCCAACGGCTCCATCGCTGCTGCCGCGAATTGGCTCATCAGCAGTATCCCGCTGGACGTCGGCGCAAACACAATCACTGTGTCCGGCACCAACGCACTCGGCGACGCCGCCAGCGGTAGCGTCATCATCACGCGCCTCTCCGGCGGAGGCGGCGGCGCTGGAGAATGCACCAACATCCTCTTCCAGGGCTTTGAACCAGGCGATGCCTGGGGCATTGTCACTGGCGCGGCGCAGGTTGCCAACACGACCGGATCCGGCGATACACCGCCCAACGCGCGAATCCGAACCGGCTCCTATTCCTGGCAATCCGTCGGCAGCGCAACGCGCACCGTGGAACTGGTACGCGCCAGCATCGCCGACTACACGAATCGCCAGCTCTCCGTCCGCATCGCCGCCACGTCCACAACGGCAGCCAATGGCGTGGACAGCACGGACACTGTGCAGCTCTATGTCGCACTCGACGGCGCCGCATTCCCCGCTTTGCCAGATATCACACTCAACGGCGGAGCGACAACAACGAATAACGCGCGGTGGGGATACTGGGCCACGAACATTGTCTCAACCACAGCCGGAACCCCAGTCACTGCATCCGCGCCCACGGCGGGAACGAGTACAAACCACTACGCCAACTTCTTCATCACCATCCCTGACGCCGCCACCTCCATTGCAGTGCGGGTGATAACCAAAGCAAACAGCGCATCCGAAGCATGGCATCTCGATGACATTGCGCTCGACGGCTGCGGAATCGGCGGTGGAGGCGGAGGTGGTACCCCGCCCACGCTCAACCCGCTTCTGGCACAAAATGTGTTCCTTGGCGAACGACTCGAATTTGCCGTCACTGCGACACCGTCCGACGGCGATCCCGTCACGCTCACCGCGAGCAATCTGCCCTCCGGCTCGGTCTTCAATCCCACCAATGAAGCCGGCACCTTCCTGTGGAGCAGCGCCTCGCCGCTTGGCAACTACAGCGTCAGCTTCCGCGCAACCGATAAAGACGGCTACGACGAACAATCCGTCGGCATCACCGTCCACCCGCTCCCCGACATTGGCAGCTTGGTCATCAGCAACGGCAACGATGCCTCGGCCACATTCCTGTCGGTAAGCGGACGCGTGTATCAAATGCAATACACCGAAGACCTGGCCGAAAACCCCGTGCTGTGGAGTCCGCTGCAAACCATCACCGGCATGGGTTCCATCGTGACCCTCAGCGACACCAACAGCATAGACCCGATCCGCATGTATCGAATCGTCGCGCCGTAAATCCGCGCACGTGTGTAAAAGATGGGGCTGCGGCGAAGTCGCCGCAGCCCTTCCTTTTAATGCCGCGCAAAACTTGAAAAAAGAAAAGGGGTTGCGCCTCTTTCGCTCCAGTCGCATACTGGAATTAATCTGGAGGAAGAAACTATGTCAACCGACCCCACGCTCGCAGAAGGCGCAAAACGCGTCGTTGCGGACCTCAAGGAACTCGCCGCACTCACCTCGGACAAAAATGGCGCACAGCGCGTCGCCTGAAGGCCCGTTTTTCGCAAAACGCGCGAATGGTTTGGCGCAAAAGTCAAAAATGAACTTGGCCTGAAGGTCGAAGTGGATTCAGCGGGAAATCAATGGGTAACCGTTCCCGGCGATTCCGACGCAGCGGTACTCGTCGCAGGTCACCTCGATTCCGTCCCGAATGGCGGCTGGCTGGATGGTTGTCTGGGTACCCTCTCCGCACTCGAAGCCCTCCGTCGCTACGCAAAACAATCGAACAAACCCGTCACGCTAAAATTGGTGGATTGGGCGGACGAAGAAGGCGCACGTTTCGGCCGCAGCCTTGTAGGATCTTCCGCCGCTGGCGGCTCACTCGACATTGAGGACATCCGCAACCTCAAAGATCGCGACGGCATTAAACAGTCCGATGCGCTGAAAGAGTGCGGCGTGGACATTGATAAAATGATGAATGCGCACAAGGAGCTAAAAAGATCAACGCGAAGGCCTACGTTGAATTGCACATCGAGCAAGGCCCCGTGCTTGAATCCATGAACAAGCCCACCGGCGTAGTGCTCGGCACCTTCGGCGTCGAACGCCACATGCTCAAGTTCACCGGTCAGGCGGCACACTCGGGCTCAACCCCGATCCCGATGCGTCGCGACGCCTTTCTTGCCGCCGCGCAATTCGCGCTGGAAGTTCGCAAGATCGGACTCAAATACAGCAAGCCCGGCGCGAACGTCGTCTGCACCTGCGGCATCGTCAAAGTAGAGCCCTGCATCGTCACCGCCTGCCCCGGTGTCTGCGAAATCTCGATTGACCAACGCGCACTCGACGCCGACATCCTTGCAAAAATGAACAAAGAAGCGCGTGAGGCGGCTGCACAGGCAGCGAAGGACAACAATGTCGAACTCGAGTGGCACAAAATCTGGACCATTGAGCCGCGTCCGTTCGATCCGGAGTTGATGGCCCTTGCGGAAGAGTCCGTGCGTGAGATCACCGGCGACGCACCCAAGCTCCCCTCCGGCCCACTGCACGACAGCGCCGAAATGGTGCCGCACATGCCGGTCATTATGATATTCGCCTATTCCGCGCGTGGTCTGAGCCACTGCAAAGAAGAGGACACACCAATCGAATACTTGGACAAGACCATCCAAGCCACCCTCTTACTCGTGGACAAGGTAATCGCAAAAACGGCTGCGGGGTGAGGCGCCGCGCAAACAAAAACGCCACGGCATTTGCCGTGGCGTTTCTGTTTTAATCTTGGATCGGTTTAGTAGCGATCGCGGCGTCCGCCGCCAAAGCCACCACGACCACCGCGATCACCGCGGTCGCCACCACCGAAGCCACCGCCGCGTGGGCGGTCTTCGCGGGGGCGCGCTTCGTTGACCGTAAGCGCGCGACCATCAAGCTCCTGGCCGTTCAAGGCCGAGATCGCTTTCTGGGCGTCTGCGGGGGAGGCCATCTCAACAAAGGCAAATCCGCGGGACTTGCCCGTGAATTTGTCCATGATCAGGCTGCAGCTGGTGACGCTGCCTTGTCCCTCGAACAACTGGCGAAGGTCGCCTTCGCTTGTGCCATAGGACAGGTTTCCAACGTATAGTTTCGTTGCCATACTTCTACTTCTCTTTTCTTTATCTAACTACCGGGGAGGTTTTCGTGACTGTCCCGACTAATTCGGGCTAAGGCCCATCACCCACCAACAGAAGCGGCGACAACAACCTGCCAATTCACTGCGACTCTCGCACAACGGACAAGCGCGGGGTGTACCAAATGGCTGGCTGACTTCAACATTATTCGACAAGTTTTTTAAGCCCTAGGCGGGATCAGGCGTTGGTGGACCTCGGCAAGATGGGCCGCTTCCACCTCTCGCTGTTCAGGGGACCAGCCCAGCAAACGGCCCATTTCATCGCCAACCGCGCGAACGACCTCACGGCTCGGAACGTGAAGTGTGCCGAGGTCTGTGCGGCGCAATATCACGTCCGTCAATCGAAGCGCCTGCTCCTTTTTCACCGCATGCCGAATTTCCGCGCGCAAATACAAGGGCGCTCCCCCAAGTGACGCCGCTCCGTCCGCGCGGGCTTCATCCAACACTTCGCCGACCGACGACCCATAGAGTCCGGTCAATCGCGCACAAAGTTCGTCTGACAAGTTCAACCCGCGCACCTTCGCTTCCGCGCACACGTCAACGTGTGCCGGAACGGGGTCTGTTGGAAGTTTTGAACCTCCCGCAACAACACGCGCGGCCGCCTCCCCCACCATCAGGCCCGTGGTGAACTTGACGCCTTTGACCGAAAATAATCCACGCGTGCCTTCTTCGACCACCGCAGAGTGTTTATCCGGCTCCGGCGAGCCGCCACGCGGCGATGCCGGTTGTGCGCCAACGTGCATCATCGAAATTTGATCCACGCTCAGTTTTGCGCCGGGCAATACGCCATTAATTTCCGCAACAAACAGTTCAACCGCAGTGCGCGATGGCCGATAGGCTTCCGGATCGCCCTCGTACGGCTCATACACCGTCCCAATCATCGTCCCTCCGCGCCAGGGCACAAAAAACAGATTGCGATGACCGCGCTTCACCAGCGCTTCCGCATCGTCATGGGATTGCCGACTCTCCAGCCCCACCCCATAACGACCGAACCACTGTGCGTCCACGATCACATCCCACGCGCCGACCAACGGCGAGCGCCCCGTGTCCACGCCCTTCCATTGTCGCCACCACGGCCCGGCAGCGTTGATCACCGAGCGCGCCTTGATCGAAAATTGCTCGCCCTTCAAAACATCGCGGACCTCAACCCCCGCGACCGCGCCGCCCTCAACAATCAATCGCTCCGCAGCGACGTAGTTTGCGGTCACGGCCCCCGCATCGTTCGCCGCGCGGACGAAGAAAAGAGTCATTCGTTCGGTGTTGTGGCAAAGCCCGTCATACCAAACCGCGCCGCCGTCATACGCTTCGCGCGGGAGCATCGGCCAGATTGCGCCCGCTTCCGATGCGGATAAAATCCGGCCCGCCGGCAAATGCTGTTCTTGTGGCATCCCGCGATTTCTATCCCACGAGACAAGATCATTCAGCGCAAGCGCCACGCGCAACGCGGCCTTGCTGCGCATCCCCGAGCCGCTCGTAGGTATCGCAAAGGGCTGCGGCCGCACGAGGTGCGGCGCAAGCGCAAGGAACCGACGTCGTGCGCGAATGGACTCGCGCATCCGGCTCAAGTTTCCGTGTTGGAGATAACGCAACCCGCCGTGCATCACCTTCAAACTATTGGCCGACGCGCCGGAACCGAAATCGTCGCGATCAATCAGCGCCGTTTTCAACCCCAACCGACTCGCCGTCCATGCCGCGCTTACGCCATGAATTCCCGCGCCCACGACCAGCAGATCGAAGGTTTCATTCGCCAGTGATTTTAGTTGTTCACGCATGGGTCACGCGGGCCAGATGATCGTAGGCGCCGAGCAATGCTGCACGGTAGGCCGTGCGGCTGTGGCGGATACGCGCGATCTCTTTGGCTTTTTCGCCGAGCTGACTTCGCAGCGCTGCGTCGGCAGCAAGCTCTTTTAGCACGTGACCCATTGCTGCGGGGGTGGGTTCAACGAGGCGCGCAAACGAGTCGTCGAGCACCTGGGTGTGGGACTCAATACGCGTCGCGATGATGGCGCGGCCAGCGAGGAGGTAGGAGTAAATCTTCATCGGCGTGTTCACGCCGCGCAGTCGCGGAGAAATCAACATATCGGCCTGTTCCAAATAGTAACTGAGCCGATTGAGCGAGCGCGGGCCGAGCAGGTGTGCCCGACCGACCAGGCCAAGCTCTTTCACACGCGCTTGATACTTCGCGACGTCGCCTTCTTTTCCGCCGACCACAACCAGGGTCAACTCCGGCGACGCAGCGGCTGCGAGGCCTTCGAGCAGGAGATCAATGCCTTGGTAGTGTTCGAGGTTGCCGATATAGAGCGCCATCGGGCCGGAAATGCCAAGCGAGGCGCGGAGATTTTCTGTATCGGCGGGAATGGCGGGAAATTCCATCGCCATATCGTGAAGCAGAACATAGCGTTTGCCGGGCGCAAACTTTTCGATCTTATCGGCAAGACTCTGGCAGACGGGCAGCACCAGATCGGCGGAACGCATCGCACCCTTCTCGAAGCCTTCGAGGAGAAACCGGAACAGCTTGAGCCATCCCCATTTTTCCATCATCTGGTCAGCCATCGAAGAGTCCATATCATAGACCAGTTGCGCGTTTGCGCGACGCGCGAGACTTCGCGCGAAGAAGACGGATTCTTCGCACGCGTGAACAACATCGTATTTCTTTTCGCGCAACAATTTTTTTCGCCGCGCCATACAGCTTCACATCGCACAAAACTTTCTGCGGCGAGAATCCGATCGGCACGCGCGATACGCCAGCGGGCTTCGGCGCACGAATGATGCGAACACCGGGCATCTCGACGTCTGTCCCAAAGGGAAATGTAAGAAGATCAACGGAGTGCCCCGCTTCACCAAGTGTTTCCGCCACCCACTTTACGGCGATCGGCGTGCCACGCTCCTCGTAGAACGGTTGCGGCGCGAGCAGCAATATATTCATACCGCTCAGCGCGCCTCCGCGGTGGTGCGCTTCTTGATTCCCCACGCGCCGAACTGATCCCGCTTCGCCTCGTTCTCAAGTTGTTTCAACAGGCGCTGTTTCTGGTTTCCATACCCGTTGTCTATTCGCATTCCATACACACGAACAAGCCCTTCCGAAGCAAGCAGCTCATCCAAATCGCCATCTTGCGTGACGACAAATGCATAATTGCGGGGCAGGCGGCTGTTGCCGCGCGCATCCGTCCATTGCGTGACAACGGTGAAGGGTGCGCGGGAGAGAACGCGGTCGGTGAAACGCGCGGCTTCCTTGCCGAGGCGCACGGTGTCTTCCGTGCTGATTCCAAAGTATCGGGCCTGGTCGCGAACGCGGTCGGGATAGGTCATGCTCTCTTCGGGGGTATCCACGTAGTAAAGCCGGAAGATGTATTCCTTTCCGTTGTGCATGACGTGAAAGGAATCGCCGTCGTTTCCGGCGCGCCGCAAAAGACGGCAATCCTCAAGAACATCCCAGCCCTTGGCGCGTCCGACCTTGAGTCCGATGGAATCGCGATTGCCGCGCACTCCGGCGGTGGCGCGAGTTCGTGCGCGGATCGGCGCGGCAAGTCCGGTCAACTGCCGGACGAGCGCCTGATCCTCCTGCGACAGTTGCGGCAGGGCAATACGCACCAGATTTCCGTCGCGCTTCCGCAGCGTGACCGAATCCAGAATGTTTTGCAAAAACTCCGCCTCGATTTTCGCGCCCGCGCGGCTGGTCCAAACACGAAAATTCGCGCCGGTCAACAGGGTGACTTGCGGAATATCAATTTCCGTAATGGGCACGTCCGGCGGCGGCGCGACCGCAGTGGATGGAGCCAACGATTTGAGGTAGTTCGCGACATCTGTTTTGCCCATGAACCGCGCGACCTGCTCGGGGATCAGCCCGGACTCGTCCAGCGCATTGATGTTTGCGCCGTGCTCAACAAGGATGCGCGCGGCCAGCAATTTGCCCTCGCGGGCGGCGGCGTGGAGCGGGGTGAATCCGGCGACATCCGTCGCGTTGACCTGCGCACCGGCCTCAAGCAAAAGATTGAGCACATCCACATGCCCGCCATACGCAGCCGCGTGCAGCGCAGTCGCGTTTTCAGCGCCCGGCTCATTAACCTTTGCGCCCGAGACAAGAAGGTTGCGCACACCCTCGATATCGCCGCGCGCCGCAGCGTTATACAGCGTATCACGCACGGCGGGAGGCGCAGCGCGTTGCGGAACTTCGCAACCGGCAATCACAAGCGCCAGCGCGAATAAGAAAATGTTTCTAGAAAATTTCAGAGCGCCTTCTCCAGCCGGGCAAGAATCAGATTCACCATCGGCTGTGGCAGATACAAGATCGCGCGGGCGATTGCCCGGTTGGGGCCGGATATTTCCGAATCCACCATTTCGCTCTCCAGTGCCACAACATTATTTCTCACAACGACGCGGTGCCCGACATGACGCGTCGCAGCGGTGGTTCCCTTGACCTGTACAAAATCGAGCATCTGCCAGTCTTTGCGATACATGGACAAATCGAGCACAGCGGGACCGGGCGACTCACGGCTCAACTGTAGTGCGGCAACGCGGCCATCGCCATCCGCAACCAGAACGGCAATATCAAATCCACCCCCGAAGTCGCCTTGCAGCACATAATAGTCGAAGCTGTTTTGCGGAAAGCCCGGCGCATGCACCGGACGCTCTTCTCCAAGTTTTGCGTTCAGGGCTTTTGCCGCGTCTTCGACGAGCATTCTGTACGAAATTTGTCCGATAATCGGCAAATCCGCCGTCTCGCCCGACTGCGTATCCGTCGGACGCGAGTAAGGCAGCAATAGCTCCTGCAGCTCCTGCCACGCCGGACTCATCGCCACGGGCTTGTTCGCCCACTCCGGCGCGAGTGCGAGTCGCGACGCCTCTGCAACGGTCGCCTGCGGAGAAAGACCAGTCTTCGGCTCTTCGAAGGCCATTGGTTCATCCATCTCAGATTCTGCGCCGCGATGAATAATCGCGACACTCGGCGCAGCAGCAACAACCGGCGCTGATTGCGCGGGCACAGACTCGCCCTCGGTGGCGGTCGCTTCGTCAAATTCGCCCGACTCTGTGGCGCTCTCCTCTTTCGCCACCTGAAAACTTGCGGGAGCGGCAACAGCGGGGGCTGCAACGGCCCTGCCATTGGCGCTTCCGCAACCGATGGCTCCGCAGTCGGCTCCTCGTGACGGTCGGCAAGGACGACGAAGAAAACAACATACAAAACAATCGCCACGCCAAGCAGCGCCAGCAGTTGGATCAGCGCTCGCGCCAACTCTGAAGGAGGCTGCTTCGGAGGCGGCACATAGGTAGTCTGCACGCTTGCAACAGCAACGAGGCGTTTGCGCGGAGGCGTCTTGATTGCTCCGGGCTTCGTGGCCTTCGCGGGCGCGACGCGACGCTCGCTCCGCATCACGGTGCTTCTGCCCGGTTCGGGCAGCGGATCCTTTGGCGGATCACCATCCAGCACGGCGGCGATATCCTCCTGGACCGCGCTCCAGAACATCGGGCGAAATGCGCGATCCTTGACCATCATTTTTTCGATCAACCACGCGCCGTTTTGTGAAAGCGACGGCTCCACATCAATCGGATCGGCAAGAAACTCGTTGATGTGCCGCTCCATCGCGCTGCTTCCGACGCTATTCGCAAACGGGAGTCGGCCGGTAACCATGTGATACAGCGTCGCGCCCAGCGAATAAATATCCGCCCGGCAATCAAGGTCCGGCAAGCCCTCCGCCTGTTCCGGCGCGGTATAGTTCGGTGTGCCGACGATCGTGTCCCCGCCCGGCGCGGCGCGGCGGCGCAGCCCGATGAAGCGCGCGAGGCCGAGGTCTGTAATTTTCACTTCGCCGTTCTTTGAAATCAGCAGATTGTCCGGCTTGATGTCGCAATGGATGATGCAGTCCTTCTGCCACGCATATCCCAGCGCCTCGGCGACAGCCTGCGCCATGCGCAGCGCCTTCTCCTCCGGAAGCTTGCCGTCTTTTTCGAGCACATCGCCCAGGGATTGGCCGTCAACAAACTCCATCACAATAAACGGCACGTCGCCCACAACACCCGCGTCATAAACCTGCACAATGCCGGGGTGACTCAAGCGCGCGGCAGCGCGGGCCTCCTGCTGAAAACGCTCGCGGGCGACCGCATCGGGAAGATATTCCGCCGCGAGGGTCTTAATCGCCACAAGCCGATCTAGCGAAAGCTGGCGCGCCTTCCACACCGTGGACATTCCGCCCTGCCCCAACTTCCCCAGCATCTCATATCCGGCCAATTGGAAGGACTCGTTCATATCTGAAAACAGTAGTCTGCGCGTACAGATGAAGCAAGCCGCCACACGGTGCGCCGGGGAGTTATGCCAAAAAACCGACGTCCGCGAAGTCCCCTGTTTTTAACCTTCTTATCCTCTGGCGCATTTTGCATCCTGACCACTTTTATGAGCGAGCATGTCATTGCCTTCATCATGGGGATCGTCGAGGGACTCACCGAGTTCCTGCCAGTCTCCTCGACCGGTCACCTGATCCTCGTCGGGCATTTGCTTGGATTCGACGGCGACACGGCAAAAGTGTTCGACGTCTTTATCCAGCTCGGCGCAATCCTCGCTGTCGTCGCCTATTACTTTCGAACCTTCGCAGAGCTTTTCAGCGCACCATCCCAGAAGGGATTCAGCGGCTATCACGGACTCGTGCTGCTCGCGATCACCACTCTCCCCGCGCTGATTGTTGGCAAGCTTTCGCATCAATTCATCAAGGCCCGCCTCTTCAGCCCCGACACCGTGGCCATCGGGCTCGCCATTGGAGCGCTTTGGATTCTTGCGGTTGAATTCACGCGCAAAGACGGGCCGCGCAAAGACCTCTCCGGACTGACTTGGAAAACCGCGCTGGGCATCGGACTCTTCCAGTGCATCGCGCTCTGGCCCGGTATGTCACGCTCCGCCAGCACCATTCTCGGCGCAATGATGCTCGGTCTCGACCGCGCCTCCGCCACGCGCTACTCCTTTTTTGCCGCCGTGCCGATCATGATTCTCGCCGTCGCCTACGACCTTCTGCAGAACGCCTCGCTTCTGACCGCCGGCGCCATCCCCTGGTTCCTGATCGGCTTCGTCGTCTCCTTCCTCGCCGCGCTCGCCGCAATTCGGTTTTTCATCCACTTCGTCACCCGCCACGGTCTCGGCGTATTCGCGTGGTACCGGCTATTGCTTGCGGCGGCGGTGTGGTATTGGATTTAGACAACCGCTATCATTCCCTCTCAAGGGTCGAAATTCGCGATGACACCGAAACTGAAATCGCTCGTGGTTCAAGCGCGCGCCCGAATTATTTGGGGCGAGTCGCAAGACGCCGTAAAAAACTCCCTGATCGAAGCCGGACTCCCGCCCGACACGGCGCAACTGATCGTGGACAAGGCGACAGAAGAATATGCGCGTGAAGTGCGACGCATCGGCCTCCGCAATTTTGTCTTTGGAACAGCCTCCATACTCGGAGGCGGCGCTTTAAGCGGCTTCGCCTCGCACTATGGAAGGATTTTTCGGGAACACTCGATGGTACAGGATCGAATACACGCCGCCGGAATCGTCGTCATTGGCTACGGCATTTGGCTTCTCGCCAAAGGCATCTATCGGATCATCTTGGGCGGCCGCGCGCGCGAATCAATCCCGGACATAGAAAGCTAGACCGCGCGAGACGGCTCATCTTTTGAGTCACGGAACTAATGACGCATCCGCAGTGCGTCGCCACGCGGTGCCTTCCGCGATGATCAACTCGAATTTGCGGGCGTGTTCGCGGATCAGAAGAGGCATATCTATTCGAGTCAGCATCCCGAACGATGGCGAAAGCGCCTCGGTCAATCCGTCAAGGGTGCAAACAGGTGCATGCTCGCTCTCAAAGCCACCGAGCCAATTTTCGCGTGGCGTAAAAATATGATTCCATGTGGACGGCGTTGTTATCGCCAGCAATCCGCCGGGGCGAACGTGGGACATCAGTTTGGCCAACAGCTTCTTCGGCTCGCTCACGCGGCAAAGAATATTTGCCGCCAGCACGACATCAAAAGAACCGAGATCGGCGCGCAGGTGCAATGCGTCGCCCTGCTCAAAACGAATTTTTTCCCGGCGCGGCTCCATTCGGCGCCGTTGCAACAAAGTGTTCTTTCAGGTCACCCTCAATCGGCAGTGAATAGTCCACCGCCTCGCCGCGCTGAACCCGGGTTGCGGTCGCAATGAAGAGGGCGGATGAATCTATCCCCACAACCTCATCCATCTCGCGTGAAAGATCGAAGCTTGCGCGCCCGACCGCGCAGCCCAGGTCAAGAGCGCGCCCGGTTTTATGCGAATACGGCGCAATCAAATCGCTGACGCAACGCGACGGAAAATCGCGCGCAAACTCAAACAGGCTGCCGGAACGAAGCGCCTCCGCTTCGGTTGAATAGTGCAACCATAGGTACTGGGCGAGCGCCCCGTCGGATTCGTAAAATGCCATGCCCCCTTGCATCACCATAACAACTCACCCTCTCAGCGCCACCACCACGACCAATGTAGCAAGTTCTCCGCCCTTCATCAAGAAGCACCAGCCCCTCACAGAGCAACATATCCCACCGGCGGGCAAATGGCAATATCGGGATATTTCCTGATGCGGCAAATGCGCGCGCAACCGGCCTTAGTCCATCCATTCTGTGTGGAAGAACTCGCCGCGCGGCTTGTCCACGCGCTCATAGGTGTGGGCGCCAAAGAAGTCGCGCTGGGCCTGCAATAGATTGGCCGGCAACACCTCCGCGCGATAGCTGTCGTAATACGCGAGGGCAGCGCTGAAGCACGGAGTTGGGATTCCGAGCTTCACGGCCTGCTGAATCACGCGACGCAAGCTGCCCTGTCCGCGCACAACGATTTTCTTAAAATAAGGATCGAGCAAGAGGTTCATCGGCGGCTTGCGGCGGCTGAACGCATCGCGAATGTCCGTGAGGAACGCGGCGCGAATGATGCAGCCGCCTCGCCACAGCATCGCGAGCTGGCCGAGATTCAATTTCCAGTTGTATTTCTCGGACGCCACGCGGAGCAGCGCAAAGCCTTGCGCGTAAGAGCAAATTTTGGAAACGAACAGCGCCTGGCGAATCGCCTCGATGAACTTTCCGCGGTCACCCTTGTAGGCGCTTTTCGGCCCGCGCAATTTCTTCGACGCGGCAACACGCTCTTCTTTTTGTGACGACATAATACGCGCAAAAACGGATTCCGTGATCAGTGTGACAGGCACGCCCAAATCAAGCGCGATGGAGCTGGTCCACTTGCCCGTCCCCTTCTGTCCTGCGGCATCGAGAATGACGTCCACCATCGGCTTTCCGGTTTCGGAGTCCGTTCGCGTGAAGACCTTCGACGTAATCTCGATCAGGTAGGAATCCAGCTCGCCCTTGTTCCAAATAGAAAAGATATCGTGCAGCTCCTGTGCGCTCATTCCCAGGCCGCGTTTGAGGAGGTCGTAGGCCTCACAAATAAGCTGCATATCGCCGTATTCAATGCCGTTGTGAACCATCTTCACAAAATGGCCAGCGCCATCGGCGCCAATCCAATCGCAGCACGGCTCGTCGCCGACCTTCGCGGCAATCGCCTGCAAAATCGGCTTCACGTGTGCCCATGCAGCGGCTGAACCACCGGGCATAATGCTCGGGCCGCGCAGGGCGCCCTCTTCGCCACCGGAGACTCCGGTTCCAATATAGAGCAGCCCCTTCGCCTCGACTTCTTTTTGGCGACGCTGCGTGTCCTCAAACCAAGAGTTGCCACCGTCAATAATGATATCGCCCGGCTCCAACAGCGGAATCAACTGGCCGATCAGCGAATCCACCGCCGCGCCTGCTTTGACCATCATCATTACCCGACGCGGGCGCTTCAGCGAGGCGACCAACTCCTCCAGCGAGTGCGCTCCTGAGATCGTTTTTCCCGCAGCGCGCGTACTTGTAAAATCATCCACCTTGCTCGTCGTACGGTTGAAGACCGCGACCGAAAATCCGTGGTTGGCCATGTTGAGGACGAGGTTTTCCCCCATTACCGCGAGGCCGATTAGTCCGATATCTGCTTGTGAATCTGTCATTTCATTCTCCCGTGCCTCCGCGACTTCCCCCTGTGAGGCAAACAAATGTGTATAACACACCCCCGCCGGCTCCGCAATCCGCCCGCCACAATTTCCCGCCCCCCGTCTCGGAAAGGTCGTGTGCTTCATCTAGGCCCTCGCCCCTTTGCTGCGGCTTGCGAATGGGCTCGGGCTGTGCCATCTTTCGGGCCGTGCGCAACTTTTTCATAGCTCTAGTGGGTCTGGTGACGGCAACCACGGTGTTCGCGGCGGACCTTCGCGAATTGCCGGCCGACGGTTATGCAGCGATCGTGAATGACCGCGTCATCACGGTCGGCGATGTCTTGGAGTTCATTCAGGCGGATGCGCTGCAAATGCGCGATGAATTTTCCGGCGAGGAACTCGCGCGCCGCCAAATGCAGGCCTATGAAAAGGCACGCGAGCTGCTGATTGAGAACGCATTGATCGTCGAAGAGTTCAAAGCCCTCAAAGGCAACCTTCCCGACCGCATCGTGGATGACCGTGTAAAAGAGTTTATCTTCGACCAATTCCAAAATGACCGCGCACGTTTTCTCGAAGCCCTCGCCGCCGACCAAATCACTCTCGAAGAATGGCGCGAGCGCGTGCGCGAACGGCTCATCGTCTCCATTTTGCGCCGACAGGAGGTCACGGAACGTGTCGAGGTTTCGCCCGGCGCCCTTCAGTCCGCGTACACCAATCAGATGGACAAATGGAAGGTTCCCGCCAGCGTAAAGCTGCGCTTGATTGTTCTCCGACTCAACGACAATGACGATTTACAAAACGAGGAACAACGCGCCCTCGCAATTCGTGCGCGGGGCCGCATTCTCGCAGGCGAGGACTTCGCGGAACTCGCGCGCGAAATCTCGCAGGACAGCAAGGCGGATAGCGGCGGAGACTGGGGCTGGCGCACGCTGTCGGACTTTAGCGCCGAACTTCAAAAAGCCATCAAGCCTCTCAAGAACGGCGAGATCAGCGACGTCATCGAAACGCCCGGCGTGATCTATCTCGCCCTCGTCGAAGACCGCAAGCCCGCCCACACCCGCACCCTCGACGAAGTGCGCCCGGAGATCGAACAGGCTCTGCGTCAGGCCGAGGGGGAACGCCTTTACAACCGTTGGATTGATCGTCTGAAAAAGAAATTTTTCGTTCAGGTCTTCTAAATTTCCAAGACTTGGAAGTGCCTTTCGCAAAAACTTCCAACCCTTGGAAGTCCGACCTAAAATGACTTCCAACCCTTGGAACTTTTATGGCGAAGAAAAAACCACTACGAATCGGAATCACCCTCGGCGACGTCAACGGCATCGGGCCAGAGGTGGCATTGAAGGCCGCGCGGCGTTTGCGGCGCGTCAACGCGCAACTCGTGTTCATCGGCAACGCGGCGAACCTCGAACAACAGGCCATCGCACTAAAACTTTCGGCGCTCAGAATGGGATCCCCGACAACCCGCCCGCCGCGCGCGCGTATTGCTGGTCACCCGACGAACAAAAATTGCGCTGGCAGCCCGGCAAGCTGGACCCCGCCGCATCCTCAGCGGCGGCAAGCTGGATTCTCGCCGGTGTTGATGCCTGCCTGCACGGAGAACTGGATGCAATTGTCACTGCGCCGATTTCCAAGGAGGGCTTTGATCGCGCGGGAATTGATGTGCCCGGCCACACGGAACTGCTGGCCGATTTATGCGGCGCAACGCGCGTGGGAATGATGCTGTTCGGCGGCCCGCTCCGCGTCGTGCTCGCAACGCGACACATTCCGATTTCTGCGGTCCCCAGCGCCCTCACCCGTCGTGTAATCGAGGATGCCATTGCATTGACCAACGACGCGCTTCCGTGGATGGGTGTCAAACGCGCCAAAATTGCGGTGTGCGGACTCAACCCGCACGCAGGCGACGGAGGAAAACTCGGAACAGAAGACGATGCAATTGTGCGCCCGGCAGTTGAGCGGCGCGCAGCGACGCGGTGTAAACGTTTTCGGACCGCTCTCTGGAGACGCGGTCTTTTATCACGCCGCAAACGGGAGCTACGATGCGGTGATTGCGATGTATCACGATCAGGGTCTCGCGCCACTGAAGCTGGCCGCGTTCGATACCGGCGTGAACCTGACCCTCGGCCTTCCCATCGTCCGCACCTCGCCCGACCATGGGACCGCGTTCGACATCGCCGGAAAGAACAAGGCAAACCCGTCGAGCATGATGGCCGCGATTTCATGGGCCGCAACGCTTGCGGCCCGAAAAAACCCATGGAAGCGGGCGCGTTCTTGATTTTCCCCGCCGTGAATCCGACCCGCTCTTCCGAAGTTCGCGCACTCTTGGAGCATCTCGACTTCAAGCCCAGCCGGGTGCTCGGCCAGAACTTTCTCGTGGATGCAAACATCCTCCGCATCATGCTCGACGCGGCAGAGCTTTCGCGCACAGACGCGGTTCTTGAAATAGGCCCCGGTCTTGGCGTTTTGACCGGGCCTCTTGCGGAAAGGGCGGGCCGGGTCGTTGCAATTGAAAAAGACGATGTGCTTTACGAACATCTTCGCACCACATTTAGCGACGCGCCGAATTTAGCGCTCATTCACTCTGACGCGCTGGATGTTGACCTCGCCGGATTGCTCGAAAATGGAATAAACAAGGTTGTCGCCAATCTCCCCTACTCCGTCGGAACGCGGGTTTTCGTGGAACTTTGTCACGCCCCCGCCCGCCCCGAACGGATGATCGTCACGGTGCAGCGCGAGGTTGCGGACCGCATGATCGCCAAGCCCGGCACGAAAGATTACGGAGTGTTGAGCGTCTTCGCGCAAACCGACTATGCCGCCTCGCTCCACAAGGCCGTTGCGCGCACCTGTTTTTGGCCCGCCCCGCAGATTGAGTCTGCCATTGTGTTGCTTGTGAAACAGCGCCGCGCTATCGCTCCGAAAGACCCACCCGCTTACCGCGCGTTGGTGAAGCGCTGCTTCGAACAGCGCCGGAAACAACTCGGTTCACTCATCCGAGACCACGCCGCAATCGTCGCAATCGGAGCCGACCCCAAACAACGCCCCGAAACCGTTCCCGTCGGCACTTGGATCGAACTCGCGAACAAACTGGCCTGAGAAACCGGCCCGCCCACCCTGTTTTCGCCGTTTTTCTGAGCAGTTATCTTTTAAAGCAAAAGGGCCGTTGACAGATTCGCGGCGGGAAATCAAACTACCGCCATGAACCTGGGGCTAGAAATAGATGGTTGGTCGCGGCGACGGTTTGTCGGGGCGCTAACGATGACGGTCGCCGCCTTCGCTTTGCGGGCAAGAGGCGATACCCTCGAACCCCAGCCTAAGGGAGGAACAGAAATGGGCGACACCAATAGCGGCTTGGAGCGGGGACTGACGCGCGTGAAGGGATTCGACAGCGCAGAAATGGATTTCCAGCTCATTCGTCAACTGGGCGCAACGCGCTATGGCGGCGCATCTGTGGGTGAGTGCCTCGCGCTGGCTCGTGAAATTGAAGATGCCGTCCCGGCGAGCTGGGTTGCCGCATTTTCTGCCGCCGCCGTGCGCACAGAAAAAGACGCAAAAGCGCGCGCATCGCGTGGCCATGCATGGAGCGCTCGCGATCAATACATGGTGGCAAGCAATAGTTACCGCGCGGCGGAATACTACACCTCTGTCACGGACCCGCGACACAGAGAATACGGATTGAAGAGTCGCGAATGTTTTCTTGCAGCAATGCGTTTATCCGGGCGGCACTGCGAAGAAGTGTGGTTGCCGTTCGATGGCATGAAGCTGCCCGCGTACTACTTGCGACCTTCGGACGCCGCAGGCACTCCGGGGAAAACACTGATGATTATCAGCGGTTTTGATGGGACGCTGGAAGAAACCTATATGGCATACGGACTTCCCGCACTGGAGCGTGGGTACAATGTCTTCATCTTTGCGGGGCCAGGTCAGATGGATTCGATGCGTTTTCATCCTGAACAACCGTTTATCCCTGAATTTGAAAAAAATTGGTCGCGTCGCAATTGATCACGTCCTCGACCGACCGCACACCGATCCGAAACGCGTGGCGTTGATGGGAATAAGCTATGGCGGATACTTCGCTATTCGCATCGCGGCAAACGACGCGCGAGTCAAGGCGCTCATTCCCAATTCGCCAATTCTGGATTTGCACTCCTATATGACATCGTTTGCAGGACTGGACGCCGCTGAAATGCCGGACGAGAACGATTTTCGGTTGGCGGACCTTGAGCATATTCCAGACGAAGTGATGCCGCCACAGTTGCGTGAAATGGCAGGAAATTTAATGCGGCGTATGGGGCGGGATAGCTTCAAACAAACCTATATCCGGCTGCGCGAATATCGGGTGAGCGAATCAGACTTAAAGCGCATCGTGTGCCCGGCACTGGCATTGGTTGGCGCGGGCGAGGGCGAGGAGCCAATTGCACAAGCGAAGCGTTTTCGCGCCGGCGTTGGCGGACCAGTTGCCGCACACATATTCACTCCCGAAGAAGGCGCAGACGGACACTGCCAAACCGCCAATTTGGCCTATTCCGCCGCAGTCTCAATGGACTGGCTGGACGAAACCTTTGCTTAGCCCATCCCCGACAAACAGCGAACAGTTCCTTTTCCCAGCATTGAACGTCACCGACTTCATTCACAGAACAGCCCCGTCAGGGGCGCCTATTCCTCCGCAAATTCGAGCGTGAAGCAATTGATTCCCCTTGGAGACTCAACACCCGCTTTATTTTGAGTTTGCGTCATCTCACACGCCGTTCCACCTCCAACGAAAGGTCGAGCACCCATTTGTCGTTCTTTGTGGAGCGTTTGATGAACCAGCGGCAGCGCACGCCGAACAAGCGCTGATTCTGCGGTTGCCTCTTGTACTGTACCGGTAATAATGGCGGGTATGTGGAAGAGCGTTGTCGTGCTATCTCTGGGATTGGTTCTGATGGCTCGCGCCGAGCCGGAGCAATACGATCTAGACCTACAGCGCGCGATAAACATGGCGTTGGCGCAGAATCGAGATTTGGCGCAACGGGCACGTTCTGTGAATAGCGCCGGACTTGGCATCGCTTCGGCAAACGCCGATTTCGGTTTCAGCCTCAGGCCCAGCGGAACCGCGCAGCAAACACAGGACACGGACACCTACGGCTACGGGATTTCGCTCGGCAAAAAAATTTGCTCCGGGCACGGAGATCGAAGTCGGACCGCGAGTCACGCAAACAGAAACGGACGACACATCGAATCGACGCACAAGCTGGCAGGTGGATTTCCGCCAACCGCTCTTCCGAAACTTCGGTCCGCTGGTTCAAACGGAGTCACTGGTTCAGGCGCGGCAGCGTATCCGCACCGCGCAGCGCGAATACGAACAACAAAAAAGGCCGCGCTGCTGCTGCGGGTGGTCGAAATGTTCGAATCGCTGATTCAGTTGGAGCGGTCAATCACCTCCGATGAAGCGTCGTTGCAGCGGTTGGACAAACTCTACCGCCTCACCCGCGCGAGAGAGCGACAGGGCCGCGCAACTCGTGTGGATACCCTCCGCGTTGGCCTGCGCGTGGGTGAAGCGACATCCCGCCTGGAAACCAGTCGTGAACGCCTGTCTTCGCAACGCCGCGATTTTGCAGAGCTGCTCGGCCAGCCGCCGGATGTCGTGTTCACCCTTGTCCCTCCGCCTCTGCTCGATCTGGATATTCCATCGGCCGAAGAGGCTGTTGCCGTCGCGCTCTCCAACCGCCTCGACTACGCACAGGTGTTGCAAGACTATACGGACACGGTGCGCGGCGAAAAAATCGCGCGGCGAGGACTGTGGCCGGATTTATCATTCGTTGCCCGCTATGAGTCGTATGAAAATTCAGATGTGCGAATGAACGGAGACAAAAAAGGCGACCTCTGGTCGGTTGGCCTCGGCGGCGACACGGATATGAACCAGACTCGCGAACGGGCGCGGCTCGGACAGGCCGTTCTCGTGCGCGAGTCGGCGCGGGAGTCCGTGCGCATCCGCGAGTTCGCGATTACGCGCGAGGTGCAGCAGCAAACCTCCGCGTATAAACGTGCGCTCGATGAGCTGCAAATAGCGGAGCGCAATCGGCAACTGGCAGCGCAACGCGCAAAACTCGCGCGGCGCCTTTTTGAAGTCGGGCGAGGTGACAACTTTTCAGTGACTGACGCGGAGGAGGCCCTGACGGACGCGGAGGGTCGCAGTCTCGGCGCACGCGCGGATGCTTCGGTCGCGGGCTACAGCTATTTGAACACCATCGGAACGCTGCTCGCTGCGCCGGAGGAGTTGCGTCCGAAATTAAGTGAGGCGCCCTTGTGAAGTATTTCCTTAAACATCTCCCAATTCTTGCCGCCCTCGCGCTTTCCGCCTGTACGCGCTCCGCAAACGCGCCAGCAAAACACACGGTTGAAGCAGGACCGCTTCAAGTGTGGACGGTGTATCCCGGCAAGCTTGAGGCGCGGCAGGTCAAGGTCATCATGTCGAAGTTCAACGGCAGCGCAACCATTGTTGAGCTGGCGCCGGAGGGAATGCCGGTTCACGCGGGTGACTTGCTTGTGAAATTCGACAGCTCGCAGTTGGAGCGCGATCTGCTGAAGCTGCAACGCGATTACCAGTTGGCAAAATCCGATCTGGAGCGCACGGAAAAAGCGGAGCTTCCCTTGGAATTGCGCGATATCGAGGCACAGCGGCTTGAGGCGCAGATGAACTATGAGGCCGAAAAACAGTTTCTCGAAGACACGCGGGAGCTGATGAAGGAAGACCTCGTCTCCGGGCAGGAAGTGGATCAACAGAAGCTGAAGGTCGAGCAATTGTTGTCGCAAGTGCAAAAGCTCGATCAGAAAATTGAACTCACGCGCGACTTTCTCCATCCCGCTGCAATGGAGCGCGCGCGCGCAACGCTCTCCTCGGCAGAGCAAGAGCTGTCACTTGCAAGGGCACAACTGGAAAGCTGCACGGTGACTTCGCCGGCCGATGGTGTGGTGGTGTACCGCCCGCTTCACATCAGCGGAGAGTTCAGAACCGTTCGCGTCGGCGACAGTCTCTTCAAAAACCAACCGTTTATGATCATCCCCGATATGCGCGACTTGATCGTCGAGGTGCAGATTCCCGAAGCGGAGCTGTCTCGAATTGAAGCTGGACGCGATGTCCGCGTAACCCCGCTTTCCTATCCCGATTTGAAAATCCCCGGCTCGGTCGAGAACGTCGGCTCCATGGCAACGATCCTGGCGGACCGCCCCGGCTGGCAACGCTTTTTCCGCGCAGTGATCGGATTGACACAAAGCGACGGACGGCTGCGTTCCGGAATGTCGGTGCAGGCGGAAATTTTATCCTATTCCACCGAGCAGGCGGTTCTCATCCCGCGCAATTACGTACACATGGATGGAGCCCAGCCGTTCGTCCGGCTCGCTGGGGCGTCTGCAAAAAAACATCCCCTAAAGCTCGGATGGGCGGACGTGAGCAACTTCGAGGTCCTCGACGGGCTGAAGCCGGGCGATGTTGTGACCCCCTGATGCGCAACGATGCGTCAGCCGGGCCGGTGCTATCCATGCGGGGTGTATGGAAAAGCTTCGCCACGCCGCGCGGGCCTGTCCATGTTTTACGCGGCGTGGACCTAGAAATTGAACCGGGCAGTTTCGTCGTCATCACCGGACCATCCGGCTCGGGCAAATCAACCTTCCTCAATCTCGCGTCCCTGCTCGATACGCCAACTCAGGGCGTAGTCCAGTTTGCGGGGCGCGTGACCTCCACGCTCAACGAGAAAGAATTGTGCGAGCTGCGAAAAGAGCGACTCGGAATGGTCTTTCAAAAGTTTTGTCTGCTCACCCACCGCAGCGCGCTCGAAAATGTCTTGTTCCGCTTCCGCTACCTCGCGGTGCCGCACACAGAGGCGCAAAAATCTTCGGAACGCGCCCTCGCGCGAGTAGGCCTTGCCGCGCAGGCGGATCAACCAACCCGCCTGATGTCGGGCGGCGAGATGCAGCGCGTAGCCATCGCGCGCGCGGTGGCGCAGCGGCCCGATCTGCTTGTTGCGGACGAGCCGACGGGAAATCTTGATCGCGCGGCGGCGGAGAGCGTTATGGAGGTCTTTCGCGACTTGAACGCGGACGGAATCACCATCCTCCTCGTCACGCACAACGAATCGCTGCTGCGCTTTGCCACGCGCCACCTCGTTTGCGCGGATGGCCGGCTGAAGGATCGCGCATGAGCGAACAACTCCAGGGCGCGTTGCGCGATATTGCCGACGACATTCGTGCGCGGCCGGGCCGCGCCGGGTTGGCCTTTCTCGCGCTCGGCGTTGGAATGACCGCGCTCACCGTCCTGCTTGCCGTGCTCGGCGGACTGGAGGCGCGCGCAAAACGAATTGTCGAAGAGCTCGGTGCGCAGGTCTTCGCCATCACGCAGGCATCCGCCAGCAATCCGCAGCAGAACTCGACCCGCCTCAACGCTTCGCGCGCGGAGCTGCTGGCGACACATCTGGGCAGCGACGCGGTCTCCGGGATCCAGTTTTTTGAAAATGTCTCCGCCGGCGGCGACCGCCAGGTCCGCGTCATTGCAACGGATGAAAATCTGCTCAATATCCGCCCGTGGGTCATCTCGGAAGGACGCTTCATTGATAAACACGATATGCACAACCGCGAGCGCGTTGCCGTGGTGGATGCAATGATCGCGCGGGAGTGGAACTGGCGCGTGGGCGACACCGTGCAGCTTCGCGAAATACCATTTCGGCTGATCGGGCTTTTGAGCATCGGCGCGGATGCGTTGGAATCGGAATCCACCGAGCGCGCGTTATCACCGGGCGAACGGGCCGTCTTCGTCCCGCGCTCGCTCCCGCCCTATTGGCAGTTCACCACGCCCGCGCCCGACTTGCCGCTCGACGCCCTCTACGTTCGGGCGCCCGCCGGACAACCCATGGAACGCGCAGTTGCGTTGGCGCGCGAATTATTAAGCCAGCCGGATCAACGCCTGGAACAACTATCGTTCCTCACGCCGGACGTGCTCCTGCAACGTTTGCGCAAACTACAGGACACCATCCGCTTCACCGCCGGAAGCATTGCGCTGCTCTGCCTCATCCTTGGCGGCACAACGCTAATGAGTCTGCTCGTTGCAAACGTGCGCGAGCGGGTGACGGAAATAGGGTTGCGTCGCGCCCTCGGCGCAACGGCGCGCGATATTGCGGGATTGTTTGTTTTGGAGGCCATTTTGCTAACTGGCGCGGCCGCACTGGTTGGAGCGCTCGGCGCTGGCGCAATCCTGTGGCTCGCGCGCGGGCGATTTCCAATTGATCTCCGGCTCGATGCCTCTGTTCTGTTCACGCCCCTGCTGGTCGCCACTCTGCTCGGCGCGGCCTTCTCCTTCTGGCCCGCCCGCGCCGCGGCCCGCATTTCTCCCGCAGAAGCGCTCCGCAACGAATAATCACCCTCCCCGGACGAAACCAATCCTGGCCCCGAAGCCGCCGCTGTCCGGATCGGTGGCGGCATTATTGTCGTGCATCGGAAAAAAACTCCGCTTTAATGGCGGAATACATCCGGAGGTATTTAATTATGTGGAGTTATGAAACAACCCTTCAGTGGACCGGCGCCAACATCGGTGTCGAACGAACAACATCACGGCCAGACATTATCGTTTGCCCTCCCGCCGAGTTTGGCGGAAAAGAAGACACTTGGAATCCTGAGCTGATGCTCGTCGCGGCGATTGAGTCGTGCATGCTTCTCACCTCGCTCAGCGTGGCGAGTCGCCAGAGCATCATCTTCAAGGGCTACACCAGCAAGGCGGTCGGACGGATGGCCAAAACCCCCGAGGGCTTGCGCTTTCAAGACGCCGTGATTGATGTCACGCTGACTGTTGCGGCGGGCACGGACGAGGCAAAGGCGGCACAGATTGTAAAAACTGCCGAGAAATATTGCCCCGTTTCTAACGCGGTGAACTTCCCAGTCACGGTGAATGTCCACGTTCAAATCGAATAAACAGGAATGGCAGACTCGCCTCCAGCAAAGCGAATTACACTTGCGAGCAAGGTCACGCTGGCGCGGATTCTGTTCATCCCGGTGTTCATAGCGCTCGTAATCAACTATCTGCTCGGCATTCAAGCGGGCGCCCCCGATTCAACGCTTCGGTGGTGGGCCTTTGGTCTCTTTCTGGCCATCGCCACCACCGACGCGCTGGACGGCTATCTCGCCCGCGCAAGAAACGAAGTGTCCGCGCTGGGCCGAATGCTCGACCCGCTCGCGGACAAATTTCTTCTTCTCTCCGCGATCATTCTGCTGACGCGCCCCGAGCTTCCGGAGCTGTCGCCGCAAATCCCCGTCTGGTTCGCAGCGCTGGTTATTGTCCGCGATGTCCTTCTGGCGCTCGGCTACATTGTGGTGCGCCGGCTCGCGGGCGATGCGCACATTCAACCACGCTGGACCGGAAAATTTGCGACCGTTTTACAGATGGCCGCCGTCCTCTGGGTGCTCGCACAATTCAAGGAGGCCAACTTTATCTGGCTTCTCTACCTCACCGGATTCTTCACCGTCCTCGCCGGGCTACAATATGCCTGGGACGGTCGTCGCCAAGTAACCGATTCGCGCGGTCACTGATTCATTGTTCCGGTTCCCGAAGAATTTGGCGCAATTTCTTCAGCGAAGAATCCTGGATTTGCTTGATTCGTGCGCGGGTGAGTTTCAGCAGTGCCCCCGTCTCCTCCAGCGTACGCCCCTCAACGAACCGCAGCTTCATAATATGGCGCGCGCGCTCGGGCAACTGCTCCATGGCGCGCCAGATTTCCGCAACCTCGGCGCCCTCCGACGCCGGGCGCGCGGAGGGATCTTCGATGCTTTCGTGGAGGCTGTTGCCATCCTCAACATACATCGCGTCCAGCGAGACCGGCGGCGCGGGCATACGCCCCCACTGGTTCACATAGACGCGCAGTTTCGCGGCGCGCTCAACCGGCAGGTCCGCAATTTTCGCGATGGACTCATCGCTCGGCTCCTCGCCGAAATCGCGCTTCCACGTATCAATGATGCTTTTGACATTCTGCATCTCGCGGCTCGGGCGCAGCCCGAAGCTTCCCGCGCGCGCGTGGTCGCGGAAAAAATTCCGGAGCCGATTCTGCACCGCCTTCTGCGAATAGGAATAAAAGGGCGTTCCGCGCGTGTAATCAAATTTACGCACGGCGTTGGCCAGCGCCTTCGAGCCTTCCTGCAGAAAATCGGCCAACCAGACGGGGCCGATCCAAAAATACGGCTTGATGCAATTCACAACCATCCGCCGGTTCGCAATAAACAGCTCTTCCTCCGCCGCCTCAATTCGCGAGACCAGCCGCCGCGCACTCACTAGCGCCTCGTACGCATCGGCGGACGTTTTGAAGCGACGCCGACAAAGACGGCGGATGCGCGAACAACAGCAGTGAATCTCCGTGAACAACTGGAGTGTGAGTTCGGAACCCAGCAGTTCCACGGTGCCGCGCTCGATCAGGAAGCGACCGACGGCCTGTGTGGATGAGTCGGGCTGAACGTAATTTCGTTCTTGGCGTACGCGCGGTGGATCAAAGGACTCTTCGCTAAACTCCGGCAACTCAATCTGCGGAAAGGGCAAGCTCTCTGCGAGCGCTCGCAGCTCCTTCTGGTAGTCTTGAATCGTCTTCTCGGTCACAAAAATCCTTGTCGTGTACGTTCAGTCGCGCAACGACAGCCGAGCTTGCGCAATCACTGCGACGAATACTCGGAGAGCGACAGTCCTTCTGCGCTAAAACGTACCCACAAATCCATTCGCTGTGCACGCGCGAGTGCGCTGGCATCTTTATCCACATCAAACACCCACGTCGCCTTGCGCACATCGTGCGAATCTGCATTCGTCTCTAAAATATCCGTCGGCGTTTCCATCGTCAGCGTAGCGCGAAAGCCCGCAAGCGCTTCTCGCATCAACTCCGTCGTTTCCGACGGCATATCTTCCGTCGGCATACCCCTTTGGCGAAGTTCGTACGCCTCGTTTGAGATGCGCTTCAGACTCACGCTTCGATCCGAGAAAAATTCGGTTTGCATCACGCCCGACAGCGACGTGAAACGAATGGAGAGGCGGATATATTTACTTTCCGCGTCTTCCCACGAACGCGCATCCGTCAGCGTGATTCCGAGCGGCTCGTACTCCTTGAAATCCTCGCGGACCTCCGCTTCATCAAACGAAAACGGCGCGGCCTCCGCCGCCTCGCCGCCCTCCGCTTTCGCGCGCGCCTCAAGGTCGGCCAGCGCCTTCTTCGACATCGCGTATTGAATCGTCAACGTCCCACCGCCTTTTTCGTCAAGCGACAGCGTTTGCTCGACCTGCACGCAACCGGCGAGCGCGAACAACAACAGGAGCGGAACAAGTTTTCGGAGCATACGAATCAAGAGCATGAAACCACCATCGCACGCACAATGCCTCAATTCGAGACAAAAACGGCGGGTCGTGCGCCTTCGACAGCGCACAGCCCGCCGCAAAACAAACGGTTTATATTCAGTCCACTTTTTCAGCCGGCGATTCATTCGCAGGCTTACCCTCGATCTTCCACTTTGGCCGGAACGCTTTCTTCACGAAGCCATCACCGGATTGGCTTAGCGTTTCACGCCAGCCGTTGTTCCATGTGATCACGACTTGGTTGTCCACGGCTTCCCATGTGCCTTCCTGGCCACGCCGCGCATTTTCCTCGCCTTCCCACGAGGAGACCGCTTCGCCGCCCGGCTTAATCGTGATATAGAACGACTCGCCTTTGTTGTCCTTCACCATCCACTTCCCGACATACGTGGACTCGACGCTGGCTGGGGCGGCGGATTCTTCATCAGCAACCCCGGCGATGGGCGCAACAAGGGCGCCCATCAAACACGCGCCCAAAAGAGCGCACGCGAACTGATTTTTCATATCCCTAGCTTATGCCAATCGGGCTTAACACTCAAGCAGTCAGTTTAAGCCACCAAATAAAAAACAAGTTGTCCCGGCCACCCGACAGGCTACCATCCTCACTATGCGCACTTGTCCAAATTGCGAGAAACAGATGCTCGCGCTCGAGTACGAAAATATTGAGGTGGATTGGTGTCCGCTGTGCAAGGGACTCTGGCTCGACCAGGGCGAGCTGGGCTTGCTGATGAACGGCGACCCCGCCATTGACGCCAAGCTCGACCTGAAGAAACTCGCGCGCGGAAAGCGACGCTGTCCACGCTGCGGACACCGCATGGACGAGGTTGAGTCCGCCGAAGGTCGCATCACGCTGGATCGCTGTCCATACAACCACGGGCTGTGGTTCGATGCCGGAGAAGTGCAAACGCTCGTCAGCGCGATTGACCCGGCGGGGTTTGTAAAGTTTTCGGATTTCTGTGCAAGTTTGTTCGGGGCCGCATCATCCAGTTAAGGAGAAAACAAAAATGACCGGATTAATTATCTTGGGCGCAATCGTCCTGCTCATCCTCGTGTTCGTCGGGATGTACAACAATCTCGTCCGCATGCGGAACGAGGTGAAGAATGCCTGGGCGCAAATTGACGTTCAATTGAAGCGCCGCCACGACCTGATTCCCAATCTCATCGAAACCGTGAAGGGCTATATGACGCATGAACGCGAGACGTTCGAGGCCATCACGCGCGCCCGCGCCGGTGCCGTCAGTGCACAGGCAAGTGGTCAAGTCGGGCAGATCGCACAGGCGGAAGGACAACTGATGACCGCAATGCGCGGGTTCTATGCCGTCGCTGAAAACTATCCACAGCTCAAGGCCGACGCCAATTTTCGCTCGCTCCAGGAAGAGTTGACCTCGACCGAAAATAAGATCGGCTTTGCGCGGCAGTTCTACAATGACTCCGTTCTGAAGTTTAACACCGCGTGCGAGACAATTCCTTCCAACATTGTCGCGAATATCGGCGGATTCAAAAAGGCCGAGTTCTTTGAGATCAAGGACGAGGGCGAACGCGAAGTTCCACAAGTTAAGTTCTAATTATCGCGCAACGGCCAGCGGTTGACGGGGCTGCTCCGCACCCCGCCAGCCGCCCCCGCCCACCACTCGCCCATGTTCTCGCTCATCCGATCCAATCAGCGCAAATCGGCGATTCTCATCGTCTTGATGGGTGTTCTCTTTCTTATGATCGGGTTCGGACTTGGCGGCTGGATTGATCCGCGTGCGGGTCTATCTGGCTTGGGCATCGCCTTTGTCCTCTGGCTGATTTTGCTTCTGATTTCTTACGCGGGCGGCGAGAGCATGTTGATGGCGCAGGCGGGCGGACGCGAGATTGTGAAGCAGGACGCGCCGCAGCTCTTCAACGTTGTTGAAGAAATGACGATCGCTGCGGGACTCGCGCAGCCGCCAAAGATTTTCATTATTGATTCGACCGTGCCAAATGCGTTTGCGGTGGGCCGAAATGATCAGCGCGCGGCGGTTGCGGTAACCACCGGACTCCTGGCGCGACTCAATCGCGACGAGCTGCAGGGCGTCATCGCGCACGAAATCGCGCACATCAAACATCGCGACACTCTTTTTATGACCATCGCGGGAACCACGCTCGGCGCAGTCATCATCATCGCCGACCTCTTTCTGCGCGGCCTTCGCTTTCAGGCCGCGACGTCCCGAAGGAACTCGAAGGATAGCGCAGGCGGCCTTGCGCTTATGCTTATCCTTGCGCTGCTCTTCGCGGTCATCGCCCCTCTTCTCGCGCGGCTCCTCTACTTCGCGTGTTCGCGCCGACGGGAATACCTTGCCGACGCCGGTTCCGCGCAGTTCACCCGCTATCCCGAAGGCCTCGCATCCGCGCTCGAAAAAATTTCCGGCGCACAGGTGAATGACGGCCACATCAACCGCGTACTAGAACCGATGTATATCATCAGCCCACAAGCCGCACGCGGAAAAAGCAGTGGCCTGTTCAGCACACATCCGTCCACGGAAGAGCGCGTTCGGATTTTGCGCGGAATGAGCGGCGACTCATCGCTGCTTGCGTATGAAAAAGCGTTCAGCAAACTCAACGCGGGGAAGACGATCCTAAAGGACGTTCCGGAAGACACGCCGGAGCAACCGACGCGCCCCCAACACTCGCGAATCAAATCCCAATTCCACTCCCCGTCGGCTGGCGCACAGCGCGCGGTCTGATTCATCAGGCAGATAACGCGCAAACGGTGGACTGCCCCTGCGGACTGAAAATTCGTATCCCGCCCGCGTGGCAAAACACCACCATCACATGCCCGCGCTGTGGTCGGACGCATCAGACCTAATTGCGCAAGCGCAAGAAACCGGGCATCCCCGCTCTTCCCCTATTTCTGCGCGGACTTTTTTCCGATTTCTGTGGCCGCCGGAACTTCCACCAAGGCTCCCGTTTTCACATCGAAGATATAGCCGTACACAGCGATGTCCTTGGGAACCAAGGGATGGTTTCGAATTCGCGCCACATCCTCGACTACGCTGCCCGCCAAGTCGGAAAACTCAAGCCAGTTAATATATTTCCCCTCCCCGGAACCTCCACCGGGGGCGCCGGAGTTTTTCCACCCGTTCTCGTCAATAACTGCTGCATCTAGGTTTTCTGCAAGCAACTTGCTCAACACGTCGCCCGTAAAGGTCAGCATTCCGCAATCTGAATGATGGACGACGAACCATTCGCGCGTCCCAAGCAGTTTATACGAAATCACCAAAGAGCGGATTGCATCGTCACTCGCCCGTCCGCCAGCATTCCGGATCACGTGGGCATCCCCTTCGACGAATCCTGCAAACTTGGCCGGATCCAACCGGGCGTCCATGCACGTCAGAACTGCAAAATGCCGTCCTGGCGGCATCGGCAATGATCCCTTATCTCCAAACGTCGCCACGTATTGCGTATTCGCGGCCAAAACTTCACTCAGAATTTTACTCATCCACACATCTCCATTTAAGTTGGTGCCAGCAATTCATACCACTTCTATAGGTGTAGTCAAGTTTTAGTTTCTTGGGGGGCGAATTTCAACAAATCTGGGCTAAATTGCCGCAAAAAGAAATTTTCGCGGGGGGCGTTCTCCCTGCTTCAAAATTATGAAGAGGCAATACGGGGGGCTTATTCTTCCGGCCACAGAACTCTCGCTCCTGCTGGACAAGCTGACAGAGGGCGGAACGATACCCGCCCTCCCGCGTTTTTATTCTTTTTGCCCGTCTCGGTCGTGGCTGGAACGATAATCCACGACGATGGGCGCACCCTCTAGGCCTGCGGCGGAGCGCAGTGTATTGATCAAATACGTCTGATACGAAGGGGTGCACAGTTTGGGTTGGTTCACAAAAAAGCGGAACCGAAGTGGGCGTTCCCCCACTTGTGTGGCGTAATAGAACTTCAATTTCTTGCCGGTTACTCGCGGTGGCGCGACGCGTTTTACTGCATCGTGGAGGATGCGATTTAGCGTACTGGTGGGCAGATTCGTGGAAATTTGCGCGGCGACGTAGTCAATGCTCTCGATCGCCTTGCGAATGTTCGTTCCTTCGCGCGCGGAAACAAAAACAATCGGCACGTAGGACAAAAAGTACATTTCGCGCCGGAACGCTTTCTCGTATTCCTTCTGCGTCACCGTCTCCTCGCCTTCCGCAAGGTCCCACTTGTTAATCAACACCACGCAGCCCTTGCGCGCTTCGAGAACCAACCCCGCAATTTTTTTGTCCTGCTCGGTCGGCCCCTGCTCTGCATCAATCATCATCACGACAACATCCGCGTCTTCGATACTCTTTTGCGCCCGCATCACGCTCCAGCGCTCGACGGCATCTTCGGCCCGACGCAACTTTCGCAGCCCCGCCGTATCAATCAGCTTGTAATGCCGCGCCTGTGGGCCGCTTCCGATGGTGAACGGAACTTCGATGCTGTCGCGCGTAGTGCCGGGGATGTCGGAAACAATCACTCGATCACTCTTGAGGACACGGTTCACAAAGGACGATTTTCCGGCGTTGGGCTTCCCGACGATCGCCACGCGCAACGGGTTTTGTTCCGTGTCGGATTCATACGGCGGCAACTGCTTCACGACGGCTTCCAGCAGCGCGTCGAATCCCCGGTTGTGAAGCGCAGCGATGGGAAACACCGGATATCCAAATTTTTGGAACTCGGACGCCTGCGCATCCAGTCCCTCGTTATCGGCTTTGTTCGCCGCGATGACCACCGCGCGGCCGGATTGTCTCAACAAACCCGCGACCTCTCGGTCGAGCGGCGTAATTCCCGCCGTGATGTCGGTGACAAAAATGATGACATTCGCATCCGCGATGGCGATTTCGGCCTGCGACCGCGTTCCTACAGAAAAAACATCCTGCGCCGCCTTGTTGTCCAAAAGCCCAACCCGCCGGTATCAATCAGCTCAAAGCGCTCGTCGCGCCAGCGCGCCTCAGCAGAAAGACGGTCGCGGGTGACGCCCGGTTGATCGTGTACAATGGCGATGCGGCGGCGAACAATCCGGTTGAAGACAGCGGATTTGCCGACATTGGGGCGGCCGACAATGGCTACGATGCGGTTCATTTCGAGCGCGTTATGCCTATAAATTCAGTTTGCGACAAGCTCTGCCTCGACAAATGCGGCGCTTTGGCGTAATTATCTTACCCATGCTCATTCTCGGTGGGGAGTAAATCGGCGGCGTGACATCTATTTACATAGGCAATTTGGCATTTGGCGCACGCGAGGAAGACCTGCGCGCCTCATTCGAAAAATTCGGCGAAGTCGCCTCCGTCCGAATTGCAGCCAACCGGATCACCGGACGCGCGTTGGGCTTCGCTTTTTTGGAAATGCCGGATGGCGATGCCGCGCGGCGCGCAACCAAACAACTACACAACACGGAAGTATCCGGGCGCCCGATCCGCGTCAGCGAAGCGCGGCCATCGGACCGCGTCATAAGAATTTAGAACATCAATGAGCTTTTTTGATTATTTTCGCCCCAAACGCCACACGCAGGACGAAGAGGACGAAGAATCCTATCCCGCAGAAAAAACCGCGCCGGGCGTGCGTTCGATTCGCGACCTTTGGCAGATTGAAAACAAACAACCCGCTGCGCCGATTGAGGGCGCGGTTCCAACAGATATTTACAGCACGCAGCGGCCGAACGGCGTGCCTCATCGAAAAAATCCACGTCGCCGCACACGTTCGGGCGGCGGAGAGTTCAATCCACCCTTTTGATGTCGTTGTCCGCGCTTGTGCGCAATCGCAAACGGGTTAATTCGCCGGATATTTCGTAATCAGATTTTTATCTCCGTGCGAATTGTCCACTCGCGCGGTCGCGGGCCAAAACTTGCGTGCGCGAAGGCCGGGCACGGGATAGGCCCCCTGCTCCCGCCCGTAGGCGTGGCTCCACTCATCGCTGGCAATCTGCGTCATGGGGTGCGGCGCATTTTTTAGCATGTTGTCTCGCCGATCGGCCCTCCCATCAATCACGGCCTGAATCTCCGCGTGAATGGAAATCATCGCATCGCAGAAGCGATCCAACTCTTCCTTCGGTTCGCTCTCCGTCGGCTCAACCATCATCGTGCCGGGAACCGGCCAGGAAACCGTTGGCGCGTGGAAGCCATAATCCATCAGGCGTTTCGCAACATCTGTTTCATCAATGCCGCTCTGCTCCTTCATCGGGCGCAGATCAAAAATCAATTCGTGGGCGACGCGACCGCGACTGCCGACGTAATGAACAGGGAAATAGGATTCAAGACGGGCCTTGATGTAGTTCGCATTCAGAATCGCAACGCGCGTCGCCTGCGTCAGGCCATCGGCACCGAGCATACGGATGTAGGCGTACGAAATTAATAGGATGCTCGCGCTGCCCCAGGGCGCCGCGGAGACCGCCGAGATGCCCTGCTCTCCGCCAACGGGAACAATGGTGTGACGCGGCAAAAATGGCGCGAGATGCTTTGCGACGGCAATGGGGCCCATCCCCGGCCCACCGCCGCCGTGTGGAATGGCAAACGTCTTGTGCAGGTTCATGTGACACACATCCGCACCGATTGCGGCAAAGGACGTCAGCCCGATCTGCGCGTTGAGATTCGCGCCATCCATATAGATCTGCCCGCCGTGTTTATGAATGAGGGCACACACTTCACGGACGTTGTCCTCGAAAACGCCATAGGTCGAAGGATACGTGATCATCAAGGCAGCGACGCGGCCCGCATTTTCCTGCGCCTTCTTCTTCAGGTCATCGAAGTCAATGTGGCCCTGCTTGTTGCACTCGACCACAACAACCTCCAAGCCCGCCGTCGCGGCAGAGGCTGGATTCGTTCCATGCGCCGAAGCGGGAATCAACACCACGTTCCGTTGCGCATCTCCGCGCGAGCGGTGGTACGCGCGAATGGTCATCAGCCCGGCGAACTCTCCTTGTGATCCCGCGTTGGGTTGCAGCGACACGGCGCTGAATCCCGTAATTTCGGACAGCGCTTTTTCCAGCTCCTTGAATATCTGCGCATAGCCGCGTGCCTGATCTTCCGGAACAAAGGGATGCAGAGCGCCGAACTCCGACCAGGTAACGGGCATGATCTGCGCCGCACCGGTAAGCTTCATGGTGCAGGAGCCGAGTGGAATCATCGCCTGATCCAAGCCTAGGTCTTTTTGCTCCAGCCCCTTGAGATAGCGCATCATCGCCGTTTCAGACCGATGTGCGCCAAAAATGTTGTGTTGCAAGAACGGCGTGGTTCGCGTGATTTCTTCGTGAAATTCGAGATCGTCTGAAACCGTCATTGTCGCAACATTCGGCGCAACCCTGCCGGAGGCGGCGGCAAGAATATCAACGACGTCCTGCAAATCCGCCGTTGCGACCGTTTCATCCAGCGCAATTCCGACAGCGCCGTCTGCATAATAATGGAAATTTATTTTCTTTCGCAGCGCCTCCTCGCGCACGCGCTCCGCAGTCACGCCATCGGGCGGAATAAGTTTCAACGAGTCGAAGAAGTAGGCGGAGGAATTGCTATAATCGAGCGAGAGAGCGGCGGCTTTCAAAAGGCGAGCCGACCGATGTACGCGGTGTGCAAGGGCACGAAGGCCATCGGCCCCATGATACGTCGCATAGAACCCGGAAAGATTTGCAAGCAGCGCCTGAGCGGTGCAGATGTTGGACTTCGCTTTTTCGCGGCGGATGTGCTGCTCGCGCGTTTGAAGCGCCATGCGATAGGCCTTGTTTCCCGCGGCATCAACGGACAACCCAATGATTCGTCCGGGAAGTTCACGCACAAATTCCTGCCGGGTTGCAAAGAATGCCGCGTGAGGCCCCCCATAACCCATCGGAACGCCAAACCGTTGCGCATTTCCGAGCGCAATATCCGCGCCCATTTCGCCGGGCGGCGTGAGCATGGTGATCGCAAGAAGATCGGTCGCAACTGCGACGAGCAGATCGTTGGCGTGGGCGCGCTCAATAAATCCGCGCATATCGCTGATATTCCCATCCGCATCGGGATACTGGAGGAGCGCACCGAAAACGCTTTCATCCAGCATCGTGCTTCTGAATGAGCCGACGCGAAGCTCAATTCCGATCGGCTCGGCCCGCGTGCGCAACACATCCAGCGTCTGCGGAAACACCTTGTCGGAAACAAAGAAGACGTTTCGCTTCTCACCTTTGCTCTTCCGTTCCTGAATGCGGTGCAGCATCGCCATCGCCTCGGCTGCGGCGGTCGCTTCATCGAGAAGCGACGCATTGGCGACTTCGAGTCCGGTCAGGTCGCTAATCATCGTCTGGAAGTTGAACAACGCCTCGAGTCGGCCCTGCGAAATTTCAGCCTGGTACGGAGTGTAGGGCGTGTACCAGCTTGGGTTTTCAAACACGCACCGCTGAATAACGGGCGGCATGATTGTTCCGTAGTAGCCCTGGCCGATGTAGGATCGGAAGAGTTTGTTTTTTGCGGCGATCCCGCGAAGCCGGGCGAGATAGGCCGTTTCGGACTCTGCAGCGGGCAGGCGCAGCGATTTTTTTCGGCGAATCGCTGCGGGAACCGTTTCATCAATGAGTTGATCCAGCGAGCTGACACCGATCACATTGAGCATAGCTGGGATTTCGTCTGGACGCGGTCCGAGATGGCGAGTCGAAAAAGAAGCGGATGGCATGATGTTTTCCTGAAAGCTGAAAGCGGCGCACTATAAGCCGATGGAAACGAAAAGCAAAGCGCTGCGATTTCTGGTCGCATCGCGCCCGGGCTTTCGGCATCCTTGCAACCATGCAAATCGTGGCCGACACGCACGTGCATCTTTATCCGTTTTACGACCTGGGCGCTCAACTCGACGCGGCAGTCGCGAATCTGCGCCGCGCCGCCCCGAGCGCCGAGGTTCTCGCGCTCTGTCTGGCAGAGCGCAGCGGACAGGCCGCCTATCGGTCGCTGAAGCGCGGCGAGATGAGGCCGGAAAACTGGGAAATTTCACGCACCGAAGACGAAAACGCGTTGCTCGCAAAATCGGGCCGTGCGCAACTTTGGCTGCTTGCCGGTCGCCAAATTGTCACGGCGGAGCGCATCGAAGTCCTTGCGTTGGGCCGGGATATTGAAGGCCCGGATGGCGAGCCTCTCGGCGACACGCTGACGCGCGTTGCGCAAACCGACGCGGTTGCCGTTCTGCCGTGGGGTCTTGGAAAGTGGCTCGGGCGGCGCGGCGCAATCATTCGGGATTGCCTTGACAAACACGGGCCCAGTGACCTAGTGTTAGCGGATACATGTTTGCGGCCGGCTTGGTTTCCTACCCCGGCGCTACTTCGCAAGGCGCGTTCGCGCGGTTTTTCGATTCTTTACGGTACCGATCCTCTGCCCCGACCTCACGAAGAGACTATCACCGGTCAATGGGCTACCCTGTGGGAAGCCGACTGGGACGCATCACATCCTGCTGCCGCGTGGCGGCGGATCATCCGTGACCGTACCCCCTCCACATCCGTGGGCCGTCGCTGCAATACATTCGAGGCGCTCAAGCGTCTCCGATAGGAAAATACAAAATGAATAAATCACCTGAAACAGCGAATCTCGCCGTCTTCTGCGACTTTGAAAACATCGCACTCGGCGCTCGTGACGCGAATATCGAAAAGTTCGATATCCGACTGGTGCTCGAACGCTTGTTGCTCAAGGGCAGCATCGTCGTGAAAAAAGCCTACTGCGACTGGGCTTCGCTACAAAGACTTCAAACCGGCCATGCACGAGGCGGCGTTCGAGCTAATCGAAATTCCGCACGTCCGCCAGTCCGGCAAGAACTCCGCCGACATCCGGCTCGTTGTTGACGCGCTGGACCTCTGCTACACGAAGACGCACGTGGACACGTTCGTCATCGTCAGCGGCGATTCCGATTTTTCGCCACTCGTCAGCAAGCTGCGGGAGAACAACAAGGTTGTGATCGGTGTGGGCGTAAAAAATTCCAGCTCCGATCTGTTGATCGCGAACTGCGACGAGTTCATCTACTACGACGACCTCGCCCGCGTCCGCCCGCCCCGGCGCACCCGAACGACAGCGGCAAAGAAAACGGCGGCGGGCGCAGCAGGCGCCGCTTCAGAGAAAACAGCGGCGAAGGCAACAGAGTCGGACAAGACTCACGAGGCGATTGATCTCGTGATGGAAACGATCGAGGCCATCGCCGAAGAGCGCGGCTCGGAAGAGAAGATTTGGGGTTCGATGGTCAAGCAAACGCTTCGTCGCCGACGCCCCGGCTTCAATGAATCCTTCTACGGCTTCCGCTCGTTCAACAAATTGTTGGAAGAGGCGGCAAATCGCGGACTGTTGGAGCTGGAGCCGGATGAAAAATCCGGCGGCGTGATTATTCGAAGAATCGGCTAAACGCCGCGTTCGCCCATCAGGCCTTGCGAAGCATCTTCAGTGCATCGCGAAGCGTTGCGGCGCGCTCGTAGTTTTCCGTGGCAATGGCGCGGGATAGCTCGTCTTGCAATAAATCCGTCTGCGAACGCGGGCGCGAGCCGCGCAAGTCGCTGAGCAAATCGGTCAGCAATTCGATCTCGCGCGATTCTTCCTCGTCTTCTTCATCGCCCTGATCCCGCCAAAAACTGCGGATGTCCTCGATCCCCTCTTCCAGCGCGGCGATCGCCTCGTCGTAGGCATGGGCCTCGGCCGATTTTTCGGCCAGGGCGCGTGCATTCATCATCCGGATGTAAGGATAAAATTGCAAAAGCTGCCAGACCAGATCGTCGTCCTCAACGTGACGGGAAACAACGTCGAGAATCCCAAGGTTGTGGTCGGTGTCCGCAATCACTCCATCTAGGTCGCGCAACGCATACAGCGAAATGTAGCGATAATAAAATTGCGCGGCTTCCTGCTGCAATTCGGCACAGGCGGATGCGTCAATTTCAAACGCGGCCATGTCCAGCCCTTCGGTATCCTCGCGCTCCAAGAAGTGCTCCAACAGCGAGCCGTGTCCGTGCGGACGTTGACCGTCCGGGCGACCCTCGGTCTCCATTTGCAAAACGCCGAGATCCAAACGAAGCTGGATGAGACGTTTCCCACCACGCCCAATCACCCAGCGTGCGTTAATGGAGGCCGGATTGTACGGCCAATCTCCGAGAATGGAATTTAAGTCGGCACTCATTCGCTTTTTCTACCCTTATCCTTCACCATAGTTCCTCGACTTGTCCAACGCAAATCGTACAGAAATTTTTGGGCTGTCCCGCTTATTTTGCGGTCGGCGTGTTCCATGCTTGAATACATTCTTCTATGCTGAGTTCGTAGCACTCGCGGCAAAACTGACAACTCACCACGACCGGCTCATTCTTTCGCACAATGTCCATCCGGTCGGCATAGGGGAGTGCGCGCAAAATCGCACCCATCTTTTCGCGATTGCACGAGCAGCGAAAGAAAGGCGCCGGCGCTTGCCGCAGGCGAATTTTAAGAGACGGCGCCTCGTCCTGCACAATGGCGCGTAAAATATTCTCAACCAAGCTATCGCTCTCCTCACGCCGCGCCATCAAGGCCCTCGGCTGTGGCGTGTACAGACGATCACGCAGCCGTTGAAACCGCAGTAAGTCGCAGCCCGGCAGCGCTTGAAGCAACACGCCGCGACAAACGGAGACCGGATTTGTCGGATCGGATGAGAACGCAATCGTCACCGCCATCGCCGACTCAACCTGGTCGCTGATGCATAGGAAGTGATTCACGTCTTCGACTACATCGAGCAGGTCTGCCTTGATTGTACCGTGCGCAACTACGGCGCCTTTTCGGCTGCGCACCACCTGTACATTCCCCGTCGCGCCATAGAGGCCTGCCTCGTCTTCGGCCTCGGCAAGATGAGGTGGCGAAATAAACGCGCGTGTCGCGCCATCCGGCCCCGTATCCACGACGAGCGTGCGCAACAGCCCTTCGTAAGCCCACCGCAGATTCAACCGCTGCGCATCGCCCAACGAAGCGGCGGACAGAATTCCAGCGGTCATTGCACGGCCAAGCGCATGGGCCGCAACAGGGTCGCAATCGTGTCGTTGCACCGCCTCTGCGACAGTATTTGCAGTCAGCGCATATGCCACCGCAACATCAAGATCTTCCAGTTGTCCCAACAAACATTGATCAGCCATCCGGCTCTTGTATCACTTTTGTCATTTTTATTGGGAGAACGATCTTCGGTAGGCCAAATATCCGTTGCTGGCGAACCCACAAACCGTCGGGCGCATATTCAAGCCGATACAAGGACGACAATGAATAGCCGACAAGTGTTGCGTTTCGGCTTTTCCAGAGAATTAACATCCTCCGAGTCACAACCCCATTCGTCGTCGAAAACTGTATCTTGTTTCCCGTGAACACCATGGGCTGCGAATTGAACACGTGATGTAGCGCCCCCTCCACGGTTTCTTCCGCAAAGCCAAGCTGTCGGTTCCACTCTGGGTAAGTCGAGGGAACATCAGGGACGTATTCGCCGACAAGGCGATCATCTGACCGTTGCCACAACAGCGCAACACCCACAACAAAGACAACGAGCGCCCCTGCGATTATTTTCGCTAATTTCACTACTTACTACTCAATACGAAGTTCGTCTTCGTTCGCGCCATCATCAGCCGCGCCCTTCATGGCATAAAGCGCAGGGTTCTCCCTAAAAAACAATCGGAGCAAAAATGGGCTGTGGCGCTAATTTTGCGCGGCCGTTTAAAAACGCCAACTCGATCAGAAAATCTATTTCGATCACGTGCGCCTAGCTTTTCGATCAGTTGTACTGCGGCCTGCGCGGTGCCACCGGTCGCAAGCAAATCGTCTATCAAAAGAACGGACTCGCCCGGTGTGAAGGCATCGCTGTGAACTTCAATCGTCGCAGTGCCGTATTCCAGATCGAAGCTCTGTTCAATTCGATCATAAGGCAATTTTCCCTTCTTGCGGATTGGAACCAGCCCGACTCCCAGCTCGTAGGCAAGCGCCGCGCCGAACAAGAACCCGCGCGCTTCAATCGCCGCGATTTTTTGTACGGACCGACCGCGTTGGCGGTCGGCAAAAATCTTTACTGCCGCGCGGAAGAGTTCGGGGTCGTGCAACACCGGGGTAATGTCCTTAAACAAAATCCCGGGTTTGGGAAAATCCGGGACATCGCGAATGGCTGCTTTAATTTTATCAAGACTCATACGCCCACGCCTTCCGGTTCCTTAACTTGTTCGTTTGCTTCCATCATCAGCCTCAGCTTTTCGACGGCCTCATTCTGAATCTGCCGTACGCGCTCGCGTGTGATTTTGAAACGCTGCCCGACCGACTCCAATGTTTCCACCCGCGCGCCACGCAAGCCGTACCGATACTTTAATATATCCCGTTCACGACGGTCTAGTTTATCCAAAAATATATCCACTTCGTCTCGAAGTTGCTGATCGTTAATCTCGTCGTATGGATTACGGGCCCGTTCGTCACCGATCAGGTCACCAAATGTCGCGGCATCGCTCTCGCCGCCAATCGGCGCATCCAGCGAAGTGGGCTTCAATGACACGACCTGCCAATGCTGAATCACCTTCGGCTCAAGGTGCATCTCAATCGCAATTTCGTCCACGGATGGCTCGCGCCCATAGCGTTCGGTCAACTGGTGTTCGACCCTGCGCATTCGCGCAATTTTATCAACGAGGTGGGCGGGCAGACGGATGGTCTTGCTCTGGTTCGCCAACGCGCGCTTGATCGCTTGTTTGATCCACCACGCGGCGTAGGTGCTCAATTTCCCGCCCTTTTTCGGATCAAACCGCTCGACCGCCTTCATCAGGCCGATATTTCCTTCAGAAATCAGGGCCCAACAATGGCAGGCCATATCGTGAATAATCGTGGGCAATTTTCACGACAAGGCGCAGGTTTGCGCGGATCATCAGGCTCTTCGCTTCCTCATCGCCTTTTTTGATCTTCGCAGCCAGCTCGATTTCCTGTTCAGGCGTCAACAAGGGCGTCTGCCCGATTTCGCGCAGGTAAATCTTAATTGTTTTGTCGGAGTCTATCATAACGCCGCATCCACAGTCGCTTTGACCTCGGAGCAGCCATTTCGTTCGTTCCTCCTCGGTACAAAGGTTTAACGCCGGTGGCGCTTAATTCCTTACATATCTTCCGGAATTGTGACGTGAACCCTGGCGGGGGCGGATGTTGTGGTATAGCCTTCGGAGTCCACAACCGTTGCCACCCAGGTGCACAAACCGGTCTCAAGCGCACGCCAGGCATAGCTGAACGCTAGGCCATTTGTGGCGGCGATCTCCACCCCGTCGAGGTTCAAGCGTATCAAAAACGGCCCACGTTCCACCGAAACAACCTCCGCGCCGATACTCAGCGTCTCTCCAAGCGCAAGCGCAGTGCCGTCATCCGGTTCGGTCAAAACAACGGCCGGGTCTTTCCGGCCCTTGATTTGAACCCAGACCGGCACACGCGCCGAACGACGGACACGCCCTCGGTGTTCACAACCGTGGCGACGAGATGATGCGCGCCCGGCGCCGCCGCTTTCCACTCCAACCGGTACGGCGCGTTGGTTGCGAAACCGAGCGCCACGCCACCGGAGAAAAAGGTGACGCGCCGTACACGTTGATCGGGGACATCCACGTTCGCCTCAATCGTGATCGAATCTCCTTCGGAGTAGCGCGCGTCGGAGCGCGGCTCAACAATTTGAATTTGCGGACGCTCCGCCGTGCCAGCGGCGCGCGGTTCCAGCAACACCGCGCGTTCCTCCTCGCCAAGCAGCGCATATCCGGCGATCGCGCCGGTGTCATTAATTCCGCGCGCTTCGACAATCAACCACGGCTTGTCTGCCTCCACCAATTCATTCAAATCCGCCATGCCGCCATCGCGCGCCACAAACGCGCGGTCATCGTCTTCGTGACTGCTCACAAAAAGTCCGACGACAACGCCGTCTTTGTTCACGCCATGCGCAACGCTATACACATTCGCCAACGTATCGAGATCATCCACGTCCGCTATTTTTGAAAAACGCGCGGCGTGGGTCGCGTTGCTCTGCTCGGCATAGCCGACGGCAACGCCATCGGCAGACAATGCCAGCGCCGCGCTGCTCCAATCGGGCGACAGCGGCGCGGTCATTGAAAAACTTCCGTCTGAATGAAGAATAAACGCGCGACTGACATAATCATCGTCCGGTCGGGGTTCGACCTGTCCCGCAATATCGCCCACATCATTCACGGCGCGCGCCAGACTTGCGCCATGATCGCGCAACGCTTCGGGAACAGACACGCCGTCCACCGTCCAAACCAACGCGCGCGTTCCCTCTTCGCTTTCTCCGCCCCCCACGAGCGCCCCGAAATTATTTAGTCCGAAAACAAACCCTTCCCGGAAACCATCGGGCAGCGGCAGCTCTTCCATCCCATGCTCCCCGCTCCACCGAAACGGGCGCAACCGCTCCTCGTCATCTTCCGCCTCGCCCGCAACCTGACCGCGGTCATTGATTGCATACGCGCGGCTGATATTTCCGCCACGCGTTCCGAGATCGCGCATCCCTTCTTCCGGAGTCCATAAAAAGGCGCGCAGGTTCCCCTCCTTTGTCTCCGCCTCTCCAACCACCCAGCCACGCTGATTGATCGCATAGGCGCGGCTGTTCGCGCCACCCAGGGTCCCCAGATCGCGGACATCATACGTCGCTTCCTCGCCGTGTACGTCCGCAAGCGCAAGCGGAAGGAGGAACAACGCCATCAAGAATGAATGAACGCGAAACATGGAGGAAGAGCGGACGAATCAAAACGAATAGGCGAGCGTAACACCAAACGAGGTGTCTTGCTTGTCTTTTCCTTCCGCCGGGCGGCTGTCATGGTCGCTCTCCAGCCTCAACTTCACCGACACCTGTTCATCCAAATCCATTTTCAACTCCAAAAATGCCTTTACGAGAACCCGTCCGTCCTCCTCCTGCAACTCAGGCACCCACTCGATTCCCTGCTTGAGTTGTGAAACAGCCGTGAGCTTGCACTCGTAGTATTCCGCAAGCCGCAGCGCGGGATAAGCATCGCGCTCTCCCGCCTTCTTCTCCCACACCCCCGCCGGGCCGATTTCCGCGCGAAGCTCTTGCGCCGTTTCGCGTATCAGAAAATAGCCGTAGGCTGGGCCCAACACGACTCTGTAGTCCAGTTCGGCAATGCCGTCATAAAGAAATTCACCGTTCAGCGAAAGATAACTCCGGAAGTTCAACTCCCTGAGGTGGGAAGCCTCAGCCCTCACCCGTTCGCGCGTCCGCTCGCTATCTGTCTCGCCGATTTCACCGCGCAACTTGAGCACCGTCTCATTTTTCTCGCGCTTGTTCTTCACCTCAATCTGGGCGCGGGTCTGGATGGAGTCCTTGTTCCCTTCCGTCAGATTCACTCCTGCTTCAATTTTCCGCGTCCAGGCGCCCTTCTTTTTCTTCGCCTTCGGTGCACCCATCGCATCTGTGGACAGCGCAACACACAGCGCGAAAATCAAAAGTTGGAGAAACCGAACAGAGCGACTCATTGACGTTTTATTTTTGAGAATCGTCCTCGGCCACCGTTTCCTCAGCAATCGCCTGAATTTGCGGCATCATCTTTGCTATCACGCGTTGACTCATCTCCATGGAACGTCTGGTCAACTCAGGCTGTTTTGCCGTATAGGCGCGCCCCGCCTCGGAACTATAAAACGCAGTAAGCGCCTTCAATTCCTCTTCATTAAAGGTTTCCGCATAGAGCGCAATATAATCGTCCTTCAACTTGTCCCAACTCATTGCTTCGGACATCAAATCCATCATCTTCGAGATCGTCCGAGTGCCCGCCTCTATTTCTTTTGGAGAGGCGGAAGGCGGGCTTTGCGTAGCCATTTGCATTGCGACACTTTCTTTCACGGACCCGAATGTGTTCTCGATGACGAGTTTCATATCCATCGCATCGAGCAGTTTTTCTGCCAGCGCACGGCGCTCTGCCGATGCAGCGGGCGCCATCGTCGCACCCGCAAATAACACAACGAACATCAGACTCAGTAACTTTTTCACTTGCCTACCCTCTCCTTTGGATGTGGTCTGTCTTCAAGAACGTCGCTCCGCCGCTCGGAAAGCGCATGATCGGGGATACAGTGAAAAAGGTGTCTTTTCTGTCCGACCTCATCAATCGCGCGAAGTCGGAGCAACCTACGTGCTCCGCTTCGACTGCCCCGGCATGGCGTATGAATGAAATTCGCATAGCCACCTGACTTGACTTTCGCGGCGTATCCGCCTAATTCTGACACCCGATTGCCCGATGGTGTAACGGTAGCACAGCAGATTCTGGATCTGTTTGTCTAGGTTCAAATCCTAGTCGGGCAACCATCCCCCGAAACAATCGCGCCTACTTCACACGCATCGGCATCAGCACGTAGAGGAACGGCTGATCATTGCGAAGCACACCGGGGCTCAAATCGTCACTGACATCAAGCGTCACTTCATCGCTCGCAAGGTTGCGCAGCGGCTCCATCAAAAAGTCGGGGTTGAACGCAACCGTGATCTCTTTCCCAGAATACTTGATCGCCACCTTTTCCTTCGCCTCTCCAACATCGTTCACAATGGCGGAGACTTCGAGATGGCCCTTGGTAAAGCGAAGGGTCACAGGTGTGTTGCGATCCGTCAGCAGCAGAGCCACGCGGCGAACGGCGTTCATCACCAATTCGCGCTCCAGCGTAATCCGCTCGTCAGAGCCTTGCGGAATGACCTGACGGAAATTCGGGTAGCTGTGATCCACCAGCTTTGAAATCAAGTGCATGTTGTCGAATTCCAGCGAAATCTGGTTGTCAGAAATCTGAATTCGCACGTCCCCTTCCGGCTTCAACGACTTCAAGAGCTCCTGAACCGTCTTGGTCGGCACAATCCACTCGCCTTCCATCGCAGGAGAAATGGACTCCTCCTCCTGCTCCCACATCGCCATGCGCCGCCCATCCGTGGCGACGACATTGAGCTTGCCGTCCTTGAAGCTCAACAGCACCCCGTTCAACATCGGGCGGGACTCATCGCTCGACGCGGCGTAATGCGTGGACTGAAGCATGTTTTTGAAGAGCTTCTGGCTGATGGAATACACCTTGTCGCCCGAAAATTTGGGCATCGGCGGAAATTCATCCTCCGAGATGCCGAAAATTTTGTAGTACGCGGAGCCGGACTGAATCGTCGCCGCGTCCTTGTCGTCCACGTCCAGCTCGATCTCATTCGTCGGCAGCTCTTTGAAAATCTGGAAAACCCGTTTCGCCGGGAGCGTCGTGCCGCCGCTGCGCGCGATTTTCGCCTCCACAGACGTGCGGATCGTCACCTCCAGGTCCGTCGCCGTCAGCCACAGGCGATCCTGGTCGGCCTTCAAATAGACATTGTACAACACCGGTAGCGTGGAACGTGTGGATACAATGGCTTGCACCTTTTGCAGGCCTTCGAGCAAGGCGTCTTTATTGACGGACAGCTTCATGTGGTCTTCCCTCGTGTACTTTTACCAACACCGAATATGAATTCTGATTAAATAAAATTTAACAAATAATCTTCTTATTATGCCTGATGATAACCTCGACAACAAGCCTTCCGTGGCGATGAATCAGGGGTTTCCCGGCTGTTTCGATCTGTGAATAATGACGGGATAACCCGCCCGCGCACTGTCGTTGCTGTGGAGACTTTCATCTTGTTCACATTTGGAAACAGGTCGTTCACAAAATTGCCAATTTTTTCAACAGGTTATCAAAAGCCCCATTCACGTGCGTTTGCCGAGGCGCTGTTGCAAAACCAGCATGTTCTGTCGGAACATTGAATCTTGTTTCAAGCGATTGGCCACCAGCCGATAAGCATGAAGCACCGTCGCGTGGTTGCGCCCGAATGCCGCGCCGATGGTCGGGAGGGAGTTCTGCGTCATCTCCCGGCAGAAATACATCGCCACCTGCCTCGGGAACGCGATGGACTTCGGGCGACGATTGCTCGTCATATCCGCCATGCGCAGATCGAAATGATCCGCGACGACCTTCTGAATCTCCTCCATCGTCAGCGTTTCCTGCTTTTCCTGATCCAACATTGCGCGTAGCAGATATTCCAACACTTCCAGCGTCAGCGTGCGCCCGGTTAAGGAGGAATAAGAAACGGCGCGAATCAACGCGCCTTCCAGGCGCCGAATGTTGGAGCGGATTTTCTCGGCGAGATAGTTGATGATTTCATCCGGAAGATTCAGGCGCAGTTGCTCCTGCTTCTTCCGCAAAATCGCAATCCGCGTTTCCAAATCCGGCAACTCAAGCTCCGTCACCAGCCCCCACTCGAAACGGGACACGAGACGGTGTTCAAGGCCCGGAATTTCGCTCGCGGGCCGGTCGCACGTCAGCACAATCTGTTTGCGGCTGTCATACAGCGCGTTGAACGTGTGAAAAAACTCCTCCTGCATTCGCTCCTTGCCGCCGAGAAATTGAATGTCGTCAATCAGCAGCACATCCACGCCGCGATATTTTTTGCGGAACTGCACCAGCGCCTTGCGTTGCAGCGCGTCAATGTACTCGTTCGTGAACGCCTCGCACGTCACGTAGGAAACGGTTGCCTTTGTCTGCGCGTTCACCGAGTGGCCGATCGCCTGCATCAAATGCGTTTTGCCCAAGCCCACCCCGCCATACAAGAACAGCGGATTGTAGGCGCGGCCCGGCGATTGGGCGACGGCAAGGGAGGCGGCGTGCGGGAAATTGTTTGAAGGTCCGACGATGAAGGAATCAAACGTGTACTGCTGATTGAGCGTTGGCTTCTGTTGCTGTGCGGGCTTTTCGCGCTCGGGCGCGCGGGGCGGCTCAGGCTTGACCGGCTTGGTCGGCGCCGGTTCGGAAATGGAGCGCGAGACCGTGAACGCAATCGCCAGTTGTGAACCGTGCGAGAGCGTGACCGCGTCTTGAATCAACGGAAGATAATTTTCCTCCAACCAGCTTTGATAAAAATTGTTTTGCACCGAAAGAACGAGCTTGTCGTTCTCCATGGACGCGGCCTCAATTACCGCAATCCAACGATCGAAAACATCTTTCGACAACGTGGACTTTAAATGTTTACAGGCTCCCGCCCATACCGCTTCTGCGTTCATCGAAAACAAATTCCTTGCGCCACCCACCCCTATGGTGGGCGGCATACGTCACAAACCGCAGAAACAGCGGAAAATCAACGGACTAAAGCAAACGGAACTCGTTGCAAAAGCCACTTATTAACAACTTATTAACAGCCGTGTACACCCCTGTCTCTTGCCTGTGACAGCTTGAAGCTAGGGTGAGGCAATTGATTGAACAAGGGAAATCCCAAAAAGATTGAAACTATTTGCTGATACACAAGGTTTAGTTGTGGATACTTTAAAAACCGCAATATGTAGATTGAACGCGCGGTGTGTCGTTAGCGCTGAAATGATAGGAAGTTGCGAAGATCGAAAATATTAAAAGCGCAAAATTATTGCGGAAATCGCACACTTTTGTGAACGCCATAAAATGAAAACAGCAAAAAATAGAAAACAGTCAACAGCCCGGCTCATTGCCGCCGGCTCCGAAAATTCCGCCGATCTGCGCTATGCCTGTGGCTTTCAACCGACGGATCCGGTGGTGTTGTTGCATACGGCAAGGGAGCGACATCTTGTTGTTCCCATGCTGGAGCTGGGTCGTGCGCGCAATGAAGCGCCCACCGCAACCGTGCATACGCCGGGCGATCTTGGTTTGTCTCCCAGCGACCGCCGCTCGCTCGCGGCATGGACTGTCGCCATTACGAAAAAAACAAAGACCCAACGCGTGCGCGTTGATTCCTTTTTTCCCGCCGGCATTATGCGTGCGCTCGAAGCTGCGAACGTGCGCGTTGAAATTGCGGACGATGCGCTGTATCCGGAGCGCGAAATAAAAAGCGCAAAAGAAATTGAGTTCATTGCGCAATCGCAACGCGCCGCAGCGCAGGCCATGCGCGCAGCAGTTGAAGAAATCCGCGCGGCACACGTCAATCGCGCGGGCGAATTAGTCAGCGGCAAAAAAACGCTCAGCTCCGAGCGCTTGCGGCAACTGATTCAAATCGTTTTGTTGAAAAACGATTGCGACGGCAAAGAAACCATCGCCGCTTGTGGTCGTCATGCGGCGGATCCGCATCATCGCGGCGAAGGCCCGTTGCGCGCCGGGGAAACCATCGTCCTCGATATTTTTCCGCAACACCTCAAGACCGGCTACTGGGGCGATATTACGCGGACTGTCGTGAAGGGGCCGGCGAGCGCAGCGTTGAAGCGACTTTATCGCGCCGTGCTGAACGCGCAGCGAGTTGCGCGCGAAATGATTAAGCCCGGGATTCGTGCCGACCAAGTGCACCAGAACGTTGCGAGGACGCTATCGTCCGCCGGGTATCAAACGAAAATGCGCGATGGGGTTCCCGTTGGATTCTTTCACGGAACGGGGCACGGCGTGGGGTTGAGCATCCACGAGAATCCGCGTGTTGCGCTGGCATCCGACGTTCTTCGTGTCGGCCACGTCGTCACGGTTGAACCCGGACTTTATTATCCCGAACTCGGTGGCGTACGAATTGAAGACACCGTTGCGGTGACAAAGAGCGGCGCAAAAATTCTGGCCGCGTGTCCCTATACGTTCGAGATCAAATGATGCGCCTCATTGTGAATATCCTGGTTGGGTGCGGCGCGCTTTGGCTGCTCGCGCGTTGGTTCGAATGGAAGAACGTGTACGCGCCGACGAGCGAAATTGAGGCGACGCCGGAATCGGTCGGACTGGAGTTCGAGGAGATTGAGTTCATTGCAGAGGACGGCGTCCGCCTGCACGGGTGGTGGATTTCCCACCCGGAGGCGCGCGGCACCATTCTTTACTGTCACGGGAATGGCTCAAATATCGGCAACCGCGTGAATCTATGTCGCGATCTGCACGCGCTGGGTGTGAACATTTTTATTTTTGACTATCGCGGCTATGGGCGCAGTCGCGGATGGAGCACAGAACAGGGAACCTACCGCGACGCCCGCGCGGCGTATGAAGTGATTCGCGCGAAGTATGACGACATGGAGAGCCCGCCTGTTCTCGTGTACGGCGCCTCGCTCGGCGCCTGTATCGCGGCGCAGTTGGCGCTGGATAAACCCGTCGTCGGCGCGGTGTTCGAGGCGGGCTTTAGCAGCGTCGTGGATGTGGGCAAACACCTCTTTCCCAACTTGCCCGTGAGTCTTATTTCGCGCTTTCGCTATGAAGCCGACCGGCGTGTCGCGCAAATTCGCGCCCCGAAACTGTTTGCCTCCTCACGCGACGACCAGTTGATCCCTTTAATCTCGGGCAAAAGCTGTATGACGCCGCCGCAGAGCCGAAAGCCTTTTTTGAACTGCGCGGGCCGCATGGCGAGACCGGCTGGAACGAAACCCCCGCCTTTTGGCCGGCCCTCGCGGCCTTTGTTGACCAGGCCCTTCCGCGCTCGACGGAAAACACAAAATAGCGTACAAAATATACGTGTTCTGTGCTTGGACTGTCACTAGGTGAAGACAACAGGAGTGTATGCCGATGAATGCGTGGAAGACTGTACTGGCTATTTTGTGCGCAACCGCGATCACGGCTGTCGCACAAGTCCCCGAACACGACGGCGCTGCGGACGCTGCGCGTGTTCGCCCGGATCGCATGCACCGGGGAATGGAGTTGAGCAGGTTGCTCGACGACGAGGCGGCGGTAAAAAAACTCGGCCTCACCGCAGAACAGGTTGCGGCCGTTCACGAGCGCACGGCCGAGACGCAGGAAAAAATCGTGATGCTTCGCTCGTCCGTGGAGCTGGCGGAGCGAAACCTGCGCCAGCTCATGCGCGCGGATGCGTTGAATCGCGACGAAGTTCTGAAGGCTGTTGATGCGGCGAATAAGGCGAGCGCAAAACTGCGAACGGCGATGATCGAGGAACAGCTCGCATTTGCCGACATCGTCGGCCCGGAGGCCCTGAGAAAGGCGCGGCGGATGATGCAGAAGCAGGCGCAAAAACCGGAGGAGGAAAAAGCCCCGCGAAAGAAACGCGCTCCGAAGACGCCGCCCAACGCAAACAAATAGAAACGCGCTTATTCTTCGCGTTCGATATCAGCGCCGAGATCGCGCAGGCGTTCGTCCACCTGTTCGTAGCCACGGTCTATAACTTCAGCGCTTTCGATGACGCTTGTTCCACGCGCACAGAGCGCGGCGATGAGCATCGCCATCCCGGCGCGAATATCCGGCGAGCTCATGTGAATCGCTCGCAGCCGCGCGGGGCCTTCGACCACGACGCGGTGCGGGTCGCACTGCACGAGTCGAGCGCCCATTTCAATGAGGCGATCAACGAAGTACATTCGACTCTCAAACAGCTTTTCGAAGAACAGCACGCTTCCGCGAGCCTGTGTTGCGAGTACAATCAGCACGCTCATCAAATCGGACGGGAACATCGGCCAGACCCCGTCTTCAATCTTCGAAATCGCTCCGCCAAAATCGCGCTTTATCCGAAAGAAACGATGTGCTGGTTGAAGAAGCGAATCGCCGTCGCCTTTCCATGTCAAACCGAGCCGCGCGAAAGGGCGACCGATCACCGCGCGAACTTCATTGTCTGGCAATCCAGTCACACTCAGTTCCCCGCCCGTCACCGCAGCCGCTGCGAGATAGCTCCCGGCTTCGATATAATCGGGGCCAATCGTGTGTTCCGTGCCGCCCAACCGGTCAACGCCGGCAATCGTGATGCGATTTGTTCCAACCCCTTCAATGTGCGCGCCCATTTTGATGAGCAGGGCGCAGAGGTCTTGCACATGCGGCTCACAAGCCGCGTTGTAGATGCACGTTTCGCCGTCCGCCGTCGCTGCGGCCATGATCAGATTTTCCGTAGCGGTGACGCTCGCTTCTTCCAGAAGAATGGAGGCCCCCCGCAGACGTTTCTTTGCGCTGAAACCGAAAAAATCGCCGCCTTCGAGCTTCACCCCCATTGCGCGGAGGCCCGCGAGGTGCGTGTCCACGCGTCGCCGCCCGATCACGTCGCCGCCCGGCGGATAAATACTCGCCCGGCCCAAACGCGCGATCATCGGCCCAGCAAAAAGAATCGAAGCGCGGACGCGCATACAGAGTTCACGGTCGAGTTTGGTTTTTCTAATCCGCTCCGCGCGCAGCGTGACACTGCGTCCCCGCAAGTTCGTTTCCACGCCCAGTCCGGCGAGGAGTTCGAGCAGCACGCGGACGTCATTGATCAGCGGAAGATTGTGCAGCGTCACCGGTTGATCGGTCAGCAGGCACGCGGCGAGCATCGGCAGCGCGGCGTTTTTGTTTCCAACCGGCGTGAACGTCCCGGAAATCCGGCGCTGTCCTTTGATAATGAGGCGACTCACCGTTCCGCCCTTCGCTCGCGCGCGGCGTGAATTAAAAGTTCCAAGGCTTGGAAGTGATGTCGAAAAGGACTTCCAAGGGTTGGAACTTTTTTGTTTTCAGGAGTTCGCACTACGGTTTATTCGACGGTTACGCTCTTTGCCAGGTTGCGCGGCTTGTCAATATCCGTGCCGCGCGCTTGTGCAGCATAGTATGCGAGGAGTTGCAATGCGACTACATTGATGATCGGCGAGAACTCGTCTCGAATTTCGGGAACGTAGAGGATGTCCTCGGCAATTCCTTTGACGTGTTGGTCGCCTTCCGTGGCGACGGCGATGATGCGGCCATGCCGCGCCTCGACCTCTTTCATATTGGACAACATTTTGTCGTACACCTCGTCGCGCGTCTTTGTGCAGATGCAGATGACGGGAAGGTATTCATTAATCAGCGCGATGGGGCCGTGTTTCATCTCGCCGGCGGCGTAGCCCTCGGCGTGTTGATAGGAAATTTCCTTGTTTTTCAATGCGCCTTCGAGCGCAGTGGGATAATTGAATTTTCTACCGAGATAGAGCGAGCTGGGGCCATCGTGGTGTTTGTCTGCAACAGCCTTGATGCTCTCTTTTCGGGAGATCACGCGATGAATGGCATCCGGCGTTTTTCGTAGATCAATCATGCACTCCGCAATTTCCTCGTCGTCCAACGTGTCGCGCGCTCGCGCGATGTGGAGCGCGAGCAGGGCAAAGGCCATTTGCTGGGCGGTATAGGCCTTTGTTGAGGCGACGCCGATTTCCGGGCCGGCTTCCGTAAAGATCGTCGCATCACTTTCACGCACCACCGAGCTGCCGGGGACGTTGCAGATGGCGAGGGCCTTGCAGCCCCACTCGCGGGCCATTCGAATGCAGGCAAGGGTATCCGCTGTTTCGCCGGATTGGGAAACGGGGATAAGCAGTGTGCCGGGATCAATTTTCGGATCGCGATAGCGAAATTCACTCGCGAGGTCGGTTTCAACCGCCAGCCCGGTGAACTGTTCGAGGAGAAGGCGGCCGTACATTCCCGCGTGGTAGGCCGTGCCGCAGGCGACGATCATAATGCGGTTCAGTTTGCGAAAATAGTCTGCGCTTAATCCTATTTCGTCGCCAAGAGTTTCATTTTTTTCGAGGAGATGGCGAAGGACGCGCGGCTGCTCGTGGATTTCTTTGAGCATATAGGTTTCGAAACCCGCGCGTTCTGCCGCTTCCGCGCTCAGAGTTACGGTTTGAATCTCCGGTTGCACCTCTGTTCCGTCGAGCGAAAAAACGCGGACGCCCCTTGGGGTCAGCGTCGCGACTTCGCCATCGTTCAGATAGATGACTTTGGAAATTCGATTGAGAATCGCGGGCACGTCGCTGGCGATAAAAAATTCGTTTTCTCCAAGGCCGATGATCAGGGGGCTGCCGTGACGAGCGGCATAGACCGTGTCTGGATTATCCGCAAAGACCGCGCCGACTGCGTAAGCGCCGCGTGCGCGGGCGAGGGCGTTGCGGAGCGCTGTCAGAAAGTCGGCCGCGCCGTCTTTTAGCTCCTGCGCAATCAGATGCGGAATCACCTCGGTGTCTGTCTGCGAGGTGAATCGGTGTCCTTTGGCCGTCAGCTCGGCGCGAAGCTCCTGATAGTTCTCGATGATTCCGTTGTGGACGACGGCGATTTTGCCCGAGTCATCGGTGTGCGGGTGGGCGTTGGTTTCCGTAGGTGCGCCGTGCGTGGCCCAGCGGGTGTGCCCGATGCCGGGTTTGCCGAGGATCGGCGCTTTTTCGAGAGAGTCTTCCAGCGCGGAGAGGCGGCCGACTGCGCGACGGATGGAGATTCGTCCCGCGTCCAAAATTGCGACTCCGGCAGAGTCATAGCCCCGATATTCGAGGCGCTTGAGGCCGTCCATTAAGAACGGGGTTGCGTTTTGCTGTCCGACATAGCCGACAATTCCACACATTCGCGTTGTCCTTCTTCAAAAAGGCCACGGTGAGACGACGCATCGGGATGCGATGGGTCTGCCGTGGCTTGAAGGACGCATTAAGCAACGCGCCGCGGTCTCCGTCAAGAGAACCGCGGCGCACAAGCTGCTAAATTTTTAGCGTTATTCCGGGCGAAGAACCGTGATGTTCGTTGCGCCAGTGTAGAAGTTCGCGTTTAGAGTTTCCGGTTTGAAGATCAAGCCGCTTCCGCCCTTCATGATTGTCGGAAGACCCTTGCGCCCGAACGGAGGGTTTTCCGTAAGACTGCCGGAATAGTCAGTGTTCGCCGTGAGAGTCGCAACATCAAGATTTTTGGTGAAGAGGAGCGGAGTCATATCAATGGTCGAATCACTCAAGTTTGCCGAAACGCTCCAAGCGTTGTTTTCTGCCTTGAAGTCGGCCATATTCGTCGATACAGGTGGCGGGACGCCGGGGGCGCTGAAGAACGAGGTGTTCACGCGCATAACAGCCGCCGTGACAACGTACTTCCAGAAGTCTGTGGAGTTCTGGTAGATCGGCAACGCGCCGGTGTTGCGAGGATAGGCGGAGCCGGATTGGAAGATCGGGTCTTCGATGTCCTTTGCAAACAGCGCTTGGAAGATGCTGCGCCCGTTGGAAAGGGTACCCGTCATCTTGCCGCGCGTAAGCGCATCGGTTACTGTGGGGGTTAGTACGGCGGCCAGAATTGCGATAATGGCGATAACGACTAGCAACTCAATAAGGGTGAACCCCTTGGCTTTGAATCTACGCATCAACTTTGTCATGTCCAGCTCCTGTGATATTGTGCGGTCAGCGCTTCCAAGCGAACTACCACACGCAGTAAAATAGTACGCCTCACGCGCTTGGTCGTCAATATCCTGTGAAAACTTCTGATTTCGATTTTATTTTACCACCCGAACTTATCGCCCAGAACCCGACCATGCGCCGGGACGGGGCGCGAATGATGGTGCTGCACCGCGCGGAACGACGTTGGGAACACCGCAATTTCGCGGATTTGCCTTCTTTTTTACGCTCTGGCGACCTTTTAACCCTCAATAATACGCGGGTGATCCCGGCGCGTCTTTTCGCGAAAAAGCCCGGATCGGGTGGTCGGGCCGAAGTCTTTTTGCTCGAAGAGATGACCCCGTCTGTCTGGAAAATTCTTTTGCGGTGTCGCCGCCGTCCTGCCCCTAGAGGACGCTTGGAGCTTGTTGGCGGAGGCGAGGTGGAGATTCTCGAATACGGAGAACAAGGCGAAGCGACGGCTCGCTTTAGCGTTCAAGGTTCGGTTTTGGACTTTGCGCGAGACCACGGCCACACCCCCCTCCCCCCTTATATTAAGAGGGCGAGCGAGGCTGGCGAGCTGGTGGAGGACGAGCGCGTAGACCAGGAGCGATATCAGACGGTCTATGCGCATGCCCCCGGCGCGGTGGCGGCGCCAACTGCCGGGCTTCACTTTTCGCCGGAAATGTTCACCCGCCTTGAAGCCCAGGGCGTTCAGCGCACGGAGCTTACGCTGCACGTTGGGCTCGGCACTTTTCGTCCGGTCAGCGCGGATCGCGTCGAAGACCACATTATGCACGACGAGCGTTACGAGGTTCCACCTGCGACGGCGCAGGCGGTTCAGTCGGCGAAAAAAGAAGGGCGCCGCGTGGTTGCGGTGGGAACGACGACCGTCCGGACGCTGGAATCGGTCGCGGCCAAGCACGAAGCAGTTGTTGCGGGGAGTGGGCGCACCGATATTTTTATCTATCCGCCCTATTCGTTTCGTGTGGTGGATGCGCTGCTGACCAACTTCCACCTCCCGCAATCCACGCTTTTGATGATGGTTTCCGCCTTCGCCGGTCGTGAATTTGTCCTCGAAGCCTATGCCGAGGCGGTGCGGGAGAAGTATCGCTTCTTCAGCTACGGCGACTGCATGTTGATCGTTTAGCGGCGGCGATTATTTATCGCGGTTACCAGGTCGGCGTTCGCTCGCCGCGCACCAAGTCTTCCAGCGCCTCGCGTTCGCGAATTAGCTCGTGTCGCGTTCCGCTGACCATCACCTCCGCGAGGAGTGGACGGCTGTTGTAGTTCGACGCCATTGCAAAGGCGTAAGCGCCAGCGCTCATCACTGCCAGCAAGTCGCCCTGTTTGGCGGCGGGAATCTCGCGATCCTGCGCAAAGAAATCGCCGGACTCGCAGACAGGTCCGACAACATCGCCCAGCAGTGGTTCTGTCGTTTCGCGAACGGGCTGAATGTGGTGATAGGCCTGATAGAGCGCGGGCCGAATAAGGTCGTTCATTGCCGCGTCCACGATCACAAATTTTTTGAATGGATTCTCTTTTACGTACTGGACGCGCGTGACGAGGATGCCCGCGTTGCCGACGAGAAAGCGACCCGGCTCCATACTGACGGTCAGTCCAAGCTCTTTGAGTGGCGGAATGACGGCCTTTGCAAATGCGTGTAGATCAAACGGGTTATCGGTTGGGCGATATGCAATGCCCAGTCCACCGCCGATATCAATGTGGCGGAATGTAGGGAAGCGCGCCTTCAGGTTGAGACACAACTCCTTCACCTTCGCCAATGCCTCTGAATAAGGGTCGCTGGTCATAATCGGCGAACCGAGGTGCATGTGCAGCGAAGTAAGTTCCAGATTCGGCAGCCGCGCGGCGAGTTCATACGCTTCAAATGCGCGTTCGAGGTTAACTCCGAACTTATTTTCTTTCTTTCCGGTGCTGGTGTATTTGTGCGTTTTCGGATCCACGTCGGGATTAACGCGAATGGCGATTCGCCCCACGGTTCCGAGTTTTTTTGCGCACGCGGAGATGCGCTCCAGCTCTGGCTCCGACTCGACCGTGAAGTAGAGAATTCCCTCTTTCAGTGCGTACTCAATTTCGGATTCGGTTTTTCCGACACCCGCAAAGACAATTTTGTTCGCCGATACCCCCGCTCGCCGCGCACGATACAGCTCGCCGCCCGAAACCACATCCGCCCCCGCCCCCAGCTCTGCGAATGTGGAAATAATTGCCGCAGATGAACTGGCTTTCACAGCATAACAAATCAGCGGGTTCACCTCCGCCATTGCGGATTGAAGCGCCTGGAACTGGCTCCGCAAATGACCGCGGCTGTATATGTAAAGCGGCGTCCCATAGCGCTCCGCTAATTCTGAAACCGCCACCCCCTCCGCAAACAGCTCCCCGTTACGATAAAGAAAAGACTCCATGGATTTATTAAACTCCGCGTGCTAATTCGCGTCAATTCGCGGAGTTATTTCTTCCCCTGCTTCGCTCGCACCCGCAGGCGGAGGGCGTTGAGTTTAATGAATCCACTTGCGTCGCCCTGGTCGTAGCCGCCCGCGCCTTCGAAGCTGGCCATGTGTGGATCGTAGAGCGACTTCGCGGCTTTGCGTCCGGCGACGGTGGCGGAGCCTTTGTAGAGCTTGATCCGCGCAACGCCGGTGACGGTGGATGCGGCGTCATCCATCGCAGCTTGCAACATTTCGCGTTCCGGCGCGAACCAGAAGCCGTTATACACCAGCTTCGCATACTGCGGAACGAGGCTGTTGCGCAGGTGCAACACTTCACGATCCATTGTGAGCTGCTCCACCGCCTCGCGTGCGCGATACAAAATCGTGCCGCCGGGGGTCTCATAGACGCCGCGACTCTTCATGCCCACGAAGCGATTTTCAACAAGATCAATGCGACCGACGCCGTGTTTGCCGCCGAGTTTGTTTTAAGACCTGCATCACGCCGAGCGGAGACAGTTTTTTGCCATTCACCGCAACCGCGTCGCCGCCCTTGAACTCGATCTCGACGTATTCCGGTTTCGCCGGCGCGCGTTCGGGGCTGACGCTCAACTTGAACATATCCGCAGGCGGCTCGTTCCACGGGTCTTCCAAAATCCCGCCTTCAAAGCTGATGTGAAGCAGGTTGCGGTCCATCGAATAGGGCTTCTTTGCGGAGGCCTCGACCGGAATGCCGTGTTTTTCGCAATACGCGAGCATGTCGTTTCGACCGGTGAATTGTTTGCGATAGCGCTCCTCGCGCCAGGGCGCAATGACCTTGATTCCGGGCCGCAGTGCGTAGGCGGTCAGTTCGAACCGAACCTGATCGTTGCCCTTGCCCGTCGCGCCGTGAGCAATCGCGTCCGCGCCTTCCTTCACTGCAATCTCAACCATCCGCTTTGCGATCAGCGGACGCGCGATGGAGGTGCCGAGCAAGTATCCACTCTCATACACCGCGCCTGCGCGAATCATCGGAAAAACAAAATCGCGCGCGAACTCTTCGCGGAGATCGTCCACATAGCACTTGAGTGCGCCACTTTTGCGCGCCTTTGCTTTGAGACCCTTAAGCTCTTCTTCCTGTCCGACGTCCGCCGCGAAGCAGATCACTTCCGCGTTGTACGTCTCCTTGACCCACTGCAAAATTACCGAAGTGTCCAACCCGCCCGAATACGCTAAAACAACTTTCATTGGTAGTTCTCCCGAAAGCCTCGAACAGTTCGCCAAATTGCGGAATAAATCAATCTTCAACTGTCGTGCGCAGGGGTGTATATGAGGACGTCTGTTGCACAAAAAAGGAGCGCCGGCAAATTGGGCTTCCAAAAGGCAAAAGTTCCAAGCCTTGGAAGTCCGTTTGAACAAGAGTTCCAAGCCTTGGAAGTTTTATGAAAAAGAGTGAACGCGCACAGCTTGTTGGGAAGCGATTGGACACGTTTTTCCCCGAAGTGGACCCCAGCCCGCCGCTGAGCAAGAATCCCTATCAACTGTTGATCGCCGTCATTCTCTCCGCCCAGTGTACGGACAAGCGCGTGGACGCGACGACGCCACATTTGTTCGCCGTCGCGGATACGCCGGAGAAAATGGCCGCGCTGCCCCGGCGGGTGATTGAGAAAATCATTCGCCCTTGCGGGCTTGCCCCCGGCAAGTCGAAAAATATCCGCGAGACCTCCCGAATAATCGTTGAGAAGCATGGCGGCAAGGTGCCGCGTACGTTCGAAGAGCTGGAGGCGCTTCCCGGTGTCGGCCACAAAACCGCATCCATCGTGATGGGCCGCGCGTTTGGCGCACCGGCGTTTGCTGTGGATACGCATATTCATCGCCTCGCGACGCGGTGGAAGCTGACGAGCGGCAAAAACGTGGTTCAAACCGAGCGCGACCTGAAAGAACTCTTTCCGCAGCCCCTCTGGCACAAGCGACACCTGCAAATTATTTTCTACGGCCGCAACTACTGCACCGCGCGCGGTTGTGACGGAACGACGTGTCCGATTTGCGCCGAACTGAAGGCCCTTGACGTCCGGAAAAAGAAGTAAGTTTTACTCTGCTGTTTCTTTTTCTGCTTCTGGTTCGCGCTCGTGTTTGTGGGTGTGTTTCCTGGAGGCTCGCTTTCGGCTGGAGTCGGATAGAGAAAAATTCTCTTTGTTGAACGAGACGGTGCAATTGCCGATGCGGGCGCGGGTGATGCGGACGAGTTCCGCGCCGTCGAGCCATTCCTTGTCGAGTGCGAAGGCCGGCTCCGCCTGATCTGAGTCTTCCGCGCCGGTAGAGAAGCGGAGGTAGAGGGATTTGACCGACAGGCGGCGGATGGCGCCCATGATGTTGCCGACACCGAAATTCGAGTCCTGATCGGGAATGACGACTTCCCCGCGACTGCTGTTGCGCAGCACACATAGAATATTTCGGCATTTTGCAGGACTTCCGCTGCGTACATATTCCAATTGTCCGGATGGCGGGCATAGTGCCGGTTCAACGACGAGCGGCGCAGCGCGACGAGGGCGCCGCCGGGGACGGAACGCACCTCGCCGATGGTCTCTTCAGTCGCGCCGTCCTTAAAGCGGCTGCCCCGTTCCAGCGAAAAGACGTGGCCGGTGCTCAAGCCCATGATCGCGATTTCCGCCTCGCCTTCCAGGAGACCGGGGGTGTTCATTACCTCCATATACTCGCTGACGGGAAGCGCCAATATGCGTTCTGACGAATAGTAGAAGACATCTTTTCCAATGACGCGCATTTCGGGGAAAAGCGCCTGAATTTGGCGCTTTGCCCAACGGGAAGAGCTATAGGAAGAGAAACTGCGATTTGTTTCTGCGCCGACCATTTTATCGGCGATCGTGAACCGCCCCTCTACGCGGGTAATTCGTCCTTCAAGCGTGGGGGAAGGCCCGTGATTTCCATGTGCGCCGAAATGATCTGTTCCGGTTCCCGGCCGCGCCTTCGTCCGGAAGAGGATACGCGACTTGAGGTGTCGCCGACTTCGATGGATAGCGTGGCGCAGTCCACCGCGTTTTGCGGCGGCGCTTCCTGGGGCAGCTTCATAAAGTCAACCGGCCAGTATGACCCGACAAGCATCATTCCGATTACCCCAAGCCCGACCAATGCATAACTCACTCCGGTTCGCCGGGTGAGGTATTGAACCGCAACGACCATCGCGCCGGTGACGATTATTACGCCGCCTGAAACCATGCTTCTTGAAAGCGCCAAGGTCTGTGACTGCACTGCGGTTTCCTCCACACCGCGGAAATACAAACCGAGGAGATAGATCGCGAGATAGAGCACGGACAATCCGATGTAGAGCGCGACGCCGGTGATTGCAAAACGTGCGAAGTTCAGCGTGAGCGCCGCGAGGGCAAAAACAGGAACGATCACCTGCAGCGAGCCGTACAGAATCTCCGGCGCGATGCCGACAAGATCGTGAAGCGGCGCTTTGTTCGCCGCCATGACGGTCAGCTCCACGACGGCGGGAAAGATAATAAGGGCGATGCCGATGAACAGTGTTTTGGACCACAATAAGAAGGATCGCGAAATCGGGCGCGTGTACCAGAAGGCCGTGGTTCCAACCAGGGGTTCATCGTGGATCAAGACGGGAATAATCACGATCAGCAAAACCGCCTGCAAAAATGGCAGCATCATCGTGATCGCTTGATACGCGAATTGGGCGGCGAGGTCGTCCGGTTCCGCGCGGCTCCCCATGCCGACCAGAACGAACTGCGCAAGCACCAGAAGCGCCCACAGTCCAAGCAGCCAGCGAACGTGACGAATATCCTTTTTAATATGATGGGCAAGCAGGCTCATTTTGCACCTCCGCCTTCCACCAGTCGAAATTGTCGGGCGAGCGCCAGAAAAATTTCGCGCAAACTCATCGGAGTTGCCGTCATTCGAACATCCGACGGAAACAGCCGTCGCAGCGCGTCCTCGCGCTCGTGCGCTGTGGCGGCGCTGTCAATGAAGCGAACGGTGCGCCCGCTGACTTCCGGGAGCAGACAATCCGATGGGAGGGCCTGATGCGTCGCCGTGGAATCGCCGGCGAGTACCACCTCGACACGGCGGAAGCGTGACTGTAGGCCGACGACAGATTCGCAAAGCTCCAGTCTTCCGTTGTTGATGATGCCCACCCAGTTTGCGAAGCGTTCCACTTCGTCAATATCGTGCGACGAAACAAAGATCGTCCATTGCTCCTGCTCGGTCAGCTCAAGCACGCCGCGAATGAATTCATCGCGCACCAGCGGATCGAGGCCGCTGAACGGTTCATCGAGCATCAGGAGTTTGGGGCGGAACGCGAGTACGGACAATAGTTCCGCTTTCGTTTTCATCCCGCGCGAGAGGTGTTTTAGTTTGCGGTCGAGCGGAAGATCAAACTGTCTGAGAAGGCGTTCGCATAGCGCGTCGTCCCATGTTGGATACCACGGCTTGCAGTAATTCAGCAGCCCGCCCACGGTCATCCAGTCCGGCATCTTTTGGTTTTCGGAAACGTAGCCGATTTGCGCCACTATGTCGGGACGCAATTTTTGGATATTGCCGCCGAGCACCGTGCCCGAACCGGACGATGCGCGCAGAATGCTCATCAGCATTTTGATTGTCGTCGTCTTTCCTGCGCCATTCGGGCCGAGAAACGCAAAGACGCTCCCCGTGGGCACACGGAGAGTCAGATTCTGCACCGCGTTTTTTCGACGAAATCGCCGCGAGAGCTCATGGGTCTCGATTGCACTATCGCTAGACATCTCCGCCCTCCTCCTTCAGCGCCACGCGTACCTGCTCGATGGACACGTTTAATACGCGCGCCTCGGCATAGAGCGCTCGCGCCCGATCACGCACAAGCTTCAGGCGCACCCGTTCGACGCGCTCTGTATTCGGCAGCGCCGTTCGCAACTGCCCGCTATCGTCGTTGAGCCAGCCATCATTCTGTAGCGAATCAAAGACGCGGCGCACGGCATCGGGGTGCATCCGCAAATCGGCCGAAACAACGCGCCATTCCGGCATCTTTGATCCCGGCGGGAGCTGACCCGATAAGACGGCGCGTTGTACCGCCAGCTCCACCTGGGGCTCCGGCGGTTCACCCGCAATAAATTCAACAGAAAACGGCAACATCCCACATCTCCCTCATGCTGTGCAGTACTGTGTCGTATCCTGACCTTTCGGCCACCCTGCGTCGAGCGAATTTCCCTGGGCTGCGGCGGAGTTTTTTGCGGCGTCGGCTTTGTTCCGTGAGATTGAAATTCAATCAAACAGACTTAGCTGATCCGGGTTGTCGTGGCCTTTGCGGCCGTAGCGTTTGGCGAGTTTGGGCTGGCCGGTTTCTTCAGAATTCGCCTTCTTCGAGATTTTTCAGAATTTCACGGGCGCGCGAAATGACTTCGGGGGGGAGTCCGGCGAGGCGCGCGACCTGAATGCCGTAGCTCTTGTCTGCGGCGCCGGGGACGATGCGACGCAGAAACGCAATGCGGTCGCCGCTCTCGCGAACAAGGACATTGTAGTTCTTTACACCCGGCAGTGTGAGCGCGAGGTCGGTCAGTTCGTGGTAGTGCGTCGCGAATAGCGTCTTCGCTTTTACGCGCGGGTCGTTGTGCAGAAATTCAGCGACGGCCCATGCGATGCTGATTCCGTCGAACGTGCTGGTGCCGCGTCCGATCTCGTCGAGGACGATAAGGCTTCGCGAGGTGGCATTGTTCAAAATGTTCGCGGTCTCCTGCATCTCAACCATAAAGGTGCTGCGCCCGCGCGCGAGGTCGTCGCTGGCGCCGACGCGGGTGAACACGCGATCCACTACGCCGATCTCCGCTTCGTCTGCGGGAATAAACGATCCCGCCTGCGCCATGACGACGAGGAGCGCGACTTGGCGGATGTACGTTGATTTTCCGGCCATATTCGGCCCGGTAATTAAAATCAACTGATTGCTCCCGCCGTCGAGGAGCGCGTCGTTTGGTACAAACCGTTCCGCGCCGGGGAGCGCCTCAATGACCGGATGTCGGCCGTCTTTGATGCGCAGGGCGTTGGTGTCATTCATTGCGGGACGGACATAGTTTAGCGCCAGTGCGCGATCGGCGAGCGCGGCGAGGACATCGAGTTGCGCGATAGCGGAAGCGGTTTGTTGAATCGCCGCTGTCTGGGCGATGATTGTTTCGCGCAGTTCCAGGAAGAGTTCGTATTCGAGTGCGATGGATTTTTCCTGCGCGCCCATAATTTTATTTTCGTACTCTTTGAGCTCCGGCGTGATGTAGCGCTCGCCGTTGGCAATGGTTTGCTTCCGAATGTAGTCGGTCGGCACGCGGTCGAGATTGGATTTTGTCACTTCAATGAAGTAGCCGAACACGTTGTTGTGTCGGACTTTTAGCGAAGCGATGCCGGTGCGTTCTTGTTCTCGTTGTTGAAATTCAACGAGCCACTGCTTCCCCTTGCTGGCCGCATCGCGCAGTTCGTCGAGGTGCCCGTTGTAGCCCGCTTTGAATAGTCCGCCGTCTTTTATCGGAATGGGCGGTTCGTCCACCAAGGCGCGGTCGAGCAGCGCGACGAGGTCGGGAAGCGGTTGAATCTCCGTGTTCAGTTCAGCGATCAGCTTCGCGTTCAAGGATGCGACTATTTTTTTGATCTGCGGGAGCGCGGCGAGTGATCGGCCAAGGCCTCGCGCGTCACGTGCGTTGCCCGTGCCGGTATTGAGTCGCGCGATGAGGCGCTCCAAGTCCTTTATTTCAAGCGTCACTTCGCGCAGGTCGGCAAGGATGCGGCGCTCTTTTGTTAATAGATAGACCGCATCGTGTCGTGCGCAAATCGTGTCGAGATTGATTAGGGGTCGCGTTAACCAGTCGCGGAGCATCCGTGCGCCCATCGAGGTGCGGGTGGAGTCGATGACGCCGAGGAGCGTGGCGCTTTTTGCGCCGCTATCGGACTCGACGAGGTCAAGATTGCGCAGCGTAATTTCGTCCAGCAGCATGTAATCGCGCTCGCTTCGCACGCGAAGAGAACGGACATGATCAACGGAACGCCGTAACGCGGTATTTACATAGTGCAGCACGGCCCCTGCCGCCCGCAGTCCGAGCGGGGCGCTGCTTACACCGAAGCCGTCGAGCGAGTGAACGTTGAAGTGCCGCGTGAGTAAATCGCTGGCGGAGTCTGCTTCAAACGTCCATTCGTCGTGCGCTGTGAGTACTGGCCCCCCTGTGCCTTCGGGAAAGAATGTGCGCACTCTAGGATCGTCGCGCAGTGTATCGGGAACAATGCACTCGGCGGGGGCATAGCGAGCGAGGTGTTCATGGACTGCTGCCGCCGCACCCGCCTCCTCGATCCAAAATGAGCCGGTGGAGAGGTCGAGGAATGCGAGACCATAGCGCCCATTCTGTGTGCAGAGTCCGGCGAGATAGTTGTTTCGGCGCGATTCGAGCACATGGTCTTCGAGCACGGTGCCGGGCGTGATGACGCGGGTGACTTCGCGCCGGACGATCCCTTTTGCGGCGGACGGGTCTTCCATTTGATCGCAGATCGCAACCTTTAGCCCCGCGCGAATGAGTTTGGCCAGATACAGTTCTGGGCTGTGATAAGGGACGCCACACATCGGCGTGCTGCCGCGTTTTGTGAGGGCGATGTCGAGAACTTGCGACGCGGTTTTCGCGTCGTCAAAAAACATTTCGTAAAAATCGCCCAGTCGAAAAAACAGAATAGTGTCCGGCGGTAACTCGGCGCGAATTCGCCGGTACTGGGCCATCATGGGCGTTGGTTCAGACATGGCGGAAAGTGTTCCGGTGTCGGGCGGTGTGTGTCAGCAAAAAATTGATCGGCATCGCGGCGATTCTAGCAAACTCACCGCGAAAGGCGAAAACTGTCCATCATCGCATGGAGGACGGGCAGCAAATCATCGAATGATCCGCGCGGTGCGCTCGCGGCGAGGTGGACGTGCAGCGAGTCTTCAGCAAAATCAATTGCCTCTACCGTAATCGTGCCCAGCGGCACGCGCCGATGAAACGCGGGGCGGCCCTGAAATTCTATCTCTTCGACATTTGTGACGACGCGAAGTTCTTCTTCTTTTTTGTCGAGTACCGCGCGAACGGCGGCGAGGCCGCCGGTGCCGATTGGCATGGTCATAATATCAATTTCCATTTGATGCGGCCCGCGGAGGGTCACGTCGTAATCGCCTTCTTGTTTAAAAGGATAGACGGCCCACGTTGTGGGGCGCGCGATGCTGAATCGTCCGGCAAAGTCGGCGTAGCGATTGGTCGTGGTCTCCACGTCAATCAACGCATCCACGACGAGTGGAGACGATTCAGTGCGATTCATCTTTTTGCTGGCCTTCAGCCTGAACGTGACGAGGTCCGTTGTCAGCGCGAGCATTGCCAATCCAGCAAAGCCCATAATAGAGAGTCGAATCCATGGCCAGCGGGTGCGTTTTCGCTTATTTCGCGTGGATGTACGCGGTGCGCGAACGGTTCGCGGGGGCCTCACGGTTCCCCCGCCGGGTTGCAACGAGCCTTCGGTCACTTTATATTCCTACGATTCAATGTTGACAGCATACGGTGTGTGGCGTAGCTTCGCTCCCTTTGTTTAGGGAACTTCCATGGATGCTTATGCAGTAATTGAGACCGGCGGCAAGCAGTATCGCGTAAAACAGGGCGATGTACTTGATGTTGAAAAGCTGGATATTGAAGCGGGCCAAAAGGTTACGCTTGATCGCGTGTTGGCCGTTAACACCGGCTCTGCGCTGACAATCGGTGCGCCGGTTGTTGAAGGGGCTACAGTGACCGCAGAGGTTGTTGACCTGCACCGCAGCGAAAAAGTTGTTAATTTCAAGAAAAAGCGCCGTCAAGGCTACCACCGCAAGGTCGGACATCGTCAGAGTTTGACCCGCCTGAAGGTGGAAGCAATTACGGCCTGATTAGGAGGTGCGTCATGGCACATAAAAAGGACAAGGTTCTTCACGTAACGGTCGCGACAGCAACAGCCGACGCCACGGCGTCAAGGCGTTCGGCGGCCAGACAGTAACGGCGGGCAGCATTATCGTCCGCCAGCTCGGCACGAAGTTCGTTGCCGGGGCGAACGTGCGCCAGGCGCGCGACTTCTCGTTGTTTGCGTTGAAAGACGGAACGGTCGAATTTGATCGTGGCGGCAAGCGCATCAATGTGCGAGAGCTCGCGTCGGTCTGACGCAGGATTCAGCTTAACGAAAAGCGCGTCCGGCCACCGGGCGCGCTTTTGTTTTATCGGTATATGAAGGGAATCGCATTCAAAGATCGCGTGGTTGTACAGGCCTTCGCGGGAAACGGCGGCGACGGGTCCGCTTCGTTTCGTCGCGAAAAATTTGTGCCACTCGGCGGACCTGATGGCGGCGACGGCGGCCGCGGCGGAAGTGTTGTTCTGAAGGCCAGCAAGGACGTTGACTCGCTGGTTTCGCTCTATTTTCAACCCGCCCAACGTGCAAAACACGGAGATAAGGGGCACGGCCAGCAAATGACGGGCGCGAGCGGTGCAGATTTGGTTCTCCCCGTTCCTTGCGGGACTCAGGCGTGGCATGTTCCATCGCTTCAGCCCGGGGTGCGTTCTGAAGATGACGACGGCGAAGACCCGCGCGAGTCCCCGTTCAATGCGGAGCGTGTTTTTCTCGGCGAGGTTGTGGCAGATGGCGATACACTCCTCGTCGCACAGGGCGGTATCGGCGGGAAGGGAAACGTACACTTCAAGTCGTCCACCAACCGAGCGCCAACGGAGTTCACTCCCGGCACAAAGGGCGAAATACGCACGCTTGTTCTTGAATTAAAAACCGTCGCGGATGTTGGACTGGTTGGCTATCCGAACGCTGGAAAGTCAACCCTGCTCCGTGCGCTCACCGCCGCGCGCCCGAAAATTGCCGCTTACCCCTTTACGACGTTGAATCCGTTGATCGGGACGCTCCAGTTCGAAGACTACACCTCCCTGCGCATCGCCGATATTCCCGGACTGATTGATGGTGCGCACAAAGGCGTCGGCTTAGGTCACGATTTCCTGCGCCATATCGAACGCTCTCGCATGTTGATCTATGTCCTTGATATGGCGGGGACCGACGGACGCGATCCGATCGAAGACTTTGCGCGACTGAAAGAAGAGCTGCGTCTCTATTCAGAAGCGCTTACCACGCGTCCCTTCCTCGTTGTCGCAAATAAAATGGACACTCCGGAAGCCAAAGAAAATCTCATAAAATTCCGCGAAGCCACCGGCCACACCCCCTATCCATGTCCGCCGAGACCGGTGAAGGCGTTGAAAAACTTCGCGAAATGCTCCACGACCGGCGACGCGGTCGCCGCACGTTTTTGGCGGAGTAATTCGGCCTCGCTTTGTAAGGTTGTTGCTCGCGCGAGCGACGTAGATAGATGAATCGCCGCGCAAGCATCACCTTCGCCATTATTACTATAGCGGTCTTTGCATTAATTCGGAACAGGGATGACAGAGGCGCCGGGGCGCGCGGTGAAAGGAGATCAGCCGATGCCGGAGAAAACAGAGATTGCGACGCTTGCGGGGGGCTGTTTTTGGTGTACCGAAGCGGTCTTTGATCAGATTCCCGGCGTGTTGCGCGCGGACTCGGGCTATACCGGCGGGCAAACCGAAAACCCGACGTATCGGCAGGTTTGCACGGGAAAAACCGGGCACGCGGAGGCGTTGGAGATTGAGTACGATCCCTCGCGCATTTCCTTCGAACAACTCCTGGATGTTTTCTGGAAGGCCCATGACCCCACGCAGATCAACAGGCAGGGCAACGATATCGGTACGCAGTATCGCTCCGCAATTTTCTATCATAACGAAGCCCAGCGCAAGGCGGCTGAAACCTCCATCGCGGCGCTGAATGCGGCGGGAACCTATTCGAATCCAGTGGTGACGGAGGTTGTTCCTGCAACGACCTTCTACAAGGCCGAGGCGTATATGCAGGAATATTATGTCAATAATCGGAATCAGGGCTATTGTCAGTTCGTAATCAAGCCCAAGCTCAAGAAATTGGGCCTTAACCACTAGGAAGCAAGCGATGACACCGACAGGAGTTTTGGGCCTCGGCCTGATTGGGGCCATTTGGGCGCGTCACCTCGACGACGATGGATGGTTGAAGGGCGCGTGGAACAGAACGCCCAAGCTTGATTTCCCCCAATGGAAATCCTCTCCTGCCGAGGTTGCGAAGGTCGCCGACGCTCTGATTATTTGCGTATCCGATCCCGCCGCAGTAGCGAGTGTAATCGAACAACTCTCCCTCGCGCTGGAGTCGCGTCACATCGTAATTCAGTGCAGCACGATTGACCCCGAAAGCAGCAAGCGATTCGAAGGCCTCGTTCGCGGGCGCGGCGCTTCTTATATTGAGGCGCCCTTTACCGGAAGCGTTCCCGGCGCGGAGACGCGCACGACGATTTATTATCTGGGTGGCGACAAAGAAGCCATTACTCGCGCCCAGCCTGTATTTGATCGCCTATCCAAGCAGCAGCACTACTCCGGAACCGGGGAACAAGCTGCGGCTTTCAAGCTCGCTTCCAATCTCGCCATCGCCGTTCAAGTTGCGGCGCTCTGCGAGAGCTTGGCGCTATCGCGTCAGCGCGGTATCAGCGACGACACCTTCTTTGATCTTTATCGAGCCAGCATGGCCTGGTCTCCTGCGGCGAAGGTAAAGGAGCCCAAGCTAAAGGCCAGTGATTTCACCCCACAATTTGCCGTCCGCCACATGCTTAAGGACACCCGCCTCGCCCGAGACAGTGGCGCCGTCCCTCTCCCCATGTGCGAAGCCGTAATCCGCCAACTTGAGGCCGCAGTAGAGCGCGGTTGGGCGGAAAAAGACTTTGCGATCATTCAGAAGCTGTTGGGCTAATCTGTCCCCCGCCTGATGAAATATCAAGCGTTGCGGCCGGTGTTTAGGGTTTAGCTATCCGACTCGATGTGGCGACGGATTATAGCAAGGACCTGGTCGCCGTATTGTTCGCGTTTGCGGGCGCCGATGCCGTGGATTTGGAGAAGTTGGGCGGGTATGGTGGGACGGCGAATGGCGAGTTCGCGGAGGGTGGTGTCGGTGAAAATAACGTAGGCGGGAACGCTGTGTTTCTTTGCAAGCGTGGTGCGTAAATCGCGGAGTTTTTCAAACAGCGGGCCGCCATCGGACACCGGTGTGGCGGCGGTTGTTTTGCGGCGGCGCGGGCGAATTTCGGCCTGTGCCTCGCTCATAAAAAATTGGGCCTGGCCCTTCAAAACCGGAAGCGCCTGTTCGGTAATTTGAAGCGTGGGGTATTCGCCGTCGTCCAGCCCGGCAAGGCCCTGTGCCAATAAATTATCAAGCACGCGGCGCCAATAAGGGCGGGAGTGATCTGCGCCAACGCCGTAGGTCTTCAGTGTGTCGTGACCAAGTGCGCGGACGCGATCGGTCTCTGCGCCGGTAATGACGTCAATGACGTGGCCGAATCCGAAGCGCTGTCCGGTGCGGACGATGGCGGAGAGGGCAATTTGCGCGTCGCGCGTGGCGTCTGTTCTTTCGACTTTACCCGCACAAACGTCGCAGTTGCCACAGGGGGCGTGGCCAAATTGTTCGCCAAAGTATCCGAGGAGCTGCCGCCGTCGGCAGGCGTGGGCGCTTGCGTAGTTCACAACGTCCTGCAGGGATCGCTCCGCGCGCCGCCGTTCCGGTTCGTCTTCGATTTGGTTAATGAAGTGACGGATTTTTGGAATGTCGCCGTAGCCGAAAAAGAGAAGACAGCAGGCGGGATCGCCGTCGCGCCCGCTCCGTCCCGTCTCCTGATAATAACCCTCTATGTTCTTTGGAAGGTCGGCGTGGATTACAAAACGAACATTAGATTTATCAATGCCCATGCCAAACGCGATGGTTGCGACAACCACGGCCACCTCGTCGCGATTGAACGCTTCCTGATTCTTTGCCCGGACATCGTCATCAAGCCCTGCGTGATAAGGCAACGCGCGGATTCCGTTTTTTATTAGAAACTCCGCCGTTGCCTCCACGCTTTTTCGCGTTGTTCGGTAGATAATGCCCGCTTGATTGCGATGATCTGTAATGAAGCGCAACGCCTGGCGATTCGCATCGTTCTTTTGCTGAACCGCATAGTAGAGGTTTGGACGATTGAACGACGCGCGAACGCGGAGCGGGGTGCGCAAATTCAGGCGTTGGACAATATCCTCCTGCACCTTCATTGTGGCCGTAGCGGTAAAGGCCGTGATCGGCGTATCGGGGAATGTCTTTGTTAGAGAGCCGAGCGCGAGATAATCGGGGCGAAAGTCGTGGCCCCACTCGGAAATACAATGCGCCTCGTCAATCGCGACAAACGAGATGTGACAGGACGCGAGCAGGTCGCTGAATCCCTCCAGCGCGAATCGTTCGGGCGAAATGTAGAGCAAATCCAGTGCGCCACGCCGCAACTGATTTAGTACAGCGCGTCGCTCTCCCGCGTCCTGAGAACTATTTAGAAATGCTGCGCGGAGACCGTTTTCGACCGCTGCGTCCACTTGATCTTTCATTAGCGAAATGAGCGGGCTGACAACAAGGCAGGTGCCGTCCATAAGGTGGGCGGGGAGCTGGTAGCAGAGCGACTTCCCGCCGCCGGTGGGCATGACGACGAAGGCGTCGCGGCCGGAAAGAATGGCGGTCACAATTTCTTTCTGATTCGGCCGAAATTCGGAAAAGCCAAAGATGTCGTGAAGCGCATTCTTGATGCGCTGTTCGGATAGTTCTGTCGGCGCCTTGCTCATTCGTTTGCGGAGCTGGACTGATTCGCGCCGACTGGTTTCTTTGCGCTCTTGGATTGCGATGAAATTGCCGCCCTGGCGGCGCGGAGGGCAAAAAGCCGATTTTGGGCCAGAGAGCGATGAGGCGTACCGGGCGCAAAGCGAGTTAAAGAAGGTTTTGTTTTGGCGATCATCGCGTCAATGGATGCTACTGCGTTTTTGAGTTCGTCCAGCGACGCGCCGCGAGGGGGACGATTGTTCAGCAGTCGCGTTGCGAGGCGCAGGGCGCAAAGATGGTCGCGAAGCATGGCGTACTGCCACGAGCCGGGGGCCAGTTTTTGCTGTGCCTTCTCTGATTTTCCAATTAGTGACAAGAGTGGGCGCATCGCTTCTGATGCATCGCTTGTTTTTTGGGGCTTCATGGCATGGACACTGTACTTAAAAATCTCAATTGTGCCATCCGCGGCGCAGCAAATATCAGAACTGAAAAAATTTGTTCGGCAAAGAGCGTGTCCATAATTGCCGAAACTGCGCGATTCGCCCGTCATGGGTTTAATTTTGAAATTGCGAAAATCGCCAGGTGAAACGCTTTACTGTGGCACGGGGTTTGCTGTATGAGTAGAGGAGTATTTGTATCGAAAAACGAGTCGGACGGTGTTCGGGACGTCATTTCTTATGAATCGTCTCCCGGTGCGGTTGGTCTCTGCAATGGAAAGGAAGGAACCCATGGTTTCACGAATTATATCAGCGCTTGCGGCCCTCACTCTTTGGGCTGGGATTCCCGGCTTCACTGTGCACGCGGATGAGACGAATCTTTTGAACAACTCCAGCTTCGAGGTCGCAGGATCAACCGCCGATTTTGCGGAATACTGGGAAGCGGGCAATCCCGATAACCACGGCTCAATGGATGGCAACGTTGCTCGCGTGGATTGGGACCGGAGTCGCGGGGGCACATGGATCGCGGCAATTATGGGGACTTGGGTGGGGACGGAAAACTGGGGCACCTATTGGCAGGAAGTTCCGGCGAGCCCGGGCTACACCTATACGTTTTCCACGTGGTTTTACGCCGATAATGGCTGGAACCCCGGGCAACACGGGATGCGACTCGAGTTTTACAACGCAGCAACGAATCTTCTCAGCGCCTCGACGCAGCTTCTGGGTGCGGTCTATGCGAGCTGGGAGGAGAAATCGGTTCAGGCCGTTGCGCCGAGCAATGCGGCATGGGCGCGCGTCGTCGTGTATGCGACGGGCGTGAGCGCCAGCGGCGCATTGCAGTTCGACGCAGTTTCTCTCGTGGGCGAGGCGCCAGAGCCGCCGGAAGGCCCGGGCGAGGGCGAAGGGCCGGAAGTGATTCCGAATACAAATCTCTTCGTAAATCCCGGCTTTGAGATTGCAGGTTCGACGACGAATCTCGCGTATGCGTGGGAGGCGGGGAACCCCGACGAACACGGCGCAGCGGGGGGAACGGCGCTGCGAGTGAATTGGCGTCCACTCACCGGCGAAGCACACGCCACGATTCGCGGCACGTGGTCGGGCGCTGGAACGGGAGGGTTTTTCTGGCAGGACGTGCCAGCGGCGCCAAGCGAGACCTATGAGTTCTCCGCATGGTTTTGGGCCGATAGCAACTGGAGCACAGGCGAGCAGGGAATGAAGATGGAGTTCTTCGACGCTCAAACAAATATGATTAGCGCCGCTCCCCTGACCTTTGGTGGCATCGGCGAAAGCTGGGTTCAGAAGAGCATTCAAGCCGTAGTACCAACCAACGCCGCCTGGGTACGTCTCGTGATTTATGCGGACAACGTGGGATCCGCAGGTGCGCTGCAATTTGATGATTTATCCGTGATGCTCTTGCGCGACGAAGCCCGGCGATAGCGTTCGAACGATCACTCCGTCCCCGTCTTCCCGGCGTACCGGCTTGGTGATTTCCGAAATTATGTACAATCCGCCGGACCGTGATGACGGAAAAAACCTCGAATTCCTCGAGCTGTACAACACGACTCCGTTCACGAATCGGCTCGAAGGATACTATCTCACGGGCGATGTTTCGTATGCGTTTAGCGCGTCGGACGTGATTCCGCCGTTCGGCTATCTCGTGGTGGCCGCGTCGCCGTCGGCGATGCAATCCGTCTATACAAACCTCACCGCCGTGGTCGGGCCGTATAGTGGGAAGCTGCCCAATAGCAGCGGGTTGATTGAGCTTAGAAAGACCCGCCCGGTTGCCGGACAAATGGATGCGTTGTTCCTCGACGTGGAGTACGCCGACACACCGCCTTGGCCGCTCTCGCCCGACGGCGCAGGACACTCCCTTGTTCTTTCGCGCGGCACTTATGGCGCGTCGGATCCCCGCGCATGGAGCGCGAGCGCCGCATTGGGCGGCACCCCGGCGGCCCGGAGGTGATTGAGCCGAACGCCTTCACAAACATCGTTATCAACGAAGTCCTCGTACACACGGACGAGCCAGAATACGACTTTATCGAGCTGTATAACAAATCCAGCGGCGCCATTGACATTGGCGGGTCGTGGTTGAGCGATTCTGTGAAGACCAACAAGTTCCAGATTCCAGGCGGCACCACAATTCCCGGGCGTGGCTTCGTGGTCTTCTTTGCGAATACAAATGTTGTAAGCGAAACGAATCTCACGTTTGCCCTTTCGATGGCGGGCGAGGATGTGCTCTTCCGTTCACCAGATGGCACCGTCATGGACTCCATCCGTTTTGGCGCACAGCAAAACGGCGTGTCGCTTGGCCGCTATCCCGATGGCGCGGCGGACTGTTCTTCGCTATCCAATTCGACGCCGGGCGCATCGAATACCGCGATTCGCGCGAACACGGTTGTGATCAACGAGATCATGTACAACCCGATTTCGCGCAATAACGATGACGAGTACATCGAGCTATACAATGCCTCTCCCGGCTCGGTGGACCTCAGCGACTGGCGCCTGGAAGATGGCATTACGTTCCGCTTCCCGTCCGGCACAACCATTGGTTCCGGGCAGTACCTTGTTGTTGCGCGAAATGCGTCCCATTTGATCGGGAACTATCCCGGCGTGTTGAACGCGGGGAACACAGTCGGCAACTACAGCGGCAGTCTTGCCAACTCCGGCGAGCGCGTGGCGCTGGTGAAGCCCGACGATCCGCTGCTCCCGGAGCAGGATTTTGTGCTGGTGAGCGAAGTGACCTATCGCGACGGCGGCCAGTGGGGCGAGTGGTCGGATGGCGGCGGCAGCAGCTTGGAGCTGATGGATCCCCGCGCCGATACGCGACGCGCGTCGAATTGGGCGGACAGCGATGAATCGCAGAAGTCGCAATGGACACTGGTTGAATACACAGGAAAGCTTGATCACGGAATGTTGGTTCCGGGCGAAAGCATTGACGAGTTGCACGTGTTCTTGGAGCGCGCTGGCGAGGCGCTTATAGATGACTTGGAAGTGACGAGGTCTGGTGGAGCGAACCTCGTTCCGAAACCCCGGTTTCGAGTCCAATTTCAACAACTGGACCGCGCAGGGAAATCAAAAGGCGTCGGGTCGCGCAAACGAAGGGCACAGCGGCAATTGGAGCCTCGCCGTTCGAGCGTCGGGCAAGGGTGATACGGGCGCGAATCGAATCAAGGGCAACTTGAACTCGGGCCTTAACGCCAACGACACCAACGTAACGATCCGCGGATATGCGCGCTGGTTGCGTGGAGATCCGAACCTGTTGCTGCGTCTGCGCGGCAACTATCTTGAGGCTGAGCAAACCCTGTCGCTTCCGAAAAACCTCGGTACGCCGGGACAGGCAAATAGCCGCAAAGTTTCGAATGCCGGTCCGGCAATTTGGGATGTTGTGCACGGCCCGGTGATGCCGAAAGCGAATGAATCCGTGGCGGTGACCGCGCGTGTTTCCGATCCGGACGGGATCGGGCAGGCGCAACTGCGCTACCGCATTGATCCGTCACAAACGATCATTTCGACCAACATGACGCATCTTGGTGGCGGCGTATATCGCGGTATTATTCCCGGTCAGGCTGGCGGTACGCTAGTCGCCTTCCATGTCGCCGCGAGCGACTCGCAGAACGCGACAAATGTGTTCCCGCTTGGCGCTCCCGAAAAAGAGGCGCTGGTGCTTTTTGGTGAGACCGCCAACAAAGACGCGGCGCTCGGTGCGTATCGTTTCTGGATGACCAAGGCGAATTTGGATGAGTGGAAGAGCCGCGAGAAACTGAGCGATCACTATCTCGATATGACCTTTGTCAGCGGCGAACGCGCGATCTATAACGCCAGTGTGCGTTGGCGTGGAAGTCCGTTCACGCGGCCCACAATGGCGAATCCGGATGATCCTAATGGACGTGCTTCGTTCCGTGTAAAGTTCCCGTCTGATGAACCGTTCCTTAACAACGACGAGCTGAACATTGACTCGCTGGAGCGTGACCGCGATGCGACGATGCAGCGCGAGCGCACGTCCTATCAAATCGCGGAGCAACTCGGCATCTCCTACAGCTACTTGCGCTACGTGTATCTGTCGTTCAACGGCATGCCCTACTCCTACGTCTTCGCGGATGTGCTGCACATCGAGAAGGACTACCTGCAGATGTGGTTCGACGATGAAGACGGCGAATTGGTCAAGATTGATGACTGGCCGGAATTCAAAAACTTCACCGGTGGCGAGGGCGATGGTTTTGTTAAGGCCGACGCCACACTGCAAAACTTTACGACGACGGGCGGCGTGAAAAAGCGCGCACGGTATCGCTGGAATTGGAACAACACGCCGAAGGGCGGAAATCCGTATGACACCTTCGCAAACATTGAGCGCTTGGTGGATGCGGCGAATACCACTGGCAGTGTGTATAGAGGCGCCCTTGAAAGCGTCGCAGACGTTCCGCAGTGGATGCGCGTAATTGCGATGCGGCACATCATTGGCGATTGGGACAGCTACGGCTATAAGCGCGGCAAAAATATGTCCATGTATCTTCCGCCCAATGGCAAGTGGCAGTTGATTCCGTGGGATATGGATTTTGCGCTTGGCGCGGATAGCGGCGATGCGGCGAACTCAGACCTCTTCCACGTGGAGAGCACGATGCCGGTTGTGAAGCGGATGACAGAGTATGCTCCGTTCCGTCGCTACTACTGGCAGGCGCTCAACAATGCGACGCGTGTGGCGCTGAACTCCTCGCAGATCAATGGTTCCGTGGACGAGTTTTACGGACAACTTACGAGCGATGGCGTGAGCGTTGCGAGTCCGTCGTCCATCAAGAGCTATGTTTCTGATCGCCGTAGTTATATGGCGAATCAGCTCAAGCCAATGACGAACTTCAACATCGGCATTCAGCACGTGACCACGAACGGGAACCTCGTGACGCTGTCGGGCAGCGCCCCTGTGCAGATGTACACGTTTATGTTCAACGGCGTGGAGTATCAGCCGGAGTGGACGTCGCCTACGGGCTGGAGCGTCACCCTTGCGATTCCGACGGGAACGACCACCGTCACGGTAAGCGGCTTCGACGAAGCCGGCCAGCAGGTTGGTCCCTCGGCCAGCCGCACGGTCAGCTATCACGGCGAAAATGTGTCGCCGGAGGGCAACCTCGTCATCAATGAAATTATGTATCAGCCCGCAAACGGCCTTGCTGAATTTGTTGAGCTGCACAACCGTTCCACAAACTTTGCATTCGACCTCACCGGCTACCGCATGGATGGACTGGGCTTCACCTTTTCGGGCGACGCGGTGATTGGCCCCGGCGAATACCGCGTGTTGGTGGAAAACCTCGGCGAGTATGCCGCGCACTACACAAATGTTGACGCCGTCATCGGCCAGTATTCGGGCAAGCTCGACAACGCTGGCGAGGTGCTGACGCTGCTCCGGCCCGATGGCACAAACGAAGTGGTTGTGGATCGGGCGCTGTATAACAAGGTTGCGCCTTGGCCCGAAATTGCCGCTGGTGGCGGCCCGTCGCTTCAGCTCATTGACGGCGCACAAAATCGGATGCGCGTTGCGAATTGGGCGGTGGATACGAACGTCCTCTTCACGCCCGGCAAGCCGAACAGCGTGAGCCGCAGCCTCCCCACCCTGCCCGAGCTTTGGCTCAACGAGTTGCAGGTGGCGAATGAAAGCACGGTTCAGGACAACCAGGGCGAATTCGACCCGTGGGTGGAGTTGTATAATCCGAGTGAGAACGAGATCGCGTTGACGAACTTCTATCTCACGGACTCGTACACCAACCTGACAAAGTGGCGCTTCCCTGCGGGTTCGGCCGTGGACTCCAATGGCTTCCTTGTTGTGTGGCTGGACAACGAGCCGGGACAAACCTCGGGCAACGACTATCATGCATCGTTCCGACCAGCGTTAACCAACGGTTCCCTCGCGTTGGTTTATTCGAATTCTGGCGAAAGATTAATTGTGGACTACTTGAACTACTCCGCAATTCCCGAAGATCAGTCGTACGGCGATTACCCGGATGGCGATTGGGCCAGTCGCGTCAATTTCGTGATCCCGACGCCCGGCTCGCCGAACGCGAATGCGGCGGTTGACGATCTCAAGGTTCGTATCAACGAGTTCATGGCCGACAACAAGGCGACGCTTCGCGATCCGGATAACAACAAGTTTGAGGACTGGATCGAGCTGTATAACTACGGGTCAAACGATGTGGACCTTTCGGGCTTCGGCTTTACCGACAACCTGGGCAAACCCTTCAAGTGGGTATTCCCCAGCGGCGTCACCATTCATGCCGGTGAATACCTTTTGGTTTGGGCCGATAGCGCGAATATGGTCGGCATCGGCGTTCACGCGGGCTGGGGACTCGGCAAGGGCGGCGAAGATATTGGCCTCTTCACCCCCGATGGCGATCCGGTGGATACGCTTTCCTTCGGCGCACAGACGAGCGATGTGAGTGAAGGACGCTGCCCGGATGGTGTGGGATCCATTGAGCCGATGGCCTTCCCGACGCCGGGTATGCCGAACTGCCCGCCGCCGAGCAGCAGCAACACGCCGCCGGTTCTCGATGCGATCGGCAATAAGACCGGCGCGCCCAATGCCCTGCTGACATTCGTTGTGAGCGCGACGGACACGGATACCCCGCCGCAAACGCTGACCTATACGCTCGATCCGGGGGCGCCTGCCGGCGCCGCCATTAATCCGACGACCGGCGTCTTCACTTGGACTCCTGACGTGTCCGCCGCAAACTCGACAAACCTTGTCACCATTCGCGTCACCGATGATGGCGACGGCAACCTCGATGACTTCGAGACTATCACCATCATGATCGGTGCGAGCGAAGGCGGCGGAGGCGAGGATGAACCGATCACCGTTCGGATCAACGAGTGGGTCGCGGACAACGATTCGATTCTTGATCCCGACTTCGGTTCCGCAGAGGACTGGGTCGAGCTGTACAACTACGGAACGAACGACGTTGATTTGTCGGGCTTTGGTTTCACCGACAAGCTCACGAATCCGACAAAGTGGTCGTTCCCGAGCGGAGTCATCATCACCGCCAAGAGCTTCCTTGTCGTGTGGGCCGACAGCAAAAACACCGTCGGCCTTGCGCCTCATACCAGTTGGGGCTTGGCAAGGGCGGCGAAGAAATTGGTCTCTTCACCCCCGATGGCGTGCCGGTGGATACGGTGACATTTGGCCCGCAAGCAACCGATGTCAGCGAGGGTCTCTGGCCGGATGCCGGCTCGAATATCTACACAATGATCGTCACCACGCCAGGTGCACCAAACATGCTGCCGACGAATAATACGCCGCCGGTGTTGGCGCCCATTGGCAACCGATCGGCAGCGGTGGACACCCTGCTCACATTCTCGGTCAGCGCGGTGGACACCGACGAGCCGCCTCAAGTGCTGACGTACAGCCTGGCGGCGGGCGCACCCGCCGGCGCTTCGATTGATGCGGAAACGGGTGTCTTCCAGTGGACGCCGGGCGAGTCGGTTGCCGGAACAACAAATGCCGTGACCATTCGAGTCACCGATGACGGCTACGCCACGCTTAGTGATTCCGAGACGATTCTGATTGTTGTCGCGCCGCTTGCGCTGCCAAACCAGGCGCCGGTGTTCGGCCCGCTCGGAACAATCACTGTCGCGCCCGGCAGCTTGCTGGTGGTTCAGGTTGTTGCGGAGGATCCGGACGAGCCCGCGGACGAAGTCGCGTTTGCCCTTTTGCCCCCCGCCCCGCCGGGCGCGGCGATTGATCCGGCGACTGGCGTGTTCACGTGGACTCCGGACGACAATTTTGCGAACAGCACAAACGAGATTCGGATCGTTGCAACAGATGACGGTGATCCTGTAATGAGTAGCACCGGCACCCTGACTGTTCTGGTACTCGGAATGGATGAGCTGTTCAAGGCGGACGCAAGCCCCGCCGACCTGGAGAGCGGCACAAACTTTGTTGTGCGGTGGCATTCGGAAGACGGCGCGGTTTATCGCGTTGAGGCTGCGGACATCCTTCCTAGTGCGGAGTGGATTGCCCTACCCGGCGACATCACCGCAACGGGCGGAGTCGCACAGAAAGAAGACGCAGATGCAGGCGCAAGCGAGCATCGCTTCTACCGCATCTGGAAACTCAGTCAGTAGCTCAAAAAACAATCAAACAAGAATCGGGCGCAGATCACCCTGCGTCCGATTTTGTTTGGGGATACGGGGAATCCGGGACGAGTTCGTACCGGCCCCATCCTTTATCTCAACTCAATCCTGCCGCCCAAATCGTGGAGGCCCGACGCCCGCGTCGGGCGGCGTTTCTTGTTACGACGTTTTCGTCAGCGCGCGATCAATGGAGAGTCGCCCGCCGCCGGCGATAATCAGGCCGAGCGCAATGGCGAGCGCGAGGATGTGGTACTCGAAGCCCTCCATCGCCCCAGGGTTGTTGTGCCAGTTCATAAAAAAGCCGTTTTTCCCGTGAACCATTGCAATCGCGGCGACCATATTGCAGCCGATTGCAAATGCGCCGATGCGGGTGGCGAATCCAGTCGCAAGAAGAAGCGGGCCCAGAAATTCCGCCATAATTGCAAGGAATGCGATTGCGACGGGAAGCGCCATGCCATCGGGCGAACTGAAGTACTGCATGGTGTTGCTGAACCCGCCGCCGCCAAACCAGCCTAATACTTTTTGGGCGCCATGCGGAAAAATTGCGACGGCCAGGCCGAGTCGCAGCACAAGCGGAGTCCATCCGCCCTTTGTATTAAGTACTCCCTTGATGTTCATCGTTTCTCCTTTGTGTTGTCCAAAAAATTCGAGCGTTGTCGCGGTGAACGGTTCAGGCCTTTTGCAGCCGCATCTCGTCCGCGTGTCTGCCAAGCTTGCGGAGGGCGGGAAGAAGCCGTGCGCGTTCGGTGGAGCTGAGCACACTGAACGCCTTTTCGAGATTGGCGGAGTGTCGGGCAAATACGCGCTGAATGTAGCGCCGCCCTGAAGCGCTCAGGCTTACCATGACGACGCGCGCATCTTTCTTTGCCACCGTGCGCTTCACATACGCCTGCTTCTCCAGACGACTCACCGCCGTGGTGATGGAGCCGCTGGTCAAATAGACCTTTCGACCCAGCTCATTCACCGGCATCTCCCCCTTGTGCAGGAGCGCCTCCATTACGATGAAATCTGTGAACGACAGACCCATGGAAGCGATGGACTGCTTGTCCCACGCCTCCACCGCCCGCCAGGCCTTGAAAAGGATCAGCCAAGTGTGAGTCGCAGATGTGTTTTCCTTCATACCTCACCCATCGGCCAAAATTGTCTTGATGTCAAGACAATTTGCGAGAAAAAACGCAAATGGGACTCCACGTGGGGCGAAGCGGCGCCTTTTTGTCGCTTTCGCGGCTTGATTTGCCGCGCGCGGATGCTTTTGATTGCCGCGTGTCGCAACTGAGCTTTCCAGTCCTCCTGCCGATGCCCCGCTCGATTCATATCGAACAGGGCGCGCACTCGCTGCGGCGCCGGCGAATCACCATCTACGACGACTCGGGGCTGGGCACCGACATCGCCGCACGGATTCAACAGGACGTTCGACGCGAAGTTCACGCGGAGGCGACGATCGCGGGGCCGAGCGACAAGCCGCATACGGCGGAAATTCTATTGCGCCACGATCCGGAATTGCGACCCCAGGCCTACGCCCTACACATTACTCCGCGTCAGGCTGTGCTGAGCAGTGCGGATGCCGCCGGGTTGTGGCACGCGGCAATGACGTTTCGCCAGCTTCTTCGCCAGTACCGCGATGCAATTCCTTCGTGCCGCATCGAGGACGCCCCCGATTTTCTGACGCGCGGGGTGATGCTCGATATCAGTCGCGACAAAGTTCCCTCCATGGAGACGCTGTTCCGCTTCGTGGACGAGCTGGCGGAGTGGAAGATCAACCGGCTGGAACTTTATACGGAACACACGTTCGCCTATCGCAACCATCGCGAAGTCTGGGCAAACGCCAGCCCGATGACCGCGGAAGACGTTCGTGAGCTGGACCATTTTTGCGCCGAACGCTTCATTGAATTGGTTCCGAATCAGAATTGCTTCGGGCACCTGCATCGCTGGCTCGCGCTGGAGCGATACAAACCACTCGCGGAGGCGCCGGATGGATTTATGACGCCGTGGGGTGAGCGGCGGAGTGGCTCCTTTAGTTTGAACCCGCTCGATCCGCGCAACATGGATCTGGTCGAAGAGCTGCTTGCAGAGCTGTTGCCGAATTTTCGCAGTCGAAAGGTGAATGTCGGATGCGATGAAACCTTCGACCTCGGCCAGGGGCGTTCGCGAGAGGCGTGCGAGCGCGAAGGCAAGGGGCGCGTCTATCTTGATTTCCTTCTCAAAATTCATCGTGCGGTTTCTGCACACGGACACACGATGCACTTTTGGGGTGATATCATCTTGAATCACCCCGAACTAATTCCGGCGCTACCGCGCGATGTGGTTCCATTGGTCTGGGGTTATGAAGCGAATCACCCATTTGCGGAACAGTGCGCGAAATTTGCGAATGCAGGTTTCTCTTTCTTTGTCTGTCCGGGCACCTCGACTTGGAACAGCGTTGTCGGCCGAACCGACAATGCGTTGGAGAACCTGAACAGCGCGGCAAGGCATGGGCTTGCGCATGGTGCGTCCGGGTATCTCATTACCGCGTGGGGCGACAATGGCCACTGGCAGCCGTATGCGGTTGATTTGTTGCCTCTCGCTGCGGGCGCGGCGCGTGCGTGGGCGCTCGAGGCCAATCGCGAAGCGGATCTCGCGGCGCAACTGGATGTTCAAGTGTTCAAGAGTGAAGCGCGAATGCTTGGCGCGCTCGCGTACGACCTTGGATTGGTGTACCGCGAGCTGGGGTATCCGATTGAGAATGCGAGCGCGTTATTTCGCCTTCTTTTCCAGCGCGATATCGGCAACCTGCGGGCGGCGATTTCGGACGGAAAGTTGCAATCCGCGCGCCGTCGGCTTCAATCCGTCCCTTCCGTGCTCGCCGGCGCGCGTTGCGGTCGCGATGATGCCGGGCTAATTACAAACGAGTTTGCCCTTGCCGGGCGCCTGCTCGATCTGGGCATTGCGCGCGGGCTTGGAGAAGACGCGGCGCAGCGCGCGAAATGCTGGGCGGAATTCATTCCGGCGTTCCGCGAACAGTGGCTCGCGCGCAATCGTCCGGGCGGATTGGAGGATAGTGTTGCGGTGATGTTGAAGCGGATGCGCGATGAGAGATAGGCCCCGGCCCTAATCTGCGCTGGACGCGCCAGCGACGCGCGGCTATCACTAACACCCCATCGAACTGCGGAGCCACCTATGGACGAATTGCTTCATTTATTACAACGGAACGCGCGAGAGACGCTGGAAAACCTTGCGAAGATTCTCGACTCAAGCGCAGAGGATGTTCGCGCACGTATCGTAGAATATGAACGGCTCGGCGTGATTCGAGGCTATCAGGCAATCGTCAACGAAGAATGTGCAGAAGCGGACAAGGTTATCGCAGTGATCGAAGTCAAGGTGACGCCGGAGCGCGAACACGGGTTCAATCAAATCGCGGACTGCATCAGTAAGTTTTCTGAAGTGCAATCGCTGTTTCTGATGTCCGGCGCATTCGATCTTTTGCTGTTCGTCACGGGGAGCGATATGAAGGCCGTTGCGCGTTTCGTGAGCGAAAAACTCGCGACGATTCGGGGCGTTGTCTCCACGTCAACGCATTTTATGCTGAAAACCTATAAAGACCACGGGCTTTTGATGGAAGCCCCGCACGCGGTCGAGCGCCTCAAGGTGTCTCCCTGAACCGGGCGCAAGGACTCAACATGAAATCTCTCCAATCCAGAATAGCCTCACACGTACAAGGAATTCCACGCTCGGGGATTCGCGATTTCTTCGACATCGTCAGTACGATGAAGGATGTCATTAGTCTGAGCATCGGCGAACCGGATTTCGATACTCCGTGGCACATCCGCGAAGCCGCAATCCACGCGCTGGAAAGCGGAAAGACTGGCTACACGTCAAACCTTGGCCTTCTCTCCCTGCGCCAGGCGATTGCGCAGTATCTCAAACGCAAGTACGACCTGAACTACGACCCGGTGAAGGAGGCGTTGATCACGGTTGGCGTGAGCGAGGGACTGGACCTTGCGCTGCGCGCGTTAATTGAGCCGGGCGACGAGGTTCTCTATCACGAACCGTGCTACGTGTCGTACTCGCCGAGCGTGATCTTCGCGCACGGCAAACCGGTCGTGGTCGAAACAAGCGCGGAAGATGGATTCCGACTCACCCGCGCAAAGCTGGAGGCGAAAGTTTCGCCCCGAACAAAGCTGTTGTTGCTGAACTTTCCAAACAATCCGACCGGCGCGATTCTGGAAGAAAGCGATCTGCGCGATATTGCGGACTTTGCGATCAAGCACGACTTGATTGTGATTACCGACGAAATCTACGCGGAGCTGACATACGACGGACGCCACTCAAGCATTGCAGCGCTGCCGGGCATGAAAGAGCGCACAATTTTTCTCCACGGCTTTTCGAAAGCCTGGGCGATGACCGGATTCCGACTCGGCTACGCCTGCGGACCGGCCGAGCTAATTGAAGCGATGATGAAGATTCATCAGTACACGATGTTGTGCGCACCGATCATCAGCCAAGAGGCCGCGGTGGAAGCACTGACAGATTCCGATTCCGCAGTCGAAGATATGCGTGCAGAATACAAGCGCCGCCGCAACTTACTGTTCAATTCTTTTACTGAAATGGGTCTGCCGTGTAAGCGTCCGCGTGGCGCGTTTTATGCCTTTCCCTACGTCGGCCACTTCGGTCTTTCCTCCAAAGAATTTGCCCTGCGCTTTTTGGAGGCCGAGAAGGTCGCCGTTGTGCCCGGCTCTGCATTCGGACCGAGTGGCGAGGGCTACATTCGCTGCGCGTACGCGACGGGAATGGAAGACCTTCAAGAGGCGATGCGCCGCTTATCCCGATTTATTCACACCCTGCAACCAAGCGGCACACCCCGTCCAAATGCTTGCTAACCGCTAGTTTTCTTCATTCGTCCTCATTTCGGGCGGCGGAAACGCGGAAGTTGTTAACAGCTTGGTGATGACGACTTAACAAATCACCGGCCCGGAAGAACCTTCGTTGTTGTTGTGTAATATCCGAAACTATAACGAGTTGTGATTAAATATTGGCGATTGTTTGCGCCGCCGGAAAGTTGTCAACAGGGGGCGCTTTTCCTTGTTGAAAACATTGTTTTATCAATCGCGTTGATAAGCAACGAGTTGGAAATTTTTCTTCCAGAGCTGCGGCTTGAGGTGGGGTCGGCGTGACGCCGGTTATAGTGGTTCTCTAAAGTTCTGACTTGATTGAACAGGTGCGAATGTTGTCAGGCGCTCTGTTGATGGCCCAGCAAAGAGCCTTGTCAATACGGTCAATGAGCGCATCGGCGTCTTTGGCCACGAAGTCGGTAAACCACTCCGCTTTGATCAAAAGCCACAGCCGCTCAATCGGGTTTATGTCCGGTGAATACGGGGGCAGATACAACGGCTCGAAGCGACCCCACTGAAGCCGGGCCGCCTTGTGCCATGAGGCGTTGTCCAGTATGAGAAGTTGGCGTGGACGCGAAGGAGGCGGCAGCCGGTTAGCCTCATCCAGGAACGCCTGAAAGGTATCGGTGTCCGAATGCGAGAATTCACAGAGGAACGCTTCGCCCGTTCTCGGACATACCATCCCGGTCACGTTCATTCGCAGATGGTCGCCGTTTTTGGTGACCCGGCCCGTTTTGCCCACCTTGATCCAACGGCGGCGAGGACGAGGATCGCCCTCAATCCCCGTTTCGTCGCCAAACCAAAGCTCTACATCGGGGTTCTTCATAAGCGCTTGAAGTTCAAGGCAGAATGACTTTCGGGACTCTTCGTCCTGCCGATCCGGCCACGGTTGCGGCACCTTCAGCCGAAAGCCTTGATCGTGCAAAAGCGCATAACCGTTGAATAGGCAACGGGCAGCTTGAGTTCATCCCGCAAATAGCCATGCAGCTTGACCCCGGTCCAGTGGTGTTGATCTGCCAGTCCGGGTTGCTCAACTAGGTTCACAATCTGCGATACGCGGTCCTGGGGAATCTTGCGCGGCCGACCCGACCGAGCATGTTCAATCAGCCCGTCAATGCCGGCTTGATTCCATGCGTGTACCCAGCGAGTGAGGGTGCGCTCGCTTACCGCAAAAAGCTTGGCGACTTGGGAGAAGTCCATCTCCAGCATCAGCGCATTTATAGCGTACAGGCGGTCCCGGCTACGCATGGTTGGGGCGGTCGTTATTGCCAGCCGCAGCTCCTCGGGCTTGCAGTTTTCGGGATTTGGCAATGTCTTCGAGACCGGCATTTCCCAGCTTCATACAGCATCTCCCAAAAATTAAAAGTTTTTTATCACCCTTTTTTCAGGACAAAACTTTTGAGAAAGGCTCTAGTTATCGCCAAGCAATCCAACGAGGCGGTCGAGCGCCGCTTGAATTAAATCCAGCTCGCCCCGAATTTGGCTGAGTCGTTCAGAGTCCGACGCGCGTGATTTGACTTCAAATGTGGGGGATGCGGCTGGTTCTGTGGATGCAGCAGTTACCAAGACTTCCGTTTCCTCTGTGGATTCGGAGAGGGTGGTCGGAACTTGAATTTCCGTCTGACAATCCGGGCAGCGCACAACAAAGCCTGCAGCGCGGGGATCTATCGCAAGGCTTTTTCCGCACTGCGGACATTCGAACACAATATCGCCGGGCTGAAGTTCAGCAGAATTCGCAGATTTAACTTCTTCTTGCACGGGATGGTTCCCTTCTCTTCACGCTAAGACCTACATATAAAATAGTGTTTATGCCGCCGCTTGGATAGAGAAAACTCAGAACATCTTTTTTTGCGGAAATTCAAGCTGGCAGGGTGATCGTAAATGTGCAGCCCCGCTCGGGGGCGCTGACGAGCGCGACCGTGCCGCCATGCGCCTCCACGATGTGTTTGACGATGGAAAGGCCCAACCCGGTTCCCCCCAGTTTTCTGCTGCGCGATTTGTCCACGCGATAGAAGCGCTCAAAAATGCGGTCTTGATGCTCCGGCGCAATGCCCGGTCCCTGATCGCTTACGCGGATGAGTAGCGTGTCACCCATGGATTCCGCGTGTACACGGACGGTGGTGTTGGGCGGGCTGTACTTGATGGCGTTGTCCACAAGGTTGATTAGCGCCCGCTGCATTAAAACGGGATGCGCGTGGATTCGAATGGTGCGATCCGCATCGGTGGAGAGCGCGATGTTTTTCTGGTTGGCCTCCACCACGCGCAGCCCCAATGCGCCGTCAATCAGGTCGCGGAGAAACAGGTTTTGTCGCTCCAGCGGCGTTCGCTCGTCCTCGTATTCGAGGCGCATCAGCTCCATCAAATCGTCAATCAGCGACCCGAGCTGTTCTGTTTGACGGGCGATGATGCGAATGAAGCGCTGCGCTTGCTCCGGATCCATGTCTTTTTCCGCGGCGAGCGTTTCGGCAAAGCCCTTGATCGAAGTCACGGGCGTTTTAAGCTCGTGCGACGCGCTTGATACGAATTCGCGCTGCATGGTTTCAAGCTGGCGCAGCCGCGTCACATCGGTCAGCACCAGCATCGCGCCCTTCACGCGAGCGCCGTCGCGCAGGAGGTTCCCGTGCACTTGCAGGTGGCGCTCGCCGTTCGAGAGAAGCATCACATCGCCCTCAATCGTTGCCCCTTCGCCAGCGAGTGTCCGGCGGACAAGCTCGGCGAGACGCGCGTTGCGAACCACCTCCAAAACGCCCCGTCCGCGCACGGTCTCTGCTTCAATGGAAAAGATTCGAATGGCGGCGCGGTTCACATCCAACACCCGCTCGTGCGCGTCCACGATGAGAACCCCCTCGGCCATGCTCTCGAATATGGTTCGTTGTTCTGCGAGCAGGGTTTCGATGGTTTTGATTTTGTCCTGAAGGTTCAGTGCCATCGCCTGCACGGCGGTCGAGAGCGCCTTCATTTCAAGCGTTGTCGGCGCGGGCCACTCCACCTTCTGCTCGCCCGCCGCCTGCGCTTCCGCCGCGCGCCGCATCCGCGCCAGCGGCCGGGCCAGATAGCGGGCGAGCAAGGCGCTTGCGAGCGCTGCGGAGAGCAGAAAAATCAGCAGCGTGACGGGCAGCGAGAGATCAAGCTGGTCGGTCAGCGACAGCAAAAGCGTCAGCGCAACCAGCGAGAGAAGAAGCTTCCAAAACAAGGTGCGCCGAAACATACCGCCCTCTACCGATTGCGCATTATCGCATGGGTACGGGTTGATCCAGCAGCGATCCCGGTGCGCTGTCTGTCGGCCCCTCCAGCGGCGGAAGCTGAGGCTCCGGCGCCGGCTCATCAAGCTCCACCGTTGGCAATTCTGCGGGAGGTGCGCTTATTGTCCGCTTCTTTTTTGCGGGCGCGTCGTCCTGCTTTGCGGGCGGCTCCGACGCGATCACTTCGTTCGACGATTGGTCCATGGATTGTGCGTGCGGTTCCACGTCCGATCGCATATTTGTTTCAGGCGCCAACTCGAAGGTGTGCCGACCCTTGCCCTTGCGTCCGGCGTCGGTCTTGCTTTGAGGTTGATCTTCACCGGAGAACAGCTCCCGAATTGTTCCCGGCGTATCCACATTTTGGCGGTCGCGCAAAATCTGATCCGCCTCCTCGCGGGTCATTTTCGGAAGCTCGCTGTCCGACCACGTCTCGCCCCACCCTCGTTTCGAAAAGGTGGTGCGATCATGGATGCGCACCGTTTCCTCGCGGGCCTCGTCCGGGGTCATCAAAACGTAGGGGGTGATCAGCACAAGCAGCTCGGTGCGGCTCTCCTCGCGCGAGTCGGAGCGGAACAGCGCGCCGAGCAGCGGAATATCACCGAGCAGCGGAACCTTCGCGCGCGAGCGGGTTTTATCCGTGCTAATCAAGCCGCCGAGCACGATGGTATTTCTGCTCTGCACCGCAATCTGTGCATTGATTTCACGTTTTGTAATAATCGGCACCTGGTTGTTGTTGATCATGACAAATCCGCCGACGTTATCCGCCGTCTGCCCGATCTCCATCACGACATACCGCTGCGGATTGATGCGCGGGGTGACGGTCAGCTCAATGCCGATGTTGCGGTACTGATAGTTTTGCGTCTGTGTGCCGGTATCGAACGTGCTGCTCGACGTGACGACCGGACGCTCTTCGCCGATGTTGATCTTCGCTTCCGTGTTATCCGTTGTGAGCACTACGGGGGGTGGAAAGAATACGCGCATCGCGCGAGTTCGCCGCAAGACGAACGACGGCGTCAATGTTCAGATCAAAGAACGTCAGATAGTACGACAGCGCGCCCGACCCGAGCGCGGCTCTGCCGTCGGCCTGCGTCAGGATGCTGTTGCCGGCGCGGAACGCGGGTTCGCCATTCATCACCGAGCCACCACCGAACGAGTACACCGGGCGCCGCACGCCAACGCCGCCGCGCGGGCCTTTGATCTGTTCCTCATAAGCGGTGACAGAACGCTGCAACCAATCCACACCCGACTCAATACCTTTGCCGAGATTGATTTCGAGAATGACCGCTTCAATCAGGACCTGCGCGAGCATGATGTCGAGGCTGTCAATGACCTCCAGCAGCGCGTCGAGATCGCTTCTCTTTCCCATCAACAGCAGGGCGTTTGTGCGCTTGTCCGCTAGAATTTTGGTGTTGGCGGAAAGGCGTCCGATTCCGCTTTCTTCCCCGCCCTCGGCGGCCTTGGGCGCACGTTGCTGCACGCGCTGCTGAATGAAGTCGCGCAGCGCCTGGCTGCGGCTGTCCGTAGCGTCGCCTGCGGCGGCGGCGGCTCCCTCCGGTGCGCCGGTTCCTTTTTCAGCCGTGGCCGCGCCGATGAATTCGTTGAGGATGCTCGCAACCTCCTCAGCCTTTGCGTACTCGAGCGCAATCACGCGCACGGCGATGGCGGGATCCACCGGGCGATCCAATACGTCCACGATCTTGTCGAAAAACACGAAGTTTTCCGCGCGGGAAATGACGAAGAGAATGTTTGTTCGCTCGTCGGCGATAATTTTCACCTTGCCGACAATCACGCCGCGTTCCGCTGCGGCAGCGACGGCTGCCGCCTCGGCTTCGCTCGCTGCGGTGCGCGGGCGCAGTGCTGCAATTGCGGGAGGCACCTGTGCGCCCGCAACTTGTTCCGCATCCAGACGCGGCTTGTCCTCTTTCGCCTGTGAATCGGCGATCAGCTCATTCAGCCGACTGGCAATATCCGACGCCTTCGCGTAACGAATTGTGTAAATGCGCGTTTCAACCTTGGACTCCGTGGGCTGATCAATCAGCTCAAGGATTTCCATAATGCGGCGCATGTTCACTGCGGTATCCGTGATGAGCAAGCTGTTCGCGCGCTCAAGCGGCTGAATTTTTCCGTAGCCGTGCAACAGGCTTTGAATGATCGGCGTGATCTCTGGAATCTCCGTGTACTTCAGCGTGATGACTTGGCTGATCAGCGCGTCGGTTTCCGGAAACTGTGTCTCAGGGAGAGACATGCTGACGGACATTCCTTCCTGCCGCGCGGCGGTGGTCTGCACAACTTTGATAAACTTGTCGCCCATTGGAACCAACGAAACGTTGTTCATCGCGAGCACGGCCTCGATCGCCTGCATCGCCTCCTTCACCGTCAGGCGTGTCTGACTTTTCAGCGTGATCGTCGCGTTGATGCCCGGCGATTTAATCAGCGTGCGGCCGAGTAGGTCGGCTACGAACTCAAGCACTTGCTCCAGCGGCGAATCGCGGAAGTTCAGGAGAATCAGTTTCTCCGCGCCCGTCGGCGGCGTGGTGATCGTTGTCGTAGGGGAAGACTCCTGCGCCCAGACCGGTAGCGGATGAATAATCGGGGGAGCAACCCCGCAATGATCAGCGTGGTCAGCGCCTTGTAGAGGCCTCGAATCGCTTTGTTTTCCAGTGGTCTCGTCATGGTGTGGCCGCCGCGTCGGTTGTTTCGGACACGCCGGTCCGGCTAAAGGCAAAAAACACTACAAAATTTCCCTTCAATCGTCCGGCTGCGCCCTGCGCGGGCGAGACGGTGAGTTGTCTAACGTCCAAAATAGCAGGGTGGGATTGCACCGCATAGAGAAAACGGATGAGCGGTTCCAGTTCGCTTTCCCACGTGCAGTCAATGGCGACTTCGGAAAGATCGCCCGTAACCTTCTCTTTGTTCGGCTCAATTCGCGAGATGGATACGTGGTTGTCGTCCGCCAGCCGCTTTACGGTTCTCAGCATATCGGCTGTCACCGGATCCGTTGCGCGATACTGCGGGATGCGCTGGCGCAATTCTGCATACTGCGCTTCCCACTCAGGGCGCTGGTCAATCAGCCGGCGCGCAAATTTTTCCTCATCCCGCACCTTGCGCACGCTCTCGCGCGCTTCAGACCAGGATTCAACAGCGGGCGTCCCGAAATACCACGCGCCGCCGATCAACACCACCGCCCCGGTTGCCGCCGCCAGAATTAATTCGCGTGCGGAGAATTTCATTTCGACTCCGGCGGAAGTTCGATGGTGAGTTTGAATTGTGAACGCACGATGTTTCCGCGCCGTTGCTGGGTTACCCCTTCCGGCTTCACGGCGGGGAACAGCTCCGTCTGTTCAAGGTTTTGAAAAAAGTCATAAATGGGATCGCTCGAATCCGCCTCGCCGCGCACCGCAATCTGGCCATATTTCTTGTAGGTCAACGCCGTGATGTCCACGCCCGGCGGCAGTCGCTCCGCGATTTCGCGGAGAGATTCGAGCGCGGAGTATTTAGGATCGAGATAGCGCTCCAGCGCACGCACCTGCTCCTTGAGCTGTTCGACCTGTCGCGCGGGCGGTTGCAGCGTTGCAAGCTGCGCACGCGCCTCGGTGAGCTTCTTTTTCTGAAGCTGCACTCCGACGGTCAACGCGGCAACCGCCAGAATCCACAGCGCGACAAAAATCGCGCCCGCCATAATCAGAGAGCGCTTGAATTTACGCGACGCCAACGCCGCCTTCCAATCCGCCGGGGCGAGATCAAGCAGATGCGACCCGCGCTCCATCGCGCGACGCGCAAGGCCTTCGCTCAACGGCGGGAGTGTGTCGAGCAGGTGCGACTCTATCGTCGGCTCGCACTGTTCGCGCAACACGTTGAGAAATTCCGGAGCGAGTTCCTTTCGATGCCAGACGTGAAGCGAGCCGATGCGCTGCAGCCCCCACTCGGTCTCCATCGTCGTCAGGGTATAATTCAAATCCTCTGCAACCTCGTTTGCCGTCTCCGTCGGCGCGGTCGCGGACAGGCTGCCCAGCGGGCGAATCATCAGGAATGTGCCGTCCTGAACAACGAGCAATTCAATGCTCTGCGGCTCGACGATCAACAAGAGCTCGCGCCCCGTTTCAGGGATTTTGCCTTCTTGTTTGAGTGTGCGCCACCAGCCAAGGACCTCAATATCCACTTCGCGCGGCAGCAATCCGACCGTGCGCAACACTGCGCCCAATCGCTCGATGTGCTCATTCAGCGACGCGGCGATCAGTACCTGCGATGAACCGTCCTGCTGCGCGAGTATTTCCTGGCCCACCCCCATTTGCGCGACGGGGAAGGGAGAAAACTTGTCCACCTGTAGCGACGACATCTCCGCAGCCTCCGCCACATCCGTCGTCGGTAGGCGCACCACGCGCATCAAAACTTTTTCTGTTGGCAGCGCGACGGTCACGCGGCCCTTCAGCCCCGCGAGCGCGGGTTTCAGGCGGCGTGCGTAGTCCTCGGTGGACTCGGTCGCCGTGGTTGCGGCTTCGAGTTCGCGCTCATTGTGCTCGACCACTTCGATCTGCCCCTTGCGGCGTCGAAGCGTCGTCCACTCCGCGCGATTCGGATACAGCGCGAGCGCAGTTATGAAATCATCTGCCATACAGCAATGCGGAATATGCCCAATGCCGCTGCAAAGCAAAAGAGCGGAATTGCGCGAACGTCGCGCAAGTTGTTACGGGGCCGCTCCTTTAATCCATCGGCTCCTCGCGCCAGAAAACAGGGATCACGCTCTGGTCGGTGACTTGCAGGACGGCCCAGATGCCCGCGCGTACGCCCTGCACCTCGCCGATGGAAACCAAGCGCACGAACTTTGTGTCGCGCACGGTCAGCCAACGCGAAATTTGCGGAGTCATTCCGGCGATGGAGTTCAAGTCCTTGATCCCATCGTCCAGCGTGCCCTCCTGCCCGTCCAATCCGAGGCGCAGGCGGTGAATATCGTCCAGCACAAGGTCATCCATCTCGCAAATGGCGAGCAACTCTTCGTCACCCGCTTCGTTCACATCAATTTTACCATCGCCCCAGACTGTCAGTTTTTGCGCAAGACCCCTCATCGGCGGATCATCCGGGTCGAGCGCGGGGCCGCCGTAGATAATCGCGTCCGTCCACCCCTTGATCATCCGCAGCTCGTCCACGGTTTCCATCGGCCCGTTTTTCACCTTGTAGCCACGGTCTTTGTAAAAGGGGTCGTCCGATTCCGCGCCGCTCGTGCGGTGCAGATCGTCCTCGTCAATCCAGTCCAGGAGCGCGTCAATTAACTCGTCGTACATCTCTGGCGGGATGTCCGCCTGATCCATCAGCTCCTCCAAAATGCAGCGCGCGCTGTCATCCGTCGCCGCCTGCATCGCCAACACATTGATGTTCCAGCGCCGCGGCTCGGGCAGAATGGACAGCTCAAAAAGCCCTCGCCCAATTCCTTGCGCTGATTTGAAAAGCCCATGCCCAAACTTTGGAAGCGGTGCGCGAGGCGGATCATATCCTCGTCCTGATCCGGCCCGACTTGCAGCTCGCCGGTGTCGCCCGTTTCCACGTGCTTGGTCATCACCACCTTCGCCCACTCCACCCCGGCCTGCGCGAGATACTGCGCCTTCGTGCGCTTTCGCATATACGACGCAATATCCGCCTCCACCCGCATGTCGAACGCCATGGAGGTCACCAGCAGCGACAAAATCATCAGCGTCCACAGCGCGACAATGAGCGCGGAGCCTTCGCGATTCTCTTTAACTATGGAATATGTGCGCCGCATCGTCATTGCCCGCTCGTGATTCTTGCGCGCGGGCCGCGTCCACTGCGGTCGCCGCGATTGCCCGGATTGCCCTGTGCGCCTGCGCCAGCCCCGCCTGCCGACGGCGGGCCATCGTTGATGTCGCCCCCTCGCTGCTGACGATTCGGAGAATTTGCGCCGCCTTCAACACCGGGCTGCCCGCCGGGCGCCGCGACGGGGCTGGTTGTCGCAGGGCCGAGCGGAATTTGAACCAGCCGCGAGATTTTTATCGGCGGCTCGTACTTGCCCGGCGCTTCCATAAGGAGCGTTACCTCTATTAGGCCCGGAATCTTGTTCGTGTCCTCCCACTCGTCCTCCCATTTCTCGTCTTCGGGATTCCAGATTTGGACATCCAGGCCTTTCACGCGCGGAGAAATATGCCATGCCGGCACATCGTTCTTTTCCATCTCCTCCGCAAGATGCGGGAATGCGCGGACGGTGAACGAATCTTTGCCGTCGTCATTCGGCTCAATCGAAACCATCAAGCGATGCACCCCCTGCGCGAGGGGTGAATCGGGCGGCATGAACGATGTGCCGGATGTGACCCAGCTAATCTCGTCCTTGTCGCCGTTGTCCTCATACCAGAACCCGTAGCGCTCGGGCTTGAGCGGAAAATAGGCGGTCGAGCGGAGCGCGGAAACCAACTGATCAATCACGAAGTCGCCGTGCCGAATGTCGTCCACCACCTGCCCCCGCGTCGCCACGCCTTGGTTACGGCGGAAAACGCGCTCCAGACAATCGTGAACGCGAGTGCCATCACGACGAGCGACACAAGCAGCTCGATCAGCGTGAAGCCGCGCCGCGCGTTGGCGTTAATTTTTTTGGGGCCAGTGCACATACGTGACAACCGTCTCCGAATTGTTTTGCCCGCGTTCCGACCACGAAATCGTCGTGGTCACGAGCCAAAGCCCGTCCTCCTCCTCGCCCACTTCCTCCACATCGCGCCGCCACTGATAGCCGCTGTACTCCCCGCTGAAGCTCCCCGACCCGGCCGCATCTTCAATGTCCTCCTCCACCCAAATCGGCTTCTCCACCTCCACGCGCCCGAACAGTTCGCGCGTCGTTTCAAGGCTGCGCACCTTGCGAACCACGGCGATGCAACGCGACGCGCCGGCAATGAGAATCGTCAGCCCGATCCCCAAAATCACAATCGCCATCAAGACTTCGATGAGACTCAGGCCGGTGCGCGAGCGCCGACGTGCGGCGGAATGAAATGACGGCGCAGATTTCACAAAAACTCCACGCTGGTGTCGCCGGAAATGCCCTCCACCTCAATCCGCGCCCGCTTTCCGGCTTTATCCTGTAGCTCAATCACAAAGCCTTCGCTCATTCCGTTCGGGAAAAAATTGACCCAATAAATATCATTCAGCGCCTGGCCCTTCGACGAGGCTTCGAATGCGGATATTTTGACATCGGCAGGAAGCGGTTTTCTCAATTCGCTCGTAATTGCTGCGGCTGTGGACGCTTCATTGCCCACATTCGCCTCGCTGCGATCGGCTAGGAAGCGACTCGTCCCCGCGAGCGACGCGCGATCAGCCATGGAAACGATCTCGATGGAGCCGGAAACGCGATCAAACAAAATGGCCATATAGTGCTGCTTCAGCACCGTCATGCTGCGCGTGTATTTGACCGACATCACCACCGCGCGCGCGGCGGCGCGCAGTTGCGAGCCTTGGAACGACTTGGAGAAAAGCGGGACGGCAATTCCCGCCGCAATCAGAGAAATCGCGACAACCAGCAGCAACTCAATCAGCGTGAAGCCGCGCGCGCGAAATGACGAAGGAACCCGCCGGGCATTTGCCTGATTCGTCATTTGCGCATTCGCCGAAATCCGCGAGGGTTATTCTTTACCCCAATTCGTCACATCATCCGCGCTTTCCACGCCATCCGCCCCGAGCGACTTGAGGTCGTACGAGTGCGGATTGTGGCTGCCCGGTGAGGAATAGACGAAATCGTTGCCCCACGGATCTTTCGGAATCCCTTTTTCAACATACGGTCCGCGCCAAGAACCTGACGCGCCGCCCGGACTTGTCGTCAGCCCCTGCAGCGAAGACGGGTAATTACCCATATCCAACTCGTAGAGTCGAATCGCCGTGCTGAGCGCCTCAATGCTCGCCTTTGCCGCAGACTCTTTCGATTGCTGAACACGTCCGCCGAGCTTGGGCACTGCGACGGCGGCGAGAATGCCGATAATCACCACCACCAGCAGAATTTCAATCAACGTGAAACCCGAGCGCGCCTCGCGCGCAACCTTGCGTAGATTCTTTTTCATCGTCTTTCTCCTAAAACCAATTCAGCGCCCGGCTAAAATTTCCAAGGGTTGGAACTGTTGCGCCCGGCGACTTCCAAGCCTTGGAACTTTCCATGTTTGACCCGAGTTCCCTACTTTATGTTGAGACCGCTGGTCAGGTCAAATACCGCAAGCAACATGCTGATTGCGATAAACCCGACCATCACGGCCATTACTACTATCATAAGCGGTTCGAGGATGGTCGTGAAGACCTTAACGCTCCGATCCAGCTCATCGTCGTAGCGCCGCGCGATGTGCCCCAGCGCCCCCGGCATGTCGCCCGACTGCTCGCCCACCGCGAGCATATCCGTCAGAAGCGGTGGAAACACCTTGCCTGCGGCCAGCGGCCCGGAAATCGTTGAGCCGTCCGTCACCTTTTCCCGCGCTTCCTTGATTTGCTCGGCAATAATCACATTTCCCATGCTGTCCTGCACAATCCCCAGCGCCTGCAAAACGGGAACGCCGTTATTCAGCAGCGCGCCGAGTGTGCGCGCGAACTGCGCGTAGGCATTTGCCGTCACAATCTTTTTGAAAACCGGCACGCGAAGCTGCAGCGCGTCCCATTGATGCTTGCCGGCCGGGGTCTTGATGTGGCGGCGCAAAAAAATCCAGCCCACGAAGGCGAGGATCGCCACCAGCCAGCCCCAGTGCAGCAAAAACCCGCTGCTCGCAATCAGAATTCGCGTCGGCAACGGAAGCGTGCTGCCCAGCTCCTCGAAGATGGAGGAGAAGCGCGGCACCACGAAGATCATGGTAAAAATCATCGTCGCTGCGCCTACGGACAACACAAAGCCTGGGTACACCAGAGCCATCGAAACTTTTTCGCGCGCCGCCTGAACGCGCTCATAGTGGACGTTCACGCGCTCCAGCGCATCCGAAAGTTTTCCGCTCGCCTCGCCCGAGCGCACCATATTTACGTACAAGCTGCTGAACGACTCCGGCCACTGGCTCAGCGCATCGGAAAGGCTCGCGCCTCGGATAATCTCGTCGCGGAGCGCCACAACAATCTGATCCTGCCCGTGCCCGGTGTGCCGCTGCGACAACGTGTGCAACGCGCTGCCAAGGGTCATTCCAGAGGAGAGTAAGTCGCTCAGTTCGCGCGTGAACATCAGCGTTTCGCGCAGATTCATTCGCGGTCGCGCATCGCGACGAATCACCAGCCGCGCCCCTTTTTCTCGCTTTGCGCGCTTTTCCTTTTCCTTCACCGCCGCCGCCGCGCCGACGGTCTCCTGAACAGAAATCGGAGTCAGGCCCTGGCGCTCCAACTGAATCAACGCCGCGCGCTTGTCGGGCCGCCTCAAGCGTACCGGCGGCGCGTTGGCCGGTCGAAGATCGTGCTGTGTAATTAAACCGTGGCATCTTGCGCTATACCGTTGCGATTCGGCCGCTACTCGGCCGCCACCAAATCCTCGTCATCTTCCGCCACGCGCAACACCTCTTCAAGCGTTGTCATGCCGCGCAGAACCTTCGTCCACCCGTCATCGCGTAGTGTGCGCATTCCTTCGCGGATGGCTTCCTGCTTGATTGCGGTCGAAGAAGCGCGACTGACTATCAGCGGGCGAATCGAATCGCTGATGACCAAAATTTCGTAAATTCCTGTTCGGCCCCGGAAACCGGTGCCGCGACATTCCTCGCAGCCGACGGCGGACATAATCGTTCCTTCGCTCAGCCGCTCTTTCGGGAAGTTGATGCTGTCCAAAAACGCTTCGTCAATTTTCCACGGCGTTTTGCAGTGCGGACACAGACGACGCACGAGGCGTTGCGCAACGAGACCCTCCACGGAGGACGCGATTAGAAACGGCTCAATCCCCATATCCGTCAACCGCGTCACGGCGCCGGCGGAGTCATTCGTGTGCAGCGTGCTGAACACCAAGTGCCCCGTCAGCGCGGCGCGAATCGCGATTTCCGCCGTTTCACGGTCACGAATTTCACCGACCATGATTACGTCCGGGTCCTGACGCAAAATATGGCGTAGGCCGACGGCGAAGGTGAGTCCGATTTCGGGACGCACATAAATTTGATTCACCCCGGCCATTTCATATTCGATCGGGTCTTCAATCGTCAGAATCCGCAAGTCCACCGAATTGATCGTGTGCAACCACGCGTAAAGCGACGTGGATTTACCGGAACCGGTTGGACCGGTCACAAGGAGAATTCCGTGTGGCTTGGTGATGAGTTTCAGCAAAATTTTTGAATCGCGATCTTCAAGCCCGAGCTTGTCCATCCCGATCATTCCGCTTGTTCGCATCAACAAGCGCAAACTCACGCTTTCGCCATAGACCGTCGGCATCGTCGAAACGCGAATATCAATTTCCTCGCCGTGAACGCGGATGCTGATTCGACCGTCCTGCGGCAGGCGCTTCTCCGCAATGTCCATATTCGCCATGACCTTGATGCGGGAAATGATCGAGGCTTGGAACCGTTTCAGTTGCGGCGGCACAGGGGTCTGGTGCAACACGCCATCCACGCGATAACGAATGCGCAGGTCCATTTCCTGCGGCTCAAGGTGAATATCCGTTGCGCGGTCCTTGTACGCCTCCCAGATGATCTGGTTCACGAACTTCACGACGGACGCCTCTTGATCCAGCTCGCTCAAGTCCTGCTTGCTGAGGTCGTCATCCACTGCAACTTCGATGCGGTTGTCCGCCATCATGCGATCCAGCGTTTCCGCGCCGACGCCGTAAAGCTTCTTTGCCGCCTTGTCTATATCCGCCGCCGTGCTCAACGCGAGGCGCACACGGAACCCCGACGCGAGTCGCAGCGCGTCCATCAGGCCCGGCGCAAACGGATCATGCGTCGCCACGCGCAGCGCACCGTTTTCAATCGCGATCGGCATCACGTTGTATTGGAACACTGCCTTCGTCGGCAGTTTCTCCAGCGCAGTTTTTTCGATGGTTATATCGCCCGGTCGCAGATACGGCACATTCATCGCCTCGGCCAAAGCCTTGAGAAAATGATCCTCGCGGGCAAAGCCCAGCTCGACCACAAGTTCCGTGATGGATTTTGTGGACTCCTGATGCCGCGCGAGCAGTTCCTCCACCTGACCCGGCTGGAAGACTCCGCTCTTTTCGAGCAACGCGGCAAGTTTGTTGGGGGCGGCGACTGTCATAAATAAAAACGTCAAATGAAGATACGGGCCAGTCTTCACGCGGTCAAATACCAAGAGCCACCTATCGGAACGGTATTTGGTTGATAGATTGATGAGTGAATCGGTTGATAAGTTGATAAAATGACTGGGACTCTCCACCCATCTCTTCGCAGACGCCACGCGCCCTGCGTAATTGACACCCAGCCGCGCGCCCATGATACTTTCCGCCCATGAGCATCCCCGTGGAAATCAACGCGCCCGGCATCAATGTCGAACAACTGATGGCGGAAATTGAACAGGCCGTCGAACGCAAAGCCGCCGATGGCGTCTATGCCGATGCGCGGATCGCCCGCGCCGAACGAGCGAACCTGCTTAATATGCGCAAGGACGAAGACTTCGTCTCCTTCTACCTCCGCACCCTTCACGAAGCCGTCTTCGTGGACATCAACGACTTTACGATTCGCGAGCGTCGCTCGGCGTTCGCCCCGATGCTCGTCGCGCTGAAAAAGACAATCTGGAAGCTCCTCAAGTTCTATACCTACCGCCTCTGGTCCCAGCAGAACTCCGTCAACGGCCTGCTCGTCACTGGAATCGAGTGTCTCGAAGAACAGTATCGCGACCGAATGGAGAAGCTCGAAGCGCGTGTCGTCCAACTCGAAAAACAACTCGGAGCGACCCAGGGCGAATGAGCCGCGCGCAACGCATCGCCTTCATCGCCCCGCGCTATTCCGAACAAGGAACCGTCGGAGGCGCTGAAACCCTGCTCAAGGCGCTCGCCGAACGCTGCGCCGCCGCAGGTCGCGACGTGGACTTCCTCACGACCTGCGCGCGCGATCATTTTACGTGGAAGAACGAGGTTCCACCGGGCCAAAAAACCTACAACGGGGTGAACGTCCACTACTTCCCCGTCAACGAAGACCGCGACGTCGAACAATTCCTTGGTATTCAGAGCCAGATAGATAAAGGCGTCCGCGTCACCCGCGAGGAAGAAATCGCGTGGATCACAAACAGCGTCAACAGCCGCGCACTGATGGACCACCTCCACGCCAACATCGCCCATTACGACCGCCTCGTCGCAGGCCCCTACCTCTTCGGAATCACCTGGTTCGCCGCGACCACCTTTGCCGATAAAATGGCGCTCGTCCCCTGTCTGCACGACGAAGTCTTCGCCTACCTCGGCATTATGAAGGAGATGTTCCTCGGCGTGCGCACCCTCCTATTTAATACGCACCCCGAACAGGAACTTGCGGAGCGACTCTACGGAACCGATCCCCAAAAATCGTCCATCGTTGGACTCGGCCTTGATCCGTTCGATGCCGACCCCACCGCTACGGCGAAAAAACTAAACCTCACGGCGCCCTACGTGATGTATGCCGGTCGTCGCGAAACGCTCAAAGGCACTCCGCTTCTCTGCGAGTATCTTTCCGTCTTTCGCGAGCGAACAAAGCGCGATGTCCACATCGTCTTCACCGGGAGCGGTCCGATTGAAGCGCCGGAAGCGCTACAGCCCGCTATTCACGACCTCGGCTTCGTCTCCGAACAGGAAAAACGTGACGCGATGGCGGGTGCGAAGGTCTTTATTCATCCCTCCGTGAACGAAAGTCTCGGAATCGTTCTGCTCGAAGCCTGGCTCGCCGGAACCCCCGGCCTCGTCCACGCCAACGGCGTCGTCCTCCGAGATCAAGTCCACCGCGCCAACGGCGGCCTCTGGTTTAAGCACTATCCTCAGTTTGAAGAGGCCCTTTCCCGACTACTCGACGACGAACCCACCCGCCGTGCGCTCGGCACTTCGGGAAAAGCCTACGTTTTACGCGAATACGGCTGGCCCGCCGTTGAAAAACGACTTTTGGAGGCGCTCGATGCCCATTAAGCGTGCGCCAAAACTTCCAAGGGTTGGAAGTCTCATCGAAAACGACTTCCAAGGGTCGGAACTTTTTGAAAACACCGTCCGGTGGAGCATCTAATTATGCCCGCAATCCACCAACTCGTTGCGGGCTATGCCAAGGGCGACGCGATTAGCAACGAATCACGCGTCCTCCGCCAGATGTTTCGCGACTGGGGCCACGAATCCGAAATCTACTGCGAACAGCGCCGCACCCTTCCCGAGCTGCGCAAGGACGCCCGCGACCTCGCGGAGGCCGCGACGACCATTCGCGCCGACGACATTGTTGTTTTGCATCTCTCCATCGGCTCCCCCGCCAACGCTGTATTCAAAACGCTGCCCGGCCGCAAGGTAATCGTCTATCACAACGTCACCCCGCCTGAATTCTTCGTCGGTCTGCAGGAAGAAATCGCGCACCACCTCCGCACCGGTCGCGAACAAGTCGCGTCGCTTGCTGGCGCCGCCGAAATCAATCTCGCCGACAGCAAATTCAACGCCTCGGAACTTGAAGCCCTTGGCTATGAGAACGTCCATGTAATGCCGTTAAAGTTAGAACGCGGCCAATGGGAAGGTTCATTAGATCGCAGAATCGTTCAGCAGTTCGGCGACGGTCGAACCAACATTCTTTTTGTTGGGCGCGGCGCACCTAACAAACGGATTGAAGACCTCCTCTTCACGCATTACTACGTCCAGCGCTATGTTGATCCCGACGCCCGCTTAATTCACGTCGGCTCCTACTCCGGGCTGGAACGTTACGAAGCCTTGCTTCGCGCCAAGGCGGCCGACATTAAACTGCAAAATTATGTCCTCACCGGCTCCGTCCCACCCGAAGTTTTGCGCAGCTACTACTCCGTTGCCACTGTTTTTCTTTGCATGAGCGAACACGAGGGATTTTGCATTCCATTATTGGAAGCCATGGCTCACCGCGTCCCCGTCCTCGCCTACGCCGCTGGCGCTGTCCCCGAGACCATGGCCGACGCCGGAATCCTCTTGCGTGAAAAGCGCTTTGACCTAGCCGCCGAGCTCATCGGTCGAATCGCCAGCGACACCCCCCTCCGCGAGACCCTCATCGCGAACCAAGCCACCCGTCTCCAACGCTACCTGGATCAAGACATCCCCACCCTCTGGAAAACCCATCTCGGAGGGTTGTTGGGGAAGTAGAGACCTCTGGGCGCTTGGCAATATATACGGAACAAACAAGGGTTGTTGCGGAACGCCGTCGTTTTGCGTCGCTCTCCGTCAGTTGCATCAGCCCTGAAAGCCCCCCGCCTGAAGTAGTCTTTGATGAAATAATTAAAAAAATGAATTGCGCGCTTTATGTGACTTAAGTTATATATCGGCGCATGGCGCAAAATGGGAAATCCGGCAAGATTGTTGTGAATATTGATCCCGAAATTAAGCGGCGACTCTATGCGGCGCTTTCGATCTCGGGCATTACGCTCAAAGACTGGTTTAGATCAACTGCGGCTGCGTACTGCGATGAACAGGGGCAACCGCTTCATTCAAAAGCGACGCGCTATGACGGGCGGGGACGCAAATGGCCTTCAAGCGCAAAAGAGGTGTGGCCAGAAGACGGCATAATGGAGGGCATCAAGCAGAGCGACAACTTTACGCAAAAATATCGCGTTGTTTCGATGTTTTCGGGTTGTGGAGGGATGGATTTGGGCTTTGTTGGCGGCTTTCAAGTTTATGGGCGCCGGTATAGCAAATTGCCGTTCGAAATCATCTGGGCGAACGACCTCAACGTAGAGGCGTGTAAGACCTATCGGCGGAATTTGGGGCACGATGCGGTGAGCGGAGATATATGGGATCTCATTGATCGGATGCCGAGCAGTGCAGATGTGCTAATCGGTGGGTTTCCGTGTCAGGACATCTCCGTGAACGGGAAACGCGCGGGCGTGAACGGAAGGCGTAGCGGACTGTATAAGGCGATGGTTGAGGCAATTCGGCGAATTAAGCCGCGTGTATTTGTTGCCGAGAATGTCAAAGCGCTTCTAAACCACAAGGAATGGCTGAGACAGGTTGTAGATGACTTTGAGAGCTTGGAATACCGAGTTAACTACCAGCTATACCAAGCGGCGGACTATGGTGTGCCGCAAACGCGAGAGCGCGTATTGTTCGTGGGGACCGCTGCTGACGTCGAGCCGTTCGTTCCGCCGACGCCCGAGCGAAGTGCGGCAACGTGGATGACCGCCGAGGAAGCGATAAGCGACCTGGAAAATACCGAAAGAGATCCGCAAATAAATCACATCTGGAGTCTGGCGAACGCGAGTCCAGAGCAAGGAAACCGCAGATTAGTTCAAAATCGCCCAGGCTATACAATTCGAGCCGAATGCCATGGGAACATTCATTACCACTACCGCTTGCCGCGGCGGATATCTATGCGCGAGGCAGCAAGGCTCCAATCGTTTCCGGACAAATTCGTGTTCGTTTCCGGATTAAGAGAGACCGAGCGGCAGGTTGGAAACGCTGTTCCCCCCGTGCTGGCTTGGCATGTGGCAAAGTCAATTCTTGCTTCTCTCGGAGCATCCGAGAAATAAAACTTCTGAAGGTTTCCAAGCCGGAGTGGCAACCGTTGCGTAAACATCCGCCATTTTTAGCCACTCTTTAATTCGTTTGTTGGGAGCGACACTTCTGCCCCAATATTCCTTGAAGAGCGAACTCGGCATGTACTTCGCCGCCGAAATCATCTGCGATTCAATCCTCTGAAGCGCCTTTTGGACGTAAATACCGCCACGTGCCGGACCCGCAGCGCTCCCAGCCGAGAACGCATCTCTTGTCGCAAGAATGCCATGATAGGTAAGCAGGAACATAATTGGGTCAACATACTTGGTTCTATTCCGGCTTGATCCGACGATTTGCGGACAGAGCAAAGATGCCTCGGCGCGCATTTTCAGCTTTTCGTCCGCGCTCAGGTTGGCAAACAGCTGAACCTGTAGTGGTAGAGAGCGTGCATCGCCGGTTCCATCATCGAGCCACCACAGACGTTCGCCGCTCTTGAGTCGGCTGCGAGCATATTTCCGAATGTACCTCATTCGGCCCTCCTCGCTTAGTCGGGAAAATTGAGCGTATGTAATCCCGAATTTCTCAAAGAGCGATTCTTTGGCATCCAGATCAATCTCAAAGCGTGGAACATGCGAAGTTCTGACATGCATCACACATTCTTCGTATCTTCCCCAACGAACTTCTGGAGCGCCGCCCATTTTTCCAAACACGACGTAAATATTTCTGATGTCTTCGTTCTTGAAGCGCTCAAACACGCTGTTTGCAACTGATCGCCACGTGTCATTTACCGAGAACTTCACCTCGATACCGTACGCCCCGAGCGCGATGTCTGGAAACCCGTATGGGTGTGGTGTGAAATCAACGTCCAAACTGGACTCCTTCAACAGATCACTCGTGAGCTGACGCACCCGGCCTTCAAAAGCGCTGGAAGCCATAAATGGCTCGCCCTTCGCGCATTCATTCGTCAGGCGAAAACACAAACTATCAAGAACTTGCTCGAATTGCTTTTTGTTCAAGTCTTCTTTATGCACAAATCTTTTGATTTCCGCAAGGACTGCACAGGAAACCCGACACGGCGGTAATAAACAGGCAGACGACAAATCGCTGACTGCGGCGAGGTCAAAACCGTAGCGGGCCGCCAGCATTGTTGGGCGGAGAGAGAGCGTTCGTCGGCAACATCGTGTCGGTTACGTTTTGCTGTTTCTCCGACGAGGCCCTTGCTCTGTATCAAGCGTTGTTGTGACCAGATTGTGCGAGTTGACGATTTCGGCAACGGCGGGATGGCGACGACGGCTCGTCGCGCCGTAATGTTCGCGCGTTATTGGGCGCGACTACACCAGCGCTGTTTCGTTATTTACGATCTCAACGCGCAGAGTTGGCTGCTCATCGCACAGGAGCGACTCGATCACTTCTCGAAGATTTGCGGTCAACTCCCTGAGCGTTTGGCCTTCCGCGCATGCGCCCTGTAATCCGGGAACATGGCCGAGATAGTGGCCGTGTGCATCGCAGCGCTCGACTACGGCTGTGAACTCCCGCACGACAGCAACGGGAATCGCGCAGCGAATTTTGATGATGCCAAGTCCGACCCGCGAACATGTGAACGTGTTCATTTTCTTTCTCCAAATATGGCGTTAACGGCTTCATCCGCAGCGCGGCCGCCGATTGCGCCGGTGAAGCCACTGACGGTTGCGCCAGCGACCCCCGCCAGCACGCCAACCGCCTTGGCTTTGAAGCTATTCCTTCTCTGTTCCAACGCCTCCTCCTCCGTTGCAGCAAGCCGCTCGGCCTGTCGCGTTTTTGCTTCCGCTTCCGCCTGTGCGCGCGCTTCCATCCTGCTTGCGTATTCCTGTTCCCAGGCCTCGCGTTCCGCAGCAACCTGCTGCATTCCCGCCTGCGCTTGTTCCAGGGCTTTCTGCCGGCGCTCATCGCGCATTCCCGCAAAGCGCTGCAATGTTGCGCCGCCCGCCGAGTCGCCGCCGTATTCGAGCGACTCCCCCTCCGCATCGCGCAGTGGATTGCGCGGCGGCATCGGTTGAGTCGGCGCTTGCGCAACGGGCGGGATAAGTGCGCTTAGAAATTCGACGCCGCTCTGCATGTCGCCCGAAACCCACTGTTGCATGCCCCAGCGCCGAAAGGCCTCGAAACCATCTGCAACAGGGCCGGGCCAACTCGTTTGTGCGGCCAACTGCTCCAAATACGCCGAGTCGCTCGCGCGTTCGGCCCGGGTGAAGTCGGAAACAAATGACTCGAATTGCGAGCGCGCGTCAGCGCCAAGATTTTTTTCCAAGTCCACGCGGATCGCCTCTTGGAATGAATCCTGCCAATTATCTAGGCGCGCCTGCAGCCCCGACTTTGCGGCGGCTGGCGCTTGTGCGACAATTTCGGCGCCCTGCGCCTTCACGTGATTTAGGAGCAGGTAGCGCAGATAATTCGCGGTCAACACGCTTGCAGCCGGCTGCGCCGCTTCACACCGCGCGGCGATGGGTCCCGCGAGGAGGGCCATCCCGAACACCCCGACGAGGATTTTGCGAATCATGGCGCGTTCTCCTGTTAATTGCCCGTCACTTTCAGTTGAATGTGTGCCGATCCTATATCCAGTGCGCTAAACTTAATATCCGCAGGTGGATTCAACACGATCGTCTCGGCGAGCTCTTCGCTCGGCACGGTTGCATCGAGTTCAAAGATCGCGACTCCTGCGGTATAGTTGCGTTGCACGACGTTGACCGCCTGGCCCTTCAGACTCATCAGTTGTTCACGCACCGCCTTCAATTTCCACAACTGGTCCACGCCGCCGATGGTCACCGTCATGTGGTTCAAGCGCTGCGCGCTGCGTCCGCCGGAACGCGCCCACGCGCTCAACATCGCGGGAAGGAGGCGGTCGAGACATTTTTTGCCCGCGGCCTTAATGGCCTTCGCACTGCCAGCGACATCGTCGAGTCCGATGATGGAGGCGTCCTCCGAAGCCGATGCCAAGGCCATTGAATTGTCTGTTCGCACCGCGCGAAGAGTCGCGGCGGCCTGATAGGATCGCAGATTGGAATCGCTGATGCGCCGCGCGGAGGGTTTGGCGACGACCTCGCCAATGATGACGATATCTGCGCCGAACTGCAGGCCCAGCGCCGCCGCGCCCTTGTTGTCGCCCGCCATGCGCAGCAATTCCTGGCTTTTGCCGAGATTGGATTGGACCATGTCCTGATCTACCACCGGTACGTTTTGTTCCAACAGCATTTGAATCGCCATTGCCTCGACTTCCGCCGTGGGAATGGTTCCCAGATTCTTTTCATCCACCAACAACATGACGCGTGGCAACTGTGAAGCGGCCTGACGCTGTACTGCGGCGGCAGCCTCTGTTGTCCGCGGGACGGGGCGAGAAGCCCGGCTGGATGGCGCGCTGGCCATCTCCGGCGATTGGCAGGCGGACAACATCAAGGCGACGGCGGCCAGAGCGCAGGAAAAATCAAATCGTTTCATGTCGCCTCCTTCACCTCATCGGGATTTTTTCAACTCGCAAAACAGGGAACCCACCATTGTGTGCATCACGCGTCGGGCGTGTTGAGGCAGGGTGATTTCGGGCCGCGCCCCGCGTTCCGCAAAATCCACGCTCCACATTACGCGGCCCGTGCCGCAATGAATCAGGCGCGCGGAAACACCCACGACCGGATAGCTGCGCCCGCGATGCGCCACGGTTCCATATTCATCCACCGTGCCGATGATTACTCCATCCGCGCCCAGCATATTGCCGATCTCAACCGCCTTCGCCGTCGAAAGCCCCGCGAGCGCCAACTCGGACTCGTTCAGCACCGTGGCCATCTGGCCGCGTTCGACCAACTCGTAGCGTTCGATGTGCAGCATTTCCGTCACCATCATATCGGACACCGAATTTCCGATCAGCTCCGTGGGCGCTTTGAACGGCATGATCGCCACTTTGCGAATGGAGCGGCCTTGCCCCGGCGTGACATACACATTCGCGTTGCCCTGCGTATCCTTGAAATACTTGGATTGTGGAGAGGCGCAGCCAGCCGTCGCCCACGCCAATCCAACGCACAGGCTGAAACGCAGAAAGTGAAGATTCATGACGTGCCTTCTTTCATTTTAATCCCCCGCCCATTCGCTCCTGAACTGCTTGTTCGATTTTTTTGAATAGAGTTGCATAGACCTCATCGAGAGAAACTTCAACGGACTCCTCTTTTGCGGGCGCGTTGATGATGACCTCGCGTCGGTCAACTTTGCTGGGGTAGGACATGGCGGGAAGTGAGCCGCGCCGCGATAAAACAATTCGCGCCCTTGCGCGACTATTCGGCCATTTTTCGATGTGGGCGACCATTTCATCCCAGCGCGTCCATTGATCTTTTTCAGAGCCGCGTTTTTCAATCGTTGCGCGGCGCCATTCAAAGCTCGTGATCGCTTCCTCCTTCGGTCCCAGCGGTTCCAGGCGCTTTCCGGTTGAAGCGCGGATAATGCCGCTCGCGCGATCCGCCGCATCGAGGCTCCAACCCAGGTCCTGAAGCGTTGCCACCATCGCCGAAAACACAATGTCGTCCGATGCCATGAACACGCGCGTCTGCATCGCGGCGCGTTCTTCGGGCAGGACTTCGGATGGCGTGACCACAATAGCCATCCGCTGTCCGAAATGGCAGCCGCTGAATAAAAACAGCGCGATGAACAGCGCCCTCTGGAACATTATTCTTTTCATGAGCTTTTGTTCCTTTTTCGATGTCGTTTGAATCGTCATGGTGGCAATCCGTTGTCCTTCTTCCATTTCGCGAGACATTGCGCACACACCCCGCTGATATTTCCCGACTTCTTCACGCCGTTCGGCGACAGATAGGAAAAACTCTGGGCGTGAAAGTCCAACGCGTACTTTCCGCATTTCGGACAGCGATGATTCCCCTTGCAGGCGTTGCACATGAGCATGGTCTTGCCCTCGATGGTCGTGACGGGCGCACCCGGATATTTTCCGCAAATCTCGCACGTCTTGGTCGCGGGCGGCGGGATGACCATTGTCTCGCGCAGGGCCGTTGCGCCGGGGCATTTGTGACCCACCGACGGGTTGTACATTTGTCCGCACACCGGGCAGAGCGCATCTATAAAAATCTGCGGTTGCGCTGGCGACGGCTCGCTCGGGCTGGAGGGCGGCGATCCGCTCGTCGTCTTCAGCGGAGCGCTCCCGCCGCTTCCGTTCTGACTGCTCCCGCCGCCACCCGGATGCGAAGCGCCGCTCTTGATCGGCGCAGAACCGGAAGACGACGGAACGGCGCCACCCCCTACGCTCGCGCCGATGGCCGGACTCGACACTTCGGCTTTCTTCGATCTGTGTGAATCGAAAATCTCGCCCGCGACATGGCTGCCCGCGCCTTCGCCAAAGCGCTGCCCGGCTTGTTGGAGTCCACTGCCGATCCCGCTGATGATGGCGTCGCCGACGATGTGGGCGTCTTTCGCGTCTTCTGTGCGGATTTTCTGTTGGCTGCCCCGGCTGATATCTTGTGCCGCATGTCCGGCCGAATCCACAACGCGCTTCGCTTCGGTCAATGTCTGGTCGCCCGCCGTTGATGCGTCCTGAATTCTGAGCGCATCGCCCATCACGGAGAGGCCGCTGGATGTCTTCTGATCCGCTTTGGCGGATTTTGTTCCGATAAGCCCGCCCAGCGCATCGGTTGTTTTCGATGGAACCGTTCCGGATTCCACCCGCGCTTCGCTCTCTGCCAAGCTTCGCGGGCCCGGCGCAAACGCGCGCGAGAATGTGCGGGCGCAGCCCGGAATACTGAGAATCTCCGCAGTCACTTCATCCGTACCGCTCACCGAGCCGATGGGGCGAATCACGGTCGCGCGGTGGCCATATCCCTCCGCAATGCCTGACCAGCCATCGGAGCCTTTCACTGTAATTCGCACCGTCTGGCCGGAACATCCCTCCACCCAGTAACTTTGGCTCGCCATTAAAGACGTCCGCGTTTCTCCGCTCGGATCCGTCTCGCTTGTTCCGGCAGCGGATGAGCCGCCGCCAATCTGCATGCACTCGTCGCACCCGACGCCAACTTCAGTGTCAACCACCTCCGCTTCGGTGGGGCCCGGTTCACGGGGCGTTTCCGCCTGTGTCGCGCGGATGGGTTTTTCCGGCTCGGCGGGTTCAGCGTGTTCGGTGGGCGCAGCGGGCGTGGCAACGACGCCCGGCGTCGGTTTGACCGGTTGGCCAGGATGAGCGGCTTCGGTTTTTTTCTCTTTTGCTGTTGGTGCACCGGACGGCGCGCGCTCTTGCGGTGGCGCGACATCTGCGGGCGTCGCGCCGGGCTGAGGTTGTGTAGTTGTAGGAGTGCGGGGCCGCGGTGCGCTCGGTTCCGAACCAGCCGGACCGATACCTGCTCCTGCCGACCCCGCACCCCCTCGTGAAGGTTGCGGGACAGTGGGTTTCTTCGTTGTTGCGGGCGCCTTTGCTCGCGCGCCCGTTGTTGGCTTGGTCTTGTCGCAATCGTTGTGCGGGCGCAGACGGAAATGAAGCGTCTTGGCTGTCCCGACTTCGCCCTCGCCCATGGCGGAGGAGTCCCATGTGGCCGCTTTCGCAAAAATAGTCACCCGCCCGGTATAGGCCTCGAGGGGCCGCGTGTATTCATACTCCCCGGTTTCTTCATTCAAGCCGCGTCGCAATGAGGGATCCACCACAAAGGTCACGCGGCGCGAGTTTGTTTCCTCGTCCTTTTTCGGCGAGCTCTCCACCGCAATCAGCGGCCATCCCGGATCGTATCTGAACCGCGTGTTGCCGCGACCGCCGCGACTTTCCACCGTGATGGTGACCGAATCGCCCGGGCACACTTCCGCCGGCGAAAGGCTCGCCTCAATGGTGAATGGTTCTTCAAAGGGTTTCTGATGCTTGTCATCAATTTGCCCAAGCACGCGAGGCGAGTTGGTCGGCAAATTGAACATGGCGAGACAGGTCGAAATGCCGGGGTTGCCCCATCCAATGAAACTGCGCCAGCAACCAAAGCCCTGGGCCATGCACGGGCCGTTTCCGAGGCTGTCGCAGGAATACTGCGGCTGTGGATTTTTCGGGAGCGTCAGGTTGTAGCCCTGATACACCCAGAGATTTGCGTTGAGCGACATACGGCACAGGCAGTCCAACAATTCAGCGACCTCGCCTCGACTCAACTGGTCGAATGAACGCGGCTGCTCCTTCCATTTGTTCTTCGCAATCATTTCTTCGCGCAGCTCCTTCAGCCCCTTGTTGAAGGTATCGAGCGATCCATTCTTGTACGCTGCGGCCAACGCAGCGGCGCGCTCCGGAGGGACACCCATTCCGAGCAAGTTGCTCAGAACCTCATCCGAAGTCTTTGCGCCGTTCGCCATTGCGCGCTTGTTGAATTCCTCATCCGGCAAATTCTTTTCCCAGTATTTCGAATTCGTATCGCCCATCTCGCCGCCAGCCGCCGCGCCATAGCCGTACCCCTTGTATCCGCCATAGAGTCCACCCACCAGCGCCCCCACCGTGCCGCCCAATGCGGTGCCCGCTCCCGGAATGACCGAGCCGATAGCCGCGCCCAACGCGCCACCCGCTTTTGCGCCAGCCATGCCGCCCGCCACGCCGCCCGCCGTTCCGCCGGTGAACTCGCCCAGCTTCACTCCGGCCGTGTAGGACGGATCATCGGACTTCGCCACGGTGTAAATGGCATGTGCGCCACCGAGCGCAATCAGCGTGGCGCCCAGTTTGCTCGGCGGCGCGTTGGGCGGCGCTTTGGGCGCGCCGCGCGCAGCGTTCGCCACATTTTGAGCGAAGTTCGCGCCCTGCGCTTTTCGTATCGCCTCAAGCGCCTCGCCCTGCGCGGATGGCGAAAGCCCCTTCATCGTTTGCGCAATCGCTTGCTGGCTCTGCGCAATCATGCGCGGATCGCCGGATGCCTGCGCGGCTTTGGCCAGATTCTGCATATAGTTCTGCGTCGCCTGCGCGGCAAAATGCTCACTCATCGCGCTCGCCGCCGCGGCGCCGCCCTTGTTCGATGCGTCGCGCACTGCGGCGGCATTAATCGTCGCGCTGGGCGGCGCAACGGGAGTGATGCCGCCCACTTGGCTCGCAAGTTTGCTGCCCGTTTCCGTGATGCGCGTGATGTATTTCGCGCCATTGTGCCGCAGGATCTGCGCCTCCGCCTCCATGGCCGCGCGCTCTGCGCCTTGCGGCAGTTTTCGCGCGGCGGCATCGAGATTGTTTGCTGCGGCAAAGTGCTGACTCGCCAAATCCTTGACCTGATTTACCCGCGCATTCGCTTCGGCAACGGAAAGGGGCTGACCGGCGCGAATTTTCGATTCGGCCACCGCCGCGAGCGGATCCGTATAGACCACCTCGCCCAAGCGATCAGCCACCTTGATCGCCTTGCGCCATTCGGACTCACTCATGTCACGCGGATCAGGCAGCAGGGACGTATTGGTGTTCGGGGACGGCCTCCGGTTTTGACTCCGCTCTTTTCTAAGAACTCCACCACGTTCTTGTTGTAGGAATCGCGCGCGTTCCCGATCTGATTCGCCGTCATCGGTTTTCCCGACGTGCCGGATCGGAAAATGCCGTCCGTATCCGTGCCAGGAGTCGGATCAAACGCCTTCCCCGGAGCGGTTTGTTGCGGTGTGTATCGCAAGCCGTTTTGCGAGGCGGCATTTTGCAACTGAACGTCGTTGAGGCGCGCGAAGTTCGCCTGATTCGCCTTATACACCTCCAGCGGCAGGCGTTTGGGGTCGGCGATGGCAAGGTTTTGCAGCGTCGTGTTGTGCTTGAACGCCAGCGCCTGTGAATAGTCGCTCGCGCTGGGGCCGTTCTTCGACACGTCCCTGAACGCGGCCATGATCTCATCGAGCGATTCCTGCGCGTGAAGCGTCGACGGCAGGAAGAAGAGGAACGACAACCATACGGCTGCGAGCGCCGGAATCGGGCGACGCAGGCCGTATGGACGAATCATTGTCATTATTTTTTCTCAGTTGAAGACTCGGGGAGAAACACGGTTTGTTCCGCGAGCAAATCCAACTCGCGATTTTTCATTCGCAATTCGAGCATTGCGAGGTCGGCGTCAAATCGCCTGCGAACCAGCTTGCTGATTCCATCGCTCAAGGTGGAGGAGACCATCAGCGATTTTTTTCCGACGGGCGACTCGTAGAACTTGCGCAGGGCATCCATCTCATCGTCGGTATAGTTCGCCATGTAGAGCGTGATCAGCTCGTCCTTCACGCGCGACCAGCCGAGCGTTTCCTCGGCGTAGTCCACGACAATATCGCGATAGCGCACGAAGTCGGGCGTGTCGTTCACGACCTGTCGCGCGAATATGGCGATGGTGATCGTCCAGTTTTCTTCCAGCATCATCGCCGTCATCAAGCGCTCGGCCTTCTCCTTGTTCTTCGCCTGCGCAAAAGAGGGGCTGACTGTGGTCAGCATCGCCAAACCGATTAACAGAAAGCGAATTTTCATGGCGCGACTCCTTCAAAATGAAAGATGTGAGGGCATGGATTCGTGTCCGTTAGGCGGCGCGCATGGAACAATGAAACGAGCGCCGAAAAAACGAGCGGCGAGGATGGAGCGAATCGCGCACGGGTGGAACAGCGAGAGGACCTCGCCACGACATCGCATGAGGCGTTGCTCAAGACTGCCCGCTCTCTTTTCATGGCCACGCCATCCGCCTCCCGTGCAGTGACAAGGTGAGCACCTCCCCCCCCAAGCCGTCACTGCCCGCCTCCGCTAGTATAGTTACACTGAGATTGCTACTAGGGTCAACGGCGAGGGCTATCAGGGAAAGCCTGAAAAATAAGGGCAAAAAACCAAAAACGCTCACGAACGGCCCATCGCAATGAAGCGGTGTGCCTCGCGGCGCGAGCGCGATCACTCAAGAAATTGCGCCGTCTCAAACGCGCGATAGTCGGTCGGGTGGTTGTGCAATTCCACCACACTGATCCGGCCAACGAGGATATCCACATCGGCGGCCCAAAAACGATCCGATGACGCGGAGTTCAGCACCACGCGATAGGTCGCGGGCTTCACGTCGTAAAAATGAAGCTTGCCAGCGCCCGTGTCATCCACCCGCGTCCCGCCGATATACACCTGAATCCGATCGCCCGTGAAATTGTCAATGGCCAGGGTGCCCTGACCGTCCGGCGCATCGTGGTCAAAGCGGGAATCGTCATGGCATCCCGCTCCAACAAAACAAAGCGCGATCAGCATCAGCCCCGACGCGACGCACAACAACCGCGAGCGACTGCAACCCGTGCTCTCTTTCGATTTCATTGCCCACCTCCTGCGGGGTTCGGTGACGAGCACCAATATGCGACCTTGTCTTAAGTATAGCGAGGTTTCGTCAAAACGGAAAGGCCGCATACGTTTTCAAGAAGACGCGTCGTGCCGCAGCGAGTGTTTTCTCTTTGGCGAGACCGACGGGCAAGTGATTCAAATTGAGCGCCCGCCAACGAATCGCGGCGCGAGATTCGGAAATGAAAGATCGCAATGGAGGCAACGGGGAAAAGTTCTGCGTTTTCGGAAACCGCTTCATTTGGGCTTTTTATGTCCTCGCATCGCCCTCTATAGTTGCGTGATGAGTGCGCGACCGCTTCGCTATTTGTTGGTGTTCTTGATTGTCCCGCTTGTGCTGGGGCCGTTGCTTGCGCCGTGGGTGTATCTGGGTCTTCAAAAGCTCGTCGGGTTTTCGTGGTTCTCAGGGTTGGCGGAGGAGCGATTTGAACGAGTGGCCACGCGGACGGTACAGGTCATTGCCCTGCTCCTGGTGTGGCCGTGCTTGAAGCGCTCGGAAACGATTGAGCGGGTTGCCCCAATGATGCGCTGGTCGCACGGGCGAGTGCGTGCGTTTTTGGGTTGGGCGGCGATTGGGACCGCCATGATTGCAGTTGTGTATGGTGTGGGGGTGCTGGTCGGTAATTATTCGCTCAGCGAAAAGTATTGGGGAACGCCAAAGCTCTATAGCCGGGCGTCAGGATTCCTACTCGGAGCGACATTGGTTGGTGTTTTGGAAGAGTATCTTTTTCGCGGCTTCATCTTTGGCGCATTGCGGTCACGCTTTTCTTTCGCGAGTGCGGCAATTGCTTCGAGTGCGTTTTTTTCGTCGCTCCACTTCTTTCGACCACGCCTGCCCACGCCGCTGACGGAGATGACGTGGTCCTCGGGTTTCCAGCTTTTCCCGCACATGTTCGAGCTGTTCAAGCCGCTCTATGATTGGGATTACGCACTCACGCTGTTCTTCATGGGCATCATCCTTTGTGCCCTGCTCGTGCGCCATGGCCACTTGTACGGTATCGCTGGCCTTCATGCCGGATGGGTCTGGGCGCTACAAACTGGCGCACTGGTCTTTGATCAACGCCCGGAGCATCACTCGTTTTTGTTCGGCTGGGGCGATGGCGCGGCGCAAGGGGCGCTGGTTACTTTTCTCGCGCTAATCCTCGCCATCTATGCTTGTCGTACGCGTGATCGCGCATCGAGCGAGCGCGACGCCGCGCCCGCCGATTGATTAAAAAAACAGACGGCCCTTGCGGACCGTCTGCTTTGTTTTTCCGATTGATCGGATGGATTAGTAGTCCATTCCACCGCCCGGAGGCATGGCCGGAGCTTCCTTCTTCTCGGGAATCTCGGCGATCATGCATTCGGTCGTGAGCAACAGACCCGCAATACTTGCGGCGTGTTGAATGGCGCAGCGGGTGACCTTGGTCGGATCAATGATGCCGGCCTTGATCATGTCCACATACTCGCCGGTTGCCACGTCGTAGCCACTGGCGCCTTTGGCCCTCTTGACTTCCTGAATCACGACGGCGCCTTCGACGCCCGCGTTTTCCACCAACTGGCGGAGCGGGGACTCGCAGGCGCGACGGATGATGTCCACGCCAACGGCTTCGTCGCCGGAGACTTTGAGGTCAGCAAGAGATGCCTGTGCACGCAGCAGTGCCACGCCGCCGCCGGCAACAATGCCCTCCTCAACCGCAGCGCGGGTTGCATGCAATGCGTCTTCCACGCGGGCCTTCTTCTCCTTCATTTCCGTCTCAGTCGCAGCGCCGACGTTGACCACGGCTACACCGCCAGCCAACTTGGCCAGACGTTCCTGCAGCTTCTCGCGGTCGTAGTCGGAGGTCGTCTCTTCGATCTGGCGACGGATCTGACCGATCCGAGCCTGAATGTCAGAGCTCTTGCCTGCGCCTTCGACAATGACGGTGTTTTCCTTCTCAATGCTGACGCGCTTGGCGCGACCGAGGTCGGCAACCTGAATGCTCTCCAGCTTGATGCCGAGGTCTTCAGAGATGAATTTGCCGCCGGTCAGGATGGCAATATCTTCCATCATGGCCTTGCGGCGATCACCGAAGCCCGGCGCCTTGACGGCGGCGACTTGGAGTGTGCCGCGGATCTTGTTGACCACAAGGGTGGCCAGCGCTTCGCCTTCGACGTCCTCTGCAATGATCACGAGCGGACGTCCGCTCTTCGCTACGTTTTGGAGCAGCGGGAGCAGGTCCTGAAGATTCGAAATCTTCTTCTCGTAGATCAGGAGGTAGGCATCGTCCAGCACCGCTTCCATCGCGTCCGGATTGGTCACGAAGTACGGGGAGAGATAGCCCTTGTCGAACTGCATACCCTCAACCACGTCGAGCGAGGTCTCAATTGTCTTGGCCTCTTCAACCGTGATCGTGCCGTCCTTGCCGACCTTCTCCATCGCGTCTGCGATGATCTGGCCGATGGACTTGTCGCCGTTCGCGGAGATCGTTGCGACCTGCGCAATCTCTTCGCTGTCCTTGACCTTCTTGCTCTGCTTCTGCAGCGCAGCAACGAGCGCTTCGACTGCCACGTCAATACCGCGCTTCAACCCCATCGGGTTCGCGCCAGCGGTGACGTTCTTCAGCCCTTCGCGATAAATCGCCTCGGCCAGAACGGTTGCCGTCGTCGTGCCGTCGCCCGCGTTGTCACTGGTCTTGCTTGCGACTTCGCGCACCATCTGTGCGCCCATGTTTTCGAATGGATCGGAAAGCTCAACTTCCTTCGCCACCGAAACGCCGTCCTTGGTAATCGTCGGCGAACCGAACTTCTTATCGAGGATTACGTTGCGGCCACGCGGCCCCAGCGTCGTCTTGACGGCGCGGCTCAATTGCTCGACGCCCGACAGGATGAGCTGGCGCGCGTCCTGACCGTATTTCAACTGTTTAGCTGCCATGTATCATTTCTCCTTAATAATGGGGCGCGGAATTAGCCTTCGATCACGCCGAGGATGTCTTCCTCGCGCACAATCTGATATTCCTTGCCATCAACCTTGACCTCTGTTCCGCCGTACTTCGGCATCAACACGCGGTCGCCTTTTTTTCACGTTGAAGGCGATTTTCTCGCCCTTGTCATTCAACTTGCCTGTACCCACGGCGATGACTTTGCCCTCCTGGGGCTTTTCCTTGGCCGTGTCCGGAATGATGATTCCGCCCTTGCTGACCTCTCCTTCTTTGAGAGGCTCTACGAGGACGCGATCACCTAGTGGCTGGATCTTCATGCGGTCTATTTCCTCCGTTTTCTTTGTTGTTATCACTCGGTGTCGGCGCTCGCCGGTTCACCTGGAAAAATCGAACCCCGAATGACAAACGCTGTGCGCTCGTCATTCGGTGTTTGCTGTGTGTTATTTCTTCTTGTCGTCATCAACCATCGTGAAATCCGCGTCAATGACTTCGCCTTCTTCCTTCTTTTCTGAAGTCCCGGACGCTTCATCCGCCGTTGGCGGCGCACCAGCGCCCGCATCCGGGCCCGGCTGCTGTTTCGCCTTGGCATACATGTCGGTTGAAATTGCCTGCATCTGCGAGGTGACGTCGTCAATGCCGTTCTTCATCTTCGCTGCATCGTTCGCCTTCACCGCATCGCGCAGCGAGCTGATTGCAGACTCAAGTTTCGATTTCTTGTCTCCGTCAACCTTGTCTCCGTGCTCCTTGAGAAACTTCTCCGCTTCGTACGCCATGCCGTCCGCGCGATTCCGTGTCTCCACCTCATCGCGCTTCTTCGCGTCATCTGCGGCATGCGCCTCAGCGTCCTTGCGCATCTGCTCGACCTCTTCCTTCGAGAGGCCGCTCGATGCGGTAATGGTGATCTTCTGCTCCTTGCCCGTGCCGAGGTCCTTTGCACTCACGTGCAGGATGCCGTTCGCATCAATATCGAACGTCACCTCAACTTGTGGAACGCCACGCGGCGCGGGTGGAATGCCGTCGAGATGGAACTTGCCGATTGTCTTGTTGTCGCCCGCCATTTTGCGTTCGCCCTGCAAGACATGAATTTCCACCGTCGGCTGGTTATCCGAAGCGGTACTGAAAATTTCGCTCTTCTTCGTCGGAATTGTCGTATTTCGCTCAATCAACGGCGTAAAAATGCCGCCAAGCGTTTCGATGCCGAGTGTCAGCGGGGTCACGTCGAGTAGCAACACATCCTTGACCTCGCCCTTCAATACGCCGCCCTGAATCCCTGCGCCCACCGCGACGACTTCATCCGGGTTCACGCCCTTGTGCGGCTCTTTGCCGAAGAACTTCTTCACCATCTCCTGAACCTTCGGCATACGGGTCATGCCGCCGACGAGGATTACTTCGTCAATTTCCGAGGGCTGCAAACCCGCGTCGCGCAAGCAGTTTTCAACCGGGTTCAGCGAGCGCTGTACGAGATCGTCAACGAGCTGCTCCAGCTTTGCGCGAGTCAGCGTCACGTTGAGATGCTTTGGCCCGCTCGCATCCGCCGTGATGAACGGCAGGTTGATTTCCGTGCTCTGCGAGCTGGACAATTCAATCTTCGCGCGCTCACCTGCCTCTTTCAAGCGCTGTAGCGCCATCGGGTCGTGCGAGAGATCAATGCCGCTGTCTTTTTTTGAACTCGGCAATCAGCCACCCAATAATGCGCTCGTCGAAATCGTCACCACCGAGGTGCGTATCGCCGTTCGTCGCCTTCACTTCAAAAACGCCATCGCCGATTTCGAGGACGGAAATATCGAACGTACCGCCGCCGAGGTCGTACACCGCGACCTTTTCTTCCTTCTTCCTGTCCAGTCCGTATGCGAGCGAGGAGGCCGTCGGTTCATTGATGATGCGGAGCACTTCCAGCCCCGCAATACGCCCGGCATCCTTCGTCGCCTGACGCTGACTGTCGTTGAAATACGCGGGGACCGTGATGATCGCCTGGGTGATTTTTTCGCCGAGATATGCCTCGGCGTCCGCCTTCATCTTCTGAAGAATCATCGCCGAAATTTCCGGCGGAGTGTAGCTCTTGTCGCCGATCCGCACCGCCGCGTCGCCATTATCCGACGCGCGCATCTCGTACGGCACCCGTTTCGTCTCGTTGCCCACCTCTTCAAACTTGCGACCCATGAAGCGCTTGATCGAATAAATCGTCTGCTTCGGATTCGTCACCGCCTGACGCTTTGCCGCCTGCCCCACCAAGCGCTCGCCCGCCTTCGTGAACGCAACAATGGATGGAGTCGTGCGACCGCCCTCCGCGTTTGGAATTACCGTAGGCTCGCCACCCTCAACAATCGCCATACACGAATTCGTTGTTCCAAGATCAATACCAAGCACTTTAGACATAAAATATTTCCTCGATTTCTCTAAGTTGGGCATAATTGAAGCAGACGCCGTGCCAACCAATGGGTTCGAGCGGGCGATGCTATTCGTAACTATGTGAGGACAAGCAAGATAAACAAACAGAAAATTATTCGCCTGTTGCGGTTAAGGCGGGCCGTGTGTGTCAACCTGTCGCACCCCGTTCCCGCCTGTGTCGCACTTCACCGCGCGTGTCACACTCGCGTACATCGCGCGGAAGAAGTCGGCTAGGGCAGGCGGACGCCCGTGCGGTAGCTGCGGATGGGGGCGTCGTTGGTGATCGTGAAGATAACCTCCCCGCCCGTGCCGAGTTGCTCCGGTGGGAGCAGCCCCCAGCGCTGCGGATCGGTTAGGAGATTTGTACTCATATACACGCCATAGACGCGGGCGGTGGAGGATGGGTCCACAACGAGGTCAATGACGCCGCGAGGTGGATTTGTCACCACAACGAGCGGGAAGACGGAATTCGGATCGGACGGATCGGTGTCCGCGAGGTATTCCTCCCAGTCGGTCATCCAGTCGCTGTCCAGATTGCTAGATGGCGGATTCGAGACGGTGGGATCGAGGCCATACTGCTGCTCCCACCAGTCGGGCAACTGATCGTTATCGCGGTCACTGGCGCACGGGGTGATTTCCTGGAGCAGACCATTTAATTGCCCTGGGCTGGGCGGGCCGAACTGCCAAACAAAGTCGTCATAGCGATCACCCGTGCCCCAAAGCTGGAAGTCCAACGACAGCCAGGCGTTTGTCCCGACGACTTCGGAGGAGAGCGCACCAAACTGTTCGTTCGAAATCGTAATGGAGCTCGGCGAAGCTCACGAACTGTATGGGGGTGTTGCTCTCGCCCAAATTCCAACAGCACAATACCCATCGGTGGCTCGTCATTTTCGCTCGGCAATTCGGAACGCGACCGCACCAAAACCGCACCCTTCGTTGTCAATGATTCCGCTCAACGGAAGATTCGTATAAACCTCGTCACCGTTTTCATCCACAAACAGAAGAGCGTAGATGGAGAGGTCTGTTCCTGCGACGCCGGCGAGTTCGACAAAGGGGCTATGTGGCGCATTTGTAACAAAGAGGTTCACCTCATTGATCCAAACCGATCCCCCACCGACCGAGGCGTGAATATCGCGAGTTGTTCGTACACCCGTTTCGATGTTACTAAACACGAGGTCCGCGTCGTAAGTGCCCGGCAACAGAAAGCGAGCGAGCGAATTGACTTCCACGACAATTTGTGTGGACGCGCCGGGCTCCAATGTCCCCCCGGTTGAAAGCGTGATCCATTCCGGCCCGGAAGCGGCCCACTGTAGTGCGACATCACCACGATTTGTTAGTACATAGGTGGTGAGACGGGGAATAAAGGGGCCACCATGGAATCCGGCGGTCTCAAACGTATTGCTTGGCATGACCAACAGCCCATCCTCAACGAGCTTCATCGTGACGGGAATGGTTACAACCGAGTTCGTCCGATCATTGCTCGTGATTCGGATATCAGCCTTGTAATCACCGGGAGCAAGATTATCTCCCAGGAATCCGACGGTGATCGCTGCTGCCGAGCCGGGCGAAACATTACTTACTATAACAGGATCAACCGTAAGCCACGAAGGCGTGACTGAATTAACTGCAGCAGCAAGATCGAGTCGCCCACCAGATAAATTTAGCCCCGGGACGACCGGGTTTGAGGTCTCCATCAGGATCTGGCGAATCTCTACCGGGCCGAGGAGTGGATTGATCGAGAGCAAAAGTGCAGCCGCGCCAGAGACGTGAGGCGTCGCCATCGAGGTGCCCGACATATTCATGTATCCGCCACCCCGGCGTGTACTTAAAATACTGCTCCCCGGTGCGGCGATGTCCGTGCCGGTTGCGCCATAGGTTGAGAAGCTTGATCGGTTGTCGTTTCGGTCCGTGGACATCACGACGATCATATTCGTGAGGTGAAAGCTCGCGGGATAGTTCGGGTGGTCTGCGATGTCCTCGTTATCATTTCCCGCCGCCGCACAAAACAGCACGCCCGCATCGCCCGCAGCGATAAGAGAATCTTTGAGCGCTTGTGAATACCCGCCGCCGCCCCACGACGCATTGATCACTCGTGCGCCATTCGCAACCGCATAGTCAATCGTAAGAATTCCATCGCCCGTACTGCCGTAGCCATTTGATTTAAGAAACTTTACAGCCATCAACTGGACATTCCACGAGACACCCGCGACGCCAATGCTGTTGTTGCCGACGGCGCCGATTGTGCCCGCAACATGCGTGCCGTGGTTGTGATCATCCATTGGGTCGCCGGAACCCGTGACTGCATTTATCCCGTACACGTCGTCCACATATCCGTTTCCATCGTCATCAATGCCGTTGCCGGGAATCTCGCCGGAGTTGATCCACATATTTGCGGCCAAGTCCTCGTGATTGTAATCAACCCCGCTATCGCTGATCGCCACAATGACCGAGCCGTCGCCCGTGTTCACCTCCCAGGCATCGGTGGCGCGAATATCTGCGCCAACAGTGCCGCCTGACTGGCCCGCATTCTTCATTCCCCACAGCTCGCCAAAGCGCGGGTCATCGGGTACCGTTTCGTTCGCCCGCACGAGATAGTTCGGCTCCGCGTATAACACGCCCGGCGCGGCATTAAACGCAGGAAGTGCATCTTCCACAGTCCGCCCAGCGCCGAGGCGAACCAAGCGCAAATCCTTCACCAAGGCGTAGGTTCTTCTCGAAATCGTTCCGCCAAGAGCGGCAACAGTCTGTTCGCGCTGTAGCGTACTTGTGCCCGACGCAAAACGGACAAGCAACTCGCCTTGAACAAAGTCCACACCCTGCGCGACGCGCGTAAAGTCGTGATTCGAGGGCACGTCCAAGTTGCGCTGCTCTTGCCGAAGCTCTTGATGCGGCTGCTCGGTCGCACGGACGACAAGATGGAAGGAAAGCGTCGCGTCGGCCGCCACGCTGTTTGAAACGACTAATTCACGGACAAGCGAATTCCCAGTGTAGTTCGTAACATCAATGCGCTGAGGCTCCACTTCAATAATGGGCGCCGTATAAACGGTCAGCTCCACCGGACGTTTATGCGTTGCTCCGGTCGTCTCATTGCTAAACACGACAAGGTCGTGATACCCCCATCAACCAGCGGCGCGTTTGCCGCGACGATCTGCACGGTAACACTTTGCGCCTCTTCCGGCGCCAAGACACCAGACGCGGGCGAGATGCTTACCCAATCCTGCGTGTTGGATGCAGACCACGACATCGCAACCTCTGCGCTGTTCGTAAATTCATAGACTATTTCTGCGGGATCGAATGGGCCACCGGGACGACCGATGCTAAGGAGACCGGAGCGTGGGGAAATTTTCAGTGGATCCGACACGCCAGCGCCACTAAGTTCGACGATATTCGTTGGCGTTGTTGCGTCATCACTCAGAATAAGCGCCTCTCCGTAGTTTGTCCCCAAGCGCTGCGGCGCATACGTAACAGACAATGTCGCGAACTCGCCCGGCTGTAGCGTGAACGGAAGCGGGGGAACGTTGCCGAATTGAAAGGTGAGCCCTGCGAGTGAATAGGTAATCAAATTCTCCCACAGCTCCACCCCATCGGGCACGCCGTCGGCATCAAGATCGGCGTTATTGTTGCCATCCATAAACCCACGGAAGATCGTGCGTCCATTGTTCGCAACAATCAGGGCTGCCCGATCAACGGTCGCGGTCGGTGTGTACCCCGCAAGCGCAACGCCATCATTGACCGGCTCCACATACTGGCCATAGATGCCGAACGCATTGCCGCTAAGACCGGTGAATTCGGGAACCGCTTCGGGCTGATTAAACAAGACGTGGTTCGGTTCCCACCAATAAATCGGCTGCGGCGGCTCCGTAATTTCTTCAACGAACGAAGCGGCCATTCTCTCCCACAGCGGATGCCCGTCACCCATATTCCACGCGTGGGCGATCAAGCGGCCGCCCGAATCAACGTAATTGAGCAACAGGCCAAGCGTGCTCTCTGGGGCGCTGTTGTAGTCCGCCGCGAGAATCACAAGATCCCACCGGCCACCGTTTGTCAGTGCACCCTCGAAGTCTTCATACTCATCCTCGTAATACGCCTCATACGGAAGACCCATCGCCTGAAGCGCCTGGTCAATGTATGTGTTCGGCGCCCGATGACGTGGATCATCCGCATAGATTAGAATGTTCGCTACGGACGCCTGAGCGCCCACCTGCGCCCAACGAAGTGCGAGTGGCTCTGCGACAATGCCTGTTCCATTGTTTGCGCCCTGCGCGGCGCCGCGGACGGGAAGGGCTTCCGCGCGCAGCTCCGCGATGCCGTGCTGCTCCTCGCTGAAGCCGGTGAGCGAAATAGTTTCGATGGTTAACGGATGTAGCGCGGCGCTATTGCTAATCGTGATCGTTTCCGTGCGTTCTGTGCCGATAATCACGTCGCCAAAGGGCAGGTTCAAATCGTCTTCCGGCGCAATGGAGTCGCGAACTTCGATGACGCCGGGAATGGGGCGAACGCGCAATTCGACTTGAAGCTCCGCAGAGAAGCCAGAGGTCGAATTACTAAATACAACACTTCCCGCATAGGTGTCGGGCGATAGCGCATTGGCTATGGAGTCAGACAACGATGCGACAACACTGGTGGATGCGCCGCCCTCGAGCTCACCCCCCATTGAGGAGAGATCAAGCCACGCGGCATCGCGCGCCACCGTCCACTCCAGCGTGCTGGTTGAGGTGTTGGAAACGGTCCATTCGATCGCGTCGGGTGTGAAAGGCCCCCCCTCATAACCTGACGCGCGGAAGTCCGCGCGAGGAGCAATGCGCATCGCGTCGCGTGAGTCGGCGTAAAAACGAATGTCATCAACGTTCCACCCGGAATAAGGATACGCGAGATTATCTGCGACTTCATATCCCCACCGGATATAGAACGTTTCCACCTCGTCGGCGTATTCGCTGATATTCATTGAAAATTCCGACCACGCACCCTCGGCAATCGGAACATCCTCTTCATTCGCCCACACCGTTATCCAATTCGTGCCGTCGGTTGAGGCTTCGATAGTAGCCGCTACGTAAGGGGGAAAGTCCGTGTTCAACCAGCGGCTGAAGGCGAAGTGGACATTCGTAACATCGGAGAAATTTAATGGCTCTGTCGTAAGATAATGCGGGCCATCCAACAGGATCGCGTAATCGCCGTCCAGATTCACTCCATACACCTTCTCGCCCGTCACGCCGGACGTGGGATCTGGATACCCAGCCTCATCCGCGCCATTCCCCGTGGGTTCACCGAACTCCCACTGTCCTGACGTTGTCCAACCTGGATCGTTGTCCAAATCGAATTCATACTGTGATGGCGGCATCACGCGCAGCGCAACCTCATATTCGACCGCTGAGTTCCCGACAAGAAATTTGTAAATACGAGTGTGCCAAAATAATCGCCAGTCGGCAGCGCATTTGCCGCACTGTTCACCGTCACGGTGATCGCCGCAGAACTCATCGCCTCGATCTCGCCCGCCGTGGGAGACACATCTAACCAAGGCTCATTGGCGGTTATGCTCCACTCGCGATTGGTGACATCGTCGTTGTAAAGGGTGTACACAAACGACGATGGATGAAATGGACCACCCCGCGCCCCAACAAAAGCGATGCCCACCTCCGGCCACAATGTTAGCGCAGTGACTCCAACGGCCTCCCACGCTGCAGCGACAACCGCTGCCCATTCATCGTTGAGGTCCAAAGCTGCAGACTGCCATGCGGGTCGCACGTCGCGATAGTCCGTGTCCTCCGTGCAGTAGAGCGTCAACGCGCGAAAGGCGATTTGCTCGGCATTGGTTAGGCCAATTCCAGAGATGTCGTAGATGAGTCCATCGTTCGTTCCCGAGCCGCCTTCGCTCAACAGGTAGTAGAAGAAATTCTGAACGCCGGAATTCTGGTGTACGCCGCCAAGATCATCTTCGCCGCTTTCCCAAAACGAAGCCCAGATAGCGCGTCGGCTGCTCATTGTCCTCGCCCACCGTGTCCGTGTTGCTCGGATCGCGCATATCGCGCAGCGCCGTTGAGGCGAGCCAGGAGTCTTCACCCAAAAGCCAGTCTGCCATCCCCGGCGTACGGCTTGGATACGAGCCACGATCATCGGGTTGCGTATGGAACTCAATGCTTGTGCCGAAAATATCTGAAAACGATTCGTTCAGCGCGCCCGATTCACCGTAGTAGATCAGGTCTGCGGAACGTTCTGTCACGGCGTGGGCAAATTCGTGACCGATAATGTCCAGCACGGCGAGACTGTTTGCGTCCTCCCCATTGCCATCGCCGATATAGAGCTGCTCGCCGTCCCAATAAGCGTTCACGTAGTTTGTGCCCTGATGAACGTTCGCGCGAGCAAGCGAGTTGTCGCCGTCAAAACTTGGCAGTCCATGTACATCACGAAAGTAACGATGGACAGCATCCATCGCTAGCGCTGCGGATATTTCTGTGGGATCAGAAACGCCCCAATCATCTGTGTCGCGATAGGCATGCGATGAAGCATCGGGCCATCCGCTCGCTGCGGCGTTTTTTATGACCCACTGTTGGTTCGTGTTGTATAGGTAGTACTTGTTGTTTGTGTTCTGCTTCCACCCCATCACATTCGTCGCACCACCGCCTTCGCCGGGCAGCTTCACGCCGACGATGGCGGTGTGAAATCCATTTGTTGTCGGTGCCGCGATGTGAAAAATCTTGCTGACGCGATCAATCACCCGGCCCGTTTGTGCATCCACCCAATATATCCATCGCCCCGGCTCACTTGTGCCCTCGCCATAGGTCAGGGTCAGTTGGTACGCCAACCGCGAAGGCGTTCGACGGGCAAAGACCACCAACTCCGGCTCACCCTGCAAATCGCCAGTTGGAGAGCCGCGCCGCTGTAAATCCGCCTGTGCAGAAAGAACCGCATCACCCGAGGAAAGCTGTGGCGCAACCGACAGCGTGATCCCGGGAATGTAGCGACCATTAACTTCGTAGGCGCGATCCTGTTTATCGAAGTGAACAATCAGCTCCGCGCCAACTACGCGCAGATTATTGTGACGCTGCTCAACACGGACATGGTGATAACCCAATTTATCAGACTGCGTGCGTTTTGCGCGAAACTCGCGGGAAGCGTTACTTGCACGGAGCATCCCCGAAACGTTGTCCAACACCGCGATCGTGCGCTGTTCATACGTCGCGTTTCGCGTGAGTTGAAGTCCGGGCCCGCGCGAAAAGCTGCTGCGGACACCCAGGTCAGCGCCCCGAATGGATGCGACTTCACCGCGCGCCGCATTCCAGCGCACGGTCACACCTTCCGCTTTGGCCGCTGTGATTGCCGCTGTTTGATCTGGCGGGAGATTTTGAGCCGCGACGCCGAACGGCAGAAGCAAAATCCCAAGCAGCAGTTGACGCAATAGGTTGCGGAGGAAGGTGTTCATCCATTCACTCCTCTAGCGCGAAGTAATGAAGAAGTACGGCACTCGCGAAAAAGTACACCAGCAGAGGGACGACGTCAGTACCAATCGCACCTATTATTATCGGAAAGCGAAAGGAGGGCAAAATGCGCTAAAATAATTCGCCCTGACGATTTGGGGCCTTGAGGCCGAATTTTTTTGTAGCAAAGCTCTGTCGCCACCCGGCCCTGAGGCGTCCGCTTGAGGTAGCCTTCTTGGATCAAATATGGCTCATATACTTCTTCAATCGTGCCCGCTTCTTCGCTGACGGAGACGGCGATGGAACTGACCCCGACGGGGCCGCCGGAGAACTTGTGAACAATGGTTTCGAGGATGCGCTTATCCATCTCATCCAAACCATTCTCGTCAATATCGAGCATGGAGAGCGCCTTGTCCGCGACATCGCGTGTAATTTTGTTGCCCGCCTTCACCTGCGCGTAGTCGCGAACCCAGCGCAGCAGGTTGTTGGCAATACGCGGTGTGCCGCGCGAGCGCTTGGCGATCTCGCCCGCACCGTCGTCGTCCACATCTACATTTACGATCCGCGCAGAACGCTGAACAATTTGCATCAGCTCCGGGGGCGAATAGTAGTCGAGGCGATTCGCCAAGCCGAAACGCGAGCGAAGTGGCGCCGAGAGCAAGCCGCTTCGCGTCGTTGCGCCGACCAAGGTGAACTTCGGAAGATTGAGGCGCACAGAGCGAGCGTTCGGCCCCTGATCAATCACGATATCAAGGACGTAATCCTCCATCGCCGAATAAAGGTATTCCTCTACCGCCTTTGGCAGTCGGTGAATTTCATCAATGAACAATACATCGCCTTTTTCAAGGTTGGTGAGCAATCCGGCCAGTTCGCCCGCCTTGGTGATTACCGGGCCGGAGGTGGACTTCACATTCACGCCCATCGCCTCGCCGATGATGTAGGCCAACGTCGTCTTCCCCAGTCCTGGTGGACCAAAAAGAAGAACGTGATCCAGCACGTCCCCCCGCCCCTTCGCCGCTTCAACAAAAAGCTGCAACCGCTCCCGCACCTTCCCCTGTCCGACAAAATCCGTGAACTGCGAGGGGCGGAGAGAAAGATCAAACTCCGTATCCGCCCGATTCAATGTGTTCGTTACAAACCGCTCGCTCATCCCCCGAACATAGCCGCAAGAGCATTGCATGTCATGCACAGACCGAAGCGTTTCGCCCGGCGGGCTTGGCTCTCGCGTTTCCCCACTCCCGCATCACCCGGTTTTTCCCCGCTCCGCCGCGATGCTTTATCCCCGCCGAGTGAATCCAAATCGCTCGCAGTTCGATCCCGAACGCGCCATCGTGGACTAGCGCCCACCTGAAAGGGCGCGGCGGACGAGGTCTTCCACGCTGGCAGTGGCGGGGACGCTGGGGAGGACGTCTTTGATCATCTTTAGCGCGTCGGCTTGTTTGTAGCCGAGCGAGATGAGGGCGAGAATCGCGTCGCGGGTGCGGAGTTCTTCCGCGCTGCCGGGTTCGGCGGAGGCGACGGCTTCCATCATTTCGCCTTCGGTCAGTTTATCCTTCAACTCGACAATGATTTTTTCCGCCGTCTTCCGTCCTAACCCCTTCACGGTCGCGAGCCGCTTGGCATCGCCTTCAGCAATCGCTTTTTTGATGTCGCGCACGGATAAACCGCCCAATACGCCGAGCGCCGTTTTAGGGCCGACGCCACTGACGGAATATAGCAAATGAAACAAGCGGCGCTCAGTTTCTGTCGCGAACCCGAACAGGTCCTGCGCGTCTTCGCGGACATGGTGATAGGTCAGCACCTTGCACTGTGCGCCTTCGGGCGGAAGGCGCTCGAAGCTGGAAAGCGGGATAAAGACTTCGTAACCAACCCCGCCGACATTAATCACGGCGCGGCCGGGTTGCTTTTCAACAAGAATTCCCTCAAGAAATGTAATCATCGGTCGAAAATCTCAAAAGTTCCAAGCCTTGGAAGTGGTTTTAGAGACAATTTCCAAGCCTTGGAAATTTTTGCGGCGCGCCATCGGGACGCTACGCTTTCTCCTTCAAAAGAGCGTTAATTTTTGCGGCGCATACGAAATCTTTCCCAGAAAGCCCGTTCGCCTCGTGCGTGCTATAGCGAATCAAACAAGTTTTGTAACCAAATGTAATGTCGGGGTGGTGGTCTTCCGTGTTGGCGATCCACGCGACGGCGTTAATGAACGATACGGTCTCGTAGTAATTCTTAAAGACGAAGGTTCGCTGCAACTCCTTTCCGACAATCTGCCAGCCGGGAACGGATTTTTGTGTTTCGCTCATTTTGATTCTTTCTTCGATATAATCGGGCCGTCGGGCAGGAGGCGATCAATCGTTGGCCCCAGTTGTGGGTCTGCCTCGCGCGCTTGCGCCGCAAAATTCGTCGCGCCCTCGTACCCGCCGTAATATGCGCTTAAAATCGCGACGGATAACAGCCGATCCGCACGGATTTTTGCGGTTGGCCCATTTTCTGCAATATGGGCCAGCAGCAATGCAAACAGGCGCGGGCTCATCTGTTCCCACGTGCGGGTGGAAATGCCCTGATTCGGAATGGAGACCCGCGCGCCAAGCACCGTTGCGCCAATTGCGTCGCCGCCCAGCTCGCGGTCGGGTCGGCGGAATGGAGCGTCGCCAAGCTCGTTGACGAGCGCGGCTTTCAGCGCCTCCATGCGTTCGAGTTGTTCGACCACAATCCGCGCGCGTTCTTTGCCTTCCGGAGTTTGCAGCTCTTTTTCGGAACCGTCGCGCGGCGAACGCGACTTTTCTAAATTCTTTTTGTTGAGCGAGCTGTGGGATTTGTTCGACGAGCCACTCGTTGATTCGTTCGTAGTCCGCGTCAATCTGCGGCTGCCGCGCACGAATTTCCGCTTCGCGCTTTTCTGTCTCAATGCGGTCGCGCTCCGCCTCCACTTCCTGTTTCAATTGTTGCGCCGCTGCGGCGAGATACGGGGGCGCGGAATTGGCGTACACGGTCACTGCGGCGACTGCCGCGTCGGCGTCGCCGTCGTTGACGAGCGCCATCGCGTCGCGTCGGGCGGAGGCGAGTTTTTCAATCGCGCCGAGCCAGCGACTGGCCGGGGGCTGAAGGCTGTACGCCCATGCAGGTTCGTTGCGCTTGCTTTTCGTGTAGGCCGCGAGGCGTGGCGCGGCGCGTTCGGAATCGTTGCTGAACAGTGCGCGCGTTCCCTGAAACAGTCCGGCAAGCTCGCCATACCAAGAGGGCCAGTTGCCGCGTTCGCGTTCAAATTGATCTTCGGGCAGATCACCCAGCAGATAGAGCGCGAGCGCTTGCGGCATGAATGCGGGATGCCCGGTGCGCTGCTTCACGGTGGTGTCGGCGACGCGGCGGAGGGCTTCCTCCGCGCTTGTCGAGTCGCCCGTTGCCCAATACGGGAGCGCTTGCAGCGCGCGCAGCCAAAGTTGCTGCGGGCTGTCGTCGGGCGCGTTTTTTGCGAGCGAGGAAAGCTGATTGAGTGTTCGATCCGGCTTTGTGTCGAGATCGCCGAGCGTTTTCACGAGGTCGCGTTCTTCGCTGGCGGAAAAGAACAACATGGAGGTTTTTGCGCGGCGCCCTTCGTTCACCGTAATGGTCGGAAGCTCCGGCTCCGGCGGAATCTCGGGCGCGATGACGTTGGTTTGCGCAGCTTCTTTGGGCGGAGTTGTTTTTTTCGCCTGCTGGGTTTTCGTTTTCGTCGCCGCCGGTGATGTCCGGGCTGTGGTTTTTGCTTTTCCGCGCACCGCTTTCTTGGGCGCCGTTTTTTGGTTCTGCCAGAGCGCGAAGCCGATGCCCAGCAAGGCGAGAACGGCGATAGTCAGAATGATGCGCTGGTTCCGTTTCTTCTTTTTGCGTTGCCCAATGCCTTCCGTGCTGTATGCCTTCCGTGCGTTTTCCAGCGTGTCGCGCATGTCGGCAAGGAGCGAGGCCGAGGTCGGATAGCGGTGCACCGGATCGGCCGCGATCATGCGATCAACTAGGTCGGACGTGCGCTGCTGCACACCCGGCTCAACGTCAATCAACTTTGGCGGCGGCCCCTTCAATCGCGCGACGACGACATCCGCCGCAGTATGCCCATCGAACGGCGGTTTTCCCGCAAGCGCATGGAACATCGTCGCGCCGAGGCTGTAAATGTCGGAGCGATGATCCGCCTTTCCGCCCCTCGCGCGTTCCGGCGAAATATAATACGGCGTTCCCCAAACGCCGCCCTGTTCCTGCTGGCGGTTGACGAACATCGCGAGACCGAAGTCGGTGATGCGCGCGCGTCCGTTTTTATCGAGAAGGATATTCGCCGGTTTAATGTCGCCGTGGACCAGACCGGCCTCATTTGCGGCCTTCAGCCCGTCTGCAACATCCAGCGAAATTTCGAGCAGACCCACCTCGGGCACTTTTTTCCCATCCGCCATCATCAGGTCGAGCCGCCCGCCGCTGACCAGCTCCATGACAATGTACGGCTGCCCCTGTTCCTGGCCGCAGGAGTAAATCTGCACGATATTCGGATGATTCAGCGCCGCAGCCGCGCGCGCTTCGCGGAGGAAGCTTTCGACGAGGGCGGGGTCTTCGCCCATCTCTGCTTTCATTACCTTGATGGCGACGAAGCGGCCCAGCGTTGAGTCCATCGCGCGATACACCGCACCCATGCCGCCGACGCCGAGCTGCTCCACGAGGAGAAACTGGCCGAGCTGCACCGGAACAGTTTGCTTCGTTCCGCACTCTGGACATTCCACGGTCGAAAACGGGGGCTGCTGCGATACATCTATCTCGACGCCGCACTTCCCGCACGCCATGCGATCAAGGCGTGTCCAGCGAATATCATTCTCGTCGCTCATGCAAAATTTTTCATCGAGAGTGTGACAGGAATCAGCGCAAGTTCCAAGTTTCAAATGCCCGCGCCTGCGGCGCACTGCGCCCTTCGCGCCGTGCGCGACGTTTCTTCATCTCCCTTGCGTTGGCATCCAACCGGGTGTATCTCCTATGCATGGTTGATCCGGTTGCTTTTAATATTCCCTGGTTGGGCCATCCCGTTTATTGGTACGGCATTTTGGTCGCGCTCGGCTTCGTTGCCGCGCTGACGCACTGGAGCGCGACGGCGCAGCGGGTGGGGATGCCGAAGGGGGTTGCCTCCGATTTGGCGTTTATCGTGATGTTCGGCGGCATTTTGGGCGCGCGTGCGTTGTATGTCGCGGCAGATTGGGCCTATTTTTCCGCGAACCCCATCGAAATCATCCGCATTGACCGGGGTGGATTGGTCTTCTACGGAGGCTTCCTTGCCGCAGCGATTGCCGTGGTTGTGATGGCGCGCATCCGCGACATTCCCGTGTTGAAGCTGGGCGATTTCACCGTGTCTGCGCTGCCATTGGGCCACGCGTTTGGGCGAATCGGCTGCCTTCTTAATGGATGTTGCTACGGCTCGACGTGCGATCTGCCGTGGGCCGTGTACACTGCTGGGGCGATGCGCCACCCGGTTCAGGCCTATGAAGCGCTCTTCAATCTGCTGCTCTACCTTGTCCTGCTGCGCGTTCTGCTCAAAGGCGGACGCAATGGCTGGATAATTGCGATCTATCTCATCGGCTACAGCGCATGGCGTTTCACCATCGAGTTTTGGCGCGGTGATGAGCGATTGCCGGCCGCATTCGGGCTTGATGCCGCGCAAAACCTGAGCCTTGCCCTCTTCGCCGTGGGTATGATCATGGCCATCGTGCTTATCCTGCGCGATCGTCGCCGGTCCTCGTAATATGGAAGAGCGAGGGCAACACGTTTGCGGCGAGGCGGACGCGGGGCGGCTGGATACGGTGCTTGCACGAGCGCGTACCGAATTGTCGCGCGCGCGCTGGCAGGAGGAGATCAAGGCCGACCGCGTGACGGTGAATGGGCAGCCGGGCCGATGCAAAATGCGGGTTGTGCCGGGCGATGTGATTGATTGGACACGCCCCCGCCGACTCCAATCGAAACCGCGCCGGAAAATATTTTGCTCGATGTTCTCTACGAGGACGAAGACCTGATTGTAATCAACAAACCGCCAAACTTCGTCGTCCACCCCGCGCCCGGACACTACACCGGCACACTCGTTAACGCGCTGCTCTATCACTGTCCCGACTTGCCCGGAATCGGCGGCGAACTGCGACCGGGCATTGTGCATCGGCTCGACCGCGACACGAGCGGCGTGATGGTGGTGGCGAAAAACGACGGCGCACTGCACTCGCTGGCGCATCAGTTCAAGGACCGCGAAACAAAGAAGGAATACCTCGCCCTCGCATGGGGCGTTCCGCGCGCGGCGGCGGGAACCGTGCATACGCGAATCGGGCGCAGCACGCGCGATCGCAAAAAAATGGCGGCGTATCCGCTCGCTGCGCCGGATGATGAGGCGCATGGCAAGGAGGCGATCAGCCACTACGAAGTGGTCAAATCCTTCGAGCGGGCCTCGCTTCTTCGCCTCCGAATTGAAACGGGGCGTACGCACCAAATCCGCGTACACCTCGCCCACATCCACCACCCCGTCGTCGGCGATGCGACGTATGGCGGTGCGCGTCCAGAGCTTCCCGCGCCGCGTCAGATGTTGCACGCAGAGCGTCTTTCACTGACGCACCCTCGCACAAAAGAGCGAATGACATTCGTCGCGCCGCTGCCCGAGGATTTTGTTTCGGTCATAAACCAATTGAAATCCAGCGCCTGAATGCCCAAGGTCTGGGAATGACCGCTGCTGAAATCATCCGGAACCTCGACTTGCATCCTCATCCCGAAGGCGGATGGTTCGGCGAGACGTATCGGAGCGACGAGAAAATTTTGGCCGCAGGCCTTCCCTCCCGCTACGGCGAGCCACGCGCGTTTTCAACCGCGATCTATTTTCTTTTGGAAGCCGGCCAATTTTCCGCCTTCCACCGTCTGCGCAGCGATGAAATATGGTTTCACCACGCGGGCGGTGCGCTGGATGTCTGGCGGATTGACGAACAGGGGATGTTGCACACCGATCAGATCAGCCCCGACGACTCGCGCTGGCAGGTGGTGTTTCCACGCGGGCACTGGTTCGCCGCGCGTCCGGCGGAAGGCGAAGAATTTGCGCTGGTCGGTTGTGTGGTTTCGCCGGGCTTTGATTTTGCGGACTTTGAGCCCGCCAGCCGCCGCTCGCTGAGTGAGCAATATCCGGCGCATCGCGATTTAATTCGAGAACTTACCCACTCCTGAGCCATGACCCTATCCCGCGCCGCCACCAAACTCCGCTCGCACCTCGAACACCTTAAAGAAGAGGGTGTTCGCGAAATTGAGGCCTCGCCCGAACGGGTGGCCGCGCTGAGGCGGCGTCTGAAAGGTCTGAAAACTGCTCCCGCAGTGGCGGCCCCTGTTCGCCGAGAGGCTGATTTGGATGTCGTCGCAGGATTGGCAAAAATAGCGGCGGAAATCGCGGTCTGCAAAAAATGTCGCCTCTGCGAATCGCGCACAAACACCGTGCCCGGCCAGGGCAATACGCGCCCTGAAATTATGTTCATCGGCGAAGGCCCCGGCGCGGATGAAGATGCCCAGGGCCTGGCCTTCGTCGGACGCGCGGGCCAGTTGTTGACCCAGATCATCGAGGCGATGGGCTTCACGCGCGACGAGGTGTTCATCGGAAATGTTGTGAAGTGCCGCCCTCCCGACAACCGTGCGCCGATGCCCGACGAAATGGCCGCCTGTCTTCCGTATCTTGAGCGACAGATTGCGCTGCTGAAGCCCAAGGTCATTGTTGCGCTCGGCGCGACCGCGGTAAAAGGACTGTTCAACGATCCGAAGGTGCAAATAACAAAGATTCGTGGCCGATGGATGAAATATAGCGGCATAGACACCATGCCCACGCTCCACCCCGCATACCTTCTGCGCAACCCGCCCGCAAAACGCGATGTGTGGGAGGATATGAAAACCGTGCTTGCCCACCTTGGCCGGCCCATTCCATCGAAACGCAATTAATCGAAATCGCCATGAATACGTCCCCCAGAGCAATGATCCGTTGGTTGGACATCGTCTGTGCGCTCATTCTGGCAATGGTCGTGGTCGGCGGCATCACGCGCCTGACGGAATCCGGCCTTTCCATGGTGACGTGGGAGCCCATTCTCGGCGCGGTTCCGCCGCGCGGCGACGCAGAGTGGCAGATGCGCTTTGATCAATACCGCGCGTATCCGGAATATCAGATTCTCAACAAGACGATGACGCTCCGTGAATTTAAGTTCATCTATTTTTGGGAATATCTCCACCGGCTGCTCGGCCGATTGATCGGCGCGGCCTACGCGGCGCCGTTGCTTTGGTTCCTTCTCCGCCGTACCGCACGCGGACGCCTCGCGGCGCTTCTTGTTCTCGGGTTGGTTCTCGGCGGATTACAGGGCGTTGTCGGCTGGTGGATGGTGAAGAGCGGGCTGAACGAAAATCCCTACGTGAGCCCGCTGCGGCTCGCCATTCATCTTGGTCTCGCGCTGTTTGTTCTTTCCTATTTGTGGTGGATTCGCCTGCGCCTTTCGGGTGTGGAATCGCGCCCTGCCGCCGCGCCTTTTCGGCGCAATGCGCTCGCGTTTCTAATCCTGCTCATCGTGCAAATTTTGTACGGCGCACTGGTGGCCGGGCTGGACGCAGGGAAAATGTACAACACTTTTCCGCTGATGGGCGGCCGCTTCATTCCACCCGGTTTTTTGCGGATGGACCCTGCGTGGCTCAACATTTTTGAAAACGGAACGGCGGTTCAGTGGATGCACCGTACCCTTGCCTACCTAGTGCTCGCCCTTGCGATGCACGTCTGGTGGCACGGACTGCGCGGCGCAGTTACGACTGCGCAGCGAAAATCCCTCCACACCATCGGCGCATTGACCCTTCTCCAGGTCGCACTCGGTATTCTGACGCTTCTCTTTCACGTCCCCGTCTGGCTGGGCGTCGCGCATCAGGTGAATGCCGCGTTTCTGCTTCTTGCAACAGTGACCCTGCTGTTCTCCGCGCCGTCAAAAAACTAAACGCGATCCGACTCCGGGCGGAACGCGCGCGGGGTGTAGGACAGAAGTTTTTGGGATCTCGAATTTCGAGCGAGCGCCCGCGAGGGCGTTGTTCGGGGCGGGAGAACGGAAGAGGAACCACGAATGAACGCGAATGGACACGAATTTTTTCAAAAACCCGAGGTCCAAAGGTAGGGCCCGACCGCTGGGCGGGCCTAAACGTTCACGATTAATCGCGACGTTCCAAATTGGTTTATCATTCCCCTTCGGTTGCGATCTCGCACAACCCCAGCGTCGCGCCTGGCTTGTCTGCCTATGGAGGGCAGTCGTGCCCTACCAGTTAAGATGCAATCGGAAAGCGAACAGAAATTTGGGAAAACCCTTCCCCATCAACCCATCAATCCATCAACTCACCAACCGCGCCGCATTTGCGTCTTCAGGTAGGGGCCGACCGCCGGGCGGGCCGATTCCCGCCGGCTCAAAGAAAATGTCCCACACCCAGGCGCGCCATTGCAGTTGCCAAACAATCACATAAGATGCAGAATAGCCGTATGAGAGAGCGCGTGACATCCGGCGATGTGCGGCTGATTGGCATCGGCCTTGACGAGAGCGGTGGCCACGTCCGTGTGACACAGGGAAAAAATTTTTCGCTCTATATGGGTTCGGAATCCACCCACGAGCGAATGCAGGAACTGTGTATCAAGTTGAACGAGAATTTGGATCGCCGGGGCAAGACGCTTTCCGATCTTTCTCGGTCGGAGCTGGGCGATCTGCTGCGTGAATCGGATCCGGCGAGCTGACGGCAAACCTTGCGCTATTCCTGCGCGGCGCCTGTGCGGATGACCCGCGAAGTCACGGCATATCCTGCGGGAATCCAATAGTCGGCCTCCAGTGGATTACTGCCTTCCGCGATTTGAATTGAAACCCGCGCAGCGCGAATGGAAACGGAGTCGTTCGTAAGCGGCGGCCAGGTCGTTGTCCACTCGTCGCCACCACCGAGTGCGACGCTCAGCGCAACAACGCGGTCAAGCAGCCGGTTTGTCTCGACCAGCGTTGGGCCGGAGAGCGAGCGCACGATCCGCACAAGGGGGCCCGTGGGACTTTCAAGTGCATATTCCACGCGAAGCGGGTCGCTCCACACTAAGTCCGGAGTGCGATTCGTCGCGCGAATGGTGCAAAACGCAAATTTGAACAGCTCGTCGCCCGTGGGACGCAACACCACCTCGCCCGCCTCGTCGTTGGTTGGAAAAAACATCCCGCTCAAATCCGCGCGAAGTGATTCCATTGTGCGCACCGCCATTCGCGGTCCCTGCGCATTTTCAGCCTGGCGTCCCACCGCGCGTGTTGTGGTGGAGAGCAGCGACCATGCGAGTGTTCCGACCAAGACGGCAATTGCTGTGGCCAGCAACAGCTCAATCAGGGTGAAGCCCCGGCGAGGTTCAGGGAAGAAAAGGCGCTCCCGCATCGTGGTCGCCCCGGCATCCGCCTAGGCGGTGAACAGCTTGACGAAGAGATAGACAACAACCGCCAGCGCCGCGATGCCCAGTCCGATGATCACGGGAATCCAGATGTTCATATTTTCGCGCATCCGTGCGCCGAACGGCGAAATATTGTCGAAGGAGGCCGGCATGGCAGCGGAGCCTGCGCTTTCGAGAACTTCAGTTTTGGAAAAAACCTCCTGCGCGTCCTCAAAGCTCATCGCCTCGGAGTTGAACATGAATTCCACCGAACCGACCTGCACAAGGTCTTTCCGGACGCAGCACCGCTTCCTTTACTTCGCGCGAATTGACGCGGGTGCCGTTCGTCGAGCCAAGGTCGCGCAAAACGTAACTATCGCCTTCGCGCTTAATGGATGCATGTTTTCCGGATACCGTCGCGTTGTTCAGCGGAATTGCGTTGTCGCTGCTCCGTCCCAACGTGACTTCATCCTGCTCAATGGGAAACGATTTTCCCTTGATGTCGCCCGCCATTCCTATGAGTACAGCCATTTGTGATTGCTCCAAACTCGCCGGTATAGTCGCACGTCACCGCGCCGGGTGTCAACGCGACAGGACAACGTCCTTTGCCCGCGCCCTCGCTACTGAAACACGATGGTCCGGTTGTCGTGAACCAATACTCGATGCTCCAAATGCGCCGTCACCGCGCGGGCGAGGACAATTTTCTCAATATCCCGCCCTTTCCGAATCAAATCTTCCACCGAATCACGATGCGAAATACGCGCGATGTCCTGTTCGATGATCGGCCCGGCGTCGAGGTCTTCCGTGACGTAGTGCGAGGTTGCGCCGATCACTTTCACCCCGCGCGTGTGGGCCTGACGGTAGGGGCGTGCGCCGGGGAAGGCGGGCAAAAAGGAATGATGGATGTTGATCATGCGATTCGGATAATCGCGGATGAAATCGGCGGTGACGATTTGCATGTAGCGGGCGAGAACAACGAGATCAATGTTGTGTTCTTTGAGCAGCGCCTTTGCTGCCGCCTCCTGCGCCGACTTGTTATCCGGTGATACGGGCAGACAATGGAAAGGGACATTGAATTGCTCTGCGACGCCGCGCAAGTCTTCGCGATTGCTGACAACCAGCGGAATGTCCGCCGGCCATTCTCCCGCGCGTTGGCGCGCAAGCAACTCGACCAGACAGTGCGGCTCGCGGGTGACAAAAATTGCGACGCGCGCGCGTGTGTCGCGGCGGCACAGTTGCCACTGCATTCCGAATTGTTGCGCAATCGGCTGAAATTCACGATGCACGTCATCCAGCGTCAGCGCAAATCCGCGCAAATCCCATTCGAGCCGCATAAAAAATAAATGCGACTCATCGTCCGAGTGCTGTTCAAGATCGAGGATATTTCCGTTGTGCCGCGCAAAAAAAGCCGTAACCGAGGCAACAATACCCGGTTTATCGGCGCAGCTTACGAGCAGTACGGCGGACTGCGGAACAGGTCTCACACGAGTTACTTTCGCGTATATTCTTTCAGGAACCCGCGGAACATCGTGCAGTGTTCCTCTTCGTCGGCAAGCAAGGTGATCGCGAGGTCTTGTGTGACGTAATCTTCGCCATCGCACAACTTGATGAGCTTCTTGTAGCCGTCAATTGCGTCCTCTTCGGCGGCAATTACACCACGAATCACGCTGACAACATCGGTCGTATCCTTCGAGGGCTGCAGGTCTTTCTGGCGCGCCTTGAAACTCGCCGAGCCGGGTACGATTCCGCCAAGTACTTTGATGCGGCGCGCGAGTTGTTGTGCGTGGCCCAACTCTTCCGTTACATCAGTCGCGAGCGCGGACTTAATCTCCTCTGCGCGGACGCCGTCGAGGTTGACGGAGTTGGCGATGTAGTTCTGAACCGTTTCGAGCTCCTTGAAATACGCATCTTCGAGGGCGCGGATAATTTCTTTGTTCTTTTTCATAACAAGCTCCCTTTCAATTCGGTCAGCATAGCGTGATAAGCGCCTGCGTTCAAGGCTCGCCGCCACGATAGGTGTTCATTCCCTGCAACATTTCCACCACGGCTCCACGCAGGCCGATAAAAACGGAGCGCGCGATGAGGCTGTGTCCAATATTCAGCACATCCAGATGCGGAATCCGCAAAATGCCGGGCAGGTTTTGAGTGTTGATGCCGTGCCCCGCGTTCACCTTCAGGCCCAAACGATGAGCAAGACGGGCGCCTTCAATAAGTCGCTTCAATTCTTCTTCAGCAGCCGCGCCACTCGCATCGCAATAGGTGCCGGTGTGCAGCTCAATGTACGGCGCACCGAGCGCAACCGCAGCCTCGATCTGCTTCGGATCGGGCGCAATGAACAGGCTGACAACAATCCCCGCCTCGCGCATGGCGGTAATCGTTGGTCGCAATGCGGCCTCCTGCCCCACTGCGTCCAAGCCGCCTTCCGTCGTCAGCTCCTGGCGGCGCTCAGGAACGAGGCAGACCTCGTCAGGCAGTAGGCGAAGCGCAATAGCGACGATGTCGGGCGCGTTCGCCATCTCCAGGTTTAGCGGCAGCACACGCTCCTCCGCGAGCCGCTCAATGTCGTGATCCTGGATGTGCCGCCGATCTTCGCGAAGATGCGCTGTAATCCCGTGTGCGCCGGCGTCAGCGCAGAGTCGAGCCGCCTCCACCGGGTCGGGATAGTTCGTTCCACGTGCCTGACGCAGCGTCGCAACGTGGTCTATATTTACACCAAGCTTCATGTGCGATTCCGTTTCTAAAACGATTCTGTGGGAGCTGCGGCGACGTTCAACTTCCGCATCTCCTCATCAAACAATATACACTGATTTCGGCCCTTGTTCTTGCCGACGCGCAGGGCGAGCTGCGCTTCTTCAAAAAGCCCGCGCGCGTTGCCGCTATGCCCGGGCCAACCGGATATGCCCACGGTGATGGTGAGGCGCAACCCATCCCGGCCGAACGAGGCTTTCCGCACATCGGAGGAAAGGCGCTGCGCGACAGAAAGCGCTTCATTCGGGGCGCAGTGGAGCGCGACGAGAAATTGATCTTCGGCCCACCGCGCAATCAGGTCGCTCTCGCGCGTGTTTGTTTGCAAAAATTGCGCGAAGCCCGCGCAAGAGCGCATCGCCCGTTTTCTCGCCATACTGTTTGTTGTACCGCCGCAGCGAATCAATATCGAGGAGCAGCACAGAAACCGGTAGATCGTCACGGCGTCGCGCTGCGATAAACTTCTGCAACGCGGTTCCGATTCGATCATGGCGCAGCACACCGGTCAGTTCGTCCAACACATTTGCGGCATCGCCCTCTTCCGCGCGTTGTTCTGCCGGAGCGGCAGCGGCGCTGCCCTCCGGCCAATGTAGTCCCTGCCCAGCCGAGCGCGCGGCGTCCAACGCGGCGCCGGCTTTCGCGTATAAATCGGGAGCGCGATCGCCGTCCTCCGGATACGAGGCCATTCCCGCGATGGCATCCACGCGGACGGATAGGCCGGACGAAAACTTAATCGGGGTGGACGACAGGGAGTGAAGCGCGCGGCGAACAGCGCTCTCGCCCGCAACGCGACGGGAGCGAATGAGCACATCCACTTCATCCTCGTTCACGCGAAGCGTCGTATCGTCCGCGCGGAGTGACTTTTTGAGATGCTCCTCGATTTTCTCGAAGATATCCCTGACGACCCCCGCGCCGTGAAGCTCGCGCAGTTGCGGCAGCGCAGCGGGTGCAATTCGCGCAATCGTGAACGGTTCCGGGTTTCTGTGCGCAGTGCCCAGTTGCCGGGCGATGCGCAACTCAAATGCCGGTTGTGCGCCGGGTGCAGGCGACTTGGCGTCGCGCGCACGACGCGTCATGGCCTGAAAGCGCAAATGACTAGTCACCGCCGAGAAGACAAGAAATGCCAGCACCGCAACGATCGCTGTCTGACCAACGATGATCAGCCATTCGGGCATGTCGTTTATCTCCGGGATAAAGCGACGCGGCTCACACCAGCGTCACTCCCGAAGCCGAGTCAAAGAAGTGGCTCTTGCTCATCGTGAACACAAGCTGCAACTCCTGGTTGACCACCATCTTTGCCGAGCTGTTGACACGGGCGATAAACGCATTGGTTCCCGTGTTCATATAGAGATAGGTTTCCGCGCCCATCGGCTCGACCACTTCAATCCGTGCCCTTGCGACATGCGAAGGATTCGGATTCGTGACGGCGGAAATTTCCTCCACATCCTCCGGACGGATGCCGAATACAATATCCTTTCCGACATAACCCTGCAGCCTTGCCGCATGCTGGTCGTCCACGCGAACGCTGAATTTTCCTTCACTGAACCAAAGCGCCCCCGCCTTCTGCTCAAGACGACCATTGAAGAAATTCATCGGCGGACTGCCGATGAAGCCAGCGACAAATTGGTTGGCCGGTTGATTGTAGAGTTCGAGCGGCGGCGCGACCTGCTGAATGAACCCGTCCTTCATTACCACGATACGGTCGCCCATCGTCATCGCTTCGACCTGGTCGTGCGTGACATAAATCATCGTCGAAGAGAGGCGCGAGTGGAGCTTGCTGATTTCCGCGCGCATCTGAACGCGCATCTTCGCGTCGAGGTTGGACAGCGGTTCGTCGAAGAGAAAGGCTTTGGGTTTGCGGACAATGGCGCGTCCGACCGCAACGCGCTGTCGCTGACCACCGGAAAGCTCTTTCGGTTTGCGTTCGAGCAATTGCTGAATGCCGAGAATATCTGCCGCCTCGCGCACACGCGCATCAATTTCGGTCTTCGGATAGCGCCGCAGCTTCAAGCCGAACGCCATGTTTTTATAGACCGTCATATGCGGATACAGCGCATAGTTCTGGAAGACCATCGCGATGTCGCGGTTTTTCGGCGGCACGTCATTAACTTTTTTGCCGTCAATAAAGATGCTGCCCTTGGAGATTTCCTCCAATCCCGCCACCATGCGCAGCGTAGTGGACTTTCCGCACCCGGAGGGGCCGACCAAAACGACGAACTCCTGATCTTCAATGACCAGATTTGCATCATGTACGGCGGTTACATTTCCTGGGTAAATCTTCCAAACATTCTCCAAAACAACTTTGGCCATTGATAATCTCCAGCTTTCCTAGCCGCGGGCACCATGCCCCGAACCGCCTTCTGCGGTTACATCGACGAGAGCACGTCCTTGATACACTCCCCCCACCTCTCGGCGCAAGACCGTAGCACACGCCCCGGCGAGAATGTTTTCCGCAACGCGCATCAGGCCCCCGTTAGCCAAAACCCAGCCTCGGGCCCAAAACATCGTCAATCCCCCTCCTGATCTCCGCAGTTTTCGCAGCGATTAGGACGGTTATTTGCCGCAAACCAGATTTACGGGACAAAACAAGCGGGCGACAGGAGCGCGCATGGCGCGGCAACCCCCGTTTCTTGCACTTTAGTGTTTCCCTGTAACCGCAAGCGTTGACCGCGAAAAAATTGCACGGCATCGAAAAAACGCCTCTTGCGAAAAAACAACGGAAAAAATTGACCCAGTCGTTTATGCGACACCACATTTACCCGCGGTCCGCCGCACGGATCGAAGCCGAATCCGCCAGCAGATCCAGCGGACTGCGCGCCGGATTGCGGAGGTCTTTCACGACATGCGTATAGATCATCGTCGTCTCGACGTTCGCGTGCCCGAGGTAGTCCTGAATCTGGCGGATATCCACGCCGTTCAGCAGCAAGTGCGTCGCAAAGCTGTGCCGCAGGGTGTGTACCGACACCGGTTTGTGGAGGTTCGCGCGCCGCGCTGCATCGCGCACCGCGCGCTGAATGCTTCCGTCCGAAACGTGGTGACGCCGAATCGCTTGCGCGCGCGGATCGGCGGACAGCGACCGGCTTGGAAACACCCAGAACCACGCCCACTCCGACGCCGCATTCGGATACTTGCGCGCCAGCGCGTCCGGCATATGCACCCCGGCCACGCCAACAGCCCGGTCCCGCTCGTGAAGCGCGCGAACACGGTCCAGATGCTCCTTCAGGGCGGACGCAATGGACGCGGGCAACAGCGTGCTGCGATCCTTGTTCCCCTTCCCCGCGCGCACGAAAAGCAGCCCGGCATCAAAATCAATATCCTTCACGCGCAGCCGCACGCACTCCGAAACGCGAAGGCCGCCGCCGTACAACAGCGACGCCATCAACTTGTGTGTGCCCTCCAGTTGACCAAGAAGCGCAACCGTCTCCGGCACACTCAGCACAACGGGCAAGTGCTTGCCCTTCTTCGCTCGAACACCCTCTCTGATCCCGTCCAAAGACATCCCAAGAACCTCGGAGCACAGGAACTGAACCGCGCCAAGCGCCTGATTCTGCGTCGAAGCCGACACGCGGCGCTGGACAGCCAGATGCGCGAGGAAATCGCGCACCGCTTGTGAGGTCACCTCGGTCTTGGCATCCACATTCACTTCACCCAGATACCGATAGAACCGCTCCACCCACTCGGCATACGTCTGCTCCGTCCGGTATGAGTAGTGCCGCACCCGCAACCGCTCGCGCAAGAGGCGCAACGCCACCTCACGCGGCATGCCGGGTCCCGGACGCCTCCGGCCCCGAACCTTCCGCGCGAGCAGCCGTCCAGTCCGTCGTTTTCAGGAAATTTACGAAATACAGCCGGATCGAACGACC
>JAOSKE010000002.1 GCA_027493775.1 Kiritimatiellia bacterium
ATGACGATACCGGCGCCAACAACAACGCAAATACCGATTTGCCCTTCACGAGTTCGCGCAATGCAACCACCATAACTCGCCATGCAACCACCCCAACACAAGGCCCTTGCACACTTCTCGGCGGCAGTACCATTTGGCATCTGACGGCAACCTTCGTTGCAATCTTCAAACTCTTGTTCGCATTCTTCCAGCGTCACAAGACCCAGGGGATCGATCTGAGATATGGGATTATTGCTGAGCGCAACGTATGCTTCGCGTTTCGCATCAAACGACGACTGACTTGTGCTCTCTTCGGCACCATTTGCCGCGACTCTGACATGGTCAGTCTTCCATTTAACTCCCAAATCAGTCAACTCGCGATCCCATACGTTGGCTCGTTGCAATGAACGGAGCCTTCGATGCTCCTTTTGCAAATTGTTCAACAAACGAATCGCCAGTGAACGTCTTTGACTGGATTAGGGCAGTTTGGAATCCCTTTTCACCGATTGGATCCCTGCTCGTCCACCTCCCTAGCCCCGGTGAGTAAAATCTGTAGCCGTAATAATACACCCCCACCCCCGCATCCCAATACTTCGAGCTGAACCGAAACGGATTGGCGTCGGCTAGGTCGCCGGACTGGGCGATGGTGTTGCCGAACGGGTCGTATTCGTAGTGGGCGGCGAGGGTGCCGGTGTTGTTCAGGACCTCCGTGATGTTTCCGTTGGCGTCGGCAGCGTAATAGAGTGGATGTGGGATGTTTTCCTGGCGCACTCGCGCGAGTAAGCCGCCGACACCGCCTGCGCCTTGCAGGGTTCCGGAGAGGTCGAGACCCCAGACGTAGTAGTTCGGCTTGGACTCGTCGCTCCGCGTTTCACGGATCATGTTCCAGCCGTCGTATGTGAATGCTATGGCCACAACATTGCTCCACTCCATGCCGGTCCAGGTCTCGACCTCCTTCTCCACGCGCCGACCCATATAGTCATACGCGAAGCGCAACCGAACCGATCCCTGATTCGTCACAACGGGAAGCGCCGCGACCAACCGGTTCTCGGCATCCCAGACGTATCCCCATTTCCCGTCGTACGTCATATTCCCATCCGAATCATACACCGGTTGGATCGCGGCTGGCAAAATGTTTGTGTACTGGTTCAACTCGTTTGCGGCATAGGTCGTAACCGAGGTATTGTTCGTATATACCGTCCGGTTGCCGATCGCGTCGTAGGAATAGCCGTAACTGTTGGTTCCCATCAGGGCGGCGATCAGCTCCGAGCGCAGGTTGTAGCCGAACTCGTTGGTGACCGCATCGGAGTCCACACGCGCCGTCCTGCGGCCGACCGCGTCGTAGCTATAAGCAAAACGACTGATGGGATCGCCATCCCACACATGATCTACCGCGACCTTCACATCCCGATGGGGCTCATAACTGAACGTTGTCAACAGATTGCCGCTGAGGATGGAGGCCAGAAGTTCGGAGTCCTCCAGATAGGAGTACAGATGCTCGGTGCGATGGTGAAAAACGCCAAGGACAGTGGAAGTGACTGCCGCGAAACGTCCGTAGGCGTCGTAACCATAGTTCACGTTGAACATTCCCAAGTCCACCATTTGCGGACGCCCGAGTTCATCATAGGTGCGGTTGATCTCCGCCGTTGCGTTGGTCTCCTGCACTAATTGCAAAGAGGCATCGTACGCAAACCCCCGCATCCCCGTTCCATCAGAAATGCCGACCTGCCGCCCCAGCCGATCATACGCGAACGAGACATCCGGCGTATCGTCTGAATAGTGGATGTTGGTCAAGGCACCGAAGAAATCATAGGAATAGCTCGTCGTGACACCCCGCGCCCAGGTGCGCGTGGCGAGTTGACCATTGGGAGTATAGCTATACGCTGTCCCCATACCGTCGGCGTACTGCTTATTGGTCAGGAGTCCGCTTGCAATATCGTACTGCCACAGGGTGACATCCGGCATTCCGTTGGCGTCGCGCCAGGTCTTCATGGCGATCATTCGACCATATTCATCATACTCATAAGCCACCGGATAGGTGGCGCCCCAAGTATTGGTGACGCGTCCCTGCGCGTCGTAGGCCGTGTGGACGGTATTGCTTAATGGATCGGTTTGGGCGATGCGGCGTCCCGTTTGACCGTCGTAGGCAAAGCTGTTCCGATTTCCCGCGGCGTCCTCGATCCACTCAACACGCCCGGCGGCCGAGTAGCTGATTCGGTTCGTTCCGGTACGCGGGTGTGCCTCTCCCACCAACCGGCCCAGCGCATCGTAAAAGTACGTGCGTTGGATGCCCGTCTTGTCGGCGCTCCGCCAGAGCAGGCCGTTGACCGTTTGCCGTTCGGCTTCAATAGCGCTATCCGCATCATCCCTTCGATCAACCACGAGCTTATCTCCCGGCAGATGGGTTCGAGACGAAACGGTGGAGATTCCGCCGGGAACAACCACCTCCTGCTCCAACGGCGAGCAACTGCAGCCGGACCCGCCCACGACGGCGCGACTGATGGAGGTGGTAACTGCAAGGTCGCTGCCGGCATTGGGATATACCCGATTAACAACTTCGCGGTACCAGGCGGTCCCCTCCTTAATATAGCGATTATCCGTCTCCGTGATTCGGTCCTCAGAGGCTGGCTCCAGCACGCCGTTGCCGTCAACATCCATCCCGGTTCGAAACAACACACCGGCTTGGTCGTATTGATAGAGCCGGTCAGGCTCCCCCGGCCTCGTTTCTTTAATCAGTCGGCCTTCGTCATCATACTCATACGCATTGGTTAGCGTTGTGCCTCCATAGCCGGGCCACTCTGTTTGCACGATCCGCCCATCTCGATCCAAAACGCTCAGCGACCAAACGGATGAGGTTGGATTGCCGCTGCGAATGCGGGTCCATTCCCCGCCGTTCGTCGTAATGCCATATTCGTAGTATTGCGACGTCACTGCCGTCCCCGTGACACTCGCTATCTTCCCGTCGCGTTGCCGAGTGGTGATCGTCGTTGCGCCACCCGGTGCGATTACGTAGGTCGTGCTCCCCGTGTATGCATAGCTGGTAGTCAGCGAGTCTGGGGCGATACTGCCGATTCTGCGCGCAGCCTGGTCGTAGAAGTTGCTGGTGACGAGCGTGAGTGCGCCTGCTTGCTGAATTTCCTTCAGTACGTTTCCGGCCGCGTCGCGGACGTAGGTTGTAATGCGGTCGGCCTGCGCGGGCCATTCGCCAGCGCTGACACCGACCAACCTTTTTTCAGTCATTCGTTTCAGCGCGTCATATTCATAAAACTCCACCCGCCCGTCGGGGAACTGTTCGAAGGACTGTCCGCAGCAGTCCCAACCGATTTCTCGCGTCAGTCCATTGGCGTACCATGCGCGCATTTCCCGCTCGAATTCGTCGCGCTCATAACACGTCCAATCGATCGTCTCAAAGGCGGTTCCATCCCACACCTGGGTTTCGTTTTGCAGCTCGCCGCCCATCAGGTTTTCAATTTTCACCGTACGGATGCTTCGCGATTCAACGAGATTCAATGCATCGAGTGTTTCCGTGATGCGCAAATATGAGCCGCCGACATGCTCCGTGAACGCTCCCAGCCCTTCGGAATTCGACGTGTACAGACCCAACGTGTAGTCGTAATGGTCCTCGCGCCCATTCGGGTGCAAAACCACGAGCGGGCGATCACGCAGATAGGCCGCAGCGGCAGCGGGGTGTTTGCGCGTTATCGTCCTCAGATTTCCTTGCGTGCCATACGGCGCACCATGAATCGCCACTTCTTCGACGACCATCTGATCTCCGCTCGGTAAATCGCGATAGAAAGCCCGGTACTCTGTCTTCGTTTCAATACCTGCGACGCTCCGAATCCTCGTTCTCCAACGCTTGTCGCCTAATTTAGGCGTCTCGACCGGGTCTAGGCTATCGTAGGCGTAGGTAATAACCACATTGGAACCGGAGCCTTCCATCGAATCGTTCCAGGGGCTTGTTTCGATCACCTTGCGCCCTTCCAGATCGTAGTCGTAGGTCTTCCATGCGCCGCCCGTCTTTTCCTCACGGGCAAGGCGGCCATATCGCCCAACCTCTTCAGGTTCGTCGAAATATGCCGTTTGCTGGAAAAGTACTTCTTCCCCCTCCGCTCCGCGCCATTCGGCTACAAGTTTCGAGCCAAACCGATATTCACGGTATTTCCGAACGATTCGCTCGACTGGCGCGCCGCCCGGGGTTCTTATTTCATGCGTATCGATCCGGCCCGGCCCTTCGCCGGCCGGGAGCGAGACCCATGTGACCCGTTCTTCGCGTAGCCCGCGCCCGCTGGTCAGTGTCAACTCGTTGGCATCCTGCCATTCATACACATATTCCTCATTGGTTTGCCCATTTCGTATCTGACTGGCAATCACCCGGCGGTAGTTGTTGCTTCCTGCATCCGGATCCCGCACGCGCCAGACCACGTAGGGGTTATTCGTCGTGCCGGGCCGATAAAACCGCATCTCGTAAGCTGTCGTGCTCAGCGTCACGATCCGAATATCGGCCTGCGGCGCCTGGACGCGGGAGAGTCCGTTTGTATTCAGCTCTGTTAGGATTCCGGCTCTATTTCTGGATAAGACCTGCAGGCTCTTCGGAGTCGCGTTCTGCGCGCGACCCGCACCATCCATAAGCAACTGAATTTTGCCGACACTTCGCCCTTGTTCGTCGCTTCCAAGGTGCACCCAAAAGGATCCGCGACCGAGAGCAGGGCTGGCCGGCGGGCCGGCACCGAGCGCTTGCCTGCCGCCCATGCCCGGCGCTCCTCCGCCACCGGCTACACCCCCTCCTCCGCCACCTACGGTGCAGCTTCCACTTTCGCAATCGCCGCAACATTCATCAACGGGAACACAGGATGCCTGGCCGGTGCTTGAATCGGTACAACATATCTCGTCTTCACTGCAGCCTGACACCCAGACGCACTCAACCGCATCCCACACACTGCAATCATCAAGCGGGGGAGAATCCGGCTCACACGGATTGTTGTTGTTTTGCGCAAACCCGATGGTCGTGCTTATCCCGATGATTAAACCGATCCCGATTAATCGTTTTTTCACAAGCCAGCCCTCCGCTCCTTCGTTGCCCGACGTGATAATTCTTCCACCGCCTTCCGAATCGTATCCGATGCGTAGATGAGATTGCGGCCTGCTATGATCTGTTCCAGTAGAACTCTATCGCCTTCTTCGCCAAGCAATCCCAAGGTTTTTATGCTGCCAAGCACAACCATGCGCTTGTCGGATTGTGCTGCCCATTGTCGAACAAACGGCAAGGCAGCAGTCACCCTACCTTCCTGAATGAGCGCCAAAAGCGTTATTCGGTCTGCATCGCGGCGTTCCTTCCGCGATGCGGCTCGAAACACCAGTTGGGCAAATTCTTCATCATCCATGGGCAAACCGACTTCTTTCAATCCTTGCAATTGCAGCAGGGCGGCCGTGTCAAGAGGCGGTGTGCTGGCAAATGCTCGTAATGTTTGGAGAATTTCCTTTTTATAAAGCGATTCTCGATAAAGTGGCGTCAGATGCTGTAGCGCATACTCTCGCACACCAAGATCGCGAGTCGCGTCGCTTGCGAGTCCGAAAAAAGCGGATTCGAGTCCTTCTTCCGGATCACCAAGCCGACGCAGGGTATTCATAATCTCATTCAAAAACGCCCGCTCTTGGGGTGCTGACATACCGGCAACCGCGCTCTTGTTCGACAGTATCCCGATCAATAGCGGAATATCATGACGCGATGCTTTCTCCAAAAGCGATATGCGTTCGCCATAGGATATATTCGGCACTCCAAGATTCGCCATGCGGTTCTCTTCTGCGTTGTTCGCATGCGCTCCGAACGATAACGATGCCGACAAAATGATTGAGGCCAAAGTCTTCATCGGTCACCCAGCTTTGCATCACCTTGCATGACATAAAGCGAATGGCAATAGACACTCCAAGCATCCGCCTCGACATAGAATGCAAGCTGCATCAGACCCCATTCGTTCATGTGTGCACCAGGAACCAAGATGGCGTGGGTTGAGCTGCCATAGTGATCAAACTCCGCCACTACGACGCCGCTCGCGACAACGGCGATATGAACTTCGATATCCGGCGGTATGATCTCCCCATCAAGCAAAACGCCCATGACGACCAGACGCGAGCCGTCGTCATAAAAATAGGTTGTCTGCCCATAATCGGCGTTGGAAAGTTGCGTGAACCCGAGCACCCGGGTTGACGCCAAAACGGGACCATTCGTACCATCGAGCCGCGCCAGTGCGGTATAGGCGTTGGGCTGAGCTACAAATAATTGGAACGCGGATCCGGTTGGCGAGCCGGCTGATCGCTGCCACGTAACGCCACCCTCCATTCCAACCCATATATTCGTGGGGATATCCGGGCAGTCCCAGTCACGGTAATATCCGCTCCAAACTGCCGGTTCACTCGGAAATGACGCTGCGACTACTGCAACGGTAACGGTCTCGCCATATTGTGTCGAATTGCCGAGCGTCCACTGCCCTGATATTTCGTATTGTCCGCTATTCGTGAAGTAACACGCCCACGGTTGATTACTCGTTGAGAAATATACCGGAGCGCCGTTAACCGTAATGGAGACGCTGCCCGTCGCGCCGTTAGCGGGCCGCAGGTTAAACAAGAAACCATCGTTTCGGCGAATTCGATACTGATTGGTCGGAGGGTTTAGCAGGTTCAATTCAACCCACGTCAAAGTTCCTGTTTGAGAAACCCATCCATTGTCCCCGACAACCGTGACAACCGTAGACGTCTCGATTGATAAAGGAATATCGGCAAACCAACCCATGCCCAACCCAGATCTGACGCGAGGAAGGGCATGCACTCCATTTGAAGGTATATAGGAACTTGATATGTCCATAGCGTCAAGGCACAGTGTCCAGCCCTCTAGGCAAACAGGCGAAACCAATGACGAAGTAGGCCACTCATTGATGCCAATCATCGCCTGAGCACGATGATCCAGCCAGTCTGGCTTGCCATTTGCATCAGTATCCGGCCCACCCAAAGTCAAAGCTTGGAGGCGAATGATTCTCAACGAGCCATTGTCCGCCCGATAACGCCAACGCAGTGTGAGTGTATGCTGGCCTGCGGGAAGCCACGGCAGCATCCACATTGTCTTGCCGCTGGAACCGTATGACGCCCTCAGCTCTTTGGACCCAATGGTTTGTTCATTTATAGAAAGTTGTAATAAAAATGTATCGGCTATCGAATCAGCATCATATTGCGTTCCCTGCACTTCTAACGCGTAAACTCCATCTGCAGCCAAGTTCATTGTATATACGAGGATGCCCCCTTTATTCAGCGCATACGCAGAAGCCCCTTGTGTCCCCCACACCCCCTCAGCGCTGGCGAACGCAGCGCCTGCGGCCGACCACACCTCAAAGCTGGTTCCATCAAAATCGACCACAAGCGGATTGCTTCCGGCCTCAAGCGCTTCGACACCATCTAAAACTCCATCGCCATCCGTGTCCGGATTCCAAGGGTCCGTTCCGATGTACAACTCATACCAGTCATTTAACCCATCGCCGTCGGAGTCGGGATTGAGATAGTTCGTCGGGATACCTTCGGGATGCAATGCACCCGTCAGCTCATCGCCATCACCAATTCCGTCGCCATCTGAATCCACCCACACCTCCGATCCGTGCGGCGTCGAATTGGACGTCGCGACCCAATCCGTGACACGATCTGAATCGTAACCGCGCATGACGCGCATCAAACTCTCCCTGCTGCGCGCATAACGCGGGCGGTCATTGGGGCCAACCGGACCAAAACCATTGGTAGCAAGGTTGTAGCTGTTCGGGTAGTCATAGAGCAATGCGTCCACTACCATGCCATTTGTCGGCGTCACTAAGCGCACTCCGCCGGTTCTTTTGCCTCTGTCGTTGTTGACCAACTCAAAGTTTTGCGTGTAATCGCGTCGTATGTCCATTTCCGTTCCACCAATAAGCAAGTGGTAACCCGGCTGGATTCGAGCACCCTGCGGAAAGGTAAAAAAGTTGCTGAACACAGAAGACGCAGCGCTAAGCGTGCCCTCAAGCTTGAATTCCGACAAATCCACTTCGCGCGGCCCGGCGCAATACAATTCAATCCATTCGTACCCCAAATCCTCTCCAGCCGGATTGTACAATACTTCGTTTATTACCACCCCGCGCGCAATACGCGGCGCACTCAGTCTGTCGAATGGATCCGTCCCGGCCAGGTACTCCTCCAAATTGCTCCATCCATCCATGTCCGAGTCTTCGGTCGCATCCTCCGCTGAGAAGGGGTCGAGTCCGTGTTGCATTTCCCAGATGTCCGGCAGTCCGTCCCCATCACAATCGGCCGATTCGCTCGGCAACAGCGTGACTAACTGTTCACACGTATTCGTATTCCCAGAAGCATCCCAGACCTGCCAGACCACCGTAGTTACACCGGGTTGAAAAATTGCGGGTATATCGGCAACAACTCCCACCACCTGACAGTTGTCAGAAACCACCGGCTCGCCAAAATTCACGTTCGTTATACTTGTAGGGCAGTCGTCCCAGTATATTGTGAGGTCTGGCGGACACTCAATATATGGCGGGATATTGTCCACAACCGTGACGCGCTGTGTGGCAATACTCTCGTTCCCAGCGTAATCCATCGCACTCCACACTACAAAGGTCACTCCAACTGGAAACATCGTCGGCGCGTTGTTCGTGACGAGCGCCAGACCACAGTCATCCGTAGTAATTGCTTCGCCGAAATTAATGTGGGAGGCATAACACTCGCCAGAGTCTACATCCACCGTCACATCTGTCGGAGCTTCGATCATCGGCGGCTCCAAGTCATCGCTTTGCAGCATATAGCAACGAATTGCTTCGTTCGTTTTGCCATTGCCAACCGCTTCCGGCGCATAATCGGAGAGAATCAGCACATCGTCTATTTTTCCGACCATTAGGTTGCCGACCCCGCGCGAGACGGATGAGTTGCCGACGGTTAACGGGTTCGTATTCCCTGCTACGAGGACATTCGTAAGCGTGTTGCCATCGCCCCGCTGTATGCCGTCCACATAAAAATGAACGTTTCTACTCAGTGTGTTCGTTGCCGGCCTCGTTCCGTCGTACACAACGGCGACGTGGTGCCATGCGTCACTGTCCGGCGGGACTCCACCGACGGAGGTCCCTACCTCATTCCCATTTATTCGCAAATTCAATGCTCCCTGTGCGCCGGAAAATCGAAACTCAAACCCTGCTGTGGAGCCGTTTAGAGAAAGAGAACTGGTATCGCTTACGATCCGAGCCGATGTGTTTTGACCCGACCCAATGCTTTCTCGCCGTACCCACGCCATAATTGTAAACGCTTCGGCGCCTGCCAGGGATCATAGGTGCCGGCTGTTTCAACAGCGGGCGTGTTCGTACCTGTGCCAACGCTCGGAAATTCAATGCTCCAACCACAATGGTCGTTTGACGGGGGTGCGTCTGTGCTGTAGCTCGCTCCCTTTATCAGCGTTGCGTTGCCATCGTCTTCGTCCGATCCCGTGTTTATGGCGGTCGTGCCAGTGCCTTCGAAAAATAGATACTCGGTTACGACGGCGCTGTTCGTAGCGTCGCCTGCACATTCGGCAAAAGCGCTATGGATGCATAGCGAGCACGCCGCCATCAGGCTCAAGCAACACGCAGTATTGCACAATGTAGTCATCGCCCTTCCCTTCCTACTTCGGCTTCAGAGCCGATCACCCGTTCCCTACGACTCATTTGAGCGTGTGGAGAGTTTGTTAGCGACTCCTTATAGTGTCAACACTCAAATGCTAAGTATTTATTGCGTGTGATATAAACCACTGGAAAGTCGCGGGTTGGAGTGAGCGGCTGGTTTGTAGTGAAGCGGAATCGGGAGGGTATAACGTGTGCGAATGACGCTCCGTAGTCGCACGTGTTCGCGGTGGAGGGGCTGACGGCTTCAAGGGGACAATAAATCTCGCGCGTGAGACGTTTTGTGGATAGGCTATTCCTAAGGCAGGACGGGATGAAAACTGGATTCATAGTTTGTTTGGCGATAGCGGTCTCGGCAACGATTGTTCGGGGGCAGTCGTACACTGCAACGAAAGCGGGCCAAGGACCAATCTATGCGAAAGAGTCGTCGGGTGGGGCAAGCGTTTCCGAACCGGGGAAGGCGATGACGTGGGTCCACTCGACTTCCGGTGGTACGATGATCACAGTCCCCGGCGAGGCGCCAACCTACGTACATACTTCAAGGGATGGCTCCGCAATGATCAGGTCGCCGGGGCAGGCGCCAACGTTTATGCGCGCGACATCGGATGGCGGCGCGGTGATTACACGACCCGGCGAGGCGCCGATTTATGTGCGAAAAACTTCGGGCGGCTATATGATCAGTAAACCGGGTGGAGCCCCCACCTATGTGCGCGAGTCTGGCTCAGCTCTTGATAAAAATAGAAAGAGTGGCTCGGCCCGCATGAGCATTGGTGAGAACCCGGCATTAATGGGAATTATTTTGCGCGAGACTCAGTCGCAAAATCGTTCGCAAACAAACGCGCTGCGGCGATAAAGGCCCTTATTCGAATAGCGCGGCGAAAAGCGGGTATTCTGTAATCCCGGCACAATGGAATCGCTACGCTTTGCACAGGTTTGCGTCGGGCGAACGTTAAGGTTAAGATGGCGTAGGTATGAAGGCCGCATTTATCGAGCACACCGGCGACGCGAGTGGGATTCGGTTCGACGAGTTGTCTATGCCGAGGGTTGGGCCGCTGGATGTCCTAGTTCGCGTCGAGGCGGTGGCGGTCAATCATGTGGACACGCTGATTCGCAGTGGGCGCTATCCCTTGCCACTCCCTATGCCATTTATCATCGGACGCGATATGGTGGGCACGGTTGAGCGGATCGGATCGGGTGTGCAGCCATTCAACATCGGCAACCGCGTGTGGTCGAATTGTCTCGGAATTGAGGGCTTACAGGGGACGTTTGCCGAATTTATCGCGGCGCCGGCAGAACGTCTATTTCACCTGCCCGACGGCATCGAGGCGATAGAGGCCGTTGCTATTTTACACTCCGGACTTACGGCGGCCATGGGTCTTTTTTCCAAGACAACCTTGCGAGCCGGCGAAACGCTGTTCGTCAACGGCGGATCGAGCAGCGTTGGACTGGCGGTGCTGCACGTTGCAAAATCGCTTGGCGCGCGTGTGGCAGTGACAGCGGGTGACGAAGAAAAGGCAAAGCGCTGTCGCGAGGCGGGGGCGGAGGTCGTGGTGGACTATCGGCATGAGGATATCTGGGAGGCGATTAAGGGTTTTGCGCCGAATGGCTTGGATATGTACTGGGAAATTGCGCCGGGCATTAATTTCGAGCGGTTGATTCCGCTTATGGCGCGGGAGGGCAGGATTATTTTTGTCACAGGTGGAGACGAGCCACTCCCCTTCCCTGCCCGTGCGTTTTATCTGCGCAATCTGTCGCTCCACGGCTTCACCGTGACCGGTGCGAGTATCTCGGAGCTACGCGCATGCGCTGAACGGATCAACACTTGGCTTTCGAGCGGGGTATTGAAGGCGCCTATCCAGGCTGTTCTTCCGCTCGCAGATGCGGCCAAGGCTCATTCGCTACAGGAGGCGGGTGGACTGACCGGAAAGCTGGTATTGACACCCTAGTTGGAAACGGAGGCGGAGTATGGACGTCGTGTACAAAGACGATGCAGTGATTACTGTTGAACAGATGATTGACCTCTATAACCGCTCGACCTTGGGTGAACGGCGGCCGGTCCATCGTCCGGATATTTTTGCACAGATGATTAAACATTCGAATCTCGTCATCACCGCATGGCTTGGCGACGAGCTGGTCGGGATATCGCGCAGTGTTACGGACTTCGGTTACGTCGCGTATCTTTCCGACTTGTGTGTGGATATAAAACTCCAGCGCACCGGGATTGGGCGGCGGCTCATTGAAGAAACCAAGGCCCGACTCGGCAGCGAGTGTATGATTGTGTTGCTCGCGGCGCCTGCGGCGAACGACTACTACCCGAAAGTTGGTTTTACTCACCACCCACGCTGCTGGGTGATGAGTCGCAATTAATTGCGAACGGGTTGCGAAAACGGATTTGATGGTGAATGGTAAGGTCACACGTTTAGGAGATAGATCATGATCAAAGGAAGTTGTCATTGCGGTGCGGTAAAGTACGAAGTCGGCGGCAAGCTCTTGAAATTCGCCTACTGCCACTGCCCAGACTGTCAGAAGTTCACCGGGTCGGCATTCAATCCCGCCTTGATCGCAGAGTTGGAAGGTTTTGTTGTGACGCAAGGAGAGGACAACCTTGTTGCGCATGAATCGTCACCTGGAAAGCTTCGGCACTTCTGCAAAACCTGTGGTTGCCACCTGTTCGGCACATCGAAAAACCGCGAGGGCATGGTCATTGTGCTCGCGGGGACGCTCGATACCGATCCGGGGATGAGGCCACAGTGCCATATTTGGGTGAGCAAGAATCCGGCATGGAATGAAATCGGCGATTCGCTTCCACAATACGCTGAGTGGCCTCCGCAATAACGGACGATCTAAAACAATCAGGCGGCTGGCGCCCTTAAATTCAGTCGAGCCAGCGCGCCCTGGTGCCTTTACTAAACCGGTGAGCGCGAAAACGACGAAGTGGATTCGCTGCTTGAATCGCGCACGATTAACATCTACGCTGAAAACACGCTGGCGAGGTGAATGAGAGCTGGCAATTAGGAAGCGCTGTCTGATCGGCACAGGCAGAATTTCGCGAAAGGAAGTTGCTCATGACAAAGCGGAAACTATACATCACCGAACTCGACAAACAGCGACTGGATGATCTCATCGAGAAGGCGCGAGAGTTCGGTACTCAAAAGAGTAAAGACCTCGACGCACTTGCAGCGGAGCTGGAGCGAGCAGAGGTCGTGTCTCAAAAAGAAATTCCGCCGGACATCATTACGATGAACTCCCAGGTTTCGCTTCGCGATCTGAGCACAAATGAGACGACGACCTACACATTGGTGTTTCCAGACGAATCCAATGTAGATGAAAACAAAATTTCCGTACTCGCACCGATAGGAACGGCCATACTCGGTTATGCCCAAGGCGATATTATCGAATGGCAGGTTCCTGCGGGCTTACGCAAGTTGAAGGTAAATGAGATTCTCTATCAGCCGGAATCTTCCGGCGATCTGCATTTGTAGAAACGAGCCGGCGATTTGCTGACGCATTCCTGTGGCGTATATTGCCTGCACACGTGAGCATATCGTTACCCACTTTATTAAAGCAGATCCGCGCGTGTACCCTCTGTGCCGCACACCTGCCCCTCGGCCCGCGGCCTGTGCTTCAGGCGAGCAGCACGGCGCGTATTCTTATCGCGTCGCAGGCGCCGGGGATCAAGGTTCACTACTCTGGAAAGCCGTTCACGGATCCGAGTGGCGACCGTCTTCGCGCATGGCTGAATATGGCATCGGATGTTTTTTATGACGAACGGCAAATTGCCATTATTCCGATGGGGTTTTGCTACCCGGGTCGGGGAAAAAGTGGTGACCTTCCGCCTCGCCCCGAATGTGCCGCAACTTGGCGCAAACCGCTAATGGAGCGTCTGCCAAACATCGAACTGACTCTTGTGATCGGCCAGTACGCAATGGCGTATCACTTACCAGAAGTCCACGCGAACGTAACGGAAACAGTGCGGCGGTGGCGTGAATTCTGGCCCACGATTGTGCCGCTGCCTCATCCAAGTCCACGAAATAACCTCTGGCTCCGCCGAAATCCGTGGTTTGAAGAAGAATTGATCCCGAAATTGCAGGATCGCGTCGCGAACATCCTCGCAAAACCGCTGAAATAGCGGCTGTTTTTGCGGAAAATAAAATTTAATAAAAAATATGTTGCATCCGAATCAAGGTTTTATTACCTACTGCACCGACTGGATTACTTGTGGTTATGAATTTGTCGCCAAAAAAAGGATTGGGTACTGCGATGCAGCGCTGCGTGACGGCGTCGTGTTGCTGCACGTGTCGCGTGCCTGCTGGCGACGGAGGATGGAAAGAGTACTTTAACCCTTAACTAAAACTGCACTTCATACTCTTCCGACCGAACTCGCCGGTGGGCCTAAAACCACTGCGAGTTTTTTTGTTTTAACCATCAACAGTCTTTTTAGGAATCAGAAGTATGAAAAATAGCATTACAAAATTGGCGCTCGTCGGAACCCTGGTCGCACTCACCTCTTTAAGCGCCCTCGCTGGCGCACCCTTCACTTCCATTGAAGGTTATGGAGGCGCTGCATTCAACCCACTCGCTTGGCCGTCCGGACAAAATAAGACAGAGGGCGATGAATCGCTCATCAGCAATCCGCAAATCGGCGTCTGGTACGTCAACCTCGGCGACGTGGATGTGGATTGGACCGCACTTGGTGCAGGGGTGACCGTGGCGGATCGCTTGGAATTGTCGTACGCCTACGAACTGATCGCACCGAACGGCAAAAATCTCACGAAAAACAACGTGGGCGCGAAGGTGAACCTGCTTCGGGAAAACACGGGTAGCGCGGCGACTCCCGCAATTTCTGTGGGAGCAGTGTACAAAACCATTTCGGATACGGCGGAAGGGATTGATGACAACGATTTCGACTACTATGTCGTCGCGACAAAGCTCATCACACAAACGCCGGTTCCCGTCGTGCTCTCCGGGGCGCATTGTCCACTGCGGCGCGCGTGACGGGTGTTCACGGTTTCGATAGCGATCGCGACGTGGTCGGTTTCGGAAACATCGCGATACTCCCGCTGCCCAAGCTTGGGATCGGTTTCGAGTACAAACAGGGCGCGAAGTATGACGATTTCAAGAACGCGGACTACTGGGACGCGCACGTGATCTGGTTTGTGAACAGCAACCTCTCGCTCATCGGCGCCTACGTCAACGCGGGTGACGAGAAGAGCGCATCCAAAGTTGGTCTCGGCGGCGGCGCTGTGTTCAGCGTGCAGTACGCATTCTAATCCAGCGACTACCATTGAAGGGATTCATGTTATGGCAACAGCTCAATTAGAAACACTCGCGGTACATGCGGGGCAGAAGGCGGACCCGGTCACCGGGTCCCGCGCTGCACCGATTTATCAGACGACATCGTATGTGTTCAAAAACACCGAACACGCGGCGAATCTTTTCGCACTCAAAGAGTTTGGAAACATCTACACGCGGTTGATGAATCCGACAACGGATGTTTTCGGAACAGCGCGTGGCCGCACTTGAAGGCGGAGTCGGGGCGCTAGGTGTGGCATCGGGACAAACAGCGACAACCTATGCGCTATTGGCAATTACGCAACTCGGCGACGAAATCGTAGCGGCGAACAATCTCTACGGAGGGATGTATCAACTCTTCAACCACACGCTGCCCAAATTGGGCCGCACAGTGAAGTTTGTTGATTCACGAAATCCGGATGCGTTTCGCAGGGCAATTACACCGAAGACACGCGCACTTTATGCCGAAACAATCGGAAATCCGAAACTTGACGTACCGGATTTTGAGGCGCTGGCCAAGGTTGCGCACGAAGCCGGGATTCCGTTAATCGTGGACAACACGGTTGGCGTTGGGCTGGTGCGTCCGCTTGATTATGGCGCGGACATCCTGACCACTTCCGCGACGAAATACATAGGCGGTCACGGCACCTCCATCGGGGGCGTGATTGTGGATGCTGGACGCTTCAAGTGGAACAATGGAAAATTTCCGGAGTTCACTGAACCGGACCCGAGTTATCACGGGATTGTGTACTGGGATGCACTGAACAACGTGCCTGGACTTGGAAACGTCGCGTTTATTATCAAGGTGCGCGTGACGCTGCTACGCGATACGGGCGCGGCGTTGAGTCCATTCAACGCGCACCAGTTCTTGCTCGGACTGGAAACACTGCCACTGCGCCAACGCCAGCATTCTGCCAACGCGTTAGAGATTGCGCATTGGCTGAAGCAGCATCCGTTGGTTAAGTGGGTCAATTACCCTGGGCTGGAAGACGATCCAAATCACGCCATCGCCGCAAAATATCTAACAAAGGGATTCGGCGGACTGGTGGGGTTTGGCATCAAAGGCGGTCTCGCTGCGGGTCAGCGCTTTATTGATTCGGTTCAGTTGCTTTCGCACCTAGCCAACATCGGTGATGCAAAGAGCCTGGTGATTCATCCAGCGTCCACAACACACCAGCAGCTCACACCTGAAGAACAGGCGAGCACGGGTGTGACGGAAGATTATATCCGCTTGTCTATCGGTCTTGAAAACGTCGCCGACATCAAAGCGGACATTGATCAGGCACTAAAAAAAGCAACCGCTTAATCCATTCGCGCCGCGCCCTATTGCCGAAAATCAATAGGGCGTCGGCGCGGATATGATCTCTTGCATTAGGGAACGAACAACAAACAGAGTGATAAATACGTCGCGCAACCTGTTTAGCAGGAAAACATTACGATATTTTAGAAAAAAGCTTTTCAAATTTTCTGGACAGAGATCAAAAGCGGGCGTTTATTCCTATCTCGCCAATCGGAATAGGGGTATTTGGCTGGCAAGCAAAACAAAAGGACAACGAAACACAATGAGCAACATCTACGCTGATAATTCACTATCCATCGGGCGCACGCCGCTCGTAAAAATCAATCGCATCACACAGGGCGCAAAAGCGACCGTGTTGGCCAAAGTTGAAGGCCGCAACCCGTCCTATTCCGTGAAGTGCCGCATTGGCGCCGCCATGATTTGGGACGCAGAGAAGCGCGGGGTCTTGAAGCCGGGTATGGAGATTGTCGAGGCGACCAGCGGCAACACAGGCATCGCCCTCTCCTACGTCGCGGCAGCGCGCGGCTACAAGGTAACGATCGTGATGCCCGAAACGATGAGCATTGAGCGCCGTCGCGTAGTTGCGGCATTCGGCGCAACGGTCATTTTGACTCCGGCAGCCGGAGGCACGAAGGCGGCAGTGGTCAAGGCGGCGGAAATTGTTGCGTCGGACACGGCGAAATATTTCGGACCCGACCAGTTCAAGAATCCGGCCAACCCGAAAATTCACGAGACGACCACGGGCGCGGAAATTTGGGCGGACACGGACGGCAAGGTTGACATCCTCGTCTCCGGCGTCGGCACGGGTGGCACGATCACTGGTGTCTCGCGTTATTTCGAGAATGTGAAGGGGCAGAAGCTACACTCTGTCGCGGTTGAGCCTTCGGAAAGCCCCGTCATCACGCAGCGTCGTGCTGGTCAGGAACTCAAGCCCGGCCCGCACAAGATTCAGGGGCTCGGCACCGGTTTCATTCCGGACACCCTAGACCTCAGCATCGTTGATGCCGTGGAGCAGGTTTCCAGCGAAGAGGCCTATGAGTACGCGCGGCGCCTTGCTGCAGAAGAGGGTTTGCTTTCCGGTATTTCCTCCGGCGCAGCCATCATTGCGGCTGACCGCCTCGCCCGTCGCGAAGAAAACGCGGGCAAGACCATCGTGGCCATCCTTCCGGATGCCGGCGAGCGCTATCTTTCCACACCACTCTTCCAAGGGCTGGATGCGTAAGGGTGGGGTTTGATACGAAGTGACGGGGGCGAAAGCCCCTTGTCATTTCGTGGCGCCTCTGTAAAACGACAGAAATGATCTCAAACCGCTGTCATTATGCCCTACGCGCGATGCTGGAGCTTGCGCTCCGGGATGGACGGGGTCCGGCACCCATTTCAGAAATTGCCGCCGCACAAAAAATCCCCGCACGTTTCCTAGAGGCGATCATGCGCCAGCTCAAGCAGGCGGGTCTGGTGGACTCCGTCCGCGGCAAAGAAGGCGGTTACTTTCTCGCGCAACCCACGTCGCGAATTCACGTGGGCGCTATTCTTACACTCTTCAGAAGGTCCGATTTTCAGCGATGCCGAGCAGCTTGGCCCGCAGGTGATCCGCGACAAAGAAAAAGACGTCTTCGCTGAAATTTGGCGAACCGCCGAATCCACGGTGAACTCCGTCCTCGCACGCTACACCTTTGACGTTCTCCTCGAACGCGAGCATCAACGCCGTTTCGCCGCATCGGCGAACTACGTCATTTAATTTCGCCCCGGTTTGACGCCCGCTCACCCCTCCCAAACCATCAGATTCTCGGGGGCCTTCCATTGTTTTCGGCGCGGAGTGTGGTATGCTCTTGCAGCGACACGCTGCTGGGTAGAGACCGTGGCGGCGTGGCATAAAGGAGTGCGCAATGAAAGTGAAACGGAAGCGCGTGTATGATCCCCCGGAAAAATCGGACGGGAAGCGTGTATTGGTTGATCGGCTTTGGCCGCGCGGACTTTCAAAGGAAAAGGCACAGGTGGATGTTTGGTTGAAAGAAATTGCACCATCCACGGAGCTGCGAAAATGGTTCGGGCATGAGCCGGAAAAATTCGCGGAGTTCAACAAGCGTTTCCGCGCCGAACTGAAAGGCAATCCGGCCCTGGAGGAGCTAAAAGCACTCGCCCGCAAGGAAACGGTGACAATCGTGTATTCGGCAGGCGACCAACTGCACAATAACGCAGTGGTGCTGCAGGAAATACTCAGCACATCCGCAGCCTAGCCCAAAACCGAGGGCGCCAAAATCACGATTTTTCTGAAGGAAATGGTGTAATGCATTTAGTCAATGTGACACGTTGGATACACATCATCTCTGGTATTTCATGGTTCGGCGAGGTTCTCACGTTGAACGTCGTTCTTGTCCCCGCGCTGCAACGACTGGCAAAACGAGAGCGAATCCTGCTGATGAAAAATGCGTTTCCACGGGTATTCCGCCTCGCATCCGTTCTCTCTGCCACGACGGTTCTATCCGGCATTCTGATGAACTACCTGATGACGAACGGGTGGAAAAATCTAACGGTCTTTCCGGTGCGCTGGTGGGTGAACATTGTTGTGGGTGGAACGCTCGGTCTGTTGCTCACGTTGTTCCATTTCTTTATGGAGACTAGGCTTGAACCAATCGTCACCGATCCGGATGCGGCGGATTCGGCAGATGTGGATCGCAGCCTGCATCGGTTGAAAGTCATTCCGCGCACAGGGATGGCGATTTTGCTGATTATCGTCTTAATGATGATGATTGCGCCGCGCGGAATTTGATCTCAGCTCTTCGTGCGTGACAGTTCTTTCTTAATCACCAAGATGCCGCCATGAATTGGAAGAGCAAAGTCGCCCTCATTTTAACAGTCGTCCTCGCTGTCGGTATTTCATACCAAGCGTATCGCGCATACAAGCGCGTGACGAAAAAGCACAGCACCAATCAGTGGTCCATCGGCATTATCGCCGGCCCCCACCCATTAGCACTCGAACAGAGCTCAAAATACCCGAACCCACGATTTACAGCAGATGACATTCCGAATCCGGAGATTTCTTTCGTCGCCGATCCCTTTCTTCTCGAAGAAAACGGAAAGTGGTTTCTGTTCTTTGAGATGTTCGACAAGGAAACACGTCTCGGCGAGATCGGCGCGGCGACGAGCGATGACGGGTTTCACTGGAAATTCGCGGGAACTGTTTTGGAAGAGCCGTTCCATCTCTCTTACCCCTTCGTCATAAAAGAAGGCGACACGTATTATATGATCCCCGAATCGCGGGCGGCGCGCGAGGTTCGTCTCTACAAGGCCGTGGACTTCCCGACAAAATGGGAGTTTGACCGCGTTCTCTTTCCCGGCAACTACACCGATCCAACCCCGGTCTCCTACGAGGGCACGTGGTGGATTTTCACCACGCGCCACCCTTACGCATTGGACATCTGGTACGCGGACGAGCTGCACGGTGAATGGAAGCCGCACAAACGAAACCCGATTTATCGCAACGACAAAAGCCGTGCGCGCAATGGCGGGCGACCGGTTGTGCTGGGCGACAAAATTCTGCGATTCGCGCAGGATAATCGCGAAGGGTACGGGCGAAAACTACGCGCCTTTCTCATTGACGTTCTATCCGAAGACCAATTCGAGGAACACGCAGTGACGCCGGACCCCCTTCTGTTTGCGCACGGCGATTCGTGGGCCAAGGGCGGAATGCACCATTACGCGCCGGTGATGACACTTTCGGGAATGTGGTATGCCTCCATTGACGGCTGGGGCGACTGGGCACGTGAACCTATTCCGGACTCGGAAATTGACACGGCGACCACGCTCGAAGAACACTTGAACGAAGAATAATTCGTCCTTCGAGGAAACTACGTTGCGCCATTGCGCGGCACTGATGTTGTGCGTATGCTGCATGTTTTGAGGAGTTCCCTTATTTATGGCCCTATCTGAAAACTCTGAAGTGCTGACTGACTGTCTGGACCCCGCTGGACACGAGCGCAGGACAAAGATCATCGCAACACTCGGCCCGGCGACAAATACCCCTGAGATCGTCGAGGCGCTCGTCCGGGCGGGTCTCGATGTCGCACGCATCAATATGAGCCACGCGACGCCAGACGCGACGCGGAACCTCGTCACACTCGTGCGTGAGGCGGCTGACAAATGCCAGCGGCGCGTGGGCATTCTGATGGATTTGCAGGGTCCTTCCATTCGTACGGGCGAACTGCCGACCTCACTCAACCTCAAGCCCGGCGACCGTATCGCACTGACCGTTCGCGGCGAAAAGCCAGTGGAACAGCGCTCCGTGGACGTGAATTACGACCAACTGGTGGATGACATCCATATTGGCGACACGGTCGTTGTGGACAACGGAATGATTCAGCTTCGCGTCTTGGAGAAGCGCCACAATCAACTTACCTGCGAAGTCCTCACGGAGGGCGTGCTGGGCAGTCGTCGTCATATCAATCTGCCGGGCGTGCGCGTGAACCTCCCCGCGTTGACCGAGAAAGATATTTCCGATGTCGAGCTGGGCATTGAGTTAGGCGTGGATTTTATCGCTATGTCCTTCTGCCGTGAGGCAGCAGACGTGATGCGCCTGAAGGCGATCCTAGAATATCGCAAGGCTTCGCAGCATGTGATTGCAAAGTTAGAAGACCAGGAAGGCATTCGCAACGTCAGCGCGATTATTGACGCAGCAGACGGCATTATGGTCGCTCGCGGCGACCTCGGAATGGAGTGTCCATTCGAGGAGCTACCTATTATTCAGCGCCGCGTTGTGAAGCAATGTGTCACCCGCGGAAAGCCGGTCATCGTTGCGACACACATGCTCGAATCCATGATCGAAAGTCCGTCCCCCACCCGCGCGGAAATTACGGACGTGTCCAACGCGGTGTTTGAGCAGGCGGATGCGATTATGCTTTCCGGCGAAACATCGGTTGGGAAATATCCGGTGAAATGCGTCGAGATCATGGATCGGATTGCGCGACGCACGGAGCGGAGCGGCGGCGCGAACTACGCGGAGCTGGCAAGGATGAACAGCCTCGGCGCAAAAATGGTGAAATCCGCAGCGGTGCTTTCCAAGGAAATTTGCGCCGACGCGCTTATTGTTTTTACCCGAAAAGGCTCGATGGCCCGCAATGCAGCATGGTTGCGCCCGTTGCACTCGCACCTCTACGCCTTCACTGATAACCCGAAATTGTTGAATCAGCTTACGCTGCACTGGGGTATTTCCCCATTTCTGATTGAGTTCGGCGAAAACCCGGAAACCAACGTCGGGCGTGCGGTAAAAGTGCTTCGCGAGCGCGGATTAATCCGATCGGGAAGCAACATTGTCGCGGTGACCGAGGTGGATGTCGCAGGGCGACTGATAGATACGATTTTGATGGAACGCATCGAATAGCAAAAAGAGGCTCATCGAGGCCGGGGGGTAAAAAACCGCGAAACCAGTTCTAGGGCTTGCGTTTGTAGCCCCTTCAAGCTAGTTTCGCGCGTTTCCAAAAGGACAGAACTATGAAGCGGACGTATCAACCTTCCAAAATTAAGCGCAAGCGGCCCCACGGGTTCCGTAAACGGATGAAAACAAAAGACGGACAGCAAATTTTGAAGCGCCGTCGCCAAAAGGGACGCAAGGAGCTGGTCCGCGTCTAAATCCGCCATGAACGGGCCGGATCAGGGATTGGCGCGCCATCAGCGTCTGACCCGATCGGGCCGACATCCGATCCGCCTACGAATCGGGTCGGAAACACGTCGGGCGCTTGATGGTTTTATACACGCTCCCCCGCCCCGACGGCGCATTGCGATTGGGCGTGGTGAGCAGTCGAAAGATCGGCGGGGCGGTACAAAGGAATCGGGCGCGACGGCTCCTTCGGGAAGCTTTCAGGCGAAACCGTTTTCAGATGGAGGGGCAGGCCGACGTGGTGCTGATCGCGCGCGCCGCACTGCTGACCGCCAAATGGGCGGACATCGAAAGCGAGTTGATCGCCCTTGCGCAAAGAGCTGGATTGATGAGGAAACAAGCCGGATAACACGGATGTCGGAACAAATCACTGCCATGAAATCAGCGATCAAAAACCTGCCGCGCACAATGGCGACAGCGTTGATTCGCCTGTATCAGTGGACGTTGAGTCCACTGTTTGGCGGGAATTGCAGATTTTATCCAAGCTGCTCGCACTATGGTCTGGAGGCGATCAAAGCACACGGCGCATTGCGAGGCGCTTGGTTGACAATCAAGCGAATAAGCAAGTGCCATCCGCTGCACGAAGGCGGGGTGGACCTCGTCCCACCTGCGCCCCACCCAAAACGAGGATGAATCAACAGCAATGAATAAAAAAAGATGTATGGCCGTTTGTCGCTCTGCTGGCGTTCCTGTTCGCCTGGCCGGTGCTCGACCGGATGATCGCACAGAAATTTTTTTCCCGAGCGCGTCGCGCAGGCGAAGGCGGCAGCAGAACAGGCCGCCACACAGTCCACCGATAGTTCCGGGGTCACCCCTGAACTCACTGCGGCGCCGGATACGGCTTTTCCCGAAACAACCAGCCCCCCCGCAGCTCAAGAAGTTGCGCCCGCACCCGCGTCGGCAGCCGCTCCTACCGTCGCCGCACAGGTGGAAACGCAAACCAGCACGAGCAGTGAAGCAGAACCGGTCTCGACTGCGAAGGAGGAGACCGCCGAGCTTTCCAACGATCACGCCGACTTTGTTTTCACATCGCGCGGCGCCGGCATCACATCGGTGACACTGAAAAACTATCGCAGTACACTTGCCAAAGACAGCGGCCCGATGATTCTCGATTTTTCCGACTATCCGGCCCTCGCCTACACCGATCTGCCGGGTCTGTCCAAGGCGTACGATTTCTCACTCGCTGCTGCGGCAGATGGGCAGTCCGTTTCTTTCGAGCGCACTGCGGCTTCGGGTCTCAAGTTGCACCGCACGATTACGATTGATACGAATTACGTTCTCCACATCAGCGACAAATTCACCAACAGTGGCGACCAGAATCTGGAGCTTCCCTCCGCCATTTTGCGCACCGGCACAATGCGCCGTGAAGCGGGGCAAAAAGACGCGCGCGGCGTCGTTTCGCTCGGGGTGGATTCGCTCTCTCCGGGTGGTGAAAAGGTTCAACATTGGAGCAAAAAATTTCCCAAGTTCTTTGATGCAGGAAAGAAAGATGGCGTGGCGCTCCCTTCTCCAGCCTCCATCGCCCTCGTACCGCGCCCGAATCCTGTGGATTGGGTTGCAGCGAAGAACAAATACTTTGTACAGATCCTGACTCCGCTCGAAAATGTGGGCGAGCATGCGATCATTTACGCGAACCGCGCCCTCGCACCGCGCGAAGAAGTGGACCCCTCGTTCGCACCCACAAAGCTGACGGAAGTCGAAGAGGTTGCGATCGGTTTCGCCACGTTAAGTATGCCCCTCGCGCCCGGACAGACCCTCGAACGCGAGAGCACGCTGTATGTCGGACCGATGAAATACACGGAGCTGTACGCACTGCGCCTGCATCAGGTGGACGTGATGGAGTTCGGCATGTGGGCGCCAGTGGGAAAAATTCTGCTTCGCATCATGAATTTCATTCACGATCACCTCCCGCTCCACAACTACGGCATTGCGATCATCCTCCTGACGATCATTGTCCGCGTCATCTTCTGGCCGATCACGCACAAGAGTACGGAAGGCATGAAGCGCATGGCCACCGTTGCGCCGCTCGTGAAGGAAATCCGAGAGAAGTACAAGGAGAACCCGCAGAAACAGCAGCAGGAGATCATGGCGCTCTACAAGGAGCACAAGGTCAACCCCATCGGCGGCTGTCTGCCGATGCTGATTCAGATCCCGGTGTTCATCGCGCTCTTTGTGGTGCTTCGCACAGCCATCGAGCTGCGGTTTGCCGATTTCTTGTGGATCAAGGACTTGAGCGAGCCGGAAAATCTGTTCCCCGGCCAGTTGCCCTTCGGCTTCTCGCTGAACATTCTGCCGATTCTCATGGCGGTGACGATGTACTTCCAGATGAAGTTTTCCCCGACCGCCGGCGACCCGGCGCAGCAGAAGATCATGGGACTGATGATGCCCGCAATGATGCTGGTTTTCCTCTACAACTTCGCTGCCGGCCTCGCGCTCTACTGGACCACGCAGAACCTGCTGATGATCGTCCAGCAGCTCACGATGAAGAAGAAGGCGCTCGCCGCCCCGGCGCCCGCCAACGCGCGCTGATCGCAAAAACTTCCAATGTTTGGAAGTCTGTGCTAGGCTGACTTCCAACCATTGGAAAGTTCAACAGCGAGGAAGCGATGTCGAAATCGAATAATATCGTCGTTACGTTTGAGGACGGGCGAAAAGCGGAATGCCCGATTGATACACCGGTCTCTATGCTCCTGACCAACAAGGTGGACGAACACGGGCGTCACTACATAGGGGCGGTGGTCAACAACCAACTCGTCTCGCTTGTTTTCAAATTGGAAGTGGACAGCGAAATTCGTTTTCTGACCTTCGCCGATCCCCTCGGCTGGCGCGTGTATCGCGCGACCTCTTCTTTCGTTCTTGCAAAGGTGGTCAAGGAACTGTTTCCCGAAGCACACTTTTCAATCGAACACTCGCTCGGCACGGGATTCTACTGTTACTTTGAATTGAACGGTGTGGTTGAAATCAGCGATGAGCAGCTCGCGGCGATTGAACAGCGCTTCAAACAGCTTGTTGCGCAGGACGTGCCAATTGAGCGCCACAAGGTCAACTACAACGACGCGGTCAAGGTTTTCGAAGATCAGAAACAGCCGGATAAAACGAATCTGCTCCGTTTTCGGAATCCGCCCAAGGTTGTGATTTATACTTGCGGCGCATTTTCTGACCTTTCGCACGGCCCGCTTGCCGCCTCGACGGGAGTGCTCACCCACCTCGGGCTGCTGAAACACAAACCCGGTTTTGTGATTCAATTCCCCGACCGCAGCGTCCCCCGCGAATCCCCGAACTGCGCGAAGAACCCCAGTTGTTCAATATTTTTCAAGAACACAAAAAATGGGGGCGCATTCTCAACGTCAACACCGTCGGACGCCTCAACGAGATCATCGCCAACAAGGAGATTGCAGATTTCATCCGTATCTCCGAGGCGCTCCACGAAAAGAAAATTGCAAATATCGCCGACCATATCGCGAAGCACAAGGATCGTATCCGCTGGATATTGATCGCGGGCCCGTCCTCTTCGGGCAAAACGACCTTCGCCAAGCGACTCTCGGTGCAACTCCGCGTCAATGGGTTGCAGCCGATGGCCATCTCCGTGGACAACTACTTCGTTGATCGCTCGCGTACACCGAAAGATGAAAACGGACAAAATGACTACGAGCACATTGAGGCGATTGACCTGCCTTTGTTCAACGAGCATCTACTCCGTCTCGATGCGGGCGAAAAGGTGGAACTGCCGACATTCAATTTTCAGCTCGGAAAGCAGGAATACAAAGGAAACTTTCTACAGCTAGCTCCGAATCAGCTCGTGATTTTGGAGGGGATTCACTGTCTCAATCCGCGACTCACGGAACAATTGCCAATGGATCGTAAGTACCGCATCTACATCAGCGCCCTAACGCAGCTAAACCTCGACAGCACAAATCGCATTTCGACGACAGACAACCGCCTTGTGCGCCGACTTGTGCGCGACAACCAATTTCGAGGGCACTCTGCCGGAGTGACCATGGGAATGTGGGGCAGTGTGCGGCGCGGCGAAAAGCAGTGGATATTCCCCTTCCAGCACCAGACCGACATCGCCTTCAACTCCGCCCTCGACTACGAGCTGGCAGTCTTGAAGCCATTGGTCGAGCCGTTGCTTGCCGAAGTAAAACCCGACAGCCCGCAATACGTCGAAGCGCGTCGAATGCAGGAATTCCTGAGCAGCTTCCTCTCTCTCCCCTACGACCTCGTGCCACCGAATTCAATTTTGCGTGAATTCGTCGGAAAGAGCAGCTTCCGGTATTAGACCAACAAGGGCTTGCCGCTGAGTGCGCAGCAATTCCCCGGGACAAGGGCGTCGCGGCCCCGCGCCTTTATTATTGCACAGGGGGGGCAACGCTGATTGGCCAGAGAGCTATTGCGCTCCCGGCAGTGCCTTGGCAGAGTTTGGAAATGAAGATCGTGCTCGCCTTCGATTCGTTTAAGGGAAGTCTGGCTGCGGAGGTCGCGTGTCGAATCGCTGCCGAGGCGATTGTTACGGCGTGTCCCGAAGCCGAGGTCGTCGAGAAGCCTATGGCGGATGGTGGCGAAGGGACGGCGGCAGCCATTGTTGCCGCAAGCAAGGGTGAATGGATACCCTGGCCCGCGACCGGGCCGCTACCGTCCATGATTGTGGATGCGGGCTTCGGCTGGCTGGCCAGCTCCAGGACTGCAATTGTCGAAATGGCGGCGGCAAGCGGTCTGACGCTTCTTCGTCCCGATCAGCGCAACCCATTTCAAACGACAACGCTCGGCACGGGCGAGCTGATTCGCGCCGTCGCCGACTACGGCGCGCGGCATATTCTTCTCGCCGTCGGGGGCAGCGCAACGGTGGATGGCGGCATCGGCGCGGCGCACGCGCTGGGCTGGCGATTTCTCAACAGATCCGGCCATGAAATCGCGCCCAACGGAGGCGGACTTGGAGAAATTGTTTCGATCCGACCGCCGGATCATCACGCCGAATTTCCGAAAATCACCGTGCTCGCAGACGTGACTAATCCGCTTTGCGGTGAAAGCGGTGCGGCCCGAATCTTCGGCCCGCAAAAAGGCGCGACTGCCGAACAAGCCATGCTGCTGGACGCGGGGCTGCTAAATCTTGGAAAGCTGATTCAACGCGACCTGGGAATAGATGTCCTATCGCTTCCGGGCGCGGGCGCGGCGGGCGGACTCGCCGCAGGAGCGGTGGCATTTATGGGAGCGACGATCACATCCGGTGTTGGCGAGGTGATGCGGATCATCGGACTTGATGAAGCAATAAAGGACGCCGACTGGGCGCTTACCGGCGAGGGCTGTCTCGACGCACAATCGCTACAGGGAAAAGTTATCTCAGGCATTCTGCAGCTCGCGCACAGGCATGGGGCGCACGTCGCCGCACTCGCAGGGCGAATTGCTCTAACTAATATCGAAATCCAAACAGCCGGAATCACCTTTGCCGACGCAGTTACTACGGAGAAACTAATGTTTGAGGAAGCGCGTCGCAATGCGCCGGAATTCCTTGAAATGGCCGTACATCGCTTCATTCGCGCTTGCATTAAAAGATAGAAGCGTAATTACCGTTGCGTCGAAAATATCGCTCACGTATGGTACGGCGCACTAACACGTATGACGCAGAATCGCCGGATTCTTATTGCGCTTTTGTTGCTTGCGCTTGTTGTCCGCTCGGCCGGATTGTTTCACGGCCTTGAAAGCGGAGTCAGCTTTCATCCCGACGCTTCAAAACAGGTCAATGCAGCCCAAAATTATCTGAACGGAATCTATCTCTGGTACAACGGCTCACTCGCCTATGATGGATATCCCTACGGGCTGAACCATGTTGATGAATGGCTGCTGCGTGGAATCTGGCCGATGGCGCGGCTGGTGATGAACGCTCTCAACACGGGACTCGAACTCTCGGACGCCCCGTCCAAGATCGCATTGCACTACATTCTACGGGCGCTCCGGGTGCTGTATAGCCTTTGCGCGTGGGGGCTGTTTGCGTGGATGCTTCGAAGGCTCCAACCGTCTCGCACGCAGTATGCGCTGTGGTTGACGCTGGCCGCGCTCGCGCCGATTTCGAGCATCGTAACACACGCCGCGACCGGCGATGTCGGTCCGGACCTCTTCGTTATGATCGCCCTGGCGCTGCTGCTCCACGCCCGAAGTGAAACCCCTCGCGCACTGCTATTTGCCGGGAGCGGCTTCGCGCTGGGCTGTGCGTTTGCCTGCAAATATCACGGGATTCTTGCAGGGCTGGTTCCCGCGCTGTTCCTTCTGCTTGCTCCGATCACGTGGCGCAGGCGCATCAGCTTGGGCCTGGCGACGGGCGTCGGAGCTATCGCCGGATTCATTGCGCTGACCCCGCATGTGCTGCTCGCGCCCAAAAAGACGCTGGAGCTAATCGGCGCAAATTTTGGCTACATCAAAAATTACGGCGTTGATCCGTCCTTTTTTCAGCTTCCGTTGCTGGAACGATGGGCCTTATGCTGGAGAAATAACACTCCCATTATTCTCGATGCACTCGGCGTGGTTGCGTTTGTTCTCGCGCTAATCGCGCTGGCCCTCGCCGTCCGACGCATCTTCACGAAACGCGATGCGGAGCGCGCGTGGGATTTGGCGATCATCGCCACACCCTTCATCAGCATCGCTGCGGCGCTCATCGGCAAGCCGCAACTGCAACCGTTTCACTTCAGTTTTTTTGCCCTCCCCGTCCTGCTCGGCGGAGCACTGATTCCTGCAATGAGCAAAAATCGGTTGCTGCAGGTGGCGCTGCCGGCGCTGCTCGCGCTGGGCGCGATGGAATACGCCGCCAAACAAAAATACGACCTGTATTACTGGCTTCGAGATGACACGCTCGAAGTCTCGACACGGATGGAGTCCGAACTCGTTAACTCCGAAAACGAGAAGTCACGACAGGTTGTGGCGCGATTGGCGATCGAAGAGGACAATCGGGCGGTCTTCAGAAACCGGCCAAGAGGGGTGAAATTGGCGAACGCGGGGGATTGGGTCGTGCACCCGGACGAACTCCTTCCATCTACGCCATGGCCAATCAGAGAGAGCTGGATATTCACGGATATACCGGCATTTCCGCGGGAAAGCCGCTTGATTCAAGTCGAGGAAAACCAGGATATCAGCCGAATCGTTATCACCGCCGCCGGGAAAGAATTACCCATCACGATCTACACCGGCTCGCGTAGAGCGGAAGTCGCCCTGCGCTGTGACGATCAGACGCAAAACCTAGCGCTCGACCCCTTCGAGTCCAGGCAAATCATCATTCCCGCGGACACCGGCGAGTATTTCACTTCCAAAAATCAAACATGGCGTCGCCGCCATGCGCGTATTGTCAGCCGAGGCGCTCCGATTCTCGTTCGTTTCGGCGCCGCGCCAGTGACGCTGCCGGACCCGGCCCGTAGAGACCGCAAGTTGGCACAAGCGCAATTTCTATACGGCGTGTCAGGCGTGGAAGGCGACGGGCTTCTACGTGATCGCTGCCTGACTCCGGGAATCTATGCCATGGAGGTCGGCGCGGCGCGGGATGCGGCGCCGATGACGCTTGTGGTCACCGATTCATTGATGCGCAACAGAGAGCGCACACTGCGCCTTCCGCTTGAATGGACAAATGAGATGTGGCGCGTCGAATGGCGGCATCCTCGCGATCTGCTGTTTGCGAATATCGGGCTATCTGTGAAAGACTCAGGCCCCGATGCATGGCCCCTGCCCTGGCATATCCGCCCGATTGAGGCACTTCCGGTGGACGAATCTGAAACGCGCAATCGGGAATGGCGACCCATGGTTTCGTTTGATCACAAAAACTGGACATTGGGAAACATTGAAATCCCGGAACGCGCAGCAGCGAATTCGGATTTGACGATTCGACTGCAACTGGACTCCGCAGTGAAGGCGATGTGTGACATTCGCGGGTACACCGCATTTGTTCATCTATTGGATAAAGACGGCGTTCAAGTATTCCAGCACAACATCCCACTCGTTGAAATTCCTGCGGCGCGTTCGGGGTTGGATATACGCCGAGACTTGGGAATTTTGGATGTGCCAGCGGGCAGGTATGAAGTGCGAATCGGGATTTATACGCCACGGACGAAGAAGCGTCTAAAGCCGGACAGCGCAAATGCTGGCCGTGACAAACGGGTATCGGTTGGGTTCATTGACGTCGAGTGAGTTCGTCCTGCGCCAAGCGCGTTTGTGATTGAAATCATTTTAGCCGTGACGACCTCGTCCAGAAAATCGGTGTCCGTCTCGTGGACAAGGCGTTTCCGGCTCGCCTCCGTAACGACGTGCGGCCGACCTCGGGGAGATCGGCCGCAGTCATTCGTCATTTATGCCGCCACTTATGGAATCCGAACGCCGGTGCGGTAGAAGCCTTCCGTCGTTGCGTTCGTGACGCTAAGGAAGACAGCAGACCCATCTCCCGCGCCGGGGACCGTGGCGTCCAGTGGAGTCCAGGTCCCGTTCACGATATCATCCGTGAACCACGCGTCGTACACACGGCTGTTGGTCGTCGGCGGGCCCGCCTGCAACTGAAGCACACCTGCGCCGTCCGCATTGATAATCATGTTCGGGTAGTACGAGCTGCCATTTGTCGGATCGGTATCGGCAATGTACTCCTCCCAGTTGGAAGCGCCATCATCGTCCTCATCTGCGACCGCTGTGCTGTTCGTACCCAACTCGTAGCGATTCCACCATTCCATCGGAATGCCGTCATGTTCTGTCGGCTCAGGTTCTTCGCTGGCCGGACGGATGAGCACCGCGGTCTCGCTGATACTGGATTCGCCACCGCCCTGCGCAACGACCTTCAAGTTATTGATGTAGAAATTGCGTTGCTGGTTGTTCGTGTCACCGGTCCCGTTCTGGTAGGACCAGGCGCGGAAGTTATCAATGCTTCCGGCAAAGGTACCCGTGTAGGTTCGCTTCGCTCCACCCACCGGCGTAATGTCCACCGAATAGCTGCTCGAGCTCGTCAGGGTAAATGCGACATTCAGCCCATTGCTGGTCCAGCCAATATCCGTCACGCCGGTGGCCACGTTGTAGTTATGGTCGCCACCGTTGAAGAACAGCTCCCACACGGTAACGCCACTGCTTCGCAGCGCTACGCCCACTGAACCGCCCTCTTCCCATATCCAGTTATTCCGCATAAGGACGGAGAATGTTTCACCAGTCGTTAGGGCAGAAGAGAACGGGCGGATGGCCTCGGCCATGTAGCCGCCTTCATGCGACCACATGCCCCAGGCGGCAGCGTCCGTGAAGTGGCCGCTACTGCCCGAAACATTCGATAGATTCCATGCGCCGAATCCAAAGCCGCCATTGCTCTGATCAGCCCACGCGCCGTCAGGGTAGGCCGGATCCGTCGCGCTATCAAAGGCGTTCGTCAGTATGGCGGGCAGAATCTTGCTCGCGCTGACAACAACCTCGTTCGTGCCCACACCAACCGGGACCGCCGTGAGCGTCCAGGCAGCGGTGATCGGTTGCGAACCGGAATCACCTGTGAGCGAGTTTGTCCACTTGAGGTTCGTCCAGTTGGCAGCGTTCGCCGTGCCCTGAATGTCATAGGTCTCGGTATGTTCATCCACGATCAACGCGGTCGCCGGGTTCGTGATGACAAGCTCCGGCGGCGCGGGATCGTTATCCGTGATTGTAACCGTCGCACTCGCCGGAGAACCGAGACTCGCAACGGTCGCGCCGCTCAAGTTCACGCTGAAGGTTTCGTTCCCCTCATAGCTGGCATCGTCGAGGATGGTGACATCGAAGAACTTCTGAGCGCTGTCGCCATTCGCCCAGTTCAACGTCCCGCTTGCAGCGGTATAGTCCGAACCAGCAATTGCTGTCCCGTTCGCGGTTGCATACGCAACACTTGCTGCGCCATCCGAGCCACCGGTCCGGGTGACATATATGCGAACGCTGCCAGCGCCTTCGCCAACCGAGTAGGAAGAGTTCGCAAACTGAACAGTTCCAGCAGAAACTGGCGGGGCCGAAGTGTACAAACCACCCGATTCATCCAGGATATTGTAGAGATAACGGAACGACTCCGGAAGTTGAAGCTTCCAAGCTGCTTCGTTGTGGCCTTGGTTGAAGCCGACGGCGATTTTCATGTCGTCGCCAATCACATACCCATCGGCCATGTAATAGTCATACGTCTGCCAGAACGGATTCCACATCTGGCTGTCGCTCTCGTTATCTCCAGCATATTGCCAGATTCGCTTGCCTTTTGTCGGCTGGGAATTGATCCACTGAGTAAAGGTGGGGCCGTACCAGTAGGATGGAGATACAGCGCCAATAAGCCCGAAGACATTGGTGCTTAGACCTTGATACGCAGCAATAAGTCCACCCAGCGATGACCCCATGTTGCCTGTGTCCATCCTATTGGTCAGCGTACGATAGGTGCCATTGATGGAAGGCATAATGTTATTCTTGATGTAGAGCAGATAGTAGTTGCCCGTATATCCATCTTGCGGCGTGCCATATTCACTCATGCGGCTACCTGTATTATTGATCGCCACAATGATGGTCTCGCGCATACGGCCCCCGGCGATTTCAGCGGTTGCTGCCGGGTCAGCTGACCATGAGCCAAAATCTCCTCCAGGATCAAAGACATTCTGTCCATCGTGCATATAGAGGACGGGATAACGCTTGGTGGTGTTCTGTGTGTAGCCACGCGGGAGATACACGCGACCGCCACGAGTGGGAATCCCATTGTTTGTGTAGCTGGAACTCCAACTATTAACGGATGATACACTCGGCTGAGATACAGTTGACGGTGGCTCGTAATTGAAAACCATCCCATCCTGAATGAAGAGTTGGTCAAGCGGCGTGACATAATTGTTGCCAATTCCACCCTGACTCGGGTTTCCCCATTGCTCCACGTTGTTTGCATAACCGTGCAAAACAAACTCCAGCGTCTTGCCCGCCACACCGATTCCGGTGACGACATATTTCGACTCGTTTCCGTTGCGTCCCTGACCGAGTCGGGTCATCACCGGAGAATGCCCCCAAACGTCATTTCCCTGATTGTAATACACCGTCACATTCGTCCATGTCGAAAGGGCGTACACCGTCTTACCCGTATAGCCGGGGTTCCACTTCGCCAGATTTGCAGTAGGGCCAGATTGAGGGATCGTTCCGTTCCCGGTATTTCTATAGGTACTGCTACTTGTCGTTCGAGTGAACAAGCGATAGCCGACCGATGAATCCGCCTCGTTCGCCGGAAGCGCAAAACGGCCAACCCAGTTATTGTTTCCTGAGTTCCACATCTTTATTGCACCCGTCGTAGTCAACGAGTTCAACTCGGGACGATCCACCGCGACAAATAAAGCGCTGCCATTGGCAACGCTTTGATTCTGTGTGATGATGATCGTATTCATCGGTGGTCTTACAGCGAAGACCTGAGCGCAGGATGCCGCGAAAAATATCGCGGGCAGAAGTCTAAACCAGCCTCTCATTCTCACTCCTCCGTATGTGTTGACCTTCAAAGTGTGTCCTCCATCAGCCCTCACGTTGGGTGCGAGTCTGAATGTTAGAGTATTGTGAGTCAGGCGTTTTTTTAAAGCGCTTCGCCCTCTGCCGTCGGTTTGCTGGTTTGAACGACTCCAGCGTTTCAGTGTCTGCATATTTGGCTTTTCATGCTTTCTGTTGGCATAAGAGATGCTTTTCAGAAGGGTTGAGCTACTATCGCGCCTATGAGGGTGTGCTTTTCCAAAAAAATCTTGGCAGTTGCTGCCATCTTGGCGGTCTTTTGCACCCATACTTTTGCGGTTCAGGTGCGGATCGCCTCGTTTAACGTCTATTTCGGCGTGGATACCGGAAGCGACCGGGTCAACAACAGTCCGGATGACGACTACGCCGCAGTTCTCGCAATTATGCAAAGGGTGCAGTCGGACATTGTCTGCTTTCAAGAATTGACGCTGTCCGACCGAGAGGCGTGGGTGGAAATGGCCGCGACGCTGGGCTACCCCTATTACGCATTCGCCTCAACGAATGGCGGAACGTTCGCCGGAAACGTGCGCCTCGGTATTTGGAGCAAATACCCGATTCTCTCGGCAGACGAGGTGAAGGAAACGGTTGTGGATTCGAGCGCCAGAGAAATGACGCGATGGCCGCTTCACGCGGTCATTCAGGTGCCCGGCGCGCTGAATCCATTTCACGTTTTCTCTGTACACAACAAGTCAGGAACCAAGGACAAGACCAGTCGTCTGCGCCGCGCACTAGAGATTCGACGCACAGTCAACTACATCGCCAATTTGGTTTCACAATACCCGCTGGATACGGAATACGCGATTATGGGCGACTTCAACGACACCATTGAAGGGAGTGTCGGCGTTGGTCAAACAATTGAGTTCCCAAAATCTTATTACGATGATCGGCTCAGCGCGGGTGGACTCCCGAGCACTTACAAAGCCGGTTATGATATCCCGTGGTACACCAACGCAAATTGGTTGCTCCCCTACCGCTACTATCCGACTGATCGTTTGGGCGAAGTCGGAATGGCCGCAGTCTCCGCCGAGCATACAGGGAGTACAAATACATGGACGCACGACGCAACGAACCGCCTCGACTACATCCTCTTTAGTGAGGAAGTCCTTTTCAATCCTTACGGTGCGCCAGTCGCAGAGGTCTATGACTCACTCGGAGATGGCAACGGAGTCGGCCTACCCAAATATGGCGCTCCACTCCCCCCGAACACAAGCGGCTACGCATCGGATCACCGGATGGTATTTTCCGACTTTCATTTGATTGATGAAATAGCGGGGCTGACGCCTGTCGCGATCATCAGCGAAATCGTGGATCATCCGACAACAACAAATGGGAACTATATCGAGATCAGCAACACCGGCAATGGCCCGCTGGACCTCGCTGGCTACAACGTGGCGATTTATTTGGATCGTTCGCGCAACCCTGCAACCAACGTCGCGTTGAGCGGCACACTCGCGCCGGGCGCCGTCTATACGCTCGCAACTTCCACGAATCGCTTTCTGCAAACCTACGGCGTCAGCGCAAATCGCCAAGTCCCGGTCATTGGAAAAATCAACGGCAATGACGCTGTCACGCTCTCGCGGAACGGGGTGCTTTCGGACATCTATGGCGTGTTGCGGGCCAACCCGGTCGGATGGGCGTACACCAACTCCACCGCTACCCGGAACATCGGCGTGAGCGATCCAACGCCAGAGTGGCGGGCGATGGAATGGACGATTACTGCGGGCACAAACTCCGCCACGCCGGGTAGCCATCAGGCGTTGCAGGCGGCGGACCTTCATATTTCCAGCGTCAAGCTGAACCCGCTCGCCCCCACCCCCACCAACGCCTTTGCAATTGCCGCAGACATCACACCAAATCAGATCACATCCAACTTGAACATTGAGGCGCACTATCGCATCGCAGGTGGAGCATGGGCGACAAGCGCAATGACAAACAGCAGTGGCGCGACGTGGCAAACAGCCGCTCTCAACCCCGGTATTGCTGGCGGTGATAATCTGGACTATTACATTTACGCCTCCTTCAGCGGGCCGGGCGTCAACAGCCCGCGTGTTTCGCCAACAAACTCGTACACTTTCCCCGTGCTGCCCAATGCGGGTGCGCGCATCACGCCGCTCTTCAACGAAGTGCGCGCGGCAGGAAACAAATTTGTCGAACTGATCGCACCGGCTGGCACAAACCTAATCGGCTACACGATGCGACACTACAACGGCTCGCCAGCGGTGAACGGCCCGCTATGGACCTACACCTTCCGCTCGTTCACCGTGCCCAACGACGGAATCGTTGATCGCGCCGGCTCGCCACTGGGCTTCGCCGTGATCAGCGAGAACTCGAACGCCGTCGCGAACACCGATCTGGTTTTCACCAACGGCCAAACGCTCGGCGGCGGCCCGCACGCGCTGATCCTTTACGACCCATCCAGCAACATTGTGGACGCAGTCGTATGGCTCGCGAACGCGACCAACACGTTTGATACAGACATGGATGACCCCGGAACAGTTTCGCGCTCTGCAACCGATTCCAGTCCGACGCATCTGCATGTCATTGGCGTCGTCTCAAACAACAGCAACTCGTTCCAGGCGCCTAACGTCGTACTCACAGGCGGCGCGGGCTGGCTCAATAGCCCAGCAACCTTCGGCTTGCTCAACAACGGGCAAACAAACGGCGATCTGATTGTTTCCCTTCTTGATAGCGATGGGGACGGCATACCCGACCATGAAGACAACTGTCCCGACACATTCAATCCCGCCCAGATTGATACCGATAGCGACGGCATCGGCGACGCCTGCGATCCCGATATTGATGGCGATGGCATTCCGAATGAATTGGATAACTGCCCCTATTCCTACAATCCTCTTCAGGAAGATTTCGATGGAGATGGCGTTGGCGATGTGTGCGACCCGGATATTGACGGCGACGGAATCGAAAACGAAGAGGACCCGGATCCCTATTCCAGCAACGCAATCCTTGTGGATTTTGAAGACGCGGCAACCAAGAGCGCATTTGCGGCGGGCTCACTGCTCCTCACCGGACGCAATTGGATGCTCAGCAACGCGCTGGTTGCTGTTCAAGGCGGAAACGCCACGGCAAGCGACCGCGCAAATAGAATGAAAGCCGCGCGCGTCCGGGCCACGGGCGAATTAACACTTGAAGGCGAATTGACGAACGGAATCGGCGCGCTCTCCTTTGCCTACGCCCAATATGCTACGGAAGTCGTCGGCCTAGTCGCTCAGTACAAAAGGGACGGCAACTGGGTTACGATCTCTTCCAACTCGACGGCTGGAATATCCGATCTGACAACAAACCGCGTAGAGGTCCATGTCCCCGGCCCGGTCGGATTCCGAATTCAGTTCACCGGCGCAAACAATGCGCGCGCCTCGCTGGATGACATCATGATCAGCTACTACGCGACACCGGACGAGGAGCCGGAGGCGCAATGCGCCCTCGTCGCGGCGATTGACGAAGACTACGACGGCGCGATTCACACCAACACATTCGTCACCTACCCCGAAAACCTGCCCTATTCGGTGAGCTACAGCCCTGACCTCCCCCGCAATGTCGGCGCATATACCGCAACCGTCACCATTCCCGACACAAATGGAACCATCGGTGGCACGTTCATCTTCTCCAACGCCGTCATCATCGCACAGGCCACGCCCGGCGTAAGCATGACGGAGGCGCTCGCGCTCCCCTACGACGGACAGCCGCACACGAACTCATTCGTCGTCACCCCGACCGACGCTGTGTGGAGCGTCAGCTATTCGCCCAGCAGCCCGCCCGTTGCGCCAGGCCGCTATGCCGCAATCGTCACCATCGTGGGCAACTCAAATTACCTGAGCGATGTTTTCGAATTCGACGATGCCGTCGTCATCGGCGACACCGTCCCCGACGCGCCGGTCGCCATTTGGGCGAGCGCAACAAACTCCAGCAGCTTCACCGCGTCGTGGGACGCCTCCGACAACGCGACCAGCTACCTTCTCGATGTCAGCACGAGTCCGACGTTCCAGACAGAAGCAGGCGAACCTTACGTTGTGGACTTTGAAAACGCTACAAAGGGCAGCTATGCCAGCAACAATGTCGCTCTTAACGGAATCTCGTGGAGCTTTGACGAGGTGTTAATCGGGAACTCGACTGCGGATCGTCGCAATGGGGGCGTTCCGCTCGCGTCCGCTCGAACGAGACGGCGGGAATTCTGGCGATGATTGAGGACTTGGACACCGGTCTCAGTGCGATCTCCTTCTATCACGCCAAGTACGGGAATGACGCAGAGACGGCAGGCCGCGTGGAATACAGCACAGATAGTGGTGAGAATTGGACGACAGCCGCGGTCTTCAACGTGACCTCCACAAATCTGACGCTCTTCAGTATTACGGGCTTGGACATCACCGGAACGGTTCGCGTGCGCATCGTCAAGACGACCGGAACATCCACACGCTACAACATCGACGATATCACCCTCTACCCTGCCACCGCATCGGATTCCTACGTCCCTGGGTACCAACGTCGCATCGCCAGCGGGACGAGTGAGGTGGTCACCGGACTGACCGAAGGCGTAACGTACTACTTCCGCGTTGCGGCTGTTTCGGGTAGCGGAGTGGGCGATTATTCTCCGGTCACAAACGTCACAACCCGAATGCAAGGGGCAGAACCGGATCCAGAAGCCGACTGCAGCCTGTTGGCGGCGATCAACGTCGAGTACGACGGCGCAGTGCACACGAACAACTTCGTCACGACACCCCCCGGCCTCCCTTATACGGTCAGCTACAGCCCAGCCACGCCGCAAAACGCGGGCAGCTATACAGCCACCGTGACCATTCCGACGACCAATGGCGTGACTGGAGGGACCTTTGTCTTCACCAACTCCGTCGTCATCACAAAGGCACAACCGAGCGTAGATGTATTAGCCCAGGTCAACACTGCTTATGACGGCTTTGCACACACCAACGCATTTGAGGTCTCACCCACCGACGCGGTATGGAGTGTCACCTACTCGCCGAGCGACCCGCCGGTTGCGGTTGGTGAGTACAACGCAACGGTCACCGTCAGCGAGAGTGCAAATTATCTAGGAGACACCTTCGTCTTCACCAACGCGGTCGTCATCACCGAGGCCGCACCCGACGCGCCTGCCTCGATTTGGGCGAGTGCGACGAACGAGACGAGCTTCACTGCGACATGGAGTCCAGTCAGCGAGGCAACCAGTTACCTTCTGGATGTTAGCACCAGCCCGAACTTTCAAGGTGAAGGGGGCGATATCTACTTCGTGGACTTTGAGGATGGCAGCAAACAGGGCTATGCGTCCAATGATGTGGTTCTTAACGGCATCTCGTGGAGCTTTGACCAGGCGTTGATCGCAACGACGAGCAATGATTACTTCAACGGGCTCCGCTCGGCCCGAGTGCGCTCCAACACCACGGCAGGTATTTTGGCGATGAATGCCGATACAAATATGGGGCTCAGCGCGATTTCCCTGCTCCACGCAAAATATGGAAACGACAAAGACACCAGTGGCCGAGTCGATTACAGCACAGATGGGGGCAACAACTGGATTGAGGCCGGAACCTTCGACGTCGAATCTTCAACCCTAACCTACTACACCGTCACCAACCTCAACGTGACGGGTAATGTCCGAATTCGGATCGTCAAAACTTCGGGAACCGGCGACCGCTACAACATTGACGATATCACCCTCTACCCCGGTACTGCGTCGGACTCCTACATCCCGGGTTACGAGAGTCGCATCGTGAGCGGAACTAGCGAGGTGGTCACTGGACTAACCGAAGGCGTCACCTACTACTTCCGCGTCACCGCTGTGTCTGGGGCTGGCGCAAGTGTTCCTTCGTCAACCGCAACCGTCACCACGCGCGAAGAAGAGGAAGGATCGCCGTTCGACGCATGGATTATTGTTCAGGGGCAAAACCCGCTGGACACAAACTTCGCGGCCGAAGCGGACTACGACGGCGACGGGATGAGCACATGGCAAGAATACATTGCGGACACCGATCCTGCCGATCCGAACAGCTTCCTACATATTACTGCAGTCTGGCAGGCTCAGGACCACAAGGTATTGCTCACCTTCCCCGCCAGTTCAGCACGTTTCTACCAACTCGAATACACCACCAATCTCCTCGCCCCATGGAGTACCACCAACCTTGGTTTGGGCACGCCGGGAATGATCCTCACGAACGACGCCGATGAAATTTGGTTTGGTGGCATCCGGGCGCGACTCGGACCATAACCCCGCGCCCGCCGTCGCCGAAGACTATGGCGGGATGGGCGCGACAGATCAGAATCTAATCGTCCGATCCGGCTGTTCTCTTCTGTAGCCGCGGGCGCTGACTGCGGCGTGAGATGCATTTAAGACCGCCCTCAACGCGGGCGGCTACAGAGATCGCGGCAAACTGAATGTTCTCAACGTTGTAGCCGCGCCCGCCGTCGCCAGAGGCTATGGCGTGACGGGCGCGACAGATCAGAATCTGATCGTCCGATCCGGCTGTTTGCCCTGTAGCCGCGGGCGCTGACCGCGGGAGGGTTGTGGATTTCACAACCGGAGGAAAAGAATAGGCCGATTTGGAACATCTCAATTAATCATGAACATTTCGGCCGGCTCGGCGATCCGGCCCTACCCCAAACAGCAAACTGTTAGGTTGTTCACGATTTCGTTGCGGTTGGTAGGGCAAGCCGAGCGCGGCGAACGTGGATGAAAAGATTTTTAACCACGGAAGGACGCGGAAGGACACAGAAGGCAAGCCGTCGTGTGGCTCACGATTTCACTGTAGTGGGTAGGGCGTGACCGCCGGGCGCGCCGCAGGGGTTGTGGGGCTAACGACCGAAGGCAAATAATAAGTCGATTTGGAACGGCGAGGTTAATCGTGAACGTGCCGGCCGGCCCAGCGGTCGAGCCCTACCACAAACACGAACTGGATGGCGATTTCGGTGTAAAATTTTGGCCCGAGCGCTTAACTGCAAGAGGTTCGGCAAAACGAGAAGAGGGAAGGCGCGCGTTTGATCCACCTGTCGTCCGTACAGGGCTTGCTCTTGGATTGGCGATCCCCCTCGATAAACAATAAAGGGGGACAGACGTGTCGAAGAGGGCGACGCGCATTCTGCTGGCCGACGAGGGCGGCCCTGCGGGCGATCTGAGGTTAAAGCAGCATCAGCACCAATGCTTGCGCCGTTAGAATACGCAGGAACATGGTCATGGCATAGACGCTCGCATAGGTAATTGCGGGGGCGTCGGAAGCCGCGATCTGATTGGCAAACCCCAGCGCGGGTGGATCGGTCATGCTGCCCGCAAGCAATCCGCATAACGCCATGTAATTCATTTTATACACGATGCGCGCGAATAGCCCGACGGCAAGAAGTGGCACCACCGTGATGATGGCTGCGAGCGCCATCCAATAAAGGCCATCGCCTGCAACCAGTGTTTCAACAAAACGCCCGCCGGACTTCAAGCCGACGCATGCGAGAAATAGCGTGATGCCTATTTCGCGCAACACCAAATTGGCGCTCAACGGCAGATACCAGGTCACCGGCCCGACGCGTCCCAGGCGACTCAATAGAATTGAAACGAGTAGCGGTCCGCCCGCCAATCCGAGTTTAACCGGAGCGGGGACACCGGGAATTTTGAACGGAATACTGCCGAGTAAAACACCGAGAATAATCCCGATAAACACGGGCAAAATATTCCGGATAGTCCAACTTCTTAATTGAATCGCCCAACTCAATGGACACCTTTTTGAGTGCAGATTCTTCGCCAACCACTTTAATACGATCGCCAAAGCACAGCTCTAGGTCGGCATTGACAATCAGCTCTGTTCCCGCGCGGTTCACGCGCGTAATAGCAACGCCGAAACGGCGCATCAAATTTAGCTCGCCGATGCTCTTCCCCACCGCTTCTGTCTGGGTAATTAGGACGCTGCGCGAAGTGAACATGCTGGGAATGGCGCGAACATCCACTTTGCTGACATCGCCCAACACGACTGCAAGTTTTTCAGCATTTTCGGGAGTGCACACAACGTGCAATACGTCGCCGACCTGCAACACAGTCTCTGCATGTGGAATCTCGACTCGCTCGTTGCGGAGCAGGCGCGAGATCACGTAGTCCGCCTGCACAATCGTCGCCAACTTGCGCACTTGGATGCCCTCCATCCGCGCGTTGGTGATCTCGATATTGAAATTCTGCGGCTCTTGGATATTGCCGCGTTGCGCACGCTCAAAGCGATTGGCTTCGCGCTCCGGTTTTATCCGGAAAACAGTCCGAATAAATATCATTACAAGAATGACGCCGATCACGCCAAACGGATAGCCCACGGCATACGCCATGCCGGGCAATGCCATCGTGGATGGATCAACCATTCGCTCCTGCAACGCCTGCTGCGCCGCACCGAGGCCGGGGGTGTTGGTGACCGCGCCGGAGAGCAAGCCGACGACCACGGGCACCGGGATTTTTAGAAGGAGATGAAACGCCACAGCAATTCCGACGCCACCGAGAACGATTATCGCCGCAAGCGTGTTCAGGCGCAGGCCTTGGCGGCGAAAGGAGGAAAAGAAGCTCGGCCCGACCTGCATCCCGATCGTGTATACAAACAACACCAAGCCGAATTCCCGGCAGAATTCGAGCACTTCTTCATTGATGACTAGGTTGAAATGGCCGAATAGCAGACCGGAGAACAGCACACCGGCGATGCCGAGGCTGATCCCGAAGACTTTAACGTGGCCAAGCGAAACGCCCAGCGCGATGACTAGGCTTAAAATAATGACCGCATTCGCAACCGAACCATCCGTGAACAGTTGTAAAAACCAATCCATATTCGTTCTTTCTTCTAAAGTTGCGATTTGTTGTATGCTATGACTCTCAAAGGCGCAAGCTGGAGTGGGTCAGGAATTCCCCGATTTAATTATATGCGAACATTATCACAACCGAACGATCTCATCATCACCTGCGGACGCGGCGCGGCGCCGATGCTGGCGTCAGAATTGAAACAACTGGGCTACACCCCGCGCGTGGTCGAAGACACCGCCTGGGCCGTCATCGGTTCACTAGGCGACGCATTGCGCCTGAACCTCTGGCTGCGCTCTGCACAGCGAGTGCTGATGCCGCTCCACACCTTCCGCGCGCGCAACGCGGACGAGTTATACAAGGGACTTGTGGCTCAACCGTGGGAGGACCTTCTTCGGCCCGATGGCTATTTTTCCATTACTACAGGCGTGGACATGCCGGGTATTCGCGACCCGCGCTTTGCCGCGCTTCGCACCAAAGACGCAATCGCAGACCGAATGACCAAGATGTGCGGTCAACGCCCCGACTCCGGTGGGGACCGCAACCAAACGGTTTTTCACCTCCATTGGCGCAATGACGAGGCGACCATCTGCCTCGACACCTCTGGCGAACCACTTTCGCGCCGTGGCTACCGCATTCAAACCGGCGCGGCGCCGATGCAGGAGGGCCTCGCGGCCGCGTGTATCCTCGCGTCCCCCTGGCGTGGCGAATCGGCTTTCGTCAATCCGATGTGTGGCAGCGGAACGCTTGCGATCGAGGCAGCGCTGATCGCGCGCAACCGTGCGCCGGGACTCCTGCGGCACAACTTCGGCTTTATGCACGTGAAGGGATATCGCGAGGAGGATTGGAAAAAACTGAAACGCGACGCACAGGCCGGCGAATACGAGCACTGCAAGTCCGCGATCATCGCAACAGACATCAGTCCTCGGGCGCTCGGCGCAGCAAAAGCCAACGCAGAGCGCGCACACGTGGCGGAGGACATCACCTTCAAGGTTTGTGATTTTGCGGAGACACCCTTGCCCCCGCCGCCCGGCGTAATTTATTTCAATCCGGAATACGGCGAACGCCTCGGCGATCCGGAAAATTTGGAACCGACCTACCGTCGCATCGGCGATTTTCTAAAACAGAAGTGCACCGGCTATTTTGGCTATGTTTTTACCGCCAACCTCCCGCTTTCAAAACGCATTGGATTGCACAACAAGCGGCGGATCATCCTCTACAACGCGAACCTAGAGGGGCGGCTGCTCGAATTTGAACTCTACACCGGCACACGCGATCCCGGCCCACTCGGAGCAGTAGAGCAGTGAATCGCGCTCAAAGAATTATGGCGCTTGCCGTCGCTCTCCTTTTTTGTTCCGGCGTCGCATTTGCCCAGAAAACGCACACCGTGAAGGCGGGGGAAAACCTTGATCGCATCGCCAAGCAATACGGCGTTCGATTAAGCGCACTGATCGCAGCCAATGATTTGGATCGTCCGGATCTGCTGAAGCCGGGTCAGACGTTGAAAATTCCCAAACCGGGCGCAACGGATCAGAAACGCTACACCGTAGTTGAGGGAGACTCGCTCGGCTACCATCGCGCGCGATTTTAATGTAAGCCCCGCTTCCATTGCATCCCTCAACAAACTCAGTGATCCGAACAAGCTGCGTATCGGCCAAATCCTAGAAATCCCCGGCGCGACGCCGCCCCCGACAACGCCACAACATCCATTGCCCGCCGCACTAAAAACCTCTCTAGATAAAACGCCTGTTCGCGCGGGCCGATGGAAATACATCGTCATTCATCACAGCGCGACAGACCGAGGAAGCGCACAGGGGATGGATCATTACCATCGCTACAAGCGCCACATGGAGAATGGGCTCGCGTATCACTTCGTTATCGGAAATGGGAAAGGCATGCCGGACGGCCAAATAGCGGTCGGCCAGCGTTGGCGCAGTCAGCTCAACGGCGGCCATCTCCGCAGCGAGGCGCAAAACCGAGTGGCTATCGGCATCTGTCTCGTCGGCAACTACAACGAGACCACCCCCACCCCCGCCCAAATGCGCAGTCTGTCCGCGCTAACGACCTATTTGATGCAGCGCACCCGCATCAACGCCACCGGCGTCCGCCTGCATCGTCAAATTAACACCCGCCCCACCGAATGCCCCGGTAAAAAATTTCCAGCAAAAGCATTCATGCAAACCCTCCCGTAGCTGGCAACCCAACGCCGCCCTCGACGCGGGCGGCTACAGCACGGGAAACCGGGACGAAGGCGCTGCGGCTCTAATGGAAAGCGCCATCGGACGTCGCGCACTCAGCCCTCTTTCTCTCCTCCGCCCTTTCCCGCCCACGAGGCTTGACGGGCGAGGCCCATCAAAATTTTCACATCTGCTTCGCTCAAATAACCGCGCCCAAAAATTCGACGGAAGCCCATCATCATGTGGTCGAGCTTCACTTCGTCGCAGAACTTAATATCCAACAACATCTCGCGCCACATCGTGAACAATCGCTCGCGCATGGCAATTGAAGCTTCGGGATGAAATTCCTGCGGCGGCGCATACTGTTGTGAGGCGACATACAACTCGTAGCAACACACCATCACCGCCTGCGCGAGATTCAACGAGGAATACGCATCCGTGCTCGGAATCGTCACCAGATGCGTCGCAACTTGCATTTCCTCGTTCGACAACCCGTGATTCTCCGGCCCGAACACCAACGCCACTTTATTCGTCTGCGCAGATTCCAACAAACGCGGCGCGATCTCGCGCGGAGTCTTGGTGTGGCTCCGATACAACCCCTTCAATCCTGTCGTTGCAGCGACAATTGCGCAATCGGCCACCGCTTCCTCCACCGAATCAACCTGGCGTCGGTTTTCCAGAATGTCATCCGCATGAAGCGCGTACTTCTGCGCCTCGTAAAAGTCCAAATCCGGATTCGGACTCACCATCACCAACTCGGAAAGCCCCATATTTTTCATCGCGCGACAAATCGCGCCGAGATTTCCCCCGTACATCTGCCGCACCAGCACTACGCGTATATTCGCCATCGGATTCACAGGGCGATAAAACCACGAAACAGGCAAAACTTCCATCCTTGGCGTCGGTCGCGCGTAAAAATCTAGACTTACTCTCACTTGACGCACTGCGCGAGGTGTCTCATTCTGCGCCGCTTATGAGCAATACGTCTTCCCCATCAACCGTCTCCATGGAAACCCTCGCTGCGTTGTGCAAACGGCGCGGATTCATTTTTCAATCGTCTGAGATTTACGGCGGCATCAATGGCTTCTGGGACTACGGCCCGCTGGGCGCGGAGCTGAAGCGCAACGTGCGCGGGCTCTGGTGGCGTGAAATGACGCGCGAACGCGAGGATGTGGTCGGGCTGGACGCAACGATCATCATGCACCCGAGCATCTGGAAGGCGTCGGGGCATCTGGACACCTTCGCCGACCCGATGGTGGACTGCAAATCTTGCAAGTCCCGTTGGCGCGCGGATCAAATCGCAGAGGAACAGGGCAAGAAGATCGAAATCGAAATCACCGAAGACGGCAAAAAGCATTACAAAATGCCCGCGGGCGTAAAATGCCCGAAGTGCGGCTCGGCGAACTTCACCGAAGTTCGGCCGTTTAATCTGATGTTCGCGACACACGTCGGCCCGATTGAAAGCGACGACAACAAGGCCTACCTCCGCCCCGAGACGGCGCAGGCAATTTTCGTACAGTTCAAAAACGTCCTCGACACCTCGCGCCAGAAAGTGCCGTTCGGCATTTGTCAGATCGGCAAGGCGTTCCGCAATGAAGTGACGCCCCGGAACTATACGTTCCGCTCCCGTGAATTTGAGCAGATGGAACTTCAGTTTTTCATCCGACCTGACGAAGCGGTGGAGCTGATCTGCGGCCACGTCGCACAGCTCACTCCCGATACGGACCTGTCTGAGCCTCACGCCGATTGGGGCTGGGAAATCTGGCACAAGTACTGGGTGGAAAAACGCCTCGCGTGGTATCGTTCCATCGGCTTGCCCAAAGCCTCGCTGGTCGAATACTGGCAAGCCAAGGACGAGCTCGCGCACTACGCGCGCGCCTGCGTGGACATTCAATTCGCATTCCCTTTCGGTATCCAGGAATTGGAAGGCATCGCCGCGCGCAGCGATTACGATCTTACGCAACACCACATTCACAGCGGCAAATCGCAGGAAGTCTTCGACGACGAGCTAAAGGCCGCCGTCGCTAAACTCGACGATGCGGCGCGCACCGCCTTTGCGGACAAGGTCGCGGCAGATTGGCAAGCCGCCGGTAAATCGCCCGAAGCTGCGCACACATTTTGCGCGAAGCTCTTTGACGGTCGCTACATCCCACACGATATTGAACCGTCTGCCGGTGTGGACCGCCTCGTGCTCGCACTGCTCAGCGATGCGTACTGCGAGGAGAAAATCGCGGACGACAAGGGCAAGGAAGAGACTCGCGTTGTGATGCGCTTCAACCCGAAAGTCGCGCCGATTAAACTCGCCATCTTCCCGCTGCTGAAGAACCGTCCTGAGTTGGTCGCCAAGGCCCGCGAGATTTATCTATCGCTACGCAGTCGCTGGAACGTCTTCTACGACGAGTCCGGAGCAATCGGCCGTCGCTACCGTCGTCAGGACGAGATCGGAACCCCGTTCGGCGTCACCGTTGACTTCCAGACTCTGGAAGACAATACCGTCACCTGGCGTGATCGCGACACAATGAAACAGGAGCGCGTCGCGATTTCAGAACTCGCAACGCGGCTTCAGAATGCGGAAACAGGCAAACAATAAACGCCCTTCCTCTCCCTGGCTTGCTCCCACATTAATCTTTTGGGGAGCGGCCGGGGTACGCCTCCTCTACCTCGCTCAACTTTCAAACAATCCCGATCTCTTGATCCCCCTGTTCGACGCACAGGGCTTCGTCGCGCGAGCAGATCAGTGGATTCGCGGTCAGGGACTGAGTGCCGAGGTCTATGCGTTTTCGCTCCTCTATCACCTCTTTCTCTCTGCCTGCTTTTTTATCACCGACGCATCCCTCGCCTTTGCGCGAGGCGTCCAAGCGCTGCTCGGCGCAGCCACCTGCGCACTGCTGGCAAGCGCCACGGAACGAATGTTCGGGCGGCGCACAGGAATCATAGCAGGAGTAATCGCTGCGTTCTACGGCCCGGCCATTGTTCTGACGACAGAACTCATGCCGGCAACACTGGAAGCCTTTTGGTGTGTCGCCGTTCTTGCGTGTGCAATTCCGCGAGAAAGCGCCGGGGCGCAAAAAGGGATATCTCTTGCCCTCGCACTTCTCGGCGGACTTGGTTTTCTTCTCGCCCCGCGCTTCGGCCTCGCGTGGCTCCTCGTATTTTTCATCACGCGCGGCACCCCCACTCTGCCTCCAAAGTGGAAAAGTTACGCCGCAATCGCCTTCGCAGCGCCGCTGCTAATCGCGTTTCTTCTTTTGAACGGCGAGTTGGCAACCGACGTGACTGCAAGGCGCTGGGCTGAAGACCTTTACCTTGGGAACAGCGGAAACTTGTGTCAGACCCTCGGAATGCGGCCCGGCCCGGAATATTCGGGCTTTCAGGACGCGATTGCACGCGATGCAGACGCTGCAGGAGTTTCCGCAACACGCTATTTTCTGCGTCAGACAAAGCGCGCCGCAACAACGCACCCACTCCTCTTTATTAAAGGACTTGGCGCAAAAACTCTGCACCTACTAAGCGGACGCGAATTGCCCGGCGCATTGGATATTCGCGCCGCAAGCGATTCCACGCATTTGGGCCGACTCCTGTTGGGACAACTTGGCCGATTGGGAGTCCCCTTTGCCCTTCTTCTCACACTTGCCGCAGCAGGGCTTGCATTAGCTCGTGACCGCATCCACGCCGAATACATCGTCCTCATCATCGCGCTGGCTCTGTTCCTTATTTTAACCCGCATCACCGCCCCCACCCGACTCGCATGGGCATTTCTACTCGTTCCGCTTGCTGGTCAAGGGCTGTCTTCTTTATTCGAGTCAAGCCGTCCAAAATGGAGTGCCGGGATTGCAGCGGTCATCGCATTTTGCATCGCAACGATTCCCGGCCCCTTTTGTGTCGAAGCGTCGGTCGGTCAAGCCGAGCAACTGCGCGCCATCGGTGGCTATTTTATGCAACGCTACGAAATAGGACGCGCGGCGACCTATTTTGAACGGGCGCTCGCAAGCGATCCAAACGATGCGCCAGCATGGAACGGAATCGGAATTGCGCGGCAACTCGACGGCAAACTCGCCGATGCTGCGACGGCCTTTGATCGAGCCATTGCGCTGCAACCCGACTACGCGCTCGCGCTGTTCAATCTCGCGTCTGTTCAATCCGCGCTCGGACAACGCGAGCGGGCAGTGGCCACATTGCGCCGCGGCCTCGCGTTGCAGCCGCGAAATGGTCAGGCGCACAATGACCTCGGGCTGCTCTTGTTGGCGCAGGGAAATCCACAGGAGGCAATTCCACATTTTGAACAAGCGCGCGAACTCAACCCCACCGTATTGGATCCCCGCATCAACCTCGCGGCCGCGCAGCAAGCGGCGGGCGATCCCGATGCCGCACGGGCAGAACTGGAAGCAACGCTAAAACAAGCTCCTCTCGATCCTCGCGTTCACGTCGCGCTCGGTTTTCTCAATCTACGCAGCGGAAGCTCGTCCGCAGAAGCCAATTTCCTCATCGCGCGAAATCTTTCTCCGCAATCGCCCGAACCGCTCTATGGCGTGGCCGCGATTCTGCTTCAACAGAATCGCATAGCCGATGCGCATCGCGCATTCGCTGAAGCGAAGCGGCTGGATAAAAACGAAGCCGCGCGGCGGTGGTTGACGCCAGAAGAAATCGAAGCCTTGCGCTAGTGAAGGTTCGCAAAAACGATTGAACTTGTTTCCCCTTTGTGCTCTTGCCAGCCGTTCAATTGCTTCGCGGTCAACGCTTGCGATTACAGATCACTTCCCTGTCCACAATCAAGCGCTCGATCCCAACGTGTTGGCATAAATTCGGATATTTTCAACCGAATTTCCAACCCGTTGGTTTTTTGATAAAACAACCCTCAGCAGTCCGAGGGCTGCACGAGTGTGGCCTAGTCCTTTGGCTTAATTCGATCTATTCCGCCCATATAAGGACGAATCGGCTCGGGGAGGAGCACGGTACCATCGGGTTGTTGCCCGTTTTCTAGGATGGCGACAACGAGCCGCGCGAGGGCGACGCCGGAGCCGTTGAGGGTGTGGACGTAGGTGGGTTTGCCGTCGGCGTTGCGATAGCGAATTCCGGCGCGGCGCGCTTGGAAGTCTTCGAAGTTGCTGCAGGAGGATACTTCCAGCCAGCCATTATGGCCGGGCGCCCACAGTTCTATATCGTAACATTTGGCAGCGGCAAAGCTCAGGTCACCTGAACAAAGTTGCAGGACGCGATAGTGCAGGCCGAGCGCGTTCAAAACGGCCTCAGCATGGCCGACAAGCTTCTCCAGCTCGTCGTATGACGTGGCCGGATCGACAAACCTCACCATTTCCACCTTGTCGAATTGATGCACACGAATGAGCCCGCGTGTTTCGCGTCCGGCCGCGCCAGCTTCACGGCGAAAGCACGGGGTATAGGCAGTGAAAGCAATGGGAAGCGGGCGATCTACTATCTCGTCGCGAAAATAGTTTGTGACGGGAACTTCTGCTGTGGGAATCAGCCACAAATCGTCCACCGGCATGTGGTACATATCTTCCTTCATCTTCGGCAACTGGCCGGTGCCGGTCATGGAGGCGCTATTCACGACGAAAGGCGGCGACATTTCAGTGTAACCGTGTTCGCTGGTGTGCAAATCCAGCATAAACTGAATCAGAGCGCGCTCCAACTTTGCACCCAAGCCCAAATAGAGCGGAAACCCCGCACCAGTCATGCGGGTGGCGCGCTCAAAGTCGAACAGCCCGAGCATATCCCCCAGCTCGTGGTGTGGACGGGGTTGAAAATCAAACTTGCGCGGCTCGCCGACGACTCGAACAACCTTGTTATCCGCAGAATCGCGGCCCTCATGGACACTGGCGTGGGGCAGATTCGGAACGGTAAGCCACAGCTCGTTTAGTTCTGTCTCGGCCTCACGAACCTGTTGGTCGAGCGCAGCGACGGTATCGCCCAATTCGCGCATTTCAGCCATTACTGCGGCAACATCCTCGCCCTTCTTCTTGCGGATACCGATTTCCTTGGAAACCGTATTGCGACGGCTCTTCATCGTCTCCACTTCGGTCAATAGATGGCGACGCTCGCGATCGAGCGCCAGAATCGCGTCCACGTCTATATTGGAGTGTTTTCGCCGCAGTCCTTCGCGGACTTCGGCTTCATTGTCACGGAGTCGTTTTATATCGAGCACAGGATTTACTCTTTGAAAAAGTTATTAGGACTTTCAGGATCAAGCGGAATGCCGAGTTCCTTGGCGCGCTTTTGCAGACGAAGGAGCCACGGCGGATCGAGGTTGCGTCCAATTCGATCCAATTCTTCTGTATTACTGTACGCCGCCATCGCACTTTGCGGGTTCGGACTTAACTCCAACCCCATAAGTGTGCCAATTCCGCGAATAACCTGGCGTTCCATCCGACGACCAAAGGTTTCATCGTCCGCGCCTTCCTGCATCAGGTTCACATTCACAACAACCACCCGCAGGTCCGGACGATAAACACCGTGGTTCGGCAGCGGCTTGCCTCTGTGCAGCAAAACGACATAGCCAAGGTCCTCGGGCTTCAAATTGTTCGCCGCATCTTCTGCCACAACATCAAACGTCTCCGCGGAAGTTTCAATCGGCGCGGCGACGGGAACAGGAATCGCAAGCTGGCTTTGCGCCCACTGTTGAACGCGGTTCACGATTTCATCGCTGACCGGGCCGGCCGTCACCAGCGCCACCGGATTATGCGGCTCCACCACTGGCGCGGCCACCTCCTCAACAACCGGTTCATCCACCGGTTCAACCGCACCATCTTGCGCATAGACGCTCAACGGCAACATCAGCAATACACACAACCATTTACGCATTACACATCTCCCGAAAATTGCGGTCAGTGTACGGAATCCGCGCCGCCAATCAAGACTGCGAAGTTTGCATGAACGGTTCTGTGGCGCGTCACCGCGCGCCCCTCAACAATCTACGCGCGGGGAGCGATGGAGTTCTTTTTGTAACGGGCCATCCGCGAAACGACGAGGTCGGCAACCGCGTCGGCAATATCCGAAACTGCGAGCCGCTCGGTATTAAAAACGGCGTCATACAGATGAGGACTCTCAATGTCTTTCCCGAAAAAGTCGTTCACAAGGCGATGGCGGTCATCGTCCTGCTGCTTAATTTTTTTTGCTGCCTCGCGCGTGGTGATCTCCAGCATTTTTGCCATCCGCTCCACGCGAAGGTTTTCGGGCGCAACAAGGCGAACGTGAACACCCAGCGGCATATCCGCCGTGACGCACATCCCTCCGCGCCCAACGATGACGCATTTGCCCAGCAGCGCCAGGATGCGCACGACCTCAAAGATGCGCTTATACAACTCATAGCTGCTGACGCGTTTCTCCAATAATTCGGAGATCACCTGCTCGACCTCCGAGCGATATTCCTCCGTCAGCAGCCGTTCAAACGAAACGCCCAGTTTTTTGTCCTCTGCAATGAGCAGGCAGAGCTTGTGATCAAACACCTCCCAGCCTTCCGCAAAGGAACCGGGATGAATCTTCTCCAACTTGCGAATGATTTCACGCGCGAGGGTATGCCCCCCTGCCCCGGCCTCACGAGAGACGGTTACGAAGGGGAAGGATTCGGTTACCAGCTCTTCTGTTGCCCGATCACGCAGGTATTGTCGGACGATACTCGCATGATTCATATCGAAACTCCTGTAGTCATCCAAACGCGAATCGCTTCCATGCCTGAAGCATAAGGAATCTGAAAGCGCGAGTAAACAAAAACGTGTGGTGGCGCGTCTCAACGCTGCGCTTCAGGCAGACGGATTTCACCCCGTTGGGGCGAGGTTTTGGGCGTCATTTTACGCGTTACGCAGTCGAACCATGCCGGATTCAACCGCGAATTATTTTAATTTCCCGCCCCTGCCTGCGAACGGCAAAACGAAGGTGGAGGCAAGCCGCAGCCAACGCCCGCGGCTGCAGAGATCAATGTGCGCCCGCTCTTTGCGCCTTGTAAAAAAGCCGTTTTTTTTCTTTGCGATCTTCGATTCAAAACATGCCATGTGCTCTGCGCCAAGCGAGCTATTCGGCCAGGAACTCAACTTTCGCGCTCAGCTCGGGGGTAAGGAATTGGTCTGGCTTCTTGATCTGCACTTTAATTTGCAGCGTGCCCTTTGAGCGGTTTGCTTCAGGTGCGATTTCGGCGACGACCCCTTCGTACACGTTGTCAGGATAGGCCTCGGGGCTCACGCGGCAGAGTTGGCCCAACCTCACTTTGGGCGTATCCACTTCATTCAAATCAATCTCGACCTGCAAGTCGCTCAAATCAGCCATCGCAAGAAACGCCGTACTCGGGCCACGTGTGCCGCCGTAGCTGATTGGTGAAACCAGTTCATTTGGATTCACAAGTTTCTCAAGAATTACACCGCTGATCGGGGCGCGAATTGTACACCAATCCAGATATAGCTTCGCAAGGTCGAGATTCGCGCGCGCGGATTTGATTCCGGCTTCCGCAGCGAGCAATACATTGCGCGCGTCGTCCAGCTCTTGGGCGCTCGAAACATCTTTCGTTTGAAGCGTTTGCGCACGATCAAAGTTGCTCTTCGCCAAATCCAATGCGGCGGAAGTCTTCGAGAGATTTGCCTCCGCCTCCGCAACACGAGCGCGGTATTCTTCGTCATCGAGCCGAACCAATACATCGCCCGCCTTCACCACATCGCCCTTCTTCACGCCGATCCATACCACCGTACCTTGAAAACGCGGGCTGATTTCAATTCGCTCGCGCGGAATAACGTAGCCACTCACCGTAAGCACGACATCACCAGAGCGCGTGGGCGCTTCAACGGCAGCCTCCAAGGAAGAGACTGCGACGGCTGGCGCAGGGGTCGTGACCCCCTGCCCACTGCGGGTCTTGTAAAAGATCGTAAGGCCGATCAAAAAAAAGATGATTACGCCAATGACGATCCCTGCCGGACCGCGTTTTTTCGCATTCTTTTGTTCTTCGGAAATCTCCAACTGTTTCAACATATTCGATTTCATACGCTCTCCATCCTTGCGCAAAAAACGCTCACGCTTTCAACGCATCCAAAACAGGCTTCCGCGCAGCCATCCGCGCGGGTAATAGTCCACCCACCATGCCCATCACAACCGAAAAGATCATTCCCCTCACTAGCAACGCCGTCGAAACGCGAAATTCAAACGCGACTTCCGCGAAACTCGTCCAACTCAGCGTGCCAGCAGTAACCCCATTGAGCGATAGGGAAAGCAGACAGCCAACCACGCCACCAACCGCCGCGAGAAGGATGGACTCGGTAAGGAACGAGAAATAAATCGCGCGACGCTTAAAACCCAGTACGCGTAGAGTACCAATCTCCGCCGTTCGTGCACCGACGGCGGCATACATCGTGTTCATCGCGGAAAATGCAGCGCCAATGCTCATCACAATAGCGAGAAAGAACCCGAGAAATCGAATCGGCCCCGCTTGGCGCGTTTGCTCTGCGTAATACTCGGTCTCTTTCAAAACCCGCGCACTCAACATTTGATCCGCCTCTACGCGCTCAATGAGCGCCTGGCCTGCAGCTTCACTCTCGGCTCGAAAAAGCACAGAACCGTAAAAATCGCGATGGAACACGCTCCGCACGTCGCCAGCGTCCGACCAGAGCTCAGAGTCGTACGCACTTTTGCCCGCTTCGAACATTCCTACGATATGCCACTCCGCCCTCCCCGCACGAATGCGGTCACCGACGCGACAATTCGCGAATCGTTCGGCGATACGTTTGCTCACCACACATTCACGGCGGCCGCTTTCGGAACATACGCCCTTCAATTAGATGAATCTCCGGCCGCAGCGCCAACCCCATCTCACCCATTCCGCGCACAATCACGTTTGCGCCACCTTCACCATTCAAGCGGTCGAGATAAATCAATACAACGATTTCAGGCGAAAAGAGTGGGCGGTCTTGTGCATCACGGGCAATGCCGGGCAGATACTTCAGCCGCGTAACCTCCTCGCGCATAATCTGGCTGCTCGATTCCGCCGTCGAACCACGACGCATCACGAGATAGTTTCGCGGATCGCCCGTCTGTACCAATGTGGAGCGAAGCCCCTGCGCCAACGCCATAACCATCACGAAGACGGCGACAACCAGTGCAATACCGAACACGGTCGCAATCGTGGTTCGCCAGCGAATACGGAGACTACGCAAGTTGTAGGACAGAGGAATGGCGGCCATCAATCCACCTCCTTCAATCCTTCGACAACCGACATCCGGATCCCCGCCCACGCGGGCGCGAGGCAACTGGCCACGCCCAACAGTCCAGCCAGCAACAGACCCGCAGCAAGAATGTGCGCGGTCACTTCGAATTTAAGAAAAAAGCCCTGCGTCAGTTTGTAGATATCGAGGTTTCCATACAACACTCGCGCACCAACGCACCCGATCAGCCCACCCGTCAGCGCCAGACCAAATGATTCCGCTAAGATCAGTCCAAACACTTGACGTGCCGTAAAGCCCATCGCCTTCAAGACTGCGATCTCACGCATCCGTTCGCGAATCGCCATACTCATTGTGCTGGCGGTCACGAGAATCATCGTAAAGACAATGACCGTACAAATGGAGCTGATCAGCAGGGTGATATTGCCGAGCATGGAGACGAATCCGAGTTGAAATGCGCGTTCCGTTTCTGTCTTTGTCTCCGCGTCGGTATTCTGAAATGAATCATCAATGGCGCTGATTACTGACTGCAACGCCGCGCCACTTTCGACGCGAATCCAGAATGCGCCCGTTTTATTGAGGCCATTCATCAGCTCATCGAAGTAGTCGTGATGGAAAAAGAGATTGGTCTGATCAATCCCCTCACGATAGACACCGCGAATCACCAGCTCCGGGTCGCAGCCCCATAGTTTGCCCTTCAGCGTAATGCGGTCACCGATTTTCCAGCCGAAGCGCTCCATTGTTTTAATCCCGACAATGCAGGCCGTCTTTTCCTTGATAAAGGCATCCACCTGCGCGGGGTCCACCTTGGCCTCGACAAACACATTGAATACCGAATCAGCATCCACAGCAAACTGCGGGAAAAACTTCGCTTCGTCCTGATAGACACCGCCAAACCACATAAATCGCGAAACTGCGGCGACGCCGGGGATTTGGCGGATGCGATAGGTGTAGCGCTCGGGGAGCAGGTTCCCGAGGGAAACTTTATGGCGCGTGATAATACGCAGCGCGGAGTCGGCCGTGTCTGCGGGATTGGTCAATTCGCGCAGTGCAGTCTGCAGCGTGGTGAACAGGAACAAGCTCAGCGCAACACTCACAACCGTCAGCGCGAGGCGGCGCTTATTCCGCAACGCATTGCGAACAATGAAGCCCGCCATCGTCACGGCGTCGCCTCGTTCCCTTCGCCATCCGCGCTCAGCAATTCGCCCTTCTCCAGGTGCAGCGTATGCCGTGCGTGCGACGCCGCCTTTGGATCGTGCGTCACCATGATGATCGTCTTGCGCGCCTCGCGATTCAACGCGCCGAGCAGTTCCAACACGTCCTCCGCCGCCTTCGCATCGAGATTTCCGGTCGGCTCATCCGCGACAATCAGTGTGGGATCCGTGACCAGCGCGCGCGCAATCGCGACGCGCTGTTCCTGACCACCCGACAACTGCCGCGGGAGGTGGCGCATCCGATCTTCAAGCCCCACGAGCGTCAGCGCCGCCTCCACGTGCTCCTTTCGCTCGCGCGCGGAAAGCGAGGTCAACAGCAGCGGCATCTCCACATTTTCGGAACGCGGTGAGCACCGGGATGAGATTGAAGGTTTGAAAAACGAAACCGATATGGCTGTTTCGCCACTCCGCCAACGCGGTCTCGTTCAGCGTGGCGACATCCACATCCCGCACCACGCAGCTTCCCGATGTCGGACGATCAATGCCCGCGATGATATGCAATAGCGTGCTCTTGCCCGAACCGCTCGGTCCCATCAGCGCGACAAAGTCCCCCTCTTCAATATCGAGGGAAATGCGATCCAGCGCGGTGACATTAATGTCCCCCTGCTGATAGAGCCTGCACAGATCGCGAATCTGAACGATGGATGGCACGGCCAGCAACGGTAGCAGAGTCCACGCCTCAATCAAGCGCGCAGACGCGCCCAACAATAGGAGGATCAAGAGAGCAACACGACACCGAACAGCCTCGGGGCGGGTCGACAACGGACGAGCGCCAGCAAAAGAGCAAAAGGGATCAGATTCCTCTCACACACCGAAAACCAATGGCGCTATTCACCGCGTTCGCCGTCATGGCATTCCGTTTCGCGACGCGCGCGTCATTGGCGTAGACAGACCACGCTCCGCCGCGTATCTCCCGACCATATCCACTGCTTGAGCCTCGCGGATTGGTTCCAGGTGAGACAGAATAGTAGCTAGGATCATGCCAGTCCCAGCACCACTCCCCCACGTTTCCTGCCATATCGTATAACCCGTAACCATTTGCGGCAAAGGAGCCCACTGGACTGGTGTAGGGCGCGGGATTGACATTATACCATGGATGAGAGCCCCGTCGTGGGACTGGTGTCGTAGACGAAGGTCGCAGGGTCAGCGATGTAGTTCGCCCGCGCGTGCTGAATCGTGTTCATGTCATCCCAAGGAAAGCGCCGATCCGCCACGCCGCCACGCGCGGCCTTTTCCCATTCCGCTTCTGTCGGCAGCCGGTACCCGCTCGCCGCCTAATTGCAGTCCCCCGCAAAGCTATTGCCAGACGCGTTGGTGTACACCGTGCCGTTGGCGTTGGTGTAGCACGGCGTGAACCCGTCCCGTGCGCTTCGCGCGTTGCACCACGCGATCGCGTCATACCAGCTCACCGTGTGCACGGGGTGTGCCCAGTCCTTGCCCAGCCCGACGTTCGCAAAGGCATACCCCTTATTCGTCGCCCACGTATACACCTCTCGCCACAGATTGGTCGTCACTTCGTATCGGTCCATATAGAACGCACTCACATTCACCGTGTGTTGGGGCCGCTCATCAAGCGCGGCTTCATTATGCCCCACGTTCGTCGCCCCCCATGACAAAGCTTCCCGCCGGGATCAGCACCATGTTGCCGGACATCTGTTGCATTCCTCCGGAGGCCAACCTGCCTTCGACCGCGCTCAGCCTCTGGTATATCTCTTCCAGCGTGTGCATGGTCGGCGGCGGCGCGCCGGGCGGCGTCAACTCTCCCGCCCGCGCCACGCCCGCCCCTAGGAGCCCTGCCACGATGATCGCTTTTGCCATCCAATGGTGTGTTTTCATTGTTTCCTTTCCGCTACGCATACCGTCCTCAACTCGGTGCTGAATCCTGACTCCCGCCGCCCGCCGTCTTGGCGAAAGCGAGTCATGGCGCCACCGTCACGTTTACGCTGTAGAACGCCCGTGCCGACGTGTTGGTGTCCTTCATCGTCTGACTTCCGCCGAAGCCAGGCACACTCATCTGTCCGGCTACGCTGCTCCACCCGCCCGCCATCAGATCGTCACGTCGTGCCAGTGTGTAGTACCGCCGCGTCGACGCGGGCGTGAAGACCACAATCTTTCCGGCTGGGGCGTTCGATATCCCGGTAATGACCAGATAGTTGTTTGCATTGGTGGGACTCACATCCATGACATACTTCTGCCATGCGGGAACGCCATCCCCGGCATCGTGCCACTCGGTCACCGTGTGATGGTCCAGCCACCAGTTTGGCGTGCCCTGCGGCTGGGTATAGAACGCCATCGAACGAACGCCGTAGTCCGGCGATATCCCCTTGAATTTGAGCCACCCGATGTTCTCGCCCCATGCATGGCCCGAGAATTCGCCATTCGTGGTATTGATCGCTGCGTCGCATTGCGCCGCGCCAAAGTTGATCCAGCCGACATTCTCGCCCCAGGCATAGCCGGAAAGATCACCGTTCACCGCGAGGTTCACCCCCCAATCGTTGCTCGCGCTGTTTGCGTAGGGCCCGCCGCCAGCGCTGCCCATAGCGATCCAGCCCATGTTCTCGCCCCACGCATAGCCTGAGAGCCAGCCGCCGGTACCTTCGTAATAGTGAACCGCGACCTCAACATTCGTCGGCCCGGCATTTGCCCAGCCCACGTTCTCGCTCCAAGCGTATTTATGCGACGGATCGGTTCCTATATTCCCCGCTCGCGCCGTGAGAGTTCCCGCCAGCAATACGGCTACAGCCCAACGCATCATGCGCCTTGCGCATCGCCTTTGGGGTTCATATTCCGATGCTGCACTTCCCCGCCACACCGCTCGCACGACCCGCGCGCCCCCAGAGGCGTTTGGGCTTGCTTGAAGGGCGCGCTCATCGACATCGGTTGCCTGGTATCCACTCACGCGAGGTGTTTTGGGCTGCGCCTCAATACGACACACTGGGCAGGGAGATTTTATACCGCAGCGCGTCACCGGATGCACGGTTGGCTGATCAACGCGCTCGTCGTGTTCAATCGCCTGCGCAGGACAGCACAGATGTGCTCCAGATGGGATTGCGCCATAGGCAATGAACCCGTCGGGGCGAGCAGCCGCTATTTCGCTTTGAAGATCGAGCGTTAAATCATCGGTGCACAGGGCCTTCATGTTCCCCTCAAGCACTAGACCTCAATGTTACACAGCGCAGTGGCGCTGCGGGGCACCTCGCGACATTCCACAATTGGCCATTTGCTAGATGAACGTCTCTGCGAAGTGTCCGAGCTGCTCGTCTCGCTTCACGCGCAAAGACAGGCGACGAACGGGTGGATCGCGCTGTAATCCACACCACCGGCGCACGCGGCCAGTGCCCTGCCCCCATCGGCGGTTCCGGTTGGGCCGCCGCCGGACAGCGAGTGACTAATGCGCTATACACCCCGTCGGCACAGGAATGCCCTGCTGCGATGCGTCACGCATTCAACCGCTCCCTCACGTCGGATCGTAGCCGAGCACGGGCGCGAGCCAGCGTTCGGTCGTCGCGAGGTCGGAGTCCGTGCGCTTGACATAGTCTTCGACTTGGTCTTTTGCGATACGGCCAACACCAAAATAGGCCGAACCGGGGTGCGAAATGTAGATGCCGCTCACTGCTGCGCCGGGAACCATCGCGTAATGATCGGTCAGAACGATACCCGCGCGATCAGTCGCTTCGAGCAGCTTAAATATAGTGCCTTTGAGTCGGTGGTCCGGGCAGGCGGGATAACCGGGCGCGGGTCGAATGCCCTGATACTTTTCGAGAATCAACTCTTCATTCGTCATGTTCTCGTCCGGCACATAACCCCAGTACTTCTGACGAACCAGTTCGTGCAGGTGTTCCGCAAACGCCTCGGCGAGGCGATCAGCGAGCAGCTTAAGGAGAATGCCGTTGTAGTCATCCTTCGCATCAATGAACTTCTGCTGATGCGGCTCGATTCCATGGCCGGTGGTAACGGCAAACATGCCGATATAATCTTTTACGCCGCTCTCTTTTGGCGCGAAAAAGTCGGCGGGGCACAGGTTTGGGCGATCATTCTGCTTCCGCATCTGCTGACGGATGAACGGGAACTTCGCCAACACTTCAGCCCGCGATTCGTCGGTATACACTTCGACATCGTCCACAACACGAGCGGCCGGCCAAAATCCAAATGCCGCATTCGCTGTCACCCAGCGCCCGTCAATCATTCGCTTCAGCAACGCCTGCGCATCGTCAAAAAGGCGCTTGGCCTCCACTCCGATATCCGGGTCGTTGAAGATTTCCGGATACAGGCCATTCAACTGCCACGTCGCAAAAAACGGAGTCCAGTCAATCCGCGCGGCGATCTTCTCGATGGGATAATTTAACAAGGTCTTCACCCCGAGGAAGGTCGGCACGGGAGGTGTATAAGTTGCCCAGTCGGTCTTGAATGCGTTGGCGCGGGCCTCCTCAATCGTGAAAAACTGGTTCGCGCCACCGACACGCGCCTTCTGCTTCTGTCGAATCATCTCGTACTCGGCGCGCACTTCCTTTGCGTACGCCTCTTTTCGCTCCGGGCTCATCAAATTGCTGACCACTTGAATCACGCGAGAAGCGTCGGCGACGTGTACGACTGCATGATCGTACTGCGGCTCAATCTTGACGGCGGTGTGCACCTTCGATGTCGTCGCGCCACCAATGAGCAGCGGCATCGTGAAGTTTTCACGCTGCATCTCACTGGCAACGTGAATCATCTCGTCGAGCGACGGCGTGATCAGACCGCTGACCCCGACCATATCGCATTTTTTCTCAATCGCTGTGGCCAGGATTTTTGCGGCGGGCTGCATCACGCCGAGGTCAATCACCTCGTAATTATTGCACTGGAGTACCACGCTGACGATGCTCTTGCCGATGTCGTGGACATCGCCCTTGACCGTCGCCATCACAATACGGCCCTTGGTCAGGCTCTGCCCGCTCGTCCTCTTCATCTCTTCAAAGAATGGCTCCAAATACGCGACGGCTTTTTTCATCACGCGGGCGCTCTTGACGACCTGTGGAAGAAACATTTTTCCGGAGCCAAACAAATCACCGACCACACTCATCCCGGCCATCAAAGGGCCTTCGATCACTTCGAGCGGTGTGGCGACTTTCTGACGAACTTCTTCCGTGTCCTCGATTACAAAATCTGTGATGCCCTTCACCAGCGCGTGTTCCAGCCGCTTCTCGACCGGCCATGTGCGCCATTCCATCTTCGACGGGTCGTCTGCTTTACCGCCACTGCTCGTATCCGCGCGCGTGGCATAATCCAACAGCCGCTCAGTCGCGTCCTCGCGGTGATTGAGAATCAGGTCTTCGACCAGATCGCGCAGCTCCGGTTCAAGATCGTCGTACACCGCGAGCTGCCCCGCGTTGACGATGCCCATATCCATACCGGCTTTGATGGAGTGATACAGAAAGACCGAGTGCATCGCCTCGCGAATCTTGTCCTTCCCACGGAACGAGAAGGACAGGTTGCTAATGCCGCCGCTGATTCGAGCGTACGGACACTTCGCCTTGATCTGGCTCACTGCGCCGATGAAATCGTTGCTGTAATTTGCGTGCTCCGCCAAGCCGGTGCCGGCGGGGAATACGTTTGGATCAAAAATAATGTCCTGCGGCGGGAAACCGACCTTCTCGACGAGCAGCTTGTACGCCCGCTCACAAATATCCACGCGCCGTTGCAGCGTGTCCGCCTGCCCCGATTCGTCGAAGGCCATCACAACCGCCGCAGCGCCGTAGCGACGAACGATTTTTGCGTGTTCGAGGAACTCGTTTTCGCCCTCCTTCAGGCTGATCGAGTTCACTACGCACTTGCCCTGCACACACTTCAGGGCGGCTTCGATGACATAAAACTTGGACGAATCAATCATGATCGGCACTCGGCTGATCGCCGGTTCCGCCATGATGAGGTTGAGGAAACGCGTCATGGTGCTAAGTGCATCCAGCATCCCCTCGTCCATATTCACGTCAATGATCTGCGCACCGTTTTCGACCTGCTGTTGCGCGATGCCGAGGGCCTCTTCATATTTGTCCTGTTGAATCAGACGCAGAAATTTCTTCGAGCCGGTGACGTTTGTGCGTTCGCCGACATTGATGAAATTAATTTCAGGGCGCGCAACAAACGGCTCCAATCCACTCAGGCACAACGTCGGCGTGATCTCCGGCCTTTTGCGCGGGGGCAACCCGCGCACCGCTTCCGCGATCGCGCGAATGTGATCCGGCGTCGTACCGCAGCAACCGCCCACGATATTGACCAAACCACTTTTTGCAAACTCCCGCAGAACGCTGGAGGTCACCTCCGGCGTTTCGTCGTAGCCACCGAAGGCATTCGGAAGTCCCGCGTTCGGGTGCGCACTCGTATAGACATTTGCCTTTCGCGAAATTTCTTCAACGTAAGGGCGCAGTTCTTTCGCACCCAATGCACAGTTGAATCCAACGCTCAACGGCTGCACGTGCATCACGGAATACCAGAACGCCTCAGGGGTCTGGCCGGTCAGTGTGCGTCCACTCGCATCGGTAATCGTCCCCGAAATCATAATCGGGAGTTCAATCTTCGAATCGTCGAAGTATTTCCGCGCGGCATAAATCGCGGCCTTGGCGTTCAACGTGTCGAAGATCGTCTCGATTAACAGAAGGTCTGCGCCGCCGTCCACGAGACCGCGTATGGAATCGGTATAGGCCGCGACGAGGTCATCAAACGTGATGTTGCGGAAACCGGGGTTGTTCACGTCCGGCGAAATGGAGGCCGTGCGGTTTGTTGGGCCGAGCGTACCGACGACGTAGCGTGGGCGACCCGGCTCCTTCGTCTCAAATTCGTCCGCGACAGAGCGCGCTAGTTTTGCGGCGGCGACGTTCAACTCGTAGGCGAGGTCGGCGAGCTTGTAGTCGGCCTGCGAAACAGACTGCGAGTTGAACGTGTTCGTCTCCACCATGTCCGCGCCTGCGGCGTAGTATTTGCGGTGGATATCGGCGATTAATTCGGGTTGGGTCAGCACGAGAAGATCATTGTTTCCTTTTAGATCGTGCTCGTGATCCTTGAAGCGCTCGCCGCGAAAATCCTCTTCGCTGAGCTTGACCTGCTGGATCATCGTCCCCATCGCCCCGTCTAAAATCAGGATTCGCTCTTCGAGCAGACGATGCAGTTGTTCAATTCGCTTTGAAGTCATATCCGGTGTATATTACTATATCTGGATATACGAAAGAAATAAGTTTTACGCATGTCCAACACCCCAAAAACGCGCGTCGCGATTATCGGCGCAGGGCCCTCCGGCTTCTTCATGGCTGAGGAATTGCTGCGCCACGACAACTCGCTTGTTGTGGATATTTTCGAGCGTCTGCATAAACCCTACGGCCTTCTTCGGTACGGCGTCGCGCCCGACCATCCGCATACACGCCGAATCATTAAACTGATGGAACACACGGCCGCACGACCTGGCTTCAACCTGCGACTCGGCGTGGAAATTGGACGGGATGTGACGATTGATGAGCTTCGGGCGAATTACAGCGCCGTCTTTGTCGCGACCGGGGCCGAAGTGGTGCGATCACTTGATATTCCGGGTGAAGACCTCCCCTGCGTGTATTCCGCGCGCGCTTTTGCCGCATGGGCAAACGGTCATCCCGACCATCTGAATGATCAGGTTGACTTCGACACCGAGACCGCTGTGATCATCGGTAATGGAAACGTCTCGCTCGACATCGTTCGTATCTTGAGCCGCGATCCGGCAGCACTCGAAGAGTTTGAATTCTCGCCCGCAGCAAAAGAAACGCTCGCGCACAGTCGCGTGCGAAACATCCACGTCATCGGGCGACGGGGTCCGGCGCAGGCGGCATTTGAAGAAAAAGAACTCCTTGAACTCGGAGAACTGCCCAACGTCGAGTTCCGCGTGGATCCGATCGTGATGATGTTGAGCGAAACTGACGAACGGGAACTTGCAGCGCCCGACGCGGACCGCGCACGCGGAATCGTTGAGACCCTGCGTACATTTGCGTCGCGGTCTAAAGGTGAGGCAGCGCGAACCGTCGTTTCTTTCGATTTTCTACGGCGGCCACTCGCGATCAAAGGCACAACACGTCCCGAGGAAATCACGCTGGAGCTTTGTCGGCTCGAAGGTGACGCCGGTGAGCAACGTGCGCTCCCGACCGGTGCACTCCAGCGTCTGCCTTGTGGCGTTGTATTCGTTTCCATCGGCCAGCGCGGCAAGCCCATCCCCGGCCTGCCGTTTGACGACGTGGAGGGGGTTATTCCGACCAAGGATCATCGTGTATTGATGGACGGCGTTCCCCTCCCCGATGTGTACGCCGTTGGCTGGCTAAAACGTGGCGCACACGGACTCATTGGAAATAATCGCAAGGACGCGATGATGACGGCGCAGGCGTACTTTGCGAATCGACAACAGAAGCATACAGTAAGTTAACTCGTTCTTATCCAGTTATTTTAACCAGCCAGCTCTGTCTGATCAGACAAATCTACTGAGGTTTTGCGCCCCGCACGGGGTTCACCGTCCCGCAATCATTTGGACGAGGGAAGGTGTGGGCGTATAGTGAGGCAACGGAGGTGTGTCTATGTCGTTGTCTCAAGAAGAACGGGTGATGGGGTATGATGCGTACATCACTGAGTTGTGTGCGAAGGAAGATGAGGCGTTGCGAGGGGCACGGAAACGGGCGGAAAAGGCGGGGCTACCGGCGATTGCAGTGCCGGCCAGTGAAGGAAAGTTGCTTCACGTTCTCGTTCGCTCAATCAATGCAAAACGCATTCTGGAAATCGGAACGCTGGGTGGATACAGCGCGATTTGGATGGCACGGGCACTGCCTTCTGATGGGAAACTGATCAGCCTCGAACTCGAACAGCGACACGCAGAGATCGCAACGGAAAACCTCAAACAGGCTGGCCTGTCAGATCGTGTGGAAATTCGCGTGGGCGCCGCGTTGGATTCCCTCGCAACTATGCGTACGGCAAACGAACCGTTGTTCGATGTGGTGTTCATTGATGCAGACAAGAGCGGTTATCTTGATTACCTCAAGGCAGCGTTGCCACTGCTCCGCGTCGGCGGGTTGATGCTGGCGGATAACACGCTATCGGATATTGTGCTCGACCGAACAAACCACGAGCGAACGAAACCGTACTGCGCGGCGGCGGCAGCGCACCCAGCCCTACTCTCGGTGATTACGCCCGCTCTGCGCGACGATCACATTGATGGATTGATGATCTCGCTGAAGATCAGCGATGCGCAGGGGTGAGTGAATCTACGTCGCCTCCGATTCTTCAAACGGATCGAGAAGCAGCGAACGAATTTCGGCTTCATCCTTCGCATGCGCGAGGACGGTGACTTGGTCCCAGCCCTGAAGTTCGGTTGAACCTTTGGGGACAAGCGGTTCTTTGCCGCGCGTGATCAACGTAATTACCGCGCCAGTGGGCAATCTCAAATCGGCAATTTTGGGCCCATGCGCTCCCTGTGGATCGGGCAGATCCACGACGAACAAATCCAAATCGCTTTCAGCCATAGTGATCAGCTCAAGGACATAAAGCGAGCGCGGGCGCGCGGGGGTGGAAAGGCCCAGCCATTTTGCAACAACGCCGAGTGTTGAGCCCTGCAGCAGGACAGATAGTAGCACGGCGAAGAAGACGAGGTTGAAGATTTCCTGTCCACTCGGCAGGCCGGCCGCAGCAGGATAGGTCGCAAGAATGACCGGCACGGAGCCGCGCAAACCAGCCCAAGCAATGAGTGTTTTGTTTCGCCAGCCAAGGCGCATGCCGATGGTCCCGAGCAATACGGCGACGGGGCGTCCAATAAACGTAAGGACGACGAACAACACGATTCCCTGAACCCACAGGGTGGACCATTGATGCGGGAAGACGAGTAGGCCCATCAGGGCAAACATTCCGATATTCGCAATGGTGGACAGGCCGTTGAAAAAGTTGGCCACACCCTGTTTGTGAACGAAAGGCGTATTGCCCATCACATGGCCCGCGATAAAGACGGCCAGCATTCCGCTCGCATGTGCGAGTTTTTCTGCGACGCCATAAATCAGGAGCACGATGCCGAGGGAGAGTACGTAGTAGTGGCCGCGGTCCTGCGGGTGGAGTTTGTTGAAGACCTTCATCGCCGCTTGCGCCAACAGCCATCCGATCACAGGACCGGCGGTAAATTTCCACACGAACAGCAGGGCGGCGGGGAATACTTCAACTTGTCCAGAGGCGAAGGCTTGAACAGAAATGACCGTAAGCAAAATTGCCATGGGGTCGTTCGCTGCGCTCTCAATTTCGATGGTGGAGGAAAGTTTTGTCGGCAGCGATTGGCGGCGCAGGATCGAGAATATCGCCGCAGCGTCGGTAGAAGAAATGATGACGGCAAGGAGCAGAGATTTTTCGAGTTCCCAGTGCAGCCCATTGTGGAGTACGAGGAACGTGGCAAGTGCGGTGAGCAATACGCCCCACGTTGCGAGTCCGCCTGCGGGCAGTGCAACGGAACGAAAATCGCGCCACCGCGTATTAAACCCGCCGGTGAATAGAATCAGGACGAGGGCAAAGTTTGCGATCTCATTGGTGAGTCGCATATTGGAAAAGTCCCACAGTCCAAGCACGTCGCTACCAAAAAGAATCCCCGCGCCGAGTGCGACGAGGATGACGGGCACGCTCCAGCGATCCAGCCAGACGGCCGCAAGCACCACGGCGATCAGCAGCAAGGGAGCGACTAGGTACAGTGTATCCACATCAGTTCTGTACAAAGCTGTTTGGTTCTACTCAAGGAGATTCAGTTCGCACGGCGCAAATAGCGTCGCACTTTACGGCGCACATTTGCGCTGCGGAATGTCGCGGGTATTAAAAAGTCCAAGGGTTGGAAGTCGTTTTGATTCGGACTTCCAACCCTTGGAAAGTTGTGCGCGCTTTGGGGCGCGAGGCTGAACTTCGCGTACTAGGTCGCGCTTTGCCCTTCTGCCGCGAGGGACGGCGCGCCGCGCGCCTGCATCGCGTGGAGGAAGCGGCGGACGAAGAGCAGCGATACCAGCAGCAGTCCGCTGTAACCGACAAAGCCCATGAGATACGGGATCGTGGCGTTGCCCTGCTGAACGGTCGAAAGATTGAACGAGAGCAAGTCGAAGGTGATAATCATTCCGAATATCCACATCCAGAGCATCCAGATTCCGGTCTCCCATCCGCTCAAGGGACGGGCGCTTCCGACGGGCGCAAGGACGTGCTCGGCCATATCTTCTCCAGTGGCAACGGCTTTGTCGCGCGCACCCAATGTCAACAGGTCATACACGAGGAGGCAGACACCGGCGAAGAAGACCATTCCGAAGATCAGTACCATACCCTTGGCGAACACGAGCGCGGGGGCGATGTCGCCGCCGAACCAGTCCAGTCCGAGGGTGCGATAGAGGAAGACCTGGATGGTGCCACCGATGGCGAAGCCGAAGCTGAGTCCGAGAATGCCGATGAAGACGAGCCAGAAGCTGAGCTTGCCAAGGCGCTGGTCAAAGTTTGTCGCGCGACGGATAATCGGCAGGATGTAATAGGCGGCGGAGAGGCCGAGCATTCCAAACGTGCCGAACAACGCGAGGTGGGCGTGACTCATGGTGACCCAGGTGCCGTGCGACCAAATGTTGGTGATGGCAAAGGTCATCGTGAAGCCGAGGATGCCCGCGCCGACGTGTTCCAAGACGACTGAACCGAGCAGAAATGCGAATGCAGGGAAGTTTTTGAGAGGCTTCGCATCCTGGTGCGCATCTAGGTAGATGTGCCAGAAGCAGAAGATCAGAGGCAGCGGTTCAAGGGCGCTGAAGAGCGAACCCCAGAATTGCCAGAACTCGGGTGTGCCGATCCAGAAGTAGTGGTGCGCGTTTCCGATAAGGCCGGAGAGCCACACGAGTACCACGCCCCAGAAGACGGCAAAGCCGACCGACTTCACATCGGCGTCGAACATCAATACAAGCAGGAAGCCGACTAGGGAGATATGAATGACTTCCCATACACCTTCAACCCAGTAGTGAACGACGTACCAGCGGAAGTATTCCTGAAGGTCCAAGCGCTCGGTGAAGAACATGCCGAACACCCAGACAGCGGTTAGCGCAACAACGCCGATCGCCAAGCCCCAGTGAATTTCATTCCATTCAGAGCGCTTCGGGAAGGTACGAAGGACGACGTAGCAAAGAATGGCAAAGCCGATCAGAATGATCACATCCGCTGCACGACCAGCTTCGATATATTCCAAGCCTTCCTGCAACCACGGCTGACCTTTCCACCAACCAGCAATACCCTTCATCGCCAGCGCCTGTGTGCCGACGTTCCAAACGACTACGGCAAGCAGCGCGTAGAAGAGGAATTTGATCAATCCCGGCGCAGCCAGCTCGCGTTTGGACATAAGCGGGCCGATAAACAGGATCGTGCCGATGAAGCCGCAGAGAATCCACAACAGCCCGAGGTTGGTGTGTTCCGCGCGGACGACGTTGAAGTTCAGCGTTCCGGCGAGGATCGTGGGATCCACATGTTGCGCCGCAAGCAGCAAGCCGAAGAGGACTTGGAAGAAGAACAGGATCAGCATCACGACAAAGAACCGGAAGCTGAGCCGCTGGGTTTCGTATTTGATCTGTATCATAAATCAGGCCCCCTTGAGGCTGCGGATGTAAGCGACAATTGCTGAGACCTGATCGTCGTTCAGGATGCCTTGCATTGGAGGCATGGTGCCCGGCGGGTAGCTATCAACAATCTGCGAGTTCGGGTCGAGAATGGACTGTTTGATATACGCATCGTCCACCGTGACGGTTGTGCCGTCGGTCAGCTTGACATCCGTGCCATATAGCCCACCCCACCCGGGGCCGACTGTGCGCTTGCTATCGAGCGCGTGACACGCTAGGCAGCCATAGGTCTGCGCCAACTGAGAGCCTTGCGCGATCAATTCCGAATCATCGGCAGCGGCAGGCGCAGCAGCAGATTCGGTGGCTCCAGCACTCGCGGCAGGGGTCGCAGCGGCGGCGGGCGCAACGGAGGCGGGAGCAACTTGTGCAGCGCCCGGCATCGGGGTCGCATACGGCGTTGCCAGTCCATCAATTTTCGGCTCCGGCGGCCAGCCCTCGGTATTCATTTCCGAGGTGTACTTAAGGAATGCGACGAGCTTGCGAACGTTTTCCGCAGTGATCGGAAGGTTCGGCATCATCGTCGGATGTCCACCACGACGCGCGATGCGTTCGGCAGCGTCCGGATACTTCTTCTTGTAGGCGTCAATCGAAGCAACGCCCGCGTCTTCCGCGATGATTGCGTCGTTCAATTTGATCTGCACCGCGATTTCCGTCGGCCATGCGCCAGCGGAAGGCAGGAACGCCTCCAACCAAGCCGGACCAACTTTGCCGTACAGCTTGGTCAGATCGGGGCCGAAGTATGCGCCGTTGCCGACGATCGTGTGGCAGCCCATGCAATTGAAGGACTGGAACACGCGCTTGCCCTCAACCGCGCTGTAATCCGCATAATAGACATTGCGCGGAATCGCCTGTTTACGCGAGCTGGTGAACGACCAGAAAGACAGGAGAATGAAAATAATGGCGAGCAGGCCGAGCAGCGCGAGCGCCCGCGTGCGCTTGAAGCCTTCCCAACAAAGTTTTCCGGGCTGACAACTCATGGCGCACCCTTCTCTTTCCCGGCATCGCCCGAGGCGGCGTTGCCTTTGCGCGCAAGCTCATCGTGCTGAAAGAGAACGGCGAGACTCTCGAGGAAAAAGTAGAAAACCGCGACCGCGAGAATAAAGCCCGCGATAAAGTAGATTTTCCACATTCCGGGCGACTCCGCCCAGTACTCGTAGTTCCGCGCATACGGCCACGACAGCGCCACACTAAGCACCGCCGCAGGTATCGCGATAAAAAACCGAATTAATTGTTTCACAGGCAACTCCTCTTCGGCCTCCGATGTCCAGCGCCTACCGAACGGTCCCACGCGACATCCCGAGCTGCGCGCCTCACGCACCGGGTCGGCTTCATATCTGTGACGCTAATCCCCCGTATTAAGCATTGTCAATACCTAATTAGAAAATCGCGCGACACGCTCGGCAGAAATAGACGCACTCGACGCTTGACTCGCGCCCCCCACAGATAATAGAGCGGTGCGTATGCAACTGGCCTCCTTCACAGACTACGGACTGCGGATTCTGATCAAGCTTTCGGAAACGCCGGACAAGCCGCAAACCACGGCCGCGCTTGCGAAGGCCCTGGACGTTTCTTATCACCACCTCGCCAAAGTTGTTCTCGATCTTGCCCGCGCTGGCTACATCACCACGCGGCGTGGCGCAACGGGTGGCATTCAGCTCGCCCGCCCTGCGGACAAGATAAAAGTCGGCGAGGTCGTGCGCCTGCTCGAACAGCGTTTCCCAGTCGTGGAGTGTTTCCGCACTGACGGCGGAAAATGCACCCTCTCGCGCTCCTGCCACATCCGACGCAGCCTCGCCGCCGCGCGCGAAGCGTTCATCCGCGAACTAAACAAAACGACCATCGTCTGACCCGGAACCCGGCAGGGCGGCGGCTCCTGCCAAAGCCGGGGACGTATCCGCGCGGCAAGACGCATCGTCAAAACGCTGGTACCCGCGTCCCGTTCCTTTTAAAGCAAGATACAGAATTGTTCGCTGCCAATCTTCTGCTACACTCACGCCGAATCACGGCAGGAGAGGACAGCAAGAATGGCGTTGACGGTTCGGTGGGGCAATAGCTTGGAGCAGATGGCGGACGATTTGTTCGCCAAGCTCAACGCATCCAAGGTCGCCTCCCCTTCCGAGGTCTTTCAAACGCGCGATTGCATTGTCGTGCCGAATCGGATTCAGGAAGCGTGGCTGCAGCAGCGTTTTCTTTTCGACGCGCCGCGCAAAACCATCCCGCACGTCCTCGCAAACGTGGACTTCGCGTTGCTGAACTTTTTCGTTCAGGACTGGCTCTATCGAATGGATCGCCCCGCCACAGAAAACACGCGGCCCGATCCGGAAAAGCACCCGTTCTCGGTGAAAAGTATGCGCTGGCGCATGTACGACATCCTGCAACACGCCGAGCTGGAGGGCCTCCTTGCTCCCCTGAAGCGCTACATTCTTCACGACGGAAAACGCGACGCCCGCAAATGTTTCAAGCTGGCGGGGCGCATCGCAAAAATCTTTGACGAATATCAAACGTACCGTCCGGAAATTATGGCGGACTGGACCCGGGGCGGAAACACCCAAACAGACGCTGGGACGGAGTGGGAGCCTGTATTCTGGCGAATGTTGGTCAAAGACAAAGAACACGAAACGCATATTTCCGCATTCCAGCGAATGGAGGGTCGGATTGCGAATTGCGCGATCGCACATGTCTATCGCCGCGTCTTTGTATTCGCCCCGTCCATGCTTCCCCCGACCCATCTGTACTTTTTCCGATTGCTCGGCGATTTGGTTCCGCTGGACTTCTACATGTTTAATCCATCGAACACGGACTGGTTTGATCGCGCCATAGACAAGCGCACGGCGCTGCATGATCGCCCGCCGGACGACGGCGAATTATTAAACGCAGAAAACCCCCTGCTCAGCGCATACGGGCGCGGCTGTCGCGATCTGGTGGCGGGCGCCCTGGATTTGACCGGCGGCCAGATTGAGGACTCCTTTAAAGAGAGCGATGGCCCAACCATCCTCAACGCGCTTCAGCGCGCCATCTACAACTGTGAAGGGGCCGGAAGCAAAGACCCGCGCAAACAGGACGGCTCGATTCGACTGCATCTCTGTCACGGCAAGATGCGCGAGGTCGAAATTCTGCGCGATCAACTGCTCGCCTGCTTTGATGAAATGAAGGGGCTGCAGCCGCGCCATATTCAGGTGCAGGTCGGAGACTTGAACGAATACGCGCCCTACATTGAGGCCGTTTTCTCCACCGAAAATCCGAATGCTCCCAAGACCATTCCTTTTGCGCTCGCCGACCGCGTCGCCGCGGGTGAAAGCCGCATTGCAGAAGCATTTCAACAATTGCTTGAACTTGCGGACAGCCGCTTCACCGCGTCGGAAATTCTGGAACTGCTCCGATGCGATAACATCGCGCTCCGTTTCGGGCTGACGCCGTCGGACGTTGACGACGCGGGCGTATGGCTTAACGAGGCAGGTGTGCGCTGGGGACGCAATGTGGAACACCGCGAAAAAACTTCCGGCGCGACGTTTGGCGCAGAGACAACATGGCAATACGGCTTGGATCGCCTCTTCCTTGGCTATGCGATGGGCCAGGAGGAACTGCCGGACGCTTGAACCAATGTGCTTCCATCCGATTGCGTGGAGGGCGACGGGGCCGTGCTGCTCGGAAAGCTCGCAAGCTTCTACAACCAGCTCGTCGAATTTGCGGAATTCAGCAGCCGCTCCCGTCCGCTCGCGGCGTGGGCGGATCGGCTGGAGCAGTTGGTGGACGATTTTTTTGTGAGCGACAATGAAACCTATCGCGATGTCGGCATCCTCAAAGGCGCAATTCGTTTGCTTCGCACAACCGGCGATGCGGCGGCGTTCGATAAATCGGTTCCCGTCGCAATCATCCGCGACTTCCTTGCGGGCCGACTCGGGGAAGCCACCGGCGGCAGCGACATCAACCGCAACACCGTCGTTTTCAGCTCCCTTCGCCCCGGCAGCAGCGCCCCGCGCCGGGTGCAATGCCTGCTCGGTATGGGCGACGGACTGTTTCCCCGCGCCGAAAGTCGGCCGGCCTATGATTTGTTGCGCACGGCCCGAAAAATGGGCGACCGTTCCGCCACCATCGAAGACCGGCTCGCCTTTCTTGAAGCCATCCTGAACGCCCGCGAACGGCTCCTGATTTTTTATCCCGCATTCTCGGAGGAAGACAATTCGCCGCTTCACCAATCGGTGGCCGTACACGAGTTGACGGAATACCTGACGCGTCGGTTTGGCGAGGACGCAAACGCTGCGCCGATCAACACATTTTCACACCATCTCCATCCATGGCATCCCGAGTATTTCGACAAAACGAAGCCGCTGTTTTCCTTCTCGGACACCAACCGCAACACAGCGGAAGCGCTGCTGGAGGAATCGGCTGTCACGCCTCCCGTTCATGGCGCGCGGGCGCCGGCGACGAAAGTGGAGGTGGACGATCTCGTCAGCTTCTTCAAGCATCCCGGAGAATACTACTTCAAACACATCCTCGGCGCGGAACCGATCACGCGGGGTGATGAGCTGTCGGCCGAATCGGAACCCTTTGAGATGGACAATCTGCAAACGTGGCACGCACGGGAAGAGGTGCTGCATTCTTTCCTCGACGGCGAAGACGATAGCAAGCGAAAGGCGCTGCTCAACCGGCTCGCGGCGAACGGGCAGATCCCCCTCGGCTGGGGCGAGGAACAAAGAGCTAAATTGATTAACGAAGTCCGCAAGCTTTTGGAGCAAGGCATACCTGGCTTTGCCTCCCTCTCGGAAGCCTTGACGCTTCAACGCCAGGCAGATCAACGTGAATACCGCATCAAGATACCTCTGAATGGAAACGACGTTGAGCTATCCGGGCCGCGTCGCTCTCATCGCCCTCACCTCTGAAAAACGGGCGCTGAATTTCAGCCATTCCTCGTTTGCAGCAAAGCATCTCTTCCCTACGTGGTTCACTCATCTCCTGCTTTGCGCCGCAGGCGAACCGGTCACCTCCGTCAACATCCAGCGAAAGGATACGAAGCTAATAATCCGCCACTTCCAACCGATGGCATCGGCAGATGATGCCAAGAAGATTCTAGCGGAGTATCTAGATATCTATTTTTCCGCGCCCCCGCTCCCGCCCTACACGCCCAAAGTGGCGTGGGCATATTTGGAAAATAGACACGACGAGGCGTCGTACGACATCGCCGCGCTCGAAAAAGCGGCCAAACTCTGGTCGTCTCCCTTCAATTATTCCGAGAAGGACGATCCATACTATGCGGCGGTTTTTTCCGGCAAGGGTCCGCTAGAAAACAAAGAGGAATTCATCGCGATGGCCGACCGTATTTTTGGGCCGCTGCGGACACATTCGTTCGAGGAGAAAACGAAGTGAGCGAGTTCTCTGAAATCGTTTTCACCCCGGCTCTGACCATGGCGACGCCGCAACTTGTTGAAGCGAGCGCTGGCACGGGAAAAACCTACAACATCCAAAACGTCTATCTGCGCCTGATTCTGCATCACCAGTTGACCACGCAGCAAATCCTCGTCGTGACCTTCACCAACGCGGCCACGCAGGAGCTACGGGAACGGCTGCGCAAGGCACTTCTCGAATGCAGCTACTGCATTGATTCTCCGCGATCCGCCGTGCCCGACGGTGAGGAGGACCGCGCACGCACGGCCATTGCTCTGGCGAATCCGAATGCGGATGTCGAAGTGGCGAGAGCGCTAAAGCGACGCCTGCAAATCGCGCTGATGGACTTCGACAGCGCCGCAATTTTCACTATCCACGGGTTTTGCAAACGAGTCCTTGAGCGCTACGCCTTCGAGTGCGGGCACGACCCGGACGCGGAGTTGATGACCGAGCAAGGGGGAATCATCCGCGAAGCCTGCCAGGACTGGTGGCGCAAAAATGCGTACGGCGCGAAGCCGGACTCTGTGCCGTTTAAATCCATCGGGGATCTGATCCAGCTCGTGGCCACAGCCTACAACAACCCGATCGCCACACTGAAAGGTTCGGCAATTCCCGATACCCCAGAATTGAGAGAACTGGTTGAAGCCTGCCAACACGTTCAGATCGGAAGATTGGGAGCGGAGTTCACCTGGAACCCGGACGGCCAACTTATTAAAGGCAAGAAGAAGCAGGAGCTGATTGACATCTTGCCCATTCGCGAGGCCTTTGCAAAGCACCCGCGCGAATTAACCGATGTGGGACATCGGCTTGCGGACGCCAATAAACAATCGCTGGCGGCAGACGTGGCGCTGGTCATCAGAAGCATCGCAGACAAGAGCGGAGGCAGCGATGCAAACGCCTTCGCAGAAGCAGTTAAAAGCGTCGCCGCGGATGCGGCTGAAAACATGAAGTTGACCCGCCAGGCCGATGTCGCGAGTGAAATCGCGCGAGATATCCGCCGGCGAATCCGGGACCGCTCCGCATTGACATACGACGCGATGCTGATGAACGTCCGCTCGGTGCTGCAGAGCAAAGAGACCGGCCCGCATCTGCGCAACTTGCTGCGCAAGGAGTTCAAGGCCGCGTTGATTGACGAGTTTCAGGACACCGACCAGGTGCAGTACGATATTTTCTGGTCGCTCTTTTCGCCGAATCCCGCTGCGGACAAGGAACCGTCGCCGCTCGTATTTGTCGGCGATCCCAAACAGGCCATCTACGGATTTCGCGGGGGCGACATCTTCACCTACTACCGCGCAAAAAAAGAGATTCGAGAGGCGGATCAACATTCGCTGGGGACCAACTACCGCTCGGAAGACAACTTCGTCTCCGGAATCAACGAGCTTTTCGAAGACAAGTCGCCGAATGATTTGACCTTCCTCAACGAAAACGTCCCCTACCCGACCCCGTTAATTTCCGCCGGTATCGCGCCCGACAGGGAGCTACTTATCGCGGGCGATTACGATGACAAACCCATCAAAATCTGGAGTTTTGGCGACGCGAAGCTACTGGCATATTGGCCTGCTTATGTGGCACAAGAAGTTGTAAGAATACTGACCGACCCCGACCAAACGATCGGCGACAAGCCCATATCACCGCGCCAGATTGCAGTGTTGGTGATGCGGCACGATCAGGCAAAGGCCGTTCAAGAAGCGCTTGTGGCCGCCAATGTCAACGCGACACGCCAAGCGAATGGAAACATCTTTGACACAGAAGACGCCCGGCGTTTCGCGCTGCTGATGCAGGCGATGAGCGAATCGCGCAGCGCCCGCAACATCCGCAGTGCGCTCGCATCCGGTCTGCTTCCCTGCGCACTCGATCAAATTGCCGAGTTCAAGGAAGAAACGGCAACGCCTTCGCCGGCGCCAGCAACGGGCCAGCAGCCGGGTGGTTCACAAAAACAATTTGAGGATTGGGTTCATGTCTTCCGCACTGCCGGCGAGCGCTGGCAAAACGAGTCCTTCATGCGGGGCTTCCAATATCTCGCGCGCGAATTGAACGTGTTCCAGCACATTGCGAGGCAGCCCGACGGAAACCGGCGGCTCTCGGAACTCCGGCACTTGATGGAGTTGACGCATCAAGCCGCCCGAAAAATGCGCCTGGGCCCGGTCGCGCTGCTGAGATGGTTCGAGCGACAACTGAATGAAGACCTGCGCGACCACGCAGGCGAGGACGACGACGCCACACCGCGGATTGCCGATGACAGCGATGCCGTCAACATTATGACGGTATTCCGCAGCAAGGGCCTGCAATTTCCAATCGTATTTGCGCCGACGCTGTGGGCGCTGAAGTCGGAGGCAAAAAATAGCAAGGCGCCCACACTAAAATATCACAGGGACGATTCACTGATCTTAGATCTGGACACAAAATCATCTCTGGGCCAGATGCGCGCCCTGCGTGAACACCACGAGGAAAACATTCGCAAAATCTACGTCGCGCTGACCCGCGCGGTGAACCGGGTTTATCTCTTTGAATCTGAGAAACATTCCGGCATCTGCGATTATGCCCTCGCGCATTTGCTTGGCCTGCTGCCCGAAGGTCCGGCCCACATTGAGCGCAAGTGGATCCTGATCGCGCCGACGGAAAACAAATGGGCGGGACCGCAGAAGCCCGATCCGGATTCATTATCAACACGCGCATTCCCCAGCGGGGTGGACAAGAGGCATGGGCATGAAAGCTTTTCTTCGCTGGCAACACACCGGGCGATGGTCCCGGAAGCGCGTGACGTGGATGCGGCGACGGAGGAGGCAAGCGCGACGGAGGAAACAATCGTCGCCCCGATTTTTGCAATTCCCGGCGGCGCAAAACTCGGAGAATGCTGGCACGAGATTTTTGAGCATATTGATTTTCAGGCGTCGTCAGATGCGATAAAGGAAATCACCGATCGCACGCTGGACAAGTATCGGATCTGCCCGGAGGCGAAACCGGAACAATCGCAGCCGATTCAGGACGCGCTGAAAGGCCGACGGGAGGCTGTTCACACAATGATCAGCCACACGCTCGATGTTCCGCTGGGATCCACAGCATTCCGCCTGCGAGACATCCCGCTTTCCTGTCGTCGCTCGGAAATGGAATTCGATTTCTCGCTTCACTCCTCGAGTGACCGGGGCGTGAACGGGCTTGCGGATGTCCTGGACACACATTGGACGACCGATGCGCGGAATGAAGGGCTGATTTCTTATCTGCGCGAACGCGAAAAACAAATTGCGCGTGGGTTTATGACCGGTTTCATAGACCTCGTTTTTGAGCACAAGGGCAAATTTTACATTGTGGATTGGAAGTCCAACCAGTTAAGCCGGCGCGTAGAGAACTTTGGCCAAAAGGGGCTTGCGGCAGAGATGCTGGCGCATTCGTATTATCTGCAATACATGATTTATACCGTCGCGCTGCACGGGTTCTTGTCCAGCCGGTTGAAGGACTACGACTACGACCGGCATTTCGGCGGCGTGTTCTATCTCTTCCTGCGCGGAATTGATGGAGAAACCGACCGAGGTGTCTTCACGGATCGCCCGTCAAAGGAACTGACCGAGGCGCTCTCCAACTTTTTTCGGAGGTCGGGCATGAGCGCCAAGAAGCGAGATGCCATAACCGTCGCCGGACTATACGAGGCGGGTGTTCTGCGCGATCTGGATGTGCAGATGATCGAATCGCTGTCCCGCTCATTTGGGCAACACGGAGAGTCGCAGGAAATCGTCAAGGTCATCCTCGCCCTTGCCCTCCGCGTAATGGACAACGGCCATGTCTGTCTTGATCTTGGGACGAAGGACTGGGAACAGATACGACAGAACGTGCCGGACAACGAGCAGAGCAAGGGCGACGCAATGCTGAAGAATCTTCCGCCGCCGGATGAGGCTCGCACATTGCTGGCGAACGACCGTGCGCTCGTCGGCGATGAGAACGCGAAACGGCCGTTCGTGCTTGAGGGAACCCGGCTCTATCTGCGCCGCTTTTCGAACTACGAAAAAGAAGTGGCGGCGACACTTCTCTCGCTCGCATCGGATGAGGAGAAAAGCATTTCGCCGGAAATCGAACAGGCCATCGAATCCTACAAACTAAAAGGGGGCAATCCACTTGCCGCCGGACAGAAGGAGGCCATTCGCACGGGATTGAAGCGCCGCCTGACGATCATCACCGGCGGTCCAGGCACGGGGAAGACAACCGTTGCGGCCGCGCTGTTGAAAATGCTGGCGAAGCAACAATCTGACGGGCTACGTCTGCGCATTCGGCTGGCCGCGCCGACGGGCAAGGCAGCCATGCGCTTGTACGAAAGCGTAACCAGCGAAATGGCAGGCGCTCCCGATATCGAACTGGAACCCGCCAAAACCATCGAGCGCTTGCTCGGCAGCCAATCAGGCTCTCCTTATTTCCGACACAACAAAGATAATCCGCTTTCGGCCGATGTCGTGATTGTGGATGAGGCGAGCATGATTGATCTGCCGAAGATGGCAAAGTTGCTCGACGCACTCGGCAAAGAATCACGCTTGGTTTTATTGGGCGACAAGAACCAACTCGCCTCCGTGGATCCGGGCAGCGTGATGGCGGAAATTTGCGAAGCGCGCGCGCTGGATACATGTCTCGCCCGGCTGACCGAAAACAAACGATTCGGCAAAGACTCCGCCATCGCTCCGCTGAGCGACGCCGTGAACAATCAGCAGGCCGACAACGCGTGGGACATTCTGCGTTCGGACGCGGGAGCTGAAGGCAAAAAAGCGCAACTGTTCGACGCGAAAAAAATTCGCCAGCGGTGAACCACCTCGGGAATTTATCTCTGCGGTGAAAGCGCGTTTTGCCGAATTCATTCAGGCCGGAGAACCCGCGGCGGCCTTTGCCGCGCTGGCAAAATTTCGCGTGTTATGCGCGTTGCGCCACGGGCCGTTCGGCATACACCGGATCAACGCGCTGATCGAAGACGCCCTGTTCCCGAACCGGCGCGGCGAGTTTTACGACCATCGTCTGATCCTTGTGACAAAGAACGACTATGAAATTAATTTGTTCAACGGCGACATCGGCGTGGTGTTGCCCGATCCGAAACGCAATGGGGACAGCGCGGTGTTTTTTGAAAGTCGCAGCAGATCGCTCCCCTGCCATCTCCTCCCCCCGCACGAAACCGCGTTTGCAATGACCGTACACAAGGCACAAGGCTCCGGCTTCAATCACGTGCTCGTGCTCCTGCCCGACCGCGAAAGTCCGGTGCTGACGCGCGAGCTGATCTACACCGCCATCACGCGCACCGAAACCGGCGTGGAGCTTTGGTGCGAAGAACACACCTTCAAAAAAGGCGTTCTCACCGAGACGCGCCGCTCCATGGGATTAAAGGAGCGGTTGGACTCAGCGCAACCGCGCGGCTATTCCAAACTGTAGCGGCCCGGGGCGATGACGTTGTTGGGGTCAAGCGCGCGCTTGATGGCGCGGGCGGTTTCCCAGAAGGGGTCGCCTTCCTTCACGACCCGGCCCATTTGCTGAATCCCCACTCGATACGGGCGGTAGCCCATCGCTTCATACGCATCCAGCAACTGCTCCACGTAGTCGTGCGCGGCGCGGACACGGTCCGACTGATTGCGCGGGAAGGATATGGACAGCACCAGCTCCAAACAACGCTCGTCAATGATGTTGAGCGTCATCGCGGGATGCAACCCGGCGGCTGACGCGCGACGCTCCGCTTCTGCAACAATTTTTGCGGCGACGTCGCCATCCAGCGGGAACAGCGGAAGCATATAAAGATAGCCGGCCGCGCTGTGATCGGGGTTCCCCGGCGCGCCCGCCGGCGATTCCACTCCGGCGCCCCAATACAACGCGCGAATGGCCTCATCCGTTGGAATCCCCTGCGATAGGCCATAGACCGGCTTCACGGCGCGCAGCACGAGCGCCTTCCGGCGCATCGAGGGAAGTAAACTCAGGCGTTTCAAGATCCGCTCCGCGGCGGCGAAACGCGCATCGTCCATCACATCCACTTTCGCAATCCCCTTGAGCGCCGCGCGGATTGCACGGACGGAGTGACGAAGCTGTTCGCGATCACCGGCCACGCTGCAAATCGCGCTCCACGGGCCGAATCCTTCGGCGGCGAGCAACGCCTCCGCTTCTTTGCGTGTGCGCCCCTCGCCCAGCGCTTCGTAGATGAGAGGCGCGAGGGTGTCGAAAGTGCGATTGTAGTTTCCAATATGCGTGACCATTCGGATCGTCTCATTGCGACGCAACTCGCCTAGCGCATCGACCAAGGCAGCGAGTCGATCAGCGGTCTCAATCTTTGCGATGACGGAACACGACGCAGGCTGGCGCGGTAACAATTCGATTCCCCCCGCCGTCACGATCCCGAAGTTCGACTGATAGAACAAACCATCCAGCCCTGGGCCAATACCGTATTTATAAATATGTGTGAGCGCGGATTTCGATTCATCGCCGAATCCGGTTCGCACCACGGTTCCGTTCCCCAGCACCACTTCAAGACCCGACAGCGAACCGGCGCGGCTGGCGAAATAGCCGATGCCGCGTTCAAGGGCGTTGCCCAGCATGCTGGTTCCGCTGCCGGAACCGATCACGTTCAGCACCAGCGGCAGATTATTCTGCTGAATATATTCGTAAAGCTGCTGCTGGGTGACGCCCGGCTCGACGATCGCATAGCGGTGGCGCGCGTTGACTTCGCGGATGCGGTTCATCCGCGAGAGTTCAACAAGGCACGCGCCATCACGGACGGGAAGCCGCGAGCCAAGCCCCCAGTTGCAGCCACGGCTGAAGGGATAGAGGTGAAAGCGATATTTGTTGGCGACCGCAACGATTTGTTGAACCTCCTGCGTGGACGCGGGGCGCACAAGTGCGGCAATTTTCCGGGAGAGACCGGTGACGTTTTGCTCGAACTCCGAGCGTTGGTCCGGCGCGGCCAAACAATGTTCCGGGCCAACTATTGCAACAAGCTCTGCCAAAGCTTCCGAAGGCAAAAGAGATTCCATACGGAAGGATTCCGCATCGCGCGGGCGGGTGTCGAGGAAAGACTTGAACCAATCGCAATCGGGGCCGCAATCGGCGCAGCGATCAAGCGGTTCCGATTTCAGGCAAGCGGAAGAATGACCCGCATTTCGGTGCCCTTGCCCACCACGCTATCCACCTCGATGGTTCCGCCGTGATCCTCAATCACGCGTTTGGTGATGAAAAGTCCGAGGCCGGTGCCTTTACGCGGGGCCTTGGTGGAGTAATAGGCGTCGAACATTTTTCCCGCGTCTTCCGCCGAAATCCCGCAGCCGTTGTCCTTCACCCAAACACAGTATTTGTCGCCGCGCACGCCGCCGGTGACAAAGACCTGTCCGGCGGCCGGTGGCAGCGCGTCAACAGCGTTACCGACAATATTTCGGAGCGCACGGCCAAGCTGCACGCGGTCGCCATTGATCTCCGAATCCAAGTCATCCAACGACAACTGGATGGCCGCGTGTCTGGCGGCGAATAGCGGACGCTGTGAATCCACAATCTCGCGCAGCAAATCAGCGGGCGAAATTTTAGCAAAACTCCGCTTGGTATCACGTCCAAGGTCCTGCCATGTTTCGACAATCTCCCGGCAACGCTGTACGTTTTGTTCAATCAACTCGACATACTCGCTGCCGCCTTCGCCCGTGCCGTTTTGCGTGGCCCGCGCTTGCGCCAGGTCTTCGCCGAGAATTTGGACATAGCCCAAAATCACCGTAAGCGGATTGCGCAGATCATGCACCAGCTCGGCGGAGGCGTGCCCCAACGAAGCGAGCCGATCCTTCTTTTCCAACTCGACCGTGAGGCGGGCGTTGAGTTCCTGCAGCTCGCGCTCCGCGCCGGCTCGCTTCCGATTGAAGGCGGTGCGCTGAACGTTATGGCGAATCACATCCATCATCTCGCGGGTGTCAAACGGCTTTTTGAGGTAGTCGCTTGCTCCGAGCCGCATCGCCTCCTGCGCGGTTTCCAGCGCGCCGAAGCCTGTAAGAATGATTACCGCGATGTCCTTGTCCAACGCCCGGATTTCGCGCAGCCCTTCAATTCCGCTCTTCCCCGGCATCCGGATATCCATCACGACCACGTCCGGATCCCGCTCGCGCAAAAGCTCCATGCCCGCCATCACCGAATTCGCGCAAAACACTTCGTATTCATTCTTCAACAGAATGCGAAGGCTCTCGCGCGGGCCGAGTTCGTCGTCTATGACCAATACTTTTTGTCGAATTGCACTTGCAATCATGGCGGCACCTCAAAAGTTGACACCATACGTCGCGGCGATCAGGTGCGACGACAACTCATACGTTGCGTTCATCGCCGGATCCGAGCTGCCGGAAACGGTGCGATCATCAAAGATCGAATAGGAGTAGGCCACATCGAAACGCTGCGCCCCATGCTTGTAGCCCACGCCAGCGGTAAGCAGATGGCGATCAGCGTCCGGCAGCGTCGGGGAAAGCGTCTCGGACGGAATCGGCGTCTCCATATATTTGTAGCTGCCGCGCAACGCCCATGCGTCGTTGAGCGCGTATTCCGCGCTGACGCCATAGGTCCACGTGTCCTTCCAGTTCTGCGGAATGGCCGGACTCGGAAGCAACGGGTTGTTCTGTGCGATGTCCAACGGAAGGCTGTCGAAGGTGGAAAACTCGATCCACTCAACATCCGCTCCGAGATGAAGGCGGTCGGTGAGCTGGATTCCATAACCGACTGCCGCCATGGACGGAAATTCGATCTCGCTATCAAAATCCGTCTTCGGGGCGGCGAGCCTCGGATCGGGGATATTGCTGGCCTTGAAATCGCCATCGTAGTCCACCTTCACGCGGCTACGATAAACGAGCGCAAGCTGCTGTTTCTCCGCCACCTGAATCTGCACGCCAATGTTTCCGCCCACACCCGTTCCATCGCCATCAAAACGCATATCGCCATCCGGCGCGGCAGGATTTCCGACCACGGCGCCCCACGGCATGTACTGGCGCAAATCGAGTTCCGACTGATACACATCCAAGCCGACGCCCACCGCGATTCGCTCATTCACGCGCAGCGCGAAACTCGGATTCACATTCACCACCACGAGCTCCGAGTGATACGGAACGGAGTAGCGCAAAACGCTGTCATCTTTCCATATTGTGGACTGGCCGAACGGCGTCGTGATGCCGAAGCCGGCGACCATACGCCCCGGATCAATCGGAAACGCAAAAAGGCATTGGGCAAAGCTTTCCACGGATCGTCCGTCTTCGCGGAACCGAGCGCCGAGGTATATTTCGTTTCGCCGCGAATCAGCGTCAGCGCCAAAACGGCATCGGGCGATTCCAGGGCGCTAAGGTTGGCCGGGTTCGCAGCCATCGCTGAAGCGTCTTGTACGGACGTGAGCTTTCCGCCATCCAGCGAGAGCGCACGCGCAGTTTCCGGCGGATTGCGGAATCCATCAGCGTCTGCGATCCCCGGCGCCAGCATCACCCCTACTCCAAGTGCGAGAACCCGCAGCACCCATTTATTATTGCAGTTCATACTACCTCCCGTTTTTAGAAACCGAACTTGGCCGCTCGAAGACATAAGCAGACCGCGTGCCAACCCAAAAAGCCCCTCTATCCGCAGTATTTAAGGCATTTCCCCCAACAAAACGGGACGAGAACGGACAATTTTGGACACGCCATATTTTCGGCGGACAACTTTGTACACACTCATTTTCAACAACCCCGCGCCGCCCCGGAACATTGTTCACAGGCTATTCACAGCGAATCAAGCGCACCAAGGTTTTGGCAACCCGCTCTACCACAAAGGCTCATCCAAAATATTTGTCTTTTGTTAGCAAAAACACTTGCACTTGTTCAAAATTGTGCGCCTAATGAAGATTGAAGTTGAGCTACTATTAAAAGAACTACGGCTTGTTGCTTTCAGGGGGGCAGCAAACTGATCAGGCGCCAACCAGCAAAGGGCGAGCGCAGTGTCCTATGGCATCAGCAGTCAAGTCGAGAGTGGTTATTACAGGGGTGGGAATTGTCGCTCCAAACGGCATCGGCAAGGATGCGTTTTGGAAGTCGCTCCTCCGTGCAGAAAGTGGTATTGACCACATCACCCTGTTCGACGCATCGAAGCATCCCTGCAAAATCGCAGGCGAGGTGAAAAACTTCGATCCGACCGTGATTTTTCCGCGGCCGGGCTTTGCCAAACGCCGCGCGCGCCAGGACCTTTTCGCAGCCGCAGCCACCCTGTTCGCCATGGAAGATGCCGGGCTGGATCCGAACAAGCGAAATGGTGGCATTGATGTTTGTCTCGGGGTTAGCTGTCCCGCCGTTGAACTCATTGAGCAGGGGTTTCGTCGCATCGAGAGCCACGGCCCCTCTCGCGTTCCGGTTCATGTGGCCACATCCGGGCAACCGCACCATGCGGCGACAAGTATTTCAGAGCTACTCCCCTGCGTACGCAACACCCAAACCCACTCCTCCGCCTGCATTGCGGGATCGGAAGCGCTCGCTCATGGGTTCAACCTCATCGAGAGCGGCCGCGCGGATGTCATACTCGCGGGTGGAACCGATGCGCCGATCAATTCGCTGACCTACGCCTGCTTGGCGCAGTCGGGACTACTGACGGAGCGAAAAGTTGCTCCGCACCTATCCAGTTGCCCATTCGACGCCGCGCATGATGCGGGCATTATTTCAGAAGGCGCCTGCATCCTTGTGCTGGAGTCGCTCGATCATGCGCAACTCCGGGGGCGTGAGGCCTATGCCGAAATCATTTCCTCCGGATTCCAAAAGGACGACTCCAAAGACACGCCGGCGTCCGGGCTCGAATTCGCCATTCGCAACGCATTGAACAATGCAGGGCTGATCGGCGAGGACATTGACTACATCAGCGCACACGGCCCGAGTCATCGCGTTCTGGATCGCGCGGAAACAGCGATCATCAAGAAAGTGTTCGGGTCATGGGCATACAAGATTCCGGTCAGCTCGATCAAGGGCATTATCGGGAATCCTCTTGCGGCGGCGGGGCCGATGCAAGTCGCCGCCACGCTGCTCGCAATGAGAGACGACTTGGTTCCGCCCACAGCCAATCTTAACACGCCGGATCCTCAGTGCGATCTCGATTATGTTCCGAACACACCGCGTCGCGCCCGCCTGAATACCGCTTTGGTTGATGTCCACGGACTGGGTGGCGACAACGCCTGCATCATTCTTCAGCGGCTGTCATGATTTTACTTCAACTCATCCATCTCTTCGCGATCATCGCCGCAGTATTCCTCGGCTTTTTCGTGTTGCTGAACAATCAGCAGCGCGCGGTGAATATCTTTTTCTTCAGCCTTTCGATGATCATGACTGGCTGGCTCATCGCGCTTGCCACCGCGTTTTACACAACAAATCTGCATGCGGCCGCGCTCGCCATTCGCGTTGCATCCGCGCTCGGCGCGATCGCTCCTTTCGCATTCAGCATGATGCGCCGCTCCATCACACAACCCACGGTGCGCTGGACGAAAATATGCGCCCTAGCGCGCATGGAGGCGCTTGCCCCCATCGCCACTCTTGTGCTCGTAGCGACACCTTTTTACCTAAAGGGAGCAGTCGCTTCGCAGATCGAACCGATTTCCACGCTTCCTGAACCGGTGTATGGGCATGGCGTACTGCTCTACGCGCTCTATTTCGCATTCTACTTCGTCTATCTCGCCATCTCTTTCTCTCGCGACATTCGGGCGAGTATGGGCATCCAGCGAACAGAAATACAATTTCTGCTGTTGGGCAGCTTGTCTGGCATCTTCATCGGCGTCCTCTTTTCGGTTATCGCACCGCTCATCACGGAAACCTCACAAAGCGTTCAGTTCGCGCCGATTTCAGCGCTCTTTCTCGAGGGAATTATTGCATACGGCATCGCGACGCGCCGCATTATGGCGGTGGACGACGTCCTGCGCCGCATCACGGCATACGCCCTGCTCGCGCTATATCTTAGCGCACTCTACGTTGGAGTCTGGTGGGTTTTTAGCCGGGTGCTAACCCCGTTGGCGTGGGGGGTGTTTCTGTCCCACCTCTTGGGCACACTTGCGGTTGCGTTTTCCATGGCGCCGGCGCACGGGCGGCTGCAACAGGTGGCAAACAAACTCTTTATCCGAGTTCAGGCCGCCGACCTCACCGAAACACTACAAAAAGCCAATCGCATCATTAACTCAATGGCAACGCGAACCGAGATGCTCAAGCAATTCGCCGAGCTGGTGTCAAAATCAATCGGCGCCGACCGGGTGCTGATCCTGCTTGATGAAGGCGAATCGTTCGTGCAGGCACATCCCTATCTACCGCGCAGCGAGCGAGCGCAATTTGCGAACAACAATCCATTAAGTTCCATACTTGTAGCCACAGGATCTCCCATTGCCGCCGACACGATTCACCGCCAGCGCGCACAGGGCAATGAGTTGGAGGCCGGGCGACTCCTTGCGTCGCTCAAGGCGTCGCTCGCAATCGGCATCTACGCAAAGGATGGACTCAAGGGAATTGTGCTCCTTGGCCCGCGTCTCTCGGGGCGCATCTACGGCCTGACCGAACAACGCGCACTGCAAGTGCTCTGCAACCAGTTGGCCATCGGGTTGGATAACGCGGATCTCTATACGCAGGTTCGGGACAGCGCGATTTACAACGACATCCTGCTCGATAACCTCGTCAACGGCGTGATCGCCGCAAATAAAAAGGGGAATGTGTCGGTGTGCAACCGCGAGGCGCTTCAAATCCTCCGCTGCAAGCACGACGATGTGCTGCATCACCCCATCGGCGCGCTGCCCTCCGCATTGGCGCAGGCGTTGCGCAACACCTTTGAAACCGGACACGGGCTGCGCAATGTCGAAATACGCATCGTCACCGGCAGCGGAGAAGAACTGCCGGTTCGCTTCAGCACCGCCCGCTTCACCAGCCATACCGGCGAGCGCCTCGGCGCCTTGCTCCTTCTCGAAGACCTCACCACGCTGAAAAAGCTGGAAGGACAGGTCCGCCGCACCGACCGCCTCGCCAGTATCGGCACACTTTCCGCAGGCATGGCGCACGAAATTAAAAATCCGCTCGTCACGCTCAAAACCTTCACTCAGCTCCTGCCCGAGCGCTACAACGACGAGGACTTCCGCGACACGTTCTCCGCCCTCGTCGGACAGGAAGTGAAGCGCATTGACTCCATTGTGAACCAGTTGCTCCGCTTCGCCCGACCCGCAAAGGCCAGTCTTCATCCCCTGCACATCAACGAGGTCATTGACAACACCCTCCGCCTCGTCCAACAGCAATTGCGCCAAAAACAGGTTCATCTCGAACGCTCCTCCAACGCGACGACAGACCTCATCCTCGGCGACTCCGACATGCTCGCGCAGGCGTTCCTCAACTTCATCCTCAATGCGCTGGATTCGATGGAAAGCGGCGGCACGCTAACCATTCATACGGAATGCGTGGACATGGAAACCAACCAGATCACGCTCGATGGAAAACTGGCGACGGAGCCGAATATCCGCATTTCAATCAGCGACACGGGGCGCGGAATCAATCAGGAAGACATCGCGCATATCTTTGACCCGTTTTTCACGACGAAGAGTTCGGGTACCGGTCTCGGCCTCTCCGTATCGCACGGCATCATTTCGGAACACCACGGCATCATTGATGTGGAGAGCGCACCGGATCAGGGCACGACCTTTTACCTGCTCTTTCCGCTTGCCACAGAGGAAGTGAGGCAGGTGACGACATGAGCGCCAGCGTTTCCTTGTTGATTCACTCGCGCGACGCGGCATTGCTGCGCCGCCTTGAGGCGCTGGCCCGGACGCACGGCGAGCCTTATTGCACCGATAATCGCGCGGAGCTGGAGCGCTCCTGTTCGCGCCTGCGCCCCGCCGTATTGCTCTTGGACCTCCGTCTCGGCGAGCCGCGCGATTTCCTCCCCGACTTTCTGAAAAATTATCAAGATCCGACGATCATTGCGCTCGGCGACAAACGCTCCGACCCCGCGCTGGTCGCAAAGGAATCGGGCGTGTACGCAGTCGAGGCGCCGGATGCGGACGCGCAACGACTCAATGAGATCATCGCGCGGGCGCTGGAACATGCGCGGCTCCGCGCGGAAAACGAACATCTCCTCGCCGATGCCGCGCGCGCCGCATACGAAGCGGCTGTGGCGCGGGCCAACGCAACCGTGCGCAAGGACTCCCCCTTTTCACTTCGCCCGCTTGCGCAGGCGCTGCACCACCTTGATGATCTCGGCACACTGCTCAATCGCGTGGCCGAGGGACTGGCCGCAACGGCCAACGTCACGCGCGTCGGAATTTTCATGCAACAGGGCGATGGCGATTATCAGTTGGCCGCCGACCTCCGCTGCTCAGCGGAAGTGAAGAGGCTCACCTACAGGCCCTCCGATCCTTTTGTTCAGTGGCTGGACCGCCACGCTCATCTCGTCGCGCGAACAACACTGAAGGCCGCTACAGAATCCGGCGATCGCGCGATGTTGGAACGCCAGCTCGATGCGCACGGCGCGGAAATCATCGCCCCGCTCCACGCGCGCGGACGCCTCATCGGCTGGCTGCTCATCGGCCACCGCGCCACCGGGCTGCCGTTCGAATATAGCGACCTCGAAGACCTCTCCACGGCGGGCGGCCACATTTCCACCGCGCTGGAAAACGCGCTGCTGTACGAAGAGGTCACCCGCCAGAAATCGCTGGCCGAAACGCTGCTTCACACACTACCCACCGGAATCATCGCAACAGATGAAGAGGGTGTGGTGCGCTGGTTCAGCACTGCCGCGCAGGAAATGCTCGCGCTCCCGTCCGAAAAGGTCATCGGCCAGCCGGTCGAAATCCTGGGGAGCCGTCTCGCCGACATGCTCCGGCGCGCCATCGAGGGCGAGCTGTTTGAGTTTCCGCAAGCATGGACGGACGCCGTCACCCACCGCTCGATTTACGCGCAAACCCGTATCCTGGGCGGACGGCAGAAATGTCTCGGCGCGCTGGCAATGATTCAGGACGTGACGGCACAACGCGCTCTGCAGGAGAAGCAGGAGCAGATTGACCGCGCACAGTTCTGGAACGAACTCGCAGCGAGCATGTCGCACGAAATCCGCAACCCGCTCGTCGCAATCAAGACCTTCGCACAACTGCTCCCCGAGCGATACAACGACGAAGGTTTCCGCGACGACTTCAGCAAATTGGTTTCGCAGGAAGTGGATCGCCTCAACGGCATCATTGACCAGATCAACAGTTTCGCGCATCCGCCGGATCCGAGTTTCTCGCCATTGGATATCCGCCAGCCGATCAAACGCAGCATCGAGCAGACCCTCGCGCCGGGACAGCGGAATGGAATCCGTATTTCAGCGCAGCTCGACGAAAATCTGCCGCCGATCTGGGGCGACGCCCGCGCACTTTCAGCCTGCTTCAGCCATCTGCTCCGCAATTCGCTCGAAGCGCTCGAACACAAAAAGGCGGACAGATTGACCTCACGGTTTCGCGGCTGGCAAACGGCAGCGGCGATAGAGGCGTTGCGGTCACCATTCGCGACAACGGGCACGGAATTCCAACCGACATCGCCGAAAAAGTTTTTTCGCCGTTCTGCACCACCAAGGCGCGGGGCATGGGCCTCGGACTGCCGATCGCTCAACGAACCGTCGTGGAGCACAACGGAAAAATAGAAATCGCGACCGGACAGGACGGCACTGCGGTAACCGTCACTCTGCCCGTGCCGGGCGCGGGAGGAGATGAAAAATGAAACGCTTGCTGATTGTGGATGACGAAGTTGGCAGCAGGGAATCGCTCAAGCAAATTTTCGGGCGCGACTTTCAGATCACTCCTGCGGAAAACGCCGGACAAGCGCACAAGCTGCTCACCCAAAACCGTTTCGATCTGGTCATCCTGGATGTCATGATGCCGGACAAGGACGGCGTAACGCTGCTGAAGGAGGCGGTTGAAATTTATCCCGATCTCGCCTTCATCATGGTCAGCGCATCGAGCAACGTGCGCCCGATCGTCGAGTCCATCAAACACGGCGCAGTGGATTTTGTTACCAAGCCCTTCGATGTGGCAGAGATTCGGCGCGTCGTCGCGCGCGCACTGGAAAACCGCTCGCTGCGGTTGCAGGTGCAGGCGCTACAATCGGAAGTCTCCCTGCAATTCCCCGTGCATGGCATCATCGGCGCCTCTCCGGCTTTCACGCAGGCGCTGGAGGACACCCGCAAAGCGGCGGAGACCGAGGCCACCGTGTTGATCTGCGGAGAAAGCGGAACGGGCAAGGAATTGATCGCGCGCCAGCTTCACGCCCTCAGCAACCGGAACGCGGAACCGTTTGTCGCCGTTCACTGCGGCGCACTTCCGGAAACATTGATGGAAAGCGAATTGTTCGGCCATGAAAAGGGCGCGTTCACGGGGGCGGATAAACGCAGGCTCGGACGCTTCGACCTCGCCGGATCAGGTTCGCTCTTCTTCGATGAAGTCAGCGAAATGCCGATCAGCACGCAGGTCAAGCTGCTGCGCGTTTTACAGGAGCGCGAATTCATGCGGCTGGGCGGCTCGCAGATTGTCCGGACCAACGCGCGAATTATCGCCGCCAGCAACAAAGACCTCCAAGTGGAGATGGAAGAGAAACGCTTCCGCGAAGACCTTTTCTATCGCCTGAACGTCGTCCCCATTGTTGTCCCGCCGCTGCGCGAACGGCGCGAAGACATTCCGCTGCTCGCCGAATACTTCCTGCAATTTTTCAAGCAGACCATGAAGGTCCGCGTCTCCGAATTTGCGCCCGAAACAATCGAGCGCCTGCAGCGATACAACTGGCCCGGAAACGTCCGGGAGCTTCGCAATCTCATCGAACGGATGCTCGTCCTCCACGGTCAATTATCCGTGCTGAATCCCGACAACCTGCCCCGCGAGATGCAGAACGGCCATGCATCCGCCATTCCGACGCCGAAACTGAACGGCCTCTCGCTCGACGAACTGGTGGGCGGTTACGAACGCGAGATTGTGCGGCAGGCCATCCGCGAAGCGGGCGGCGTCCAGACACGAGCGGCGGAATTGCTCGGCACCACGCGTCGTATTCTCAAGTACAAGATGGACAAGCTGAACATCATTGCGCCGAACGTCGGGGAATAATTGCGCCCCCTCGCGCTTTCGGCTGGCGCTACCGGCCTGCTTGGTGTTTGGTATCGGTTTAGGGCAAGAAAGCATGATGAAACGTTGCATGGTTACCGGCGCGGCCGGGTTTGTCGGATCTCACTTGAGCGAAGCGCTGACGGCGCGCGGCGTCGAAGTGGTGGGCGTGGACACCTTTATCCCCTACTACCCGCGCGAAATCAAAGAAAACAACCTCGCCACACTGCGAACCCGCTCCAACTTTCACTTTTACGAGGTGGACTTGCGCACGGGCGAGTTGGCGCCGCTGTTGAACGGCTGCGAAGTCGTATTCCATCTCGCGGCCATGCCCGGCCTGATGAAGAGCTGGAGCAACTTTTCGCTCTACAACACCTGCAACTGCGATGCGACGTTGCGACTGCTTGAGGCCGCGCGCGCCGTCGGACTCGGCCAATTCATCCACGTCTCCACCTCCAGCGTGTACGGCAAGGAGGCGACACAGGGCGAGGACGCGAAACTGCAGCCGTTCTCGCCGTATGGGATCACCAAGCTCGCGGCCGAAAATCTCTGTCGCGCATTCGAGTCGAACTTCGGATTGCCGATCACCATTCTGCGCTATTTCTCCGTGTACGGCCCGCGCCAACGCCCGGATATGGCCTACAACATTCTCATTCGAACCCTCCTCACCGGCGGCACGTTCACGATGTTCGGCGACGGCGAGCAGACGCGGAGCAACACCTTCGTCTCGGACTGCGTAAAAGCGACGATGCTTGCGGCCGACAAACGCGACGTCGCACTCGGTCAGGTGTTCAATGTCGGCGGCGGCGAAATTGTTTCGCTCAACGAAGTGATCCACCGCCTCGAAGAACTGACCGGCAAGAAGGCAAACATCGAGCGCAAGCCCCCCGGCCCGGCGATCAAAAACACACGGCGGCAAATATCGAAAATGCAAAGCGCCTTTTGGGTTATGCCCCGACCACACCCTACGCCGAAGGCCTGAAAGCCCAGGTCGAATGGCAACGCGCGCTGCTGAAATAGCGCAACGCCATCGCGTGAAAACGCCTACCGCTTCGACGGCGGAAAAAGAAACGCGCGATCCGCAGGCGAAAGCTCGCTGGCTCGAATCGTCAACGTCTTGTCCTCGCGTGTGCGCAGATGAACCACGTCGCCGACACGCTCCTCCAATCGCGCCTCCACTCGTGCGCCTTGCGTGGAGGTCCAAATGCGATAGGCTCCTTCGTCCACAGGCTCCGAATTAAGCGAATCGGAGGCCTGCACACTTTCTCCGCCCTCGTCCACAACGGGAGCATTGCTGCCTCCGGCTTTATACGCCGCAATCGCTTTTTCCAAATACTCCACATACGGATCCACGCCGCCGCGCTTGTAGCTCGTTCTTGCGATCAGTTTTTCGTCGGGCGAAAGCAGAAGAATGGAGGGAAATCCGGTGATTCCGTGCTGGCGTGCCAACGCACGATTCTGTTTTACAGTCTTGCTCGGAAGATTAAACGTACGCGGGAAATCCAGTTTTACACAGATCAGATTTTCCTTCGCGTACGCCTGAAATTTATTTTTGGAAAAAACCTCGGAGTCGAGGAGCTTGCACCACGGACACCAGTCCGACCCGGTGAAGTTCAGCAGCAAAAATTTGTTCTGCTCCTTCGCCTGCTTGAGCGCACGATCATAGTTGTCCGTCCACATCGCCGCGTTCGCGACGAGCGCTGTGGCCAAGAACAGAAAGACCGCCTGCCGCACGCTCTTCATGGTCGTGCCTATACCCATTTTCCACGTGAGGGTCAATCGGTGTTTGGCCATAATGTATGGCGTCAAATCCGGTCATATTTCGCCCTGCTTCGGAGCGGTGAATAACCTCTTTTGCAACCCCTTGGCGGATCAGGGATTATCCATCGCGGCGGTCGCGCGTTGATATCGGGCGAACGGGAGTGAAAGTTCGGGGGTGTCACGACAATAGACCACGGGAATCGCCCCGCCGTCTTCGTAGCTGTGCCATTCCTCCCTCAACACATCCGTCGTCGCTTCGTGTTCGCAACCGGAGAAGTCTTTGTAGCGGTATGTCACGGAGGTGAATTTTCGCTTGCGCACAACTGTCCCACTGGTCGTTATGGGACATTCAGCGATGGCGCGAATTTGCTGAAACTGGCTGCGCCACGAAACGCGAAACAGTTGCATCGCAATGAGGGGCAACGCGATGAGAACAAAAAAGAAAATCAGCCAGACCATACTCGGCCTCTTTTGAAAAACGCGTCAGCTTTCGACCGGCGGCAACTCTTCGTCCACTTTTTCTTCTTCTGCAAGAGGCGACTTTTCCACCACAGCCGGTTGGCGTGAAACGGGCTTCTCGGCGGGCGCGGAGAGAGTTCCGTTGAAAAATTCGATGACGTGTCCTTTTTCGATCAGCCACCGCAGCGGCGCCAACATCTCTTTGGCTTCCTCGCCATCCGGCGCAACGCCGGATTTTAGGTGCCCCACAAGCTCGGCGCGTTTCCAGCCGGGATGTTCACGAATTAATTGAAGCATCGCGCGGATGTTTTCAACCGCGTGTCCCGGATCCAGCGGCTTCGGACTGATCGCAGTGATAAACGTCTCGCCCTTCCTCGCTTTGAAGAGATGCAGACGCATGTGTTTGAACGCGGGCCGAAGCGCAAGGGACATCGTGAACGGGCGCTTGTTTTCGTGCGCCCAAGCCTCCTCCAACTGGCGACGCAGCGGATTGTCCGGCAGATCGCGGACGAGTTGCGCAGGCATGATAAAACGTCTGCCGGACTGCTGCAGCGCGGGCAGGTGTTTTTTCGTGAACTCCTGCACCGCCTCCTCGCGGGAAAGGACGGGGGCGACGGAATTGCCTTTAGGCCGATAGACTCGCCGCGTCCGAGCGGCTTCCTTCCACTCCTCAATCGCCGACGGCTCGCGCAGCATCTCAATCCGGGCGCGGTATTCCTCCACTTTGAGATGAGAGAAGCGCGTGCGATGCAGATCAAGCAGGCGCTCCTGATAACCGTGATAGTTCGGCGGGCCCAACCATTCGCCACTCAATGTGCAACGACCAACACAGCTAAAATTCCCCGAAGGCGGATCGCCCTGCTCAATCGTCTCATCGAACACCTGTCCGAGATGCAGCCGGATTGCATGCGCGCGCAGCGAGTCGGGATCAAGAAAAACGGCGCCATCGGGTTTGAATTGCCAAAGCGTCAGATCGCCGCGCGCTTCAATCTTAATTAAATGGTATTCCGGTTTTGCGAGCAGCAGATGCGCGACATGGGTCAACGGATACGCTTTTTGCGAGGCATGCAACTGGCGGACCAACGCGCTCAGTTGTGCGCGTTCCGGCAAAAATGCAATGTTCAACGGCAGGCGCGGCGGCGGACGGGGTTGGCTGCGGAAATCGCGGTCGCGCGGACCGCGTCCGGTGCGCGGCGGACGTTGCTCACGTGCGCCATGAGACCGGGCCGGTCGCCCATCGCCACGCGGGCGCCCCCCAAATCTATCGCGGCGCGGACGGACGTCATCCTCTCCCCGCGCATTTGCGTAAGGATTTGCAGCCGGTTGACGCGCCCATGTGGGAACAAAATCAAGGTTCAGAAAATTCTCCTGATTTTCGCGCTCACCGGAATCAACCGGGCCTGACGATTCGGACGACATGTGCGCACAGACTAGGCGAGGAAGCGCCGCATTTCAATGCAGCAATACAACTTTGTCGCCGGGCATTTGAATTGTGCCCTTGGCAACGCTGGGTCTCGACCCTCAAGCCGGCATTGGGCGTTTGGACTTTGGGGGCGGGTGCGACAGAAAGCTGAATGAGCCGGGGCGCTGTTTGCAACGGTTGCGGAATCGGCGCAGGGTGGAGCCATGTTCACAGGGGAGAAATGACAGAAACAAGCGAAAGGTTTATGGCAACCACTCCGACAGAGTATAGAATAACCACCATGACCTCAACCACTGCCGATATTGTGCATCCACCCATTGCGTCGGCGGCGCTGGAGAAATATTCTTCCGCCGCGACGCTGTCGGATATGGAAATTTTCATCTTCCCCGAGCTGCTCTACGCGCTTGTGCTAGCCAACATCACCTCGCCCCGCCTCTGGCGCTGGCGCGAGGATCCATGGTTCGCAAACCTGCACAAACTCTCGCCCTACCGCCGAATGCTTCGCCTCAAGCAATACATCATTGATAACTATGAATTCAATCTGGACCTCGACACTTGGGGCCTGACCACTCAGGAAACAGAGCTGACCCGATTCGAGCCGTGGATGAGCAGGGACATTATCGGCCAAAGCAACGCGCTGTTCGGTTACGAAGGCGACAAATACTACTTCGACATTGATATTCGCCGCCATTTCGGACTCGATAAATATCAGGGCAACATCATCCCCTATTGGAAAACCGAGACGCTGGAAGCGATGGATGCGTTTCGCCACAAACCGCAGTACGCGCGCGGCGCGGGCGAGTGTGTTTCGCTTTCCACGCTGTACGCCGCCGCGCTCTTTGTGATTTGCGGCGTTCCGCTTGATGACATCTTCCTGCTCGCGACACCGCTGCACTCGCAAAATTTCATTGATATAGGCGACGGTGTCCTGACAAACAATCGGCGGCTCGTCACAAAAAATATGTGGTTCAACGGCACCGAGCAGTCGGCCAAGGCTCAGCGCGCCCTGCGCCATGAGCAGGTAACCATCGTTGGCCATCACAGCGGGTTCGTACACTGCGTCTATCCCGAAGCCACGATCAACCCAGCCGCCTACGAGCATTTCAGCCGGGCCATTCACAGCTACTTGTCCACCAACATCAACATGGAGATCATGGCGAATTTCCTCCGCGACGAGAGCGTGATGCAAAAATGTTTCCAAATTCAACACGAACGCCACGGCAAACAGCGTTACCTGCCCGTTGAACGACTATATGCCTACGAGCACAACAGCCCGTACAAGGTCAGCGACTCGACGCGCGAAAAATTGTTGAACGAGATCGACGAAGACGAGTTCTTCTCAGAACCAATGGAGGGCCGGCTCCTTCTCAACCGTTTCGACGAGTTTTTCAAAAATCGACAAATCGATGTCAGTAGTCCCGCCGACATTGAAAAACTTGCAAATGAATTGAAAAGCGATTGCAGCCTGACAAAGAACGCGGTTTCTCGTCTCGTCGCGTTCGCAAAACTGGAGCCGCGAATGCCCTATCGCGAGGGCCACACGAAATTTGTGCCCGCGCAGGCACTCGATCTCACCCCGGAAATGAACCGGGAAGAAATCATCGCGCGCCTCGAGTCCATCCGGGGCAGCCATGTCTCCGCCGATCTGTCATTCTATGCCGCGCGCGACTTCGCGCGGATTGACTGGAACCCGGTCGTCAAAGCCGCCATGGAACGAAACCCGGTTTGTATCCACGACACCGAAACCCTTTCGGACCATGAGCTGATCGAACGGATCGCTGCCCTCCCTAATGAGTCCATCTACGACGGAACGCGGGTCGCGCAACCGGATGAGGTGTGGAACTATGGACGCGGCGACGGGTTCTGAACGCGCACTTTGCATTGCAAACATTTGGAAAGCCCGTCATCCGGACGCGCACCTGACCGTCGAAGTAGAGCCAACCCTCGCCAACGTTCACGGTGTCGGCGTGGACATCGCATGGCCTTCGAGCAAGGGATTGGTCGGGCGAATCGAAGTCTGACGCGACTTCAACTTAAGTCTCGGGCCCGAATAATGAGTTGCATCCGCCACTCACCATTCGACGCCAAGTGAGTCAGTCCCTCCCCGGAATTCAGCGCATTCGGCGGACTCGTCCACGGCTCAACACATATAAAAGGCTTGTCCGCTTCCGTGTGGAAGCTGCCAATAGGGAATGAAGTCGCCATCGCTTCGCCCAGTCTTGAGCTCAACCATAAAACCATCCGGCCACGTCACAGATGCGGTATCGTCATTCGCGCGATGAAGCGCTTCCTTGAAAAGCGGATGCGCGGGAGATAACGAAGTCGAAAGCAGTGGGCCCCACTGTGAAACCGCCGTATAGCTCGATTCGTAGCGTCCCGAGGCATCGGCTGGGACGCGCACGCGCATCGCAGCTTTGCCGTGTTGATCTGACGGCGTCAAAAAATAAGGATGCCAGCCCGCGCTGAACGGCATTGGGATTTCGCCCATATTGCGCACGGTGAAATGAAGCGTAAACTCTGACCGACGCAGTTCAAAACACGAGGTCAGCTCCACGGCAAATGGATAATGTTCATACGATGGATGAGTCAGCGCGAGTTCCAACTTGCCTTCAGCCCGTTCCATCACACGCCAAGGTCGCCGCATTGCGAAGCCATGTATGGGTAAAGTTGCGCCACGGCCCAAAATCTCATATTTTCCCTCGGCCAGTCGGGCCGCAGATTGGAAAGAGCAGCGGAATCCCCCCACGCGTCGCCACACTCGTTTTGTCCCAAAAATGCTCGTGACAAAACAACACCTCGCGCGGCCCGTCTGTTGTAGGAAAACAAAGTGAAGCGACAGTCCCACCAAGCTCGGGGATCACCACGGCCGAGGCGCCGTCATTCGGATATTTTCCGAACCACGCATTCGGAAATAACTCTGAAACCGTCTCAGGCAAAAAGCTCATACGTTTTATTCGCGGCCCGCAGCCTATCACACCACCCCTCACATTCCAGCCTCACACATTTCGTACGTTATTCATTTCTGTGACGCGGGCAGAGGCGCTGATGACAAGGGCATGCTCCGTGATCGAACGGATAAGGTCCTTCGTTGGGCGAGGAAGAGAGAGTCGGACTACATTCGCCCCGCTCGATCACGGCAGAATTTTAGAGAACGACTGTAAATCCAGAGCTTTCGCCCCTGCCGCACAAGTCGGCGGGGGGCGGAATCTTTATCGGTCGGGACACCCAGAATCGCAATTTTCAAAAGTCGGACACTTGTGTTGAAGCGGGTTGCAAAAACCCGACGTTCAAATGTTGAACTGAGGAGAAGACTTGCCGGACGGATTAAAGTTTAACGCGTCACGCCAAGACTCTGTTTTCCCGGTCAGGAGTCGGGGCGTCCCCAGCCCACCGCGCCAGCGTCACCCATCTTACGCGCGCGTGGCAATGAGCTGCTTGAACGTGTCGAAGAGATGCAGCGCGTCGTTCGGGCCAGGCGATGCTTCGGGATGGTACTGCACGGTAAGAATCGGCAGCTTTTTGTGGCGCTGTCCTTCGCTGGTGTTGTCGTTCAGATTGAGATGCGTCGTTTCGATGTCCAACGGCAGGGTCTTCATATCCACTGCGAAACTGTGGTTCTGGGCGGTGATTTCCACCTTGCCCGTCGCCAATTCGATCACCGGCTGGTTGCCGCCACGATGGCCAAACTTCAATTTGTACACGCTCGCGCCGAACGCGAGGGCGATTAACTGGTGGCCGAGGCAGATTCCGAACGTTGGAATCCCGGTCTCCACGATTTTCCGAAGATTGGAAATCGTTTGAGGCAGCGCAGACGGGTCGCCCGGGCCATTTGAAACAAACAAGCCGTCCGGCTTAATCGCAAGAATTTCCTCCGCGGGCGTGGCGTGGGGGAATACATGCAACTGCATATCCATATCGCGCATGATCCGAAGTTGGTTCTCCTTCATACCGCAATCCACGACGGCGATTTTCATGGAGTTCTTTTCAGAGTCTGCAAATACGTAATGCTTTTTCGCGCTGACTTCCGTACACAAATCGCGGCCAACAAGACCCGGAGAGTCCTTCGCGCGCTGCACGAGGCTTTTCGGATTCAGGTCTTCGGTGGACATAAAACACTTCATCGCGCCCTGCGAGCGGATGTGCAGCGTGACATCTCGGCAGTCCACGTGGTCCACACCAAGAATGCCGCGTTCGCGCAAGTAGTCGGGAAGCGTTTGAGTGCTGCGCCAGTTGCTGGCAATGCGGCTGCATTCGCCAATGATCAACCCGCGGGCGTGAATGGACGGAGATTCCGCGTCCTCCGGATTCACTCCGTAGTTGCCGATTAGCGGATAGGTGAATGTGACGATCTGGCCGTGGCAGGAGGGGTCGGTGAGGATTTCCTGATAGCCCGCCATCGCGGTGTTGAACACAATTTCGCCCTGCGCTTCGCCGGGACCGGTGAACGAGCGGCCCTCAAAAACCCTGCCATCTTCCAATGCAATCAGTGCCTTCATAGCGAAGGCAGAGAAAAGCGGAAGCACGCAGCAAATGCAAGCGCGATGCGAAATTTCTTAAGTGCGCGGCAGAACAAAGGGCCGATTGGCTAGGAAATTGTGCCGCCCGCGTTGTCTATAATCAGACTGTCCAATCGCATCGTCGTACTCTTCATTTCAGCACGACGACCACCCGACTGGCGGTGCGCAACGCGTAGCGCATTGAGGCAGGATTCTACATCCCCGCTCAACACGCGGCTGACAGTACCCTCCTGCGGAATTAAAAACTTGCGCCGCACCAAATCGGCCTGTCCGGGAATGGTGAACGGGTGTTTACAGCGCGGGCACTGTGTACGGCGAAATGCAAGTGCGTCCTTGATCATTAGTTTCTGGCCGCACTGAGGACAGCTCATCTTGAACTCGCCCTCCCCCTGCTCACGGACAATCGCAATATGTACAGCGCTCTGCACATTTGGAGGTAATGCGCGCATAATGGCCAATGCAATTTCCAGAGTTGCGTCATCCACAAAACGCAAGAGCATCACCGAAAAATCGGCACTCTTGACGTGTTCCACCATTACTTCCAACGGCTCAATCGGCGGAACCTCCACGACGACGCCCCCAAGACCACTGACCTGCACCTGACCCTTCGGGACATCGGCTCCACAGAGAGTCGCCACAAATGTCTGCGCAATCTCTGGCTGCGGAGATAAAATCGCTGCTACTAAAGAACCATTCATATTCTCAGCCATGCCGCACCTCCTATTCCTAGCATAGTCGTTGTGTATGCTAGTGTCCAGCTCTTAAACGCTTCAAATACGATTTTTTGAAGCGGTTTAACTGTTCTTAAACGCAATCGCCGCACCAATGAAGGCCCGGAAGAGTGGATGTGGGTTGAGCGGTTGCGACTTCAATTCCGGGTGGAATTGCACGCCAACAAACCACGGATGATCCTGCAACTCAACAATTTCCACAAGACGACCGTCGGGCGAAATACCGGAAAGGGTCAGACCGTTCTCTTCCAGTTGCGCGCGATAGTTGTTGTTCACCTCATACCGATGCCGATGCCGCTCGCTGATCTGCTCCACGCCATACGCGCGAAAGGCTGCCGTATCCGGACTGACCCGACACGGCCACGCGCCCAGCCGCATTGTGCCGCCTAAATCCACGACGCCCTTTTGGTCGTCCATAAGGCTGATGACGGGGTGCGCTGTTTGTTCGTCGTTTTCCGCCGAATTTGCGTCGGTGAGTCCGCAAACATTTCGCGCGAACTCAATCACCGCGCACTGCATCCCAAGGCAAATGCCAAAGAACGGAACGCCGTGTTCGCGCGCGAAACGAATTCCCGCAATCTTGCCCTCAACTCCGCGTTGACCGAAGCCGCCCGGCACAAGAATTCCATGCACGGAGCGAAGCGCGCGCTCGGCCCCATCCGACTCAATATCCTCCGCCGCAATTTTCTCGACCTCCACGCGCCAGCCATGCGCCGCGCCGCCGTGATTGATCGCCTCGTACAACGACTTGTACGCGTCCTGCAGCTCCGAATATTTTTCCAACTACGCCAATCCGTACCGTCCCCTTCGGATGCGCAATCGCATCCACCAACTGCCGCCACGGCGTCATCTCTGCTGGAGGACGGGTCATCTGTAAATGCTTCATAATGATTTCGTCCAAGCCCTGCTCAGACAAAACCAGCGGCACTTCGTAGATGGAGTGTGCAACGTCCTGTTCTTCCAACACTGCGTGCAACGGCACGTTGCAGAACAGTGAAAGTTTTTTTCGTACATCCACGGAGAGCGCGACCTCCGAGCGACAAATCAGCGCGTCCGGCGCAATACCGATTTCACGCAGGCGCGCAACACTCTGCTGACTCGGTTTCGTCTTCACCTCGCCCGCAGCCTTGATGAACGGCACATAGGTCATGTGAACGTACATCACGTTCTGGCGACCTTCATCGAGGCCAATTTGACGAATGGCTTCGAGGAATGTCAGTCCTTCGATATCGCCGACCGTTCCGCCGATCTCTGCCACCACGACATCCACACCCGGCTCGGCAAGGGCGCGGATGCGCACCTTAATTTCATCGGTGATATGCGGAATCATCTGGATCGTGTGCCCCTGATAATCGCCCTCGCGCTCCTTTCGCAAAACCTCCCAGTAAATTTTGCCAGAGGTAAAACTCGACTTCCGCGAAGTCGGCTGTCCGGTGAAGCGCTCGTAGTGTCCGAGATCGAGGTCCGTCTCCGCGCCGTCGTCGGTGACATACACTTCGCCGTGTTCGTAGGGACTCATCGTGCCCGGGTCCACATTCAGGTACGGATCCATTTTCAGCATACGGATGTTTAACCCGCGCTCGATCAGTAGGCGTCCGATTGAAGCGGCGGTAATGCCCTTGCCAAGCGATGAAACAACGCCGCCCGTGATAAAGATATATTTAGCCATGCGTCTCCGTCCGGGGCTGAGACCCCGCAAAGTTTCGGCGAGAATAGCTTTCACCGGCTCTCATCCAAGCCTTTTTCACAGAGAAGTTGAGATTCAAATTTCAGATTCTATAAATTTGCGTATGCTCTGCCCGCAATATGCAACCGCAAATGGATAGTGCGCGAATCGTTCCGGACGACTGGCTGAACCCCCTGCCGATCGCGCACTGCTTCGCCTCAACGAATCCGATTGAGGTGGATTTGGGGTGCGGGAAAGGGCGCTTCCTCATCGAACGTGCGCGGACACATCCCGACGTGAACTTTATCGGGATTGACCGAATGCTCCGGCGCATCCGCAAAATAGACAACCGCGCACGTCGCCTCGGTCTCAAAAATATCCGCCTCCTTCGCGTTGAAGGCTACTACGCGACCGCCTATTTGATGCCTCCCGACGCCATCCGCGCGTACTATATTTTCTTTCCCGACCCCTGGCCCAAAACGGCGCACCACAAACATCGGCTCTTCAACCCGCGCTTTCTCGATGCACTGCACCGGACGCTCCAACTCGAGGGCCTTGTACACGCCGCGACCGATCATGCGGAATACTTCACCGAAATCTGTGCCGTGCTCCGCGCGGACTCGCGTTTTGAAGAAATCGAGCCGTTCCAACCCACGCCCGATGAACGGACGGACTTCGAGTTGTGGTACGAGGGAAAGACGCCGATCGGCCGAATTTCACTGCGCAAACGAGCGCCATAATTTTACATCAATAACCGGTCATCCAGCGGATGTACGCGTCCCACCACGCGCTACCGCCGAGAATCCAGACAATGGCGGCCGCGGCGATGTAAGGGCCGTAGGGAATCCGGCTCTGCCAGTCTCTGCCGCCGGTCAACACCAATCCCACACCAACCAGCGAGCCGAAGAGCGACGAGACAAGAATCGTGAACAACACACCGGGCCAGCCGAGGAACGCACCGATCGTGCCGAGCAGTTTCACATCGCCCATGCCCATTGCTTCTTTCTTGAAGGCGAGTCGGCCAAGCCAGCCCACAAGGAATAGGCTGCCGGATCCAGCGAGCAGTCCGACGCCAGATTCGAAGAGGGAAGAGATTGGGGCGGTCTGCGCGTGCAGCGCGGGGATCAATGCGCTGAACAACAATCCGGCGGGCATTCCACCGAGCGAAATGCGGTCGGGAATAATCATGTGATCAATATCAATAAACGTCGCAATCACCAGCGCCGCGACCAAGCCCATATACACCAGCGTCCGCGCGTCAAATCCGTAGCGATTCCAAACCGCAAGGAACAACACCGCCATAATCAATTCGACGATGGGGTAGCGCATTGAAATTCGCGCCCCACAGTGGCGACAGCGACCGCGCAGGCGGAAGTAACTTAACACCGGGATGTTGTCATACCACGCAATCGGCGTTCCGCACGATGGACAGCGCGAGCGCGGATGGACGATGGATTCGTCATTCGGAATGCGATAAATGCAGACATTGGCAAAGCTGCCGATACACGCGCCGCCCAGAAAGGCGAGCAGCGTAAAATACAGCGTTAGCGCCGGGTCGCTCATTTACCGTACACTGCGAGTTCCAACGCGCGACGCATTTCCGGAATCGGCGGTGTGACACCGGTCCAGATGTGGAACGAGCGCGCGCCCTGATGCAGCAACATTCCCAAGCCATTCACAGCCGACGCCCCACCCTGCGTTGCGGCATTCATAAAAACGGTGCGCGGAAGGTGATAAATCAAATCGAACGCACACTGGCCATTGCGAAAGGCCTCCGGCTTGAGAATGCTCTCATCCCCATCCTTCATTCCAATCGGCGTCGCTTGGACGACAAAATCCGATTCGCGCGCGAAGACGGTTTGATCCTCTACATCGCGCGTAATTCGCGTCTCCACGTCGGGGAATTGACCGCGAATTTCTGCGGCAACTCGCTCACTGCGTTCTGCATCCACATCTGAGAGCGTAATCACCTTTGCGCCATCCGATGCGGCGGTCAGCGCGACCGCGCGACCGGCACCGCCGCTGCCGAGAACAAAGACTGCTGCGCCGGTGGTGGTTTTGTCGAACGCCTCTTCGATTGCGCGGAGAAATCCGAAGCCGTCGGTGTTATGGCCGATCATTCCTTCGTCGGCGAACTGCACCGTGTTCACCGCGCCGAGCAATTTTGCGGACACGTCCAGTTTCTCCAAACCGCGAAACGCGACTTCTTTGTGCGGAATCGTCAGATTCACGCCGCCAAATCGCATACTGCGCATTGCGGGGAGAACGGTCATCAAGCGCTCCGGCTTTACATCAAACGCGAGATAGATCGCGTCCCAACCGAGCGTCTCAATCGCCGCATTGTGCATCACCGGCGAAAGCGTGTGCCCGATGGGGTGGCCGAGCACGGCAAATGGGCGGGTATGACCGGATATTTTCAACATCACTTTCTCCAACGCTTGGAATCGTCGGCTCTTCCGACTTCCAACCCTTGTAATTTCCCGTCTTTTAGCAAAATGACCAGCCGAAACCCGCTGCGGCTCGTGCGCACAGCGGGTTTCTACACCTGCCAACGCTAGACCGTCTGAGTTTTCGCGACTTTTTGACGGTGGTTATTCAAGAACAAGTGGCGGTTCAACGCATTCAAATACGCCTTCGCCGCCGCCTGAACAATGTCCGTGCTGGAACCCTTCGCCTGTACCGCGTCGTCTTGATAACGCACGCGGACGCTGACCTCACCCAGCGCGTCCTCGCCCTTGGTGATCGCCTGCAAGGAGAAGTCCTCCAGCTTTCCTTCCACACCGGTGATCCGGTCAATGACTTTCAAGATTGCTTCGACCGGGCCATCGCCACACGCGGCATCTGTGAATACGTCTTCACCGTGCCGCAAACGCACTGTGGCGGTAGGCACATTGTTGGTGCCCGTCGTCACCTGCATCACTTCCAGCGTCCAGACCTGCGGAACCTCCTGCGCCTGCTCCTGCACAATCGCGATCAAGTCGTCGTCGTACACGACTTTCTTCTTGTCGCACAACTCCTTGAAACGCGCATAGACGACATCCATCTCCTGATCGTTTAGGTCGAAGCCCATTTTCGCCATGTGCGTGCTCAGCGCGTGGCGGCCGGAGTGTTTCCCCAGTACCAAATCCGTCCCGGCCAGACCGATGTCCTCTGGAACCATGATTTCGTACGTCTCGCGATCCTTCAGCATTCCGTCTTGGTGAATCCCCGACTCGTGCGCAAATGCGTTCGCGCCGACAATGGCCTTGTTGCGCTGGACGACAAAGCCCGTCATGCGACTGACCAGACGGCTGCTGCGCATAATTTCCTTTGTATTCACACCCGTCCATGCGCCGCCCAATCGGTCGCGACGCGTGCGAATCGCCATCACGGCCTCTTCCAACGAACAGTTGCCCGCCCGTTCGCCGATGCCGTTGATCGTGCATTCAATCTGCCGCGCACCCGCCTGCACTGCGGCCAACGAATTTGCAACAGCCAAGCCCAAGTCATTATGGCAGTGCACCGAGAACACCACGCCCGGCGTCTTCACGCGATCTACCAGAAACGCGACCAACTCGCCAAACTCATCCGGCACAGCATAGCCCACCGTGTCCGGAATATTCAGCGTCGTTGCCCCGGCCTCCGCCACCGCGTTGTACAATTCCGCCAAGTAGTTGCGATCAGAGCGCGACGTATCCTGTGCGGAATACTCCACGTCGTCTGTGAACGTACGCGCCAACTTCACCGCCGCGACGGAGCGCTTGATGTTTTCCTCGCGCGTCATCTTCATCATATTGCGCAGATGAATATCGCTCCCCGAGCTAAACGTATGGATACGCCGACGCGCAGCAGGTGCAATGGCCTTGCCTGCAGTCTCAATATCCATCTCCTTCAATCGCGCCAACGCGCAAATGACGGGACCCGTGATCGTCTGTGCGATTTTCTGGACGGCCTCGAAATCGCCTGGTGAAGCGATCGGGAACCCCGCTTCAATGATATCCACATTCAGCCGCGCCAACTGTTTCGCGACTTCCAACTTCTCGTGGATGTTCATCGTCGCGCCGGGACACTGCTCGCCGTCGCGCAAAGTGGTGTCGAAAATGACAACCTGATTTTTCTTATCGTTACTCATGACTCAAATTCCTATTTAACGTTGTATAAACTGTGCTTCCAAACAAAAAACCCACCGTTTTCGGCGGTGGGTCTTCCATCGGTTGCCCGGGGTCCGGCAAAGAGGAGGATCAACCCACCGCCGCGCGAAGCGCGAGGGAAAGCAGAGCAAGCCGGAGCGCGAGCAGGTTCATCTGCCCGTTCGAAGCGTTCTCAGCTATGGGTTGTCCGTTCACGAGGGGAAAAGATAATCCACCCCTCCCCCCCGTCAACTATCGGACGAGAATTTTAAAGGGAGCCATCGAACCAAAAGGAGGCGAAGTTCCCACAGGCAAACACGCGGTTGCAAAGAGTGACCCATCTATTGCGTGTGAGAGGGCGTGAAAGAGTTGAGTTGTTATTCCCCTTCGGTCGTTATCCCCAGAGTCTCTGCGGCGCGCCCGGCGGTCGCGCCCTACCAAACACAATGAAATCGTGAGCCACACAACAGTCTGCCTTCTGCGTAATTCTGCGTGTTTCCGTGATTGAACATCTTAACCTCCCCCCGCGGTCAGCGCCTCCGTCACGCCATAGCCTCCGGCGAAGGCGGACGCGGCTACAGCGTTGAGAACATTCAGTTTGCTGTGACCTCTGTAGCCGCCCGCGTTGAGGGCGGTCTTAAAAGCAGCTCGCCCCGCTGCTGCCTCTATCCCCATCCCCTTCCGCGTCCTTCCGCGTATTTCCGCGGTTAAAAACCTTTCACATCGTCACGCTAGGCATTGAACGTCAGATACGGGCGGCGCGAAGCGAGGAAGGGAGCTCTTTGCCATATTCATAAAACTCGAGGTCGCGCTGGCAGATTTCGGAAAAATGTTTTGCCATGGCGGCGCGGACGTCGGGAATCGTGGGGCACCGGTCGCCGAGCTGCTCTTTGAGCGACGAAACTTTTTCTCCGACGAGGCCGCAGCCAACAATCAACGAGAAGCCCTTCAAATCGAGGTCCACATTGAAGCTCATTCCGTGCATGGTCACCCAGCGTTTGAGGTGAAAACCAATGGCGGCGATCTTGCCGTCGTCCGTCCACGCGCCGTTCATCCCGGCGCGGCGATAGGCGGAAAGGCCAAAACTACCTGCGGTGCGAATGGCGATCTCTTCCAAGTTCGACAGGTAGCCGTGCGCATCGGCTTCGGCTGTGCCGAGTTTGATAATCGGATAAATCACCAACTGGCCGGGGCCATGATAGGTGATATCGCCGCCGCGCGAAGAAAGTTCGAAGTCAATTCCGTGTTTCTGCAAATACTCCGGCTTCGCGAGCAGAAAGTTTTTTCGCCCGCGCCGCCCCATCGTAATGACCGGCGCGTGTTCGAGAAACAGAATAGTGTCGGGGATGTGATCCGCCTGCCGCGCAGCAACCAGCGCTTGTTGCAGACGCACTCCATCCGCATAGCGAACGGGGTGTGGGAAAATAAGCGCCAAAGCCATGGAGCAATCTTTTGGCAGCCCTGACGAAAGGTGGCCATTGCGCCACCGTCCATCTGCGGGAACGGAGAGCCGACGAGCAGCGGGCTTCCGGGCTGCGCGAGCCGCTAGTTATCGTCGTCCGGGTTGTACTGGTCGTATTCGTCGGCGTCCATCAATGATTCCAGCTCGGAAACATCGTCGGGCGTCATCTTGAACAGCCAGCCTTCGCCATAGGGGTCAATGTTGACCAGTTCGGGCTTCTCCAAGAGCGCCTTGTTGACCGCTGTAACGGTGCCGCTGATCGGCGCATAAATGTCCGACGCTGCCTTCACAGACTCTAGGACGGCGACCTCTTCCTGCGCGGAAAAGGAATCGCCTTCCGTCGGCAATTCTACATAGGTCAGATCCGACAATTGGTCTTGGGCAAAATCCGTGATGCCGATAGTGGCCACTTTGCCCTTGTAACGGACCCATTCATGCGTCGTGGTGTAGCGAAGATCACGGGGTGTATCCATTTGACAAGCCTCAAGCCTTTTTCCTTTTTGCGCCGCTCACTCGAGCGGTTTCAACTGGCGTACCTTTTTTCCAATTCGCCCAGTTTGGTCAAGTAAAGATTCGCAGATTTCTTAAATCTAGTCCGAGGCTAACGAACCGTGAAGTTCGGATCATTCGCAATCGACGCCTGATTGCTCCACCGCCGCATATCTCGCAGTTCCTCTACACCCAGCATCTCAACGTGGCCATCGAGATGAGCCACAACGGCTTTTTTATTGTAGCGAAAGTCAACGTACCCATAGTCTGTCGCAGAGGATGACTGATCAGGGTCCTTCCCGGACGACCAGACGCCCGAGGGTCTTTTGGGAGCGAGCACTTTAAAGTAACCGGTCACCTTTTGCCCCCCTCTTCATAGCGCGACGATGCAAACACCACCTGCCGCGAAGGCGTCTGCGCCTCACCAATTTGCGTGATACAAAACTTTCCAAACTTTTCGAAATGACTAGGTATCGGCTTTATTCCCCCATATCGCTCCCCGACTCATCGCCCCCACAAAAGCCGCATTCATTCCCATGCTGGGGAACAAGCTGGTAAAGTATGCCTTCTCGTCATCGGTCAGCTCGTCCATATTTCTATACCAGCCCTTGTAATCGGCCACGATCACACGCTTGTCGTACGAATTGATATACTGGAGCAGACGCAACGGATACCGATACTGATCCTCGGCCATGGAAGGTTTGATCGGGAATTTGCTTATATCCTGGTCATGCCTGCAGTAGCCGTGGAACATTTCGCCGCCATGATCTTCGGCGTAGGCATAGACCCCCATCATCAACGACCGCCCGCATGCCTGCTCCTTTGCGCGGCGCGCGGTATTCCGGGCGTTCGCAATACCCGGCAGTAACATCGCCGCGACTGCGATGATGATAACCATCACCACGAGCAGTTCAATCAGCGTAAATCCGCGAGAGCGCGCGTTCAGGGTTGTCTCAGACGGAAGAACCATTTATCGCCACCCTCGGGAAGCGTCACCGTGTTTTGAATTTCGTCAGGTTCGCCCACAGTAACGATCGGCAGCCAATTGACATTTGTTGAAACGAGGGTATCCGTCGCCTCAAGTATTTGTTCTGCCGACGTCTTCGCCCAACGCGCGACTCGGACGCCTCCCTCCAGACCAAGCTCAAGCGATGGGCTTACTAGATACGTAATTTCTAACGTCGCCGGATATTGATCCGCTAAGTTCTCTTTTTGTACCCAATTCGGATAATCCTCAAGTATCAAACCGGATGCGTCTTCGCCCGGCTGTGCCGTTAGATGAAGTGTCGAGATGATTAGTGGCAAAATGCCTTCGTTCAACGCCTGAGCCAAATACGACTGCACCCCCGCGTCTTCTGTATTGAGATCAAACGTAAACGTTGTGTTCGCTGGAAGGGAATCGCCCGGCGTAAGCTCTGCCGTTCCGATAGCGAAAGGAATGGCGGTAAATCCATTTGTCCCTGTGCCGTCTGGATCAATATTGTTCGAGACGTCAATCGCCTGGCCGTCCTGCATCATAATCGGATAAACCGTCCGCTGGCCCTTGGTATCTGGGTTTCCATAGTTCACGCCATTTGTAAATAAGAGCCCAGCTTCACCAAAGGTCCACGGTGTATAGCCGTCGTAAGACCAACCCGCGCCATACAACTCCATTGGCCGTCCAGCGTCCTCATCCGCAGTGAATAAAGGGTGGCCTGAATCGAGATAGGAGGTCCACTCATCCAGTGTAGGATCGTAAATCGGGGCGTTGGGGCTTCCTGCATTAACTGTCGCTTCAAAACGGCAAGAAAGAATTTGGTAACTATTGGCACCCAAACCGGCTGGAATTTCGTTTGTGAGCACAAATGCAAAATAGGCCTGGGCATCGCGCTCATCGAATCGCGGATCCACAGTTCTGTAAGTAGAGGCCTCTGGGCGCGTTCCGTCAGTTGCCCCGAACGTATACAACCAACGGTCATACGTCGGCTCATTTGCGGAGACCGGCTCGCTCGAACCCGCGATAGAGATGGAGGCATTATCCATATCAATGGTAAAGAGGTTCGTGTCCGCAGGGGAAGTGTACTCCTCTGGAACGTAGAGCATGGGTTGGATGCTGTTAATCTCCTTGAAAACAGCCGCAAAATTCTGACCTTCAAAGTTGTAGTCGAGATAACCCGTCGCATTTGAAGTTACGGGAACGCGAATCGTTTTCCACTCTCCCGGCGGAATTAGTTCGCTCGGAACTATGGCGACGGCAGGGTGGTTGCCCTTTGCGATCCGAATACCAATGCGAATCGGTTGCGGGACGTCGTGGCGCACATCCATTGAAATTTGATAGACACCCGAGGTGATCCAGTTTCCCGCAAAGGCTCCACCGCTACTCCCATAACTTTCATTACCACGAGCAACAACATAGAAGCTGTTTGGGCTTTTACCGCTAAAAGAAATTCCCGTCGCGCTCACATAGCCGTCACCATCCCCCGCTGGCCCGCCACTCGCGTGCCAGTCGAGATTCGTCTGCCCATTTGGATACCGCCAATTCGCATCATCCGTATCGAACGTCTCGGTATAATTTTCCATTGCCAGGGCGGATGTTGTCGCGATGCAGAATAACGCAACGACAAGATTTCGGAGTAGGCTCGCTTTTTTCATCTGTTCCTTGGTATCTGAAATAGTCGGCCCATGTTAGCGACACGACTCCTGCGCCGCACAATAGGCTGAAACCGACCTTATGGCGCCAAGCCAAGCGGTTCGGCGTAGCTATTCACAACTAGGAAGTGACATTACTTCGGCTGTTTTATATGTCAAACAAAAATCATACCTATCTATCAACCAAGGCTCCGTGTGCGCAAGAAAGTGTATTTAGCGGCACAAAACATGGCGAACACTTGCATCCTGCGAGCAAGCACGTACCCTGCCTTCCCAGTAGATTGCTCACCATTAATAGAGGAGTCCCGTAAATGAGCACAGAAACCAATTGGAATGAAGCGCCGATGAGCCAACTCGTTGACTACATCATCACGAAGCACCACGTGTATTCGTACGCTGAACTAGATTTGATCAGCGAATTATTGACTTGGCACGTTCGCAACTATTGGCTGAAGTTCCCCGTCCTCTTGCAGGCACACACGCTGTTTCATCAGGTCAAAGCCGCCTTCGAACAACACATGATCCAAGAGGAGACTGCGGGTTTCCCCATGATTAAGGCTGCCGAAAAGGACTCCACCAAGTCTCTAGCCCCCTTCGTAAAGACCATCACCCACCACGAGGAAGCGCACGAGCACGCGATCTCCACTCTGCGAAAGGTGAAGGAAACGTTGTGGAATGGTGAGCCTCCCGCTGAAATTGGCCCCGAGGTGGCGACCACAATCACACTGATCAGCAATCTGATCGCCGACCTCGCGGAACACATCCGCTTGGAAAACGACATCCTCTTCCCCCGCGCCAGAGCTCTACAAGCGTAAGCTCAAAGAATGTAATCCCCGTGTAGTCACGTGGCTACACGGGGCCGCTAGAGTTTTCTGTGGTTTTCGCGGTTAAAAAATAATCACCAACCCTGATTCAGGTAGGGCCCGACCGCCGGGCGGGCCTGCCCTCCATAGGCGGGTAGACCGAGGACGGTCTAAAACCTTCACGATAAGTCGAGGCGTTACAAATTGGGTTATTATTTCCCTTCGGTCGTTCGCCCCACAACCCCTGCGGCGCGCCCGGCCGTCGCGCCCTACCAACCACAGCGGAATCGCGAGCAACACGACAATCCCTTTCCGCGTCCTCTCCGCGTATTTCCGCGGTTAAAAATCTTTTCACTCACATTCGGTGCGTTCAGCCTGTCCGCCTATGGAGAACGGTCACGCGCTACCTATCGCAATCGGGAACCACACGACCAATCCTTTTCCGTCCCCTCCCTACTACCCCACATCCACAATCGAAGGATCGTAATCTGCCGGGGACTCAAAACCGAGGAGCTTCAGAAAAGTCGCCGTGAGACTGGTAATGCCCAAGCCCCCTTTTTCTGCAGTGGCGGAAAGACGCAGATTCGCCGTTCCATCCGCATCCCAAATAAAACACGGCACGGGATTCAAGGAGTGGCTGGTCTTCGCTTTCGGATGGCCTGTACGCGGGTCTATCGCAACTTCGCCCTTCTTGTTCCGCTCGTACATATCGTCGGCATTTCCGTGGTCTGCAGTGAGAATCAAAATACCGCCAGCCGCTTTTAGCGCTTCGATCAAGCGGCCCACGCAAAGGTCGGTCGCCTCGACGGAAATTTGGACAGCGAGCGGGACGCCGGTATGTCCGACCATGTCGCCGTTGGGATAGTTGAGCCGAATAGAGCGGTGCTTGTTGTTGCGGATCGAATCCACAACAATATCGGTGATCTCCGCAGCCTTCATCCACGGACGCTCTTCAAACGGCACGCGGTCGGACTTAACCTCAACGTAGTCCTCCAATTTCTCGTCGAACTTTCCGAGGCGATTGCCATTGAAGAAATAGGTGACGTGCCCAAATTTTTGCGTCTCACTCGTGGCGAGGATGGACACGCCGCTGGCGGTGAGATATTCGCCGATGGTGCGATCTATCGCTGGCGGCGAAACGAGATACTTTTTCGGGGTATGCGTGTCGCCGTCGTACTGCATCATTCCGGCGAAGACGACCTGAGGTTTGGGGCCGCGCTCAAATTTCGTAAAATTATCTTCCTCAAACGCGCGACAGGTTTCCATCGCACGGTCACCACGGAAATTGATCATCACCACGCTATCATTCGTCTGCAACGTGCCGACGGGCTTTCCGTCGCGGACGATGACGAACGGCGGCAGGTCTTGATCAATCACCGCCGGATTGTCCGCGCGATACTTCTCAATCGCCGCACGGGCGGAGGGAAATTGCGGGCCTTCGCCACGCCAGTGAATCTTCCAACCGCGCTCCACGAGCGGCCAATTCGCCTCGTAGCGATCCATCGTAATGACCTGACGGCCACCGCCGGAGGCGATGGCATAGTCGCAACCGTCCGTGCTCAATTCTTTCAGCAGGGCTTCCAGTTGGTCCACATAGTCCAGCGCTGACTGTGGCGAAACATCGCGACCATCGAGCAGAATGTGCACGCGAACGGTCTTCACCCCCACCGCGTGCGCTTCCTTGAGCATCGCGAGCAGATGGCGAATGTGACTGTGTACGTTGCCGTCGGATAGGAGACCGAGGAGGTGCAACTGTGAGTGGTGCCGTGTGACGTTGCCGACCAGCTCTTTCCAGACATCGCCTTCAAACAACGCGCGGCTGTTGATGGCGTTTTCGACGAGGCTGGCGCCTTGGTGAAACACACGCCCCGCACCGATCGCGTTATGACCGACCTCGCTGTTGCCCATATCCTCGTCCGTCGGCATTCCCACCGCACGCCCGTGCGCTTTGAGTTCAGTATAAACGGCGTGCTGCTTCAGCCACTCCCAGTTCGGCTTGTAGGCGGCGGCGACGAAATCGCCCTCTTTATACTTTCCGATTCCGGTGCCATCCATAATTGCTAGGACGACCGGGCCGCGGGGGCCGGCGTAGGAGGTTAGTTTTTTTAGCGCTGGCATGAGATTGCTCCTGTGAGTGAAAATTCGTGCGACACGGTACGCGCCGCGCGCGCGCAATCAAGCCTTTCCGCATCGAAATACAAGAAGGCGCTTTTGGAGAAAAACAAATTGCGCACAAATCACAGGCGGTTAGTATAAGGAAAGAGTTATGAAATCGTCACGTCGTCGCGCGACGCCACCTATTATTAACTTCGGCAAACTGCGGATAGACTTTCCCAGTCGGGAACGTCCGCTCAAGGACAACCTCAAGTTTGTCGCGTTTGTTGCCGTGCTCCTCGCAATTTTCCTCCTGCTCTACCAGTTTCAAGCGAGCTGGCTCACCTCCCGAAATGTGCGTGAGGCGACACCCGCGACGGCTGCCCCATAAGTCGGGGGATGTTTTTCCACCCGCGCGTTCATCTCTTGCGAAATTTTATTTCTGTCGTATTGTGCGCGACGGCAAAGAGGATGAATACGCCCACAACAGCACAGGACGCACCGCATACGTGAGTACCCGGTCTGCAAAGCGACAACCGAAGGCCCGCGTGATCTCGAACCAAGGCCAGCGCGCCACGCGACTCGTAGGTGCGTTGCGTCTCGGTTCCGCTGCCGCAATGGTCGGCGCAATCGCTGCAATCGGACGCACGCTTGACAGCGGCACAGATGCCGCCGCAACGACCGCGCTCCTCTTTACCGCACTCGCCGCCATCCTCGCGTTCTCCGAATTTGGCGTCGGTGGCAGAGCGGCCCGCGCAGAAGAACGTCGCATTCGCCGCGCCTTGCTCACGCGCCAGTTTGCCGCAGGCGCGGATGGAACATCACTGCGCAACGAATTTCCGCCAGGCCGCGTGATTCCGATGTTCAACGACGGCGCCGAGCGCATCACGAACTACAAACAGATTTACTGGGGATCCACCCTCGCCGCGATGATGATTCCGTTGATGGTACTGCTCTACATCGGCATCGCCATTGACCCGGTTGTCGGGTTCACAACACTGGTACTCGTGCCGATCATTCCGCTCGCCATCGGCGGGTTTATGAAGCTATTTCGAAAAACATCCGCCAACTCGCGGAAACAACGCGGGGCGCTGGCCAGTCGCTATCTCGATGCCATCCGCAATCTTGTCACGATTCGATTGCTCGGTGCCGGGGACCGAATCGAAGCTGAGTTGCGCACGGCGGGCGAGCGGAATCGTGGCGCAATTATGCGGCTGCTCGCGGGAAATCAGGTGGTCATCATCGTGATGGACGGAATATTTTCCCTCGTCTTGATCTGCGCCGTCGCATTGCTCGTCGTCGCGCGTCACGAGGTCATGACCACAGGCGACGCGCTCAGTATTATGCTGCTGACGGTACTACTCCTTGAGCCCCTGCAGCAAGTGGCGGGGTTCTTCTACATTGGAATGGGCGGCATCGCCGCGCAGCGCGAAATCCGCTCATTTCTTGCTGCAACAGATCAGAAACCACCGAAAGCCGACGCGATCAAACAAGCGCCCGCACCCATCCCACTCGTAGCATCGCGCCCCGACGAGTCCGTGGCGATCAGTATGGACAATGTCTCTTTCGGCTACGACCGCAACACGGTTCTCTCCAACGTGAATCTGCGCGTGACACGCGGCGAGCGCGTCGCACTGGTTGGGCCGTCGGGTGTGGGAAAGTCCACGCTGATGGCGCTCCTTCGCGGAACGTTGCCGCCGCAGGACGGACAGATTTTTATCGCTGGCCACGACGCGGACAAAGAGCACATGGCGGAAACCCGCGCTGCGAGCGCAGCGGTGGGACAAACCACGTGGCTCTTCACGGGAACTATCGCCGACAACCTGCGACTTGCTCAGCCAACGGCGACGGATGAGCAACTCTGGGATGCGTTGCGTCAGGCGCAAGTGGCGGATGAAATTGCAGGAATGCCGCGCGGACTCGACACCTATTTGGGCGAAGGCGCGGGTCTTATTTCCGGCGGCCAAGCACAGCGCATTTCACTGGCGCAAGCGTTGCTCTCCGGGCGTACCGTGCTGCTCCTCGACGAGCCGACCAGCCATGTGGACATCGAGTCCGAGTCCGCGATCATCAATGCCATCGCAGCGCTCCCGCGTGATCGTACCATTGTACTCATCACCCACCGCCCGTCTCTTTTGAAACTTGCGGATACGGTCTATACGCTCAGCGACGGGCAATTAAAGAAGGAAGAACTCTCTCGTGTCTGAACCCGGCGCCCAGAAAGCGAACAGTGCAACCGCTGCGGTGGGCAACGAGACGGACGGCCCGGCGCTCGGAACTTTGCTTCGCTGGCTGCTTGGAATAACGCGCCCGGTCCACAAGCCACTCTTCTTCTCCGCCGCGTGCCGCATTTTGAATCTTACGCTCGACCTCGCGCTCTTCGGCACGGCGGCGGGTGGCGTCGTCGCAATCATCACAGGCGCAGGGCACACGGCGACGATCATCTCCGCGCTGATCGCATTATCGTTAATCAAGGCAGGGATGTTCTACCTCGAACAATTCAGCGGCCACTATGTGGCGTTCAAAGCGCTGGAATTACTTCGCGTCCATGTCTTCTCCTCAATGTGGCCAAAGGCGCCGGCGATTGTTTCGCACTCGCGCTCCGGCGATGTGCTTACGAGTTTGACGCGCGACGTGGATCGAATCGAAGTCGTCTATGCGCACACCTTCGCGCCCGTCGTCTCCGCGTATGTCGTCGGCATCGGCGCAGTTCTTGCCGCCGGTCTCACGATTGGCTGGGCGATTACCGGCGTCGCGGCCGGCTGCCTCGCATTCTCTCTCCTGATCGTGCCGTATGTGGGTGTAGGCCCTTCGATGAAGTCCACGCGACAAATGCTCGCGCGCCGACGTGACCTCGCGCACCACGTCACGGACTCCGTGTATGGACTCGATGAAGTGCTCGGCTACGGTCTTGAAGAGCAGCGTCTGTCCGAAACGGATGCGCAAGGCAAGTTGGTTGGCGATTCCTCGCAGCCACCGCGCGACTGGGCGGGGTTCCGGCGCGGCGCAAACGTGGCAGCATCGCTCATCGCTTCGTTCTCTATCGTCTGGTTTGGCCGCAACACACTCTCTCCGATTGCCATCGCCGCGCTCGCGGCAATGGCGCTTCGCGTATTTGAAGGGCCGCGTGGAATTGAGGACGCGACCGGCTATCTCGATCACTCCCTCGCCGCGGCGCGCCGACTCTGGCACATCAGCCACATCCCCGCTCGCGTGAGCGATGGACCCGACACCTTCGCACCCGACCACGCCCCGGCGATTACATTCACGAATGTGAGTTACGCCTATCCGAGTCGCGACGGCTCTCCCAATAAAAATGCGCTGACGAACGTATCCATCAATATCCCCGCTGGCGGGCACGCCATTCTCGTTGGCCGCTCCGGCTCGGGCAAATCCACCCTCGTCCAACTCCTGCAACGATACGACGATCCCGGCAGCGGCTCCATCACCGTAGGCGGCCAGTCCACCAACTGCTACACCCTGAACTCACTGCGTCGCAACATCGTCTCGGTATCTCAAAAGAACCAACTGTTGGAAACCAGTCTCGCCGAAAACCTCCGCCTTGGCGCTCCCGATGCGACAGACGAGGAGCTATGGGCCGCACTAAGGCTCGCGGGCCTTGCCGATGAAATCGAAGCGATGCCCGATCGCCTAGCGACTCACGCAGGCCGCAACGGCTCTGCGCTTTCCGGCGGACAAGCCCAGCGCCTTTGTCTTGCGCGTACGCTGCTGATGAAGCCGAGTGTTCTCGTACTCGACGAGTTCACCGCCAACCTCGACATCGCGCGCGAAGAGCAAATTCGCAAAGCCCTCGCGGCTTGGGAACACAAACCCACCATCATCGAAGTGACCCACCGCCTCCGTGCCACCGCCGACGCCGACCTCATCGTCGTAATGGATCGCGGTCAAGTCATCGCCACCGGCGCCCCCGCAGAGATCACGGAAGAGACGATTGAGAGCCTCTTCCAAAACCCCACCGCCGCTGTCGGCGAGTTAGCAACTCACAAATAGCCCCGCGAATTCATCCCACCGAGACGATTCCAGAAGATCCACAACACCAGATGGGGTCAGAGGTCCTCAGTATTGACAGATTTTGCTTTGGGCTTACTGCTAACCTGCTCCATCGGTGATTTGAGACAAGACAAAAGGCGTGTTGACAACGATCTGGGGAGGGTTGACGATTAACCGCGTGGTTCGTTTGCGGGCCGAATTATGGCGCAAAATCGTGGGAAACCAGATATGTTGCAACCGAATGAACTTTCCTGCTGTGGCTTCGACTCCTACTCTGAGTCCATCGCCTCATTCTCGTCACCAAACCCTGTGACAACTCACTCGAACAACCGCCTACAACAGCACCGTATTAGCCGACTTCACTCGCCCGCCTCAGCGGTCTATTCGTCCAGAATATGCGTTCATCTGTACTCCGAGAAGACGCTAAATAGAAAATGTCTTTACTCGACCCGAATAGACTCCAATAGACCCGAAGAATAACTCATGAAAGAGTCGAACACGCATCCCCAAGCCGCTGTCGGGATCGCCGCGCTTTTGACCGCGCTATGTCTTGTTTCATTTGCGTCGCCTTCTCCCCGCTCCGAAGAACCCACCGCCATTGATGCCGAGCAATCGGACGCTATCCCGTGAATGTCGGCGGCTTCGTCATTCAGGTTGCCGATACGGGTTATACTAATGCTTATGTGTTCCCGCCTAATACCTGGATTGATCCGGGCCGGTTCCTGCTGCTGGGCGGATCGCTGGTGACGAATCGCGATTTGGAAGTGGATTTCACCATGCCCAACCGGTTCGCCAATGACGCAACAGCGGCGGTGCGGCTCGCAGCGGAAGTGGGCACGAATCCCAACACTTGGGCGACGGATGGCGACATATTTCCTTGGCCGCCGCTATCTGGCGCGGTGTCCGACTGGTGGGGTAGCGACTCGTATGAAATCGCCAACGGCTGGAATCCCTTGGTATTCGACGAAAACGCCAACGGGATACCCGATAGTTGGGAGATGGCATTTCCAGGCACCAATCTGTATGCGGATGCGGATGAGGACGGCATCTCAAATGATGATGAATTGGCACAAAATAGCGATCCCAACGATATAAACTCCACCATGGCCCAGCCCTATGTTACCAGGTATGAATCCTCGATGCCGGGTTGGGAAAACGATGGAATGACGGATATTGGCTTGGAGGGATGGGTCAAAACCTATTTCGAGGGATTAAAGGCGGATATGGATTTGTGTGTTTGGGTTAAAGAGGGTCGCACGCAAGAGGAATTTCGGGTGGTGTGGCGGGGCGCAACTCAAAAAGGGATCCACTGGCTCAGTGAGCAGGAGGTTGTGACCAGCGCCAGCGCAGGAGCCGATACGCGGCCTTACTTATTCGTGCAGGATCTCGGCATGCACCGGACTATACGAACACCTTGGGCGGCGAGTATAAGATGGCCATCATTAAAGTGGATACCGTTGACGTCCATTCTTCCGACACCGACACGCACAAGATTTCGGCCGTCTCCGGGGCCGCACACGCCGATCACTTCGTCTGTGTCAAAGATACCGGCGACGTCGTTCTCAGTGCCACCGTGTCGCCCAATGATCCGGCGGTTTTCGATCAGCTTGTCTGGGAAGCCGATGGCGCGACGATCACCTATCCGGCGGTGGAGACTGACAAACGGACCGCGAAGCTTTCAAGCGCGACATCACAGAGGATACCTGTTCGGATCAAGATCGGTGATTCCGTATGCTGGGAGGGTATTGTTTGGGTTGTATGGTCCTCAATTGCTCAAACGCCGATTGCCCTAAGTGAAAGCATAACGCCGACATACGGCATTGTAAGAGGTGGTTATGTGTTCACTGCCTCCATTACACCAGAAGAGATCATTTCCGATGCTAATAGGCCTGCACTTCATGGAGCAAAGACTTCTGGACCTCCTGGGGGAAACAATGTGTGCGGTGATCCGTTATCGGGAGGAGCTGATAAGCATTGGGACATCTCTCGGCAAACACGGCAGAAGGTTGTGACGAAGCCTGCAGGATGGGCTGATGCTGACTGGCTTCCGCCGCCGTGCTGGTACACGGATATTCTTACATATCCTGCCAGTGACGTCGTCGGCAACGATGACGCCAGCACCGGTGACGAGGATGATGATCCGTACACAGCATCCGACACGAAGAAGCTTAAAAGCACGGATCAACCAACAAGCGGAGCCAAGCATACGGCGGCCAACCTAAACGACACGTTGGAACTACGTCTTCACTTCCGCGAGTTTGCGCGATTGGAGCTTGATTCAGTGTGGTATCGGATGTCGGACTTCTTCGAGTGGCGCTTCCATCAGAATCTTAAGAAGGTCAACATCAGCGAGGCGGCGGTTGGCGTTGACCTTAATGGTGACGGAGACACTTTGGATACTGTCCCTGGATGGCGCGACAACGGGAGCTTTTTGGATACGTCCAACAACGGTTGGTAGGAGATGGTCGATATGAAAAAGACGCTGATGGTTTTTACTATGGTAGGTGCTGTTATGATCAATTCCTTGCATGCAGAGAACGAGCATTCACAGATCATCACGCAGCTAGCTTCGCAAAATGCGAATACTAGGAAGATCGCAGAATCCGAAGCTCTTGCACTGGGGCCTGATATTTTGCCGGTCCTTCGGGGGAGTCAATCCACAGAGGCAGAAGCAATCGTGGTTAGCTACGATTCGCTTATTGCCTCGAGCGACAAAAAGGCATCAATGGCCGCACTCGAGTTCTTCGCCCAGAGAGGAGCATCTCGCTTTCTCTCCCAATCATTGAAAGATATCCAAAATGCCGATGTTAAGCTTGCTGCCGTTCGTCGGATACGCGAGATGGGGTCAACCCGGGTGACCGGTGATCTGGCAACGCTTGTGGATACTTTGGCGGCGGAAGATGTTTATAGAAGCGGAAGCGAGGCGGCCACTCTCCACGCGCTGTATATGGAGGAGTTGACTGGGCTAATCACATCTATTCTTGGTGAGAATGTTCCGGCGAACCAGCCTCTTGAGAAGAAAGTCCAGACTGTTCTCGACAAGGCAAGAACCGTCAAGCCTCAAGCTGCTGCTGACAAAGAGAAGTAATGGCACGGCCCCTCGGCCCTACCGCTCCGAAGTAGTTGGGGTCGAAGTAGTTGGGGTCAGATAGCATGAAAGGCGGTTAGAGCTCCATAGATGCGGCATAATGCCCATCAAGCAATTGAAGACGCGGCCATAGTGGCCCGTCATGTTGCCCGGAGATAACCGCCATGAACTACATTGGTATAGACTATCACAAGCGCTACTCATGGGAATGGGGTCAGCCCTGAATGGCGCTAAGTTAAGATGACCTGAGCTTGCTTGCCACGCGCCTTACCACGGTGGGGCACGGCCTTAAATGTTTTGCGCTATCCCCATCCCTTTCCGCGGCTTTCCGCGTGTTACTACGGATAAAAATCGTTTCGCTCACATTCGGCGCGCTCGGCTTTGCTCTGCCAACCACAGCGAAATCGAGAACAACCCAACAGTTTGTTGTTTGGGGTAGGGCCGGATCGCCGAGCCGGCCGGAATGTTCACGATTTACCGCGACGTTCCATGTCGGGTTATTTTCGACCTTCGGTTGTTGACCCTAGAGCTACTGCGGCGCGCCCGGCGGTCACGCCCTACCAAACACGGCGAAAGCGAGAACCAGATAACAATTTGCTTTCCGCGTAATTCCGCGCATTTCCGTGGTTAAAAATCTCTTCATTCACATTCGGCGCGCTCGGCCTTGCCCGCCTCTGGAGGGCGGTCACGCCCTACCCACTACAGCGAATTCGCGAAAAAATGGGGTCGGTCCTCACTTTCGGTGGTTTTGTGAAGCAAGGCTCGCAAGGCCCGCAATCGGAGCAAATCGAAATACGCATTAATGCGTACATGATAGGCATTAAATGCATACGAGGATCAGGAGAATGCGCTATGCGAAATTAGGTGCGCGGGCCAAAATTTCCAAGGGTTGGAAGTCTTGTCCGAAAGGACTTCCAAGGGTTGGAAATTCTACGCAAATTCATCCCGACTTGGCGGAATTGACGCGAATCTGGAAAACTATTTAGGCGCAAAATTTGGGCCGGTGCGCTTAATTTCCGCTACTTCCGCGCCGTCACGATGAAGAGCCACCGGGACAAAGGGCGTCCCAGCTCCATGCGCTCAGCAAGTGGGTTATCCAAACCGTGGAGGTCTGACGCACATCCTGCTTCACCAATCTTCCGGTTCGGTCAGGCGGACGGTGTAGTTGATCGTCATTGCGCTGCGAGGGTCCACTTCGAGGTCATAGCGCAGACGGCGGTCGAGGATTTCGTAGGAGCGCGAGGAGCGAACCATGTCCCACGCGAGGGGGACGGGCGGGCGCTCGGAAATTTCAACGCGAATGGCACTAGGCAGACTGTTGGTCACCCAAAGTTCAATCGTTTCTTCTGTAAATCCGCTTGGCGCTGGCTCGCGACCGAGTGAACGACGCGCACCGGATATCCCCACTGCATCGCCAAGGTCAACGCGAATGACTCCGCCGGATGCGGTGTGATTCAGTAAAGCCTCCTGCTGGGTGGATGAGCGGCCGACGCCGGTGGAGATTAACGCAGTTCCAGGCGGGAGCGGAAAACCAAGACCGACGCGACGTTCGTTGCGAAACGTGAGCAACTGCCGCAACGGTTTCCAGTTCAGCGTGGCATCACTCGCATTGCGCTCGCTATCCATCACATACACCCGATCCGTCGGAACCCGGCGCGCTGAGGCGAAACGCACAGCGGTGACTTCGCCAGCAGCGAGTCTTGCGGCGTCGGGCAGACTGTAAAGTTGCGGCGTTTCCGGTTGTGGTTTCTGCGGGCGCCAGCGGTCGGCGAGCGGACTATCTTCGTCCAACTCCAGGAAGCCTGTTCCAACCGGGCCCGGCTCGGGTGTGGCAGGAACGCGGTCGGGGCCGAGCAGTTGAATTCGGTCGAGAGAAAGCGTGCGGCTCAGGCCGTTCGATAAATAATAGCGCGCCTCCAAATCCACCGGCAGGGGTTCCAATTGATTCCGAATATCGCCGCGAATGGTCAGGTCATAACGCGCCCGCCACGAAAATCCCGGAACTTGATAGAGCGCCCAAACACTGCGCGGGCGTGCGCTGTCCGCGAGCAAACTGCATTCCACACGCGAAGCGGCACGGGGCGCGGCGTGAGTCAAGGACGCGACGCCGGGCGCAGAAAGGTCCAGCACTCCATCAAACGGTGGCGGCGGAGAAACCAGCCAGCGTGCGCCGAGCCACTGAACAGAGTTTGCATCATCGCCAACTGTAAGACTCGAACGGTCCATTTCCGGCGGAAGGTCGAGAAGCAGATTTTGCCGCGGATGCACAAATGCGGGCCGATACTCCTCACGCACAATCGCATACCCCTGCCCAATCATCGCGGTAATCCGCGCGGGCCGCGCAACTTCATTCGACACGGCGTGCGCGGACGGGGCGCCGAACAACAGGAGGGCAATCAGGCCGGGCCATATCGTGCGCCGATCCATCGGGCCTCTCCTCACCAACTGTATCGGACGGTGTAGTGAATGGCTTTTCGGCCGCCCGGCTTGATCTCGGGCTTGAACTCGATCGTCTGCGGATCGGTCGTCTCGTATTCGGTGTCGGATTTGACGATCTCAAATTCAGTCCACCGGTAAAGATGTTCCACCACGCGAATTGTTGCCGTCTGGTCGGAGTTGTTGGAGAGCCGGATTTCAAACGACTCTTCGTATTCGTGCATCGGACGAACCTCGCTGTAGCCCGTGCGCTCGCGCTCGCCACGCAATCCGCGCGCGGGGCCGACGCGGAGCTGGCCGCTTTGACCATTCGCCACCGGCGCGAGCGTATCCGCGCCGAGCAGATCAACCAGTCCGTCGTCGCTCTGCTGATAGAGCCGCAAGCGGCCCAGCGGCAGGTTTTGCCCCAGCCCGGCGGCTGTGGTGTTTTGAAACTCCAAATAGGTGTCCACCGTGGTGTGATATTCCGTGCCGTAATTCCAGTCGTTGCGTCGGTTCCGCTGGAAGCGGTCGAAGCGGACGCCGTCGTACACATAAATTCGCTGCACCGGCAGCTTGGCAACGCTGACCAACGGCAAATAGACCGTCTCACCATCCGCAAGCGTCACCTTCCCGCTGACGTTGTGTGTCTGCGCAGGCGCCAAGGTTGCGATGGAGGCCTCGGTACGCGGAACCGACGCGCCATAAGAATAGCGATGGGGCGGCGTCTCCAAGGGATCATCCAGCTCGCCCGCCGCGCGACCGCGCTCGGTTTCCAACAACACCACCGTCGCACCGGCAAATGAACCGCCGCTCTGATTTTGCAGTCCGATTCGCCCATCCAATCGCGCGTGCAGCGCGTCCGGCTCCAGCACCACGTCATACACCGCCTGCCAGGACAAGTCGTTCAGCAAATAGCCGAGTCGGAAGTTTTGCTGGCCCTCGGACGGGAATCGCGCACGCCAGACAAGCGTCGGCTGCGAGAAGGCAATTTTGGCCGCATCGGGGAACGTGATTCGGGCCGCCTCACCCGCGGTATAAAATGAAAGCAACCCGCCATCGGGCTGCGCCAACACGAGCGGGTCGGAAGGATACGGCGGATCGCGCCACACCGGCAGCCCGACCAAGCGGCCCTCGCGCGTTTTTTCGCCGACACCCACGACAAGATTGCGATCAAGATAGCGACGCAGCAGGCGCGAGCGGTCCGCAAGGTCGTATTCAAAGTGCTGTTCCAACACGTCAATCCCGCGCCACCCGCCGTGGGCGTCACGGAGACAGAGGCGGGGGTCGAGCTTCGCCGGAAGTTGTTTCACCACCACATCCGAATCGCCTGCGCGCGCCGTGACGGAACGCAACTCGCTCGCGAGCGCGAGGCCGGTGTCGTAGATTTGCAACGTCACTTGGCGCGGCGGCGAGGCTTCGACGGCGGCCTGACTCACATTCGAGAGCAACGAGCCGGCGAGCAACGCCGCGCATCCGAGAAAAATACTTTTAGAAAAGCTCATCCTCTCATCTTACGAAAACCGTCACGCAAACGAAAGTCATTCCGCGTCCGATTTCGCCACCCTAGGCTTCAGCCACGGCGCGATATAGCGGTGCGCAAGAACTGAGCCGACAACGATCAAGACCACCGCCAGCGCCGCCACGCCATAAAACTGCGAGTCCGGCTTCTTCATCAGTTTCCCCCACGCCGCATACATCACGGTCGAAGGAATCATCCCCAAAAACGTTGCGGTGAGATAGCGGCTACGACTGACCTTCAGTGCGCCGGCCAAAATATTCGTTGCAACAAAGCTCGACAGCGGAAAAGCGCGCAGCAAAAACAACACCATAAATTGTTTGTCGCGCGGAATATCCAGATGCTCCCAATGAAATCGGCGCTTAATCTTTTCCGACATCGGCGCCAACAGCGTCCGGGAGAGCACAAAATGCAGCCACGCGCCCAAGGTGGACGCGACCGTCGCCAGGGCTGTGCCCCACCCCACGCCGTACAACAACCCTGCAAGAAACGCGATCGGCCAGCGCGGGAGAAACATCAGCGGCGTCAGCGCACCTGCGGCGAAAATCACGAGCGCCCCGTTCGCCCCCATGCGTCCTGCCAGATCAGCAATCGAGTGCGCATCAAAATACTCTCCGAGCTTGGTGAAGTGGCTCAACGCAACACCCGCGCCCGCAATGAGCAAAAACAAGGCAAGACGGCGCAACGCGCCGCCCGCTTCACTGCGCAAACCTGCATCTGGCGGTTCTTCCGACATGGCTTGCAGACAGGCTACCAAATCGCGCCGCGCAGAAAACAAAGGAATTTGGCACAGCGCCCCGTCCAGGCTCCTCTGCGCCACATTCACGCAAGCCGAAGAATCTTGAAGATCGGTGTGCGCGGCACTACGTTCTCTGACATGACGTGGCATGGTTTTAATCTGGTGGATGCGGTGGCACTGGCGCTGTTGCTCGCGGGGCTGATCGGAGGCATTCGTCGTGGCTTGTCCGGCGAACTGGCGCGGGTCATGGTTGCGCTCGTTTGCATTTTTGTGGTCTATCACTACACCCGACCTTTCGCGAAGTGGCTTCAAGATCACTTTCACTGGGAAGCCCACCTCGCTCTGCTGGGCGGCGTTCTGGCTCTCCTGCTGGGCGCCTATATCGCGGCAACGCTGATCCGAATGCTGCTGTCCACCATTCTGAACTTCGCATTCAAGGGCAAACTCGAACGGATCGGCGGCGCGCTCGCCGGGCTGCTGCGCTCCGCAATCACCGTCACATTGTTTTTGTTGCTGGTCAGTTTCATTCCGAACGACACGGTGCACCGCGTCGTGAATGAGGAATCCGCCAGCGGGCGGCTGGTCTCAAAATACGTATCGCCGTGGTACGACAAGATGGCGGAAAAAATGCCGGATTTGCGGTTGCCGGAGCGGCACGAGGAAAAATGGGACGAAGACGCGTTCGAGCAAAAACTGGACAAATGGGAAAGCGAAAACGAACCGCTCGGACCCGTCAGCGAGGATTGAGCGATGGCGCTCTCTCGACAGGTGTTGGATGACATCCGGGCGCGGGTTGACATTGTTGACCTGATCGGTTCCTACGTCACGCTCAAGCGCGCGGGCGCAAGCTACAAGGGCCTCTGCCCGTTCCACCGAGAAAAGACCCCGTCCTTCACGGTCCACCCGGCGCGTCAGGTATTCCACTGCTTCGGGTGCGGCAAGGGCGGCGATATTTTCAAGTTCGTGATGGAGCACGAAGGCGTGCAATTCATGGACGCGGTCCGACTGCTGGCGCAGCGCGCGGGCGTGGAGGTGCGCTTCACCGAAGCGGAACGCGGTGAGGAAACACGCAAAGACCTGCTTTACACCGCCCACGCGGAGGCGGCGAAGTTTTACAACGAGGTTCTGCTGAAACACCCATCCGCCAAAGAAGCGCGCGCTTATCTCAAGGCGCGCGACCTCGGGCTGGAGGTGATCGAACAATTCGGACTCGGTTATGCGCCGGGCGGTTTTGAGGTGATGGAGAGATTTGCGGAAAAGCGCGGATTTTCCTTGGAAATGCTTGAAACCGCGGGACTTATCGCAAAAAACGAGTCCGGCCGCCGCTACGACCGCTTCCGCGAACGCCTGATGTTTCCGATCCGCGATCTGACCGGACGGGTCATCGCATTCAGCGGACGCATCCTCGGAAAAGACGAGCGCGCCGCAAAATATCTGAACAGCCCGGAGACCCCGCTCTTCCGCAAGAGTCGTGCGCTGTTTGCGATGGATCGGGCGCGCAAGGCGATCATTGACGCGCAAACCTGCATCCTCTGCGAAGGTCAGATTGACGTGATTCGCTGCCACACCGCCGGATTTACCAATGCCGTCGCCGCTCTCGGCACCGCGCTCACAGAAGAACACGCGGCCCTCATCAAGCGTCACGCAGACCGCGTCGTGCTGGTCATGGACGCGGACTCCGCAGGGCAAAATTCCGCGTTGCGCTCGGCGGAGATTTTTCTCGGCGCGGAACTCGCCGTCGAAATCGCGACGCTCCCCACCGGAGAAGACCCCGACAGCCTGATCTCCAAACAAGGTCCGGACGCATTCCGCGCCGTATTGGAGCAGGCGCGCAGCGTTGTGGATTTTCAAATGGATGTTCTATCCACCCGCGAAGATATGAAGCAGGAAGCCGGTTTGCGTCGCGTGGCGGCGGCGGTTTTGGAAACCATCCGCCACTCCGCAAGCGAGGTGCAACGCGCACAAATGCTCCGCGAGGCCGCAGCGCGACTCGGCCTTTCCGAACAAACACTGCGCACCGAATTGCGTCGCACCGCCCGTGCGCGCCCCGTATCTCCTCCGAAGAACGCGCCCGGCCCAGCGGCGGAACCCCTGCCCACGCCGCCGCCAAGAGAGGAGCGCGAGCTGCTGTGGCTGCTCGTGAAACACCCGGAGGTCATGGAGCTGATCCAGCGCTATCTCATCCCGGAACACCTCAGCGACCAGCGATGTCGCGCGCTATACGTGGCCATCTGCAACCACGAAGAGCGCGACGATCTTCTCGCCGCCGCACGCAACAATGGCGAAGCGTGCGTTCAGTTTGCCGCAGAAGTCATCGCGGACGAACGCTCGCTCGGCGATGACACGGAACTTCAGGAAAAAGCGGCGCGCGAACTGGTGATCTCCGTCCGCCGCAAGGGGCTTGAACGGGAAATCCAGTCGCTCACCCGCCAGCGCGCAAGCGCGCCGCCGGAGGATCAGGGCCGGTTCACGGACGAAATCGCCACACGAAAATATGAGCTGGTCGCGCTGCGCCAAGGCTGGGAAAAGGCCGCCCTCGTGCTCGAAATATAGTCGGAAAAAAATTCGCCTGGCGCCTTGACGCGCCCGCCGTGATCCCGCATATTACGCCGCTCCCAGTATAATAGGTTTATTCTGCTCATTTTCAGCATTCGGAACTTTCATGGCCAAGAAAACAGTCGCTAAGAAAAATTCAAAACCTGCGTCAAAGACACCCAAGACAGCACAAAAGAAAAAGAAACACCCCCTTCCAAGTCTGCGGAAAAACCGGCGGCAACGCCGAAAATTCCCGAACCGACCACCGTGCTCACGTCCGATGGAACGGACGTAAAGGTGCAGCTCAACCGCGAGGAGCGGCAGTCGAAAATTCACGAACTGCTAAAACTTGCCAAAAAACAGGGGTTTGTCACCTACGACGATATCAACGAGACCATCCCCGAAACCGTCGTTAGCCCGGAAGAATTTGAAAACATCCTGATTCTCCTCAAGGGGATGGACATTGAGACGGTCGAGTCGGACGACGAGGCGGTCAAGCTCAAGGCCGAGCAGGAAGAAAAGGCCCGCTCCGCATCCCGCGTGGATGTACTCGACGACCCTGTCCGTATGTACCTCAAGCAGATGGGCCAAGTTGCCCTGCTCACGCGCGAGCAAGAGGTCGAAATTTCGATGCGCATCGAAGAGGCGGAAATTAACGCGCGCAAGTTGTTCGGCATCTTCGGCTACTCGACCAACGCCTTCTATCAGGTTGTTCAGCGCCTCGAAGAAGGGCGCGAGCGTTTTGATCGCATTGTCAGCGACAAGCACGTGGATAGCCGTGAACGTTATATGAAGACTCTCGGCAAGTTGAAGAAAGACACACACCGCCAATATGAGCTGGTCGGCAAAAAAATTTATTGAGCTGCAAAAAGGCGGCGGAACAAAACAGGAACGTAACCGTCGCCGGCGCTCCTTCGATCAGGCCCGCGACAAGCTCTCCAGCTATCTCGACCAGCTTGGTTTCAAACAAAAGGCGATCGAAGATTTTGTCACCGTCGCCGACGAACGGCACCTGATCCTCAAAGCCCTGCTGGACACCATCAAGCGCAACGCCAGCTCTCGCGCGAAAAATGCGACGGACATCATCAAGGAAACCCGCAAAAGAATCGCTGCGTTCGAGTTGGAAGAGCGGATGGATGCGGAAGAGTTCGAGACCAATCACAAGGAGCTGAAAACGTGGCTCCGCAAAGGTCTTCGCGCGAAGACCGAAATGGTGGAAGCAAACCTTCGCCTGGTAATTTCCATCGCGAAAAAATACACGAACCGCGGCCTGAATTTCCTCGACCTGATTCAGGAAGGAAATATGGGCCTGATGAAAGCGGTCGAAAAATTTGAATACCGCCGTGGTTACAAATTCTCCACGTATGCCACGTGGTGGATTCGCCAGGCCATCACGCGTTCCATCGCCGACCAGGCGCGCACCATCCGTATTCCAGTTCACATGATCGAAACGATCAATAAACTAATGCGCATTCAAAAGGCGCTGATTCAGGAATTGGGCCGCGAGGCGACGCCGGAAGAAATTGCGGAAGAAATGAATCTGCCCGTGGATCGCGTTCGCGCTGTTCTGAAAATGGCGCAGCAACCGATCTCCCTGCAAAGCCCCGTCGGCGACAGCGACGATACGCACTTCGGCGACTTCATCGAAGATAAGAGCGCTGAAAACCCGTCCGAGATGACGGCCTACAGCCTCTTGAAAGATCGCCTGCAGGACGTCTTGAAGACCCTGACCGACCGCGAGCAGGAAGTGCTCACCCTTCGCTTTGGCCTCGCAGACGGCTACTCCCGCACGCTGGAAGAAGTCGGCCGCAAGTTTCAAGTGACCCGCGAACGCATTCGTCAGATCGAAGCCAAAGCCCTCCGCAAAATGCGTCACCCAACGCGTATTCGGAAGCTCGAAGGCTTCCTCGATGGCGGGGAATAAAGAGGAGCAACACGGCTCCTCCCGTGATCGGTCGCAACATGACCGCCGACCCCAAAGAAAAGGCGCACACTCCGGGCGCGCTTTGAAACCCTTGATAACGCGCCCCACCTGCGCATCATCGCGGCAACCATCGGCCCCGGAAAAGCGCGGATGCTCGAATTGATTAAGGAAACCGGCTCCATCACCAAGGCCGCCCGCGAAATGGATATGAGTTATTTGCAGGCCTGGCAACTGGTGGAAGCGCTCAACAGCGCGTTTCGCGAGCCTCTTGTCGCATCCGATGCCGGCGGCTCGCAGGGCGGCGGCTCCTATCTAACACCCACCGGCGACAAGGCCCTCGCCCTCTATCGCCGCCTTTGCGAAAGCAGCCTTCGTGCCGGTCAGCGCGACCTCCGGGCGCTGCACCGCCTGCTGCGTCGGGATTAAGGCCGAACACCCGGTGCGCCCTTCAACCATCGTTATTTGTTATTGCATATAACGCTTGGCCGCTCCATGCTCCGGCCACACAAACAAGGAGAACGGCGGTGTACAAAAAACAACTGATGGCGATCCTGTTGGTTTTGGGCATGGCGGGCGGCATGGCATCGGCGGACGACGCGGCGGCATCCACAGAGGCGCGCTTGCAAAACCTCGAAAAAGAAATCAGCGCACTCAAGGAGAGTCAGAACGCCGGCAAAGAAGGCAAGCCCGGCCATGCAATCACCCTCGCGGCGGGCCGCGAAAGCGCGCTCAAACTCGGCGGAATGCTGCAAATACAGGTGGACGGCGGCGATAAGGGCGACCGCCGATTCAACAGCGACAACACGCGATTCTATCTGCGTCGCGCGCGCCTGGGCGCGACCGCAACCTTCAGCGAAAACATGGAAGCGCGCGTAGAGGCCGAATTCGCGGGCACGTTGGGCGAGGCAAATGCCATGCGGGCGCAACTGACGGATGGGTATATCCAGTGGAGTCCGACCGACGAGCTGTATGCACGCGCCGGACAATTCAAAACACCGTTCGGCTTTGAGCAACTGGCCGCCGATCCCCGCCTCTACACCATCGAGCGTTCACTCGGCAATGATCGCCTCACCCTGAGCCGACAGATCGGCGCACAAATCGGCGGCAATGTCACCGACAAGCGCCTCAACTACGCGCTCGGCGCGTTCAACGGAACTTCGGTGAACTCCAGCTCGAATGACAACAGCAAGTTCACTCTGGTCGGACGCCTCGGCGCAGTTCCGCTCGCGACGGAAAAAAAGGAACCAAGGGCCCGCGCTTCGCCGTGGGCGTCAACGGATATATGTCGGACGATGATCGGGTGAGTGGATTCGGCGGCGAATTCGGCTTCAACACTTCGACAAACGCGACCGCCGACAACGTCTTCGCAGGAAAGCGCACGGTCTGGGGAACGGACGCCCAGTTCAGCGTGGGCGATCTCGACATTTGGACGGAATACCTAGGCGCTCGTTATGAACCGGACAACAACACCCCTTCCGAACAAATAGACGCAGAGGCGTGGTACATCCAGACAGCCTACTATCTCGTCCCGGAGAAACTGCAAGCCGTCGCGAAATACGACACCTTCGACCCCAACACCGACAAAGAGAACGACCGCGTTCACACATGGACGCTGGGGCTGAACTACTATATCCGTGGCAACGATCTAAAATTTCAGTTCAACTACCTGAATTCGGATGTCGAAGAGCGCGATGTCCGGGATCAGAAACTCATCGCGCGTGTTCAGGTATTGTTCTAAGGAAACAGCCATGAAAAAATTGATCGCTCTGTGTTTCGGTGCAGCGCTGCTTGGCGCCGGTATGGCGCGCGCGGAAAGTGTTCTGGTGTTCGCGGCGATAAGTCTGTCGGATGCGCTCAACCAAATCGGAGCGGATTTCGAACGCGAAACTTCAATCTCCGTACACTACAACCTTCAGGGGTCCAGCGCACTGGCCCGTCAAATCGAGGCCGGAGCGCCGGCGGATCTATTCTTTTCCGCGGACGAGGAAAAAATGGATCAGTTGCAGGGAGAAAACCTGATCGAGACTTCCACCCGCATGAGCCTGTTGTCGAACATCTTGGTCATGGTCACCGCGCCCGACAATACCGGGATCAATACGCCGGCCGACCTTGAACGTGATCGCGTAGAGCGTATCGCCCTCGCGCAACCCGACTCTGTGCCGGCTGGCATCTACGCCAAGCGCTATCTCGAACGCATCGGTTTGTGGGAAGAGCTGATTCCAAAAATAATTCCCACCGAAAATGTGCGTTCGGCGCTCGCCGCCGTCGCCGCCGGCAACGCGGACGCGGGATTCGTCTATCGAACCGATGCGACGACTTCCGACCGCGTACGGATCGCGTACGAAATCCCGGAAAGCGATGCGCCCTCCATCACCTATCCCGTGGCCGTGTTGCGGAATGCGCCAAATAAAGATGCAGCCCGGCGCTTTCTTTCGTACCTTCGCTCCCGCGCGGCAGGCGCTGTATTTGAACAATACGGCTTCAAGGTCCTGTCCGCGCAGGAACCATGACCGCCCAAGAGTGGAATATAACACTGTTCACCGCCGGCATCGCCGGTTTGAGCACGCTCTGTATTCTTCCTCTGGGTCTTCTTGCGGCATGGGCGCTCGCAAAATACGATTGGCCCGGCAAATCGTTCGTCGAAACATTTCTGGCCCTGCCGCTGGTAATGCCGCCGGTCGCAACGGGTCTGATCCTGCTCGAACTCCTCGGGCGACGCGGACTGATCGGCGGCTGGCTGCATCGGGTTTTTGATTTGGATATCGCCTTCACCTGGCGCGGGGTGCTGATTGCAACAGCAACAATGTCCTTCCCGCTCCTCGTCCGCGCGCTCCGCACCGGATTCGAGGAGGTCAGCAAAGAATATGAGGACGCCGCCAGAGTTGAAGGCGGCAGCGGCCCGCAAATTTTATGGCATGTTGTGCTGCCCCTCTCCCGCCGCTCCATGGCAGCGGGTCTCATACAGGCCTATGCCCGCGCCCTCGGCGAATTCGGGGCCACCGTCATGCTCGCGGGCAACATCCCCGGACGCACCACCACCATCTCTCTTGCAATTTACCAGCACGTCCAAATGGGGCGCGACGCATCGGCCTATCGCCTGCTTCTGCTCTCCGTGGTTATCGCTTTTGTCGCAATCTGGATCAGCGAATACTTCTTCAACCCCGCGCGCGTACACCGACTTGACGAGCGCAGGATTCGCGCAAGCAACTAATCGTCATTTTCCGAGGAATCGCGTTTTTCTCCAAGCCGCAGCGTGGAGCCACGGCGCACAGCGCTCGTGCCAAACTGCTCGCGCAGTGTATCCACAGCGCGGTCCAAACGTTCCACCCGCTTCGGCTCCGGCTCCTGCTCGAACGGGCCGAACGGCAGCTCACCCTGACGCGGGCCCTCTTCCTCATCATCGAAACCGGAAACGCCAAAACCAATCAAACGAATCGGCGCATCCATTTTTATACGCGCCCACAGATCCGACGCGCAGTTGATTAAATCACGGTCTGTGCGAGTCGGCTTCTGAAACGGCTTTTGTCGCGTAATCGTCGTGAAGTCCTCAAATCTCACGCGGATATGCCCCACCCGTGCCTTGCGCCCATCACTGCGCAATCGGCGACCAACGTTCTCCACTTCGCCAATCAGCGTCTGACGCACCACTTCGGCATCGTCACAATCTTCATCAAACGTCGTCTCCGACGAAATACTTTTTGCCAGCGCCTCCGTGATCACCTCGCGCGCATCGCGACCCCAGGCCAGTTCATAAATGTGCTCTGCGGACGACTTCCCGATAAACGAAGCCAGCGTCTCCACGCGCAACCGCTGCACATCGCGAATCGAGCGGATTCCACACTCTCGCAACCGCGCCTCCGTCACCTTGCCTACGCCCCACAACCGACTCACCGGCATCGGCGCAAGCAACTCGGCAATCGCCTTCGGGTCATCGGGAATCACCACCAGCCCATCCGGCTTCCGCAAATCGCTCCCGAGTTTTGCGAGAAATTTATTCGGCGCAACGCCGACCGATGCTGTAAGCCCCAGCTCCGACCGCATCCGTTTTTTTAACGCAACCGCAACAGCCCGCCCCGTCTTCCAGCGCCGCAACACTCCCGATACGTCAATGAACGCTTCGTCCACCGAGAGCTGTTCATAGACCGGCGTGAACGACTCGATAATCGCCATCACCTGTTCGGAGACTTCCCGATACCGCTCCATCCGCGCAGGGACAAAAATCGCCTGCGGACAAAGTCGGCCAGCCGTCCGCGAAGGCATCGCGGAGCGCACGCCATACTTTCGCGCCTCATACGACGCAGTGAATACGACACCCCTCCGCGTCGGCGGCGGCCCGACTACGACCGGCTGCCCGCGCAGCGATGGGTTATCCAATATCTCCACCGCCGCATAAAACGCATCCATATCAATATGAAGAATCGCGCCCACAGGGAGAGCCTACGCGAAACAGAACCCCGCCGACCAGCCCGACTCGTCAGGCCACATGCCTTCAAATTCACGGACCCAACGGGTCTTATCGCAGCTTCCGAATCCGCTGAATCAGCGCGTTTGTCGAGCCATCGTGCTTGAGTTCCGGTTCTTCCTTTGCGATCAGCTCCGGCAGAATGCGATTAGCCAAGGCTTTGCCAAGCTCGACGCCCCACTGATCGAACGAAAAGATGTCCCAAATCACGCCCTGTACAAAAATTTTGTGTTCGTAGAGCGCGATCAACTGACCCAACACATCCGGCGTCAGCTTCTGCGCCAAAATTGTGTTCGTCGGACGATTGCCTTCAAACGTCTTATACGGCACCAACGATTCCGCAACTCCCTCTGCCCGGCACTCCTCCGGCGTCTTTCCAAACGCCAATGCCTCGGTCTGCGCAATCAGATTCGACAGCAATTTAGCCTGGTGATCGCCAAGCGGATTGTGCGAGCGGCAGAATCCGATGAAGTCTGCGGGGATCAATTTCGTCCCCTGATGAATCAACTGATAGAACGCGTGTTGTCCATTGGTTCCCGGCTCGCCCCAAATCACCGGCCCGGTCTGCCAGTCCACGCGCTCCCCTTCCTTCGTGACATACTTCCCGTTGCTCTCCATATCGCCCTGTTGGAAGTACGCTGCGAAGCGGTGCATATACTGGTCATACGGCAAAATCGCGTGTGTCTGGGCATCGAAGAAATTGTTGTACCAGACGCCGAGCAATCCGAGGATCACCGGCATATTCTTCTCCATCGGCGTCTCGGCAAAGTGCCGATCCATCGCGTGAAAACCGTCTAGCATCGCGTCGAAATTTTCCGGCCCGATCGCAATCATCACCGGCAGCCCAATGGATGAAGTCAGCGAATAGCGACCACCCACCCAGTCCCAGAATCCAAACATATTCGCTGTATCAATCCCGAACTCCGCAACCTTTGGGCCATTCGTCGAAACGGCGACAAAGTGTTTCGCCACCGCCGCCGGATCAGCAAGTTTCGCCAAACACCACTCCTTCGCGGACACCGCATTCGTCATTGTCTCCTGCGTGGTGAACGTCTTCGATGCGATAATAAATAACGTCTCTTCCGGATCCAAATCACGCGTGAACTCAACGAAGTGCGTGGCATCCACATTGGAAACGAAGCGCACCGTCAGCTCGCGGTCGCTGTATGCCTTCAAGGCCTCGTACGCCATCACCGGGCCGAGGTCTGAGCCACCGATACCGATGTTGATTACGTTGCGAATCCGCTTCCCCGTAAATCCCGTCCACTCGCCGGAGCGCACCTTGTTCGAAAACGCGCGCATCCGCTCCAACGTCTCATTCACCTCCGGCATCACGTCCTTGCCGTCCACGAAAATCGGCGTATTCGAGCGATTCCGCAGCGCAATATGCAGCACTGCGCGATTTTCCGTACGATTGATCTTCTCGCCACTAAACATCGCAGCAATCGCCGCTTCCAACCCCGCCGACTCGGCCAGCGCGCGGAGATAAATCATCGTGCGATTGACGATCCGGTTCTTGGAGTAATCCAAGAAGAGATCGCCCACTTGCAGAGAGAATTTTTTGGCCCGTTTCGGGTCCTCCGCGAACAACTCGCGCAGGTGTTTTTTCTTCATGCTCTTGCTATGCGAGAGCAATTTTTTCCATTCCGGCCGTTCATTCAATCGTGTCATAACCAAAACCTCTCATTCGCGGAGCAGAATCGTCCGCAGACCCGTTAATAAACCATACCCACCTTAAAACTTCCAACCCTTGGAAGTGATTCCGCACCGGATTTCCAACCCTTGGAAGTTTTTCGCCCAAAAGTTCCAAGCCTTGGAAGTCGAATCAGAGAGAACTTCCAACCCTTGGAACTTTTTGAAATAACGTAAAAAATATCCGGCCAATTCAGGCAATCAAAACGGCGCCCGACACGCGCCCGCTTAATCCAACGGACGGCGCAGCCACTCCAATTTCGAAATGTCGTACACGTGGCCGGTCGAAGGGATATACAGCTCCGCGACGAGATCGCGGTCTTCCCCCTCGCCGCCCGGCTCGCCATCCTGGCCATAAGAGACGATTGTGAAATGGTTAGAATCCACGCGGGTGTACAACAGCGAGCGTCCCCACGCATCGAGCGGGATTCGTTTGCGCGCAGACTGCAGCTCCTCGTCCGTCGGAACGTAGCTGAACATTCGGATGTGGCGGACGACGACCTTGACAAAGCTCCGAATAGATAAATCCGTCCGTTTATTATTCGGCACAGTCATGGACCACAGCCCCACAATCACCAAGGGCAGCGCGGTCAGCGCAAGAATCAGCAACATCTTCTTTGGCTTCATATACAGCGAGTATTACACGCCCACCGCGACTTTCCATACTTAATCGGACCGAATTGACCTTAAGGGCAAGGACGGGTACGGTTTTCGAGCTATGGCACAAAAATTTCCTCGCGTGTTGGTGACCGGCGGAGCCGGTTATATTGGGTCGGTATTGGTCCCGATGCTGCTGCAACGTGGCTTCGGAGTGACGGTGCTCGACAACTTCTCATTTGGCCAGTCCAGCCTTCTCGACTGCTGCCATTACGAAGGGTTCGAGATCGTGCGCGGCGATGTGCGCGACAAGGCGTTGGTGAAAAAACATCTCGATGCCGCAGACATCGCCATTCCCCTCGCCTGCCTCGTCGGCGCACCGATCTGCGCGCAACGGCCACAGGAGGCACAGGCGATCAACTGCGATGCGGTGAAGATGATCGTGGATCTCTCGCGCCCCGATCAACGCATCCTCTATCCCAATACCAATAGCGGATACGGCGTGGGAACGCCGGGCGAGTTTTGTACGGAGGAGTCGCCGCTAAACCCGATTTCGGTCTATGGAACGACCAAAGTCGAAGCGGAAAAATATGTCCTCGCAAGCGGCCGCGGCCTGACGTTCCGCCTCGCAACAGTCTTCGGTGTCAGCCCGCGGATGAGAATTGATTTGCTCGTGAACGACTTCACCTACCGCGCGGTGACGGATCGTTTCGTGATTCTCTTCGAAGCGCATTTTAAGCGAAATTATATCCACGTCCGCGATGTGGCGCGCGCGCGTTCCTCCACGCGATTGACAACTTTGAAACGATGAAGGGTGAGCCGTATAATGTAGGACTGAGCGAGGCAAATTTATCGAAAATGGAGCTGTGCGAAGAAATTAAGAAACAGGTTCCCGCGTTCACGATCATGGAAGCGCCCATCGGAAAGGATCCCGATCAGCGCAATTACATCGTCAGCAATGAGAAGTTGGAAGCAACCGGCTTCAAACCCACGCACTCGCTTCAATGGGGAATCACAGAATTGATCAAGGGCTATCAGGTCATTCGTCGCAATCAGTACTCAAACGTCTAGCGCTATGAAAGATACCCGTTTCCAACGCATCCTCGTCACTGGCGCGCACGGTTTTCTTGGCCACCACATCGTCCCGCAACTGAATCACGCATTCGATGCGGAGCTGATTTGTCCTCCTCGCGCGAGCTACGACTTGTTGAAACCGGATGTTCCGACAAAATTAATGAAGGACGTGCAGCCCGATTGCGTCATTCATCTCGCGGCAAAGTCCGGCGGCATTATTGATAACAAAAATCGGCCCGCAGATTATTTCTACGATAACCTCGCGATGAACACGGCCGTGTTCGATGCCGCATTCAAGGCGGGCGTAAAGAAGTTGCTCACCCTGATGGGCGGTTGTTCGTATCCGTCCGATGCGAAATCGCCGATCGGCGAGGATCAGATGTGGAACGGTCTTCCGCAAATTGAGAGCGTCGGCTATTCAACAGCAAAGAAAATGCTTCTGATCCAATCGTGGGCGTATCGAAAACAACACGGCTTTAATTCGGTGGTGCTGATTCCCGGCAACGTCTATGGCGAATGGGACAACTTCAATCTGGAGCAGGCGCACGTCATCCCCGCAATGATACGCAAGTATGTCGAAGCCCAGGACGCGGGTCGCCCCACAATGACGGCATTTGGCAGCGGCAAACCGACGCGCGATTTTGTCTATGCAGGCGATGTAGCGGCGACCATTCCGTGGTTTCTTGCGAATTATGATTCGAGTGATCCAATCAATATTTCGGCCGGACGCAGAATTTCCATCCGTGAGCTTGCAGAAACCGTGAAGCGCGTGACCGGCTTCGAGGGCGAGATCGTCTGGGACTCCTCAAAGCCTGACGGTCAGATGGACAAAATTTTCGACGTCACTCGCCTCAATAAACTGGGGCTTTCCTGCGATACCACTCTGGAAGACGGATTGCGGCGCACGACAGAGTGGTTCCGCGCCGCGCGAACCGGCGGCGGAGTTCGCCTGTGAAGGACAGGGCCGATCTGCTCGTCCTCGGCGCCACCGGATTCGTCGGTTCAGCGATTGTCCGGGAAGCCAAAGTGCGCGGGTTATCCGTTCTCGAAATTGGCAGAGCAAATTATCAACCTGGCCTATCCGCGCGTTGGCTGATCAACGCGAACGGCAACTCCAAAAAATACCTCGCGCGCGAGCAGCCCGCCCACGAATTTGATCTCTCCGTGCGCAGCACGATGCGGTCGCTACACGACTTCAACTTCGAGCGCTACTGCTTCCTCTCCTCCATAGACGTGTACGACAACGTTTGCGACCCGGCGAACAACGGGGAAGACGCGGTCATTCAGCGCGACAAACTTTCGCCATACGGCCTTCACAAGCTCATGGCGGAAGACCTCGTTCGCCACTACGCGCCACACTGGTTGATCCTCCGAATGGGCGGCTTCATCGGCCCAGGTCTTCGTAAAAACTCGATTTACGATTTATTGAAGGGCGTCCCCCTTCGCGTCCATCCCGACTCGCGCTATCAGTACCAGCACACTCAATCACTCGCCGCCATTGCGCTCGACCTCCTCGCAGGTGGCGCCGAGCGCGAAGTTTGGAACGTCGCAGGAGCGGGCGTCATTAGCGTGCGCGAAATCGCAGAGTGGATTCCCAACGCGCAGCTCCCCCCTCTCATCGGGACGCCGGAGCGCTACGAAATCAATATCGCGCGTCTTCAAGCGCGACGCGAAGTTGCTTCGACCCGCGACACTGTGCGACAGTTCGTTGAAGACGTCCTTGCGGGGCGTGAACGCTGATCATGATAATTTCTCGCACACCATTTCGCGTCAGTTTCTTCGGAGGCGGCACAGATTTCCCCGACTACTACAAGGAGCACGGCGGCGCGGTGCTCTCCACCGGCATCAACAAATACTGCTACCTCTCGGTGCATTCGCTCGGCCCATTTTTCAAACACCGCCTGCGTGTCAGCTATGCGCAAACCGAAACGGTGCGAAGCCCTTCCGAAATCAAACACCCGCTCATACGCGAATCGCTCGGACTCCTCGGCCTCGACGCAGGAATGGAAATTAATCACGTCGCCGACCTGCCCGGTCGCACGGGTCTGGGATCCTCTTCTTCATTCACCGTTGGCCTGCTCAACGCCCTGCACGCGTTCCGCGAAGAGGAAGTGAGCGCGGAGCAACTTGCGCAAGAAGCGATCACGGTGGAACGACACCGCGTCGGCGATACGGGCGGGCATCAGGATCAATATGCCGCAGCGTACGGCGGATTATATCGCTACGACTTCACCGCTGACGGCATTACCGCGCGGCCACTGATTATTGATGCAAAGCGCAAGGCCGCATTGAGCAGCAGACTGCTTCTCTTTTTCACCGGAGTCGAAAGTTCGGCAGAGGAGATTCTGCAGGAGCAGAAAAAGAATACCGCGCGAAACCTCTCCTCTCTACGCGAAATGCGGCAGATGGTGGACTTTGCAGAGCAACTGCTGACGGGCCACGAAGACCTCGACGCATTTGGACGACTCCTGCACGCCTCGTGGATGCACAAGCGCTCGCTGTCATCGGGAATCAGCAACTATGAAATTGATGCCGCCTACGACGCGGCGCTCCACGCAGGGGCCATCGGCGGAAAACTGCTTGGCGCAGGGGGACGCGGGTTCCTCTTGCTGTACGCGCGACCGAGCAGCCAGGAAAATGTCAGAATTGCTCTGTCCCACCTCACAGAAATCCCCTTTCAGTTTAGCGATCAAGGCAGTCGAATTATTTTTCGTTCCCCTGAGTCATGAGCGCGCCACCGCGCATCGCATTCTGGTTCCGCTACGGGGCCGCCGAGCACACCGAGCTGTATCACGCATTGCCAAATTTAATCGAAGCGCTCTCCGCCCACGCAGAGGTGTACTACTTCGGATTTGAAGGACGCATGCCCACACCCGAGGCGATTGCAAGACACGCGGTCGTACACCACTTGCCCTTCCGTGTGAATCGCACAAAGAGTTGGGACAAATTGTTCAAGTACGTCCTCTGGTTGCTCTGCCTCCCGTGGATCGCGTTGCGCTGTCGCTCACTCGGTATCCGCGCGGTGTATATTGACGAAACAGTTCCACTCGCCGCGCCGATTGCGCGATTGTTCTTCGGGCCAAACGTCGCGATCACCATCGCAGATTTTTTTCACCGATATTTATCTCTCGCGCGGCTTTTTCGCGCGAACACTCGGCGGCGCGATTCGCTCACTCGATTGGGCAGCGTGGCGGAAATTGCCGCTGATTATCACGCGCGCAAAAACACGCGCGAGTTTCTCGAAACCAAGGGTATTGATCCATCACGGGTCTGCCCGATTTATGATCCGTGCGACACAACGCTCTATCACCCGGATAATCGGGCCACGGCGAAGCAACGATTTGGATACAGCGAAAGCGAAGTCGTGCTCGTACACCACGGCATCCTTCACCCAAACAAAGGCAACGACCGCATCCTGCGCGCGCTTGCAACTGCGCGAGGCGAGGCGCCGAATATCCGCTACCTCCTTGTTGGGGACGGTTCGGAGTTCGGAACGCCTCCAGGAATTAACGAAGGAGCTTCACCTAAACGATATTGTACAGATGACCGGCTGGCTTCCAAAGCCGGAGGATGTGAACATCGCGCTAAATGCGGGCGATATCGGACTCGTCATGCGCGTGGGACACGCCTCCGATGACTTCCACATGACCGGCGCATTGGTTCACAGCATGGCCGTTGGCCTGCCCATCCTCGGCGCTCAACTTGGTGGTGTTTCCGAAGTCGTACACGACGGCATTCAGGGGTATCTTTTCCCCCAGACGATATGACACGTTTCACGCAACGCCTTATCGAATTGGCCCGCGACCCTGCATTGCGGGAGCGAATGGGACAAGCGGCGCTTGAACAAGCGCAGCGCTCGTTTTCGATGGATGCGGTCGTCGGCCAAACCGTCACCGCGCTTGTTGGATTATTAAAATGAGCAACGGCCCGACAGCGATCATCCTCGTCGGCGGCCTCGGCACTCGCCTTCGTGCGCTTTATCCTGATCGTCCAAAGGCGCTGGTTCCCATCAAAGAGCGCCCGTTCATCGCTTGGATGCTGGACTGGCTCCGCGCACACGGCGTCGAACGCGCACACCTTGCCGCCGGGCATCTCGCGGGCCTGCTCGTGGACTGGGCGAAAGAGTTGAACAATCCGAACATCACCGTCTCGCGTGAACCGCAGGCGCTCGGGACAGGGGGTGGCCTGTTGTACGCGACACAATTTGTGCCGGACCGCGAACTGCTGGTATTGAACGGAGACAGTTTTCTGCCGAGCCTCGCACTGCGTGACTGGCTTGCGCAACCGCTCTCAGACGAATTAGCTGGGGTATTGGCCGTTACGCGAATTGAATCGCCGGGACGCTACGGCACGGTTGAATTTTCGGAAGACGGGCGCATCGGCGCATTTTTTGAAAAAGCAGAACGACCCTCAGGTTGGGTCAATGGCGGGGTCTATCGTCTGCGCCGCAGTGCGCTCGACGGTTATTCTGAAGAACGTAATTTCTCTTTGGAGACCGACGTTTTTCCCGCACTGGCCCAAGCGGGTGCGCTGTGCGCACAAAAGACGCCGGAGCCCTTATTGGACATGGGGACGCCGGAGGGCATTCTCGCAATGGAGCGTTGGCTGGACGCGCACCCTGAATTTTTTAACGTGCTTTAAGAGGAGACGGCTGTGCCAGGATTCAAAACTTCACTACTACTGCTTATCAGCGCCGCCACGCTGCTCTCTGCTTGTTCACAACGCGCAAGCGGCCCGGAGCGGCCGTGGCGGGATTTTGTCGGCGACCTGACCAACACCACGCGCTTGCTCAGTCACGACACCGGCGGAACAGTTCTTCGCTCCACTGCGGACCCGACCGGCGGCAACGACGATTTCAACCAGTTCCAAGGCCCCGGCACAGAATCGGGTTGGGTGACACTCGCCGATTTGAAAGGGCCGGGTGTTGTTCGACGTTTTTGGACAACCGGCGTGGATCCAGGTCATCCTTTCCGTCTCTATTTTGACGGCGAGAAGAAGCCGCGCGTCGAAGGCACCATTGACGAATTATTCGGTGAACGCCCCCCTTTCACGCCGCCACTTGCGCGTTATATGAACCTTTGCTGGTTCAGCTACATTCCGCTGACGTATCAACATTCGCTGCGCATCGAGGCGAAAGCGCCGCCGACGCACCCGTTTTGGGGGCCGCGTCGCTTCTTTTTCCAACTCAATGTTGAGACGTTGCCAGCAGATACAAACGTACAAACCTTCCCCGCGACCATGACCGATGCCGATCGCGCGGAGTGGGCGCGTGTAGCGGATGTGTGGACGAAGTCCGTGGAGTGGCCGGTGATGCCCAGCGCTCACAGCGAGCCGGTTGAAATTGAACCGGGCGCCGAGACGACCGTCTGGCAGTCCACAACGCCAGGCGTCTTGCCCGAATGGTTCATCCGTGTGGATCCGACCGATCCAACGGGTTGGTCCATCCGCGAAAAAGAATGGCTGCTCCAAGATGTCGTCTTGCGCATTCGCTACGACCAACGCCCCGCACCGAGTGTGGATGTTCCCCTTGGCGACTTTTTTTGGAAACGCCTGGCGTCATCGCGACTACGGTTCACTCCTCCTTGGCGCGAGCCCGACGACGTTTCGTAGCGGATTCCCCCTCGCCTTCCCCGGCTCCGTCGCAATCAGTTTGCTCAATGGGAGTGATCACCCTGTTCGGGCTGTTTTTGCCGGGGCCCCAGAAGCGCTCACCGATCCCTCGCCACGTTACTTCCACGCGGAATGGCGGAAAACCGGGCCCGATGCGGGGATTCCGCATACCATCGCCAATTTTAACGGCAGCGGTCTATTCGCGGGGGCTTTCCTCGGACTCACGGGCAAAGGCGTGACGCAACAGGACGATTCATGGTGGTTGCTCGAAGGCGATGAGGCGATGTTTGTGGATGATGAACCCTCTCCCTCTTGGCGCGGCACGGGACTTGAAGATTATTTCAATGGCGGTTGGTACTACCGCAGCGCGGTTTTCTCAGCGCTGCATGGCATCTTTGATCGCGTCCCCTTTCGCACGGCGCAATACCGACACCAACTCGTTGACCCAGTTACATTTTCGCGTTCGCTACGAATGACCATTGAGCGCGGCGATAGAAATGTGAGCCACGCGTGGTTTCAGAGCGTCGCGTTTGCGTATCTCGATGAACCAACTGTTGTGCAACCTGTGCCGCCAAACAGAAACGACCGGCGCGCGGTCGAAAACCGCTTTGATTGGCAAGACGTGATGTTGCAACTAACGGAACTGGAGCGAATGAACAACTTCGAGCGCGCCATTGCGTTGATTGACGAGTACGGCGAACGCTTCCCTGATGCCCCTGACCTCGGCGTTTATGCGCTTCGCAAATTGGAGTATCGCCGACTCCTCGGAGAAAACATCTCGGCGGAAGAAATGGCGCCCTTCCTCACTGGCGAACGCGGCCCGCAGGCACAGGAGCAGGCGAAACTGCTGGACTGGTTCTATGCCAAACCGAATCGCGTGCTTGTTGGCATCAACGCCAATTCACAGGCGCAATTGTACTTCAACGGCGAGGCCGTCGCGCGCACGGATCACCCTCTCGCATGGGTCGTCGTTGGCAAAGAAGCCGACGGCAGCTCTGCCGTGGTGGCTGCGGACGCAACGATGATTCGCCAAGAGCCGTGGGTACAGCTTGGCTTGCGAACACACGATGGCTTTGCCGGTTCGGGTATAGGAACGAAGCGCGCGCGCCGAATTTCCGGCGCGTGGAATGCGGAGACCGGCGACCAGACGCAGTGGAAACCCGTGCCGAATCCGGATTTGCTTCGCGGCACACCTGACGCGCCATTCATCGGCAGCGTCGCAAACGCGTTTATTCTGTTCGGCTCGAAGTCCTATTCCGTGCGCAGCGAGGACTGGGCGTACTACCAGGGGCGCGGATATTTCCGAATGGACATCCCCCTGCCGCTCGACGGGTGGCCGGCACAGGCGCGAGAGATTACGGGGCTTGAGCGATAGCAATTCGCTTCGATTAATTCGGCAGCGCCTTCGCGTTTGCAAAGTGTACCGTTTGCGCGGCGCTGGCGAACTTGATCCCCTCCGCCTCAAAGCTCTTCAAGATGTGGAGATTGAAGCGCTCACAAAACTCCATGTACCTCCAATACTCCGGCGGATGATACCAGAAAGATACCACAATTTTTAGCGCAGTGGATTCCACCTTGGGGAGTTCGGATAGCCAAACGCGCGGAGGCAGAGAGGGTTTCATCCCTTCGTGGTCTTTCAAAAAACTGCGAATGATTTCCAGCGCACACTCCACCTTCGCGAATGTGGTATCGCTTGCGAGCGCGATGTCCGAGCGATAACGGATGTGAGGGCGGCGTCCGATATTCTGGATCGTCTTGTTCGCAAGCTCGCCATTCGGAACCGTCACCTGATGCCCTTCAAGCGTACGAATACGCGTCGAGCGGAAACCGACCTCCTCTACCGGGCCGTCAAACCCATCAATAACCACACGTTCACCGAGCTGAAACGGCTTATCGGCAAAAATCACAAGCGAGCCGAAAAAGTTTTTCACCGCATCCTGCGCGGCGAGCGCGATGGCGAGACCACCGACGCCGAGACCGGCAATGATCGAGGTGAGTGGTTTATCCGTGAGTAGTTGTGCAATCTGCAGGAACGCAAGTACGGCGACGGTGATGCGCAGACTCGTGCGCACCATCGGACGAATCATTTCACTGAGGCTATCCCCGCCCGAGTGCGCCGTCCGCAACATCCAATCGTCCACCACATCCACGAGGCTGTACGCTGCGAAAGCAACAGTGAGTGTGAGCAGGACACCGACTACGGTTTCGATCAACGCCGAGACATCATGGTCAATGGTGAGGAATGCGACGCCAATTTGCAGGCCGACCACAAATCCTGCAAACGTGATCACCTTCGCAAAGGCGCGAAACGCCACCCCCGTCGTCGGACGATTCCGTGCCTCCATTGCGGACGCGCTCCGAAGCAGAGCGAAGCGCGCGATGCGACCGAGAATTAGACCAATCAAGAGCGAGAAAAAGAGCGCAAGAACTCGCCATAACTCGTTTCCGCCAATGGTTATGCTGTTCAGTTTATTCCACCAATCCATGATTCTTCTCCAAGACTCGAATCCTCACGGGCGTTGTACACGGAAAAGGGCGGCTCAAAAAACCTAAAAAGTTTGAACGGGGAACTCTTGAACTTTCGGGGGACAATCCTCTATGTTTTCCGCTTTGAAAGGGAACCACACATGCGCACACTAAAATACCTGGGCCGCTTGCTTGGCGAATTTTTTGAATTTGCCTGGCAAAACAAGGCTTGGTGGATTATCCCGATTATTTTGGTGCTGCTGCTCCTGACGATCTTCATCGTCACCGGCTCTAGCGTCGCACCATTCATTTACACGCTCTTTTGAGCGACCATCCTCCAGTCGAAGTTTTCACGCTGGAAGTCAGCGCATTTGCTTCCAACTGCCACTTCATCCATCCCGTCGGCACCAGTGCTGTGCTGGTGGTGGATCCGGGTGGCGATGCGGATGCCATTCTCGATGTGCTCGATAAACAGGGTTGGCGCGTAGCCCTCTATCTACTCACGCACGGTCACATGGATCACGTCGGCGCCCTCGCGGAAGTAGTCGAGCGACACCCTGCTCCGACCGCGATGCACCCGAAGGATACAGCATGGGCGTTCGGGCCAAAAATACGATGCCGCCATTTTTTCCCGAGCCGCCACGCGCCGCTAAAATTGATCGCGAATTACTGGAAGGCCAGCACTGGGAGGATTTGAACCTCCCTTACGAAGTGTGGGAAACCCCGGTCACTCGGTCGGCAGCGTAAGTTTCATTTTTCACAAACACGGATTGCTCTTCCCCGGCGATGTCTTGTTTGCAGACTCCGTTGGGCGCTCCGACCTGCCCGGTGGCGACACCCGCACACTCACTCAATCGCTGCGTCGCCTCCTCACTCTGCCCGATGAAACGCGTGTCTTCCCCGGCCATGGCCCGGCGACATCTATTGGACGAGAGCGCAAACACAATCCGTTTTTACAAACCCTTCGATAGCCGCTCGACGCATCGGAGAGCTATAGGTGTTCAGGTTTCAAACGAGAGTTTTTGACCGCGGCGGATAAAGGTCGGGATATCGAGGTCTTCGCCATTTATCATCGTCGGCGAAGATTTTCCGAACGGTCCGCGGTCGGGCGGTTTCTTCTCATCCAACGGAAGCTCGGGTTGAAGCTCATCTCCCCTAGCTGCGGCTTTATGGGTTGTCGCCTCTGGCGCAGGCGCAACTTCCGCGCGATCTTCGCCCCACTGTTCGGACGCGAGCAGTGTAATGGTCACCCGCTCGCGACGCGCCGGGTCCACAAGCGCGCCCATGCTGATGTGCGCGTTCGGGCGCACATGCTGGGTGATTTCGCCCATGATCCCCTGCATATCGGAAAGCGTCAAATCCGGCCCGCCGGCAACATTCACCAACACGCCTTCCGCTTCCGAGAGCAGTCGCCCGCCCTCCAGCAACGGACTGCCCAACAAATTACGCAACGCGCTTGCGACACGTGCGGAGCCTTCAGCTTCCGCATAGGCAAAGGACAGTGCGCCGCCGCTTCGCTCGGCCAGTTCGCGAATGTCTGCAAAGGTAATATTCATCACTCCCGCGCGGGTGAGCAGATGCCACAAGGCAAAAATGCCTTCCGCGAGCATTCCGTCGGATATGGCGAAGACCTCTTCAATCGGTGTATTCTCATCGGCGAGTTTCAACAGGCGATCATTCGGTTGAGTGATCACCGCTCCGGCGTGTCGCCGCAAGAGGCGAACGCCTTCATCCGCCTGACGACGTTTACCATCGCCCTCAACCGAAAACGGGAGACTCACGAAAGCAAGCGTAAGAATACCCAGCTCGCGTGCCGTCTTCGCAATGACCGGCAGCGCGCCCGTCGCAGTGCCACGGCCCATGCCGCCGGTGAGAACCAGGAGGTCCACACCCGCAAGCATCTCCTGTATTGCAGAAATACTTTCCTCCGCCGCAAGTCGGCCGGAGTGAACATCGCTTCCCGCGCCAAGTCCGCCGGTTGTTTTTTCGCCGATCAGAACGGTGCGCGGCACATCGCAAACGGACAGCGCCTGCGCGTCGGTATTGACCGCAACCACCGCCGGACCTTCGCTGCTCCATCGGTGCATCATACGAACAACGCTGTTACAGCCGGCGCCGCCGACTCCCATCACGAGTACGCGGCTGCGGGGTTTAATATCCGGCGGCGGAAACAACTGTAGCGGTGGACGCATCTGACTCATCGGTTCCCCAAGAACGATCCTAAAAATGATAGTATTTTGGGTTTGCGGCGGCTGTTTTGCTGCGCGGCCATGCGCAACAAGCCGATGGCGCTCGCATACTGCGGGCCGTCAGTCGCCAGCGCCACCCCACTCACGTCCTTTGGCTGTCCCAATTGACAGGGCAGATTGAACACCCGTTCCGCAAGCTCGGTCACCCCGCGCAAATACGCGCCGCCGCCGGTAAGCACCACACCGCGCCCGAGATGATGCAGCAGCTCCTTGCGCTCCAGCTCATCACGGACCAGCGACAGGGTTTCCTCCATGCGATGATGGGTAATCGTCTGCAAGTCACCCAGCCGTACATAGCGACCGCGCCCAGAGGATTCCGGTGTAAGCTCGATATGCTCGCCTCGGCGTCGCAGGTCAATCACCGCGCTGCCGCATTGCTCCTTGAGACGCTCAGCCTGCGACAGTGTAATCTTCAGACCACGCGCAAGATCGTTCGTCAGATGATCACCGCCCACTGCAAATGAACCAGCTGCGGCGATAGTCTGTCTCGCGTAAGCAATATAATTTGTGCTGCCGCCGCCGAGGTCAATAACCACCGCGCCCTGCTGTTTTTCCTCCGGCGCAAGCACGGCAAGCGCGGCGCAAAGCCCCGAAGCCGCGATGATCTCAACATCCACACTCGCGCTTTTGGCGACTTTGACCAGATTCCGAAGCCATACGGAGGAGGCGTAGAGAATCAACATTTTCACACCGATCTTGTCGCCCTCGAGTCCCGTCGGATTGAGAACCTCCGTCTGGTCATTAATCGTGAAACTCTGCGGAATCGAATGAACAAGTTCGTAATCTTCCGGCAAATTTACAGTGCGCGCCACCTCCAGAACATGACTCACATCTTCCCGCGTAATTTCTCCACCGTCCTCCAGCGGGATACTGGCACTGTTCATAATCGTCCGCAGGTTCCCGCCTGAAACCAGCAGGTTCACCTGTTTGATTCCGACCTTGGCGTTCTCCTCCGCTTGGGCAATGGCATATTCCGCGCCGGCAAGCGCGGCGTCGAAATCAATAATCTCGCTCTTCCGAATGCCCTGCGAAGGCGCCTCGCCTAGGCCCAGCAGCATAAGGTGATTATCCTCACGCAACTCGCCCACCAGCGCACGAGTCTTCGTCGTCCCCAGTTCGAGGGCCACAACAATGGGTTGATCGCGAAATCCCATAATCAGCGCGCGCGCGCCTCCATAGCCGCGCGTGAACGCACGGGAAAGTTTTTGTCCACAGTCAAATCGGCGTATTCGATTTCCTGGTCAAACTCCTGGTGCGTGACAACAAGGTCTGCCAGTTTCTCCAATCGCCACTTTAATCGGTCGCGCCCCATGTCCACTCTTGCGCCCGAGGTTAGTCGTAATTCGAGATAATCGGGATTGCCCACCTTGATGGACTCTATTTTCAGCAATGCGTTCAGGCGTGCCTGTCCGGATAAATCGAGCGTGCGCAGGGCGTCGAGCGTCTTTTCGTCACGAATCACACTTCCGGGCGCAACTCCGCTCTCGCTCCCTCCACTGATCAGGGGAAGGCCCCTGCCGACATTCGGGTCGAGGATATGGCCGTCGCCATCCACGGGCATCGGTCGTCCGTACGCGCCCTCTTTGATGAGCGCGATCGGCGTCCGCTCCTGCACGTTAATCACCAGCGTATCCGGCAGCTTACGACGCACCTCTGCGCGGCGCACGCGGGGTGTGCGCTCCAGATTCCGCACGATTTGCGAAATGTTCACCGCAAACAAGTTCTGCCCTTCGGAGACCCTGGCATATTGGCGCAGATGCGCGGATGAAAGAGTGCCGGTTGACGTCACCTCAATTTGTTGAATAACGAACCGGTCATTCTCCGCGAACAAGCGATCGCCCGCGCGCGATATGCCAAACATCGAAGCCCAAACGATTCCCACCAACACGGCCAGAATCAACACCACCGCGCCCACTTTATTCACGCCGGCGCGCCCTTTTGTTTTGGCGCGGGCGCTGACCTGCAAGGCCGATCCGCGTGCGCGATTCCTCCGCACATTGACTCGCTTGTCTTTTTTCCTAAAAAACAACATTCACACCCCTTCAACACTCGGCAAGGTTCAAAATCTTCTCACACAACGCGCCGAACTCAAGACCTGCGGAGCGCGCGGCTTTCGGCAACAGGCTGGTTTCCGTAAAGCCCGGAATTGTGTTCAATTCCAGCACGTACGCACAACCTTCGGAGGTCAGGCGAATATCCACTCGTCCCATTCCGCGACAGCCCAGCGACACAAACGTGCGCCATGCAAGTTCCTGACAGCTTCGCGCAATCTCCGCATCCAGCGGCGCCGGCACGAGATATTCCGTCACGTTCTTCGTGTACTTCGCGCGGTAATCGTAGTACCCCTCCGGCGCGCGTATTTCAATCACAGGCAACACTTGATTGCCGACAATTCCCACCGTCAACTCCGCGCCGGGGATAAACGTTTCAACCACGACCTCTTCATCGTAGCGTAACGCGGAAGCCAGCGCAGCATCCCATTCGCTTTCGTCGAAAACTTTCGATATGCCAATGCTCGATCCCTGTCTCGCGGGTTTCACCACCACGGGCAGGGGCAGCGTCCGTACGCCGCCTCGCTTCAAAATTTCGTAATGCGCGGTGGAAATGCCGTCGCGCTCAAACACGCGCTTGGTCGCGACTTTATCAAACGCCATCCGGCTCGCCACCGAACCGGAGCCGGTGAACGGAACTCCCTTCGCCTCGAGTAATCCCTGGAGTTCGCCATCCTCACCGAAGGTCCCATGCAGCGCGATGAATACCGCTTCCACACCGGCAGGCAGATCAACTTCCTTGTCGGCAAGGTCCAGTTCGGCCACATCGTAATCAAGCGCACGCAGCGCATTCGCAATCGCTGCGCCGGATTTAAGGGAGACCTCGCGCTCGGCGGAAGGCCCGCCTTTCAACACGGCTATGCGTCTAAATCGCTTGTCCATTTTCCGGCTACTTCAACTGTGTGTCGAGTTCCTCGGCGGCCCATGTTGCGATCTTCTCCACATCGCCCGCGCCAACGATCAACAGCACATCTCCTTCACGCCATTTGTTGCGAATCATCTCCCACGCTTCAAGCAAGGAGTGCGCGAGTGAAACATTCGGCGGATGCGTTGTGAAATGCGGAAGCAAATCCGCGCTAGTCCCCCCCGCCACCGGCGGCTCCGACGCCGCATAAACCGGCGTCAGCACCAACTCATCCACTCCCTCGAACGATGCGGGGAACGACGCCGCCAATGCGACGGTTCGGGTGAATCGGTGCGGCTGATACACCATCAGAATCCGGCGACCGCCCAGCTTTTTCGCCTGTTCCATTAAGGCTCGGATTTCGGTCGGATGATGCGCATAGTCCAACACAACAGTTCTTCCCCGTGCGTGGGCGACAATTTGGAAGCGACGCCGCACGGAAGAGAATGTTGCCAAAGCTGCGGAAGCAGGTTCAAACGAGATGCCCAATTCCATAGCCATCCCCAACGCGCCCAGCGCATTTAAAACATTCGTCCGTCCGGGAATATTCAGTGTCATCTTTCCGAGCGATCTGCCGACGCGCTCTACGGTGACACTCGTGGACATCCCGGTTTCCCGATAGTTCGTTGCGCGCAATTCGGCATCTTCGGAAAAACCAAAGGCATGGGCTCCCGGATGATCTGCGGCAACGGCTCGCGCGCCCGGATCGTCCGCGCAATACCGGACACTGCCGCGGGTTCGCTCGACAAACCGGCGAAAACACGCGTGTAGCGCGGCCTCTGTTTGAAAAAAGTCAACGTGATCCAATTCCAAGTTTGTGATGATCGCATGTTCCGCTTCATACACGGAGAGGGTGCCGTCGCTTTCATCCGCCTCAACCACCAGCGGCCCGTTTTCGCTAAATTCCGAAACGATACCGGCGCCGTTAATTTCGCCACCAATCGCAAAGCCCGCCGCGCAGCCGCTCTCGCGCAAAATATGCGCGAGCATCGCTGTCGTCGTCGTCTTTCCGTGACTGCCCGCAACCGCAACGGAGGCGCGATTGCGCAGCAACGCCGCAAGCATGATCCCGCGCGCGAAAATCGGAAGACCCAGCGCGCGGGCCTCCACAAGCTCCGGCTCTAATTCGTGGACAGCGGGACTGCGGACAACAAACTGCAAGTTTCGAGTCACGTGCTCCGGCGAGTGGCCAACTTTCGTGGCAATGCCAAGCTCCTCCAAATGCTGCGTCACCCTGCTCATCCGTATATCACAGCCGCTCACCAAATAACCGCGCCCTTGAAGTTGTACAGCCAGCGCTGCCATGCCCACACCGCCGATACCGAGCAAGTGCGCATGACCGGGTGACGCCGAAAGCAGGCGCCGCGCAGCGCAATAACTCTCCTCCAATTTCGGCCAGCCCGGCGGGTTCACGACACGGTTCGCTCCACAAGATCCGCCAGGGCCGACGCGCCACTCGACTGTGCGCGGGAGAGCGCAGCGCGGCTCATTTGCCCGCGTTTCGCCGTGTTCGGCAAACGCGCGGCGAGGTATTCCGCAAGCCAATCGGACGCAACATCCGCGTCTGCGACAACATCCGCCGCACCGCATTTCTCCATTGCGCGTGCGTTTTCAAACTGATGGTCTGATATCGCGTGCGGATAGGGAACCAGCAGCGAGGGCAAGCCGAACGCGGACAACTCAGCACACGACGCCGCCCCGGAGCGGGAGATTGCAAAATCCGCCTTCTTGTAAAGCTCGGGCATCTCATGCGTGAACGCGCGTACATCTGCGGCCAACCCGAGTTCTGCATAGCGCTCACGAACAACGGTTTCGTCGGCGCGGCCGGACAAATGAAGCACCCGCAGGCCGGGCAGCGAACGCGCAGTCGTGGCAAGCGCGGGAGGCGCTTCTCTATTCAAACGTTGCGCGCCGGCGCTACCGCCCATGACAAGCACAGTGCAAAGATCAGGTTTGAACTCGCGCGGTGGCAACGCGGCAGCGGCCGCTTCAATATCGCGACGAAGCGGCATTCCCGTCTGAACAAGATTTGCGCGGCGGAGATAGAATGAAGTCCCATCGAATGAAATTCCGACCGCCTTCGCGCGGCGCGCAAAAAAACGCGTCGCCCGGCCGGGCACAACATTGGCCTCGTGCAGAACAACGGGAACACGCAAACGCAATGCTGCAAGAATCGGGCCTACGGAAGCGTAGCTCCCCATTCCGAGCAAAACGTCCGGACGATTTTCCCGCATCCGGCGACGGCCTTCCGTACCCGCGCGATAGAGTGTCCACGCCGTACCCAGCGCGCGCAGGGAAAAGCGGGAACCAAAACCCGCCGCACAGAGCGTCACGCTCGGCCCCTTCCACCCCGCAGCTGCCGCCGATTCAATGCTTTTTCCTGCAAGCCAGAGCGTGACTTCATGGCCGCGACGAACCAGTTCGTCCGCCGTCGCAATGCCGGGAAAAATGTGGCCGCCGGTTCCGCCGCACGCAACGGCGACCTTCATCGAGCCGCCTCGACCCTCAGCAGATGGCGCTTCCACGCGAGTCCCGAAGAAAATCCGCCCAATCCACCATCGGAAGCAAGCACGCGATGACAAGGAGTGAACAGCGGCAACGGGTTTCTCGCACAAGCTTGACCCGCCGCGCGAACCGCATCCGCGCTTCCGGCATATTTTGCGAGTTCATGGTAAGTCAGTGTTTTGCCCGCAGGTATATCCCGCATGGCAGCGCGGCACGCGCGAAAAAAAGGGCGCAGAATCTTCGGCCAGCGGCGGCAGCGCGGCCGTGCGGCCCTCAAGGGCCGCGCGAATAAAACGCGAGGCTTGTTTGAGCGCCTTTTCATCGGTGGCCACCGCAATATGCGTCTTCTCGCCACGAACACTCAACGAAGTGGAGGGCTCGCGCTCCAGATAGGGCATGTCGCACGACACAAGTTTTCCGCCCTGCGCCACCACATGAATGGGAGCCCCACGTCGTATCTAGGGTTAACGTGCTGTCGGTCTTTTTGCCCATACGCTTAAAATACCACGTGAAAAACGATGTAGGCCGCAAGAATCACGACAATCATCATAAAAATCGCCCTGTTCCGCTGATTGCGGCGGGCGCGGGCGAGCGGCTTTGTTTTGACAAAACTTCCGCTCGCAAAATAACTCGCAAATCGTTCGTTGCCACGCGGATCAGCTTGCCGGGGAGTTTCAACCGCCTGCTGCAACGCTGGCGGCGGGTCACCGGGCGGCTCGGCGACAGGTTGTGCAGGCCGTGCGCCCCAACCAGGTGAAGAGCGCGCTTGGACAGCCTCCGCCTCGCCCCGCTCCAATTTACGCAGATGCCTGCTGACGTCCTTCATGGACTGGCGCAAAAGTCGCTCTTCCTCCTCCAATTCCTGGAGGCGGCGCGAAAACGGCCCTCTCTGCTCTGCCTTTGCCATGGATCAAAACAGCCCGATAAACTTCGTGATGAAAAATATCAGCGAGAGCGCAACAATCACAATCAAGAGCGGAAGGCTCGCCGCGAGGCCGATTTTGAACCAGTGCGAAAAATCTTTTTCCCCACCCTCTTCGATCACGCGCTCGTCAAAAATCATCGCGCGATTCCCCGTCGCAACAGGGGGCGGCTCGGGCTTTGCGGCTTCGACCTTGGCCATTGCCCGGTTGTATTCCATCCGCGCCTGCTCCAACACACTGAGACTCGTACCCAGCTCGTCGCGAATACCGTCCTCCGACCAGCCTTCTTCCTGCAGCGACTCGATCACCGACAACTGCTCCTTGAAACGCAGGCGCGTTGCGCCAAGAAGTTCCACCATTCGCTGCGCGTCCACTTCCTTTCGCTCCAACGCAACAAGGCTGCGTTTGAGTTGCTCGGTCATTTCGCGCTTGCCGCGCTCGTAATCGTCCTGCCGCTTGCGCAAATCTTCGAGTTCCCGTTTTTCCGATTCGAGTTGCTCCTGACGTTTGCGCAACCGCTCCAACTCCTGCGCCGCCAGCGCGGACTGCGTATCCACTTCTTTACGATGGCGGGCAAGGCGAGTCAGATTGAAATCAGACACCGCACGAACGGGCACCTCACCGCTATCCGGCGGATCGCCCATGTTCTCGACAGGCTCATCGCCCGGCCCCATTTTGATACGCTTCGCGCCATCGCGCGGGCGCACCAAATCGCTGTCAAAAAAATCTGTTCCCGACATGTCCTTCTCCTCCGCCTTCTCGCAAGGCGGCACAACCTTCTACAACGCTGGAATAATCAATGTTTGACCGACTTTGACCGAGCTCGGTCCACCGGACAGCGCACTCCGGTTTGCTTCATAAATTTTCTGCCACTTCTTTGAATCACCGTACACCTTTCCGGCAATCTTTGACAACGTATCACCCGACTTCACCACATAGGTTGAAGCGGAAGTCGCCGGAGCTGGAGCCGAGGGCGCAACAGCAGGGGGCGCAACAGCGCGCGTGGCCTGTGGTGCAGCGGAAACCGACGGCGGCGCGGCAACCGGCGCGGGCGCAGGAGTCGGGGCGCGGGAAAATCTGTCCAACTGATCGCGCAGCGCGGCGTTCTCTTCCTTTTAACATTGCAATCGCGCGAATGGCCTCGCTCGGTTTGTCCGGAAGCGACGCGGCAAAATCAACCCGAGCCTGCCCGACCAATTCTCGCACCAGCTCCGCCTTCTCGCTCTGGGGCCGCATTTCGAGATAGCGCTCGTAGTGATAAATTGCGCGCACATAATCTTCGCGGTTCTGATCGAACAGGATACCCAACTGCAAATGCGCCAGCGCCAGTTGCGGTTTTTTATCCAACGCGCGTTGGTAAGCGTCAATCGCGCCTTCAATATCATTCGCGTTTTTCCTGCTTTGCGCACGGCGCAGCAAGGGATCGCGCTCGTCGCGCTGGTCGCGCGCCGAGTCTATTCCACAGCCCGCAAGCGTCACAAGCATCGCTCCGGCCACCAACAAATTGAGAATACGACAGCAACGTTTTCGCATGTTCATCACGTAGCACGACCCGCCACCCGCGTCAATCATCTGCTGCGCCTCTTTGGTTGACACGGACGCACGCAGTCCGATACGTTCGCGTTCCCTTCTTATTGGGGGGTTAGCTCAGTTGGTAGAGCGCGTGAATGGCATTCACGAGGTCGTGGGTTCGACTCCCATACCCTCCACCATCCAGAACTTGTGGGGATGGTGGACCAGATGGCGCTTCACTCGGTTTAAATCCTCTCCTCAATGTACGGTCTCTATATCCATATCCCCTTCTGTGTCCGGAAATGTTTGTATTGCGACTTTTATTCGCTGCCGACGGCAAAGGGGCCGGTTTCGCAGCGAGTTGCATCGGAAGATCAGCCGGATCAGCCGGAGTTTCTGGCGGCACTGGGCAAGGAATTAAGCGCTCTGCCCGAGAATTTCAGGCCCGAAACCATCTTCATCGGCGGCGGAACTCCCACCGAATTGTCGCGCGCAGATTTGAGGGCAATGTTGCAAACCTTGCGTGAGCGCGTGGATTTGTCCGGTGTGATCGAATGGACCTGCGAATCGAATCCAGGCACGTTGACGGAAGAAAAAATCGAAATTCTACTCCGAGCGGGCGTGAATCGTTTCTCAATGGGCGTTCAGTCTTTTGACCCCGCAACGCTGGAGTTCCTCGGGCGCATCCACTCCGGTGATGAAGCGCGTGACGGCTTCCGACTCCTCCGCAGTGTCGGCGCAACCAATATCAATCTCGATCTGATCTACGGCGTACCCGGCACACCCACGGAGGTTGTTCAGCGCGATGTCGAATCACTCATCGAGCTGAACCCTGAACACGCTGCGTGCTACTGCCTGATCTTTGAAGACGGCACGCCGCTGACCAAATTGAGGAACAAGGGATTTGTGCGCGAGGTGGATGACGACACAGAACTCGCGCAATACAACATCATCCGCTCCGCCCTCAACGCGGGCGGCTACAAGCACTACGAAATTTCCAATTTCGCCAAATCGGGACGCGAATGTCTGCACAACCTGCTCTACTGGGGCGGTGGCGAATATATCGGACTCGGTCCGTCCGCCCACTCGCACTGGAACGGCGAACGCTTTGCGAATGTGCGGCATCTGGGGCAATACATTAAGCGAATTGAAACAAATCGCACCACCCGCGCATTCGGCGAGCGCTTGGAGCCGGAAGCGAAGGCGCGTGAAACACTGGTGATGACCCTGCGTCGTCTCGACGGAATTGCCGCCGCTGAATTCAAGCAACTCACCGGCTTCGACTATCACACGCTCTGCGGCGATAAAATTAACTGGCTGACCAAAGAAGGTCTCCTCGACGCCAGCAACGACCGCCTGCGCCTAACCGAATGCGGCCTTTTTGTGAGCGACGCGGTTTTTTCAGAGTTGGTGTAAGAGAAATAACACCGCGAACACAGGCAGCTCGGCCGAAACCTTTCCTGCGGTCCACCTCCACAACCAATCCCCGGCGCGCCCGGCGGTCACGCCCTACCAAACACAGCGAAATCGTGAACCACACGATAAACCCTCTTCCGCGTCCTTCCGCGCCTTCCCACTGTTAAAAAAACAATGCCCACCTCTTAACCTCGCCACTGTAGCCGCCCGCGTTGAGGGCGGTCTTAGAACCACCCGCCCCGCGGTCAGCGCCCGCGGCTACAGGAGAAAACACCCGGAGCGGACGCTCAGATTCTGATCTGTTGCCCCTGTCCCGCCATAGCCTTCGGCGACGGCGGACGCGGCTACAGAAGAAATATCCGGTGCCCTCTATCTTCATCCCTTTTCGCGTATTTCCGCGTATTTCCGCAGTTAAAACCCTTCGCACCCTGCGCGAGGGGCAATTAGACATTGAACAGGAAGTGGCACACATCGCCGTTTTGCATGACGTACGACTTACCTTCCAAGCGAAGTTTCCCGGCCGAACGAATCGCCGCTTCGGAGCCGTGGGCGACGAGGTCTTCTACGCTGTAGATTTCCGCGCGAATGAATCCGCGCTCGAAATCGGTGTGAATGACACCAGCCGCCTGGGGCGCGGTGGCGCCGATCGGGATGGGCCACGCGCGTATTTCTTTTTCTCCGGCGGTAAAATAGCTTTGCAGCCCGAGCAAATGATAAATGGCGCGGGCAACCGCAGCGAGGGCGGGTTCTTTCATCCCCAGCGACTCCAGCATCTCGTCGCGATCCGCTTCCTCCAACTCCGCCAACTCGCTCTCAATCTTTGCGCAAACGACAACGACCTCGCCGCCGTTTTTATCGGCATATTTTCGGACGGATTCAACGAGCGGGCCGCCGCCCTCCAGATTGTTATCGTCCACGTTCGCCACGTATAAAATTCGCTTCGCCGAAAGCAGCCCAAAGGCCTTGAGCGCCTTTTGTTGCTCGGCATCCAATTCAATCGAGCGGATGGGTTTCCCCTCCGCAAGCGCCTTCTGACAAAGCGTCAGGACGGCAACGCGCGCGATGGCTTCCTTGTCGCCGCCGCGCGCAATTTTTTGGTTTCGATGCAGGTTGTCCTCAACCTGCTGCAGGTCGGCAAGGAGCAGCTCCGTCTCAATGGTTTCAATATCACGCGTCGGGTTGACATCGCCGTCCACATGGGTGACGTCCGGATCCTCGAAGCAACGAACGACCTGGACGATTGCATCCACGTTGCGGATGTGGGAAAGGAATTTGTTGCCCAGCCCCTGCCCTTCGCTCGCGCCGCGGACAAGGCCCGCAATATCCACAAGCTTCAAAGCAGACGGAATGATGGTCTGGGTCTTGATATATTGATGAATCGTCTCAAGCCGCGAGTCGGGCACGGGAACGATGCCGACGTTCGGCTCAATCGTGCAAAAAGGATAATTGCTTGCCTCAGCCTCGGCGGCGGACAGGGCGTTAAACAACGTGCTCTTGCCCACGTTGGGCAGACCGACAATACCAGCTTCCATAGCGAAAGTTTCCCAAATTCAAAAGGCGCGAGTCTCCGTCTCCCGCGCGGAAGTTGCAAGAGACAAGTTGCCGTTGGACAAATTGGGTCGCGATCACAAGCGCGCGATCACCGCCTGCAAGCACGCCGAAACCTCCCTGGCAATCGGCTCGAGATTCGGGTTGCCGACAGCCTTCATGGTTTCCATTGGATTGACGGCAGAGACTTCCACGCGCCCGTCTTCCCATTCCTGCACCGCGACACCGCACGGGAGCAGCACACCGATACGGCCTTCCGCTTGAAATGCCTTGTGCGCAAAGGCGGGGTTGCACGCGCCGAGAATTCGGTAGCGCCGAAAATCCACGCCGAGTTTCTTTTTCAGCGTTCCCGTCACATCCACTTCGGTCAGAACTCCAAAACCTTCCTTGCCCAACTCCGCCGGAACCTTCTCCAGCGCTTCTTCATAGCTCATCGAAACAACTTTTGTGAAATTATAGCTCATTGACTTGCCTCCATTGCTTTGCGCAGAATACCTCACACATGCGCCGCATTCAATAATCGGGACAAAACAGAACGGGCCGAACTCGGCCGCAAACGAAGAGCTGCGCACTGCCGTCAATCAGGACACCCACGGGTCCAATATGAAACGCGCACTTGTACAGTTGTTAGAGTTTCGTTAGCCTACAGAACCTATGGAGACACACGTTGTTGAGTGGCTGGGCCTGTTGGCGCGTTGGGTACACATCATTGCCGCGATCATGTGGATTGGTAACTCGATGTTGTACAATTGGATGGAACGAAACCTTCGACCGGGAAAAGAGGGGGATCCCAACAAGTTTGGGGAACTCTGGATGCTGCATGGCGGCGGATTTTTCAAATTGGAGAAATTTCGCGCGCATGCGGATACGCTCCCGAAACAACTCTTTTGGTTTAAATGGCAGTCCTATACGACCTGGCTGAGCGGCTTCGCGCTCCTAATTCTGGTCTATTTCCAAAGCAGCGGCGCGTTTCTGCTGAATCCGCTCCGCCCGGAAATCACCTATCCCATCGGGGTCTCCATCGCCCTCGGCTTCCTCGTATTCGGCTGGCTGATTTATGACTCGCTCTGGCGGTTGCCGCTAAACCAGGGAGTCAAGTTGACGGCCTCCCTCATCCTGCTGATCGCCGCCGCCTGGGGCGCCTCGGAACTATTCAGCGGGCGCGGCGCATACTTGATGCTCGGCGCGATGTTGGCGACGTTTATGTCGGGCAACGTCTTCTTCCACATCATTCCTTCGCAAAAGAAAATGATGGCCACGCTTGAGCACGGTGGCGAGCAGGATATGTCGCTCTCCAAGCGCGCGAAGCAACGCTCCATTCAAAACAACTACATCACATTCCCCGTCATTCTCACAATGTTGAGCAACCACTACGGAATGCTCTACTCCCACCCGTTCAACTGGGTCATCCTGCTCGTTCTCATGTTTATGAGCGCACTGATTCGTCACTTCATGAACATCCGCTTCCAGTGGAAACCTTGGTTTGCAGCGAGCGCGGCAACCATGGCGGCTGCAGCGGTCATCATCTTCGGTATTTTCCACTTCACGAACCAGAAAGCGGCGGCAGGCGAAACCGCCGGTCTCGGCGAACCTGTAGAATTCGTCCAAGCATGGGCCATCGTGCAAAGCCGCTGCCTGCCCTGCCACTCCACCACTCCGTCCCGCCCGGAATTCTCGGCGCTGATCCAGGGAGTTCATTTTGACAAGCCGGAAGAACTGAAAGCCTACGCTGATCGCGTGAAAGTTCGCGTGGTCACGCAAGAGTCCATGCCGCTCGCCAACATCACAGCGATGACGCCGGAAGAGCGCGCAATTATCGGGCGCTGGGTTGATCAGGGCGCGAAGCTTAATTAGAGGTCGAATCGGACTTAGCGTTTGCGGCTCCGGGTCGCACTCGGAGATTCCGAAGGCAGTGGGGCATTGGCGGAGACGGAGTCGAGGGCGGGTTCGACATACGGCTCCAACGCGGTATCGGCGCTATTGGCAATGATCGCGGGGGCGGAGAGCAGATTGGGCGGGCGCTTGGCAAGACTATCCACATCGGCTTTAACCAACTCTGAACCCTCTGCGGGCACAATGCTCGCGGTGACGAAAATCAAGAGTTCAATCTTTTCGTTCTGAACCGTATCGCGGCGAAAAAGCCAGCCGAGGTACGGAATGCTGCCGAGCAGTGGAACTTTGATCGTGGTCTTGCTTTGACGGTCTTTCAGCAAGCCGCCGATGACAATGGTCTGTCCGTCGGGCATGACCACCTGGGTCTCCGCCTCGCGCGTTGAAATGACCGGATATTCGGTCAATGCAGTCACTTCACCGGAGACCGTCTTGCCCGAGCGCGTGCCCACCAATTCCCGCACCGAGGGGCGAACAATCATATTGATCATTTTGCCGTCGCTCACCTGCGGCAAGACATTGAGCTGAATGCCGATGTCCTCATAGCCGCGCAGCGAGGTCGTAATCGTCGCCGCGCCGCCCGCAGCGGCGGAGCTGGCGTCGGAATTGATGATGGGGAACTTGGTGCCGACGATAATTACCGCTTCCTGATTGTTCAGCGTTAAAATTCGGGGTGCTGACAGAACATTCGCGGAGGCGTCTTCCTGCAGCGCATGGAGCATTAGCGAATATTGAACCGATGTGAGGCGCTGGAACGCGAGGTTCAGCCCCGCATTGAACGGCGCGGTGGATTCCAACGTGGGGGCGCTATACGGACTGAAGTTACCGGGCGCAATACCGCTGCTCGACTGATTAGCCTGATAACCAAACGCATGAGAGCCTCGTGTAAATCCACCATCTGTCCCAAATTCAAAGCCAATATCCTGCAAGACGCGAGGGTTCAGCTCCAAAAAGCGGGCCTCGATCAGAATTTGTGCAGGCGGAATATCAATCTCCTCCAGGAAGGCGCTGATCTGATCCAAAACCATCGGTGTATCTGTGACCATCAATATCTTAGAGCGCGACAGCTTCGGGTCCTCCTGAATGCGCGTGCGTTTCCCCATCCCCTCGCCGCCCGCAACGCTTTCACTCTGCGAAGCGGCGGCACCCCAAGTCTGGCCCAGATTCGTCAGGCGCATAATTTTTCCGCGCGGAGTCAAAAACGCCGCCAACACCGGCTCCGCATCAAGCGCATCGAGATATTTCAGCGTAATGACGCGCGATTTGAGTGGACTGTTCCCGGTGACAACCGTGGTGTTGCCGTCCTGATAAAAACCGTAGTTGAACGGTTTCAAAACCGCCTCCAGCGCCTGATCCCACGGCACATCGGTAAGGCGCACAGTGGCATGCCCGGTGATATCGGGGCTGATCACGATGCTGCGTCCGGTCTGCGAGGAGAAGAGATTCAGAATCGTAACAACCGGAGTATCGTCCGCAATCAACGTGACGTGCGCATCCGCATGATCCACACTCGCGGTTTGAGGCTCCGCCTGCGTCTGCGACGCCGCTTCTTCCGCCCCATGCACAGCAGCCGGGCGCCCATCAAGCGGAGCGTTCGCGGAAACAACAGGCGCGGAATCGGGCGGTTCCGCCGATGCGGAGGTTGCATCCCGCAAATACAGAGGCAATAGAACAACCCCCACCAATAGCATCGAAGAAATTCCGAGCTTGCTCTTCACGTATCAAATCCTCCTCATCAAGACATTCCAACGATCTTCGGCGCCTCCGGGCGAGGCGCAATCAAACCATGAACTGCGCAACACCAGAATTATTTGCGTTGGAAGGGGCAAAGTCCACACAAATAGGCTTTTAGCCGCGCAACAAACAAATCCACGCGGCGCTTGTTTGAGCCGCCCTTGATTCGCTATGATCCACCGCGTAAAAGGAGAACTCCATGCGCTGGTTATTGCCCCTCTTTCTCGGTTGCTCGCTCGTCCTTTCCGCCCACGCGGCGGACCATGCCCTGTTTGGTGAGGAGGACACCTGGAACCTCTACACGCGATTCGACGTAAAATTTTCCGACTTCGGCGGTGACTCCGGTTTTATCGGCGGCATCCAAGTCGGTGGCATTCTTAACGAAAAGCTCTCCGTCGGGCTCGGCGGCTACGCGCTACTCGACGAGGTGGATGTCGCGCCAAACGGCTACAACAATCCGGAAGCCTTTGATATCGCGTACGGCGGTCTGGCTCTGGACTACACGTTTTATTCCGACAAACTCGTCCACGCCTCACTGGGCGGTCTGATCGGCGGCGGACAAATCCGACTCGACCGAACCAGCGACGGCAAAGACAAAAAGATGGAACTCTTCGTCGTCGAACCGCAGATCAACCTGCTGGTCAACATTACGCAACGTTCAGAATTCGGCATCGGCATCGGCTACCGCCACGCCGACCCGCGCAACAGCGATATTGAAGGACTTGAAAAAGGCGATCTGAGCGGAGTTGTCGGCACCCTCTTTCTGCGCCTCACCCAATTCTGAGCGCAACGCAAATTTCCAACGCCTAGAAGTTATTCGCGAGGGACTTCCAAGGCTTGGAAGTTTTACGCGCGGGCTATGGGGTTGCTGTTTTGGCGGCCGGAGCAGGCTTGACCTGGGTGACCGCAGCGACGCCCTTGCGTCCAATCCGATCCTTCACCGAGATCGTGTTTGCGCCCTCTCGTCCGTTGGAAACATAGACCGCGCTCAACCCGCCGCTTTTGGTAATTGCACCCAAACTTCCTTCCGACACGTTCCATTCCAACGGGAGCACGAGGGACTCGGTCGAGTTGGAATCAGCAATCATGATGGAGGCCGTGAGCGTCGCCGTCGCATTCCGTCCAACGAGTACGCCGCCAGCAGGCTCGACGGTGACGGTGATGGCACTTTCCGTGGTCTCCGTGGATTCGCAACCCATATTCACGGCTGCGACGACGGCCAGCGTCGCCAACAGAAGGCCATAGTATTTGAGATTTTTCATACGCGCATCCTAATCCTAGTTGTATCCGGACTTCCAGTTGGAAAATGTGTACATACTGTAGGGAAAATTCGGAGGAGTGCTCGAATCATAGCGCGTATCGAATTTGTAATTTTTAATGAAGCCTTTCATCGGCAAGGAGTTATAGCCGACAACACCGCGTCGGTATTGACTCAAGCTCCCGAACAAGTTGATTCTGGGCGACCCTAGGACGCTTCCGCTTTTCTCCGAATTAAAGCCACCACCATCCCCTGTGACCATCACTGCGGCATGGATGGTCACCGGATTCGTTCCAAGAATTTGCACCTGTTTCGACGCCATCAGGCCGAGCATATCCCTGACGGAATTGGTGCTGAACCCAGCCGACCACGGGGTCGGGTTGGTCGCGCCTGCATAGACGATCTGATTTGAGATATAAATCGAATTTTGCGCGGCAAGCGTCACCTGCCCCTTCAAGGTTCCGTTCACATACGCGCTGCCATCCACATAAATCGCCCCATTGAACGAAGACAAGGCGACCGTTGTGACTCCCGTGGGGCCAGTGGTTTTTCGATAACTCAATGTGCCATCAGGGTTGAAATTCATTTGGTAATTTCCCGTAAGCGTCAGCCCCGCGAGCGACGCCTCCGACTTCACTTCGGTGATATGATCCGACGTGAACTGCCCACTGATGTCCAACGGCGGCGCACCCAGCACGAGCCCTCCCTGAAACACGGATGAATTTGCCCCGTTCATATAGTTGACGGAATTCGAGGACGAGGAAACGGGCTGCAGGAACTTCGGCATCGGCGACCCGCCATAGATATTGAGCTGATCATTCACATAAACCGGCCCGTCAATCACGTCGCCCGGCGCAAAATAGACGGGCGAGGTTGAGTTGGTGCGTTCGAAATGCGTGGCGTGCATGTACGAGGAGAAAGACTTGATGCTCGCCTTTATCTCAACTGTCTGAGTCGCCCGGCCCGAATAACCGCGCGAGCGGATGATGTATTTTTTCAACGGACTGACGGCGTTTGTCCATGCGGGATCGTCCACGACATCAACCGAATAGCTCCCATGCGCCACGGTGTCGCTCAGCACGTTGCTTCCATACATCGTAACGCCGCTGAGGCTGATGGCGGGATATGGGCGGATACGTTTGACGCCCAGCGCCTTCATTCGTTCCAACCCGGCTTCCGCCGCCCAGAACGCGCGGGCGGTTGCGACCGATGTTCCGGTCTCCTGCGAATCCGCCTCGGCAAGGCGCAGGAGACTGACGGCGATGAGACTCACCACCAGCATGACCACCAGCACTACGCCGATGACCGCGCCTTCGCGCGGATTTCTTTTAATCTGAGGCTCGCTGCGCATCATCCGGCCCTAATTTCGCCGCATCACCACGACACTGTTGCTCATCTTTTCCTCGGGCGACTGCAACACCAATGTGATGACCGCCCTGTTCGTCTGCACCAGCACGGAAAATTGTCGGAGGCTTCCATTCACCAGCCGCTGGCCTGTGCCGCCGCCAGCCGCATTCGCGAGATAAAACAAATTGCTCCCCGACGCATACACGCGCGAGGATGGGTGATTGGAATACATCGCGGTGAAGGTTGTGCCCGCCGCGAAAACAAAGCCCGTCGCAGGACGGCTCATCCGAACCAGAACATCCATACCAGCGCGCATATCGCGCTGCACATCCACGGCTTTATTCAATCTGCGATAGGCCGATTGCGTATGCCAGATCATCGCTCCGGCAGCCAGCACCAAGACCCCGGCGGCCAGCATCGCGGCAATCACTTCAACCAGCGAAAACCCGCTGTTATGACAGCGTATCCTCATCGTGCCCTCAAGGTCTCCAACGCAACAACGCTCGAAGTGTTCGCGTGATAGCGTACCGACACCATGAGTCGGAGGACATCATAAGAGGAAGAGCCGCCGTCAATATCCACATATTGAACCGTGGTCTGCATGGCCCGCTGGCGACCGTTGACCACAGCTTTTTCGCCGGGATCGGCGCTGGTCACCCTCCAGTTTGCGCCCGTGCGCGAGAGGTAATAGATGTTGTAATTTTGCGCAAACGGGCTGATGGAGCCGTACGCCGCCACGCGCGTATCCTCGATGCGCCCGTTCGCAATTTCCAGTGCAGTGCGGCGGTCTCGCTGGGCAAGCGTTGCGCTCCGGGAAAGATGCATACTGGCCGCGCCGGCAATGGCCAGTATGGAAAGGATCAAAATCGCCATCACCACCTCCACTAGGCTCGCGCCGGATCGGGATGTTCGCGCGTTCTTCATTGGATTAGAGCCTTTCTCAAAAGTTTTGTCCTGAAAAAAGGGTGATAAAAACTTTTAATTTTTGGGAGATGCTGTATGAAGCTGGGAAATGCCGGTCTCGAAGACATTGCCAAATCCCGAAAACTGCAAGCCCGAGGAGCTGCGGCTGGCAATAACGACCGCCCCAACCATGCGTAGCCGGGACCGCCTGTACGCTATAAATGCGCTGATGCTGGAGATGGACTTCTCCCAAGTCGCCAAGCTTTTTGCGGTAAGCGAGCGCACCCTCACTCGCTGGGTACACGCATGGAATCAAGCCGGCATTGACGGGCTGATTGAACATGCTCGGTCGGGTCGGCCGCGCAAGATTCCCCAGGACCGCGTATCGCAGATTGTGAACCTAGTTGAGCAACCCGGACTGGCAGATCAACACCACTGGACCGGGGTCAAGCTGCATGGCTATTTGCGGGATGAACTCAAGCTGCCCGTTGCCTATTCAACGGTTATGCGCTTTTGCACGATCAAGGCTTTCGGCTGAAGGTGCCGCAACCGTGGCCGGATCGGCAGGACGAAGAGTCCCGAAAGTCATTCTGCCTTGAACTTCAAGCGCTTATGAAGAACCCCGATGTAGAGCTTTGGTTTGGCGACGAAACGGGGATTGAGGGCGATCCTCGTCCTCGCCGCCGTTGGATCAAGGTGGGCAAAACGGGCCGGGTCACCAAAAACGGCGACCATCTGCGAATGAACGTGACCGGGATGGTATGTCCGAGAACGGGCGAAGCGTTCCTCTGTGAATTCTCGCATTCGGACACCGATACCTTTCAGGCGTTCCTGGATGAGGCTAACCGGCTGCCGCCTCCTTCGCGTCCACGCCAACTTCTCATACTGGACAACGCCTCATGGCACAAGGCGGCCCGGCTTCAGTGGGGTCGCTTCGAGCCGTTGTATCTGCCCCCGTATTCACCGGACCTCAACCCGATTGAGCGGCTGTGGCTTTTGATCAAAGCGGAGTGGTTTACCGACTTCGTGGCCAAAGACGCCGATGCGCTCATTGCCCGTATTGACAAGGCTCTTTGCTGGGCCATCAACAGAGCGCCTGACAACATTCGCACCTGTTCAATCAAGTCAGAACTTTAGAGAACCACTATAGTGTGAGCCGTACAGCCGCAATGTGGTCTTCTCGCCATTCGCGTCGCGCAGCACAACAGACTCGTTTGCTATCTCCACCACCTCATACCCATCCATGCTCTCCCCGACAGCGATCAGGCGTCCGTCTAAAAAAGCAATCGCTTGTCCGCCGCTTTGCGCGACGCCGGTGAAGCGGGGTAACGGCTTTGAACAGGCGTTTCCGTCGTTTCCTCCACAGCCTCCGGCGGCGCCTCGGGGATCACCACCTTCTCCGGCCAATCCACGGTTTCGAGCTGCTTCGCCCGCCCTTCAATCTGCGTTTGGACGGTGGACAACAACGCATCCGCCCGTTCCGTCACCGAGCCATCGTTTGTGACGGATTCCGGTGAGGCGGATGAAGATGGATGCGTTTGCCGCCACGAAAAGACGACTGCGCCGATCGCGGCAATCAGCAGTACCATCAGCAGGGGAATTTTTTTGGCGTTCATGATGCCCTCAACCGTAATTCAATGGTGAAATCAACCGAGTACACCCCCGTCGTTACCGGGACGTTGCAGCTCAGCGAGCCGGCGCGCACGCTCAACAACAAGCCCGGCTTCTGCACCTGATCGAGCCACAGCGCGACGGCCTTCAATTTGCCTTCCGCTTGGACGCGGAACGTCACCACGCTAAAATCGCCCTCGCTGCGAATTTCATCCAGCACCTTCAACGAGCGAATCGTCACCTGATTTTCCGCCGCCGACTCATCGAGACGCCTCGTTGCCTCCTGTGTGCGCTCGACCCGATGGGCAAACGTCGGAGTGGCATGCTGCAAAATCGCCGCCGCGCGCTGTACGCGTTGCTCCAGATCGGGCAGCAGCGCGAGATCAGCACGGAGCGTATCCAGCTCATGCCGCGCTGAGCGCTGCATGATCCCCGTTGTCAGCGTTGCCGCAACGATGAGCAGCAGCGGAACTGAAACCCAGACCCAGAACGCGCCGCGCCGACCCTGGAAAATACCGAGATCCATGGCTCAGCCACCTCCCTTCTTGAAGGGCGCGGTGAACCGCATGAGCATATCCTTCCGCGTAGCCACGTCATCCACACTGCTCCCCTGAAAAGCCACCGCGCCGAGTTGCGAGGAAATCGTCTCATCGCTGTTCCATTGCGACTGCAGCTCCACGGGCGTCTCGCTGCGCGGTGTTCGGGGTCCGACAAAAAGCACCTCGAACTGGATATTCTTATTCTCAGGTTCTATCGCAAAACGGTTGAGCATTGCGCCGGGCGGCAACTTTACAATCAGCGCCTCCAGCAACTGCGCCACCCGCAAATCCGTCGCGTAAAAATCGCCCAACGCCTGAAGAGAGCGGGAATGTTTTTCCAACTGCTGTTGTTGGAAGCGGACAAAGTCCCGAATGCCGTCGAACCCGTTGTGCGAGGAGCGAAACTCGGACTCCAACAGGGCGACCTGCCGGTGGTATTCCTTCGACTCCATCCAACGCCTTGCGCTCAACGCCAGTGTGGCGACCAGAATGATTCCGGCCAACGCTACATAGCCAACCATCCCCCAATAGCGACGGCGACGCCGTCCGGCATCCGGCACGCGGCCTCTTAATAAATTGATACGATACTCAATCACTGGAATACCCCCTCAGTGACAACCCCATACTGACCGCAAACGCAGGCCGACGGTCTTCCAGCAGCTTCTTATGTACGCGAGACGATGTGTCTTTAAGATCGCCAAGCAAATTCCACACGCTGACCGGCAAGCCGGTTTGAGATTGCAACCCCTCGACCAAACCCGGTGTATCCGACATTTGTCCTGTGACCACAATCCTGCGCACCGGCAATCCACGCAGCTTGAACACGTAATACTTGAGCGCATCCTGCAAACCCACATGCAGGTTGTGCATTCCGTCACCCCACGAGCCACCCCGCGCAAACAAGGAGCGTGCGTAGAGGCCACGCTCATTAAAGAGAATCGAAATGTCGGCGCTCTGTCGCGTGAGATAAAGGACACACACGTCCTCGCACGCACCCGGTTCGCGATGTGTGGCGCGGTACAGATTCGCCATCGCCGTCGCGCCCGGTTCCATCACCACGGGGAAAAGCCCCGCCATCTGTAAAATGTTTTGAACCTGCCGCACTTCCTGAAGCGGCGCGGCAACGAGCAACCCACTGAACGAGCGCGGGCCGCTCGGCGTTTCTGATGCGCCTTCCTTGTTAATATGCCAATCAAGGGCAATCTTGTCCTGCGGCAGTTGCAACGCCTCTTCCGCCTCAAGGCGCAACGCCGCGTGAAATTCCTCCGGATGCAACGAGGAATAGTCGAACGGCCGCACCACCACGGAGCGGCCGCGCAAGGCAACCGCTACCGTGCGCGAGGGCATTCCGGCGGAATGCCACACCTTCTTGATTGCGGCCGCCACGACATCATCCGCCGCATCCGCGGGCACGTCCGCCCAACCGACATTGAGGAGGCGCACCGCGCCGAGTGGACTCGCGTCCACCCGGGCGGCAACAATCCTGCCGTCGGACCAATCCAATCCGACGATATCCTCAAGGCGCTTGTTCATCACGCAACCGCGATGCAGCAACGAGCTGCTTACAGCCCCGTGCGGGTGAACTCGCCGTCCTGATCCAGATCAATCGTCACAGCAGTGACATTCTTGTTCGTGGAACCGGTCGCACGAAGGACGTAACTACTCGCCGTCAATGAAACGATCGAGTAATTGCCATCCTGCCAGTACTTACCGTTGAAATCTCCCGCGCGAATACCAGGAAGATTTCCAGCAATTGAGCCGGCCGCAAGACCGTTGCCATTGTACTCCCCGTATTCAGCGAGGTGCGCACGCAGGGCGCTACGCGCCGTACCAAGTGCTGCCTCGGCTTCCGTTGCCGCTGCACGACGACGGTTGCCGCTCATCAACGGGATCGCAACCGCAGCAAGAATTGCCACAATAATCGCGACCACCATCAATTCGACCAGCGTAAAGCCGGCCTTATTCTTTTGGTTCTTCCGGCTTTTCCGTGTGATTTGTGACGGGGCGATTATGCTGCGGGGATGCAAGACACACAACTGTATCAGCAGATTCTCGGACTGGAACATCCCTGGCGCGTCACGGGAGTGGTGATGAAGCGCGAACGCCGGACGATTGAGGTGGCGGTGGAGTGCGCCGACCAAGTGTGGGCCTGCCCGGAGTGCAGACAGCGGGCCCATCTCCATGATTACGAGACGCGCCGTTGGCGGCATCTGGATAGCTGCCAGTTCAAGACGATCCTGGTTGCCGAGGTGCCTCGCGTGAAGTGTGAAGAGCATGGAACGGTCACCGTGAAGGTGCCTTGGGCGGAGAAGCACAGCCGCTTTACGGCCTACTTCGAGCGACTGGCGATTGATGTGATGCTGGAGTGTTCGATTTCGGCGGCGTGCGAGCTCTTGGGCATCAGTTGGGCCGAGGCCGACGGGATCAAGCAGCGCGCCGTCCGACGCGGGCAGGCGCGCAAGCAAGCCACGGCGATGCCGCGCCTGTGCGTGGACGAGAAGAGCTTTGGGCGCGGACACGACTACATGACGATCGTGACGCGCGCGGACCGATTGAAGAGCGCGACCGTCGAGTACGTCGGCGAGGGGCGAGACACCCAGTCGCTGGACGGATTCTGGCGTTCGCTTACCCCGGAGCAGCTCAAGAGCGTTGAAGCGGTGGGCATGGATATGTGGGAGCCCTACCTCAAATCGACGCGAGCGCATCTGCCCGATGCGGAGCGCAAGATTGTGCACGATCCCTTCCATCTGGTGCGCTACCTCAACCAAGCCGTGGACCGGTGCGCATCGCCGAATACCGGACGCACAAGGCGATGGGCGATGATCGGCTCAAGGGCAGCAAGCAGCTGTGGCTCTATGGATTGGAGAATCTGCCGGAGAGGTGGCAGCTGCGATTGGAGCAACTCCAGAACCAGAAGCTCAAGACGGGCCGCGCCTGGTCGATCAAGGAGTACTTCCGGGATATGTGGACCTGTCAGACGGTCGCCGAGGCGCGGAGCTACTTCCACGCATGGTACAGCTGGGCGATTCGCAGCCGGCTCAAGCCCATCGTGGCCGTCGCGCGCATGCTCCATCGCCATTTGGAGCGGATCATCCAGGTCTTTGCGCATCGGCTCACCAACGCGCCTGCCGAGGGCATCAACAACAAGATTCAAAGCCTCATCAAGAAGGCGTACGGCTACCGAAATCGCCTGCGCTTCAAGACCGACATCTTCTTCCACTGTGGCGGCCTCGACCTCTATCCCACTTTAAGCCAATGCTAAATCCCCCGGAAATGCCGGAAGAACCATTCTTTTTATTGAACAGCTTCTTCATCTTCTCTTCTCCTGTTTTGTTTTTTTCCATCTGCCCCGGCGCCCACCGCCGGGGATCAAGCTCTCGTTCACATCACTTCACACTCGAAGCGGTTGAGAACACGGGCAGATATACCGCCATCACAAACATCAAAATCAAGCCTCCGAAAAACACGATAATCACCGGCTCCAACAACGCGGTGGCCGTCGCAATAGAGGCCTCCACCCTACTCTCATATGTTTCCGCAACTTTATCCAGAACGATCGGCAAACGGCCCGAGGTCTCGCCGATGCTGACCATTCGAACCAGCAATCGTGGAAATAGATCGCCCTGTCGCGCGAGCGCGGAGGCGATGTCCGAGCCGAGCATGATTTGCTCGCGCGCGACGAGAAGCCGCTCTTCGATAATGCGGTTTCCAGCAACCGTCGCAGAAATTTCCAATGCCGATGTGATCGGTACGCCGCCGCGAACCATCATCGAAAGATATTTGCAGAAGCGCGCCAGGCAGATTTGCTGCACCACCGGCCCGATTGCCGGAGTGCGCAGCATCAGGCGATCCCAGTCCTTCCGCCCCCTCGGTGATCGCTTCCAGGCCATAAAACTGCCGATGGCAATCAGCAGAATCACCAGCTCCGCCACGGCGTGATTGAGCATGAACTTATTCAGCGCGAAAACCGTGACCGTCAGCGCGGGCAGCTTAGCGTCCCAGTCGTCAAAGATGTCCTGAAATTGTGGCAGGATGAAAACCGTCATGATGATGAGCACGAGGACAAAAAAACCGGCAACAAAGATCGGGTAGGCCATGATGCTCTTGATCTTTCGGGCAAGCGCATCGCTCTTTTCCATCGTCGTCGCCATTTCCTCCAGCGTTTCCGCCATCGTTCCGGCCTCTTCCGCCGCGCGGATCAACGCAATGCAGACCCGTGGAAACACGGTGGGATGCTCCGCCAGGGCAAGTGAAAAGCTCGCCCCTTCATGGAGCCGGTCGCAGACCTGCTGCACGATCTTGCGCAAACGCGCGTGCTCCAGGTCTTCAAGAATCGCCTCCAGCGCCTCGCGCAATGAAACACCCGCGTTAACAGAAACTGCAATCTGTCGAAACAGCGTGGTCAGGTCAGCCGTCTTAATTCGACCGCCGCGTGAACGAGCGCGTTTGGACACTGGCAGCGCCTTCTGTTGGTCGCGCCCGGCGCCCGTCTCCTCAATTCCCAGCAAAACGCCGTCGCTCATCCGCCGTATTTCCGCGAGCGCGTTTTGACGCGAGTCGGCAGTGATCGTGGAATCCACCACCGAACCTTCCGCTGTCTTTAATCTATAACGAAATGTCGGCATGTGTTTCAGCTTTCCGCTGATTCCTCCGCCATGATGCGCAAATCAACGTCCGGCGCGGCGACCAGAACTTCATCAATCGTGGTGATCCCTTCCTTCACCTTGCGCAGCCCGTTCATCAGCAGTGGCTCCATGCCCAGCTTGATTGCGCGCTCCCGCAACGTGACTGTTCCGGTTCCATCGAGAATCATTTCGCGGATGGGATCGCTGACTTCAAGAAACTCAAAAATTGCGGTGCGCCCGCGATACCCCGTGTTGAGGCATTTCGGACAGCCGCGCCCCTTCATGAACGTCCAGTCGTTCAGATCGGAATCGAACAGCCGCGCAAGCCGCTGCTCCTCCGCCGACGGCTCGACCTGCTCCTTGCAATGCGGACACACCACGCGGACAAGGCGCTGCGAAATAACGAGCGAGAGTGTCGCCGCAATCAAATACGCCTCGACGCCGATGTCGCGCAGACGCCAGAACGCCGAGGGCGAGTCGTTCGTGTGCAGGGTGCTCAACACAAGGTGCCCAGTGAGCGCGGCGCGCATCGCAATCTGCGCCGTCTCGCTGTCGCGGATTTCGCCGATCATCACGATGTCGGGGTCCTGTCGCAAAATTGCACGGAGCGCAGTGGCAAAGTCCAAACCGATAGTTGACCGGACCGCCATTTGATTAATTCCGTGCACGAGATATTCCACGGGATCTTCCACCGTCTGGATGTTCACATCCGGCGAGCGCAAATAGCTCAGCGCACTGTAGAGCGTGGATGTTTTGCCGCTGCCGGTCGGGCCGGTCAGCAGGATGATACCGTGCGGCTGTTTCAAAATATGCTCAAACCGCGCCTGCATGCGCGGGTCAAAACCCACGTCCTTCAAATCTACCAGCAGTGAGTCGCGGTCGAGAATACGCAACACCATCTTCTCGCCATGCACGCAAGGCAGAGAAGAGACACGCACGTCAATGATACGGCCATGCACGGAATACTTGAAACGGCCATCGAGCGGCAGCCGCCGCTCTGCAATATCCATATTGGAAAGAATTTTGATGCGCGTCACCACGCCGGAATAAAGGGCTTTCGGCGGCGGCGTGACCTCGCGCAGCGATCCATCCACACGCAGGCGAACGTGGATTTCTTTTTTCGTGCGGCTCAAAGTGAATGTCGCTCGCCCGATCCCGTACCGCCTGCAACAGAAGCAGGTTGACGAATCGGACCACTGGCGCGTCATTCGCCAGCACCCGCAACTGGTCGTCACCGCTTTCTGTTTTTTCCTCAATCCCCGTTACAACATCATCCGCCCCCGCGCTCACAATTTCGCGGAGATTCCGCTCAATGTGGGCCTCTTCCGTGTAGGAACGGTCAATGACGCCAATGATCCGCTTCTCCGTGCTCACGGCCTTGATGACATCCAGCGCGGTCAGCGAGCGAATCGTGTCCAGCGCGTACAAATCAAGCGGGTCTTTCATCACCAGCGTGACCACGCCACTTCCGTCGCGCCGCAGCGCAATCACGCAATAACGGCGCGCCACCGCCTCGGGAATCAGCTTCACCTCTTCTTTTTCAAGGCGCATATCATCGTCCAATTCCTTGAACGGAATGTCCAACTGCGCGGCCAGTGCGCGGGCAATGTCGTCCTCATTGACATAGCCCATTTCGAGCAGCGCATGACCGAGCGGACGCCCGGCAGCGAGCGGCGCTTTCAACGCGGCTGACAGTTGATCCGCCGTGAGCTTGCCGCTCTCCACAAGGATATCACCTAGGCGCCTGGGGTTCACACCCACCCCGCTTTCTTCGGAGCCGAAAAGTGCTCCAGCATACGGACAAGTTCCTTGGGACGCGGCGAGCGTCCGACGGCCGTCTCCTGATCAATGCGACCCGAAAGCACCAGCTCCTTGAGCGAGTCGTTCATGGTCACCATCTGCTGGGCGCGGCCGGTCTGGATGACGGCGTAAATCTGCTGCAACTGCATTTCGCGAATCAGATTCCGGATGGCGAGGTTCACGTTCATGACCTCGTAGGCAAGGTGCCGACGCGCTTTGTCAGTGGACACAATCAGCATTTGTGAGATGACCGCCGAAAGCACCATCGAAAGCTGGGTATAAACCTGTTGCTGCTGTTCGGGCGGAAAAACGTCCACGATTCGGTTGATCGCGTGGGTGGTGTCCTGTGTGTGCAGCGTGGCGACGATCAAATGGCCGGTTTCAGCAAGCGTGAGCGCAAGCTGCATCGTTTCTATGTCGCGCATTTCACCGATCATGATGATATCCGGCGACTGACGGAACACATCGCGCAACGCATCGGCAAACGTTGGCGCATCTTGCCCGATCTCGCGCTGCTCAATCACACTCTTGTCGTGCGTGTGTATGAACTCAATCGGGTCTTCAATGCAGACAATGTGTGCGCCTTTTGCGTGGTTCACATAGTCAAGCATCGCGGCGATGGTTGTGGACTTGCCGCTCCCTGCCGGGCCGGTGACGAGAATCAAACCGTGCGGACGCATAATTATTTCGCGCGCAATTTCAGGAACACCCAACTCTTCGAACGGCGGGATTCGCGAAGAAATCAGTCGCGCTACCAACCCCAGCGAGTCCTGTTACTAGAACAGATTAAAACGGAAACGCGGAAGGCCGGGGAACGAACGCGACAGATCAAGACTTCGCCGTTCCTCCAGCCGCTTCATCTGGGCTTCGGTCAAAAACGACGAAATCAGGCGACGCGTATCCTCCGCCGTCAGCGCCGCGCAATCCATCGGCTGCAAACTGCCCAACACGCGGTACTGCGGTGGAGTCCCCACCGTCAAAATTATGTCTGAAGCGCCCCTTCGCTCCATCTCCGCCAAGAGATATTCAATAGTCAACATTCCCTCACCCGTCTTGATATACGCACCTGCGTCGCCTAAGGGAGCAGAATGCGTGCCATTAGCAATAACCTGCAAAAAACGCCTTTCCTGCTGGAATATTAGGCCAAATGCCCAAGGGGAGCGGCCGTTAATGTACAAACAAGAACAGCGTTGCGCAAAAATGAACACGGGATTGTGGACAAAAGCGCATCAAAAGACCATTGCCCGCCCTTCCGCCTCGTCAGCAGGCGGTAACCTCTACGATTTCAGGGGCAGCGTAGATTCCTGTGCGGACAAGCGCACATTTTAGGAAGGTGGCGAGTTTTCGCACTTTTGAGTCTGCTATCTAAAATTCGACTACCGATTCTCGCAGGGCGGTTAATAATCGTGCCGCCATTTTAGTCCGATACCTTCACGAATGCGGGGGCTGGATTCTGTAGTCAGCACCAGCGAAGGCGTGAGATCCACTTCGATCGTGATTAAATCCGCCGCGCCCCCAAGCCCCTTTTCACCCGCAACGTAGATATTGCTTCCGACATATTTCCCCACGCTGATCGCGGAGATGCCTTCATCCGCGTCGCTCTGAACCAGCTCCAATTGATCAATACGAAGCGCCGACTGGCCGCGCTCCAATACGTCAATGGTGCTCCCGCGCCCGCGCAACACGTTCAGTCCGTGTGCGAGCCGTACGGCCTGCAAGGGGCTGATGGAGTCGGTGGAACGACTGAAGAGAAGGCGCGAAAGAATTTCGTCGGGTGGATAGGCGGGGTCGGATTCCAAGCTAAGCGCTGGCGCGTCTATCGGCCCGTTCGCGTAAAGCCACGCGCGCATCTCCCCCACCCGACTCGACGCGATGATATCCAGGAGTGGAATCGGCGGCCATTGCCCGTCGAAAAGCAGCGCCGCGCGGTCGAGCAAAAAGCGACGACCCATAAAAAGGAAATAGCCGCGCTCTACAGAAACGTCGCCAACAATCCGCGGCGCGTCGGCGCGACCGCTCATTTTCAAATCCGTTTGCCAAGTAGATTCCAAACCGCGCCCGGAAACGTGAATCTCTCGCCCGTGCAGAGCAAGATTTAGTGACACGGTCTTCAACCAACTGGATGTGGAAACGACGGTTGGCGCTTCCTCTTGTTTCTGGGCCAGAGGCAATGTTGGAATCGAAGGCGGCGACGGACGAAGGAGAATCTCCGCGTCCACAAGCGCAATATTTCCGGTGACAGAAAGCCCCGAGAGCGGGCCGGAGACAGAGACTGTGCCATCAAAGCGGGTGCGTTTATCCGGCTGCCGCCAGAGCGCGGCACGGTTCAACGTGAGTTTTGCTTCCAACGGAAACCCCTTGCCCGACTCGAAGCGAAATGCGCCATCGAGCGAAAGGCGACCGCCTTCGCCATCCTCTGCAGCGGCTTCACGAATGAGGAGTTGATCTTGATCACCCTCGATAACAACGCGGATATTGTTGAGCACAACGCCGCTCTCCGGATATTCCGCGCGACCATCGAGCATCTCAATTTTTCCGCGCAGCTCCGGCTTGCTCCACGTCCCGGCGACCTGAACATTGCCGTGGAGATTTCCTTCAACCGTCGCGCCGCGCAAATCAGCATAGGCCCCGGCCTCGTTGAGATTAACCGCGAATTGAAGATGTGCGGACACCGTCCCATCTGGGTCCGGACCCATCGGACGACCATCCAGCGAAAGGCGGATGGGCAATTCCGCGTCTAACGTGAACGGCGATTCCGTCCATCCCGCCCATGTCGCATTCACACGCAACAGATCGGACGACGCCACGCCGGAAATATGAAACTGCGCCGGGTGTAATCGAAAATCGGTCTCAAGGCGCGGTCGCACATCGTTGCCTTCGACCTCAAACTCCCAGGTGGGATTTGTGCGCGAGCCAGCAACTCGCGCAGCAACGCGAGCGCGACCGGATATCACGCGATTCGAAATCAGCGTGTCCGTCAATGTGAGCGATGGCGCGTCGAAAGTAGCCGCGATCTCCGTCGCAGAAAGTCTCCCGGTGCTGGTGAAGGCAAGATGCGCCCACTCCATCGCTGGCACAGCCCACTCTATCGCGTCTGGAGTGCGCGTCACGACAAGCGGCGCGCGTACTTGCCACTTGCCCTCGCGCCACATTCCATTCGCTTCGGAAACTTGAACGGACAACACGTCGCCACGCAACAGTCCTTCTCCACTGCCGCTCGCAAGCGAGATGCCGTACGCCTCCGCATCACGCACCGTAAAAGTAAATTTGGCCTGTACCTCATCGGCCCACTCCAGTGAGCCGTGCGCGTTGCCATTGCCGAGCTGTTCTAGTCCAAACAAGCGCGTGAGGAGTGGGGCATTTGTGAACGTAGCGCTCAGTTGCATCGTGCGCGTCGGTTTCAAAGTTCCACTGCCGACAACATCCAAACCATCGGACGAAGCGCGACGGAGTTCAAAGGTTGTTCCGGTTTCTGTTTCGCGGGCGCTGCCGATCACAAGCGCTTCTTGGCCCTGCCATGTCACAGCAGCGCTTGCCGCAGCGATCCAGCCGTTGGTCTCAACTCGAAACGCGCCGATGAGTCGGAAAGGAAGTGGCGTGCCGTCCAATTCGACTGGAAGCTCCACTCGCCCGACTTCAATGTTCTGAATCCAAAAGCGTGGAATGGTGGTCTTTCCGCCCTCTTCCTCAAATTCCGGCCAATGGTGGACATCCACTGTTGCAGCAGAAACAACACGCGCAATCGGCGCGCCTGCAATCAACGAGCGCAGACTTGCAGACCATGTCACCCCTTTCGCGGTCAACCAAACGCCTGAGGGGTCGCGCAATTCAACACGGTTCAGATGACCGTTCAGGGGAAGCGGTCCGCTCAATCCTTCGATGCGCACGTTCTCCGGCAACTTTTTCTGAAGCCACTGTTCCAATTTTGCCTGACCACGAGCGCTGCGCAGCAACCAAGCGCCGCAAAGCACGCCTCCGGCGACGAGCAACAGCAGGATGAGGATAGTTAAAAACTTCTTCATCAGAATGACTGCCCCAAACTCAAATAAAATTGATAGCGCTTATCAATGTCGTCGCGACGATCTAGGGGAATACCCACATCCGCCCGCAGCGGGCCGACCGGCGTAAAATAGCGCAGCCCGACTCCGGTACCCCATCGAATTTTTTCGCTAAAATCGGGCATCGGTGTTTCGGAATGCAGTTCCGCCATCGAGAAAAAATACAAAACCAAAATTCCCCATCACTTGAGCGCGCAACTCGCCCGATGCTTCAAATAGAGAGCGGCCGCCGAGCGGATCGCCATCCTGCAGCGGTCCAATTTTTTGATACGCGTAGCCGCGGACAGAGCTTCCACCACCCGCATAAAATCGTTCATCCGCTGGAACGGCGCGACTGCTTTCACCCGAAATGCCCCCGGCGGTGACGCGACCGGCAAGCAACCAGGTGCGGTCATGATTTAGGCGCTGATATTTATTTAAGGTAACGGAACTCTTCAGAAACGCTCTGTCTTTGCGCTCCAGATCGTAGAACGGCTCAGCGTGGGCAAAGACGCGATGACCGCGACGCGGATCGAGTGGATCCCGGCTGGTATTCCAGTCGAGTTCGAACGGCAGAGTGAGGAATACATAGTTTTTGTCCTCGTCGAACTGGCCGACGTCGCTCAACTGGAATCCGACACCACCGCGCAGCCAGAATATCTGTCGCCACTCACGCTCCAGTTGCGCGAGGGTTTTTACACTTTTGCTGTCATACGCCTCCAAATGTTCATCCGCCACGCGGGCGTTGAGAAGCAGCCGTTGGCGCGGTTCTCCGAATTGCGGAACGGTGAACCGACTTTCAAACGCGTTGACCGACTCGCCGACATCCAGTGTTAGGTGAAGTCGCTCAGCGTGCGTAAAAAGGTTGCGATGCTCCCACTCCAACCGCGTGCCATAGCCTTCGTCCGTCGTGTACTTCACGCCAGCGGCAACCGTGCGAGGCCGCCGTTCGCGCAGCGTCAGCGAGAGCGGAAGTCGCCCTTCATCATCTACTTCTTCGGCGGTCGTCAGGTTGACCGCAGAGAACAAGCCCAATCGGATCAGCCGCGTTCGCGTCTCCGTCAGCTGCGCGGGATTGAAGGGTTTGCCTTCCGGCAGCTCCAGCTCGTTTTGGACAAAGCGCTCCTTCACACTGACGAGGCCAGTGATACTCGTCTTCCCCCACAGCGCCTTCGGACCGGGATCGAGTTTCAATTCGACATTCAACACGCGCCGCTCGTGGTCGGGCGTATAGATGCGGCGCGTCCACTGTGGAAACGGATAGCCCAGCGAGCGCACATAGGCGAGACACTCTTCTTCAGCCGCCAACAACGGCGCGGCGGCGGCCGCGCGGCCGGGCTTCCAACCGAAATGCCGCAGCGCAGGCATCTCGATGGCGCTGGCCTGCACAACCACCGCGCCAAGCCGGTATCGCGGGCCGGGGTTGAGATGGAACACGACGCGACGCGGCGCGGATGTGACCAGCTCCACAGCAGGTTGCGCGGCATAATATCCTGCGGACTGAAGTACGGTCATGATTGCGGGCAGGTCCCGATCTGCACGGCGGCGCAAAAGAGTTTCTGTCGGCGGCGGATAGTTGCGCAGCGCATAACTATCGCTGCCCTGCTCCAGCAGCGAGCGCATTCCCCATTGAGGAACGTTGCGAAAGCGCACCTCATAAACGGAGGCTCCGTTCGCAAATGCGACGGAGGCCCAGGCGATAAGAAACAGACATAGCGGCCATTTCCGCCTTGTCAGCCGCGCTGTTCGCGCCCATTTTCGTAACTGCATATCCATTTGAGGAGGCCAGTATGAAGCGACGCGCGTTTATTCAAAAGGCAATACCTGCGGTTCTTGCAACAGGATTTCTCGCCAGTTGCAGAAAAGAAGAGAGCGGAGCGCCCGCAATCGTCACCCAGCCTCACATCGAATGGCGCCTCGCGTCGAGCTTCCCCCGCAGTTTGGACACGCTCTACGGCGCTGCCGAGGTTTTCTGCAAACGTCTCGCCGAAATGACCGAAAATCGTTTTCGAATTCGCCCCTACCCTGCGGGCGAACTCGTCCCCGGTCTGCAAGTCCTGGACGCAGTGCAACAAGGTACCGTCCACGTCGGCCAGACCGCAGGATACTACTACACCGGCAAACACCCTGCCCTCGCGTTTGAAACGACGGTTCCGTTCGGACTGACCATGCGCCAGCAAATCGCATGGCTCACGCAGGCGGGCGGACTTGGACTCATCGGCGAAGTGCTTTCCGACTTCAACATCATCCCCTTCTATGCCGGTGGCACCGGCGCACAAATGGGCGGCTGGTTTCGGCGTGAGGTGAACGACCTAAAAACGCTCAAGGGTCTAAAGATGCGAATCCCCGCGCTCGGAGGCGAAATTATGAGCCAGATGGGCGTGAACGTTCAATTGCTCGCCGGCTCCGACGTGTACATGGCGCTCGAACGCGACGCGATTGACGCAACAGAGTGGGTCGGTCCATACGACGACGAAAAACTTGGTTTCTACAAAGTCGCCAAAAACTACTACTACCCCGGTTGGTGGGAGCCCGGCGCATCGCTCTCGCTTTATGTAAATCAAAAAGCCTGGCAGCAATTGCCCTCCTCGTATCAGGCGGCATTCAATGCCGCGAACGCGGAAGCGGCGCTCTACATGCTTTCGAAATACGACGAGCAGAATCCGGCGGCGCTCACGCGCTTGCTCGCACACGGCGTGAACCTGCGCCGCTTCCCGGACGATCTCATGGCAGAAGCAGAGCGCCACGCCGTCGCAATCATGGAAGAACGCGCGGCGAAAGAGGCGAGCTATGCGAAGGTCTATGCGCAATGGAAAAAATTCCGCGCAGAATCCTTCCAGTGGTTCGACATTGCCGAACAGTCCTACCAAGCCTTCGCTTTCAGACAGCGCTCGTAGCAAGCGTTGCTTGTCCTGACTGAAACGTGTATAGCTTAAACAGCACGGGCCATCGCTCAAGGGCCTGAACACCCAGCTTATCCGGGCATAGCTTGTTGCAAGGAGTAAGAACGATGAAAATGGTACAAGGAATAGCTATCGTTGTTCTTGTACTTGTCTCGTTACAAAATGGGGCGGAAGGGCAACAAATTACAGCGTTTGCCAATGGGGCGCTGACGTTTGATTCGGTTTCGAATGGGCAGTATAGAATCGAATGGGCGTCGTCCCTAACGGACACAAACTGGCGGTCAGACAATCCATTTGCACTCGTCGTTGCAGAGAAGGAAAGCACAACGGTACCCATCCCGATTTACTTCAGGGTTAACTGGCTCAACCCCTCACCATACAGCATAACAGGCTTCGTTCGATACGGAGGTTCACCGCTTTCCGACGTCTCGGAGACCATTACGATCCAAGGAGAGTCCACGGGAAGCACGATCCAGACCGCTCCAGATCAAACGAGCGGAGCCTATAACGCCTACCCTCTTTCAAATGATACACACCATCTATCACTGACGGTTGACGGTTATTTTGAATACAACGCCACTCTCCTTGTGGAGAACGACAACGTGACTCATCATATTGATCTAGAAAAGCCAATCTCTCCCATACAACCAGCCGACGGATACACGACGTCAGATAGAGACATCCTCCTTGAGTGGGAAGTCCCTCCAGAAGCAAATCATTCTGAGATCACATACCAACGGACCGATCTGCAATTTCCCCATCCGATCCATATTATCTGGGCGTGGAACACCAACACCTGCCTATTACAGGATCTGGAACCCGGAGAATATCAGTGGGCGGTATCCGTGAACCTCTCTCGTTCACTCACTGAGCCATTTACAGTTGAGCAGATACCTTTAGGAAAGTTCACCACTTCGCAATCTTTCACTATTCTTGAATAAAGCGAAAAAATGCAGAACCACCCATCATGATCCAGGTAGGGCCCGACCGCCGGGCGGGCCGGAACGTTAACGACAAATCAAAACGTATCTGAATTGAGTTTTTCCCTTCGATTGCGACCCACACAACCCCTGCGGCGCGCCCAGCGGTCGCGCCCTACCAGTTGAGACACGTTCGGGGAACGAACAGAAACGTAGGAAAACCCTCCCCCATCAACCCATCAACTCATCAACTACATTATGTGTATTCCTTTCATGTCTTTATTCAGGTCGGGTCCACCCGGCTTGTCCGCCTATGGAGGACAGTCGCGCCCTACCTTTCCCACACCCCTCACGAATTGTGATTCCGAGGGTGGGGCCCGACCGCTGGGCGGGCCGGAACGTTAACGACAAATCAAAACGTATCTGAATTGAGTTTTTCCCTTCGATTGCGACCCACACAACCCCCACGGCGCGCCCGGCGGTCGCGCCCTACCTATCGCGATCATGAACAAGGCGGTTAAAACTCTTCACACCATGCGTCATACACTCCCTGCACTCAAAAAATCGCTCTAGCATTTCAACGGCAATGCTTTAACTTCTGCCCATGCAAAAGACGTCGTCGCTCAGGACAGGCAGTGTTGCGCTGTTGGATTTTCTATTCTTGTGCAGCATTATCGCGCTGCCGTTGGCTTGGTACGTTGACCCTTTGCAAATTACGTGGGGGCCGCTGCACACAACGCTTAATTGGAATTGGAAGCCGATTGTCATTTCACTGGTTCTCCTCATCGTGCGACTTGCGGTGGCGGGGAAGACGCCAAGGTGTGGCATTCTCCAGTTCGCCATCGTCAAAAAACTCCTCGCCTCATGGATCATCACCTGGGGCTTTTTTATGGGGATCGAAGGGCTGTTGGCGCTGAAGCATGTTGAACCCGAAATTACGGCGCCAATCGTGATCCGTGGTCAGGAAGATAAGGATACCAAACTAAAAGAGGGCGACGAGAAAGTCGTCTTGGATCCCGAACTGCTCTTTCGCTTCAAGAAGGGCGTGATGTGGGATGGGATTCAAATCAACTCGCTCGGTTTTCGAGACAACGACTTTCCCGCCGAGAAGCCCGCAGGCACCGTGCGGGTAATCAATATGGGCGACTCGTGTACAGCGCAGGGGCATCCGCCCTACAGCACGGTTTTGAACAGGCTTTTGCAGGAAACTGCGCCGACGGATGAGCCGTGGCACTCATTCAATACCGGCGTTTATGGGTTTTCGTCCATGCAGGGGCTGCGCTTGTTCCAAAAGACCGTCTCTCACTTTCAACCGGATGTTGTGACGCTCTATTTCGGCTGGAATGACCACTGGCTTTACCCGGTCCCCGACCACGCGCGAATGGCGATTCGCGTCAGCCCCGTTCGGGCGGCCCTCTTAAAAGGAATTAAGAAGAAGCGCGTCTATGGAATGCTCGTTCGCGCCGCGCGCTCAGAGCATGTGACGGAAGAAGAGAAACCGGTAGATGACCTGGTAAATCGTGTGCCACCATCGGTCTATGAGAGCACACTCAAGGAATTCATTCGCGACATTCGCGGCATCGGCGCGTTGCCGATTTTAATTACGGCACCGGGACGACACTTGTCCGACTCGCTGGTGCGCCGCCGATTCATTCGCAGCACGGACGAAGCGGAGCGCGTCCATCAGGAATATGTGGAGATCACCCGGAAGGTGGCGAAGGAAACGGACACTCCTCTGCTGGACCTCGCAGCGATTATGGCGGGGTCGGAATATGACGACCTGTTTTCAGGCGACGGGATTCACTTCCAGCAGCCCGGCACCGAGTTTATCGCCAGCCAAATCCATACAAAGTTAATGGAGCTGGGCAAAGAAGGCTATTTTGCAAAGCTGAATTCAAATTCAGCCCCGCGTTAAATTTCACGCGCGCTATCGCGCCACAAGGCCGGGGAACAAAATCATAACCGTCAACGCGATGACCTGGATTCCGATAAATGGAATCACGCCCCGATACATCTCCGCCGTTTTTATTTCCGGCGGCATCACGCCGCGCAGATAAAACAGCGCAAAACCGAACGGCGGGGTGAGGAAGGAGATCTGCAGGTTCATCCCAAGCATCACTCCGAACCACACGAGATTGATATCGAGCGCGCGTGCGGCAGGGAGAAGCAGCGGCACAATGATAAAACAGATTTCAAAGAAATCTATGAAGAAGCCGAGACCGAACACGACGATGTTCGCGGTGAGCAGGAAGCCGATTCGACCACCCGGTAGTGTGGTCAGCATATCCTCCATCCAGAGGTCCCCGTGCAATCCGCGGAAGACTAGCGAGAAGACGGTCGAGCCGATCAAGAGCATCATCACCATCGAGGTCAGTCGCACTGTCGCCATCGCGCTTTCCATCACCATCGGACGCGTCAAGCGACGCTGGATTGCGGCCAAAACAATCGCGCCGACTGCGCCGAGCGCACCCGCTTCGGTCGGTGTGGCGACTCCGGCAAAAATACTGCCCAGCACAATCAAAATAAGCGCCAACGGCGGAACCAGTGTTTTCAACACACGCACAAACATCGCCATCCCACGCTCGCCACATTCTTCCGGGGGCAGTGCAGGAGCGAGGTTGGGCCGAAGCCAGGCAATCACGCCCGCATACACTGCGTAGGCGCCTGCCAGAACCAAGCCGGGCAGCAGTGCGCCGAGAAACAAATCGCCAACGGAAACTCCGAGCTGGTCGCCGAGCACAACCAACACGATACTCGGCGGAATGATCTGCCCCAGCGTCCCCGACGCCGCAATGATCCCCGCAGAAAACGAACGGCTATAGCCGTACTGCATCATCACCGGCAGCGAGATCATGCCCATCGCGACAACCGACGCGCCGATCACACCCGTCGCCGCCGCGAGGAGCGTGCCGACAAGCACAACGGCGAGACCGAGTCCGCCGCGCATCCGTCCAAAAAGGGCACCGATAGTTTTTAATAAATCCTCTGCCAGTCGCCCCTTCTCCAATACCGTTCCCATCAAAATAAAAAACGGAATGGCGAGCAGAACGTAGTTCGACATAAAGCCGAACACGCGCTCCGGCAGGGCCATTAGCAAATAGCCGTCGAAGCTCCCCATCGCCATCGCAACTCCCGCGAAGACCAACGCGGTTCCGCCCAGCGTGAACGCGACAGGAAAGCCGGAAAAGATCAGCAACATCGTGACGGCAAACATCACCGGCGCGAGCCATTCGTTTGGCATACTCATGTAGCGGGGTTCTGCCTTTCCACGCCGTGCCCACGCAACACGGAAATCGTACGGGCGAGGTGCGCGAAACTTTGGAGCAACAACAAAAAGAACGCGACCGGCACGACTGTTTTTATTGGCCAACGCGGCAGCCCACCGGGATCGGGCGATGTTTCCCAAATCAGCCAGGAGTTATGGACGGGATTCCACGCCGTCCAGATCATCAGCACGCAAAATGGAATCAAAAAAAGAAGCGTTCCAGCGACGTCAATCCACGCGCGCTTTCGCTCCGAGAGCCGGCTGTACATCACATCCACTCGGACGTGCGCATCCTCGCGCAGTGTCACGGCAGCGCCGAGGAGGAAGATCAGTGAAAACAAATACCACTGCAGCTCAAGCCAACTATTTGAAGTCAGAGAGGACGAGGTAAAGCGACCCGCATAACGCAAGATCGCGTTGCCCGCACCAACCAGCGCAACCGCGATAACAAGCACACCGACTCCGCGGCCAAGTGCAAGGTTAATCCGATCAATGATGCGAAGCCATCGCGCCTCGCCTATTTCCTTGAGATGCATAAAAAGCCAGCGTTCACCAGTTGCGGCAGCCGTTCAAGCGAAAATGAAGGACGTATGGCCAAACCTCATTAATATTCCCGAAGTGAATTTCACGTCTTCCAATCCATCCGAAATTAAGACAAACTAAATTTTTATGACTGGAGGAACTGATGAAACTTCGTTGGCCTGTCTGGTTGATCGCGATATGTCTAACAGGAATAATGACGGCGGTACCGGCCTGTAGTTCGAGCGATAGTGACGATGATTCCGATAAAAGTTCGTCCACTGAACCGGTCAACATCAAGGGCACACACACCGGCACCCGCTCCAACACGAACGGCAGCGCCAACATCTCGCTCAACTTTAAGCAAAGCGGTTCCATGCTCTCCGGCTCCATCCACGACGGCTCACTCGGCAATGGCGTGATTTCGGGGAACGTGGATGGCGACGATGTTGAGTTCACCACTGCAATGAATTCCGGCGGAGTCATTGTCGAATGGGTTGGCGAAGCAGCGGAGGATGGCGCAAAGATGAGCGGTACTTGGTCCATGCTCACCGGTGGCACCGCCAGTGGCGACTGGTCAGTCGCCCGTTAGCGAAACAACACGAGATACACGGTGACCGCAAAGCAACTTCAGTCGTATCTCCACACCAAAATACCAATCACGCGCTCCATGCGCGTTCGCGTGGTCGCCGTCTCATCGAACCACGTAATTTTGCGCGCACCACTTCAGCTAAATCGAAACCACCAGAACACCGCGTTCGGCGGCAGTATTTCCACCCTCGCCCTGCTCGCTGGCTGGTCTCTCGTTCACGCGCGGTTACAAGATGAAGGCGTCGCGCATAACCTCGTGGTCAAAGATCAGGAAACTACATATCTCCACGCCATCACTGGCCCACTCATCGCCGAGGCCGCGTTCTGCCGCGACGCAGATTGGGCGCACTTCACCACAGCGCTGAACAGGCATCACAAGGCCGCCATTCCGCTTTGTGCAGAACTGAAACAAGGTACAGACGTCGCCGCGACTATAGTGGTTCTCTAAAGTTCTGACTTGATTGAACAGGTGCGAATGTTGTCAGGCGCTCTGTTGATGGCCCAGCAAAGAGCCTTGTCAATACGGTCAATGAGCGCATCGGCGTCTTTGGCCACGAAGTCGGTAAACCACTCCGCTTTGATCAAAAGCCACAGCCGCTCAATCGGGTTGAGGTCCGGTGAATACGGGGGCAGATACAACGGCTCGAAGCGACCCCACTGAAGCCGGGCCGCCTTGTGCCATGAGGCGTTGTCCAGTATGAGAAGTTGGCGTGGACGCGAAGGAGGCGGCAGCCGGTTAGCCTCATCCAGGAACGCCTGAAAGGTATCGGTGTCCGAATGCGAGAATTCACAGAGGAACGCTTCGCCCGTTCTCGGACATACCATCCCGGTCACGTTCATTCGCAGATGGTCGCCGTTTTTGGTGACCCGGCCCGTTTTGCCCACCTTGATCCAACGGCGGCGAGGACGAGGATCGCCCTCAATCCCCGTTTCGTCGCCAAACCAAAGCTCTACATCGGGGTTCTTCATAAGCGCTTGAAGTTCAAGGCAGAATGACTTTCGGGACTCTTCGTCCTGCCGATCCGGCCACGGTTGCGGCACCTTCAGCCGAAAGCCTTGATCGTGCAAAAGCGCATAACCGTTGAATAGGCAACGGGCAGCTTGAGTTCATCCCGCAAATAGCCATGCAGCTTGACCCCGGTCCAGTGGTGTTGATCTGCCAGTCCGGGTTGCTCAACTAGGTTCACAATCTGCGATACGCGGTCCTGGGGAATCTTGCGCGGCCGACCCGACCGAGCATGTTCAATCAGCCCGTCAATGCCGGCTTGATTCCATGCGTGTACCCAGCGAGTGAGGGTGCGCTCGCTTACCGCAAAAAGCTTGGCGACTTGGGAGAAGTCCATCTCCAGCATCAGCGCATTTATAGCGTACAGGCGGTCCCGGCTACGCATGGTTGGGGCGGTCGTTATTGCCAGCCGCAGCTCCTCGGGCTTGCAGTTTTCGGGATTTGGCAATGTCTTCGAGACCGGCATTTCCCAGCTTCATACAGCATCTCCCAAAAATTAAAAGTTTTTTATCACCCTTTTTCAGGACAAAACTTTTGAGAAAGGCTCTAGCCGCGCGACGTTTGTTGCGTTCACGCTCTAACCGACGCGCTAAGCCAGGCCAGCCTTTTTCATCAACTTCGCGCGCTCGCGGAAAACATCCCGACGCAACTTCTCTTCGTCAATCGTCGTCAGTTTTCCATCTTCGTAGAGAATCTTTCCGTTCACAATCGTCATCAACACATCCGCAGCGGTATTGGAATAGACAACGTTGGTCGCAGGGTCTTCCGATGGGATGGTGTGTACAGTGGACTGATCCACCAAAATCATATTTGCGCGCTTTCCGACTTCGAGCGTGCCCATCTCCTTCTCCCAACCCAATGTTTTCGCGCCGCCCTCCGTCGCCATCCATACCACATCGCTCGCAGGTAACGCCTCCGCACCAAGGCGGATTTTTTGCATCAACCCCGCCTCGCGCATCTCCTGAAACTGGTCGAGCCGGTTGTTGCATGCGGTGCCGTCGGCGCCGAGCGAAACCGTAATCCCCATCTTGAGATACTCAGGAATCGCGGCGATACCCGAGGCGAGTTTGAAGTTTGCCGACGGGCAATGCATCACCTTCGTCTCTGTCCCCGCCATCAGCTCGCGCTCGTGTTGCTGCGTATGCACACAGTGCGCGAGGCAGACATCGTGACCGGAGAGGCCGACGGAGTGGAGGTAGTCAATATTGTACTTGCCGGTCATTTCGCGCACCAACTCCACCTCATCCACCTGTTCGGACGAGTGAGTGTGGAGCAGCAGCCCATGCTCCCGCGCGTAATCCGCCGCTTTCTGCAAATTCTTTCCGGAACAACTCAGCGCAAATCGTGGCGCGACACCGACGCGCAAACGGTCATGCTCGCTCCAGTTCTCCTGAAGAACATCAATGTAGGCGAGCGCATCATCTATCTCAACGGAAAGAGGCGCATAGCCGCCAGTCATATCCATCAAGCAGTGACCGATCACCCCCATCAGCCCCGTTTCATCCACCGCCCGAAACGCGTGTTCTGTGTGGCGAACGGTCTCGATGGAGAGAAACGCGGTCGTTCCGCTCTTAATCAACTCCGCGCAGGAAAGCAGCGCGGAAGCGCGAATCGAATCCTCATCGTGCGATGCCTCCAACGGCCAGATCACTTGGCGCAGCCACGGCAGCAGTTGCAAGTCCTCCCCTGCCCCCCGGAAAATGGTCTGGCAGAGGTGGACGTGCCCTTGAATCAAGCCCGGCATCAGCAACTGGCCATCCGCATCCACCACCACATCCGCTCTCGCAATGAACTTGCCCACCTTGGCAATCCGCCCATCGCGGACCAGCACAGAACCGTTCTCAATAACCGGCGAGCGGGCTGACGGCCACACCTTTGCGTTCTTAATCAACAAATCACGTCCCATGGTCACTCCTCACTTTAGCTGGTCGGCACCAAGATATTTGCTTGAGAACCCCAAGCGCTTGGATTATGCAAGTTAGTCATGCCGAGCGCAAAACATCTTCTTCGAATCGCCCCACTTTGCGGCCTCCTCCTGCTGCCCCTCTGCGTCGGCTGTCTCGCCACGTATGGCGAACAGCAATCGCAGGCCGAAGCTGCACTGCGCGCAGATATGCGCATCCTGCAAGAGGACAACCAGCGCCTCAAAGGACGCATCGAAAGCTACGACCTTGAGATTGAACGCCTGAACCACACCGTCGAATCGCTCCGTGCAGCTCCCGGTGGCCCGTCTCTAGCCGACGTACAGGCGCTCCAACAGCGCATAACCGCGCTTGAATCCCAACTTCGCACACTCGATCAGGCACGCGAACGCGACCGTAAAGAGATTATTGATACGCTCAGCTCCAAGCTCAGCCAGATCGCCAACAGCAGCAGGCCCGCCCCCCGCCCCGCCGCCACTGGCAAACGCGTCTCGCAACAAGAAGGCTACGAACACGTCGTCGAAGGGGGACAAACACTCTCCGCCATCGCCGCCGCGTACAACGTCAGCACAAAATCAATCATAGACGCAAACAACCTCACCAAACCCGACCAACTGCGCGTCGGCCAAAAATTGTTTATTCCTGCTCCCTAACCACCATGAGCTGGCAACTTCGCAGAGCAAAAAAGACCATCTACGGCCCGGTAGAACTACCGGAGCTTTGCCGATGGGCGAGCGAAGGCCGCGTCTTATTCGACGACGAAGTCCGCGAAAACGAGACCTCATGGAAGCCTGCTGCTGAAATCGCCGACCTCGAACTCAACTGGCTCGCACCCGATGCCGACGGCGCTCTGCGCGGCCCATTTCATATCTTGCTTTTTGCCGACCTCCTGAAGCGCAACGTCCTTCTAGGCAACAACCTCATCACCCATCGCATCACCAACGAGCAATCCACCGTTGCGCAGGCGGTCACCGCCGAACTCACCCGACGCATCGAAACACTTTCCGCCATCGCCTCCGAAAAATCAGCGGAACCCGTCAGGCATGTGGAAAAAGACAACGCAGTCGGACTCGAAAAAACTGTGCAGGATATGACCCGCCGCTACGAAGCCATGCTCGCCCGCACCCGCGAACAGGAGGACGAACTCGGCGATCTCAGGCAAAAACTAGCCACCACCCAGCAATCGGCAAATGAGCAGCTCGCCAAAGCAGACGCCGCCCGACAGCGCGCTGAAGAAGAAGCGGCCACGCAACACAAAAAAATCGAATCGCTCCAAACGATCCAAAACGACCTCGCCCAAAATTTCCGCGAACTCAACGAGCGTTACATCGAACTACGCGACAAAACCGGCGCCGCCCCCGACGGCAAACCCCGCAAACCCAAAGCCCGCCTCGTCTAAACCACGCCACGCCGTACAGAAAAGTTGCGCTCGGGCCAAAAACGAACCGCGAATTACGCGATTTTGCGCGAATTTATCCCTATCCCTCCCGTGCCATCGCTTGAGCGTAGGCGACCGGGACGAGGGCGTCCCGGTTCCATGTGTTCAGTTTGTGAATGGTTGAAATTTTGGAGACCGACGATCTCGTCGGGTGGATTTTTGGGTTAGACGAATTTGCCGTTTTTTTGGAAAAGCTTGCCGTCAACGTAGAGGGCGCCGTCCTGTCGGAGGTCTTTGATCATGTCCCAGTGGAGACCGGATTTGTTTTTGCCGCCGGTCTCTTCATACGATTCGCCGAGAGCGAGGTGGATGGTGCCGCCGATCTTCTCGTCGAATAAGATATTTTTAATAAAGCGCTGGATGTCGTAGTTGGTGCCAATACCGAGCTCGCCAAGACGACGGGCGCCGGGATCCATATCGAGCATCTTGAGGAGATAATCCTGATTCTTCGTGGCAGAGGCTTCTACCACCTTGCCTTTCTTGAAGACCAAACGGATGCCGTCAATTTCACGACCGCCTTCACAAACGGGGAAGTCGTAACGAATGTAACCTTCAGCCGAGGTCTCGACGGGGCCGGTAAAAATCTCGCCGCTGGGAACATTGTATGTCGCAACAGAAGGAATGAAGGTGCGGCCTTTGACGGACATTTTGAGGTCGGTGTCGGGGCCGACGATGCGGACTTCATCGGCGTTGCGCAGCTTGGCGATGAGTTTCTTCTGGCGACGCTCTTCTTCTTGCCAACCCTTTACCGGGTCGTCGAGGTGGAGGAGATTCGCGCGGAAAACGAAGTCGGCGAAATCAGAAAAACTCATATCTGCGTCTTGCGCGTAAGCCTCTGTGGGGAAGAGGGTGAGCGCCCACTTCTTTGCGAGCATAATTCTGCGTACAGGGCGCCGCGCTTTGGCAAATCGCGCCATACGGGTCGGGTCTGTTGCGGATAGCGCACGGGTATTGGAGCTACCCATAATGCGGATCGTGCCATCCATCGCTTTCGCGTAGTCCATTTCGAACTTGGGCAGAGAGTCGAAGTGATGCGGCTGCGCATATTTGAAAAATCTCTCAGTCAGCCCGGTGGGGGTCATACGGACAATCGGATACGCGCCAGCGCGGAGCAGCTCTTCGTAGAGGTCTTGAATGAGGAGGCTCGTCGTTTCCGGGCCTTCGATACCGATGCTTTCGCCTTTCTTGGCGTAGATAGAGTAGTGGGCGAGTAGTTGCGCAAATTTACGAATACGCGGGTCTTGAATCATTGGAATAGGGCTCCTTGTGTTCCCCTACAATAATCCTACGCCGCGAAATTTCCAAGGGTTGGAAGTCATTTCTAGAGAAAGTTCCAAGGGTTGGAATTTAACCGCGACCCCTTCTTGTACATCTGGATATGCCATCGGCGCGGGGGCATATCATAAGAGGTTTTATGAGGGAATTGAACGAGCAGGACGGAAGTCAGAGGTAGCCACGACTCGTGACAAGCAGTCTTGCAACGTGCTCACAGCGCACGGGCGATCAGACCGTGGAGGTAGTTGCCTTCGGGGAAGGCGGTAAGGATCGGGTGGTCGGGTGGTTGGGCGATGGATTCCAGAATTTGCACGTCGCGACGCGCATCCGTTGTAGCCCAGCTCAATGCGAGCCGCAAATGCTCGGAGGTCACCCAGCCTGAACAGGAAAAGGTCGCGAGGATGCCATCGGGTCGCAGAAGTTTCAGCGCCAGGAGATTGATGTCTTTGTACGCGCGCATCCCCTTCTCCAATTGGCCCGGCGTCGCGACGAAACGGGGCGGGTCCAAAATGATCAGATCAAATGAACGTCCTTCATCACGAAATTTTCGCAGCTCAACCGGAACCGAGGTCTCGCGATACTCAATCGGCGTCTTCAGGCCGTTCAATTCGTGATGCGTCTGCGCGAGTTGCAACGCAGGACGCGAGGTATCGAGTCCAATAATTGACTTTGCGCCGGCTCGCGCGGCATGTAATTCAAACGCGCCGGTATAGCAATAGGCGCTCAGCACTTCGCGACCGGCGGCATAACGCGCGACGCGCTGACGCGCTTCCCGCTGGTCGAGATAGAAGCCGGTCTTCTGTCCTCCGGTAATGGAAACATTATACAGAAAGCCCGATTCCAAAATGCGTGCGTGATCGCGTACGTGTTGGCTCGCCGCGCGTACAGCAGCTTCGTCCAGTCCCTCCCGCTCGACTGCATCCGCTTCAACCGCAAATGCGACACGACCTGCCCCGGTTCGCGCGATGAGCTGGTCGCGAATAAACGGCAGCCAAGGCACCCACGCTGCGGCGCCGACGCGAATGGAAAGAGTGTCCGCGTAACGGTCCACAATCAGGCCGGATAAACCGTCGGCCTCTGAAAATACCAGGCGGTAGGCGTTTGTCGTTTCATCAGATTTGAAGAGCTGCTCGCGGAACGTCACCGCGCGATCGAGTCGGTCTGCAATTAACGCTTCGTCAACGATTTCATTTTCCCGCCGACTCAACACGCGCACAGCGAGTTTTGATTTTCGGTTTGCAATCCCACTGGCCAACCATTCCCCGTCCGCCGTGCGCACAGTGACAGCGCCGGGTACACCAGCATCCCCTTCCCATCGGGCGATTGCTCCGGAGAATATCCACGGATGGCCCAAGCGCACGGGGCGATCACGACCCTTTGTCAAGGTAACGGTCAGTTGAGAAGCAGGCATATCGGCAGCTTTGATAAAAACGGCAGGATGTGCGAGAGGAAATGATGAAGTTTCATCAGAATCAGGCGCATACTTGTCGAACGGCTCCGCTTGTGGCCAACTGTGGGAAATGTCTGAACGCCTTCCTATTTACGAAATCGAATCGAGTATTGTCGCTGCGCTCCCACGGAATCGCCGACTGATCGTGCAAGCGCCAACCGGCTCCGGAAAGTCCACGCAGGTTCCGCAGATGCTGCTCGACCACAACCTACTCGGTTCAGGTCAGGTCGTCGTGCTCCAACCTCGCCGAATCGCCGCGCGAATGCTCGCCGCGCGTGTTGCTCACGAGCGGAGCGTCAAACTCGGCCAAGACGTCGGTTATCAAATCCGATTTGAGGACGTGACTTCGGAAGGAACTCGCATCCGTTACGTGACGGAGGGAATTCTGTTGCGGCAAATGCTTTCCGACCCGGAACTGCGCGGAATCTCCTGCATCATCTTCGACGAGTTTCATGAGCGTCACCTCTACGGCGACATCACTCTTGCCCGCGCGCGTGAGCTGCAACGCACCGTTCGGCCAGACCTCATTCTGATCGTAATGTCCGCAACACTGGACATCGGGCTTGTTGAAGACTATCTGCGGCCCTGCGATGTCCTCGAATCAAAAGGGCGCACCTTCCCCGTGGACATTCGCTACCGTGGCATTCCGCCCGCGCGCGATCCGCGCGACGACATCCCGGTTTGGGAACAGGCCGCCGACGCATTTACAGAGTCTGTGCGCAGTGGCGATGAGGGCGATGTATTGGTGTTCATGCCCGGCGCTTTTGAAATCAGCCGAACAATTACGGCGCTTCAAAACACAACAGAAGCGCGCGACTGTCTTATTTTCCCGCTGCACGGCGACTTGCCGCCAGATCAACAAGATCGCGCAGTGGCGCAACATGATCGCCGTAAAATCATTGTTGCGACAAACGTCGCCGAAACCTCGCTCACTATTGACGGGGTACGTCTAGTGATTGACGCGGGACTCGCGCGCATCCCGCGCTTCGACCCGAATCGGGGCATCAACACACTACTCATTGAAAAAATCAGCCGCGCCTCCGCCGACCAACGCGCGGGACGCGCGGGGCGAACTGCGCCGGGCAAGTGCATACGCTTGTGGAGCGAGTTGGAACATCGCAACCGGCCCGCCCAGGAACTTCCCGAAGTACAGCGCCTTGATTTGGCGGAAATCATTCTGACACTGAAAGCGGCGGGCTTCTCCGATGCGCACGCATTTCCGTGGGTCGAAAAGCCGATTGAAAAATCGCTGGAACGAGCGGAACGCCTGTTGCGCGACCTCGGCGCGGCAGACGAAGAAACCGGCGAGATCACGGAGCTGGGACGACGTATGCTCAGCTTCCCTGTACATCCTCGTTACGCGCGCATGCTCATCGCGGCGGGCGACTATGGCGGGGTCCGTCAGGTTGCATTGATTGCGGCGCTGACACAGGGTCGCGATATTCTGATTCGTCGTACGGATCGCGATACCGATGGACGACGCGACGATTTATTCGGCGGGCATACCGCCTCCGATTTCTTTGTCCTGATGCGCGCGTGGTCGTTTGCGGATAAAAACAATTATTCGCTCAACGCCTGTCGTCGGGCAGGAATCCACGCGCAGGCCGCACGACAGGTTCGCCCGCTCTTCCATTACTTCATTCGACTCGCCGAGCAGCAGGGCCTGAACGTCAGTGCGCCAGCGGTGGACGATGAGATTATTCAACGCTGCGTACTCACCGGCTTCGCCGATCAACTTGCGCGACGACTCGATGGCGGAACGCGGCGCTGTGAGCTGGTACACAATCGGAGGGGGACATTGGATCGCGCGAGCGCCCTTCAAGATACACGCCTCTTTGTCGCGGCAGAGGTGAACGAAATCGAGGGGCACGAGGTGGATGTCCGCCTTTCGCTCGCCACCGCCGTAAAAGCTGAGTGGGTGCGCGAGATATTTCCAGAAGGCTTCCGCGAAGTCACAACTGCCGTATGGGATGAGCAGTCACGCCGTGTGTACGCGGAGCATCGGCGGATCTTCCGCGGACTGGTCATGGAAGCAAAGCGATCGGATGATCCGCCGAAGGATGCAGCGGCAGAATTGCTTGCGGAACGGGTGTTGAGCGGCGATCTGACACTAAAGCGCTGGGACGATGCCGCTGAACAGTGGATGATGCGCGTGAACTCCCTCGCCGCATGGTGCCCGGAATTGGACATTCCGATCATCACGGCGGACGACCGCAAGCTGATGATTGCGAACGTCTGCCACGGCGCAGTGAGCTACAAGGAAATCAAGGAACGCGATGTCTGGCCGTTCATCCACGATTGGCTCAATCACACACAGCGTGAGCTGCTCGCAAAATATGTGCCGAAGCGCATTCAATTACCCAATGGGCGGAGTGCAAAAATCATTTACTCGGGGGAAGCCCCGCCCTACTTCGCCGCTACGATTCAGAACCTCTATGGCTTAAAGGAGTCGCCGCGTATTGCAATGGGCCGCGTTTCATTGACGGCCCACATTCTCGCGCCGAGTCAGCGGCCGGTACAGATTACGCAAGACCTCGCCGGCTTCTGGCGCGATCACTATCCGCGCATAAAACAGGAGCTGCAGCGGAAATATCCCAAGCACGAGTGGCGCGAGCGGCCCTGATTGGAGCGTGCAGCCTGCGTAGTCAGTTGGCGGCGGGCACGAATTTTAGCGATGCGGAGTTGATGCAGTAGCGCTCACCCGTCGGTGGCGGGCCATCGTTGAAGATGTGGCCAAGGTGCCCGCCGCAACGCGCGCAGTGGACTTCGAGACGCAACATTCCGAAACTACGGTCAACGGTTGTGCCGACGTTGTTCGAATGGATCGGCTCATAAAAACTCGGCCAGCCAGTGCCGCTCTCAAATTTCGTACCCACTACAAACAAATCGGTTCCGCAGCCCGCGCATTGATAAATACCCGCGCCCTGCGGTTTCTCGCAATATTCGCCGGTGAACGGACGTTCAGTATCGTGATTGCGTAAAACGCGATATTGGGCCGGGGGCAACTGACTCTTCCACTCCGCATCAGACCATGCGATGCGATCCACTTCCACGAGTTTGTTTTCGACCACAGAAAAAATCTGAATCTTCCCCGATTCGGGCATTGCCTGTTCCTCCGCGGCGCCGGAACCCAGCCACCAAGCCGATACTCCAAGCATCAGCGCCAACGCTATAATCCACTTTCGCATATCCAATACATCGTCAGCGGGCACATTTCCTTACGCCTCTTCGTTGCGTGTTGCGTCGCTTTGCGTCATGTTAACCGACTTTATGCAGAAATCAAATCCATCGCTTTGGAGCTATGTCTGGACGTATCGCGGCCAGGCGTCAGCGGGCATGGTGAGTGTCTGCATCTATCTTTGCACGAGTTTGCTCAACCCGATTATCCTCCGCCGCGCGATTGATGCGTTGCAGGAAGGACGCGGTTTTCGAGAATTTTTTCAGCATCTCATCGTCTTCCTCATCCTCGCCTGCATCGCATTCGTAGCCGCAGTGTTGATGCGCCGTCTGCTCCTTGGCATCTCGCACCGTATTGAACACGACATCCGTCGTGACGTGTTCGCGCACCTGACAACACTCGATCAGGCCTACTACCATGCAGAGCGCACAGGCGATCTGATGACGAAAATAACCTCCGACCTCGGGGCCGTGCGCGAAATGATCGGCCAGGGAATGACTCAGGGTGCGCGCGTTGCGCTCGGCTTTCCGCTCGCATTTGGAATCATGCTGGCGACGGATGTACGGTTGACGCTGATTATTGCCGCAATTCTTCCCGTGGTCAGCGTCGTGTTTTTCCTATTGGTTCGCCTCGTTCGCAAGTACTACGACCTCTCACAGGAACAGTTCTCCATCATCACCAACTTTGCGCAGGAAGCGTTTGCGGGCATCCGCACAATTAAAGGGTTCGGCGTTGAATCGCGTTGGCGCGAACAGTTCACCTCGCTGAATCACGAGTTCATTCGGCGCAATATGACGCTGACAAAAATTGAGGAACCGCTTTGGCCGTTTATGATGTTTCTCTACTGGATCGGCGGCGTGATGCTACTCTGGTTCGCAGGACGCCAGATTATCAGCGGCGAAATTTCGCTCGGCGTTTATGTTCAGTTCCAGCAGTACTTAATCTTCCTACAATGGCCGATGCTTGCGCTCGGCTGGACGGTGAACCTGCTACAACGCGGGCGCACGAGTTGGGAGCGAATCCGAACCATCTTCGAGGCCACTCCGGCCATTCAGAATCCAGAAGCAGCGCCCGAGCGCGCGCAAAACGATCTGCGCGGCAATATCGAATTCTCTGGGGTTGGTCTGACGCTTGGAGAGCGCGCGATTCTCAGCGATATCAACCTGAGTATTCCCGCCGGACAGCGCGTAGCCATCACCGGCCCCACGGGGAGCGGAAAGACGATGCTCATTTCTCTGCTTGTTCGACTCCTCGATCCGACCACCGGCACTGTACGCATCGGAGGGCGCGACATTCGCACAATTCCGCTTGAGACGCTTCGCGGCCACATCGGCCTCGCGCCGCAGGAGCCATTCCTGTTTTCCGATACCCTGGCAAACAACATTGCGCTCGGGCTGAAGCCGGTGAACGACGCGATGGCGACGCATGAGCAAGATATTCTGCGCGCGGCCAAAATTGCGCGGCTCAGTGAAGAAATCGAACATTTCCCAAAGAAATATCGCACGTTGCTGGGCGAGCGCGGCGTCACACTTTCCGGCGGACAGCGCCAGCGCACCGCGATCAGCCGTGCGCTCGCGCGGAATCCGGACCTACTGATTCTCGACGATGTGTTTTCCGCAGTGGACACACAAACCGAAGCGGGAATCCTCGAACAATTGCTCCCGGAACTTTCTGGACGCACCTCAATCTTGATTAGTCATCGCGTATCAACCCTCCGCCACGCGGACCGAATCCTCGTCCTCGATAAAGGGCGCATCATTCAGGACGGCTCACACGCGGACTTGATCGCGCAACCCGGCTACTACCGGACATTGGACGAAATTCAGCGCCTCGAAGCGCGACTTGAGGAGACGGCATCGTGACCGCGCTCCTCCCCACCCCCCACCCCTTTGGCGACGATGGAACACGTAGAGTCAGAGGTTCCAGCAAACCTGTTCGACCACGGGTTGATGCGACGAATGTTGCGCTACGTTCGTCCGTATCGAATCACGATGACGCTCACGCTGCTTCTCGTTGTTCCGTTGACGCTGCTGTCCAATACCCTGCCGCTATTAATTCGCGACGCGGTGGACCGAGCGTTGGTGCCGACGGATATTGCGCCGGATGCGCGCTGGAACATTTTACTCCACGTCGGTGGCCTGTATCTCCTTATTGCGTTTGGGTCCTCGGCGATGCGGTTCGGGCAGGGTTATTTGCTTTCCTGGCTCGGCCAAAAAATGGTCTTCGATATGCGCGCGGATATTTTTAACAAAATCCTGCGCTTGCCCTTCCGCTATTTTGATCGGCATCCCATCGGGCGACTGATGACCCGCGTCGGCTCTGACGTGGAGGCCATTCAGCGCCTGCTGACGGATGGACTCATCGGTCTCTCGACCGATGTCCTCATGATTATCGGCGTACTGTCCTATATGTTCTGGGTGAACACGCGGCTTGCGGTAATTATGCTGATTTTGTTCCCGCCGCTACTCGCAATTATGGTGTTTCTCAACCACCATGTCCGGCTGAGTCACCGCGATGTGCGAAGGCGTCAGTCCGCACTAAACGCGTATCTACAGGAAATGATCACGGGGATGAGCACCATTCAGCTCTTCAACCGCGAAGCCCGCTGCAAACGGCGGATTTGGCCGACAGAACGCCCCCTACGCGATGCCTTTCTCAGTTCGGTGAAGTGGTTCAGCTACGCGTTTCCAGGGACGGAAATTATGGGGGCGCTGGCCACAGTCCTGATCTTCAGCGTCGGCGGTTGGCACATCCTACAAAACGATGGGACGCTCACCATCGGAGAGCTTCTCGCGTTTCTTGCATACCTCCGCGAGTTCTTCCGTCCCCTCGATGACTTGTCAGAGAAATCAAACATCCTGCAAGCGGCGATGGCATCCGGTGAGCGCGTTTTCACTCTGATGGACACACCGGAAGAAATTGAAGATCCGAAAAATCCAGTGACGCCGGACAAATTCCGTGGCGACATCACGTTTGACCACGTCTGGTTTGCCTACTCGGATGAGGACTGGGTGCTGCGCGACTTGACCGTCAACATCCCCGCCGGGTCCTCCCTCGCTATCGTCGGCGCGACGGGCGCGGGCAAGTCATCGCTGATCAGCCTGATCGCGCGGTTTTACGAAGTGCAACAAGGCGCAGTACAGGTGGATGGGATCAACGTCAGGGATTACGCACAAAGCGACTTGCGGCACCGCATCGGGATCGTGCTGCAGGATCCCTTCATCTTTGCCGGTACGCTCGGTGACAATATTGCGATGTTTGATTCGACAATGCCGCAAGAACGAATTGAAGAAGCCGCCCATTTTGTCAACGCGCACAACTTTATTATGCAACGTCCCGGCGGCTATGCTTCCGTTGTGACGGAGCGTGGCGCAGGACTTTCCACCGGACAAAAGCAGCTCCTCGCGCTCGCCCGTGCGATCGCGCACAACCCGGACATTCTGCTAATTCTTGATGAAGCGACAGCCAGTGTGGATACGGAAACAGAGTTGTTGATTCAGGACGCGCTGAAGAAATTAATGAAGCAGCGCACCAGCATCATCATCGCACACCGCCTATCCACCATCCGCGACGTGGATCATATTCTGGTTATGCGACAAGGCCGTTTGGTCGAACAAGGCTCACACCGCCAGCTCCTCGCGCAGGGCGGCTATTATGAGCGCCTCTATAAACTGTTGAGCGCCTCGCCGCGAAAATGAACCTGTTGCTGCTAAAGCGCACGGAGTTATCCGACGACAGCACGCTCACCCTTCGCGACAAACGCGCAGAACATCTTATCCGCGTCCTACGTGTTTCAAGCGGCGACCACGTACGCGTCGGCCTACTCAACGGTCCGCGCGGCACAGGCCGCGTCGAGTCAGTCGCGTCCGACCAAGTTGTATTGCGCTGCGCTTTTGAAGACGCACCGCCACCAGTGTCACGATTGGATTTAATCCTCGCGCTACCTCGTCCAAAGGTGATGAAGCGTCTCTGGGCACAACTCGCTGCGCTGGGAGTGGGTCGCATCATTTTGACAAACGCGGCGAGAGTGGAACGCAACTATTTCGATACGCACGTTATTGACCCGGATTTTTATACGCCACTTCTCATCGAGGGGCTGCAGCAGGCACAAGACACGCATTTGCCAGAGGTTTCATTGCAGCGGCGATTCAAACTGTTGATCGAAGACGATCTCGCAACGCTGAGTGACGCCCCACTTCGATTCGTAGCGCATCCCACGGCGAAAACGTCTGTAGCGGAGATTTCTCACAGTGCTTCAGGACGGGTTTTGCTCGCCATCGGCCCGGAAGGAGGTTGGGTTCCCTTTGAATTGGAACTGCTTGCTGAACACGGTTTCACTGCAGTTCATTTTGGCGCTCGCACCTTGAGGAGCGACACCGCCTGCATCGCGGCGATTGCGACGGTAACCCAATTTTTAATGCCGTAGTTAGAATGATCGTTTGGAGGCCCGGCCGGAACATTCGGGATGAATCCAGGCGTTACAAATTGAGTTATTGTTCCCCTCCGGTCGTCAGCCGCACAACCCCTGCGGCGCGCCTGGCAGTCGCGCCCTACCCACACGGATAAATAATTTGGCGAGTTGGACGTTTCGACGGGGGAATGAATTTAGGACCGCCCTCAGCGCGGGCGGCTACAGACGAGAGGAGATTGGATGCGAAGCAGATGCTGTAGCCGCGGGCGATGACCGCGGGGTGTTGGCTTATTGCAGGTAGGGCCGGACCGCCCTCCATAGGCGGGCAAGCTGAGGCCGGCCTGAACCTTTTCGACAAATCACGACGTCACAAATTGGAATTTCTCCCTCCGGTCGTCAGCCCCACAACCCCTGCGGCGCGCCCAGCGGTCGCGCCCTACCTATCGCAATCGTGAACAACTGGGCCGGAACGTTCCCGACAAATCCAACACGCAACAGAGTTGGATCGTTTCCCTGTTTGATTTATTCCCAAAACTTCTCGAAGATTGGCCTATGTATCAGCGCTTTTTGCACACCGGTTTAGTCGCAGACCCGATCTGCAAACGCCACGATACCGGCTGGGGTCATCCGGAATCTGCTTCGCGCTACGACGCGGTGTTTCGCGCGCTCTGTGCGCATGGCCTGATTGATCTTCTCGAAAAAATCCCCTGTCGCGAGGCGCTAAACCGTGAATTGGAGCTGTGTCACCCCAAGGAATATGTGGAGCTGGTCGAGTTCGAAGTCGCGGAGGGAATGACGACGCTGAGCACGGGCGATGCGGAGATTTGTACGCACTCAATGGAAGCAGCGCGCTATACCGTGGGCGGTGTGCTGAATGCAGTGGACGCGATTGTGAAGGGGCGCATCAAAAACGCATTCTGCCTCGTTCGTCCACCGGGGCATCACGCGGAGACGAATCGTGGGATGGGGTTCTGTCTCTTTAACAATGTCGCAATTGCGGCCCGTCACGCGCAAACGGTGCATAACATTGGGCGCGTGGCGATTATTGATTGGGACATCCACCACGGAAACGGGACGCAGGACATTTTCTATAACGATGGCTCGGTCTTTTACTTCAGTACGCATCAGGCTCCCTACTATCCCGGCACTGGTTGGGCGGAGGAAAAGGGAGCAAACGACGGAATCGGGACGACGCTCAATTACCCGCTACCAGCAGGGAGCGGACGGACGGAAATTTTTGAAGCGTTTGAAAATGGACTCGGCGTCGCGCTGAAAGCATTTCGACCCGACTTCATCATCATCTCCGCCGGCTTCGATTCCCGCATAGATGACCCGCTCGGGGGCTTCACGTTAACGGATGACGATTTTGCAGACCTGACCGACTGGGTCATTGCGCGAGCGAAGGAATACTGCAACGGTCGTCTGCTCTCCGTTCTGGAAGGCGGCTACAACTTGAGCGGCCTCGGTCTCGCCGTCGCTGCCCATGTCCGACAACTGACAGAAGCGTAACTCTCTCTGACGTACCTTCCGTTTCCCCGCTGCGGTTTGGCTTTGTCTGTCTGAGTGCGGGTGGCATACTGGCGCGAAAGGGATTTAGGTTTTCTATGAGTATTCGTACACGTTTTGCGCCGAGCCCCAACCGGGCAGGTACACATCGGCAATCTAAGAGCTGCAATTTTCAACTGGCTGTTCACGCGCCACGAGGGTGGCGAGTTTTTACTTCGCATCGAAGACACCGACCGCGAACGCTCGACGCCGGAGGCCGTGCAGACTGTGCTGTCCGCCATGGAATGGCTGGGTCTGACGACCGATGGCGAGACGCTCTATCAATCTACGCGCCGCGAGGCTCATTTGGCAGCGGCGGAACAGCTGTTAAAGAGCGGCCATGCGTACAAACTCGACAAAGGCGGCACGGGCAAAGGTGAGGCCGTGCTTTTCAAAATGCCTGGCACGGATATGGCATTCCGCGACTTAATCAAGGGTGATCTCCACAAGGCAGCGGAGAACCTGCAAGATTTCGTGATCGTTCGGTCGGACGGCAACCCGGTCTTCCACCTCGCCAATGTGGTGGATGACATATATATGGGCATCACGCACATCATTCGCGGCGACGATCACGTTGAGAACACCTATCGCCACGTTGCGATGTTTCAAGCACTCGGCGCGCCCGTGCCGCTCTATGCGCACTTGCCGATGATTGTGAACGCGCAGGGCAAGCCTTACTCGAAGCGCGATGGCGCGGCGTTTGTCGGCGAGTTCAAAGAAAATGGTTACGAAGCCGACGCGCTCTTCAACTACCTCGCTCTGCTCGGTTGGAGTCCGGGCGATGACCGCGAGGTGATGAGTCGCGAAGAATTGACTGCGGCGTTCACGCTGGATCGCGTTCAATCAAGGGCCGCGCAATTCGATTTTAAAAAAGTTCGAATGGATGAATGCGGAGTACCTCAAAAACTTCCGGCAGACGTCTACCGCCAACGCTTCAAGCAGAAGCTTGAACAGGCCGGTCTTTGGTCTGCAGATTTCACCGAAGCCTATCTAAACGCTGTTTGCGAACTTATGCGCGAACGGGTGAAAAATTGGTCGGAAGTCGCCCCGCAAGCAGGCTATTTCTTCACGGAACACTATCCGTTTGACGAAAAAGCGGTCCATAAGCGACTGGCGAAAGAGGGTGTTCGGGAACTATTGGACGCATTGCGCGACGCATTTGCCGCTCTACCCTCTTTTGACGCGACCAGCACGGAAGCGGCTTTGCGCGCAGTGGCGGATGTGCGCGGAATCAATGCGGCGGAGCTTATCCATCCGCTGCGCGTCGCAGCGACCGGGCTGGCGGGTGGCCCAAGTTTATTTCATTTGCTCGATGTCCTGGGGCGGGATCGGGTCTTGGAGCGGTTGGGTCGGCCAATTCCAAGCTAACTCCCCGAAAGGCGTTCAGCGCCAGCTTCGCGCTCGTGTCGCGATGGCATGGAAAAAGGTGGAGAGCGCCCTTGCAGTCCGGGCGCACGCCTGTATTCTAGCGCAATTTATCGCAGTTATTTCAGGAGAATAAACAATGTCACGTGTATTCAATTTCAGCGCCGGGCCGGCAACGTTGCCGGAGGCGGTCTTGCGCGAGGCACAGACGGATTTGGTGGATTACAAGGGCGCAGGGATGTCCATCATGGAGATGAGCCATCGCGGCAAAGAGTATGACGCAGTTCACAACGAAGCGATTGCCAGCCTGAAGCGGCTGATGGGACTTGGGGATGATTACGCGATTATCTTCCAAACCGGCGGCGCAAGTTCGCAGTTTGCGTTCGTCCCGATGAACCTCCTCGGTCCCGGCCAGACGGCGGACTACGTTCACGCTGGCGCATGGGGCGGCAAGGCGATCAAAGAGGCAAAAAACGTCGGCGCCGTCAACGTTGCGGCGGACACGAGCAAGGAAAAGCCGTCGCGGATGCCGAAGGACAGCGAGCTGAAGCTGACTCCCGGCGCAGCCTATCTGCACGTAACGACGAACGAAACGATCGAAGGCTCGCAGATGAAGAGCATTCCGAATGTGGACGCGCCGCTTGTTGCGGACATGTCGTCGGATATTCTCTCACGCCCGATGGATTTCACAAAGTTCGGACTGATTTATGCGGGCGCTCAGAAAAACATCGGCCCTTCGGGCGTGACGCTGGTGGCGATTCGCAAGGATTTAGCCGAACGTGGGTCCGACAAAATTCCGGTGATCCTCCGTTACAAAACACACGTCGAACAGAATTCGCTCTACAACACGCCGCCATGCTTCGGCATTTATATGATCGCACTGGTGACACGCTGGATTGACGCGCAGGGCGGATTGGCCGCACTCGCCAAAATCAACGTGGAAAAAGCGGCGTTGCTCTACTCTGCAATTGACGGTTCCGGCGGCTACTATCGTGGAACTGCCGCAGTTGAGGATCGCTCCGATATGAACGTCACCTATCGGCTGCCGAGCGAGGAGCTGGAGGCGAAATTTATCGCCGAAGCGGCGCGGCATGGTCTCAAGGGTTTGAAGGGACATCGCTCTGTTGGGGGCATTCGCGCCTCCATTTACAACGCCTTCCCGCGCGCAGGCGTGGAAACGCTCGTTGCTTTTATGCGTGAGTTTCAGTCGAAGAACGGCTAGGTTCTCCGTGCATGGAGAAACTCGAGCGCGCCCGTAGCTCAATTGGATAGAGTGTCGGCCTCCGAAGCCGAAGGTTGTGGGTTCGACCCCCGCCGGGCGCACCAGTTTTCTCATTGCACATGCGCAGAAAGCGAGCTTCCGCCCATTGCGACAAAACGCGCTCACGAAGGTTTCAACTTTTTTAGGTGGTCTATGCGTCACGTAGGGCTGACTGTTTTGCTGCTGGCGCTGAGCAACGTTTTTATGACGTTCGCGTGGTATGCACATCTGCGGAACCTGAGCGCAAAACCGTGGATGGTGGCGGTGCTCGCGAGCTGGGGCATCGCGTTTTTCGAATATATGCTGCAAGTTCCCGCGAACCGGATCGGCTACAACGTTCTCTCCCTCGGCCAACTTAAAATTATGCAGGAGATCATCGCCCTGACGGTCTTCGTGCCATTTGCGATATACTACATGAAAGAACCGCTGAAACTTGATTACGTTTGGGCCGGATTCTGCCTGCTCGGCGCCGCGTACTTTATTTTCCGCAGCAGATAGCCGATTCTTGTGTTTTGCGGCAATTCTGCTCTATTGAGCGACTTTCTCAGAAGGAGGGGTGCATGCGCTTTATTAAAAATCTTACCGTCGCAGTTTTGTTGGGCGTCATGCCGTTGCTCGTTTCGTGCCTTGGCAGCAGCGGGGGCGGCGGCAACTCGTATGGCGATCATGATTTTGGCGACAACGACAAGAACACGGTCGTCGCCCTCGGCGACAGCATCACGGCGGGATATGTCTGCGATAGCGAGACCGACTCTTTTCCGAATCGAATCGCCGGGATGACGGGACTCAACGTGATCAACGCCGGCAAGAGCGCGGAACAATCCTCCAGCGCCGCCAGTCGAGCAGGTGGGTTGATGGACAAATACAAGCCCGGGTTCATCCTGATTTTCACCGGACATAACGATGCAATCTTCGACCGCAGTACCGGCAGCGTAATCGGCAATATCCGCTCGATTATTCAGGCCGCACAAAACCGCAAAGTGGTTCCGATCGTCGCCACACTCGTCCCGATCGGCCCGCCTCGTCGCTTTGCAACCGGCCCCGCACGCAACTACAGCGCGGAAATCCGCAATCTAGCGAAAGAAATGGGTGTGCCGTTGGTGGACATTGAGAAGGAATTCGGCGGCAACGCGGAATCGTTGCAGTGCGATGGTCTGCATCCCAATGACGAAGGCTCCGTTATTATTGCCGCAGCATTTGCGGACAAACTCCCCTAACCCAGCAACGACACGATATATCCTGTATAATCCTTGCCTTTAAGCCCGTTCTACCGATAAATAACCGCCCCTATGAGTACGGAAAACAGCCCTAATACATCAGCCGAAAAACCCGCCAGCCACAACCCGCTTAAAGACCGGCGGCTCGAAGTCAGTGAAGTGCCGGAAGTCCTTGGCTTTTTGCGCGAAAACGGGGTTTCCATTCTGGTCGGCGCAGGCATTGCCGCCGCTGTTTTCCTCGGCTGGTCTGTCTATCGAAACCAACAAATTTCGGGGCGGGAGCAGGCCTCTGCGCAAATTTTCTCCGCGCAAACCGCAGAGCAGGTGCAACAAGTTGTGAACGAGTTCCCCAAAACCCCGGCCGCTTCGCTGGGGCAGATTATGCTCGCAGGCCAAGCCTTCGATCAGGGGCAATACGAAGTGGCCCACAACCTCTTTGCTCAATTCATCGAGCAGCATCCGCAACACGAGCTGCGCGACAACGCCGCGTTCGCCATCATTCAGTGCACCGAGGCATCGGGGCAATATGAAGAGGCGCTTAGCGATTACGAAGAGTTTATCGCGGAGCATCCTGATCACTATCTCGCCTCATCCGCCTTATTTGGAAAAGCGCGCTGCCTGGAACTCTTGAACCGCTTTGAAGATGCGAAGACTGTCTATCAGAGCGTTGTTTCCGAACGCGAGGAGACCGATCCGTGGCGCGTTCGCGCAGAATCAGCGCTTTCCATACTCGAGCGCGATATGCGCGCTGTCGCGCGTGGAGAAAAGATACAATTGATCCCGCAGAAAGCTGCTGCCTTCAGCTTCCCGGCGCTTCAGCAAACCGCTCCCATCGCCGCCCCGGTTATTGCGCCGGACGCTCCGGCTCCGACCGCTCCCGAAGAAGCAGCGCCCTAGCGCTGATATAGGGGCCGGGAAATAATTCGAGCAGATCGGCGGATTTTTCTCCGCTTTCAAACGTCTCGACAAGCGCAGTGTAGGCGTCGCGCGAGTACTGCAACATCGCCTCAAACTGGCGTGTCTGCGCATCCTGCACGACAAAGCACAAGTGTTCCGGCGTGGAATCCGTCGCATTGAACAACAACAACTTCTGCTCTGGCGCAATCCGCTCCGCATTCCGCGTGTAGAGCGAGTACTTGATATACTCGACAAGGCGTTCGTCCAGTTCAGCCTCAATCAAAAAAATTCGCTCGATCAATTCAACCCTGGTGAAGACCAAGTGCACCGTGGGCGCGTGAACATCGTCGGGGAGCAACCCGGACAAGTCGCGCAGCATCGAAACAAACTGCTCCTCGCCCAGCGCAAAGTTGTCCTCCGAAGTCGGCACCCAAAAAATCAGCAGCTTCCGTGTCGGGTCGCTATAGACTAGGTTTTTGTCCACGCGAAACGAGAAGCCACAGGCTACACAGGTAACCGAGTTCAGCTTGTTTTCCATCAACTGCGTACGCAGGGCTGGCTCGGCTTTCACGTCAATCGCGTCATAAAGCGAGACGGTTTGTTCATGCCCGCACTTCGGACAACGGATCGGATAATCGGACTTTTGCGCCATGGGATGAAACGTAGCGGAGGGCTTCGGGGGCGTCAACCGCAGCGCCTAAATTGAGCGGTTCCACTTGAAAACAGGGCGGACGACCGGTAGCGTTTGCGGACTATGAGCAAGACGATTTCTTTTTGGAAGATGCACGGGGCGGCCAATGACTTTCTCGTTATTGACGACCGCGAACGAACCTTTCCGGCGAATGACGAGGCGTGGCGCAGGGCTGTAATGGCACGGCGGACTGGCGTGGGGTCGGACGGCATCCTGCTGATTCAACCTTCAGACGCGGCAGATTTTCGAATGCGCTTTTTCAATCCCGACGGCGGCGAAGTGGATATGTGCGGCAACGGCGCCCGCTGTATTGCACGACTCGCCTTCGAACTCGGTATCGCTCAATCAACAATGCGCTTTGAAACCGGAGCGGGCATCGTTCGCGCAGAGGTATCCGGCGAAATTGTACGCCTCACGATGACCGAGCCGCACGACTGGCGACTTCGCCGATCTCTGAATATAGACGGCAAGACCTATGCCTACGATTTCGTCAATAGCGGCGTCCCGCACGTCGTGACGGTGGTGGATGATTTGAAGACGTTGGATGTGGATCGAATTGGCCGCGCCATTCGATATCACGCCGACTTTGCCCCAAAGGGAACGAACGCGAATTTTGTACAGATCACCGGCCCGAACTCCTTGTCGCTGCGCACATACGAGCGCGGAGTGGAAGGCGAAACACTCGCCTGTGGCACGGGGATTGTTGCAGCAGGGCTACTCGCAGGAAAAACCGGACGTGTACAGAAGCCCGTCCAAATCACGCCAGCCAGTGGCGATGTATTGACGGTAGATTACCAGCTCACTGACGACGGAGCAACCGGCGTCACGCTCAAAGGCCCCGCAGTCCACGTATTCAAGGGTGTATTAGAATACAACGAGTAAATGGCGCATAACGCGGGGACGGGACGATATGAGGAGGGAGCCTCATCGCTGAATCGCTTATCGTCTTATGCACGTCGTGTGCTATGCAGTCCGGACAAAACTCACACGCAACAGAATTGGATTATTTCCCTTCAGTTGCGACCCCCACAACTCCTGCGGTGCGCCCGGCGGTCGCGCCCTACCTTCCACAACCCAATCGTGAACAACACAGCGAAATGCCGTTTGTGGTGGGGCCGGACCGCTGGGCCGGCCTGAACCTTTCGGAACAAACTCACACGCAACAGAATTGGATTATTTCCCTTCGGTTGCGACTCCCACAACTCCTGCGGCGCGCCTAGCAGTCGCGCCCTACCTTCCACAACCCAATCGTGAACAACAGTATCCCTATTCCCCTAATCCCTTGCGCACACTTCCGCGGTTTCTGCGGTTAATAAACCGTCACGCCATGCGCATTCTCAGCTTTTAGGTCTTTCCTCAGCCTTAACCTCATCCCAAACCGCATCAAGCGCGGCAAGAGATAGGTCGGCGGTGCTTTGACCGCGGTCACGAACACGCTTCTCTAACTCGTCGAAACGACGGATGAATTTGCGCGTGGTCTGTTCCAGTAATTCTTCCGGATTCTTTTTTTAGAAAGCGGCTGACGTTCACTGCGGCAAAGAGCAGGTCGCCGACTTCTGCGCGGGCTTCTTCTTCGTTTCCGGCGGCAAGCGCCTCTCGAATTTCGCCCAGCTCTTCTTCAAGTTTTGCGACCGCCCCTTCAATATTGTCCCAATCAAAGCCCACGCGCGCGGCGCGCTTTTGAACCAAATGTGCCCGGTGGAGTGCGGGGAGACTGCGTGGGACGCCGGCAAGTGTCGCGCGCGGCGTTTCTTCGCCTCGCTCCGTCTTTTTTAATCGCCTCCCAATTTTTCAGCACTTCTTCCGCGGTATCCGCCTTCACATTGCCGAAAACGTGCGGGTGACGACGAACGAGTTTATCGCCGATGGTCTTTGCGACATCGTCGAATGTAAATGCGCCTTCTTCGGTGCAAACCTGCGCCTGAAACACCACTTGCAAGAGCAGGTCGCCCAATTCATCGCAGAGCTTCGCGCGGTCGCCGCTATCAATTGCATCGAGCACCTCGTGGCTCTCTTCGATGAGGTGGTCCTTGAGTGTGACGAGGGTCTGTTTGTGATCCCACGGACAGCCCGTGGGGCCGCGCAGGATGCGCATAATTTCGATGAGCCGCTGTACGGGCGGGCCTTCCGGCGCTTGATGCGCGGAGGCTGCGGACGGTTCAGACGGCGTCGAATCGGACATGGCCAAACTCGTTTAGCGAAGCGGCGGAATAAGATCGTTGAGCAACTCGACGGCGTTCACATCATCCCAACCATCCAGCACGCGGTCCGCGCCGCTGAAGTCGTGATGACCGGTGTAGGCATCGGGCACCGCAACAGCGCGCATTCCCACGGAGAGCGCAGATTTGCAGGCCGCATGGCTGCTGCCGAACGCGATACAAAAACGGGGAGTTTTGCCCAGATTTTTCACCGCCTTGAGCCACGCATCGGCACGAGGAAAAGATTTTTCCTCGTCGCTGAAAACAAAAAGCTGAATCTCGCGACACTCCAAACCTGCGGCGGCAAAAATTGTCTGCGCGATTTCTTCGGGAAGCCCCGTCAGCACGGCGGTCGGAATACCGCGCTGCGCGGCGGCTTTGATGACTTTCTCCAGTCCGGCGCCCAACTGCGTATTCTTGGAAAAGTGTTCATGGAGCGCACGGTTCATTGCCGCGCTCAACTCTTCGCTGCCGCCATCCAGAGAGAGAAGTTCGGTCAACTGCGCCGCAAGCGTAACGACGGGACCCGGTGCAACGGAGGAATTGCGCGACATCCAGTTTCGCGCCGCGTCCGGCGAGGTGGCTGCGGGCGGCTTCAAACAATACGGCGCGCACGGGAAACGCAACGCCCTCTAATTCCACTAACAATGCGGCGGGAGGTTGGGTTGAGGCACGACTGGACGAGGCTTTGGTTTCAATGGCTGTGGACATACGTGTTGCGCTCCTTCTTAAATAAAAACAAGTTGGTCAGAATAGGAGGCAGGCGCCAGTCGGTCAAGAGCGCCATTTAAGAAAGCGGGGGCGTGATCGGACGGTCACGCGCGGTCGGACTTCCAGGTGCCCACGATATGACGGAGCGTAATATCGCCACCGGGCTTCAATGCAAAGTTGCCCGGCGTGATTCCGTTTTCATCCAACGCTTCGCTGTCCCAGTCGCCGAGGGTGATTTTGTATTCCACGGTTTCGGTGACGGGCAAAATCGCGTAGCCGGCCCACAAATTTTCGCCCATGCGTGTAAGCGGTAGTCCGTCGGCCCTCCAATTGCCGAGTACTTTTGCGCCACCTGCGATAAAAACTTGCTGGCCGACCTTCAGCGGGCGGACGGTTTTTATTTCAAATGTCGCCGTACGCTGTGTTTTTCGTGTTTTGGGCGCAGCCATGATTTCATCCCCTCAAAAATTAAAGAATTTCCAGTGCCGATTCTATAAGTTTAGTAAATCCGGCGGTCGAACACCAGTTGAAACTGGTGGCGGGGCGGCAAACGAGAGAACTCTATGCGCGACCGGTCGGGGCACGGTGGCGGCGGTAGTAGCGGCGGCGCACCCGCTGGCGCACGGTCTCCAGCTTGCCTTCCGCATTGCGACGGAGCAGCAGAATCCCGCCCGCAACGTGATGCCCCGTGCCGAAGGTGGATGGGCAAACGACGGGGTGGAACTGGTTCCAATGGCGCGCACCAGCGAGGCCGTGCGCAACGATGCGGGCGACGGGATAGCGGGGGTCAAATCGCTGAGCCGTGAGGCATAGCGCGCAAAACGAAGCAACGCGGGGCTGTGCAGGTGGCCGATCACGGTCATCTCAATTTGCGGGAGGCGGCGACGGACAACCGGAATGTGACGCAGCGCGGTCAGCGCGCTGGGATCGTGGCAGAACAAAATTACGCGGCCCTTTCCCGGGAGTTCCTCAAACGCGCGGGTGACCGTTTCAATGTGTTCCGCGCGACGGCGCTTCCACTCGGGAATCTCCTCCGCGAGCGCCTCGGGCAAAAACAAGTCCAGCGTGAACAGCGAAGAGTTCACACCGAGCAGGTGGTAGCCCTCATCCACTTCGTGCCAAAAAGATGGAATCTTCAGAATACTCTCGCCCAGTTCAAGACTCTCCAGTCGGATTCCACCTTCGCGCAAAACCGTGCTGTATTTGCCGAGATCATGGTCGCCGAACACAAAGCGACTGCGCTCGGCAAAGCGCGAGCGAATCATATCCACGGCAACTCTTGCGCTGTCGAACGTCGCCTGATGGCTCAAACCAACGCCGCCAAAATCGCCGCCATAGTCGCCGTTCGCAACAACCCAGTCCGGGTCCAGCTCGGCGGCCTCATCCAATGCACGGAGGAAAGCGGTGTTGCGCCACTTCAAGTGCCCGTTCCAAAACCGGCGGCGCACACGGTAGAGGCTGCTGCGAAGAGCGCGGGTAACCGGGTCCGCGCCGATGCGCAACGAGTCGTAAGATTCGTCCGCCAGCGCCAGCTCGGCAGGCCCAACCATGTGAATGTCAGATATAACCGCTAATTGCATGAAAGATTCTACAGACTTCAGGAATCAGATCGGCCCGCCAATTCCAACGCTGAAATAGGTTGCATTGCGCCAGTCCTGATCCGGCGCCTTGTGATCAAATTCAACTTCACGTCCAAATATATACCCCAATTCGACATTAACTTTGAGCAAATCGTTCAACTGCCATCCGGCGCCCAATGCCGCCCGCGTATCACGCAGCGCGATGGATCCGCGTTCGTCGCTTTCCTTCAGGCGGAACTCGTTGACCGCGTTGTGCCGCAGACTCGCATACAGCTCAATGGACTCGGGACGATACGTTACCCGACTTTCGGGATACATCAAGTCCACCCGCCAATCTTCCGAAGGAGCCGCGCGAATACCGAAGCGCGGATCGAACCAGCGATCAAAGCCGGGATAAATCGCAAGACCGATCAGCCCGGAAATTTGTGGATTGAATGCCTGGATGGCCAACGCCTGAAAGGGAATATAAAAATCTTTCAGTGAAAGGTCTGAGAGGTCCGAATAAATGCCGGGATACACATCCACTTTTAGCGCCGTGCCATTCACATTTCTCGCAACGTAGGCAAGGTTCAGGCGGAGCGCGGCGAGGCGGTCGGGCATATTGATTCCACCGCTGCCATCAAACACGGAAACATCGTACGCACCGGACAAATCAAAATCGCCGACAGATGTGCGCCAATAGTAAAGCCCGCCACCGCCAGCCAGCGACCAGACCGACACATCGTGTCCTTCCGGCGCCTTGATCTTCGCGGCGGTTGTATAGCCGAGCTTGATCGTCCACGCAGGCTCCTCAGTTCCATCCAGAATCTGGCAGTACGGGGCCGATGGCTGGGCAAACGACTGTGTCGCGGCAAGAAGGGTTGCAACAAACAAGAAACGGGAAATTCTCATGAATGAAAGTTCTCCTCTGAAAATCAACCCGCAATCCTGCGGGAATACACTGAATTTTACCAGCATTCTTCACAAAAAAACGCGCGACGCTGATCGCAGACCCAAGTCATTACCAAATCGTGCAAAACAATTGCACATATTTGTACGTGACGTGGGGATATTGAACAGTCAGACGGGATCGCAAGGGGGAAAAGAATAACTCTGGGAAGAACCCTACCTGCATGGGAAACGGCAAAACACCGCTACGGGCTGTGGGTTCCATGCGGCGCCCACCAAATGTGCTGGTGTTTCCGCATCAGCCCCTCTGTTCGTCCATTTTCCATTCCATCAGTTGGCGGTTCTTGCGGATTCGAATGGCACTCTTCCTGCTGTTATCTAGAGGTACAATGAATGTGTTTTGCCAGCTTGCGGATCGAATGACCTCATGGCTGCTGCGGGCGTTCGCTTGTGGAGCGATTGTTCTGGGCGGAGCACTCACCGTACACGCCGTTTCACCGATCACGTCCATTCAGGCGCACTTCGACAGTCTGGACGATCCGGGCAATGACTTTTCAGCGACCGGCGCGGGCACGGGCGGATTTCCGGCGAACAGGACCTACAACACAAAGTTCACGGATGGGCAGTTTGACAACCTCATCATCACGTCCTTCGATGTCGGCACTAACAATTTCATCTTCCGCCAGCTCGCCGAAAAAATCTCCATCGTGCGTGTGGACAACGCGACGGTGACCGGCGCGCACCACATCATTCTCTACGACCAAAACGGCCCGATCGCGGACACCACCAACATCTCCCTCTCCTCGCAGTTTGCGGAGACGATGGAGGAGATTCTGCTCGCAAACATCATCAACCGCGGCGCGGACAACGTGTTTTGCAACACGGGCAATGGCGATGGGAACAACAACAACATCGAGCGCATTGATTATATTTTTGACGATGGCTATCCCGCCTATGGCGCGTTGAACCGCAAGGGGTTCATGGTGATGGATCGCGGAGGAAACGATGCCCTGTGGATCGCCGCAATTCTGGGATTGGACACCAACGGAAACCCCTCTGCGTTTTCGAAGCCGGTGTACCTGAGCACCACCAATTGGGGTGAATCCGGTATTATGCTGGATACGATCGTCTATCGCGGATACGAGGGAAATTTTCATCCCTCCGCCGATGTTGCGCCACAGCCGCTCACCGGGCAGTACATCGAGTGGACGGAGTTCGACATCACAACGAACACGCTCGTGTATGGCTACTCGCTCGCGGCGGCGGATGTGCCAGCGACCCAAAACTGGCTGAATGTGCACGAGTTCCCGCGCAACACAACGGAAGACAGCGATTCCGGTGGCCTAGACCTGATGAGCGGCGGCGCATTGGTACTCGACGAGCGCGACAATGCATCCGTCGGTGACCGGGTCTGGAACGATGTAAATCAGAACGGGCTTCAGGACGAGGGAGAGCAGGGAGTACCCAATGTATTGGTGCGCGTGTGGGACTCGACCGGATCCAATCTCGTGGGGCAGGCCCGCACAGATACCAACGGCAACTATCACGTGTACGCCATTGAGTCAGGAACCTATCAGATTGAAGTCGTCGGGCCGACAAACTGGATGTTCTCGCCGCAGGATGTGGGTCCGGATGATTTTCTCGACAGCGATGTGAATACCAATACTGGGCGGAGCGGGTTCTTCTTTCTCCCGCCCCGAACATCAAACGATCAATTCGACGCGGGTATTTTTCTTCCTCCGACCGACCTCGGTGTAACCAAGGCCGTGAACACAAGCGATGTGCGGGTCGGCACAAACGTCATCTTCACGATGAGCGTAACAAATTTCGGCCCCTATCCGGCGGGCAATGTCACGTTGACGGATTTGCTCCCGGATGGACTGAACTACCTCGGCCATCGCACAACGCGCGGAACATACGCGACGGACAGCGGAGAATGGAACATCGGTGCGCTTGCCGTCGGCGCGGGGGGCAACTGACCATTACAGCACGGGTTGATCTTGCCGCTGGCGGCTGGACGATCACAAACACCATCGCCGTCACGGAGTTGGATCGTCCGGATACAAACACGGCAAACAACAGCGCCAGTGCAACGGTCGAAGTGCGCTCGCTCGATATCGGGGTCAGCAAAACGGTCAATGATCACCTGCCGGACATCAATGAGGTGATCACGTATGTGGTGACGGTGACAAATTTCGGGCCGGACAGCGCGACCTCGCTGGTTGTGACAGATCGCGTGCCCGTGGGCATCACGTTCAGCAACTCATCCGCATCCAAGGGCGCCTATAATCCGACAACGGGTCTATGGAATATCGGCGCAATGGCCAGTGGCGAGGCGGCGAGCCTGACCATCACTGCGCGCGTCAACAACGGAAGCGCCGGCCTGGTCATCACGAACACCGCAACGGCGCTGGTTTCAACGCTCGGCGATACCAATGCAGCAAATAATAGCGCAAGCGCAATCATCACTGTCATCGGCTCGGATCTCGGTGTGACCAAGACTCCCGACACGCAGGGGCCGTTTGCGGGAGATAATGTCACCTACACCATCGTTGTCACCAACAGCGGGCCGAATGCGACGGATGGGGTCACGCTGACCGAGCGGCTGACGAACGGACTCGTGTACGTCTCACACACGGCGAGCAGCGGAACCTACAGCTACGCGAGCGGCCTCTGGAATGTGGGACACATGGAAGTGGGCGCGTGGGAAACGCTCCAGATCACCGCGCAGACGCTGACCAACACCACCGACCGCCTCATCACCAACCGCGTCACCATCAGCTCCTCGATCGTGGCGGACGGCAACCTTCAAAATAACACGGGGACGGCGGTCATCGCGGTCAGCTCGCTGCGAATGACGAAAACTTCAAGCGTGATTTCCAACGCTATCCCCGGCAGCAACATCACCTACACGATCATTGTGACCAACGCGGGCAGCTTGACGCATACGAATCTGACCGTCACCGATCCCCTGCCGGAGGGCACAACGTATGTGACCAACAGCACATGGGTCACGGGCACATTCACGGCTACAAACTATGTGCGCGACACGTTCGACTCCGTCTCCTACGCCCGGAACGACGGCAATGTGAGCTGGAGCGGAAACTGGACCGAGGCGGGCGAAACGACATCCCCCAACGCCGGCAATGTCCGCATCGTTAACAACGCGCTGCGAATCAGCGCGGCAAACCGCGGCATCCAGCGCACGGTGAATTTGTCGGGGACAACCAACGCCACGTTGAGCTTCCAATATCGGAGGCAGTCGCTGGACAACTCCTCCGACTATGTCGCGGTCTATGCCTCCGCAAATGGCGGCTCCAGCTTCACCGAGATCGGGCGTATTTCGGGGCCGAACAACGACGCGAGTTTTCAGCCCGCGAGCTATGACATTTCAGCGTACAGGGCGAGCAACACGGTGATTCGATTCTTAAGTTCCGGCAGTTTAGGGTCTTCTGATTATATCCACTTTGACGATGTCGAAGTGAGTTGGTATCTGATGGGAACAAACACCGTTCCCGGCGGCGCACCGCCAAACCTCACCTCCGGCCACATTTTGCGGCCCGGAGAAATCATCACCGTCACGTATCAAGCGCGAGTGGACAGCCCGGTTGCCGTTACGCAGATTGTCAACACGGCGTATGCGACCAGCACGAAACAAACGCTGCCGATTCAGGCCACCGTACGCGATCCGATTGTCGCAACAGACCTCGGGGTCACAAAGTCGGTTAACAACCTGAATCCCAACGCGGGCAGCAATGTGGTGTTCACCATTGTTGTGACAAACAACGGCCCGCTCACAGCGGTGAATGTTACCGTGGCGGATCCGATGCAGACGGGCTTCACCTACGTCAGCAGCTCCGCAACGCGCGGAAGTTACAACAGCGGCAGCGGCATCTGGAGTGTCGGCACACTGACCAACCGCACCTCGGCGACGCTCACGCTTACCGCGCGGGTAAGCTCCGACTCGCTCTATTCCGGGGCCACACTTACCAACGTGGCGACGATCACCGGCTCAAATCTGGCCGACCTCGTTCCAGAGAACAACAGCGCCACCGCGACCGTGACGGTTGGCGCGGCCGATCTCATCGTAACAAAAACAGTTGATGACGATTCGCCGCTGCTCGGCGACAATGTGCAATACACGGTCATTGTTTCCAACGCCGGACCCAGCCCCGCCACCTCGGTGCAACTGACAGAAGCGTGGCCGACCGAGCTGCAATACCTCAACTCTTCCGCCAGTCAGGGATCGTACGCGCCCGGCAGCAAAATTTGGAGCGTCGGCGGACTGCTCCCCGGCGAGCAGGCGACGCTCACGCTCAATGCGGCGCTGACGACAACGGTTGTCGGCATCTACATCACCAATCGCGCCTACGTGACGGCGTCCGGACAGGCAGACGTGAACCCGAACAACAACACCGGCTCGGTCGTGCTGATCACAACCAGCGCAGATCCGCTGTTGGTGTCCAAAGTATCAAGCGCAGGCGGCGATGGGACACAGACCGGACTCGCGCCGCCGGGATTCGCCAATCTCTACACCATTGTTGTGTCGAACCCGAACCACTTCGCGCACACCCGGATCAACCTCTTCGACCCCGTGCCCGACGGCATGACCTACGTCGCAAGCAGCACGGAAATTTCCGCGCCGGAGTACTTCGCTTTCGAATGGCTCGATGACTTCCGCAGCCGCTACTACAACAATAATTTTGGAAACACCAACTGGCTGACGGACTGGCAGGAAAGCGAAAGCGGAAACAATCCACTCGCGGGCAACATCCAGATTATCTACGACACGCAACGCGGCTCCACCTACAGCCTGCAGTTTCAAGGGGGCGGCAACATTCAGTGGATTCGGCGCACACTCGATTTGAGCGCGTTCACCAACGCCGAGTTGAGTTTTGCGTATCGCCGCGAGAGCCTTGAGTCCACCGATGTCGCGCTGGCGCAGATTTCATCGTCCGGTGTCAACGGCCCATGGACCACGCTAGTCAGATTCCAAGGCCCCGCGACAGACACGGAATACATCACCACCAACATTGATATCCGTCCGTGGATTTCATCCAACGTCGCGATCCGCTTCGCGACCACGAACAACGCGATGAACACGGGCGATATTGTCTGGATTGACGACTTCCGCGTCACGGCCAGCAAGGACACGTTCACAACACGGCGCGGTGGGCTGCCCCCTGGCTCGCAACGAACCTCTATCTGCGACCCGGCGACTACGCAACGATCACGTATGGCGCGACGGTGGACAACCCGGCTTCCGTCACGCAGGTGGTGAACACCGCGTCCGTAACGAGCGATCAGCAAATCGCCTGGATTCATGCCTCGGTCACAGACCTCGTCGAAATTGCGGATACCGGCGTCGGAAAATATGCACAGGACGAAATTCCCGACGAAGGCTCCATCGTCGGTTTCACGATCACCCTCACCAACAACGGCCCATTCACCGCGACAGATGTCCTGCTGGAAGACCTCCTTCCAAACGGACTCACGTATGTGTCGAACAGCGTCTCCGTCGGTTCATACGACGTCGCGCATAACCAGTGGCTGGTTCCAAGCGTGGCGGTGGGCGCCACCCCCACCCTCCAGCTCTATGCGCAGGTCAACCCGGGCACTGTGGGAACAACCCTTACAAATACCGTGCGAATTTTACGCCAGCGTCAGGGCGATTTGAATCTCACCAACAATATCGCGAAGGCAGATATCCGGGTGGTGCCGCCGTTCGTGATTACGGACTGCAATTTCAACCTGCAGAGCAACGCGGTCGAGATTTATCACGAAATCATCAACGGCAACCAAGTGTATGACCTGCTCTACGCGGATGCGAACCGCTTCCACGCGGGAATCACCAACTGGCAGCTCGCGGATCGGCGGGCCGGCGGAATGCTGATTGATACCGGCGCTGTGGGGCGCACCGCGCCGATGAATCTGGGGGAAGGCGTTTTGCGATTTTATCGCATCTCTGCAGCGGGCTTCTGGGAAAAAGAGCCGCGTCGCGCAAGCGTGGATGTCAAGGCGTTTGGCGTAGCTCGAATTCACGCAGGCCAAAATTGGGTGCGCCCGTGGGGCATTCCGTGCAACAACACGATCCACGATATTCTGGAAGATTTCCTGCCTGGCCATGACAGCGCCGTAGCCGCCACGCGGGTCATCTGGTTCAACCGCGCAATAAACCTCGACGTCGCCGCAACCCAAGAGGTCTGGTTCGCCGCGTCGCAGGACAAAAACAAGAGCTGGCTCTTTTCCTATCCGCGCCAGCGCGAAGGGCAAAGCGCCGACGCCTCCCCACTTCCACTCGCCGACGGCTTCTGTGTGGAACTGCCGGACGGACAACCAACCCGCAAACTACCCATGATCTATGGCGTCCCCACAGTCCCGCAAGTGCAGGTCGTGCCGGGAAACAGCTCTCACAGCATGGTCAGCGTCAACATCCCCGAGACACTACACCCCTCGCAAATGGGCCTGCTCGAAGCCGGATTCCAAGGCGCGGCAATTCCGCCGCTGGCCGATATGCTGTGGAAATACGACCGCAACCGCCAACTCGTGCCGGACGGTAAAATCTGGTTCAAGACCACGGATCAAACATGGCGCTTCGATACGGGCGGCATCAACGGTGCGCTCGTCCCCACCAACTATTTCAAACCCGACGACGCCGTCGTCATCTGGCGGCGCACGGCTTCGGCCATGACGTGGACCAATATTTTCCATTACCCAATTCCGACCAGGGACATGAAGCCGTAATTCTGAATTTTTAATGTGGACGCACTTTCAACAGCTGAACGCGAAATTCTGGGGCGCCGCGCTGGCGGCACTTCTGCTCTCCCTCACTGTGTCCTCCGGCGCGGTCATCAACCTGTCGGCCTACGCCTACATTGCCCTGCTGAACTCCGATGGAACAGCCCCGCTCGCGGACGGTTCGACCGTCCAAATCATCGGAAGCTACGACGACGTGATAGACCCGATGAGCATGATCGGATCGAACTACACCTTCCAGACGACCGGGGACGACATCATCCTTGCGACGATCACGATAGACAGCTCGCAGTTAGGCAGCAACGGGACCTTTTACGTCGGCAACATCTATTACGAATCCGACGACATAAAAAATATGTACGTCCGTTTCTACGACACCATCGCCGTGATGACGGGCATGATCTACTGGGGCGAATCGCCCATGACCAATGTCGAATACGATGCGCACGGCTCCATCGTAGTGGATTTTGTCGGCGGCTATTCGACAACAAATACCGGCAACTTCGTCGTCATTCCGGAGCCCAGCGCCTTCAATCTCTCAGTGATTTGCTTCGGGATACTGGCGGCCATACGCAACACCCTCCGGGAGGACAAACGCAAGAAGCGCAAACACATCATTCAACGCCTTCTGGAACCACAGGAATCTTTTCCAATAAACACGTATGATCGCTTTTAGGCATAACCGATTGCGATGCTCAATCCTGGCGGCGTGTGTTGCGGCCACGCTCGTCGGCAGCGTTTCTATCGCTCGCGCACAGATGACAACCCCGCTGCACATCGGGAACACAAACGCCATCCTCAACGAATTTGGCGACATCCTGCCCGGCAACAACGCCGAGCCGGGAGCGCTGGTCATGGTGCTGTGGGCATCCAACAACACGATTTACGCGCCCGGCCCCGGTGGAGAACCGCACATGCTGAATCCTCCGATCTCCAACGGAACAACCGCCATCGGGCCGCTCCGTCGCGCCGTGGCTTTTGAACTCCGGCCTGTTCAGCATCAGCCTGGCCGAACCTCGCCCCGGCGGCGGCAAACTTTTTGTCCGCGCATTTAATAAATCCACGCTGGAAGAGTCTTCCTTCTATTCCGATTCCGAAATTTTCACGATCTCCGGCAACAAGGAATTCATCGCAAACATCGGACCGACCACCAACGCGCTCGACGAGGTCGACGATGACGAAGACGGGTTGAACAACTCGTGGGAAAAATCATACGGCTCGAATCCGAACAATCCCGACAGCGACGGGGATGGCATTTCGGACGGCGAAGAACATCTCCTAGGCACCCACCCCGCCCTCGCCGACTCCGATGGCGACGGAATGCGGGACAACGATGAATTACGGGCCGGCACCTCCCCCACTGATCCGACCTCTTTCCTTGGAATGGCAAACGTCGGCATGCAGAGCGGCGACCTCATTGTGCAGTGGCGTTCCGTCACCGGGCGCACTTATCAAATTCAAAGCGCTCGCGGCCTGATCGGCGCGAAATTTGAAGATATTGCCGACGCAATACCCGCCACTGGCGCGTGGACATCGCTTGTTTTACCCGACCAGGCGGGCGGAATAGAGCCGCTGATAATTCGCGTACGACTTGTTGAAGAATAACGCCAACCTGCTATGATGAAGGGATGAAGCGATTTCTCCCAATCTTGGCCCTCCTCGCGATCTTCGTTGCCGGCTGCGCAACTCCCGAAGCGCGCATCAAGAAGAACCCGGAAATTTTCAACGCCCTTGCGCCGAACATTCAGGAAAACGTGCGGAAAGGCAATATTGACATAGGCTACACGCAAGACGCCGTGATGATTGCGCTGGGCCAACCCAACCGGCAATACACGCGCCGCACCGACGCCGGCACGGCGACGGTCTGGGCCTATACCGGCGAGCGTGTTTCATGGGAACGCCAGCGCGCCGACGCCCGCATCCGCGTCTATGACGCACAGGGCCGCCGGCGCACCGTCAGCGATTGGGTCTGGGTGGACGTCGAACGTCGCCAGGAATACGACAAAATGCGCGTCGAGTTCGACACCAACAACCTCGTCACGGCGATCGAAACAATCGAGCGATAGTGGAAATGGCGCGCCTCTACGCGCTCTCAAACCTTTGCTGCTCCTTGCGCCATCGCAATTTTTGTTGTGGTGGATGGATTAGCCCCACGGCCAAACTAGGATAATCGCCGCAGATAAATTGATGATGGGAAGCAAACGGATAAACGCATTCTTTGGCCTTCGTCTCGGAATATGGGGCTTGCTGACAGCAGCCGGGTTTCTTGGCGTTATCGGGTCGCTCTCCGGATTCTTTGGCCGATACGCATGGTGGATGGACCTAGGCTCTCACTTTCGCATCCAGTATGTCGTTCTGTTTGCAGTCCTGTCCGCCTGCTACTTTGTCGGAAAGAAGAACCGATGGGCGATTGCGTGTTTGTTTATGGCCGTCGTGAATGTTGCGCCAGTGCTCGCGTTTATTGTTCCGCGTATCGCATACGACGCGGGCGACAGTCCGATGTTACGGGCTGTTCTGATCAACGTGAACACACAATACGGCAACCCGCAATCGGTCATACAGCTTCTTCAGCAAGAGAATCCGGACATCATCATTCTCGAAGAAATCAACGAAGCTTGGATACGGGATTTGTCCGACACACTGAGTTCTTACGAGGTTCAACGGATTGAAACGCGAGACGACAACTTTGGAATCGCGTTGTTCGCGCGCGTTCCAACGCGGTCCACCGAAGTTGTCTATTTTGGCTCGGCAGGGGTCCCGTCCATCGTTGCTACGATGCGCATGGATGGCCGCTCCTTCAAACTGCTTGCCACCCATCCGCTTCCGCCGGGCGGCGCCGAATATTCCAACTATAGAAATGAGCAACTGCGAAATCTAGCGGCCTACGCGCGCACAAGCGCTCAACCACTGATTCTCTTTGGAGATTTGAACGTATCGCCGTGGTCGCCACACTATCGGGACTTCATAAGGGAAAGTGGATTGGTCAACAGCTCGAAAGGGCGCGCGATTCACCCCACGTGGCCGACATTTTTTCCCCTCTTTCTTATCCAGATAGATCATTGTCTGCACACGGACGGCATCGCGATTCGCGCAAAAAAGGTCGCCTCCTCAACAGGCTCAGATCATTTTCCGGTGATTGTTGATTTTGCGATAAAAGACCGGCCAACGGCGGCCCGCAGGAAGAGCGGCGGAACGGGTCGTGATTCTATTTACTCGCGAAACGCCATCACGCCATCCAGCGTCGGGGCATCGGCAAAGAGCATCACGAGCCGATCAAAACCCAGCGCGACTCCGCCGCTGGGCGGCATCTGCGAAAGAGCGGATAGAAATGCTTCGTCGAGTGGATACACCTTCTTATTAAGCGCGCGGCGCTGAGCAGCGGCTTCTTCAAAGCGCCTGCGTTGCTCAACGGGGTCAATCAGCTCGGAATAGGCGTTGGCTATTTCGAGTCCGCCAATATAAACCTCCCATCGTTCCGCAACGGCGGGATTGCCGGGCTTCCGTCGCGCGAGGGCTGCAGCGGGCGCTGGGTAGTCGGTCAGCACAAACGGAACATCGCGCGGCATCGCGGGTTCAATTTTTTCGACGAGGTCGAGGTTGAACCGCTCTTCGTCCCACACCGCAACCGGGTCCCACCCTGCCCAACGCACAAATGCTTCCTGCGCAGTGAGTCGTTCCCAGCGCGGAAGGAGATCAATGCGTTGGCCCTGATAAACGATGGACGCAGATTCGCCGGCAAGTCCGGCGATGAGCGCCTTGGCATCTGCGAGGATGTCGGTGTAGTCCGCATTCGCGCGATACCATTCCAACATCGTGTATTCGGGATTATGCCGGTCGCCGCGTTCGCCGTGGCGAAAACACGGGCCGAGTTGAAAAATTTTTTCGTGCCCAGACGCAAGCAGCCGTTTCATGTGCAGCTCCGGCGAGGTGCGGAGCCAATAATCGCCGGAGGACTCGGCGTCAATATGGGTTTCCAGCGCGGGTGCGCGGAGACGAACCGGCGTTTCAATTTCCGTAAAACCGCGCTCGTGAAAAAATGAACGCGTCGCGTGCAGGAGGCGCGACCGCAGTTCGAGCGCGGCCTTAGGAACAAGCATCACACACTACTTCTTGGCAACACGATCCGCATATTGACCAGTGCGCGTGTCAATGCGGACGTTGTCGCCTTCGCTGATAAACAGCGGAACCTGAATATCGTAACCACCGGTCACCTTGGCGGGCTTGGTGGTGTTGGTCGCGGTATTGCCTTTGAAGCCCGGTTCGGTTTCGATGATCACCTTCTCAACAAAAATCGGAAGCGTGACCTCGACGGCTTTGCCGTTATAGAAGAGGACATCCACGCGCATCGCGTCGTCGAGCAAGAGTTTGTTGCGTCCGAGCACTTCCTCATCCACAAGAAACTCTTCGTAGGTATCGGGATCGCTGAAAACGAACTGGCTTCCGTTTTCATAGGAAAACTGCAACTCGCGGCTTTCCAGATCGGGCTTTTCAAAGCTGTCCACTTCACGAAACGTCTTTTCGATCGTATTCCCCTGCAGCATGTGTTTGACGCGACACTTGTACATCGCAGCGCCCTTGCCCGGCTTCACAAACTGGAATTCGACGATCTCGTACGGCTGGCCTTCCCACAAAATTTTGAGGCCTTTCCGAAGGTCGGATGCTTTATATGACATGGTTATCCCTCTCTGCTTTGGTGCCCGAAAAGGGCGTAGAAATACGCCCACAAACAGACGTTGACAAGCTGTTTTCGCGATCTGCCCCAATTTCTCGCATTTTATGCAGAAAAGCGACTGTTTTTTGATATTTAAGCGATTTTTTCCGTATTTTGGGGCCGTTTAAGCCTCAAAATCGTCAAAAACGGGCATTCGGCATCCTTCATCCCCAGCAGCATCGAAAACAGGCCGATTCCAACGCAAAAAAACTTTGTTTTTTACCTTTAGTTTCATTGCTTTCCCCACTCGTTTTTTGCTATCTTCGCCCTTTATATCGAAAGACCAAAAACAGTTATGTCCAGTAGCAAAAAAGAGGGTGAAGACACCCCGAAAATTTCAGAGCAAAATATTTCGGAACTTCCTGAAACAGCGAATGTTGCGACTTCCGAAACACCCGACAAACCGGCGGATACCGGCTATGGGGCGGATCGCATCACCGTTCTTGCGGGATTAGAGGCTGTGCGCAAGCGGCCGGCGATGTATATCGGCGACACCGGCGCGCGCGGATTGCACCACTGTGTCTATGAAGTGGTGGACAACTCGATTGACGAAGCGCTGGCTGGCTTTTGCTCGCATATCATCGTGAGCATGAACGCGGACGGCTCGGTCAGTGTGAGCGACGATGGCCGCGGTATTCCGGTGGACATCCACAAAACGGAAAAACGCTCTGCGCTCGAAGTTGTAATGACCGTTTTGCACGCGGGCGGAAAGTTCGATCACAACGCATACAAAGTTTCCGGCGGTCTGCACGGCGTCGGCGTTTCCTGCGTGAACGCGCTCAGCGAGTGGATGGAGGTCGAGATTCGACGCGATGGCAAGGTGTATCACCAGCGCTACGAGCGCGGAAAGCCGGCAAGCCCGGTTGAACCGATCGGCAAATCGCGCTCGACCGGCACGAAGGTAACGTTCTTCCCCGACAAACAGATTTTCTCCGTCACCGAGTACAACTGGGACACGCTGGCGAACCGGCTCCGCGAGCTGGCCTTCCTTAATAAGGGCACTGAAATCATCCTCAAGCAAGAGGACCCCGCGCGCGAGGAGACATTCAAATACAAGGGGGGCATCAGCGAGTTCGTCGAGCACTTGAACCGCAACAAGAACGCGCTGCACCCGAAGGTCATTTATGTCGAAAAGGAGCGCGATCGGGTCGTCGTTGAACTCGCGCTCCAATACACGGACTCGTTCAACGAAAGCGTGTTCTCCTATACAAACAACATTCACACGATCGAGGGCGGCACCCACCTGAGCGGTTTCCGCTCCGCGCTCACCCGCTGCGTCAACAGCTACGGCAAATCCAGCAAGTTGATCAAGGACGAAGCCAGCACGATGAGCGGCGACGATGTGCGCGAAGGACTGACGGCGGTGGTCAGCGTCAAGGTTCCTGATCCGCAGTTCGAGGGACAGACGAAAACGAAACTCGGCAACAGCGAGGTCGAAGGCATCGTCGCCTCAATTGTCAACGAGGAGCTGAGTACGTATTTTGAGGAGCATCCATCCGTTGCGCGCCGGATTGTCGAGAAGGCGGTTCTCGCGGCCCGCGCACGAGAGGCGGCCCGCAAGGCGCGCGACCTGACCCGGCGCAAGGGCGCGTTGGACAGCGGCGGTTTGCCGGGCAAGCTGGCGGATTGTTCGGAAAAAAGACCCCGATCTCTGCGAGCTCTTCATCGTCGAGGGCGATAGCGCCGGTGGCTCTGCCAAGCAGGGCCGCGACCGTCGTTTCCAGGCGATCCTCCCCTTGCGCGGCAAGGTGTTGAACGTCGAGAAGGCGCGCGATGACAAGATGCTGAACAACAACGAAATTCGCATGATGATCACCGCCATCGGCGCGGGGTTCGGGCGCGAAGATTTCAATCTGGAAAAGTTGCGCTACAAGAAGATCATCATCATGACCGACGCCGACGTGGACGGCTCGCACATCCGTACGCTGCTGCTGACGTTTTTCTTCCGCAAAATGCCGCAGCTTATCGAAAGCGGCAACATCTACATCGCACAGCCGCCGCTTTACAAGGTCACGCGAAAGCGCCGCGAGGAATATGTCGAAAGCGACCAGCACATGACCTCCATCCTGCTCGACCTCGGCTGCGAGGACGTGAAGCTGGTGGACGCAAAAGAAAAGGTGCTGCTGGCCGACAAGGCGCTGCGCGAGATGCTCGATCTTCTGGCCGATATTGACTCGAATCTTGATCGCATCCGCCGACGCGGCGTGAATATCGAGGACTTCCTCGCGCTCCGGAAAAAGATGGGAGCCTGCCGCGCTATCGCGTCACGGTTCCAAACGGCGACGAGCCGGAATACCGCTGGCTGTACACGGACGCCGAGCTTCGAGAGATGAATGAAGCGGCCGAAAAACAAAAAGGCAAGCAACTGGAACTTTTAGAGGGCGGAGAAACAGCCGGCGAGGATGAACAGGACCAACTGCAATACGTCGAAATCTACGCCGCGCCGACGTTGAGCCAGCTCCTTGACGCGCTGGAGAAGCGAAAGTTCACCATCTCCGATCTGCTGCCGCAGGAAACGCCGATTGCATTCATGCGCAACAGCGAGGAGCATCCGACCCCGGTGCATTCGCTGCGCGATCTGTTGGAGCGTGTGCGGGCGCACGGTCAAAAGGGCCTCGCCATTCAGCGTTTCAAAGGTTTGGGCGAAATGAATCCGGAGCAGCTCTGGGAAACCACCATGAATCCGGAAAACCGGAAGCTGCTGCAGGTGCGCGTGGAAGACGCCTACAGGGCGGAGGAAATCTTCACCACCCTGATGGGCGACGAGGTGGAACCGCGACGGAATTTCATCGAAGACAATGCGCTGAACGTGCGGAATTTGGATATTTAACCTTATTTGACGGGCCGCAACAACGCAAGGCGCAGGAATTAATTTATGTACGACCACAAAGACCGAGTTGATCTGGTTAATATCGAAGAAGAAATGCAACGGGCCTACATTGACTACTCAATGTCGGTCATCATCGGCCGTGCGCTGCCGGATGTGCGCGACGGGTTGAAACCCGGAAATCGGCGCATTCTGTTCGCCATGGGCGAACGCGGCTGGAACCACAGCAAACCGTTTGTGAAATGCGCAAAGGTCGTCGGTGAAGTCATCGGCAATTATCACCCGCACGGCGACGCTGCGGTGTACGACACGCTCGTCCGCATGGCGCAGGATTTTTCGATGCGCTATCTGCTGATTGACGGTCAGGGAAACTTTGGCTCCGTGGACGGCGACCCGCCTGCGGCCTACCGATACACCGAGTGCCGCCTCGATAAACTCGCCGGCGAAATGCTGGCGGACATCGAGAAGCGCACGGTGGACATGCAGCCGAACTACGATGAAAAATTGATGGAGCCCAAGGTGCTCCCCGCGCGGATTCCCAATCTGCTCGTGAACGGCAGCACAGGCATCGCCGTCGGCATGGCGACGAACATCCCTCCGCACAACCTCGGCGAAATCATTGACGCAACGGTTCATGTCATTGACAACCCGGAGTGCGAGGTTGAAGACCTGCTTCAGTTTGTCAAAGGTCCCGATTTCCCAACCGGCGGCATGATCTGCGGCATGGCCGAAATCAAGCGCATGTACCTGACCGGCCGCGGCCTGTTGAAGGTTCGCGGACACGCCGGGATCGAAGAGGGTTCCCAAGGCAAGGACAGTATCATCGTCACCTCCCTCCCCTACACGGTGAACAAGGCAAACCTGATCGAGTCCATCGCAAGACTCGTCAACGACAAGAAAATTGACGGAATCACCGACATCCGCGACGAATCAGACAAGGACGGCGTGCGCATCGTCATTGAAACCAAGCGCGGCGCAATGCCGCGCGTGGTGCTGAACAACCTCTATCGCCATACGCAAATGGCGACGACGTTCGGCGCAATCATGCTCGCGATTGACAAGGGTCGCCCGAAGGTGATGAACCTGAAGGACATGATCTCCTGCTTCGTCGCGCACCGCTTCGAAGTCTTCACCCGCCGCTTCCAGTTTGAGTTGGAGAAGGCCAAGGCGCGTGCGCACATCCTCGAAGGCTTGAAGATCGCGGTGGACAACCTCACCGAGGTCGTCAAAATCATCCGCGAATCGCGCGACCGCGACACGGCCCGCACACAACTGATGGGGCGTTTCGGCCTCTCCGAAATTCAGGCGAATGCAATTCTGGATATGCGCCTCTATCAGCTCACCGGGCTGGAGCGCGAAAAGTTGGAAGAGGAATATCGCCAGATCATCATGGAGATCAACCGACTCGAAGACCTCCTCGCGAATCCGCAGAAGATTTATGGCGTGATCAAGGACGACCTCGCGCTGATGAAGCAGCAGTATGGCGACGAGCGCCGCACGGATATCGTCCCCGACGAGGGCGAGATAGCGATTGAAGACCTCATCGCGGATAAAGGCTGCATCATCGCGTTGAGCCACGGCGGTTACATCAAGCGGATGCCCGTCTCGACCTTCCGCCAGCAGCGGCGCGGCGGCAAAGGCGTCGTGGGGATGAATACGAAGGAGGAAGACTATGTCGAACACGTCTTCACCGCATCCACACACGACTACCTGCTGTTCTTCACCGAAACCGGACGTGTGCATTGGAAAAAAAGTTCACGAAGTCCCGGAAGCCGGGCGCGCGGCGCGCGGCAAGGCGCTGGTCAACTTCCTTGAAATAGGAAACGACGAAAAAAATTGCGGCGCTGATCCGGGTGCGCGAGTTCCCCGAAAACCAGCACCTCGTCTTTGCAACGGAAAAGGGGCTGGTCAAAAAATCCAACCTCTCGGCCTACGGCAATCCCCGCGTGGGCGGGATTATCGCCATCGCCATCGAAGAAGGCGACCGCCTGATCGGGGTGCAACTGACAAACGGTCAGAACGAACTGATGCTGATCACCCGCCAGGGAATGAGCATTCGTTTCTCGGAAGACCAACTGCGCGACCAGGGGCGCGACACCATCGGTGTGCGCGGCATCAATCTCGGCAAAGAGAACGACGCCGTGGTCGCGGTCGAAAGCGTGGACTCCGCCGCAACGTTGTTGTGCATTTGCGAAAATGGCTACGGCAAACGGACGGCCTTCGATGAGTATCCGGCGCAAAAACGCGCGGGCAAAGGCGTCATCACGATCAAAACCTCCGACCGCAACGGCCTCGTCGTCGGCGCGCACTCGGTGCGGGACAACGACGCATTGATGCTCATCACCGAAAAAGGACAGATGATCCGCATCGGCGTCAAAGACATACGCTCCATCAGCCGCAACACGCAGGGCGTCCGAATCATCAACTTGGAAGAAGGCGACCGCGTCGTTTCCGCGACACCGGTGGAACCAGAAGACGACGACGCGCCGGAAAACGGCGCAGACGAAGAAGCGCCAGCGACGGAATAACGAATGTGCAGAGCGTGAAGCGTTTGTAACCGCAGAAAACGCGGAACTACGCGGAAGGAATTTGGGGTGTAGGAATCCTGTTGTTCACGCCTGGGTTTAGTGCGGTAGGGCCCGACTGCCAAGCGGGCCGGGGTGGGATGAAATGATTTTTAACCACAAAAAGCACAAAAGTCACAAGACGCGTAGAGGCTAGCGCGAGGAATTTTGACCGCAGAAAACGCGCACTACTCGGTGGCGCGTTTGATTTTGATGATTCTTCGGCCCGTACCAAGTTTGGACGCGCCGGTTGGAGCTGAAACGCCGGGGACGGTTTGTTCGGAGGCGCTGGGCGCGGGTTTGGCTTGAGGCGCGACGTCGTCCACAATCTCGCGCAGGATGGTGGTGTACCCTTTGCCGAGGTCCATCTTGCCTTCGATTTCTTGAATGGCCGTTTCGGCGCCGACGGCGGGGGTTTGTTCAAAGGTGAAGGTTGTAGAGCCGGTACGAATGACATCGCCGGCCTTCAGTTTAGCAACATCCACTTTCGAATTGTTGACCCACGTTCCGTTTCGGGACTTGAGATCCTTGATGTAAAAATCGCCGTCCCATAAACGAAGACCGCAATGAATGCGCGAAACACGTTCGTCCAATAGCACGATATCCGCGTCGGCGCTGCGCCCGATTGTCACGGGTTGGTCGCCGAGTGAAAACTCGACCTGGGTTCCATCCGGTTTTGTGTAACGAATCTGCATAGCCGCTCTTACAGAATGCATCCTAACGTGAAAGCGCGTTGTAGAGCAATAATCTTCCCGGAGATTCGGACTATAATTTTCCGCTGGTGATTAATCCGCGAAAGTATTCAATGGTTTTATTCAAGCCATCCGCCAAGTCCACCTTGGGCTCCCACTTCAAGAGTTCGCGGGCGCGGGTGATGTTGGGCTGGCGAATTTTCGGGTCGTCCACGGGCAGCGGTTTATGGACAATTTTTGAATCGCTGGCGCAGAGGCGTTTGATTTCGACGGCAAAATCCAAGACGGTCATCTCGCGCGGGTTGCCAATGTTCACCGGCTCGGCAAAATCGCTCATCATCAGGCGCGTGATGCCTTCGATAAGATCGGAAACGTAGCAAAAACTGCGCGTCTGCTTGCCGTCCCCGAAGACGGTAATCGGTTCATTTTTCAGCGCGGAGGTGATGAAGGCCGGAACTACGCGCCCGTCTTTCGGACGCATCCGCGGGCCGTAGGTGTTGAAGATGCGGACAATCCGCGTCTCGACGCCGTGATAGCGGTGGTACGCCATCGTCATCGCCTCGGCAAAGCGCTTGGCCTCGTCGTACACGCCGCGCGGACCGATGGGGTTCACGTTGCCCCAGTAGGTTTCCGGCTGCGGGTGAACGAGGGGGTCACCATAACATTCAGAAGTGGATGCGAGAATCAGGCGCGCTTTTTTTGCGCGCGCAAGGCCAAGCGCTTTGTGCGTGCCCAGTGCGCCGACTTTCAGCGTCTGGATCGGCAGCTCAAGATAGTCAATCGGACTGGCGGGCGACGCGAAGTGCCAGATGTAGTCCACACGCCCGGGGATATCAATGAACTCAGTGACGTTGTGATTGATGAAGGTGTAGTCGGGATTGTCTTTCAGGTGGGCAACGTTGGCGAGGTTCCCTGTGATCAGGTTGTCTAGGCAGATTACGCGATGGCCCCGCGAAAGCAGAAGGTCGGTTAGGTGGGATCCCAAAAATCCGGCGCCGCCAGTGACGATGGAAATGGGTTTTTCGGACGAGGGTTGCTGAGACATGCGAGATGGTCTATGCGTTGGCGCGGGCAAAGTCAAGAAGGGGCAAATCGGGCGCGTATAATTTTGGGCTGGCGCGCACCTGAACCCTCCTCCTATTCAATCGCCATTTCGAGATAGAGCTGCTTTACGAAGGACGCAATTTTTTGCCGATAGATTCCCTCGTCATCGCGGACGCCGGAGACGGAAATATAGGCCCATCGGTGTGAGCGGTTGTGGAGGATTCGATCCGTCGCCATATAGACCATTCGCATGGTGTGATAGGGCGTCTCGCGTCCTTTGCCCACAAACCAGTAGGCGTAATAGCTCGGGTATTCGCCCTGTCGGCCATCGGGCGCGCGCCAGCGCCGCAGCATGTCGAGCACCATCACATCGAGCGGGCGGCGGTTGTTCATCGGGACATCGAGCACCTTGCTCTTAACAATTTCGTTGCCCTGCCCCACGAGGCAGACCTGCGGGCGGTGGATACTGGAGCGTTCGCGCCCGCTCATCACGATGGAGGCGAACACGATTTCGCCATCAGGCGAAGTGTATTGCTTCTTCAACACCTCCGTGTCGGAGGGCAGCAAATCGGTCTCTGCCTTCGCCATCGTGGAGAGTTTGCCGCCACATTTCGGGCAAACGCCTTTTTCTTTGATTTCGCTCAAAAAGACCGTCGCCTGACACGCGGGATTTTGACAGAAGCGCAGCTCGTCGCCTTTCCAGTCACCGACTTGGTCCGGCAGATAAACCCGCACACCCGCCTCATCGCTGATATTGGTGTCAACGGTGAACGCAAGGGCCAGCGAGGTCAGCGCAAGAAGAGCAACGACCGTTATGTAGGGCCTAAAAGAACGTGTCTCCATCGCTCGCGTACCTCCTGAAGGTTTGTGTTGAGCAACGAGCCGACGCCAAGCATCAGGCCGATTGCCACGGAGAAAACCACGTAGCCGGAGTAGTCGTGGAACAGTCCCATTGCGAGTTTTTCGCCGAACGCTTCCGCGACGATTCCAACGACAACGATGCGCGCGATGTTGCCCGCGATTGCCAGCGGAATTGCGGAGAGGAAGAGCAGCCATTTGCGAATCAGCGTCTTCTGTGTGAAATACGCATACACTGCCGTGAGCGCGGTCAGCGCGAGCAGCGAGCGGATGCCGCTGCACGGATCGGCGACGTCGAAACTAAATCCACCGGCCGCCATGGAGTAAATGGCGGAGCCGGAGCGCTCGGCGGCGATGCCCAATCCGTTTAGCATAGCCGTTGAAATCGTTGTCGCAAAAATTCGCAGCGGGAAAGTGAGGCTGTCGAGGAAGTTGAGTGGGATGCAGAAGATCAAGTAGGAGCAAGGGAAAATCAGTAACTTCGCAGTCTTCCACCCGTAGAAATAAAATGGAATCGCCCAGATCAGCAAGACGAGGCCGAACAACGAGAAGCGCGTCTGCTGCGCTTTCGCGCCCAGCCAGTGCATCAGCAACGCTGTGATCACGAGGGCCAGCCCCACACGGCTGATCTCTTTTGGCGCGGCAGCGAGTTCGCGGCGCTTATACCAGAGTATGCCAATGGTAACGAACGGAATCAGCCAGCCGTGGGAATAGTCGCCGGTCGCATCCTTGTCGTTCCACCGATCCATCATCCACACGAGCGCCGAGCGCCCGAACGCGCGGACGTCTGTGGTGTTTCCCTGAAAGTGGAACAACACAAAGATCAACGCGACCATCAACGAGCCGAGACCGATACGAATTAAATCCGTTCGACCCAGCGCGGCCAGTCGCCAGCGTTCACTCCAAATGCGCGTTTCCATTGAATCAGCCTAACAATACCCTGTTTTTAGGGCGGGTCAATCTACCACAGGCGGCAGCTCGCGGGCGAGTAGTTCAGGGAGATCGCGCATGGAGTCCACCCTAAAATCAGCATCTGTCTCTATCGGCTTTGCCCGCACCTTGACGGTTTTCGCCACCCCGGCCCGCTGTCCGGCCACAACATCTTTTTCCGAATCACCGATCATCCAAGAGCGGGACAAGTCAAGGTGATGTCGGGAGGCCGCCTCAAGCAACATCCCCGGATTGGGCTTCCGGTTCGGGTGCGACTCGTCGAAGGAGGTGCATTCCAGAATGTCATCGAGCGCGAGGCCCTCTTCCTTTAATAGACGCTCCAGTTTGGCATGAATTTCATCCAACGCCTCCTGCGTCATCCAGCCCCGCGAAACGCCCGCCTGATTTGTCACAATCACCGCTTTGTAGCCGCGCTCCAACACGAGGCGCAGCGACTCGACAAACCCCGGGAGCAATTCGAACTCATCTTCATGCAGCACGTAACGCTGCGCATCATCCGGCGGATGGTTCACAATACCGTCGCGATCAAAAAATACACATGGAATCAAATTTTGCACGTTGGGCAGGATACCGATAAACACAAATGACGCAACCGCAAGCTGTCACAAAGCCAGCGACATGAAATTCGCTTCTTTTCGTTTCGATTGTAATCTAATCTCAAACCAAATCGAAACGCTCGCTATGGCACCTATCGTTGACATTCGCACACATCCCGAAGTGGTTATCCAGCACGCACCACCGGCCTATCCGCCGCTGGAGGCTGCGCCATTTCATCCGGATCAACCCTTCCCGGAATACCAAGGCCCTGTCGGCGCACATCCGAATCCGATTTATTCCGCCGTGCGAAAGTCACTCGCTGCACTTGGATTGGATCGCGAGCGATTCGGGAAGCCGGATTGGAACCCCATCGGCGACCTCGTAAAACCGGGTGCGAGAATTGTCGTTAAACCGAACTGGGTGTTGCATCGCAACGAAGGACGCGGCGGCACGGACGAACTTATTACGCACGCGAGCATCTTGCGTCCACTCGTGGACTATGCGTGGAAGGCGCGGCCGGCTCAAATTATTGTCGGCGACGCGCCTCTTCAAATCTGCGAATTCGATACCCTCCTCGCGCTTGGATTTGATCGCGTAGCCAAGGACTTGATCGCGCGCGGATGTCCGTTACAGGTAAAAGATTTTCGCCGAACCGTGATGCGGCGCGGCGCAACGCGAGCCGATGTTGCAAACGATCTGCAGCCGATGGACAAGTTTGTCCTCGTGGACCTCGGCGAAGAAAGTCTCCTGGAAGCAATTTCTGCGGACGCGCGAAAATTCCGTGTGACAATGTACGATCCGCGGCTGATGTGGAACAACCACCGGCCCGGCGTTCACAAATATCTCGTCGCGCGCGATATTCTCGAAGCGGACCTCGTTATCAACGCGCCGAAGATGAAGACGCATAAAAAGGCGGGCGTGACACTCGCACTGAAAAACCTGGTCGGAATCAATGGCAACAAAGAGTACCTGCCCCATCATCGTAAAGGCGCGGCGAATCGCGGGGGCGACAACTACGAGAAGGCATCGCTGCCGAAGTGGTTTCTTGAGCAGGCGCTCGACTTTGCAAATATGTATCTGCTCGGAAAGCCGCGCGCCTATCGCAAATTTTGCCTGCTCGCGTACAAAATTTTGTTTCTCGACCGTATTCGCGGAAAATCAATGGACGTTGAGGGCGGGTGGCACGGGAATGATACGATTTGGCGAACCTGCCTTGATTTGAATCGTGTACTGCTCTACGGCGACACGGAGGGACGTCTGCAAGACACCCCGCAACGCGCGACGCTCCACATTCTCGACGGGATCATCGGAGGTGAGAACGATGGGCCCTTGCGCCCCGACCCCGTCGAGTCCGGCGCAATCCTCGCCTCGCTAAATCCCGCCGCCCTTGATTACTGCGCATCGAAGTTTATGCGGCTCAACACCGACTTCCTCTCCATTGTCAATCACGCCAGCGACCAAGGTGCTCACCCCTTGCTAACGGCCACCCCTCCCAAAGACTTCCCCGCCCGCGCCCCCGCCCCTTCAACCCCGCCCCCGGCTGGGAGTGTCTTGCGGAGTGATGACACCGAGAGGCAAGCAACGCGGTCAAAAACACGGGCCGGAAAATCTTGGATTCCTTGTTGCGAATCATCTTCAGAAGTCCATACTATCGGCTTTTTGACCGATAGAAGGTGTTCCAATGATCATTGCGTACATAGACCCGGGTAGCGGGAGTATTCTACTTCAGGCGCTGTTGGCCTCACTGGTGGGTGGCATCGCCATCTTCTGGTACAAAATCAAAACGTTCTTCGGCTTTGGCAAGAAGAACGATCCGACAACGACCGAAGCGGCCGACAAACAAGAAAACGAAAACAAATCCGAATAACGAATGAGTCGCGTCTCCGGTTCTTTCCGCGATCCCAGCGGGTACGTATTCACGCACGAAGGCCGCATCTTCAGGGCGCTCGATGCCGAGGCGGCTGCGCTCATCCGCGAGCTGGATGAAAAAGGCGCTCTCGCTCAGCTCATAAAATCTGGCGAATTGGTTGGAACGCGCTTCGTGGATGATGCCGCGCTCTCCAGTTCACTTGCAGCGCTCCAACCCGGCTTCGGTGCATTTGTCGAACACGACAAAATCTCGCCGATCACCTATCCTTATGAGTGGTCGCCTTCCATGCTTGCGGAAGCGGGAAAGCTCACGCTCCGCCTACAGCAAAAGCTCCTGAAGCTCGGGCTGTCGCTCAAAGATGCGACGGCCTACAACATTCAATTCGTACGCGGCAAACCGATTTTCATTGATCTGACTTCGATCGAAAAGCCAAAGCGCCTGGACCTCTGGTTTGCGCTCGGCCAGTTCAATCGAATGTTTTTGTACCCGCTCCTTCTCGCAAAATACGCTGGCTGGGACTTGCGCTCCTACTTCCTCGCCAATTTGGACGGTCGTTCGACACTGCAAGTCGGTCAGGCCTTTTCATGGCGTCGCCGCTGGAGCCCCGAGTTGTTTTTCGATGTCGGTCTTCCCTACGCACTGGAAAAGAAAGTCCGCTTTCACAAACCACCGTCTGCTGATCAAACGACTAAAAAAACGCAGGCAACCGGCTCCACGAATACTGCTGCACAAGAAATGACGCTGCGTCGCCTTGACAAGAAGCTCACCGCCCTCGTCAAGGGGGCGGGCCAAGACACGGTTTGGAAAGATTACACGCTGATCTGCTCGTACGACGATGTTGCGGAGCAGTCAAAAAAGAAGCTCGTCAAAGAGTTTCTTACCGAGATCAAGTCTGCGGAAGTAATGGATGTTGGCTGCAACACGGGCGACTACTCGCGTATCGCAGCGGAATGCGGAGCGGCTGTTTGGGCAACGGATTTTGACGTGGGCGCTGTGGATTTAATGTTCCAGCGACTGCAAAAAGAACCGGCCTCTATCACGCCGATGGTCGTGGACATCGCCAATCCCAGTCCGGGTATCGGTTACTTGAACACCGAGCGGGAGCCGTTTCTTGAACGAGCAAAACCCGGAGCCGTCCTTGCCCTCGCAGTGATCCACCACCTGCTCGTCGGCGCAAACCTCTCAATGGAAGCGATTCGCGATGTCTTTGCAAAACTGGCGACAAAACATCTGATTTTGGAATTCGTTCCAACAGACGATGTGATGTTCCGCAAGCTGTTGGAATTTCGCGTGAATCTTTTCGAGCACATCACATTGGGCTACTGCATCGAAGTATTTTCAAAAGACTTCGAACTCGTCCGCAAAGAATCCATCGAACACTCCCCTCGCACCTTGCTGCTTCTCAAAAACCGCAAAAGCGGTTGAGAAAAGCGTTTTGTAACGGGCAATGGAAGAAGCGCACAAAGCGGCGTGCGCGAAATCCGCTTGTCACTTTTTTTTCAGTTGTTAAAGTGATGGCATCAATCATCTGGACCGATTTTGCAGGCACTAAACACAGCCAACCCAATCCAACGAACACGCATCTGGCACCCCCTCGCCTTCGCGGTTCAGCCCATCTTGGCGCTCTACGCGGCAAACAATACCCTCATCTCACCGCACGCGCTTATTCGTCCGACACTCGTCCTTGTTTTGGGAACGCTCCTTCTCTGGATTGTTCTTCGCCTAATTCTTCGCTCCAATGAAAAGTCCGCGCTGTTAACGAGCCTGCTTGTTTTCGGTTTTTTCTTCTGGGGCCACTTCGTTGATCGCATCATTCCGACGGCACAGGCGTCACACACGACACTCTATTTCATCGGCTATTGTATTGTCCTCCTCGGACTGGTCGCTGCGATTTGCCTTCTGAAATCAACGCGGGCCTCGACCAAATTCTTTCATGTGGCTGGCGGAATGCTTTTGTTATTTGCGCTGGTCAGCCTCGCTATCGGCAGCGCACAAAGCACGAAAGAAATCGGCATTCGACATTCCACAAAACGGGCTCGCGCATGGGACGCGGTTAACATCGCCCAAACGAATAAGCGCGATGTTGTGGTGATCCTCCTCGATGCGTATCCGCGCTCCGACGTGCTGCGGGATGATTATCACGTGGATAACGCCCCATTTCTCGATGCCTTGAGCGCGCGTGGATTTAATGTTTCGTCAAACAGCTTATCGAATTACGACAAGACACTATGGTCGGTCGGGTCCATGTTGAACGGCGCTTACCTCGACAAGTTTTTGCCGATGGGGAAAACCAAAAGCGCCAGCTTGTCGGCGCTCGTTGATCGCTTCCAGCACAGCCGCGTCTTCCGGCTTTTTTCAAGGCATCGTTATACGCTTTATGCGTTTGAAACCGGATTTGATAACGCCGACATGCGCGATTCTGTGAACTATTTTATCCGCCCCCATACCTGGGGGACGGAATTCGAGTCGCTACTTATCCAAATGACGCCCATCCCGCAGATTTACACAAAACTTTCGGGCAACAATTTTCTCTACGAAAAGCATCGTAACCGTATTCATTTTGTTCACGACCAAGTGATTGATTTGGCCAAACGCAACAGCAAATCTCCTCGCTTCATCTGGACTCACATGAATCTCCCGCACGATCCGATTATTTTTGATGCAGACGGCGGGCCGCGACAAATTCGGAAACTTTTTATGTGGGGAGGCCTTCCTCCGGCGAATCTTACGTGGGATGAATATGCAGCCCTATACGGCGAACAACTCACCTATCTCCACAGACTTGTGCTCGAAATGTTGGACGCGTTCTTGTCGCAGCCCCCCGAGAAGCGCCCCATCATTGTTCTCTTTTCCGATCATGGGGCGGGAAATCTTCCAAACGGCGCTGGCTGCGCTGATCATTTTAAAAACTTGTGTGCGGTCTATGTGCCGCCTTCGATGGAATGGACCCCGCCAGAACCGATGATTTTAGTTGATCTATTTCCCTCGATCATCAACATGATGGCAGAGCCGGGGGCGCCCATCTCGCTCTCAAGCGAAACACGCCTCTATAGCGTCAACTGGGATCATCCTTATATAGCCGACGAGTGCGAGTGAAAGTCTCCGATTCACGCTAAAAATGATGGCGTCCAGCGGGCGACACAGATTCCGCATTCGGCGTCCCACATCAAAAAGACAAGCGTCCGGGGATTTTCGGCGTTCATTTTTATTGAACTATTTGCATAGTGGCGCACGAAAGGGCCGATATACAAAAGCAGAGCCATCGCCCAGTGGATTAATATGTCGCTCAACAAACCTAATTCGTCGCCTGTGCTGTCGCGTGTGCTATTTCTGGCACAGCGCGACGAGTATGGCGAATTTGCCCGCTACACAGCGGATTTAGCCAAGGCATGGCAACCGGCCACAATTCCCACCGTTTGGATTGAAGCGGACGCTCCATCGGTTGATTTCGGCGATATCCCCACGGAAACAATCGCGCGCTTCAACTCATTCGGAGCGGCGAAACTTGCGCGCAAGATGCGCTCGCTAAATCCGCAAGTTGTCGTATCAGTCGGGGCGCGGGCGGGCCAAGTCGGCGCATCTGCTGCGCGGCAGGCAGGAGTGAAGCAAACAGTCCACGTGGCCCTGTCAGACTTAATTTATACCGATTACAATCTGCGTCGGGTCATTCAAAACTATTTACGATTGCGCTCAATCATTCGGCACACGGATCGTCTCGTTTTCCCAACCTACGGCAACCGCTACCAGCTTCTGCTCCGTGGATGGGCGCCGGAAAAAAAGATGTATCTGCTCCCGGCAACGTTTGATTCACGAGAATGTCCGCCGGATGCAAAAATCGCGGAACTGAAGCAAATTGACGCGATTCCTGCCTCAACGTGTCGAGTGGTCTATGCCGGCCCACTGCGCGAACGAGCGCGCTTGGACTGGTTGCTCCGCGCGTGGTCGCTAGTGGAGGCGAGTCAACGAGACGCGCACCTGACGATTGTAGGCACGGGCCCATGTGAACGTGCGCTGCGGAACCAAGCAAGTTGCCTCAATCTCAAGCGCTGCCAAGTCATACAGCCTCAGCGCTCTTTCATTGAATACGTTGCCGTGGCAGATATTGTCGCGATAACGAGCCTCTATGAGACTCATACTCGACTCCCTCTTGCGGCAATGGGTTGTAAGAAACCAATTGTGGCGATGAACAGCGATGGCATCCGGGAAGCGCTTCGCAATGGGAAAGATGCGCAATTGGTGGAGGTGGGTGATGTTTCACGTTTTGCATCTGCGCTGATGGAGCTGATTCAAAACCCGCAGCGACGCAGTGAGTTGGCACAGGCAGGCCGTGACCGAATCACGCATTTCGGCCCCGAAGCATTTCAAAGAGACGCACTCCGCCTGCTCGCCTCGCTCACCGGAACGGGAGGCGCACCGTGAATCCCGCGTGTCCTCGATTACTTCATGTGATGGATTTTGATGGGCCAGGCGGTGGCCCGCAATCGCTCATTACGCAACTAGAGACGTTGAAGCATCGCTATGTTCAATCTGTTGCGTATGGAGGCAAGGGGCGGCTGGCAGCGTATTGCGAAGAACACAAAATTCCGCACTATCAACTTCTCTTCCATCGTAAATGGCTCCTCTGGATCGGGGCGCTCCAGTTATGGTTCACCTTAATACGTCTCCGGCCCGATATTCTTATTCTTCACTCGCCGATGACGGGGGCGCTGGGCGCCGTGCTCGGCTGGATGGCGCGTGTGCCCCGCCGGGTGTATATCGCGAGATGGCCGACTTTCTATGCCAACTTTGATCTGTTGCGATGCATCCGCAACCACGCCGCACAATACTTCGTGTGCAGATTTAGCCACCGGATAATCTGTCTAACGGAAAGCAGTCGCTATCAATATCTCATCCGCCGCGCCGCGCCCGACGAACGCTTCGTTGTCGTTCCCAACGCAATGACTTTCGCTGGCGCTCCAAAACCCGAGCGCGTCGAAGCGCTCCGCAAGCAATATGGATTTGACCGCCACACGTACAACGTCGTTAGCATCGGACGCCTTTATGAACAGAAACGCATAGATTGGTTGCTCACCAGTTGGCAGCGCGTAATTCAATCTGAGCCGAACGCGCATTTATGGATCGTGGGGCATGGGCCCAAACGCGATGAATGGCACCGGCTCGCTGAGTCTCTACAGATTCAAGAGAGGATCACCTGGATCGAAAAACAAGATTTCACCGGCGCAGAGTTCATCGCTGCAGGCGATATCTTTGTCCATACCGCACTCTTTGAGACGTTCGGCAATGTAATTTTAGAGGCGATGCAGGCGGGGATCCCGATCACAGCGACGGATGTGGACGGGCCAAAAAACATTGTCACCAATGACCACGAAGGTTTTTTGACACCGCCGGGCGAGCCCGATGCTTTCGCAGACGCCCTGCTCCGATTGATGGCACAACCGGAACTCCGCAAGCGCTTTGGTCAGGCCGGACTGGAAACATCGCGCCACTATCTGCCCGAGCGCATCGCGCCACGCCTGCTGGCCGCCTTGGAATTCAAGGCCGGTGAATAACCGCGATTGTCCGCCTTTACCGGGCAGCAAATTCTCGTTAGGGTCTTTGACGTGCTTATGAAATCGGCCATCGTGCGCAAACTCGCATCATTGCAAAAATATCGTCGTCTTTTCATTGATTGGCGAACAGTCGCTTTTATGCGCTATCGCCAGGAGAAGCCCGCAGAACCGACGCGATTGCGGATGCGCAACGGCAAGGCTATATGGTTTCGTCCCAGATTTGACCCAGTAGCCTTGGGCGAAATTTTTGTCGCCGAGAGCTATGGGGAATTTCTATTAACCGCAACGCCAAAGCGCATTTGGGATATTGGCGGAAACATCGGCTGTTTCGCAATCTGGATGTTACTTCGCAACCCTGGCGCACAAATTACCTCGTTTGAACCGTGCGAAGACACTTTTGATATCCTCACAAAGAATCGCGAGGAGTGGAAGGACTGCGCGTGGGATATCCGACCCTTCGGCCTCTCTGATCGCGACGAGACGGTTTCCGCTTTTGTTCCTTTTGAATCCTACGGCCAGACAAGCCGCCACGCGGCAAATGGAATCCCAACCCAACTGACGCTACGAAATATCGCTACGGTCTGGGCGGAAGAAGGTCGCCCCGATATTGATCTATTGAAAATAGATTGTGAAGGCGACGAGTATGAAATTCTCGCTGCTATTCCTGATGAAATGTGGAAGTCCGTGTCAGCCCTCGTTATCGAAGTACATCCGCGCATGGACAAGTCGCCAGATGAGTTGAAATCTCGTTTGGAGGCACACGGCTTTTGCGTGGTAGTTGGACATATCAACTCTGATCTGTGGTTCGCAGAGGCAAGGTCCTCTGCTAAATCGCCCCCGTGATCACTTCGGCTCACAGAGCGTGATCAGCGCAATGAATCAACTGGTTCATTTATTCCATCGCATTCGAACAGCAGCGCTACCCTTGGCGTTTGCAATGCCGGTGGTACGCCTGCTCGGTTTCGTCATCGTCACTGCGTATGCACTGCGCACACTGAATCCGGGCGATATGGGGCTATGGTATGTCCTTCAGCAAATCGCGAGTCTAAGCGCCGCCATAGAACTCGGCTTCGGCGCTACGGTTGGGCGGCACGCGAGTTATTACGCTGCGGGGAGTGAGGAAGTTCCTACCTTCGGACTTGCTGCCAAACTTACGGCCAACTCCAGCCCACGCTTCGACTTGCTCGCCGGCTTGGTATCCGCCTGCCGACGTCTCTATTCCTATTTTGGCGCAGCCTCTGTCATCCTGGCCCTTGTCGCAGGTGGACTTTGGCTCACACATGGAGAGGCCTCCATGCTGCAGACTCGCTCACAATTCGCTGCCTATGTCTTGATGGCATTCGGAGCGGGCTTCAATCTTTTCGGTCTATACTGGCTGGCCATCTTGCTCGGCATCAACCAACCGCGAAACTATTACGCGTTTATGATCGTCGGGCTGCTCGTGAATTACAGCATTGCCCTGCTGGGTCTCTGGTCGGGACTGGGTGTCGCCGCGCTGGCATCGGGATATGTCATTTGGAATATCGTTCCGCGTGTGTTGGCCCGACACAAAATTCTGCGCACAATTCCCGCATCTACATGGGCTCACGTCAAACGCGCGCGGCTTGCCACCATCTGGCCCATTACGTGGCGCGGTGGACTGGCGACGCTAAGCTCCAGTTTTACCATCCCGATCACGACCGTCATCTGCGCACGGGTGGCTGATCTGGACACAGCCGGGAGCTACGGGCTTTGCATGCAAATTGCGCTGCTCATTCATGTTCTCGCCGCCTCGTGGCAATCGGTCAAATTACCGCTCATTGCACAATGGCAAGCGCAACACCGTTTCAGCGATATTCGCCGCCTCTGTCGTCAACGGATGGCTCTTTCTCTCCTCACGTATGCGGCTGCCGCAGCAGCCATCATCGCCTTGGGTCCGTGGGTGTTGAGTCTGATCGGATCACGCACTCCTCCCCTGCCGACTGCGCAATGGATCGCGCTGATGTTCGTCGTGGGTTTGGATTTATGGGTTGGTCTCCACTCGGCCGCGCTCCTCACAGAAAACCGCGTTCCACACCTTGCGCCCTTCGTGGTTAGTGCATTAATTTCAGCGCCGTTGGCATGGTTTTTAGGCCGCCTGTGGGGAGTATGGGGTCTTCTCGCAGCACCTGCCATTGCCCAAATAACGTGGAGCTATTGGTGGACTCCCATGTTGTTTTGGCGCAGAGTCTCCCGCAAACGAGAACTTGAAAATGCTTGAAGGATCACGCACTGCGGAATTCGCAAAAAAAAACCATACGCCTCGTGGAAGCGCGCATAGCATCCCGCAAAGTCCGGGCTTCGGTCCACGGTAAATCCCTCACGTTAATCCACTCGCGATTTTGGGATGCAACGCATCAATCTGTCGTCGAAGCTGAAATCGATCCGTACTTCGAAGCGGTCACTGGTTCAGTTGCGTCTGACGCCGTAGTGCTGGACGCAGGGGCTGCCACTGGGCAATTCGCCATTTCCTGGAGTCTCCACCACCCGACAAACACGGTTCACGCATTTGAACCCTCGCTGCGACAACGCATATTCCTCAACCGCAACGCCCGACTCAACGGCGTCGCGCATCAACTACGCGTTCATCCACTTGGCTTGTGGAATCAAAACACAACACTCGCCTTCCGTACGCACGGCGACATCAGTTCCGTTGAGTGCGCACACCAACTGCCGCCGAATCTACTTTTTACAGAGCGCGTGCAAGTCGTTCGCCTCGACGATTGGGCCGAGCAGGCAGCGCTCGATCGCCTCGATTTAATCAAAATGGATATTGAAGGCGCGGAAATCGAAGCGCTGCACGGTGCCGAGAGCGCATTGAAAAGATTTCGGCCGCAGTTGTTGATCCAGGCCTATCACCTGCGTGACGGCAAGCGCACATTGGAACCCTGCGCAGAATGGCTGACGACTCTTGGCTATCGCTGTCACGAGTGGAAGAACACGGGACTTCTCCATGCGACGCCTCTGGATTAATGGACTTCACGCGGGCATGGAAGGGGTTGGACAAGGCGTATATGCCCAGCGTTTGCTCGCCATGTTTGCGCGTCACGTCGAATCAGCAGTGTGTGAAATAACCGTCGTGATGCCCGAGCAACAAGTGGCCCGGGCAGCAGAGCTATTGCGCCCACTTCATATTGAAGGCCGACGACTCTCGCAGATCAACAATCCACTGCTCAGGGCTACGGACTGGAATATCCGCTTCTTTGCCCTTCCTGAGCTTCGGGAAAAAGGGACAATTGCCTTCAGTCCCGGCTCGGGCTGGGGCCTGCGCACACCCCGAACGCTCGCGATGACGTATCACGATTGTATCTATCGCCATTTCTCGGCCTATATGGGTCGCCGCTTTGCGCGCGCATGGCTCACCCGGCGCGCCGAGCGCTTTCTTCGACACGCCAAAACTGTTTTCACAGAATCGGAGCATGCAGCACGAGACATCCATCAACTTCTGGGCATTGCGCAGGAAAAAATCGCCGTAATTCCTGCCTGGCTCCCTCCTGAATACAGCGTCGAGTTGGCGCAGGCGCAACGAGAAGCCGTCAGACAAAAATACAGACTCCCTGATCGCTACTGGCTTTATGTTGGGGGCTATGACATTCGCAAGAACGTTGAGTTCATGATTCGCGCGTACACGGAAGCACAGAAGCGCAGCCCCTGCCCCCACTGGTTCTCGCGGGCCGGATCCCGACGACAGTCGGTCGACTCTTTGCAATGTTCTTGGCGCGCTTAACGCGAGCGGGCTGAATCGCAACGCATTCCCACAACCCGGCTTCATCGCAAATGAAGATTTACCCAGTCTTTATGCGGGCGCTGAGCTTTTTGTCTATCCCTCCTTGATGGAAGGCTATGGACTTCCGCCCCTGGAGGCAATGGGTTGCGGCTGTCCGGCTATCGTGGCCGACAACAGCAGCCTTCGCGAAGTCGTACTGGACGCCAGCTACCGTTTTGACACAAGTAGCACAGGTCAACTGGTTTCGCTATTTTTACGCGCCGCTGAAAGTCCGCTCACACTCGACCCGAGCTTCAGACGGGATAACCACGATGAAACACAGGCGGCACAGGCATATTGGTCAGTATTAAAGGCTATGGAGTAAGATGTCCGAACCGCAGTGGAAAGTGGGCATAGATTTGGCGCCAGCCGGGCGGCAAAAAACAGCGCCCGGCACCGCGCGTCACGTTGCGGGTCAAGCACGAGCACTCTTTGCGCTCGACGTTCCCTGGAAATGGGTTCCCGTTTTTTCAGCGGCTCCGAATCCGCTGCGCGAAGAAGTGGCTCACCTCTCACCCTTGGAGACTCCGTTTAAAAGAGCATCGCTGCACTCGACCCTCGGCGTGTCACGCCGATGGCAACAGACTTCGTGCGACTTGGGTTTCTGCACGGCCTACTTCACTCCGATCGGCGGCCCTCCCGTTGTCGCAAATTTTTTCGACTCAAATTTTGTCGAAAACATTGATGCGTGGCATCGCGAAAAGAAACGGGCGCAGTACCTCGTCACTCGCACCTTGATGCTGCGAAGTATACAACGCGCCCAGGCGCTGTTTATTGATTCCGAATACTGCCGCAATCAAATTGCACGGCACCTGCCTCATCAGGCACACAAGTTTATTGTCGCGCCTTGCGGAATAAAACAGCCAGGGCCGCCCGGAGCAAAACCGCCGTCTTGGGCGACCCCATCGGATCGTCCTTTTTTCCTCTATGTAGGGTCTTTCTCAGACAACAAAAATCAACGCACGCTGCTAGCGGCTTGGCATCTCTTTCAGACAAAATACCCGGACGCACCAAGACTCGTGCTTATCGGCCCCGGCCGTGGGCAATATATGGACGAGGTTATCCATCCTCTACATCGCGCGCTCCCGCGCCCCGAGGAGGTTATTCTGCCGGGGTTCACGGCCGAAGAGGACTTGAACTGGGCGTTCTGGAACGCAACCGCCTATCTACAGCCATCTATTGCGGAGGGATTCGGACTCCCGGTCATTGAGGCCATGAGCTGCGGGTTGCCCGTGGCCTGCTCCGATAGCACCAGCTTGCCGGAAGTTGCTGGCGGGAATGCGCTCCTCTTCAATCCGCACAGTCCAAACTCTATTCTTGAAGCGATCGAGAAACTTTGGCAGGACCAAGCCCTCCGCGCACAGATGGCTGAAGCGGGGCGAATCCATGCAACCCGATACACCTGGGAAAAGAATGCAAAAATCGTTGCAGACGCGATACACTCGCAACTAACTAAAACTCGTAATGAATAGCCCGCGCAACCAAACACCACAGGTGGACTTACAGCGAATGAACCTGCTCTTCGCGGGCTTGTTCTTGACCGCAGCCGCTCTGTTTGTAGTCGTCAAGGCCATGCGCGGTGGCGTCAACAGCTTGATCACGACCACTGGTGTCGTCGGCGGGTTGATCTGGGTCGTCGCGGGAAGAAAAGTTTGGTGGTTCCCTATAATAATCGCAACCTCCATTGGAGGGCTAATTTGGGTCGGCTTTCGAATCTACACCCATGAAATATCCTTGATTATAGCAGCCATTGCGCTCTTCCCGGCCATTGCGATCAATTACAGATCCATGGAACAGTATCGTGGCCCCCTGTCATGGATGACCTATGCCCTAATGATTTACGTCATCGCGCACCTTGGCGCGAGCCTGATACTAAACCGCTACTCGGCGGAAACCGGCTACGGCAACATTACACGCACCTATATGGGGGCCATCTGGCCCCTGCTGTTCGTGCTCGGCATGCACCATTACGGGGATGCAAGCCGGATGCGCTTGGCGATTAACATTATCTACATCGGTCTCATTGCGCGCGTGTTGTTCGGTCTGTACCTCTACTTTTTTCCCGGTCTCGTCTTTTTCCGCGGATTTAACGCCTTTTTCGTTCTGTCCGAATCCAGCAGCACCGAGCTTCGGCGAACAGCCCTGCACCTCGCCATTATCGCATTGGGGTTCGTTGCGACAGCGCATCGTCTCCCCCAAAAAGTATTTCACCTCACCATTACCGTATTGGCCGCATGGCTGGTCCTTATGGGAGCCGCTCGCACAGCCGTTGCCATGCTTGGAGTCATCCCGCTCTTTTGGCTGCTCGTCTTGCGCAAATACACATGGATATTCCTTATGCTTTGCGCGATGTCCGCAATCGTTGTGTTTTTTAATTTACATCCCGAAATAATCTATTTGTTCCCCAAAGCGACCTCAGCGTGCGCTGACCATCCTCATCTTCGGCGACGTATTGGACATCCAGGCAAAACTCGCGGGAAGCGATCTATGGCATGCAGTGCTGTTTGATGAAGGAAAGCGGCGATGGCTGACATCCCCACTGACATTCCTCTTCGGCAACAGAGTCCACCGCTTCGATATGAACGTGGGCGGTTACTGGGCCGACTTCTTTTATACCGTCAAGGTGGCGGCAAATACCGCGCGCTATGAAAGCGGGTTATGGACCGTGCTTGCCACTACCGGGCTGGTGGGGGCAGCCTTGTATGTCGCAACGTTCTTCACTCTTTTGCGCGACTCTGTTCGCATACTTTTTCGCGAGCGCATCACCGACTTGAACCATCTTATTTACTTCGTCGCTGCGTCTCACGCCCTACTCTATTTTCTCTTCGCACCTGTCAGCGGCGGTTTCCCCGGCGTCGAACTGATGTGGGCCGGGCTGGCTTGCATCACGTATCGCGACGAACGAATTCGCAAGGAAAAGCTTCGGCTTGAATCAGAAGGCGTCCCCAACAGGCCCGCGACGCTCATAATTAGATGACGAGCGCGACAGAGTGTGCCATGACAAGTCGCCCACGACTTCTGGTCTTTGAACAGCGAATGATGGGCGATGCGCTGATGAGTTTTCCGTTCATCCGTTCTGCGCTGTCCCGCTTTGATGTCCACGTCGCCTGTGCGCCGAACACTGCAAATGTTTTTGCCCTTCTGCTTCCATCGGATCGAATTCATCCCTGGCTTCCACCGTGGGTTCAACCTGATGCCCGGAACAAGTCAATGCGGAGACCTCGAAGCGGCCTCAAAGCTTATTTGAGCGAACTCAAAAAGCTCGCACCGGATACTGCAGTATCGGTCTGGTCTGACTCTCGCGTTCATTACCTTATGGCCCGGTGCGGCGCACGCGCACGCATCGGATTCCCAATGAAAAGCGGCAATTACTACGGTGGCCTGCTCTCGTGGCGAAAACCGGTTTTGTGCGCGGGTAAATTAGTCGGCCTCGTCGGATCGCTTCTCAACGGAGCGCCGCAATTGACGCTCCCGCTTTTCAAAAAGAGTTCGGAACAACACCATATCGAAAGTTGGCGGCAACTCGCCGATGCCCTATCACTCCCATGGGATGAATCAACACCCTGGTTCACACCGCACAGAGTCGAATTGCCGACCGAGATCACCGCCACCATTTCGCGAGCACGGCAGGAGAATCGCCCGGTCTGGCTCGTACACGCTGGCGCACGTGTTTCACTTCAACGCTGGCCGGTATCGCACTTCGCCGAAATGATAGAAGAAGTTCTTGTTCCTGCTGGAGCCGAAGTCATTCTCGTGGATTCGCCGGAGGTCAAATGGCCTGAAGCGTTGAGATCAAAATTTGAAACAGCAGATTTTGGTAATATTGAACAGCTTATCACTCTTTTTGATAGCTGCGATGGTCTTCTCTGCAACGATACCGGAGTCTCACACCTCGCGGGCGCACTTGGTAAATCCGTTCTCACCGTGTTTCTCACCAGTAATCCGAACTGGTACGCGCCGCGCGGCCCCCACAGCCACTGGGTCGCAAACACCAGCAGCATCCGTTTTCCGAGCATTGACGAGCATATAAATCCGCGCCACCCCGCAAACCCACCAGATTTGAGACCCCGCGTCCGCGCTGCTTTACACGAACTACTGAGTGAGCCGAAAAAACAGTCCGCGACCGCACTCTACAGCAACAGAGCGAGTCTCCCCTTGCGCGTCCTAATTGATGCTCACATGATCGGTGAGCGCGAAACCGGGAACGAAACCTACATCACCCACCTCATACAGGCTCTGCGCGCACTCGATACGAACCTTGAGCTTATTATCGCTTGCGCACATCGGGACAAAACCTTTACCGCTCTCGGACCACCGGATGACAAATGCCGATATCACCAAGTCTCCACCTCCCCCTGGCGGCGGCTTGGCTGGGAACTATCGAACTTGGCGCAGCGCGAACAAGCAGACGTCATACACGTTACCTACATCGGCCCGCTGCGCACGCCTTGCCCTCTCGTCACAAGCATTCACGACGTCTCCTATAAAGTCGAACCCTCATGGTTCTCTCCGCGTGATCGGCGCGTGCTCGGCATGGGCATCGGACGGACGGTTCGTTATGCGAAGCGCATCATTACCATCTCGGAACATTCCAAATCAGAAATTATTGAGAAGCTACATGTTCCGGCCGACAAGATCACGGTCGCGCTGTTGGCAGCGGCGGCAAATTATGTGAGACAACCGGAAAGCGTTCGCTCCAGCTACTCGCCCCAAGCCCTAGGCATTAATACCCCTTTCGTGCTCGCTGTTGGAAATCTCCAGCCGCGCAAAAACTTGCTGCGCCTTATTGACGGCTACGCACGTATGACCCATGCCCATCCCGAAAGAAATGAGCAACTCGTTCTTGTCGGCAAGGCACAGTGGCGGGAAACGGAACTCCCCAAGCTAATCGCTAATCTGGGAATCACCGACCGCGTGATTTTTACAGGCTATGTTTCCGATGAGGAACTCGTCTCGCTCTACAATCACGCGGCCGTCTTTGCCTACCCCAGCCTCTATGAAGGGTTTGGCCTGCCCGTGCTCGAAGCGATGGCCTGCGGTGCGCCGGTTTTAACATCAACCGCAGCATCCATTCCCGAGGTGGCGGGCGACGCGGCGTTCTACGTAGATCCAACGGATACGGATGCGATCGCCGGGGGCCTGTTGACTATTTTGCAAGATCCGACCATGCAGGAGCGACTACGCAAACTTGGGCTTGAGCAGGCCCGCCGCTTCACCTGGCGCACCACGGCAGAGGCCACGCTCGATGTGTACCGTCGTGCGCTCACAGGCGAATAGCCGAGCCGTTCAGAAGCGGGACTCGATCACAGCAGTGAGACCTCTACTGCGGAGCTTGTGACCGTGACTTTCTCGTTTTGCGCCTCGTCAAAGTTTCATTAATGAGTTGCTCGTACTCATCTGTTACCGCGTCCCACGAGTAATGCTCGCGCGCAAATTGTTGCGCTTTTGTGCGATATTCCGAGACTAAGTCGGGGTTATTTATGAGTCGCACCAACACCTCGCGCAGGGCTTCACCGCCCACCTTGCCATCGTAAGAAAATCCTGCTTCGCCCCCGCCGATAGTCTCTACATTTTCCGGCGTATTATACACAATAACGCAGCTTCCAAACGCCATGGCTTCGACTAGAGCCGGATGTGTGCCGCCGACACCGGAGCTCTCCACAAAAATATGCGCACTTGATCCCATCTCCTGATAGCCCTCGCCGAAAATGTACCCCGTAAAAATAATACGATCATCGTCACCTGCCAGCGCCCTCAAGCTGGCCTTATATTCTTCGGCATAGGCCGCATCGCCGACGATCACACACTTCAAATCCGTTTTGATGCTTCGAAATGCTTCGAGTATGTGGTGTACACAGTTTTCGGGAACGAGTCGGCCCACGAACAAAATATACTTGCCCGGCTCTAATCCGAATTTTTTCAGCGTTTCGCCTGGTGGAAGAATATCCACTTCTGATCCATACGGGATATATGCTGGCTCACTGTGAAACCGCTCACGATAGTACTGTTGCACGTGACGTGAGTCGGTCAGAAAGCGAGTGGGAAAAATAGTGGCGAGATACTCTGCAAACTGAATGTATTTTTTTGCCAAGAAGGGCCACTTTTCCCTGTGCCAATCCAACCCATCCACATTGAGGATCGTTGGCACACCAATCATACGCGGAATCCACGACAAAAGACTGTTCCCCGCGATGAAATACAGCGCAACGTCGAACCGTTGAAAGAGAGCATGTATGGACGAAATGAACGTGTGAACGATTGTATCAAGGTACTTGTTCCGAATCGTCGGCAGCTTGACCAGCTTCATGCCTTCGTATTCGTCGCCCGGATACGTGATATGGTGACTGCGACAGTACACCGTAACGTCATGACCACGCGCGGCCAACCGACGACCCAACTGATCCACGCAAGTTTCAAATCCGCTATAGCTGGCAGGGACACCGCGCGTGCCGATCAGTGCAATCTTCATGGGTGGAAATCCCCGTCCAAAACAAAGCTAGCAATCAATGGAGTGTTCTCGTAATTTGCGAATGCTCAAGCCGTTGCACGGCCATCCATGCAATATTTTCAAGGGTAAATGGTTGCATAAGCGATTTTCGTTTTCCAGACCTTTTTACGAAATCACCCTGTCTGCCAAGCCCAGACCGACCTTAAGCACATCACACTCAGGAGCTGAACGGTGAACATTTCGGATACATTCTTCACGGACTTCTGATACTCTATTTCCCCTTTGAGGATTTTGATTTATGACACAACCGACCTCTCTCGTAACAGGTGCAGCGGGCTTCATTGGCTCTCACGTCGCAAGTGAGCTGATCAAAAAGGACACCGCGTCATTGCCCTCGACGATCTTTCCGGCGGCTTCACCGAAAACATCCCCCAAGGAGCGACATTCGTTGAGGGAAGTATCCTCGATCACGCGCTGATTGATAACCTCTTCAAAGAACACCGCTTCGACTATGTATTCCACCTCGCTGCCTATGCGGCGGAGGGGCTCAGTCACTTCATCAAGCGCTTCAATTACAGCAATAACCTGATTGGAAGCGTCAACCTCATCAATGCCTCGGTCAACACGGGCAGCGTCAAGTGCTTTGTCTTTACGTCTTCTATCGCCGTGTACGGACGCAATCAGGTTCCGATGACAGAAGAAGCGACACCTCAACCAGAAGACCCGTATGGAATTGCGAAATTTGCGGTCGAGCTGGACCTCAAAGAGGCCCACGAGATGTTCGGCCTGCCCTACGTGATCTTTCGACCCCACAATGTCTATGGCGAAGGTCAGAATATTGGCGATCCATACCGAAACGTCATCGGTATCTTTATGAATCAGATTCTACAGGATCAGCCGATGACCGTCTTCGGAGATGGTCAGCAAACTCGCGCCTTCAGCTATATTGATGACGTCGCACCGATTATTGCGGCAGCGATTGAGCATCCCGACTCGTACAATCAAGTCTTCAATGTGGGTGCAGACAAGCCCTACTCCGTGGCAACCCTTGCAACGGCAGTTGCCCAGGCTATGGGAGTTGAGCCGAACCTCAAACACTTGCCCGCGCGAAACGAAGTGGTACACGCCTTTTCTTCACACACCAAGGTTCAGCAGCACTTTGGCGGTCTCATCAAAAACATCTCTCTCGAAGAGGGGCTTGGGAAAATGGCGGAATGGGTAAAGCGAAGTGGCGCACGCGCCGGAAAACCATTTGAAGGGATTGAGGTCCCGCGGAACCTTCCTCCTTCTTGGGCAAAGCTGGTCGTACCAACAAACTAACCGCTTCATCACCATGGTCACTGATCACGCACAACGTTCCGCAAGATTCAACATCCTGTGGGTCGCCAGCCTCGTAGCTGCGGCGGCATGGTGGGCGCTGTTTCAGTTTCAAGGTGTGACCGATGTCGGCTACGTCGTTGAACGCGCCAATCCGTCGGCTTTTCATTGGATTAGAGGTCGCTGGATGGTGGATTGGAGCGGCACGCACTACGCAATTAACTTCGTGGCGCCGTTTCTGGCGCTGTTCCTTCTTTGGCGTCGGCGCGCTGAACTAAAACACGCGCACGCGCAGGTCTCTTGGGCGGGATTTGTTGTTTTTGCGCTCGGATTGGCCCTGCATCTTCTCGGCGCAAAAGCTCAACAAACGCGCCTGAGTCTGCTGGGAATGATCACCATGATTTGGGGGTTGCCATGGTTCGCACTGGGCCCCGATGTTGGACGGGCTTTGCGCTATCCCATGTTCGGGTTGATTTTTATGACCCCGCTCAACTTCTTCGACTACCTGCTGAATCCCTTTCGTGTCATCGCCACAAAAGTCGCGGCCGTGCTCGCATCCGGCTTCGGAATAGCGGTGAAACAAATCGGCTCAATTCTGGTTGAATCTGAAACGGGTGCATGGTCGCTGGATATGGCGAATTCCACCAGCGGCATATTTGCCCTGCTCTCCCTTTGCATGTGGACGGTCCTGCTGGGTGATTTCCTGTACAAAAAGAATGGGCGCAAAAAATTCTGGTTGTTCGTTTGGACGCCGATTCTGTTTTTGATGGCAACGATTCTCCGGGGCCTGACACTTTGCCTGCTTGCCGAAAGCTTATCGGGCGCAACAGCGACCACCTTCAACGCGCGCGCTATCCGGCGGCGGCAATGATTCCGTGGTTTCTGCTTTTACAGTTCGCATTGATTCGCGTTTTCAACATTCGCAAGGGCACCATAAAAAATCGTCTCCGGGAGTTAACGAAACCGCGAGAGCCACAGCAACCACCCGCATCCACCCGGGACACATTCCTATGAAACCGGCCACTGCATTTTTTATCGCGGCTGGACTTATGCTCGGATTGACACTCGCCATGCCGAGCCTCACGCGCGTTAGGTTTGTAGATGAGCCTTCGATTGCAACCTCCCTCCCCGATAATGCGGGTGGGTGGAAAGGACAATACATTCTCTTTTGCCAAAACCCGGAACATGCAGCGGGGTATATTTTAGACGAGCTTACCACAAAGTGTCCCGAATGTGGGGGCGACTTGAATCCTCTCTCGATCTTTGAACGCGCCGTCCTGCCGGACGATACGCGCGCAGACAAACGCCAATACACGCGAAGTGACGGAACGATTCTTCAAGCCGCATTGGTTTTCAGCGGGCGCGACCGCGCGAGCATTCACCGCCCGGAGGTCTGTCTTGTTGCCGCAGGTTCCGAGGTCATCGGAAACAAACGGCGCCTCGTTACCTTTTCCGACAGAAAACCCCTTGATCTCCAGGTTGTGAACGTGCAGCAGTCGCGCAAACTAGCAGACGGACAAATGGTCTATGGCAAAACATTTTTCGCGTACTGGTTTTCAGGGCACGGACGAGAAACCGCCTCGCATCCCGTGCGCATGTTCTGGATGGCATGGGATCGGATCCTTCGCAATCGCGCGTACCCGTGGGCCTATCTCTCGGTCACCGGCATTTATGACCAACCCGGCGATGCGCCACTCCAAAAGCTCGACGATTTCATCCGCGAAATCTATCCTCTTATGCATTCGAACGTCACTATAACTTCGGAAACAAAGGATTAATCCGACTCATTTTGAATCTCTGCGCCGACACGTATCCCTATATCCGCAGATTGCTGGGAAATGCCGTTGTGCTGGGCATCTCCGAAGCAATAGCGCTGATGTTGTCTTTGCTACTCGGCGGTATCGTCCGCCTTGCGTGGAAAGGCGAGCCGATGCTGGCGAACTGGATGTGGTATCTGCTCGGCGCGTGGGCCATCGGCGCGTATGTCGCGCGACTTCTGCCCGGTTGGGGCCTCGGCCCCGTCGAAGAATTGCGTCGCACATTTTTCCTGCTCACTGCCGCGTTCGCGACGACGACGGCCACGCTCTTCTGGAGTAAATCGGCGGGGATCACCAGCCGCTTCACACTCACCCTCGGCTTTCTGCTTAGCATCATTCTTGTTCCCGCGATACGACTGGAGGTCAAACGACTTCTCCTCTCCTTGAATCTCTGGGGGTATACCCGCCGTCATCTACGGGAAAGCTTCGTCATTGGCAAAAGTCGCGATGGCGCTCAAAGAAGAGCGCGGACTGGGCTATAATCCGTGTGGCGTTTTTTTGGAGGACGCCGATCAATCCCTGCCGGATACTTGGACGCTGCCCGTGCTCGGTCGCTCCAACAACCACACAGACGGAGCGCCGGTGGCACTCCTTGCAACCGCGGGCCTCACGCCACAACGCGTGACAGAACTGCTGGATGGCCCCCTCGCCAACTATCGCCGAGTCGTCGTCATTCCCGATATTACGGAGTCAGCAACGCTCTGGGTTAAACCCCGCGATTTAATGGGTCTGCTCGGAATCGAAATTCCGGGCAATCTGCTCAATCCCGTTGCGCGCTTTTCAAAACGGCTGCTTGACCTCATCATCGTTCTAAGTCTCTCCCCGTTCTGGGCGCCTCTTTGCCTGCTTCTCGGGATCTTGATTTGGCTCGATGATCGGACCCACCCGATTTTCAAACAAGACCGCGTCGGGCTGCACGGTCGCTCTTTCAAAACGCTCAAATTCAGAACCATGCGCCCCAACGCGGAAGCCTTGCTCCAAAAACGGCTCGAAGAAGACCCAGTGCTTCGGCTCGAATGGGAAACGCACTTCAAACTGAAAGACGACCCACGTATTACACGCGTTGGACGATTCTTGCGCAGCACCTCACTCGATGAGCTGCCGCAACTTCTCAATGTCCTTCGCGGAGAAATGGCGCTCGTCGGCCCCCGCCCCCTCCCCCGCTATCATTACGACGAAATGCCGGAGCGTGTGCGCCAACTGCGCGATCGCGTTCGTCCCGGTGTCACTGGACTCTGGCAAGTCTCCGGGCGAAGCGAAGCTGGCCACGCGGCAATGCCGCGCTGGGACACGTATTACGTTCGCAACTGGTCCATCTGGCTGGACATTGTAATTCTCGTCCGAACGTTCAGAGCCGTCTTCGGCGGCAAGGGCGCGTACTGATTAAAGGCAATGAGGGCGCGCGCGTTTATTCTTCTGCTGACATTGCTTGGCATCGGCGCGACATCGGCGCTGGCGCAAGGCCCGCACGAGATTGCCCTGCTCATCAACCAAAACTCGCCCGACTCAATTGAAATCGGCCACACCTACGCGCACCTGCGAGGCGTGCCGTCGTCCAATATCATCTATCTGGATATTCCCACCTCACCGGACGACATCTTTGCCGGCATCACGCTCGCCAACTTCAGAAAACTCATCCTCGAACCCGCCACCAGAACGCTCCAAGAACGTAGGCTGAACGATCATATCCTCGCATGGATCTATTCCGCCGACTTCCCCGTCCGCATAACAACCGAGGTCCCGATCTCACTGACCGGCGCCACCTTCACACGCGGAGAATTTCCGGACGCAGAAATGGTGAAGCAAGGCCGCTACGCCTCCCCCTTCTTTCGCGGCCCCATGCAACCCGACGAACCGGGCAGGCCATCTGCCTCCTTGCAAGAATTTGCCGTCGCATTCTCGGACAAAATGCCGCTGCCCGCAATGATGCTCGGCTATACCGGGGCGCGCAGGCTCCCCGAAGACACGGTCATTGACAAGCTCCGCCGTGCCGCATCCGCTGACGGCACAAGACCGCGCGACCCTGTGTTCTTCCATATCAGCGAAGATCCGCGATCAAAGGCCCGACGCTGGCAGTTCGATTCGGCCGCCACAGAGCTTGGAAAAGTGGGCATTCTCTCAACAATCTCCTCCAACCGCCCCCCGACAATATGAAGCTCTCAGGCCTGATGATAGGAGCTGCGAACGCGGGTAAGCCGTGGGGGCAACTCCAGCCCGGCTCAATCGCAGACAACCTCACCAGCTTGGGCGCATATTTCCACACGTTTGAACAAACACGAATTTCCTACTGGATCGCAAACGGCGCCGCAGCAAGCGCAGGAACAGTTGCCGAGCCTTACGCGATATGGACAAAATTTCCAAATGCGCGCCTCTTCTTCCATTACGCGAGTGGCTGCACGGTACTCGAAAGCTATCTGCAATCCGTCGCCTCCCCGCTTCAGTTGCTCCCTGTCGGCGACCCGCTTTGCAGGCCCTGGGGCGGGAGCATCCCGCTCACGCTCATCAGCATGGATGACGACAAGAAACCGGTAAGCGGTATCGCCTCCTTCATCGTCTCCAGCCTCATGACGCAGCCGGGGATGAGTTACCTTTTTCTCCTCGACGGCCGCGCTGTGGCAGGTGGCGGAAGCAGGCCGGGCTTGCAAATGGATACGCAGCTCTTCGATGACGGCTATCACGAGCTGGAAGCCGTCGCATATTCCCCCGGCCCAATCCGCAGTCAGGGTCACGCGCAACTGGAATTCAAAATCAACAACCGCGGCCAATCCGCAAACCTTCAACTCGCCGATGCCTCCAACACTCCTCGCGATTTATACCGACCTTTCGATGTCCTCGTCTCCGCATCAGCGGGCGCAACCGGACTTGCGGTTTGTGTGAACGAACGCATCCTTTGGCGGGGGCGCGGCTTCACTGAAGGAACAGACCGTCAGCCTCTCTGCGCAGGAAATCGGCCCCGGCCCCGCGCGACTCCAAGCCATCGCCTATTTTCCGCAAACCCGACAGGTTCGCAGCAAGCCTGTACCAATCGCCATTGCACGGCTGAACAAAGCGCCATCCGCGCCGAAGATCACTGCGCAAAAAACGGCGGATGGCACAATGCACCTCGCCGCCACAAGCAGCGATTCCGACGGCGATAAAATCCAAATCACTTGGTTTGCCGATCTGTCGGCAACTTCTAGACCCAAAGTGGAACCCGCCGATGCGCTTCAAGTCTCCGATGACAACTGGACGCTTTCCAATACCGGCGGCGCGGTCATCGCGGTGATGCCGATCCTCATAAACTCAACCCGCGAAATCGCCGCCTCGCTACAAATCTCTGAATTCGCAAAAGCCTCCGGCCACCAGATAGGCGGTATCGTTTTTGATTACAAAGACGACACAAACTATTCCTGCTTCGGCTGGAACTGGGAAAACGGTGGATGGGTTCTGGGCCGAGTGACCGATGGGAAATTTGCGCGCTACGCCAGCCATGGAATGCCCCTCAACCCGCGCCACACCTACGCCGTCATCCTGCGGCAGGAAAAAGGAAAACTTGTGGCACTCGTGGACGACCAGGTCGTTGCCGAGACAGACAAATTCCAACTGCGGGGAATCCTTGGGATCAGCGGCGGTGTCCCGTCCCTCACCATTTCAAGACTCGCGATATCTCCACCTCCGGGTTGGCCGGACGCAAATTCACCGACCGCCACGCTTCACGATACAACCACCCCGCTTCTGATCCGCGCGGCGGATCAGGCGGCATCTTCATGGACAGCGTTTAATCCGATAAAGCCAGAGTAGTCAGGCCGAACAGATTTCGCGACGAACTGCGGATAACAAGGTTTGGATTCCCAACCCTGCTCAGCCGTTCATCGCGGCAGCAACGGCTGCGGCAAGGTCGTCAATCGTGTTCGCCACCGGGACCCCTACTGCAGTGAAAGCCTTGATCTTGGACTCGGCAGTGCCTGCGCCACCGGAAACAATCGCGCCAGCGTGGCCCATCCGTTTTCCTTCAGGTGCAGTGCGGCCAACGATGTAGGAAAACACTGGCTTCTTGATGTGTTCGCGAATAAATGCAGCCGTACGCTCTTCTTCATCGCCACCGATTTCACCAACCAGAACGATTGCGTCCGTATCGGGGTCTGCTTCAAACAGCGGCAACAAGTCCATCGGACCGGAGCCGACAATTGGATCCCCACCGATCCCAATACAGGTGGACTGCCCCACACCAAGGTTGGTGAGTGCGAAGACAATCTCGTAAGTCAGCGTGCCGCTACGCGAGATGACGCCCACGCGCCCAGGTTTATGAATCTCACCGGGCATAATGCCGATCTTACACTGCCCAGGTGTAATCACACCGGGGCAGTTCGGGCCAATCATTCGAAGCCCGCGCCGCCGGATTTCGTGATAGACATCCATCATGTCCAGCGTCGGAACGCCTTCTGTGATGGTAATAATCAACGGCACTTCCGCTTCCATCGCTTCATGCATCGCTGCGGACGCAAACTTCGCGGGAACGTAAATAACTGTCGCGTTTGCGTCGGTCGCGGCAACAGCTTCTTTCATCGTGTTGAAAACCGGAAGACCGTGAACCTGCTCTCCGCCCTTACCCGGCGTGACACCACCAACCACAGTTGTGCCGTAGTCGAGCATCCCCTTTGCGTGAAACCCGCCATCGCGACCAGTGATGCCCTGAACCAGCACGCGTGTGTTTTTATCAATTAGAATACTCATCGCGCACCTGCCTTTGCGCCACCTGCGGCCTCAATCACTTTGCGAACGGCCTCGCTAAACGTCACGGCGGAGATCAAGGAGCTACCCTTCAAAAGTTCCAACCCCTCCTTTGAGTTTGTGCCCGTCAGACGTACAACGACGGGGATTTCTATGGGTTTTCTTCGAAATGCCTCAAGAATACCGCGTGCGATATCATCGCAACGCGTAATTCCGCCGAAGATGTTGATCAAGATCGCCTTGATTCCGGGACGACTCAAAATAATCCGAAAAGCGTTCACGACCTTCTCTGGATTCGAGCTGCCGCCGACATCCAAAAAATTCGCAGGGCGACCGCCGAAAAGCTTCACCATATCCATCGTCGCCATCGCAAGGCCCGCGCCGTTGACCATACAGCCAATGTCCCCTTCCAACTCGACATAACTCAAGCCACACGCCTTTGCATCCAACTCATTTGCATTTTCTTCCGCCAAGTCCCGCAACTCTTCAAGTTGGGCATGACGAAACAGTGCGTTGTCATCGAAGTTCACCTTGCCATCTAGCGCGACGACATCGCCAGTCGGAGTGAGGACAAGCGGATTAATTTCGACGAGCGAACAATCCAGATCGAGGAAAAGCCGAAACAGATCGCGCATAATCCCAAGCACAGCGCCAGCATGCTCCGCGCCCAACAACAAAGGGGCGATCCGCGCGGCTTCCGCTTCAGGAAAATCGCGGGAAAGCGTGGTGAAGCGGTGAATTTTTTTCCGGTGCGGTTTTGGCTAATTCCTCGATTTCCATTCCGCCTTCCGCGCTGGCCATAAAGAGAATGCCGCGCGAACTACGATCAAGAATAATTGCCAGATACGCCTCACGCGCAATATCCGCGGCGCTGAGAACCAACACCTTGTTGACACGACTCCCCTTGATGTCCATTCCGAGAATGGCGGTCGCTTTCGCGGATGCTTCTTCGGGTGTGCGGGCGAGTTTTACGCCGCCCGCTTTTCCACGTCCACCAGTGTGAACTTGGGCCTTAACAACAACCTCGCCCCCCAACTCCTTGGCGATGTGCGCTGCTTGCTCGGGCGTCTCCGCGATACGCCCGGCCTGGGTGGAAATGCCATACTCGCGGAACAAATCCTTGGCTTGATACTCGTGAATTTTCATAGGACTGCGAGATCATATTTCTGACACGCCGTCTGCGCAAGTTGAAACTCCAATCACCAGCCAACACCGCGCATCCGCTTCGCCTTTTCAACAACTCTCGGCCCGCCTCGATGCCGTGGACGCTGTGGGGCAAGAGGGGCACGTACTCGAAATTCGAGCGCACCCAACCTTCTGTCCTACACCCGCCGGAAAAATTCTCAAAGCGGTCATGTTGACAGTTCGATGCGATGACGCGATGATGCTCTGATGAGAACCACCTTGAATCTAGAGGATGATGTTGCCCGCGTCGCGAAAGCCCTTGCTCATGAGCAGAACAAGTCGCTGGGTGCCGTGGTGTCAGAATTGGCCCGAAAGGGATTGCGGGGCGGAACGATCTACCAGAAAAAGAAAACTGGCCTTCCCGTGTTCATAGTTCGGGAAGACAGCCCGCCCATTAGTGCGCAGGACATCAAGAAAGATGAGGACGGCTGGTGAAAATCTGCCTTCTTGACGTGAATGTCTTAATCGCGCTTGCGTGGCCGGTACATATTCATCATGTGCAGGCAGGAAAATGGTTTAACGCCAAAGGACACAAAGGTTGGGCGACCTGTCCGTTGACTCAGTTGGCGTTCGTTCGCATTTCATCCAATCCGGCGATCATCCGGGACGCGGTACGGCCGGAACAAGCGCTGGATATGCTGAAAACGATGAGATCGCATTCAGGTCATCATTTTTGGCCGGATGACCTATCCGCTTCTGCGCCGAATTTTTCCTTTCCCGCCCCCTCATCGGACATCGGCAGGTAACCGACGCATACCTCCTTGCATTGGCCATTCACCACGGCGGCGCACTGGCAACATTCGACCAAGGAATCACGGCCATTGCAAAAACGCTTCTGATGTCGAGCAAATCGCCAGTTGACCAAGCCTCGATAAAGCAGCCAATCTCGTAGATGAACCGTTCTGGAATTCTCTGGGCGACATCACACGGGTTGACGACATCTCGAACTGTGATATTGCCTAGTTCGTGATGAAGTATCGCAGCGACGGGGATCGCTTCCGACTGGAGCGGGGGAAATTATGCCTGACGACACTCGAGCAGGCGGTGGATGGACTTACGGGCGGACGCCCGACAAGCCTCTCCGATTTTGAGAAGACACTTTTGGCAAAACTCGCCGCGCAGAAGTAGCGGACGTGCGAAGCCAATCCAAATTCCGACCAATCAGAAGTTCTGTCATCTCGGAGTGATGCGTATTTTTCATACGGACGGGGCGATATTCAAATCTGAATTCATCGGCAAGCGCGCGTATTTCCTCGGCATTGTCATAGCTCATTAAAAAAGAGCCGGAGATTGTCGCCATTTTTTCAAACAATTTTCGGTGGTCCACCTGCCAATTTCGATACAGCCTGCGGGCGGCTTTCAAATACGGTGGATCAATGTAAAACGCAGCGTTTTCGTCCGCGCGATATTCGTCAATCAGCGCAAACCCATCGCCGGGATAAAAACTCATTCGATCCAGATTGAGACTAATTTCGCGAATTCTACGCGCAAGCGTCGCGGGATACCATCGCGAGGCAAGCCCCTTGTTGTTCTCACCCGTCTTAATCAACCCCGCTCCCGGCGCCATGATACCACCGCGCTGAACTCGATTGCGAAGTATCGTCAAAAAAGCCCGTTCACGCGGCGAAAGCGCTGATCCATTGGCATCCAGCGCAAGCGCTTGTTCCACATTGTGGAGGGTCATATCGAAAGCAAGTATTTCCCGCGCAAGCCATTCACCCTGCCCATTCAAAATGGTTTTCCAAACTGCGGCTACGCCATCGTCTATCTCGGCAAAAATAACGTGTCGCGCCAATCTTTCTGAAGGCCACGGTTAAACTCGCACTCGCGCCACCCGCGAACGGTTCGAGAAAGAGGGCGGGTCTCTTTGCGTGACTCTCCATCCACGCGCGGAGAATCGGGACAAACCAAGTTTTTCCGCCGGGATAACGAAACGGGCTGCGTTGCGGGATACTCGCGACATTGACAATCCGCTCCGTGATGGCCGGAACACTCGGGCTTTCGGCATTCAACTCGCAGGTCTCTACAGGTTCGTTCACTTGTCCCCGCTTCACGTCCAACGCCTTCGCGATCACGATCAGCTCATCGGCAATTCGTTCCGGCACTCGAATCACTCGCGTCTTACCGGATTTCCATTTTGGTGAATACGTTGTTGATGAGCGTGCCATGGCTGACACCGCAAATCCTACACCCTTGTTACGCGAAACCAACATTTTTCGTTGGTTCATCATTCAACTGTTTCTTCCGGCACAACGAGCGCACCCTTTAACAACAGAGACGACGCGGTTGCGATGAAAGAGCAGTTCATATCGGAGGAGATTAAGCCGGTTGCAGAGGGGTTAGATTTTTCGTTGTCGGCGCCGGGGGAACCGGCATTGCCGATGAAGTTTCGGTGGCGAGACGAGGTCATCGAAATCGCGGAACTGCTCAGCAAGGAAAAGGTCACGGGTCCGTGCACGCACGGGAGCGGCGAGCGCTATGTCCAAAAACACTGCTACGATATCCGGACGAAGAACGGACGGCGGATGCGCATCTACTTCGACCGCACACATGCGTCGAAGCGCAATCCGAAGAAGCGCTGGTGGCTATTCAGCATCGTCACGGACGATGCGTCAGTGTAGCGGTTTCTCCATCAAGTAATCGTCCATCACAAAACCGCCGCCGATATCGGTGAGGAGTGTATCGGTGACAACAAATCCCATGCGGGTGTACCAGGCGATGGAGTTGGTGTTGTGCTTGTTCACAGTGAGCCAGATTTTTTTGCGTCACTTTCACGTGCGCGACGTTCGGCAAGCGCCAACATTTCCCGTCCTGCGCCATGCCCGCGTGCAGAACGCCGCGTATAGATTTTGCTCAGGAACAGTGCGCGTTTGTTCGATTCGATCAGGAAGGCGATGTAGCCGACGTCCCGGCCCTTTTGTATCGCTAAAAGTATTCATGCCCCTCCGTCAATTGCGCACGAATGGCGTCCGCGCATTGAAAGCGTTCGAGCATATAATCCACCTGCGCGGGGCCGATGATCGGGGTGTAGTGTTGCCTCCAAATTTGGCCCGCGAGGCGCTCGGCACGTGAGATCTGCTCGTCTGTCTCAACTTTCTGTATGACGATCATCGCTTTACCCTATATCCGAGGGCATCCGAACGCGACTTCATTTGCGCAAGCAGAGGTGAGCGGGTATCTTCGCCCCTTGTTGTTGAACTTTATCCATGGATAACTCCACGCCACAACAGCACCGTTATTGGGCGCTCACGACGGTCGGACTCGGCACGTTTATGTCCGCGCTCGACGGAAGTATTGTGAACACCGTGCTGCCTCTGCTCCGCGAGGAGCTGAATACAACCGTCGCGGGAATCGAATGGGTAACAACCGTCTATCTGCTCGTCGTCAGCGGCCTGCTGCTCGGCTTCGGGCGCGCGGGCGACCTCTACGGTCAAAAGCGGGTTTATCTTTCGGGCTTTATTCTTTTTGCCATCGGTTCGGCGCTCTGCGGTCTCGCCAACTCCGTCCACTCGCTGATCACGCTGCGCGGTGTTCAGGCAGTTGGCGCAGCGATGCTCTTCTCCTCATCCCCCGCGATTCTCACCAAGGCATTTCCTGCGTCGGAACGCGGTCGCGCATTGGGCGCACAGGCAACGATGACGTATCTCGGACTCACCGTCGGTCCCGCGCTCGGCGGATGGCTGGCACATGTTCTCGGATGGCGTTGGATTTTTTACATCAACATCCCCGTTGGACTCGTTGCCATTCTGCTGGCATGGCGCACAATTACTGATGATCGCCCTAGGGCAAAACCAGAGCCATTCGATATTTCGGGCGCGATCATATTTCTCGCCGGCTTCGTGGCGTTGCTCATCGCGCTCAATCAAGGCCACGCCTGGGGATGGCATTCCGCTCTGACGCTCACCGTGTTTGGTGTTGCGACAGCGCTTCTCGTTGCCTTCGTCCAAATCGAACGACGATCGCGCAGCCCGATGCTTGATCTATCTCTCTTTCGCAATCCCATCTTTTCTTCAACCACGCTCAGCGCGTTTCTGAACTATATCTGTGTGTATAGCGTGGTCTTCGTGATTCCATTTTTGCTCGTGCAGGGACGCGGACTCGACACGCGGCAGGCAGGATTAATTCTCACTGCGCAACCGCTCGTGATGGCGATTACAGCACCGATCAGCGGCGAGCTCTCGGATCGAATCGGCACACGTGGATTGGCCATGCTTGGAATGGCACTTCTATCCATCGGTTTGATCTATCTCGGCGTCGCAGCCGCGAACGACTCGCTCCGAACCATGGTCGCAGCCCTCGCGGTGTTCGGACTGGGTATCGGAATTTTCGTCTCTCCGAACAACAGCGCACTGATGGGCGCGGCGCCACGTGAACGACAGGGCATCGCAGCGGGGGTGCTGGCCACGGCGCGCAATGTGGGAATGGTCTGCGGTGTTGGGATTTCCGGCGCGATCTTTACGACCTATTTGGAAGCGGGCGGAACAAACGCACTCACGCGTGGCACGCAGATGAGCCTATATGTCGGCGCGGCCATCGCGTTCGTCGGAATCTTCACCTCCGCCGTTCGTGATCGCTAAAACACATCAATCCAACTGGCTAACCGCAACGGAAGCAGTGGACAAACGAACGACACGCGCGCCGTATAAACTCAACAGATCGGTAGCACGATCCGGCGAAAACAAAACGACTTTGGTCAGTGCGTCCGCGTCCATACAGCGCGGCGCAATAACAGAAACACTTTCATCTTCAACAAATGAATTTCCATTTCGTGTGTTCACAAAATGACTCACGCGCTGTCCCGCATGTTCCGTGAAACTAAAGCAAGGGGCGGACGTAGCGACCGCTTCATTTCCAATCTCACCCAGGGGCAATGAACGCTGCGGGTCGGCTGGGTCTCGCACGTAAATCATTTGCGCCTGATCGCCAAACACCCGCAGGTCGCCACCGGCATTGACGATTCCGGACGACACGCCAGACGATTGCAATACATGCACCGCGCAATCCACCGCGTATCCCTTCGCAATTCCGCCGAGGTCCACTTGCAACGGGCGCGCGAACCGAACACGCCGGTCGGGCAGCAACTCGATATCTTGCCATCGCCCTTCACTTCCTTCCGCGCTCCATTCGTGCGCGGGCAACAAACCCCACTTGACCAGGGTTGAGGCGACGGTGATGTCAAACACGCCATCGGACTCGCGCGAAAGTTTCAGCGCGGACTCCAACACCTCAAAGGTGTGAGCATCCACCGGCACCGCGGCCTGCGCCGCATCGCGATTCAGGCGCGACACATCGCTCGCTTCTTCGTGAAAACTCATCAGCGTATGAATCTTCAAAATCTCAGCGAACGCTCGTTCCGTCGCCACGATCAGCGTTTCTCGTTCGCCCCCCGCCACTTCGATCCCCACGAATGTGCCGAGCGCGGGTTTCATTCGACGAAACGCGCTCATCGAAAAGAAGCTCGTGTCAAAGCCGCAGCCATCGCGCCACACAATTGAATCAGTCCACTCATTGAAAGAAGTTTCTAATTTACGAACGCTCCTGAACAACTGCAAGAGGACACGACTCGGCGGGGCGCAAACCGATGCCCATACTTTTCCGCAGCTTTTGCTAGAAAATGATAACTAAATCGCTTAAGTTGCTGCGAAAGGGACATTTTCCATGCGTTTTTTGCTATTTTTACTGAATTTCGGCCTTCTTACTGGGGCGCTGGCGGAGAATTTTGAGGTACACTACACGCCGTTGCGCCCATCATTTGACGATGTGGTCGAAATTGAAATCCGCGGCGTGACGCAGGGCGGAACGCTGCATTGGGGCGTGAACGCAGTGGGCACAGTTTGGGAACAGGCGATACCGCCCTACCGACCGGATGGTTCCGAAGTGGCGGGTGTCGCGACGCGGACGCGCCTGCAGGGGCCGGATGAAAACGGAGTCTCTCGAATCACGCTCGGCCCGTTCAACAACACAAATCAGCAAATCCGCGCGCTGAACTTTGCGATTCAGTGGGATGACGGCACGTGGTCGAACAAGGACGAGAAAAACTTCAACCTGCCGATCTCATTTGGACGCATCGCGGTCACACCCGAACACCCTACCGTTAATGACCAAATCCTCGTTCACGTGCGACGCAGTCGCACGGGCGGTCAGTTGAGGTGGGGCGTGAATGCAGAAAACGATATGTGGCAACCACCGACCAATTTTTATTGGCCAAAGGGAACCGTTCCAGCAAAGGACGGACTCGCGGTGGATTCCCCCTTATCCGCACCGGATAAAAAGGATTTTCGACCATTGCACTCGGCCCATTCAATCGCTCCGAGCAGGTCGTGCGCACACTGCACATGGCCGTGCATTGGGGCGATGATTGGGATACCGACGCCGGGCGCAATTACAACGTCACCATCTCTTTCGATGCCGGCACGAACGCACCATCCGTTAATATTCTCTCGCCACAAAATGACGAAGCGGTGGTGGACGCGCCAAACGTTGAGCTGGTCGCAGACCGGGCAGACCAAGTGGAGCTGCGATTGAACGGGCGTGTCGTCGCGTCCCTCGCCGAATCACCGTTGGAATTGAAACTACCGTTTCAACAACTCGAATACGGACGACATCAGTTGACTGCACGCGCGGAGCGCGATGGGTTGGTTGATCTTGAGGAAATCTATTTCTGGAAATTGCCCGCACACCGAGTCGAGTCCATTCCGCCGGGCACAGCCTGGGGCACGACGGACAATCACGACGGCACGGTGACCTTCGCACTTCACGCGCCCGGAAAGCGATTCGTCTCACTCACCGGCGATTTCAACAACTGGAATCCGTATGTGGATATGATGAACTATTCGCCCGACGGAACGTGGTGGCTGACGCGACCAATCTCAAACGGGACCTCTCTTTACCAATACGTCATCGAAGGTCGACGCTTTCTCGCCGACCCCTATTCGCGCGACGTGGAGTGGAAGGACGAGCAGGGCAATGAGGGCTACCAACCGTGGGACGCGCACAGTGTTCTGCGCGTAGGCGGGCCGGAGTTTGCCTGGACAGCAACGAACTTCACGCGCCCGCCGCTCGACCAGCTCGTCATTTATGAATTGCACATTGACGATATGGTGCCAGGCGGTGGATTCACCGGACTCGTCAGCAAACTCGATTACATCAAAGACCTCGGCTTCAACGCGATTGAGCCGCTGCCGTGGACGGAGTTCGCGTCCGATCACAGTTGGGGCTACAACCCTTCGTTTCACTTTGCGCCCGAAAGTTCGTACGGCACACCCGACGAGCTGAAGCATCTGATTGACGAGGCGCACAAGCGCGGGCTGGCGGTGATTATGGACGCTGTGCTTAATCACATGGATCGCAGCGCGCCGCTCTTCCAGCTCTACGGTCACGATTACGACGCGAGTCCGTTTTTCCGCCAGTTCAGCGGTGAAAACTGGGGGTTCCCGGACATGGACCAGCGCTCCCGCGCGACCAAGCGCTACATGCAGGACGTCATCACCTATTGGCTCCAAGAATATCGCTTGGACGGCATCCGCTACGATGCGACTCGGTTTGTCGAATGGTCCGGTTACAACGATTGGGGCGCGAGCTGGTTTGCGTTTGTCGGACATCAGGTTGACCCCCAGTCCTATCAGATTGCCGAGCACATTCCCTTTGACGCGGATTTCATCAACTCCACGGAGATGGACACAACGTGGGGTGATTATTTCCACTGGAACATGCGGCACATGATTGAAGACGCGCGCTTGGATCGCAATCAGCTTGCCGATCTGATGATCCCGTCCAGAATCGGCTTCACCAGTGCGCTGCAACGCATCGCCTACACGGAAAGTCACGACGAAGAGCGCGTGATGAACAAGTTGCAAGAACGCAAGTATCCGCCTGCGGAACGGCGCAGACGAGCCGAGCTGGCTTACGCGTTCACCCTGATCGCGCCCGGGCCGGCCATGATTTATGCAGGGCAGGAAATCGGCGAAGACACACGCAAGCGGGTCGGTTCAAACCCCATTCAATGGAAGAAAATCGGCGGCGTCTTCAACCACGAAAATCGTGCGCTTCAGCAATCGGCCAAAGCGCTGACGCGCCTGCGCACGACGCATTCCGCCTTGCGCGACGACTGGGTGCACATCCACGAAAACACGCCCGATAATGTTGTCGTTATGGATCGCACCGGCAACGCCGGTTCCGTCCTGCTGGCCGGAAATTTTGGCCGCGTCAGTCAGCGTGTGACCATCAGCCTGCCGCACGACGGTCCATGGCGCTCCGTACTCGAAGGCCGCGCGATTCACACGCGCGGAAACGAAGGTGCGCTGACGCTGGCGCCGGGCGAAGTGGCGGTGTTTGCTGCGGGCGAATAGTCCGCACTCGCGTGCTACGGAACCGGCCGGCCCTGGAACAGCAGGCTCGCGCCGCGCTGCGTGAACTCGCGGAGCACGTCGCGCAACGAGCGGCGCGCGGGTTCAGGGATGCCGCGAAGGAACCGATAGGCAAAGAGGCGCATCACACCGGACAGAACAAAGAGGCTGTGGTAGCCGGTCCATTCATACGATCCGACGGCAAACGACCCACGCGCCAGCCATTCCAACAACGGGCCGGAAAGCAATCCTGCGATGCAACCGGTGAGTCCGCCCGCCGCCCCGAGCACGGCGAGATAGGTCATGCGCAACCGCGCGGGCGCGGCGAACAAACTCAAATTAAAAATCGCGGTGTTCACACCGCCCCACCCCAGCGCATCAATGACGCTGCTGATCCAGATGAAAAGCAGAAAGCCGGGCGCAGCAAGCATCCAGCACGCCGGCAGCGCCGTTGCAACGACTACGATGGTGACGGTCAGCACGGCTTTATGGCCCACGCGGTCGGCGAGCCGTCCCCACATCGGCGCAGTTCCCAGCGTGCAAAGCGATGCGATTCCGCTCCAGATCGCGACTTGTGTGAAGGACATATCGAGATGTTTCAGCAAGTACGGAATGACAAAGGGCGAACTCAGCATCACCGCCGCGTTCCAATACATGGAGAATCCGATGAAGCGGCGGAATGTCGCATCCCGCAGGGGCACACGAATGGCATCAAGCAGCGACAGGCGCGGGCGTTCATGCGGCGGGTCCTCGTGCCAGCCATACATCACAATGCCCACCAACGCGAAGACCAGTGCCCCCGACAGCACCATCTGAAAATTTCCCGGCGTCGGGGCACGGTCGAGGTATGCGCCCGCCGCGAGCGACGCCGCCATCGTCACAATGCCCAGTAGTCCGTTGCGCAAACCGAAATACCGGCCGCGGATTTCGCCCGGCACCACATCGCCCATCAGCGAAATCCACGCCGGGCCGACGCCGCTTTGGATGAAGCCCGACACGCCCACCAGCGCAACCAGCAGCCACGCTGGCGGCCATTCAGTATGCCGCCACCATGGCAGAAAAATCGCGAGAATCCACAACCCACGGCCAAGGCTTGTCGCTCCCTGCAAATACGCCGTTCTGCGCCTTCGGCGAGCCGCCCACCAAGTCATGAACGGGCTGAACAACTGCACCATCAGCGGCATACTCGCTGCAGCAGCCAGCGCCCGAGGACCCGCGCCGAGGGCGAGCAGATAGCCGGTCAATACCGCGCCGCCGGTCCACGTGAGGAACACGGCCGTGAAGCTACCCTCCAAAATGGACACCCAGAGTGTTCTGTTTTTGCGCTGACGCGCGTCGCTCGGCGACCCGCGCAGCGGCGTCGGCGCAGGAAATGGGGCCGCCGCCGCGCTCATGCTGTTCGCGGCGCTCAAGATGCCGACCCCGTGCGTGCGAGGCGTCGAGTCAACAGGGTCTTGAGCGTATGCGCGAGGACGGGTCCAACGCCCGGCGTCGCCGCAATCTGTTCCTCTGAGGCACGCGCAAGGCGACTGACCGAACCGAATTGTCGCAATAACAGCTCTTTTCTTTTTTTCGCCCACACCGGGGACATCATCCAACACGGAATCGCGAATCGCGCGCGCACGGAGGCGCCGGTGGTAGTCCAGCGCAAAGCGATGCGCCTCATCGCGGATCTGCTGCAGCACACGCAACGCGAAGGACTCGCGCGGCAATCGTACCGGTGGCGCGCCCATATTTGCGTTCACGTGAACCTCTTCGTAGCGCTCCGCTAGGCCGATCGAAGGCAACGCGGATAGTCCCAGCTTCTCCAGTTCCGCGCGCGCAGCGCCCAGTTGCGTCACCCCCGTCCACAAGCACGAGATCAGGCAACTCCTTCTTCTCTTCGAGCAGGCGGGTGTAGCGACGCCGAATCACCTCCGCCATCATCGCGGGGTCATCAATACCCTGAACACTCTTGATTCGAAAACGCCGATAGCGCTGCCGGTTGGGAGTCCCGTCCACTGCAACGACCATACTGGATACAGCGTAGGTTCCGGAAATATTCGAGTTGTCAAAGCACTCAATAACACTCGGTGGTGACGCGAGATCGAGGAGCAGTTGTAGATCCTGCAGGCCGCGCCGCGCATCCTCCGGTCGAAGGTGAAGCTGCTTGGTCCCCCGAGCACGCTGACGAATCGCGCGACGGAGTAAGAAGAGCGTATCGCGCAGTGCCGCAGCGGCTTCATAGTTCTGTTTTCCCGCCGCCTCCTTCATCTGTGTTTCAATCTCGTGCAACAGCTCCGGTCGCTCCCCACGGAGAAACGCAATCGCTTCCTGAACCTGAGCGTGATACGCCTCGGGGGTAATCCGCGCGATGCACGGCGCACTGCAATAGCTCACGATATCGGCGTGACAGTGCTTGTAGTCATCTAAACCCGGAACCCGCGGCCGACACGAACGGAGCCGAAAGCGGCGCTGCACAAAATCAAGCGCCGCGCGCGCCGCGCGCGAATTCGCGTACGGGCCAAAATAGATCGCACCATCTCCACGATCCACGCGACACGCCTCAAAGCGCGGCCATGGATCATTCGGATAAACACGCAGCAAGAGGAATCGTTTATCGTCGCGAAATGCCACGTTGTAACGCGGGCGGTACTCTTTGATCATTCGCCCTTCGGTCAGAATCGCTTCCGCCTCCGTCCGCACCGGTAAAATATCGAGATCGGCGATACTGCGAATCAAGCCGCGCAGTTTCGGATCCGCGCTCTGCAACGTCCCGCGCTGGAAATAGTGTCGCACGCGATTCCGCAGCGACACCGCCTTGCCGACATAGATAATTTTCCCCGACTTATCGCGCATCACGTACACCCCCGGCTGATCCGGCAGGATTTGGAGTTTTTGTTTAACAGCGTCTGGGAGGTTCACAGGGGCAACTATACAGCAATTATCGCAACCGTCATGCGGACAGAGCGTTTATGGAGCGGTCTTTGTTACGGATAGATGCACGCTGCGCGATTTTTCTCCCGCCACGGCCCAGTCGCGGGCGACGCGATAGCCGGGGATCCAAACCACCGTTTTGCCGCAGGTAATGATCGGAATTTTTGCGCGTTCCGCGCGCGGCGCTTTTTCGTCCACGAATAAATCCTGCAACTTCATGGAACCCTTCGCCCCGATCGGGGCGATGCGCGCACCGGGCCAAACACTTCGAACGGACAACTTTTCACCGCGCTTCAACGGTCGAATGGTTGCCTCGGAGGGCAATGCGCCAACTCGCCCGCGGGCTGGACGGACAATTCCCTGCCACGGCTCTGCGCTTACAAGAAGGCCCTGCCATTCCACGCGAGCGGGCACGGGCAAGGGTTCGGGGCGCGGCGGCGGGCTGGCCTTCTGTACCTGCTTTGGCACACACAGCAGGTTCTCGCCTTCAACGCGAACGATCCATTTGCCCAGCGTCAGCGCGGAAGTCGGCGAACTCAACAGGAATTCCACGCGAACAAGCAAGCTGGAGTCCAGGCGCGCTTCCGGCAGCCCGCGCTCGCGCAGCCAGCTCAGAAGCACGCGATGGCGTAGAGCGTCTTTCAGCTTGAGCAACACACGAACGGACAATGCACCATCGGCCAGTTTTGCGCGTGACGCGGCGCGCTTCACCATCGGCGCGAGCACCGCCTCTTCTTCGCGAAGCACCCGCGCCGTTCGCGCCAGCGTCCGGCGAATCGCTGGCTGGTACTCTCTTTCCAAAAGCGGCAACAGCTCATGCCGAACGCGATTCCGAAGAATGCTCAGATCGCGATTTGTCGCGTCCTCGCGCCACAGAATCGCATGAGCGCGAAGAAACGCCTCCACCTCCACACGGGTCACTTCCAACAACGGACGCACCACCCGCAATCCGGCCAAATCCACCACCGGCAGAATTCCACCAAGCCCCTGCAATCCCGCGCCGCGCAAGAGGCGGAGCAAAAATGTTTCGGCGACATCATCCGCCGTATGTGCGACAGCAACCGCATACGCCCCCGACTCGGCAGCCGTGCGGCGAAAGAAATCATACCGCGCCTCCCGTGCCGCCATTTCAATGCTCCGCCCCGTACGTTTCGCCAGCGCGGGCACGTCTGCCTTTCCTTCAATAAACGGCAGGCCGAGCGATTCCGCGTGCTGCCGCGCGGAGTCACAATCCGCAGTAGCAGCGCGGCCGCGAATACCGTGATGCAAATGCGCAACGGTCAAGCACAAGGGATGCCGACGCGCCCACTCGTGCAGCGCATACAGCATGGCCACAGAATCCGCGCCGCCAGAAACCGCGACCAGCAAACGCGCCCCCTTCGGCCACATCCGCCGCTCCCGAATTGTTCTGAAAACTTGCTGCAACATACCGTCGTTATATCACATCGAAGAACTTAACCACGGATGGACGCGGATGAATACGGATTAATTCGCCGATAAACGCTGACACCTCCAAAAAACGCTTTGTTGCTGGATTTTCGGCGGGTGCGTGAAGTACAGTCAGCGCGCCAACGATGTCGCGCATTCTCAAAAGTGTCCGAAGTAGTATCCTCGTCGGGCTGATCCTCGTCACTCCGATTGTGGTGACGGCGTTTGTGGTGAATTGGTTGTTCACGTTCATCACGAATCGGATTCTGATTCTACTACCGAAGCACTTGCGGGAGGGTGACCAGGAGCTGCTTTGGCGTTTTGTGGCGCTGCTACTTGTTCTCGTCCTGATGTTCTTCATCGGATTGCTGGCGCGCAATATTCTTGGGCGCCGCATCTATAAGCTCGGCGATACGGTAGTCTCGCGCATTCCGATTGTGAATCGTGTCTATATCACGATCCGGCAGATCATCACCTCGCTCTTTCAACAGCGCAAAACTCTCTTTCAACAGGCGGTGCTGGTGGAATACCCGCGGACGGGGGCGTACACGGTCGGTTTCATCACGGCCATTTTACCCGCCCAGCATTGTGCGCAGGTGGCGAGCGCGAAGCCGGGGGAGGAATGTGTCGCGGTGTTTATACCAACGACGCCGAACCCAACATCGGGCTGGCTGGCCATTGTGCCACGCTCTGCAACGCAGCCGCTGGCTATGACCAGCGGCGAAGCGATGCAGCTCGTGATGTCGGGCGGCGCGGTGTTTCCGGGAACCGCTGTGAAGGATTCCTCTATTTCGCTTCTTGAACTGGTTCACGAGTTGAACCGGTCGGATTCGGACCACTCCGAAGACCCCTCCCCTCCAACATCCGATACGCCGAAACCGTGATCCTGAAAACTCCCGCTGTCGTCCTGCGCCAGCATCCGTACACAGAAACTTCACGGGTGGTCACGTGGCTAACCCCAGATCGCGGTCGTCTCAACACCTTAATTAAGGGAGCGCTCCGGCCCAAAAGCGCGTTTCTCGGGCAGGTGGACCTTTTTTACACCTGCGAATTGCTGTATTACACAAAAACTGGCGACGGGTTGCCAATCACTCGCGAGTGTACGGCGCTGAACATGCGACCCACGCTGCGCGACGATTGGCGGGCGTGTGCCATCGCGTCGTATCTCACGTCTCTACTCAGCCGCGCGATTCCCGAAAAAGCGTCACGGCAGGATGTGTTCGATTGGTTGGAAGCAGCGCTAGACGACCTCGCGGCAAATGGCGGATCGGTTCAAGCGATGTGTTGGCACGAATTGAAGTTTCTTAATCTCCTCGGCCTCGCGCCACGACTGGAGCGGTGCCGCCAATGCAACAGAGCGCCCAACGAGCAGGAAGTCCCCTTCTCCATCGCGGACGGCGGCTGGCTCTGCGCACGGTGTCGCAACAACGGTGCGCCGCGCAATGTCGTATGGGTTCCCGTCACCGCGCTCCAGCGCCTGACCGAGTGGCAACGTTCAGACAGCCCTGCGATAGCACGGAACACACGGCTTACGTTCTCCCAACAGTCTGCACTTGAGCGAATTCCCGGCCTCTTTCTGGCACATCATCTCGACCTCTCACCCGCGCCGCGCGCAGCGGCGCTGGACATCCTCGCGCGGAGGCCTCCGCGCCCAGTTGACCCGGAAGCGCGAGTTGGCTAAAGCTCTCTCTGTGAAACCACGCACCTATCCAGTAGCGAAGACAATCTGGCGCGCACTCGTACGCGTCGCGCTGGTACTATCCGTGCTCGTTGTATTTGTGATCGGGATGGAGATGTTGCGACTCGTCGCACTTCTGCGCCGCATCCATCCACTACTCGCTTATGCGGCAATGGCACTCCTTGCCATCGCAGCACTGGCAATAGTCGTGCGCGTCCTCCTCTGGCGAGCCGCGCGCCAAACGCTTTTCCCCCCTCCCCCGCCCGGACAAGGCGACGTTCAAGGACTTGAAGCATTTTGTTCAACACGTCGTCAAACGGCTGAAGCGCATGAGCAACCACCCGTCGCTTTCAACGGAACAAGCGCGCGACATCCGACAGCAGACTTACGACATTGAAAGTATGCTCAACGCGCATCCCTTGCTCGACGACCTGCGCCGCACAATCGGCAAAACAGAATCAAACGTTTGGTTCCCGATGATCGAGCAGCTTGACCAGGACGCGATTGAGTTCGCACACTACAAAATGCAGGCGATCGTCCGCGACACGGTCGAGCCGCCGTTTCCTGTGATCCAACCGTTGATGGTGCTCTATCATCAATTGACCATGACTTGCTGCATCGCGGACTGCTATCTACCAAACGTCTCCTTGACGGAATACGCAACAGTGATTCGCGACACATGGCGCGTGATGTCGCGCGGTGAGTACTTCCGCGTCGGCCAACGCCTCTTCGACGGCATCTACCGCAACAGTCCACCTGCGGGCGCAGCGGCGGATGACTTGGGACAGGCGCTCTCGGTGATCTGGCTGACATGGACTACGGCACAAATCGCGATGCACCGCTGCCGCACATATCGGAAGTGGAGTGTTGAGCAGGCCATCGCTTATCTCGACCATCTCACGATTGACTCGCTGCTCGTCACACGCGACACGTTGATCCGCGATGTGCTGCCGATGATCAGGCTGCGCCTGCGCCACAGCGTCGGCCCGGCGGTGGCAGATGCGGCGGGATTCTCCGAGCAGGTGATGGAAGGAATTACGAAGGCCGTGGACGGCGTCATTCAAGGGCTGCGTACGCAAGGCCCCGAAGAAGTCGCCGAGCAATCGCGTCGCACCCAACACGGCCTCTATCAAAGCTCCGCCGACCGGAGCCACCGACATGTGGAGAGGAAACATTCGTGATTAAAACTCGTCGCGCCTCGGCGGTGGCGGAAAATGGCCACCTCCTGCCCAGCGTCCCTATGCCCCTGCCCTACGGCGCCAACCCCGTCGAACAGGGTGTACAATTCACCCTTTTCAGCCGACATGCCACCCGCGTATGGCTGATGCTCTTTGATGCGCCCGACGCGGATAAACCGAGCGAGGAATACGAGCTTAGTCCCGAAAAAAATCGCATCGGCGACATCTGGCACGTCCACATCAAAACGGGCGCGCCGGAATGTATTATCTCTATCGCCTCGACGGAATCGCGCCGCCGGGCCACGAGTGTTATTTCGACCCGGAACAATGGGTGCTCGACCCATTTGCACAGGCCATCGCGCGCCCGCCGTCGTGGGGCAGCACGGAGGGGATCATACGCGGAATAAACATCCGCAATGGTGCGCGTTTTCCGAAGGGGATCATCGTCAGTGACGAATTCGATTGGGCCGACGACCGTACGCTGAAAACGCCACTGAACGAAACCGTCATTTACGAGGCGCATCTTCGCGGCTTCACTGCACGCCCCTCGTCCGGCGTTTCGCATCCCGGCACCTATCGAGGATTCCAAGAGAAGATTCCCCATTTACAAAAACTCGGTGTCACTGCCGTCGAGTTCCTACCCATCCAGGAATTCAACGAGATGGAGTACTACCATGAGAATTCGCGACGCAGCTCGTTGCGCAACTACTGGGGCTACTCCACACTCGGATTCTTCGCGCCGAACGGACGCTATGCCAGCGCCGGGGTGTACGGTCAGCAATTGACGGAGTTCAAGAAACTCGTTCTCGCCCTGCATCGCGCGGGAATCGAAGTGATTCTCGATGTGGTCTTCAATCACACGGCAGAGGGTGGCGATGGCGGCCCAATCTATTCGTTCCGAGGCGTGGACAATTCCATTTATTATCTGATGGATGAGACGGGCCAGCACTACATGAACTATTCCGGCTGCGGAAATACGGTGAACAGCAACCATCCGATCGTCCGCGATTTCATTATGTACTGCTTGCGCTACTGGCATCTGCACATGCACGTGGACGGGTTCCGCTTCGACCTCGCCTCCATCCTTGCGCGCGGGCGCGATGGGGAAATTTTGCCCGATCCGCCGATCATTGAGCACATCGCAGAAGCGCCATTTCTCCGCGATTGTAAAATCATTGCGGAGGCGTGGGACGCTGCGGGTGCGTATCAAGTCGGCAGCTTCCCCAGTGAGCGGTTCTCGGAATGGAATGGACGGTACCGCGACGACATCCGAAAGTTCTGGCGCGGCGACGGCGGCCTGCTCGGCGCGTTCGCAACCCGAATTTCAGGAAGCGCGGACCTGTATGACCGCGACGACCAATCGCCGCTGAAAAGCATAAACTTTATCACCAGCCACGACGGGTTCACACTGCGCGACCTCGTGAGCTACGAACAAAAGCACAACGAAGCAAACGGCGAAGACAATCGCGATGGCGACAACGACAACAACGCCCGCAACTATGGCGTCGAAGGCGAGACAAACGATCCCGCAATCAATGCGCTTCGCTTCCGGCAGCAAAAAAACATGCTCGCCACACTCTTCATCTCTCAGGGCGTGCCGATGCTCACGGCGGGTGACGAGTTTTCCCGCACGCAACGCGGCAACAACAACGCATACAGCCAGGACAACGATATCTCTTGGGTGGACTGGGCGCTGGCGGAAAAGAACAGCGGACTGGTTGACTTTGTTCGACGCCTGATTCGATTCCGAAAAGCGCAGCCCGCGCTTCGTCGCACACGCTTCCTCACTGGTCAGCCGTTGCAGGGCGGCGCGGATATTGCCTGGCACGGCCGCGAAGGGCGCTCGCCCGACTGGCACGACAACACCATCGCCTGCCAGCTCAACGGCAACCGGGAAGCAACCGGCGCGGCCACTGATGGTGACTCTCTATTCCTTATATTTAACGCCTCCGAACACGAGGCCGTCTATCACCTCCCCCCGCCCCCCGGCAGGCCGTGGCGCATGGAGTGGACGACACAAGAGAACGATCCGCTCTGGAAACGGCGCAGGGTGTCATCACTGTTCAGGGCCGCTCGGTCACCGCCCTTTCCTCCGCCCACGTGCCCGCATGAGTCACTTTTTTGGGAAGCAGCTTTGCTACGACCCCATAAATTGTCGTAGGCTTGGGTGATGGATTCCTCCTGGACAGAACTCGCGCGAAACAGCTCCGTATGGGCGGCCTTCATCGCGTGGGCAATTGCGCAAACAGTTAAGATGACGTTGGCGTGGCGTAAAACGCGTGAATTCGATTTTCATTATTTCATCAGCACCGGCGGTATGCCCAGCGCTCACTCCGCTGCGGTGTGTGCGATGGCCACCTCTGTCGGCATTCGTCTTCACCTCGACAGTCCCGTCTTCGCCGTCGCCTTGGTCTTCGCAATCATTGTGATGTTCGACGCGCAGAGCGTCCGGCGCGCAGCGGGACAGCAGGCGCGCCTACTCAATAAAATTGTCGCCGAACTCTTTAAGGAACATCACTTCTCGAAACAAAAACTCGCTGAACTGCTCGGCCACACCCGACTCGAAGTTTTGTTCGGCGCACTACTCGGCATCCTCATTGCGCTCATTGTCGAATGGCGCATCTGGCCGACCTTGTTCCCGTAGAGATGCAGCTTGTCGCGCCCCATAGCTGGCGTACTATTGAAGGCGTGTACGTCAACAACCCATTTCTAGGTCTCGGCCTTGTCCTGTTGCTCCTGACGACATTTTCAGAAGCTGCACCACTTCGCATCGTCGCAACGACGTCGCTCATAGCGGATGTTGCGGCTGCGGTCGGTGGAAACGATGTAGAAGTCACAGAATTAATCCCGCGCACAGTTGACCCCCACGCCTATGAGCCGACTCCGCGCGACATGGCACGACTGCAAAATGCGGATGTGATCTTCGCAAACGGCCTCGGCCTAGAATCATTTCTTGATCGCTTTCTCGCCGTGAGCGGCGCCACGCACGAAAACAAATTGGTCATCGTTTCGGCAGGCCGCACCCCACGCACGGATGAGCAACACGGGAAAGAGATAACGTCCCATCACGATCACGGAGAGACCGATCCTCATGTTTGGTTCGATCCGACTTGGGTTCAACTTTGGGTTGAAAACATCACGAGCGCATTGGCCGAACGCGATCCGGAGCACGCCTCTACCTATCGGTCGAACGCAGCATCCTACCATAATCAGCTTTCAACGCTGGACGGTTGGATTCGCAAACAATTTGATGCAATTCAACCGCAACAACGAATCATCGTCACCGAACACAATGAGCTTGGCTACCTCGCAGATCGCTACGGCGTGACCGTAATCGGCACATTGCTCCCAAATTTTACAGCGCTGACAGAATCCTCTGCGCGCTCACTGGCGCTGTTGCAAAAACAAATGCAGGACAGCGGTGCGCGGGTCGTCGTCGTCAGCTACTCCGCAAACTCGACGATGGCGGAGCGGCTGGCGCGAGATACCGGAGCACGCGTCGTTCGTATTTATACCCACTCACTCGCCCCCATCGGGAGCGACGCCTCGAACTATCTGAGTTTTATGTCGGCAACCACAACCACGTTGACCGACGCACTCCGCGAGGAGGCACCATGACGTCAGGAAGCGAAATAGAGCCATTTCTTTTCCGTCACGCTCAACACGAGCCGGACTCCGATGCCGTATGCATCAAGGATCCGACCATCCGCTACGGCAATCGCGTCGCAGTGAATTCCATCACGCTTACCGTACCAACCGGCGAACGCCTGGCCATTGTCGGGCCGAACGGTGCAGGGAAAACGACTCTCTTCAAAGCAATTTCCGGGATGATTGAACCGAGTGAAGGGAAGGTTTCCATTTTTGGATTTCCGCCGCGGCGGCATGCCTGCATTGCCTATCTGGTTCAGCGAAGGGCGATTGACTGGAACTTTCCGGTCACCGTGTATGACGTCGTGATGATGGGGCGCATTCGCAAAATCGGATTCTTCCGAAAGTCACGGGCAAAGGATCGCAAAATTGTCGAGGATTGCCTCGAAATGGTCGGACTCACCGCGTTGGCCCGTCGGCAAATCGGCGAACTCTCCGGCGGCCAGCAACAGCGGATGTTCATCGCGCGCGCCTTGGCACAAGAGGCAGAAGTTATGCTGCTCGACGAACCACTCAATGGGCTGGATAATCGAACACAACACGAATTGATTCACCTGCTTGAGGAATTGAGTGATCGCAATGTTACGATTCTCGTCGCAACGCACGATCTTGATTTGGCAGCCGCGCATTTTGACCGAATCCTTCTTTTGAACCACAAGCTCATCGCGTGCGGGCCACCGAGCGAGGTTTTTCGACCCGCTCTTCTAACCGCAACCTTCGGGCATCACGCACGGACAATTGAAACGCAGGAAGGGCTTATCGTTGTGAACAACGATGCCTGTGTACCGGAGCCGCCGAATGAGTGAGGTTTGGACAATTTTAGCGGAACCGTTCCAGTACGCGTTTATGACCCGCGCACTGATCGCAGTCGTTCTCGTCGGAATCGTTTGCGCCGTACTCGGGGCCTTTGTGATTCTTCGCGGAATGGCATTTATGGGCGACGCGCTCTCTCATGCCATTCTGCCGGGTGTCGCCGCTGGCTATCTCGTCCACGGTGGCGCACGCGGTCCATTGTTTTGGTGGGCACTCGGGGCGGCGATTCTTTCTGCATTCGGGATCGGTGCGATCAGCCGCGGCTCGCGCCTGCGCGAAGATACAGCGATTGGAATTATCTTTGCCGGGATGTTCGCGCTCGGTATTGCGCTCGTGTCGCTGAGCAAAAGCTACGCCGTCGAAGTGACGCACATTCTCTTCGGAAATGTGCTCAGCGTCTCGGCCAGCGACCTCTGGCGAATCGGCGTCTTCGGGACGATCGCCCTGGCGTTTGTTGGATTGCTCTACAAGGAGCTGTTGGTACTGACCTTCGATCCGGTGCTCGCGAAAACATTGCGACTCCCCGTTCGGTTTCTGCACTACTTGTTGCTCATCCTCCTCGCAATCGCGGTTGTCCTAGCACTGCAGACGGTCGGCGTGGCTTTGGTCATCGCGCTCCTTGTGACCCCAGCCGCAACTGCTGCGCTTCTGACACGACGCCTGCCGGCATTGATGCTCGGGGCTTCAATTCTCGCCGCGCTTGCGGGCGTTTTGGGCCTGTATCTCTCCTACTACCTCAGTATCGCGCCCGGCCCAGCCATCGTGCTGGTCGCGACGGCATTTTTCCTCATCGTCCTGCTATTTCGACCGCACGGGAGTCACTCCAGCGGCGCATAGCCAACACTGGCCCGCGAGCAAAACTAAATTCGTGGGTTGACGGAAAGAGCGGAATCAGTACGGTTCCCCACTTATGTCTGATAAACCTATAAGCGAATTATTTTCCAACGGTCGCAAGCCACTCCTCTCGTTCGAGTTTTTCCCCCCACGAGACGATGCGGCGATGGCCAACCTCCATACAAACGCGGAAGCGCTGCTGGCCGCCAAGCCGGACTTCGTCACCTGCACCTACGGCGCCGGTGGCTCGACGCGCGAGAAGACCTTGGAGGTCTGCGGCATCCTCCGCGACAAAGGCTTCAGCCCGGTCATGCCCCACCTTTCCTGTGTGGGCCATAGCCAGCTTGAACTCGAAACGATCGCACGCGAATGGTACAATGCGGGCTACCGCAACATTATGGCGCTTCGTGGCGACCCGCCGCGCGGCTTCTCACAATTCCGTCCGCAACCAGACGGCTTCAGCCACGCCTATGAGTTGGTGACGTTTCTAAAAAATCGCTACCCGGATTTTTGCCTCGGTGTCGCGGGCTTCCCCGAAACGCACCCCGAATCCGTTTCAGAAGAGGCGGATATACGCCACCTCAAGGCGAAGGTGGACGCAGGCGCGTGCTTCGTCACAACACAACTTTTCTTCGACAACAAATACTACTTCGACTACGTGGAGCGCTGCCGCAAGGCCGGGATCACGCAGCCAATTCTGCCGGGACTTCTGCCCGTCATCTCGTTCAAGCAAGTGCAACGTATGTGCAGTATCTGCAAAGTTGAGCTTCCAAAAGAACTGGCAAAGCAGCTTGAAGACGCAGGCGACGATCACGAGGCAGCGGAGCAGGTCGGCATCCGTTGGGCGGCCAAACAAATTGAAGGCTTGCTCAAAAAAGACGTGCCGGGCATCCACCTCTACATCCTCAACAAGTCGAAGGCCGCACTCTCGCAAGAGCTGATCCGCTTCTTTGCCGACCGTTAAAAATCAGGGAAACGGAGCGTGCTCCGGGCGCGCCGCTTGACCTCCCCCAGTTCGCGCGGTATTCTGTTTGATATATCAATCAACTGGATTATACATGATGCCGACCGAAGTTTGGAAAAGCTACGAAGACAACCTGCTCACGCATAGCGCTGCGCACTATTTGATGACCATTCACGAGCTGCAGCGCGCACAGGGCTACGCCCGGGTCACAGATATTTCAAAGCGGCTCAACATCACCAGGGGTAGTTGCTCGATCAGCCTCAAGCCCCTGAAAAAACGCGGGCTGGTGGTTGAAGACTCTAATAAATTCCTGTCGCTTTCCGACGAAGGCCGCCGGCTCGCGGAAATTGTGGAACGAAACGACGAACTGCTCGAATTGTTCCTGCGCGATGTGCTCGGCGTGGGCGCGGAACAGGCCGAGGTGGACGCCTGCAAAATTGAGCACCTGCTCAGCATTGAGAGCAGCGTGAAACTCTGCAACTTCATTGAATGCATCCGCTCGGACGACAAGGCGGCAAAAAATTTTATTCAATTACTCTCCAAGCGCCAGGAGCGCTGTCACTCGGACGCACAAACATGTCCGCACTGCCAACCCAGCTGCCCTTACGAGGAATCCCAGTCGCAAGCGGTCAAACGCCCCCCGCGCCGCCGAAAGTCGGTGCGCGTCGGAGCATAATCGCACCGGTCGGCAAAAAAACTCGTTGCGAATTGAACAAATCGCCGAAATTGCTATCTTAACCAAATATGTTTGGAGGCCGAAAATGCTTACACGACTATTTACCGCAGCCCTGATGCTCGGGCTTGTACTCACGACACCCGCTCCCGCGCAGCAGCCCGCAACCACCAACGTCCCACACATCCACAGCGATGACCCCGTGTATGACTTCGGCACGGTGGATCAAGCCGACAGTGTCGAGCATACCTACGTTGTAAAAAACACCGGCACAGTCACATTGGAAATTTCTCGCGTGCAACCCTCTTGCGGTTGCACCGTTGCGGAAATTTCAAACAAGAATGTTTCGCCCGGCGACGAATCACGCATCACCACCCGCTTTTCACCTGCCGGTCGCTCCGGCCCGCAGCACAAAGCGATCACCATCTATTCAAACGACCCCGACCATCCGCAATACACCCTGACCTTGCAGGGCGTTGTCGGCTCCGCAGTCTCCGTTCAGCCCTCGCAAATCACAATGCCCCGCCTTGAGCCAGGATCACTGCCGACCGCGGATCTGTTTGTGTCCAGCGGAGACGGCACGGCATTCCAAGTAACTGCGGTCGAGTCCACATCCGATGATCTGGCGGCACAAGTGGAACAGGTCGAGGAGGGCAAAAATTACCGCGTACACCTAGCGCTCAAAAAGCCACTGGAAGGTATGTTCACCGCGACCGTACTCGTGCGCACCGACCATCCGCGCCGCCCCGAAATTCAAATTCCAGTGCGTCTCATGGCTACACGCGACGTGATTGTTGCGCCGCGCGAGATCATGTTCGACAAGCCCGGCAGCGAGGCCGTCTCCCGTTTCGTGCTCGTCCGCAACTCCGACGGTTCCCCCGTGCAGATTGATGCAATCGAGCCGCCCACCCCCGATATCAAAGTGGATACGCAACCCTTCGGCTCCAACGGGGTCCGCATCCAAATGAGCGGCATTGTGCCGAACAACGATATTAACGGTCACGTCCTCCGCATTCAGGTGCGCGGCAATGCTATTGAAGTGCCGATCCGCGTACAGGGAATCTGATTATGGGCGCTGCCCGTCCCGGACTCTTTACACAAATCATCCAAGTGCTTTTTGCATGCCTCGTTCTGGGCACGGCAGCACAGTTTTTATCGCCGACGCGAATCCCGTGGCATGAAGACTGGTCGAATCGCGCAAAAGCAAAAGCGGAAAATGCCGGCATCGCCATCGTGGACACGGAGCAGGCGCGCGCCATTGTTGACGCAGGCATCGCGCTGATTTTCGATGCGCGCAGCCAAGGCGATTACGACGCCGACCATCTTCCCGGCGCCCTCCCATTCCCCGACGCAAAACGCGCGGAGTTCTATCCGCAATACGCAGACGTTCTAACACCCGATCAACAGGCGATGATTTATTGCACCGGTGAAACTTGCGACGAGTCGCTGGAGCTTTGCATGTTTCTGCTCGAACAGGGTCACACCAACATCCTCCTCTATCTCGGAGGGTTCACGGACTGGCAGGAGGCGGGATATCCGGTCGCGCGATGAACGACACATCCCCACAAACCACCTGGCGCCGGGCCACCGCATGGGTGATTTCCATTTTTATCGCAATTATTTTCGCCTTCGCAGCGTTTCCAAAAATCGCCCACCCCGAAGCGTTCGCGGAAGCAGTCTATCGCTACCACCTGCTGCCCGATGGCTGGATTAATATTTTTGCGGTCTATATGCCGTGGTCGGAAGTCGCCATCGCCGTCGCGCTGCTCGTGGGAACCCGACTGCGCAAAGGTGCGCTGTTGCTGACGATCCTGCTGCTGGTCATGTTTATCGTCGCAATGAGCATCAACCTGCATCGCGGTGTGAACATCGCATGCGGCTGTTTCTCGGTGGAGAACACCGCGGAGTCCATGTCGTGGTTGAACATCGTCCGAAATATCGGACTGATTATTCTCGCGATCCTCGCGTGGCGCTGGACCGACCACCGCGCGACATGCTCGGCCAAGCAATAAAAGCAGCGCAGGACGAGACCGCATCAGCGCCACACGCTTCGCGGGAAACAATTCAGCGAATTAGTGCGTCGCGCTCTTCTCGCTCTTGCAGGAACCACCGCCACCGCAGGACGGACAAGCAATTGTTTCGCCGTTCGCCAACTTGCCGCTTGCGCGACCACAAGTTTGCAGGCTCTTGCCGCGTACGAGAACGCCAACGGCCATCGCAAGGCCGCCCAAAGCAAGAATCACAATCGCCGGAATCAAATAAGAAAGTATCGTCATAGTTGACCTCTTTAGTGCAAGCTACGTCCAACTACTCCGAAGGTCAAGTGAAGCGCAACGAATGAAAACCCACCTGTATTCGCGATTCGAGCAAGTTGATTGGCAAAACTGGAAACCCGTCGAAACAGCGACCCTGATGTTCGCCATCGAAAATGGCAAAATTCTGCTGATTCACAAAAAACGAGGCTTCGGCGCAGGAAAAATAAGCGGGCCCGGTGGCCGATTGGAACCGGGTGAGACGATTGAACAGTGCGCGATCCGTGAAACGCAGGAGGAACTGGGAGTCACGCCAACCGGCGTAAAAAAAGCGGGCGAGCTGCTGTTTCAATTTGCGGACGGCTACTCCATCCACGGTCACGTCTTCACGGCGAACGGCCACGAGGGCGAGCCAAAGTCCACGCCGGAAGCCGATCCGATCTGGACGCAGCTTTCTGAAATTCCATTCTCACGAATGTGGGCGGATGACCACATCTGGGTTCCGCTGATGTTGAAGGGCCAGCCGTTCAAAGCGCGCTTCTTGTTTGCGGGCGATGCGATGCTCGGCTACGATTTGACTGCGGGTTCAAAGGCAGGCGTGTAAGGCGAGTAATGGAAAGCGAATCAATTGTTTGGGGTGCCCTGAAGCTGGTCGGCGGACTGGCCTGCTTCATCTTCGCCTTACACATTTTGATTTCGAGCCTGCAAGCCGCTGCGGGCCGTTCGCTGCGCGGGTTGATCCGGTGGTCCACACGAGGGCGCTGGGTTGGGCTGAGTCTCGGCACCGTGATGGGCACGCTGCTGCAAAGTAACGCCAGCGTCTTCCTTGTCATCGGATTCCTCCACGCCGGTCTGCTCACGCTCCCCCAAGCCATTGCGCCCATCGCGGGTGCAAACATCGGAACAACACTCGCGCTCCAACTGATTTCCTTCGACCTCGGCGACTTTTATTTTGTTCCGATCATCGTCGGCGTACTTCTCCTAATCAGCGCCAAGCGCCCGACGTGGAAAGACAGTGCGCAAGCCCTCATCGGCTTCGGCTTCCTCTTTATGTCCATGAAGATGATGAGCGACAGCCTCGCGCCGCACAAAGATGCCCTCCAGTCGCTGCTCTCCACCTCGCACGGCTCGGGCCTAACCGCAAAATTTATCGCGATCGGCATCACAACCGTTGTCTCCGCTGCGCTCCAAAGCCGAAGCGCAACGATGGGCCTGCTATTCGCGCTAACCCGCGCAGATGTTTTTTCATCGCTCGAACCCATCTTCCCCTACGTCCTCGGCGCACAAATAGGAACCTGCTCCACAGGAGTCATTGGCTCCGTCGGCACCTCCATTGACGCGCGGCGCGGTGGCGTCACACACCTGCTTTTCAATATCCTCGGCACAGCTATCGCGCTCGCGCTGGAACCGTTCCTGATCAAGATCACACAGATGACGTCATCCGACCTGATTCACCAGACGGCGAACCTCCAGACCATCATCATTATCCTGACAGCACTGATCATTGTTCCCCTACGCACCCCCTTCGTCTGGTTCGTCCGCCTCGTCACCCCCTCGCGCAAACCCGCGCCGCCGTCCAGCCACCTTGATGACGAAGCACTCAAGATGCCAGAACAGGCCATCTACCGTTCCGTGCGCGAGCTGCAGCGCGTCGCCGACATCTGCGCACAAACCTTTCGCCTCAACGCGGAAGTAATGTTTCGGATGAACAAGCGCACATTGCTCACCATCCGACGCAACGAAGACGCAGTGGACGAAATCCATCACGTCCTCAAACAATATCTCCAAAAGTTGACCGCGCGTTACCTATCGCGTCGCCAGGCGATTATGATTCAGCACCTCAATCGCTGCACCATAGACATTGAGCGCATCGGCGATCACAATGAAAACATCGCCGACCTGACCGAGTTGCGCTTCCACACCAGAGGCACCGCCTTCCCCAGCGTCGCACAGCAAACCCTCTTCGGGCTGTTTGAATCTGCCGACCGTGTGCTTCAACTCGTGATCAAATCACTCAACCCCGATAACACCGATTTCCAGGCCATCGCACACGACATTCTACAAGCGCGCGACGCCTATGTTGACCTCAGCCTATCTGCAAAGGCTCTGTTCTCTGAAAAAATCATCAATCACGAATGGGCGCCCATTGTCGGGATATTTCTTAGCGACTATGTGGACGGGTTTGACCGCATCGTCCGCCACTCCAAGATGATCGCCTTGGCCGAAAGCCAACCCCACTTCTGGATCAAGCGCCGCAAGCTTGACCGTATCGCCCCCGAAATGCCCGGCCACAGTAAGACCAGCCACGAGCCCGGCGACTTCCTCGACAAGCTCCAAGAAGAGGGGTTTGTCTGACGCGAGGCACGCTTCGATAATTCATCTCGCTACAAATGGTGCCCGGGGCGGGGGTCGAACCCGCACGACCTTGCGGTCAAGGGATTTTCCTGCCTGAGGCAGGCCTGCCTTTGGCAGGAAGTCCCCTTAGTTTGTTTTTTTGGTGATGTGCTCTTCTAGCATCGCCCGTCCAACACCTGACTTCAGAAATATTTCTCTCTTTCGTGCTTCCGTATAGGTGTCGAAGTACTCAATCCAAACGAGTTCAAGGGGCTTGCGTTTTTTCGTCGAAGAGACGCGACCAGCGTGATGATCGGCCCAGCGCTTCCGCATGTCGCGAGTTGCACCCTTGTATAGGTAATCGCGCTTTTCTCCGCACAGGACTGCGTATGCCGCTGGGCGCGGCTCTAGTGGCTCCATTGTCCGCTGCCTTTGTTGGTGCCCGGGGCGGGGGTCGAACCCGCACGACCTTGCGGTCAAGGGATTTTCCTGCCTGAGGCAGGCCTGCCTTTGGCAGGAAGTCCCCTTAGTTTATTTTTTTGGTGATGTGCTCTTCTAGCATCGCCCGTCCAACACCTGACTTCAGAAATATTTCTCTCTTTCGTGCTTCCGTATAGGTGTCGAAGTACTCAATCCAAACGAGTTCAAGGGGCTTGCGTTTTTTCGTCGAAGAGACGCGACCAGCGTGATGATCGGCCCAGCGCTTCCGCATGTCGCGAGTTGCACCCTTGTATAGGTAATCGCGCTTTTCTCCGCACAGGACTGCGTATGCCGCTGGGCGCGGCTCTAGTGGCTCCATTGTCCGCTGCCTTTGTTGGTGCCCGGGGCGGGGTCGAACCCGCACGACCTTGCGGTCAAGGGATTTTCCTGCCTGAGGCAGGCCTGCCTTTGGCAGGAAGTCCCCTTAGTTTATTTTTTTGGTGATGTGCTCTTCTAGCATCGCCCGTCCAACACCTGACTTCAGAAATATTTCTCTCTTTCGTGCTTCCGTATAGGTGTCGAAGTACTCAATCCAAACGAGTTCAAGGGGCTTGCGTTTTTTCGTCGAAGAGACGCGACCAGCGTGATGATCGGCCCAGCGCTTCCGCATGTCGCGAGTTGCACCCTTGTATAGGTAATCGCGCTTTTCTCCGCACAGGACTGCGTATGCCGCTGGGCGCGGCTCTAGTGGCTCCATTGTCCGCTGCCTTTGTTGGTGCCCGGGGCGGGGGTCGAACCCGCACGACCTTGCGGTCAAGGGATTTTCCTGCCTGAGGCAGGCCTGCCTTTGGCAGGAAGTCCCCTTAGTTTATTTTTTTTGGTGATGTGCTCTTCTAGCATCGCCCGTCCAACACCTGACTTCAGAAATATTTCTCTCTTTCGTGCTTCCGTATAGGTGTCGAAGTACTCAATCCAAACGAGTTCAAGGGGCTTGCGTTTTTTCGTCGAAGAGACGCGACCAGCGTGATGATCGGCCCAGCGCTTCCGCATGTCGCGAGTTGCACCCTTGTATAGGTAATCGCGCTTTTCTCCGCACAGGACTGCGTATGCCGCTGGGCGCGGCTCTAGTGGCTCCATTGTCCGCTGCCTTTGTTGGTGCCCGGGGCGGGGGTCGAACCCGCACGACCTTGCGGTCAAGGGATTTTCCTGCCTGAGGCAGGCCTGCCTTTGGCAGGAAGTCCCCTTAGTTTATTTTTTTGGTGATGTGCTCTTCTAGCATCGCCCGTCCAACACCTGACTTCAGAAATATTTCTCTCTTTCGTGCTTCCGTATAGGTGTCGAAGTACTCAATCCAAACGAGTTCAAGGGGCTTGCGTTTTTTCGTCGAAGAGACGCGACCAGCGTGATGATCGGCCCAGCGCTTCCGCATGTCGCGAGTTGCACCCTTGTATAGGTAATCGCGCTTTTCTCCGCACAGGACTGCGTATGCCGCTGGGCGCGGCTCTAGTGGCTCCATTGTCCGCTGCCTTTGTTGGTGCCCGGGGCGGGGGTCGAACCCGCACGACCTTGCGGTCAAGGGATTTTCCTGCCTGAGGCAGGCCTGCCTTTGGCAGGAAGTCCCCTTAGTTTATTTTTTTGGTGATGTGCTCTTCTAGCATCGCCCGTCCAACACCTGACTTCAGAAAATATTTCTCTCTTTCGTGCTTCCGTATAGGTGTCGAAGTACTCAATCCAAACGAGTTCAAGGGGCTTGCGTTTTTTCGTCGAAGAGACGCGACCAGCGTGATGATCGGCCCAGCGCTTCCGCATGTCGCGAGTTGCACCCTTGTATAGGTAATCGCGCTTTTCTCCGCACAGGACTGCGTATGCCGCTGGGCGCGGCTCTAGTGGCTCCATTGTCCGCTGCCTTTGTTGGTGCCCGGGGCGGGGTCGAACCCGCACGACCTTGCGGTCAAGGGATTTTCCTGCCTGAGGCAGGCCTGCCTTTGGCAGGAAGTCCCCTTAGTTTATTTTTTTGGTGATGTGCTCTTCTAGCATCGCCCGTCCAACACCTGACTTCAGAAATATTTCTCTCTTTCGTGCTTCCGTATAGGTGTCGAAGTACTCAATCCAAACGAGTTCAAGGGGCTTGCGGTTTTTCGTCGAAGAGACGCGACCAGCGTGATGATCGGCCCAGCGCTTCCGCATGTCGCGAGTTGCACCCTTGTATAGGTAATCGCGCTTTTCTCCGCACAGGACTGCGTATGCCGCTGGGCGCGGCTCTAGTGGCTCCATTGTCCGCTGCCTTTGTTGGTGCCCGGGGCGGGGGTCGAACCCGCACGACCTTGCGGTCAAGGGATTTTAAGTCCCTTGTGTCTGCCATTCCACCACCCGGGCAGGAGTTGTGTTCGCGCCCTAATCTGTGGGTTGGGCTTCGAATAGACAACAAAAAGTTGTACGAGGGATTTTTCTGCCAAAGGCAGACCTGCCTGAGGCAGGTAGTCCCTTGTGCCTGCCTTTCCAATAAGTCACCAATGCGCGCTAAAAAAGCCTGTTGCGAACACCGACAAAAACTCCAGCCAGCTCATTTGATTCCTGAGCTTGGTTACGACAATGAAACAGCCTAGAATGGGTGGCCTATGCCATCTCCCATCCAGCAAATCATGTTCGATCTCGGTGTCGTTTTGTTACACCTCGATTATGAACGGGCGCGGGACGCTTGTGTCAGGCTCTGTGATCCGAAGAAGCTGGCGGAGGGCGGACGTTTTTTATCCTTGCTCGGACGTGCGCCTGAAGTGGATGCGTATGAACGTGGCGACTTGAGCGTGCAAAACCTCTTCAACTATTTCGCCGAATCATCGGGGTTCCGCGGTTCGCTGCAAGAATTCATCGAAATCTGGCGCGGCATCTTTCGCGAAAATGATCCGATGATCGAATTCGGGCGCGAACTGGAGAAACGCTATCCGATTTATTTCATGACAAATGCAGGGGATATTCATGTGCCGTGGGTCTTTGACCGCTTCCCGCGCCTGCGTTTCTTTCGCGATGTCGCCGCCTCGTGCTATATCAATGCAATGAAGCCGGAGGCGCTGTTTTATACACGCGCACTGGCGAAATTTAATGTTTCCGCGGAAAGCAGCCTGTTCATTGATGACCGCCCGGAAAATATAGAATCAGCCCGCGCGGCGGGATTCCATTGCGTCCTCTACCAAAACCCGGAACAGGCCATCGGGGAAACCATTAACTTGCTTGAATCTACTTGAGAAACTCTGTCTAATCCATACGTTCGCCTGACGAAACGGAGTTGCTATGACAAAAAACAGTAAGCTGAATGTATGGGTTCAAGACATGGTTGCGCTCTGCAAGCCGGACAAGGTGCAGTGGTGCGACGGTTCGGACGCGGAGAATACGGAGCTTTGTAACCTGCTCGTCAAAACTGGAACATTCGCCCCCATTTCCAAGCGCCCCGGCAGTTATCTTTGTCGTTCCAACCCCGGCGACGTGGCGCGCACGGAAGATCGCACATTCATTTCGAGCAAGAAGAAGGAAGATGCTGGCCCCACGAACAACTGGCGCAGCCCTGCGGAAATGCGCACCTTGATCGGCGAGATTTTCGACGGCTGCATGCGCGGTCGCACCATGTATGTCATCCCGTTCAGCATGGGCCCCGTCGGCGGCCCCATCTCCCACATCGGCGTGGAACTCACCGACTCTCCCTACGTCGTGGTGAATATGCGCATCATGACGCGCATGGGTAAGGAAGTGCTCGACGCGTTGGGCGATGGAGACTTTGTCCCTTGCGTCCACACCGTCGGCGCTCCACTCGCCCCCGGCCAGCAGGACGTTCCCTGGCCTTGCAATGCAGAGCAGAAATACATCATCCACTTCCCAGAAACGCGCGAGATTTGGTCCTACGGCAGCGGCTACGGCGGCAATGCGTTGCTCGGCAAGAAGTGTTTTGCTCTTCGCATCGCCTCCTGTATGGCACGCGACCAAGGGTGGATGGCAGAGCACATGCTCATCCTTGGCCTCACCAATCCGGAAGGAAAAAAGATCTATGTCGCGGCAGCGTTCCCGAGCGCCTGCGGCAAGACAAACCTCGCCATGCTCACCCCCACCCTCCCCGGTTGGAAGGCGGAATGCATTGGCGATGACATTGCGTGGATGAAAATCGGGCCGGACGGCCGCCTCTGGGCGATCAATCCCGAAGCCGGCTTCTTCGGCGTCGCGCCGGGCACCTCGATGCAATCCAATCCCAACGCAATGGCCGCCATCGAGACCAACACCGTCTTCACCAATGTGGCATCCACACCGGACGGAGATATCTGGTGGGAAGGCATGTCAACACCCCCTGCGCACGCCACGAGTTGGCTCGGCGAACCATGGACACCGGAAGACCACAAGAAGGCCTCGCATCCGAACGCGCGTTACACGGCGCCGCTCTCGCAGTGCCCCATCATTGACCCGGCCTACAACGAACCCGCAGGGGTGCCGATTTCGGCCATTCTTTTCGGCGGACGTCGGCCGTCCACAATCCCGCTTGTGTACGAATCACTCAACTGGCAACACGGCGTCTTCCTTGGTGCAATTCAGGCATCCGAGACAACTGCGGCAGCGACCGGAAAAGTCGGCCATGTTCGCCGCGACCCCATGGCAATGCTTCCCTTCTGCGGCTACAACATCGGCGACTACTTCGCCCACTGGCTGAGGATGGGCCGCGCAACGGCGACGGACAAACTGCCGAAGATATTCTTCGTCAACTGGTTCCGCCGCGACGCAAACGGCCGCTTCCTGTGGCCCGGCTTCGGCGACAACAGCCGTGTGCTGAAATGGATATTCGAGCGCTGCGAAGGCAAGGGCAACGCCGTCGATACAGCCATTGGCCCAATGCCAACACCGGCGGATATAGACACCTCCGGGCTGGCCCTGTCCGCAGCCGACATGGCCGAACTGCTCCGCATCAGCGGCGATGACTGGAAAACCGAGATTGAAGGTATTCGTGGGCACCTGAACAACCTTGGCGATCACGTCCCCGCCGAACTCTTCACCGAACTCACCGCCTTGGAAGAGCGTCTCAAAAACGCAGCACAGAGCTAACCACCCAACACAAAATCAAACGACAGCCCCCTTTATCACAAAGGGGGCTGTTTTATCTTCTGAAAGCACCCCAGACCCACCCTCCCCAGTCTCCACACGCAACCCACCCCTTTGCAGAACTTGACGCACACAACTTAAACAACACAACAGTTTGTCGTTTTGGGTAGGGCTCGACCGCCGGGCGAGCCTGAACGTTCCCGATTAACCTCGCCGTTCCAAATTGGTCTATTATTCCCCTTCGGTCGTTCGCCCCACATCTCCCCTCGGCGCGCCTAGCAGTCACGCCCTACCAACCATAGCAATATCGTGAACCACACGATAAATCCCTTCCGCGTTCTTCTGCGCCTTGCCACCGTTAACAAGACAACGCCAAACTCTTAACCTCGCCCCTGTAGCCGCCCGCGTTGAGGGCGGTCTTACCCCCTCCGCGGTCAGCGCCCGCGGCCACAGGAGAAAACAGTCCCCGTCTATTGGGGTCAAGCGTCTATTGGGGTCAAGTCTAGACATTGTACAATTCGCCAATCTTTTTGGCATAGGTCTCTACAAGTGTTCTAAGCCGTTTATCTCGTTTCATGCGTAAAGGCAGGCGGCGTACTGCTTGATAGACCGCGCTGTAATCAACGCCATCAACGTATCCCGCCAGTTCTTTTAGCCCATACCCTCCCTTGGTGCGCGCAGCCCATAAAGCAACATCGCGGCCCGGGTCGCCATACCGGCCGCAAAACTCATCCCAGCGCTCTCCCTTCACGCCCTCCATACATTTCACATAATCGCTCCACTCAAGACGACGACGCAGGTTCTTCCGCCCCGCGCTCTCCCGCCCGATCCCCAATCCAGCCCGAATTCGCTCCGCAAAGGCTTCGCTGCCCAACACAATTCCCCACCTCGCTCCCTCTGCAACGCTCTCCGTTGCGCCACCGCGCAAGCGACCTTCGGTCAACTTTCGATAACCCCGCCTTCCGCCCTTCACTCGGGCCAGAACTTCTTTGGTATTCAACCACGCGGGTGGCTTTGCATAGCCGGCATACGCCGGATAGGAACTCCAGCGATATTCTCGTAATACCTTCAATCTCATCGCGACCATTTCCGCCGTCGGCGTCGCCCACCCGCGTCCCTCAAGAGCCTTGCCCTGCTTACTCAAGCCCAATCCCTTCACCGCCACGGGATTGTAATGGATATACTGACTCAGCGACAGAAGCCAAGCACCGCCCTCAACAAGCGCCGCCTTGAATCGGCCCTGAAACACACTGCCACACCGCCTGTGGCGACGATTCCACCAGATGCTGTAGCTGACATTCAGCCACTGAAGCGCCCGGCTCAGGTTGGCTTCGGGGCTACGCACTAATAGATGATAATGGTTCGTCATCAACACGTACGCATGAATCTCTATGCGATGCCGCTCGCTCAGTTGTTCCAGCAGATCGAGGAAATGCGCTCGATCCTTTGTGTCTCGATAGATGGCCTCGCGATTGTGACCGCGTGCCGTCACATGATACCACCCGCCTTCAATGTCAATTCTCAATGGTCTGCTCATGCCGATCTTGTATTCATTCTCGACGCGACCGCGCAAGCCCAAATGTCGAATGTCTAGACTTGACCCCAACCGCGCGGCCATCCCTTTGCCTTTGCCAGATTGATTTGAACACGAAGGACACTCTTTCTCTGAGCCTGCTGCAGGAGCACAATGCCTTACGCAACTAGCTTCGGCCTCATATTCTGCTATTGCGCCAACAGGAACTCCATCACAGGTGGTATCCAATATTGGCTTGATTATTGGCCACCATGGTGGCCTCAAACCTTTGAGGCCGAGAACATCAATATTTATGCAGGGGTTGTTCTCAACGAAACCATACAGGTTAATTCCGCCTCGTTCCTCGATTGGATCCCGATTGAGCCACCGACCCAACTGCGGGCTGTAGAATCGATAGCCGTAGAAGCACATACCCGACGCGGTTGTCGTAGCGGTGGGGTCATTTTCTAGGCGTGAACATTGGGTTTCCGACCATGTGGAGCCGGTGCGGGAGAACGAAAAAGCCGCGGACCCCACGACACGGTTTTTCGAGGGGGCTCTGCCATTTTTTCGGTGCGAACAAACATCAATTTATCTTTCCCGTCATTTGTTATTAAAGGCCTGTCCCTGATGCTCCTCTCTGGCTTTCCGTTGTTTAACATTTTACTGGGCATCCTCGCCGCGCTGTTGACCACTCTGACGCTTTGTCTTTCGTCGGTTTCGGAGCATACCAGCTACAACACCCAGAAGTACAACCAGCGCACCGGCGACTAACACGTCCCGATCAAATGACCCATGCAAGTCATCGTGAAACAAGGACAAAGATATCAATGTTAGAACCATTGCAATAATAAGTAACCACTGCGGTACAGCACTACCGACATGACTGTGACTGTATTTTCTTGATATGAAACCAATAATACAGGCCAAGACGATTACAGAGCCGAGAATAATTTGTGAATACAAAATCATTGGTTATCACACTGAGTACAGGCAGAGCGCTCTTGATATAATGCAAACGCCGCCGCATGCACCGCAAGAGAACAACCGAGCGGTCCAAAAACCGGGATGAGTACGGATGGTGGCGTACATGCAAGAGCAGAAGCCGCCAACGCAAGACCCAAGGCTATGCGGGCCTCGAAACAAGCAGCCCGAGCTCGTTCCAACTCTTCAGGACAACAATTTCGAAGCCCCAAATAATCAGCGTGGGACAATGGAGAGTTCACAATGAAAGAGTATAAATTAATCCCACCTCGCTCCTCAACCGGATCCCGATTGATCCATCGCCCCAACTCGGGCGAGTAGTATCTGTAGCCGTAATAATTCAACCCCACTGCACTATCAACCTCCTTCGAGCTAAACTGATAGCGAACGGGTTGACTGGCGGTGTTGATCAGCACGCGTCCGAAAGGATCGTATTCGATTCGGGCTGTTTCCTCTTCGTCTTTATCCGTGAGTAGCACGATGTTGCCGTTACCGTCGGCGTGGTAGTATCGCCAAGGCTCCGACTCGCCTGTATGGGCGACCGATAAAATACCCCCAATGCCACCAACTCCGCCAATAGCCCCGCTGAGGTCGCGGCTATGGGTGTGGGTTTCGAGCCTGCTGTTTTCGCCATCGCGGACTTCAAGAACCGGCCACTCGTGGTATAGGGAGCGATTCGTTTCGCCGTTCATCACGCGTTCTCGGCGGGACCGCTCTCCGCCTCGCTGAACTGACTTGCCGCTCATCGCGGCTCCACCGCGCTGCTTGTGGACTCTTTGGGCAACAGTCCGTCTAGGTCTGACCCAGGCCGCCTCCAACCTTCGCGCGCTCGAATAACGATGGCATATACTTCCTCTATTTTCCCTGAATTTAATAAGGGAGGCAAAACAACAAGTTTCTCCTCGAATTGAGCCAACACGGGAAACCTGCTAACACTTGTACCACCGGCACGCTCCCCTCCTCTATATGCTTTAAATTCTAAATCCACAAATACTCCCGACACCCCCCCGCATCAATCCGAACATCCAACTTGTATACCGAAGTATCATCAATCCACCTAACATTTTGGCGGGAACCAAGGACATACTCAATGACCACGCCACACACACTGTGCCCGGCTCCTAAACCATGCAAAACGAGATCCTTATCAAGTTGCCAGTCTTGCACATGAAGCGCATCCCTGTCGATGGGTGCTGAAAGACTGACGCGATAGAATGCAATCTCATTATTTGACTTGTGATCTGCCCCGGTTGCTGAGATGCAAAAAATAGATACCAACAGCAAAAACAACACCACATTTAATCGATATAAGTGCATAGGGTACTCCTACCGAAATGGCGGAGGGACTTCATCCGCATAATACCAACCCCGGCCTTCTGCCGTTAATTCGGCGACCAACTGAGCTTGCGTCTGTGATAAGCAACGCTGCCAGAGTCCGTAGTGACATGAAATAATGAACACGATTTGTCGGGGTGGACCGTTGACACCTGGAATGGTGCTGTGCCACCTCTGATCATGTGCCTGAGTAAAATTGCTCACATGTGCATCTTCACAGCACTCAACATCGTAAGGAGCGCCTATATTCCATGATTTCACACAGCTATACTGTCCAGAATCAGGGGGATACGGAACTCTCGCAATAGGATCTATCGGAGGGAGATCATTGGGATTGGTACCTAGCAGATCAATCGAAATGATCGGGGCATTATGCACGAACCCATACAGATTAATTCCGCCCATCTCCCCAATCGGATCCCGACTCAACCACCTCCCCAATGTGGGCGAGTAGAATCTGTAGCCGTAATAATTCAATCCCACAGTACTATCGAATTCCTTCGACGAGAATTGATAGCGCGGGGTGTAGGAACCGGATTGCAGCAGCACGGTGCCGAAGGGGCCGTATTCGAGGGAAGAAACGATTTCGCAGTTGGCGTCGGTTAGCCGCACGACGTTGCCGTTGGCGTCGTAGTGGAAGTACCCACCCCCGGCCCCTCCAGAGAGGGGAGCTACGTGAAGGATGCCGCCGATCCCACCGGCGCCGCCCAGCGTTCCGCTTAAGTCGGGGCCATGGGTGTAGGTTTCGAGTACGTTGTCGTCACCGTCATGGACTTCGAGGACGGCCCAGTCGTGGTAAACGTAGCGATTTGTTTCGCCGTTCATCACGCGTTCCCTGCGGCGTCCGAGGCCGTCGTAAAGGCACGTCATCACGACTTCGCCATCCTTGCGCACTTCTTTCAGACGATCAGCGTCGTCCCACACATACACGAATTGCCCATCGTTGGTCATGTTGCCATTCGCATCGTACCCGTAGCCCCTGTTCCGGGCAACCGCAGAGACGGCGCTGGTGGCGGTGCGGCCCATCGGGTCGGTGTGGATTGCGGTGTAGGTGTTCGTTCCCGTCACGACCGGCAGGTTGGTGGCGACGAAGATGACATGTCCGTCCGCCGCCCGGAGGGGGGCGGACACCCCGTTCACCTCAATCTCGCCATCGGTATCATTGGCCAGCCCCAACACGGTCAATGCGCCGGACCAGAGGCTGGTCGTGTTCTGGTTCAGGTTGTTGAAGGCGTTGCTCAGCACGAACCCGTTGTTGTTCTGGCGGGTCGGGTTGCCGGCGGGGTCGTAGTTGACGGCGCACAAATCCTCCTATGTTTACAATTTTGTCATATGTCGATTGTTGAGACGCAACCCTATTCGCTCCTCGGCCCCGCCTATTGAACCATGCGTTGATGCATTGCTTTGCCAAACTTGGATTTCAATAACTCCTGCAAATTGTCAATATCGCCCGTAGGTTTGTTTGGCGTCCCTTTCTGTGCTGCCCGATGATTTCGTATTCGTTTGATGTCATCCAGTGCCGTTGAGTTGATGTTCACAACATGGCACGGTTGCTCTACCCCCTTTCCATTTGGCCAACGAAGACATGCTGCACCACGACTGCCGTTGAATAGTTTCAACGTATTTTGTTCAACCACGTCAATAGCTTCATGCTTCTCGCCGAGGCCGCCTACCATAGCAATATCTGCCGCGTGCTTCTGTAACGCAAGAATCCAACGGCTGCCGGGAAGTGCCACGAAAGGCTCATAAGGCTCATGTTCCACGCGCACAGGCAATTGACTCACAAATACAAAAGCGGGCGCATCTCCGTGAAGTGATTCAACGGTCTTGAGCAAGCAAAGTCCGGATCGAAGCAACGCCTCTGAATAGCCCGGAATGTTTTCAAGAATGTCGCCCGATGGCAGAACCGTCGGCCTCCCGTCATCAGGAACTTCGAACACACCAAGTACAACATCCTTGTCCTGAATGGCGTCAGCAAAATTCTCTGCCACCGCCACTTCAGAATTATCGAGGGCGTTCAATGGGCCACCAAAAGAATCGGCAACAAGTAGGGTGAACGCAGTACCGATGAAGAAACTGAGCATTTTCATATATGGCTTCCTCTTCATTTTTCAAGGACAATTTGGATACGTACAAGGCATTGCCGCGCGATGACTGGCACCAACCGCAGTCTTCGCCTCTCTCTCCATGTCGCATGTGCGGACAGAATCAAGCGCCAGACTACGCGCTTCCTCTTGTGATCGGGCCACATTAAATGCAGCCTGAGCAGCCGCCCGTGCTTGCGCCTCTGTAGTTGCAATAAATGGTTGGTTTGCTGTCGCCGCATTCATCACCAATTGGTCGTCCCAAAGATCGTTTACGATAGTCGAAGTGGTTCCTTCATATTGACCCTCATGAAACTGTTCCTCGTCGCGCACCGTGTCGTGATATTGAGAATTGGCGGGGGCGGTCCAAGTGCTACTAGCCTGCACATTGCGGCTGAAGGTGTTCTGACTGATAGTGGCCTCCCATTGTCCGTTTGTTAATTGGACCGCAGTAATTTGAATATTTCCAGACCATAGCTGTGTAACCCAGGCCAACCCACTCAAACACGCTCCATAAGTCGTGTCCGCTGTAAATATCACGGGGGCAGTCTCGCATTCCGAGCTGCCTATGCTGTATGTGGCCTTTAACTCATACTCCGCCGTTGCGTTGCAGTGGTCGGCTTGCGTTGAGTACCATCGCGCGTTGTCGATACTCCACTCCGTGATAGCGGAGCTTCTTTGAGAAATCGTGATGCCTTGGCCAGATGGGCTGTCGAACTGTGTTCCACCGCCCGGTTTGGTTGCCGTAAACTGAACAGCACTCAGATAACTCTTCGCACTACTTGGAGTGACAACAAGATCAACGTCGACCTGTTCGCCATCGCATGCCTGAGATTGGGGCAGCACGATCTCCACTCTAAGGCCAGTTAAATACCGGATCGTACACAATGCGCCAGCGGGGCCTGCTCCAGAGTCAAGGAGATGCACTTCGTTGTTTTGCCAGCCATTGTCAATATAGTCATACACGTCAACCCTGAACCTCCCCGCTTTGCGATCCAATACCGAATCCGTGATGTCTTCCTGGAAGATTTCCGAAGCCCTGCCCCAAGCGTATTCCTGGTTGTTGATCTTGAAGCAATCATCCACGTGGCCGGTCAAGCGAACCTGCGTGATCGTAGCCACTATGCTCGGGAAAACCGGTGTTGCAAATACGCTCCCAGCATACACAGGCGCCCCAGACCCGTCAGCAAACGGCTTGTCAAAGGCCTGCAGATTGAAGGAGATTTGCTGCTCGATAAAGCAGTTGAAAATCAGTGGTTCAGGGTCATATGAATCAATCACGCCGTCGCCGTCGGTGTCGCTGTTCGTCGCCAATGTCCCGGCGCGCATTTCCTGCGCATTGTTCCATCCATCGTTATCTGGATCAGCGCCATAACCATTGGCGGGGTCTATCGTTCCATCGTCAAACGGATCCAAACCATTTGCAATTTCCCACCAGTCGGGAAGCCCGTCTCCATCCGAATCCACAACCCATTCATCGGCGCCCAAATCGGCGTATTCTCCACGGAACTCTCCATCTATGTCGTAGATCACATCGCTGGCCGTGTAATTGATGATGTCCACGCTTTGCGCACCTTCCAAACGCCAGCCATTCACAAAATTCGGATCATTCGTATAAATGTTCGATCCGCCGACATAGCCGCCTTCAATGCAAGAATCGGCCACCAGCGGCACGGGAAACTGCGGCAGAATTAGCGGAGTCGCGCCCGTGTTCCAGAAAATTGATGATTTGATATCTACTTCAGAAGGGGTCTGCGAAAGCGATCCTGTGGCATCCAGCCCCCATCATTGTCCGTCATCGTACAGTGGCGCATACGCAGAGTTCCGCCGCTGGTGTAAATCGTCTTTCCTCCGCCGCCGTTCCCAATAAAAACACAGTTCACCAAGGTCAAGTTGCATCCCGTTGCATAAATTGCCGCGCCTACAGGTGTTATATCGGCCAAGCAGTTCTCAAAGAAACAGTTATTTACGGCCAAGCGGCTGTTATAGGCGCGAATTCCTCCGCCGGGATACGTCGTATAACTCACCCCGTTGCGCAGCACGAATCCGCTGATGGAAACGTTATTGCCGAGTACTGTGATACAGCGTCCCGCCTCCTCGGCATCAATGATTACGGGATCGGCATGATTCATGGACCCCACGAATATCACCTTATCGGAATTAACCTCAAATACATACCCGGCGGAGCCGTATGTATAGACGCCCGGTTCAAATTGAATGATGGTATAATCGTTTGTGTTCAGGGCAACAGCCTGTTCGATGGCGGTGGTGATGTTGGTTTCGCCAGCGGGAATCAGATAGTCCGGTTCTGGATAGTCGTCGGGGTCGTGAGGGTCAGTTCCCCGCTGAATCTCAACAATCAGCGGTATCCCATCGCCGTCCGCGTCCCATAAGATATCATCGTATTCGATAGGATTTAGTCCATAGAGCAACTCTTCGGAGTTTTTCAGCCCATCCCCATCCGGATCGCCGTTTGCGCCGTTGTCGGGGTTCAAACTGCCGTCGTCGAGCGGGTCGAGACCGTATAGTTCCTCCCACTCATCAGGCAAACCGTCGTTGTCGGAGTCTGCAAGCTCGCCGTCGCCAAGGTCGCGAATGGGAACGATCCAGCCGAGTGTGTGGTTGTCGTTGGTGATGCCGGCCTCGTTGTAGAGTATAAGTTGTATGGAATTGCCGCTTGCTTGGAGCTTGAATGAGGTCTCCCATCGGTTTCCAGAACTCCACACCTGTGAGAGTTGATGAGATGCCGTGTTGCCGCCCTGTATTACCTGTACGTAGTGCGGCGGGTTATAGATGGGGTCGTTCGTGCTGATCTGGAACGACAGCTTGACCCAACCGCCTTTGAAAGGCCGATCCGGGAACCACAATAGCGGAACTGTATCGTGTCGATTGGAGACGGTCGGATCCGTGCCGAGGATTCATTCCAGGTAGTCACTGAGCGGAAGCCCAGGAACACCATCGCCATCGTAGTTTCCGCTCCCGCCGCTGCTCAGCTCGCCCCACCAGTAGTCTTCCCAGTCGTCTGGGAGCTGGTCTTCGTCCATGTCGCTCGCATTTCCGAGGACTTGCGCGGCAAGGGGTATGCCGGACGTTGGGTGGGTATGCCATACAGCAGTGCCGTCTTCGATCTGGAATAGATAGTGGATGGTTGAGCCGGGCGGCAGCGCGCCGAGGTTCACGTGCCACCAGTCGTTGCTGTCCTCCGTGATCTGATTGAATGAGAGCGGTTCGTCCTGCCACGCATAGCCGTTGATACTGTAGGTGGCGTAGCCGCCGACGGCGCTATTTGTGGGCGCGGTTTCAATATCGAGCCAAAGATCATCCAACGCGCTCAGTGCGCCATTCGTGGGGAAGTGTCGTGCGTTGCCTATCCAATCGGCGGGATTCCCTGTAGCGACACTTGCGACGTAGTTGCTGCCTGCGTTGGCGTCAATGTGGAGGTCGTCGAGTCCATCGTAGGCGCCGACGGAGTATTCAATGAGCGTTCCGGCGCTGAAGCGTCCAAGATTTTGGTGCCACCAGTCGTTATTGCCCGCTGTTCCGCCCAGCGAGAGGGGCGCAGCGCTCCAATTCGAGTCGCCGAGGTTGTAGTACACAAGGGCTTCCCTTGCCGCGCCGCGTGGCCAGGTCTCGGTGTTCACCCAGAGATCGTCCCCCGCCCGCAGGGCGCCGTTGGTCGGCCAATGTGAGGTGTTGCCGATCCAGTTCAACGCGGGCGCTCCGGCGATAAAACTGTAGTTCACGCCGCCGTTGTTGTCGGTGATGTTTCCGCCCCAATCGTCCCAGCCGTGGAAGTAGTATTCGACAGTCGCGTTGGTGGGAAAGGCGGCATCGTGGCTTCGCATCCATACCGAGTTGCCATCAACGTTGCCGGCGTAGTTCATTTCGTACGCTTGCCAGCTTCCGGCATCCACTCGGATTACGACCTCGGCATGGAGACCCCAATAGTCTTCGTTGAGCAAGACACTAAAGGTGCCGGGATTGACGGCGTTGTGCCGCTCGTAAGAACCACAAACCCCGATCCACGATGGAAAGGCTGAAGCGGTTGTTGCCAAGATGAGGGGTAGCGCAAGCAAAAGAAGAGTCTGCCGGCGGAGTGAGCACAGCCGCGCCATTGCACACGCACATTTGTGCCGCGCACAGGCCATGATGGGGGAACCCCAAGCTGACCCCGACGCCATCATTCGCAACCTCTAGTCCAAGCGACTAATGCGCGTCAAGGACGTATTATTTCCGTTTTATTTCTATCCTACCGCTTGCGTGGATGGCGATGGGTAGGGCTACGCGGCTTTTGCGTGTGCGACAACTACAGGGCGAGGAGTTCCTGCACGTCTTCCCAATTCATGGCGCTGAGAACCTGTTCGTCGGATTCGAGCGTGGCGTCGATCACGGCTTTTTTACGGCGCTGCATTTCGAGAACCTTCTCTTCAACCGTGCCCTTGGTGATCAGTTTCATACTGTAAACCGTGCGCTTCTGTCCGATGCGATAGGCGCGGTCGGTGGCTTGGTCTTCCACGGCAGGATTCCACCACGGATCGTAGTGAATAACCGTGTCGGCGCCGGTCAAATTCAAACCGGTGCCCCCGGCTTTTAGGCTGATGAGGAAAATCGGAATTTTGCGATTGGTGTTGAACTCGCGCACCACCTTCATCCGCTCCTGCGTGGCACCATCGAGATAGCAGTATGCGATTTTACGGTCGTCCAACTCGCGCTTCAGAATCGCAAGCATGGAGGTGAACTGACTGAAGACGAGCACCCGGTGGCCGCCATCCAGAATCTCGTCGAGCAATTCGAAGAACAAATCGAGCTTGCCGGAGGGCATTTTACTGTCGAGATCCGGCAACTTGAGCAAGTCCAAGTGACAGCAAATCTGCCGCAGTCGGAGCAGCGTTTTCAAAATCTCCATGCGCGAGCGCTGGAAGCCCTGCTTCATCACCATATCGAAAACCCTGCGGCGCGAGGCTTCGAGCAATTCCTTGTACACCGTCTGTTGGTCAGGGGTGAGGGTGCAGACCGCAACCTTCTCAATCTTCGGCGGCAAATCGGTCGCCACGTCGCGTTTGAGGCGCCGCAGAAGAAACGGATGGAGCTTTCGCCGGAGCCGCGCCTGCGCGTATTCGCCATCTCGATCACCGCGCGCGATGGGCTGTTCGTAAGAGGCCTTAAAGGTTTCGTGCGATCCAAGATACCCCGGCATTAAAAAGTCCATGATGGACCAGAGGTCGGACACACTGTTTTCGATCGGCGTGCCGGTCAAGACGAGGCGGTGCATCGCGCGCAGGCGCTTCGTTGCTATCGCGTTCTGCGTGGAGCGATTTTTGATATGCTGCGCTTCATCAAGAACAATGCAGGCGTATTCATGCTCGAGATGCTGATCAATATCGCGGCGCAGCAGCGCGCAGGACGTAACAATCACGTCGTGCTTTTCAACTTCCGCCCACTTTTCGTGACGGTCGCTGCCGGAAATGGGCATAATCTTTAAATTCGGTGTGAACTTCCCCGCTTCTTCCACCCAGTTTTCAACAAGGCTCGTCGGACAAACAATCAGCGATGGCTTGCCCTCCGCCTCGGACTGCAAGCGCTTGAGCTCCAGCCATGCAAGGGTTTGTAACGTTTTGCCCAACCCCATTTCGTCCGCGAGAATGCCGGCAAATCCATTCGCTTCGAGGAAGCGCAGCCACTGGATACCGTCGCGCTGATAGGCGCGCAGGATTTGATCCAGACTCGGTTTCACATCCACCGGTTCCATCTTCAATTCGCGATTCTGCGCGCGGGCAGCAGCGATCCAGGTAGGCGCGGCTTCGACATCCACGCCATCCAACGCATCGAGTGAGGATTTCACATAGGAAGAATAGATTCCGGCGAGGCGGAAACTGCCGGGCCGTGTGCCTTCGCCGACTGCACAGTCTGAGAAGACTTCGTTCATCGCATTGATCGCGCCGGTATCGAGCAACAGTGTTCGGCCGTTCCGTTCGATAAACGAATCGCCTTTCAACAGTGCGCGCTGCACGTCAGATGGCGTGAGCGCGCCGCCCTGCCCGTCATCGAATTCAAAATCAACCTCGAACCAATCGCTTCCGCTCTGTCCATTCTGTCCGCTTTGCTCGCTGCGCACATGGACGACGGGCGTGACGGAAAGGGTTTTTTCGGCGAACTCGTTGACGGGGCCCTCGAGTTCCACTCTCCACCCGGCGCGTCGCAGCGCGGGCAAATCCCGACCGATAAAGTTCAGCACTTCACGGCACCCGACCAGCGGCTCAATGTCATCGCCATAAACGCCTTTCAAACCGAGCGCAGTCAACCGTTGAAGCGCGGTCGCTTCGGCGGGCGGATTGCGAACAGTGAAGCGCAGGAGATCATCGGGATCGGGCAGAGCGAAATGGCCCTGCGGGTCTTGTTTTCCGGCGACAAGCGAGTAATCGTCGTACGTCGCAAACAATTTTGCCGCGAGAGACGCGGGACTTCCCTTGATGCGAAGAAGAAACCTGGGCGTGGCAGGTTCGATGGTGAACAGGTCCAGCGATACATCCGTTTGAACGGCCAGATGCTTCTCCAGCATCGGCAGTTCGTGTTGCAGGAAGCGGGGCGTGGCGGAGCGCGGGATACGTATCGGCCCCAAATAAATCATCCGCAACGGTGGCGGCAACAAACCCTGCAATGGCCAGAAATTTCCGTTGTCGTACACCCACCCCGCCTTGCCCGCGACGGCGTAGGTGGGACGGTGGCCATTTTCGCTGAACGGCAGGGCGGTGTGCAGGTCCAGAATCAACTCGCCGGTCATGGCGTCGAGGTCCATCTTCAGCACAGACTGCATGGGCGCCGCGTTCACGACGAGCGCATCTCGTCGGCCTTCCTCATACAGGGGCTTTCCGGTATGCAGGTTCAGCAGGTTGATGAGATCGGCAGGTCCCATGTCCATCCGCGTACGGGCGGGGCCCTCGCAAATGTCTTCGAGAACAAACAGGAGCGCCTCGTCCTTTTTTGAGAGAAAAAAAGTTGTGTCGCGCGGGACTTCTTCGATTTGTTTGCGCCCGCCCTTGAACTCCAACGCGCATAAAACCGGAATACGGCCGGACTCCCCGCGCATCAACGCACGGCACGCATCCTGCCAGCCCGCGCCGAGGCAAAGCGCAACACGCGCGGGCTGTGCGCCAGCCTGTGGTGTGGTGACGCGCTTGATATAGGCCGATTCGCCAATTTTCGCCAGCCGTTGCGCCTTGCGGGTTTCTTCGAGATGCTTGCGGACACGGTCGGGATCCGCATACCGCTTCACCAGCGCAAGGCTGGTTGCGATGACGTGGGCGCAGATAATTCCGCGCTCGGTGCTGTCGCGGCAGGGGCAGAGGTTTTCGCAGGTGCCATCCTTGTGCACCCTCGCGCGGGTCGTAATCGTGCGGTTGCCGAACGACAGCACTCCGCGAATCAACGGCGCTTCGAATTCGGACTCCTGCACCGCCCCGCGGTCATACAGCGTCTGCGCATCCCGGAACACGGCAGCGCCGGCCCAGTCCAGCAGCACTTTCTGTGTGAACGGAAGACCCACCAAACACCCTAATTACACTCGTTTTGACACGACAAAGAGGGACGAGACTACAAAAAGCGCAGCAAAAAGCAAACCTATAACCCACCCATACCGCGCCTCTCTCCCACTTCTTCCTTGACCCCTTCCGGCGTCTGCCAGACCGTACATCGCTTTCTTTGGAGAATCAGATGCGCTTGTTCCACTTTATTGCAGCCGCCCTTCTGCTCGGAGCCACAACCTTTTCCGCTTCGGCAAAAATCGAAACGTTGTCCGCAACACCGTACAGGGGCGCGATCACACTAAACGCCGCAAACGGCGCGACACTTTTTGAGGACAACGCCGACGCCATCGGCTATCCCGCCAGTTCGTTAAAATTGATGACCCTACTGATCATCGTCGAAAAAGTGGAGTCGGGCGCAATCCGGCTCGGTGACCGGGTAATTGTGACTGCGGAGGCCGCAAAGATGGGCGGGTCTCAGGTCTATCTTAAAGAGAAGGAAACTTTTGCCGTGGACGAGCTGCTCGACGCGCTGATGATTCAGTCTGCGAATGATGCGGCTGTCGCCCTCGCCATCCATGTCGCCGGATCGCGCGATGCGTTCGTTCGGTTGATGAATGAAAAGGCGAAGGCGCTCGGAATGAAAAACACACATTTCGTCAGCCCGCACGGACTCCCCCTTCCTCAGATCAGGCCCCCGACACAACCACAGCGCGCGACCTCGGACTCCTCGGCCTCGAACTCGCAAAACATCCGCTGATCTTCCGCTACACCTCCACCAAGGTTCGGGGTTTCCGCAACAACACCTTCGAAATGCGTAATCACAACAAGCTGCTCGGCACCGTGGATGGAGTGGACGGCTTCAAGACCGGCTATTTCAACGCTGCTGGCTATACCATCGTTGCCACTGCGCAACGCGAGGGCGGGCGTATCATCGCCGTGGTGCTCGGAAGCGAAAACCGCAACGTGCGCGACCAGAAAGCAACAGAGCTTCTCGCCGCTGGCTTTCTCGCCGTACCGCGCCCGGCAGTAGTTGAAACAATTGTGGAGCCGCCCGTAACCAATGCGCCCTCCACCAAGACGGAAATGCTCAACACCCTCGCCTTGACGGAAGAAGACACGCCTGAATTGCCGAAACAAAGCGATGGAGGGTGGTGGAAAATCGCGGCGGGTATCGTCGCTGGCGCAATACTCGCCCTCGTCATCGTCATCGTCCGATTTTTGAAAAAGCCGACTGATCTTAAAAGGATCTGATTCGGCGTTAGCCGCGACGCAGCAAACGAAACGCTTGTCGGCGGCTAAGCAGGCGGCGCGTCGCCTTCCGCGGCTGATTGCAAATCGCGAAGGACCTCTTCGGCTTCATCGAATTGCGTGTCGTCACCAACCCAAAGCTCCGGCCAGATTTCTACCGGAGGCAGTTCTCCGAGCGCAACGCCCAACGCTTCGTTCTTCACGATGAAAGGAATTTCGCGCGAAGTCAGCTCCGCGCGAAGGATGGACATAATCACGGGATCGTTGCCGGTCCAAAGTAGCTTCATACTTTAAAGCTACACCAGAAGCGGCCTAATCTCCAGTATTGAGCAGTCCCTTGAACGCGTTCTTGAGGTTTTTCCCGAGATTCTTCACTTCCTCTTGAAAATTCTTGTCTTCGATCGCCGCCTTCAGATTGTCCCCCACCCCGGTGAACAACTGAGAAACGACACTCTGCATCACGCCCCCCACGAGCAACGCTCCGATCTCCTCGCCACTGCGGATATTTTCTCCCTCCCGCTCAAGATTCAAATTGAACTCACTCACCGCCGGTTCGCTTCGCCCCCGATAGTCGTGATACTCCACCGAGCCAATCTTCAGCGCGAGCCGGTCAATTTTGAACGGACGCTCTTTTGCCGGCGGCGCGGGTTTGGGCGCAGACCGTGAGGAAGTTTCGGACGAGGAGATTGCGGTCGCCTCCGAAGCCGTCATACCACCCGCCACCGATTCTGTTTCAGGAGCGGCGGCGGAGGTGGATTCGATCCGCTCTTTCTTCGCATTTTTTCCCGACAACTGCTCAAGATTTGTCTCCCCCTCGGCATTGCGAACGAGAACGATGCGTGGCACATCAAGCGTCAGCTCCTTCAAATGCGTCTCACCGCGAAGGAGCGACCAAGGGTCTAGGGTCATTGCCGCGTTTTGAATTACAAACGCAACAGGCTCTGGAAAATTCGGTGGATTGCGCACCTGAATGTCCTCCATTTCAACCCGGCTCTTCCACAGGCTGGCATTCAACTTGCCGATTTCGACATCGAAACCGGTCTGTTCCACAAAAACCCGACGGGCCGCCGCCTTGAGCAACCGATCCTGGGCAAGCAGCCCCACCACGATAAGCGCCACAACAACCACGCCCACAAGTTTCAGAATTTTCATGCGCGGCAGAGTAATCGCTGTGCGGGAAATTCACAAACGCGATTTCACCCGCGCTTCCACCTTGAGAACGAAAGCAAAATGGCGTAGGCTTGCTTCCGGTTATGCAGCGCAGTTTTATTTTTCAATGGAGCCAGTTGCAACGCAAGCTGGCGAGCATCGAAGAGGCGGGGCGCTCCTATGGCGGCGCACGCGCTTGGTTGCCCAACGTGGATGTATTCGAAAGCGCCAGCGACCTGCTGGTGCGACTCGAGCTCGCGGGCATCACACCGGATGCGGTGGAAATTCAAACAGATGAATCAACGCTGACAATACGAGGTGCGCGGCGCGATCCGCAGAGCAGCGAAACGGCGGCGGGCTACCGCTTCCGACAAATGGAAATCGAGTTCGGCCCGTTCGAGCGCGTCATTACCCTGCCCTTCGCAGTGGATGGGTCACAGGCACGCGCGACATACAACCAGGGCATTTTAAGCATCCGCATCCCCCGTGCGCCGAATCCACAAGCTGTTCGCATCCGCATCCAGGTGGGAAGCTGATATGCCGGACAGCCCAAAGAAAAAAGGCGTGAAATCCACGCCGCCCTCAAAAACTCCGCCGCCGGCCCTGACAGATGAGGACATTTTACCGCCTGTTTTGCCGATATTGCCGCTCGGCGACATAGTCATCTTCCCCGGAATGATCGCGCCGCTGGTGGCGAACACGCAACGGTCCATCAAGCTCATTGACGATGTCGGCGCATCCAGCCGGTTTCTGATCTGCTCGCTACAAATAGACCGTTCCGTGCCGGATGATCGCGTGCCACTTGACGGGGTGATGAAGCACGGCTGCGTTTGCCGCCTTCTGAAAATGCTCCGCTTCCCTGACGACACGGTTCGCGTGCTGCTGCAAGGTGTCTCCCGCTGCCAGTTGGAAGGAATCGGCGAAGAAGGGCCGTATTTGCGCAGCCGCTACGTTATCCGGGACGACCTCGTGGAAGACTCCATTGAAATCGCGGCGCTCGCGCGAAACGCTTCCACCGGCTTTCAAGAAATCATCACCATGTCCCCCACGCTGCCGGATGAATTGAAAGTGGCAGTGGTGAACATTGACGATCCGGGGCGGCTAACCGACCTGATCGCAGCCCATTTGAACCTACCCTTGGACGAGCGCCAGAAGTTACTAGAGGACAATCGGCCACTCGAACGCTTGAAGCGTCTTGCCCCGCTCCTGAATCGCGAGCGCGAAGTCCTGCGCGTGGGGAACGAAATTCAGTCGCAGGTCAGTCAGACTTTTTCAAAGACACAGCGCGACTTCTTCCTGCGCGAGCAAATCAAGGCGATCAAAAAAGAGTTGGGCGAAACCGACCAGCAGCAGATTGATAACAACGAATTGGAAGAAAAGATCAAGAAGGCGAAAATGCCCGCTGACGTCGAAAAAGTCGCGCGCAAGGAAATGGAGCGCCTCGCCGCCATCCCCGTCGCCTCCCCCGAACACGGAGTCATCCGAACCTATCTCGACATTTTGTGCGAACTGCCGTGGGCGGTAACGACCGAGGATCACCTCGACATCGCAGCCGCTGCGCGGACGCTCAACAGAGACCACTACGATTTGGAGAAGGTTAAGGATCGAATTCTTGAATACCTCTCCGTCTTAAAATTAAAGCGCGATATGAAGGGGCCGATCCTGTGCTTTGTCGGGCCACCGGGCGTCGGAAAAACCTCGCTGGGCCAATCCATCGCGCGCGCGTTGGGCCGCGAGTTCATCCGTATATCGCTCGGCGGAATGCGCGATGAGGCCGAAATCCGCGGGCATCGCCGCACCTATATCGGCTCAATGCCGGGGCGCATCATTCAAAGCCTGCGCAAGGCCGGAACGCGCAATCCGGTGTTTATGCTGGACGAAATTGACAAGCTCGGCGCGGATTTTCGCGGCGATCCGGCGGCGGCGCTTCTCGAGGTGCTCGATCCGGCACAGAACAATACGTTCACGGATCACTATCTCGACGCGCCGTTCGATCTGTCGCAAATCCTCTTCATCGCAACCGGCAACATTGTGGACACCATGCCGCCGCCGCTGCGGGATCGCATGGAGATCATCGAGCTACCCGGCTATACGCAACAGGAAAAGTTGTTCATTGCAACCAAACACCTCCTCCCGCGACAGATTGCAAATCATGGGTTGAAGCGCGGTCAAATCACGATTCAGAGAGCGACGCTGGAACAAGTCATCGCCGCGTATACGCGCGAGGCCGGGGTGCGAAATCTCGACCGCGAAATCGCCAATCTCTGCCGCAAGGCTGCGCGCAAAATTGCGGAAGGGCGCGCTCGCTCTGTGAACGTGACTCCGAAACTGCTGCGCGAATGGCTCAGGCCCATCCGCTTTGAATCGGAAACCGCAGAAAAACGTACGACGCCAGGCGTGGTCACGGGCCTCGCGTGGACTTCGACGGGCGGCGACATTCTTTTCATCGAAGCGACCAAGATGCCAGGCAAAGGGAATCTCATCTTGACCGGATCGCTAGGCGACGTGATGAAAGAATCGGCTCGCGCAGCGCTGAGCTATGTTCGCACACATGCCGCAGAGTGGAAATTGAACCCACACTTCGCGGACGACACAGATTTTCACATCCACGTCCCGGCTGGCGCGATTCCGAAAGATGGCCCATCGGCTGGCGTCGCGATGCTCGCTGCGATTGTCTCCCTTGTGACGGGAAAGCCCGTTCCCTCGCACGTTGCGATGACGGGAGAAATTACGCTGCGCGGACGCATTATGCCGGTTGGCGGTATTAAGGAAAAGGTGCTTGCGGCCAGTCGAGCGGGAATCACGACCATCGTGCTGCCGACCTCAAATCGGCGACACCTGCTCGATGTGCCCGCGGAAGTGCGCAAGAAAATCACCTTTCACTTCGCGCAAAACGCAGACGCTGCACTACGCTATCTGCTCAACGGCGCGAAGCACAAACCAACAAAACGCACGACGCATCGTAAATGAAGCGAAGCATTTTTTTCATCAGCTCGCGAACCGTCGCAAGCACACTTGTCGCACTCTGCCTTCTCTTTGCAGGCGGCGCAGATGCACAAGCCCCATACGACACCGGACTTCCCGCTGCGCGACAGCTACTGAATGATGTGATTCTTGCACTCCCCGATGTCCCGCTGCGCATCACCGGCGACCTGACGGCCCGTGCGCGGGGGAAGACACCAGAAATGCGCAAGGGCGTGGAGATGCTGCTTGATTGGCAGGCGGAAACACCAACCGCACGCTATACCCTGCGCGATGCGTTCGGCGCGACGGAGAGTCACCTCGCAATAACGTGGGATACTCCGCGCCACCCTGAATACCGCTACTTCGAAGGCAACCCGCTGCGTGCGGCGGATCTGCCCGATCTGGTGTCGGCCATTCCCGGCACGGATATAAGCTGGGTGGACCTGAGCCTCTCTTTTCTCTGGTGGCCCACGGCGATGACACGTGGACAGGAAAAAGTGAAAGAGCGCGATTGTTGGGTCGTGGATATCGTTGCACCCGACGCATTCTCCGGATGCTCCGGTGTGCGGCTTTGGATTGATCCGCGTATCGGGATTATGCTGAAGGCAGAAATGTTCAACACGGACAACCAGCCCATTCGTCGCTTTGAAGTAAAAAGTTTCAAAAAAATTAATAAACGCTGGGTTATCAAGGATATCGAACTCACCAGTCTCCCTGAAAAAACGAAAACGATCCTGCGCGTGAGAAACGTCGAAGACCAAACGCGCAAAAATTACCTGCGCGAAGATGGCACAGGCGGCGACGAAGATGAAGGGTACAACGAAGACTCTACCCCGCCGGACGACGAAGACATCGCGCCGATAACACCTGTGCCCATCGAGGTGGAACCGGCTACCGAAACGCCATAACGAGGATCGCAAGCACAGCGAGCGCAACACCGCCATAAGCCAGCGGCGAGAGCACCTCCTTCAAAAAGAGAATGCCGAGGATGTTGCTCAAAATGATGGACGCCGCCCCATATAGCGCCATCGCTTTGCCCAGCGGAACATTTGCAAACACGTAAAGCTGACCAAACATCGCGACCTGACGAATCGCCTGATAGCCCCAGAACCAACCCGAGGTCACCATCGCGAGGTTGAAGCCGTACTTCTTCATAAAGTATCGCCCCATAAAATCGGAGATCGTGTAAATCACTTGCGTTCCGAGCACCACGAGGAGCGGATGGGCCATTGCAGTATTCATTCGGGCGATGATGTAGCCGTGAAATCGATTTCTAGCAAGGGGTCATTATCAGCACCAAGGAGCCCCCGTCTCCCGTAGCGCTATGCGCGCCCTACCAGTCACAGTGAAATCGTGAACGACACAACAGTTTCCCTTCCGCGAATTTTCGTGGTTAAAACTCTCAATCTCGTCCCACTGTAGCCGCCCCCGTCACGCCATAGCCTTTGGCGACGGCGGACGCGTTGAGGGCGGTCTTAAACCACCACCGCGGTCAACGCCCGCGGCTACAGAGAATAACTATCAATTGTGATTTAGGTGGAGACCGATCGCCGGGCGGGCCGGAACATCTTCGACAAACTCAAAACGCACCATAATTGGAATCTTCTCTTCGGTTGTGAGTCCCACATCTCCTGCGGCGCGCCTGGCAGTCGCGCCCTACCAGTCACAGTGAAATCGTGAACCACACAACAATTCCCTTTCCGCGTCCTTCCGCGCTTTTCCGTGGTTAAAACTCTTAATCTCGTCCCACTGTAGCCGCCCGCGTCACGCCATAGCCTTCGGCGACGGCGGACGCGTTGAGGGCGGTCTTAAACCACCACCGCGGTCAACGCCCGCGGCTACAGAGAATAACTATCAATTGTGATTTAGGTGGAGACCGATCGCCGGGCGGGCCGGAACATCTTCGACAAACTCAAAACGCACCATAATTGGAATCTTCTCTTCGGTTGTGAGTCCCACATCTCCTGCGGCGCGCCTGGCAGTCGCGCCCTACCAGTCACAGTGAAATCGTGAACCACACAACAATTCCCTTTCCGCGTCCTTCCGCGCTTTTCCGTGGTTAAAACTCTTAATCTCGTCCCACTGTAGCCGCCCGCGTCACGCCATAGCCTTTGGCGACGGCGGACGCGTTGAGGGCGGTCTTAAACCACCACCGCGGTCAACGCCCGCGGCTACAGAGAATAACTATCAATTGTGATTTAGGTGGAGACCGATCGCCGGGCGGGCCGGAACATCTTCGACAAACTCAAAACGCACCATAATTGGAATTTCTTCCTTCGGGTGATAAACCCTCAACGCCTGCGGCGCGCCCAGCGGTCGCGCCCTACCAGTCACAGTAAAATCGTGAAGCACACAACAATTCCCTTTCCGCGTCCTTCCGCGAATTTCCGTGGTTAGAACTCTCAATCTCGTCCCACTGTAGCCGCCCCCGTCACGCCATAGCCTTTGGCGACGGCGGACGCGTTGAGGGCGGTCTTAAACCACCCCCGCGGTCAGCGCCCGCGGCTACAAAGAACAATCCGTCTATTGTGATTTAGGTGGGGCCCGACCGCCGGGCGGGCCGGAACATTCTCGACAAACCCAAAACGCACCATAATTGGAATTTCTTCCTTCGGCTGTGAGTCCCACATCCCCTGCGGCGCACCCAGCGGTCGCGCCCTACCAGTCACCGTGAAATCGTGAACGACAATGTTCCTATACCCCTAAAGAACCAGGCTGCCGACCTCCGTGCCTTTGGTAGGCTTGGGGGGGAGGAGCGGCTGGCGGAGGCCGGCGAGCCTAGTAATCATATCGAACCGGAACCGAGGAGGGCCCCATTTGGACCGGACCAACGGCTTGACGATTCGAGGGATATTCAAAAACAAAAACGGGTTTGCGGTACAGGTCCAGCGATTCATTGGTGGAGGCCAATCGCATATCCGAGTCGGACGAGATCACGGCAACGCCTTCATCGGGCGACACCGATTCCGGCGAAAGGTTCGGCACGGAGTTGAGCAAGAGCAGGTTCACCGACAGCAAGGCCAGCAGACAAGAGACAACCACCATCCGAAATGCCGGAACGGATCCGTTGAACAGCCAGCCGAACCAACGATTCGCCCACCCCCGGCCGGGGGCGGCTCCAGAAAGTTTTTCGCGCAATACAGCAAGGTTCCGCGTCTCAAAATAGGGATCCGGCTGCTCGTATCGCTTCAGCGCAACAAGGCGCTGAATAAAATTGTTCTGCTCATCGGCAGATTCTTTTTTGTTGTCCGCTTTCATGGCGCGTATTCGGCTAACTCGTGCTGCAATTGCTTTCTTGCGTAAAACAAACGCGATCTCACAGTTCCTTCCGAACAGTTCAAGATGCCGGCAATTTCCGCGTGCTGCATTCCCTGAATGTCGTGCATCACCACAACTGTTCTGTGGTCTTCTGACAGTGTTTGCAGGGCGGCGTTCAATTTATTTTGCAACTCGCTGATCGTCACATCCCGAACCGGCGACTCGCGGGAGCGGAGTTCGAGCAACGCCGGGTCTCGCTCGACGGCCTGATCTACGTCGTCCAAGCTCACACTCGAGCCTCGCCGCTTGCGTTTATGCAAAAAATTGATCGTTCGGTTGACAGCGATGCGGTAAATCCAGGTGTAAAACGATGAATTGCCCTTGAACCCGTGCAGTACGCGGTAGGCCTTTACGAAGACATCCTGAACAAGGTCTTCCGTATCTTCCTTGTTGCCGGTCATATTATAGACCAGCGCGTAGATACGGCGTTGATAGCGGCGAACCAGCTCCTCGTAGGAAGAATAATCGTTGGCGCGGGCACGCGCGACGAGAACAGCGTCTGGGGGCTCCAGCGCCTCTACCACCTGATTTTTCGGCTCATCCGCCATAGTTCTGCCTCGCGCGTACGTTTAGCGAGGAGTGTACAGGGGATGACGACAGTCAACCAGCCAATGGCTCGGAAACCACTGCGGTCTTTCCGGCTTCGATGACCTGTTCGATCATATCCCGAAAAGCCTCCAAACCCGGCGCGGGGATAATAATCGTATCCCGCCGTCCTCCTACGTCTTCCGTAATCCGCAGAAAACGGCCCCGCGGATTCTCTTTCAGATCGAAAAAGAATTGTTTGCGTTCAATTTGAATTTTGTCACTGAACAACAAGTTTTCCATTTTTCAGCAAATCCCCAAAACTTGAATCGTTTAAGGCAATAAAATCGTATTACCGACAGGCAATGTTCTATGGGCCTTTATTCGGCATATCAAGCTATATCGTGTAAGTTTCCTCATTTCTGCAATCAAGGCTGCATTTAAATGGTTCACTTGATCGGAAATAGGTAGTGACCCTGCTTTGGTGGCTCCAAATAGCCGATCTGTCCATCACACTGTTTCAGAAGTCGGTTTGGCGAAAACAAGCGAATCGCGCCATCCCCCATCACCACCTGCACCTTGCCCGCGTGCCGAAAGTGATACGTCGCCTCCAAGTGCGAAAGGTAGTACCACTCCTCGATCATCGGATTTTTTTGCGGATGCCGGCGCTTGGAACGTATTCACCTGGGCCGAGTCGCCCCAGATAATCGTCTCACCCGGTCGCGTGACGGAGGCATAATTCACGATGCCCAGATTCCGCGAGACACCGCTGTTGCTGAACAAATAATGATTCAGCCCGTAGCCGTAGGTGCTGACGTCGAATTTTTGCTTTGTGAACGATTCTTTGTAGGGAAATGAAGGGCAGGTTTCGATGGAACTCTCACCGAGATACGGCGCCAGTCGAGCTTTCGAACGATCAATAACCCGTTGCCCCTCTGCCCCCTTTCGAGTCTCAAGTCCCCAGTACCAAAGGTCCTGTCCATCCACGACTTCTTTGAAGGGAAACAATTCCCCATTGTGGTCGCTCAAGTACATCATATAGCCGGAGTACAGTTGCTGCAGGTTGCTCGAACAGACCGCGCGGTGCGCCTGATCGCGAGCATCCCGCCAAGCCGGCGCGCTGAACGCACCGACAATGGCGAGAATGCTAATCACCACCAGTAGCTCAATTAAACTGAATCCGGCTTTTTTCATTATTCCACGGGTTCGACAATAAAGAAGCCCGTCCCACCAGAGGTTGTATTCGTCCACCCCACTGTATCTCCCTCGGCAAGCACAGTCGCTTTAATTGTCCGCGATCCAGAAACCAAGTCATCCAGCGAAACAACCGAGTAGCTCTTCCCCGGTTCAGCCACCCACGTGAGCGAAAACTTGGAAGAACGCTCAGCGGAGACGATGGTGCCAGCGGGCAAGTCGAGCGCCACTGAAATATCATCCCACGATCCCGCGCCCTCGGCATTTGGCCCATCCCAGCTATCCGCCGCATAGTTAAACAGCGCAGCATGCGTCACCTCGAACGACTCGTCCTCGGGGAGCGCTTGCGTCCAGTAATACATCGGCACGCCATTTACCTCCAAGAGGTTGGTGCGCGACGCATCGGTGTAGAGCGAGACCTTTGCGCGCCGATTCGTTCCCCCCTCGGCCGCGCCAAAATAGATCAACTCGACAAAAATATCGGTTTCCTCAGGGAGATAGTTCCCCGCCCCCATATCCGTATCGTGAAACCAGAAGGCATCCTTGCCATCGCCCGTCACATAAACACAACTAACATCATCCGTGACCGTCCCACCGATGACTGCCGTGATGTTTGGATTAAAGCCGAAGGAATCATTGTTTATGAAGTAGCTAAACTCCACAAAATCACCGCTATCACGCACCAGAAACTCATTCCCTGAATAAAAATCATCAGCCTGAGTACGATCTGGCCCCATGCTCTCAATCCCGTATAGACCGATATTTGCGATTTGATAGAACTCGGTCGTGTCTGGAATTGAACCGCCAACGATGCGCAGCGTGCCTCGGACGCGGAAGGAGTCGTGGTCGGTCAGCGGACGCGGCAGTTTGCGCGCGAAATAGGAGTTCTCAATAATGTACGGATCATTGGCCCCCCCTCGAAATGGTTGCTCTGATCCCACTCTGCGGCGATTCGCTGATTCGCGGCATCATAACGAAACATCGCCTGCCCCAACGCGTTGGAAACACCGTTATACACCCACCCTGTCGGCTCTTCAGAAAAATCATCCGAGAGAACCGTCCACCAAACCGCTGAAGCGTTTCCGACAGACAACAATAGAACCACCCCGGTCACCCAAGCCACGACCTTGCGCATACTCACCTTTCCGCCCTTCTTGCGAGAGCATCGGTTTATTCCCGCGAAAGAAGTTGGAAAGGTCGAAAAACAAAACGGCCTCCGAACTTCCTGAAAGGAAAAGCGGAGGCCATTAAATGACGGCTACGCCCATCCCTTCCTTCGCGAAAGAGACTTAGACAGGCAAGAGCACTCGTCTTCTGGCTTCCAGCATCAAACCTTCTCCCCGCCTTCCCGAAAAATTTTCGGTGGCTGACCTGGGGATTCGTAGCTGGTTACAGCGGCGCGACCGCGTTCGATTCTCACGAACTTCCGTATGCGCCCTCGCTACAACTGCCAAAGAACTGATTGCGAACGTGGACTTCTTCGCACCAGTTGTCAACCGGGGGTTTGTTTTGATTTCGTGAGGAATCTGTGATTGGTGGGACGATCAATCGCGATGTTGCAAATCAGATTATCATTTCCCTTCGGTTGCGAGTCCCACAACTCCTGCGGCGCGCCTGGCAGTCGCGCCCTACCTTTTCTCACCCCACGAATTTATTAAAATCCTCCAAGGTGGGGCCCGACCGCCGGGCGGGCCGGAATGTTTTCGACAAACCTAAAACACACCATAATTGGAATCTTCTCTTCGGTTGTGAGTCCCACATCCCCTGCGGCGCGCCCAGCGGTCGCGCCCCACCTTTCCTCACCCCCACGAATTTATTAAAATCCTCCAAGGTGGGGCCCGACTGCCAGGCGGGCCGAAACATTTTCGACAAACCCAAAACGCACCACAATTGGAATTTCTCCCTTCGGTTGTGAACCCCACATCTCCCCCCCGGCGCGCCCAGCGGTCGCGCCCTACCAGTCACAGTGAAATCGTGAACCACACAACAATTCCCTTTCCGCGTCCTTCCGTGCATTTCTGTGGTTAAAAATCTTTACGCCATGCGCTTTGCGTTTTGTGTCTTTTGCGCCTTTTGTGGTTAACATTAACCACTCCGCGGTCAGCGCCCGCGGCTACAGTGTTGAGAACATTCAGTTTGCCGCGACCTCTGTAGCCGCCCGCGTTGAGGGCGGTCTTAGAACCACCCACCCCGCGGTCAACGCCCGCGGCTACAAAGAACAATCCGTCTATTGTGATTTGGTGGGGCCCGACCGCCGGGCGGGCCGGAACATTCTCGACAAACCCAAAACGCACCATAATTGGAATTTCTTCCTTCGGCTGTGAACCCCACATCTCCCCCGGCGCGCCCAGCGGTCGCGCCCTACCAGTCACAGTGAAATCGTGAACCACACAACAATTCCCTTTCCGCGTCCTTCCGTGCATTTCTGTGGTTAAAAATCTTTACGCCATGCGCTTTGCGTTTTGTGTCTTTTGCGCCTTTTGTGGTTAACATTAACCACTCCGCGGTCAGCGCCCGCAGCTACAGTGTTGAGAACATTCAGTTTGCCGTGATCTCTGTAGCCGCCCGCGTTGAGGGCGGTCTTAGAACCACCCACCCCGCGGTCAACGCCCGCGGCTACAAAGAACAATCCGTCTATTGTGATTTGGTGGGGCCCGACCGCCGGGCGGGCCGGAACATTCTCGACAAACCCAAAACGCACCATAATTGGAATTTCTTCCTTCGGCTGTGAGTCCCACATCCCCTGCGGCGCGCCCAGCGGTCGCGCCCTACCAGTCACAGTGAAATCGTGAACCACACAACAATTCCCTTTCCGCGTCCTTCCGTGCATTTCTGTGGTTAAAAATCTTTACGCCATGCGCTTTGCGTTTTGTGTCTTTTGCGCCTTTTGTGGTTAACATTAACCACTCCGCGGTCAGCGCCCGCAGCTACAGTGTTGAGAACATTCAGTTTGCCGCGATCTCTGTAGCCGCCCGCGTTGAGGGCGGTCTTAGAACCACCCACCCCGCGGTCAACGCCCGCGGCTACAAAGAACAATCCGTCTATTGTGATTTGGTGAGGCCCGACCGCCGGGCGGGCCGGAACATTCTCGACAAACCCAAAACGCACCATAATTGGAATTTCTTCCTTCGGCTGTGAACCCCACATCTCCCCGGCGCGCCCAGCGGTCGCGCCCTACCAGTCACAGTGAAATCGTGAACCACACAACAATTCCCTTTCCGCGTCCTTCCGTGCATTTCTGTGGTTAAAAATCTTTACGCCATGCGCTTTGCGTTTTGTGTCTTTTGCGCCTTTTGTGGTTAACATTAACCACTCCGCGGTCAGCGCCCGCAGCTACAGTGTTGAGAACATTCAGTTTGCCGTGATCTCTGTAGCCGCCCGCGTTGAGGGCGGTCTTAGAACCACCCACCCCGCGGTCAACGCCCGCGGCTACAAAGAACAATCCGTCTATTGTGATTTGGTGGGGCCCGACCGCCGGGCGGGCCGGAACATTCTCGACAAACCCAAAACGCACCATAATTGGAATTTCTTCCTTCGGCTGTGAGTCCCACATCCCCTGCGGCGCGCCCAGCGGTCGCGCCCTACCAGTCACAGTGAAATCGTGAACCACACAACAATTCCCTTTCCGCGTCCTTCCGTGCATTTCTGTGGTTAAAAATCTTTACGCCATGCGCTTTGCGTTTTGTGTCTTTTGCGCCTTTTGTGGTTAACATTAACCACTCCGCGGTCAGCGCCCGCGGCTACAGTGTTGAGAACATTCAGTTTGCCGCGACCTCTGTAGCCGCCCGCGTTGAGGGCGGTCTTAGAACCACCCACCCCGCGGTCAACGCCCGCGGCTACAGAGAATACCCGCCGTCACGCCGTAGCTTTGGCAGAAGCGGATTATCGTTCATCCCTCTCTTCGCGCCTTGACTTGTGGGGCGGAGAGCGGAAGCATCGCCCGCCATGAAACCGCACCATATCCGAGACATTCTGATCAGCGAAGAGGCCATCGAACAACGTGTGGATACCCTCGTCGGCGAAATGCAGGCAGCATGCAAGAGCGATAATCTGGTGATGATCGGTATTCTGCGCGGCAGTTTTATTTTTCTCGCCGATCTCGTTCGCGGCTTGTATCGGCACGGGGTGCGTCCGCGTATTGATTTTATGACGCTCGAAAGCTATGGCAGCGGCACCACGTCTTCCGGGGAAGTGCGCGTGATCAAAGATATTCGCATGGATGTGGACGGCGCGGATGTGATGCTGGTGGATGACATTCTTGATTCGGGTCGGACACTCACCTTTGCCGTGAAGCATCTGCTCGCAAAAGGCGCACGCTCTGTTCAAACGGTCGCGCTCCTCGACAAACCGGCTCAGCGTGTATTCCCGTTCAACGCGGATTTTGTCGGCTTCACCGTCCCTGACGAATTCGTCGTCGGCTACGGACTCGATTACGACAGCTTCTATCGCGAACTGCCCTACATTGCGAAGGTGACGTTCACAGACGCAGAATAGTCGCGCAGTCCGGCTGTGCGCCTACAAAAAGGCGTCCTGCGAAGGGCGATGGCGGGCCATCGTCTCAAATAAATCGCGGAGCGACATCGGTTCACTGCCGGCGTCGCGATTAGCTGCGCCAATCTCAAATGCAATGCGCCAATGCCGCGCAAGAATTCGCCAGGCGTCGGGCATTGCGCGACGCCGATCGCAAAGGCCCGTCGCCTCGGGCGTGAAGCCACTCAAGCCGATAATCTTGAAGCCCTTCCCCTCCCGGAGCGCGTCTTCAGACGGGGCGCGCAGCTCGAAGCGGCACAGATAAAGGCCGGCATAGCCTTGAACAATCTCGTCCAACGCCTGAATCAACTCGGGCGTGATCAAGCGTGTCGCGCTGCGGAATATCGCACCACGCTCGCGATTGCCGATCTCAACGACTTCGACACGTTCCCCTGCGGCGGGAACCCACGAAAGCCGCGTGCGCTGGCGATGCAAATGCCACGCGGCCTGACAGACCGTGCGCGGGTCGCGCAAAATTAATTTCTCCAAACTCCGTCGCCCGTCGCCGGTGAGCGCGGGGAATTTTTTTTCCGCAATCGCAGAGATTTGACCGCGCTCATCTGAGGGATAGCGAAAATACGCGACATCGTACTCCCGCCCCGAAATGTATTCTTGCAGAAGCGTGACCGGACGCGGAACGGCAAAATAACGACGCACATCGTGAACCGTGCGCGCAATCACAACGCCGACGCCGTGACGGCCAATATCAGGCTTCAACACGATTGGATAAGGTACGCCCTCCCTTTGCAAAAATTCCTCGACTTGGGAGATGGCCTCCTCGCCTTTCAGCCCGGCTGGAATTCGCTTCCATCGCGCGACTTGACTCCCCGCGACGACGGTCAGCTTTTTCAATATCTCCGACTTCGCCGCGCCCGCAAAACCTCCGGCGGGAATGGAAGGATTGGAGGCTGTGAACACGGCGCCACCATATCGCATGGCGAGACGAACGATATAGGGCCACATCGGCAGATACACCACCCACTGCGGCCAGAATTCAATTCTGCGCAGCCGTTGCCAGCGGCCGAAAAGCCGGCGCCGTCCGCGCAGTGTACACAATGGAACAAGCAGTTCCACCACGAGCCAGAACAGAACCGCGACGGCCAGCAGCCCACCGAGGGTGTATGCCTTGTAGCTGCGCAGCATCTCCAGCGCCTGCGCACCTATCGTGTGCGCGAGCCATACAAGCATTGGCGCCCACAACGCGCCCGCAACAAAGAAGTACGCTAGGTATTTCCAAAAGTGCTGACGCAACAGGCCTGCGGTGAAATACGTTGGCACACGACTCCCCGGCACAAGGCGACTCGCAAGAATCACGATGGGGCCACGGCGCGCGAACCATTCCGCACTGTCCTGAATCGCGCGCTCGCGAACGAACCAACGGAACGGAACGCGCGAAAGCAGGGGACGCCCGATGTAGCGACCGGCCAAGTACAGCAACACGTCGCCACCAAAAATGCCGATGAATGCGGCGGTGGCGGCGTCTGGAAATTTCACCAATCCGTGTGCGACCAATACGCCCGCGCCGATACACGCAAGGTCTTCGCTAAACAGTGTGCCCACACAGATGAGCACCAGCACAATCGCCAGTGCAATTCCGCTGGCGGGGCGCCGATGCACTTCGCCGAAAGGCTGCGCCGCGAGCTCCCGTCGCTCTGAAGTCGCGTGGGCGCGATCCGTCGCAATGCCTTCTTCGACGCGCGAAATGAAATTCAGGACATTTGCGGCAATTTCGCGTGAGTATTGATACGTCTCGTGGTGCGGTCCGGAGAACATCACAAGCTCGCTTTGCGGAAGCAGGCGATTGTTTTCACGCGCGGCGGCGGGCGCGACCAACGCATCGTCTTCGCTGTGCAAAACAAGAGCGGGCACTTCGATGCGCATCAGCGTCTCGCGCAAGGGGCGAAGGTCGGTGTCATAAAGGCTGCGCGCGTAGGGCACATTGACCATACGATGATCCAACGCGCCGAAATGTGGGACGGCGTTCACCATCGTCCACACGCCCGCCAACTGTATGCCATGTAAAATATGATTGAGCGTGTACGTTCCGAGCAGGTCCATCTCCTGCGTACCGACGGAGGCGAGCAGCGTCAACGACGCGACGCGCTGCGGGTCGCGGTCGGCGAGTTCAATCGCCACCCCGCCACCGAGACCAAAGCCCAGCAGATGGACACGCTCTATCGAGCGTTCGGCAAGGAAGCGATCCACCCGCGCGGCCTGCGCTTCAATTCCGTAATCTTTGATCCGGCGCGAGGAGTTTCCGAAGCCGGGCAAATCGAGCGCAATGACTCGCACAGGCCCTTGCAACGCGGTTGCAACCTTCCGCATATCGTAGGCGCTAGCTGGGGCGTCATGGAGCAGCAACACAACCGGTGCAACTGAATTTGTTGCGGGCAAGTCCACATACGTCATTCGCAGTGAGCGTCGCGCCTTTTCTCCGTTCCCTCGCGCAAGATGCAACGTCTGTTGCTCCGGCAACGGCGTCGGCACGGCGTCGCGCCAAATGCGAACGCCGTACGACGCAGCCAACGCCAGCACGTAAAACAACAGCCAGCGCAACCGAAACCGACGATTAAAAGACTGAACTCGCGATGTCACGACAATCGCTTATCAGAACACATCAGACGCCCTCTCGTCACGGTTTAGATGAAATTCCCGCCTCATTCGCGCAAACTGCGGCAAAATAAATTATGAGAAGTTACTTTTCTACGTAGAAACTACACGGTAGACTTCTCCTTAGCTAAGGAAAGGGGTGCCCCTATGTCTGTCCGTCAAGACATTGCGCGTGGAAAGGTATGGGTGTTTCGAGCGATCATTTTGCTGGTCGTTCTGGGCTTCTTCGTACTTTTCGACCGGATTGCAAAACGCGGCTACAGCCGCCTCGCACCCGAGTCCGGACGCCTCGCGGTCGCGAGTCTGCTGGACAAGGATGCGACAAGCCAGACCGGCTACTTCATTAAGCATCCCTATCTGTACTATGCGTACAAGCCCCATTACAAAGCGTTCGGGGTGCAACAATTCAACGCGCAAGGCTATCGTAGCAGAAGAGACTATTCCCCCACCCCCGCGCCCGGCGTGTTGCGCATTCTGACCATCGGTGGCTCAACAACCGTCTCATTTCCATACGCAAAAAAACCATCGGATACATGGTCAGGGCAATTGGAGACCATCTTGCAACAACGAACGGGATTACAAGTTGAGGTCATCAATGCGGGGCTACATGCAGCGACGACCGCAGACAATCTGCTGCACTATATGTTTCGTGATCGTTATTTAAAATCCGCGATCGTTGTGCTGCACGAAGGCGGCAATGACGGTGTCACGACGCTGTTCGACAACTACAACCCAGAGTACACGCACAACACGCACGGCTGGCGTGGCAGCTCGCTCACTCCCCGCCCATTCGAGCGCCAATGGCTACGGAAAAGTTATCTCGTCCGCATTTTGTACGCGCATTGGCTGAAGGAAATAAGTCTCAATGCGACGCTCGGGCGCGATGATCTCAGCTCTGTGACACCCGCGCGCGCCTTGGAGAATGCGAAGACAAATAATGGGGAAGGCTTCCGCCGAAATCTCGACCTCCTCGTGCGCACGATCCTTGACGACGGCGCGACGCCGGTCATGTTTCCGTTCGTCTGGGCCCCGGAAAAAGTGATGCGTACGCGTGGCCAATATCGAGGCTATACCGACGCCTTTCTCACCGCGTTTGCGAAGGACAGACAAACCGCGCTGGACGTCGCAGCAGCGCACGGGCTCACGACAGTGGTTCTTCCAGATAACGCGATTGATCCGGGCGATTTTCGCGACTTCTGCCACGTCAACGAGAACGGCGAGGCAGTGAAGGCACAACACCTCGCCGACGCACTCATCCCATTGATTGCGAAACTGAATGCGGACGGCCGATTCAACGCGCCGTCCGATCATCCAGCGGCCGACTCTACGGCCGAGTAACGCGAACGCGGAAGTAGTCCCGCCACGCATCAAGTGGCAGGAAGAAGGATTTGTTTGTCTTCGCGGTCGCGGTGAAGTTGGTCAACACGGTCCACGTCTGAACGTCAGACAGATCGGGGGCCGTCTCCACATCGTACACGCGCCCGGAGCTGGTCTGCCACTCCAGGGTATAGCCGAGCACCTCGCACACTTCCTGGGTCACCACATCAACCGTGAGATCAATGTTCGTGATCGAGTACACTTCATCCCAGCAGTTGGTGCCGTATTTAATTCCCACCCAATCGCCACGGAAGTAGTCTGCGCCATCGGCGGGTTCGGTGTCGGCGACAAATTCCTGCCATGTCGTCAATCCGTCGCCGTCAATATCCTCATCGGCGAAGAAGTCGGGGTCTTCCCAATCATGTCCACGACGCAGCAGCCACGCTTCAAACGGCGTCGCGCGCGCAATCACGTTGTTGAATGGATCCACGACCAGTTCATACCCCGGCTCCGATCCGAAGAAAGCCATCGCGTCTTCGAGCGTCAGACCGGAACCCGGGTCCACATCCACCACGCCAACAACCCGAGCCGGGTCTTCGGCCGTAATGACGGCAACCGGGATCGGCGCTGTCAGGTTGCCCGCGACAGTGATCAAGGCATCGTCGGCAAGGAACACATTGTTATCGCCTGTGATTTGCGCCGAGCCGGACATTGTCATTACGTCGTCGCTGTACACGCCAGCGCCAAAATCACTTCCATTGGTCAGTGAGTTTCCACCGATCACGCCGCCAGCCATATTAAATGTTCCGGTCGCATTTCCACTGTTGCTATCTCGTGTATTCACGACACCGCCGCCCTGCAGACCGGCTATATTTCCAAATATAGAGCCGTCATACATGTTGAACGTCGAATAGCCGTGGTTATCCACTCCGCCGCCGTAGCCACCTGCATCGTTTTCATCATTGAGCGACTGATTGTAGGCGATGATTCCGCCGTACATATTGAAGATCGGCAAAACCAAGCCGCCGCTCCAATAGCCGTTGTTCTGAACGCCTCCGCCTTGACCAAATGTGATATTGCTGACAATCGAGCCGCCGTACATATTGAAGACCTGCTCGTTGTACACGCCAGCGCCACCGTAAATACTGATGTTGTTCTTCAGCGTCACGCCATCGTACATATTGAATGTACCGCGATAGTTCACAACGATGGAGGCGATCTGGCCGGGAATCAGCCCTCCGTCAAATGTGAGCGTTCCGGGCATCCCGGGCTGACCGAGATTCAGGACGGCGTCCGTCACACCGTTACCCATCCAGTGAAGGTAGTTCACATAAAACATACTGCGATTATTCGTAGCCGTCCGGGTGATGGTCCAATCACCGCCATCGCTGACAATCGTGACATGGCCGGTGACGTCCATCGTCATTGTTGGATCTGTGATCGCCCAAACATCGTTGGCCACCATCGTGATGACGCCGGTCCCCGTGCCGATGGTGTGGAAGGCGACGACAAAATCCGCGTAATAGTTGGTTACGCCGGAATCGTTCAACACCACATAGCACGTCGGCCCGCTGCGAACAATCGCAGCAATCCGCGAATCCTCGAACAAGGCATCCGGCGCGGCGGGAATCAATACCAAATGCGGCAGCGTCGCGCTGAGCGTCGCGCCAGATCCGGGCGCCACCACCGCCACCTTCGTACCCGGTGTCGTATCCGACGTGTCAACAACCGCCACCACGCCTGTAGCCAGCAACGGCGAAGCAATCGTGATGACCGTGTTGCTCAAATACACCTCGTTGTCGGAGGAAATCACCACGTTGCTTGCAAGCGAGAGTCCATCGTCAGCAAAGATGCCGTTGCCCAATCCGTTCGTGACATAATTTCCGGAAATGGTTCCGCCGAAGAGATTCACTTCCGGCGTCCGCGGCGGCCCGCCGGAGCTTGATGCGGTGACATAGATGCCGCCGCCCTTGAGTCCGGCGGAATTGCCGACAATCTCGCCGCCGTACATATTAAAGGTGGACGTGCCGTCGTTGACCACACCGCCGCCGTTCCCGCTTTCAATCGCATTGGGAATATCAAACGTCGCGCTGGGATCATAAATCGCTTCGTTGTACCCAATCGTGCCGCCGTACATATTCACCACGCTCGGCCACGCCTTGTACCAATAGCCTGCGTTGTCAATGCCGCCGCCCCAGCCGCGCGTCTTGTTGCTGACGACGTTGCCGCCGAAGATGTTGACGGTCTGCTCGTTATAAATGCCCGCGCCTTCGTACCCGCTCCAGTTGTTCTTCAGCGTCACGCCGTCATACATGTTGAACGTGCCGCGATAGTTAAGGATGAGGGATGCGCTCGGCACCCAGAACCCGCCGCCATCCAACGTCAACGTCCCCGGCATGCCCGGCGCGCCGAGGTTGAGCGTGGCGGTGTTGTTGAAGCCCGCGCGTGTTGCTAATGTCAAAGTTCACATAGAACATAGAGGGGCTGTTTGTGTCTGCGCGCGTAATCGTCCAATCGCCGCCATCGCTGACAATCGTGACATTGCCGGTCGCTTCGAGCCTGTAGCCTGGCACATATTTCCAAATATCATCGGCGACCATCGTGATCACGCCGGTCTGCAGCCCGATCGTGTGGAAGGCCACAACGAAATCGGCATAGTAGTTCGTCACGCCGGAATCGTTCAGAACGACATAGCACGTCGGCGCGCCGCGAATGATCGCGTCCAGGCGAACACTTTCAAACAGCGCGTCCGTTGCGCCGGTGATCAGCGAAAAATGCGGCAGCGCATCGGCCATTGACGTGCCGGCGCCGGGCGCCACCTCGGCCACCTTCGTCCCCGGCGTCGTGCTCGCGCTGTCAATCGTCGCAACGATGCCGCCCTGCAACAGCGGCCCGGAAACCGTGATCGTGGTATCGTCGAGATACACTTCGTTATCGGCGGAAACGAGCGCGTTGCTCGCCATGGACAAGCCGGCATTCGCATAAACGCCCGCGCCCACGCCCGCCCCGTTCGTCACAAAGTTTCCGGCAATCGTGCCGCCGTAAATATTGAACTCGGGGAAGCGCTCGCCGCTCGAGCTGGCATCCGAGACATACACGCCGCCACCGGCGAGCGCTGCGGAGTTGCCGATGATGTCGCCGCCGTAAAGGTTGAAGATCGAGGTGCCATTGTTTGCGACGCCGCCACCCTTGCCATTCGTCAGCGGGTCTTCCAGCAGCGCATCCTCCACCGCCTCGTTGTAGGCGACGGTGCCTCCGTACATATTCACCACACTCGGCCACGCCTTGAACCAATACCCGGCGTTGCCAATGCCCGCACCCCAGCCCTTCGACTTGTTGCTGACAATATTGCCGCCGTACATATTGAACGTCTGCTCGTTATAGACACCGGCGCCCTCGTAGCCGCTCCAGTTGTTCTTCAACGTCACGCCGTCGTACATATTCAATGTGCCGCGGTAGTTGAGAATGAGCGACGAACTATCGTTCCAGAAGCTGCCGCCATCAAACGTGAGCGTGCCGGGCATTCCGGGGGCGCCGAGATTGAGCACGGCGTTTGAAATGCCGTTGCTCTGCCAGTTGATGCGATTCACGTAGAGCAGCGTGAACGCATTTGTCACACCGCGCGTAATCGTCCAGTCGCCACCGTCGCTCACCACCGTGACGTTCCCCGTCACGTCCAGGCGCATCGAGGCGTCCAGCGTCGAAATATAATCGTCAGCGATCATCGTGATTACGCCGGTGCCCGTGCCGATGCTGTGGAACGCATCGTAGAAACTATCGTAGTAGTTCGTCGTCGCGCTGCCGTCCATAACGACGTAGCACGTTGAATCTGCCTGCGTGGTCTGGAGCGCGACAACTCCAAATATCCCAGCCATCACCACGGACAAGAATTGATTTTTCATAATTGCCACCCCGAATTTATGTATAGCGATAACTCCTATTACTCTACCGGCACTTCGTCTAGTGGAATACCATTAAATCTACTTAATCGGTTAACCCGCTTGGGGGCCAATTTTGATGAAAACAGGCGCATTTTAGCAGTTTTGGGGTTGCTCCGAATTGCTCGAACCAAGCATTTGCTTGCGGCAACTTCTATCGCCCTTTACAGTCGCGCTTATGCTTCCGATACACACCGATAAGCCCATCGCGTTCTTCGACATCGAATCCACCGGTGTCAATATTCGTGCGGATCGAATTATTGATCTCACCATCATCAAAGTGCATCCCGACGGTCAGCGCGAGACGCACAATTTCCGCGTCAATCCCGGCATCCCGATTCCCGTTGAGTCTTCGCGTGTTCACGGCATTTACGATGCGGATGTAAAAGATTCTCCGACATTCAAAGTCGTCGCGAAACAAGTGGCAGAAATTTTTGAAGGCGCGGATTTGGGCGGTTATAATATTTTGCGGTTTGACGTTCCGTTGCTACAGGAAGAAATGGCGCGTGCTGAAGTGCCATTCAATGTGGACAACCGTCGCGTGGTGGACGCGCAGCGTATTTACCACCGCCGCGAACCGCGCGACCTGACCGCGGCGTTGATGTTCTATCGCGGGAAGAAACACGAAGGCGCTCACGGTGCGCTGGATGATGTCGTAGCGACGATTGAAGTGCTGGAAGGGCAGTACGAAAAATATGCCGACCTCCCCCGCGACATCGAAGCGCTCAGCGAATATTGCAACCCGCGCAACCCCTCTTGGGCCGACTCATCCGGCAAGCTCAAGTGGGTCAACGGCGAGATCACCATCAACTTCGGCAAAAAATCCGGCGCCAAATTGCGCGACCTCGTGAAATTGGAACCCAGCTATCTCCGCTGGATGCTGGATCAGAGTTTTCCCCGCGATGTCGCCGAAATCGTCGGCAACGCTCTGAAGGGTAAATACCCCGATCCCCCCGCCGCAAACGGCGAAGCCAGCGCCAACAACAGCGACTGACCCCCCTCGCACAGCGCAAGTTCAGCGGAAGTGCGCGAGAATTTCGTCGGCAACTTGTCCGGCGGTTTTGTTGTCGGTCTCGATTTGAAGGGGAATGGCGTCGTAAAGGGGCTGACGCCTGCCGAGCAGGTCGCGGATGCGGCCCAGACGATCCTCTACTTGGAGCAAGGGGCGATTGCTATCGGTTTCCACACGCCTGAGAATCATTTCCGGGGTGGCGCGGAGGCAAAATACAAAACCCGTGGCGCTGAAGTCGCGGACGTTGTCGGGGTTCAAAACAATGCCGCCACCGGGCGCAATGACAAGATTTTTACGAGCGGCGAGTTCTTGCGCAAGTTTGCGTTCGAGGTCGCGGAAATACGGCTCACCTGAGTCGGCGAAAATTTTGGGGATGGGCCGGGCCTCACGCTCCTCAACTAGGGTATCCATATCCACAAATTCGCGGCCGAGCCGCTCCGCAAGCGCCCGTCCGGTAACACTTTTTCCGGTACCCATGAAGCCGACGAGGATTATGTTTTTGTCGCCGATCGAAGAGGGGGATTGTTCTGCATCGTTAAATTTTAGCGGAACGTCGCGTGGGCGTCGAGTTTGTCAGCGCCGCATCGGCGCATTCAGCGATGATGATGAAACCGGCACAACCTTCGCTCGCGGAGCGCCGAATTCCGGCATGGGCAACTTGAGCAGGGTGCGCGGCAGGGATTCTTCGTCCTGTAGCTCGCCATTGTACCAAAGCTGGACACGATAACCTTCGTAGATTCGTTTCTCGCCGGTGCGCGCTTCTTCCCTGGCGCGGAAGTTACGCGGCAAGATGTAGGAAGCCGTAACAGTCTTCGTTTCATTTGCCGACCAGGGAGAATCCACGTGCAGCGCTTCGGTCGGAACTGTCGCACCAGTAAGAACAACGCGCGTTGTGCCGACAATGCGGTCGTAAAACGCAACGCGCACCTCAAATGTCTTGGCATCAATCGGGCCTTCTTCCCTGCGCGGGCGCATCTGGATATTAACAATCCGCATTTCATCAAACTCATCGTTGCCTTGAAACCGCTGGCGATCCAGTGAGGTGATGCGCACACGGCGTTGCGGGCGGACAGCGGCAGGCGACGGCGGTGATTTCTGCTCGACCCTCGCAACTGCGGCGAGCGGTATGAGGCGCTGCTGTTCTTTGCGCGCTTCGGCAACGAGCGCCGTGTTTGTGGAAAGCGATTCCGCCCGCGCCCAGATCGCTCCGGCTTCCTTCATCTGCCCGCGCCGCTCATACACCCGCGCACGTTCGACGAGTCCCTCCACGTTGTCGGGCGAAAGGATAAGCAGGCGCTCCAACGCCTGATCCGCTGCGGTCAGATTTCCTTTTTGCGCCTCCGAGCGAGCGAGGGCCAGCATATCGCGCGCCGCAACGGCCAGCGGGTCCACAGGCGTCGGACGGGGGGCGCGACAGCTGGCGGCGGCGAGGCCGGCGCGGCAGCTGCCGTTGTGGCAGATGTTGTGGAGACGGCGGCAAGGCTTGTCGTCACGGCCGCAACAACCCGCTGCGGTTGCGCGGGGGGCGCGGTGGCTATGACAATTCCGGAGGTGGTCGGCTGCGCAACAACAAGCGTCGCAGTTTGTGTAGCGGTTGAAGGGGCGACGACAATCATATCCGCCGTCGTGCTCGCGACAACGGCGGTCGTCTGGGTGGACAGCGATATGACCTGCTCGTGCAAACCGCTGACCGCCTGCTTCAACGCGAGCACCTCAGCCTCCAGCTCGGGCGATAGTTCAGCTTGCGAAACAGCCTCGCTCCCCGTCGGCGGCGCGACGGCGGCGGCGGTGTCATCAGGCGATGCATCGCCGATCACAGAAACAGACCCGACATTGGCAGTGACGAGTTGCTCGATATTTGTTTCCACGTCCGCGTCATCAAGCGCAATCAGCTTGGGTCTTTCGAGATAGGGACGCTGCCAGATCGGAAAGATAAAAATGAAGACGGCTTCGAGCAGCAGAATTCCGCCGACGGCGAGCAGGGCGAGTATGTGCATGTGACTGATCCTGCGTCGGGACGTGGACACCAGCGTCTCGATGGATTGAAATTCAATGTGGGTGCGCCCGATTTCGATTTTGTCGCCGGACCGCAATTTCACTTCTTCCACAACTTCGCCGTTCACCGTGGTCGGCGACATGGAGCCGAGGTCTTTGAGCCACACCCCATCTCTGCGCTGTTCCAACTGCGCGTGGTGCTGCGACACGAGGTCGTCGTCTGCGAGATTGACTTCACAGGACGGGTCGCGGCCGATCAACAGGGTCCCCTGCTGAACGGCAAACCGACGGCCGCTGAATTGGCCGTTATGGAAAATCAGCCGGTACATCAAATTTCAAACGAGAGCGGCAGAGTATAGCTTTCGGGCCGTTCGATACAACGGGCAAACAGACTTTTCCGCGCGCTTGATTCATTTGGCGAATCACGATATACATTAACGAATAACTTCAGGAGAAGTCGCTATGGCCACTATGCCCGCTCGTCCAGTTACACGTCCCGCTGCGCCGCAAAAGCCGAAGAAATCCCCCGGCATGATGGTCGGCCTGATCATTGCAATCGTCCTCGCACTCGCCGGCTTCGGCGGAGCGGGTGCCCTTTACGGAAAACAAAGCGGGCTCACGGCAGAAAACAACATTCACACAGCCGCCGCTGCAACTGCCGCCGAAGCGCTTGCAGTGGCCGTCGACACAAATACGCCGACGGATTGGACTGATCTCTGGTCGAAAGTCAACTCGGCGATTTCCGTGCTGAAAGGCGAAAACCAACGGCAGACCGAACGCATCGGCGAAATGGAAGGCGAACTTCAAGCCGCAGCCGGACTGCAAACCACTTTGCAAAGCGCCCAAGGAGAGGCGCAGCGTAATGCGCAGCAGGTCGCAACGCTGACGGCGGAACTCAACGCGCTCAAGGAAAACTCGGCGGCAGCGGCGCAAAAGATGGAGGCCCAACTCGCCACAGCGCAGGCAGCCGCCGCAAAGGCCAATACGCAGTTGGCGGATATCTTGGAGAAACAGGGAGAAGCAGAAACGCCAGCGGGCGACGCCAAAGTTGAGGAAGCCGCTCCAGCGAAAAATGCGCCGAACGTTGTCGAAGAAGCGGCGACAGAGACAGACGCGGAGAAAAACGAGGATATGGAACCGGCGGAGCCCGCCGCTGTCGGAGCGCCCTCCTCTTTCGACTTCCCGGCGGTACGGAACGGATTGCTGAAGACCGCATCATACGACCCGCACAGCCAGACACTGCAAGTCGTCCTCTCCGACGATACGCCGATCACCTACCGCGAGGTTCCCTCAGACATTTACGAGCGCCTCACGAGCGTTCCGACATTCGAAACTTTTTATCGAATGAAGATCATGGGCGCGTTCCCGACGGATAGTGACGACAAGGCAGCAGTACGCGCGGCCAGCAAGCACCGCTAACTCGCGCGTCACCCCGCACATGTCCGCGCGAATTATTGCTATCGCCAATCAAAAAAAGGCGGCGTAGGCAAAACCACCACCACGGTTAATCTGGCGGCGGCCCTTGCCGAGCGCGGCAAGCGTGTGCTCATTCTCGACTTCGACCCGCAGGCGAATGCCACCAGCGGACTGGGATTGGCGAAGACTGAGGGACACAGCCTCTATCCCGTCCTGCTCGGCGAAAAACGGGTTGAGAATCTCATCGTCGAAACGGCGATCAAGCGCCTCTCCATCGTGCCCGCCGAGGTCAACCTCGCGGGCGCGGAAATTGATGTGCCGCAAATGGAGCACTACCTGCAAAAATTACGCGATGCCGTGCGCCCCCTCGCCGAGAGCGATCGGTTCGATCTGATTTTTGTGGACTGCCCCCGTCCCTCGGTATCCTCACCATGAACGCGCTGACTGCGGCGGATGCGATTTTACTCCCGATCCAGTGCGAGTACTACGCGCTCGAAGGGTTGAGCGTGATGGCGCGGCTCATCGAGCAAATCCGGAGCAGCGGCGCGAATCCCTCGCTGGAAATAGAGGGTATTCTGATGACGATGTACGACCAGCGCACGAATCTTGCCAATCAAGTCGTCCAGCAAGTCGTCGAACACTTCAGCGAAAAGGTGTACGAAACGCTCATCCCCCGCAGCGTCCGTGTCAGCGAGGCCCCGAGCTACGGCGAACCGGTTCTGCTCTATGACCCGCACGGCACGGGCGCAAGCGCCTATCGCGCGTTGGCGCTGGAATTCATTGAACGCGAAATCCAACGCTCACGCGCACACCCTACGCAACCGGTGGAAGAGCTGCCCGGCGCAAGCGCATCAGAGCAATAGCTCGACCGCAAGCAACCCGCTGACGGAGATCACGATCCAAAGCAGGACGCCCTGCACCAGCGGGCGGAATCCGACCTTCTTCAAGGCATCGCGCGACAGACCCGCGCCGATCAAAAACAGTGTCAACGTCAGCCCCAACTTGGCCGCCTGCTTGATCACATCAAACGCCGCCTCACCGCTCGGCAGCAGCGTATGAATCGCAGCGGCGGCGAGAAATGCGGGAATGAACCACGGAATCTTTACGCCCTTTTTGCCCCGGCGCGAAATGATCGCAATACCGAGCGCAATGGGCACAATCCAGAGCGCACGCACGAGTTTCACCGTCGTTGCGATATCCAGCGCCTGCTCGCCATATTTCGCCGCCGCGCCAACCACGGAACTCGTATCGTGAATGGCGATGGCCGACCACAAGCCGAAATGCGCCTGATCCATCCCCAGCAAATGGCCGAGCGGCGGGAAAATAAACAGCGCAACTGCGTTCAACACAAAAACGGTAATGAGCGAAACGGACATCGCGCTCGCGTCCGCCTCCAGCACCGCACCCACCGCCGCAATGGCGCTGCCGCCGCATACGGAAGTTCCGACGGAGACCAGCGTCGAGGTCTGCGACTCGACACGCAGCAGCCGGCCGAACAGCAAACCGAGCAACAACGTTCCCCAAATTGAAACGAGCGTGAAGCCGAAGCCCGTTTTTCCTGCGGACCATACTGCGGGCAAATTCATCCCGAACCCCAACCCGACCACCGACCATTGAAGCAGCATTTTAGACGCGCGATGGCTGACGCTCTCAAATGGATTTCCGAACGCCAGCGCAAATCCGAGTCCCATCGCAAGCGCAACGGGGGGAGAGATCAGGCCGGTACAGGCGAGTATTGCCAGGCAAAGGAAGCTGATTCGCTTCGTCATTTAATTCAAACCCGTGTTTTGTCAGGAGGCCTATAGCTCGCCAGACAAACCGAGAATCACAAGAATGCGATCAAGCTCATCAGAGGAGAAGAAATCAATTTCCAGCGTACCCTTCGCCTTCCGACCGTTCGGAAGCGTACGGCACGGTTGCAAACGCACCGCAGTGCCGAGCCTTTGATGAAGCTGGTCGGTGACGTAACGGATGTGATCGGACGGAATATCCGCCGCACGCGGGCGGGCGCGCTTGACGCCGTGCTTCAGGCGATTGACCGTTTTTTCCAGTTGGCGCACGGACCAATCTTCCTTAATTGCGCGTTGCGCGAGCTCCTCGCGCTCCTGCGGAATTTCCAGCCCTAACAACACCTTCGCATGACCCGGCGACAGGCGGTGTTCCGCGACCGCCTGCCGGACCGTCGCGGGCAGCTCCAACAGTCGCAGCGCATTCGCAATAGAAGAGCGCGCCTTGCCGACGCGTCGGGCAATGTCTTCCTGCGTCATCTTGAATTTCTCGGCAAGTGCACGGTAGCCTTCCGCTTCCTCGATGAGATTCAGGTCGGCGCGCTGCAAGTTTTCGATCAGCGCCAACTCCAGCGCGGCGCGATCCGAGACATCCATCACAATCGCCGGGACATCGGGAAGTCCGGCCAACTGCGCGGCGCGGAAACGACGCTCCCCCGCGATCAGTTCATATCCCCTGCCAGAGCGCCTGAGAAGAAGCGGCTGCAACACCCCATGTTCACGGACGGACTCCACCAACTCATTCAGCGCAGTTTCATCAAACGTCTGGCGCGGCTGCCAGGCGCCAGCCCGAATGGAGGCAATTGGAAAGCGGGTTGCGACCGCCAGCGGCGGCTGCGCAGCCGCTGCGCCATGGGACGGCGGAGCCGATGCGATAGTTTCAGGGGAGGCTGACGGAGGCGTATCCTTAATTAACGCGCTCAATCCTCTTCCTAATCCGCCGGTTTTTGCCGCCATTTGGTTGCTCCTTCTCGTGTTTTATCGGACAGCCCGCCGAAAGCGTCAAGTCTGCGCGGAGAAACTTGATTCGCCAAGTCCCGACTTGCAGTGAACGTCCACATCAGCTATATTCGCCGCCCTTTCCGACCTACTCGGAATCAACAGGGAGTAATAATGGGTCTCTTAGACAGCATCAAATCGGTATTTGGCGGCGGCGCAAGTAGCGGCCGGGGTACAGACTGCGTTTTTATCGTGGACGCGGAAAAATTGGCGGATTCCCGCGATGGGCGGACAGGCCCCGTGGAGCGCTTTCGTGCCATCCAGCAGTTGAGCCGGTTCGCGGATCGCGAAAAAGTGGAAATCATCGCAATCCTTGCCGGACGCCCCCTGCGTGAAGTGGCAAACGGCGATTCTTTCAACAGCGTACGCGTATTTTACGTTGATGAAAATAGCAGCGCCGCCGATCAAATCGAAAAAACACTCGGCAGCGTTTCCGGGCGAAAAGCGGTTGTCATCACAAATGACAAGCAGCTCGATGCCCGCCTGAACGGGCGCGGCGTCTCAACACTGCGCGTCAGCACACTCCGCAAAGCATTCCAGAAGGCGGCAACGGCGATTCCAACGGCAACGGAAATCGTGGCCGTGATCGTGGCGACCGCGATCAACGACGCGAGCGCCGTCGCGGCCCCCGCCCCGACCGTGGCGACCGTGGCGACCGTCAACGTCCGCCGCAGGCTCAACAGGAAGCGGCCCCCAACGCCGAACAGCCGCAGGCCCCGAAAACCGACGATGGTCCCGGCGACACGGTGGACGGTTTGATCGACCGCGTTTAAGCGCGGCGCACGGGCGATTCACGCACGCTACGCATTGCGAACAGCCGCAGCCAGCGGCTCTTCCGCAAGATAAGCGTCCAGCCCTTCCCGCCAGTTCGGCAGCTTTCTGCCGATGAGGGTGGACAGCAGTGTGGTGTCGAGAACGGAATAAGATGGGCGCAGCGCGGGATAATTCATCTCTGCCGTGTTGCGCTGCAAGACCTCCACGCCGGGACGCACCCGCTCCACAATGGCCTTCGCAAACTCCCACCACGAACAGCAACCGCTTGCCGCGGCGTGAACAATGGCCGGGGTGGGCCGCGCGGAAGCAAGATCGAGCAGCGCCTCTGCAAGGTGGCGCGTATAGGTTGGCGATGAGATTTGGTCGGAGACCACTTTCAACGGAACCTTGCCCTTCTCCAATTGCCCGAGAATCGCCCGCACAAAATTAGAGCCGTGTATCCCGAACAACGACTGCGTTCGGACAACCGTCACAGTTCCGCCGGCCGCCAACGCGCGCTCCTCCCCTTCCCGCTTGCTGATTCCATAGAAATTCAGCGGCGCGCTCGGATCGTCTTCCATATACGGTGCGCCCTTGCGGCCATCGAAAATGTAATCCGTGCTCAGGTGGAACAGCGCAATTCCGCGCCGTGCGCAAGCGGCCGCCACATTCCCCGCTCCGGTCGCATTGATGCTGCGGCACAGCTCGCGTTCGCGCTCCGCGATATCCGCATGAGTGAACGCCGCGCAATTGACCGCAAGATCCGCATCCGGCAAGGCCTCGGCAATGCCTTCCCCCTGGTGATGTCCAACTCGGGCAAATCCAAGACCGTCGTTCGCCAGCCGCGTTTTGTCGCGGCTTCACGAATACCGCCCCCGAGCATTCCCTTGCCGCCAATGATGATCAGATGCATTGTTAAGAATTATTCAGTGTTGTTCGGAAGCCGTCGAGTCAAAAGCGACGCGCTATTTTTTATTTTCCACGCGAACACAGCGAGCAGCAACGGGAGACACCACGCCAGTTCCACGGACACCACCCGCCAGTTGTACGGGCGCATAAGGTCGGCCCAACTCTGTTTCTGAAGCGGCATAAAAATCGAGAACGGCGCGGTGAAATATTCCCTGGAAAACGGCCACAGCCCCATAATGCCAATCGGCTCCCGCGTATCCACGGTCAGCAAATCCGCCGCCAGGTGGCTCGCCCCGATGAGGAACAACCACTGCGCAACACGGCGCTTCGGCCACGTTCGGCTCACATAGCGAAGAACAACCGCAACGGCGAGCACGAATGGAACGGTGTGGGTAAGTCCTTGGTGAAAAGCATTGAGATCGCCAGTCAAGAGGCCGGGAAGAAAATCAAGGTCCGGCGCATTTGCCGCAACGATGCACAGCACGAGCGGCCGGCGCAGTCCCCAAATGATTTTGGGCATCTCCTTGATTGCCATTCGCGCGGGGGTCAACCACGCTGCGCCGAGCGACAAGCCGATGAGGCTATGGGCGACTGGCGACGGCATCGTGGCGGGGCGCTTAGCGAATGCTCAACAGTCTCTGCAATAGCGCAGGAAGATCGGCGCCACGCACATTGCGCGCGACGATTACGCCGTTTTGATCAACCAGAAAATTCGACGCCTCGCCGAACAAGCGCAACCGACGCGCCAGCTCCGGCTGACCGAGTACCAGCGGCCATGCCATCTGCTGCTGCTGGGCAAAAGCGCGCGCGGCCTCTGCGTCGCGGTCGAGCGCCACGCCGACAACCTCGAAGCCCAGATCGTGATAACGCGCATACGTCCCACGAAGGTTGTTCAGATCGCGCGACCACGGAGTCCACGCCTGCTGCCAGAAGTCCACCAGAACCACTTTGCCGCGCAAAGACTCTATCGAACCACTGGCGCCCGACGCATCTGTCCAGGCTAGATCGGGAAATAAATTGCCAGGCGCAAACTGCGTCCGCTCGCGCGCAACTTCCATGGAGGTCACGGAGATCGAATCACTGCCCGCAGCAAACGGACGCGTGATCAGCATCGGCGTGTCACGACCCTCATACAGCTCAACCGGATACTGCGTCGCATCGTAATTGGGATTCTTTCGAAACTCCTCCATCACGCGCTGCACACCGGCGGCATCGCCGAGCCTGCCGTAGTAATCCGCCTGCTGCACAAACACGCGACGCATCGCGGGGATTTTCTGGCCGCCATATTGCTTGCGGGTTTCATCGAGCACGCGCAGCGCCTCACGCGGGTCGCGCTTCATATCGGCAATCGCCATCGCCTTGATTGCGCGCGATTGAACCACCAGTTCCAGATCGCCCGCGTCTGCAGCCTTCTGGTCAACGGCATCCAGCTCCTGCATGGCTTGATCCCATTCGGCCTTTGTATAGACCCCGTGGCTCAATGATTGCAGGCGGCTCAGCACCGGCGCGAGTTCAGTGGCGTACTGCGCGAATGTGGACGACGCGCAGGCAAGAGTAGAAACAACCAACGCTATGCACAGATATCGAATTTTCATGATTTGTTCCCATTCAAAAGTCGTTTTCCAACAGGCCAACCATGCCACACTGCGGGGATTTTTGCGAACCGCTTTTGCATGACCTCAAGCGCCTGCGGATTGTGATCCACGAGGATGCAATCCCTTCCCAGTTCCCACGCCGATTCGCCAAAGGAGCCGCTGCCGGCAAAAAAATCAAGGAGGCGCGAATCCGGATTCGAATGCACCTTCACAATGCGATCCAAAATGCCGCGCGGCTTCTGTGTGGGATAGCCGGTTTTTTCTTTTCCCGTGGGGCTGACAATAGTGTGCCACCAGACATCCGTCGGCGTTTTCCCACGCGCGGCCTTCTCCGGCCCCACCAAGCCCGGCGCCATATAGGGAATCCGGTCGGAGGCGGCAAGGTTGAAAATATACTTCTTCGGATCGCGCGCATACCAAAGGATATTGTCGTGCTTCGCAGGCCAGCGCGTCTTCGAGCGCGCCGTAGTCGTAGGACCAAATGATCTCATTGATAAACGAGTCGCGGCCGAAAATTTGATCAAGGCGCACTTTCGCATAATGCACTTCGCGACAATCCAGATGCAGAAGCAAGCTCCCCTCCGCACTGAGAAGGCGATGGGATTCCGTGAGGCGTGGCTCTAGGAAGGCGAGATAGTCGTCAAACGTGTCTTTGTAGGAACGCTTTCCGAGCGCCTCTGTGCGGTATCTTTTCCCTGCAAACCCGAGGCGGTCGCCATGTTTATCGTGCGTCGTACGGAGTTGCTTGCGCGCTTGGGTCTTTCCGGTGTTGAACGGCGGGTCAATATAGATCAGGTCAATCGAACCATCCGGCAGGCCACGTAGGACGCCGAGGTTGTCACCGAAATAAATATCGAGCGTTGGCATTTGCGTCTATCCATATCGCCGGAGCGCACCCCGGCGATACGGATGAAAAATTTGCGAAGCGCGTGGCGTTCGATGCAAAATCAGAACGGGCCGAAGTCCTCGGCCTCTTCGTCTTCTTCGTCGGCGGGAATGACGGCCGCAGCGTTCTCTTCAACCAGCGCCTCGTGGCGCGGAAGGAAGGGGCTGACCAGCGCGTAAAAAATTCCGTAGGCGCACATGGCCAAGGCAGAAATTAACGCCACGCCACCCTGCAAGAACAACATCATCACCATGGCAATGCCAGCGATGAAGAACAACGGCGCTTTTGTCGGCTTCGCGTAATGCAGGGTCGAGACCTGCAAAACAAGAAACACGGTAGACAGCGTCCAGACCAGCGCAGCGAACGGACCGGCATACAAGCTGAGGCTGCCGAAGATATCGTCACGCACCATGCCGCTTTGCGTAATGAAAACCAGCATGGCCACCCAACCGGCGTTCACCGTAATCGGCAAGCCGAGAAAGCCGCGCTGACCGCGGAACGGATCGGCAACGCGAAACCGCGCAAGACGCATCGCGCCGGACATGACGGTAAAGCAAACAAATGCCAGCCCCAGTATCCCGTGATCCTTCATCACAAGCTCGTAGGCAAGCATCGCCGGGGCGACGCCGTAGCCGATCACATCAACAAATGTATCCAGATCGGCGCCGAAACTGGTCGAACCCCGCACCCAGCGGGCAACGTTGCCGTCGAGTCCATCGAACACGAGGCACAGCATGATTAACTGCGCGGAGATGATGAACTCGCCCTCGGCGGCATTAATAATACTCAGCACCGCACAAACCAACGCCGCGAGCGTAAATAAATTAGGAATAATTTTTCGCCACATCATGACGGTTCCCCTTTCTTAATCCGCGCAATCGCAGTTTTCCCTGCAAACACACGATCCCCTTTTTTTCACAAGAATATTCACATCTGCCGCTGGCAAGTAAATATCTAAACGCGAGCCGAACTTCATCATCCCAATTCGTTCTCCGATAGAGAGTTGCTGGCCTTCGTCCAACCAATAAACGACACGGCGGACGATCGGACCGACGATTTGCTTGACCAAACAGCGGGTGCGACGGCCCTCGATATAAATGGAGCTGTGCTCGTTGTACTCGGATGCAGCCTGCTGAATCGTCAACAAATGCTTGCCGGGCGTATAGCCAAGCGCCTTCACGGTTCCCGCGATTGGCGCGCGGTTCACGTGGACGTCAAACGGCGTCAGAAATGTGCTGATGCGGACACAGTTCACGCCGAGATATTTTTCTTCCGGCATTTCCTCCACACACCGCACCCACCCGTCGGCACCGGACACCACGACGCTTCCGTCGGCGACCTGCGGACGCTCCGGGTCGCGAAAGAAATAGATCATAAACAAGACGAGAATAATGCCCAGCAGTACGACGACGCTAGCCGTCACCAACCAATGCAGCCAAAAGAGCAACGCGGAGATGACTCCGGTCACAGCAACGATCACCAGCGTATGAGACCAAAAACCCTTAGCAAGCTTCACTACTCACCCTCATAAAGATAAACCACGCCGAAGACTATAACGATCTGTTCGCCCGCCGCAAGTGAATGCGGTCGGATTCACGCAGGGGCTCACAGGTTGTTGATCCGCTCATATTCCGCCAAACAGGATGGGCAAATGCCGTGGCTGAATTCGGCGTCGGAATGGGTGCGCACATATATTTCAATTTGCTGCCATGAGCCTTGGTCATCACGGATACGCTTGCAGTGTGCGCAAATCGGAATCATTCCGCGCAGCGTTTTGACCTCGGAGAGCGCCTTCTGAAGCGCGGCCTCCGCCTGCTTGCGACGGGCAATCTCGTCCTCCGCGCTCGTCAGCTTGGCCCTGATATCTGCGATCTGCCGGAGAATTGCCAGAATGGGCCGGTTTTCAATTTCAACATCCCTCCGCTTGCTCTCCAACCGGATGTAAAAATAAAGGAGCGGGAAGGCGACCACGCTGACAAAAAGGCGGCTGATCAATGAGCCGGTGAGGATGCCCAGATAGTGCGGCGTGCCCGCAAAGGCAAGGGTGGAGAACAGCGCGACATCCAGCCACATCACGCCGAGCAGCGTGAAAAAGGTGCGGCTCCAAAGCTTGATGCGCAGCGCGGGCTGGCCAAGCATCTCCCACACGATGGCCAGAAAAACCAGATCCACCAGCGTCGTGAAGATCGAAGCGCTGTTGATGCGCAGACTCGGCATCGGGACATTTTGCAGCGTCGCCCCGCTAATCAACGCATCCTGAAAATGAAGGACGAGCGCGATGAAGGGAACGAGAGCGGAAATCCCGACAACCGTTGAAATCAGGACGCGCGTGGGCCGCGGGCCATCGAATACGTAAATGCCAAAAACGCCGAGCAATAGAGATGTGTAGAAAACGGTGGAGCCGATGTTAAAGGTCAATCCGCTATCCATCACCACCCGCAATCCGGCGTCCGTCGTCCACGACATTACGGCGGTGATGCAGCCCATGAGCGCGTAGAAGTGGATCAGGCCGAAACGGTGGCGCAACGAGTGGGCCCAAAGGACCAACGCATAGACCAGAAGCGCCTCACAAATTAATACCAATAACGCGCTATCCATATCACTCACGTGTAGGACAATCCGCGCCATCCAGCAATTCCAAATAAAAGGCTTTTTGCTGGCAGATGCCGGGCGCACACCCTACCCTACGCGCCGCATGAAAAAGAAGGACACAAAAACAGGGGACGCTGCCGGTGACGTGGTGACGGGCCGGGCGAAAAAAGATCAGCAAGGTGGAAACCGCAGAGTCCATGGGCGCGCGTCAGCGCGAGATCGCCGTTTCCGAGTTCTTCTTGAAAAACCGCCACCTGCTGGGCTTCGATTCCCCGCGTCGTGCGCTATTAACGGCGGTAAAGGAAGCGGTGGATAACTCGATGGACGCCTGCGAGGAGGCCGGAATCGTCCCGGAAATAAGCGTCGAGCTGGAGCAAACGGCTGCAACCCGCTTCCGCGTAACGGTCACGGACAATGGGCCGGGCATCGTCAAATCGCAAATCCCGAAAATTTTCGCAAAACTGCTGTACGGCTCGAAGTTTCACCGCCTCCGCATGTCGCGCGGGCAACAGGGCATCGGTATCAGCGCCGCCGGAATGTACGGACAACTGACGACCGGCTCGGCAACGCGAATCCTATCGCGCACCAAGGGGAGCAAAACGGCGCACGCGATAGATCTGCAAATTGATACCAAGAGCAACAAGCCCGTCATCCTCTCGGATAAAGAACAGGACTGGAGGCCGACATTCCAAAACGTGGATGAAACGGGCGTGCCGACCGGCGAGCCGCACAGCTACGCGCACGGCACTTCCGTCTCGATTGAAATGGAAGCACAGTATCAGCGCGGCAAGTTGTCGGTGGACGAATTTCTTAAGCAGTGCGCGATCATAAATCCGCATCTCACACTTCACTACCGCCTGGCGCTGACATCAAAGGCGGACTCGAAAAGCCAAAGCGCAAACACCGGCGAACAGACTGCGGCGGCGGGCAATGGAAATGAAGCGCGAGTCACCTATGCGCGCGCGCTCAAGGAAATGCCCAAGGTTCCGAATGAAATCATGCCGCACCCTCACGGCGTGGAACTGGGCATGTTGATGCAGATGCTGAAGGACAGCTCGTCGCGCACCCTGCGCGCGGCGCTGTCGAGCGATTTTTCGCGCGTGAGCGATCAGACCGCACTGCAAATTTGCGAGCGCGCGGGATTGAACCCCAAGGCCAATCCGACCCGCGTGGCGCATCAGGAAGCGGAAGCGCTGTATTCGGCAATTCAGGAAACCAAGTTGATGCGACCGCCGACGGACTGTCTTTCGCCCATCGGCGAAGCACAGATTGTCGCAGGGCTGGAGAAAGAAATTCGCGCCGACTTTTACACCTCCGTCACGCGCGACCCCAACGTTTATCGCGGAAACCCGTTTCAAATTGAAGTCGGACTGGCCTATGTAAAGCCCGAAGACACGCGGGGTGTTGAAGAAATGGGCCAGGAAGAGCCAATCCGCCTTCTCCGTTTCGCAAATCGCGTTCCCCTGCTCCATCAGCCCGGCGCGTGTGCGATTACCAAGGCGGTGGTCGGCGTAAATTGGAAATCGTATGGACTGACTCAACCGAAAGGCGCACTGCCCCTCGGCCCGCTCGTGCTGATGGTTCACGTAGCCAGCGTTTGGGTTCCGTTCACCAGTGAGAGCAAGGACGCCATTGCGAGCTACGAAGAAATTCTTACAGAAATGACCCTCGCGCTGCAGGAGTGTGGACGACGCCTGCATGTATTCCTCAATAAGCGCCGCCGCGACATGGAGGCCGCGCGCAAACGGAACTACATCGAACTCTACATCCCGCATCTGGCCCTTGGCTTAAAGGAAATTTTGGGATTCCCGGACAGGGAAAAACAACGGGTTGAACACGACTTGAAAAAAATGCTCGAAAAAACTCATTTGGATGTCTGATGACGCCCGACCGTGAATTAATTACCAAACCCTGCTGGCGTCCCGAAGACCTCGGCGCGCCGCTGCCGGATTTGCCGCACGCAAACTCCGTCTGCCTGCCGACCTGGCAGGATGTGGTGCATTACGAGGAAAAGAATCCGCGCGTCATGGATCGTCTGCGCGCCGGATATCCGCGCTTTGTCGTGCCGCCGCCGTGCGCGCACGTCTTTGCCCTTGCGCAAAATGAACTTTGCGCCGGGGATGAGCGGTGTCACCTCTACTCCACCCAGCGCGCGGCGGAACGTTGCGTCGAACGGATCCAAGCGTGGTGCGGCGCGACGGCGCGCACAGTCGAATGGCCTAAAGGAAATATGTACGCAGTCTGCTTCCCGGCGAGCGCTGCGGACGCTGCGCTGAAATACTGGCGACATACAGGCGACGGCATTTCATCGAGGCGGGCGCAGGCGCTCCTTGATGGCACACCAGAACCGGATGCGACAGAGGCCCGGGCGAAGCTTCAACGTCGCATCGCTGAAGCAACCGGAGTCACGCCTGATTGCGTCTATTTTTTCCGCTCCGGCATGGCTGCCATTTACACGATTTATCGCGCGATGGTCCGGCGCACACCCGGACAACCGCTCATTCAACTCGGCTTCCCCTATGTGGACACGCTGAAGATTTTGCAGGACTTCGGCACACCGCATGTGTTCCTGCCTCACGCGCTCGAACGTGACATCAATATGCTGCATCAGGTCTCACTCGGTGAAACGATTGCGGGGCTGCTCTGCGAATTTCCATCCAACCCCGTGTTAATCAGCGCCGACCTCACTCGCGTACGAGAGATTTCTCTGCGCAACCGATTCCCCATCGTCATTGATGACACCATCTCCACTTGGATAAATGTGGATCTGATGCCGGTCGCGGATGCCATTGTCACAAGCCTGACCAAATGGTTCACCGGACGTGGCGATGTGATGGGCGGATCGGTGGTGTTGAATCCCAGAAGTCCATTCGCCGACGAACTCCGCGCCGCGCTCGACGCAGAATACGAAGATTGTACGTGGGGCGAATCATTGATTCTCGCGGAAGAGCTCTCGCGCGATGCAAACGTGCGCGTGCGACAGTCCACCGCTACCGCATCCGCTGTCGCAGAGTGGTTGCGCAAGCAATCGGGCGTGGAGGCCGTATATTATCCGCAGTTCAAACAGTCCGAAATGTATGATCGGTTCCGTCGGCCCGACGGCGGTTACGGCGGGCTGTTTTCGTTCACCCTCAAAAATCCGGAGAAGACCAGCGAATGCTTTTACAATGCGCTGGAAATATCGAAGGGGCCAAATCTCGGGACCACCTTCAGCCTCTGCTGTCCGTTCACCTTGCTCGCGCACTATGGCGAACTGGATTGGGCCGAACAATGCGGCGTGCCGCGCTGGCTGATGCGCCTCTCCATCGGATTGGAAACGGCGGATGATTTAATCGCGCGGATCGGTCGCGCGCTCGATGCGGCGCGTTAAACCTCGGGAACGGCGCCCGACGGTTCCGATGGCGTACGTATTTTCTCAATCCGTGCGCGAAGGTCTTCCTGCTGCGCCAGCAAGTGCTGAACACCCTGAAGAACATTTGCGGCGGCAACGCGAAGGCTGATCTCCCGGCTGACAAGCGTCTTCTCGTCTTTTTCCAGCGCGGCGGCATCGGCCCCCAGCCCGGCCTGCCGCGCGACCAAATCCTGATGCTCCAAACGAAGGTCGCTCAACTCATCCAGCAGCGCCACAATTCGCACCGGCGTCGCCACGCGCGGCGTTGCGCGAACGGGCTGTTCGCCTCCCCGCTTGTTTAGCTTCCCCATCGCCATCGGTTGGCTGACGGAAGTTCCCGAAGTCGCCTGAATATCCTTGAGGCGCGCCTCCGCCTCCCCTCGACGCGTGTTCAACCTTGCAATAGCTTCACCCAACTCGCCCTGCGCCGCGACAATGCGCTGCTGCCGCTCCATCACACTCACGCGATCCGCTGCGAGTTGGTTCATCCCGTCCCGCAGCGATTCGAGCTTCGCGCCCAATGCGGATGCCTCCGCGTCGGCATTCTGCAATTTCTGCAACACCTCCAACGCGCTTGCAATCCCGCCGAAATCGAACGCGGCAACGGAGAGCGATGAAGCCTGTCCACCGCGAGAGCGGCGCTGCAGCTCCGCAAGCGCAACCTTCGCTTCATCCAGCGCCCGCTGAATGACCTGCGTATCTCCACGCAACGCCCCCGATTCATTGCGCGCAACGGCAAGCGCGTTTTGGAGATTGCTGATATCGGTATTCATCCGATGCGCGAAGGTTGCAAACAAGGCCCCGCCGATAATCAAAATCGCGACCAACACGCCAAGAAAGGTCAGCGCTACTCCGATCAACCGGCGGCGTGCGCGGCGCCGCTCAAGCTCCAAAAACTCCTGAAATGCCTGCAAGACCGGCAGCCGGTTTCCGAACGCCTGAAGCGACGCGCCATCCCGAAGGGATTGCGCGTCTTGATTCGCCGCCAAGGTGCGAACCTGATTCTTCAGCGCTTGCGGCGGCATATCCATCGTTTCAATTCCCTTGAATTACTTCAGCTTCAACCACGGCATGGACGAAAATTTGCTACGCGGGTCTTTCGGATCGTCCGGTGATCTCGATGAATCTCCGGCGGCGTCCGAAGCGCTCTCCTGCGACTTCTTCCATGTTTCCAACTCTTTTTGCGCCTGCGCCTCAATATCCGCCAAACGCGGCCCCGCCGGTCGCGCGATGGGAGCGGGCGCTTCACTCGCGGATGAACGCGCGCGAACTCTAGGCAACGGAGCCGACGGCTTCAACTCAACCTCATCCGGCTCCACCACATTGGAAGAATGGACGGCGGGCGGCGGCTCAATCGGCGAAGGCGCAACCGACGGCATCACTCGACGCGCGGGCCGCGGCGCCCGCGCTGCGGGAACTGCGGCGGGAGGAACCGGCGCGGTCAAACCGCCGCCACTCTTGCGCATGGTCAACTCGCGTTGGTTCTGTTCCAACTTCGACGAGAGTGAACGCCAATCCTGCTGCAACTGCTCAATACGCCGTGTAAGCACCTGTTCCTTGCTGCGCCAACGGGAGGCCTTGTCCTCAAAAAGTTTCTTCTCGTGAACCAACTGCTGATCGCGCTGGCGAACAAGGTTCTGATTATCCTGGATCGCCTTCTTGAGCTGCAGAATCTCAAGTTCCTTCTGACGGCGCTGCTCGCGTTCTTCGTCATAGAATTTTTTTCTGCTGTTGCAGACGCACACCCAACGCCTCGTTCTCTTGCCGGATTTGATCGGTACGCTGCTGCAAGTCTTCGATCTTCAGGCGGCTGCGCTCTTCCACATCCTCTTTTTCAAGGCGTAACTGATCGAGTTCCTGCGATTCCTTCTCAAACGCCTCGCGCAATTGCTCGTGTTCCTGCTGTAGGATGTCGAACTGCTGACGGAAGTCCTCTTCGCGCTCCTGCGCCCGCTTGCGCTCCTCGTCCAGCGTGATCTGATGCTGCTCAAGATCCTGCGCGGTTTGTTCAAGGCGAACGGTCAGTTGCAGTTGCGATTCCTGCAATTGGTTCACACGACTGATCAGTTCGTCGCGCTCCTGCTGCAGACGATCCTCCGAACTCTCAAACGCAAGTTTATCCTGCGCGGACTGCTCCGCGAGGGTGCGCGCGCGTTCTTCCGTTTCCTGTGCGCGGGACTCCTGCCGTTCAAGCGCCTCTTCGACCTGCTTGCGCATCGCCTGTTCGTGCGCAATTTGCGAACGCTGGCTCTCAATTTCGCTCTCGCGATCAGAAAGCTGTTTGCGCGCATCGTCGGCGGCCGTTTGCAGATGAGCCAGCTCCTGCTCTTTCGCACGACGGGCCTTCTGCTCCTCGGCAAGCGCCTTGCGAACGCGCTCCAACTCCTCCAGCTTCTGCTGTGCGCGGGAAAGCTCACTGCCGCTCTGCCGCTGCACCTGCTGCAATTCGCTCGCCGTTGCGCGATGCGCCTCCTGAAGCTGCGCCAGCGCCTGCTGCAACTCCATCTCCCTCCGCTCCGCTGCCTGACGCGCAACCTCTTGTAATTCGCGCAGCTCGTTCAACGCCATTTCGCGTTGGCGCAATTCAGCCACCGTGTTTTCCCGTTGCGCCTTCGCCTCTTCCAGCCGCTGAGTCGCCTCTTGCAAGGTCGCGGCCTGCGCCTCTTCGCTTTCCTTTTGTTGGTTCCGCGCGTCTTCCAGATGCGCCTTCGCCGCCTCAAGTTCAACGCGCTGTTTCTCCAACTGCTGCAACGCCTGTTGCAGCTCGCTCCCGCGCCCTTCGAGTTCGTGCGTGAGACTCTCCACGCGCTCGGACAGCGTCTGTTCGCGTTCGCGCGAGCCGGACTCCACAGTGACCCGCAACGTCTTTTCCTCGTCAATCGAAGCGCGCAAATGGGACACATCCGCCAGGGTCTCCGCGTGACGACGCTGCCATTCCTCAATCTCGCCGCGCAGGGATTCCTCATTCTCTTTCGCGCGCGAAGTGGCGTCGTCCAGCACGCCCACCGTACGCTCCATTTCGGAACGCAGCGCCTCAAGCGCCTGCGCGGAGTCGTCGGCGTGCAGGCGAATTTCTTCAACCTGTTGTTCCAGGGCAATCTTCTCGGCCGTCCACGCCTCCAGCGCGGCGGCGTGTGTTGTTTCGCGGTCGCGCGCCTCCCATTCCAACTGCTCCGCGCGTGTCGTCGCGGCGGCCAGCGATTCCTGCAACTGCTCGATCCTCGCGCTCAATTCCTGCTCCAACACCCGCGCGTGTTCGGAGGTTTGGCCGAGAGAAGACTGATGAAAACGCAACTCCTCCTCGCGCTGACGCAAGTCTTCCAGCGCGTCGTCGCGCAGCTTCGTCATTTCATCGAGACGGACTTGCAGATCGCCGACGCGCTTAACTGCCGCGCGCTGGTCTTCCTGTACGGAATCCAAGCGCGCATTCCACTCCTCTTCCGTCTTTCGCGCGCGATCCCGCGCTTCCTCCAGCGCCTGGCGGCTGCGGTCCATCTCCAGTTCCGCCGCTTGAAGTTTTGTCCGCGTCGCGCCGCTCTCCGCTTGCGCTTTCTGCAACTGCTGGGCAAGGTTCTGCTCCGCCTGCTTCCGGCTTTGCTGCGTATCCGCCACCCGCGTCTTCTCAGCCTCCAGCGCGGCCTCCAACTCGGCGACCCGCGTCAGCGCCGCGCGACGGCGATCAAAGAGCTCAATATGGCTCTGCAAATCGCTGCCGACCAAATCGCGGATGGACTGAATACGCTCGCGCCCGAAACGCTCCTTGTTCTGCACCGCGTCGCGAACCGTATTCAGAAATTCACGTTCCTTCGCGATTTCCTGCTCAACCTTGGTGGACTCGGTGAGTAACAAATCTTTGATCAGCTCCGCCTGCTCGCGGCGCTGCTTCTCGCCCTCGTCCCGCTCCCGTTGCAAGAACGCCGACCGGGCCTTTTCCGAATCGAGATCGCGGCGCGTCTGTTCCAACGCGCGCGAGGTCTCGTCCAACTGCCGGCGCACAGAGTCCAGTTGCCCGTTCAGATCGCTCAACGTCTGCTGGTGTGCCGACGACGCCGCCTCGCCGTGCGCACGCGTTTCCGCCAGCTCCGCCTGCGCCTGCGCCAACTGCGCGGCCGTCGCCTGCGACTGCGCGGTCATTTCATTCAAACGCGAATCCAAATCCGCGACCCGCCCCTCAAAATCCGTTCGCGTCTGCTGGTGCGCGGATTCCTCGCTCCGAAGCGCCTCTTCCAACTCGGCGATACGCCGCGTAAGTTCCTCAATACGCGAAGCCGACTGCTCCTCCGCCTCTTGCGCCGAAGCTTCGGCAGCGGCCAGCGCGTCACGCGCCGACTGCAATTCCGCTTGCGTTGCCTCCAGCTGCGCCGACGTTTCCGCCTGCGCCTGGCGCATCTCCTCCAACTCCGCCTGCGTATGGTTGTGCGCACTGCGCTCAACATCCAGCGCCGATTCATTTGCGACCGACCGCTCCAGCGCGGCGGCTTCCGCCTTCTCCAATTCCGCAATGCGTTCGCGCAAACTCTGCTCCAGCGACTGCGCTTCTGTTTGCGCCGTCGCCGCAGAAGTCTTCTCGGATTCCAACGCTGCGCGGGTGGACTCAAGTTCCTGCAGCGCATGCTCGCGTGCGCGATTCAAATCTTCGATGCGCTCGCCCAGAACAATCGCCTGCCGCTCCGCCGTGCCCCGCGCACTCGTCCAATTCTTGTCCAACTCCTCGATGCGCGCCTGCGCCGTCGCGTTTTGTTCCTGTAACGCTTCAATGCGCTGCTCCAGTTCGGTGATACGCGTCGAGGTCTCCTCGCCCGTCGTCACCGCCAGCGCACGCTCGTCCTCCAGTGTGTCACGAATCTGATCGGCCTCCGAGCGCGCCGTCTGCAACTCGCTTTCAAGCGCGGCAACTCGCTTCGCAGCTTCAGCACCTTGCTGCTCCGTGTTCAAATGAGACTCAGCAAGTGCCGATTCCAACGCAGAAATTTGATTCTGAAGACCCGCCGCCTTTTCGCCGGCCTCACGCCGCGCATCTTCGAGAGAAGTCTCGAGCGCACGAACCTGTTCGCTCGCAGCCGCGGCATCCGCCTCGCGCGCGCGATGCAATTCCTGTATCTCCCGATCCAGCTCACCTGCGCGCGATTCCGCGTTGCGCTGCGCTTCCGCAAGCGATGCCTCAAGTTTCGCAATACGCTCCGACGCGCCGGCGGCTTCCTCCAGCGCCGCGCAACGAGCCTGATCCAATTCCGAAATCTTTTGGCCGAGCGAAGCCGTCTCCTCGCCCGCCGCGCGCTGCGCGTCGGCCAGCGCGGCTTCCAACTCGCGAATTCGACCGGATGCAACTCCGGCATCCGCGTCGCGTGCGCGACGCAATTCCTGAATCTCCCGATCCAACTCACCTGCGCGCGATTCCGCGTTGCGTTGCGCTTCCGCAAGCGATGCCTCAAGTTCCGCAATACGCTCCGATGCGCCAGCCGCGACCTCCTCGCGATCATGTTGTGCTGCGGCGGCCTCCTCCAGTGCCGCACGATGAGCCGTTTCCAACTCCTCGATTTTCGCGTTCAGCGCCGCCGCATCGTCACCGGCCGCCCGGCGCGCGTCTGCCAGCGAAACCTCCAGTGCGCGAATCTGTTCTGACGCGCCCGCAGCCTCGGACTCGCGCGAGCGCTGAAGCTCCTCGATCTGTCCGACAAGCTCCGCCGCGCGGGCTTCCGCAGATTGGCGCGTCTCCGCGAGCGATGTCTCGAGCGCGTGAAAACGCTGTGCGGACGCGGCCGAATCTGTCTGACGTGCGCGATGCGCCTCAGCGATATCTTGCAAGGCGGCCTGACGTTCCTGCTCCAGCCCTTCGATTTTTTGCTCGGCCTCTGCCGCCCGCGCCTCCGACGCTGTGCGCGCAGCAGCAAGTTCCGCCTCCAACTCCGCAACGCGGCCGACCGCCGCTTGATGCGCAGAGGTCAGCTCCTCAATACGGCGCTGCGCGGATGTCGAGTGCGATGTCGCCTCCGTGCGCAACACTTGGAGCGCCTCCTGCTCGGACGCCAATTTCTGCGCAGTCTGCTCCGCAGTCTCCCGCGCGATACGCAACGCTTCCTGTAATTGACGGCTCTCTTCGGTCGCAACATGCAGGGTCTCGCCATGCGTCGCCTTTTCATCGGCCAACTCGCGGCGCGCCTGTTCCAACTGACGGGAGGTCTCTGCCGATTCGGCGGACAGACGCTCCAGTGTCTGCCGGAGCTCCTGCTCCTGCTCGACAGCAGCGGCCTGCGCTTGGGCCAAACGATCCTGCGCGGCGCTCAACTCCGCCCGAACGTCGCGCGTCTGCGCCTCCACAGACTGTAAAGAGTCCTTGAGCGTCGCAACCTGTCTTTCCAAATCCGCTTCGCGCTGCGTGGCAGCCTGCGCCGCTTCCGTACGACGGGCGCGCTCGCCCTCCAACTCCCCGCGCGAAACATCCAGCGCATTGGACAATTCACCGACACGCGCTTCGAGTTGCTGAATCGTGTCCGCGCGCTGCGCTTGAGCGGCGTGCCATTCCACAGCGGTGGACTGGGCGCGCTCCTGCTCTTCATCCAGCGCCTGCTCCGCCTTCGCAAGCGCCTCCTGTTTGAGGCGCAAATCCTCCTCCAACGCGGCGAGCCGGGCCGCCGCCTTTTCGCGCTCGTCCTGAAGCGAATGCAGTTGCTCCTTCAATTCGGACTCGCGCTGACCGAGATCCGCGACAGCGCTGCTGTACCGCGCCTTTTCTTCGTCAAGCTCCCGGCGCGTTGCAGTTAACAACTCGCCCATACGCGTAATCTGCTCCTCCAACTCGCGCGAGCGGGCCATCAAGACCTGTTCTTTTTCGCCCGCCTGCTTTTCGAGTTGCTCAAAAATCGCCTTGTGCTCGCCGACCGCCTTCTCCGCCTGTTGCGCCCGTTGCGAAGCCTCTTCAACCAACTTCTGAAGATCGTCCACCTTCCGCAGCAGTTCCGTCTGCCGCTCACTCGCCGCCGCACGCTCGCCCTTGAGGCTCGCCCGCTCTTTCCCCAGCTCTTCCCGCGCCGCGTCCAACTGGCCCTGATAATCGGACGTCTTTCCCTTGAACTCCGCAACAAGGCGCTGCTGCTCCTCCTCGCTCTTGCGAATCTTGTCCAATGCAATGCGATGCTGCTCGCGCTGCTCCCGCAAATCGCGCTCCGCCTCCTCCAGTTGCGCGCGAACCGAGCGGCTTTCCGATGAAAGGTCTTCCAGCTTGCGCGACAAATCCGCGCCCTCGACTTGAACCTGCAACTGGCGCGCCTGCTCCGCCGCAAGCTCCTCGCGCGCCGCATCCAGCGCCGCCAGCGCCTCCGCCGACTGCTTGCGCAACGACTCCACCTCGCCACGCAGCGCCTCCTCGCGCTCCCGCGCCTGTGGCGCAACCGCAGCGGATGCAACCGCGGCAAGCGGCGTCTGCGAACGAGCCTGAGTCAGCGCGTGTTCCGCGCGTTCCAACTGAGCCTGTAGCTCTTTGATGCGATCCGCCGACGCGCCCTCCTTCTCCGCGCCACGCGACGCGGACTTCAACTGCTGCACTTCCGACTCCGCCTTCTGAAGACGCTCCGCGAGCTCCTTCTTTTGAACATCGAGTTCCGTCAGTCGCTTCTTCAACGCCTCCGCGTCATCGCCAGTCGGACGCGCCGAGCGCTGCTCTAGGGTTTGCTTTGCGGCCTTGAGCGAATTCGCAGTCGCGGCAAGCTCTTTCTCAAGCGCCTCGACGCGCCTGGCAAGTTGGGACGCGCGCGCGTCCGACTGAATCTTCTCCGACTCAAGTTTTGCGACCGCTTCCGGAGAAGGAATAGACGCGAGAATCTTCGCCTGCTGCTCATCCACCGTTGTCGTCTCGCCCGTCACACAATTGGCCAGACGCGCCGTGCCCGCAACCGTGCCCTCTTGAACCAACTCGCCGAGCGCCGCGATGTTGAACGGTCCGACGCTCTCCGCATCTCCGGTTTCCAACATCCAAACCATATCCAACTCGCGCAGCTCACACGCCGCAAACCAAGTCTTGCCGTCCGCCGAAATTTCCTGATCTGCCAGCACCCGCCCCTGCCGCGCCCACGCCTGCAAGCTCGCCAGCGGCGCCGGACCAAACACCGCGCCATCATCGGTGCGCAGACTCCACGTCTGATCGGGACGCGCGTTCTTAAAAACAATCTTCCGCTGGGGCATAATAAGACCTCGATAAACAACAAAATCCGGACACGAAAAAAGCAGTCGCCAGCAAAGCAAATACGCGCCCGTTCAGCAAGCGCTACGTGCCCTGAAAAATGCCCCGTGCGGCGGCAAAATGCGGAGAAGGAACTGGCAACCCCGCCCTTGGGCACAAAACGATTGTTTGGCGGAAAATGAATGGCGCGCTCGGAGGGACTTGAACCCCCAACCTTCTGATCCGAAGTCAGAAGCTCTGTCCAATTGAGCTACGAGCGCAACGCGGGCGGATGGCCTTGCGAAAAGACAGTTCTTAAGGCACCTTCCACCCATAAGCAACAGGAGATTTAGCAGATGGTATTGATCACACAAAGCGGACCCGACACCCTGCCCATTGGCGCCCCCGCCCCTGATTTCACGCTTCCCGCCATTGACGGCAAGACCTACTCGCGCAGCGACTTCGCCGCCAGCAAGGCCCTCGTCATCAACTTCACCTGCAACCACTGCCCCTACGCGAAGGCGTACGAAGACCGCTTCATCGCCATCGTACGCGAATTTTCTGCAAGAGGCATTGCCTTCGTTGCAATCAACCCCAACGACGAGAACACCTACCCCGACGACAGTTTTGAGAAAATGAAAGAACGCGCCGAAGCGCGCGGCTTCAATTTCCCCTACCTCCGCGACGACACACAACAGACTGCTCGCGCCTACGGCGCAGTATGCACCCCCCACCTCTTCATCGTTGTGGACGACAAAATCGCCTACGAAGGACGGATAGACGACAACTGGAAAGACCCCGCCGCCGCGCAACACCACGACCTGCGCGACGCCCTCACCGCCATCCTCGCCGGCACCCCCATCCCGACCCCCAACACCAACCCCATGGGCTGTTCGTTGAAGTGGAAATAGATTTATTGAAGGACAACGAGTAGCGGAAGTTAAGCGCACGGGCCCAAATTTCCGGTTCTCCATCAAAAGAGGGGGCAAGGCCGCTCCTGAGACCATACAATGGTCTCGGTGAAATAAACCCAAAAGGAGACGACCATGCCCTTGAATGATGAGAGTATTCTGAATCTGCCCTTTCTGCATATCCGAAAGTGCGAAGATCGCAACCCCGTATTGATTGAGGCTGATTACACCGGCCCGGTGCGGTGTCCGCATTGTGAATCAGTTCAACTGCGGAAGAAATGTCCGTTTGTCCGAAGGGTGCGACACGAGAGCATCGGAGAGCGGTTAGTCTGGTTGATCCTGCGGGGATACAAGTATTTATGTCGGGGATGTGGACGCTATTTTCGGCAACGATTCGAGGGGCTTCTGCCGTATCAGTGCGCCACCGAGCCGTTTCGGAACGAGGTCTGCCAAGATCACCATGACGGGATTTGTCAGCGCCAGCTGGCCCGGCGCACCGGTTTGGGCTCTGCTACCATCGAGCGCTGGTACCATCGGTTCCTGACGCGAAAGATGGCCGAGAGAAAGAACGCTCCCTGTCCTCGGGTGTTGGGGATCGACGAGCACTTCTTCACTCGCAAGGACGGCTATGCGACCACCTTCTGTGACCTGCAGCATCATCGGGTCTATCACGTCGTGCTAGGCCGCTCGGAAGCGGCGCTGGAAAGCTATCTGGCGAAGCTGCCGGACAAGCACAGGGTGCGAGTGGTCTGCATAGATCTGTCCTCAAGCTACCGGGAGATCGTGCGCAGACACTTTCCGCGTGCCCAGATTGTGGCGGATCGCTTCCACGTCATGCGACTCATCGGGCACACCATCCATCAGCTCTGGCGGCAGCTCGACCCGGTGCAGAGCCGAAACCGCGGGTTGCGTTCCCTGTTGCGTCGCCGTGCTGATCGACTTGAGCCTGATCAGGCTCAGAATCTCGGCCGATATCTGCAAGCGCATCCTGCCACCGAAGCATTGTATTGCTTCAAACAAGAACTCTGGGAACTGCTGCGGCCGGCGGGACTCAATCCTTCGGCTTGTCGGCCGAGGATTCGGGAGTTCTTGGCCCGTATCCAGCAACTCAAAGAAGCCCCCGTGTCCAGCCTGGTCACGCTAGGCCAAACACTGGAGGCTTGGCAGGATGAGATTGCACGTATGTGGCGCTTCAGCCGCAATAACGGGATCACCGAAGGCTTTCATAACAAAATGGAGATGATCAGCCGCCGCGCTTTCGGATTTAAGAACTTTGACAACTATAGGCTCCGAGTGAGAGCTTGCTGTTGTTGATGAGGAGCGGCCTTGCCCCCTCTTTTGGTGGAGAACCAAGAAGTGGTGGAAGACGTGGGACTCGAACCCACAACCCGCTGATTAAGAGTCAGCTGCTCTACCAATTGAGCTAGTCTTCCGCGTTCGAAGCAGCCGATATAAAGGACGCCGCCATCATTTGACAAGTCTCGATTCAAACAGATAATCTTTTCCCTCACCGCACCCGTGGTGGAATTGGCAGACACGCAAGACTTAGGATCTTGTGCCGCAAGGCGTGGGGGTTCAAGTCCCTCCGGGTGCACCATTTCGCCCAGCGCTGGAACCTATTTCGAGAAGAACTGCGCAGTTAGCTGGCACCTCGCCGCGCTGCCGCGCCGCTCGGAAAATATGCAGACCCCGGCGCGGCGCTGCCGCGCCTCGCCCCCCACGCAAGGCTCCGCGCCCGGCTGGACGCCGGGCTTGGCAAGGTGCGCCGCTATGCCGCAGCGCAGCATGCTCGGCCCGCTGGCTGCGGTCGAGTCCCGCCGTTGCGGGAGCGCTTCGCTCCGCCCGTCTTCTTCGGTATTTTCATGGCCTACGAATAGATCGCCCGAAACAAACACTATCGCATGCGAAATAATTTATAGGTATTTCGGGCGTCATCGTGAAACGCTATCTTGAATACATGGCTGAAACAGTGGATCAAAAAGGCGCACTCGAAGCGCTTGAGCGTGCATGGCGTGGCATAAAATCAAAGACCCGGCCTCCGGCTCGCATGCACCAGTTGATTGAACAAGTGCTGGGGGCCACGGATGTGACGTTCAAGTACATCCTCGTGACGGGATATCTCGCGAAGTGCCTCAATCCTTCGATCAATGCGCGCGCTATCCAGGTGAGCAGCAAACTCAAAGGGGCATACGATGCCCGGAGTTTGTGCCACGGGGTCGTCGTCGGGTTTGAGAAAAACAAGGGCAACCTTTTCGGGCTTTCGAATGAACCCTTTGTAAACAAACCCGCTCGACATCCAGAGCATGACGGCAAGAACCCTCAATTACGGAATAAGTTAATCGCACAGAAATTGCACGACTGCCTGGAGATGGCAAACACAGCGACGGCGAGGGATGTAAAGCTTGGACTCGTCCACATTCTGCGAATTGGCGCTGCTCACGCGGCAAACCAAAAAGAGGTAATCGCAACTGCAAAGGTGAATCTCAAGAAAGCATCGGACTTCCTCGAATTATTTCTCCAAGAGGCTGATGGCGGCTCCCGTCTTGTTGCTGTTTGGGGCGCGTTCATGTCTTTGATCTCAGAGCACGGCAAAGTCTCAGTCACACCGCCGAACGTTTCGGATCAATTTGGCAAAACTGCTGGTGATGTAGAAATACGATACGATGGGACGCTCGTCGCGGCCTCGGAATGCAAGCATCGTCCGCTGAATCTTGATGATGTGAAACACGGAATTCGAAAGGCAATCGAGAGTGGAGTTCCCGAGTACCATTTTGTAATTGCTGACGGACTCGCGAACGGGCAAGAGCAGGAAATATCAGACGAAATAGAAAATCATGCCGATGAGCTTGATCTTCTGCTCGTGGATATTTGGGGGCGAAAGAATTTCATGGCGGGTATTCTGAATCCGGTGCGACGGACGCAGCTTGGTCCGACAATCGTGCGCCTGCTGAGGGAGATGAAAAAATTTGAGAGCGCAAATGTGGCGGCGGAGCGGTGGAATTTGCTCAAAGATTGAGCATCAAATCCCGGCTGCCTGCCAAGCGCTTGGGGTCGTAGTTCGTCCAGAGAATTTCAGTGCGCTTGCCTTTGGTGGAATGAATTGTCCTCTCGGGTCCTGTGAACTTGTGCCACTTGGGCGCACGATAGAGTCGATTCATCAAAGTGCAATCGTAATTGCTAATTGCAACCATGCCCTTGGCGGCGTTCAGTGCATCAGCAAGCCTCTCGTACTCTTCATCAGTCATTTCGTGGACGTATGCCTTTGAATCTCCTCGCGTGGTGTGAACGTATGGCGGATCGCAGTAAAATAGTGTTTCCTTGGAATCGTAAAGGTTGATCACGTCCACCGCTGGTCTGTTTTCAATCTGTACCCGCAGAAGACGGTCTGCAATTTCGGGAAGGGCCTCCACGCCGCCAAGCCAACGACTGACAACACCGCTCATTCCGCTGCGTGACGTGTTCTTGCAGTTTGCCCACCGGCCAACCGAGGCTGTCTGCGCCAAGCCCGTTCTCACCTGACGAGCTCGGATATAGAAGCGACGCGCTCGCTCAAGTGGAGCAATCTGTGGTTCAAGTCTGCAAGCCAAGGAGAATTCTTCTCTGGAAAATGGGGTCAAGCCGATGCTCTCCACCAATTCCTTTTTGTGATCTCGAAGCACTCGAAAGAAATTGCATACCTCGCCGTCCAAATCGTTATACGTCTCAACGGGCGAAGGATCTCGGTTTAACAAGATAGCCGCTGATCCGGCGAAGGGTTCACAGTAGTGATGACTTTCAGGCAAAAGCGGGAGGAGCCAGTCCAAGTGCGAAAACTTGCCTCCGTACCAGCCAAACGCGATCAGCTTCTCACCGCGAAGCCGACTGATGCCCGGTGGTTTGCCGTTCCGAATTCTCGCCGGCTGTGTTGTGATTGTAGTCATGGCGTCAATGTATCAAACACTATCGCATACGCAAGTATTTTGACTCGTTTTTCTTTGGGCGTCCCCCCGCTCGTCGGCCCTCTCGATTGAACCTTTCGACTTCTCGGCGGTCAAGCAGGTGATCGCGCCCGCTTTTCATCGAGGACATTACGCCCTGTTGGATAAGTTGGCGAACACGGACAGGCGTTACTCGAAGAATCGCCGCCGCCATCTTCGTTGTAATCAGATCGCTGTTCATGCTTTTTCGGCGAAGGCCAATATTCGTTCGCAAAGGGTCCTGAGCGTTTTCGACGGTTTGCCTGCTTCCCATGCTTTCGTCAACAAATGCCCCACAAAGAGCATGTTTTTATTCAAGCCACTAACCTGACCCATTGCCTGCTCCACTTCCTCGCACCATTTTCGCCATTCGGCAGTATCATAATCCGCCATGACCGCATCGCCAAGGGCGTTGGGCCAGACAACAAAATTGTCATTCCAAGAAATAACCGCTGGGAATGTGTCGTGGTTGGGCTGACCAAGAAGCGTCAGAAGACGCTTGTTGTCTGTCTCATGACGGGGGCATTTATTCGCGTCAGTAACATTGCCATCGGCGTCGAAAATCGTGAACGTCGGTATCTGCATGAGCTGAGCTATGACGAGCGGTTGAAGCAGCCGATATAAAGGACGCCGCCATCATTTGACAAGTCTCGATTCAAACAGATAATCTTTTCCCTCACCGCACCCGTGGTGGAATTGGCAGACACGCAGGATTTAGGTTCCTGTGCCGCGAGGCGTGGGGGTTCAAGTCCCTCCGGGAGCACCAGCTTGATTTTGGCGACCGAGCGGCAAGGCTGGGCCACGCGCGCTCATACTCGGCACGCTGGCCGGGTGACAAAATTGCGCGCATCGAACAAAAACCGCGTCTTATTCCCGCGTCCGTCCAGCAGCGCCATCAGATGATCGGCGGAGTCGTATTCGGAGTCACGGGCCTTCATAACCGAGAAGTTTTCCCGACTTCAGATTCAAATAGGTTGGCATGGCCAATGCTATTGGTTGGCGCGTGGAGTTCATTGCCCAACAGCCCGCCCGAGCGGCCCGGTACATCACTGTCGCCTTCAGATATATCCCCCGTGTCCGCGTCGTCATTGAGCCAAAAGCGGAAGACCGGAAGATCAACCATTCTGCTATCACGGTTCGCGCACTTGTTCCGATGGGGAAAGATTTGTGAACAGGTTTTTTGACGGATCGAACTCCATGTTCCGATCGTTCGGCGTGGGGTTCAGGTAGTACGTGAATCGGATTCGACCTCCGGGGGCAACATCAACGTCGCCCGATATTTTCCCATAAAGGGCGCTGACGATGCTCCCATCGTCGTTTGTCTGTGTACGCACTCGAAAGAAATAATTCTGATCTTCACGTTTATCCGATTGAGGCACGGAGTCCTCCGTGTTGCGAACATGTTTCACCAAATTCGTGAGATAACCAGTTGCAGGCGCGTAACGAAGAGTTCGCAAAGCACTTGCCATCCCTGGTGCGACAAAAACAGATTGAATACCATCGCCATTGTTTGAAAACCCCAGACTTAAGGTCACGTCGTAAAGTGTGTACGGCCGCGGCTGAGTGCCCCAGTAGCGCATAGCTTTTTGTTCCGGTTCCCGATGAAGAGCAAAGACAATATCCGGAATTTCACCCTTTCCATGTGGCGCAACCCAATCGCCGCGCAGCAGATCAAAACCTACAGGTTCATCTTGAGCCGGAATATTGTTATCGCCCGAGAACTCGACTCTTTTTGTATACATCGGAATCGGATTGAGAACTTTCTTGAGTTCAATATCCACCATCGGATTCCACGGCTGCCACCAGCTATCCACGACGTTGGTAAACCGTTGCTCTCCGCCCAAATCGATGTAGTACGCCTGCTGGCCAATCGGCATCGTTTTCTCCGAAAGCCTATCGGCAGGCGGAACGAACACCGAATAACGTATCTCGCCTGTTTTGCAGAGCAGCTTTAGCGTCACAAGGCCATTGGTATCCGTCAGACCATTAGCTTTGCGAAGCTCTGAGTGGCCATATTCTGTTCCACCTGGACGCCATCCCACGGCGGTGGACATCCAAACGGGGGCACCTGGGACCGCGTTTCCAAAGTCATCGGTCACATGGAACGTCAACTGGGCGACCGCATCTTCTGCACCTGCGCGAGACGTGGCGGTCAATACGAATAGCAAGGCAAACACGAACAGTTTCATTGCAGACCTCCTTGTGAAACGATGTCTTCGTAGAACAGGTGACAATAAGTATAAGCTACAGTCTTAAAATCACTGTGCCGCCAGCGCCCGTCCGGAAAATCATCCGTTTTTAGTTCATCGGGCCACCCCGTCTTCTTCGGCACCAAGTCAACATTGCCTTCGCCGCCGACCCCAAAGCCTGTCATGGGATTTCTGCCAGCGGCGCGCGATGTGGACGGAACACCTTCCGCCAAAACCTTCCCCTGAACCTCGGTGGCCGCCGCTATCGCGCTGCCGTTTGTACCGTAGATGCCCATGTTGTAGAACGGTTTGAAAAAAGAATGCGATCGAAGCATGTAGTCCGGCAAGAGGGCGGCTTGAGCAGGTGTGGTGGCCGTCACGAACACGTCGTTGCTCGGATCGTATACACCCGTGCTGTACTCGCCGTTAAAGCCCCAGCCACCCTGCGAGTCTACTCCGATCAGCATCTCCGGCAGGATGCCGCCTTTGACCTGTTCCTGAAAAACCCAGATTTTTTCGGGTGCACTGAAAAGCGAGACCGATCCGCCACTCATATTGTTGTTCAGAATATCCTCGCCGGAAGAGTAGTAGTTGAGCGCTTGCGGAATGTCCCCAAAGCGATTGCGCCAAGTCAACGCATTGCGTCCGTCACTCCCACCGAAGAGTTTGTGCCACTCCGATGCCCACGCGCGATTGGTGTAGTCCAGCCAAGGCGAAATCGCGATTTCTTCCGGATACTGGAATGTCGGAACGTACGCCTCCATCGCGACGGCCGCATTGATCATAAAATAGCGCGTGAGATTTAACCCATGATCCACAATCGCGCTCGATGCAACCATATTCCCCAAGCTGTGCGCCGCTACGTACTTTTCTCCCGGCAAAGCCGCCACTTGCGAGGCCAAAGCCGAAGCCGTTTGGAAGGCATTGATCACGTCGGCATGGTAGTAGGCCCCGGGAGGAAGGATGCCCGGCGTCTCATCGCCTTCCCACGTCACGGCCGTGAACATAGCCCGCGAGCCGGATTGATACAGCCGCTTGAATACTTCCGCATTCCAGCCCCGCGCGCCCTCTTCGGATGAGTTGAACCCATGCACAAAGACAAACTGTTTACCATTGCTCTCGGCGTCCGGATAGTTGCCCGGTTCGCTGGTATCGGTAACCCTCGTCTCGACTCCACCGGTCACATGTCTTAGATTAATCCAGCGGTACACCGCTATCGTATCACGGCATGTTAACTCGCACACGTCCGGGGTTCTCCAGAAGATCCCGAGACAAATCGAATTCAATATTTCGATCGTTCGCTGTCGGATTGAAATAGTAGCTGAAGCGGATATGGTGTTCCTTCCCAACTCCGAACTCGATAGGGCCGTATATCTTGCCGTACCGAGCGCTGACGATATTCCCTTTGTCATCAAGAACCGTCTGTACACGAAGGACCAGATATTCGGTATCGCCCAACTTCTCGACCTTCACATCCCTGTCGGTGGTTGTCACGAAAGCGAACCGAACTTCCAACTGGTATCCCGAGGTTGGCGCTTCGTACGCGGAACGAAAGTCACTGCCCATGTCTTTTTGTACTCGGAAGAACCCGTCCATCTTGTTGGTGCAAGCGATGATGAGTTCCAGGGAGCCGTTCCAAAAATCTTGAACCTTAGCCTTATAAGTAAAGAACAGATCGGGTCGTTTCCCCTTTCCATAAGGCGCGACCCAATCGCCGACCTCCAGATCGAATCCTACCGGCACATCGCGAACAGGAACCGGCTCATCAACATACTTAACATACATGGCTGTAGGATTACGATGTTCTTTGAGCACAGCCGTATTCGTGGTATTCCACGGTTGCCAGCGACCATTCTTCACGCAGTCCTCGCCCCGGCGATAGAACCAGTATTCCCCCGTTGTCTTGTAATAGCCGTCCTTGGTTATTGTGTAATTCATGCTGTGGATCGTCTTGCCGGCAGCAACGTAATATCCGTTTGTATCGGTCTTCCCTTCGGAAACAACCGCATTTGCCGATGAATCAGATGCCCAAAACGCCACGCTCAGTTCAGCCTTTTCAACCGGCTTGCCGGTGGAATCAACAACACGAAGCGTGATCTGACCCTGTGCGCCATTCTGTCGTGCCGTCTCGACCTCCGGCGATGCCGCAAAGAGTTTTCCGGCGCATAACCAGCAGGATAGAAGAACAACGGCAAAAATGAAAAAACGTTTCATTGCAGGCTCCCTTGCGAGACGAGTTCATTGAAGAGTTCATACGTGTAGAGATATGCCATGTTCTTCAAGTCACTGTGAAGCCAGCGACTCCCATAGGTACCCCCGCTTCGTCCCCATCCATTCGGTTTGTGAACGGCCTCATCCATGTTGTAATTGTAAAAACCGATCAGGTTGATCGCGTTCTCTCCCGCCGCATACGACAGTGCAGGCACGCCTCGGGCAATGATGTCGTTGCGAACCTGCACCGCGATGTTTGACGAAAACATCCCCGCCGGCTCGTGTCGGAAGGCGGCATTCGTTCGCAGATTATCCGGCGTGGCAGCATTGGCCGTCGCCATGCTGTACCCTCCGCCGAACCCCCAACCTGCCCAATCCGTGCCACCAAGGACGGGAAGGCCAAGAATCGTCCGGCCCTTGAACATCTCCTGTTTTTGCCAAGCATAGCGCTCGACATGCCAAGGTATCACTCCACCCGAAAATGGCGACGGCGTGCCATTCGTATAGGTTTCGAAAATCTCATCGCCCGACGAATAGAAATTGTACGCCACGGAAATAACCGAAGGAAAGCGGTCTTTCCATGTCAACTTCTCTCGATCATCCGGTGAAGAAAACAACTCGAACCACTTCGAGCACCATGTCTTGTTGCTATATCCAGTCCAATCTTCGTGTAGCAGATAATTGTTGTTGGTCGCGTCACTGAAGGAAGCTGGGCGATAGCATTCCATCGCCACGGCCGCATTGAGCATGAAGTATTTGTCCACGTTCAGACCATAGTCTTGAATCGCCGCCGACACCACCATGTTGCCCAAGCTGTGGGCAAGGACGATCTTGTCTCCGCTGACTCCGCTCACCTGCACGTTGAAATTGGACGCTATCGCGAAAGCATTGGCAACATTGATCTGGTACTCCCAGCCTGCGCCTTGATCTCCCCGCCATGTCATGCCCCAGAACTTCGCGCGCGACCCGGATTGATACAGCCGCTTGAACATCTCGGCGTTCCACCCGCGCGACTCGTCCGCCGTCACATTGAACCCGTGGAGAAAGAACACGTTCGTCCCGTTACTGAAGGCGTCGGGGTAGTTAGGCGGTTCATTTGTAGAAGTCGGCGGCCCGCCACCGGGTCTCAAGTTAATCCAGCGGTACATTTTTTCAACTCCGTCAATACTCAACGGCAGTTCCGCACGGAAGCGGCTTATCCCCTGCTCGAACACTTCCAACACCAACGGCTCTGTCGTTGCTTTCGCTCCCTCCATTAACAGTACGCCCTTCTCCCCGTCGGACACAATGCGGTTCAGGAACTCCGGAGAAAGCGGAATGCCGCCGGGGATATTGTGAAGGTGTTCGCCTCATGCGCATACTTGCTGAATAGTGAACCGTAGCTATCGCCTTCGGAGACCAGATAGGCCCCCGCGTTGTTCCGCCTCAAATCCGTGTACACCGCCTTTACCGCGCCGTCGGCCTGACTCAGGCGGTATTGCACCACTCCCGACGGCGGAAACGCCGCCAGCGTTCGCCCGAGATTCAACCAGACGGGGAAGAAGTCCTCGAGATCGCTCCTCCCGTCCACCTTGTTGTTCTCGTAATTGGCCTTGCCCAACAGCCCGCCCGAGCGGCCCGATACATCACTGTCGCCTTCAGATATATCCCCCGTGTCCGCGTCGTCATTGAGCCAAAAGCGGAACGGGTTTGCAGCGTTGGCCTGATTTATGTCCAGTGCGTCAATGCTCCGGTCGCGATTCCAGTCCGGCACAATGGCCAGATCGTGAACGCTAAATTCGATGATGTCCGAACAAATGAGCATGTCATTGGTGTCGCTATAGGACAGTGTCACGGATGCGGCGCCGGGGTTCAGGCCGAGAACATGCCAGACCCGGTCTGCGGACTTGAGATAATAAAGGGGGTTTGTAGCAACTATGGTAGACAGGTTATACGCCAACGTGGACGCGCGCTTGTTATTGTGGTCATAGAGGGCCAAAACATTCGTATCGCTAATTGTGATCCGAAGGGTTCCATTGGAAAGGGCCGATGGTTTAAATTGCTCAATTCTGAGCCTCGAAACCGCCCCGTCGTTGGTGGATAACACTTCCGGGGGCGCCAGCTCATAAGCGGGCAATATCACCGCATAAGGCCGCTGCTCGTGAAACCGCGTTACCTCCAATCCCGGGCTGCCCAACAAGCCCGGCTGATATGCGTGTATATTCACTCGCGGCACATGCACGGTGAACGGCTTGCTGCCGGAATTGAAACCACTGCCCTCGACAGCCCCAAAGACAAAATTCGCGACAATAACAACCCCCGGCGAGGGCGATTCTCCGACAAAAAACGTATAGTCTCCATCGTCGTCGTCATCTGAAAGGCTGCGAAATGATCCGGTGTATGATTTGCCGCGCTGAAGCGGCACAGCAGAGTCAAACATGTACTGGCTGCTGTTCACATACGGCATATCATAGCTGAAGTCGCCGATCCGATAGCCATACATTTCCGTATGCGATCCGCTCGAATCACCGATGCTGACGGACAGTTGCAGAAATTCGCTGTCGTCAATTACCGCGAACTGGTCCGGCGAATCCATGGGAATGTCGAGGAATCCGTCGCCATCCTGATCGTACTCGCTGACGGGTGGATCGCTTGGGCCGGGTAGCGGCAGGAAGTCGCCACCGGCCAAATAGCCGTAGCCAAGCGAAATCGTCGCTCCAAGATCGTCAAAATTCGCGGGCGATGTTGAGTAGCCGACAACCCCGCCGGAATTCTTGAGAACGCCATAGTAGTAAGAGCTGAACAAGCCGCTCTTCGGCACGAATCCGGCAGCGGTTGCCCAGCCATATCCGAGCGTCCCCTTGTTGTACGGCCATGTTCGGCTGGCGGGCAGGGTATGGCGGAGCGCCATGTTCGTGGAGGTCCAGTGTGTCTGCACCAGTCCTTGATAGATTGTACTGAATGGCTTGCTGAAGTCGGCCGTGAATGAGCCGTGGCGGACCCACCCGAAACCCACATCGTCGCCTTCCGTATTAAAGCTGTGCGAAAAGACAAATAGATCGGGCTTGCCCGAGGGACTGGGCCGCAAATAACGCACAATGCGCGAGGGCACAGTGTGATCTGTCAGGAAGCGGTCTGCCCATATCCAGCCCGAACCCATATCTACGTAGTTCTCCAGTGCAATACTCCTCGAATAGACCCAGCCTCCCGAATCGTATCCCGGGAAACCTTTGGCTTCGCCAAAATAGATAAGTTCACTCGGAGAACTCAGATCGGGGATAAAGACTCCATTCGTAACCCATCCGTGCCCCACCGGATAGAATTTGAGCATTCCAAGATTGCTCTCCGCATATTGCCAGACCGAGCTGCCGGTGCCATGGCCGTAGTAACACGGGCCGGACTGACGCTCCAGTTGGGGCGGGATATCCGCCGAATCATAGGGATTTGCCCTGAAAACCGCGCGTTCAATATAGTCGGAAACCCCGTCCTCATCGCTGTCCGGCTCCGTTAGCTGAAAATCAACGCCGGTCACCTGCCCCGTCACGATAACAGGATTGTTTGAGTACGCTCCGAACGCCTCTTCCGAATCAAGGCGTCCATTTCCATTCAAATCGCGCCACGCCTTGATGTAGTATGTGCCGGGCGGCAATGCAATCAGATGATAGACTCCGGGAGCATTCAGCGCTGCGGCATAATCCAGCTCCCAACCATACGGATCATCCTGAACGGCAAGTACATAAATGTCGTTGGTTTGCCGTCCGTCATAAATAATTGTTCCCTTTACATTCGGCAAGTCGTCGGGGTTGTTTGGATCCAGTCCTAACGTCAACTCGTCTGCATCGTTGACCCCGTCCCCGTCGCTATCGGGATTATTGGGGTTCGTCTTCGTCACAAATAACTCATAGCCGTCATTCAACCCGTCGTTGTCGCTGTCGGTGTTCGCTCCGAATGCGTAGAACCGATGCACGGGGTTTGTCTGTTCGTCGAAACCCATGGGCCGTGTGTCTATCCATGCTACGCTTGTCTCGCCGGTCAATACGATGTTTGAGCTTATCAGCGTCCAGACGTTTTCAAGGCCCATAAACGTCTTACTCGGCGTATCTCGCGCGTCGTAGCTGTATGCGCTCCAGACGCTTCCCGAGTAGCTCTCCGGATAGCTCAACTCCAGCAGCAATCCGTTCGTCTCTTCTCTCATGCCGCTGATATACACTTCTTCTTCCATGCCCTCCCGCATCAGCATCATTCCGCCGCCTTCTTCCTCCTGTATCAAGGCTGCGGCTTCTGCGATTCTTGCTTGAGCGTATAGATAGTGCTCCGCGTATTGCTCCGGCAGCAGGGTCAGCTTCGTTTTGAGCCGGTATCGCGCGAGTTCGGGGTAGTACAGCATCGGATTCTGACTCTGTCTGAACAGAAGTTCGTAGGGAATGACGTATCCGATTGGTGCGGGGTCGGTGTAGAGCAGTTGGTCGGCGTTATCGCGTATTTCGATGGTGCCTTGAACGGTCTCTTGCAGGGCAATCTCGTAGGCGGGGACGCTGTTGCGATAGACGGGTCTGGCGCTAAAGAGCGCTTTTGTGAAGGTTGCATCCAACTCTTTGGAGTTGAGGTCTATAACGAGGGTATCGGGGTTGCCTGGTTGGTTGAGCAGCTCCAAGCCCGGCGGGATAAGCAGTGCGAAGGCGTCTTGCTGGTCGTAGTGCCGGTTTATCAGGTCTTCCACCCGTGTAATCCGGTTGCTCATCAGGCTGGCGTAGGCGTTCAAGTCTATCGGGCTTGCTGTCTTTTCGTTCTTTCCGGCGGCGAGGGTGAGGGCGCAGAGGGCGCACAGCGTCAGGACAGCCGCGATGCGGCTGAAATGAGCGGCGATAGATTGTTTCATTCTTTGACTCCTTGCTTTGCCTCTCAAAAACAAAGAGAGGCGCGAACTCCAAGCTCATGCCTCTCACGAGGGACCGCGAAGCCCCACTTAGGAAACACAAGACGAGAAGCCGCGCCCGTATGGGCGCGCCTTCACAGCCTCGTTTCTGGAAAGAAAATTCGTGGTTTTCGGTTGAAACGACTACTGCGTAAAACGCAACTAACCTAACTATCGTAAAGAACAAGCGACGATTGCAAAGTCGCACGGCAACTGCCGATAGAGAATATATGGCACGACAACGTCGTTCGCGCAAGTATGAAGATTGGATTCTTTTAGTGTCAGCCCGACGTTCAGGAGGGCCGAGTATAAGCCGAGAGATACGGCGAAAACAGGGGACGGCGGCGGGAATTGGTATAGCTTAACCGCGTCGTTTTGCTCGAAGCAGGTTCCAGCGATGTTGAGGATGCTGCACCAGTTTTTATTCTTCCACCGCGGGCGGCGCGAATGTTGTCTTTAGCTCGGCAAGCAGGTCGCTCCAGGAGTTTGCGTCGGCGGCGGCGTTGTAGCCGATGGGTAGGTTAAATTCTGCGGCGCGCGCGTCGTTTTCCACGACGGTGAAGCCGTGTTTGGCGTCGGGGTATTCAATCAGTTTGTAGTCCGCTCCCGCATCTTTCATTTCCTTTTTGAAGGCTTTTACGACTTCCTCCGGAACTGTCACATCGGCAAGGCCGCGATACGCGATTACACGCGCCTTGATTTCGCCGGGGCGCGCAGAGGTTTTTGCGGCAAGTCCGCCGTGAAAGGAGGCAATGAGCTTTGCGTCTTCGCCCGCTCGCGCAAAGTTGAGCGCGATCGTGCCACCGAAGCAGTAGCCGATGACGGCCAGACGCGCGGGATCCATCCGGGTCTGCGCGTCGAGCAAGGCGCGGGCGGCGCGCATCCGGGAGAGGGCAAGTTGCGGATTCGACAACACGGCTGTGGCGGCCTCTCCCGCGTCGCCGGGGTTGTCCATGACGGCCCCGTTTCCGTACATATCCACAGCCATCGCAATATAGCCCTGTTCGGCAAGCATCCGCGCGCGATGCCGCGCATAGTCGTTCAGGCCCCACCACTCCGGCACCACCAGTACGCCGGGGCGCAGACCCTCAACCGCGTCGTCATAGACGATAAACCCCCGCATTTCCGTGTCCCCGGCGGTATAAGTTTCCTCCTGCTCGACCAGTTTTGCAGAGGCCGGCCCGACCAAAATGGCGGCCATAACAGTTATTGCGGCAATTTTCATTTTGGCGTCTCCCATTCCTTAATGTTATTCCAACTCTCCGGCGACGCAAACCAGATTCTCGCCCGCGAAAAGTATAATCCGGGCGTAAAAACTATTTACAAAAGTGCTGGACGCGGGAAACGGCATCGCCTACAACAGCGCCCTTTCTGTCCGGGGCTGGGACGCCTCGTAGTGAATGAAGTAAAGGATTGGAGCGTCATGCCCAAGCAAAAGACCAAGAAAGCTGTAGCAAAACGTTTTCGCCGTACCGGCACAGGTAAACTCGTGCGCGCGCACGGGGGAAGAGCCACCTCGCATCCAGCAAGACCCGCAAGCGCAAACGCAAGCTGCGCCAGTCGGCCATCGTGCCGGAGCCGGTCGGCAAGAAGCTTTCTTCGACGCTGGCAAATTAACGCAGGGAGAATTTTACCATGCCAAGAGCAACAAACGCACCCGCATCCCGTCAACGTCGCAAACGCAAACTGCGCCTCGCAAAAGGTTTTTACGGCGCGCGCAGCAAACGCTTCCGTCAGGCCACCGAGGCCGTGGACCGCGCAATGGTCCAGGCCACCAAACACCGCAAACTCCGCAAGCGCGAATACCGCTCGCTCTGGATCACCCGCCTCGCTGCGGCGTGCCGTCCTCACGCGATCACCTATAGCCGCTTGATCGAGGGGCTGACCAAGGCCGGCGTTCTGCTGAACCGCAAGATGCTTTCCGAAATCGCCATTCACGATCCGGACGGATTCGCGTCGCTGGTCAGCACGGCAAAGAGCCAGATCAAAGCGGCTTGAACCACTGCGCCACGCGCAAGACGGCAATCGCCGTAGAACAAACATTTAGCTATTCTGTGCGCATGACTCTGCGCACGTTCGGAATTGTCCTCTTCACCCTGAGCCTCGCACTCGTTTGCGAGGTTCAGTCGTCTTATGCGGAAACACGCGCGTCCTATAGCGAACGATTTGAGGACGAACTCGCCGCCGAGGAATGGCAACGGTCTTATACTGAGTCCAACCCCGAATGGATGTTGCCCGGCGGCGCATTTCTGCCAATGGAACTGCGCATCCGCGACTTGGAAACGGGAAAAAGCACGGCCCTCCGTCCGGCAGTCGCCTACGAGTATGAAAACCGGCGGCGCTGGGGTGGACACGATGCAGGAGTGGACTGGGTACTCGTCCTCGACCGGGCGACCGACTCCGTTTCTCGCACCGTTCTTTCGATCCAGCTAAAATCATCAAAGCAACGATTCCTCCAACTCGAAGTTGGACCACGGATGAACACAGTTGGCGCCTCGCTGTTCCACACGCAAACAATCGCGCGCATTGAGCGTGGTGTAGTTGAGACTTCCGATACCGTACCAACGCGACTCGGCGCACAGGGTGAACGCGCACGACAACCCTTTGGCATTATCGAAGGGCCGAGTCTGATTATGCTCGCCGGTGTTGATCCATCCGAACCGCGCCTGTTTCAAATTGCAGCGCGACCGGACGACGGGCTCTTCGGAATTCGTTTTGAAACCGTTCTTTCACCGGAGACGTCAAACTTTCCCGGCCGCGCCGCGTTTCGCTGCGTCTTTGCCGCTTGGCCTGCGGCGCCCGACACCTACGCCTTTGAACAGGCATCAGAAATCTGGAGTTTCCTCTGGCCGGAAAACTACGGTCCACAACTGAGCGCACCGAAAAATGCGACGGCCTCCATTCAAGACACCCATCTCCCGCTCGTCTTCACGCCACGCATTCGGTCGCCGCAAACACTCGATGAACATTCCGCATGGCGCCCATTGGCCCCGCCCGATTTTTCCGCCGCTTCGCTGGACAACCTAGAAGACTCGCTTCCCGCCCTGTCGCCCGCCGAATCGGGAAACTTCGCGCGTGACGCGCGTGTGCGAATCAGTGTGGACAGCACCGATACGGGATTCAGCAACGAAGCGCTGGCCGATGGCGTGACAAATTTCATACCGAATGATGCAATTGCACAGGGCTGGCGCTCGGCAAACACGGCAACAACACACCGCATACGCCTGGACCTCCCCCGCCCCACTGCGCTTGCCGACCTCACCCTTCATTGGCCGGTCGTGGACGGCGCACCACTGACCCCGCGCGCCCTGCGCGTTGATGGGGTCTCTGTATCGGGCGATATTTTCCACCTTGCGAAGCTGGATGGACAGGGGCCAACGCAAACCACCCACGTCGCAATCCCATCGCTGCAACTGGAACAAATCACCGTGGAGATGCCGGCGGGCGGGGGTGCGGCGGGATTTTCCAACCAATTATGGCTTTGCGAGGTGGAACTGCGTTGACAGAAACGCCGCGCGGAAGTAATAAAAATCCATGGAAGTGATTATCCAGTCGGATGCCCAGTATGCGAGCGTCGTGGCCGCTCGCTTGATCTCGCAACTTCTTCGAGAAAAACCAAATGCAGTGATCGGTTTCCCATCCGGTCAAACGCCGGTTCCACTCTATCAGGAACTGGTGCGGAAATATCGCGAAGGCCATATTGATTTCAGTCGCGCCACGACCTTCAACCTCGACGAGTTTGTCGGTGTGCCGGCGGATCATCCCGCATCATACCACAGCTTCATGCACCAGCATCTTTTCGATCACATCAACATTCCGAAAAAGAATACCCACATTCCGGACGGCATGGCGGCGGACATTCCTGAGTACTGCAAGCGGTACGAAGCGGAGATCGAAAAGGCGGGTGGCATTGACCTTCAGATTCTTGGCATCGGCACCGAGGGGCACATCGGTTTCAACGAACCGACTTCCTCCCTTTCATCCGGCATGCGCACAAAGACGCTCACCCCGCGCACGCGCCGCGATTTCGCCGCACAATTCGGCAGTGAGGATCGCGTCCCGCGCTACATCCTGACGCTCGGCCTCGGCAACGTGATGAAGGCGCGAACGTGCGTCCTGCTCGCATTCGGAAAACGCAAAGCCCACGCCGTTGCGCGAACAGTGGAAGGCCCGCTTACCGCCATGATGCCCGCCTCCGTGTTGCAGATGCACCCCATCGCCAAAGTCTTCCTCGACCCCCAGGCCGCCTCGCTCCTGCAAAACACCAGCTATTACCAATGGGTGTACGAAGGCAAGCCGGAGTGGCAGAAGTTCTAGCGCAAAGAGCATTCGCCTACGCCAAGACTGCAAGTGGATGCGTGATGTGGATTGTCTTTTGTGCCGCCGGCAGTGATCGCGGATGCTTGTGTGATTAACCACATAAAGCACAAAACGCACAAAAACGTTGAAAAAAACGACTCGCCCGACGGGGGCGTTGGGCCTCAACGATCGAACCGCCCTCAACGCGGGCGGCTACAACGCGGGCGGCTACAAAGCACAGAGCATTTGAGGGCTAAAAATCCGGGCGCCCGCAATTAAATCCAACCCTTGAACTTGTAGTACACCAACGCGGTCAACTCACGGGCGATTTTGGCTTCGATGATGAGGTTGTCCCAAAACTTGTAACGCAACATCATGCTCTGGCCGACGATGGAGGTGGAGGGTTTTTGAAGAAACTCAACGGTTTCGCGATAGGTCAAATCCGCGGCAATGGCTTGGCTCAATGCACCGCGTCCGCGGACGTGGGTAAAGCCGGCTTTTTGAAACGATAAAACACTCCGCCGAACGTGCTCAGGTGAGGTGACGATCAATAAGCGCGTTTTGTCTTCGCGGTCATCAAACATCTTGCGAATAAATATCGCCTGTTCGCGCGTGTGTCGCCCTTCGCCTTCCTGACTCAGACGCGATTCAGAAACGCCACGTAAGATCAGTTCGCGCTGCACGGCGCTCCGGGTCGCCGCAGATTCGCCCGCTTCATACGGCATCGCAACGATTACGCGCGCCTTAGGAAAACGCGCGGCTTCGCGCGCGGTCTGCCACGTGCGGGTCAAGCCCGACTCGCTCGGAATCCCGCCGCCGCCCATCATCACAATGACGTCCGGCGTCCCGGCAGCTTCTCCTCCGCCATCCAGCCAGTTGTACACGGGCCAGGGAAGGCCCAGCAGCGCAGCAAGGACGGCAACAAGAAATACCCAGCCGCAGGTCTGAAGGAACCAACGGAATAAACGGATAACCCAGTCGGGAACCCACGTGTCGGACTTTTGCTTCTTCGCCATCTGCGATTTTATTTTGCGTGGGCCGCGACGAACTTGCGCACGGCCTTTTCATCGTTCGGCAACCGCTCACACCGCGTCTGTGCGTTGCTCAGCGTATCGAGAAGCGGATGGTGCGCAAGATCCTGACCCGTCGCCTGCTGAATGGCATCGCTGAATTTTGCCGGATGCGCAGTGGCGAGACAGATCATCGGCTCACCCTCTCGAACATTCGGCTCGCCGACGCGAACGCCGACTGCGGTGTGCGGATCCATCAAATAATTGTGCTCGTCGTAATAGCGCTTAATCGTCGCAAGCGTGTCCGCAGTAGTACCAACACCCGCGCGGAATAAATCATCCGACCCTTGAATAGTCAGCGAGCCGGTCTCCCCGAATGTCGCCATCGCCGTGCGCAGCGCCTTGGCATCACGGTTCATTCGATAGAACAGATAGCGCTCGAAATTGCTCGCAACCTGAATATCCATCGAAGGGCTCAGCGTCGGAACGACGTTTCCAACACTGTACACGCCGGTGTTGAAGAAACGCGCGAGGATGTCGTTCTCATTCGTCGCAAGAACCAGTCGTCCCACTGGAAGCCCCATCTGCGCGGCATACCAACCGGCAAGAATGTCGCCGAAGTTTCCGGTCGGCTACCGAGAAGCTCACCGTCGGCGAACCGGTCTGTGCCATCACGTAAAGACCCGACGAAAAATAGTACACGATCTGCGCGATCACGCGCGCCCAGTTGACGGAGTTGATCGCGCCGAGTGAATAGCGGCGCTTGAATTCCAAATCGCCGAATACGGATTTCATAATCCGCTGGCAGTCGTCGAAGGTTCCATCAATCGCGAGGTTGAAGACGTTTGCGTCCAGCACGGACGTCATCTGTTTTTCCTGCAACGGGGATACGCGGCCGTGCGGGTGCATAATGAAAATGTTCATCCGCTCCTGCCCGCGCGCGCCAGCAATTGCCGCGCTGCCGGTGTCGCCACTCGTCGCGCCGAGAATGTTGAGACGCATATCGCGTTTTTCCAACGCATAGGCAAAGAACTGACTCAGGAACTGCAACGCGATGTCCTTGAACGCAAGCGTCGGGCCATGAAAAAGCTCCAGAATCCAAACCGGGCCCACCTTCCACGCTGGCGCAATTTCCGGATGCGTGAACGAGTTATACGCGCGCTCGATCAGCCCTTCCAAATCTTCGCCCGGCAAGTCCACGAAGAGGCGCAACACCTCGAAGGTCAGTTCCTGATAGGAAAGCGTTGCCCAATATGCGAGGCGGTCGCGCACATCCGGAATGCGCTCGGGGATCAACAACCCGCCATCCGGCGCCAAGCCCTCAAGGACCGTATCCTGAAAACCCATCGGCGGCGTTTCACCGCGCGTGCTAATATAATGCATTACAGACATGGCGCCCGAAGATAGCGGAGGACACGGCTGTGGGGAAGCGTTCAATAATACGGTTTTTCCCAAATCCACGGCCCGGCGTCATGATGCAGCGCCCAATCGGCGTCCTCCCGAATCCCCGCATTCGAGTCGCTCCGCTCCAATCGCTTCATCTCTCGACGCGGCGCAGCTTCCAGAACGCCAAGGAGTCGCACAATCTGTCGCTTCTGTACGCCAACGCTCGAAGCGAGCGCCTTGGCCAACAACCCTCGCACCGATTTGCCCTGTCGCTCAATTGCGCGTGCCGCAGTGTTGCGCACCAAAAATGCGGAATCGCCAAGCGCCTCGATGAGCGCGGAAAGATCAGCAACATTCCCAATGTCGCTCAACGCATTGCACGCAGTGATTCGCGTTCTCTCCGACTCGACGCGCAGCAAGTCGCGCGCGGCCGAACGCGCTTCATCTACCCGCCACTTTCCGAGGGTCCGCAACGCGACATTCCGTTCGCGTTCCTTGTCCAACATCGCCAACAAAACCGGGATTTCCGCGTCATCGCGCGGATAGAAACCGAGTAGATAGGCAGCAATGCGCCGGGTCTGTTCATCCGGCGCATTTAGAAAGTCTGCAAGCACAGGCGTCCCCGTCTCCGCAGGAACGTGTTCCACAACGATCTCAAATGCGAGCACCTGGAGCATAATATTTTCGACGTGCGCACGTTCCATTACCGCCCGCAGTGCGTCCGCACCTTGAGCAAACAGTTCCTTCTTCGCATTTTCTTTTTCAGCGCGACGCTGTTCCGTGTTGCCATACCGCAACGCGCGATACAGCAACGCGTCGTAATCCGGCACGACAACTTCGTCGCCATACGCGAAAAACGCGGCGAAGAAGGCGAACACGATACCGATCCGCCACTTCATTCCTCACCCTCCCGCACGGACACAGAGTTCACGTCGTAAAGTGCGCCATAATTCGGACGCAACAACAGACGGTCATTAACGCCGGGGCTGGAATACCGATCCGTTCCGCCGAGATCGAGCAACAAACCAATACTGCCCGACTCACGCGTACCGCCGGTGTTGCCGATGCCCTGTGTCGAATCGGAATCGCGTCCCTCGTACACGTCGTCGCCCGCTGCATCAAGCAGCCAACCGACAGAATTGTTCATCCCGTGTCCCTGCGAGTTTTGCTTCGCGATGTATGTGTCATCGCCGCCACGATCCATCAGTCCGCCCACGGCAAAATCGTGCGCTGCGCCCTGAGTAAGGGTACTGCCTTTGTACACATCATCCCCCGCAACATCCACGAGCAGACCGAGGCTCAAGTGAATCCCGCACCCCTGTCCATAGTGATGCACGCTGTAGCGGTCGTGTCCGGAGCCATCCAACAGAAATCCCGCACTGTAGTAGTAGCTCACGCCCTGCGCGAAAACATCGGCGTCATAAACATCGTTGCCTTCCAAATCCAACAACGCGCCAATCCCGCCGCCGGAAAACGGCCGCTGTCCAATTGAGAAGCCCTGCGACAAACTGAGATAGCGATCAGGATTGCGCTCGTAGTCCAGCACGTAGCCACCCGCGAAATAGCGATCCGCGCCTGCGCGGTCCAATAGCAGTCCAAAGCCCATCCACCCGGCGAAGCCCTGGCCCTGCCAACCGACACGGTACGAGTCATTTCCCGCGCGATCCAACAACACCCCGACCCCGGCAATCGCAGCGCCCTGACTCAATGCGCGGGCATCGTAAATATCGTTGCCGCCGGCATCCTCGATCCAGCCAACACCCCACAGTCCCGCGCCCGTTCCCGCGAAGTCGCAACGCCACGTGTCAGACCCGTTGAAGTCCAACACCACTGCAGCTCCAAATAGCGCCGCGCCGGGGCCGAGCAGCTCATTTCCCACGTACAAGTCATCGCCATCAAAATCAACAATCGCTGCGAGGCGATTGCGCGACAGGCCATTTGCCGAACCGGCAGCGCCGCGGTAGGTCGTGTCACTTCCCGGATTCACAACCAACAACGCCGCTTCATCGAACACATTCACGCCACGACCGAGAATCACAATTGCGCCAAATGGGGTTTCCCATCTGAGTGTTTCCTCCGGCCAGTCGGTAAAGTCGCGCACGACCTCGGCAAAAGTCTGAACCGCCCCCTGAAAAACGCGACCGGCTTCAAGGAGGGCGCTTCGGTCTAATCGTTCGGAAGCAGACAGCAGCATTTCTGCCGAGGGCGTTTCATCCAATTGTTTCGAATCGGCGAGCATTTGCTCGATAAGCGCCTGCTCAACTCCCGCGTCACGAAGCGCATCGCGAGAAGCCTTTTCATCTTCAAGATTCAACGCGCTGGCGAAGGCGCTTGCGGCGAGATACTGCATCTGTTCCGAGGTCAATTTTTCGAATGCGCGATCAAGCAGGAGATTTGCAAGTTGTGCGCCGGCATAAAACTGCATCAGCGCATCCGCCAACACGGGCGCGGCATTCGACCAGACGCTCGGCGTGATCGCATCAGAAATGGACAATTCTGAAATCGGCTCCAGTTCCAACCGGCGACGGGCAAACGACCACCAGTTCGACGCGTCGTCTTGTTGCGCACAGTCCCAAAGTTCCTGTCCGACTCGATTGAGTTGTAGCGGTTCTTCCAAGGTTTCGCGTATCCACTTCAACGCGCTGCGCGGCTCGCCCAAGTCCTTGGCAAAACCCAGGTCCGCGACCGTCGCATTCATCGCCTGCAACGCACGATCAAGCTGTTCACGCTCCTGCTTCGAGAACTCAATCCCCTCCCCCTGAGCGGCCACAGCGAAACCTCCAATCGCAAACGCAACGACGATTGAAAAAAGACTCACTCGTTTGAGAAGTGCATTCATGATCCAGCGAACCATAGGAACGTCTGCCAGCCAGAGCGCCATACCCAGTGTCACGCAGACTTTCAAAATCACAACCGCTATGCAGGCGAGGGTTGCGCCGAACGCGATATGCGTCGCAGCGCCCACGCGCTGCAGGCGACGATGCTCAACAAGGAACGCGAGGAGAAAACTGCCGATCAGCATTCCGAGCAAATTGCCGATGACAGGGACAGGAATCAAAAAGCCAAGCAGTGCGCCGCCGATACCGCCGAGACTCGCCATCAATGCAGCGAGGCGTGAACCGCCCCGACGCCGCACACCCCACATCCCGGCGAACCACTCCGTCACATCCACTGCTGCGGAAATGCCGGCGCAAACGCACACGTCCAAAACAGTTGGGCGTCCGGATTGGGTAAGAAATAGTCCGATCACGGCGGCGGCGACAACCATCCACATCCCTGAGATGCCAATCATCGCGAGGAAGAAACCGACAAAGCAGAGGAGTACAAGGGCAATCCAGCCGGCGGCATATCCCGCGTACTGCGCGCCGGCTAGAAAAGACTCCCACATGCCAGTGCGATGTTATTCGATGGTGTGGATGATGATCCCTGGGTCGGCCTGGATAATTTTCAGGTCAATTTTTTCGTAGATTTCTTTCAACTCATCCGCGGTCAAATCCACGCGCAGCATCGGGACTTCAATCTCCGTATTCTTTTCGAGCAGGATACGCTTCGTCACCTGCTGATAACCGGGCTTGCTCACCGTCAGTACGTGATCGCCCTGATACACTTGGAAGTCACTGATCGGCGAAGAGCCAATGAGGATTCCATCGAGTTCGATCAGAGCGGGATCGGCGTCGGTCTTGACCGCGAGCGTCATCGTCGGACGAGCACGGGCTTCTTCCGCGCGCGATGCAAGGGTTTTCTCCAGCGGACGCGCGGCTTCCTTGAGCGCATTTTCGACGAGCGTCAAAACGTCGTCTTCGCTCAAAGAAGTTTTGAGCGACTCCGTCTGGCGGAAGCTCTGTTTCGCGACACCGTCGTTCGCGGCGATTACCGCGCCATCACGTGCGTCCAATGCTTCAAGCGAGACGCGCGCGGTCAGCGTTGAAAACTCCGCCTGATGTCCGCCCTGATTCACCATCTGTTTGCCTTCGGACAAACTCAGGAGACTTCCGCGAAGGACCACATCGGTGCGCAGGGCCTGCGCTGCCTGTAAAAATGACGGTTTGGTTGGCGTGGCGCGACCGGCATCCAGCGGCTGGAGTTTGTCCATCTGTGCGAGTAAGTCGCGGCGATCAACAAGGGTGAACTCCGGGTTATTCGCAAGGGTTTTCCCGATGAGGAATACACCCTTTTCCGCAATCGCGCCGGGTGCAATGGCTCCGCCAAGCAACGCATCCGAGCGTTGTCCCGTTTGATCCTGAAACTCCAGCGCCACCACGCGGGTCGGAGTCTCTGCAAGCGCCGAAGTCAACGTCCCTATAACTAAAGCGCCGAGCAACAAATACGTTTTCATGAGCTTGTCTCCCGTCTTCTTGTCCAACCTATACCAGAAGTCCGCCTTGGACTCCAATGTGTTCTACGGAATATGACGCGGGGAGCGGCGCATCTATTCATTTCAAATCGTAAATTTGGTTTAGCCCCAATGCCTGAACGATGTTGAAACAGACACGCGCAACGGTCACACAGGAATCCGCCCTGAAAGCTTTGCGCGAATGAGCTTGGGGCGACCAGCCTCCCTCAGCGCTCGCGACGACGGCGGCGCGGCTCCGCCCTACATTTCCTCATTCATCCACGCCTCGAAACGCGGGTCGTGGCGAACGGATTGGATGGCGGGGATATCGCGGCGGAACCAGGCGGCGGCGGATTGCCGGAAAATCGGCGGGACTTGCGCAAAGAGCTTCCAACCCGCGTCGGGGCCTTCCCGGTTATACGCGAGCGTGGCGCGAATGAGCAGCGCCTCCTGATCGCGCGCGCCCTGGAGCGCACCATCGGCAATGCGTTGCGCACGATCCAGGTCCCCGGCATAGAGGCAGAGATAAAAAGCATAGCGCGCAAAAGCCAAGCCGCGCTCGCCGGTGACGAAATCCATCAGTTGATCGAGGCGCTTCTCCGATGGATTGAGCAAGTAGGCCGTGATGGCCATGTCGTAGTACAGCCCCGGATTCGAGGCCCCCGCCTTCCGCATCTCCTGAAGAATGGGCAATGCCGCCGCGTAGTCCGACTTCTCCATCACCGGCCTAAGCTGCTCCAGTAGGGCCGTGAGCTTCGGCAGAGCGGCCGCCGCGTCCACGTTCGCGGGGAGGGAAAAAGGATGCGCGCACAGTCTGCAAGACCGGATGCAGACGTGACGCGCTCGACAAGTGCGCGCTCCAACTGCAAGCGCTTGCAAAATTCAAGCGCACTGACGCCGGGAAGTCCGGCGACCGTGCGCGACGCCGCGTCGTGGTCCTGCTTCCGGACATTCATCAAAAACTCGTAATAGAGAACCGTCAGATTTGCGGGCGCGGTGCGCACCGCGCGGCGCAAGTCTTTCTCCGCCCTCTTCTCATCGCCCAACAAAAGATATGTGCCGCAGCGCTCCGCAAGCAATTCACCCTGATTTGGAAACTCCACCAGCAGCCCGTTCAGCAATTCAAGCGCCAGCCCATAGGACCCGGTATTGTTGAAAATTCGCACGGCAGCGCGACGAAGTAGCGGTGCATCCGGCGCAATGGTTAACGCTTCGCCAATGGATTGCCGCGCGTCCGCCATATCTCCGCGCGCGAGCGCGAGCAGCGCGTTGGAATAGGTGGCGGCGACCTGCTCGACCAGCGGCTGGGTATCCACCGCCGATGCCGTCTGTCGGGCAGGCGGTGCGGTATAGGCCCACGGCTCCTCCGCATTCACCGCCGATACGGCGAGAAAAAGCGACAGGAACGCCATCCGCGCGCGCCCGCAGCGTCTTTGAAAAACAGAGCAAACCCACATGCCAGTACGATGCGCCGACAGCGAAGCGTTGGGCAATCCAAAACTATTTCGCAAACAGGCTGCCTCGGCATACCGTGGAGGCTTCAAGACCACCCTGCCGCAACCGACATAATTTCATTATTGCGCGACATGCGAAAAAGTCAGACAATCCCCACAAGTTAAGAGAGCTTACATAAATGGCCCGCACGACAATTAAAGATATAGCGCAGGAATGTGGCGTTTCGCTCAGCACCGTTTCACTTGTCCTGAACAACAACCCGCGAATCAGCCCTGCAACGCGAGAAAAAGTGCTTAAAGCCGTTGAACGGCATCAGTATCAGCCCAACGCCTTCGCCCGCAGTCTCGCATCCCGCCAGAGTAGCATCATCAGCGTTGTTTTGCCCGACCTGAACCATGTTTTTGCCGACCCCTATTTCGGCGAGATCGTAAGCGGCATCTATGATCGTGCGTCGGAATTGGGCTACAAGGTGATGCTGGACGTCGCGAACCATCGCTTTGTCTCTACCGGCGAATACATCAACACCCTGAAATCGAAACGGGCAGATGCCACACTCTTTATCGGATCGTCCATCTACGACACCTATCTCGATCAAATCGAGAAAGAGGGCCTCGCGTTCATCCTCGTGAACCACTACATGCCGGGACGCGACATCAGCTACATCGCCGCGGATTACAAAGAAACCGCGCGACTTGCTGCCGAACATCTTTTGGGCCTCGGCCACCGCTGCATTGGATTCCTCAGCGGCACCACCACCAACACCGCGCTTGATCTTCGAGCAAGTTTCATTGACGCCTGCGTGGCGGGCGGAATCAAGGAGACAGACGTCCCGTGGGCGGACGCATGGTTCACCGAACAAGGCGGCTACGAAGCCGCGCAATGGTTGATTGAGCGCTATCCCAATATGACCGCAATGATGGGCGGCAACGACAAAATGGCGATCGGCGCCATGCGCTACCTCAGCCAGAAAAAAACTGCGTGTGCCGGAGGACATTTCGATTATCGGAGTGGACGACATTCCCGCAGCCTCCTTCACCCACCCCGGACTGACGACCATCCGGCACGACCTCTTCCACATCGGCAGCCTCGCGGTGGACTCCGCGTTGGCGCTGTTCAACCAGGAAGCGAAGCAGCTTCAGAAGACCCTGCCCGTCCAGCTTATCGTTCGTGAATCCACCGGCCCTGCGGCAACGCGGGGATAGCCCCGTGTACCGCCGACTGATCATAGACGGCTACAATCTTCTCTATCGCGATTCCTCGTTCCAGCGGTTGCGGGAACAGGATTTTCAGACAGCCCGCGAGCGACTCATTCGTAAAATAGATCGCCTTGCTGACGGTCTCGCCGAGCGCGTTGAAGTCGTTTTTGATGGAAGCATCGCGAGCCGCGAGCAGTTTCGCACCGGAAAAGTTCATCTCGTTTATTCACCCGTCCACAAAACCGCCGATACGGTAATCGAGCAGATGGTCCACGCCGATCCAGCGCCGACCGAAATTTGCGTCGTCACGGGCGACCGTCCAGAGCGACAAACCGTAAGCGCCCGCGACGCACAAACCATGTCCTGCATATCCTTCATTGAGTGGCTCAATCGGCTGGACAAGGACATCACCCGCCATCAAAAGAAATCCCCACCCCGCAACTTCACGCTCGGCGATTTTTTTCCTTCGAACTAGGAATTGCGTATGGCGCGGCTTGTTTTCTGTAGCCACGTCCGCCGTCGCCGGGGGCTATGGCGGGACAGGGGCGCTGACTGCGGTGTGGTTTGAATTTAACCACAAAAGACACAAAACGCACAAAACAGCGCAAGGCGTGATGAGTTTTTAACCACAGAATACGCGGAAAGGAATCAGTTCTGTTGCCCACGATTGTGTTGTGGTTGGTAGGGCGCGACTGCCAGGCGCGCCGCAGGGGATGTGGGACTCACAACCGAAGGAAGAAATTCCAATTATGGTGCGTTTTGAGTTTGTGGAAAACGTTCCGGCCCGCCCGGCGGTCGGGCCCTACCCAAAGAGGCATTTCGCTGTGTGGTTCACGATTTCACTGTACTTGGTAGGGCGCGACCGCTGGGCGCGCCGCAGGAGTTCTACGGTTTACAACCGAAGGCTGATAATAAACCGATTTGGAACGTCGTGATTAATCGTGAACGTTTAGACCGCTCTCAACGCGTCCGCCGTCGCCGGTGGCTATGGCGGGACAGGGGCGCTGACCGCGGGATTAGGCAAATAGATTCCGGCAACAAACACGTCCCGAACGACTTACTGCGCCCCCATCAATCATCAACCAATCAATCGCCCCAGCCCCTCTTACAGGAAAGTTGCGCACGGGCCCAAAATTTGTCCCGATTCAAACAGCCGTTTCCTGCCATTTTTTCCCACAAAAATGCTATCAGGGTTTCGTGAACTGGACGCGATAGAATTGACTCGGTCCCGGCAGCGGTTCGAACCAAATCCTGTTCGTTCCATTTTCGTAACTGCTATGGAACGGCGTTACCGGATTCCACGTTGGCGAACCTGAAAGGGACGATGCGCCGTAGGGTTGAACCAACCATGAGTTCGTATTCCCTGCCGTCACGATCGTGATGTTCGTCGTCCAAATAACCCGTTCGACCCAAACATTCGGTGGCTCAGAGACATCCTCGTCTCCATACGATTGCCCATCATTCATAGCACCGGGGGAAACGGGAACCTCGGTCGTCCAAGTAAAGTTACTATACGTCGTACCCGCGCCAAGGAGTGAAAGGCCGATTCCATCATCAAACGGGTCATCAATTACCGGGACCTGGTCAAAGTCTGGGCTTGCTCCATTAAACGATAGCGCCTGCTCAACTCCCCCGCCCTCGTTTAGCAGCTTGATGCCAAGTGGTTTCGCCTTCCAAAGGTCGTTGGTTAAAAACATTCGCGCATTATCAACACCCTGTTCGCCCAGCACCCAGAAACCCAATGGAGGCGTTGCGGAAAGAGTCGTTATCCCATTCTGAATCACATACCGATCAAACAGCAGCATCGCGTTTCCATTTTCGTAGATGGCATAATAAAGCTCAATGCTCCAACCCCAAAGATTGAAGCTTGGTGGACCTGCCAGCTCTATGAAGGCGGATTCGCCCCACCCCCAACTGTTGTCATATTTCACTTCATTGATCCAGACCTGACCTGATTGGGTGCGTGGGATCGCGAAGAATGCGGGAGCGCTTGGCCCATCCGCTGGATAGAAACGCGGGGAGTTTGCACTAGCGCCCGGCCCAGTGAAATCAACTCGAACATAATACTGAACAACCGTTCCTGTGGAATAAGGCCCAAGGCTGCTCGCTGTGGTGTATTGAGTAAAGTTCGTCACAAGCATGGGGAGCGCCGTGAAAGCGCCGTTTGTTCCCATCCGATAGTATGTGTTTACACTCGATACCCTTGCGCCGTAGAGCGGGGAGAGCTGCGCCATAATATCAATTGTATCGTTTGTAAATGGCGCACTCGGCTCATGGTAAGCGAAGAGCTGCACATCCGCCGGGGGCTGCGGAACCGTAATCGCAATATTATCAATCATTGCACGGCCGACGCCTGCGCTGTGATAAATTCGAAAGACGGCGGGTTGCTCCAGATTCAGCGTGTATTCGTACGCCTTATAACCGCTGGAAGAACTGGGCGCGTCGGTGAGGGTCTCAAGGGTAATCCATGTTGCGCCATTATTTGTGGAGTATTGAACCGCCAACTGAGGGACCGTATCGGTCAGCCACTTCGCGTACATAAAGGAAATCGTCCCAATCCCATCGAGAAAACGTGGGGACTGGATATAGTTGCCAACCGTATTGTTCAGGCGCAGCGACTGGAGGTCGAAGCCATTTTCCGTATTCACAATCGCGTTCGTAATCGTCCAGCCCTGATACAAAGCGACGCCATTCCCATACTGGGTTTTCGTCGGCCATGTATCAAAGTTCTGTTCTCGAACTTCTTCCGCGCGTTCGGGTGCGCGAATGACAATGTCATCAATCAGGATGTCCTGAGCTGGCTGAGGCCCAGAGGGCGCACCGTGAATAATCACGTCATCAAATGAAATGTTTCCGCCCGCTCTCAGTTGATAGACAAATCGGATTCGAGTTGCAGACGAAGGGACTGCGATGTTTGTCGTCGTCGCAGAATTAATCATTCCCGTAATTCCTCGCACGACTTGCCACGTCCCTCCAACCAACGCCTCGACATTCAGTTGTGAGGCCGGGTTGATCGTTTGCCCTTTCAGCCAAAAATAGACATTCGTGGGATTGACCAACTCGGGCGTTTCAATGGTATGGCCAGTTGCCTGCAGCTTCAAAGAAGGCGCCTCTCGTCCAAAATTACCCGCACTGGTGTACACATCAATACCCCTGGTAAAAGTCCAGCCATCGGGGGGTGTTGCGCCAGCTCCGAAGCCCTCATCAATCAATACTGATGGCCCGCTCGCCGCGTTGCTAGCGCTCGCATTGACCAAGCGAACATAACGAGGCTCCGGCTGATAAAGGGAAAATTCATAGGGCATCCAGGTGGGACTACCAATCGGATCCGATGTGTGAACTGTTGTCCATGTGACTGCATCCGGTGATTCCTGAACCCAAAGAACACCTGGAGCGGATCCATTTGTGCCGCGCGCGGCCTTTAACGAGATGGTGCCGTAGCCCTCTTCCAACAAGGGTGATTGCAGGTAGTTTGTATGCCCGCCAGCCGGACGAGGGAGCACGGCGCTCGGCGCAGTGAATGCACCGACATCGAACACTCGCCCGGTACAAAGCGTCCAAAAATCGAAGGTGTGACAGCCGTTTGTATAAAGGTAGCTATTTGTCCAAGCGCTAAAGTTCTGACTCCTTCCCGGCTCAACCCGTGGAAGAATTTCGATATTATCTATGAGGAAAAGATTGGTGCCAGCAGTGACACGGATATCCAAAACATGTTGTTCCGATCCGCCCGACGGGAGCGTCAGCGAAAAAAAGGCCATACGATTGCTGGATTATGTCGCTAATCGTAGCAACACTCTGAAAGGTGTCACCCGTCCCCGTCGGACTGACTCGCACCTCAACACTGACAGGATCAACTGGAGCATTATTCGTCTCACTCGCCGCATTCCCGTTGCGATACCTGAATTCAATACGCTCTATGCCCGCATCAATATACGGACTCCGAATGGAGCCGTTTGTTCGCAAGGCGAGTGAACGCCCGATGTACGCGAGCGACGTGTTTGTTACAACAGCGGCGCCTGCTGCACTCCACCCCCCGCGCACGAGAGTACCCGTTGTTTTAAAGTTCCATGCCTCAAAATACTGGTTCTGCCGCGGTATCGCCCGCATCGCAAGATCATCAATCTGCAAGGTTCCACGGTTTCCACCCCCACTAACATTCACTGTCGCGCGCGCCCATGCGGTATTGGTTGGCGCAGGCCCCCGAGCGATCGCCTGATGCCAGTCTTCGTCAAAATTAAAGGGAATCTTAGCGGCTATCTCTCCGATTTTTACTTCTTTGTGCGCATCGAAAAACTCGATTTTCACCTCTTGCACGGCGGAGGTCCATGGGCCGAAGTCGCCGGGGCCGTCCATCCAAAACCACGCGGAAAACTCATAGTCAAAGTCCTCGCCAGCCGGAGCATCCTGCCAAACACCGCCGCCACCTTGTCCAACGAACATTTCTTTTAACGCGCTCCGATAACGCCAATCCACCCAGCCGGAATTGCCAAAACGGTCGCCGTACGCCATAGCGGGTCGCCATTTCCAGCCGTACGCCTCGTTCGTGTTCACGGCATCAGCAATATCGAAGCCGCCATTACGAACAAGATTTCCATTTTCGCCGTTATAGACATAGCCGAGGAGTTCGACCCTGAACTGATTCGCTGTTTCATCCAGGCGAAAGCGGTAAAATCCATCAGTCAGATTCGTCAGCGTAATATTGCCGCCCCCCTTGGTCACCGTGCCAGTCATCGGCGCCTGCCCGACCTTTCCGCTTGAACCCCAGTTGTCAGTCCACCCCCCATTGGCTGTGAACTTGAAACCGTTTGTTGGAGGGGTGAGAAACATGACTGTTTCCCAGACACCATTTGAGACCAGATACATGTTATTGGCCGATGGATTCCAGCCCGTCCAATCACCCGCAAGGCTCATGGAAGAGTAAGCAGAGGTATAGTGCACCGGTTGCGCAGAACTCGAAACAACAAGGAGCGCAAGAGATGAAACAGTAAAGAAAACGCGTTTGATCATGACTAAACCCTGTTTTTAACTACCCCAAATCCCCAAATCTGACAAGCCAGCCACCGGAATTTGGCGCTGCATTCGGCTCTCAATTCGAGGTTTGAGCACAATCAATCGTCTTAACGACCCCGGTAAGCGGATTCACACGAATAGCCCAAACAGCCGGATTGGCTTTCCATGCGATTTTAATCGATTTCCCCGCGCCCGCGGCCACGGCCACCCCTTCGACGAGATAAAAATCGAAATCAGTAACGGTGTATCCGCCTCCCTTCGCCTCGAGCGGACGTCCTGCCGGAGTGAAGCGAAGCGCAGTAATATCTTTTCCAGTGCTCTCGCTATACGGAAAGGGGATTTGATCAGGAGCATAATACACATCGAGGGACCTGAATGCGTTTTTCGTGTCTTTGTAACACGGCGGCATGTTGGGCCTGGTGCCCTGAAGCGAAGCGTTTTCCTCATAAAAATACACGCCAGCCGGGAGATAGACCCAATCCTTGATGTATCCTTTGGAACGAGAATACACGGCGTAGGAACGCAACGCCTTGTAGTACTGATTCGTGCCTGAATCGGAATATTTCTGCATGTGATCGTCCGGATAGACCAGAAACACTTCCTCATTATTCGCAATGGCCCATTGCCGAGTCAACGCAACAGTCGAGCGCAACTCGTTGACCGCTGCGCGCATTTTGCTTCCGCGGCCAATATCTTCAAAACGCGGCAAAGCAATGGCAATCATAATCGCCATGATTGAAATAACGATCAGCAACTCCACGAGTGTAAAACCCGCATATCTGATTTCACACTCTGTGCAACGGTGATTTTGCTCGGTCATGTCCTGATCCTAACTTACAGATTCTTATAGAACCTCAAGAGCGTTTTGTTTGTTTGGTTCGCCGGATCATCAAATTCAGGGTCGCGCCAAACTATTGCGACAGCCCGCTGTTCAACCCCCGTCGCGCCGCCTGGCGTGATAGACTGACCATAAAGGAAAATCGTAAAGAGGTTTTGACGGTAGCTAAAGAGATTCGCGGAGTTGCGAATGATCGCCTCGCGCGTGGCATCATTGCTCAGAGCGAGGGTCGTTAGCTCGCCGTTAATCCCGTTAATCAAGCCCTGATCGAACTGTCCCAGGAGCGAAAGTTTTCTGTTTTTTTCGCGCGTTTGATCCGGCCCCATTTGTTGGATCAGGTTATCTGCCAACGAAAACGCTGCATTCACTGTCACCGTCGGACCGCCCGCCTCCGGCGCAACATCCAACCAATTCGCGTAAAACACCGATGCGAGAGCGGCGCGGTTCGTCGAATTGATATTAACGAGGCCCCGCCGCACCTGATTAGTGGTATCAAGCGTAAAGTAATCCAGAACCGGATGAAGCGGCTGTCCCGGCGTGTTGTATAGCGCAATGGTTCGCCACGGCTGGCCTACGGATAAAAAGCCAAGTTCACCAACAGTGCCCAGACCAACGCCGAGCTTGAACTGGTCAAGAGGAAAGTCGCGCACATACATTGTGGAAGGGCCTTCGCCCATATCTTTCAATTTCTGGGGATTATTCATCTGCCCCGGCGTTCCAGCTGTCGCGCTGAATTCGAGCGGAAGCCAAGCGTCAGTGCGATGGTTTAGTCGCGGGTCTGAAACTTGAAAAGAAGAACGCTGATCCTGGCCAGCGCCAGCGATAAGATTCGCAGTGCCGATGGGCCTCGCCTTGTCAACCTTCGAACCTCGGTTGTCAAGTACAAAAAGGTCTCCATCAAGGTTCACCCGCACTGCCATTCGGCCATTATTTAGCGGCACATTGGTCGCGATGCGCTGCCACTGAAAGGTCGTGAGGGCAAAAGAATTGGGCACGTGATTCGTTGGGATGGTGCGCTGATAAACGCCCGGAGGTAAAAGGCTCGTATCCGGATCAGGAATTAATTTTTGAAGCAGCGCACCTGCGGCGCCTGCCGGGGAAAACTTAACGGCGCCCGAATCCATTGAAATTTGTGAGCCGGTATTGGTACGATCTGCGAAGGGGAACCACGTTTCAACAGTCATGTACACATTATAGGTCGAAACCGTCTTCATCTCGCTCTCTATTTCTCGCACGGCATTCTGCAGACTGTTCGAAAAAATAACCTCATTAATCATCGGAACAGCTTCCGTGTTAAAGCTTTCAAGCGAGCGTGGATCACTATCTGTATCTACATAATCCAATAAATTGTCGAATACCTCCTGTGGATTCGCCACGCCACTTTTTTGCAGCGCTTCAGTGATCTCATCCCTGCGGCTTTCCAGTTCATCCGCATCACCACCCAAATAAACCTTTTCCTTGCCCTCAGGGTCATAGTCGAAGCCGTATCGGGAGTACGTGAATATACTGCGTGGCGGATTATTCGATGCAATAACAGACGCTTTGACACCCGCATAATACAGCTCAGCAAGCGTATCCACGCGCGACCACGTGTTTGAACGATAATCGAGAAAATCGCTCAGCGTCTTGATCTCCGTCAAGATAGATGGAGAAATCTGAATTTCGCGCCCTCCCCCGAATCCACGGTGCCGATTCGTAAGGCTTCCGAGGTTAATATCCACCAGCCCGGAAGAATCCATCGCCAGATACCCTACTCTTCCGACCACGGTGGTTCCGACAGTAACATCTCGCAGAAAAATCGAAGACGGCAACGATGACGTGTAATTCGCAGGAGCGTAGCGAGCCGCAATGCCCTTCAGGAGATTGCTTTCGACGATCCTCCCGGCGCCTTGATTATAGTACATCAGCGAGGGGGGATACAGGCTCGAACTACTCAGCATTTCCTCGTCAATATCGTCCAGTGCGCGGGACAGCGCGACATTCAACAATTGCCGCGCGCGCGTTGTCTCGGCGTACGAGTTTGTGGCCAGACGCTCTATCCGCATGCTGATCATCAAGCTCACGGCCAAAACAGCGAGAACGGCCACAAAGCCCAGCACGATGACAAGCGCGATGCCCGCGCGGTTGGATTGATTTTTGAGCCGTTTCATCATGGGTAGCTATGATCAAAAAACGCAAACTTGTTGGGGAAATAGATTCGCTGATAATAGCGCCGAACTGCTGATTCGACAAAATCAACCACAGCTTCGGCCTTGGGGTTTTTGAAGGCCTCAGCAAGCGCGGCAGCGCGGATCGCATCGGCCTCCGACATTGTTTCCAGGTAAATATCCATACAGAACAATGGTTGCAAACCGCCCACACCACGGGAGTCCCAATTGCTAACACGCGTGCCATTCTCATCGGAATAAGCAAAGACTTCGAATGTCCGCACGTTTTCGAGCAAAACCGCGCGCCTAGTTCTTGCGTTTCCCGGTCCAGAAGGCAGTGACCCTTTCGATCCGGACCAGTCCAAGCCCGCCTGCCCCTCCATATAGCTGTTCCAGAATAGCCCGTGCTTCGGCGCCTGGGAATCCCGCCATAACGCGTACCGGTATTTGGCGTTCTCTGGAGCATCCGTCAGGCCTTCATAGTTTTGAATGAAATAAGTGATTTGCACGCCCTCGCGAACATTGGTCTCTACACCAAAATCGCTGCTCCCCGAGACAAACCAAATCTCATCCGAGTCAAATCCAAAGTTAATTCTACCCTTTTCGGGGGCCTCGTAACGCATCGTTAATAAAGCATTCGGATTGCTTTGAGGATTTTCAAACAAGGCAGCGCTCAGCTCTCTGGTCATGAAGTCCATCGCCGCCCGCGCCGCAGCATCTCGCTCGGCCTGTTTATTTGTCTCTTGATAGGCTTTTGTTGTGGAGGCAAATATCTTGCCCATCGAAAGCACGATTAATAACAAGATCACAACTGAGGCCATGACCTCAATCAGCGTAAATCCGCAAATAGACTTTTGTTTATCGGAAGCCATGATTAAAAAGCTCCGTGGCAAAACGGTATCCGTTATTTGTGGCGCCGTATTCGCCCGGCCAGACCTCAAGCGAGAGAGACCTGCGGCGGGTGAGAACGCCATTTGTCACGATGTCTTCCATAGCTAATTTATAGCGAAGCGCGTGATCATAGATACCCTTGGAACCGACAGCCGCAATAAACAATTGTGTGTGTATGCGATCATCAGCAATCACACTCATCTTGTTTGAATCTTTCCACATGACGTCCTGGCCGCCCGATATGGAGTTCGGCGCAATTGTTTTATAGTTTTTCAACTCCGCCCACGTAACATTCGTCGAATAAAGCGCCGCCAAATAGCTGTTAAAAACCGTGTCTGCAAAAATCGCGGCATGGGTTTCGTCCGCCGCCTTCTTCTGCTGATCCATCGCCGCCGGCATCAATGCGATGACGGCAGTCAACCCCACCGCGGCGACCAGCATGGCAAGCGCGGTTTCAACAAGAGAAAAACCCGCGCGGTTGCTCACTTTTTGCCTGGCCATAAGAATGCGCATTTGCGGAGTTACTTGAACGAATAGATATTGTCTGTTTCCGTCTTCAGGTCCTTATCAGGGCCACCGCTATAGGCGACACCGGGTGAAAAAACCTTATTTGTTCCAAGGCCGGTACTTCCGGAGATATCAATAAGGCCATTATAGTTACAGTCCAGCGCCACTCCAAATTGCTCTCCCCAAACATCCTGATACGTGCCGTCTGTTGCGCCATTGGGAGCCTCAAGGAAAATGATCCGCCGGGCATTGTTCGTTGTCAGCATTGCAATGACCTTTTTAGAGTCAGTGTCTTTGTACTCCCGATCATTCCCCCCCTGATCGCCATCGGGGACGGGCAATTTGGAGTACTCGTTGTAATAGGCGCGAATAGCGCTTTCGATACTCTTGGCATCGGCCTGCACGCGGGCGCGCTTGGCGCGATCAAGGGCCGAGCGCAATGCCGGGGTTAGAATTGCAATAAGAATACCAATAATCGCAATTACGACGAGGAGTTCGATCAGCGTGAATCCGCGCAGGCGCTTGAATCGTGGTTTTTGATACGTGTTCATTCCTGTCCTTCCACTAATAAATCAGTAACTTCCATCCCCGGACTCAACGATGTTGGTCATATCCGGCCCGTTTGACCACACGCGGTATTTATAGTTATTGGAAAAAGCGTACTGATAAGGGCGACCCCAGGGGTCCATCCCATCCATTTTAGCTAAGTATTTGAGGCTGTTGGTATCAATGGCGCCCGGATAAGTGAGCTGCATGACCTCTTCGATAAATTTCTTGTCGGTGACGGGAATGCTGAGCTTTTTGGGATCGTAGTACATTCCGTTTTGGATACGGTACTCTTCAAGAGCAGTTTTGATGCGCTCGATCTCTGAAATAGCCTTGGAGCGAGCCGATTTCCGTCCGGCATAGCCCGAAATGCCGATGATCATCCCCACCAAAATCCCGATAATCGCCACGACGACAAGGAGTTCCACGAGGGTGAAACCTTGGGGTCGGCGTTTTGCGGCTGGCTGCATGGTAAAGCCTTTTTTATTCATCATCTTTGGCCCTAGGGCGCTGATGGATAACAATACACGGACGAACTGAAACGGGAAAGTAGTTTTCGTATTTTGAGGGTATTTGCCTTGTCGTAATCCCTGTAGCCGCCCCGCCATAGCCTTCGGCGACGGCGGACGCATTGAGGGCGCTGAATGAACAACACGTCGAAATATCGTTTTAGGTAGGGCCCGACCGCCGGGCGGGCCTGAACGTTCACGATAAATCCACACGCGCCGTAATTTGGATTATTCCCCTTCGGTCGCAACCCCCACATCCCCTGCGGCGCGCCCAGCGGTCGCGCCCTACCTTCAGAAATCACAATTCGCGTCCATTCGTGGTTAAAAATCCTCCCCTCCATCCCCCTTCCGCGTTCTTCCGCGTATTTTCGTGGTTAAAATCGATTATGCCAAGCGCTATACAGTTCGTCTTTGGGGTAGGGCCGGATCGCCGAGCCGGCCTGAACGTTCACGATTAACCGCGCCCGTTCCAAATTGGCTTGTTATTCCCCTTCGGTTGTGAACCCCACAGCTCCCCCGGCGCGCCTGGCGGTCGCGCCCTACCTTCAAAAATCACAATTCGTGTCCATTCGTGTCCATTCGTGGTTAAAAATCCTCCCCTCCATCCCCCTTCCGCGTTCTTCCGCGTATTTTCGTGGTTAAAATCGATTATGCCAAGCGCTATACAGTTCGTCTTTGGGGTAGGGCCGGATCGCCGAGCCGGCCTGAACGTTCACGATTAACCGCGCCCGTTCCAAATTGGCTTGTTATTCCCCTTCGGTTGTGAACCCCACAGCTCCCCCGGCGCGCCTGGCGGTCGCGCCCTACCTTCAAAAATCACAATTCGTGTCCATTCGTGTCCATTCGTGGTTAAAAATCCTCCCCCATCACGCTCCACCTTTTGTGCCTTTTGTGCTTTTTGTGGTTAAATACCTCCCCCGCGGCGCGCCTGGCAGTCGCGCCCTACCCTCCTCAACACAATCGGGAGCAACACGACAAATCCCTTTCCGCGTCATTCCGCGTTTTCCGGTTAAAAATTCATCACGCCGCTATTTCAATACGGACGGGTGCGCATCGGCGCCTTTTCTTTGACAGCGCCGAAGTGGTGAAGCATAGTGCTTTGCGAGGAGTATGGTGTCGGGAATGGCGATTGTGACGAGTATGGATGAGAATTTAAGGGATGTGCGCGCACTGATCGGGCGCTATATTGAGCGCACGGTGCTGCAAAAACTGACGGATGATCCGGCCTCTCTGGTGGCCAGCGGCAAAATGCTGCGCTCGCGCCTTATCTTTAATGTAGGGCCGGCGGCGGGGGTTCCGCATACAACCCTGGTTCATGCAGCAGCAGCGGTGGAAATGGTACACGGGGCGAGTCTCCTGCATGATGACGTGATTGATGGTGGCTATCTGCGCCGCGGTGCGCCGACGTTTTGGGTGGAACGCGGAATCCCGGGTGCGATCCTCATCGGCGATATGCTCCTCTTTAAAGCGGTCGAGGTGATGTGCGACGCGGAAAATGGGCGATTGGTGCCCCTGCTGGTGAAACTCACAGGTGAGGTATGCGACGCGGAGTCGGAGCAGGAGCTGCTGCTGCGCGGAAAGGCGCCAAGCTGGGACAATGTGGTCAACATCGCCCGCCGCAAGACGGGAGCTCTTTTCGCGTTCGCGGCCGGGGCGTGCGCGGGGGCAAATACGGCGCTGAAGTCCACGCTCGTGGAAAGCGGGTACGCGGTGGGAACGGCTTATCAACTCGCGGACGATATTCTGGATGCGAATGGGACGGAGGATGTCTCGGGCAAGAGCCTGGGCAGCGATGAGGCGCGCGGCAAGACTGCGGTGGGCGCACTGAGCGTCCGAGAGCAAGTCGGGGCGGTCAGCTATATTGATACGCTTTGCCGCCAGGCCGAGGGCGCGCTGTTGGGGTATCCGGCCATTCACGAGGCGTGGCGCTGTTTCATGGATGCGGATATGCGTCCCGCGCTTCGCAAACACGTCGCCGTTCCGGCGAAGTGACCGCGGGGCGACGCGGTGCGAATTTCTCGGCTGCGGTTTGACGCGGGCCAATTCGCAGTCATTGCGCGGTTAAACTTTTTTTCCGCCGGCTCGCAGCCGAAAAATGCTTTCAAATGGTTGACATCGCAAAGCAAAGCGGTACTCTGCGGCAATTTTCAGGTCACCTGGGGCGACCGATGCAGTACGCTGCTAGAGGACAATTTATGGCATCATTCAGTATTCGCAAGGGACTTAAGATCAAGTTGGTTGGCGCACCGGAGCCGACCATTACCGATGCGCCGGATTCGGCGACTGTAGCTGTGGCGCCAGCGGAATTCGGGCCGATTAAATTGCGGCTTGATGTGAAGGAAGGCGATCACGTCAAACGCGGGCAACCACTTTTTCACGATAAACATACACCGGCCTTTCGCGGTGTCGCTCCCGCAGCAGGTGTGGTTTCAACCATCGAATATGGTGCGCGCCGTACGGTGCGACGCATTGTGATTACGCGCGATGAAAATGACGTGGCAGAGTCGTATCCGCGTCTGGACCCGACGGGTGCGCGCACAATGGAGCGCGGGGCGCTGCTGGAATTGTTACAGAACACCGGGTTGTTGGCGTTGATCCGCCAGCGTCCGTTCGGAAAAACAGCGGATGCCGAGGCCACGCCGAAGTCCATCTTCGTCAACGGGATGGCGAGTGCGCCGTTCACGGCAGATATCAATGTTGTTATTAAAGGACGCGAGATTGCGTTCCAAGCCGGGCTGGATGCGCTGACGCGCCTGACGGACGGCAAGGTGTTTCTCTGTCTGAACGGCGATGCAACAAACGCGGCGGCCTTGACGGACGCCCGGAATGTTGAGGTTCACACCTTTGTCGGCCCGCATCCGTCGGGCAACACGAGTGTACACATCAGCAAGCTGGCGCCGATGGCGCCGACGGATGTTGTCTGGACGATCACTGCGGTGGATTTGTTGCAAATCGGCCATTTGTTGCTGAACGGCGAGGTGCCGTCGCACCGTATTATTGCCCTGGGCGGGCCCGGCGTTGCAGAGGGCGCTCGACGCTATTACCGTGCGCGTGTCGGGCTGCCGCTGAAGACACTGCTCGATGGCAGGCTCGCCGACGGCGAGCTGCGTGTGGTGCGCGGCGATGTGTTAAGCGGCACGATCGCGGATTCGGACGATGTTGTTCGCCTTCTCGACACGGGCTACACCGTGCTGCCGGAAGACCGCGAGCGCCACGTGTTCGGCTGGATGATGCCGGGCTTCACGTTCTACAGCGCCTCGCGTTCGTTTGCCTCGCGCTGGTTCGGCGGGTTGCGCCGCGCGTGGGCGTTGGGCACCAATCAGCACGGCGAATTGCGTCCGATGGTGTTGACGGGCCTGTATGACAAGTACATGCCGATGAATATTTTGGTGGATTATGTGGTGCGCGCGGTGTTGGCGCACGACACGGATGAGGCGATCAAGCTCGGGATTCTCGAGACGTTGCCGGAGGATTACGCGCTCTGCGCGTTTGTCTGCCCGTCGAAGATGGATTTGATGGGGATTATCCGCCAGGGACTCGCGGATATCGAAAAAGAGGGAATCTAAACGTGAAGAAACTTCTCGAACGGCACATCGAATGGCTGCGTCCATTCTTCCAGCCCGGCGGCAAGCTCCAGTGGCTTTATCCACTGCATGAGGCAAACGAGACCTTCCTGCTGACGCCCGCCGAGGTGACGCACGGGGCGCCGCACGTTCGCGATCAAATTGACCTCAAGCGCGTGATGATTATGGTGGTGCTCGCGTTGATTCCGGCCACGCTTTTCGGCATCTATAACGCGGGTTATCAGTTCAATCTGGCAAACGTGGTTGAGGGCGCGGACTTTTGGGATCATGTGATCAAGGGTCTGTGGTTGTGCCTGCCGATCATCCTCGTTTCCTACGCGGTCGGCGGTTTCTGGGAGGTGCTTTTCGCGCTGATTCGCAAGCATCCGGTGAGCGAAGGCTTCCTCGTCACGGGTCTGCTGTTCCCACTTACGCTGCCCCCCACTCAACCGCTCTGGCAGGTGGCGATGGGCGTCACGTTCGGCACGGTGATCGGCAAGGAGATTTTCGGCGGCACCGGCTTCAACGTGCTGAACCCCGCGCTAACCGCGCGTGCGTTCCTCTATTTCGCCTATCCCGTCAGCATCTCCGGCGATGTCTGGGTGCCGCTGGTGAAGGGCGGCCCGATTGCGGAAGGATTCTCTGGCGCAACCCCCTTGGGTATCGGCGCGGCAGCGTCTGTGGGCACGGAAAGTTTTGTGGATACGTTGAGCAACGCGGGATATACGCTGAAGACCCTGTTTTTCGGCTTGCATCCGGGCAGTATCGGAGAGACCTCGATGGTCGCAATTCTGATCGGGCTGGTGATTCTGATGATTTCAGGCATCGCCTCGTGGCGCATCATCCTCAGCGGCCTGCTCGGCCTGACCTTCGCCTCAACCATCTTTCAACACTTCGCGGGTGGCCCGAATTTGAAGGTGCTGGCGGAACTTCCCTTCTATTATCAGGCAATGATCGGCAGCTTCGCGTTCGGTCTCGTCTTCATGGCGACCGACCCGGTTTCGGCAACGGCTACCAATCCTGGAAAATGGGTGTATGGTTTTCTGATCGGCGCACTGATTGTTGCGATTCGAGTATCCAACCCGGCGTATCCTGAAGCGACTATGTTGGTCATTCTATTCATGAACATCATGGCACCATTGATTGATCACATCGTGTTGCAGGCCCACATCAAGCGGAGAAATCGTCATGTCCACGCCTAAGGGTGATTCTTTCGTCGTACTCTTTGCGACCATTGTCTGCCTTGTTTGCAGCATTCTTCTCGCGACGGCCGCCTCGTCGTTAAAAACAGCGCAGGACTACAACGTGGAGTTGGACCGACGCCTGAACGTCATCAAGGCCTTCGGCGTGCCGACTCGCGGCGAGGATGGGAAAAAAATTTCGAGCAGCGCCATTGATAAATATTTCGCGGACAACATCAGCGAAATTTGGGTGGACGGCACAACCGGCGAGGAAGTCGCCTCGCGTGAAGACGCAAAGGAGCCGCTGCAGCTCTTCGTGTGGCGCGAAGATGGAAAGATCACGAAGTACGCATTTCCCATTTCCGGCAAGGGCCTCTGGTCCACGATCTATGGCTATATGTCACTCGACGCGGACTTGAGCACGATTATCGGCGCGACCTTCTACAAACACGGCGAAACCGCGGGCCTGGGCGCCGAAATCGAAAAGGACTGGTTCCAGAACAACTGGAAGGGTAAGAAGGTTTTTGAGGACGGCAAGCGCCTTCACTTTGAGGTCACGAAGGGCCGTGTGTCCGACAAATATCCGAATGGAAACGATCATGCGGTGGACGGAATCAGCGGCGCGACGCTGACTGGCAACGGCGTGACCCGTTTTGTGAACGCCGATCTGGACAAGTACGAGGCTTACTTCAAATTGCACCGAGGGACATAACGAGGAACCCCATGGCAACATCCATCAAAAAGGTCATTGTTGACCCTCTATCAGAAAACAATCCGATCACGGTTCAAATTCTGGGCATCTGCTCATCGCTCGCCGTAACCACGCAGGTGGATACGGCGTTCGCGATGTCCGTCGGCCTGACGCTGGTCACGGCGTTTTCCAACCTCGTGATTTCCGCGATGCGCAACTTCATTCCGAGCAAAATCCGCATCATCATTGAGCTGGCCGTCGTTTCGACGCTGGTGATTGTGACCGATCAGATTTTGCGTGCGTACTTCTTTGAGCTGAGCCGCCAGATGAGCGTGTTCGTCGGCTTGATCATCACCAACTGTATCGTGATGGGCCGTCTTGAAGCCTTTGCGTTGCAGAATCCGCCGGGCATTTCCTTCCTCGACGGTATCGGCAACGGACTCGGCTACAGCGCGATCTTGATGACCGTCGGCAGTATCCGCGAAATTCTCGGCAAAGGCTCGTGGGGCGGAATTGTGCTGATGCCGCAGAGCTATATGGATCACGGTTTGAACGGTCTGATGGTGCTCGCCCCCGGCGCGTTCCTCTGCCTGGGCCTGATCATTTGGATTCAGCGCACGTTGATCAAAAAATACGAGACGGATTAAGGGATTCCCACCATGGAACTTTTCAATCTAGCCATTCGAAACATCTTCATCGAAAACATCCTGCTTTCGACCTTCTTGGGCATGTGCTCCTTTTTGGCCTGCTCGAAGAAGGTTGAAACCGCGACGGGTCTCGGCATGGCCGTCGTGTTCGTCCAAACCATCACGGCTCCCGTCAACTGGCTCATCCTCAACTACCTGCTCGCCCCTGGCGCGCTGGCATGGACGGGAATCCCCGCGTTGGCGAGCATGGACTTGACGTTTTTGAACTTCATCACCTTCATTTCCACCATCGCGTTCATGACGCAGATCGTCGAAATGACCCTGGATAAGTTCGTTCCCTCTCTCTACAACTCGCTGGGCATTTTCCTCCCGCTGATTGCGGTGAATTGCGCGATTCTCGGCGGCTCGCTCTTCATGGCGGAACGCTCCTACACCTTCCCGCAGACCATGGTGTATGGGTTCTCCTCCGGCGCAGGCTGGGCGCTGGCGATCATCTCCCTCGCCGCCATCCGCAAAAAGTTGCGCTACTCCAATATCCCGAACGGACTCAAGGGCCTTGGCATCGCAATGATTGTCACCGGCCTGATGGCGCTCGGGTTTATGACCTTCACCGGCGTCAACATGTAAGGCACCGCCATGGATATTATCTACGTTTCAACAAGCGTTTTCATTTTCACCGGCCTGATCTTGTTGCTGGTGTTCGGCATCATCTGGGCTTCCAAGAAGCTCACCCCGTCCGGCTCCGTCAAAGTCAGCATCAACGACGGCCAGAAAGTTCTCGAAGTCCAACCCGGCAAGAGCCTTCTCGGCACACTCGCCGATGAGAAAATTTTTTCTCCCCTCCGCCTGCGGCGGCATGGGCACCTGTGCAATGTGCAAATGCGACGTGCTCTCCGGCGGCGGCTCGATTCTGCCGACGGAAACCGGCCACATCAGCAAACAGGCCGCAAAACAGGGCCAGCGTCTCGCCTGTCAGGTGAAGGTCAAGAACGACATCTCCATCCACGTCCCGCCGGAAATGCTGGAGATCAAGAAATTCGAAGGCACCGTGCGCTCGAACCGCAACGTGGCGACGTTTATCAAAGAATTCATTGTGGACTTGCCGCCGGGCGTGAATCTCAACTTCCAGGCCGGGGGCTACATCCAAATTGACATCCCGACCTACAACATCAAGTTCAGCGACTTTGCGATCGAAGAAAAATACCGCGACGCTTGGGAAAAGTTCAAGCTGTTCGATCTTTCCTGCGTCAACGAAGAACCCGCCTTTCGCGCTTATTCGATGGGCAACCATCCCGCCGAAGGCAATCGCGTAATGCTCAATGTCCGCATTGCCACGCCGCCGCCGAAGATGCCCGACATCAAGCCCGGCATCGCATCCACATACATCTTCAACCTGAAGCCCGGCGACAAGGTTTGGATCAGCGGCCCGTTCGGCGAATTCTTTGCCAAGGACACGGACAAGGAAATGGTGTACATCGGCGGCGGCGCGGGAATGGCCCCGTTGCGCAGCCACATCATGGATTTGTTCCACACCAAGAAGACCACCCGCAAGGTGTCCTACTGGTACGGCGCGCGCTCCATGCGCGAAATGTTCTATGAGCAGGACTTCCGCGACATCGAAAAGGAGTTTCCGAACTTCAAGTTCCATGTCGCCCTCAGCGAACCGCTGCCCGAGGACAACTGGACCGGCGCCAAGGGCTTCATTCACCAGGTTCTTCTCGAAAACTATCTCAAGAATCACCCAGACCCGGCCGAGGTCGAATACTACATGTGCGGCCCGCCTCCGATGATCGCGGCAGTGAACAAGATGCTCTACGATCTCGGCGTCGAAAAGGAACAGATCGCATACGACGAGTTTTGATGCCAGATGGGCGCAGACGTCGCGCGCCGTTGGAGTTGATCCCGGAGAAGCGCGGATTTTAATGCCGTGCCCGGCGAGAGTTTTTTAACCGCAAGGAACGCAAGGGAAATGGCAAAACATAATCGCTGCATGATTCGCGATTAACTTCCACGCCACCGCGACAACCGCTCTTCCTCCAATGCCCGTCCTCCTCCAACCTCGCCGCTTCAACCCGTGGAAAACCCTCTGGGTCACGGCCGTCCTCGTCGCGTTCTTCATCTACACCACGCGCCGCGACAAACCGCCGCAAACGTGGCGCGAGGCGGGGGAAATCTACGGGTCAACCTATGCCGTGCAAATCGTCTCGCCCGATTTGAACAAACAAACCTTTCTCGCGCTCCACGGCGACATCATGGCGCTGCTCAACTCGATTGACGCCGACCTTTCGACGTGGTCCACAAACAGTGCGCTTTCGCAGTTCAACGCCAACCCCGGACTCGAACCCATCACCGTCCCGCCGCGCATCGCAGAGCTGGCGAGCCTCTCGCTCGAACTCAGCCGCGCATCCGGCGGCGCGTTTGATGTCACCTTCAGCCCGTTGTTTGACGCGTGGGGTTTTGGACGCACCGGACCGAAGCGCGTTCCGACCGACGAGGCGGTCGCCGCCGCCCGCGCCCGCTCTGGCTATCACCTGCTCACGGTTGTCTCGTCCAATCAACTGCAAAAGGCCGTCTCCGGCGTGGAGCTGGTCTTTAACGCCATCGCCCCCGGCTATGCCGCGCAACAGATCGCCGAATTGCTGCTTGCGCGCGGATACAGCAATATTTATGTGGACGTTGGCGGTGAAATTGTTGTTCGCGGCCACAACGCAAACGGAACACCCTGGCGCATCGCCGTGGACAAGCCGGTCTATGGCACGATGCCCGGCGAGACGACGGAGGCCATTTTCGCGCTGACAAACGGCAGCCTCGCCACCTCCGGCGACTATAGAAACTATGTTCTTGCGGAGGACGGCGCCGCCTACTCGCACATCTTCGATCCCCGCATCGCCCGCCCCACCACCAGCCACGTCGCCAGCGTCACCGTCATCGCCGGCAACGGCACATGGGCCGACGCGCTCGCAACAACACTCTCCGTCTTGGGACCCGATGAAGGCATCCCCTGGCTTGCCGAACACACCGACGCCGAAGCCCTGTTTGTCATGCGCGATGGCAGCAACACCTATCACGAGGTCGCTACGCCCGGGATATCCAATTTTCGCTCTGACTGACGACGTAAAATATTAATTTGGGCCAGCGGGATTCCAAACAATCTCCTCCAGAACGCCTCGTTCAACCGGGCGACTCGCAAAGAGCACAAAGTTTACGGACCTCGAACGCTCCGGCTCCACGCGCGGCACATCCGACCGCCCCTCTCTTGACCGCACTCCGGGGCGCAGGTAGCATATCTCGCAGCGCTTGGAGCTATTTCTGAGCCGCTAAATGTATGAATCGCAGTTTTTCACAAAAAAGAAGGACGTGGTTGGTTCGCCTCGGCTACGTCGTGGCCCTCCTCGGCCCCTGCATCCATCTCTATCTTCACTTGCCGACGGCATCCTTTCTGGAACAACACTCGCACCTGATTTTGTTCGTAATGCCCATCGTGATCGCGGCCTATCTTGGGGGCTTTCGCGCAGGGCTGCTGGCAACAGGCGTTACGGCAGGATTGACGGCATGGGCACCCAACTGGGCATTGCAAGGCTTCGACATCACATCGGCGCACGATCGGATACTTTGGATCGTGCTGCTCGCAAACGGCATTCTGATCAGCGTGTTGAGCGGATTGCTTCACCACCACCGCCAACAAGCGGAACAAGTCAACACGATGCAGCGACAACTTGCCTATATCGCCGGAAGCATTCCGGGAGCGCTTTATGCCTTCAGGCGCAGCGCCGACGGGACGCCTTCATTTCTCTACGTCAACCAGAGCTTCGCGGAGATGCTCGGATTCAAATCAGCGCGAGAGATGCAGGACGGGGTAGCCGCATTGAAGCGTATTCATCCGGACGACGCGCCTTCCTTTAACGAGTCCATCCTTCAATCGGAAAAGGATCTCTCATACTGGCACCGCACCTTTCGCGTTATCCATCCGAATCAGCCGCTGGTCTGGTTTGAGGCGTTTGCCATGCCAGCCCGCCAGCCCGATGGCAGCACGATTTGGACCGGATTCCTGCACGACATCACAAAGCAAAAGCTGGCGGAGTCCCAAGTGGAAGACCTGTCTCAACGCTGGCGCTTCGCGATTGAGCGCTCCGGAATCGGGATATGGGATTGGAGCGCCCAATCCAACAAGATGGATTTCTCGCCGACATGGAAGGCCATGCTCGGATACACCAACGACGAAATCGGATCCGAGGTTGCAGAATGGAAATCACGCATTCATCCGGACGACGTGGAACGACTGGCGCAGTTGGAAAGCAATGAGTGGAACAGCATTTCGTCCGAATTCAACGTCGAATATCGCTTGCGGCACAAGAACGGGTCCTACATCTGGGTGCTCTCGCGCAGAATGGCCGTTGCGTGGGGCGAGGATGGCAAACCGACGCGCTTTGTGGGAACGCACACGGACATCACCGCCATCAAAGAAAGCGCCGAAGCCCTGCAGGATAGCGAGGCGCGGCTTCGCGCATATATCGAAAACTCGCCCGTGGCGCTTTTCATTTTAAGCCCGGACGGACGCTATCTGGACTGTAATCTTGCCGCAGTGAAGCTGCTCGGATACACGCGCGAAAAGGTGCGGGAAATGAAGGTGGGCGAATTCAGCGTGCATCCGGAAAGAGCGGGTGCGGCCCTCGCCCGCCTCAACCAGGTCGGCAGCTTCCGCGGCGCGCACGACCTTGTGCGTCAGGATGGGCGTGTCCTGCGAGTGGATACCCACGCGACGAAATTGCCGGACGGCAACTTTATAGTGTTTCACATTGATATATCCGCAGAATACGAAGCCACGCGCGCACTGCGCCTGCAGAGCGCGGCGCTGGAGGCGGCGGCAAACTCCATCGTCATCACCGATCCGCGCGGAATAATCACCTGGGTGAACAGCTCGTTTTGTAAGACGACCGGCTATCGGCGGGAGGAGTGCATCGGAAAAAAATTCGCGCGATCTCGTGAAGTCCGGCATGCAGGAGCCGGGATTCTACAAAACTTTGTGGACGACGATCAGCAACAATCAGGTCTGGCGCGGACAGCTTACCAACCGGAAAAAGAACGGCGAACAAGTCGCGGAAGAAATGACGATCACACCGGTGCGGGACGAGCACGGCGTCCTGACAAACTTCATCGCCATCAAACAGGACATCACGGAACGGTTGGCGATGGAGCAACAACTCCTCCGCACGCAACGTCTCGAAAGTGTCGGACGCCTCGCCAGCGGCATCGCACACGACTTGAACAATATCCTTACGCCCGTATTGATGGCCCCGCCCCTCTTGCGCAGCGCAGTGAAAGACCCTGAAACGCAAGCCCTCGTGGATTCGATTGAGGCCAGCGTCACCCGCGGCGCGGCTATTATCCGACAACTTCTGTTATTCGGCCGAGGCAAAGACGGCCCGCGCGAGCCGGTCTCCATGCGCGCGCTCGTCCGGGAAATGGCAAAAATTGCCGAAGAAACATTTCCGAAAAACATTCGGATCAAAACGGAACTGCCGAACGATATGTCTCTCGTCATGGGCGACTCGACCCAACTGCACCAAGTATTACTGAACCTCGCAGTCAATGCGCGCGACGCCATGCCCAACGGCGGAGAGATCCTATTTCGAGTAACCATTGCTGATCTTGCTGCGCAGAAGGCGGGAGCCACCCCCGGCGCCACCCCCGGCCCGCACGTCAGGGTGGATGTTCAGGATACCGGCCACGGAGTTGATCCCAGGCATTTAGACAAACTCTTCGACCCATATTTCACAACAAAGAAACAGGGCAAAGGCACGGGGATCGGACTCTCCACCAGCATGGGCATTGTGCGCGCACACGGTGGGTTCATCACGGCAAATCCGCTACCCGACCGAGGCACCACGTTCAGCGTGTGGCTCCCGGTCACAAGCGCCGACCAAACTCCACGCGCCCCGGAGTCGTCCTCCGAAATGCCGCGCGGACACGGCGAACACATTCTTGTGGTGGACGACGAACCGGAGGTGCGAAACGTTCTGTGCCGCATCCTTTCGCAGAGCGGCTACCATTGCGCCTGCTGTGCCACCGGCCCGGCCGCAATCGAACTGCTCGCCCAACCGGGACCACCGGTGCGAGTGCTCTTGACGGACATCCTCATGCCGGAAATGGACGGCCGTGCGCTCGCGCGCACGGTTCATACGCGCTATCCGGATATTCTCATCGTCACAATGACCGGCTACGACGCGAATCAAGACACAGCGGATAACGGCCAAGAACTCGGTATTCTGGCAGCCCTGCAAAAACCACTCAGCGCCCGCGAGCTGCTCACAACCTTACATCGGATTCTGCATCCCGCGCCGTCTGGCTCAGCCGGGAAATAGCCCACTCCGCGTGCTCCCGAATTAACGGCTCGGAATCGGTCATCGCCTTTTCAAGCGCCGGAATGACCTCCGGATTCTTTGAATTGCCCAGCGCGATACAAACATTCCGCAACATTCCGCGACGCTTCGTGCGCGGAATCGGCGATTTACGAAACCGATCACGAAACCCCTGGTCATCCAGCGCCAACAAATCGAGAAGATGCGGCGCGGCCCAATCCAAATCATACTTCAGAAAACGCGCCTTGCCCGGTTTTGAAAACTGTCTGACCCACGGACACACGCTCTGACACTCGTCACACCCATAAATCCAATTCTTCATCTTGGAGCGCAGCGCGACCGGAATCGAACCGCGATACTCAATCGTCAGATAGGAAATGCACAACCGGCTATCCAACACATAGGGCGCGGGAAACGCATGAGTGGGACACGCATCCTGACAACGGCGGCACGACCCGCACGTGCCTTTGCTCTCGCCGCCTTCCGGATCCGGTTCCAATTCGAGGTCGAGGATGATCTCGCCCAGAAAAATATATGAACCCCATTCCGGGTGAATCATCAGCGTATTTTTCCCCTGAAATCCGAGACCCGCCCTGACCGCCCACTCGCCCTCCAAGACCGGCCCTGTATCCACGTACGCGCGATTCGGCACTGGTCGTCCCGACTCCGCCTCAATCCACGCAGCCAACTCGCGGATGCGCGGCGTCATATCGTCATGATAATCGCGCCCCCATGCGTACCGCGCGATACGCCCGCGCATCGGATCGTTCCACACCTCCGGCGGCGGATCGCCCATATAATACAACAGCCCGACAGAGACCACCGACTTCGCGCCCTCGACCACATTGCGAACATCGCTTCGGCGCTCGGGGTTTTTTGCGATCCACGCCATATCGCCGAAATAATCCTTTTCGAGCCAACGCTGAAAATCCTCCGCCCCCTTCGCGCGACCAGCCCTTGCGATACCCACCACATCGAACCCCAACTCCAGCGCCTTCGCCTTCACCTGATCAGCAGTAAGCATCCGCCAAGCCTACCCCCATTCACACAATTCTCAATCCGCGAAAGGCGAAATTGAGCGAACGAACAGAAGAACACGCGGAGGAGTTCCGGCGGACAAGCCGGTCGGACCGAAACCTTGCAGATGGGGTCTTGCAGATGGGGCCTGCAGATGGGGCCAGTCCTCACTTTCGGTGGCTTTTGTGAAGCAAGGCCGTAAGGCTCGCAAGCGAAGCAAATCGAAATACGCAATAATGCGTACATGGTAGGCATTAAATGCATACGGCGATCACAAGGATGCGGTGTGCGAAATTAAGCGCGCGGGCCAAAATTTCCAAGGGTTGGAAGTCTTGTCCGAAGGGAGTTCCAAGGGTTGGAAATTCTCCACAAATTCATCCCGTCTTGGCGGGATTGGCGCGAAGTCGCAGAAACATTCAGACGCAAAATTTGGGAAAACCCTTTCCCCATCAACTCATCAACCGCCTTATGTGTATCTCGTTTGTGTCTTTATTCAGGTAAGGGCCCGACCGTCCTCCTTCGCGAAGACGCTCCGGCGGACAAGCCGGGCGGGCCGGAATGTTAACGACAAATCCAAACGTACCTGAATTGAGTTATTTCCCTTCGGTTGCGAACTCTTCAACCCCTGCGGCGCGCCCAGCGGTCGCGCCCTAGCAGGTAAGATGCAATCGGCAAGCGAACAGAAATTTTGGAAAACCCTTCCCCCATCAACTCATCCACTCATCAACCGGCTTATGGGTATCCCCTTGATGCCTTTTGTGGTTAATTCTGGCGGCATTCATTTTATCGTCCCTTGTCCCCTCCCCCGAAATGAGCTACGGTTAGAGGCTATGAAACAATGGATTTCTGATTCGATCATTTATCAAATTAATCTTCGCGGCCTCGCGATGCGCGAGCCGCGCAATGCGATTGAGGCGGCGACCGAACGTCGGCTTGCAGAATCGCCATTGGCGTATGTCGCCAATCATCTGACGACGATCAAAAAGCTCGGCGCAAATGTCCTCTATTTTATGCCGCCCTATCCCATCGGAAATGCGTTCCGAAAAGGAATCGGGTCGCCCTACTCCATCCGCAACTTTCGCGCGATTGAACCGGAGTACGGAACACTCGAAGAAATGAAATCGCTCGTTCGCAAGGCGCACAAACTTGGATTCAAAGTGATCTTCGACATCACGCCGAACCATACGAGTCGCGACAACGTGTGGATTCGCTCGAATCCCGAATTTTATGTGAAATGCAAAAACGGCGAAATTTTTTTATGACGCGGATTGGTCCGACACCGCAAAGCTCGACTACACACAACCGGCACTGCGCAAAAGGATGCTGGCGATCTATGACTACTGGCTCAGCTTCCTCGGCAAGGACGCAAAAGGACAGCCCGACGGCATTGATGGGTTTCGTCTCGATATGGCGCACTTCATCAATGACAAGTCGTTTTGGAACGAGGCCATGCCAAGGCTGAAAAAGCGCCACGCTGGCCGCGAACTGCTATTCCTCGCCGAGTGCTACGGCATTGCGAACAATGTGGACCTCTTTGACCGCGGCATCAATGCCGCCTACGATGATGATTTTTACAAAGTCTGCTCGTTCTATTACGGCATCACAGAGGAAGGGCGCTCAACAATCATCCCGTCAGCCGAGTGCGAGCACAATCACGACTTCAAAGATCGTTATCTAGCTTTTCAAAAAGGCGGTATCGCAGCCGCGTTCGAGCGCGCCTTATTGAACTACGAGGAAAAATACGCGTCGCAGGGCGCGCCCTGGGTCGCGCGCTATTCCGACAACCACGACGAGGGGCGGGGATTCTATCTATTTGGCCCCGAGGCAACAAAGGCGATCAATATGCTCGTCTTCATGGCGCCGCGAACAATTCCGTTCATTCTCACGGGCGAAGAGTTCGGCGCAACAAACCGACCGCCCATTCACGATCGGATGAACCCGATCGGCAAGCGGCGTCGTATCCAAACCGCCACCGGAATTCGTGAGCAGGAGTCCGTCGAATTCGAGGGCAATTCCTTCGCGCGCGACCCGGCGGAACGCAAAGCGATCTACAAACTCTTCCAAGACCTCATCCGACTCCGCGCACAGAACAAGGAACTCTCGCAGGGTTCGTTTGCGCTATTCAACGCGGGTGAGGAATCGCCGAGGAAACAGCGCAGCGTCGTCGCGTTTGAACGCAGGTTGGGCAACTCCACCGTTCGCTGCGCAATCAATCTCGGGCCAACTGACCGGAAGTTGCGCAACCGCGGGCGATTCAAAGGAACTCGGTTGTTTGGCGCTCTAAAAGGAGACACACTGCCCGCCTTCTCTGCGATTGCCGTGAAGGCTCGCACGCAGGAGCGCTCCGTTGGAACAGCTTGAAACTTCGGGCATTTCCGGCAAGGCTATACCGATGAGCAACACACCTCCGCCCCTGCCGCGACCCCGCCGCAAGAAACGTCACATTTGGCCTTGGCTGATTTTCATTCTTGTTGTGGCGGTCATTGTCTTTGCCGGACGCACACTGCGTCAGGTGAGCAAGTCCAGCGCGCTCGTCCACTCAAAATTGATGCAACGCGGAATGCTCAGTGACCGCGCGGTGGACGAGTTCCCCGAAATGAACGAGGTCTGGTCGTACGGCAACGGCACAGTAAAAGTCGCGCGTATCGCCGTTCACGGCGTCATTATGCGTACGCCGCAAACCGGCGTATTTGCAATGCAGGGGAACATGGTGGACACCATCATTTCCCAAATCCGTCACGCGCAGGGAGACGAGAAGATTAAGGCCATAATTCTCGACGTGGACAGCCCTGGCGGCGGCGTCACCGCGAGCGATGAAATCTACAAGGCGCTCCAGGACTTCCGCGCGAGCAAGGAAGATAGAAAAGTCGTCGTTTATATGCGCGACCTTGCGGCCTCGGGCGGCTACTACGTTTCGATGGCGAGCGATTGGCTGATCGCACAACCAACCACCGTTCTCGGTTCCATCGGCGTGATTATGCAATCGTACAATGTGAAGGGCTTGGGCGAAAAATTGGGCGTTACCGATGTGACCATCAAGTCCGGTGCGAACAAGGACCTACTCAACCCATTCAGTGAAGTGGATCCCGCACAGATGGCGCTGCTGCAGGAGATGATTAATTCGATGTACGAACATTTCCTCGGCATCGTTGCAAAGAATCGCGCGATTCCGGCGCAAGATCTCCGCGCACTTGCGGACGGTCGCATCTTCGTCGCGGAACGGGCAAAGGAACTCGCGCTGGTGGATCAGATCGGCTACTGGGACGATGTGATGAAAAAGACCGCTGAATTACTCGGCGAAGACTCAATCAAAGTCGTTCGCTACGAACAGCCGATGGATTTCATGCGGTGGATCATGGGCATCCGCGCGCCCCTGCAACCTCTGAACTGGCTGGCCCAATACAACTCCCGCTTCCTCTACCTCTGGCAGCCGTAACCGCAGGCGTCGGACTGATCCTTGTGTCGGACCAGCCCGACGCCGCCACCTCGCCCCACGTTCTATTGTTTGCTATAGGCCAGCACAAACCCGGCATAAAACGCGCACGCGCGGGTCAAATGCTCAATCTCGACACACTCATTCGGGGCGTGCGCCATGTGTTCATGCCCGGGCCCGAACCCAATGGTCGGAATGTTGTGCATCCCCGCGCTGGCGACGCCGTTTGTGCTGAAGACCCAGTGGCCGACAATCGGCTTCTCATCGAACACCGCCTGATACGCCTCGCGCGCCTTCTTCACTTCGAGCGTGGATTCCGGCATCTCCCAGGTTGGGAAATACTTCTTCGTCGGATAGGTCAACCCCGTGTAGCTCGGCGTTGCATAATCAAGCACGCGCACAACCGCCTTCGCCTTCTTCACCGAAGGCAGCGCCTTGATCTGATTCACGGCAATCTTTTCCGTTTCGCCCACGGTCAAGCGGCGATCCAAATGGATGGCGCATCCGTCCGCGACCGCGCACAAACTCGGCGAGCGCGAACGGATGTGACTGATCGTCACGGTGCCCTTGCCCAACGGCTTTTTCGGCTTGAGGCGCGCGTTCAACTTTTCGATATCCGCAATAATCGGCGCCATCTTATAGATCGCGTTCACGCCGCGTTCGGGCGCGGAGCCGTGGCAGGAAATTCCCGTCGTCTCCACTTCGATTTCCATGCGGCCACGGTGCCCGCGATAAATGCGCAGACTCGTCGGCTCGGTGATGACAACCACGTTGGGACGTAGTTTCTCTTCCTTCACCAAATACTGCCAGCACAGCCCGTCACAGTCCTCCTCCTGCACCGTCGCCGTGATAAAGAGCGATACATTCTTCGGGAAGCCCATCTTCTTCAAAAGCGCGCCCGCGTAAATTGCCGATGCCACACCGCCCTTCATGTCGCTTGTGCCGCGTCCATACAAACATCCATTTTTTACAATCGGCTTGAACGGGTCGGTTTTCCATGCCTTGAGGTCGCCCACATCCACGGTGTCAATGTGCCCGTCAATAGCGATTTGAACCGGCCCCTTCCCGATTCGCCCGATGACGTTCCCCATCTTGTCCACGCGCACGGAATCGTAGCCGAGCTTCTTCATTTCATCTGCGATGCGGCGCGCAACGCGCCCCTCCTCGCTACTCAGCGATTTGATTGAGATGATGTCCTTCATGAATTTCAGAAGGCGCGATTCCATTGCCCGACTTGCTGCCAGTATGCTCATGACCTTTACTCCATGTTTTTCAGTACGCCTGTTGCCTCATTGAATTCCGTGATCCGCCGATCCCATTCGGCGATCCGTTCCTCCGCAAAAATGTCCCGCCAGAACGACTCGTCCCACAGCCTCCGCAAGTCTTCCACGTCCCGGCCCTGCTGTTCGACCCAGGTGAAGTATTTGAACTGATGCAACGCCTTCCGTTCCTGATAATTCAGCTCGCGGAAAAGAGATGTTGTGTGTCCATCGAGATAGGTCGCCGCCACGGAGATCGCATCGCGAGCGCTGAACCGGCCACGCGCCTCCGTCATTTCTTCGAGGCGCGATCCGTAAAGCTCCATCGAATCCGTAAGCGGAATAAACAGAACGTCATTGCGGTCCATCTCGTAATATTCGGCGGTCTTTACCGCTGCGACCAAATTGCAGATTCCGGAAATGCCTGCGAGATCGAGCGATTCAATCGTTGCTTCTGGCACTCCGCTTGCCGCGAGCAAATTTTTTCCCTCTATCTCGTTAAACAACCGCATGAGCTGCATGACCGCCTCGTCATCCACCGCGGCCACCGCATCGGTATTGCGGACGTTGTGAACCCACGGAACATGCTTGTCCCCGATTCCCTCGATTCGGTGTGCGCCGAATCCAAACTGGTACAGCGTCGGACACTGTAACGCCTCCGCCGCAACGACACGCAGCTGTGGATATTTTGTCCGCAAATAATCGCCCGCCGCAATGGTGCCCGCCGATCCCGTTGCGCTGATAAATCCCGCAAGCCGCGAAGAAGGCCCACGGATCTGATTTTCGTACACCTCGCTGATCAGCGAACCGGTGACGTGATAATGCCACATCGCGTTTCCAAACTCTTCTGAACTGATTGAAAATCACGATGTCATCGCCGCGCGTGCGGCGTAGCTCCCAGCACTTGTCGTAAATCTCTTTTACGTTCGACTCCGTGCCCGGCGTCGCAATGATCTCGTCCGTCCCGATCTCGCGCAACCAGTTGAATCGCTCCTGACTCATTCCCTCCGGCAGAATCGCAATGGCGGGACAGCCCAGCAGCGCACAGTCGTACGCGCCGCCCCGACAATAGTTGCCGGTGGATGGCCACACGGCCTTTTGCCGGGTCGGATCGAACTGCCCCGAGACCAGACGCGGCACGAGACATCCATAGGCTGCGCCCACTTTATGGGCGCCCGTCGGAAACCACTTTCCGACAATGCCCACGATTCGAGCGTCCACCCCCGTCAGCGCCGAGGGAAACTCAATCCAGTTCCCTTCTCCGAATCCGCCTCCGCGCGGCTTCGGCTCGTTCTTCCATGTGATGCGAAACAAATTCAGCGGATTCACATCCCACAATCCGATGGAGGAAAGTTTTGTCTTAATCGCGGCGGGGATTTGGGAAGGATCCATTTGCTGCGCGATGGTCGGCAAAATTACATGCCGCTCTCGCGCACGACCAATCGCCCGTTGCAATACGCTCTCTTCCGCCATCAATCCCGTAGTCATCGAACACCCCGCTGGTTCTTTCCGCTAAAGCGTCGCGCCGACTTCGTCATCAAACAACGGAATAACAGCCTCCGGCGCCCTGATTAGCCCATCGGTAAAACCCTGATCCCTCAAAAGAGGTTCTTCCCCGATTGCGATTCACAAGGAATTACGCAACCATTCCAACATGGAAATCAGGTTGGAATATGTCGCAATGCTGAAGACCAACGCGCCGCCGAGCGGGAGCGTAATGACCGTTCAAGAGGGCATCACGATTGCAGCGCTCTTGGAACAAATCGGAATCCCTGAAAAGCAACGCGGCGTGATCACGCCGTTTGTGAACACAGCAAAAGTCAGTCAGAACCACGCGCTCCAAAACGACGACCGTGTCTTCCTCGCAATGCCGATCGGTGGCGGGTAAGAGCTATTTTGCCCCGCGAACAACTCGCAACCGCCTCCGCAATTTGCGGGAAGCGGCAGGACAGGCGTCGGCAAAGCATTCGCGCTTATTCGATGTCGTCCGCTGCGTCGGCCCTCTTGTTATCCGCCCTCGCGTTCTTGAATCGCTTTCCAAATGGCATTCGGCATGAACGGAGAGCTGCGCATACGAACGCCCACGGCATTGTAGATGGCGTTGGCGATGCAGGGGAGCGGGCCGTTGATGCAAATTTCGGAAACGCTCTTTGCGCCGTACGGGCCACTCTTTTTCGTAGCTGGGGACCAGAATGGTCTTCAGCGCCGGCTTGTCCCGCATGGACATGATCTTGTAGTGCGCGAAGGATGGATTGAGCATCCGCCCGCGTGAACTGAAGCGATACTGCTCCGTCAACGCATAGCTGATTCCGTTCAACACGCCGCCCTCGGTCTGGCCCTCGGCCAGCTTCGGGTTCACTGCCGTGCCGCAATCCACCGCTGCGACATAGCGCAGGACGCGCACCCTGCCGGTCAACGTGTCCACCTCCACTTCGCAGAAATGTGCGGAGAAAGGCGGCGGCGACTTGTGCGTGATATGCGAGGAAATCGCGCCAATTTGGAACTGGTCCGACCCATAGAGCGAGCGCAGCGCGATTTCCGGAGAACGTGACGGATTTTCCATCCGGCCCAAACGCGCAGTTGTCGCGCAGATCGATTTCCTTGGGTTTGCATTCCATCATCGCGGCGCCAACACCAGCGATTTGTTTGGCAACTTTTTCGGCGACGTTCTTCACCGCCATTCCGCTGAGATACGTCGTGCTGGAGGCATACGCGCCAACATCGAACGGGGTTGTGTCCGTGTCCGACGAATAGACGATGAGCTTGTCCACATCGCAGCCGACTGTTTCTGCAGCGATTTGCGCAAGAATGGTATCGCTCCCCGTCCCGATGTCCGTCGCGCCGACCAGCAAATTGAATGACCCGTCGTCATTCATCTTCATCGTTGCCGCGCCCATATCAATTTCGGGGATGCTGGATCCCTGCATCAGCGACGCCATTCCGATGCCGCGACGGAAGCGCCCTTTTTTGTCCTGCCAGCGCCCGCGCTTTTTCCAACCGATCTCGCGTGCGCCGAGCTTCATGCACTTCTCCATTTCGCAACTGCCGATGGACTGTTCGACGCCCGCCTTTCCTTCTCCCAGCGCCCGGAAAACCGGCGATGTTTCACCCGAGCGAATCGTGTTCATCCGGCGGAACTCCAGCGGGTCCATGCCGAGCATCTCCGCCAGCTCATCCATCATGCAATCAATGCCGAACGTGGATTGCGTCGCGCCATACCCGCGATACGCTCCGCCGACCGGCAGGTTGGTGTATGCGGATTCGCCGACAAAGTGGATGGTTTTGCTGCGGTACAGCGGAAGAATTTTGCTGCCGCTATTGCACACCACCGTCAGCGCGTGCGCACCGTACGCCCCCGAGTTTGTGCAGCAATCCAACGCAAGCGCACTGATTGATCCATCCTTTTTCACGCCGGCACGAATACGCATTTTCTCGGGATGTCGCGTCCGGCTGGAAACAAACTCTTCCTCGCGCGTGTATTTCCAATGCACGGCCCGACCGGTACGCAACGCGAACATGGCAACCACCGGCTCCAGCAGCACCTCCTGCTTTCCTCCGAAGCCGCCTCCGATGCGGGGTTTCACAACGCGAATCCTGCGCACCGGGATCTGAAGCACCTGCGCAACGATGCGGCGGACATGGAACGGCACCTGTGTGCTCGTTGTGACAATCACGCGACCATCTACATCAAGATGCGCGGTCACGATATGCGGTTCAATCGGACAGTGATGCGCATAGTCCGTGTAAAACTCCCGATCAAGCATCGTGTCCGCCGCCTTCAATTCGGCCTCGACATCCCCCACGTCCATTGCGACCCGCGCGGCGAGATTCCGCTGCGGTTCGTATGGAACCGGAATCGGGACATGCGCCTCCGGCTCGTCGTGGATCACAGGCGCACCGGGCTTGAGCGCGTCATCAATCGTGAATACGGCGGGCAGTTCCTCGTACACCACCTTGATCGCCTTCACTGCTGCGGCAGCCTGTTCCGGCGTATCCGCGGCAACTGCGGCGACGCGATCACCAACGAAGCGCACTTTATTGTCAAACAGGAAGGAATCGTATGGCGAGGGCTCGGGAAAACCCTGTCCCGCAGTCGTGTGAACCACACGCGGAACATTGCCGTGATGCAGGATGCAATGCACCCCCGGCATCTTCTCCGCCTCGCTTACATCAATGGATACAATCCGCGCGTGCGCATGGGGACTCCACAGCGCCTTCACATACAAGGAGTCGGCGGGCTTCAAATCCGCGACAAACATCGGCTTGCCGGTGGCAAGCGAGAGGGAGTCAATTTTCCGGACGGACTTTGCGACAACATTAAATTTCTTCATGACCGCGCCTCCGAAGCAAGTTTGCGTAACGCCGATTCAATCTTCTGATAACCCGTACACCGACACAACTGGCCGTCCAGCGCGACAGCCAGCTCCTCTTCGGTGGGCGATGGATTTTTGTCAAACAGCGCCTTCGCCGCGAGAATGACTCCAGGCATGCAATACCCGCACTGAATCGCGCCCTCCTCCACGAGCGCGTCCTGAATGGGATGCGGATGATCCAACGAACCGATCGCCTCCACCGTTTCCACCGTCCGCCCGTTCACCTGCCCGGCGTAGGTAAGACAGGAATTAATGAGGCGGCCGTCCACATTCACCGCACACGACCCGCACGCGCCTTCGTTGCACCCAATCTTTACGCTGGCGCAACCAAGTTCCCGCAACAGGTCCGCGAGTTTGGTGTTGGCCTCAACTTCCGCCGTTCGCAATTTTCCATTGAGCGTGAATTGAATATTCATAATTACCTTCCTCCCGCCATCCCGCACGCCTCTAAAATCGCATCGGGCAAATGTGCGCGCGCCAGTTGTTTGATGTACTCACTGCTGTATCCGCGATCCCCTTTCCAGGAAACACCGGCCAGATGCGCTTCCACGGCGGCGGCGATGTCCGCCTCTGCGCATTTTTTTCCCGACAAGCTCCGCCTCCAATGCCGAGAGTCGGCAAGGCAGCGGGACGCCCGCTCCAACCGCGACCCGTGCATCCCGAATCGTCCGGCCTTCGCGGCGAATCCATGCCGCAATGGTGAGGTGGCTGAAGTCCATATTAACAAGGCTCTCCTTGTGATAGCCAAAGCCGGACCCCTCTCCGATTTCCGGAACGGATATTTCAGTGAGCAGGTCGCCCGGCTGAAATAGACGACTCGGTTGACCATCGAAAAAGACCGACGCCAGATGCGAGGTTTTTGCCTCGCCCGAAATGGTCATCGTTGCGTTCAGCGCAAGCAGCGCGACAGGAAAATCATTCCACGGAAAAACGCGGCTGATGTTTCCGCCGATGGTCGTCATATTTCGTAGCGGCTGACTCACAAAGCGAAGCGCGACGCGATCCAGCACCCAGCCCGGAGCGTGAAACGCCTGCAAATCCGCAATTCGCGTATTTGCGCCGACCACAAAATGTCCATTTTTGCACTCAACACCTTCGAATCCGATATCGGCAATGTCCACACCGATTTTTTCGTCATCATTCTTAACAAATGAATGCGACGACGCGCCCGCAAGCGGCATCGCCGTCGGGCCAAGCTCCTTCAACAGTCGGCGCGCATCCGCCAGTGATTTCGCGCGGTGATAGGCAGTCAGTTTCATATTTGACCTCCAGCTTTCTTCAACATCATATCCGTCAACTCGTTCGCCCTATGAAAGAGACGCTGCTCATCCGTGCCGATCAACTCGCCGCCGGCCACGCGAATGACGCCATTAACGATCGTATAATCCGCGCGCGCACCCGCGCCGCAGAACAGGATGGCGGACGCGGGATCCGTCATCGCGCCCGCGTATTCAATCCGATCCAGTCGAAACAAGGCGATATCCGCAAGCGCCCCCGGCGCAATACGTCCAATCTCCGGCCATCCGAACACCTCTGCGCCCCCGCGCGTCGCCATGTGCAGCACACGACTCGACGGCATCGCGTCAACCGCCGTTCCAACGCGATGCGCCAGCAGCGCCATTTGCATTTCGCGGCTGAAACTGGAACTATCATTGCTGGCGGAGCCGTCCACTCCGAGCGCAACGCGAACACCCGCCTCCATCATGCGCGGAATCGGCGCAATTCCCGACCCCAGCCGCAGATTGGACGACGGACAGTGCGCGATTCCGGTTTTCGTCGCCGCGAGTTTCTGTATTTCACCGTCATTAAAATAGATGCCGTGCGCAAACCAGACATCGGGACCCAGCCACTCGTTCTCCTCCATGTATTCGATCGGTCGCTGTCCGAACATCTCGCGGCAGTAATTCTCCTCATCCACGGTCTCGCACAAATGCGTGTGACAGATGACGCGATGTGCACGGGCAAAGCGGATTGTCTCCCGTAACAACTCCGTCGTAACCGAAAACGGCGAACACGGCGCGAGGGCCAGTCGACACATCGAATCCGGCTCGGGGTTGTGGTATTTTGCGATCAACCGGTCACAATCCGCGATGATTTCCTCGTGATGCTGCACCACGTCATCGGGCGGAAGTCCGCCATGTGATTTGCCCCGGCTCATGCTGCCGCGTGTGGGATGGAAGCGAATGCCCATCGCGCGCGCGGTTTCAATTTCCACATCCACCAATTCCCGCGTCACACCACGCGGGAAAACGTAAAAGTGATCCGAGGTGGTTGTGCAGCCGGACAACAACAGCTCGCCGATCCCGACACGCGCGCTGATATCCACCGCCTCCGGCGTAAGCCAGCGCCAGATTTCGTAAAGATTTGTCAGCCAGTCGAACAGTTTCGCGTTTTGAACGGCCGGAATGTTGCGCGTCAGTGTCTGATAAAGATGGTGGTGCGTATTGATGAAACCGGGGTAGAGCACATGGTTGCTCGCATCAATCACCGACGCGCCGGGTGGCGCGTCGAGCGACGGCTTAATCGCGGCGATTCGATTGCCCTCCACAAGCACATCCACGTCATGCACAGGCTGCTCGCCATCCACCATGCTGACGAGGGTCTGCACCCGTTTTAGAAGGATGGCACTCAATGGATTCTCCCCCACAACGCACGCGCGCGCTCGTTTGCCTTTCTTCGTATTCCGGCTTCGTCGAGATGCGAAATGACGCCGTTTTCCAGCAACACGCGACCACGGCAAATCGTTGTCGTCACCGGCGCGGCGACTAGGCCGAACAAGAGGTGACCGTAAAATGTGGAGGAGTTGAAGGGGGTGAACGGGCGATAATCAAAGATTGCGATGTCCGCCAGACACCCCGGCGCAAGACGTCCGCGCGGCTCCGGGAAAATACGGTCGCAAATCGCGCGGTTATTTTCCAACAACAGCCGACACGCCTCAACAAATGCCACGCGCGGGTCGCGACGGATTGCGCGTTGCGCGAGATACGCCGCGCGCGCCTGTGCGATCAATTGGTTGGACATGCCATCCGTTCCTAGACCAAGCAGGATCCCATCGCGCAGAATTTCGAGCAACGGCGTCATCCTAAGTCCGTTGTTCATATTCGACTCGGGATTCGTCGCCATCATGCTGTCCGATTCGGCGAGCATCTTCCGGCCGCGCTCGTCCAGATGAATTCCGTGCGCGAAGATGGATTTCGGCCCGACAATGCCCGCGCGCTGGAAGCGATCAATCGGGAGCGCGCCAAATTCGCGCAGCGACGCTTCTCCATCGCACTCCGCCTCATCAATATGCACATGAAAGCCCGTGTCCAGCGCCTGGCCTTCCGCCGCACAGCGCTCCAGCGTGTCGGGGCTGAGTGTCATGGATGCGTGCAGGCCGAACAGCGGTTGTATCTGAGGGTTCTTCGCCGTCCGGCATTTCTTAATGAACCGGATATTCTCCGCGACCCCTCCCCCTTCTTGTTGCGGTCTGACACTTCGTAGCAAAGGCAGCCATTCAATCCGGCCTCACGGAACGCGCGCTCGACTATGTCAAGGCTTCCATCCGCGCAGGCGGGCGAGGCATGATGATCAATAATCGTTGTGCATCCGGCATGAATCGCCTCCACGCAGGGAAGAATGGACGAGTAATAGACATCCTCCGCGTCCAACGCGGCGTCGAGTTTCCACCAGAGCCGTTCGAGTATTTCCTGAAAGTTTTTCGCCGGCTCGCCCGGCGGCGAGAAGCCGCGCGCCAGGGTTGAATACAGGTGATGATGCGCATTAATCAGGCCGGGCATGACAATGCGGCCTTCCGCATCAATCGTGCGATCCACTCTTTCCGTCGCCACACGACCGACGGCGAGAATTTTCGTGTCTTCCACGAGAATGGAGCCGTTTTCAATGATGGCCCCCGCGTCATCGAGCGTCACCAATGTTCCGTTTTGTATTAATATGCGGCTCATTTTATGAATTCTCCATCAGGGGTATAAACGGAACCGATCCGCGCAGACCATTTAGCAACGCCATCATCTCCACCACCGGGCGCAGCGAAACGCGCTCGCAATCCGGCGCATTGGGCTTGGCGGTGATGGAAAGCAACTCCCAGCCCACGGACCAAACGGCATCCAGTTCAGGGCTCGAATAATCAATCCGGCCATTCAGCGACAGGGTGTGCGTTCGACCCGCGATACGCGAGTGAATGGCCGCGCCATCAGCCAATCGCTCCAAGAGAAACGCATTGTTCGACTCGCGCTCCCATTCATCGCGCCGCGAGTAGATGCGCGGCTTGTCTTTGTACGGTTTCCCAGCGGAAGGGCAAAACGTGACGCAGTTTCCGCACTCGTTGCACAGATCGGCAAACACCGCAACCTGGTAGCGCTGCGTGATTTTGATCGTTTCTCCGTCGAGCGCGAACCAGCGGCTATCCTTAATCCGACCCAACGGCAGTGTCTTGCAGATCGGCGCGTGCTCGTAGGTGAACAATGCAAGGTTGGGGCATACGCCGACGCAGTAGCTGCACAACAGGTCGCAATCGAGACAGCGCGACGCCTCCTCCTTTGCGATCCGTTGACTCAACGTGTTGACAACCTCGTCGAAATCGCGGCGATCTTTCGGCGCCCGCTCCGGCGCCTTCACGGCAAATTTCCGGGTCACTCTGCGACGCTGAAATTCCGCGCGATTCACAAACAACGCGGACTCCTTTTGCCCGTCCGCAGCGCGCCCCTCAAACTTCGCGCGAATCGCGCGCGCGATTCTCTTGCCGTCGCCCAACGCCTTCACAATCGTCGCCGGCCCGCTGCCGACCGCGTCGCCGCCCGCATACACGCCCGGTGCGCTGGTTTCCAAGGTCACTGAATCAACCTGCACGTAGCCGTTCTTGTTCAGCGCGACCCCCGCCTTTTGCAGCCACTCGAAATCACCGGCCTGACTGATTGCGACAATCAGCGTGTCCATCCCGAACGTTTCCGTTTCATCGCCTTTGGGCGATGGACGACGACGCCCGCTTGCATCCGGCTCGCCCAGCTCCATAACGCGACAAACCAAGCCGGTGAGATGGCCGTTTTCAGTGAGAATTTTTGCGGCGCACGCAATTCACGAATCGGAATGCCCTCCTCCAATACGCCCCGCAATTCATCGCGCTGTGCGGGCATTTCTTTGAGGGTGCGGCGATAAATAATGTTCACGCTCTCCGCGCCAAGCCGCCATGCGGCGCGTGCGCAGTCCATCGCGACATCGCCGCCGCCAATGACCCCGACGCGGCGTCCGATTTTGGGACGACGCCCTTCGCGCGACTCGCGGAGAAATGAAAGCGAATCCCAAACACCCGGCGCATCCTCATCTTCCAGACCAAGCCGCCCCGCGCGCTGCGCGCCGATGGCGACAAGGACTGCCGCGTATCCTTCGCGCTGCAAATCCGACAACTGGAAATCAACACCAGCTCGCTGCTTGTGCCGGACTTCGACGCCGCGTTGCTGCAAGAACGCCAGATCGCGCTGCAACGCGTCGTCGGATGAGCGATAGCCGGGAATTGAGGAGGCAACCATTCCCCCCTTGCGATCACTCGCATCGAAGATCGTCACGGGATAACCGGCGCGCGAGAGAAAATCCGCCGCGCCCAAGCCGCATGGCCCCGCCCCAACAATTGCGATCCGCTCTCTCTTCTTCGGCTCGACAGCCGTTTGACTCTGCGCGTAGTCAACGATGAATCGCTTGATCTCGCGTATCGCGAGCGGCTCGTCCAAGTGCGAGCGAACACAGCGCATTTGGCAGGGATGGTGACACGCGCGGCCCAAAACAGACGGCATGGTGTTGTCGCGGCACACAATCGCGACGGCCTCATCCAAGCGGCTTCCTGCGACCGCGCGCATATACTCCGGCACACCCTGCTCAATCGGACACACCTCAACGCAGGGCGCTTTGATGCAGTCGAAAAGACCAAGCGGCCGGAGCGACTTTGTATCGGTTCGATCAAACGTCTCCTCACGATACAATCTGCTATCCAACACCTCCGCCGCGTAGCGCCTCAAATTGGCCTGCGCCGCCACAATTCGATGATCGTTCCCTGCGGTCTTGCGGACAAATTCATCCGGCGAGTGCGCCTGCGCGGACTTCATCGCCGCCGCGAGATGCTGAACGTACTGCGCGAGTCGGCCATAGCCGCCGGAGCGGAGCAAATCCGAACAGACGGTGACGGTCCTCATGCCGCACTGCATCAACGACGCGATATTGAAGGCGTCCGCGCCGCCCGCAAATGAGACATCCACTTCGCCGCCGAACGCCTCTTGCAGGCGGAGCGCGGCGTGAACCGTCACAGCATGCAGCGGGCGGCCGGACATGTACATCTGCTTTTCTTTGGCGTCAAACGTCCGGCGGTGATTGATGACTTCCAGCGTATTCGACAGCTTCACTCCGAAGGACAAGCCCTGCGCCGCAGCGACGGCGCGGAGTTCACGGATCAGTTCCACGGCGTTATCAAAAGTGATGTCGTGCTCGAACGCCGCGTCCGGAACCGTGATGTCGTCGAAGCCGAGCTGATCATTCAAAATTGCGCGCAGCCGTTCCGGGCCAAGTAGCGTGGGGTTCAACTTGACGTAGGTGTGAAGCCGCTTCTTTTCGAGCAAATAGCGGCTGATTGCGCCGATTTCGCCAGGCGGACAACCGTGCATGGTCGAGAGGGTGACATTGTTGGAAACTCGACTGGGAACAGGCACGTCACCGATGTCGGGAAATATCCTGGAGAGTGTTTCTTTTCCCTTTTGGACCAAATCAGAGGCGTTCTCCATCGCGTCGAAGAAGCCCTGCACGTTCGGCTTGAGGATTCCCTCCATGTTGTAGCCGACGCTCATGTTGAAGACGGCGCCCGGCTGGTCGCCTTCCAACCCCAATACGCGATGCAGATAATGCGTCAGCAGCCAAGCGTTCACGTATTCCTGAATAGACTCGCGCACGCGCAACTCTTGCGACCACTCCACATTGTAACCCGCGTCCTCCATATCAATGCACGGTTTACTGACCTCCAGCTCGTCCAGCGTTTGGATCGTCTTCAGTTCGATGAACCGTGCGCCGCACAGCCAGGCCGCAACGATGTTCTGCGCCATTTGCGTATGCGGCCCCGCAGCGACACCGATGGGCGTGAACAGCGTCTGTCCGAAAACGGAGGTGCGGAACGGGTCGGAAGCGCGCGGCTCGTAAAACAACTCACGATGGATTCCAAAAATGGATTGATTCGCCGCCATCTCATCGCGCACCCATCCCGCAAGACGGCCCAACGATAGAGGAAACATTCGATCACTCATGAAACACTCCCTTCCGTCGCCGCGACGACCGGCGCGGCTTGCGTTGACGCGGCTCGTTTGCGCCACACTGCGGCAAGGCCGCCGCGCGCGGTTTCCCGATAGGCGCTTTGCAGATCAAGCCCGGTGCGGTACATCACCTCGACCACATCATCGAAACTCACGCGGTGCCGCCCATCCGTCAGCAGCGAAAACGATGCGCACTCAAACGCGCGAAGGCAGGCGGCCATGTTCCGCTCGATGCAGGGAATTTGCACGTAGCCTTCCACCGGGTCACAGGTCAATCCGAGGTGGTGCTCCATTCCGATTTCAGCGGCGTATTCAATTTGATGCGGCGAGCCGCCAAGCAGTTGTGAACACGCCGCAGCGGCCATGGAGCAGGCGGAACCGATTTCGCCCTGGCACCCCACTTCAGCGCCGGACACGGAGGCGTTTGCGCGGATGACTGACCCGAACAAACCCGCAGTCGCCAATGCGCCCAGGATTTCCTGAAGAGGCGTCTTTTTAACCGTCGCAAAATAGTACAGCAACCCCGCGACCACTCCGGCGGGGCCGCAGGTCGGCGCGGTGACAATCGTTCCGGCGCTTGCGTTTTCTTCCGCGACCGCCAGGGCAAAGGAGGACAGAAACGCGAGATCGCGCCGCGTGCCCTGCAGGGATTGCGCCCGCTCCCAGGTGGTTCCTGCCTGGCGCGAGAGGTTCAGCGAACCGGGCAGAAGCTTGTCCGTGCTCTTCAACCCGCGCTCAACACTGTCGCGCATAGCGGCCCAAATCGGGATCAGCCTGTTCCATACATCCGGCTCATGCAGTTCGACGAATTGCCGGAACGAGCTGTTGTTTTTTTCGCACCAGTCGAGCGCGTCCGCGAGATTGGAAATGGGATAGGTGACGACCTCTCCCGTATTGACCGGCCCGCTGTCGTCGCGCAACGAACCGCCACCAATGCTGTACACGCGCCATTCATCTGAAATAAATCCCAGCGCATTGATCGCTTGCCAGATCATCGTGTTCGGGTGAACCGGAGTTGGCGACACGGCGTCCCACACGATTTCGCAAGCGATCGGATATAGCGCGGCGATAATCGTTCTATCCGTCAGATGTCCGCGTCCCGTCTCCGCAAGACTGCCCTGCAGGGTCACGCGCACGCAGGCGGGAGGGGTTGTCTGGCGGTCGAGAAGTATGCGCGCGGCACGCTGCGGCCCAATGCTGTGCGAGCTGGATGGACCCGCGCCAACTTTGAACGTCTCAAAAATGGATTCCACGACCGGCATGGCGACTTTCCGATTTTGCTTCCACCAATCAGTCTAGGTTTTCGTTGCGCGATGGACAGCGTTATGTCGCCCAGCAACGCCTGATGCTCGCATCAGGGGAACCCTGATTGAAGCAAAACGGACAACGCTGAATACTTCGCGCAGTGGTTTGGAACGTGTTGTGTGACCGTCCGAAAAAATGCGTGACTACTGGTCGCGCGGAAAGGGACAAGTGAATACGCTGAATTCAATTATCGCCGACTTGCGCAAACGCCCCGCATCTCTTCACGGAAAAGATTTTCTCCTAACGTGGGATCGCTCGCTCGATGAATTAAAGTTGATCCTCGGCCTTGCCGAAGCCCTGCGATTGATGCGCAAGCAGGGAATCTCAACGCGAGTGTTTGACTCGGGTCTGGCGGTCTCGAATTTTCGCGACAACTCAACACGCACGCGCTTCTCGTTTGCCTCCGCCTCAAATCTTCTCGGGCTTTCCGTTCAGGACCTCGACGAAGGAAAATCACAAATCGCGCACGGCGAAACCGTCCGCGAAACGGCGACCATGATTTCCTTCCTCACGGAAACCATCGGCATTCGCGACGACATGTTTCTCGGCGCGGGTCACACCTACATGCTGGAGGTGGCGGAGGCGCTCGATGAAAGTTTCCGCGAGGGTGTATTGCCGCAACGTCCGGGCATTGTGAATTTGCAGTGCGATGTGGATCATCCGACGCAGTCCATGGCGGATTTGCTCTGGCTCGAAAAGCAATTTGGATCGCTCGACAACCTGCGCGGAAAAAAGATCGCGATGACGTGGGCGTATTCGCCGAGCTATGGAAAGCCGCTGTCGGTCCCGCAGGGCATCATCGGTTTGATGAGCCGCTTCGGGATGAATGTGGCGCTCGCGCATCCAAAGGGATACGACCTGATTCCTGAAGTCGTCGAGCGATCGGCGCGGCAGGCGAAAGAGTCTGGCGGCTCGTTCACCCACACGCATTCAATGGAGGAGGCGTTCGAGGGCGCGGACATTGTCTATCCGAAATCCTGGGCGTCTTATTCCGTCATGGAAAAGCGCACCGGGCTGTTGCGGAACAACGATCACGCCGGGCTGAAGGAATTGGAAAAGGCGTGCCTAGCGGAAAACGCTGCGCATACGAATTGGGAATGCTCGCCGGACAAGATGAAGCGCACAAAAGATGGCGACGCTCTTTATATGCACTGCCTGCCGGCGGACATCACGGGCGTTTCCTGCAAACAGGGCGAAGTGGCGGCCGACGTGTTCGAGAAATATCGCCTGCGCACGTATCACGAAGCGGGCGGAAAGCCGTTCATCATCGCAGCCATGATTCTGGCCAACCGCTTTGCCGACCCCGTCGGCATGCTGGAGGAATTGCTCAAAAAGAACAAATCGCGCGTCGGCGCGTAAGGAGAGTATGACAGCGTCCGCAAAGCGGAAGAAGCTCGCGATTATCGCGATCGGCGGCAACTCGCTGATCAGCGACAGCCGCAGCATGTCGGTTCCGGATCAATACCGGGCCGCAGGCGAGACAAGCCGCCATATTTCCGCGCTTGTTAAGCTGGGCTACCGGGTGGTGGTCACCCACGGCAACGGGCCGCAGGTCGGCTTCATCCTTTTGCGCTCCGAGCTTGCCAAGGACAAACTGCACTCGGTCCCGCTCGAAAGTTGCGTCGCGGACACACAGGGCGCGATCGGTTATCAAATTCAGCAAACGCTCAAGAACGAGTTGCACCGACTGGGAATCGTACAGCCCGTCGGAACGCTGGTTACCCAGTGCGTCGTCAGCGCAAATGACCCGGCCTTCAAAAATCCGACCAAACCCATCGGCCCCTTCTATACGGAAGAGGAAGCGCGTGCCCATGAGGTGAAGGACGGCTGGACGGTGCGCGAAGACGCCGGGCGCGGGTGGCGTCGTGTGGTGCCCTCCCCCGTCCCGCGCGAGATCGTGGAGGAACCCATTATCAAGGTGTTGCTGGAACGGGATGTCATTGTCGTCGCCGTCGGCGGCGGCGGCATCCCGGTGACACGCACAAGGAGCGGACGCCTCAAGGGTTGCGCGGCGGTGATTGACAAGGATGCCGCATCAAGCCTGCTTGCGCAAAATTTGAAGGCGGATGTTTTGATCATCTCAACCGCGGTCAATCACGTCTATGTGAACTTCGGAAAACCGGATCAGCGGCCGATTTATTACATGTCTCTCAAGGAAGCGGAAGGTCACGTCAAAGATGGACAATTCTCCGCGGGAAGCATGTTGCCCAAAATCGAGGCGGCGATCCGCTATCTAAAAGCCGGAGGAAAGAAGGTCATCATCACACAACCGCACCTCATCGAGAGTTCGGTTGTTGGAAAGGGAGGAACACACATCACGCCATGAATACGACATCCACATCTCACGTCAGCGGTTTCCGCTGCCTTCGTTGCGGCGCCGAGCAGCCGAAATCATTCGACGGAATGCTCTGCCCCCTCTGTGAATACAATCTCGACGTTGAATACAACTACGCCGCGATTGATCCGCACAACTGGATGAATGAGCGCGACGATTTGTTCCGCTACTCCGCGCTGCTGCCCGTCAGCAACTTGGGCCTGACGCCGGTTCAGCGCGTCGGACAAACTCCGCTCTATCACGCCGCACGCGCAGGAAAAGCACGCGGCCTGAGTCAGCTTTATGTCAAAGACGACGGCATGAACCCCAGCGCATCGTTCAAAGACCGCGCGGGCGCGGTGGCGCTGGTCGTCGCGCGCGAGCGCAACGCGAGCGTGATTGCCGCATCCACCACGGGCAATGCGGGCAGCTCCATGGCGGCCTTGACCGCAGGCGTAGGATTTCCGTGCGTCATTTTCGTCCCCGCGACCGCGCCCGCCGCCAAGATCGCGCAGCTTCTCGTCTTCGGTGCAAAAGTAATCGCGGTGCAGGGCACCTACGACCAGGCGTACGACCTTTGCGAAACGGCGTGCGAGGAGATGGGCTGGTTCAATCGCAATACGGGCTTCAACCCCTTCACACGCGAGGGAAAAAAAACCTGCTCGTTTGAAATCTGGGAGCAGTTGGGCGGACAGGCGCCGGATCACCTGTTGGTAGGATCGGGCGATGGAAACATCATCAGCGGAATTTGGAAGGGCTTCCGCGACCTGCTCGCGCTCGGCCTGATCAAGAAAATGCCCGCGCTCTACAGTTGCCAATCCGAAAAAAGCGCGGCCATTGCCACCGCCGTTCGCGCCGTTCAAGACCGCTCCGCAGTGGACTGGAAGGCGCTGAAACTGCCGACGGTGAAATCGGAAACCCTTGCGGACTCCATTTCGGTGGACTACCCAAGCGACGGCATTGCAGCCATGCGCGCGATGTTTGAAACCGGCGGCGACGCAATTACGGTTTCCGAAGATGAAATTCTACGCGCCATCCCCGACCTTGCCCAATCCACCGGCGTCTTCGCCGAACCCGCCGCCACCGCCTGCTGGGCGGCATTGGACAAACTCTTAACAATGAAGACCATCGCCCACGACGAAAAGGTCGTTTGCGTCATCACGGGCAACGGCCTGAAAGATGTCGCCAGCGCCAGAAAAACCGTGGGCCAGCCGATCACCGTGGAGCCGACGATAGAGGCCGTGATGGCGGCGATTACCTAGCCAGCGCCCGACTCACAATCAAATTTTGCCGCAAGGCAAAACGACACCTGCGACAGACAGCTCGCCGGGACGCTTGCGGATAAACTCGCTTCGCACGCGCGATTAATAAGGCGCACGGCGCAAAGATATGCTTCACTCCGCGCCATCACTTAGGAGTTACCGAATGAAATTGCTTCGCGTCCTGGCCGCCGGCAGCTTGTTATTGCCGGGTATTGCTTCCGCTGAATTCATCACCGGCGGACGACCACTCAATTCCAATAAGACATTTTCAGTCCACGCAACAGTCGGACAGGTCAGCGAAATCAGCGGCGGGGTGACGGAAACAACACGGCGACTTTTTGAACTCGAGGGCCGCAACCCCTCCACCTTTGAGCCTGAAAGCTATACCTTCAAAGATCTCGGCATCAAGGACAGCGACATCACCTTCGGCCTCTCGCTGGAGAGGAATTGGAAATATTTCACCTTTCGCGGCGGCCTCTCCTATATGAGCGCGGATGCCAACGGCGCCCCGCCACGCGACTTCTTCATCGGCGTGAGCGACATTGACTTCAACGGGAAATCCTACGAATACATGAAGCTGGAGAAAAATATCCCCTACACCGCTTCGATTGACTCCGCAATTATTGACGCGCGTTTGCAATGGACGCCGGTGACCTTCGGCGAGGACTACACCATTTCCTTCACCCCTCATGCACACCTCGGTTTCTTTGCGCTCGCGGGCACATTTGAAGTGGATCAAGGCGATCCGAAACGCATCCAGATTTATGAAGACCCGCCACGCGAATATGTCGTCGGCGGGCACGGTGAAGGCACGGTGGCCGGGTTTGCGCCGGAAATAGGATTGGGCGGCGAAGTTCGCTTTTGGCTCGGACGCGACCGCCACGGAGATCGCGAGCTGGCGATACAGGGAACCTATGCCATTTTTCAATACAACGGATCATCCGACGCGCTCGGCGTCAGCTCGCGCAACGCAAAAGACCTCGATGTGGATTACAACATGATGGAGCTTCGCGCATCGCTGTATCTACCGATGAGCGACAAGATAGATCTGGTACTCGGCGCGGAATACAAGGCCATCAGCACCGACGCGGAGAGCAAGAGCAAGGCACGGACACTGAAAGAAGCGCAAAAGAACCGTGAGAAGTTCGACAAGGACATTGATCTCGACCTGACCATCATCAATGTCTTCGCGGGCATTCGATTCTAAAGCGACGGCAGGTCGTTAAAAAACAAGCCGGACGGGTTCGGCCCGTCCGACTTGGTTAATTCCTCGCAGCGTTATTTGCTGGCAGGCTCTTCGGCCTCGCCCTCGTCTTTTTTGTCGTCTGCGCCGAACAGCCCGCCAATTCCCTTAACCACGCTGCCCGCGCCATCAAGCACTGCCCCACCGGCGGAAGCCGCCGCGCCGCCGACGGCTTTCGCGCCACCCGCCACAGCTCCACCAACCGCGGCCGCGCCATCCACGGCTGCCCCGCCGACTGCAGTGGCTCCGTCCACTGCGACGCCGCCCACAGCCATTGCTCCGTCACCGACGGCTTTCGCTCCCTCGCCGACGAGCTTTCCAGCGCCCGTCGCAACCTGCGTCGCGCTGCCCAAAATGGCCTTTACGATGCGGGCAAGGACATCCGTCAAACTCGCGCCATCGTCTTCCTTGCCGATATCGCGCAGCGTCAGCGGCGGGAGCGGAAGCGGCGCGGATAGTCCCGCCATTCCCTTGATGCTCAAATTAAGCTGTGCGCCCGAAATGCTGATTTCATCAATGACGACTTTCTTGCCGCCTTCCTCTTTCTTTTCATTTTTTGAGGCGGGCGTCCCTTCCCCGCTCTCTTTCTTTTCGCCTTCCAAATTTTCCAGCAATGCGCCGAGGTTGCTCTTGGTCAACCCGCGTTCCAGCGTGATCTTCGGATCCTTGATTTCAATCTTTTGAATCCGAATCGTGTCGCTCATCAGCGAGCGCGTATCCATTTTGATGTCGAGGTAGCCGAGATCGAAAATGCCATCGGTCTGGAAACCTTCCGGATTGCCGACGTGCAACCCGGCGAGATACACGTGGCCGGCAAGCGGGCGCAATTTGGCGTCCTGCAGCGACACCGGAACGCCGAGCACCATCGGGCCGCCGGTATTTACCGCCTGCTTAATTGTTGCTCCGCCGAAATAGCGGAGGAAGAACACGAGGCCGACCAGAATAAGCACGAGGACAATTATGATTTTCTTTAGTGTTTTCACGATTCTTTCCCTTTCCCACAAACAGGCCTCAAACCATACCCCGGCTCTACGGCGGATACAACGTCATCTTTGGCCGCGCGTGGCTTGCCCGCAGCATCGCCACCCGCTAAAATAAGGAGATGGGGAAAAAAGCCAATAGTCCCGGTGCGCTTGTGCGCGCATGGTTTGCGGTGACACCGCAAGAACGGCGTTTATTGTTCGGGATTCTGGCGGTGACTCTGCTCGGCTTCACGCTTCGTTACTTTTATCTGCGCGCCAGCGAGCCGACGGCGACCGAGCCACCGGGCAACGCCGGTGCCTTTAATCCCTAGGGAGTCTGCACGATGAGCAATTGTATTTTCTGCAAAATTGTTCGCGGCGAATTGCCGTGCGAGAAACTGTACGAGGACGACAGCGTCCTCGCCTTCATGGACATCGGGCCGATTGTGAAGGGCCACGCGCTGGTTATTCCGAAAGCGCACCACGATCCGTTGACGGATGTTCCCACGGAACTGCTCGGCAAAATAATGACTGTCGTCCAACGCATCGCGCGGGCGCAACGCGACGGGCTGGGAGCGGACGGCGTGAACATCCACCAAGCCAACGGAAAGGCTGCGGGCCAGGAAGTCTGGCACACACACTTTCATGTCATACCGCGATTTGCAAATGATGGGCACTCTTGGAACTGGCGCGCCCAAAAATATGAGCAGCGCGAAGAAATGCAGGCGCTGGCCGGAAAAATTCGCGGGGCGCTGCCGTCATAGGTCCCGCTCGGCGCTTTGCGTTTCATACCACGTGTGCTAAGCTTGTGGCCCTTGTATGAAGAAGATTAATTTTCAGGAAGCGTTGAATCAGGTTATCAAGGACGATCCCCGCTTTGCAGAGGATGCGTATGTATTTCTGCGCGAAGCGCTCGACTTTACAGTCAAGCTGCTTGACAAACCGACAGAAGGTCCGGCCCGCCACATCAGTGGACAGGAGCTGATACAGGGCATCCGCCAATACGCACTGCAAGAATTCGGCCCGCTCGCTCTTCGCGTGCTCAACACATGGGGCATTCACCGGACCCTAGACTTCGGTGAAATGGTCTACAACCTGATCCGTGTCGGGATCATGGGCAAAACGGACGAGGATCGCGTGGAAGACTTCGCGAACGGTTTTGATTTTGAAGACGCCTTCACAAAGCCGTTTCAGCCGCGCCGTCAAACTCGGGCAGCGCGTGCCGCAGGCCTGAATTAGCCGACGCAACCAGTCTTATGCGCAACTCCATCAAAACTCTGACCGCGCTCATTTGCGCGTGTTTTATCCTATCCCCCTTTATGAAAAATGCCTCCGCCGGAACTCTGGATGTCTTGCGTGAATCAAACAAACCCCTGCGCCGCGTGGTGCTCGATAACGGCATGGTGTGCCTGATCAAACCCGACGCAAGTGCGCCGGTGGTGGCGGTACAAATCTGGGTCGGCTCGGGATCCATTCACGAGGGCAAATGGCTGGGCGCGGGTCTTTCGCACTACATGGAGCACATGATTTTCAAGGGCACCCCGACGCGCGGCCCGTCTGAAATCACAAAAGCAATTGACGATGCCGGGGGTGAAATTAACGCATACACGGCGCAGGATCGCACGGTTTTCTACGCGGATTTGCCCTCCCGCAACTGGAACGTCGGGGTGGATGTTCTCGCGGACGCGGTGATGCACGCCTCGCTTCCAGAGGATGAATGGGAGCGCGAAAAAGAAGTTATCCTCCGCGAATTTGCCATGGGCGACGACAACCCCGACCGGTTATTGAGCAAGTTGCTGTGGAGCACAGCCTATCGCATCCACCCCTATCGCTTCCCTGTCATCGGCTACGAAGAGATTTTCCGCGCGATGACGCGCAACGAACTGGAAGAGTACTTTCACCAGCACTATGTCCCGGACAATATGATTACGGTCGTAGTCGGGGACATTGATCTGGACGAAGTGGAGGCGCACCTCCGGGACGTTTTCAGCGCCTTCCAGCGGCGCGCGCATGCAGCACCCTCTCTCCCCACCGAACCGACACAAGTCGCCCCGCGCGAGGCGCGAAAAATTTCGCCGGTCGAAGTCAGCCGACTCGCAATGGCCTGGCATACGGTCTCATTGGATCATCCCGACGTGCCCGCACTCGACCTGCTCGCGACCCTTGCCGGACAGGGGCGCAGCTCCCGCCTGGAAGCGCGCTTGAAGGAGCGCGAGCAACTCGCGCACGGCATTGGCGCATGGTCATGGAACCCACGCGACATGGGGCTGTTCACGATCACTGCAAATTTCGATCCGGACAACGAGCAGGCGCTCCGCGCGTCGCTTGACGAAGAGCTCGCCATCTGGCGCGAAGGCAATTTCCGCGCGGACGAAATAGAAAAGGCGCGGCGCAACCTGATGGTGTCCGAGCTGGACGATCTAGAAACCATGCACGGCCAAGCATCGAGCTACGCATCCGGCGAGTATTACACCGGGAATCCGCGCTTCTCGGAAATCTATATAGCCAACCTCGCGCGCGTGACACCGGAAAAGATCGGCGAAGTCGCGCGTCGCTATCTGAACCCGGAGCAGCGCACCACCGTCATCCTTTCGCCTCCGACAACCAACGAGGCAAAGTCGGCCGAATCGAATCACACCAACTCGCCGAACATCTCGCGGTTCACATTGAGCAACGGGGTTCCCGTCATCGTCCGCGAAGACCACCGGCTTCCGTTCGTCTATGCGGCCGCCGTGCTCGGCGGCGGACTGCTCTCGGAGAACGAAACCAACAACGGCATCACCGTTCTGATGGGTGACCTGCTGACACGCGGCACCGCAAAACACACGGCGGAAGAAATTGCTGTCGAGGTGGAGCAGCGCGGCGCGGCGCTTAATGCGTTCTCCGGTCGCAACAGCTTCGGACTCGCCGCCCAGATGCTCGCGGAAGACACAGACGCGATATTCTCTCTCTTTGCGGAATGTCTGCTCGGCTCCACCTTTCCCGAATCGGAATTTGAAAAACAGCGAGCCTTGCAAATGGCAACCATCCGTCGCCAACGCGAGCAGCCGATGTATATCGCGCAGGAGGCCCTGCGCAAGATGCTGTTCCCCGGACATCCGTACCGCTTCAACTCGGCGGGCAGCGCCGAATCCTTGAAAACTCTGACGGCTGACGCTGTCCGCGAACACTACCAACAGCTCGTGACCCGCTCCAACCTCGTCGTCTCGCTCTTCGGCGACATCACGCGCGAGGAGGCGGAGGCGTTGGCGGAAAAATATCTGGCCGCAACGCCCAACGGCTCCAAGCCTAATCTGAAACGCGCCGCGCCCACGCCCACCCTCCCCGCAAGCGCCGAACAAACGCAACCAAAGGAACAGGCCATTCTGCTCATGGCCTATCCCGGCATTGATGTGACCGACCCGCGTGTGGACGCGCTAAATGTTCTCCAAAAAGCGCTCAGCGGTCTCTCGTCCGATCTCGGCATCGAGATTCGCGAGAAGCGCGGGCTGGTTTATTACGTCGGAGCATTCAGCCTCGTCGCGACGGATCCCGGCTTCTTCGCCCTCTACGCGGGCACGCGCGAGGAAGCGATTCCGGAAGTCGAAAGGCTAATGACTGCGGAACTCGAACGCATTCGCACAGAGGGAATTCGCACCGACGAATTTGAGCGGGCGCGCGCACAGCTTGTCGCAGAGGCGAGTATGAGTTTGCAAGACAACGGCGGACTCGCGAGCGCTTGCGCACTGAACGAACTCTACGGTCTGGGCTATCGCCATCCCCTTGAACAAGAGCAACGCCTGCGCGCGCGCTGACGCCCGAAGACGTGCGCACGCTGGCCGACAGTTTGATTGTAGAACAACAACGCGCAATTTCCATCGTTCATCCCGCATCCGTGCAAAAGGACTCCGACAATGAGTGATTCAAAACAAAACAAAGAGCTTTTCGCGCAACTGGTACTCTCTCTCGCCCAGTCGGCCTTGATCGGGCTGGGCAAGGTTCTCCATCCGGCGACAGGGAAAGCAGAAGTTGACCTTCCCGGCGCTCAACAGGCCATTGACCTGATTGACATGCTGGAGTCAAAGACCAAGGGCAATATTGACGCGGAAGAAGAGCGTATGCTCAAAACCACGCTCAGCATGTTGAAGCTCAACTACGTCGAAACCTCCAACGCGCCGAAGAGCGAAACCCGACCGCCCGTCGCCGCGTCAGAGCCCGCCGCGCCAACGGACGACGCAAATCCGGCTCCCGACAGCGACGAAAAAGTAAAGTTCCGCAAGACCTACGGCTGAAAAATCGGCAAGGGGTTCGGCAAATCCTTAAATCACTCCGCGTCGCGCGTGAGGTCAATCCAGACCGGGTAATGGTCGGAGGCGTGGCCATTCTGACCAGGCAAGTCGCTGATACGCTCGCTCACCCCGCGCTGCAACACGCCCGGCGCGCCGACGCGCCACGGGTAATTTGTTGCGTCGCCGGCGGCATACACCCGATCAAAACAGGCTGGCGGAAATTCCAGCGCGGGATCCCCATAACGGGTCGGAATGGTTGTCCGTTCATGCAACGGCGCGCCGTTCCACAAATCGGCCCACGAGCGAAGCGGACTCAATGACCAATCGCCTTCAAATTCCTTCGACTCAGGGTCCACATTGAAATCGCCAATAACCAGCAACTCCTGCGTGGCCGTGGAGTCTTTTTGAAGCGCCTTCGCATCCGCAACCAGCTCGTCCAGAGCGTGCTTGCGCTTGTTCATATTGCGTGGGGTGTATCCAAAATTCGACTTGAGGTGAACCCCATATACCGTCAGCAAATGGTCGCCTCCCAAATCAAAGGTCGCGCGAAGCAGGCCGCGCGGCGGACGACCTGCGCCCGTGGTCGGGCCGAAATCCAGTTCGACCAACTCCTTCGGCTCAATTCGTGAGAGGATCGCAAGGTTGAGTCTTTCCGCATTCGACTCGCCGTCACCCAGCCTAGTCACCCAGCCGAATGGAAACGGTTTTTCAAGCGCGTCGTTCAGCATTTTGAGCGAATGTTCGTTCTCAATTTCCGCAAGCATCACCACATCAGGGTTAATTTCCTGCACCAGCGACGCCGCATTCTTCGCCTGGGCCTGCGCATCGTCCAATGTACGCGCCGGGCCATCGTTGTCGGCATCGGTAAAGTTTTCAATGTTGTAGAACGCAACGCGAATACGCTCGCCGACCGACGCAGCCTCCTTTTTCTTGTTCCAAACCTCGAAGGGGTGATCCCGCCGAATCTCGCCGGAATAGGAGAAGTCGTTCGTTTTTTTCTGCGCGGAACTCGCCGCAACGGCGAACGCGCCCAACACGAGGATCAGAGCTGCCTTCTTCATAGCGTAAGTTTGAAGGATTCTGACGAAGGCGCAAGCGCCAAATCCGGCGGCGGTAATGACTATTCTTTTACGGGCTTTTCGGGGACAAGGACGGAAAGGACACGAGGCTCCACGGAGACTTCCACCTCCGCTTCGCTCTCCTGTAATTCGCCATCCACCTGAATCACGGCTTTTTTTTCGCGCCGCACACGCATCTGTTTGAAGCGATGCGTCACAACACCCGGAAGACCGTCGAGGGTGCCGTCAAAAAAGCGCGGAACATTGGCAAGCGCCCGGCCCGTTTCCGGTTTTTCAATAACGACCAGCTCAAGCAAGCCATCGTCAGGTTCGGCGGTCGGCGCAATGCGGAGACCACCTCCGAATTGCGTCAGGTTCGCAGCCGTAAAAACCAATGGCGAATGGAACTCAAGTTTCTCACGGCCATCCAGCGTCACCTCGAAACGTTGCGGCTGGTAATCAAACATTTCATACGCCGCAGCAAACACGTAGGGAATAATTCCTCGAAACGGAAATGTCTCAATCGTCCGCACAAGCGAAGCGTCTGCGGCCATGCTACAGGTAATAAAGAATGGACGCCCGTTCGCAACACCCACATCAATCTTTCGCACTGTGGCGCGCGTCAATGCCTTCGCCGCGGCTTCGATGTTCAACGGAACTCCGAAATGCCGCGCGAATCCATTTCCGCTTCCCGTCGGAATCACACCGAGCGCAACGTCACTCCCGATCAGCTCCGAACCGATCGTGTTCACGATGCCGTCTCCACCCATCACCAGAACCACGCTCACGCCATCGCCAACCGCGCGACGAGCCTTGCGGCGGCCATCCTGTTCGTTGTTGCTGAATTCAAAAGAGACATCGCAGCCCAACTCGCTCCAATGCCGGTTGACCGAGTGAACCACATCATCCAATGAATGGCCGCGCCCACTGTGCGGATTCATCAATACCCGCACGAGCTTCCGCTTCGCCACAGTTCCAACATCACTCATGCTTGAACTTTACCATCAATAAACAATTTTGGCGATAAAAAGCCCCCCACTCGCCCAACTGCGCCACATCGTCACCACTTGTTCGTACAAGATGCCGAAAGCGTCATTATGTCACACAGCCCGTCGCCCAGTGAAGATAGTAACATTATGACTACCAACGCTTTATTCGAGTTTAACAAACCTGGCACGCGCAATGCTTTCTATAAATGCGTAAATAAGGAGAAACACAATGGTATATCCTATCGCAAGATTAGATTGGTCGCTGGATCCGTTCAACGGGCTTCACAGGCTTCATCGCGATATGAATCGTCTCTTTGCCGGGTTTGCGTCTCCGGCCGAGCGATTTCCCGCAATAAACCTTTGGAACTCGGAAGACGGCATGGTGCTGGCTGCCGAAATTCCGGGCGTGGACCCGAAGGATGTCGAGGTATCGGTGCTGGGCAACGTGGTCTCGGTGTCGGGTGAGCGCAAAACGGATTCGTCCGTTCCTGCGGATAATTATCACCGCCGCGAGCGCGAGGCCGGAAAGTTCACGCGCTCGATCCGCCTGCCCTACGAGGTCGAATCAGACAGCGTTCAGGCTCGGTATGAGTTCGGAACACTGCGCGTCACATTGCCGCGCAAGGAGGCAACCAAGCCACGGCGCATCGCAATCAGCGCGGAATAAGGAGCAACACAAAATGACAACACAGACAGCAGAGCTTCAAACGAAAGAAAATGAGCGGACACGCGATCTCCCGGTTGCTGTGCCAGCAACGGATATTTACGAGACCGAGAACGGAATCGCACTGTCCGTGGACTTGCCCGGCGTGCGCCAGGAGCAGGTCGAGGTAACGCTTGAAAATCGAGTGCTCACGATCAGTGCGCGAAGCGAAGCGGTGGATCCGGCGGGTTACGATGCCGTTCATCGCGATTTCGAGCCGGTCGAATATCGCCGTTCGTTCACACTCACGGAGGATGTGGATCGCGCGGCAATCAGCGCACGGCTCAAAAACGGCGTTCTACACCTCGCGCTGCCCAAAGCTGCGGAATCGCAGCCGCGACGCATTGAGGTAAAGACGGAACATTAATGAGGAAGGAGGTGATGGAAAATGAAAAAGAACTTGGTTCCATGGCGCAGACGCGCAAGCGACTCCGCGATGGCGCGGCACGAGGACAATCCTTTCGCCGACTTCCATCGCCAAATGAACCGGCTGTTCGATGACTTCTTCTCGGATTTCGAGGATAGGCCCTTCGGGCTACGGCTCCCCTCCGCGTTCGAGCGCACCGACACGGCCACGCCCCGCGTGGATGTGTCGGAAACGGACAAAGAGGTGACGGTGAAAGCCGATCTCCCCGGCATCGCGGAAAAGGATGTTCAAGTCACACTTGATGAAGATGTCCTGATCATTCGCGGGACACGCGAAGATGAGCGGGAAGAAAAGAAGCGGAACTACCACATCGTGGAACGCCAATACGGCGAATTCCAGCGAAGCGTCCCGCTACCCGGCGGAATTGACGAGGAACACGTAAAGGCCAGCTTTGAAAAAGGCGTGCTGACCGTGACCCTGCCGAAACTGCCAGAAGCGCAGTCGAGAAAGAAAACGATTGCGGTGACGAGCGAATAAACATCGAGGGCGCGGCGCCCGCCGCGCCCTCTCTATTTATTCCAAAAGTTTTTCAGCAGCAGCAAGCGCGGCGTCCAGCTTTGACGCATCCTTGCCGCCGCCTCGCGCGAAGTCAGGTTTGCCACCGCCACGTCCACCGACAATCGGAGCAATCGTTTGAATAATTTTTCCCGCCTGCGCCTGCTTTGTGTAATCCGCAGAAACAGAGGCCAGGAGCGCGACCGCGCCAGCGCTCGCCGCGCCCAATACGACGACCCCCGCAAAACGCGATTTGAGATGATCCGCAATCGCGCCCATGGTATCGCCGTCCACTTCGCCAAGATTCGCGACAATCGTCGGACGGCCGCCGCGCGTGACCGCCTGCGCGCACAACGCTTCGGCTCGCTCCGCGGCTTGCTTCAAATGAAACGACTTCAATTGTTTTTCCAACGCCTTCTGATGCGCAAACAACGCCTCAACACGTTTCTCCATTTCGGCGGGCGCAGAATTCAGCGCAGCGGCGGTGCGCTTCAATTGGTGTAGATCATCGGCGACAGACTGCCAACCGGATAAACCGGCAACGGCTTCAATGCGACGAATCCCCGCAGCAATTCCGCCCTCGCCGACAATCCGGAACAAACCGATTTCACCGGTCGCGCGTGTATGCGTTCCGCCGCACAGCTCCATCGAATAGCCGTTCAGCTCGCCCGGTGCGCCACCGATCTGCACAACGCGCACAACATCGCCGTATTTATCGCCAAAGAAGTGCATGACATCGGGGCGCGCCTTCACATCGGCATACGCGGTTTCCCGCCAACTCACCGGCGCGTTCTCGACAATTCGCTCGTTGACCAATCGCTCAATATCCGCCACCTGCGACGGCGTCAGCGCAGCGCTGTTGAAGTCGAACGTGAGCTTGTCCGGGCCGACATACGATCCCTTCTGACTCGCATCTGGACTGACCACTTCGTGGAGCGCCCAGTGAAAAATATGCGTTGCGGTATGATGCCGTTGAATCGCATTACGCCGCGACATATCCACGGAAATAGAAATTTCGGCCCCTGCTTCCGGAGACTCGCCGCCGTCAACAAAGTGAAGCCAGGCATCTCCCGCCTTTTGCGTATCAACAATGCGCCAAAGCCGACTGCCTAATCGAATCTGCCCCGTGTCGCCGACCTGTCCGCCCATCTCGGCATAGCACGGGCTCTGATCGAGAATAACCGCAACGCGGCCTTTCACATCGAGCACATCCTCCACCCGCGCCGACGCTTCAAAATGGTCGTAACCGACGAAGTCTGTTTTCACTTCGCTCGCAATATCGGCCACCTCAATCACGGTCTTTTTCTGCGCGGCGCGCGCACGGGCGCGTTGCTCCTCCATATGCTTTTCAAAACCGATATGGTCCACGCCCAACCCCTGCTCGCGCGCCATCAACTCGGTCAGATCGAGCGGAAAACCGTAGGTGTCATACAGCTTGAACGCGAATGCGCCATCCAACGATTCCCCACGCGCAAGGCGGTCCGCACGTTCATGAAACAACTCAATGCCGCGATCAAGGGTCCGATTGAACGCCTCCTCTTCCACGCGAATCGTTTCCTGTACGGCTTTTCTGTGCACGCGAATTTCGGGGAATACATCGCCCATTGTTTCGGCGAGAACATCCACCAACTTGAAAAAGAAAGGCTCGCCAAATCCGAGCGCACGGCCGTAGCGGACGGCGCGGCGCAGGATCCGACGTAGCACGTAATGGCGATCCGTATTACCCGGTTGAATTCCATCGGCAATGGCAAAACTTAACGCGCGGATATGGTCGGCAATCACGCGAAACGCAACGTCCACCTTCTCCTGCTCCGTCTCGCCCGCGCTGCCCGTCGCAGGAAGCGTCGAGCCATAGTTTTTTCCGCTCAAGCGTTGCAGCGCATCGAAAATCGGGCGGAACACATCCGACTCGTAGTTGGATACCATCCGGCTGAAGTCGGTGAAATTTTTTGTGCATTGCATGATTCCCGCAACGCGCTCAAAGCCCATCCCGGTATCCACATGCTTTGCCGGGAGCGGACTGAAAGAACCGTCCGCATCGGCATTGAACTGAATGAACACGAGATTCCAAATCTCAATACACTCCGCAGAACCCTTGTTCACCAATGCACCACGCGTGTCGCCAGCGGGGGTCAGATCAATATGAATTTCCGAGCATGGCCCGCAAGGCCCCGTGTCGCCCATCATCCAGAAGTTGTCCTTCTTGTTGCCGTTGACGATGTGTTCCCCGGGATCAAGTCCGGCGCTCGTGAAAACTGCAGCCCATTGATCGTACGCTTCTTGATCAAATTCCGACGGATCACCCGCGCTCTTGTCCGGACTGTACACCGTCGCGTAGAGGCGCTCGGCAGGAAATTTCCAGACCTTCGTCAGCAATTCCCACGCCCACTCGATCGCCTCCTTCTTGAAGTAATCGCCGAACGACCAGTTGCCGAGCATCTCGAAAAAGGTGTGGTGATAGGTATCGAGTCCGACATCCTCTAAATCGTTGTGCTTACCGCCGGCGCGAATGCACTTTTGCGTATCGGCCGCGCGACCGGGATGATACGGACACGACTGCTGGCCGAGAAAGATCGGTACAAACTGATTCATTCCCGCGTTCGTGAACAATAGATTCGGCGAATCCGGCATCAGGCTCGACGACGGCACGATGGTGTGTTGCTTCGACTTGAAAAAGTCGAGGTACGACTGACGAATTTGGCTGGAAGTCATCATAAAACTCTTCAAAAGAAGGCGAAACGATAGGCAAACGCGGCCCGCAAGACCAGCGGAAGTTTGGGGGCGGCGCAAATGCCGGAATAACGCTAAAAACTTGCCGTACATCCGCACACCAAGCACACTTCGCCCCAGATTTTATTTGTAAAAGGGTGATAAGAACCATTTTTCCAAGGGTTGGAAGTCCCGCAAAGGGTCTTTTCCAACCCTTGGAAGTTTCTGATAGAGTGGCGCCATGGCTGTCGAAAAATCCATTCGAACTCGTCTGACGAAGGCCCAGCGGATCATCGTAAAGATCGGAAGTCGCGTGATTGTTCAGCGCACGGGCCGCCCCGACCGGCGACGTATGCGCGAATTGGTCCGTCAGCTCGCTGCTCTTCACAAAGAAGGGCGCGAAGTCGTCGTGGTCTCTTCGGGCGCGATTGGGAGCGGAATCGAAGCGTTGGGCTGGCGCAAAAAACCCACGACGTTGAAGCTGCTCCAAATGGCGGCAGCGGTGGGACAATCGCGATTGATGGCGGAATACGACGAACTCTTTGCCGCGCACGATATTCGGATCGGTCAGATTTTGCTGACGCACGAAGACCTACGCCACCGCACACGGCACCTCAATGCGTCGGCAACGATCACCACACTGTTGGAACATCGCGTCATTCCGATCATTAACGAAAACGACGTGGTTGCAATTGATGAGATAAAATTCGGCGACAACGATTTACTCGCGGCATTGACCAGCCTGCTGATTCAGGCCGACGCGCTGGTTCTCCTGAGCACCGTGGACGGATTTCGCGCACCCGCCGGAAAAGGCCGCACCCGCCGCGTTCCCACACTGGCCGGGGTTGGGGAAAAAGAACTGGCGCTTGCGCTGGGCAAAGGCAGCGCGCTCTCCACCGGAGGGATGGCGAGCAAGCTTCAATCCGCAGGGATGGTCGCCGAAAACGGAATTCCTGTTGTCATTGCCAACGGGCGTTCCGACGGCGTGCTTGAGCAAATTTTGGCAGGAGCGGATATTGGAACGTTGATTAAGGCAAACGTGTCGCCCAGCGCTCTCTCGCGCCGAGAGCGCTGGATCACACTATTCCACCGCCCTGAAGGCGCGTTGGTCGTGGACAACGGCGCACGCGTCGCGCTACTCGAAAAAGGCCGCAGTTTGCTGCCGGTCGGCATTCGCGAGGTGGAGGGCCATTTTGAAGCTGGCGCCGTGGTCAGTATTAAGGCGCTGGACGGTGCAGAAATTGGGCGGGGACTGTGTACCTTTTCCAGCACAGAAATGCGCCTGATGAAAGGTCGGCACTCCAAAGAGCTGGAGGCGATTCCCGGACATACCGAAGCGCCCGAAGCGGTCCATCGCGACAACCTTGTTTTTCGTAAGAAATAGACCGAAACTGTCCGTGTTGCGCGAGAGGGAATTTTTCGTTTTTAACGGTTTTCATCCGTAATTTTTGCTACTCTCGCAAAGGAACCACGCGTGTACACCAGCGAGGCAAGTTATGAATCTACATGAAGAAATGATGGCAATGGCAGACCGGGCAGTCGTCGCATCACGCGCGATGGCGCAGTTGTCATGCCGTCGCAAGAACACGATTCTTGAAGCGATGGCCGACGAGCTGGACAAGCGGCGCGATTCGCTGAAAGAGGCCAACGCGCTCGATATGGACGCGGGCAAGGCAGCCGGTCTCTCGGCTGCAATGCTGGATCGCCTTCTCCTCACCGACGGGCGAATTGACGGAATGATCAAGGGCATCCGCGATGTCGTCGCGCTGAAGGACCCGGTCGGAGAGAAGATCAGCAAATGGCTTCGTCCAAACGGCCTTGAGATCATCAAAGTTCGCGTGCCGATCGGCGTCATTGCGATCATCTACGAATCGCGCCCGAATGTGACGGCGGACTCCTCCATCCTCTGCATCAAAACCGGTAACGCTGTGATTTTGCGCGGCGGCAAGGAAGCGCTGCACTCCAACAAGGCGATTGCAGAGGCGCTGCAAGAGGGCGGCAAAGAAAAAGGACTTCCCGACAACGCGCTGCAAATCGTCGGAACGACTGACCGCGAAGCCATTCGCGAACTGGTTCAGATGGACGGGCGCGTGGACCTCGCAATTCCGCGCGGCGGCGAAGGTCTAATTCGCGCGGTAACGGAACACGCGCGCATTCCCGTCATCAAGCATTACAAAGGCGTTTGCTACATCCACGTGGATAAATCGGCGGACACCCAGATGGCGCTGCAAATCATCGAAAATGCAAAAGTGCAACGTCCCGGCGTCTGCAACGCGGTCGAGCACGTCCTGGTGGATGAAGCGATTGCAAAGAACTTCATTCCCGACCTCGTGAAGACACTTCGCAAGGACAGCGTAGAGCTGCGCGGCGACGAATCCGCGCGCGCAATTGTCGGCGACTTGATCCCCGCAACTGACGCGGACTGGGATACAGAATATCTCGATCTCAAAATGGGTATTAAAGTCGTGCCCGATTTACATTCCGCGATTGAACACATCAATAAACACGGCTCGCATCACTCCGATGCAATCGTGGCAACCGATCCAACCGCGTTAAAAGAATTCACCGAGCAAGTGGACTCCGCAACCGTGTACGCGAACGCCTCCACCCGCTTCACCGACGGCGCGGAATTCGGCCTCGGCGCAGAAATCGGCATCAGCACCGACAAGCTGCACGCGCGCGGGCCGATGGGCTTGGAAGAACTGACCACCTACAAATATGTGATTCAGGGCACGGGCCAAATTCGCCCGTAGCAACAAGCGCGACTGTGTTGTCGCCTGTTCAAATTATCTTTGCGACGACGCCCCGGCTTTTCCGCGAAAATCCACAGGGGCGTCGGCGAGGCGGCGGGCGGTGTAGTCGAAGAAAACGAAGCCGGTTGTGGCTCGGGCGACCTCGTTTCCACCTTTGCTCACGAGATACACCAACTCAAAGCCGCGGCGGCTCCATTCGGCGACTGCGATTTGTACGCGCGCGATGTCACCGTAGATCAACTCGGTTTTGAAGCGCACGGCGAGGTCCACAAGAATCAAACCAACCGGCTCAACCAGAAGTTCGGAGGGATACCCCATCCCACGCAGCCACTGAACGCGGGCCTCCTGTAAAAGCGAAAGCATGGTGTCGTTGCCGACATGGCGACCGTAGTTTAGATCGGTGATGCGGACGGGGATTTCTGTGGAAAATAGCCAGTTCTCAGGAAGCTCAATTTTCTGGCGGGGCATAATGAATTCTCCAAGACAACCCCTCCCTCAAGACGCAGATTGCGCCGGAAAGGGAGTGGCGGGAGCGACGGGACTCGAACCCGCAACCTCTGCCGTGACAGGGCAGCGCTCTAACCAGTTGAGCTACGCCCCCGCCTGAAAGAGAACACGAAGAATAGGTTAATTCTGCTGCAGTTCAAGCCCGATTTCGAGGCTCGCCAATAAATCTATCAGCCGAGCGGATGAACAAACAAGCCGGAACGGAGCTTCGGCTCAAACCACGTGCTTTTCGGCGGCATAATTTGACCCGCATCCGCAATGGCGATCAGTTGATCCACCGTCGTTGGATGCAGCGAAAAACCGACCACGGCCTCGCCTGCGTCCACGCGCTGTTTCACTTCCTCTGCGCTGTGAACGCCGCCGATATAATCAATGCGCGTGTTGTTGCGCGGATCAGTGATCCCTAACACGGGGCCGAGCAAACGATCCTGCAAAACAGAAACATCGAGCGCGGAAACCGGGTCCGCGCTCGCATCCGGCTGCCAACTCAACGCGTACCAACGTCCGCCAAGATACATCTGTACACTACCCGGCGCGGCAGGGCGCACATCCGATGTATCGCCAACCGCAAATCGTTCGCGAACGGTCGCAAGAAACGCCTCAGGTGTAAGCCCGTTCAAATCGTGGAGAATTCGATTGTAGGCAAAGACGTGCAACTGCGTGGCCGGGAAAATTACCGCCATCACCCAGTTGTACCCCTCGTCGCCAGTGTGATGCGGGTTTCCCGCCCTCTTCTCGCGGCCCGCCCGCGCAGCGGCGGCGGAGCGATGGTGCCCATCGGCGACGTACATTTCAGGCACGGGCTCAAATGCGTGACGGAGCTCACTCGCATTCGGAACATTCCAAATCTCGTGACGAATTCCATCGTTAGCTCGAAAATCAATGGCCGCAGGTCGCCGAATAATATCGTTCACCAACTGATCAATCGCAGGCTGGTCTTTATACATCAGATAGATCGGCCCGGTCTGGGCACCGACCTGCAGGACGTGTTGTGTGCGATCATCTTCCGTCGGCTTCTTCGTTTTCTCGTGTTTCTTGATCGGATCCGCGTAGTAGTCATCCACATGGCAGCCGCCTACGATGCCGACCTGCGAGTGCGCGCCCATCGTGATGCGATAGACAAACAGCGCGGGCGCGGGGAGTCGCTTCAAATCACCTGCGGCGAGCAGACGCTCCAAATTTGCCCGCGCGGTTTTGTGATGAATTCCGCTCGCAGCGTCAAAATTTACAGGCAAGTCCACTTCCGGACGTTCGACGTGCAAAAAGCTCGATGGATTTTGCTGCGCCTCGCGGCGCGCGTCTTCCAACTGCCCGACGTCATACGGCAAACTCGCGACGGCGGCGGCCCGATCCGGGGGCGGCTGTAAAACTGAAATGGGGTGAACACGCATTGTGTTTCCTCTCTCTAAAAATAGGTTGAACGTCGGGTGTAGCACGGGAACAGAGAGGTGTCACGGAGTTTGCAGAATCAGCCGCCTTGCCACGCCGCGAAGCAACTGCCTATAGTCGCGTGATGAATAAAATCAACTGGGCCACACTTGCGATTTCCGCACTTTTCGCGATGCCCGCTCACTCCGCAAACTCCGGAAGAATTCCGATGAACCCCCTCCCCCCTCCCCCTCCACAGCCATACCAACGCCCTGCTCCTGCAAAACAGAACCATCGAAGTCGCAATTTTTCCGACAATCGGTCGGATTGGCCTTCTGAACTTTCGCGGTGAGTCGAATGTGCTTCGCTTCGATAGCAGTCTCGCGGAATCATCCGCAGCTCCACTCACACAATCGCCGGCGGACTGGCGCAATTTCGGTGGCGACTGGGTTTGGCCGGTCTCGCAAGCGCGGTGGCCTGATTATTTCGGCGCAAATTGGCCGCCACCGTGGTTGTTGGACGGACCGGCCTGGAGCGCGAATGGATGGGTCAACAACGATCAGTCACAAACCGTTCTGATGAAGATTGAAATCGGCGAGCCGGTGAACATCATCGTTGAGCGCAAGATCACACTGCCCGCCGATTCCACCACGCTTACGATTCAACAGCGCATCGTGCGCACGGCGCCTTCAGCCATCCCCGTCACACTCTGGAACATCAGCCAGCTCGTCGGCGCTCAGCGCGTCGCTCTGGCGACGGATTCAAACAGCGCCTTCACCAACGGCTATCGCGTGTTGGATTTTTCGCCGCCGTCGCCGGAGATTATGGATACGGAGACGGCGGAGGTACTCGTCCTAAATGTGAAGAGTGTGGACGAGATTAAAATCGGCAGCGATTCACCGCGTGGCTGGATTGCCGCGCAGCGCGGGGACACGGTGATCATCGAAAAAGCGCAAGGTCGCGCAGACGCCACGGAATTTCCTGATGGTGGCTGCCGGACAGAGCTGTATTCCAATAGCGGCCTCGGCTACAGCGAAATTGAGACACTGAGCGAAGAGATCAACTTGGCCGAAGGGCAGTCCGTTCAAAACACGTTAACCGTCTCGCTCTATCACGTTCCCGCGAATTTGAACGATGAGGAATTTGCCACACGCATTCGCGAATTGCTCGGCGAGCAAGTTGCGTCGAGCGTGGAAGTCACTGAATAAATTCGCGCGCTACTCCAGGCGCGCAAGCGCAAACGCGGCGGCGGACGCGGCGAAAACCGCATAGTCGAACACCGGCTTCAAACCGACGGTGTAGCTCATGGACAGGGCAAACATTAGAAGCAATGCGCCACTCGCTATCGCTGTCCATTTCAACTTGTAGCCGATTAGCAACGCGATCCCCAAAAGCAATTCGGCGACAGTGGCAATCCAGCCGAGCGCGGGAATCAATGCCGCAGGGCACCACGGGTTGAGGGTTTGCGTGTACGTCAAAAATGCGTCCATCGTGTGCCAAACCGATACCTTTTCGGGCCAAAAGCCAAAACGGTCTGCAACGGCTGAAAGAAACCCTGCGGCAATCGCAAGGCGCAAATAAATTTTTACAGTTTTGTTGCTCAACTCACTCACTCCTTTTAAGTAGGACGCTGCAAACGGCGACTTCCTTACAAGAATGAGCGCAAGACTTCGACGGCTTTTTTAGGTTTGTTGACATGCGCGACGATCAGGCTCTGCTCTGCGTCGGCGTCATCGGCAGAGTACGCATACTCCACATTAATTCCGGCCTTTGCCCAAACATCAATCGCGCTTGCGAGTCCGCCCGGTTTGTTGGCCACCGTGAGCAAGACCACATCGGTCACGGAGATGATGTGTTTGGCCTGCTTCAACACCTCAACCGCTTCGTTGTGTTTGTCCACAATGATGCGGACGTAGCCGACGTCAATGCCTTCGGAGAGGGAGAGTGCGAGCATGTTAACGCCGTGCTTGCGTAGGGTGTTGATCACTTCAGCAAGGGTGCCGGGGCGATTTTCCAAAAAGATGGAAATCTGTTTTCCCGGTTTCGCATTAAATAATTTATTTGTCATTTTTCTTCTCCTCCCCAACCGACTAGAATCGCAGCGCAGCCTTTTTCAACCGGCTCTCCAACTCCGCCAACACGCGGTCTTCGTCCGCCTCATCCTTTGCCTCAAACGTCGCGGAGAAACGCAGGAACGGACCCACGTCATCCCACGGCACGGTTGAGACCGATGCTTCGCGAATCAGGAATTGCGACGCGTCCTCGGCCGTATCAAACCGCGTATCGCCCGTGCCGACCGGCGCGCGCACGTAGAGATAGAACGTGCCGCCCGGCATAGCGGCCTCGAAACCAACACAGTCGAGCACGTATACCATCTTTTCCAGTCGCCTGCGATAGTGTTCGCGAATGCTTTCGGAAAGCGTGATGTCTGCAATTCCGGCGCACGCGGCGTGTTGAATCGCCTTGAACTGACCTGAATCGCAGTTGTCTTTCACCTCCGCAAACGCTTTCACCGCCTTCTGCGAGCCAGCTACAAAACCGAGTCTCCACCCTGTCATATTGTAGCTCTTGCTCATCGAGTGCAGTTCAATCGCGGCATCTTTTCCACCGGGGCGGGAGAGAATGGAAATGCGGTCACCATAAATCAGCGTCGCATACGCGGCGTCTTGTACGATGAGGATGTTGTATTTGTTCGCAAAGGCAATCAGCTCATCGAAGAATTCAGCCGTCGGCGCGGCGCCGGTGGGGTTGTTCGGATAATTGACATAGAACAATTTCGCGCGCTGCGCGAGGGCGGGATCAATCGCCTTCAAGTCGGGGAAGAATCCGTTTTCCTGCTTGAGCGGGATCTTGACCACCTCGCCGCCAACATAGCGGGCGTGCGTCGCCATCACCGGATAGCCCGGAACGGTTTGAAAGACCACATCGCCGGGATTCACAAAGCACAGCGGCAACATCGCGAGAGCCGGCTTGGACCCGATGCTGTGATTGATCTCGGTGTCAGGATCCAGATCCGATACGCCGAAGAACTTCTTCATGTATTCCGCAGCGGCCAAGCGGAACTCGCGGATGCCGTTGTCGGAGTAGCCGCGGTTGGCGGGATCGTCCACCGCCTTCTTCAAGGCATCCCGGATCGCCGCCGGCGCAACCTTGTCCGGTTCACCCACGCCAAAGTCCAGCAACTCAACACCAGGCCGCGCGGCGCGGGCGGCCGCCTTTGCCCGCTTAATTTTCTCAAACTTATAGATTTCGGTGCCGACGCCAAATTTGGCGCCGCCAATTCGTTCGGCAAAGAGTGATTGAATATCCATAGATAAACGGCCCTTAACAAGTGAGGCCGAACGTCCGGCTGCTCTTCGCCCGGCCGAACGCTGGCTTCATTCCAACAAGCTTCCGATCAATTCTTACGCATTAATGGCAATCATGGAGAAGACCATCACGAGTAGCGCAACCGTTTCCACGATGCCCAGCCCCATGAGATAATTTCCAAAGCCCTTCCCCGTCTCCGCCTGCGAATCCGCTGCGGCAGCGCCAATCACGCCTTGGAACCAGGCGGAAAAGCCCATCGCCAGACCGCCGAAAATACCGACGGCGATCAGCATCGGAAAGTCGCTCGGCGTCGCCTTGGCGACCTCGATCATCTTGTTCATCAAAATCATTCCGTAAATCGTCTGCGAGAGCGGGGCGCCAACGAAGGTTACAAGAATGAACGGCGCGGCTTTATTCTGCAAAAACACTTCTTCCACGCGCCCACCGCCGCGGCGCCGGCTGCACCGATTCCGATTGCAGATCCTATCGCGCCAAAAGCCAACGCGCTCGCCGCACCAAATTTTCCCCAGCCGATCATCAGTTCAGGTGTCATCGTTCAGTCTCCTTATAAATTAATCTCAGTCTTCCGCCGTCTGCTCCGCGTCCAGCCGCCGGAAGGGTTTATATGCAAACCCCGCCCACGAAATGCCGCTGTGCGACGAGAACTCCAGCGTGATCAAACGCACGCCGTGCACCAGCACGCCCATAACGCAGAGCAATATATTCAGCGCATGTCCGGCAAAGAGGAGCAAGGCCGCAATCAAACCGGCCACAATCCCCTTCACCCCGCCAGCAAGAATCATGGTGTTGAACGAGTTGGCAACCGTGTAACTCGCAGCGCCGACGGCAAAGAGACGGATGTAGGAAACAAGATCCACGAAGTTGCTGACGAGGTTCAACGGAAGCATGACGTGATTGAACCACTCGCCCTTGAGGTCGCGTGGCGCGGTCATAAACAGCACAATCAGCACCACACTCACAATAAACAGGGGAGCGAGCCAGCCCGGCATCGGCTGTCCCAACACGAAACTGCACGCGACAAAAAACATCGTCCAGGTGCTGCCGATCCAACCCAACTGCGCGAGCATTCGGGGGCTGTTCCAAATCCGCATTGCGTTCCACAGATGCGCCAGCGTGAGGTGAATGGCGCCCAAGAGGAAACTGAGAAACATGATGTTGTTCCCGTCCTTCAACCAAGCGACTGTCATGTCGTTAAAGAAACGTCGGCAGCGCGCCCGCGCCGAACCAAGTGCCCGTTACAGTGCCCCAAAGCACAGTGCAGAAACTCATAATATAGAGCAGGCGGAAGGGATAGGCGGGCGCTTTCGGCATCTTGCGCCGGGCCGCGAATGTCAGACCCATAAAAATCAATCCGTAGCCCGCATCGCCAACGATGATGGCGAAAAAGATGCTCAGAAAGAGCAAAAAGGCGGCGTTGGTATCAATCTCGCGATACCCCGGCAACACGCCCATAAAATCGAGCACCGCCTTGATGGGTTGAACCCAGCGCGGATTTCGAATCAGTGTCGGCACCTCATCGCCTTCCGGCTCGGAAAGGACCAGACCCCAACCATGGCGCGCTGCGGACGCGCGGAGCGCCTCGACGGAATCCGCCGGACAAAACCCACGCAAATACGCGAGGGAAGCTTCTGTGCCCATTCCTTCCCGCGCCTCCAGAAAGCGAACGGCATCTTCCGCGTCCAAGGCATACTTCTTCAGCAACCCTGCATCTCCCGCGCGTTGTTGCAATAGCTTTTCAGAGGCCGCGATCCGCGCATCGAGATCGCCGAGTCGCCGATCCAGTTCACTCAACGGCAATTCCGGCATCCGAAACTCATGCGCATCAAGCGAAATCGGCTCGCGGCCGATTGCGGCAAAATACACACCGCTCTTGTCTTCACGCAAAATCTGAATAGCCACCCCGTCCGGCGCATCCACGCGATGGCCAGCATTCGCGTGGAACAGGCGCACGTGAACGCCCTTCTTCGCCAGCGCTGCAATGGCCTGTGGATCAAATGTTCCGTACGGCGCGAGGCGGGCGCGCTCCTGCAAAAGCGACTCCCTTTCCTCGCGGCATTTTCGCGTCTCGTCGAGCACGCCCAAAATCCGTTCCACCATCAAATCGGCCGGTTCGCCGGACGAGGCCGTTCCCTCGTTTTCCGGAAGCGCATCCAACGCGCGCTTAACATTCGTACGTCGCGCGCGCGCCTGCTCGACATCCTTCCCCTCCGGTGCGCGCACCGAAACCAAATGCAACACGCCCCATTCACGCAGCGCTTCCAGCGTCGCTTCGCGTTCCGACGCGAGGCACAACAGGGTGAGGCTCTTCATCGGAACAATCATGCCCCGACCTCCACCGACTTGCTCTTTGCAATCTTCGCGCGCGCGACTTCCGCCACCTGCGCGTCGCCGATAAAAATACGGATGATTCGGATGTTCGATTGCGCCTCAGGAATCTTCACCTTCTCAAACAGGTTCACCCGCTGCGAGGTGGTTCGCAATTCTTCGCCCAATAAGCGGTGCTGTTCGGCGAGAATTTCATGTTCCACGCGAAGGCCGACCAATTGCTCGACAGCCGCACGCCCGTCATCCACCCAGGCGTCCGTCGCGAGCAAATCCATCTTCACCGCCTCAAAGCTCACTTCCTGCAAAACCGGGATGTTCACGCCGGCGATGTTCCCGCTGCCCGTCTTCACCGCCTTCAATCGCACCCACGCCGACAAATCCACCGGCTCGGCAAACAGGCGCACCCACGAGCGCATGCCCCGTTGCAAGCGCTCCATCTCGCCGCGCACTTCATCCATCCGCTGCTCAAGCTGTCGCATCTCCATCTGCAACTGCTGTTTTTTGAGCAGCAGCGTCGGGAGATAGCGCTTGAAGCGCCGCAGTGCATCGCGCTGCGCCTTTAGCTCGTTCTTGGTATGCTTGATCTTCGCCACGGATTCGCTCTTTGGATCAACCCTCGGATTTTTTCGGCCAGTATTGGTCCGTCATCTTGCCAGGAATACCGGTCTCCGTCGGCTCAAAGCAGTCCGCAAGGATGTGCCAGCCGAGGTCGAGCGCCTTTTCCAACGGAATATTCACGCTCAGATCCATCATCTCGCGCTCAAAGCGCGCGCCGTACTTGAGCAACTTCTGATCCCACGCGCTCATCCGGAAACCCATCGCCTGCTTCTCCAGTGTTTCGCGATAGGACGCATAAAGCTGAATCATCGAGTTCATAATCGTGCGGTGATCCGCGCGCGTCTTGTCGTTCACCAACTGCTTCAGACGACTGAGCGAACCGAACGGCTCGATGCGTCCGTTGCGCAGATAGAACTGCCCCTCGGTAATGTAGCCCGTATTGTCCGGCACCGGGTGCGTGACGTCATCGCCCGGCATCGTGGTCACCGCGAGAATGGTAATAGATCCGGCCGTATCGAAATCCACCGCCTTCTCGTAGCGCGCAGCCAACTGGCTATAGAGGTCACCCGGATAGCCGCGGTTCGACGGAATCTGCTCCATCGTAATCGCGATTTCCTTCATCGCGTCGGAGAAGTTTGTCATATCGGTCAGCAACACAAGCACGCGCTTGCTCTGCAGCGCAAACTGCTCCGCGACGGCAAGCGCAATGTCCGGCACCATCAAACACTCCACCGTTGGATCCGCAGCCGTGTGAACGAACAACACCGAGCGCGCCAACGCGCCCTGCTTTTCGAGCGTGTCGCGGAAATACAAATAATCGTCGTGCTTCAGCCCCATGCCGCCGAGAATGATGATGTCCACTTCTGCTTGCAGCGCGATGCGCGCAAGCAACGGGTTATACGGCTCACCCGCGACCGAAAAAATCGGGAGTTTCTGCGACTCGACGAGCGTGTTGAACACGTCAATCATCGGCAGCCCCGTGCGCACCATGTTTCGCGGAATAATACGCTTCGCCGGATTGACGGACGGGCCGCCAATGGCGGTCATATTTTCTTCAATCGTCGGGCCGCGATCGCGCGGCTGACCAGAGCCGGTAAAGATGCGGCCCAACAACGCATCGGAAAACGGGACTTCCATCGGATGTCCGAGAAAACGCACCTGCGCATCCGTCGTGATGCCGCGACTGCCCGCGAACACCTGCAAGTACACGCGCTCGCCCTCGAGTCGAATCACCTGCGCCAACGAGGACCCCGTGTTCGGAGGTGACCTGCGCCAATTCGCGATAGCCGATTCCTTCCGCGCGCACCACAATGACGTTGCCCGCGATCTGTTCGATTTGTTGATACGTCTTATGCATGAGCCGTCACCTCCGCGAGCATGTCTTCCGCGCGGCTTTCGAGCGTTTTGAATTCGGCGCCGTCCTGCGGCGTGCGGTTCCAGTCCTTTGTGAGCTGTGTCAGCTTTTGGAAAAATTGCCGTGCGGCATCCTTTTCTTCAAACGTCATCTGCATCTTGAGAACATCGTGAATGTGGTTGAACATATACTTTTGACGATCCGCTGACGTCGCAGCGTCCACATCGTGATACGCATCCTGCTGCAGATAGACCGAATCGAGATACTCCGCCTTCAGGTACACGACAAAGTCGTCAATGGATGTCCCCTCTTCGCCGACGACCTTCATCATCTGATTCACTTCACTTCCGCGCCGCAACGTGGAACGCGCAAACACGACTTGATCTTCCGGCACAACACCGTCGTACTTGCTCCAGGAATCCAGCGGCTGAATCGCCGGGAACCGGCGCGCATCCGAGCGTTCGCGCGACAACCCATGAAACGCGCCGACGACCTTCAGCGTGCTTTGCGTGACCGGCTCTTCAAAGTTGCCGCCCGCCGGACTCACCGTTCCTCCGATGGTGACCGACCCCGTCGATCCGTCGCGCAATCGCACCACGCCACCGCGCTCGTAGAACGCGGCGATAACCGATTCGAGGTACGCAGGGAACGCTTCTTCACCCGGAATTTCTTCCAAGCGCCCGGACATTTCGCGCAGCGCCTGCGCCCAACGCGACGTGGAGTCGGCCAGCAGCAGCACGTTGAGGCCCATCTGGCGGTAGTACTCCGCCAGCGTCACGCCCGTGTACACCGACGCCTCGCGCGCAGCGACGGGCATCGAGCTGGTATTACAAATAATCAGCGTGCGCTCCATCAAACTGCGGCCCGTGCGCGGATCCTCCAAGTGCGGAAATTCGCGCAAGGTTTCCACCACCTCACCCGCGCGTTCGCCGCAGGCGGTGATAATGACGATGTCCACATCCGCGTGGCGACTCGTGATCTGCTGCAAAACCGTCTTGCCGGCGCCGAACGGACCGGGGATGCAATAGGTGCCGCCGCGCGATACCGGGAAGAATGTGTCTACAATGCGAACCTTCGTGACGAGCGGTTCCGTGGGACGCAAACGCTCCGTGTACACTTTGATCGGCAGCTTCACCGGCCAGCGCTGCATCATCGAAACGGAAATCGCGCGCCCCTGCTCGCCCTTCAATGTCGCAATGCCCTCCTCCACCGTGCGCTCGCCCGCGCCGACGATGGTCTCCACCGTGAACGTTCCGCGCAGCCGGAACGGGACCATGATTCGGTGTTCAAAAATGCCTTCGGGCACCGTTCCCAGCGTATCGCCCGCCTGCACAACATCACCCACCTTCACCTTGGGCGTGAAGGCCCATTTCGTGTTGCGATCCAACGCGGAAAGATACTTTCCGCGCTGTAGAAAAAAGCCGCTCTCCTCCGCCAACTCGGGCAGCGGGTTTTGCAAGCCGTCATAAATGGCGCCGAGCAGACCGGGGCCCAATTCAACGCTCAGCAGTTCGCCGGTGAAATCCACCGCATCGCCCACGCGCAAATCGCCCGTGTCTTCGAACACTTGCAGCTCTGCGATGTTGCCGCGAATTCGAATCACCTCCGCCTTCAAGCGAAGGTCGCCACTCATCGCATAGGCCACCTCGTTTTGCGCAACTGGCGAAAAGAATTCAACGCGAAGCAGGTTTCCGTTGATCCCTGTAATTTTACCCTGATGTGTCGTTTCCATCCGTTTCGTTCCTATTCGTTAACCGATGCCGTCGCCGATGCGCGAACGCGCGTCACCGTCTCTTCCAAGCGCGAATAACCGGACTCCTCCGTCAGTCGCGCCCAGCGATGAAGCATGCTCAATTTCACTGCGTACGCAAATACGTACGGCTTGCCAAAAGGCGTCGTGCGCGCCCAGTCATCCAACAACGCCCAGCGAGAGCGATCCAACGACTGCTCGCGCTCAAGAGGATTCGATTTTGCCGTCGCCTCAACCACGGCGCGCTCCGCCTCGCTGCTAAACGGGACGCCGGCGTTCTGATACTCGCCCGCATCCACGCCCAGCTTCGCCAGCGCGCGCGCGCGCAAGCGCCAGGCCCAATTGTCGCTCCGCCAGCAACCAGCGCCGCACAAAGCGGTCTGTCACGGCGGCGCCGCTCGTTCCCAGAAGAATCTCCAACTGATCGCCGAACTCATCCCCTACGATGCGCCGGGCATCCGCCGAAAACGCCTCCATCGTCATGGGCGGCTCCCCCGTGAACGATAGGGTCGGCAAACTGGCCACAAAGTAGTAGAGGCTCATGGCTACCCATTCTCGCGCGCGGCCTGATAAACGATCGCGGCGAGGTGTGGACGCAGAAAACTCGAAAGCGCCTCCGCAATCGCCTCATTGGTAAAGCTGTGTTCAATGCGGCCATTCGCGAGCTTCACGTTGAAACCCTTCAAGATGCGCTCGTCGCCTTTCACTTCGAGGCCCTTGCCCAACTGCTCGCGGTACTTCGATTTGAAGAACGCGACCAATCGCTCCTGGTCCTTCGGGTTGACCATCACTTCGATCCGATGCTCGCGATCCGGTCGGGACCAGTACGATTCGACGAGCTTCTCCAACATCGTCTGTACCGTCTCGTACGTCAGCGAGGCGTCGGACGCCTCTTTCGCGAGACGACCGACGATGTTCTCTACGCCCCGCCCGACCGTGATCAACAAATCGCGCGATGCCTGCCGGAGTGTTTGCTGGCTGCGCGCCGTGAATTGCTCCGCGTCGCGCTCGGCCTTTTCCCGATACTCTTTTGCCTGCTTCTCCGCCTCCGCGACAATCTCTGCGGCTTGCCTCTTCGCCTTCGCGACGAGATCCGCTGCCTGCTTTTCGCCGGTGTCCACGGCCTCGCGCTGGATGCGCTCGATCAGATGTTGCAATTCTTCAGCCATTGACGACCACTCCTTAATCTTGTCGCCATACCCTTTTCGAATAAAGGGCATCCCGACGTGAAAGACACGGGTGTTATAGGCAAGGATATGGCAATTGAAAAGCCAAACTCGCTCTGATCAAAAATAGGGTTTTCCCCGTAGAAAGCAGTTTATCCGCTTTTACGGAACCCTGAAGTTTGCGGTCAACTCAACGACCTCTTTTCCGACGGCCTCTATGACCGATTCGTTTTGCGGGTCGTTGAGCACGCGCGAAATGAATCCCGCAATACGGGCCATTTCCTTTTCCTTCATTCCGCGCGTGGTCAACGCGGGAGTGCCGAGACGAATGCCCGAAGTGACAAAGGCGCTCTTGGTATCGAACGGAATCGTGTTTTTATTGACCGTGATGTTCGCCCTATCCAGCGCTACCGCCGCGTCCTTTCCGCTAAGCCCCGCAGCGCCGACATCCACGAGCATCAGGTGATTGTCCGTGCCACTGGAGCAAATCCGGAAGCCTGCATCCATCATCCCCTTCGCCAAGGCCCGCGCATTGGCAACGATCTGTTTCGCGTAGTCCGCGAACGACGGCTGCAGTGCCTCGCCAAAGCAAATCGCCTTCGCAGCAATAATATGCATCAGCGGCCCGCCCTGAATGCCGGGGAATACCTGCTTATCGAGATCTGCCGCAAATTTTTCGCGGCACAAAATCAAGCCACCGCGCGGGCCGCGCAGCGTCTTGTGCGTCGTCGAGGTGACAAAGTCGGAATAGGGAACCGGAGCTCGGATGCGCACCGCCCGCGACCAACCCCGCGATGTGCGCCATATCCACCATCAGCAACGCGCCGACACTGTCCGCAATCTCGCGGAAACGCTTGAAGTCAATGATGCGGGAATAGGCGCTCGCGCCGGAGGTGATTAGTTTCGGACGATGCTCCTTCGCAAGACGCTCGATCTCGTCGTAGTCAATCTGCTCCGTGTCCTGCCGCACGCCGTACGGAATCACCTTATAGTAACGGCCCGAAAAGTTCATCGGGTGACCGTGGGTCAGGTGTCCGCCATGCGAGAGATTCATCGCGAGAATCGTGTCGCCCGGTTGCAGCACTGAAAAATAAACCGCCATATTGGCCTGACTGCCGCTGTGCGTCTGCACATTCGCGTGCTCCGCGCCGAACAACTGCGTCACGCGGTCAATTGCAAGCTGCTCCGCTTTGTCCACACACTCGCAGCCGCCGTACCAGCGCTTCTTGGGATAACCCTCGGCGTACTTGTTCGTCATATTGCAGCCAGCAGCCTGACGAATCGCGCGGCTCGTGTAGTTTTCGGAAGCAATCAGCTCCAAATTCCGGCGCTGCCGAACGCCCTCTTCCGTAATCGCTTCGAAGATCGGTGAATCGTGCTTGGCGATGGAGTCCAATCCCCCGGCAATGTTGCTCGATTGTTCAATCTTTTCGATGCGGCGAACGTGGCGGCCGCCCTCAAATTCTGTCGCAAACCACTTCTCTAAAATTGCGGGAATCTCCGCAGTCGGCGTCGTCGCCGCACCAAAGACGATGATATTTGCATTGTTGTGCAAACGTGCAAGTCGTGCCATTTCGGGCGAAACGATCAAAGCGGCGCGAATGCCGGGATAACGGTTCGCAGTGATGCTCATCCCCACGCCGGTCTTGCAGATCAACAAGCCCTGATCAAATTCGTGATCCGCAACGCGACGCGCAACGACGCTCGCGTAGTCAGGATAGTCCACCGACTCCGGCCCAAAAGCGCCGATGTCCTCAACCTCAACGCCACGCTTTGTGAGCAGGTCCTTAACCAACGCCTTCATCTCCACGCCGCCGTGGTCGGAACCAATAATCATCTTCATTGTTCTTCGCTCTCCGTCTTCCGTTTCAATTGTTTCGTATCTTCCAAAATCGTCAGCAGCACATCCGCGATCGCGCGGTCAATTCGGTCGCGCGTGAAGCGATACACATCCAGCGACATCCCGATCGGGTCTGGAATATCCTCCATCCGCCGATCCGTGCCGAATTCCGTCAGCAGGCGCACCCGATCCCGCGCCTCGGGGAACATCGAAAGCACCGCCTGTGCATGACCGCGCGTCATCACAATAATCCAATCGGACTCTTCCACCAACTTTTGCGTCAGTGGCTGGCTGCGGTGCTGGCGGACATCAATCTGCCACTCGCGCAGTGCAACCAACGCCTCCGCGCTCGCGGGCACGCCCGTCAGTGCGGCGACGCCGGCGGATTTTACGCGCCAACCCGGACGGTTTCCGAGCCGATGCCGCAAAATCGCCTCCGCCATCGGGCTGCGACAAATGTTGCCCGTGCAGACAAACAAAACTTGATGTGTAGCTTCAGCCATTTCGTAAAAGCGTTTCCCTCTCTCAACCAAAAACTTCCAAGGGTTGGAAGAACCGTTCCGCGCGACTTCCAAGGCTTGGAACTTTTGCCCACAGTCGGCGTTACAACGCGGACGATAGCGGGCCGGGCCGGATATTCAAGGCTTTGAGTCCCAACAAAACATCCACGGCCCGCTGCAACGCCGCATCGCCGCGAATCCGGTCGCGCAACGCGAGGTCGGAATCTTCCTGATCCAATCGAATCCGACGATCCACCCCCAGCTCCGGCTCGTACTCAACTTTGCCGGGGCCCGCAGGCAGAATCACGGTCGGTTTCACGCCCGACCGCCCGTCGAGCACGATGCCATCTCCCACAAGCAGCTTCCGCGTTGCAATGCAAAGTGACTCGCTGTCAGAAATGGAAATGACATCGCGGATGGCGGGGTCGCCCGCAGTCTCGCGCCCGATCACGAGCGTTCCGCGCAAGCTGCCTGCCGCCGTCGCAGCCAGCGCTTCCGCCGCGCCGGAAGTGTGTTCGTCCACGAGAACCATCACAGGCAAATCAATCGGCGCGGATCCACCGGCTTGATAGTTCGTCAGCGTATTGCCGTCGCGATCGAGAAATGAAAACAGCGCCGAACCGGGCGATGCAAACGCGCCGGCAATCTGCGCCGCGCTGGCAACGTCGCTCCCATCTGCACCGCGCAAATCGAGAATGCCTCCCGCGAGTTTTGCGTCCGCCCACGCCTGCAACTGCGTCAACACCCCCTCGCCGGAACCCGCATTCAATCCATTTACTCGCGCATAGCCGATGTCGCGCGGCCACATTTCCGAAACTTCGAACAGGGGGAACGGCGACAACACCCGCTCAACGCGAGTGGTGGCGGGAGCATTCGTGCCGCGCACGTAAATCAGCTCCGTGCCGCCCGCCGTATGGCCGCGCAACTGGCGCAACGCATCGCTTAACGTGACGTTGGTGGCCGGCGCGCCCTGAATGGAAATAATGCGATCTCCCGTGCGCAAACTCTCCCCAAGGTCGGCTGGCGCGGCGACGACCACCGGCGTTGCATTCGAAATGGTCAGGCGGATATCCGTGTGGTAATCCACGCCCGCTTGTTCGTGTTGCCAGTGCTCCAACTCAGCCGCGGTGAAAAGTCGCGCCTGCGGATCCACGATGCGCGCAACACATTCGTAGAGCGGCGCACGTTCCTCGTCGCCGGTCAGTTGAATGCCGTGCGCCGCCAGATTCGCCAACAGCGCATCCACGTCGGCAACCAATGGGTGTTTTGCGGGATCAGGCTCCGGCGTCGTCGCGACAACTTCTGCGTCGAGTTCCAAGACCGGCTCCGCAGCGAGATTCTCCTCAGCAACCTGCGCATGAAGGCCGACAGGCAAAAGAAGTACGCCGAAGAGAAACAGCAGTATTTGTCTTAGTTCATTCATAGCAAAAGCGCCCGCCATGCAATATCCTTCCGATAGTGTGCGTTCGCAAAGCTAATTTTTTCGGCCGCCCCGTATGCCCGCGACACCGCATCGCGCAAACTCGCCCCCATTGCGGTCACGCCGAGAACGCGACCGCCGTTTGTGACCACTTCCCTGTCCTTTAATAGAGTCCCCGCGTGGAACACCACAGCGCTCTGTTGTTGCGCGGCTGCTGACAGCCCGGAAATTGTGTCGCCACACGCATACGAGCCGGGGTAGCCGCCGGCCACCATTACGACGCAGGCACAGGCTTCGTCCTTCCACCGTACAAGCTCATCGCGCAGCTCGCCGTCCGCGCACGCATCCAGCGCGGGGAGCAAATCGCCGTCCCAACGCGGGAGAATCGCCTGAATTTCGGGATCGCCGAAGCGACAATTGAACTCAAGCACCCTCATACCACGGGCGGTCAGCATCAATCCCGCGTACAACACGCCGCGATAGATGATGCCGCGGTTGCGAAGCTCCCTCAGCGTCGGTTCAAAAACAGTCTTGCGAACAACTGGCCACAACTCGTCGCTCACGACAGGCGCCGGTGAATAGGCCCCCATCCCGCCCGTGTTTGGCCCCTGATCGCCATCGAAAACACGTTTGTGATCCTGCGCAGAGGCGAGCATCACAAGATGCTCGCCATCGGTCAGCGCGAGGATGGATGCTTCCTCTCCTTCGAGAAATTCTTCAATCACAACTTGCGCGCCGGAGCTGCCAAACGCGCCGCGCACCATCATTTCTTCAATCGCCGACTCCGCCGCCGTCAGCGTCTCGCAAATCACAACGCCCTTCCCCGCCGCTAGTCCGTCGGCTTTCACAACCAATGGCAGTTGCGCCCCACGCGCGTAAATCAGCGCTTCGCCGACTTCGGTGAACGAGGCCGATTTGGCTGTCGGCACACCCGCCTTGAGCATCACGTCTTTGGAAAAAACCTTGCTGCCTTCGATCTGAGCGGCGGCCTTGTTCGGCCCGAATACGCGCAAGCCTTCGGCCTGCAATCGGTCTGTGAGCCCGGCGCACAAGGGGGCTTCCGGCCCGATGACGACGAGGTGCGGCCGATGTTCAATTGCCCACGCGACAAGTCCTTCGCAATCCGTCGCGGCAAGATCAAGGTTCGTTGCGATTTCCGCCGTTCCCGCGTTTCCGGGCGCGCAGACCAAGCGCGGTTGCGCACTGTCCTGCGCGAGCTTCCACGCCAACGCGTGTTCGCGGCCCCCGCCGCCGACAATTAAAATCAGAGGATGGCTGTTCATAGGGGCGCGAGTGTAGGAAGGCGCGCCTCAAATAACAGATAAAATCAGGTTAGGAAAAGACGAAGGCGAAGAATCGTCAACGGTGGCGCTAATTAGAAAATATCTATTTCGACATCGTCCGAACTTTCGTTCGCCACACGCGCGGGAGTCTCATCGCGACCGGACGGAAGGCGGAACGAGGAAGGCGCCTTGCCCGTGCGTTTATATTCTTTGAAGTCCTGAACGAGATCGAGCAACTGAACGCGCTGCAAATATCCCTCGTCCATCGTCTTGTAGTTCACGATGTGTGAGTAGGGAATGTTGTCCAAGAGCGCCGGGTTCCGCATCTTCTTGCGGTTCACATAATTGCCGCCCTGTTGCTCGTTCCACTTCAACAATTCGCGCGTGGAAATGCCGTCGGCCCACATGCAATCGGTCGGCACCAACTGACGCTGGATACCCGCGTCCTCGCTACTCCACTCCAGGCGGCTGACGGCGTGAACGAAGACTTCGCAGAATGCGTACTTCACGTCATAGGAGAGTCCGGCAAGCATCTCAATCTGAACCTTGTCTTCCTGCTGCGGGTGTTCCGTCAACTGGTCGAGCACGAGTTTGTCGTTGATCCACATCCGTGCGCCATCGTCGGATTGTAGATAGAGGGTGTAGTGGCCGCTGCGTTTCGGAACAATGCGCCCGGTCCAGATAACGGAGAATAGGTCGGGCTTAACGCGGCCCGGCCAGGGACTGGACTCGCCCCAGTTTTTATTCAGCGTCTCGTCAATTCGCATCAGTGTTGGGCCGGTGAAGTCCACGTTCGCAAAATAGGAGCCGAGCAAACCATTTTCTGTCGCGCGCGAGCCGTAGCGACCTTTCAGCGTGCCCATGGATTGCGAATCGCCACCGAGCGCCTTGAAGGTGAGTGGGGAGTCGGACGGCAGGATACTCGGCAGCTCATCCACCATCGAAGGCGTTTCCGGCGTCACATCCGCGAGTTTCTGCGCGATATCGTCGAGAAGCGGCTGCGTATCACTTTCGCTGATCACGTCGTCGTTGAGATCCTGCAACGGCTCAATCGGGTCCCAGTTCCTTAATGTCGTCCAATTCAAGCTGTTCATCCTGAACGAGCTTCGTCTCCAAATCCGGCGTCGTACTGCTCGAGCTGAAGACCAGAAAGTGCAAAAGCGCATAAAACAAAAGGATGTGGGCCAGCACAGAAATGGCTGGGCCGCTTGAGCGCTGCAAAAATCGTATGAAAGGGCTGTTTTTATTCATCACGTTTCCCGATTTGTTAACCTCTACGATAGTTTAACGAGAATTGCACTTCCGAAATTACGGGCGCCGAAAGAATTTGCCGTGTCCAGCCTCGCAGCGAGCGCGACACTATGCTAGTGGTTAACGAATGCGGCTCGGGCCACTCATAATTTGTCTGACACTCGCCGCGAGTTCCGTCGCGCGGGCGCAAATTCCGCGCGACGACTTTCGTTTTCGTGTGCCACTGGAGGGAACGCTGACTAGCGGCGCGCTCTACCGGGTACTCATCCCCGGCCCCATTTTTTCCGGCAGCCAATCGTTTCCAGCCGATTTGCGTCTGTTGGACGAACATGGAGCCGAGTGGCCGTTCTTCATCCAACAAAGCGACGACGACGAATCGCTGACCCCCACCCCGCTGAGCCAACTTTCGCCGCCGACCGACTACGTGCCGCAGGAAGACATTCAGTCCGTCTTCTTCGAGCCGCAGTTTGAGCACCAGCCACTGCGCTTCCTTGTACTCAATGTCGAAAACAAGGAGTTCACGCGCCCGATCAAAGTCTTCGGGCGACACTCCGACCTCGCCCGCTGGCGCTTGGTGGGAAATGGCGCGATTCACCGAATTGAAGGACTGGAGCGCAACAAGATCAACCTCCACAACAACGGATTCCGTTACCTGCGCCTCGACGTGTATAACTATGAAGAGCCGGAGCTGGTGATCACCGACGCGCATGCGTTGGCCGAAACGCAGTTCGTCGTCACCCGCGCCGCGAGCAGCGGTCGGGCGTGGATTTACTTCGGCTCCGACACGTTTTTTCTTCCGCGCTTCGATCTGCAACACTCCCTTTCGCGCACGGAGCTGACGAATGCCACCCCCGTCAGCGCCGGGGCGCGTGAACGGAACCCCTACCGGCTGACTCAGGAAATTTGGCTCTACGCCCGCCTCTTGCTCTACGTCGTTCTCGACGGCGGCGTAATTTTTATTGCCCTGGCGTGGATGAAAAAATTCCGAACGCGGTCCGGTTGATTCACGCAAATTAGCGGCTTTTCCCCGCTTCCAACAGTTCCAGCGCAGCATCAATAACGGGCGCAGCGCATTGATCGTTTAGATTCAATCCGTCACGAACGACACGTTGTTGTTTTCCGTATGGCCCGGTCTTGATCGGATCGGTCGGGCCAAAAATTGCAACAGTGGGAATTCCCACCGCGGCGGCGAGGTGCATGGGGCCGGAGTCCACCGTGATGAGCAGGTCGAGGTCACGCAGCAGGCCGCCCAACTCCAGGATGGAAGTCCGACCGCACCAATTCTGAGCGCTTTCCCCGATCAGCTCCGTCAGCGCCGCGCAGGCTTCCGCATCGGCCGGCCCGCCGAGCACGACAAAACTCGCCTGCGCTTTTGGGCCCAGCGCTCGTGCGACTTCGGCAAACCGTTCAATCGGCCAGTTCTTCTCCGTTCGCCGCGAGCAGGGCAGTAATCCGATGCGGGGATGTGGAAGATCCAACGAAATTTTGGGAAATTTTACCGGGAACTCAACCGGCGCATCGGGCAGGCCAAGGAATCGCGCGGTATCCAAACACTCCTCTACCGCGTGACGTTTTTTGTTCGTCGGGCCGGACACCGCGTCGTAAAAAATATGCGAGCCTTCGCGACTGAACGACGGGCCGATTCTTCGCGCTGCGCGGGCAGCGCGGATCACCATCGCGCTTTTGAGCAGCCCCTGAAAATCGAGCGCGAGATCGTATTCCTCTTTGCGAAGCGCCGCAAAAAATGCGCTCGCGTCACGAACAAACGAATGGCGCGGATAGGCAATCGCACGACTCACCGGGACGAACGCCGCAACGAGGTCGAGATACATTCGGTGACAGACCCAGTCCACTTCCGCGCCCGTGTGCCGCTGAATCAGATTCACCGCAGGGAGCGCGTGAAACAAATCGCCAAGCGAGCTGAGTTTGACGACGAGGATTCGCTTCATAATTCGCACGGAATCAGACTACGCCCTATTTTTTTACCGACGCCAACAGGAGGAGCATGACCGCCTTCTGCGCGTGCAGACGATTTTCCGCCTGATCGAAAACCACGGACTGCGGGCCGTCAATGACCTCGGCCGTCTGTTCACAACCCCGCACCGCCGGGAGGCAGTTCATAAAAATCGCGTCCTTCTTCGCCCGCTTCATCAGCGCGGCATTCACCTGATAGGGCGTGAACATCTTGATACGCGAGTCCTGCTTGTGCTGTGGAATGTGATAGCTCATCCAGGAATCGGTATAGACCACATCTGCGCCCACCACCGCCTCTGCGGCGTCGCTTGTGAGAACGATTTTTGCGTCGGTCTCTTTTGCAATTTCCTTTGCGCTTGCGACTACCGTATCGAGCGGCTCGTACTCTTCGCCCTTCGGGCAACCGACGCTAATGTCCATGCCCACTTTCGCACAGCCGAACAGCAGCGAGTGAGTCATGTTGTTGTTTCCATCGCCAAGGTACGCGAGCTTGATGCCCTTCAATGCGCCCTTTTTCTCCCGAATTGTTTGAAAATCCGCAAGAATCTGGCACGGGTGCTCGTAGTTCGTCAGCGCATTGATCACCGGCACGCCCGCAAGCCGCGCCATCTCTTCAATGTGCGCCTGCTCATAGAGACGGCCCATAATGATATCCACGTAACGACTCACGACACGGACCAAGTCGGCGACGTTCTCTTTGCCGGAGCTTAGCGGCGAAGTTGCAAGGTCGTAAAAAATGGCGTGACCGCCCATTTGCGTCGCGCCGGTTTCGAACGACACGCGGGTGCGCAGGCTCGGCTTTTCGAAAATCATCATCAGCGTCTTGCGCCGCATCGAATCGTGATATTCTTCCGGCTTTGCCTTGACCCTGTCGGCCAGATCAACGATTTCCAACAACTCTGCGGTGGACCAATTCTCAAGTGTAATCAGATGTTTCATTTTGCGCCTCTAGCTCATCAGGTCTTCATAATAGCTGTTAATTTCGTGATCGCGCTCAAAAATCATTAAAATCAGCGTCGCGCGCACCCACATTCCATTCCGCACCTGCCGCCAGTATTTCGCGCGGGGGTCCGCGTCCACCTCCGGCGCAATCTCGTGACGTCGCGGAAGCGGGTGCAAAATGATGGCCTTCTCCTTGAGCACGGAAAGATGTTCCGCGCGCAGATAGAACTTCGTGATGTCAACTGCCCCGCTCTCGCCCGCCTGATCCCACTCGTCCTGAATGCGGGTCATATAGACTGCATCCAGCTCCGGCAGCACCTTTTCAAAGTCCGACGTGACCTCGTATTCCATCCCCGCCGCGTCGAGTTTTTCCAAAATATCCGATCCAATTTGCAGTTGTTCGGGCGCGACAAAATACTGCTTCACTCCGGGATAGTGCCGCAGCAGCAGTGAAAGAGAACGCACGGTGCGCCCACGCAGAAGGTCGCCGACAAACGCAATTTTTGCGCCCTCCAAACCGCCGCGTCGAATTTCGAGACTTCGCTGGAGCGAGTAAATATCCAGCAGCGCCTGAGTCGGATGCTGATCCTTCCCCGACCCCGCATTGATCACCGGCACCGGACGATCCGTTCCGGAGAGCATCCATGCGATGCGCTCCGCAAACCCGCCCTGCGGGTGGCGCATAATGATGAGGTCGAAGTAGGAGCTGAACGTACGGACGGAATCCTCCTGCGACTCACCCTTGACCTCCGACGATGTCCGCGCGTCGCGCACCTCCGCCGGTTGAATTCCGAGGATTTGGCACGCGGCATAAAAAGAAAGGAACGTTCGCGTGGAGGGCTGCGCGAAATACAACATCGCGCGTTTCTCCGAAAGAAGGTCTTGTAAAAACTTCATCCCTCCGCGCGTCTTCCCGATCTTCCGCATCTTCGTCGCTGTATCCACGATGCGATCGAGCAGCGGGCGATCAAACTGCTCCGCAATCAACGCGTGATACGGCCGGCCGTTGTGATTCAGCAACGGCCCCTTTTCCTTCGGCGCCATCGCATGAAATGTCTCCCAAGGAATCCCCCGCAATGCCTTATGTCTAAAAACCATGCGGATGCGATACAGCGCGGCGAAGATTTAGGCAATATGAAAAGAGAATCGCCTTCTTTTCGCCTTTTAGACCCGGACAGCGACAGGTCGGCACGGGCAGGGCATGCCATGTCCCTACGAATCATAACGGGAATCTAACGTGACGTTTCTGCTGGCGTGGCGCACAACTTCGGCATGGCTATTCGTATTGAGGTCGGACTTCGTGACGGTGTGCCGGATGCGCGAGGGGCGGGGGTGGCTGCGGGGGCGCGCGAGGTGTTGGGGGCGCGGGTGGAGCGGTGCGCAGTGCGGGAATTTTTCTTAATCGAAGGGGCGTTGTCGCCCGCCGAAGTTGAGTTGGTGCGGGGCGCATTTGTTGATCCGGTCACACAAGTGGCAGCGGTGGATCGGCTCCCTGCCCCATCGGATTTTTCCTACGCGCTGGAGGTGGGGCTGAAGCCAGGGGTGACGGACAATCTGGGCCGGACGGCGGCGACGGTGATCGGCGACACGTTGGGGCGCGAGGTGGCAGGTTGCGAGGTGTTCACCGGAACTCAGTATTTCCTGTGGGGTGAGGTGTCGCGTGAGGAGGCGGAGCGGATCGGATGGGAGTTGTTGGCGAATCGGCTGATTCAAACGGTAGGCGTATTTTCGGGCCGAGAGTGGGTTGTGCGCGCTGTCGGGCGCGATGCGCCGCTGGTGCGGGAAAAGAGTGCGGTGGAGGCGCGCACATTCGATCTGGAGGTGAGCGACGAGGCGCTACTGGAGATCAGTCGCAAGGGCGTGTTGTCGCTGTCGCTAGAGGAAATGCGCGCGATTCGGGAATATTACCGGAACGAGGCGGTGCGCGGGGCGCGCGTGGCTGCGGGGCTGCCGGAGTGTCCGACGGACGTGGAGCTGGAGTGTATTGCGCAGACGTGGAGCGAGCACTGCAAGCACAAGATTTTTTCGGCGCGCGTGCGATACACGGATGAGCACGGCGAGACGCGGGTGATTGATTCGCTATTCAAGACGTTCATCAAGGCGGCAACGGCCGAGGTCGGGCGTCGAGTGGATTGGCTGGTATCGGTGTTCAGCGACAACGCGGGGGTCGTGAAATTTAACGAGCGGTGGAATGTGTTGTTCAAAGTAGAGACGCACAATAGCCCGTCGGCGTTGGACCCGTATGGGGGAGCGATCACCGGAATCGTGGGCGTGAACCGGGATGCGATGGGGACGGGAGTTGGCGGTGAGATGCTCTGTAATGTGTGGGGATATTGCTTCGGGCCGCCGGATTTCGCGGGAGATTTGCCGGAAGGCTTGATGCATCCGCGTCGGATTCGCGACGGCGTTCACACGGGGGTGATTGACGGCGGAAATCAGAGTGGGATTCCGTGGGCGCGCGGATGGGAGCTGTTTGACGAGCGATTTCTGGGAAAGCCGTTGGTGTTCTGCGGAACGGTCGGAAAGCTCCCGGTGACGGTGGGAGGTGAGCCGTCGGAGCGAAAGGAAGCACTGCCGGGCGATTTGATCGTGCAGGCGGGGGGCGCATTGGGAAAGACGGAATTCACGGGGCAACATTCTCATCCGTTGAGCTGCGCGAGGAATCGCCAGCGCAGGCGGTGCAAATTGGGGATCCGATTACACAGCGAAAGCTGTACGAATTTTTAGTCGAGGCGCGGGATGCTGGACTGTTTCGGGCAGTGACGGACAATGGCGCAGGCGGATTGAGCAGCTCGGTCGGTGAGATGTGTACGTTGAGTGGTGGAGCGGAGGTGGATTTGACAGAGGCACCGCTAAAGTATGAAGGGCTGCAACCGTGGGAGATTTTTCTTTCTGAAGCACAGGAGCGGATGACGCTGGCGGTGCCGCCGGAGAAATGGAAGGCGTTTGCAACATTGGCGCGGCGTCGGGATGTGGAGGTTGCGCGGCTCGGACATTTCACGGGTTCGGGGCAATTGCGGATATGGTATCAGGGGCGACTATACGGGGCGCTGGCGCTGGAGTTTCTGCACGAAGGTTGTCCACGAATGGAGATTCCCGCAGTGTGGTCGGCGCCGCGCGTGGCAGCGCCACCGCCACTGCCAGAGGGAGACTGCCCCGAGTGGGTCGTGCGCGTGTTGGAGGCGCTGAACATTCGCTCAACGGAAGAAAAGAGTCGGATGTACGACGGGGAAGTGAAGGGCCTGAGTGTGGTGAAACCCTACGTGGGGGTGCGGAGCGATGTGCCGAGCGATGCGACAGTGATACGCGTGGAGTACGGCGAACACGAGGGGATCGCGCTGGCCGAGGGCGTGAATCCATTTTTGTCGGATTTGGACACGTACGCGATGGCCGCATCGGTCGTGGACGAAGGGGCGCGTCGAATTGTCAGCGTGGGCGGGCGCTGGGATCAGATTGCGGGGTTGGACAATTTCTGCTGGCCGGACCCGGTGCTGTCCGAGGGGACGCCCGACGGGCCGTATAAGATGGCGCAGTTGGTGCGGGCAAATCAGGCGCTGTACGATGTGTGCGTCGCGTACGGAATACCACTGATCAGCGGCAAGGACAGTATGAAAAACGACTCGGTGCGGGGCGGGCGCAAAATTTCGATCCCCCCACCCTGCTATTTTCGACGATTGGAAAACTGGACGATGTGCGAAAGGCAGTAACCATGCCCTTCAAGCGCGCGGGCGATGTTATTTTTGTGCTGGGTCTCACGCGGGACGAATTGGGCGCATCGCTGTTTTATCGTCTGCGCGCCCGCGCGGCGGCGACGCCGGATCAAATTGGCGGCGCGACACCGGGGTTGGATGTGCACGTCGCAAAGCGGCTGTACGCGGCAATGAACGTGGCGCAGTCGCGTGGCTTGGTGCGGTCGTGCCATACGCCGACGCGCGGTGGATTGGCCGCTGCATGTTGTCTCGCCGCACACGGCGGCGGGTTGGGCGCGGAGATTGACTTGGAGCGCGCACCGAACAATGACGTTTCACTGGATGCGTTGTTATTCGCGGAGAGCAACAGTCGTTTTGTCACAACCTGCGCACCGGAATGCGCGGCGCAGTTCGAAGAAGTCTTCGCGGGCCTGCCGTGTGCGCGCGTGGGATTTGTTTCAGCGGAGCCGGAGGTGGCCGTGAGGTATGCGGGCCGCGAGGTCTTCCGTTGGCGCGAGGCGAACAGCGCTCGATAAAAATATGAAACCTACGATCTTGATTATTACCGGCTACGGGCTGAACTGCGAGGGGGAGTCGGAGTATGCGTGGCAGTTGGCGGGGGCTGAGCCTCGGCGAATGCACGTGAATGATTTGTTGGCAAATCCTGCGCCGCTGCGCGATACGGCAGGCTTGATGCTTGGGGGCGGGTTCTCGTTTGGCGATCACTTGGGATCGGGATTGGTCTTTGCGAATCGGCTGAAGACAAAATTGCGTGATGAACTGCAATCGTTTTTGGAGCGCGGTCGGATTGTGCTGGGGATCTGCAATGGGTTTCAGATTTTGACGAAGCTGGGAATGCTGCCGGGGTTGAATGGAGACTATTTTGCACCGACGGTTTCGTTGCAACAAAACGAGTGCGGACGGTTTCAGAATTTCTGGGTGAAGCTGAAGTTCGAGTCGGAGAGCCGGTGTATTTTCACACAGGGCTTGGGCGAGATGGAGGTTCCGATTCGACACGGTGAAGGTCGAATTTTTCCGGCGGACGCAAAGGTATTGCGGGAGCTGGAGGAGAAGAAACTGGTTCCATGTCGCTATGTGAATCCCACCACAGGCGAGCCGACGCAGGAGTTCCCGTACAATCCGAACGGATCGGTGAATGCGATCGCGGGGTTGTGCGATGAGACCGGGCGGGTGTTCGGGTTGATGCCCCACCCCGAAGCACATTTATTTCCCGAAAATCATCCGCAGTGGGACTTCAAAAAAGCCAGTGGCACGTTGCCGGAGCACGGAGCGGGGCTGGCGATTTTTAAGAACGCGGTCGCTTATCTGAAATCTGCGTGATCACCACGGAAGCGTTTTCGGCGTAAAGCGGTCGTTCTCGGTTCCCATACCGCCGAGTTTTGATGCGGGCGCCTCCGCACTAATCGGCGTAGTGGGCAGGGAGACCGACGCGGGCTTGATGTCCACTGCCGGTGAATCCAGCGGGCCGACCGAGAAGGGTTTGAATCCGCCGAAATCGCTGACGGCAGCGCTGCTCGAAAAGAGACTTCCGGGACTTTCCGTGTTGAAGCGTTCCGTCTTGAAGCGGTCTCCATCGCCAAATCGCGCATCCGGCGCAGCGACCGGTGTTGGCGCGGGGATATCGCGTGGCGCATCGCGCAGAGTTGGAGATACAGCGGAGAGATCGAAGAGCGACGGCGTTGCGGCGAGCTCCGCTGCGAAGCTTGGGCTATCCCAGACACCAGAACCCGAAGGAGCTGACCAGTCTGTTCCTGCGGAAATATCCTGTTGCGCGGCGCCGAGGAGATTCCGGTCAGCCTTTGGCGTGACATCGCTCGCCTGCTGCGCATCGTTCTGCGAGTCGCCGAGCCAACCAAGCGCCGGCTCGCTAATCACTGCGCGGGAACTGGATTGGTTTGTGGCTGATACCGAAGACGGGTCATCGTACGCGGTAGTCATTCGATTGGTCTGAAAATCTGTGCGTCCTGAATCGTTGTTATCTCGGCCATTCGCCGAGCGATCATCTTCATCCTGTTGCATCGCGCGTGCGGCAAGGTTGCTTGCCATGCCATCGGCAAGCCAGCCCCAACCCGATCCGGCTTTGTTCGACAGCGAATTGTCGCGCAGCCCTAAAAATGGGTCGATTCGGTCGAAGGTTGAGTAGTCGCTTCGGCTGTCCGGATTTTGCGCAGTCGGCTGGATAATCATCGGGATAACCCGCGTGACACCCTCCACCGCAGGCGCCTCACGCGTCGTCGGCGCTTGATCGTCTGGAATAGCCGCCGGCTTTGGCGACGCGACCGAGAGCGGCGCATCATACAGTTGCGCACGACCGCTATAATTCGCAGGCGGCCTTTCCCTCTTCTGCGTCCCCTGCCCCATCGCCACACCAGCGAACAGAGCGAGTGCAAACGCTATGGAGCAAGTTCGAAACATAGTGCGATTGTACTCGCGCACAGAGCGGATGCAACCGCGCAGAAATCCCACCCGCTCCGCCCGATTTTGGGCTTCCGTTCCTCTTCAACTTCTGGGTATATGATTTGCGTCGGACTGTTCCAGTCCAAGCAACGGAGAGGTGGCCGAGTGGTTTAAGGCGCACGCTTGGAAAGCGTGTGTACCCTTACCGGTACCGTGGGTTCGAATCCCACCCTCTCCGCCACTTTTGAAGCTTGAAACATGGCCGGGGCGGAAATCAACGAGTCTCAATGCGTTTGCGCAATTGGGACGAAGCCACATTCGAGGTGGCGTCCGGACATTAAAATACTGGGGGCGAAAACCCCGACGCCCCCCTACCCCAGCAAAAATTCCAAGTCCTCACGGGTCAGGTTGCGAAGGATCGCGTTGTTCTCATTTAGAATCGCGTTGGCGAGTTCGCGCTTGGATTCTTGAAGGGCGAGTACTTTTTCTTCCACCGTGTCCTTGGCGATTAGCCGGTAGGCCATAACTTTCTGGGTTTGTCCAATCCGGTGTGCGCGATCAATGGCCTGTGCCTCCACGGCCGGGTTCCACCATGGATCCAACAGAAACACATATTCAGCGGCGGTGAGATTCAAGCCAAGTCCACCGGCCTTCAGGCTGATCAGAAATAACGGACATTTTGGGTCCGACTGGAAGCGCTCGACTCTTCGCTGCCGATCCGTCGTCTGGCCATCGAGATATTCATAAACAATGCCGGAGGCGTCGAGTTGCTCCCTCAACAGACTCAGAAAACTCGTGAACTGCGAAAACACCAACGCTTTGTGTCCCCCTCCAGCACTTCCATCAACAGTGGGAGAAGCGCATCAAATTTGGCGCATGGTTGCGCCTTGAACTTCGGAGCAATCAACGCGGGATGACAGGCCGCCTGGCGCAAACGTAGCAACGCTTCCAGCACAATTATTTTTGATTTGTTCAAACCGAACTGATCAATTTTTCCCAGCAACGCGTCTCGGTAATGCGAACGAAGTTCTTCGTACTGCCGCCGCTGGAGAGGTGGGAGATCGCAAAACAAGGTGTCCTCCTGACGATCCGGCAATTCCGGCGCTACCTGTTTCTTGGTGCGCCGGAGAATGAACGGGCGCAAGGCGCGGGCAAGCATCTCCCGCTGCTTCGGATCGGCGACTCTGGTCATGGTTCGATCAAACACAGCGGCTGCGCCAAGAAGACCGGGATTAAGAAACTCAAACAAACTCCAGAGTTCACCGAGATGATTTTCCACCGGTGTGCCGCTCATGGCCAATCGGTGTTTGCCCTGCAACAATCGAACACATTTGGCGATTTTCGCGTTGGCGTTTTTGATCGCCTGTGACTCGTCGAGAATCACGTAGTCGAACGCTATTTTTTTCATCACTTCGATGTCCTGCCGGATCGTGCCATAGGTGGTCAACACGATATCGAAGTTCTGCTCCCAACCCGCCTCCAACAGTCGGTCTGTGCCGGTGTATTCCAAAACACTCAGCCGAGGGCAGAATTTTTCCGCTTCCCGCTTCCAATTGAATATCAGCGAGCGGGGAACGACGACCAGCGAGGGGGACAGCTCTTCCTTTTTGCGACGCGCGCGACGCGATTCAAGCACGGCAAGAACCTGCACAGTCTTGCCCAATCCCATTTCATCAGCCAAGCATCCGCCAAATCCCATCTCCTGCAGAAAGATCAGCCAGGCCAGCCCTTCATTTTGATAATCGCGCAGTTTGCCGCGGAATCCTGCGGGCGGCGAAACTTCTTTTATTTTATTGAATCGAGCAATGCGGTCGCGCATCCGCAAAACTTCCTCATCGAGGCGTGCGTCCGGTTGTTCCTCAAGCCAGGCATCCAGTAAAAATGATCGTTCGTTTTTGAAGCGAACGGCGTCGCCATTCACCTCACCAAACGATGCGATGCCAGCGTATTTTTCCAACCATTCTTCAGGCAGAACCCCCACCGAACCGTCGCTCAACTTTATCCAACCACGTTTTGACTGAAGGGCCGCCAACAACTCCGGCAACGTCGCGAAAGCGCCGTCGAAGTCGCAATTCACATGCAGATCGAACCAATCCACATCCGACGAAACAGATACGTCAAAACGACTGGCCGAACGAAACGGCTTTCCCTCGGCCATGATGGACCAGCCGCGATCAATAAGTTGTCGCATGAGTGCGGTGAACGTGTTGATCGGAACAAACAGGTAAGGGTCTTCTTCTGAATAACCGTTCTGATATTTGGCGCCCAGTTGTTTTACGTCCTCAATAAACGCTCGCTCCTTGGCGGCGTTTCGATAGGTGATCGTGTGTTGCGTGGAGTTGATCAGCACCGGCTGTCCGGCATTCGCTGGCACGGACATTTCTCCATAATGCAGCGTCACCGACGCGCCGATCGTTGTACTTCGCAGATCGGTGACTTTGTGGACATTCAATTGAGGTCGGGGCTCTACCCGAACTTCTGAATACTTTAATATCTCGGGCAGCCGCTCTACTGAAATAAGGGACTGGCTCAAGAGATCGGCGACAAACGCGTTGGCCACAGTCGCTGGCATCGTGAGCGTCGTCTCATCCATCAACCTGTTTATCCAATGGAGAGCATTCGTGTCGGTTAGCTGTCCAATTTCGTTGGGCCAGAGCAACCAGCCATCATCCAAGGCCGCGATCAACTGGCGCACGGGGCGCCGTTCGTTCCCTCGCATCAGCAGGCCGTCAAATACGAATTCGGCGTTTTTGTTGCTCGGAGTCACCTCCAGTTCAAGCGCCCACGGGACATCGCCATCCCACGTCAACGGCCCCCATTCTTCTGAATTTCTAGTGGCCATAAACGAACCGCGCCGACATAGCCGGGGAAGAAGCCGCATCCCTGCCTGCTTATCGAGTGTAATCGTTTCCTTATCCAGGTAGTAAGAAGGACTAGCTCGGTTCGCCAACAGCATAGCGGCGAGAATGTAATCTTCTTCCGAAAAATCGGGCGGAATATCGCCAACGCTTAATGGCTTAGGCTTGCTCAACCCTCCGTTCTGAAGACGAGTGCGAGTATGCGCGGTCAACAGGAGACACCCGGGCTGATAATCACTCTCTAGCGACAGCTTGACCTCAAGCACGGTTTCCTTGCTTGGTTGCGGCTGGCTCGTTTGTGAGTCATATCCATCCGGCGCAACATTTTTCATCTCAACGAGCGGCGCCTTCCAAGGCAACACCGGTTCCCGCCGCACGGACTTATTCTCTCCACCTCGCGTTGATATCCCCACGCCTGAGCCCGGGGCCTCGCCATCAATTTCCCACAAATATGCCGGAGTAGTCCGTTGATAATACGCGCCATTCGGCGGCACCATCAAAACATGCTCATCTGCCGCGACCAATAGCGCCCAGACGTGCTTACACGCGCCGAATCTATTAAAGTAAGCACAGGAACAATTGGCAGAAATCTCAACCGTCCCATCGGTGGAATTAGAGAATAAGGACGTCTTATAGATGTTGGAACCCGTCACCTGGGCATCCACTCGCGTCTCATCGTGATAGGTTATCCTCACACGTCTCTGGTGATAATACCGCTCACCACGTGCACACACGTGCGGAGAATAATACTCACGCGCCAAATTTTGAAGGAGCTCATTCACAAGGATTTAACCTAGAGAAACAGACCGTTTTGTCCACCTCGAATCCGGGGCGAATGCGGCTGCGAGTGAGTTGTTCGGGGTGAGAAAATGGAAAGGGAACCACGAATGAACGCGAATGGACGCGAATTTTTTCGAAAACCTGAGTTCCAAAGGTAGGGCCCAACCGTCCTCCTCCGACGGCGGACAAGCCGGGCGAGCCGAGGTGTGTTGAGAAGGTTCATCTTGCGGCGCGCCTGGCAGTCGCGCCCTACCCACACGGATAAATAATTTGGCGAGTTGGACGTTTCGACGGGGGAATGGATTTAGGATCGCCCTCAGCGCGGGCGGCTACAGACGAGGGGAAATTGGATGCGAAGCAGATGCTGTAGCCGCGGGCGATGACCGCGGGGTGTTGGCTTATTGCAGGTAGGGCCGGACCGCCCTCCATAGGCGGGCAAGCTGAGGCCAGCCTGAACCTTTTCGACAAATCACGACGTCACAAATTGGAATTTCCACCTCAGGTTGCAACCCCCACAACCCCTGCGGCGCGCCCAGCGGTCGCGCCCTACCCACACGGATAAATAATTTGGCGGGTTGGACGTTTCGACGGGGGAATGGACTTAGGGCCGCCCTCAGCGCGGGCGGCTACAGACGAGGGGAGATTGGATGCGAAGCGGGTGCTGTAGCCGCGGGCGATGACCGCGGGGTAGTGGCTTATTGCAGGTAGGGCCGGACCGCCCTCCATAGGCGGGCAAGCTGAGGCCGGCCTGAACCTATTCGACAAATCACGACGTCACAAATTGGAATTTCCACCTTCGGTTGCAACCCCCACAACCCCTGCGGCGCACCTGGCAGTCGCGCCCTACCAGTTAAGATACATTCGGAGAGCAAACAGAAATTTTGGAAAACCCTTCCCTCATCAACCTATCAACTCATCAACCGCGTTATGTGCATCTCGTTTGTGTCTTCAGGCGGGGCCGATCCCCGCCTCAAAGAAAATGTCCTGCATCCTGCGGCTGCGCCGCCATACTCGTTCCCTTTTTCCGCCGCTGCGTCAGGCGTCTTGCGCGGGCTCTGCATAGAGGCGGAAATCGAGGAACGGGAAGAGGTTGTCGAGACGTTCGAGGGTGAGAAGTTTGCGGGGGTCCACGTCGTTCTTTTCTGCGGCGGCGCAGAGGAAATGAAAGCGCGCGAGGGAGTCGCGGACGCGGCGGTTGGCGTAGTCCACGGAGGTGCCGCACTTCATAATAAAGGGCCAGTCGGAGGATTCTGCGAGGAGCAGTGAACGAGCGGCCTGATTCAGTAGTTTTTCGCGCAGGCTGCCGGCTGGTTCGTCTTTGAATCGTGTCGCAAGCGTGGTCATTTCACGGGCGGCGCGATGGAGTTCAGGATAAATCCATTCGTTGCTGCCGCTGAGCCAGCAATCGTTGTAGCCCTGCCAACCCCAGCTCGATGCAGAGGGCGTTGATTTTTGTAAAACCGGATGGCGATCCAGATAGTCACTGGGGGTGATCAGTTCCACCTCGCTCTGATCGAAAACAAGTTTACGGATGAGCAGGTCAATGAACTGCGGCCCCTCAAACCACCAGTGGCCGAATAGCTCCGCATCGTAGGGAGAAACAATCAGTGGCGGGCGATTCATGCTCTCCGTCTGTGCCTCAATCTGCTTCAAGCGCGAGTCCAAAAAATGGCCCGCGTGCAATGCTGCTTTCGCACGCGCTGCATCGAGGTCGTACAGCTCCTTGCGGTCGCCGTCGCCGGTTACACGATGATACTTGATGCCGGTCGCGATCCGCGTTTTTTCATCGAGGATATAGGGCTTGATGTATTCGAGGTCGGCGTCGAAACCGATGTCGCGATAGAAGTCGCGATAATCGAAGTCACCGGGATAGCCGAGATGCGAGCTCCAGACTTGCTTGGAGGATTCGGGGTCGCGTCCGAATGCAGCAACGCCGTTATCACACGCGATGGGCGCATAGAGCCCGTAGCGCGGGCGCACATTCGCGTTTTGAATGCCGTGCGCGTCCACGATGAAATAAGAGAAGCCGTTATCGGCAAAAACTTTTTCGAGGCCGGGGTAGAAGGCACATTCCGGCGCCCAGATTCCGCGCGCGGGTCTTCCGAAATTTCGGAGATAGCTCTCTGCTGCAACTTTGACTTGTACTTCAACGGCGCGCGGATGGGTCTTCAGCAACGGAAGATAGCCATGCGTCGCAGAAGTGGTAAAAATTTCGACGACCCCCGCCTCTTGAAAACGGCGGAACGCTCTCACGAGATCGCGGCCATAGCGTGCGTCGTAAATCCGCGCAGTTTCGAGAAACCACTCGCGATAGAACCGCGCAAGTTTGTTCAGCTTTGGGTCGGCGGCGGTCCGCGCGACTTCCTTGTGCGAAAGCTCAATGAGCCGTTCGAGGTGGCGCAGGTAGCGCCGTTGCAACAGGTCATCCTGCAGCATTGCGCAGAGCGTCGGCGAGAGGGAGAGCGCAATACGAAACGGCACCCCGTCGGCGAGGAGGCCATCGCACATTTTAATTAGCGGTACATAGCACTCGGTGACGGCTTCGAATAGCCAGCGTTCCTCGAAAAACTCGTCGTATTCGGGGTGCCGGACGTAGGGCAAGTGTCCGTGAAGGACAAGACTAAGATAACCTTTGGGCATCGGGGCCTACTCTGCTGCCGGGGGTTCGACGGCTAGAATCGGAACCACCACAGCGCCATGTGGGAGCGGCTTGCGCAAAGAGAATGTGCCATCCGGCTGCAGCTTCACAGGTTGGCCGTAGAAGGACAGCTTTGCGCCCGGTTTGGCACGGCCATAGATGTGCAGCTCGACGTTAACTTCCAAATCCACTTTCGCTCGCCCATTTTCAAAACTGGAGAGCGAGACGTAGTTCTCCAGCGGTAGGCTTGCGGGCGCAGGTTCTTCCGCGGGAGGCGACGGGTGCGCCGCTTCGACGGGCGGAGGCGCCTCTTTCGGGGCTTCATGCGAGGTATCCGGGGCGTGGCGTGCCAGCTCCTCGCCGGAGGGCCACGGCCCGAACGACTTTTGCCCCTCGCTAATTCGGACATCCGTATCCGATTTTGGCGGCGCAATGCGGGGCGAGGGTGGCTCGGCAGTGACGGCATCTTTTGCCGCATCGAATATCACATCCACACTCCTGGCCGGTGCACCCTCCGAAAACGTCGGGATTGGAAACTCACCCGTGGGCACGACGGATGGCTCAAGGGACACGGTTGCCGGAGCGGCGGCGGCGGTGAGCGCAGGTTCCGCCGCCGGGACAGGGGGGGCGCGGAACGGAGGAGGGTTGAGTTTGACTTCAGCGCCGGTGTCTGCATCGGTGTTTTGGGGACTCAAGTTGGGGTCTTGTATCAAGTCCGTCATACGAAGCCCGTCCGGCAGTTGCCGCAGTACATCAAGGGCCTGTGTGTTATAGTTCGCCGAGGCGTTCGCAGCGGGTGTGGCGACGGAATTGGAGCGGGCAAAGGCAGCGAATCCGCCATCTTTACGACGCAGGCCCAATTCAGCGATGTAGGTACGACCGTCCTGCCACAGATCCACATACCAATGGCCTTGCAGCCCCTGCACCTGAAGATCGAAATAGGAATGCGCATTTCCGCCGGTGAACTCGATGGAGGTAATATCGTGAAGCCGAAGCAGCATATCGGGCGATTCCAGGCCATTTTCCGCAACGACGGCTTCGTAGTCCTCCACGTCCACGTTCCAGTAGGCGTGCGCGCGGTGGGGGTCCACTTCCAACAGCGCCAATTCGGTGCCGAGGCGGGGGCGGATAGGTTGCCGAAATGTCTTCGGCAATTGCCCTCATTTCGTCCGGAGTCAGGTCATCTGCGGAGCTCGCCGCGCGCGTTGGTGGGTCCATCAGCCATTGGAGATTAGTGCGACAGTGGTCTTTTCACGATAAATCAGCTCAAGCATAGCGGCGACGGCGGGCCAAGTAAATTGGTTTTCAACTTTTCGTCGCCCGGCCTCACCCCACAAGCGAATTTGTTCGGCGCCCTTCGCCAGCGCTCGCGCGGCATCGGCAAGCGATTGTGCGAAAGGAAAAGCGCGCAGTCCGTTCACCTCATCCTCGACGTCGTAGTACGGCCCGGCGCGGGTGACGATGACCGGACATCCCGCGCGCCAGGCGGCAAAGACCGGCGCACTGGATGCGGCTCCGCGCGCGGGGACGAGCGCAATCGCGCCCGGTGCGAGGGCGGCGGCGGTTGTTTCCTCCACATTAAATCGCGCAAGAAGCTCTATCTGCCCGCGCCGCCGCAAGTCGGCCTGTAATCGGGCGCGTGAAACAACGTCTCCGCCAACAACAAATTCCCACGGCGAAACGTCTGTCGCCAAATTCAATGCCGTATCCACAAACAAATCCGCGCCCCCTGCCGCATCCCACGAACCGATAAAAACTAGGCGCGGCGCGCCGTTATTTGTTTCGCGGGAAGGCTCCGGACACTCCACGGCGTCCGCGGTGATAATTTTTGCCTTCGTCGCGTTGTACAGCCACGCCAATTCCTGGCGAACCGGCTCCGACCCGGCCAACACGGTATCGCATTCATCCGCCGCCTCCTGCTCAAGGCGACGCACCTGCGCATTTTCCAGCGAGCCGTTCATTTTGCCGTACCGCGAAAAAACAGTATCTAGGAATGTGACTACAGCGCGATTTTGACCCGGACGCGCGGAGCCGAGAACTGCGGGCGCACTGCTCCACTGGATCGCGTGCAGCGCAGTAAAAGAGCCGACCTCCTGCCCCACCCGGCCGATATGCGCGACGGCAGAAGAGCAAAGCGCCCGCGCCTGCGCAACCGGCGCGGGATCGGATTCGAAGCCGCGAACCAGATGGGAGCGGTGGAACGAGGTTGGTTTATTGCAGAACAGATGAACATCCAGCCCGCGCTCCTCGATGGCGCCTGCGAGACGAACGGCATAGTTCACCGGCGAGCGCGGTTCGCCGGGCAACTCGAATGCAAGCAAAGCGATGCGGTCGCGCTCGGAGGGGGGCGCGGCATTGATCGCCATTTGCGCACGCGTCGGATTTCTTTTATTCACGTAAGCGCCTCGGCTTTTGCGAGCCACGCCAGCGTGTCGTCCAGGCCCGCGTGTGCGCGGTTGACCCACGCTTCGCCCCAAAAAAAGTAGCAACTGGTTTCAGCGCGGAGCAGACGCCACAACGCTTCGTCCAGTGCGCGCCATTTTTCCGCGCTTGCGTTTGACTCATCCGCACGCCAACGCGCGTCGTGAACGGCGTGACTCGCTTCGCGCAATCGCGCCCAGGCATCGCGCTGCATTTGCGAGCCGGTCCATTGAACAAATCCGATCCCGTGGTGAAAGCCGGTGTTCCACGCGCCCGTACGGACAATGACCTGGCCGTGTGCGCCGTGTTTATCGAGGTAGTCGTGAATGAACGTCGGGCGGACATTGGTTTGCCCGTGGCGCACTTGGTGTAGATAGGGATGATAGAACGCGCCCCAGTAGTTGGAGTCCCATCGCACATTGCGGAACCAGCCGCCGTTCTCGCCGTCGGTGACGGTGCAGACCAGCGGTTCAAAATCGCACCACTTGCAACGCTCATTTAACTCATGAAGGAACCAACCGACCTCCATTCCGCCTTCTTGCGCGATGGAAAGATCGCGGTCGCGCGGAATGACGATAATTTCCGAGTCACCAAACCGCGCGACATGTGGTCGGTAACGCAGCTCCTCCCACCGCATCGGCGTCATAGGCACGATGTGTTCGCTGTCCACGATGACGTAACGAAAACCCGCTTCCTGAAGCAGCGGAATCATCTCCATCGAAAACCCGCACTCCGGCGGCCAGAATCCGTTGAACGTGTTGCGATCAAAGAGATGCCGTGCAATGCCGAGCCAGCGCTGAATCTGCTCGCGCCGATCAGCGGCGGGGATCAGCGGCATTACAGGGTGGTAATAGCCCGTGCCAATGACATCGAGCGCAGGGTTTCGCCAATTCCACAGCACGTCGCCACACTTCACGATGCCGTACACACGCGCCTGAAACTCGGGATTGGACAGCGCTTCGAGCAGCGAGCCGGACGTGGCGAGGTGGATACGCGCGACATCTTCCCAGCCCCATACGGCGCGTGGGATTCGGTCGTAGGCGAATAGACATTCCTTCGCGTGCCAGCGCTCCTGCTCAATATCGCTGTTGAGCATTTCATCAAGATTCCCCCACGGTTGGTGGAGGTTCAGGACGAGCGCGTGATGAATTGTATCCGGCATTGCGCGATTAAAAATCGTTTTCGAGGATCGCTGTCAATCGGCGACAAATTTCCCGCGCATAATCCGTCCACACCCCTGCCCCCAGTACCGGTAGCAACTCGTTTGGCTGGTCAAGAGATAGAACAGCGCGTTGCGGTAGCGCGGATCGGTCGTCGAAATACGCTTCTTCAACACCTTCTCGTTGAAAAGTACGCTAGCCTGATCCATCGGGCCGATGACATTTTCATAGCCCTGTACCCAGGAGATGCTGCTGGTCCAGCTTCCACCTTCCATGTGAAAGCGATGATCCTCTTTCTTGCATTCCGCAATCGCCTTTTCCAGTTTCTCCGGGCCGGCGCCGGGTTGAATTTTATTCCAGATCCGATGCTGAAAGAGTGGCTGACAGGTCGGGAGATCGGACTCCTTGATTCCCATTGCGAACAGGTGTTCGAGGTATTCCGAACCGTTCATCAGCGGAACATCCGAATGCGAAGATTCGCGGACGACTTCAAGAAACTTTTGCGGGAACTCGTTCATCATCACGCCGCCGTTTTCGCCGTCGGCAATTTGCGTGACCAGCGGCGGCACGGACTTGCCTGCAAGTTCCCAGCGGCTGAGACTCTTCGCCTCGTACCACGGCTGCATCTGCGCAACGAGTTTTGTGTCACTGCCCTGCGTCTTGATGACCGCAATGATGGAGGCCTCCTCGCCTTTCGAGTTGCGGACAACGAGGCGGTGCGGAAGGTGTCGCTGTTGAAGCCCCTCGCCGTTCAGCAGCTCGACGGTATGTTCCTGGATAATGACCCAGGTGAAGCCGCAGTCGCGGAGCGTTTTTACGAATTCATACGCGACATCGGGTTGATTCGGCAGCGCCATTTCTGACGGGGAGAAACCTTTCACGCGCTCCAGCGCTTCCCAGCCGAACAGCGCTGCGAAATGCTGCTGCCACGCGAGGACGTGCAGGCGATAATCCTGCGGCGGGGTGGACGGCGCGACTGCGTGACTCCACGGGCAGCCCAACCACTCCACGCACCCGTTGTACGCCGGCTCGACGGTGACACGGCGCAGCGCGTCAATGACATCGTCCGCGCCCATATCGCGGAGACCGTGCAGGAGGCAGCCGGTATATTCCAGCATAGCGCGCGGCTGTTTGCCCTCATCCACCAGTTGCGGGACAAACTCACCAATTCGCTTGTAGCACCAGTGAAACACCGGCGCGTTGTGGTTATCGCCGATGTGCTGGTTGTCCATCATATACTTGAGGTTGCTAATCAGCTTTGCCGTTTGCAGATCAGTGCCACCTGCCGGAATCAGCGGCTGCTGCATGTGCAGCGCGATCGCCGCCGCGCTTTTGATTTGCCCGAAGTTGATTCCGCCCGCGCTCCGATAGGCATCCTTCGCCTTCCCCGCGTGCGCGAGAACTTGTTTTTCCTCTCCACTGATATTCGGCAGCCCGTCAACATATTCCGCAATTGCTGTGCTCAAGGTCTGTATCCTTTCTAAAAATGTTGGCGTGTAGGATGGAGAGCAAAAGCGCGTTGGGCAAGAGGGAAAGGGGTTGAAGAGAGGGCTGAGGGATAAAAGTGGATGGCTGGGTTCAAAACCGCAGCCCGCAGAGGCGCACGTTGTCTCGGGGCCAGGGGATCGAAGACAGTTGTCGGAACATGGAGTGGGTGGACAGCTCCCATTTTCCTGTTTCCGCTGACTGGACATAGAGATTTTTAGCGGGACGATAGCCGCTGGATTGATAGACCGCAGTTTCGCCGAATAGCACGGCAAAAGGGGTCTCGTGATCAGCGAGCCAGGCATGAACATCGGCCAACATTTTTCGGAACAAGCCCTTCTCCGCGCTGGCCGGGATGAACGCACACTTCCGCGATTCCGCCGATCGGATGGACCCTCTCGTCGAACTCGATTTCCTTTTCGTGAACGGCAACATGGGCAATCAGCGCCCCGCCCGCTCCGCGAATAATCCACCGATGGCGGGGCGGCTCCTTGAAATAACGCCGATCACGAAAAACAATGTCATGCGGCTTCGTGAAGCAAGCGCTCAGCAGTTCACGCAACGCCTGATCCATCTGCGAATCAACATTCGCATCCGCTATGTATTCCGGCGTCACCTCGCGGCTACTTTTCGCGGATGTGTTCGTAGATGTTGACGTAGTCCTGCGCGGGATAATTCCAGGAATGGTCCTGACGCATGCCGTTTTGCATCAGCTCCCGCCAGTACTGCGGGTATTGGAACCACATTCCGATCGCGCGGCGCAACGCGGACTCCAACCCCTCGCTATTTAGGTCGTTGAACACGTAGCCATTTCGCTCGTGATACGGTTTGTCTGCATAGTTCGCATCAAACACGGTATCCGCAAGGCCGCCAGTACGGCGAACAACCGGAACGGCGCCGTACTTCAGGCCGATCAACTGCGTGAGACCGCAAGGCTCAAACGCGCTCGGCACAAGCGCCATATCGGAACCGGCAAAGATCAGATGCGAGAGGGATTCATCGAAACTCAATTCGAGATGGCAGTCGGGGTTGTCGTTGAACTGGCGCTTGAGATTCCAGAAATCCTGATTGATTCCGGCGTCCGGACTGGTTCCGAGCAGAATAAATTGGCAGCCATTGGCGAGGGCGTAAAAAAGCGCATGGCGAATCAGCCCGACGCCTTTTTGATGATCCAGGCGACTGACCACGGCGATGATCGGTTTGTATTCCTGACGCAACCAAAAGCGATTCCGCAGCGCTTCCTTGTTCTTGTATTTAACATCCACGCTATTCGCCGAGTAATTATGCGGAATGAAGCGATCTACTTCCGGGTTCCATTCGGCATAGTCCAAACCGTTGAGCACACCGCCACACTTCCCGCGATAGTACTGCAGCACGCCCTGCAAGTCGTGCCCGAGGCCGGTCCACATGATCTCATTCATATAGGTCGGCGAGACCGTGGTGACGAAATTGGAAAAAACGATGCCGCCCTTCATAATGTTCACCGCATTCGGATAGCGCGGATCGAGTAGGCGCTCCATCGTCATATAATTTGCCGGGTTCATCCCGACCTGACGCAGGATGAACTCGCCCGTCGTGCCCTGATGGTGGATGTTGTGAATCGTGTAGCAGACACGCGGGTGGGTCATTCCAAAACCTCGGTAGGTCTCGTAAAGCATCAGCGGCACCAACCCGGTCTGCCAGTCGTGAACATGGATAATGTCGGGCTGCTTGTTGGTCTTCAGCATGAACTCGAGCGCGGCTTTGCTGAAAAATGCGAAGCGTTCCGGATCGTCCTTGTGACCGTAGATCACGCCGCGGGAGAAAAAGTTTTTGAAGAAATGCGGCTCGATGAAATAGCACTTCACGCCCTCTACATGACCGAAGTACACATCGCAGTGCACCCAGAAGTGGTGGTACGGCACCCAGAGGTCGCTGTAGGTCTTGGTGAGGCCCCAGACGCGGTCAGATTTCATCACGTCATATTTCGGCAGAATCACTTCGACGTGATGGCCGCGGATCGAGAGTTCGCGGCTCAGCCCCTGCACCACGTCAGCCAGCCCGCCAACTTTAGCAACCCCTGCAAATTCTGATGCGATCTGAACAATGTACATGGCGTCCTTCCTTGCAGCCGCACAGTTTGAAGCTAATCGAGTCGCACAATAGCCTCAAGCGTTTCCGGATGCTTATTCAAAAGCGGATACAGTTCGACCATCACCTTCTCGTACGCCTCCGGCCATGCGAGGTGCGACGACCAACACTCCATATCGGCGAGCAGCGATGCGGCCAAACAAATTCCCAATGCACGACTTGCCGGTGCACGAGCGCCAGCAACAATAGAGTGTATCCGATTCACAAGCGGAATCTCAGTTAGATTTCCGTCAGAATCCGCCAGGGCGTTCTGCAGAACCATCTGCAACAGCCGCCAGTGACGAGCGCGAAAGCGGTACAGCCGCCGGGGCAGCGTGGTGTAATTATTCAGAAGGGTGAGTTCTTCCTTAATTAAGGGGCCATCGGGTAACTCGCCCAACAGGCGGGCGACGACTACCGGATAATTGCGATCCCACAACTCGCCCTCTTCACTGCTCGTCAGATCGCGGTTCTCAATCAGGCGTGCCGCCTCTTTCTCTGCGAATACAACGTGGTCGGTCAGGTAGGAACCGAGATAGGCAACGGAAATCGCTTTCTCAACAAGGAAACGCTCCCGCGCAACGACCAGCCGAATTCGCTGACGGAGCACGCGCCCGAAACCGCGATTGCCGGGACTGCCGGTCATACGGAAAAGCCGTGAAAATGAGCGCCCGCGCAGAACGTGAATCAGCGGGGGGGGCAGCAGCGGCTTCGCCGTCATAACGGTCATACCCGATCTCCGGTTCAGCCCTCGCCCACCGTGGGTGTGGGTTTTGCAGAAGGCGGCGAGCCGGGCGCGACCGTTTCTTTTTTCTCCGGCAGTTCAGCGGGCGACTTCTTCGCGCGCTGTCGCAGAAAAATTGCCGCCAGTGGCGGAAGAGGGAAACGCACAGAGTCGTCGTGATTGTGCCACTTCTTCGGCTCGCTGACGAGCGTCGTCACGCAGCCCACGTCGCTGCCGCCGAATTCGATCAAGTCGCTGTTCAAAACCAATTCGTATTCGCCCGCCGCAGGAACGCCGAGGCGGTATTCACTCCGAACAACCGGCGTAAAGTTGAACACGCAGAGCACGGCCTCGCCCTTCTCATTCTTCCGCATAAATGAAAGGATGCTGTTGTCGTGATCGTGCAGGTCAATCCACTCAAACCCTTCCCAACTGAAATCAATCTCGTGCAGTGGCGAATGCGCGGTGTATGCGCGGTTCAACGCCCCCATAAAGTCCTGCAACTTACGATGCGAGTCGTATTGGAGCAGGTGCCAGTCCATACTCTCCGCATAATTCCACTCGCTCCACTGCCCCAGTTCCACGCCCATAAACAAAAGTTTCTTGCCTGGGTGCGCGTACATATAAGCCAGCAGCAGGCGCAGGTTTGCAAACTTCTGCCACAAATCGCCCGGCATCTTGTCCAGCATGGAACCTTTGCCGTGTACAACTTCATCGTGCGAGAACGGCAGGATGAAATTCTCGTTGAAGGCGTAGATCATCGAAAACGTCAGGCTGTTGTGGTGATAACGGCGGTGAATCGGATCCTTCTCGATGTACTGCAACGTGTCGTGCATCCAACCCATATTCCATTTCAGACCGAAGCCCAGACCCCCATCGTACACTGGACGCGAGACCTTCGGCCACGCGGTGGATTCTTCGGCGAAGGTTAGAATGCCGGGATAGTTTCCGTACACCAGCTCATTGAATTTTTTGAGGAACTCCACAGCGTCGAGGTCTTCGCGCCCGCCGTATTTATTCGGAATCCACTCACCTGGGTTGCGGGAGTAGTCGAGGTACAACATACTGGCCACCGCGTCCACGCGCAGCCCGTCAATGTGGTACACGTCCATTAGAAACACCGCATTCGAGAGCAAAAACGCGCGCACTTCGTTGCGGCCGAAATTGAAGATCAGCGTCCCCCAGTCGCGATGCTCACCCTTGCGCGGGTCGGCGTGTTCGTACAGATGCGAGCCGTCGAAGTACGCCAGCCCATGACCATCCTTCGGGAAGTGGGCGGGCACCCAGTCGAGAATCACGCCGATGCCTTCCTGATGGCAACGATCCACAAAATATTTGAAATCGTCCGGCGTCCCGTAACGCGAGGTGATCGAATAATAGCCGATGGTCTGATAGCCCCACGATCCGTCAAACGGGTGCTCGGAGAGCGGCATGATTTCAATGTGCGTAAAGCCAAGTTTTTTGACATGCGGAAGCAATGTGTCGGCGAGTTCGCGATAGGTCAGCCAGCGATTGCCCTGATCCGGCACACGGCGCCAAGAACCGAGATGCACCTCGTACACACTGATCGGCTTCTTCATCCAGTCGGTGTTCTTGCGCTTCTCCATCCACGCCGCATCGTTCCACTTGTAGGAGTTGTAATCCCACACCACCGACGCCGTGCGCGGACGAAGTTCCGAGCAGAACGCGTAGGGATCCGATTTTTGCGCAAGGAAATCGTTGTGCCCCTTCACCTCGAACTTGTAGAGATCGCCCGTCTTCATTTCCGGGATGAAAATTTCCCAGATTCCCGACTCTCCACGGTTTTGCATCGGGTGATGGCGGCCGTCCCAGCGGTTGAACGCGCCGATCACGCTCACGCGAATCGCATTCGGCGCCCAGACAGCGAAATGAACCCCCTCCACCCCATCCACACTCATTGGGTGCGCGCCCATCTTTTCGTACGTACGGTAGTGCGTGCCTTCACCGAAAAGATAACGATCAAAATCGGTGATCTGCAGCGGGAAGGAATACGGGTCGTGCAGTTCCCAAACGTGCCCCTCCAGTCCGGTCATCCGCAGACGGTAAGAGGATTTGTCCAACCCGCTCACCATCAATTCAAAAAGCCCGTCCTTGTGCGTCCGCTCCAGGCGCTTCAGCTCGCCACCATTGACGAGTTCGACGTTCGCCGCAAACGGCTGAAACGTTCGTAACACCTGTCCCCCTTCACAATCGTGAACGCCCAACACGTCGAACGGCATCCCATGCATTCCATATACAATCGCCTTTACTGCGCCATCCGGCAGAGTGGACTTCATAAAAACTCCTTGAGCCAAAAACCAACGTGTATGCCTAGACCTCTCATAACCCATTCACCCTGCGCTTGTCACGTTGAATAAGGAACGCGCGCACCTAAGCGGGTATAAATCCATTTCCCACGGAACCTTGAAACTTGGCCGCCGCACCCGTAGAGTTTCGGAAGCCCGCAATGAACCCCTCAGGTACTATATGAAAAAATTAATTCTCTTTTTTGGGGCAGCCCTGCTCGCGACATCCGGCGCGATGGCCGCAACGCTGGGTATCGGCGACCCTGCGCCGGAGCTGAAGGTTTCTGAAGTGGATCAAAGGCGAAGCCGTTGAATCACTCGACCCGACAAAAACCTATGTCGTTGAATTCTGGGCAACCTGGTGCCCACCCTGCCGCTACTCCATTCCACACCTCACCGAGCTGGCGAAAAAATATCCGAGCGTGACCTTCATCGGAATGGATGTTTGGGAACGCGATGCAAATCCTGAGGCCAAGGTCGAACAATTCGTAAAAGAGATGGGCGCCAAAATGGAATACTCCGTCGCCATGGACACCAAAGACCAGTTTATGGCGAAGAACTGGATGCAAGCCGCGCAACAAGACGGCATCCCAACCGCCTTTCTGATTCACAACGGAGTCATCGCCTGGATCGGCCACCCGATGGGAAGCTTGGACGAAATGGTCGGACAGGCGGAAGCTGGCACCATTGACATTGCCGCGATCAAACACGCGGAGGAAGTCCAAAGAAAGATCATGGACTCGGTGGACAACTATGTAAAAGCCGCCATGTCCGACAGCCCCGCCAAAGCCACGGAACTCGCCGCAGAAATTGAGTCGCTCGACATCACCGACGCAGAGATGCTGAACCGGCTGTCATGGTTTCTGCTAACCAGCCAGCGCATTAAAAACCGCGACATCGGCTTCGCAACACGCCTTGCCAAAAAAGCGGTGGACCTCACGGATTCAAAAGACAGCCCCATTCTCGACACCTACGCCCGCGCCCTGCACGACGCTGGCGACCTCGCCGCCGCCATCGAAATTCAGCGCAAGGCAACAAGCATCAGCCCGGACGATACGGACCTCGCCAAGACCCTCGACACCTACACCGCAGAATTCGAAGAAGCGGCGAAAGCGCCGACGGAGTAAGGCGTCTGCCAGCAGCATCCGGCCCCGCATACAGGCCGCGGCCGGATGCCGGGCATTTCTTCAGAACCCGTATGCGATCTTCAACTGCTCTTCAGTCGGACGCGCCGGGTAGATTTCGCCGCGCGGACCACGGTATTGACCATAGCCGACCTTCGACAGCGTGACGGGCGTATAGGAACCGTTGGAGTTGTTGATCATCACCGTCTCCGACGCGCTCGACATCTCCAGGGCCTCGAGACGATTGCGCGTCGTGTCCTGATTCTGTCCGATCTGCTGTCCTGCCCACGCCCCGGCCACTGCCCCTATCGCAGCGCCCAGCACATCGTTTTTGCGGTCACCCACGTTATTCCCAATGATTCCGCCGAGCGTTCCACCGAGCACTGCGCCGCCAATCGAGTTATTAATCTCCGACGACCGCGCCGAATACCCCGGCGAAGCACACCCCATTGCCCCGACCCCTACCGCAGCCACCGTCAATAACACCAGTATTCGTTTCATTTTGAACTCCTTTCTCAAGCGTTCAGAAAGTGAGACGACCGGGGTAAGAATTTATTCACACGAAAGAAAAATTGGCGCATCCCGAAAGGAGCCGTCCTCACTTTACGCCGACGCCGACCGATGGGGGTCAGATAGCATGAAAGGCGGTTAGAGCTCCGTAGATGCGGCATAATGCCCATCACGCAATTGAAGACGCGGCCATAGTGGCCCGTCATGTTGCCCGGAGATAACCGCCATGAACTACATTGGTATAGACTATCACAAGCGCTACTCAGTCGTCTGCATCGTTGATGAGAACGACCAGATCTTCGCTGAAGAACGTATCGAACATGCGTTTCCCGAGCGCTTCGCTGCGCTCTTTGCGGAACACGCGCCTTGTGCGCTCGCCTTCGAGGCGACGATGAACTGGAGCTGGCTCTACGAAGTTGTCGAACGCATCCCCGCCGTCGAACGAATCGTTATGGCCAACCCGCTGTACGTTCGCCTCATCGCGGCCGCCCAGATCAAAACCGACAAAATCGACGCCCGCAAGCTCGCACGGCTCCTGCGCGCCAACCTGCTGCCCGCATCGCATATTCCCGACCGCGCGACGCGCCTTCGTAAGGAGGTGCTGCGCCAACGCACCTTCTGGGTGCGGGAGCGCACCAAAGTTCGCAATCGTATTCACCGGCTCTTGGGCCGCCAACACGACCTGGCCATGCCGCAGGTCTCTGATCTGTTCGGACGTAAGGGCATCGCCGCGCTCAAGAAGGTTGTGCTGGAGAGCCCTGAAGACCTCCTCCTTCGTCAGCTCCTGGAAATGCACAGCTTCCTAGAATCGCAGATCGCTGAGTTGAACAAGAAGATTGCTTTGGAAGGTAAGAATGATCCCGCAACAAAGTTGCTCGAAACGATTCCGGGACTTGGCCCGATTTTGGGCAACACCATCGCCACCGAGATTGATGGGATTGAGCGTTTTCATGGGGCGTCGGAATAGCTTTGCGCCTATGCCGGCACGATCCCCAGCACATCGAGTTCCGGCGATAAAACCTACCACGGGCGGCTGGTGCAGGGGTGCAACAAGTGGTTGCGTTGGGCGCTGGTGGAAGCCTCCTGGGTGGCGATAGGCTGCGACCCGTATTTCGGTGGCCTCTATCGACACCATCGTGCGCGAGGCAAGAAGGCCAATACCGCGATTATGATTGTTGCACGGCGGATGTGTCAGATTGTTTTTCGTGTGCTCCACGAAAAGCGACCTTTTGAGGCGCGTGCGTGGAGAAAGATTTCCTCCGGCTGCTCTCAGTTAGGACGGACGGAGTGTTCCGCGTAAGCGAGGCGCTGGCGTCTTGGGTCAGAGTAGAGAGCCGGGGGTCTAAAGTTATCAGACGTAACAAAGACGCGAAGAGAAGTATGATCGCGGAATCTAGACTCTGAACACGGAAGAGCAAAAGAGCAGAACGGATTGACGAAGAAAGGATGAAACACTTCAGATGAAATAATTGTATCTACGGTAGTTGACACGACTTTTCAGAGAAGTCCTCACTATTGACTACAAGGGGTTATTACTGATCTTCGGTTGTTATCTCCAGAGCTTCTGCGGCGCGCCCGGCGGTCACGCCCTACCCACTTCAGTGAAATCGGGAGCAACACGATAAATGCCTTCCGCGTATTTCCGCGCATTTCTGTGGTTAAAAACTCGTATCACTAATCGCCATCAGAAATCGGCTCAGTCCTCACTTTCGGTGGTTTTTGTAACGCAAAGGTCGCAAGGATCAGGAGGATGCATTGTGTGGAATTAAGCGCACGGGCCAAAATTTCCAATGGTTGGAAGTCTTCTCCGAAAGGACTTCCAAGGGTTGGAAATTTTCTACGAATTCATCCCAATTGGGCGGAATTGGCGCGAAGTTGCAGAGACGTTCAGACGCGAAATTTGGGAAAACCCTCCCCCATCAACTCATCAACCCATCAACCGCATCATGTGTATCCCTTTTGTGATTCAGGCAGGGCCCGACCGCCGGGCGGGCCGGAACGTTAACGATAAATCCACACGTATCTGAATTGAGTTATTCCCCTCCGGTTGCAACCCCCACAACCCCCGCAGCGCGCCTGGCAGTCGCGCCCTACCATGCAAAACCCAATCGCGAGCTACCCCCCCAATCCCTTCCGCGTCCTTTCCGCGTTTTCTGCGATTAAAAACTCCTTTATTTTAACGGATTAAAAAGCGCCCGTCGGGGGGCCGACGGGCGCGTGAGGGTTTTGACGTTAGCCGATTATTTCTTGGCGTAGCGGGCGGCCATGTCAACGAGGGTGATCTGCTTGATCTTGTCCGCGTTCCCGGCCTGACCGAAGGCGGTCATGCGATCCACGCAGACCTTCTTCATCGCTTCGCGTGCAGGCTTGAGGTAATCACGCGGGTCGAATTTCTCAGGGGCCTCGGCAAACAGTTTGCGAATGGCGCCGGTGACGGCAAGGCGGTTGTCCGTGTCCACATTGATCTTGCGGACGCCGTGCTTGATGCCGAGCTGAATTTCTTCGACCGGCACGCCCCACGTCGGCCGGAGTTTGCCGCCGTATTTGTTGATAATGTCCTGCAGGTATTGCTCGACGGAAGAGCTGCCGTGCATGACGAGGTGGGTGTTGGGGAGTTTGGCGTGGATTTTCTTGATGGTGTCCATCGAAAGAACCGCGCCGTCCGGTTTGCGGGTGAACTTGTACGCGCCGTGACTGGTGCCGATGGCAACGGCAAGGGCGTCCACGCCGGTGTCTTTGACAAAGCGCTCCGCATCCTCTGCGCTGGTGAGCAACTGCGAGTGGTCGAGGACGCCTTCCGCGCCGTGGCCGTCTTCCTTCTCGCCCATTCCCGACTCAAGGGAGCCGAGCACGCCGATTTCGCCTTCGACGGAGACGCCAACCATGTGCGCCATCTCGACGACCTTCTTTGTCACTTCGACGTTGTACTCGTAGGTTGACGGTGTTTTGCCGTCGGCCATCAGTGAGCCGTCCATCATGACGGAGGTGAAGCCGTTCATAATCGCGCTCTGACACGTCGCGGGGCTGTTTCCGTGGTCGAGGTGCATGGCAATAGGGATGTTGGGATACAACTCGGCAGCGGCAATCATAAGGTGGCGCAGGTAGTTATCCTGAGCGTAGGAGCGGGCGCCGCGCGAGGCCTGAATGATGACCGGGGAGTTGGTCTCCTTTGCGGCCTCCATGATGGCCTGAATCTGCTCCATATTGTTGACGTTGAACGCGGCGAGACCGTAACCGTTTTCGGCGGCGTGATCCAGCAGTGCGCGCATAGGTACCAATGACATGACTCGAATCCTCCGTTAAGGGGTTGAAATATTCGGTCTGGTATAGGGCGGAGCACAGTGCGGGTCAAGGCGAACCGGACACTTTGGGGTGCATTTTAAACGCTTTGTTATCGGGCTTTCCGCGTTGGCAATGGACAAACGGATGGCGTACGCTGACTTTAGCGAACTGGGGGATTTTTTGATGTCCGAACTTAGCAAACGCGCTGAAAAGATGGGGGTGCCGAAGATTCGACACCACATCTTCCTTTGCGCCGACCAGACCACACCAAAATGCTGCACAAAAGAAGGTGGGCTGGAAGCGTGGGAGTACCTGAAACGACGGCTGGATGAATTACATTTGACTGGCGATGGTGGCGTGTATCGGACAAAAGCAAATTGCCTGCGAATTTGCCGCGAAGGGCCGATCGCAGTGGTCTATCCTGAAGGGGTCTGGTACCATTCCTGCGCACCGGAGGTATTGGAGCGAATTATCCAAGAGCACTTGATTGGTGGCCGAATTGTAAGCGAGTATGTATTCCATTCGCGCTCCACTTCTTTTTGAACGTGGAAGCGCACACAAGGTCAGAATGAAACAGTTTATGAAATTACGCTTCCCGATTATCGCCCTGCTCCTCCTCGTACTCGGCTGCGCCCCAGCCGCGCAGTCTGCAAGCGAATCGGGGCTTAGTGAGGCCGCCCAAGTCGCGCAGGACAGCAAGCCGGAACTAAAACCGGATGCGCAACACGCGCGCGCCGCAAAGTTGCTGGCACTGAACCTACCACTGCGTCACTTGAGCCGCGAGCCTCTCGATGATTCCATCGCGACAAATGCCCTGACAATCTACCTCGATCAGCTCGATTTCGAGCATGTGTACTTCCTGCAGTCAGATGTTGATGAGTTCGAAAAGTCGGGTGAACTACTCGATGACCAATTACGCGCGGGCGACCTCAACTTCGCCTTTCGGGTGTACGACACGTTTAAGAAACGGGTTGAAAACCGGGTCGCCTATGTGAAAGAGCTGCTTGCTCGTGGATTTGATGTAACCAAGGACGAGTCCTATGCATGGAAGCGGAAGGATGCACCGCGTGCGCAGACGGAGGCGGAGTGGGACGAACTTTGGCGGCAGAAGATAAAGAACGAGTTTGTTGCCTACTCGGTTTCGCGCAGCATCGGAAGCAGTGAACTGCCCGACCTAGGTAGTTCCACGGTCACCAACGCCTCACTCGCGGCGCAACTGAAGATGAAGCCGGAGGAGCGGATTCTTAAAAACTATGATCAGTTTTTAACCGTACTCCAAGACAACGACGCGAACTGGGTGGCCGAGCGTTATTTGAACGCCTTTGCTCGCGCGTATGATCCGCATTCAGATTATATGTCGCCGTGGGGCGTCGAGGATTTTGAGATTGGAATGAAACTTTCCTTGCAGGGCATCGGTGCGCTGCTGAGCAACGACGACGGTGCCGCAAAAGTCGAACGCCTCATTCCAGGCGGCCCGGCGGAGCGCGATGGCCGGCTCAAGGCGGGTGACAGAATCATTGCGGTCGCACAAAGCGACGGCGAACCGGTGGACGTGTTGCACTGGCCCTTGAGCCGCACCGTCCGACTGATTCGCGGCGAAAAAGGCAGCAAAGTGGTATTGACGGTCATTCCTGCGGACAACGCGAGTGGCGCGGGGATTGAAACCATTGATCTTGTTCGTGACGAAGTGAAACTGGAAGATCAGGCCGCGAAGAGCGAGATGAAAACGGTGACGGGTGAAGATGGGATCACTCGCAAAATCGGATTGATCACCCTGCCCGACTTCTACGCGGATATGAGGGGCCTTGGAAACAACAAGGATGCGCGCAGCTCCTCAAAGGACGTCGAAAAACTACTCACCGATCTGCGCGATGAAGGTGCGGAGGGCATCATTCTCGATCTACGCAACAACGGCGGCGGTTCACTCGCCGACGCGATCCAGATGACGGGTCTGTTTTTCAGAAACGGCCCGGTAGTGCAGGTGCGCGATCAGCGCCGCGTTCAGCCGCTCAACGATCCAAATCCCGGCGCAACATTTCATGGGCCGGTCGCTGTGCTCGTGAATCGTCTCAGCGCATCAGCGTCCGAGATTCTAGCTGGCGCACTCCAAGACTACTCGCGCGCAATTATCATCGGCGACTCGAAGACCCACGGCAAAGGCACGGTACAGACACTGCTACCGCTGAGCAGTGTGAATACGAATGTCGGACAAATCAAAATCACCACCGCCAGCTTTTACCGCATCGCGGGCGGCTCAACCCAACTGCGCGGCGTGGAGCCGGACATCGTCATCCCTTCCCCGCTTGAAACAATGGATATCGGCGAAGAAACGCTCCCCAATGCGCTCCCCTGGACACAGGTTGCGGCAGCGTACTACAAACCCGCAACAGAGCTTCCGATCATTATTCATGAGCTTGAACAGCGCTCAAAACTCCGGCTCGCCAGCTCTGAAAAATACGCAACGTACACCAACCTGCTCGCTCAGATTGCGGAGCGTCAACGCGCGCCGACAATCACACTGAATCTTGATACGCGACTAAAACTCGCCGAGAGCGAACGCGATCTTCGCAAGGCGATTGACGTGGAGTCTCAGGATAGTTCGATCAACGCGACACAGGTAAAAGCGCCGGACGGAAACATCGCCACAGACGAAACCGCAGAACAGGATGAAGCGGTTGGAGCTGGCGACAAGGAAGAACCGAAACGCACGGACTTCGTTCTCGACGAATCTCTACAAGTTCTCTGCGACTGGCTGTCCCTGGAAGAAAATACCAGCTCAGTCGGCGCGACGAACACGCCCTGACCTCGGCCTTTCGCGGTTACAAACGCGGCTATTCCGAATCAATGGTTCGGATCACCCGCGCGGGGCAGCCTGCGATGACAACGTTGTCTCCGAAACTCTTCGTCACGACAGCGCCCGAGGCGACGACGACGTTGTCGCCCAGCGTAACCCCGGGGTTGATGACGGCGTGACCGCCGATCCAGCAGTTGTCGCCAATCGTGATCGGCTTCGCAAATTCAATGCCGCTGATTCGTTCGCGCGGGTTGAGCGGATGCGCAGCGGTATAAATGCCCACACACGGAGCGAGCATCGCGTTTTTGCCAATTCGCACCTCGGCCACGTCCAGAATCACGCAGTTGTAATTGGCGTAGAAATTCTCGCCGACGTGGATATTCGTGCCGTAATCACAGCTAAACGTTGGTTCGATATAAATAGTTTGACCGGTTCCTCCGAACAGTGATTTCAAAATCGCGACTCGACGCTCCAGTTCGCGCGGCCCGGTTTTATTGAATTCCGCCATTTTTTCGCGGGCGACAAAACGGCGCTCCGTCAAATCCGGATCCGTCGGATTGTAACGCTCGCTTGCAATCATTTTTTCCCATTCTGTCATTTCATAACTCCAACAAGTTCAAGGAGGCAGTCTAGTGATTTCTCTACCGTGTGTCCTTTCCATAATTGTTGTGTTCGCATTGAAATAATACGCCCGTGCGCATACGGTCTTTGTCATGACTGAAGCGAACGATGACAACCCTGCGCGTGAACGTGCGTTTGATTATGTGCGCCACACGGGGCGCAATCTCTTCCTAACCGGCAAGGCGGGAACCGGAAAAACGACCTTCTTGCGCGAACTCAAAACGAAATTGCCGAAACAAGTTGTAATCGTCGCGCCAACCGGCGTCGCCGCAATCAACGCGGGCGGCGTGACGATGCACTCGTTTTTCCAGCTCCCTTTCGGTCCACTAACCGGACGCAATGGCGAACAGCGCCCATACCGGTTCTCACGCGAAAAGATCGCGATGATTCAGGGCATGGACCTTCTGGTAATTGATGAAATCAGCATGGTGCGAGCGGACGTGTTGGATGCGGTGGACGACGTGTTGCGACGCTACCGAAAGGCGAATCGCCCGTTCGGCGGCGTACAATTATTGATGATCGGCGACCTCCAACAGCTTTCTCCGGTCGTTCGCGAAGACGACTGGGAGCTGCTCAAACAACAGTACGACACCGCCTATTTTTTCGGCAGCCATGCCTTGCGCGAGGCGGATTATCTCTGCATTGAGCTGACCCACGTCTATCGCCAGCAACAAGGCCGTTTTCTCGACATTCTTAATCAAGTGCGCGAGAACCGGGTAACGAATGACGGCCTGCGCGAGCTGAATAGTCGTCATATTCCGAACTTTTCGCCGCCCGACGGCGAGGATTACATCACGCTCTGCACACACAACGCTCAGGCACAGCGAATCAACGACACACAACTGCGCGCACTTTCGGCGAAATCGTCTTGTTTCGATGCAACCCTAGAAGGCGACTTTCCCGAATCATCCTTTCCGGTGGATCCGCGCATTGAACTAAAGGTCGGTGCACAGGTGATGTTTATGAAAAATGACACCTCGCCAATGAAGCAATTTTACAACGGAAAAATCGGGCGCGTGGTTGAAATCCTAAGCAACAGCGTGCGCGTTGAATGCCCGGGCGATCCCGAAGCAATCACGGTCAAACCGATGGAATGGCAAAATTTCAAGTACGCCATTGATCCACTCACAAACAAAATTGCGGAGACCGTCGAGGGAACGTTCAAACAGATTCCGCTCAAACTCGCGTGGGCAATTACGATTCATAAAAGCCAGGGGCTGACGTTTGATCGTGCGATCATCGCCGCCGACGCCTCTTTCGCACACGGCCAAGTCTATGTTGCGCTCTCACGTTGTAGAACGCTCGAAGGACTCGTGCTGCATACGCCGCTCCGCCAAAGCAGCATCATCGTGGACTCCGCTGTCGCTGATTATACGGCCGAGGTTGAAACGCGACATCCGACGGAAGAGAGCCTTCGCGTGGATCGCCTGACGTATCAGCGCGAGCTGCTCGCCGATACGTTCAGTTTCCATCGTCTGCGCTATCAGCTAAACAAACTCTTGGAGCTAACCGATCTTTATCGCGGAAGTTTCGCGCCCGGTCTTGCGGAGCGCTTTGGCCACTTGCATGATATTGCGCAGAAGGAGCTCGTTGCGAACGGCGAGGCGTTTTTATTGCAGATTGACCGTGTCCTGACGAGCGAGTCCGACGCGGAAAAGAATCTGCTCCTTCGCGAGCGCCTGCAAAAAGCCGCCTCCTATTTCGGAGACAAACTATCCGAAGAAATTCTCGACCCATTAATGAACGCCGATTACGAGACGGATAACAAAACGGTGCGCAGCCAAATCCTGAAGCTCAAGGAACGAGCGGAGAAAGAGGCACAAGTTCGGCTGGCCAGTGTGCAGGTCTGTGCGCCTTCGTTCAATGTACAGCTACTTCTCGCCGCGCGCTCAGCGGCAGCGCTTGCCGGAAGTGGCACACCGACAAAGAAGAAGCAAAAGAAGGCTCGTTCTCGCGCCCCCGAGAGCGACGTCTTCGCGACGATTGCCGACTCTCCGCTTCTCGACGCTCTGCGCGAGTGGCGAACAGAGCAGGCTGCAAATCTGGGCGTCCCCGCTTATCATCTCATCTCTCAGAAAACGCTGTACGCGCTGGTCGCAGAAATGCCCAAAACAACATTCGCGCTATCCAAAATCCACGGAATCGGCCCGAAGAAACTGGAACGATACGGCGAGGCGATTCTTGAAATCGTTCGTGAGAATACATAGCGCCGCAGCGAAACATCAGGGCTTCACGAGACGAAAGAAGCCTTGGGTGGAACCTGGAAGTTCATCAGCAGAGATGTACGCGCTCTTCGCATCCTCCTGGATGGCGATATTCGTTGGCGAAAAATCACTCCACTCTGCGGGCGTGAGCGTCGGTGAGGATTGAAGCGAAAAACCTGTATCAGGCAGCGACCAAATCACAACCAACTCACCCTGCTCCGCGCGTTCGACGCGCAACTCGGGCGGTTCGACAGCGATTGGGGTGAAACGTGTGACAGATCGGCCATTGCTGCTGATCCACACCGTTCCTTCACGATAGGGTCAACCGCAACGGCCAACGCATTTGCCATTCGATTTCCCGCCCGAGTGATCTCGCCCCACCTTGAACCGGCATCTTCAGAATAATAAACCCTTGTGAAGGAATCACCCGTGCGCCGACCGAGCACCGCAACGCGATCGCCCACAGCATCCACATCAAACACGCTCGTGAAATCATCCACCGCCACCCACGACGCGCCTCCGTCCGTACTGCGGGCGAGTCCAACGTTTTGATCGCAACACGTTCCAATCCACAAGTGTCCACCCAGCGCCGCGTCGGCAGCCATGACGCCGTAGTTGGGAAGACCGGTGTTCACCAGAGACCAATTTGCTCCACGATTGGTGGACTTGTAGAAGCCGCGATTGTTAAGGAAAAGGTAACGCACGTTGTTGTTTGTCGCATCCACCTCAAGGTCTGCGTTCCAGGAAAATTGCGATCCGTAATCCGTGCTGGTGGGCAACCCGATGACACGACTGAATGTTGATCCGCCATTCGTACTGCGATACACGCCGCCATTACTTCCGTTGTCTGTGCCGGAAAGCGCGACGAGAATATCGTCCGGATTATCGCGCGACGCGACGGCGCTGACGATATAGCGGCCACTCTGATTCGGCAGTCCGCTCTGCGCCCGCACACTCCACGTCACGCCGTTGTTTGTGCTGACAAAAATTCGTGGCCAGTCAGTGCGTTCGTCACCGCCCAGCGCGAGAACACGATTGCTTGAAGCAAGCATGGCGTGACTCAACGCGAGATCGTTGGGATAAAGCATCGGCGTGGAAATGTAGCGAGAGACCGAACCGCTTCCTCCACCATCCAACACAACCGCGCCCGCGTGATCTGCCATCGGCAAATACACGACCGTGGAGTTTGTCGGATGAAAGTTCACTTTGAATGCAACCACTTCATCAATGCCGCCGACGATATATTGCCAGGAAGCGCCGCCATTTGTTGTCCGGAACGGCCCGTAGCCACCGGCCATAAACCAGCGATTAGAATCGGTTGGATCCTGCACGAGTGCATTGCGCCCTCCCTCGATGATCGTCGGCGCGGGCGTTCGCTGCCATGCAGGCATTGCGCCGGAGAGCGCATCGGTCGGCGTCCACGTGCCCCCGGATGACCGAATTTGAGTGCGTAGGCTGTCGGGGCCATATTCGTATCCGCCGTACAGGCTTCCGCTGACTATACGCCCGTCCGCGAGCACCGCGAGCAGTGGCGCGGGATCGTAGGATTCCCAATCCATGCCTGGCCACGAGATGTCGGCCCAGGTGTACGTCCCGACATTGCTCCAATCTGTCGCAGTGCACTCGAAAAGCAGATTGGCATACGCGCTGTTTCCACCTGCAAGAAGCACGTCCCCATTCGGTTCACGCACAATTCGCCAGCAACCGGTCGGTGCGCCCACGCCATTCTTTGTGCCGGTCAGCTTTGTCCACGTTGCGCCTTCGTTAATACTCACCCACACACCACCCGGCCCGCCAAAGCCGGAAGCGCCGACCCAAATATCGGAACGACCTTCAGGCGGCAGACTGATGGAAACAAATTGCGCAGTTCCGAATGTGGCCTGGCCCAGCCGTGTCCACGCCGCGCCGGCATTTGTGCTGCGCCACAACCCGCCTCCGCGTGAGCCTGCCCAAACCTCGCTGTCGTTGCCATCGCGAATGGCGATGCACTCCCCACCCCACCGCTCCTCGTCGTTGCCGGAAAAATTGATTCCGCTTTTAACCCGCGACCAATTCGTCCCGCCATCCGTCGTCTTCCACACCCCCGCGCCGTCGTTATTGTACGACGTACCGATACATTGATAGACCGTATTCGGATCGCCACTCGCAATCGCAATGCCCTGCACAAAATGAGAAGCGCCGCCGGTCAACTCGCCACTGAGATAAATCCACGAATCGCCATGATCGTCCGACCGATAAACGCCGCCCACATCGGTGCGACCATACAACCGACCATCGCGATGCACCGCCAACCCTGTGAACCAACCACCGCAATCCGTATCCATTTGCCGGAACTCGCCGGGAATCACTTCGGCCGTTGCCATAGAAAGCGCGAGCGCGGCTGTTACCCACAGCGTCAAAAAGTTTTTCGCGATGCCGAAAGCGCGGATGTGAAGACACCAACCCGTATGGTGTGGCGAACATGTAGTTGCAGCAGTCACACAACTCCTCCTTGGGCAAGAACACTCCTGTGAAACGCACTCTTCGGTTACACTACGCAGACCGGCGAGATTTGTCGTTCAAAATTATCGCTTCGATTGCCAAGAGACTCTGCAATTCTCGGACGCTACGCTCGGCCATTCACGGAATATCCATCAGCATAATGATGGCGCCGGGTGCGAGTGGCCTTAGTTGGAGATCGGCGCACGACGCGGGGATCAGAAGTGTTGTGCCGTGGGGCGCTTGCGCACGAAATCCGGCTTGCGTGACTTCGATATTTCCCTCTGCGACGAAGAGCACTCGGAAGGATGCGGGGTATGCGGTGAGTTTGTAATTCGTCGAAAGATTCAAACGCTCCATTCGGAAAAACGGGCAGCGCGCAATCTCCCATCGCTCGCTCCCGTTTTGTTGTTCCACGCTATGTGGGCGCAACAATTCAGGAGTCGGCTCATTCCAATTGATCACTTGTAGCGCTGGCTCAATGTGTAGCTCGCGCGCGCGGCCGTCGGCATCCACCCGCCCCCAGTCGTGGAGGCGATAGGTGGTGTTCGAGTTTTGCTGACACTCAAGAAGCAGACACCCGGCGCCGATGGCGTGAACACGACCGCCCGGCATAAAAACGGCGTCATGCGCTTGCACGGGTATTTTTACCAAAAGTTCTTCGGCTCGATTTTCAGCCAGCGCGGTGCGGAGGAGATCGGGTGTTGCGTCAGACCCGATTCCGGCATAAACAAAGGCGCCCGGATCGGCTTCGAGCACGTACCACATTTCAGTTTTCGGCTCACCGCCCGTGCGATGAGCATTTTCGTTATTAGGATGAACCTGGACGCTCAACGTCTCGTGCGCATCTATCAACTTTACAAGAAGTGGGAATTGTTCTGCTGTTCGCCCTTTTCCGAGAAGCGACTCGCCATATTTCAGAAGTAATGCGTGCAGCGATTCGCCCTTCAGCGGCCCTGAGACAACCACACTCTGCCCCTCCGGGCGGGCCCACAACTTCCCATGCCTCTGCATAGCGACCTGATGGAAGAACTCGACTAAAGCGCTCGGCGATTCTTGTTCCGCCCCAGATATAATCTCTGTAGATTGGCTCAAGCAGGAGCGGGTGAAGCATATTCATAAGCTACGCGACACTCACGATCCGCTGCGCAGACGCCGGAGCAAATCGCGAAGCGCTTCCTGGTCGTCCTGCAGAAGTTCGGTCGAACGAGAGGTGATGGATTCGGCGAGTTTCAACGCCTCGGCTTTTTGTCCCTTGCGCGCGAAAAGCTCCGCAAGGTTCAACTGTGTTTCAGCCGAGTCCGGATTTTCCGCAAGCGCGTTTTGCAACGCGGTCTCCGCCTCGTCGAGGCGGTTGAGCTGTAGAAGAATCAATCCGTAGGTGCTCCATGCGACCCCCTTGTCGTCGGACATCCTGATGCACTCTTCAATCAGCGACAGGGCTTCCGGGTACTGCTTTTGTCGTGCAAGGACATACGCGAGGTCATTCATCACTGCGGGCGTACGCTGTCTGGCAAGACTTGTGCGAAAGGAGGATTCAGCAAGCGCATACTGACCACGCAGCGCCTGGAATGAACCCAGCATGTAGTTCCCGAACGTGTTCTGTGGATCAACCGCGATCAATCGCTCAACGGTCTTTTCCGCGTTCTCGCGGTCGCCCGCCATCATCTGTACTTGAAGGAGCAAGGCAAGGGCAGGCGCGTGGTTCGGCACCACGCGCAAAATTTCTTCAAGCTGCCGCTTCGCTCCCGCGCGATCACCCTGCCGCAACGCGAGTTGGGCCGCCATAAAACGAATGGAGGGCGCGGCGCGTTTGGCCTGCTGCAGATGATCCAGCGCCTCTTGCACGGTCTTCGAGTCGTCCTGTTGACCCGCGACCACGGCCAACGCGGCCCAGGCGCGGAGGTTCTCCGGATTCTTGCGGACAATTTCCGCAAGTCGTATCGCCGCTTTTTCATTATCCCCGGCGAGGCTGTCGAGAAGCGTGCTCTCGAATTGAAGAATATCCTGTGGCGCATCCTTCATCTTCTTCACTTCTTCCAGTCTTCCGCGCGCGACATCAAACTGCCCGCGTTGCACGGCAAGCCGATACAGGTCCATCGCTACGCCGACATTCTGCGGGTCGCTCGCAAGTTCCGCCTGCAATACGTTTTCGGGCACGTCGGCAATCTTGCCGTCTTCATCCAGCGCGGCGAGCGCAATGCGAAGCGCGTTGTTCTCTCCGCCGATGTCAATGGCCGCGCGCAAATCCTGCGCCGCGAGCGCGGGCTTGCCGGACATCGCCCACGCCCAGCCGCGTCGCGCATACAGCTCGGGGCTTCGAATCGTCCCGTAGTTGTAGGAAAGCGACCACAGATTCTGGCGCACTTTGTCGAGGGAGATAATCGCTTCAATCTTCTTCTCCGCCTCTTCCGCTTCGGGGCGCTTCTGACGCTGATACAGCGCGTGCAAGTTCACCAAGGCGCTGACGTTTTCAGGGCTGATCTCAATCGCCTCTTTGTAAGCCTCTTCCGCAAGTTTGGCGTCCTCGTGGTCTTCAAAGAATACGCCGAGATTGTTTGCGGCCTTCGCGCTCTGCGCGACAAGTGCACGCAGCCAGACAAATGCGGGGCTTCCCTCGGTCGGCAGCGCTTTCGACAAAGGCTTGACAAACTGCGCCCAGAAAGCGCGGTTGTTCTCGGCCACGTTCTCCAAATTTTCACGCGCATCCGCAGGCCGTCCAAGATAGAGCAGGCCATTCGGCTCCGGAAGGAGCCCGGCGGACATCCACAAATCAGCGACGTCAAGAACGGCCACTTGATCGGCCATGTTTGTGTCGGTCGAAAACCATTCCAGAAGAAATGGCTGCACGCCAATTTCCGCCAAGCTGCGCAAACGCGCGTTCTCAGGGAACAAACTGGCAACATAGAGCCGATAAGGAAGCTGCGCCGCAGAACGAAGGTTGATCAATTTAAGCGACTCGCCACGCGCACGCGCTTCGAGGAGCAGGACATCATCAAATGAGCCACTTGAGATTAACATCGGACGCCCCCATCCGATCCAACGTCTCATCCGCAAACCTAGAAAACCAACCGCCGGGGCGACCGGAGGCCGTGGATATATTTTGGTAGCCCAAATAACCGAACGCAACGATCACGATAGCAATGAAGCCATACCCCATATTGTGCCAAAGGCCCTTCCCCACTCGTTGCAGCGAGGCCAGCCAGTATCCCGCCATTGCGCCGGTCCACATCGCGATCAATACATACGGCGTGACCAGCGGCGGATTCCCGCGCGTGATCGTCCACGGCGAGACCAGCCCGTTGGTGAGAATGACGCCGGAGAGAGCGGACAGCAACGCGCACATCAATGCGGTGCCAAGCCACGAACCCGCAGAGGCGGAGCGACGGCCAATGCCCAAAATATAGACCGCAAGCCACGGCACCACGCTCACAACCCCCACCGTCAACCAACCCACGCGCGGAACGCTTCGCGTGACGATCATATATTGATCGTGCCACATCCACCAAAGAACCTGACCGTAATGGGTGAACTGACGCCACTCAAACGCCGCACTCTTCGCGTACAACGCAGCCGCAATAAACTGGGGGACAAGGCCCACCAGCGCGATGCCGATCAGCCGGAAAATGACACTGACGCGCAGCTCCTGAAAACGATAAAGCTCATACAGCGCGAGTAGGACAAACATGGGGAAAAACAAAATCAGCGTGGCAAAATCGTTCAGCCCCACCGCATAAACCAACGTCGCGCCATTAATATAGGACGTGCGCCCGTTTTCGCCGTAGCGCAACAACAGGTGAAACGAAAGCAAGAGGAGCATCAGGTCAAATGCCAGCGGATGCGCACGCGTCGCAACAACCCAGAATGGAATCGCCGTCATTAGTGCCAAACTCGCGACGACCGCAGCAAACAATTGGCTGCGCTCCGAAGTTTTCAGCGGAATGCGTTGCTTGAACGTTTCAGAGTAAGTGAGGCGCATCATGATGTGGAATAGCAGCCAAACTGAAGCTGCAGAGCACACCGCGCCGAGAAGATTCACACGAACAGCCATCGGCCCAATGGGAATCGCTGCGAATAGGCTGACCATCCAGCCCCAGACGTGGTTCACCATCGGTGGAAACGGTTGCAAGCCGAGATGACTCGCAAGCAGCGACGCCGATTGCCCTGCAAAAAAGCCGGTGCTCAACGTCAGGAGATAAAGCAACAGCGAAACCCCAAAGAGGGTACGTCCGATTAACCGGACCCAATGAAGGAAGGGTATTGGATTTCATAATAATATTGAAAATCGGAGTGTAGCGTTAAATCGGAAATCCCTTCAATAGCGGAGGGCGACGCGGATCACTTTTGATTTTTCACGCTCTCCCTCGATTTCCTTGGCTTGCCACCGTCGCGCCAGCCGCTACGCTACACCCCATGCAACGAATCCTCATCGTGTTAACGGCGCTAGGTCTCGCCGGCTGTGCAACGCCCCCGACGAACACATCATTCCGTTCTCACAAAACCAAACGCAGGCGCTCTTTGCGCGCTCGCGTCCTCCGCAGGCATTCGGCCTCACCGTGTACAGCACAGACCTCGGGCCCGTCTTTGCAGGGGCAAACCGCGTACATCAGGGACAATTCGCGCAAATGCCTTTCATTAATAAGGCAGACCCGAACGCACTCGAAATCAACCTCACCGCGCGCGGCGTAAAGGAAATTCCCGCGCTGATTGACACCGCCTCGCGCGAAAACTGGGTTAGCTCCGGTACTGCAGGCTTGATGAGCGTAGTTTTACTTGCGGGCCCAAATCCGTACCACACCGAAGCGGTTCATGTGTACGACGCAATCGGTGGCTATGCGGGGTTGCAGCACAAAATCATGCTCGACACCCTTCACGTCGAAAATGTCGTGCTTCACGTTCGCGCCGCGACCGGGCCGCTCGGCGCACCAGCACGCTGGATGCAGGACCCGGCACCGGACGTTGTACTCGGCGTTCCATTCCTCCGAGCGTTCAGCTATGTCACCCTCGATTTCAGTGATCACCTCGCGACATTTTCAGCGACACGCCCCTTCCAAACGCCAGAGGACACGCTGCTCGCTCGCGCAAAACTCATTGATATTCGCGGCGTCCTTGGGGTTGAAGGCTCTATCAACGGGGAACAAACCACATTCGTGATTGATAGCGGCGGCGATTTTGAAATCGCTCAGAACGAGCCGAAAGGTCCGACCATCCGCCGCGCGGGTGTCGGCGATTTAATGTTTCCTCCTGACATTCAAGTTGCAACCGCACGCGAAATCGGACTCGGCGAAATCGAATACCCTCGTATTGGCCGACAACTTCTCAGCCGCTATCGTGTGACCTTCGACTTCCGCAACAAGTGGATTTATTTCGAACGTCCGGGCGCTCAACCTGCATCATTCCCAACGCGCACCGGTTTTCAGTCCATAAAATAATTTTTCATATCCGGGTATTTAATGTTTCACCTGATGGGCTGAATTGTTAGGGTTGAGTTATGTCGAACGCTGATTCCTCCCTCGCATCTCACCTCGGCCCGCGACCAACACACCCCGACGGCTTTCGTGCTCGCCGCGGTATTAACTGGTTCACCGTAGGGCTTCTCTACTCCACCTACTATATGTGCCGGTACAATTTCCGCTTCGCCGGACCCGGCATGCGCGAAGAGTTTGGCTTCGGTGTCGAGCAGGTCGCCGACCTCGTCGGCTGGTTTTCCGTCGCCTACGGAACGGGTCAGTTGGTCAACGGCCTGATCTGCGACCGCATTGGCGGGCGCTGGTCCATGATCATCGGCGCAATCGGCACCATCATCGTCAACCTGCTCATCGGCCTAACCACGCTCACCCAGAGCTTTAACTGGTTCGTCGCGCTCTGGATGATCAACGGCTATATTCAGGCCGCAGGCACGCCCGGCATGGTCAAAATCAACGCCGCATGGTTCAACAAATCTGAGCGCGGCGTGTTTGCGGGCATCTTCGGATTTATGATTCAGTCCGGCCAGACGATGATCAGTCTGCTCGCGCCGGTCATTCTCAACGGCTTTACAATCATGGCCTTCGTCGTCGGCCCCGGCCACTGGCGCATGTTATTCGTCATTCCCCCAATCGCCGTCGCACTCGTTGCAATCGCCTTCTCCTTTATCGCGGCACAGTCGCCCGATGAAGCCGACTACAGCGGCGTCATCCGCGACGATGTGGACAACTCGGCCGGAACCACGGTCCGCGTTTGGGACGCTTTCAAATTCGTCTTCTCAAACCCGCTCGTCTGGTTTTATGCCGTCGCCTACGGTTGCACCGGCGCCGTACGCCACGCCTCCGACCAACTCGCCCCACTCTATTTCGAGGACGTTCTTGGCTTCGATATGAAGACCAACATGCCCGAAATCGCCATCGCAACGCTCGCGCTCATTCCAATGGTTGCGGTCGGCGGCTCCGTTCTTTCCGGTTGGGTTTCCGACCGATTCTTCAAAGGCCACCGCTACCCCGTTGCGATGGTACTCTACTACACCGAGTCCGTGGTCATCGCCGCCGCTGCCATTGTTATGGGGCTTAATCTTATTGGCCCAACAGCCGGCGGTATTATCCTCGGCTGCTTATTCCTCGTCCTCATCGCAATCACGGCCAACAGCACCCACTCGATCGTCGGCGCCGCAGCGCCTATGGACATTGGCGGCAAGAAAATGGCTGGCTTTGCATCCGGTGTCATTGACTCGTTCCAGTACTACGGCGCAGCGCTTGGCCTCTTTGTTTCTGGTCGGATGATTTCAATTTCTGACGGGAACTACACTTTCTGGTTCGCCATTATGACCTTCTTCGCGTTCTTCGGCGGCTGCGCGATGCTCTCCCTCCTCTTCCGCCAGCAGGGCCGCCAAAAACTCAGCCGTGCCGTGATCAGCTTTATGGTCATCCTTGTGATTGCAGTCATCGGCTTCGGCATCCCCTACTACAAGAAGCAAAAAGAAAAATTCGACCAGAAGAACGCTGCTGAAGCAGCTCAAATCGAACAGGTTGAAGCAGCACAATGACAGAAGGCGCGATAATGACCGACCACCACCACCCAATTCACGTCAACGCATTCCAGCTAAAGCTCAAGGCGTTCTGCATCTGGATTGAAGGGAAATTCGGAGAACGTCTCGGTCGTGCCGGATTTCTCATCCGCGTGATCATCGCCGCCGCAATTTTTGTCGGCATCATCAAGCTGCGAGCAACCGTTCTTGCGAATGCGCCTTGGGAATCCATCTCCTCGCCATTGCCCTCTTTGTTCTCACCGCGTTCTGGCTGATCATTCAGGTTGTTTGCAGATTTCGCGGCCTCGGGCGATCCGGCCAGCTGTTCTGGGCCATCGTCGTCCCCTTCGCAGCCGCCTCCCGTATCGCAGAAGTCGGCCACCTCTGGGATCGCTTCCCCGAGCGCAAAGGATTGGCTATCGGCCTATTCGTTCTCTGCGCTTGGTCCATCTGGCTCACACTCCAGCTCTTCTTGGCCCCAAACAAACCCGCACAGCAGGCGTAAAACCTTTCCGCAGCCCACTCGCGGCCACAGAGACCAATCCGCGCTCTGCGAGTTGGTGCAATTAAGCGCGCGGGCCAACATTCTCGCCCCAAATTCGGACGTTTTCATCCGAATTTCCAAGGGTTGGAAGTCCCCCTCCAAACGACTTCCAAGGATTGGAACTTTTGCGCACGGGCCACATTTACCGGAACTAAATAGCCGGCAAATAACCTTTGGCGAGGGCGCGATAGGTGCTGATCTGGCGCTTCTTCCACCCCGCATCGCGCATCAACTCCTTGGCAAGCGCCTCGGCGACTAACGGCGCAGCTTCCATACTCGCGCGGGCGTTCAGCAGGAGCGCACGAGTGCGGCGCGATAGAACATCCTCCACCGTCCGCGCCATTTCATGACGCGCGGCCCAGACGACTTCCGATACGCGATAAGGCAAATCGGGATGAAGCAGCGCGGCGAAGTCCGGATTCGATTTCTCTAGCGCCTCGACGGCGTCCGCATCCGACCCGTACACAGAAAGAACACTCTCGCGCGGAGCTTCTGTCCACCCGTGAATTCGAAGCGATTCCGTTTCCGACGTGCGCCGCGGGAGGCCAGCCGACTCGACAGCCTTGTCCACCACATCCGCGCCCATTCTGCGATACGTCGTCCACTTTCCACCCGTCACACTGACCAATCCCGACGCAGAGACTTCGATGTAATGTTCTCGCGAAAGCGCAGCGGTCGGCGATCCGCGCCGAGCGCTGAACAGCGGGCGCAAGCCGGCAAACATGCTCAACACATCCTCGCGTCTTGGTGCGCGAGTCAGATATTTCGCCGCGTGGCGAAGCAGATAGTTGATCTCCGCCTCCAACGGCGCTGGCTCGATCGTCGCTTGCTTCACCCCCGTATCCGTCGTGCCCAACAACACACGATTATGCCACGGCACGGCAAAAAGCACGCGACCGTCCTCCGTGTGAGGAACCATAATCGCGCTGTCGCCCGGCAAAAACGAGTGATCGAGCACAAGGTGAACGCCCTGACTTGGGCGCGAGAGCGGCTCTGCGCCCCGCTGATCCATCTGACGAATCGCATCACCGAACACACCCGTCGCATTGATGACCGTGCGTGCGCACACTTGAAAACGCGGACGAGCAAAATCCTCCTCATCGCGCACAACCACACCCCGCACGCGCCCCTTCGACTTCAACAACCGCACAACCCGCAGATAATTAATCGGCGCACCACCGAGGTCGGCGCACGTCCGCGCAAGACTCAACGCCAGACGCGCGTCATCAAACTGGGCGTCGTAATACACCACCCCACCCCGCAGTCCGTCCTGTTTGATTGTCGGAATCCGCGCCAAGGTTTGGCGCAAGGTCAGATTTCGTGAACGCGCGATTCCCAGATCACCCGCCAGGGCATCGTATAATTTGAAGCCAAATCCATAAAACGGCCCCTCCCACCAATCGTAGCGCGGAACGACAAAGGCCAAATCGCGCACCAGATGCGGGGCGAGTTCTCGCAACAACCCGCGTTCGTGCAGCGCCTCGCGCACAAGACCGATATGGCCCTGCCGCAAATAACGAACACCGCCGTGAATCAACTTTGTGCTGCGGCTCGACGTGCCCTTCGCAAAATCGCTCTGCTCAACAAGCAGTGTTGAATAGCCGCGCGACGCCGCATCCACCGCCGCGCCCAAGCCCGAAGCGCCACCGCCGATTACCAGCACATCCCACACACGCGAGGAGTCCTTTGCCTTCTTCAGGAACTCGGAACGGTTCATACGTTTTCTTCCTCTGCAAGCCATCGGCGTGTTCGCGCAACCGCGCGTTTCCATCGCTCACGCTCTGCGCGGATCGCTGCGGGTTTTGCCTTCGGCTGAAAGATTCGATCCACCTTCCACAGTTTTGTTAATTCTTTTTCGTCTCGCCAAAACCCAACCGCTAATCCGGCGAGAAAAGCCGCGCCGCGCGCAGTCGTCTCCGTGACAGTCGGACGTATAACCGGGACGCGCAGCAAGTCTGCTTGTACCTGCATCAAGAGGTTGTTTTCGGACGCGCCACCGTCCACACGCAACTCTTTCAGCGCGACCCCGGCATCCAAGCGCATCGCTGTGAGCAAATCTGCGGATTGATGCGCCATGGACTCCAGCGTGGCCCGCGCGACGTGCGCCGCGCTGCTGCCTCGCGTCAGGCCGAGCAATGCGCCGCGCGCATACGCATCCCAATAGGGCGCGCCCAATCCGGTGAATGCAGGGACAAGGTACACACCTCCATTGTCCGGCGCCTTCCGTGCAAGCGCCTCGATTTCGGAAGATTTCTTAATCAACCCCAGCTCGTCACGCAGCCATTGCACCGCCGCGCCGCCAACGAAGACGCTTCCCTCCAATGCATAGGTCAGTTTTCCATTGCGCCGCCACGCAACGGTTGTCAACAAACGATTCCGCGAACGGACCGGGCGCGAGCCGGTGTTCAGCAGCATGAAGCAGCCCGTGCCGTACGTGTTCTTCACCCGGCCTGGCTTTGTGCCGAGCTGGCCAAAGAGCGCCGCCTGCTGATCCCCCGCAATTCCAGCAACAGGAATTGGTGCGCCCAGCAATTGAGACACGGTCTCCCCATAAACCTCACTCGAATCGTGAACTTCCGGAAGAAGCTCTCGCGGGATTTGCAGCGCTTCGAGCAAGTCACCGTCCCAGTCTCCGGTCGCAAGATTGAACAACAAGGTACGACTCGCATTCGACGCATCTGTGATATGCAACCGCCCGCGCGTCAGCTTCCAAACAAGCCACGTATCAATTGTTCCAAAGGCCAACTTCCCGCGGCGCGCCGCAGCGCGTGCACCCTTCACGTGATCGAGCAACCACGCCAATTTTGTGCCGGAGAAATAGGGGTCGAGCAGCAGGCCCGTGCGGCGACGAAAGAGCGGCTCCAATCCAGCACGGCGCAAGTCATCGCAATCCACGGCAGTCCGCCGATCCTGCCAGACAATTGCGCGATGAATGGGCTTTCCCGTCTCGCGGTCCCACACCACGACAGTCTCGCGCTGGTTCGTGATACCGATTGCCGCAATTTCTGACGGCTTTAGTTTTGCTGCACGAATCGCCGCGCGCGCGGTTGCCAGTTGCGACGACCAAATTTCGTCCGGGTTGTGTTCCACCCAGCCCGGCTTCGGAAAATACTGACGAAACTCACGCTGCGCAGAGCCTAAAATTTCGCCGCGCGGCCCAAACACAATAGCCCGAGAACTTGTCGTCCCCTGATCCAGCGCCAACACGCCCTTCATTCGCGACCTCCGTACACGCAGCCTACGCTGTACGCATAGATTATGCACGGCCAATCGCACACGCGGAGAGAAGGTCACGGATGCACAGCGCACCCTTCTCCGGCACGCACGCAGCGGCTGGATTTATACGATCAGCAAACGAGACGATGAAGACTGTAGAGAAAACAAAGTGCAACGCAGTAGCTTTTTTTCAGGCAACCGCACCCATCTGCCCGAGGAATTGATGAATGCGGTCCGCTTCGTAATAGGCACAAAACAGACTACACACAGACTCCCCGATGGAACGCACTGCGGGATCGATATCGGTCAAATCCGGGTTATAGACCATTACAGGAGCAAGCTGCGGGCGTACTTTTTTGAGATCATACCAGCGATAGCCCCATTGCTCCATTAGCGCAACCACGCTCCCTTGCTGACGAATCAGCTGTATGGCTACGGGCTCACGAAGTTCCACATAGTAATCGACCTTCACTTTCCGCTCGATTGCACCAATGAGCAAATGATTCCGCTGAAAGGGAAGTCGCCGATCCTCAAAAATACGCTCAATCGTTTTCTCAACGACATCTTCGACTCTGCCGCTCGGTTGATGCAAGAAAGTGAGATGTGCAACACTCGCTAAGCCTTCAGCAAACAAATGGAGTTCTCTTGCCTCAAACGGAAGGCGCATAGTGCGGTACAATTCCCACCCATCGCGTTTCAGATCAAACGTCTGCATTCGCTCCTGCAAAAGCGTCGAAACTCTTTCCGCCGCGATATTTTGCCCTTCTCCGGCTAACCACTGAAGGGTTCGGCCTTTGTCAGAAAGGCGAACAACACCCGGTGTCAACGGCTGCACATCGATGGCGATCTGCCAACCATCCGGCTGTGAAATAGGCATAGCTAGTGTGGTTTCCAGCCGGACTGCTTGCGATCTCCAGCACCTCGCCCCAAAATTCTTGCAGCGACGCGCGGATTATATCTGGATTTATCGCAGCGATCACATCCACCCTCACACGAGCTCTTCTTCCCAACCGAGATCAATATGCCACAACACAGCGACTTTGCGTATAAAATCTCTAAAATCTAGTGGATCGAATTCTGGAAGTGGTTCATGTCGATTGAAGTTTTCATCCTCCGTTTTAAGGTCGTAGTCTACAATGTTCTAGTGCCAACCGAGCGGAATTCGGAACCTTATAATATCGTCGCCGTTTAACTTCACTGTAATCCACTCCACGCACACGATACCCATTCAAGATCAGGGACGCCTTGGAGCCTGTTACTTCATTGAAATTATGGATTCCTCCAACAAAACGGAAGTCCACAAATAGACCGTCTTTTCGGAACAAGGTTTATATCAAATTTGCCTCCTCTTTCACCGATCTTTATCGGCTCCAACCTCTTGCCTTCCGGTAAGCACTTCGGAGCAGCAACCAACTCTGCAACAATACGGGCTGGATATATGTCTAGCACTCCACTTTCCTTAACAGTTGCTCTCCCGAAAGAATATCCACGACTCTGGACACCACGTCCAAATGATCCATTTGATACGGTCATATGTCAATTCGACTCTAGACGCGCCGCAGAGTGATTTCCCTTCTTCCTATCGCACTGAGTGGAGTGTCCCCACAGAGTGTTGCCTTGTGCTCGAAGGCGTCGGTTCAACGAAATGGTTTTTATGTAGATTCTATTAATCGCCGCGCCTAAACCGTTCGGCTCGGTATGTCATGGCTCAATTGGTGCAACACGTGCGCCGATGGACTGTCAACGGAGGGCGTAAAGGCTTGCGAATTGCCATGCCTTCGGGGTGGGTTCTCGCTACGATCAGAGCAATGCTTAGACGGAATCGGTTCTCAATCTATATGCTAATCGTTGTGAGTGTAGCGGCACTCGTTCGTATCGCCTTTGCCGTTTCATTTGCCGGCTCTCCACTGTTTATCCCGCTCGAAGGTGGACACGACCGGACGTTGTATCACGTCGCGGCGCAAGGGGCGTTTTGGCCGACGGGTGCGTTCGATTATCTGCCGCTCTATCCGATGGCGCTCAAACTGATCTATACGCTCTTCGGCCCGCATTTGTGGGCCGCAGCGGCCTTCGGAATTGCGTGTGATGCGGTCGCGACGCTTCTCATTGTGTTGATCGCGCGGCGCTTGGGCGCGGGGCGGCTTCTCGCGTCGCTTGCCGGGCTGCTCTATGCGTTCTATCCGCTCGCAATCGTGTATTCGTGCATCACCATGCCGAACACGCTGAACGCGCTACTCGCGGTAACGGTGGCATACGCAACACTTCGCATCCCACATAGGCGAACCCTCTCGTGGGCGGCGCTCGGATTGCTTGCCGGCATCGCGGCGCTTGGCTGGGCGGCGTGGTTGCTCATCGCGGTCGCATTGGTCGCGTTCTGGCTCATCGCACGCCCAATGTCAGGCCCCTCGCCTCTTGGGGCCGTGGCCTTTCTCATCGCATTCATCCTCCCGCTTGTTCCGTTTGGGGTTCACAACACGCGCGCGGAGGGTTCGTTCACGCTGCTCACCACGCACGGTGGCTTTAACTTTTATATGGGAAACAACGAGCGGGCGACGGGCTATCCGATTCGCATTCGCAATTTCCGAATGACGGCGCGGGCGATGCTGGAGGATGCGCATCGAGCGGCGGAGGAAGCGGAAGGCCGATTGCTTTCACACTCGGAGGCTTCCGCATGGTGGTCGGCGCAGGGAAAACAGTTTTGGCGGGAACATCCGGGTACGGCCATTAAGCGCACGGGCCGAAAATTGTTGTTGTTCTGGAACCGCGCAGATGTGGACGATTTACGAATGGTCGAGCAGTCGCGCCTGCTCACGGGCTGGTTCAGCTCCCCCCTTTGGCCCGGTTTCTTTCTAATCGGCAGCCTTGGGCTCATCGGCGTGTTCCGTGCGCAAAACGCAGGAACGATACGAACTATCGCACTCGTCGGAATGGGTGGGCTCGTCCTCTACTTCATTACGGCCCGCTACCGACTAACGCTCGCGCCACTCCTCCTCGCTCTCGGCGCTGCGGGGGTCGGAATGATCTGGCGGGAGATTTACGCAAAAAAACGGATCGCGCTGAACATCGCTCTCGTTCTGGCGGCGACGCTTTGCGTCGCATGGCCGGCTTCAATTCGAGATGTGCGGGCCGTGGATTATTACAACGCGGCTGTACAATTGTTGCAGGCGAATGAAGTGGAGAACGCCATTCAAATTACACGGGCCGGGCTTGAGATTGATCCGACTTCATCCGATCTCCACCACGCGCTCGGAAGTGGTTTGTACAAATCGGGAGATTTTCTAAATGCAGCAGAGGCCTTTGCGCGATGCGCAGAGCTGGATCCGGCTCATCCGCAGGCGCTCTACAATATGGCGCTCAGTCTCGCACGGGCGGAAAAATACTGCGAAGCGTCAGAGCTTCTCGCGAATGTGGCGCAACAGCGTCCGCTGCCCGCAAATGCACAAAAATTGGCCGATGAATTGAGAATGATCTGCGAAAAAAACGCTCAATAAAATGGGCCGAGAGCAACCTTTCCGCTAAGGCGTTTCGTGAATGCGCAAAACAGTCGCGGTGCCGTCGCCGTTTCCGGTGAGGACAAAGAGGTCGTTCCCTTCCTCTATCGGCATCAAATCCATCGCAGGCGCGGCGGATGCCACACGGGCGACAAAGTGTGGATGCGTTGGATCGGCAAGATCAAACAGCAATGTCCGATTCGGAACGCGAACTCGCGACGAGAGCCGCCGGATGATCGCCAACCCGCCTCAGCAAGACGGAGCTGGGGTCACGACGCTTCAGCGCGTAGTTTGAATCAATCAACTGCCGCACATCCACACCGGACAGCCGCTGGACAGTCGGTTTGTCGTTGGACAGCATGATACGATAGAAACTCACCTGCTGAAAACCCGTCTCCGTCAGCGCGGCAAGGATGCTCCCATCCTTTTCGTCGAGCAGCGAAATTTCCGTCGGCTTACTCCCCGCCGGTAAATTCATCACCCCAGCAAAAACAGGTTCGCCCGAGCGCAAGTCAATCCAGGCAATTGCATCGTTGCGGTGAAAAACGACTGCGGCAAACTGGCTCTTCTGGTCAATCGCTACAAATCCCGGCTCCAAGCGTCGCTCTGTGACTCCAACTTTTTCCGCAACGCCTGGGATCTCGTGGTAGGGAACCTCCTGAATACGATCGGTCTCCAGCCCGGCGAGATTGCGCAAATCAAGGATTCCGATTGAACCTGTTGTTCGGCGATATCCCTCCGCTTTGTTTGCAACAATCGCCCATCTCCCATCCGGTGTAATCGCGATATGCGCAGGCCGATAGCCGACCAACTGCGAGCGGAGCAACCGGCCCGGCGTCTTTTCCCGTAAATCCAAAAACAAAACCTCGCCTTTGTCGCGGACATCGCGCGGCTGCGAAAGAGCAAGCGCAAGAGGTTGCACGGGATGAACCGCAACGGCCATCGGGCGGCCCGGGACGGGGATGCCTTTTACATCGTCCGTGAGAGGAAAGGCATCAACGACGTTCAATGCGGGTTTGCTCCAAGCGGACGCAACCTGGTGCAGATTGATCACCTGCTCCGGCGTATCCGTGGAGAGCAGAAGCTTAAGACCTGTTGAAAGAGCCAGTCGCTCGGCTCCACTGGGAGCAAGCGTCAAGTTCGCCACCCGTTCCATCGTCAGCTCCCCCGCTCGGCCCTGGAACTGCGTGGCGAGGAATAACGCGCAAATCAAAAATTTTGTTCTCATCAGCAAGCAGCCTAACCGTCCTGCTTTTGACTGCCAAACGCAAATGACGTTGAATATCGGACTGAAATCGGATGTTCTCAAAGGCGCAGGTGCCCATGATTCAAATTACATCCCATAGCGCAGAGGAAACGCGACGCGCGGCGGCGGCGCTGAAACCGCGCCTGAAGCCCGGCGTTGTATTGGCGTTACACGGTGATCTCGGCGCGGGAAAGACGTGCTTTGTGCAGGGGCTCGCCGACGCGCTCGGTTGCGAGGCCTCCGTGACAAGTCCGACGTTCACGCTCTTGCACGAGTATGCGGGCGAAATCCCGCTGTATCACGCGGACTTGTATCGGCTGGATAGCGAGTCCGAGATTCAGCGTGCGGGCATCGCGGAATACATCGAAGGCGATGGCATCTTGGCAATTGAGTGGGCGGAACGCGCGGAATCGCTGCTGCCGCCAGCAACGATACACGTCCGGCTAAAAGCGGGAGAACACCCCGACGAACGCGAGATCACCATCGAGGTACCGGACCCATGATTCTCGCGTTCGAGCTTTCAACTCGCGCCGGGAGCATCGCGCTGTGCGATGCGGATAGAACAGTGGCAACGCGCGCGTGGAACGATCCGACTGCCCGGCACGGCGAATTGTGGCCAGCGTTGGCGTCGCTGAAAGACGAAACCGCCCTCGACTGGTCGGCGCTGAAGGCCATTGCCGTCGGACGCGGGCCCGGTTCGTTTTCCGGCCTGCGCGCGGCAATCACCGCAGCCCGTGTGTTGGCAACACCCGACAACGCGCCCGTCGTTGCGATCAGCAGCGGGTCGGCGATGGCGCACGGATGGTTTCGAGACAATCCCGAAGCGACGTGTCAGGTTGTTGTGGCGGGAGACGCGCGGCGCGGGGCAATCTGGTTTGCGGTCTTTGAAAAAATTGGCGAGCAGATTCAACAGGCCCACGACTGGTCGCTTGCCCCCGCGCGGGAATTCCCGCCTCGCGCACCGACGAATGCGGTCATCATTACCAGCGATATACACCGCTTGTGCGCCGCGCTGGGGAAGGCGCAAAACAAATTATCCCGGAGCCCGCAGATTGCTTCCCCACCGCGTCGGACATCGCTTTTCTTGCCCGACAGCGGATGGAGCGCGGGCTGCCCGGCGAACCCGTGGAACCGCTCTATCTCCACCCGGCAACCACTGCCTAGCAACGCACGGCGCGGCAACGGCGTGATGTTGCTTGATGAATACCCAAAACAAGGGCATACTAGCTCTGTTCGTTCAATTCGGAACGTTTTAAACTTTGGTGCCTGGAATTTTATGTCTGATCGCCAGCCGTTGGAAATTTCCGCAGATAATGCGGACTATGTTGAGCAACTATATCGCAGCTATCTCGCGGACCCCACCTCTGTCCCCAGCGAATGGCAATCCTATTTCGCCGCCGCAAACGGCGAGGGTCCCGCCCTGCTGAATGCGCCGGATCGGGAGGAGATCAGCAGGCGGATGCGACAGCGCGCGCACAGCCGCGCGACGGGCGCGACGGGCACGACGACTGCTGCGATAGCGGCGGGATCCGATATGATCCGCAAACAGGCGGCGGTTCTGCGGCTCATTCATGCCTATCGTTTGCTGGGCCACCACCGTGCGCATGTGGACCCGATCAATCTGCGCGGACTGCCGATTGTGCCAGACCTCGATCCGGCCTATCACGGCCTGCACGAGTCGGACTACGACCTCTCCTTCGACACAGGCAATCTCGCCGGCCAAAGCGTGATGAAGCTGCGCGACATCATCGCGATGCTCAAGGAGACCTACACCGAGCATATCGGCGTCGAGTTCATGCACATCGTGGATGTGAATGAAAAACGCTGGCTCCAAACGCGACTCGAGGCAACGCGCACAAATCCGGATTATCCGAACGACTTCAAGATACGTCTCCTCGAACGCCTCACTGCGGCGGAAGGGCTGGAGCAGTTCCTGCATACCAAGTACTCCGGGCAGAAGCGCTTCTCGCTCGAAGGCGGCGAAACACTGATTACCGCGCTGGACGAAATCATCATGCGCTCCGGCACACAGGGCGTTGAAGAAATCGTGATCGGCATGGCGCACCGCGGGCGGCTCAACGTATTGGTCAACATCATGGGCAAACTGCCCGGCGATCTTTTTGAGGAATTCGAGGGCAAGCACAAGTGGAAGGGCGAATACACGGGAGACGTTAAATATCACTCGGGATTTTCGTCGGACTTCCAAACCCCCGGCGGCCCGGTGCATCTCGCGCTGGGGTTCAATCCCTCGCACTTGGAGATTGTGGGACCCGGTCACCTGCGGCTCTGTTCGAGCGCGCCAGGAGCAACGAAACGACGCGGATCGGCAAAAGGTGCTCGGGGTGCTGATTCATGGGGACGCTTCATTCGCCGGACAAGGCGTAGTGTATGAGACGCTGAACCTCGCGGAAACACGCGGCTATGGCACCGGCGGCACGATTCATATTGTCGTGAACAACCGCATCGGCTTCACAACCAGTCATCCGCTGGATGCGCGCTCGGCGCTGTATTGCACGGATGTGGGCAAGGTGATTCAGGCGCCGATCTTCCACGTGAACGGCGACAACCCCGAAGCCGTCGCATTCATTGTTCAGCTCGCGGTCAACTTCCGCATGGCGTTCAAACGGGACGTGGTGATTGACATTGTCTGCTACCGCCGCCACGGACACAATGAGGCGGACGAGCCAGCGGCGACTCAGCCGATGATGTACAAGAAGGTTCGCAACCACCCCACCACGCGCAAGCTCTACGGCGATTTGTTGGAGGCGAAGGGCGTCATCCCGCAGGGCGAAGCAGACCGCATGGCGCAGACCTATCGCGACGAGCTGGCCGCTGGCAAACAAGTCGTGCCGGAAATTTTGACGGGCAAGAAAAATATCTACCGCGTGAACTGGAGCAGATTTCGCTCGGCGAAGTGGACGGATGAATATCAGACGGCAGTTCCCGTCTCGCGTATCCGTGAACTCGGCGCAAGAATGAACGAGTTGCCGGAAGATTTCGAGCTGCACCCGCGCGTGGCGAAAATCGTGGATGATCGCATCAAGATGGCTTCCGGCGCACTGCCGATTGACTGGGGCTTTGCAGAAAATATGGCCTACGCCACCCTGCTGGAGGAAGGGTATCACGTCCGCATCTCCGGTCAGGACAGCGGACGCGGAACATTCTTCCATCGTCACTCCGTACTGCACAATCAGCGCACGGGCGATGAGTACATTCCGCTACAGCACATCTCCGAGCATCAACCGGAATTCACCGTGATTGACTCGATTCTTTCCGAGGCCGCCGTGCTTGGATTTGAATACGGATATAGCGCGGCCTCGCCCAACTCGCTCGTCATCTGGGAGGCGCAATTCGGCGACTTTGCGAACAACGCGCAGGTTGTGATTGACCAATTCATCGTCGCGGCGGAGCAAAAGTGGGGCTTGCTGAGTGGTCTGGTGTTAATGCTTCCTCACGGCTGGGAGGGCCAGGGGCCCGAACACACCTCTGCGCGCTTGGAGCGCTTCCTTCAAATGTGCGCACAGGACAATATTCAGGTGTGCTATCCCACGACGCCGGAACAAATGTTTCACCTATTGCGTCGGCAGGTTTTGCGTCCGTATCGCAAGCCGCTGATTATCATGACGCCGAAGAGCACGTTGCGGCGCAAAATTTCCTTCTCCACGCTGGAAGACCTTGCAAATGATCGCTTCGACCCAGTGATCGGAGAAATTGATCCGCTCAAACCCTCGGACATCCGCCGCATCTGCATTTGCAGCGGGAAGGTGTATTACGATCTGCTGGAAGCGCGGCGCGAGCGCAAGATCACCGATATCGCAATTCTCCGCTTGGAGCAAATCTATCCATTCCCCATCGCCGATCTCACCCGTGAGCTTGGACGATTTACGCGCGCACGCCAGATTTACTGGGTACAGGAAGAGCCGCAGAATCAGGGCGCGTGGTATTCCATACAAGACACGCTCCGGCTCGTGATGCTTCCGGGCCAGACGCTGGGCTATGCGGGCCGCGCCTCAATGGCCGCACCGTCCGGCGGCGATCACCAAAAACATTTGGAACGTCAAAAAGCGCTGATTGACACCGCACTCGCACAAAAGCCGGGCGAGGAGACGGAATTAATTTCCGCAAAACCACAGTTGGCGGCCATTCCACTAGTCGCAGAATCCACCGGAGGAAAATCCTGATGCCCTCAGTCGAGTTAAAGGTCCCCAAGTTCCCCGAGTCCATTCAGGACGGCACGCTCGCTGCTTGGCACAAGAAGGCCGGTGAACGCGTGTCTGCTGGCGACAAGGTCGCAGATATTGAAACAGACAAAATCGTGCTCGATGTGATGGCGCCGATTGACGGCGTCTTGACGGAGATACGTATCGCGGAAGGAGCAACGGTCGTAGCCGATCAAGTTCTCGCGATCCTCGATTCATCTGCGGGCACGGCGGCGGGCCCCGCTGCATCTGCATCGGCGCCTGCGGCTGCAACTCCGCCACCCCCTCCACCGCCCCCGCCCGCCCCCGCGCCAACGGCACCGCCTGTTCAGGCGAAGCAACAAAGCGCCCCCTCGCCCGCGGCGGCAGCAGAACTGCCACAACGGGCAAAGCCGGCCGTTGATTTCCCGGAAGACGAATACAGTCCCGCAGTTCGCCGCCTGATCAAAGAACACAACTTGAATCCCTCCGAAATAACAGGGCACGGAAAAGACGGGCGCATTACCAAGGCCGACGTGTTGCGTCATTTGGAACACTCGCCTCATCTCTCGCTTCAGATCGGAAGCGATACGCCTTCGGTGCCGTCGCTGGAGACCAGCGCCACTCCGCCTCAACCGGCACAAACCTCGACAAGTGATGGCCGACCGGTCAATCGGGTAAAGATGAGCCGACTCCGTGCGCGAGTCGCGGAGCGCTTGATCCAAGCGCAACAGACCGCCGCAATTCTTACAACGTTCAACGAAGTGAATATGCGCGCGGTCATGGAACTCCGCGCACAGCACAAAGAGCGCTTTGCAGAAGAACACGGCGTCAAACTCGGCTTTATGTCCTTCTTTGTGAAGGCAGTCATCGAAGCGCTCGCGCGCTTCCCCGTGGTCAACGCCTCGGTGGAAGGGGATGAGATTGTGTATCACGAATACTTCGATCTCGGCATCGCCGTAAGCTCGCCGCGCGGCCTGGTCGTTCCCGTCCTCCGCAACGCGGAACAGCTCTCCCTTGCAGAAATTGAAGCGCACATTGCGGATATGGGCCAACGCGCCCAAGACGGCAAGCTGGCGATGGAAGAACTGGTGGGCGGCACGTTCACCATCTCAAACGGCGGCGTATTCGGATCGCTATTGAGTACGCCGATTTTGAATCCGCCGCAAAGCGGTATTCTTGGAATGCACAAGATACAGGAACGTCCGATTGTGGAAAACGGGGAGATCGTTATTCGTCCGATGATGTATGTGGCGCTCTCCTACGACCACCGCATTATTGACGGACGCGAGGCGGTTCAATTTTTGGTGGCGTTGAAAGAAGTAATCGAAGATCCAGCGCGCCTGTTGTTGCAAATCTAAATAAAAATCGCGGGCGACAGTTGGCGTGCGCGAAGAGAGGAACGGAATGAAGTCATTTGATGTCGTCGTTATTGGCGCTGGCCCGGCCGGTTATGTTGCCGCCATTCGCTCCGCGCAACTGGGCTTCAGCACGGCCGTCGTGGACAAGTGGATCGGCAAAGACGGCAAACCCAGTCTGGGCGGCACTTGCCTGAACGTCGGGTGCATTCCCTCAAAGGCGCTGCTCGAATCGTCCGAGCAGTATTATCAGGCGACCAGCCATTTGGAGACGCACGGAATTCGGTTCAAACAGCTCTCGTTCGATGTTCCCAAAATGATCGCGCGAAAGGACGGAATCGTCCACACCCTCACACAGGGTGTGCAATACCTGTTCAAGAAAAATAAAATCACTTGGTTGCAAGGCGAGGGCCGATTGGCAGGCAACAACCGAATTACCGTCACGACGCACGATAGGTCGAAGGACGAGGTGGAGGCACAGCATATTATCATCGCCACCGGCTCCGCGCCGCGCGACATCCCCAATGTGGAGACGGACAACGAATTTATTTTCGACTCAGCAGGCGCGCTTAATTTCCAAGAAGTTCCGGAGAAGCTCGTTGTCATCGGCGCGGGCGTAATCGGACTGGAGCTCGGTTCTGTTTGGAGGCGACTCGGCTCCAACGTGGTTCTCCTAGAAGCGCTTGATACGTTTCTGCCGTCCGTGGATGAGCAGGTTTCACAGGCAGCGATGAAGGAGTTCAATCGGCAGGGCCTTGATATTCGCCTCGGCACGCGTGTGCTCTCCGCAAAAGCGGCGAAGAAGAAAGTCACCGTTCAATATCAGGACGCAAACGGCGATCACTCGCTGGAGTGCGATAAAATCGTCGTTGCCGTCGGACGCAAGCCCTGCAGTGACCGTATCAATGCGGAAGGCGTTGGCCTGCTGCTCGATGAGCGCGGCTACATCCATGTAGATGAGTTCTGCAAAACGAACCTGCCAAATGTCTATGCTGTTGGAGATATCGTGCGCGGCCCGATGCTGGCGCACAAGGGATCGGAGGAGGGGGTGATGGTTGCAGAGCGCCTGGCCGGCGAAGAGACGCGCGTGAACTACGAGGCGATTCCGTGGGTGATTTATACTGCGCCGGAGATTGCGTGGGTCGGAAAAACGGAGCGTCAACTGAAACAGGCAGCGCGCGTGTATAAGACAGGCGTGTTCCCCCTTTCCGCGAGCGGTCGCGCACAGGCAATGGGCGAAACGGCCGGACTTGTTAAGGTCATCGCCGATGCAAAGACGGATCGCATCCTCGGGGTACACATGTTTGCGCCGTCCGCGTCCGAACTGATTATGGAGGCTGTTGTGGCCATGGAGTTTGCGGCCAGCGCTGAAGACCTTCAGCGCGTTGTCCATGCCCACCCGTCCATTTCAGAGGCGTTACACGAGGCGGCGCTGGCAGTGGACGGGCGCCCGCTACACATTTAATCGGACAAGCGTTTCCAGGGCCAGCTCTGACTCGGGCGCACCAGCACCCTCCGTAGGCGCACCCGCAAACCCGACTGCCGCTCTATTTTTCCTGCGCGAGTTTGCGCTGGAGGAATTGGATATTCAGGCGGACCTGTTCGGTGTTTTTGGCTTTTTGAACTTCTCTGAACACCTCGAGCGCCTCGGCGTACTGGCCCATGGAGCGCAACTGCAGGCCGAGTTCAAGTTTGTAGTCGCGCTGGTGTGGCACGAGTTCAACAAGCTCGCGCAAGGCAGACAGTCCCTGTTCGGGATTGCCGAGTGTGTTGTAGATTCGGCTGAGCCCAAAACGCGCATCAATATCCCAGGGGTTAATTTCCAGTGCGCGCTGAAACTCCGCGCGGGCGCTTTCCGCCTGCTCGCGTTTGTCTTCGGGCACAACATTCCAGTACGCCATCGAGCTGAGGCATTGGGCGATTCCACGATGGGCGGCTCCGTTCGCAGGGGAGATGCGAAGCGCGGTTTGATAACTGGCCATCGCGTCCTCAAGCTTAACACCCTCGCGCTGCAAATCGCCGCGAAGCGTGAATCCATAACCCGCCACTGTGCGCACCGTCAGCAACAGCAACAGCAACGGCACGAGGGCCCACACCGCGCTCCAGCGCGCGCCGCTCCCGAGCGCGAGGCGTGGAGGAATTTGAATATGCCCGCCGGAGTGGAGAACGGCGACGGTGATGCCGCCCAGCGCCGCGAGCGTTTGTGCGTTCCCATAAATGTGGAAGTTGTAATCGAAGGCCGCGTGAACGGTATATGCAACAAACGCGCCGACAAAGCCGGCGATCAAATATGCGCCGCGATCCGCGTCGCCCGAGCGAAGCTGACGAGCGAAGCCGAACAGCATCCATGCCACAACAGCAAACAGGATGGACGCTCCGACAATCCCGAATTCCGCCACGAGTTGCAGGTGATCGTTGTGCGCAAATTCGGGGTCCGTATACACCGCGAGAAAGTGCCAATAATGCGGATAGACCCAGCGAAATCCGCCGGCTCCGACGCCCAGCCACGGGCGATCTGCAATCATCGTCAAGGTATCGCGCCACAGATTGATGCGCACATTGCCATGAAGCGCATTCAACACCCGCTCCTGTACCAATGGCAGAAGAAGCCAGGCCAATGCGCCGAGCACGGCAAGACCGATCGCGACAACGACGATCAGCAACAAGGCCCGCCCGATGCCGCGTCGCAACCCGAGAAATCCGCTCATGGCAAGAATCCCCGCAATCACTCCCAGCCATGCGCTGCGCGAGCCGGAAAGATACAACGGGGGCAACACAACAAGCATCGTGTATCCTGCCAACAGCCGAAGCGGAAATCCGGCGGATCGGATGCAGGCGACGGCAAAAGCCATCGGCACTGTCAACGCGAGCAGATTGGCGAAATGGTTCGGGCAAAAATAGGCGCCACTCGCCCGCATTCCGTACTGCTCGGGGCGCTCATAACCAAGCACCAGGCGCGATTCGTGGGTGTGCTGAACGATGGCGTACCACGCCATGATGCTGATCGAAATAAAGAGCGCCGCCAACAGCCAGCGCCAGCGTCCCGCTTCCCCGGCAAGCCCACTCCACACCAGAAAGGCAACAACAACGCTGGTCGCGACGAGCATCGCAGTCCACGCCTGATCGGGCGCGGCGGCGCGCGGAATCGTCACAAAGCCATAGGCCAAAAACAGCAGCAATCCCACTGTGACGGTGGGCCAATACGGAATGGAAGTTCCGCGAAAAAACAGGGGACGCGCGAAATACAGTATCGCGGCGAGGAAAACAACCAGCATCAACGGGCCAACGGACCAGAGGCGCACGCCACCAAAAATCCATGTGCCCGCCACAGGGACAAGCAACAGGAGCGCGAGCGCGATCCATTCATAGATGCTGCGGGAGACAGGAACGTGCGAGCGGCGGCGACGCGGCTCTCGTTTTCCGTTCGAGTCTAAATCAGAATAAACTACGGGGGACCCGGATAACATCGCCGGATTCAATCATAAAGTCTTGCGTTGGATTTCGTTCAATATCACGCATGTTAATGGTACGCACCACGCCGTTCCGGGTTAACACAACTTTTTTGGGATCCGCAAATTCCGTATATCCACCCGCCGCCGCAATCGCCTGCATGACGGTCATCCCCGTAACCAGCGGATAGCGCTGCGGAACGCGAACTTCACCCTGCACAAAAAACGCCTGAGACGGAACGATGACGTTGACGCTGATAGAGCGATAAATCCCCCGGTCAATATAGGTTCGCTGAATATCGCGCTCCAATTCGGAGGCGGATTTTCCGAGCGCCATGACGCGGTCAATATAGGTCAGCTTCACATAGCCGTCTTCATCCACAATGGTCTGAATGTCTTCATCGCGGGGCATGATCCCGCGCAGTGAAATCAACACGGGGTCGCCCTGCCGCAGGCGGTATGCCGACGCTTGAGCGGTGTCGGCCGATGCGCCCGACGGCTCGGCAGAGACGGCGGCAGATTGGCGCTTTGCGCTCATATCCGACACGGAAGCGGAAAGCCGCGGACGTGTGACGCCATCGGAAAGCAGGCCGGACTGGGAGGAGCGAGTTCCTGCGCAACCGCTTGCGCCAATCACGAATGTCGTCAGGGCCGAAAACAAAACCAATCTAAGCACACGCAACCTCATTCTACAGCCCGTCCTTGCCGGCGGCCGCAACGGTCGTCGGAGTTTTCTCCACCGACCTCGACTCGGCCGACGCTTCATAATGCGAATAATGCGAGCGGTAATAATAGTAATTATCATCGCGCAGAATATTGATGTTGTTCAGGACGACACCGAGAACGTTCGCGCCGACATTGTCCAACATGCGGCGGGCGCGGATGGAAATATCGCGGGGATATTTGCGGTATTGCACCACGAGCACAACGCCATCCACCTCGCTGGCCAGAATGGATGCATCGCTGACTCCGACAATCGGAGGCGAATCAAAGAAGATCATGTCGTAGCGCAGACGAAGACTCTTGACCAACTCGCGCATACGATGGGAATCGAGCAGCCCCAGCGATGTGCGCGGCAGTTTGCCACTGGGCAGAAAATGCAAATTCGGCACGGAGGTGCTCTTGATCGCGTCTTCGACTGGAATTTCGTGCAGGAGCACGTTCGTCAGCCCGAAGCGGTTTGAAGCGCCAAGAAAGGTGTGCTGAACCGGTCGGCGCAGGTCGGAGTCCACAATCAACACCTTGTCGCCCAACTGTGCGCAGACATAGGCGAGGTTGAAAAGCGTCGTGGACTTGCCTTCGCCCGCCCCGCCGCTGGCGACAGCAAATGCGCCGCCGTGACCGCCGGACTTGATGGCGAATTGAATGTTTGTTCGCAGCACGCGGTAGGCCTCGGCATGAACGCTCTCCGGCCCCTCCTCCAAAAGCGAGCGAACCTTTTGCGGGATCACACCGAGAACGGGCAGACCGAGGTGGCGTTCAACGTCATCAATGGTCTTTACGGAGGCGTCCAGATACTCAATGAAGAACGCCAGTCCGATACCGGCAACGCAACCGATGATCAGGCTCAACATGATGTTCAAGAAAATGCGCGGACTGACGAACATCTGCTCGGACGGCGCTTCCGCTGGCTCGACCACCTCGACCGGAGTGCGGGGCACTTCGAGTTCAATTCCCTGCTGCGCCACGCGGGCGCGCAGCGCGTTTAATATCTCGCGCTGCACCTCAACATTTTGCGACGCGCGCTCGAATGGCAGATAGCGCTCGGCCTCCGACTGAATATCCGCCGCACGCGCGGTTTCCAATTCGGTTTCCAGCGCGTCATACTTTGCTTTAGCAACTTCGTAATCCGCGCGGATGCCCTTCTTCAGTCCTTCCAGGGCAGAATCGAGTTTGACCCGCAATTCGTCCAACGCAGCCTGCACCCGGCGGACTTCGGGGTGATTGGGTCCGTAGGTCTCCAACAAAAGCTTGAGCTGAACTTCCGCGTCAACCACCTGCTTGCGCAGAATCAACAGGGATTGGTCGTTCACAATGTACGCGGAGGCGTTCATCAGTTCACTGCCGCTCAAAGAGTCCAACTGTTTGAGACGCGCCTCGCGGACGAGCATGTCCACGCGCGCCGAAATGCGGTCAGCCTCCAGTGCCTGCAGACGCACTTTGTCCACACGGTAGCCTCGCTGAAGTAATGAAACATCGCCCTGCTTGCGGAGCGCTTCGAGATCGTTTTCCGCGGAGTCCACACGCTCTTGCTGTTTCTGCAATTCGTTTTCCAGCGCGTCCACGCCACGCTTCACTTCGCGCCGCTTGATGGAGAGCCGTTGTTCGCGATAGACGTTCGCCACTTCGTTTGCGATGCGAGCGGCCTCCTCGCGGTCTTCGCTATAGACCTGAATGTCAATCAAACTGGTATCGCGATACTGGTTCACCCGCAGCATCCTGGTGAGGATGAGGTACGCATCCTCGCGGCGCAGCAATCCGCCTTCACCGGCATATTTTGCCGACCACTTTTGCGCGAGGTCGAGATTCTGAATGACCTGATAAAGAATCGGGCGCGATTGAATGATCTCGTATTGAGTCTTGAGGAAGTACGGGTTGTACTGCGCCATAAACTGGCGTTGGAAGACATCTACATCGAGAGAGTCCTCGCGCACAACGATGCGTGCATTTGCCATATAAATCTTCGGCATGGTGAATGTATAGGCCATGCCCGTTAGCACCACCAAAAGCGCGACCGCCAAAATGATTTCTTTTCGGGATTTTATGACCCGCCAGTAATCAAGAAAATGCAGCTTATTGTCAAGTTGATCGTCTGCAGCCATTGAACCTTCCTGTGCGCACGGCGCTGAGAAACCTACGAGGAGAAAAGCAAAACCGGGCCCGCCCTGCAAGAAAACAGGATCGGACCCGGCCTTAAATCGTCAACTCCGGGCAATTACAGTTGGGTTCTCCAACCCAGCTCCACGCGCGTGCGATCAAAGTCGCTGCGAAAGATCCGAGGCGAAGTCCATATACTGAATCGAGGCTTCCAAATAGTTTTTGCGATTGACCATGTAGCTCAAACGGGCGCTGCCCTGAACGACATCTTCCTCGCCGTCAATACCCACCAACTCGGGGTCATTTAGCGCCTGGTCACTGTGGTATTTGCTCTTCTGGTAGCTGCCCGCGAGGAACAACTGAACGCGCGCCGTCAGGTCGTGCGACAGACTCACGTAGCTCAGCAAGCGATCCTGGCTCGCGAACGGATAGACATCCGCTTCAAAGAGAGAGTAACCGAGACCGCCGGTGATGCGCGTCTTCGGGGAGGGAAGATAGGTCAGGCTGATATCGCCGAAGGGCGACGATTCATCGCCAATATGCGAATCGTCGAAGCTCTTCTGCTGAATACCGCCGCGGATGGAGCCAACGAGGTTGGGCGAGAAAATTTGCTCCAACCCTACGCCACCAAAGATACTGTCCGAACTGCGCTCGTCCAGAACCCTGTATTCGGTCTGCTCATAGCGGAGATCAACGGAAAGCGCGGTCTCGGGCTGAAGCTGATGACGCAACGTCGCGCCGACAGCGTAAATGTCGTAATCATCCGTATCGGAGAACGGCTTTTCGTCATAGCGGAGAATCGTATAGCGTCCGCCCAACTCAACACGGGTCGCATCGCTCATGCGATAGCCGAACACGCCGTCGAGAAGGTTGTAGGTATAGTCGCTCTTCTGGCGGGCCAGATTGCCACGATCCATAAGCTCGGGCAGCTCCGCAATGCGCAGCGTCTCTTTGAGGTTCAAGGAGAGGCGCGGAGTGAAGTTGTGCGAGAAGACCAAATCCGCTTCGTGCTGGAAGTCCGTATCGTCCGGATCGCGATCCGTCCAGTACATGAATGTTGGGCGATAGCGTGCGCCGATAAAGGTCTGCTCAAGGTCCAGATTCAGCAGGAACTCCAGCTCTTCAATAATCTTGAAGCTGTCCTGCGTGTCCTTTTCCGTTTCATAAACGTTGTTGTCCCAGCCCACGCGGAAACGGTTTTTGACCTGAAAGCTTTGAGCGGTTTCAGAGGCGGAAAACGCCGATCCGGCAAGAAGCGCACCCGTGAGGATTCCCGCTCCGATTGTTGTCAACAGTTTCATAAATGCTCTCCCTTTACCTATCTCTAAATCAACATCTCGCAGCTAAATCAAATGACGCCGGGGTGGCCGCCAGTGGTCGGCGTCATCGGCGGCGGCCTCGGTGCTGTGCCCGGACGGCGAATGATCTGCTCAATATGAGGCAAGTCCGTGCGCCGAATGATCCGAGACGAAATACGTCCAAAGGTCGAAAGGTCGGCGCCGAGCTGCTGGTTATCCGGAGGATTGATTCGAGAAAGCTTGCTCAACGGGTCTGTGGAAATGACAATCGCCTCATGGCCGACCGGCTGCGGAAGCGGCTCGAGGTTGTCTATCGCCTCGCCGATTGTTCCGAAGTCAATTCCCGAGCTCTTCAGGTAGTCAACCCACGACTCGTCATTGTCCTGATTCTCAACCTCGGACTGCTTGCCAAGCGCAAGCACCACCACGCGGGCCAGATTGCCCATGGTGACGGTGCGTTCCTGGCTCCAGCCGTCCCGCGGCATAATGTTGTTCTGCATCAAGATAGCGAAACAATCGAGGTCTGTGGGCGATGCAGGCAGGAAGCGAGAAAGACCCAGCACGCGGACCAGCCACTGTGCCAGCTCACCTTCGTTAACCAGCTTGGCCTGTTCCTCTGCGGAGGCTCCCGAGGCGCCACCCTTCTCCGCCGCAAACGCGCTACTGGAACCAACGCACATCAGCGCGCCGACAGCCAGCATCGTCATAGACATAAAAAATCGCTTCATCGCGCAGTTACCTCCCGAATGAATTTTCATACGACTCAATAAACATACCGAGACAGCCCAACATCGGTCAAACGTAAAAATCAGCCAATTTCCTGCCCCGCGCCCCCGCTCCCGCACGAAGGGCGCAAACTGCGCCTGTCAAGTTGCCAGCCGGTCGGGCTTTTGATAGCGTCCGACGCCATGCCGACAAAGACTTCTTTTACCATCCCGCTGACGGCGGAGCAACAGGATCGCTTAATTAAGGTGTTGAGCACGGGCAATTATCGCCCGCGCGAGACGCCATACACCAAAATTTCCGTCACAGGGCCGGACTGCAACATCGCTCTCTATACAAGCGGAAAATGCGTCGTCCAGGGCCAGGGCGCGGAAGACTGGGTCACCTTCACCCTCGAACCCGAAGTTTTGCTCGAGGCCAAACTCGGCTACGAAACCGTACACACCCCCGAAATGTTCCAGCCGCACCTCGGCGTGGACGAAAGCGGAAAAGGCGACTTCTTCGGCCCGCTCGTCATCGCGGCGGCGTATGTGGACGATAAAATCGTTCCAAAATTTCAGGAGATGAACGTCCGCGACAGCAAAACAATCACCAGCGATAAAAAAGCGGAGGAAATGGCGGAGGCCATCATGGACGTTCTCGACGGACGCTTCGCCCTCGTGACGATCGGCCCACGCGCCTACAACCGGCTCTATGCAAAAATGCGCAGCGTCAATCGAATGCTCGCCTGGGGTCACGCCCGCGCAATCGAAGACCTGCTCGAAAAAGTCCCGCACACCAAACGCGCCGTCTCCGACCAGTTCGGCCCCACGCAACAAATCGAACGCGCATTAATGAAAAAAGGGCGCGAAATCAAACTCGAACAGCGCCCACGCGCTGAATCCGACCCCGCCGTCGCCGCCGCCTCCATCCTCGCGCGCGCCGGTTTCCTCCGCGCACTGCGCGACATGCGAAAGCGATTCGAAATCGAAATTCCCAAAGGCGCGTCGGCCAAAGTCCGCGAGACGGCCCAGACCATCATCACCAAAGCCGGACCGACCGTCCTGCTCGATATCGCAAAGTGCCACTTCAAAACCGCAGACGACGTGCTCACCGCCGTCGGCCAATCCCGCACCGCGCTCGGGCCAGAGGGCGCGGCCACCTCGCAAGCAAAGGCCGACTGGAAAAGCATCCGCAAGAAACAGGCTGAAAAGAAATGAAACTCGTGCGCTTTGGCAGCCCCGGCGCGGAACGGCCGGGTCTCTGGATGGAAGATCGCGGCGCGCCAGAAATTCTCGACGTTCGCGCGATGGCCTACGACATCGCAGACTACGACCAGCACTTCTTCACCCACTGGGGCCTCGACCGATTGCGCGGGTTGTTGCTCGAAAAGAATCAAAAACGAATCAGCGCCACCGGCGTGCGCCTCGGCCCTCCCACCCCCACCCCGACGAATCTCATTTGCGTCGGAAAGAACTACGCGGAACACGCAGCCGAGTTCGATTCACAAATTCCCACCGAACCCATCCTCTTTGCAAAGTCGCCGACCTCCCTCATCGGCCCAAATGATTCGATCACGATCCCCGCAGAATTCGGCGAAGTGGACGCAGAGGCGGAGCTGGCCGTCGTCATCGGTATTCACGCTCATCGAGTGACGGAGGCGGAGGCGCTTTCCCATATTGCGGGCTATACCTTAATGAACGACGTCACAGAGCGCCGCGCACAGCGCGAGGCTGGCCAGTGGTTTCGCGGGAAGAGTTTCGACACCTTCGCCCCCATCGGCCCCTGCCTCGTCACAGCCGACGAATTCGGCAATCCGCAAGACCAACCCATCCAATCGCGGCTAAACGGCAACGTCCTACAAGACGGCAACACGCGCGACATGCTTTTTTCGGTTGCGCGGATCATCAGCTACATCTCCGCGACCCTCACGCTACAGCCCGGCGACATCATTGCGACCGGAACGCCACCCGGTGTCGGCTTCGCGCGCACCCCTCCCTTATTTTTGCGTAGCGGCGACGCCATCGAAATCCACAGCCCTCGAATCGGCTCGCTCAGCAACCCGATTATCAGGGCCTGAGAAACTCCTTCCACGCGCAAATTCGGACAAAAACATCCGAATTTCCAAGGGTTGGAAGTCCTTTGCGAACAAAGTTCCAAGCCTTGGAACTTTTGGGGCGATTTTTTCCAAGCGTTGGAACTTTTTTAAGCGACCACTTCCAAGCCTTGGAAGTTTTGGAATCAATAGCGACCGAGGGGGTCGTTTTTGCGCGCATTTTCCGCCGCTTCCATCGCTTCTTCGCGCCGTCCCTGCGCTTCTCGCACAAGCGCGAGTGTGGCCCATGCTTCAGGTTTGTCGGGGCGACGACGCAGGGCTTCTTCGATTTTCTCGGACGCGGCATCGAGGTTGTTTGTACGTGCGTCCATAACGGCGAGGTTGATCATGGCGGTGACATCGCGGGGGTTTAACTCATCAGCCCGACTAAAATACTGAATCGCTGTTTCAAGATCGCCACTGTGCCACGCGGCGAGGCCGAGTCCGGTTTGTGCGCGGGCGCTGTGCGGTTCGACGCGGACGTTCGAGAACCAGAGCGCGGTGTCGTTCGCAAAATCGGGCAATCGCAACTCCAGCAGCGCGACGTACACCACGGCGATGGCAATGACGCCACGGCGAATGACACGGTCATCAAGTGGAAGCGCCGCAGGAAGCAGGGCGAATCCGGCAACGAGCGCGTAGGCGTAGCGGTCGGCGACGGGGTTGTGCAGTGGAATGATGTTGGAGATTGGAAGAAAGGCGATGAGCAGCCATGTGACGCCGAGAGCAGAGAGTGAATTTTTCCGACGCGCAACGAGCACAAAAAGCGCGGCGGCCAAAACGGAAAACAGTCCGATAAAAAATCGCGGGGCGAGCGCTCCGGTGATGGGAGTGACCACCCGATCAATCGCGAGCGGCCAGGGGGCGATGAGCAATTTGATGTAGCGCAAAAACAGCCACGGCGCGGTCCAGATGTTTTCCGGCCAGCGCAGCGAAAGCCCATTCCACGGACCATCGAGCGCCTGGGGCGGATGGGCGCTGACCGCGAACGCCGCAAAACCAAGCAGTAAAAGTGCGGCGACGACGAGTTCTGAACTACCGCGCCGCAACGAAGGGCGTTCTGCGGGAAATGTCCACCAGATCGCGGCCACCAGCGCGGGCAGAACCAATGCGCTTTCTTTTTGCGCCGAGTGCCAGCAGCCATGCGGCAGCCTGTAGTGGAGTGCGCACCCAACCATTTCGTATCGGCATTAAATTAAGGACAACGAGCATCCAGAAAAGGGAGAGCGGGTCTTCACGGAAAGAGGGAACTTGTATCGCTTCGCTGGCGAGTGGGTGTACGGCAAAAATCAGCGCAGCGACAAACGCGCGTGCGGCGGCGGATTTATCGCCGTTGCGAAGAAGCAGTCCGATCAACCACGAATAAAGCAACAGCGTGCAACCGGCGTGGAGCGCGATGTTTGTTGCGCGATAGCGCCACGCTGTCTTCGGGCCGGTCGCATGGTCGAGCAACATGGAGACAAGAAGAGTTGGGCGCGTGGCATCAAGTGTACGCGGTTCTGAAAATGTGCGCAGGGTCAGGACGCGCTGCCATGCGTCGGGCGCGGAAAGAAAGCGGTTCTCGACAATCGCGCCGTCGTCGTCATAGACAAATTCGTGAGCAATGCCGGCGAGATGAGGAACGATTGCAAAGACGAGGAGGAGCAAATACGGGCGGAGCTTCATTGCGCGTAACCGAGCCGCTTGAGCAGCCAGAAGTTGCGATCCCATTTCGGCTCAACCTTCACCCACAGCTCAACTTTGACCGGTTTATCAAACCAGTTGGCCAGCTCGCCTTCGGACTCGCGCCGCACCTTGCGCAGCAGCCGACCTTTTTCGCCGATGACGATTCCCTTTTGAGAATGTTTCTGTACGTAGATTGTCGCCTTGGCGATCCACGGGTCGGATTCCTCATCCAGGTTTTCCACCCAGACCGCGATGGAGTGCGGAAGTTCCTCGCGAAGTTGGCCGAATAATTTTTCGCGAATCACGTCTGCGATTGCGAGCTTGCGCGGGAAGTCGGTGAGGATGTCGTCGGGGAACAGCAGCGGGCCTTCCGGCATCAAGTCGAAGAGCGTCGTGACCAGCGCCTCAAGCCCCTGCCCCGTCACTGCGGAAGTTTCGCGCCAAATGGGCGCCGGGCGCTCCACGGCATCGGCCGGGCGCTGAGCGTCCCACGCCGCGTGAAAGGCCTCGGGATTTGCGCCAGGGTCGTCCATCTTGTTCAAGACAATGACCAGCGGAGTCGTCTCGCGGTGCAGTCGCTTCATCCAGCCTTCATCTTCATGCTGTGGCGGCCGCCCGGCATCGAGAACCAGCATCGCAACATCCGCGCCGACTGCGGCGCTGCGCGCCACACGGTTCATTATCCGACCGAGATCGTGGGCGGCTTTATGAATACCCGGTGTGTCGTGGAAAACGAGTTGGCCGCGCGGCTCTGTGTGGATTCCACGGACGACGTTGCGCGTGGTTTGCGCGATGGGCGAGACAATGCTTACTTTTTCGCCGAGAATCGCATTGAGCAGCGATGATTTTCCGACATTCGCGCGGCCAATCAGCGCGATAATTCCAGACTTTGTAGCGGGCGCGACGTCACTCACAAAACCACCTCGTCGCCACGCTTCGGCAGGTTCACTTCGGGATGACCTTCCGCGCGCAGTCGTTCCGCAAGAGCTTCGCGAGATTCCGTTTCGCCGTGTACCAAAAAGATTCTTTTGGGGCGCGTGTGATTTGCATAGTTGACGAGGTCGTCCACATCGGCGTGTGCGCTAAACGCCGGCAGCTTCACCACCTCCGCGCGGACGGGGAACCAGTCGCCAAAAATTCGCGCGCGGGTATTGCCGTCCTGCAGGCGGCGCCCGAGTGTGTGAGCGGCCTGATAACCGACCAGGACAACGCTGTTCGCCGGATTTTCAATTCCGTGCTTCAGGTGGTGAAGAATGCGCCCGTGTTCACACATTCCCGACGCAGCAACAATGATGCACGGCTCTTTCGACGCCGTGATCGCCTTGGAGTCCTGAACCGAAATGGACTGATTCAACCATTTGGGACAGGTCAGACAACCGATTGCTGCATAGAGTTTTCGTGTATTGTCGTCGAGATAGTTCGGATGGTGGTTGAATACATTTGTGACTGCATTCGCCATCGGGCTATCGAGATAAATTTTCACCTCGGGCAGACTTCCCTCTGAAATCAGCTCGTTGAGAAGGAAGACAATTTCCTGTGCGCGTTCGAGCGCGAAGGAGGGGATCAACACCTTACCGCCGCGATCCAGCGTACGCTTCGCGATACCGCGCAACTGTTCCTTCGCGTGAATCGCGTCGTCGTGTTTGCGGTTGCCGTACGTGGACTCCATTACAAGGACATCCACGGGGTCCATATATTCGGGGTCGCGAATGAGCGGAAGGTTGAAGCGACCCAAATCCACCGCATAGCCGACGCGCATGGAGCGACCGGTTTCACTCAGCTCGAACGCCGTCAACGCGGAGCCGAGAATGTGGCCCGCATCAATTTGCGTGAACGCGAAGCCCGGAGCGAGTTCAATGCGCTGATGATACTCGTGCGGACGCAACATCTTGATCGCTCGCTCGGCGTCGGCCTTTGTGTAAAGCGGCTCAATGCGCGGCTGCCCGCGACGATTCGTTTTCTGATTCAAGTATTCCGCATCCGACTCCTGAATGTGCGCGGAGTCGCGCAGCATAATCGGGGTAAGGTCTGCGGTCGCGCTCGTCGCATGAATCGGCCCATCGTAGCCGTGCGAAGTCCACCACGGCAGTCTTCCACAGTGGTCAATATGCGCGTGGGAAAGGATCACCTGATGCACGGATTCGGGATCAATCGTTCGCTCGCGGTTCAGCGCATTGGACTCGTCGCGATGCCCCTGAAAGAGGCCGATGTCTCGTATCACCCGGCAGCCGTTCGATTCGATTAAGTGCATGGAACCAGTGACAGTATCGGTGCCGCCGAGAAACTTGAGACGTATCATATAAACCTTCCTGTAGGGTGTTCGCTGCTCAGAAGATACAGCAAAATCAAATCGCTCACAATAGAACAGCGGCAGCGCCGGGCGTCGGAGCTACAAAACACTACTGACGTTCTCATGGCGGCCCTGCATGATGGGGGTCTTTCAACGCGAAAGATGGTTTTGATCACAGCGCGCCATAGAACAGACAACGCTCCCGCATTGCGCGCGATGTATGATGCGTTGTTTGTACGCTTTGGTCCCCAGCACTGGTGGCCCGCGCGGACGCGGTTTGAAATCATCGTCGGCGCAATTCTGACCCAAAATACGGCGTGGACGAATGTAGAAAAGGCGCTTGTAAAACTGCGACGCGAAAGAGCGCTCACGCCACAGGCGATGCACGGGGTTCCAACGGCAACGCTGGCCAACTGGATTCGTTCCGCCGGCTACTACACGATCAAGGCGCGGCGGCTTCACTCATTCACGGGTTGGTTGATGAGCGAGTACGGCGGGTCGTTGAATCGAATGTTCAAAACACCCACAGCGGAGTTGCGCAAACAATTGCTCTCGGTCAATGGGATTGGACGCGAGACGGCGGACTGCATTCTGCTCTACGCGGGTCAGCGCCCGATTTTTGTTGTGGATGCCTACACTCGGCGTGCGCTGAAACACCTTGGCTGGATTGAAGGGGATGAGGACTACGACGAGATCGCCGCGCTATTTATGAAACAACTTCCCGCAGATGAAAAATTGTTCAACGAATTTCATGCGCTGATCGTCCAACTCGGGAAATGGTATTGTCGAACGAGGCCACAATGTGAACAGTGTCCGTTGCGTGCGTTTTTACCTCGCGCAACCGCTGCGCGAGGCGCGTGATTTGGAATGAAAGCAATGGGTCAATTTTTAGGGATGAGCCTTACGGCATTGCTGCTCGTCGGGTGCGCGACACCGAGGCCGCAGTCCGACTACCCGGGAATCCTCCGCATCGGGGGTGAGATTGTGCGGGTGAACAGCCGGGCGGGCTATGTTGTTGCGGAATGTTCTGTCTTGCCTTCGCCGGGCGAAGAGGCGACGGTCGTACGCGGAGATCAGCCGGTGGGTCGCATACGCTTTGGCGAGCAGATGCGTCCGCCTTACGCGGTGGCCGATTTGATTGAGGGCCGGGCGCTGGCGGGTGATCGCTGGCGGATAGACCGAGGGAAAACAGAGCCGCCATTGGAGCAAAAGTTATGATTCGAAATTTAGGCATGCCGGAAATTTTAGTAATCCTGATCGTTCTGATCCTGCTCTTTGGCGCAAAAAAGATTCCCGATCTCGCCCGCTCGCTGGGTCGCAGCCTCGGTGAATTCAAGAAGGGCCGCGAAGAAGGCGGGAAGGACGACTCGGATTCCAAGCCGGGAAAGAATGGAACCGGCACGTAGGCGGGGTTGTCGAAACAGGAAAGCCGCCGGCGCCCACTATATTTGTTTATCCGAATAAACGAATATACTGACTCGCCCTACAAGGGGGCGGACTCGGACGAAGGGGGCTCGACGGACGGCGGTTCGCCGCGTTGTTCAACAAAGCGCTGAAAGGCCGCCTCGGCGCGAATCGGGTCAAAATCTTCGCTCTGCGTCCAGGTCAGCACAAACGTCGCGCCAAGTTTTCGCGCGGCCTGCGCCAGAGTGTCCACGGCATCGGCCACGCTCCCCTGGCGCGCATGGGCGACGGCGACATTGTAAAACGCCACCGAATTTCCGGGGTCAACGCGGAGCACGTCGTTAAAAGTTTTCAGCGCGTTGCGATAGTCGTTCACGGCAAGATATGCCGCTCCTAAATTATTTTGCGCGACGAGGTCGTCTTGATTGCCGCCGACTAGGCTGCGTAAATGGGCGATCGCCTCGCTCGGCTGCTTGAGTGTTGTGAGGGCGCTGGCGGCAATTTGGTGTCCCTCCAACGAGTAGGGATCGGCCTCGATTGCCCACTTTGCGGTCTCAAGCGCGTTGGCAGGTTGGCCACCGAGTAAAAATACGGAGGCAAGGCGGATACGGGCCTGTTGGTTTTCAGGGTTGCTTGCAAGAACCAAGCGCCACTCACTTTCAGCCCGCGCAAAGTCCTGCTTAAGCTCGTAGAGTCGGGCAAGTTCCGAGTGGACGCCGATCAAGTCGGGAGCCAATGCCAATGCTTCTGTCAGTCGCTGCTCTGCAGCTTCAGTGCGGTTGGCGTCTATGTCGGATGTTCCGCCCCGAAGCAGCGCAAGCGCTTTCTTGTAGGAGCGGATATCGTCTTTTATCAGTTTCGCTTCGGAAGTATACACCGGCTCGACCGGCGCCGCTGCGGGGGGCGGCGGTGCGCTCGCAAGCGCGACGAGGTCGGGTTTGCGCCGGGCCTTCAGCACACTGAACGCGAGGACGGCACAATACAAAATGACAACGAGCAGCACGGCAAACCACACGAATTTGCCGGGCGACTCGCCATTCCCTGTCTGCTGGCGCCGACGGCGATGCATTCGCGTTTGTTGCTCGCGCTGGACCCGGGGAATTGCGCGGGCCTCAAAGCGGCGAAACGCGCTTGATGGCTCGCCCGCATCGGGGCGGCGGCGCGCCAACGGCGGCGGCTCATCCACACTATAAATACCTTTCTGTTCCTGATCCACGCGTGAAGAACTAGCGGCAGAGACCGATGAGGTCAAGCGATAGTGACGTGGAAGAAGATCGCGGCCGATTCATTGCAAGGCATTCTCCATCAGCGCCGCAAGTTCGGGCGGCAGCAACAGCCCCGGGTTTTCGCGCAACAGCGCGCTCAGCGTCTCCTGGGCAAAACGCGGCTCGTTGTTTTTCAAATACGCCTGCGCGAGATGGAGGCCAATTTCCGCGCGCGCCGACGCGGAAAGCGAACGCGAGCGACGCCAGGCGCGGGCGAGGACACGGACGGCATCGTTCCAATTGCCCTGCCGCATGAAGACAAAGCCCTGCGTATCCAGTATGCGGGGGTTGCCCGGCTCGATTAGAACAGCGCGTTGCGCGAGCGATGCGGCCTCATCCAGGGAACGGCCTTGTTCGGCCAAAAGAAAGGCGAGGTTGTTTGCCGACCGGGCGTGGTTGTTGTTTTCCGCGAGGGCGCGCCGCAATCCCTCTTCCGCCTGATCGATGCGTCCGAGCGCACGTGCGCGCATGGCAAGCGCGGACAGGAGTTCAGCGCTGCGCGGATCACGCTCCACCGCCGCCGCCGCAAGGCGGTCGGCCTCCTCTCTCCGCCCCGTGCGATCATAAAACCGCGTAAGGCTCACCATCTCACGACTGTTCATCGTCCAAGGGGCGAGATCGGGCGGGCAGACGGTCATCATCCAGCGCCGGGTCTGCGCCCAGTTTGCACGGAAGAGCGCCGCATCACTTGTTACAACTGCGCCATCGCCTTTAATCAGCGTAATGGTGTCGGCGTTGGTATTTATACCGGTCACGACAACAAAACGGCGGGTGCGCGGCGAGACGCGCGTCTCCTGCGCAACGACGGGACAGCCGCCGGCAATACGAGCCTGAAGCGTTGTCCACGATCCATATTGGGCATACGCCCACAAGCCAGCGTTTGGAAACGTCCAGAGCAGAGCCTCTTCCGGCGTGTCTCCACCGGCCAGGCGCCGTTCCAACGTTGTTTCAGCCGATCTCACGTCGCCGGGCGAATGCCACTGCTGGAACATCCGTCCGATCAGCCAGCGTCCGTCGTCGCGCTCAGGCGTTTTCGTCCCCGCTGGAAAACTTAAATCAGCGGGGGGAAGCTCCGGCTTTGGAGGCGCGGGTGCGCAGCATCCGGCAAGGGAAATGATGGCAAGGAAGAGTCCGACAAGCCGCGCTGACGGACCGCGAATTTTTCTAGCGCAATACTCGCAGGTGGTCGGTAACACCTGTCACTCCCGGCGTTCCGCGCACGAGACCGAGGACGCGCATCCGCTCCGCCTCGCTGTGCACAATTCCACGAATAACAACCTGCCCGCCCGAAACCTCCACGCCATAGACGCTGCCGGCGGTCATCGGGTCCATCGCCAGACGCTGGGTGATCCCCGATTGAAGGTCGTTCCCGACGGCCTCGGGAAGCGGCTGGTCAAGGGTTGCACAACCGCACACCAACGCGACACCGCAACATGCCGTCGCCAAAAACAGCTTCCGCGCAATCGAAACAGTGATTGTCTTCATAATTTCCGCTCCACTGGACAACATACACTCAAGCTGTATATTGGGGGAATCAATTAATTGGAGAAAATATATGTCATTCACACTACCTGCCCTCCCCTACGCAGCGAACAGCCTGGAGCCGTTCATTGACGAACAGACGATGAACATTCACCACGACAAGCACCACGCCGGCTATGTCAACAACCTCAACGCGGCGCTGGAAAAACACACGGAACTTCAAGGCAAATCCGTCGAGGCGCTTCTCGCGGACCTCAACGCAGTTCCCGCCGACATTCGCGGCGCGGTGCGCAACAACGGCGGCGGTCACTGGAACCACGCATTCTTCTGGAGCATTCTCGGAAAGAACGACGGCAAAGGTCCCTCGGGCGCATTGGCCGACGCCATTCAAAAATCCTTTGGCAGCTTTGACGCGCTGAAAGAGCAGTTCGCAAAAGCAGGCGCAACCCGCTTCGGCTCCGGCTGGGCCTGGCTGGTTGTCAAAGCGGACAAGAGCCTTGCGGTCGGCTCGACACCGAATCAGGACAACCCGCTAATGAACGGCGTATCCGATCTCATCGGCAAGCCGCTTCTTGGTTTGGATGTCTGGGAGCACGCCTACTACCTCAAGTATCAGAACCGCCGCCCCGACTACATCGCGGCATGGTGGAACGTGATCAACTGGAGCGCGGTGGAGAAACTCTTCGCAGGCTAATCGCGTTTTGGAAAAATTAGTCAACGCCCCGTCCGGCCTTCCCTGCCGGGCGGGGCGTTTTCTTTCTGTTCCAAAGCATTGTCTTTTCGCGCGGCATTAATTAGGATTGCAAAGGAGCGACACGTGCGCGTGATCTCGGGTTTGGCTGACGATGATTAAGCGATATGAACTGTATAGCTGCGGAACAAATTGATTTCGTAATTTTTTTCTACGGGGTTACTCTCTTTGTGTTGGCGGCCATCGCCGCTATTCCGCGCACGGGCCGCGTGGCGACGCTGCCGCTGCGGTGGCTGATCGGGTTCGCCACGCTGCTCGGAATCATCAAGTGGCTTCAACTGATTTTCCGTACGATGAAGGAGCCGCCGTCCATTGGGTGGACGCTTGCGCTGTTCTCGATTGCGTTTCTTTGCCTAATGGAATTCGGGCGGCGCTCGCTGCTCGCATCGCGGTCGCGCCCAGCCAAAACCCCGTGGCTGCTCGCGCTCCTGCCGGTGGCCGCCTACCTGATCGGACGCGGGAGCGACACTCGGATGGAACTTGCGGTCCGGCTGCTCATCGCCCTGCCTGCGGGGCTAATCGCCGCGTGGGCCTTTTTTCACGCGGCCAAACAAACAACCAATCGCGCGCAGCAAACGACGCTCAGATCGGCCGGGTATTTTTTGGCGGCCTACGCCCTCTTTACAGGAATATTGACAAACCCGACGGCCCTCGAGCGCACCATTTTCTTCCACGGCCGTCACTATGAAATCATCAGCGGAATTGTCGTCGAGGTGGCCCGATGGATCCTCGTCATCGGCCTCGCCGTCTGCGTATGGACGCTGGTTACTGCGACCGACATCCCGGAAGCGAAGGGTCAAAAGCGTCCGCCGCGCAGTAAAACGATTTGGGCGCTGATTCTGATTCTCCTGCTGGCAACATGGGGCGTCGCGAATCTGATGGGGCGCTCCGCATTCGAGGCACTGCGCACGAAGCTGAAGGAACAGGCGTTGAGCGTGGCGAGTCTCTTGGATCCTTCTCTCCTAACCAATCTTGAGGTCTCTGCGGAGGGCGACAGCGGAGCAACGCTGGCAGAAGTCGAAGACCTTCTGACCCGCGCCATGCACGCTTCGCCCGATGTCAAAAATCTTTACTTGTTCACGCTGGATCACGAGGGGCTTCATGAAATTGCCCGTTCCGCATCATCTGAGCCGAACCAAGCTGTAAAAACAAAATTTTCGGACGGCGTCCGCGAATTGCTTGAAGGCAGCGCATCTTCTCCCAACTGGAGTCTGGTCGAGCAGGAACACGGAAACAGGATCATCAGCGTATTTGTGCCGGCGCTCGTCGAAGCCAAAACCGGGCGCATGCGCATCGGGCTGGGAATGGATGTGGACGCGCTGCCGTCCGCGCGGGAGATGGCCCATTGGCGGTTGGGCGGACTCGCCGTCGGCGGCCTGCTGGTTCTGCTGATTCTAAACTTCTTCACCAATCACTATCGGCTCTGGATCAGCGTGGTGGAGCGAACGCGCGATCTGGCGGAAAGCAACGAAGCGTTGCGCGTGGAGATGGGCAAGCACCAGGAATCGGAGCTTAAATATCGCACGCTTGCCGACGAGCTTCCGATCATCACCTACCGCGTTGATTTTCACTCGCCCGTACACACCTCCTTCATCAGCCCGCAGATTCAAGACGTTCTCGGATTTACTCCGGAGGAGTGGCGGGCCGATCCCGCTCTCTGGCTGAACCAGGTTCACGACGAAGACCGCGCGCGGGTGCGCACGGCCATTGCCGAAAACGACCGAAGCAGCCGGAGCGCCACGATCGAATATCGCTCCTATGACCGCAAGGGCAGGACGCACTGGATTCGCAACAGCATCCGCTATCAGCGCGATGCGGACGGCAATCCGCAAATCGCGCACGGAATGATGATAGACATCACGGAGCAAATCCGGACCTCCCAGCAATTGCGCGAAGGCGCGGAGCGCTATCGCCTTCTTTTTGAGCACTCGCCGGGCGGGCTTTTCCACTACGACAAAACGCTCTGCATTACCGAGGTCAACAAACGCTTCGCCTCCGTGGTGAACCGCTCACATGCGGAGCTGCTGGGGGCGTTTCTTCCCTCCATCACCTCGGAGGAAGTGCTGACCACCCTTCGCAGCGCGCTCCAGGGAGGCGAAGGGTATTGGGAGGGCGCGGTTGGTTTCGCCGGGCTGTCGAATGACTCATGGATCAGCGTGCTGGCGGCGCCGATGCTGGCGGACAACGGAACGGTCGCGGGCGGAATCGCCATTGTGCAGGATCTTATCGGAACAGCGTCGCATCGAAGAGGAGCGGATGCAGACGCAGAAACTCGAATCGCTCGGACTGCTGGCTGGCGGAATCGCGCACGACTTCAACAACATCCTCACCGCCATCCTCGGCAACATTTCACTCGCGCGCCAGGTATCCGAACACGACCAGCACAAACCGCTGCAGGATGCCGGAACGAGCGACTCGACGCGCACAGGGACTCGCCCGACAACTGCTCACCTTCGCGAAGGGTGGAGCGCCGATCAAGCAGATGCACAACATCGCGGAATTGGTTCGCGAAGCGGCCGGTTTCACCGTCCGGGGTTCCGCGTCCCAATGCATCTATAAACTTCAACCCGACACATGGAGCGCCGAGGTGGACGCGGGGCAAATCACGCAGGTCGTTCAAAACCTCGTCATCAACGCGGATCAATCCATGCCGCAAGGCGGAGCGGTCACCATCGAAACGCGTAACCGCGTCATTGAAAAAGGAGAGGTATCCCCTCTGCGCGCCGGGCGCTATGTGGAGGTTCGCATTTCGGACACCGGGATCGGAATTCCCGACAGAAATCTCGGACGGATTTTTGACCCTTATTTTACAACAAAATCAAAGGGCACCGGACTCGGCCTGACCATGTGCCATTCGATTATCCAGAAGCATGGCGGCCATATCGTGGTTGAATCGGCGCCGGATCAGGGCTCGGTCTTTTCTTTCTTCCTGCCGGCTAGCACTGAACCGGCGGCGACGCACCGCCCGTTGACACCGCCGTGCGCGAACGCGAAAAGCTCTCCCCATGGAAGCGAACGCATCCTTGTAATGGATGACGAAGCGCCCATCCTCCACCTCTGCAAACGCATCCTCGAACGGAGCGGCTACACGGCATTGACTGCGGAGCACGGCGACGCAGCGGCGCGAATCTACGAGGAAGAAACAGCGGCGGGCCGCGCGATTGATCTCGCGATTCTGGACATCACGGTTCCCGGCGGACTCGGCGGAAGGGAAACGCTCAAAGTCCTCCGAAAACTCAATCCGAACATCCGCGCCATTGTCTCCAGCGGCTATGCGCATGATGAAGCGCTGGCCGAGTTCACAACGCTCGGTTTTTGCGGCGTACTCCCCAAGCCCTACTCCGCTCAGGAGCTTTTGGAGACGGTGCGCGAGACGCTGGAAGCCGGCACGACCACATAGCGCGGCGGAATTCGCCATTTTTTACTGCCGCGACGGGGCTTTTGTGCCATACTTCATATCCCGTATGAAGATCACTGCCTCGCGAGTCTTCCTGATAGCGAACCCCGGCTGGATAGCTCTTATCTCCCTGCTGGTTCTCGTCATTCGCGCGGACCGTCGGCCCGACCTCATCTTTAACCTTGCGGCGCTCGGCGCGTTCATCGGCGTCGCCGGACTCTTTGCGGTCAACATGGCCATCCGCGGACGCATCAGCCGACTCGCAACGGCTGCGCAGCAAATTCGCGCTTCCGCCGACTTCGGCGCGCGCATCCCCGAAGTGGGGCCGCGCCGTTACCGCGCGCTGGCGGGCGAAATCAACGGGATGCTCGGAACGTTGCAGCGCATCCATGAAAAGTTGCAACACCTGAACACAGACCTAGAAAGCCGCGTCAGGGAACGCACGTCCGAACTCGAAGCAAGCAAACAGGCGCTCGCGGAGGATGCCACGCGTCGCATCGAAAGCGAACGGCTCAACGCAGAACGCGAGCGCATCTACCGGACCATGCACGACCTCTCCCCCTCCGGCATCATGATTTCGACGGACGATGGCGTGGCGCTCGAAGTCAACCAGGCCGTGTGCGACCTGCTGGGCTACCGCCGCGATGAAATGGTCGGGCGCAATGTTGCGATTTTCGCCCACCCGGAAGAACGCGGACGGGTGACCGCCAATCTGGCGCGGCTGTTGGGCGGAGAGACCCTGTTCCACGAGGTCCGAAGCATCCGCAAAGATGGCAGCACGCGCTTTGTGGAGCTGCACGAACGCGCAATCACGCTGCCCAATGGAGAGCGGCGCATTATCACCACCGCCAACGACATCACGGCGCGCAGGGCGGCGGAGGAGAAACTGCGACGCACCGATCTCCGCTATCGCGCGATGTTCAATACCATGTGGAGCGGTTTCGCGTTGTTCGAAGTCGTCGTGGACGAAAAAATCATCCCGCAGACCTTGTCATCCTCGAAGTCAATCCAGCGCTGACAAAAATCACGGGGAGTGCGCACGGGGATCTGATCGGCAGGCGCTTCGGCGATGCCTACCCGCAGGAAAAAGACACATGGGTCGCCCGCCTTGCGCAGGTGGCGCAAACCGGCCAGGGCGCCACCTACAACGAGCCTACGGAATTCATGGGTAAACTCGCCTCCATCACCCTGCACAGCCCGCAGCCCGGTCAAGTTGCCGCAATCATCGCAGACATCACCGAGCAGAAGCGCACACAGGCGCAGCTCCACCTGCAAAGCATCGCGCTCGATTCCGCAGCAAACGGCATCATGATCGTCGGACTCGACGGCGTCATCCAGTGGGCGAACCGCGCGATGAGCACACTGAGCGGCTACTCGACCAGCGAGCTGGTCGGGAGCAGCACCCGCATATTCAAGGCGGGAAAGCAATCGCCCGAATTTTACCGCAACATGTGGAATACGATCAGCAGCGGACGGGCCTGGCGCGGCGAGATGATCAACAAACGCAAGGACGGCTCGCTCAGCACGGAGGAAATGACCATAACCCCCGTCATGGACCAGCAGGGCAAAACATTAAGTTTCATCGCCATCAAACAGGACATCGGCGAACAGCGCTCCCTGCAACAACAGCTCGCACAATCCCAAAAAATGGAGGTCGTAGGGCGGCTCGCTGGAGGCATTGCGCACGACTTCAACAACCTGCTTCAGGCCATCACCGGCTTCACGCATTTGCTGCTCGACTCACTCGGCGAAGACAGCCCGCACCGCAGCGACGCATTGGAAATCGAAAAGGCCGCGCGGCGAGCGACCGATCTGACCCGCCAGTTGCTCGCATTCAGTCGGCGTCAGATGATCAAGCCCGTTCCGATCAATTTGAACGAACTCACTGCGGGCCTGCAAAAGATTCTGCAACGCCTGATCGGCAGCGATATTCAGATCGAACTGGACCTGACGCCGGACGTTGATCTGGTGCTGGCGGACCCCGGCCAAATCGAACAGGTATTAATCAACCTCGCCCTGAACGCACGCGACGCCATGCCGAAAGGCGGACGCCTCTCCATTGCCACCCGGAATATTGTGTTTTTAAAAGAGGATGCGCCGTTCACGCCGGACGCGCGGTACGGCCGATTCGTCACCCTCTCGGTAACCGACACCGGACAGGGGATTCCGCCGGAGATCAGAGAGCAGATATTTGAGCCTTTCTTCACCACCAAAGGACCGGATCGCGGAAGCGGCCTCGGCCTTCCCGTCGTAGTACGGCATCATCCAGCAGCACGAGGGCATGATACGCGTGTACAGCGAACAGGGCCGGGGAACAACCGTAACCACGTATATTCCCGTGGCGCTCGCGGCGGATGAAACGGCGGCAGATGTCGCGGACACCGCGCCAACCCCGGCGAAAATACCCAGAGGACGCGGCGAACGGATTCTGCTGGTCGAAGACGAGCCGGGCGTGCGCGACTTTACACTGAGCGCCCTGCGGCAATACGGCTACCAGCCATACCCGGCGGACAACTGCGCGGCCGCCGAGGAGATATTTGCGACCGCACAGCAACCCTTCGACCTCCTCTTCACCGATGTGGTGCTGCCGGACAAAACCGGCCTTGATCTGGCCGATTCTCTGCGACAACGACAGCCGAACCTTCGCCTCCTCTTCTCAAGCGGCTATATGGATGAAAAATCGCGCTGGTCCGTCATTCGCGATCAGGGCTATCCCTTCCTCCAAAAACCCTATGCGTTGTCGCAACTCCTGTTCGCCATTCGAAGCACCCTCGATCTGCCGCCCCCGCTTGACTTCTCCCGGCTAACGGGTGTCTAATTCTAATGATGAGCGAAAATCGGAGGCCGAGATGACAATGAAAACGTTTACCTTCACCGGCGTACTGGCAACCACGATCTGCCTCGCCGCAACACTCGTTGCGAGCGCGGAACAGGTCTCGATCAAGGGTTCAAACACCTTCGGAGAAAAACTCGCCCCGATGCTCATTGAGGCATTTCAATCAAAACACACGAATTGGACCATCAGTATGGAATCCACTGACTCGGGGAGCGGCATCCATGCCCTACTTGATCAGGCATGTGATATCGCAGCTTCATCGCGGGGGTTAAACGAAGATGAATACCGCCTGATTAAGGCGCGCGGCCTCAAACTAACAACACACGCCATCGCGTATTACGGAATTGCAGTCATCGTGAATGCCGACAACAAGATTAAAAATCTCGCAGACCATCAAGTCCGCGATATTTTCACCGGCTCCATCAGCGACTGGTCCGCCGTCGGAGGCAGCGCCGGAGCAATCGAGCTGCACATCGCATCGCGCAAAGCCGGGACCTACCTCGGATTTCAAGAGCTTGCAATGGAACGGAAACCCTATGGCAAGTCTGCCGTTGAACACGCCTCGTATGCGGAAATTGCGGAGGCGGTCGCCAACAACCCAAACGCGATCGGCTTTGTCGCCATGTCCAACGCCGATGCGCCCGGCACACGCTCCATCTCCATCAACGGAGTTGTACCGAACCCGGTAACACTTGCGGACAACCAATATCCTTACGCGCGCCTGCTTCGCCTTTTCACCATTCGCGGAAAAGATGCGCCGGCGGCAATGACCTTTATCCGTTTCATCCGCTCGGCCAAGGGCCAGAGCGTCGCGGAAGAGGCGGGGTTTGTGCGCCGATTCCAAAAGCACCTCTCACCTGCTGCCGAACTGCCGTGAGCCTCACGGCGGCGCCCACTTCAACCCATTGCGAAACCATCCTTCGTGGATAAAACAACACATATACCTGAAGCCCTTATTTCTGAAGTTTTCAGCTCGGTTCAAGGCGAAGGCCCCTATCTCGGCGCGCGCCAAATTTTTCTGCGCTTCTACGGCTGCCATCGCCGCTGCGTGTATTGCGATTCGCCGGAGACGGTCACGGCCTGGCAACCGGCCGGATTTCGACCACCCTCCTTTCGCGTGGAATGGACGCCGGGACATCGCGATTTCAAAGAGATGAAAAACCCGTTCACGCTTCAAAAGACTGTCGATTTGCTGCGCGACCTCAACGAGCGCGTCGGCCCGCATCACTCCGTCGCGCTAACCGGTGGAGAGCCCTTGCTGCACGCCGAATTTCTTGGAGCCTTACTGCCCGAGATTAAGGCGCTGGGGATGAAATCGTATTTGGAAACCTCCGGCGATCTGTACACCCAATTAGAACTGCTGCTGCCCGGACTCGACATCGCCGCAATGGATATCAAACTACCCAGCGTGACAAAAAACGAAGCGGCCTGGGGCGGCCATCAACGTTTTCTAGCGCGCTGCGTAGAGGCCGGTGTCGAAGTGTTCGCCAAGGCCATTGTAAGCGCGGATACAGACCTCTCCGACCTAGACACCGCCTGCGCGATTCTGCGCGACGTTGCGCCGGAAACGCTTTTCATTCTTCAACCGATGACTCCCTTCGGCGAGGCGCAAAATCCGCCGCGACCGGAGCAACTCCTAGACTGGCAGGCGCGCTGTCTTGCCTTCATTCCAAATGTGCGGGTCATTCCACAAACCCATAAATTCATCAACCAGTTATGAGCGCTGCTTCCAAGAAGAAATCTTTACGAAAAGCCGTGGTGTTGGTCAGTGGAGGACTTGATTCCGCAACCGTTCTCGCAATCGCGCGGAAGAAGGGCTTTGAATGCTACGCCCTCTCCTTCCGTTATGGACAGCGTCACAGCGGCGAGCTTGCGGCAGCGAAGCGAGTCGCCCGCGCACTCGGCGCGCGCGAACATAAAACGCTGTCGCTCAACCTTCGGACATTCGGCGGGTCCGCGCTGACGGCAGATTTGCCGGTGCCCAAGGGCCGCCACGTCGCGAACGCGAATCAAAACAAAATCCCGATTACCTACGTCCCGGCCCGCAACACGATTTTCCTGTCGCTCGCCCTCGCGTGGGCGGAGGTTCTGGGCGCATCCGATATTTTCATTGGCGTGAACGCACTGGATTACAGTGGCTATCCCGACTGCCGCCCGGCATTTATTTCGGCGTTTCAAAAACTCGCCGATCGCGCGACACGCGCTGGTGCAGAAGGATCGCGGTTCAACATTCACGCACCACTAATGAAGATGGATAAAGCCGCAATCATTCGTGCCGGGCTGAAACTTGGAGTAGATTACGGCATCACCACCTCCTGCTACGACCCCGGACCTCACGGCAAACCCTGCGGTCGTTGCGACGCCTGTCAGTTGCGGAAAAAGGGCTTCGCCGCATTGGGTCTTGTGGATCCTGTATAACGCCAAGGCGCGCGAAACGCTGCCGACAAAACAGCGGTGCCCCGCGAGACCAGTTACCAGCGCTGGCGGTCGGTTAGAAACAACTGGTCCAGATTGCCGAGTTGGAATCCCTTGTTGAGCGGGAAATCCGAGGGGATGCGGCCTTCGAGAATTGGGAACCATGTCCGGTATGGCCCGGTGACCAGCGTTCGCACGTATTCGCGGTCGCGGGTCAGGGTGGTGAAATACAGTCCGCTGACACGGCGCATATAATCGTTCACTTCATAAAACTCATCGAGCGTTGCCGGCAACAACAAGCTGGCGCGGTTCCCATACCAGGCCGTCGCCCAGGGCATATCCGTACACATTAGTTCGTCGGGATTCAGCATGTGGCTGACGCGCGTGATGTAAGGCGGGTAGTAAGGTGGATACGGCAGATCGGTGCGCGGGGGCAGTAGCGTCAGGATAAGCGGAATGGCGCCCAATCCCAAAAATGCGCCAGTGACACCCATCCGCAAAATTGGAATTCGGAGCTGCATGCGGTCGAGCAGGATGTAGAAGAATGCGACGGCGTAGATCACAACAAATGGGAGGAACAGATACAGCAGACGATAGGACGGTTGCCCATACAGCGCGGCAACGGGGAGGGTGACTAGGACGCCGAGCGCGAGGCACCAGCGGAGTCGGCGAACACTGTCACGAGCAAAGGAATAAAAGAAGGTGGTGAAGAAAAATCCGACGAGAATTCCATCGCCAATTGTTGGGAGCTGATTCGAATACAGATCGGCAAGGCCGAGCATCAGCTTCGGGCGCAACTGGCTCAATACTCCCGCTGTAGTTAATTCCTGTGCGAGTGTTCGCTCGAATAAATTATTTACGGCGGGATCCGCGCCATTAAGGGCGAGGTAGGGCGCAAGGCCGAATAAGCCGCCGCTTACATTCAGATTACGCACCAGCCAGGGCGCAATGGTCAGCACAAAGACACCGAAAAAAAGAAGGAGCACTTTGCCCGAATGCTTTCGCAACGAAAGTCCCAGCAGCAAGGCGATTCCAGGGAGCAACGCAACCGAGCCGTAGCGGGTAAGGAAGCCCAGAGCGCAGAACAATCCTGCGAGTGCCGTTGCGATGATCCAGCCCAACGCACGACCACCCGCCTGATAGCGATTTGAAGCGATGAGAGCGCAATACCATGCTGCGGTCATCCAAAACGCAACGACAGAAAACGCGGTGCCGGAAATACTCGTGGCCCAAACCGTGTTGCTTAGGAAGAACAATGTAATACCAAGTAATGCAACGCGATTATCGAACAGTGTTCGCGCGATGAGAAAAACCAGCAGGCCGGTCAAAATACTAAACAGGTGACCGAGTGGAACCACGACCCACTGTTCTGGCGGAAACACGCGAACGGGCGCAGTGGATAACGAAAATGCGTTGCGAAACATTTTGAATCCGCCAGCCAACAGGAGCGGATAGACGGGAGGGTTGACAATATCGGGATGCTCGCGCAATTGCGGGTCTTTTGATTTCGAGTGCTCAATCAAATACCACATACTGGCGGGACGAATCTGTTTGGTCGTGAAGCGCCCCTGCTCCATCACGCTCAGACCGACCTGCGCAAGGTCCATGGCCTCGGCCTCTTTCAATCCACGGAACTGAGTCGCGGTATAAAGGACGATGATGGACAGCAAGGTGAGCAGATAGAGCCCAGACTTAACCAGCCGCAATCCGATACCGACATCAACGTTATAGACGATGTCTTGAATTGTAGATTCGAACACTCGCGCCATAGCAGACTATACTAGGCGCAGCGGCCCTACTCTGCAACGCCAGAGATGGGCGCCTCAATCTTTTGCGTCCGGCTCTTTCTTTTCGCGTAAATCGTAGTCGTTCAGTTTGCGGTGAAGCGTTCTGCGACTGATCCCAAGCTCGGCGGCGGCTCTAGTCACGTTTCCATCGTTAGCCTTGAGCGCGCGAACAATCATCTGTTTCTCATTCGCCTCCAGCGACAACGCGCCGCCTGGCAAGGGGGCGGCGGAACCATCGCTGCGCAAATGCGGCGGAACATCGCGGAGAGTCAGGCGATCCCCGCGCGAAAGCACCACCATGCGCTCGATCATATTTCGCAATTCACGGACATTGCCCGGCCAATCATACGCGGACAGCGCGTGCAGCGCCTCCGGCGTGATTCCGTCCAACTTCTTTCCGTTTTCGCGCGCGAGCACGGAAATGTAGTGCTGCGCCAAAAGCGGCAGATCGCCCACCCGTTCTCGCAGGGGCGGCAACTGAAGGGTGACCACGTCGAGACGGAAGAACAGGTCTTCGCGGAATTTTCCCTCGGCGACCATTTGCTTCAAGTCACGGTTGGTCGCCACGACAAGGCGGACATCCACATCAATCGTCTCCGTCCCACCGACTCGCTCAAATCGCCGCTCTTCCAAAACGCGGAGAATTTTCACCTGCAACGCGGCGTCAATTTCGCCGATTTCGTCCAAAAACAATGTCCCGCCATCTGCCAATTCAAAGCGCCCTTTTCTCCGTTCAGTCGCTCCCGTGAACGCGCCCTTTTCGTGGCCGAACAACTCGCTCTCCAGCAACGTCGTGGACAGCGCCGCGCAGTGAACCGCGACAAACGGCCCCTTGTTGCGCGGACTCAACCGGTGCAGCGCACGCGCGACCAGCTCCTTGCCCGTGCCGCTCTCACCCTGAATCAAAACCGTCGCGCGCGAGGGCGCCACCTGCCGGATGGTGTCAAAAACTTCCTGAATGGCGGGCGACTGCCCGATAATTTCCTCCAACCCGAAGCGCGTATCCAACTGCTCGCGCAACGCGCGATTTTCCGTTTCAAGCGCACGCGCATCCAACGCGCGTTTGAGTACCATATCCAGGCGATCAAGATTAATCGGCTTCGTCATGAAGTCATACGCGCCGCGGCGCATCGCCTCAACGGCTAGCTCAATGCTACCGTACGCGGTCAACATGATGCAAACCGGCGCATTCGGGCGCGCAATGGCACGCTGCAAAAGCGTCAGTCCATCCACCCCCGGCATACGCACATCGCTGAGCATCACATCCACCGATTCCACGGCGAGGATATCAAGCGCCCTCTGCCCGCTGTCTGCCAGCAGGACTTCGTAATTTCGTTGCAGCGCCCGCGCAAGGCCCTCGCGCGAGTTCTTCTCATCGTCCACAATTAGAACAACCGGTTTCTTCATGATTCCGTTCCCGGCGCAGTCTGCGCCGCATCCGCCGGGCGGGCGCGCAACAGGCGGATGCGCCGTTCATCGCGCGGCAGATACAATGTAAATGTCGTGCCGGTGTTCGGTTCGCTGCGCACCTCGATTTCGCCGCCGTGGTCGCGCACGATACGTTGCACAATCATCAGGCCCAGCCCCGTGCCATCGCTTTTGGTGGTGAAATACGGCTCAAAAATAGCGCCGAGGTCATCGGCCGGAATTCCGGGGCCGGTGTCCGTAAAGGCAAGGATTACAAAGCGGTCATCGCTGGAGAGCGTGATTCGCAAAACACCGCCGTGACTCATCGCCTGGATTGCGTTGCGAATGACGTTGAAACACGCCTGCTTAATCTGTGCGCGATCCACAAGCGCGGTGGGCAAATCGTCGGGAACATCCACCTCCACCAGCACGTCGCGATCTTTGATCTCGTGTCGGAGGAAGCCAAGCGCCTCTTCCAAAATTTCCGGCACCGAAGCGCGTTCCAAGGCAGGACGGCTGGGACGCAACGCGCGCAAGAACTGGGTGATAATTTGATCCAGCCGTTCCACCTCGCGGCGCGCCACAGCGACCATCTCCTTCATCTCTTCGCGATCCACCGCCCCCTCCCCCGCCAACTCGCGGTCGAGCAGTTGCAGGTGTATGGTGAGAGAGTTCAGTGGATTCCCGATCTCGTGCGCGACCCCCGCCGCGAGAAGCGTAATCGCCTGCAAGCGCTCCGACTCGATGGTGCGCGATTCGCTTTCGCGTTCACGCGTTACATCGCGCAGAATCAAAACCGCCCCCTTCTCGCCGGGCTTCACAACGCGTAGCGGCACAATATAAAAATCCAGAAACCGATGTTCGGGGTATGAGATTTCGATTTCACGGCTGACCAGACGCGACCACTCGTCTTCGTCCAAGTCCAACACACGATCCCATTCGATTTCGCGTAAATAGCGCCCGATTAACTGTCCCTTTGCCTGTGCAGCAGAAAAACCCAGTAGTTTTTCTGCTGCACGATTCGCGTACGAAATGTTCCCACGCCCCTCCAAGACCACGATTCCCTCCTGAATCGCGTGAAAAATGGTCTCTAAAAGGCCCCTATCTTGCGCCAAATGAAGGAATTGCGTCTGCAAGCTCCCCGAATCGAGGCGATCCAGACGCTCCACCAATTTATCCAAAAATCCGGTATTTGTGCGCATAACAAGTGACAACTTGTCGCATTCTATTCCGGCTTACGGACGATAACAAGGGCTATGCGCGACAAAATAGCAGATGCTTGACGCGGTCAGGCATTGCAAAGTGCGCGGACGGCGGAGACATCTCGCGCAATTTGGGCTTTCGCCTCTTCGACGCCGTTAAACTTCTGCTCGTCGCGTAGTTTGCGCACAAAGCGAAGATTAATGTCCTGATCGTACAGATCAAGGGCGGCATCAAGCAAATGGACCTCGATCACATCCGCTGGCCCCTTGCGCGGGTCGGGATGCGCGGGCAGAAACGCGGCGGCGACATATTCAACGCCATCCACCCGCACAACACTCGCATAGATACCCGGCGGCGGACGCACTTCATTGTGCGGATCCACATTCGCGGTGGGGAATCCGAGTTTTCGTCCGAGTTTTGCGCCGTGAACAACGGTTCCGTAAATATCGAAAGGTCGCCCGAGCATTTCTGCGGCGTCTTCAAGACGCCCATCTATAATCGCCTGTCGAATACGCGTACTCGAAATGGGCGCACCCTGCCATGTCACGCGAGGAACGGTATCCACTTCAAAGTTAAGCCGCATGCCCAATTCGTCGAGCAGCGTGACATTGCCGCGCGCGCCGCGACCGAAGGTCCAGTTGGAGCCGACCACAAATGCGCGCAACACCGGAACTGCATCGTGAACAGTTTCGATAAACTCTTCCGGCTCCTGCGCGGCGAAGGCCGGCGTGAACGGAAGCATGGCAACTCCCGCGATATTCTGGTCGCGCAACAACTGAAGTCGGTGCGGGGTGGAAGTGAGCAGGGCGGGCGCTTTTTCAGGACGCAGAATTTTCAGCGGATGCGGATCGAAGGTGAGCGCCCACACCTGCCCCCCCATGCTTGCCGCGCGCTCGCGCGCGTGTTGAAATACAACCTGGTGCCCGCGATGCACGCCGTCGAACGCGCCCGCAGTGAACACAATGGGTGCAGATTCGTCGGCCAATTCCTCCAATCGCGTAATGGTTCGCATTCCGATGCCTTTGTCTATACGGAGACACGCAAATTGACAGATGTCAAGGGATGTACGTGCGCGGCAAGCCCTGCGCGGTCCAGCTCAACCAGTTCTTCAAAGCGGACGGCATCCTTCACATCCCATTTTCCCGAACGGACTCGGTGAAGGGTGTTCATACACGCGCCGCAGCCGAGGCCTTCCCCGACATCGTGGCACAGCGTCCGCACATAGGTTCCCTTGGAGCAGCGTACGCGGAAAGTTGCGAGCGGCGCGGAAAATTTGAGCAGCGCAAATTCGAAAATATGCAACAAACGCGGCTCGCGCTGAATTTCCTGACCCTGTCGCGCCATTTTGTAGAGTGCGACGCCGTCCTTCTTGATGGCGGAAACCATCGGCGGAACCTGCTCCACATCGCCCACCCATTTTTTGAATTCCGCAGCGAGCTGTTCTTCCGTAATTCCACTCGCGTCACGGCGCAAAAGAACTTCACCTTCCGCGTCGTGTGTGTCCGTGCTTACGCCGAGGACGAGGGAGCCTTCATAAACTTTGTCCGCGCTCATCACGGCTTGTGAAAGTTTTGTGGCGCGGCCAAGCAGAAGAATCAACAACCCAGTGGCGCCGGGGTCGAGCGTTCCGCCGTGTCCAACTTTGGGCAAATCGAAAAGACGGCGAACAACATCCACCACATCGTGCGAGGTGGGGCCTGCGGGTTTGTCCACGAGCAAGATTCCGTCCAGATCGTCTGGACGACGCATCGGCGATCCCTTCTTGTAGCGCGGGGGCCTCATGCGTCGGAAGGCGCGGATGGGGCCGGGGCGGGATTGTCTTTCTCCGCTTCTTCCATCTCCGCAATAAGCGACAATACTTGGTCGCCCTTGGCAATGGACTCATCCAGCTCAATCAACAGGTGCGGCGTATATTTCATCCGGATGTTGCGGTTGATGAGATTCTGCATCTCGACGCGATGCCGCTTGATCAGCTCCAGCGCCGCTTCCTGTTCATCCTGCGAGCCGCGCACGGAAATCATCACGCGGGCATGACGCAAGTCGGCGCTGGTGATGACGCGCGTCACCGTAACAGCGGCGGCGTCAAATTCCGGTTCGTTAACGACACGGAAAAGCTGTTCGGCAATTTCGTGGCGAAGCAATTCGTTAATTCGCGCGAGGCGTTGTGGGCGCATGAGGCCTCCTTCCGGTGTGCCGGCGCGTTCCGGCTAGAGTTGCTGGGCGATTTTTTCGACTTCGTAAATTTCGATAATATCGCCCGGTTCAAAGTTACCAAAATGGTCGAGGCGCAAACCGCATTCCTGACCTTCGCGCACTTCCGATGCTTCATTCTGGAAGCGACGCAATGTGGACACGGATCCCTCGTAAAGGACATCGCCATGCCGCTTGACGCGGGCGCGGCCGCGCGCGGTGACCTTGCCATCGGTGACAATACACCCCGCCACCTTGCCCTTCTTGCCAAGATCGAAGAGCTGTTTGACCTGCGCGTGGCCGAGGATGGTCTCTCGAACAATCGGTTCGAGCAGCCCCTGCATCAACTCCTTCAGGTCATCAATCATTTCGTAGATGATGCTGTACAGGCGAATCTCCACACCCTCGCGCTTTGCGGCGGCGGAGGTGTCCGGCTCCTTACTCACATGGAAACCGAGAATGATCGCCTTCGACGCGCTCGCCAGCAGGACATCATTCACATTGATGTTGCCGACGCCGCCGAGCACGATTTTGTAATCCACCTTCTCGCTTTGAATATGACCAAGTGCATACTCTAGCGCCTCGAGTGAACCCTGCGTGTCCACCTTGAGAATCATCGAAAGCGTTTTTTTACCAGCATCTCCGCCGCCCTGAAGAAGGTCTTCAAGCGTGGCCCGCTTCAGGCCCTGACCCGCCATCTCTTCGATTCGCGCGGCCTGCTGGCGGAGTTCGGTTTCTTCGCGCGCCGCCTTCTCGTCGGATACTTTTTGAAATTCGGCACCCGCCTCCGGCACACCGGAAAGGCCCAGGCACTTCACGGCGTCGGACGGCCCGGCAACCTTCACGCGCTCGCCGCGATCATTAATCAGGGCGCGGACGCGGCCCCAGTGGGCGCCGCACAAAATCGTGTCGCCGACTTTGAGCGATCCGTCGCGCAGCAAAATCGTTGCAGTCGGGCCCATGCCCGCCTCCATACGCGCTTCCACAACGAAGCCGTGCGCGGGCTTGCGGGGGTTCGCCTTTAATTCGAGGATTTCGGCCTGCGCAATGATGTTTTCCAAAAATTCGGGAATGCCATCGCCCGTCTTCGCACTGACAGGACACATAATGGTGTCGCCACCCCAATCTTCCGCCGTCAGGCCCAGTGGCTGCAACTGCTGCTTGATGCGATCAGCGTTGAACGCGCGGAGGTCTTTTTTTGTTCAGCGCCACCATGATGGCAACCTTGGCCGCCTTCGCGTGCTGAATGGCCTCGCGCGTCTGCGGCATGACGCCGTCCACACCATCCACGACAATGACCGCAATATCGGTCAGGTTGGCGCCGCGCGCGCGCATCGCCGTGAACGCCTCGTGGCCGGGGGTGTCCAGAAAGGTAATTTTTTGTTTTTCCTTCCCGACAGCAATGGTGTAGGCGCCGATATGTTGCGTGATTCCGCCGGACTCGCCGCTCGCAACGCGACTGTGGCGAATGTTGTCCAATAGCGACGTCTTGCCGTGGTCAACGTGACCCATAAACACAACGACAGGCGGACGGGTGATGATGTTTTCTGGCGCGTCAATTCGTTCGACAACCGACTTCGGTTTTACCTTCGGCGGCGGCGGAGGCGGTTTGACTTCAACTTTCTTTTCAAATTCAACCTTCCACTCCCACTTTGAGGCAATCTGCTGCGCCACCTTCATGTCAATCTTCTGATTGATGGACGCGAAGATGTTCATCTTCATGAGTTCCGCAATCAGAAGGTTGGGCTTCACGCCGATGTGTTCGGCCAGCTCACGCACAATAATCGGTGCGCCGGGTTTAACGGTGACAACCTTGGCATCTGGCACAGCCGCAACAGGCCCATCGGATGACAAACTCTCTGCCGAGGGCTCGGCATTGGCCGGCGCAAATGCCGCGCGCAGCGCGGAAACCTGCTCCGGCGAAAGTGCGCTCATGTGATTACGCACCTCGCCCAACTCCAGGGCCTGTATCTTTTCGATCAGCTCCTTGGTCGGGCGCTCCAACTCTTTCGATAGTTCAAATACTCTCATTGTTCAGTCGGCGGAGGCGGCTCGGGCGATGCGACGCCCGCATGAGCGGCCGCAGCAGCGTGTACGCTGCGCGCATCGTCCTCCGTAAAGCCTTCGATCTCCTGCAAATCCTCTACTTCGGCGGCAAGAAGTCCGTCAATGGTCAAATAACCGTTCTGCACCAGTTTTTCCGCGCGTTCGAAGCCAATACCCTCGACTGCGGCAAGCGCTGCAGTGGCATTAGCAACTTTTTCCTCGAAGCCGATCGCGGATTCGTCCTTCTGGATGTCAATCTTCCAGCCGGTCAGCTTGGATGTAAGGCGCGCATTCTGCCCTTTTTTGCCGATCGCCAAGGACAACTGGTCGTCCGCAACAGTGACGTTCACGGTATGCGTCGCCTCGTCGGCCGTGACCTTCATCAACTTCGCCGGCGCAAGCGCGTTCGCCACAAAAACCTTGATGTCCTCGTTCCAGCGCACAATGTCTATTTTTTCGCCGGACAGCTCGCGGACAATGTTCTTCACGCGAATTCCGCGCATCCCCACACATGCGCCGACCGGATCCACTTTTTCATCGCGCGAAACAACTGCGATCTTGCTGCGGAACCCCGGCTCGCGCGCAATGCCGCGCATTTCAACGGTCTTGTCGTTGATTTCGGCAACTTCCAATTCGAACAAGCGCCGGATAAAGTCCGGATGGCTGCGCGTGAGGATGATGCGGGTTCCACCCGCATCGCTGACGACATCAAGAATCAGTGCGCGCAACTTGTCGCCCGCCTGATACTCCTCCGTCGGCACCCGCTCTTTCGACGGAAGCACCGCCTCGGCGAATCCGTCCAGCCCCATAATCACATCGCTCCGCTCAAAGCGGCGCACCGTTCCGCTGACAATATCGCCCACGCGATCTTTGTACTCATCGTACACTTTGTCCCGCTCCGCTTGGCGAATACGGTTCAAAATCGCCTGTTTCGCCGTCTGCGCGGCAATACGGCCCAGGTTTTTGGGGCGGATTTCAACCTCAAGAAAATCGCCGAGCTTTGCGTCCGGATTAATGCGCTGGGCGTCCGCCAAAAGAATTTCATCGTGCTGCGCACGAACGCGCTCCACCACCTGCTGTCGGGCCCAAGCCCTGATATCACAGGTTTTCCGGTCAATTTCGATCCGCAACTCTTTGGCCGGGCTGACGCCCTTTTTTGCTGCGGTCTGAAGCGCCCCTTCAACCGCCTTAATGAGGGTCTCGCGGTTAATACCGCGCTCCCGCTCCATATAATCTAAAACCGCAAGTAATTCATTATTCACGACTTACACTCCCGCCGGGCACACGGCCCTCCTGGCGACGCCCTATCCGTAGACACAAAAGAGTGGGTAGGTCCCACTCTTCAGTCAGCGGCCGCACAAAATTCGCCTATACACTGCCCACGCCCACGCCCACGGTCAAGTTAAAGTGCAATTGAGCGTTTATGCCGCTACATTTAGTCCGCTCGGAAGAACCAGAATAACCCCGTTTACGGATTGACCTCGCGCCTCTTTTCGATACTGTAAAGGGCGTCAGGGAAGTATTCTTTTAAGGCCAGTTGGGGAAATTTAATTATTGCGAAGAGCAAAACTCAAATTGAAGTAAACACTCATCTGAGAATGGCGTAGCTTTAAGTCGGCAGGAACAGTTCGACACTTGAAGTTCAGGTGTTTCGGTGTGTTCTCGGGTTTGGTATGCAGATAGTTTTTCATAGATTCAGGCAGTGCCTCCTCGCACTGTTTGTGTTGTTTGGCCTCGGCGCGGCAAGCGCTAGGGCCAACGATGCCGGTCTGGACGTCCTGGTACAGAGCCCGTTATACGGGTGCGACGGGGTAACGCCGGTCGCCGACGGCTCATGGATCATGATTATCGGCAGCGTGGACAGCATCATAGACCCGATGGCGCAAGGTGGCAACGGGTATATCGCCAACTCCGTCACGGGCGATGACGTCATCATCGGGATGATGCAAGTTGATGCCGGGCTTCGGGGGTGGGGCGTTGAGGCCGCTGGGGGATTCCACATTGATGACTCTCTGTACAATTACGTCTATATTCGAGTGTTCGATTCGGCCGGTCCACTCACCGGCGATATTTGCTGGGGCACATCCGACATAGTAGATCTCCCCAGCATTCAGGATCCGGGCCTCGGCAACGTGTACTTCCTTGATGTCCCCGGATTTACCCTCACCAACCAGGACACGTTCGTGATCATCCCCGAGCCCAGCACGGCCAACCTGATCCTGCTTGTCGGCGGAATAGCGTGGGCGATGCGGACAAATATCCGGCGGAAGAAAAAGACTGCGCAGGAAGAAGAACAGCAGATATGAGACGTTTATTTTTGACAGCGTTTGCCGCAATTCTCTGTGGCGCGCCACTTGCGGACGCGCAACAGATTGCCGTCGCATTCTCCATCACCAACACCGTTCGCAACGAGTTCAGGGAGATTCTTCCCGGCTCCTCAATGGCGGCTCCGGCATTTGGGAAAACCTTCGTGGAAGGCGCCCTCGTCCAGATTCTCGACGCAAGTAGTGGCATATACCCACCGGACACCAACGGTGTGCCACACGCATTGAACAGCGTGCTCGAAACCACACGCATCGGCGCCGGCGTCAACCCCCAACTAGCAAAACCCGGTCGCGCCAGCGGACGGATAGGCGGCATTGATCGCAGCTCCAGCGTGTCGAATATTTTTCGTGATCGCCCGCGTATTCAACAAGCCAACGCTTGAGGCGTCTTCGTTCTACGTGGACTCGGATCCGCAAAATGTTCCGACCTATGGCGGTGGAAAATATGGCGTGGTCGCTTTCAATCTCGGCGCAACCACGAACGAGCTTGATTCAACAGACCATGACAGCGATGGACTCAGCCGGTCGTGGGAAAAAAGCTACGGCACCGACCCCAACAATCCCGATACGGACAATGACGGAATGTCGGACGGCCACGAAGTCCGCGCGGGCACCAACCCCACCGACGATTCCTCCACACTCCTCATGGTTCAACTCGCCCCGGATGTCGGAAATAACCTGCGGGTTTATTGGGATTCCGTGCCGGGCAAGCGATATCAGCTTCAATATGTGGAAGCCCTCACGAACAATGCGCAGTTCATCAACATCAACGGCGTAATCAAGGCAACGAGCGAGATCACAAGCGACATTGTGACAAACGGCCTGCTGAATCCGCAGGCGATGTACCGCGTACAACTGGTTGAACGGAACGAAGACACTCCGCCGCCGCTCACGCCGCCCTAATCAATGCGGCGCAAGTCGGCGGAAACCGAAACCGGTCAACCGCGATTTTTGTCGAGCCATTCCAACAGCTTCTGCTTTGAAAACGCTCCCACTTTCAAATCAATCGCCTTGCCGTCCTTGAAGAGGACAAACGTCGGAATCGCCTCGACCTTGTATCGCGCAGCAAGCTCGTTGTTGTTGTCCACGTCCACCTTCGCAACCTTGAGGCTGTCCGTCTGCTCTCCCGCCACCTCGGCAATGATTGGATTCATAAAGCGACATGGCGGACACCACGTCGCCCAGAAATCAACCAGGACAAGGCCCTCTGCAACATACTGATCAAACTGCTCTACAGAAGTAATCGCGACAACGTTTTTCTGCGCCGACTCAGCCGACGCCGCGCCAACTTTCGCCTGCTCCGTCGCCGACGAGCGCCCACAACCGGCGGCAAGCAACGCAACCACCACAATGGAACTCCATACAGTCTTCATCATCATCTGCCTTTTTTTGAAAATCTGGAATAACCGGCCTCAATAGGTAGGTCGCTACCATCGCCTCGATCCTTGCGGGAATCAAGACGGGCAACGCATGAAAAATCTACGACGCATCACCTGCCCGGCAGGCAAAAGTCCCATGCGCGACAAAGTGAACCTGCTGCGCACGGGGAAACCCCGGCGAGGTGAAGGTCGAAAAAGTTGCGAGAAGAGCGGGTGGTTACGCTTTTTTCTGTTTGGCGCGTTCTTTGAGGCGCTTCTTACGGCGAAGACGAGCGGCACGTTTGACGCGAGTTCGAATATTTTGTCCCATATCGCGAGCGGGTGTAGCAGGTGTTTGTATTAAGGTAAAGAGGAAACCGCGTCAGAGCTTTTCGCAGCCAAGGTCTTTTTCGGTCAGGGCCTCGGTCCGGGTCTGAATCGCATTGAGGAAACGTCCTCCCTGTGCGCCGTCAATAACCCGGTGATCGAACGAGAAGCTCAAATACAGACGATCTCCCATCACCACATGGTCGTTCACCACGGAAGGCATTCGCACAATCGCCCCCATTCCCAGAATCGCGACCTGCGGCTGATAAATAATCGGGGTTCCAATAATACTTCCGAATGCACCAAAGTTTGAAATGGAGAAGGTGCCTCCCTCGACATCCCCTCGTTTCAACTGTTTCTCGCGCGCGAGTTTGATGAGGCGCTCCAATTCCTGCGCAATCTCCGGGAAGCTATGTTTATCGGCATTTTTCACCACCGGCACAACCAAGCTTTCGTCGGGCAGCGCGACGGCGCAACCGATATTCACTTCGTTGCGCAGCACGAGATTGTCGCCGAACACCGACGCATTGGCCGTTGGAAAATCTTTTAGCACACGCGCCGTGACATAAATCATTACGGCGGTGTACGACATCTTCACGCCATACCGCCTCTCAAACGAGGCCTTGATTCGATTGCGCAACTCCACAATGTGCGTCATGTCCACCATGTGCACCATGGTCACGTGGGCGCTGGTGTGAATGGACTGCACCATGTGGTCGGCGATTGTCCGGCGAATCGAGGTCATCGGAACAACCTGGCCCAAGCGCTCCACATCGCGCGGCGTGGGCGTCGCCTTCCCCGTCGCTTGCGCAATACTCGTGGCGCCCAAGGGCCGGCGCGCGAGATATTCCAGAATATCGTTCTTCGTCACGCGACCACGCTGCCCGCTGCCGCGAATTTCCTGCAGCTCTTTCAGCGAAATATTGTTCAACATCGCGAGGCGCAACACGAAGGGCGACAGCCAATCGCGCGTCAACTCCGGCAGGCGCGGGCCGCCGCCGTTCCAATCGTCCTCGCCCATCACAGAAACCATCACCTGTCCGCCATCACCACCCGCGTGCGGACGATTTGATCGGGTCTCTTTCGGCGGTTCGGCAGGTTCATCAACGTGAATATCCGCCTCCGTCTCCAGCATCGCCACGACTTCACCCACTTTTGCGCGGGCGCCCTCTTCCTTTAAAATAGAGTTCAGTCGTCCGGCCACCGGGCTTTCAACTTCAACGGTAATCTTGTCGCTTTCGACCTCCATCAAGACTTCGTCCGCAGCGACTTCCTCCCCGACCTGTTTTCGCCATTTAATAATGGTCCCTTCGGCCACGCTCTGGCCCATCTGCGGCATCAATATTGGAATCGTTTTCATAGGCACATTCTGTGGTCGGGCGTTAGTACTCGATCAACTCCACCAGCGCTTTTTCAATTTTATCCGCATTCGGACGGAACGCAGCCTCCAGTTCCGGCGCATACGGCACCGGCACATCAGGCGCGGTCAGCCGCATCACCGGCGCATCGAGCAGGTGGAACGCGCGCTCCGCCACCACCGCCGACAACTCCGCGCCAAACCCGCAGGTGCGCCAGCCTTCGTGAACAACCAAAACGCGATTCGTCGCAGCAACCGCTGCAATAATCGCATCTTCGTCGTACGGTTTCAGGGTGCGCATATCCACCACCATCACATCATAGCCCTGCCCCGCGAGTCGCGTCGCAGCGTGTACCGCCTCGTGTACCATCGCGCCATACGTCAAGACGACCGCTTCCTGGCCCGGCCGCACGATGCGCGCAGAGCCAAGTCGCACCGCATCAATCTCGTTCGGCACAAGCTCCTTCACATGACGATACAAATATTTGTTCTCCAAAAAGATCACCGGATTCGGATCCAGCACGGACGTATAAATCAAATTCCGTGCATCGGACGGAAACGCCGGATACACCACTTTCACACCCGGCATGTGACAGAAAAACGTCTCCAGCTCCTCGGAGTGAAACGGCCCGCCGCCCAACCCGCCCCCGCACGGTGCGCGGACCCGTCATCGGAATGGCCACGCCAGTGCGGTAGTGATACGTCCCCGCGTTGTTCAAAATGTGGTGCAGCGCGTTGGTGCCAAAATCCGAAAACTGAAGTTCCACAATCGGCTTAAGCCCCTGCGTAGCCATCCCAATCGCCGTACCGAAAATCGCTGACTCACTCACCGGCGTGTCAAAACAGCGATCCGTGCCGAATTCCTCCTGAAATCCCAGCGTCATCTTAAACGCGCCGCCAAATTTCCCGATGTCCTCACCGTACATCACCACTTCAGGATGCGCCTTCATCACGGCGCGAAGTCCCTGCCGGATACCCTCAAGATAGGTCATCTCAAGCATCGGCGTACACTCCATTCGCCATTGTCGCCGGATCCGGCGGCGGATCCTTGAGCGCCTGCTGATAGGCGATGTCCACCTCGGCTAGGCATGCCTGTTCAATCGCCGCAATTTCGTCCACGGTCAAAATACCTTCGCTCGTCAATCGCTCGCGCGTCACCTTGATCGGGTCGCGCGCGCCATACTCTGCCAACAACTCTCTCGGCACATACGACGAGTCATCATGCTCGCCGTGCCCGCGCATACGCAGCGTATCGCACTCCACCAACACCGTTCGCGGGTTCTTGCGCATATCCGCCGTCAACTTATGCAGAAAAAGAAATAGCTCCACCGGATTGTTTCCATCCATAAAGTGGCCTTCGATGCCATAGCCCGGCGCCTTATCCACCAGATGCTTGCATTTGTACTGGTGCTTGGTCGGCGTTGAATACGCGTAGTGGTTGTTCTCCACAATAAACACAACCGGCACATTGAAGACGGCGGAAAAATTAATCGCCTCGTGAAAATCGCCCGTGCTCGTCCCGCCGTCGCCAATGAAACCGAAGCCGACCGCATCCAGCCCGCGACGGCGCTTGGCCATCACCCCGCCGACCACGACGGGGAGCATCGCGCCCAAATGCGAGATCATCGCATAGACCCCGTTCTTCAAATTGCCGTAGTGAACGTTGCCGTCGCGCCCGCGAGTCGGGCCATTTGCGCGCGAAAGCCACTGGCGGAAAATATCGCGAACCGTCTCACCGCGCCCAATATGCACGGTGATATTTCGGATCAACGGCGCGAATAAATCCTCCGGGCCGCTCGCAGAAGTTGCTGAGGCGCCGATCCCCTCCTGCCCCACGCCAGTATAGACACCACCGTAAATTTTCGCTTGGTGATAGAGTCGGATCAACCGCTCCTCGGTCTTCCGCGCCATCAGCATCGTGCGCAGTAAGCCCTCCCATTTGACTTTGGGAACAGAAGAAAGTTCGGTTTTAATTTCAGCATCCATGTAAAAGCGCCTGCGCTATGGCAATAGTTCAATGTGGCAGATTTGCTTCAGATCGGCAATCTGATTACAGATTATTTCATACAATGTAAATACTACAACGCCTTTCGCGCGTAGACGAGCCGCTGGTATTTGGAGGCGCAGACGTTTATCCTGCCGCCATGCTTGACCTGCTACACTCGCTATGGCCACACATCACAGCATTTATTCTGCTGGCCATTGACGCATGGGCCGCAGGCCACGCCATCCTCTACAAACGCAACCCGCGCTCGGCCACCACATGGATCGGACTCATCCTCCTCTTCCCCATCGTCGGCGCCGTGCTATACATCCTTTTCGGAATCAATCGCATTCAGCGCCGTGCAATTTCCCTCCGTAATCAGTGCGGCCCGGCCTGTATTGGACGCGGTGGCGACGGCACTTTTCTCGCATCGCTCCCCGCAACCGAACACACAAATATTGAGACCCTCGCGGAGGCCATCCAGCGCATCACCAACGAACCGCTGCTCGAGGGCAACACCATCGGCCCCCTCGCCAATGGCGACGAAGCCTATCCCGCCATGCTCGCCGCCATCGCCGAGGCGAGGCGCAGCATCACGCTCTGCACCTACATCTTCGCCTACGACCCCACCGGACGCAGGTTCGCCGACGCGCTCGGCGCAGCAGTAAAACGCGGCGTCGAAATCCGCGTCCTCATTGACGACGTCGGCGCACGCTACTCGCTCCCGACGATCTATAACACCCTGCGCAAGCACGGCATCACCTGCGCGGCATTTATGCCGACCTTCTTCCACTGGCGAATGCCCTACATTAACCTAAGGAACCATCGCAAGTTGATGGTCATAGATGGAAGCATCGCATTCACCGGCGGCCTAAACATCCGGCACAACAATATCCTCGCCGATCACGCAAGAGACGCAACGAAAGACCTGCACTTCCGCATCGAAGGCCCGGTCGTCCGCCAGCTGCAACAGTTCTTCATCGAGGACTGGCTGTTCGCCACAAAAGAACTGCTCGAAGGGGAACCGTGGATCGCCCCGCTCGAAAGACGCGGCGACATCCCCGCGCGTACGATTGTCGGCGGCCCCGACGAGGATCGCGAAAAGTTACGCGCGGCGCTACTCGCGGCAATTTCGTGTTCCCGCAAACGACTGCGAATTGTCACGCCCTACTTCCTCCCCGACGAAAGCCTTGTCAGTGCGCTAAACACCGCTGCATTGCGCGGAGTTCAGGTGGATATCGTGATCCCGAAAAAGTGCAATCTTCGCACCGTCGGCTGGGCCTGTCAGGCGCACCTCTGGCAGGTGCTCGAACGCGGCTGCCGCGTATGGCGCACACCGCCGCCCTTCGACCACACAAAAATTATGACCGTGGACGATGCGTGGTCCCTCATCGGTTCCGCAAACTGGGACTCCCGCAGTTTGCGCCTGAACTTCGAACTCAACGTGGAATGTTACAGCCCGGAACTCACCGCCGCGCTCAACGAACGAATAGCCGAAAAAATTAAGGGCGCACAAGAGGCCACCCTTGCCGACCTCGATTCCCGCTCGCTCCCCATTCGGCTTCGCGACGGCATCGCCCGACTTTTCTGGCCCTACCTTTAAAGAAAGGCGCTGAGATTCCCCGCTGGACACCAGCGCCCATTCTTGCCCACTATATTTCCGACGAAGATCGGGTTATGGCAACACTGCTGACCACTGTGGATGAATGGGATCCGTTTGTGCCGGGCGGGGGCGAGGACGCCTCCGCGCACGGTCCAACGCTTTCCTTAATTAAGGCGATTGCTCCCACACGCCTCGTCCTGATCTCCACCAGCGCGAGCGCCAGTCAAGCAATCGCCCTCGAAACCGTCCTTCGCGATTTACACCCAGACCTCGAAGTCGAATGGATTTCACTGCCCTTGACGCAACCCCATCTGGCCGACCGACTCCGCGCAGAACTTAAACGTAATTCAGCATTCGGCCCAATTTGCATCTGCGCAAACACCGGCCCCGAAGCCATGCAAACGGCCTGGCCCTTCGTCGTCGAAGACGCGCCCGACGCCCGATGGATCGCAACACGCTCCATCCTGCCCGCTGGCGCAATCGAAATCACAGACAGCAAGCCCCGCCCAACCGCCCGCGCACTGGAACCGGCACTCGCGTACGAAGCCATCTCCGTACGCCCCACCGCTCCGGACCTCGCAACGGCATGCCGGCAAATCGGCTTGCGCGGAGAAGACCCCGCATTTCGTGCTGTATTGGAAATGGCCGAACGCCTCGCGCCGCACCCTGTGCCGCTGCTAATTCAAGGAGAGACCGGAAGCGGAAAAGGAATGCTCGCCGCGCTCATCCACGAAATGAGCGGACGCGGACGCGCGCCATTTGTAGCCGTCAACTGCGCAGCGCTCCCGGAAACGCTCGTGGAAAGTATTTTATTCGGCCACCGCAAAGGCGCATTCACCGGCGCGGGTACCGATCAACCGGGAAAATTCGTCCTCGCCGACGGCGGAACCCTTTTTCTCGACGAAATTGGGGAGCTGCCTCTGGCACTACAGGCGAAATTGCTGCGTGTCCTCGAAAATGGCGTCGTGGAACCCATCGGCGCAATCCGCGGAACCGCAGTCAATGTCCGCGTCCTCGCTGCAACGCACCGCGATTTGAAATCGGCCATCGCAGAAAAGACATTTCGCGAAGACCTTTATTTCCGCCTCGGCTACGCACAACTCCAGCTCCCCCCGCTCCGCGCGCGACCCGCCGACATCAAACTCCTCGCGCTCTACCATCTCACCCAGCTCAATCGCTCCCTGCCGGTTCCCCGACGAATGGACATCTCAGCGCTGCGGCGACTTGAAGACCACTCCTGGCCCGGCAACATTCGCGAGCTGGCCAACGTCATCGGTCGCTCCGCGATTTTTTTCTGATAATGCAACCCTTACCGGCGCGGACATTCAAATTGACCCACTCCCTGCACAACCCTCGTCAAGATCAACCCTCCCCGATCTCGGCGCAGGCTTCTCGCTGGAATCCTATCTTGCTGATACGCGCCACGCGCTGATTCAACGTGCGCTGGAACAATCGGCAAACAATAAATCCAAAGCCGCCCGACTCCTCGGCATCTCCCCGCAAGCCATCCACAAATATCTGCGTTCACGCGGCGAATAGCGCACCGCACTCACTATATCCGTTTATCCGGATATATAGATATACCCTTGCCACCGCTCAACCGGGGTTGAAATACCATCAACCCAGGGTGAAAGATTTCCCCATCCTCACCCCCCGCCCACCCACCCGCCCACAGCTTTCACAACGCACTGTTGTTCAAATGGTTGCAAGGGCGCCACCGGCCGCCTCGTCGGGTTGGCACGGCTCCTGCGTTCTAGTTACAGCATGAACAACCAACAAGGAGTCGGGACGATGAAAAAACTACTGATCTTGAGCATTGCAGCGCTACTGGCAACGGCAGCCGTCACCCACGCCGATCCGTTCGCGAGAAAGGATCTCGCCGAATTTGTGCAGATCAAATCGCGCATCTTCGACGCCGCTCGTTACGACGCATCATCTCACACACTGACCATCGTTTTCAGCACAGGCGCGGCCTACGCCTACACGGAAGTGCCGCGCGAGGTCTATCTCGACTTCATTCGAATTGTGAACAAAGGCGAGTACTTCAGCCGACGCATCAGGAACAGCTACGCCTGCCAACGAATTGATCGCTACCCGTCCACCTGGGCGTACCGCGATTAAAAAACAAAACACAACAAACCGCGCCAACGCGCGGACCAAAAGAAGGAGACAGAACAATGGTACGCATGAACAAAGTAATCCTCGCCGGAAACCTCACCCGCGATCCGGTACTGCGCAAGACCCCCAAGGGACTCGCCGTCGCAGACTTCGGGCTTGCTGTAAGCGATGGGTACAGCGGCAAGAATGGTAACTCTGAAGAGAGCACCTGCTTCGTGGACGTGGTTGCGTGGGACAAACAGGCCGCCGTTTGCGGGGAATTTCTGCGCAAAGGCCGCCCCGTCCTCCTTGAAGGTCGCCTTCAGTTTTCGCAGTGGAAAGACAAAAGCGGCGAAACCCGCAGCAAGCTGAAAGTCACCGCCGACCGCATCCAATTCATGAGCCGCCCCGAAGGCGCCGCTCGCGCAAAGACCAGCCAACGTGAAGCCGTCGAAGAAGAAATGTAGCCCCTAAAGGGAAATCAAGGGGGGGCAAAAGCGGGGACGCACGACCCACTGTGCGTCCCCGCCCATTTTAATTCTGCAAATCGAATTTTTTCTTCAACAAATCACAAAAACTTCCAAGGGTTGGAAGTCTTGTCCGAAAGGACTTCCAAGGGTTGGAAATTCTCCGCAAATTCATCCCGCCTTGCTGGGATTGGCGCAAAGGTGCAAAAACATTCAGAGGCGAAATTTTGGTCCGCGCACAACGTTCCGCGCAGGAGTACACCGCGCTGCCGATTCCTCACCAGAACCAGTACTGACCGGTCATCACCACGTAGATGCCGAGCAGTAAGTTTGTCAGTGCATGCGCGAAGATGGCGGACCAGAGATCGCGCGTTCGTAGATAGAGCCAGCCGTACGCAATTCCGGCAATTATTCCCGCAAGCCACTCCATGTGCTCCACACCGAAGACCAGCGCGACGCCGAAGAAGGGCACGGCGGAAAAGCGAGATGGGTCCACCTTCGTGAAATCGCCACCGAAGACCCAGCGATATAGAAACCCGCGCCAGAAAAACTCCTCAATGATCGCAATCACCAAACCCGATCCCAGAATGCGCACGATGGCAAGTGGCCAGCCGCTGATCTCGGGGGCGTAGGGCGTGGTCGTCAATTCCGGACGCAGTTCGCCAAATGGACGGACGCCCCATTTTAAGTACAACTCTTGAACCGGGCCCAACCGTGCGGCAGCGGGATGCTCCAAGCCAACCCAAACGACAAACACACCGATTCCCACAAGCATCGCCAAGGGAAATGGCGCCATGCAGGTGGCGCGTACCACCGCCAGGGGCGGAGGAAGAGCAACAATCCCAAACACAGAGCGCTGCGTATCGCATAGGCCCAGGCGGGCGGAAGCGCAGGCAGATCGAGAAAGTGCATCAGCGCAATCCACGCGCCGAAAGGTAGACTATGTGCCCAGAGGGCAGCGGCCGATTTCTCCCCAGTCTTTTGGTCTTCCATCTCGCCAGTTTCTCCAACTACGCGCCGGTTGCAAGCCGCGCGTTTTCTCTTTTGCATACGCCGCACAACGCTACAATGCGCCCGTGCAAACAATCCCCCATCTCACCGCAGCACAGGCCGTGGAAGTGTTGACGACACTGCGCGAGCCGTATCATTCAGGATATTTCGCATTTTATTCCAATACACTCGGCGGAATTGTCACCGATCCCGGGCTGATGATGATCCCGGCGGACGATCACCTCGCCCATCGCGGCGACGGCATTTTTGAAACGCTAAAGTGTGTGGATGGCGGAATTTATTTGTGGCAGGAACACGTCATGCGCCTTATGCGCTCGGCGCGTTCCATTGGATTGATCATCCCGTGGACCGAGTCAGTACTTGCAGACCTCACGTCGCAAACGGTGCTTGCAGGGGGAGAACGCAACTGCCTGATTCGGCTCATCGCCTCGCGCGGGCCGGGGAGCCTCGGCGTGAATCCGTACGACTGCCCCAAGACAGGCCTCTATATTCTCGTTTATGAATTAAAACCCTCATTTATGGAGGCGCACCCCGAAGGCGCACGGGTGATTTCGAGCGAACAGCCGGTAAAGTCCGGTTTCTTTGCGACGATCAAGACGTGCAACTATCTCCCAAATGCGCTCCTAAAAAAGAAGCTGTTGAAGCGGGTGCCGACTTCGCCATTGCCTTTGATGAGGACGACAACGTCGCCGAGGGCGCGACGGAAAACTTCGGAATCGTGGACGCCGCAGGCACGCTGCGCTTTCCGGCGCCGGGACGGATATTGCTCGGAACAACAATGATCCGCGCAGCGATACTTGCCGAGCAACTCGTCAACAACGGCCGCCTTCCCGCAATCAAGCACGGCCCAATTTCACGCAAAGAATTAAATACGGCACGCGAACTATTGATCTTTGGCACAACGCCCGACGTCACGTCTGCTGTCATGCTGGACGGCAAGGCCGTTGCAAACGGATTGCCCGGCCCAATCGCCAGCGCATTGCTCAAGCTCATTCAGCAGGATATTCACTCCAACCCATCCGTTCGACTTCAGGTATTCAAATAAGGAAGCCATCATGAAAAATATAGCACGACTCCTCCTCGTTCTCTTCTGTGCCACATCTCTGACGACCGCCCGCGCGGCGACGATTTTGCAGGACACCCAGGAGCTTCGCCTCCAGGGAACACTTGATCCAACAACGCGCAACGGTTCTTCAATCACGCTGCACGGCTCATGGGGATACTTTTTCATGGATAATGTCCAAGCTGGCGGACGCATCGGCTTTGTGAACAACGACGATGTCACCAGCTTCGATCTCGGTGGCTACGTCGAATACAATGTGGACGTCGGTTCGGAAATCGTGCCCTTCGCCGAATTCTTTGCCGGCATTGCCAATGTGGATATTGACGGCACCAGCGGCAGCGATACCGCAGGAATTGCAGAGTTGCGCGCGGGCGCTAAATATTTCCTTTCGGAGAAACTCGCCATTGCCGCCGCCGGTGTCTTCACCTATGCAACAGAAGACATCTATCCAGACAAAAACAAACTGCGGAACACCGACGCATTCATCGAACTCTCTCTGCGCTACTATTTTTAGCCGCGCACAGACAATATCCAACCAGGGAGGCGCACAGTGGGAGGGTTTTTAGCAATTCTTGGCGTCCTTGCCCTGCTACTGGTGGTTCGACTAATGGCTGGCGCCTTCGATGCTGAACGCGTTGAGCAGTACGTCCGCGAGCAAGGCTGGGAATTGATGGATCGAAGTTGGGATCCGTTTGGGCCCGGCTGGTTCGGTGAAGAAGATTCGCGTATCTACAAAATTCTTTATCGTGACGAGCGCGGGAATGTGCATCGCGCAAACGTAAAAACCGCAATGTTCAGCGGTGTGTACCTGACAAATGACGAAATCATCCACTCCGCCGAAGAACCACCGACGACGAATACATTAGCCGAGGAAAATCAGCGGCTCCGCGAACGGATTCGAGAACTGGAGCGGCGCAATTCATAACCACGGCTAAATGAAGAGAAGGTAAAATGCCCCTAAGCGACACCCTGCGACACGAAATAGAAAAACACCTCGACGCATTCTGCCTGAAGAGAAGCCCAAAGCACGTTCAGCATTTGGTCAAGCTGGCCTACGTCATCGAAGACAATAGCGTGATCCTGTGCGAGGATCGTCCATGGTTTAAGGACGACAGCAAATGGCTATCGCATCCAATTGCGCAATTCAAATTCATCGTCAAATCCGGAAAGTGGCGACTCTTTTGTTTGGATCAGCACAGCAAATGGCACATCTACAGGCTGCTCGCCGATTCGGACGATTTTAAGCGACTCCTTGACGAGGTGGACAAAGACCCGACGCACATCTTCTGGGGTTAGATCGGACTTCCTCCCTACAACGTTCGCAACAGCTCCTGTACTTCGTCTGGCAATGGGCCTGTGCCAAGGCGGGTACAAAGATCGTGGGCGAGGTCAAGGGTGGAGAAGACGGCCTGGCAACGTTCACAAATCAGAGATTGCTGCACAGGAAACGGAACACCGCGATCAAGCGCATCTTGTTTCGCGCGAAGCAAAACGAGGCAAACCCGCTTGCTATACGCAGGCTGTGCGCCGGATTTTTGTGGAAGATTTTTCGCGACGTGTTCACGAATTCGCATCCGTGCGCGATGCAGTCGCGTCTTTACCGTTTGTGGTTTCAAGTCGAGCGCCCGCGCAACATCTTCAACAGACAGTTCGCCAATCTCCTTGAGAACGAGCACAATCCTGAACTCCGGCGGCAGCTTCGTAATCGCTTCCTGTAGTTGCAGTAACGCGGGCGATTCGTCCAACACCCCCTCCCCCTGTCGCGCAAGGGCATCCAAATCCACCATCGTCTTTTCTGCAAACGCGGGGTCTTGATCCAGTGATTCCATCTGTGCGGGTTGACCTGCGCGTCGGCGGCGCATCCGAATACACATCCGCGAGGCAATTCGGTACAGCCAGGTCTTCGGGTCCGCGCGCCCCTCGAACTTCTCCCAGCTTTGGTACGCCCGCAGCATCGTTTCTTGGACAAGGTCCTGCGCGTCCGCGTGGTTCCCGCAAAAGCCCAATCCCATCCGATACACTCGCTCCATATTTTCACGAATCACGCGCCGGGCGCGGGCATCCATGCTTTTTTTTGAGATCAGAAACCACGCCGACAGCCTACCACAACTCTCCCCAAACAGGCTTTTCATATTTTGAATAAAGGGATTGAACGAACTCCCCGGCTTTGGGTCAAACGACTTAACCTGTTTCAGCTCGCCAACAAACCAAAGCGCATCTTCAAATTAATGAGTGTCCCCTCCCGAAAACCTGCCGCGCGGCTACGAATTATTATTTCACGCGCTGTTGCCAGCGCACTCGTGATTCTAGCGCTCCTTACCGGCAGCGCTTGGGAAATGCGTCCACTTATAGAGGGTTCTATTTTCCTGGTCGGTTGCAGCCTTGTCGCCCTCGCAATGATCGGCCGACTGTGGGCATCGCTTTACATCTGTGGCTACAAAACAAACCATCTGATTACCGAAGGGCCATATTCCCTGACACGGAACCCGCTTTATGCGCTGAGCTTGATCGGCGCCATCGGCGTAGGCATGACTACGGGAACCCTGATGATCCCGGCGCTCATCGCCGTCGCATTCGCCATCTATTATCCGGCGGTCATCCGCTCGGAGGAGGCTATATTGGAAGCGCGACACCCGAAAGAATTTGTGCGCTACTCCTCAGAAGTACCCCGCTTCTGGCCCCGCAGCTTCAGGTGCCTCACAGAGTCAAAGGATTACGTGGTTATTCCGAAAGCATTCCGCAAAGCGATGGGAAGCGTCGTGTGGTTCGCCATCCTAATCGGGGTTTTCGAAATGGCGGATGAACTGCGGGACAGCCATGTCCTCCCGACACTATTCACCCTTTGGTAATCACACCCTCACCCTCTCTTTTGCAAAACCGCCAATTCAGGTGTATTTTACGCAAGGAGGTTATTGATGAATAACAAGGCACTCGCGGCGAAAGTCCGCGAATTGGTAACGAGTGGTTTCTCGCTCAAATTGGGCGAACCAACACACAAGGGCGCTCCAAACAAAGTATGGCAGTCCGCCGTGGCTGCAGGTTCTGAGCTGTGGTTCGACACAGGTGATCTGGAGGAAGCGGCAAAAGTTTGGACGGCTGAGTTTAGCGGCCTGACCACAAATAACTCGCTGCTCAACAAGGAAATTCAAAAGGGTATTTACGACCAGTTGATTCGCGCGTCCACCGCGGCACTGCGCGCAACGGATGCTAACATCAGCGAGCGCGATCTGCTTCTCGAAACCGCTTTCATCCTGAACGCACATCACGCGCTTCGCCTCGTACAAACGTTCGATGCGCATGTGAGCGTTGAGCTTCACACAGACTTGGCAAACGATGTGGAGCGTACGGTCAGCTATGGCAAACGCTATTTTGAAATTTGTCCCGAACGCTTCTTTGTCAAAGTGCCGCTCACGCCTGCGGGCCTGATTAGCGCACGAAGGCTCGGCGAGGCCGGAGTTCCCATTAACTTCACACTCGGCTACTCCGCGCGTCAGAATTATCTCATCGCACTGTTCTCTCAGACATCCTACGTCAATGTCTTCATGGGCCGACTCAACTCATTCGTCGCAGACAGCAAACTCGGCGATGGCCAGAACGTCGGTGAAAAAGCGACGCTCGCCACCGCGCGCGAAATCATCGCGCTCCGCAAGGCCGGCAAATCGAAGACCAAGCTCATCGGCGCGAGTATCCGCTCCGGCGATCAAGTTGCTGCGGTCGCGGGTGTGGACGTGTTGACCATCCCGACAAAAGCTGCCGCAGAGTTCGCAGCAAAGGGCGAACCAGCCCGTTCACACGTACAGGAAGACCCGCACGTCACACTGGCAGACGGAGTAAAAATGTCCGACTTCGGAGGCGCGGCGCTTTGGGAAGTATCGGATCAGTTCAAAGCCGCAACCGACGCGCTACTCAAAAAAGACACTGCAACGCTCACGCCCGAAAAACTGCAGGAGCACTTCGCCAGCGCTGAAATTCCTGACTTCCTCCCGCGCTGGAGCGAAGACGATTTGCAGACGATTACGAAGGACGGGAAAATCCCGAACTACTCAACATGGAAAGCGCGCCTCGCTTCGGGGCAGGTTGGCCTTGATGCACTGATGAATATCAGCGGACTCTGCGCGTTCACGGTTGACCAAGCCGCCCTAGATAATCGCGTCCGTTCACTTCTCTAAAAATACGTGTGCAATCCAGAGCGCCCACGCGCTCTGGATTGCAGTTCGGACCTAGCGCCCTCTATTCCACCCGCCGCGCCGCTTGTCGCTTCGCCGTTCCTTCGCCCACACCGGGCGCAGGTTCGCATTGCGCAGGGTGTATGTCTTGCCATCAACAGTCACCTCAATCGCGGTCAGCGCATCTTCCTTCATCTTGTCCGTGCGAAACGCCGTTGCAGAAACGGTCTTTCCGATTTCCGTCGGCAAGTTCATGGATTTCATTGTTTCAGACGGACCCAAATGCAGATTGATCATCTCTCCGTCCTCCGCCTTCAGAATATAGTGCATCCCAATATAGGAACGCCCGGTCGTGTTCTCACACGGCCCGTCTTTCACCTCCACCAGCGTTCCAGCAACAGTGCTTCGCTCCACCTTCGCTTGTTGCCGAACAACGCCGACATCATCACCAACGCCCCGTTGCGCGAAAACAATCGGCGCAGCAAGCAGCATGGTCAGTCCGCTCAGCATCAACCCAGTTCGTATCGTTTTCATAGTATTCCTTTCAGCGGGCTTTGTTGAACATCCCGCGTCTATATGGAAAACGAATGGCCACGTTGCACTATTGCTAGGTGAAAGGCTGAAATGAACATCCGGCAAAGCCCGATCTAGGGGCTAGCGACCGCTCATTGCCAATGCGCCGATCAGGCCGTAGATCAGAATGGACGACCATGGATTGGCGACAATGGGGCACGTGCCGGTCTTGCAGCCGACGAACTTGTACATCGCGAATCCAACCAGCGCGCCGATGACGCCACCGAGCAGTGTTTTGGACAGCGCCGGACTCATAGCAAGGACTCCGCTGGTATGGCACAGGCGTGGAGCCGTTCCGCCGGGAACAAATTGGCCTTCAGCTCCAACAGAGCGCTGACAACGGCAGTCATCTGGTCATCTTCCACCATACCGAAGATCAAGCGCGAGCTACCGGGGAAGGCCGACGTACCGAGCGTGGCACTGGTCTGTCCCTGGCGCAACACTTCCGGAATCTCCGTGAAAGATGTCGCACCGTGTGCGCGAAGCGCATCGCGTATTTCCTGCTCACGGTTGTGAGGTCCGACCACTACGATCATTTTCATGGTTTAGCCTCCGTGCTTTTCTTCCCGTAGATCAAATAATACACCACGGGGATGATCACCAACGTAAACGCCGTTGAGACGAACAGACCAAAAATCAACGCCCACGCGAGACCACTAAAAATCGGATCGAGCGTGATCGGCCATGCGCCGAGCATCGTGGTGCCGGCGGTCAATACAATCGGGCGCAAGCGAACCGCGCCCGATTCCAGAATCGCCTCCACGAGCGAGCGGCCCCGCTCCAGTTGCAGATGAATAAAATCTATGAGGATGATTCCATTCCTCACGACGATCCCGGCCAGCGCAATCATTCCGATCATCGCTGTGGCGGTGAAGAATACCGGGTCTGCAAATCCCGCAATCGGGCGATTCGTCAGTAAATTGAGAATCCAAAAACCGGGCATAATTCCGATCATCGTCAACGGAATCGAAAACATAATCACGCCGGGCAGCGCGTAGGATTTCGTCTCATACACCAACAACACATAAATGCCCAACAACGCAGCCGCAAACGCGAGGCCGAGGTCCCGGAACACATCCACAGTAATCTTCCACTCGCCTTCCCCGCTCCAATCCGCCTCAATCCCCTCCGGCAACGGACTCTTTTTGAAATGTTTTTTCAGCGCGAGCACCGGATAGGCAGGTCCGCGTCCGGCGGTGTCGGCAATAACATAGACAACCCGCTCAAGATTTTTGTGGTAGATCGTCTTGTCCTCGAGGCCCTTTTCAAAGCTCCCGATCTCGCCGAGCTGAACCAGGTCGCCCTCGCGACCTTTTACGGAAACAGTTTTCAACTGCTCCACATTCGATCTCATCGAACGCGGGAGCTGTAGTCGAATCGGCGTTTCATTCTGCTCGCTAGGGCTGTGCAACACCCCTGCATCGGCGCCGCCGAGCGCAATTTTCAAGGTCATTGCGGCGTCCTCAACCGATACTCCATTGCGCGCGGCCTTGTCGCGATCAAGTGTGTAAATCCACTTACTCTGATCCGCTTCAACGTAATCATCCACATCCACCACGCCCCGCTCTTTTTCCATCTCCGCGCGAACGGTTTTTGCGGCGGCAATCAGCTCGTGATAACGGTGGTGAGGCTTGCCGTAGATTTCTGCTACAACAGTCGAGAGCACGGGGGGCCAGGCGGAACTTCGACTATTTTAATCGAAGCATCCCACTTCTCCGCAAGCGCCTCGATATCAGGGCGTATCCGTAGTGCGATGGCGTGGCTGTTCATCGTCCGTTTTGTGCGATGTGCAAGATTGACTCGTACATCCGCGATGTTCGGAACCCTGTCGCAGATAGTAATGCCGCACCATCCCGTTGAAATCCATCGGCGAGGCCTCGCCAGACAGCGACGTAAAGTTTTCCACCTCGGGAACCCCACGCAAATATTCCTCGATCTCGCGAACAACCGCGTCTGTTTTTTCAAGGGGTGCGCCCTCAGGCATATCCACAATCAGTTGAAACTCGTTCTTGTTGTCAAACGGCAACATTTTGAGGGGAACAACCAGAAGCGCCATCACCACCGACGCCACAAACAGCCCTGCGGTGATCCAAAGCAAACCACGCGCACGTTTCCGGAGAATTAATGAGCGGGCGCACAACTTTTGAGTACACCCGATACACACGCGAGGAGCTGACATCGTCCTCATCGCTGTTCTTGTGTTCCTTAAACTTCACATTCTTGAACATCATGCTCGAAACCCAGGGCGTGATGACGAGCGAGATGAGCATGGAGCTAAACATCGCGAGCGGAACATTGAGGGCCATCGGGCGCATATACGGTCCCATCATTCCGGTGATAAAGAACATCGGCAAAAAGGCGACCATCACGGAGAGCGTCGCAAGAATCAGAGGCGGCATGACCTCATTCATTGCGGTCGAGATGGCGTCGAGACGCGGCTGTTTACCCATCCGCAGGTGACGATAAATATTTTCCACCGCAACAATCGGGTCATCCACCAACAGCCCGAGCGCCAGAATCAGGGCGAACAGAGTGACACGGTTTATGGTGTAACCCGCGAGGAAATTGACCAGCAGGGTGAGTGCGTACGTTATCGGCACCGCCAGTGCGACAATGATGCCCACGCGCCAGTTCATTACGAGGGCGATCAGGATAATGACGGTAATCACGGCCTCGCCAAGGCTCCCGACCAGATTGTTCACCTTCTCATCCGCAGTCCTGCCGTAGTCGCGCGTGATGAGCGCATCCACGCCATCCGGAATAATCACGCCGCGCAGATCCTTCACCATCTCGTCCACGGCGGCAGTCACTCGCACTGCGTTGCTTCCCTTTTTCTTTGCGACGGCAATCGTCACGGCGGGATGCGAAACGAGGTTTGTTGCGCCCGAGGCCGGGCCAAATCCGAACCGCGAGTAGCTGGCCAGCTCTTCCGGCCCATCCGCAATTTCAGCGACATCGCGCAAATAAACCGGACGTCCGGCATGCAGACCGACAAGCAAGTCCGCGACCTCGCGAGCGCTCCGCAGAAACGGCCCGGCGCTTACGCGAACAGACTCGTTGCCTTCTTCAAAAGACCCGCTTTCCAACTGCGCATTGGAGGCACGCAACGCGCCAGCAATCTCCATCGGCGAAAGCTGATACGCCGCAAGGCGCTTGGAATCGAGATGCACGGTAATCGCGCGGCGCTGTCCTCCGTGAATCGTAATCGCCGCAGTGTTCGGAATGTGTTGAAGCCGTGTGACGGCCTCTTCCGCAATGCGGTACAGCTCATATTCGCCATAGCGCTCGCTCGTAAGCGCAACAGTCGCAACGGGAACATCGTCCACCTCAATCGGCTTAATCACCCACCCCGCAATGCCGGGCGTGGTCTTATCCTGATTTTGGAAAATCTTATTATAGAGCTTGATAAGACTCTCCTCGCGATCCTGGCCGACGTAAAACCGAACCGTCACCACCGCCTGCCCCGGCATGGACATCGAATAGACGTATTCCACGCCATCAATCTGATAGAGCATTCGTTCCAAACGCGACGAAACCAGACGTTCGACTTCTTCCGCGCTTCCGCCGGGATACGAGACGAGCACATCGGCAAGCGGCACGACGATTTGTGGCTCTTCTTCGCGCGGCGTGGCGAACAATGCAATCGCGCCGGCGGCCAGGGCGACGATCATTAATAGAATCGCCAAATTCCCGCGAAGGAACGTTTCAATTAGTCGCCCAATTGCCGATTGACTCCCCCTGCTCACTTCGCCTCCACAGCAACAACGTCGCCAGCGGTCAAGCCGGACAGCACTTCCACGCGATCCCCAGAAACGGGTCCGGTACGAATAAGCCGATCCACCACGCGTCCGTCTTTCACAATGCCGACACTCTCCAACTGTCCCACCCGAATAACTGCGGACGTCGGAATATAAAGAACATCGCGCACTTCTGTTTCAACCCAGAGCCGACCAAACGCGCCGGGCAATAAATCGGCTTCCGGTCGCTCAAGATTCACGCGAACGACACGACTCCGACTGCGCGGATCAATCTCGCCCACAATTTCCGCAACTATTCCAGTGATCGTGATCGCCGGTTGCTCCAAGGCAACCGCCACGGGACTCCCGAGGGCAAGATGCGGAATTAGTCGTGCGGGAACTGCTGCTTCGATTCGCACGCGAGTCGGATCGTAGAGCGCCATCAATACCTGCCCCGGCGCGGCGAGATCGCCAACTTCAACATGGCGCTCAATCACCATGCCCGTCAGCGGCGCTCGGATAATCGTATAAGACTGCAAGACGCGGATGCGATCCACCTGTGCGCGCGCGGATTGAAATGCAGACTCGGCCGCAGTCAGCTCCTGCTCGCTCGCCGAGCGCGCCTCAAACAATTGGCGCGAGCGTTTGTATTCCGCCTCTGCCTGACGCAACTGCGCCTCCGCAGCAGCGAGCTGCTCCTGAATCTCGCGATCATCCAGCACCAGCAACGTGTCATCCTTGGAAACCCGCTGTCCGGCCGAAGCGTGAACTTCACGCACTTCCGCCTGCACCCGCGCGGAAACCTTGACTCGTTCCGTTGCAGTCACAGTGCCCACAACATCCACTCGCGTTGCGACGCGCTGAACAGCAACGGTCATAATTGTTGCGCCATCGGACAGGGCGCGCCCCACCGGATGCTGCTCATAACCCGGCTCAATTTTGTTTCGCCCGCAGCCCACCGCCAGCGCGCCCAATATCAATGTGAACAATAAATAACGCATAGTACTCCTTCACACTTCGCGAGTGTTCATAGGTTAGAGCCACAACCGTACATCAAGGTTCCCCAAAAACATTCGTCCATCCGCCTCTCGACTTTTCAACGGATTTCCTTCAGAATTAAGGCTTATGTCGCGTCTTATACCGAAACGTCCTGCCGAAGGCGACAGCGAGCTGGCAGCGCGCCTCCGCGCGATCATCAATACGGTCGTTGACGGAATCATCACGATTGATGGGAACGGAACCATCGAGTCGGTGAATCCCGCAACGGAACGCATCTTTCAATACAAGGCGCGGGAGATGATCGGGAACAATATAAAGATGCTCATGCCCCCGCAATGGGCTGAGGAGCATGACAACTATATTCAGCGCTATCTGAAAACGGGCAAGGCGCAGATCATCGGAATCGGACGCGAAGCTGCGGGCGTCCGCAAGGATGGCACCATCTTCCCCATGTACCTCGCAATCAGCGAAGTCCGCCTTGGAAAACGACGCCTGTTCACGGGTATCATCCGCGACATCAGCGCGCGTAAAATCGCGGAACAGGCGCTCGCACAGGCGAGTGAAAACGAACGGCGCATTCTCGGCCAAGAGCTGCACGACGGATTGGGTCAACAGCTAACCGGCGCGAGCATGTTGGCGAAGGCGCTGCAAAACCGACTGGAGCGCGAAAAGAACCCCGCGCAAAAGGATGCGGCGGAAGTGGCAGAAATGCTCGCGCGCACCCTCTCCGCGCTGCGGCGACAAGCACACGGCTTGTATCCCGTTGAGCTTGAGCGCTCGGGCATCTCCACCGCAATTGAGGAATTATCGCTCTCGCTTCGGGAGCTGTATGGCGTGAATGCCCGCTTCTCGCAGCGCGGGAAGCTTCCACCAATGGACAAGACCACCGCTTTGCATCTATACCGCATCGTGCAGGAAGCCACATCGAATGCGATCCGTCACGGACAGGCAAAACAGATTTGTATTTCTCTCAACTGTTCAGCTAGTGTACTGACGTTGAGTGTCGAGGATAACGGCCGGGGTATTAACCTAAAGCGACTAACGCCGGGAATGGGAATCATTGTCATGCGCTACCGCGCCTCTGTAGTGGGCGCAAAGCTGGATGTCCGCCGGGCTGGCAAACGCGGAACGATTGTCCAACTCGTTTGGACGCGGCCGACTCCTTCACGCAAAAGAAATGAAAAAAACAACGAATAAATCTGCAAGTTCAGCACCGGCCCCGTCCACCAAACGGATTCTCGTTGTGGACGACCACCCCGTTGTGCGCCAGGGCATCAAGCACCTGCTCGAACAGGAGTCGGATCTCCGCATCTGCGCCGAGGCGGAATCTGCGGGTGAAGCTCTTCAGGCGCTTCAAAAGCAAATGCCCGATCTCGTCATTGTGGACATTTCACTCAAGGGCACAGACGGCATCGAGCTGACCAAGTGGATTCGTGCGCAGGACAAAAAAATTCCGGTGCTGATTCTCTCCATGCACGACGAAAGTCTCTACGCCGACCGCGCGCTGCGCGCGGGCGCACACGGCTATCTGATGAAGGCAGAGGTCGCGGACAAAATCGTGCCCGCCGTCAGAAAAGTGATGGGCGGCGAAATTTATCTCAGCGAGAAAGCGGGTCAGGCCATTCTTCACGAAGTAACCGGCCGCGGGGCAAAGGGAGGCGAATCCCCCATTAACCAGCTCAGCGACCGAGAAATCGAGGTGCTCCGACTCATCGGTCAGGGGCGCGGCACACGCGAAATTGCAAATCTGCTCCACCTCAGCATCAAAACAATCGAGACCTACCGCGCCAACATCAAAGACAAACTCGGCCTCGCAAACGCCACGCAGCTCGTGCGCTATGCCGCACAATGGGTTGGCCAATAACCGCGCGACAGACGCCCGTGAATCAAAACACCCAGTCCGAAGCGCTCGCGCCCGGCCTGTATATCGTCGGCACACCGATTGGAAATCTAAGCGACATCACCCTGCGCGCGCTTGATACGCTCCGCAACGCATCGCTGATTCTCGCCGAAGACACGCGCCACACGCGCAAACTCCTTGAGCGCCACGGCCTGCACACGCCGATGCTTAGCTATCACAAGTTCAACGAAGCCTCCCGCGCGGGTGAAATCATTGCGCGGCTGCATTCGGGAGAAATAATCGCGCTCGTCAGCGATTCCGGCATGCCCGCCGTCTCCGATCCCGGTGCGCGTCTCGTCGCGGCCTGTCGAGATGCCCGTGTTCCCGTCACGGCGGTTCCCGGCCCCTCCGCAGTGACAACGGCCATCGCACTTGCTGGATTCCCCACACGCGGTTTTATCTTTGTCGGGTTCCTTCCCCACAAATCGGGTGCGCGCAAACGAGAACTTGAACAGTGGGGCAATCAAACTCTACCTGTGGTACTTTTTGAATCTCCGTATCGCCTGCTAAAATTGTTGAGTGAAATCGCGGAAACGCTCGGTGCGCGTCAGTTATTTATCGGACGTGAACTGACCAAACACTTCGAAGAACTCCTGCGCGGTACGCCCGCAGAAATCTGCGCGGCCTTTGAAAGGCGTACAGTAAAGGGCGAGTGCGTCGTTGTTCTTGCGCCCGCGACAGGGCAAGGTTCTGGCGAATCGCACGACGAACAGGCATGAGCGAAACTGCAACAGCAAAAAAAAGGATCCTCCTCGGAATTTGCGGGGGCATTGCCGCATACAAGGCGGTTGAGGTTGCGGGCAGTCTGCACAAGCTCGGACACGACGTCCACGTGGCGATGACCGACGCCGCTCAGCGCTTCGTCGTGCCGCGAACCTTCGCCCTCGCCTCGGGCAATTCAGTGCTGGATAAATTATTTCCACCCGATGAGGCAACGGGCGAAGATGCGTTCCCCCACCTCTACCCCGCCACGCGCGCCGACGCCTTTGTTGTGCTCCCCGCAACCGCAAACACACTCGGAAAAATCGCGCAAGGACGCGGGGATGATGTCGTATCCACCTCCGCCCTCTCGCTGCCCGAACACTGCATCCGCATTTTTTGTCCGGCGATGAACGTCGAAATGTGGCAACAAGACAGCGTACGTGAAAGCGTACGTGTCTTGGAAAATCGCGGATGGATACGAATCGGCCCGGACAGTGGCCTGCTCGCCTGCGGAATGACCGGTGAAGGACGATTGAGCGAACCGGAAGAAATCGTCAAACGCATCACGGAACTTCTCTCGGCGCAGCAACAGCTCACCGGGAAGCGCGTGCTAATTTTATCCGGCCCCACCCGCGAACATCTTGATCCCGTCCGCTATATCAGCAACCCGAGTTCCGGGAAAATGGGTCGCGCATTGGCGCAAGCTGCCGCCGCAGCGGGCGCGGAAGTCACTTTTGTTTCAGGCCCGGTGGCGGAAGGTAATCTGCCACGTGGCAATTCAATCACGATTCTGCCGGTCATCAGCGCGGCCGAGATGCTTGCGGAAGCAAAGCGTCATTACGAAGCAGCAGACATCATCGTATATGCCGCCGCGGTATCGGACTATCGCCCCAGCGCCTATCACGACAAAAAATTGCCGAAGGAAAACGAGGCCCTCTCACTCCCTCTCGAACCCACACCCGATATTGCAGCGACGCTAAACGCAAATAAGCGCACGGACCAAATAGCGATTGGATTCGCGTTGCAAACTCACGACGGCCCGGCAAAGGCGCTGGAGAAATTAAAGCGGAAGCGCTTCGATGGAATCGTCCTCAACGCACTCGACGCATTGGGCGGAGAGCGTGGAAGTTACAGTTGGATCGGACCGACCGCTCCCCCTGCCGACTGGGGCACACTGACAAAACCCGCCTGCGCACAGCGGATTCTCGGACAGGCGATTAAGTTGTTAAACCGCAAATAGCAATTCGCGGCGAAATCGTCGAAGTCCTCAGCAAGGCTGGCAGGAAACGCATCACTGATCACGCTGGATACGGACTGCGCACACGCATTAAATGCGAAAGGGATGACGTTGCCGCCATCCCTTGCGCACATAACCGTACGATCTCTTACTTCTTGCTTCCGAGGATCGCGTCCTTGGCGGCTTTCGCCACGCGGAACTTGACGACCTTCTTGGCCGGAATTTTGATCGCTTGGCCCGTGGCCGGATTGCGGCCCATGCGCGCCTTGCGTTGAACCAAAACAAGCTTGCCCAAGCCCGGAATTACGAAGCTGTTCTTCGCTTCCTTGTATGCCAGGTTAGCCAGTGATTCAAAGAACTGACCGGCTTGCTTCTTGGTGATTCCCACCGCGTCGGCCATCTTGGCCGCGGTCTGCGATTTGGTTAGTGCCATATTATTTCTCGCCTCCTGTTTAATTAGATCGCGTTCTTGCGTCTAAACTCGCGCCCATATTGCGCGTATATCCCTGTAAAACAAGCGTTTTTTTGCTTTTTTTATGAATGGTTAAGCTTGCACTTTTTCAAGCGAGTAGTGCAGAGGCAACCCGCTGCGCGAGCGACGCGCTGCCAAACTGACGAACAAGCTCGATCGCAAACGCCATGCTCGTCCCCGGCCCCTGACTCGTGATGAGTTTGCCATCAACAACCACTCGCTCGTTCACGCGCGGCGTCGCAGTAAGGTCTTCCGCACACGCGGGATAACACGTCACGCGACGCCCCTCAAGAATCCCCGCCGCTTGCAACACAAGCGGGCCAGCACATACCGCAGCAACCCAACGCCCGGCTTTATCCATCTCACGAATGGCGCTCAACACGCCTTCATCCTTCATCAGGTTTTCGACCCCGCCTCCGCCGCCGGGAATCACAATGGCGTCGAAATCCATTGGATTTATTGAGGAAAACAGCGTATCTGCCATCAACTTCACGCCATGCGCGGCGGCAACCGGGCCATCGTGCAGGCCTGCGGTCACGACCTTGAATTCGGCGCGACGCAACACGTCAATTACGGAGATCGCTTCGATTTCTTCGCAGCCGTCTGCGAGTGGAACAAGAATCTTTGCCATGATGTGTTTCTCCCTTTTGTTGTTTGACCCAAAAGTTCCAAGGGTTGGAAGTCGTTCACGAACAAACTTCCAAGCCTTGGAAATTTATCTCTTCACGAAGCTCAAAATCCGACGGCGATATCGGAGACGGCATCGTCAACACCGCCCTCGGCGCGATTCGCCTCGGCTTGCGTCGCTACAGAGTATGTATGGCCATCGGACGAGAACGTCAAGGCGAAGTCGGTATCGGTGGAAAGCCACGCGGAGTCGCCAAGTTGATCTTTCACATACTGCCGCGCAAGCTCGTGCGCGTTGACGGCGTCGCGAGAAAGGTCGCCAAGCACCGGGCGCGGGGTGCCCCATTCGGCAACCACGCGCTCTGGATTAACCTTCGCGATCAACGAGCGTAGTTCTTCATTAAGCGCACTGCGCAGAGTCGGCTTGAAGTCGCCCTGCATTTCGCCCAGCGCTGCGCCGTGATGCGGAATGAAGAGCACCTGGCTGCGCAACTGCGAGGCGTCGTAGCGGGAGGCCAACGCGGAGACGCCGTCGTACTGCAGGTCGCTGGTGATGAGCGCGGCGAAATCGCCGTACACAACGCGTAGCACCAACGAACCGTTGTCGTAGTCGTTGGCGTTGCCCTTCGCTATATCGGGGTTCAACACCTCAATTCGGAAGACACCGCCCGGACCTTTCTCTTCAAACAACACCTGACCCGCTGCAAGCGTGCTTTGCTGTACCGTCCAACCCGCCCACCGGTTGACCACACTCGACTTGCGCTTGGCCATTTCGTTCGCAAGCGAGAGGCGCCGCGGCCACTGTTCATTGCCAATCAGTTCTTCATACGAACGGACAAGCGCAGCTGATTCAACGGTATCGGCAGACTCGCCGAAGCGGGTGACAAATTGTTCGTATGTTTCGTCGCTCCGCAGGTCAGCCAAGGAGGGCGGAAGGAACAGGTGATCCACCCAGGTGGATTCGAGAATGTGGCTGATTCCCGCCGCGCGCTCAGGGCGTGGCGAGGTCAGAATAACCGCATCGAGATGCCGCACCTTTTCGTTTGCGAGAACGGGAAGCACGGTGCGCGAAGCCTCGTTTCGGCGACCGCGCTCGTGCTCAACAAAACCGGCGTCAATCAGAATACGACGGCCAGTCGGACTTTCAACAAGCACCGCGCTGCCATAGCCGACAGAGAGCACCGTCATCTTCAGCTCGCGCACCGTCGCAGGGCGCATATCCACAACCACCAACGCGGCGAGCACAATGCCGGCGACGATTCCAACAGAACGCGGCCACCATTTGCCGCGCAGATTGAACGCCGTCGTGGTCTTTACCAGCCACGCCCAAATGGGCTTGTTCCAAATGAACCACGCACAGGCAATGTAGTAGGCGGTGAGCGCAAGCAGACCGGGGCGGCGGATGACGGGATACGGGAAGAGGTCCGCGCTGGCGTGAGCGAGCCAAAGAAAGATGGAGGAGAACACCCAGTTCGCCGCGCCAATAATCAACGCAATGTAGATTCCAATTCCCGGAATGAGTCCAAGCAAGCCGCCAATCGCGCCCAACTGCACCACGACGCCGATGAGCGGAATGGCGATGAGGTTTGCGTACGCACCTGCGAACGGCCAACGCACGAAGTAGCCAGCAGAGAGGGGAATCATCATCCCCAGTTGAATCGCAAACTGCGCGGCAAGAAACGCGCCCACGCCTTCGGGAATCGTCGTGAAGTTGAATGTCTCTGGGATACCGACGCCCTTACGCTGTAACGAACCCGCAATCATAAAGAGGACGATGCATAGCGCGACGGTCGGGAAAAGAAATTGCGGTGTAACCGCCAATGCCCAATGCCGAATTGCGATCAGCGTGTAGCCGATGGAAACGAGAAGGAAGAGCGTGAACTGATTTCCCTTGAGTCGTTGCAACAAATCGAGCGCGGGCGTGGTGAGCAAGCCGAGGGATAGAATAGCGCCGAATGACAGCGTGAACGATGGACCCACAACGACCAGTGGATTATGCAGCAGAATTAAGAATGCGGCGACAGGCACACCGAGCAGCACCGATGATCGCAAGTTTTGGTCAAGATATGCCCACGTAAGCAGGAATAAGCTGTTCATAATCACTGCGCGCAACGTCGAGGGACGCGCGCCGGTGATGATGGAAAAAATCACAAGGGCGAAAATGATGGCTGGCACATACGCCTGTCGCGGCACACGCATGAGCGCAAAAATTCCGACGAGCATCACCGTGATGATGGTCACGTGCAATCCGGAGACGGCGAGAACGTGATTCACGCCAGACTCCTTAAACTCATCCGCAATCGTTTCTTCGCAGAAGCGCCCGATAATGGTCGGTTCGTCGGAGGGTTTCCACTCGTGCTGATACCGCTCGCTGAACATACATTCCACGCCCTGCAAGCCGTAGCGCATTCCGAGCGTGACGCCACCGACGAAGGCGGACTGCGGGAAGAGCAGTGTTTGTTTGATTACACGCAACACATTGTCGCGCAGATTCAGCGAGAACGAGACAAGCGCGTTCCCCTCGCGCATCGGGCCGTCAATCGGCTTGATCGCATGAATCGGCGGTGGGCCGTTGCGCGGAGTGTAGAGGGACATTAATCCATAGATGTTGTAGTTCTGTTGAAAACGGCGCGCATTGAATCCGCCGGGATTCGCCGCGCCACGCGCGACCGTAAGTTCGCCCTTCAACTCGACGTCGTAACCGTAGGCGGCCGTGCCCGCGAATTTTTCGTAGCCGGGCATTTCCGGTCGGACGGTTACCTGAATGTCGCCGCCTTCAACGCGATAAAACGGGCCGCCGGCGGGAAACTGTATAAACTCCGGCGTGATGGGCAGCACGGTCTTGAAGTCGTACACAAGCGGGTCGGCGCTGATACGTCCGAGGATCGTAACCGGCGATTGTGCGCGACCGGGGCGGACGAAAGAGCCGATGTGGTTTGAAACACGGAAGAGCGCAACGGCGCCGTGTGTCGGACCTTTCAATACTTGAACGCCGGTGATACGGGTGAGCGGCTGATCAATCACATAGTCGCTGTTGAGTGGGTCTGCGCTGTGGACGACAACAACGTCTGTGGTAATCGGCATCCGCGCGATTTGGAACTGCCAACGTCCACGGCGGTCCACCATCGCGCGGCCATCCGCATCGCGCGCAGCCACGCGCGCGTCGAGCTCGCCAACGATGCGCAGGTGTAAATCCTCGGCAAGCGGCTGTGATTTTCGGACGCGAATGCGGCAGGTATCGGGCAGCGCGTTCTTCGCCCGAAACTGCGCCCCCTCCCCCACGAGCACGATTTCGCCCACTTGCGTATCCGGCACGGTGTTCGCGCCGATGTAGCGGACGTAACCCAGCGATAATGCAGAGAGCATCAAGAGCCACGCCAGCCAACGCGATGCGGAGGGGCGAGCCTCCTGCTCTTCGTCCCGCTTGCGATGCGCATAAAAGAGCATCGCGGCTGCAGCCAGCAGCAACACGGTCGTAACAACATTCAATAGCGGCAGCGCGGACGGGTTGACCGGCCAGGTCATTGCAACGACCAAACCGATGATGAAGCAATAGCAAAAGAAAATGATTCTATTTTGTGTCTGCATGAGTCGTCTCAGGGGTTAGGCCAAGCATCGGGTAATAATCTTTGTTTGAGTCCCAAACCGGCGACTCAACAGGTTTGCCGCGCCACAGTGCGCCTACAGCGCCGCGATACGCGGGATGAAAAATGAGCATGAGGCCACCAAAGATCATGGCGGCCGCGAGGGCCTTGATTAATGCTTGCGCGCCGCGTTCCACGACTCCTCCTTCGATGCCTCTGCATCCTCTGCTGTCCGATTGCTCGCCGCCCGGAGGCAGACAAACACAAATATAAAGGCGACGCAGGGCAAGAGGAATATGACCCCTTCGCGCTCCGTCAAAATGCGCTCGTGGCTACCGGCAAGCCAGACGAGGTAGGCAATGAAGCCAAGCGTGTTGAGCGCCCAAACAACCTTCGTGATGCGCGCATGGCTCGTCACACATACCTCTGCATTCGGCTCAACACGGCGTCCACAGTGGATTCAGGCAGTTCCTTCTCGCTGCGATAGCGGAGGATGTAGTCCACCGTCTCTCGCGGCCAGAGCATCAGTGTCTCCTGATTTTTTATATCCAACGTGGTGTTGCGCCCTGTGAAGACGAGCATGGGAATGATCGGGACTTCAGGGACCCCGCCGGAGCGCAGAACTTTCTCGAGAACGGCAACGTGCCGCTTGTTCTGCAGCACGGGATTGGAAAGCGCGCGGGGCGGACGGTCGAGATAGGCATGCTGGAACCATTTGCGGTCGGTCTCGCTGCCGACCAGACGTCCGCGCCAGTTTTTTGTTTCCAACACGAAGATGCCTTTCTCGCAGACAACCATGTGATCAATCTGCGCGCGATTGAAGCCGCTGCGCACACTGATGTCGTTGTAGAGGTAGTACGAGTTGTCGAGGTTCTCGGTGAGAATTTTTGCGACCTCGCTCTCCCCGCGCAGCCCTGCAGCCATATATTTTTCGTTCAGCTTGTTCTGGCGAGTCTGTAAAAAAATGCGCGTATGCAAAGAAGCCGAGGACGACGCCGATCCAGACCATCGTCGTGCCGTGTCCAAGAAACCAGGTAACCGCGCCCGCCAAAACAAAAAGCGCCGCAGCGCCTGCTTCAACGCGTAAAAGATTTTTTTAGCACCCGCGATTCGCGGTGCATCCGCTTTTGCTGGCGGGAGAGCGATGTTTCGTTGGACAGGACACGAGCCATATTAAGGGGATGATTCGGCGGGCAGTTTCTCCACAATTTCAGCCTTGGCAAGGGTCGGCCTGCGCTCGGTAATCCGAATCTTCACGCGGTCACCGGGCTGCGTGTCGGCAATCAGCACCGCGAGTCCTTCGATTCGAGCCACTCCGTCCTTGTCGGGATTGCTCCGTTCCTTTTCCTTGATAGTAACCGTGTATTCGTTCCCCGGCTGAACCTCCGGCGCACGGATATTCGCTGTGGATTGATCCTGCGCCTGATCGCGGCGATTATTCTGCGATCGCGCCTCACGCGAACGTGACGCGCGGTCATTTCCCGCGCCTGCTGGCGCTGCGCCAAGCGATTCGACGAGACGGGCCGTCCACGCATTGGCACGTTTCTCGGTGATTTCATACACAACACGGTCGCCCTTTTGAACGCCAGGGACATAAACTTGCTGTTGACCGCGCTTGATCAGGCCATCACCAAACTTCCCGACACTCACCACCGTGCCGGTATAGATTTCGCCCGGCGGAACACCCGCCTGCGAGGGAGCGCGACTTGCAGTGCGTTCGGCGGGGCCTGTTGGTACGGGGCCGGAGCTGATGTGTTCGATCAAAACCGCCTGCGCGGTCGTCGGGCTGACGCGGGTCACCTCAACCACAACGATGTCACCGGGCTTCACGCCATCAACAAAAGTCAACGTGCGACCGATGCGGGTGATCATGGACGCGCCGTCGCGCGACTCACTCTGAATCCGCACCTTGTAGCGATGCCCCAATTCCGGCGCGAGCGAGTTCGGTACCGTCGCGTCCTGGACCTCGCCTGTGTTCACCTTCACCGTCGCCGCCGCGCGATCATCGAGGACACTGACAACGGCCTCGTTTGCGCCACCCTTTGGCCGTACGGCGAGATAAACCACTGCGCCGGTGGCAACAATGGTTAGCGCCAGAAGCCCCAACAGCTTCGGCATCGTCAGAAACGGCGCGGACTTCGGCGGGGTCGGAACATCGGCGGACATATAAACCTCCTGAAACAGTATCTAACGAAAGCTATCTTTTAACCGTAGCTAATTCGCGGCCCGCAAGCAATGTCATTAGCGCAACAAAATTGTGACGAGCGCAACTATTTGACCACACCGCCGGGCGGCAACTCGCCATCCACCGTCACAAGGCGAAGTTTGTCGCCCACGGAAGCCGCCAGCAACATCCCATTCGACTCCACTCCGCGAATCTTCGCAGGCTTCAAGTTCGCGACAACGACGATGGTCTTGCCGACCACCTCTTCGGGCGAATAATGCTGCGCAATCCCCGCAACAATCTGACGCGGTGTATCACCGATCTGCACCTGAAGCCGCAACAACTTGTCCGCGCCCTCAACCTTCTCCGCCGACAGCACGGTCGCAACACGCAGTTGCACCTTCGAAAAATCGCCGTACTCGATCACACCCTCCACCGCCGTGGCGGGGGCGGGTTTCGCGGGCACAGATTTTGCAGGCGCGGCTTTTTCGGAAGCGGCGGGCGCGTCCTTCTTCTCAATACGGGGGAACAACGGGCCCGGCTCGCTGACTTCGCTACCGGATGGAAAGATTCCAAACTTCTGCAGATCCTCAGCCTTGCACGGCTCCCGCAGACCCAACGCACCGCGCAACGCGTTCATCTTCTCCGGCATCACCGGTTGCAAGAGGGAGGAAAGAATGCGCAATGCTTCCGCTGCGACGTACAAGCAGGTGTGCAAGTCTGTCTTGTCGTCCTTCTTCGCGAGCGACCACGGCTGCATCACTTCAAAATATTTATTCACGCGCTTCACCGCGTTGATGATCTCCGTCAACGCGAGGTCTATCCGCATGTCTTCCACGAAATTGAAACATTTGTGCGCCGCAGCAAGCGCCGCGTCGCGCACTTCCGAGGACTCCCGATCCAGCTCGCCATCAGGCAACGCGGGGACCTTTCCGTCGCAAAAGCGGCGAATCATATTCGTGACGCGACTCAACAAGTTACCGAGATCGTTCGCGAGGTCGGCGTTGTAGCGACGGATGAATGCGCCTTCACTGAAATTTGCGTCCTGGCCCAAAATCATCTCTGCCATCAGAAAGTAGCGGAACGCATCCACTCCATACCGATCAATCATATCCATCGGGTTCACGACGTTGCCGAGCGACTTGCTCATCTTCGTGTCGCCGGACAGCCACCAACCGTGCGCAAAAATCCGCTTCGGTTGTACCGTGCCCAACGCCTTCAACATCGTCGGCCAGTACACCGTGTGCGTGGTCAAAATGTCTTTTCCGACCAAGTGCGTGCAGTGCGGCCACCACTTCTCATACATCGCATCGTCGGTCTTGTACCCAACCGCACTGATGTAGTTCACAAGGGCGTCGAACCAGACATAGCAGACGTAATCCTTGTCGAACGGCAGCTCAATGCCCCAGGCAAGTCGGCTCTTGGGACGCGAAATGCAGAGGTCCTGCAACGGCTTGCGCAGAAAACCCAGCGTCTCATTCCGGCGATGCTCAGGCTGAATGAACGACGGATGGTCCTTAATATAGTCAATCAGCCACTGCTGATACGCGCTCATCTTGAAGAAGTAGTTCGCTTCCTTGATGCGGACAATGTTCGGCATCTCCTCGGGCGTCTTGCCCTCGGGAATATCCTTTTCCGTGACAAACGTCTCACTCGTCACGTCATACCAGCCGTCATACTCCGATTTGTAAATCTCGCCCCGGTCATAAAGGTCTTGAAGGCATGCCTGTACGATTTTGGTGTGACGCTTCTCCGTGGTGCGGATGAAATCGTCGTTCGTGATTTCTAGGCGCTTCCACAAATTCTGAAAATGAACAACGGTGGCGTCCGCGTGTTGCTGCGGCGAGATACCCGCTTTGTCCGCCGCGCGTTGCACCTTCTGTCCGTGCTCATCCGTCCCGGTGAGAAAATACGTCGGCGCACCCGCCAATCGGTGGTAACGCGAAAGCACGTCCGCGAGGATCGTCGTATAAGCGTGACCGATATGCGGCTTGTCGTTGACGTAATAAATTGGAGTCGTGATGTAAAACGGCGCAGATTTCATAGCCCCGCAGTATAGCCTTCGCGCGGCAACACGCAACTTGCAGAAAAGCGGGTTGAAAACAAAAGTGTGGCGCGGGGCATTCGGGGCTTTCTTCCGGCGCAAGTCTCTATCTATTCTTGAACCCCATGAATTTGTTCACGGACTTGCTATTGCTGATTGTGGTGGCCCGAATCCTCGGCCACCTCATGACGCGCCTGCGGCAGCCGGCGCTGATCGGCGAGCTGATCGCGGGTATAATTCTCGGCCCGTCCATGCTAAATCACGTCCACATGACGGAGCAACTGGCCGGAATCGCAGGACTGGCCATCTTCTTTATCGTCCTGTCCGCAGGAATGGAAATGAGCTTCGGCGACGTGATCGGCGCGGCGCGCGGCTACGGACTTCTCATCGCCGCCTTCAGCTTTTTGATGCCGCTCGTCGCAGGATTCATCATCGGATTGGCCAGCGGACTGCCCCCCACAACGACGATGGTGCTCGCGCTCTGCATCTCCATCACCGCACTCCCCGTCGCGGTGCGAATCCTCGAAGGCTTTAACATGTTAAATAGCCGCATCGCCAGATATGCGATCGCGTCTTCCGTCGTCAACGACCTCGCAGCGCTGCTTCTGCTCGGCCTCCTCTTTAATGTGCCGCGCCAGGCCGGATTTTCCGCCGTAATAATGGCCTCGCTGGTTAGCGCGGGGAAATTACTCGGCTTTATCGCCATCATCATCGCGATGGAATACCTCCTCCGCGCGCTCAGTCGGGGCAAGAAAACGACGCTGCGTTTCTCCGAAAAATTTGCCACATGGTTCGGGGCGGAAGCGCTCTTCGGGTTGGTCATTCTTTTCGTCCTCTCCTTCGCCGCCATCAGCGAATCCCTCGGCTTTCACTCCGTCATCGGCGCATTTCTCGGGGCGCTCCTCATCAGCCGCGAAATGTTCGTCGCGGCGCGCTACAAGCAACTGGAGCAAACCCTCAACTCTGTCAGTCGCGGCTTCCTTGCCCCAATTTTTTTCGCGACGCTCGGTTTGGAGTTCAGTATTCAAGGCATGCCCTCCCCTTGGTTTGTCGGCATCGTCCTCGCTGCCTCGATCATCTTCAAGATCCTCGCTGGCTGGGTCGGAGGTCGGATGGCTGGACTCGGCAGACCCGAGGCGCTGGGGCTTGGCTTCATTCTTAATGGACGCGGCGTAATGGAACTCGTCGTCGCAAAAATCGCTTTGGAAAGCGCATTTATTGACCTCCCGCTCTTCTCCACCCTCCTCCTCGTCGGAATGGTAACCACCCTAATCACACCCATCCTCTTCCGCTTGGTCATCAACCGAATTCCCAAACAGGACAGCGCCAACACTGCGAGCCAGCCGAAAAATCCGCCTCAAAAGGGCGGCGGTCCCGGACAAAACAACCCCACGCAGCCCGTTCCCAGCCCGGCCTGACGGATAATTTAGTGCACGTCGCGCTTGACGTGTCCCGCGCAGACTGGCATGTATTGCGACTTGTGCCTCAATAGGCAAGCCCGGCGCAGGGGCGCTGGAGGAAGGTTAATCGTTTCATGCCGATCGTTAAATCGAAAGTAAAGTTGTCTCGTTCACTGGGAATCGCACTCGTGCCCAAAGCTGCAAAGGGCTTGGAGCGTCGTCCCGATCCGCCCGGCCAGCACGGCAAGCGCCGTCGCACGGCGAAGAAGAGCGACTACGGACAACAGCTCCTTGAAAAGCAGCGCCTCCGCCACCAGTACTTCCTGGGCGAGCGCCAGCTTCGCAACTACGTCGCCCGCGCCGTTGCCAAGACCGGCAACACCGCCGACCACTTGATCACCGCGCTTGAAACCCGCTTGGACACCATCGTCCTCCGCGCAGGTTTCGCCCGCACCATTTATCAGGCCCGCCAATTCGTCACACACGGCCACGTCCTCGTGAACAACAAGCGCGTGAACTTCCCCTCCGCCACCGTCAACGTTGGCGACAAAGTTTCACTGCGCGAAAGCAGCCGCACGATGGACCCCGTCCAGCTCGCCATCGCGACCACGGAGATTCCTCCCTATGTCGTGCGCAACGATGCTGAATTCGAAGCGGAGCTGACCCGCCTCCCGACCCGCGAAGAGATTCCAGTAATCTGCGAACTCTCGTCCGTCGTCGAGTTCTACGCGAAGTAATTCGCCGATAAACGATTACAAACAGGCCGCGCAACCGCGCGGCCTGTTTGCGTTAAGGAAGTTTAGCGCTCGGGCCAAAATCGGCCAATTTCGCAACCCACAAAAAAACGGGCTGCGCACACACGCAGCCCGCTCTTTTTTTGAATATCAACTCGCTTACGGATCGTCGCGGTGTGTCGCCTTGAAGACCACCGCCGCAGCCACGCCGCCCGCAAGCTCTGCCAACAGGTAAATCCAAAGATTGGACCATGCGAACAACTTGATCCCGCTCAAGCCAATCGCCACCGCCGGATTAAACGCGCCGCCGGAAATGGACCCCACACTGTATGCACCGACGAGAACAATGCAGCCAATCGCCCAACCATAAAATGAATTGCCTGCAGTTGCCTTCGACGTGGCAACATTCAACACCGTCCACGCCAAAGCGAAGGTGAACAGGAACTCAGCAACCAACGCCGGAGTCGTCGCGATTTCGCCTGGCGTCAACGCGGGACACCCCTTCAACCAGCATGCAGCAAAAGCGCCGACCAGACCACCCGCAGTCTGCGCGATCCAATACCCCGGCACCTCCGCGAGCGACAACCGACCACGCAAAAACGCGGCAAGAGACACTGCAGGGTTGTAGTGACCACCCGAAACATGGCCACCCGCATAAACCATCACAGCCAGGGCAATCCCGATTGCGATTGGAGCAAACAGCGCCGCCTCAGGCGAAGCGCCAATCACCACCGCCCCAATCGTCAACACGAGAAAAAACGTGCCAATAAATTCCACCACCAACTTTTTCATCAACTCTCCTTAATTTCGTTTTACCGCGCGGAGCGTGTACAACTCGCCCCCTCTCGCGTCAATACCGAAGCACATCCAACATTCTCATGAACTATGCAGCGCTCAAATAATAGTATGCTCTCTATAGCAACAGTATGCGCCACGCTCTATCGCGATGCGCTACGTATCCGCCATCGCGTTGGCGAAGGCAGATGCACATTTTCCCCTTGAGCAACATCACAGCAACGCTCAGCATGGATAACGCCATGAAGGTGACCAGTTCAGCATTCGGCGAGGGCGAGAAGATTCCTGCGCGACACACGTGCAAGGGTGAAAACATTTCGCCGCCGTTGCAGTGGCGCGATGTGCCGGTGGGGACAGAATGTTTCGCTTTGTTGGTCACCGACCCCGATGCGCCAGGTGGAGAGTTTCTGCACTGGTTGATGATCAATATCCCGCTGACATGCAAGACGCTTGCAATGGGTGTTCCAAACAATTTCAAACTCGCGAACGGCGCAGTTCAGGGCATCAACAGTTTCGGACGCGCGGGGTATGGCGGGCCGTGCCCACCACCGGGTGAAAAACATCGCTACTTTTTCACCGTCTATGCGCTAAGCGCATTCCTTGACCCGCGCAAAGTCCGAACGGCGGCCGATCTGAAGCGCGAGATGGACGGCAAGGTCGTCATCAGCGCCGCTCTCATGGGATTCGCACAGCGATGAGGCGTAGTCTTTCGGCGTTCTCCATTGGATTCCTAGGAGCTTTTTTAATCGGTTGTGACGTGCCCCCGCCAGCGGGGCTGAATAAACCTGACCCGTCTGTCTCGGCGCCAGTTCGGACGGAACAACCAACAACAGTCGCTCAACCACACGTCGTGCGCGCGACCGCAGGGCAACCGCAACACACCTATCCACTACCGGGCGACACCAACAACGTCGGCAATTTGTACGAAACGGAAATGGGCAGTCGCTTAACCATTTCCATCGAAGGTGATCGGGCAATCCTTCTTCTTAACCTAGAAGCCCGGCGAGGCGCTCTGGGGGTTTGGACAACGATTCGACTCTTTCGATCTACGCGGACAGTCGTTCGAAATTTGGGCCGAGGATGGGTGGAATCGCACCGACACTTCGTACTTCGCAATTCCGTGGTTTGTGAGTTCGTCCGGCTACGGGTTGTTCGTTAACTCGACGGGACGATTGAAGGTGGATGCCGGCGCAACAAATCCAAACGTGCTGCGAATCGAGATTCCCGAAGCGGGCGCGGAAGTTTGGGGTTTTATCGGCGCGCCGCGTGATGTCGTTGCGGCGTACACAAAGCTCGTCGGCCGCCCCCACCCCGCGCCGGACTGGACCTTCCAACCGTGGCTCTCGCGCAATTCCTACCTCGGAGCATACGAGATCAATCGCGTCATTTCTCTGATGGAAACGAACGGGCTGAAGGCGGGCGCGGTTGTTCTGGAAGCGTGGGAGCAACAGCTTCACAACTTTCGTTTTGAAACCCGTCGCTTTCCAAATCCAGCAGCATGGATTAGCGATCTGCGCGAACGCGGCTATCACGTGATTTGCTGGACCACCTCCAGCATCTGGCCGAGCGGCAGCACGTACGACGCAGCAAAAGAGCGCGGATTCCTCGCACTCAATGAGGATGGATCGGAGCACGTGACGCGCTGGCTGGAGAATGGACGCGAGATCAACTTCAGCATCCCAGAGGCGCGCGAATTCTGGCGTAACCTGCAACTACCGCTCATCGAGATGGGTGTCGCGGGCTTCAAAACCGACGGTGGCGAACACATGCCCGACCCCTGGCTCCACAATGTTCAACCTTACTACTATCAACACGCAACGCTCGATGCCTTTGCAAAAGCGGGGCGCGAGGGGATTGCATTTGCGCGTTCAGGCAATCCGCTTGTTGCGGGAAACAGCGCGTTTTGGGGCGGCGATCAGGAAGCCGAATGGCGAAATCTTGCCGTCGTCGTACGCGGCGGTCTGTCGGCCGCGCTGTCGGGCCTCTTCTACTGGAGTCACGATGTAGGCGGCTACTCCGGGACGCCGTCAAAAGAGTTGTATCTGCGCTGGCTACAAATTGGCGCGTTTAGTCCCATGATGCAACTGCACGGCGTCACTGCTCGCGAGCCGTGGACGTTCGACGATGAAACCCTGCGCATCGCGCGCGGCTACTTCAAGGTGCGCGAGAAACTTCAACCGTTCCTTCTCGAACTCGCGCGCGAGGCGCGTGAGCAAGGGTATCCGATGTGGCGGCCGCTCGTGTGGTCATTTCCAGACGACAAGGCAACGCAGCGAATCGGCGATCAATTTATGCTCGGCGACGACCTCTTAATCGCGCCAATCCTCGACGAAAAAAACGAACGATCTGTTTATCTGCCCGCCGGCGATTGGATGGACCTGTGGAGCGGAGAAACACTGACCGGCCCGAACCGATTCAAGGCAACGACTGAATTGGCAACGATCCCGGTCTATGCGCGCGCCGTAACTGCGGACAAATGGAAATCGCTTTTCGCCGATGTTCCCCTCGCCTCGCGACGTCCACTCTACCTCTCGCCTGCAGGCGACAAAAACGAGCGCGGAATTGTTCCGGCGCAACGCTACATTCGCGGTGTGGTTCGCGAAAAATTATTTTATGCGCTCCACAACAATACTGACGAGCCAGTCAACGGCGAGGCGGTTCCCGTGCTCCCTCCGGGTTTCACGGCACACGTCGCAAGCCTTTCGTTCTCAGCGCCAGCGCATGGCGTCGCGCAAATCGAGTTTTGGGTAACACCTCCAGCGCTTGCGCCCGGCAGTTACGAAATGACGGTCCGCGTACGGGCCGGAAATCGCGCCGCGCTCGCGCCGCCGGTTACCATAGTTAAGCCCCTCGCATGGAAAGCGCTCGGCCTGTTCAAAGGCGGTGTCGGCTCGCATCAGCCACTCGACGGACAAACGCCAAGCCTTGAAATGCGCTACACCGACCGAGACGGAAAACACGTTCAATGGCGCGACGTACCACTTCACGCGATGCAGGGCGACGGCGCGATTGCGCTGGATAAGATCGTCGGCAACGAGGGCGATTCAACCTGCTACGCCTATGCGCAGATCGAAAGCGAAGCTCCGAAGAGCGTGCGCCTGCACCTCGGTTCAGGCGATAGCATGGCAGTGTGGGTAAATGGCGCGAAGATTTTCGAACGCATCGCGCACCGAAATCCGGAACGGGACGAGGATCAAGTGGATGTTTTTCTGAAACGCGGCCAAAACGATCTGCTCATCCGCGTAAGCCGCGACCTCGCACAAAACACCCTGTACGCACGAATCTCGAAAACGGAATAGTTCTTTTCAGATCAAGGCCCACTTTCCATCCAGTGCGTGGGCGCCAACGACCCCGCCGGGCAAAAAAATAACTGCACAGGTGTTTTCGACCAGAACCATCGGGGCGAGGATGTCGCGCCTCCAAGTTTTTGCTTCATTCGGGAAAAGTCCCGCGCGGACGATGTGCAATTAATCGTTGTTTCAACACGATCACTCCGACACACTGAACCTTCATGTCAGGTTGGCTCAAAGGCGGGTTTTGGGGTGCGATTTTGCTTACAGCGCTGTGGCTGTTGGCGCCGCAACGCACAATCAAGCTGGAAGATGGCGCGGTCGAGATTCGCTACGTGGGGCGCGGGGGGCCGATTCAGGGGGCGATGGAAGATGCCGTTCGCGAATTCGAACGGTTGAGCCGCGAGCGACACGCCATTGACCCAGCGTACCCGATCTATCGCGTCATTTCAGGACAGGACGGAACGCAGAGTCAAACCGAAGACCCGACTCGCTTCATCGTCAGCCTCGCAGGAGGAATGCCGCCGGACGTGATTGATTTCGACCGTTTCGCAATCAGCGAATGGGCATCGCGTGGGGCATTCACGCCACTGGATGACCGCGTACAACGCGACGCGGAGGCGTGGGCTGCATGGCAGCATGACACGAACGCGCTGCCGCCATGGCCCGGCGCAACAGAGGAAGCGCCGCGCGCAGAGGGCGGACAGACCCAGGCCGCTATTACGCCGATCCTTCAGGAGAACTTCTATCCCGGCACGTGGAACGAGGCGGTCTATCGCAACCCCGCAACGGATGTCTCGGGGCTGTACGGCATTCCATCCGACACAGACAACCGCGTCCTGCTCTACAACAAAGACATTCTGATTCGCAACGGCTACACCAATGCATTGGGCCAAGCGCAGCCACCGAGGACGTGGGAAGAGCTGGAGGAAATGGCGCTCAAGATGACGGAGCGCGATGACAAAGGGCGCATCAAAACGATCGGTTTCATCCCGAACTACGGCAATTCGTGGCTCTACATGTATGGCTGGCAGGCGGGCGGCGAGTTTCTGAGCAAGGATGGTCGCCGCATCACACTAAACGATCCGCCCATCGTTGAGGCGCTGTCGTTCATGACAGATATTTACAAAAAGCTCGGCGGCGCAAATGACGTGTATGCGTTTCAGTCCACGTTCCAAGGGGGCGATCTGGACCCGTTCGTCCTCGGCAAGGTCGCGATGAAGATTGATGGCGTCTGGGTAATGTCCTCCCTCGCGTTTTACGGACGCGATCTGAACATCGGCGCGGCCGCAGCGCCAATGCCAAAGCGCGAGTTGGATAAAGGGCGCGAACCCATCTCGTGGCTCGCGGGCTGGGCGTATGCGATTCCATCCACGGCGCGCGAAAAAGAGGGGGCGTGGGAGCTGATTCGCTTCCTCACGAGCCAACGCGCGATGGAAATTATGCGCGCGGCGGAAAACTTTACGGCCATGAGCCAGGGCCGCCCCTACCTGCCGCGTCAGTATCCACAGCGTGCGCAAAATGAGTGGGTCTTCAAAAAATATGTAGAGGACAATCCCGCGCTAGAACCGAAATTCAAAGAGGCGATGCGGGTCTATAACGACCTGCTCGACAACTCGCGCTTCCGACCGGTCACTCCCGTGGGCCAGAAGTTGTGGAACTGTCAGATTTGGGCGATGGAGGACGCGATCTTTGGCAAAAAAACGCCGCAGGACGCGCTCGACTACTACACCGGAATTGCGCAACGGGACTTGGACGCCGTGCTTGATCCACCGGCAGGGGTGACGATCACAAGCTGGACGTGGTTCTTCTGGCTCTACGGTGGATTAATCGCGCTGATCGTTTTTCTAGTCTATCGCCATGAGACGCGATCCGTCACCGCGCCGAAGCCAAAATCTCGCTTCTCGCTCGCGGGGATTTTCACCGGCGAAAAAGCAGATGCAATAGCGATGAGCGGGAGCAAGGGGAGCTATTTTCGTTCACAGTGGCGCGATGGTATTTTGTGCGCACTCCCGTGGATTCTGGGTTTCATCGTCTTCACCGGCGGCCCCCTGCTCTTCTCCATCGTCATCAGCTTCTGCCAGTTCGATGTGCTGAACCCCGCCGTCTTCACCGGCCTAAAGAATTACGCCTTTATGATGCACGGCGACGAGCTGTTCTGGAAGTCGCTTTACAACACGCTCTTCATGGTCATCGGCATCCCACTCGGAATGGGCGTTGGCCTTGGCCTCGCGCTGTTGCTCAATGTGAAGGTGCGCGGAATCGCAGTCTGGCGGACGCTGTTTTATCTGCCCAGCATCGTGCCCGCCGTCGCATCGAGCATCCTCTGGATTTGGATATTCAATCCGCAAAGCGGAATGATCAACGCCATGCTCGGCGCAATCGGCATCGCCGGACCCAACTGGCTGCAGGACGAGAACACGAGCAAGTGGGCGCTGATTTTGATGGGGCTTTGGGGCGCGGGCGGTGGAATGATCATCTGGCTCGCCGGACTCAAGGGCATCAGCGAGAGTTATTACGAAGCTGCCGCGCTTGATGGCGCGAACACGTGGCAGCAATTCAAATACGTCACCATCCCAATGATGACGCCTTACATTTTCTTCAACCTTGTAATGGGACTGATCGGCACATTCCAAATCTTCACACAGGCGTTCATTATGACGCAGGGAGGGCCAGTCAACTCGACGCTCTTCTTCGCGTATCACCTCTTCAACAACGCCTTCCGATACTTACAGATGGGCTACGCCGCAGCGATGGCGTGGTTCCTATTCTTAATCGTCGTTCTACTCACCGCGTTTCAGATGAAAACGTCGAAGCGCTGGGTGCATTACGAAGAGGACTGATTTCCCATGGCGGCCACAAAACAGCAACAAGGCAAAGACGGCGGAAAAGAGGCGCGCGAGGCGCGCCGCCTCCACGCAATCGCTCGCGTCTTGATAATCTACGGACTCTTGCTGGGCGGCGCAGTCCTCTTCTCTCTACCCTTCGTCTGGATGATCGGAACGAGCTTCAAGGTGGATCGCGAAATGTTTGGCGAAAAGATCACCTTCTGGCCGATGAGCCCCCTCCCCGTCCGCTCCTCGCCCTATCTCGACGCGCGTTATTTTGACAAGCAAGACAGCGATCTTTTCGACGCCGTTGAGCCGACTTTACGCGAGGCGCTTGCGGAACACAGGGACCTGCTCCCAACAGACTTACAAGACACCGAAGATGCCGCGTCCATCCTGGCGCCCGGTCTCTATCAACGGCTGCGCGAAACATTGCCGAACGACAGATGGAAGCTGACGGGCGAAGCGTTGACGACAGAGATTGCCGATCGCGTGACGCCGGAACTTATTGATGAAGCCATCCGAAAAGTTTATCGCCATCTCAGCTTCGCCGGTGTGCGTGTGCGCAGTCTCGACCTCCAAGAGGTGGACCTGACCGAAGGTCATCCGATTTCCTCCTTCTGGCAAATCGAAGGCGCGGAGCTGGTGGACGGTCACGAAGGCGCAACCGCGCTCGCTGATCTCATATATCATTTCGACAAAAAAAAGGGCGGAGAAGTGCGTCTCACCCGCACACTCAACCTTCCCTTCCCCGTTGATCGCCTGCAACGCATCCAACTCTTTATGCGGCCAGATGATTCGTGGCACCCGATCGATTTTTACGTCGAAAAACAGGGACACGTCTTCAAGGGACGGCGTCCCGAATATATGGGCAACTTCCAGTGGACGATGATTGCGCTGCAAGACTACGGGCCGGATGACGAGTCCACAAAAATACGACTTTGGATTCCCTTGATGCAGCAAAAAGAACTCACCTCCGACATCACGGCGGACAACCAGGTAAAGGTGACTATGGTCCTGCGCCAGAATGATCGCATCGGCGCATGGTGGGCGAAGATTCAGCGGAACTATCGCGGAGCATTGGACTACATCCCATTCTGGCGCTATGCCGCGACCAGCGCCTTTCTTGTAATCCTCAACATCGTCGGCTACCCTTTTTCTCCTGCTCGCTCGTCGCCTTCGCCTTCGCGCGATTGGAATGGCCCGGACGCAACCTCAGCTTCGGTCTGATGATGGCAACGATGATGATTCCCGGCCAGGTGACGATGATCCCCTACTTCCTCATCATCAAATGGCTCGGCTGGTACAACACCCTCACCCCGCTCTGGGTGATGAGCCTCACAGGAAATGCATTTAACATTTTCCTGCTGCGCCAATTTATGAAGGGCATTCCGCGCGACCTTGAAGACGCGGCACGCATTGACGGCTGCAACTCGTGGCAAGTCTATCAGCACGTCATGCTTCCGCTCATCAAACCCACGCTCGCCTGCATCGCCATCTTCACTTTTATGGGCGTTTGGAACGATTTTATGGGGCCACTGATTTATCTCAGCGACCAACGCCTCTACCCCCTCTCTCTCGGCCTCTACGCCTTCAATGTTCAGGCTGGCGGCAGCTTCCGGAATGATGATGGCCGGTTCACTTCTCATGACCCTTCCCATCGTCATCATCTTCTTCTTCGCGCAGAAGTACTTCATCCAAGGCGTGACGCTGACAGGAATGAAGGGCTAATCGCAAAACTTCCAAGGGTTGGAAGTCGTTCGCGAACAAAGTTCCAAGCCTTGGAAGTTTTGGGGGTGAGTGGGTGGAAATACCGTCAACGCCAAACTCTTAACCTCGCCACTGTAGCCGCCCGCGTTGAGGGCGGTGGATGAACCAATCCCCTCGCGAATTTATTAAAACCTCCAAGGGTGGGGCCGGACTGCCAGGCCGGCCTAAACCTTTTCGACAAACTCACACGCACCATAATTGGAATCTTCCCTCCGATTCCGAACCCCACACCTTGAGCGGCGCGCCCTACTTCACAGAATCCAGTCGTGAACAAAACGCCTAATCCCCTTCCGCGTGTTTCCGCGTTTTCTGTGGTTAAAATCGCTTTACGCGATGCGCGGAGGCTATTCGCCGATGATCTTTACGAGAACGCGCTTTTCGCGGCGGCCGTCGAATTCGCCGTAGAAAATGCTCTCCCACGGACCGAAATCGAGGCGGCCGTCGGTGATGGCTACCACCACTTCGCGGCCCATAAGGGTGCGCTTGAGGTGGGCGTCGGCATTGTTTTCGCCAGTGTCGTTGTGTTCGTATTGCCGATAGGGCTTCTCCGGCGCGAGCCCTTCTAGCCATCGCTCAAAATCGGTGTGCAGGCCACCTTCGTTGTCATTGATGAACACACTGGCGGTGATGTGCATCGCGTTGACGAGGCAAAGTCCTTCGCGCACGCCGCTTTCGCGCAAACATTCTTCAATTTGCGGGGTGAGGTTGATGAATCCGCGGCGGGAGGGAACGTTGAACCACAATTCTTTTCGAAAAGATTTCATGCGCACACTATAGAGCAGGCCCGCGAAAAGTACGGTTAATTTTAGGTTAGTCGGGGGCTTCGGGTTGTCCGTCAACCGACACGCGGTTCGTCGGAGCGAAATTGAAGGTCGTACAGCCGCTTATACGCGCCGCCCTGCGTGAGGAGTTCGCGGTGTGTGCCGCGCTCGACAATGAGACCGTTTTCCAGCACGAGGATCAAATCGGAGTTCTGGATGGTGGAGAGCCGATGCGCAATGGCGAAAACGGTTCGGCCGGTCATCAGCGTATTCAACGCATCCTGCACTAGTCTTTCGCTTTCGGTGTCGAGCGCACTGGTGGCTTCGTCCAAAATCAGAATCGGCGCATCGCGCAGCAACGCGCGCGCGATGGCGAGGCGCTGTCGCTGGCCGCCGGAAAGGCGATTTCCGCGTTCGCCGATGGCCGTGTCGTAGCCCTCGGGCATGGCGACGATAAAATCGTGGGCATTTGCGCGGCGGGCGGCGTTTTCAATTGCGCTCCGGTCGGCATCGGGCGCGCCATAGGCAATGTTGTTCGCGGCGGTATCGTTGAACAAAATCGTCTCCTGTGTCACCAGACCAATTTGTTTGCGCAGCGACTCGATGGTGAAATCGCGGATATCAGTGCCGTTGATCAGAATTCGGCCTTCCGTCACGTCATAAAACCGCGGAAGCAGGCTCACGAGGGTGCTCTTGCCCGCGCCGGAGCCGCCGACCAGCGCAACGCAAGCGCCGCGGCGTGCCTCAAAACCGATGCCGCGCAGCACCGGTTTGTCACCATACGAAAATGTCACGCCGTCAAATGTAATCCGCGCCACTTGGCCAGTGAGCGGGCGCGCGCCGGTGCGTTCGCGGACTTGAACGGGCTGATCGAGCAGATCAAAAATACGATCCGCAGCGGCAGAGCTTTGCTGGATGCTCAGGTGAATTTTGCTGAGTTTTTTGACCGGCTCATACATCGCAACCAACGCCGCGCCGAACGTGAAAAATTCCGCAAAGCTCATGTGCCGCCAGCGCGCGTAGAGCAGGATCAGGGCAAAGCCGACGAGCGAAATGAGCACGATCACCGGCTCCACGGAGGCGCGCGCGCGCGTGACCCGCATCGCACGGGAAAAGACCAGGCGGCACCGCTCATAAAATCGCCGAATCTCGTGCGGCTCCATTCCGAACGCCTTCACGATCCGCGCGCCGGTGACGTTCTCCTCCAGAATGCCGACGACATCGGCCATCTGCTCCTGCCCCTCGCGCGATGAGCGACGCACCTTGCGTCCGAATGTGGCAACGGGAATGATGCAAATGGGGAAAAGGACGAGACTGATAAACGCAAGTTTCCAATCGAGGTATAACAGCACGCCGATCATTCCAATGAGCGTGAACGGCTGCTTGGCCAGATCGCTCAAGACGCTTGAAACGGAGCTGGTGATCAACTGCGTATCATTGGTCGTCCGCGAAATCAGGTCGCCGGTACGGCTTGTGCCGTAGAACGAAATGGAGAGGTCCTGCAGATGGCGGAACAGCGCCATGCGCAAATCGAGGACGACCCGGTTCCCGACCCACTCCAATAAATAGGTGCTGAAATAGTCACCCAGTCCGCGCGCAAGTCCAAACACGGGCAACAGCGCGGCAATGGCGATGATTGCGCCGAGAGAAAACTTGTCCGGTTCAAAAACACCCGTCAGGGTCTTGCGCAGCGCCATCAAGACGCCGGTTGTGGAGCCCCCGAAAATTACGCCGAAGATGATTCCCGAGACGATGCGGCCCGTGTAGGGGCGCGCGTAGCCGAGGAGGCGGCGATACGTCTCCCACTCTCTTTTTATCGCCGGCGCAGTTTGGGGTTCGGTCATGCGTGTCCCTGGGACTCCAGAAAGCGCTCCGCCTCAATCGCCGCCATGCAGCCGGTTCCGGCGGCCGTGATGGCTTGGCGATAGACCGGGTCCTGCACATCCCCTGCGGCATAGACGCCGGGGATTTTTGTGCGTGTGCTCTCTGTGAGCAAATAGCCTTTTTCGTTCATATCCAACTGCCCAACAAACGGCGCGGTGTTCGGCTGGTGGCCGATCGCGACGAACAGCGCGTTCACATCGAGGGTTGAAAGATCGTTGGTCTTCAAGTTCCTCACCTTCAGGCCGGTCACTTCGTTCTTTCCGACATCCAAAACGTCTTCAACAACGGAATCCCAGATGACCCTGATTTTCGGGTTTTTCAGCGCGCGGTCCGCCATGATTTTCGAGGCGCGAAATTCGTTGCGGCGGTGAATCACATAAACCACGGAGGCGAAGCGCGTCAAAAAGTTTGCTTCTTCCATTGCAGTATCGCCGCCGCCCACCACGGCGACCGGTACATTTTTATAGAACGCGCCATCGCAGGTTGCGCAAGCCGACACGCCCCGTCCGATGAGTTTTTGTTCGTGCGGCAGGCCCATATATTTTGCCGTTGCGCCGGTCGCAATAATCAGCGTCCGGGTCTCCAGCGTCTTTCCGTCATCCAGCGTGACGAGCAATGGCTGGTCGCTCAAGTCGGCATGACTCGCGACATTAAATTGGAAGCGCGCACCAAAGCGCTCGGCCTGTGCGCGCATCCGGCTCATCAATTCATTGCCATCCACCGCCTCCGGAAAGCCGGGGAAATTTTCCACATCGCTCGTTGTTGTGAGCTGGCCGCCCGGCTGAATTCCATCCAGCACCAACGGACTCAGATTGGCTCGCGCGGTATAGATGGCTGCGGTCAGCCCAGCCGCGCCTGTTCCAAGAATGATTACGTTTTCCATATCAACTCCACTCAAAGCTCTCTTGTTTATCAAAATTAGTCGCAGATGCCAGACCTCAATTGACGCTCTTTTTGATGCTCTTTATGATTACCCCCTTGCGCGGATGCCGCGCGGAGGAGACGATTATGCCGGAAACGGACATGCTGAGGGAGATGTTTCGAATGCAAGAACTGCTCAACAAGCGGATCGGCGTTCGGAAAGCGGAGGAAATGACCGAGGAAGAGCAACACAAATGGGTGCTGAACTATTGCCGCGCGATGTCCCAGGAGATCGCGGAGCTTACCGACAGCATTCCGTGGAAGTGGTGGGCAAAGTACCAAAAGTTCGACCTGCATAACGCCCGTGTCGAAGTGGTGGATATGTTTCACTTCCTAATCTCTGCCGCTGAAATCCTAGGGATGTCCGCCGACGATGTGTTCAACTACTACCGCGACAAGAACAAGGTGAACTTCGAGCGTCAGGACAACGGCTACACGACCAAGGATGAGTCGGACAACGCGGACATCGGCAAAGGGCGTTAGTATATCCGTTTATCCCGATATACGAATATACGCCCCTCCGGTCGGGATCCGCCCTGACTAACGACGCAGGCGTCGCATTAATTCCGCGGCGGACAGTTGGCCCGGCGCGCTCTCTTCGTCGAGAAACCCGTACACCAGACAAGAGCCGGACGCGGCAAGGCGCAGGCGCGAAGCGACGCCGAGCGGCCCCATTCCCATTACGGCCAACGGAGCGCTTGCATGGATATTCAACAGCGCCTCAAGACGCTCCACATCCGCCTCGGTTTCGGTCCAAGCAGCGATCTTTACGATATCCGCCCCTGCGCTCGCGCCGCGCTCAATCAACTCGTGCAGACGCGATTCATCGGGCGTGACCTTGAAATCGTGAAACGACCCGACGACGGTTCGCTTCATCTTTTTTGCCTCGGCGGTGACAACGGGAAACGCATCTGACTCCAGCTCAACATCCACAGCATCCACATACGGAAGCAGCGCGATGTATTCCGCCGCGCGCACGGATTCGGAGTCCGTCCACTTGCCCCCCTCTTTTTCCGCGCGAACGGTCAGTAGAATTGGCGGATGCGCGGAGGTTGCGCGGAGCCAGCGGGCGGCTTCCGGGCCGATGATATCCCGCCGCACCTCCACCACATCGCAGGCAGGGACGGTGGAGGCGATGTCATTCAGCGTGGCCATGCGGCTGGCGACCCCGACTACAGAAGGGGCGGGTCCGATCTTCACAAAGCCGAGATGAACAGTGGGCTGCATAGGCCCTACCCTATTGGGTATCCCGGCCCGACGCAACGTCGGGCTGCTGCAGTCAAGACGAAGCGCGATTGCGATTGCGACGCGCTTCGTTTAGCATGGCCGCTTGGACCAGCCTTTATGAATGACCCATTCAAAGATCGGGCGGGCGATGTTTTGCGTAGTCTGCAAAACATCCGCGTGCTCGTGCTCGATGACGAAGAGCCGGTGCGCTCCCTGCTAAATGTATTGCTGACGCGAAACGGGTGCGTGGTCGAATGCGCGGGCGACGGGCGCGCAGGCCTGCAGATTCTTTTGCAAAAAGACTTTGATGTCGTAATCGTAGATTTGCGCATGCCGGATATGGGGGGGTCCGCCTTTCTTGAGCAGGCGCGCAGTGTGTGGCCGTGGATGGGGGTCATTGTTCTGACGGGGTACGCGGATGAAGAGTCACGGGCACATGCAGCCCGCTTCGGCGTCACGCGCGTTCTGGTGAAGCCGATGAACCAGAAGGAACTGCTGCACGCAGTCCTCGAAGAGGCGATGGAGAAAAAGGAGCTGGTGGAAATGTCTGCCAGCCGCAGCTTGGACCGCATTCAATCACAGCTTGCCCTATTGCGCAATTTCAGCGAATCGGCGCTGGCGCAGGAAAACATAGACGACGCCCTGCGCACATTGAGCGCCGGACTGGGCGATCTCCTTCCGTGCGCGGTGGTGGGCATTCTCAATCTTCAGGGGGAGGAGCCGGTTTTGCATCTGCACGCGCTCCTTCCGGTCGCGCAGGACTTTCTTTTGAATGTGGAGCAGGAAACACTCCGCCGCTATGAAGCGTTAAGCGGAAATCCCGCGCCGGGCCGGGAATTGCGCGTGGTCTTCGACACGACCAATCTGAATCCCCAGGGCGCAAAAATGATCGGCAGCAGCTTCACCGTGCCCATCATTACGGGAAACACTGTGGGCGGTATGCTGACCATGGCGGCGATTGCGCCGGATGCCTATTCCTCGCGCGATGCGGCCTTCCTTTATCACGCGGCAAATCGTATTTCCACTGTACTCACTGCACTGTCCCGGATGCGCGAGCTGTCCGTGCGCGACGCCCTCACAGGATTGTACAACCGACGCGGCCTAGAGGAAGAATACCAGCGACTTTGGTCTATCAGCCGCCGCTATAAATGGCCGATCGGGGTCGCAGTGCTCGATATTGATCGTTTCAAACACCTGAACGATACGCATGGTCACCTGATCGGCGATCACATTTTACGCGAGTTCGCGGATTTGGTTCAGCAGGTCGCCCGCGAGTCGGACATCATCGGGCGCTACGGCGGCGATGAAACGGTGGTCATCCTCGCGCAAGCCGGCAACGCCGATTGCATCGCGTTTGCAGAGCGACTGCTTCACGCGATGCGCCAGCACGTCTTCTGCACGAACAAAGGGTTGGCCCTCAAGCTCACCGTGTCCATCGGCGTAGCCAGCACGATGAACGCTCCGTCCGAGATGCCGAGCGACCTTCTAATCGCGCAGGCAGACCGCGCCCTATACACCGCGAAAAACGAGGGGCGCGACCGAGTCTGCGTCTATCAGCCCGCCCGCGCAGCCACGTCCGACACCCCGACACCACCGCCACCCCCGACAACCAGCGGATACGCGGGCGAATCCTGATTGTGGACGACGAACCCATGATCGGAAAGCTGCTCTCGCGCATCCTTCAAAATCATGACTGCGAAGTGCGGTTCGAGACGACCGTCGCGGACGCAATTTCCGCGATTACCGAACAGCCCAATTATTTCGACATCATTCTTACAGACCTCAACCTCCCAGGGAAAAGCGGCCTGGACTTGCTCGATGAACTGCGCTCGATTGACGAAGGCCTGATCAAGATTATCATCACCGGCCACGCAACACTGGACAATGCGATCACCTGTCTGCGCCGGGGCGCTTACGACTTCATCGAAAAGCCCGTAGTCCCCGAGTCGCTCGTGGCAATCATTGACCGCGCGCTGGAGTTTCGCCGCTTGAAGCGGGAAAACGCGCGCTATCAGGCACACCTTGAAGATATGGTCCACGAAAAGAGCGCCGCGCTGCTTGATGCGCTGGATCACATAAAAACCTCCTACGATTTTACGCTGGAGGCCATGGCTTCACTGCTTGATGAGCGCGACAGCGGAACCGCCGACCACTCCCTGCGCATACGCGCGCTGGCCGGCATCATCGCCCGTGAGATGGGGCTTTCCTCAAGCGAAATCGAAGAAATCGAGCGCGCGGCGCTGCTGCATGACATCGGAAAAATCGCTGTGCCGGACCGCATTCTGCTCAAACCCGGACAACTGACACCGGAAGAACGCCTGGAAATGGAGAGGCATCCCGAAGTAGCCTTCAAAATGCTGAACGCCAGCCCACACCTGGAGACCGTGGCCGCCATCGTGCGCGCCCATCACGAGTGGTTTGACGGCACGGGCTATCCGCGCAGGCTGAAGGGCGCGGACATTCCGCTCGGCGCGCGAATCATTTCGCTCATTGACGCGTATGACGCCATGCGCTCAAACCGCGTCCACCGGCAGGGTGTTTCAAGCGAGGCGGCGCTGAAGGAGATCGAAACAAACGCGGGCGCCCAGTTTGACCCGCAACTGGTTGAGCTGTTTAAACGCTGCCAAATCGCCATCGAACTCGCCGCAAACTGGGACCAGGTGAACGCAAAATCGGACGCGAAACACAGGAACAACGGCGCACTGCAGGCGGAATCAGGATAGCGGCGTCTTCAATTCCGTAATAATCGGAAGAACCTTCGCCTTTTCCTCGTTGAGCTTGATGTAGCTCTTCCACTGCGCGGGGACGCGTTGCATCGGAAAAATAGCCTTGGTCGGACACTCCGGCACGCATGCCCCACAATCAATGCACTCCACCGGGTCAATCACGAGCATTCGTTCATCCTCGTGAAAGGCGTTCACGGGGCAAACCGTAACGCACATCGTATTTTTGCAGTCTATACAGGGTTCGGTGACAACGTGGGACATGGCATGCAACTCCTTTCGCAACCTAGTACACCCCCCGCGCTTTGTCAAAAGCCATTGCCCCCCGCTAGACGATCCCTCTTCAAGAAATTTCCGTGCTTCAGTGTTGACAAGGCCTATGCCGGATAATCATCATTTCTGATAAATGAGAAGTCTTGCCCAGCCTGGGGTTCTTTGGCTTTCAGCCATCCTCCTTTGTTTAACCTTGGCCAGCACCACGAAGGCGACTATTTTTTACGTTGACGACTTCCAGGACGGATCGGTCCAGCTCGGCTCAACAGGGAGTCTCCAATCCAACTACTCGGACGGGTTATCCGGCGTGGTTGGGGGAGCCGCTACGCCTATGTGCAGCGGACCTCGCCATCAGGAACGGCCTCCCTCGGCATGAACGTATTCCCATTTGTCGGCTACACGTTCTACACCTCGTCCGCCCAGGCCAACGGATTTGGCGGTCTCTCGTATGGCTACAACAACGATCTGAATCTCGACCTCAGCGACGAAATCTACACCGGACTGTTCCTGCTCGATTTTTATGCCGACGAACCCGGCATGTCCGGCACCATTCGCCTGACCCTTTACTCTGAGTCCGGCGTAAATTCCGTAAGCCGAAACATCGGCGCTTTTATTCAAAACCCGAAGTGGGAACTCACCGAATTTCCCGATGTGGACCTGAGCAACATCCAACGCATAGACCTGGATTGGTATGGGTTCAGCGATCCCGGCGCAGACATTGAATTCACGGGCTTTGGCGTATCCAACAATCTGCCTGAACCGACAGCGGTCAGCATGATCCTGCTCGGCGGCATCCTGCTCCGCGCTCTTCGCAAGCGCAAGCAGAGCTAGACGGGACATCCCGGCTTTTCCTTTGTGGCGGATGCGCGGTTCCGATAGCATCCAGTCCACAAATGAGCGGAATCAAAAAAACTCGATGTGGCGACACGAATCCTCGGAGAGCGAGTCGGGATAAAACCGACCATATCCGAGGGCACGGCGTTTGCCCCGGCAAACATTGCGCTCTGCAAATATTGGGGCAAGCGCGACGAAGAACTCAATCTGCCGGTCACATCCAGCCTTTCGATCTCACTCGGCCACCTCGGCACAACAACGACCGTACAGCCGATCAGTGCGTCAGCAGACGAAATTGCACTCAACGGCAAGCCAGTGGCGCCGAACGCAACATTCGCGAAAGCGCTCAGTGCGTATCTCGATTTATTCCGACCAGCGCCCGATTTTTTCTTTCGCGTAGAGACTACAAACTCCATTCCGACCGCAGCCGGAATGGCCTCCTCTGCATCGGGCTTCGCAGCGCTCGTACTCGCGCTAAACAATCTCTTCGAGTGGGAGCTTCCCGTGAAGCATCTCTCCATCCTCGCCCGTCTCGGGAGCGGCAGCGCCTCCCGTTCTGTAATGACCGGCTTCGTGGAGTGGCTTGCCGGCGCGGAAGAAGACGGAATGGACAGTTACGCGGAGCAAATTTCCGGCACATGGCCGGACCTGCAACTGGGCGTGCTGAAACTCTCGGAAAAAGAAAAGGAAATCAGCTCTCGCAAAGCGATGCGCTGTACGCGCATGACCTCCGCCCTCTATGAATCATGGCCAATCAAGGTTGAACACGATATGGCGCTCATCAAGGAAGCCATCGGCGCACAAGACTTCGAACTACTCGGACGAACCGCCGAATCCAACGCCCTGGCGATGCACGCCACCGGACTAGCGGCCTGGCCGCCAGTACTCTTCTGGCTTCCAGAATCTGTCGCAACGATGCAAAAAATTTGGAAACTTCGGACCGATGGCCTCCCGCTCTATTTCACGATGGACGCCGGCCCGAACGTGAAACTGCTTTTCCGGGCTGACAACCTGTCCGCGATACAGGCGGCATTCCCAGAAGTCGAAGTCGTGAAACCGTTTGAATAAAGCGCTTTACTTGCTGGCGGCAGCGGCCTAGGCTGGAGCCATGACAGTTTCGGCGAGATTCAGAACGTTTATTTTTCTTGCAGGCTTATCCGTTTTAGGCACGACGTCATTCGCACAATCTCGCCACCCATCCCCCGCGGACTGGCGTGACCAAAACATCTACTTTATCTTCGCCGACCGCTTCTTTGACGGTGATAAATCCAATAACACTGCGAACAACTCTCAGCTCCAATACAACTTGGGGGGCAATTGGAATCACCACGGCGGTGATTTTAGGGGAATCGAGCAGAAGCTCGACTACATTCAAGCGCTCGGCGCGACGACTATCTGGATCACACCAATCGTCCAAAATTATGGGATATCGAGCTGGCACGGTTATGGCGCGACAGATTTTTACTCGCTGCAGCCCAACTGGGGTACGACCAACGATTTGAAGTCATTCGTCAACGCCGCCCATGATCGCGGGATGTACGTCGTTCTCGATGTCGTCATCAACCACATGGGCGACAAAGTCAATCCGGGTGGCACCCCATTCAATATTAATGGTTACACGCCGAGTTGGAGGCGTGGCCAGATGCACGCGCCTCCCTTTAATAATCTCACAAATTTTCATAATAACGGCGCGATTCAAAACTACGACAACCAAACCGAGGTCGAACTGGGCGAATTGAGCGGCTTGGACGATCTCCGAACAGAAACAGAATACGTTCGGAACCAATCTTGTCGAAATCTACAAGCATTGGATTGATGTCGGCGACTTCGACGGGTTCCGGCTGGATACCGTGAAGCATGTGGATATTGGCGCGTGGCAGTACTTCAATCCGAAAATTCGCGAGTATGCGAACTCAGTTGGAAAGACTAATTTCTTTCAATTTGGCGAAGTTTTTCACGGCGATGATACGTATGTCGGCCGCTACACGGGAACTAAAGCTGGAGGCGCTTTTGCAAACGATTCCGTCTTGGATTTTCCGCTCTATTACAAAGCACTATCCGCCTTCGCACAAAATGGAAACACCAAGCAAATCGAGGATCACTACAACAACATCCCCGGCAAATATGATCCCTATTCGGCAAGCCGACTGATCACTTTTATTGATAATCATGATGTGTCCCGTTTTATGTCCACGGCGGGCAACGACACAAACAGGCTAAACCTTGCGCTATCGTGGCTCTACACGAGTCTGGGAATCCCAACCCTCTATTACGGAACCGAACAAAACTTCAATGGAAGCACAGATCCGCTCAATCGCGAAGATATGTTCCGCGGCACCTATAATTGGCCTGGACCCGCAAAGAATCGCGATAATTTTGATATGACGGAACGGACATTCCGACGCATTGCACTCCTAAACAACTTTCGCCGCCTCTATCCCAGCTTGCGCCGAGGTGTCCATAACAATCTCTGGAATAGCAGCGGCGGCCCGGGAATCTTAGCTTATTCCCGCAATCTAAATGGGGAAGAAATTTACATCGTCCTTAATACGGCGAGCAGCAGCCAGACCATTGCGGCTAGGCCCACTTCGTATCCGGCAAACACTGTGATGGTGAATCTGCTTAATACGAATGAGACAGTGACAACGACTTCAGGAAGTGACCGCTTCCCCTCGCTCTCTCTCGCGGCAGGCGAATTCAAAATGTTCATCGCAAAAAGCCGCATGCTCCCACTTGATCCCGTGGTAGCCGTGCAATCGCCGAGCCATGATTCAACGAATGTCACCGTTACAACTCCGATCACCCTGACCTTCAGCAAACGGATGAATACGGCGACGACAGAGAGTGCGTTTTCCGTGACGCCGGCAGTTCCGGGAACCTTTAGCTGGGCGAACAACAACACGGTAATGACCTTCACACCGACGACCGAACTCGTGGGCAGAACCGTTGTGGTTGTGCGGGTCAATTCCACCGCAACAGATGCCGAGTCGGGGGAACCACATCCACGGCGCGTTCGAGACCTTCTTCTTCACGGCCACGGGCGGCGGTGGCCCGCCTCCCGACAACACCGCGCCGACGGTGGTAATTCAGCAGCCGACAAATAACGCGGTACTTCAGGACGTTTTCTATGTCAGTGGAACGGCAGCCGATGATGTCGCCGTCGCTTCAGTACAGGTCCGTGTTGGAAACAATGGCGCTTGGACCACCGCTGCCGGAACAGCCACGTGGAGCCTGATGCTCGACTCCAAGGCGTTTTCCAACGGAACCTACCAGCTCCAAGCGCGCGCACGGGATACATCCGACAATCTCTCAACGACTGCGCAGCGGAGCGTCGTCTTTTCTAACGAAGTTATCGTGATCCCTCCCGCCGCCTACGATGTGCGTATCAACGCAGGGGGCAGCACGCTCACGGACTGCGACGAACAGGTATGGGTGGCGGATCAGGCTTGGCAACCCGGTTCATTTGGCTACACAAACGGTACCATCGGCTATATGAACAACACCATTCTTGGTGTGTGTCCAGATGAGCAAGAGCTTTACAGGACTGAGCGCTACGGCCAAAGACTCGACTACCGCTTCGATGTTCCAAATGGCACCTACGAGATCACGCTGCTCAACGCCGAAACCTATCGAAACGGTCCAAATCAACGGATTTTTGATCTCTACATTGAAGGCATTCAGGTATTAACCAATTACGATATTTTTGCCGAAGCGGGCGGACAAAACGTTCCGATCACTCTGATATTCACGAACGAGGTGTCCGATGGGCACCTCGATATACACTTCGAATACTCTGTGGACAGCGGCCGCGTTTCCGGTATTCGTGTCCGCAGCCTCGATGAGCCCGACAGCGATGGCGACGGAATTCCCGATTCATGGATGAATGAATGGTTTGGTCATCCGACCGGCGAATCTGGCGATGACTCACGCGCGGACGATGACGCCGATGGCGACGGCTATAGCAATCTGGAAGAGTTTATTGCGCTCACCTCGCCCGTAGATCAAAACGACTTTCCGATCATCAATGAGATCAACTGGTCGGATATTCCAATCGTAACATTCCCCACTGCGGAGGGGCGCATCTACGACCTTCAGTGGAAGGCCGATCTTACAACCACGGACGCTTGGTCAACCATCCTTCGCGACCAACTTGGCACTGGCACGCTCCTCCCACTCCGGGATAGCAATGCCCCGCCTCAAGGAGCGTACCGAGTTCGAATTCGCCTGCCTTGATGCGGAGGCAGCACGGCCGTCCGGCGGTCGGGCCTTGGTGATGTAATCGCCGAATTGAGGGCCTCTTAATATTGCAAAATAATCAGGGCGGCGTCGCGCTGGAAACCCATCACGAACGTCGCCCTGATTTTCAGGCTCCTATACTAAATGTTTAGCTTCTAACTAAAAGGACTCCACTTACACTGCCGCTGCGACACGCCATTCGGGCTGGCGGGCGCGCTGAACGATCTTCACGGTCTTTCGTTTGCGAAGCTGTTGACCAACCTTTTCCACCAGCAAGTCAACGGCTTCAAGGGGTTTCGATGCTTTCTGCATGGCGCTCAGATCGCGGCCGGGCATCTCGATCAGGATGGATGCCTCGAACTGCCGATCAGATGGTCGCAGACTCACCCGCCGAATCGCCACACGTGCACGTAGTGCATTGTTCGCGTGTGTCTCCAACCGTTCAACTTTTTCGATGATCCGACCCTTCAGATCATTTGTCAGGCGGTATCCCTCTGCGTGCACCAGAATGCTCATACTCATTATACTGCTTCCTTTCTGTTGCTTGGTCTGTCTTTTCGCGAGCGTTTATGACCACCGTCGCAGAAGCGTCAGTGGCCCTTGTAATTAAAACAATCCTCCCTCCGGACCGGCGAAATTTCGCCGACCAATTCATTTAGGGCCGATACGATCTTGTTCTGCATGTGCATCGTGAGCCGCCGCCCACGGCGCGCTTTCGCAACCTGCTTGTGTGTGAGGCCGGAGCCAACTGCGGCAAGAACGAGATCGTGGTTGGTAAGGCGACGCTGCATCATAACTGCATCCAGTGGCTGGGTGCCTGCTTCCATACCCTCATTTGACAGGGCTGTTTCGTGTTCGTTCACGACATTCCCTTCGCACTCATGTTTTTCCGGCGTCACTTGCGTTTTTGAAGAGCCGATAACCAACATTGCGATTAAATCCACGTTCCTATATCTTTAGTGTATGCCAGAAATTGAATTCTGGCAATAGAGGAGTCCTGATTAATGAAAATTAAATTGCTCGCGATACTTTCTACCCTCGCACTACTCGCGCCAGCGACTTATGCGCAACAGCAACCTGATATGTCCGCACTTATGGGCGCAATGGGAGCCATGTTCGGCGCGGCGGCGAATCAAACCGGCACCGTTGAAGTGGTGAACTTCCGCGATCTTAAGGCGCTTTTGCCCGATTCAATCGGTTCAGCCAAGCGAAAGTCGGCCGGTGGCGAGAAAAACAGCGTCATGGGGTTCACCATTTCGCAGGCTGAGGGGACGTATGAGTCCGGTTCAGCGCAAACTTCCATCAAATTCATTGATTATGGAGGAACAGCGATAATGGGCCTTCTGGGGGCTTGGGCCATGACTGATGTGGACCGTGAAACCGACACGAGCTACGAGCGCACGACCAAAATCAAAGGCTTCAAAGCTCTTGAAAAGTTCGATAGCAGCAGCAAAAGCGGCGAGACGCAAATTCTGGTCGCGAACCGGTTTATGGTTGAAATCGAAGTGAACGACGGAACAGAGAAGGATATGCAGGCCGCCGCGAACGCGATTGACCTGAAGAAGCTCTCCGAACTGAAATAGGCGGATAACGATATCCGGGTGTCCCGAACGAGTTATTCAATCGGGGCATCCGTGCTATCTATCACTCCCCCTTATCAGCGGCGGACGATAGGCTCTCGCGATCAGCCTGAATCGCCTTCGCAACATCTCCTGCCAACTCGCCAAGCGCAGTATTCACGGCGGACACATACTCATCGTACGATTTGCCCGCTCCCTCGATGGAATATGACGCTACTCGGCGCAGCACAGCTTCTGCCTCTCTATCGTCGCCGCGCATCACAATGGCTTGCGCAACCAGGTTCACCGGTCCAGCGAGCGGGCCGTCGAGACGCATAACCTCAATCTGCACAAGGTAATCCGTCTTACCCATCGCACGGTTCAATGCAAGGTCCACGTAGGCAGATGGAATTCGTTCCACAATTCCCGCAGCAATGACTTCTCGAACAAGACGGTCAAGCGGCATTCCCCAGCGATTAAATTGATCGGCCTTAATTTCATTTTCATCCACCCGCGTAACAATTTGCGGGCGATCAAGATACGGCGAAAGACGCACGGGGAGTACGCGCACAGTGAACTCGGAATTCACCGCATCGCGGATCGTTTTTCCTCGCCATGCCGCTTCCGGTGTAAAAAGAAACAGGCGTGGCTTCGGACTCGTCCCGCAACCAGCAAAAAGCCCGAGCACCACAACACTTATTGCCGAGTAAAAACAGAGTTTTGTGACGCGATTCATAATCGGCTCCCTCCTGTTATTTTTTGCCCCGTAAAATTGCCTCGGGATTTTGCTCCAGTGTATCTGCAAGATTTCGTATCGAGCGGCTGGTGCTGCGCATATCTTCCAGCATACTGCGCACAAGCTGTACAAGCTCGGCACTTTGTTGCGAAAGCGGACCTGTTTCCGCAGCGATCCGATCCATTACGGACTCCAACGAGGCAAGTGTTTGATTCAGGTGGGCAAAGGACTCTCCGATTTCATCCGACTCCAACAGGTCGGCAAGCCGCGAAACAATTCGGTGTGAGTCAGCCACAATTTCAGCGAAGGGCAACTGCGCGATCTCTTCCGTCACATGCTGCAGCGGAGACGATACGGTTGGCATTTCCCATTCCTGATCACCCCTATATTTTCGCCGAGTCGGCGAATCGGGAAACAGACCCAACTCGACCTTCAGCTTTCCTGTCAGCAGGCTCTGATTAGCCAATCGAGCACGAAGCCCCTTCTCGGCGACCATGGTCTCCAACACCCTCCGCATCTCTTCGCTCGGCATATAATCATGTGCAAAGGTTACGCGCTTGCGCTCGATCTTTATCCGCACGGGACGCAGCACTCTCTCCTCGCCCGCCTCATCAAAGACAAGGCGGACATCCGTGACCGCACCCACTCGCACGCCCTGAAATTCAACGGGCGCACCTACATCCAGCCCGCTAATGGATTCGTCAAAATACAGCACACACGCAAAGCTGTCTCCGAAAAGGCGGCCACCGCCAAAAAGAATTAACATACCGATAAGGAGGGTGATCGCGCCGAGGATAAAGGCGCCGATCAGTGTGGGGTTCGATTTTTTGCTCATTTTCGTTTTTCTCCCCTGCGTAAAAATTCCTGCACCTTGGAATTGTCTGAGGTCTGAAGGAGCTCTCGCGGCGCACCGCGCGCAATTTGTGTCTTGGTTTCCGCATCCAAAAATAGGGAGTCATCGCCAATCGCAAAAATACTTGCGAGCTCGTGAGTGACAACGACGATTGTTGCGCCAAGGCCATCTCGCAGTTCTAAAATTAAATCGTCCAGCCGCTTTGCGCTAATCGGATCCAGCCCTGCGGACGGCTCATCAAAGAACAAAATATCCGGATCAAGCGCCATCGCACGGGCAAGTCCTGCGCGTTTGCGCATCCCGCCACTGATTTCTGACGGATAATACTCACCAAAACCAGCGAGGCCGACGAGGGCAAGTTTCAGAGACACACTTTCGGCAATATCGGACCGAGATAACTTCGTATAAGTTTCCAGTGGAAGCGCAACATTTTCGGCGAGTGTCATAGAGCACCACAGGGCGCCGGATTGATAGAGAATCCCCATCTGTCGCATCTGCGCAATGCGCACCTCTTCATCCGCTGGCCAGAAAGGCTCGCCGGCGTAACTCACAGTGCCCTTGACCGGTGCCTGCAGACCGATGAGGTGGCGTAACAGCGTGCTTTTCCCACAGCCACTTCCACCCATAATCACAAAAATCTGACCGCGCATGACATCAAACAAAAGGTCACGCTGAATCACACGATCACCATAGGCCATCGTCAGGTCACGCACTTCGATATGGGTCTCAGAGGTAGGCATCTTAAAAGTGGATCAGAACATAGATGATTGAAATCAGCGCATCCGCGACCACAATATAGACAATCGCATTTACGACGGCCGCCGTCGTGGCCCGTCCAACCGCCGAGGCGCTCCGTTCGCAACGCAACCCCTGCATACAGCCGGAAAATGCGACGAGTACGCCAAATACACTCGCCTTAATCAGTCCGGAAAAAATTGCTTTGGGCGTCACAGATGAAATCGTCTGCAGGTAGTATTGGACGGGAGACAAGTCGAGCATGGTTACACCGACGATGGCGCCACCGAGAATACCTACCAGTCCGGAATAGATCGCGAGAAGCGGCAGCGCAATAATAAGCGCAAGGACACGAGGTAGAACAAGAAACTCCATCGGCGGAAAACCGAGTGTCCGCAAGGCATCAATTTCTTCGTTCACCTGCATCGTGCCCAATCGCGCGGCGAATGCAGCGCCGGTTCGGCCCGCAAGTAGAATACCGGTCATCAAGGCCCCCATCTCGCGCAACATTCCAATCGCGACGGCATTCGCGACAAAGATTTCTACTCCGAACAGCTTGAGTTGAACCGAGCCCAAGAAGGCGAGGATCATTCCGACCAGCAAGCTGATGAGCGTGATTATTGGCAGGGCTTCAGGGCCGCACTCTTGAAGGGCGACCATGAAATCCGATCGCCGACAATTCGCTCGACCGCGCAACAGCGCACGAAGCGCCTGAAACAACTCACCCAGAAACTTTAATGCGTCGCGGAACTCGTCGCGGGCATACAGCGCGACATTGCCGAGACGCGCCACAAATCCCTGTTCTCGCACTACGGATTGCGCGGGAAGCTCCGGCGCCAAGCGGGAGAGCTCCCAAAGCCTACGCGCACCGTCTGGGAGTTCTTGCAACTCGATCTCTGCCTGTATTTCAGCGGCATACGCATCAACCACACGCAAAAACGAAGGGAGGATACTGTCCCAAGATTGAATCTCCCCTCCGACAATGACGATCTTGCGAATACCCTTGATCGTGCGCATTTCACCGAGTGCGCGGCTCGATGCACTTCGATCACTCTCTTTCCGCCATTCTCCGGAAAGTACCAGCTGCACGGCCGATGCCTCGTTATGCTCCAGCCGGAGACCAGCCGTTAGCGGCTTGGTTTCATTTTCTTTCGTTTCATTCATGATGGGATCGCGATTACTCGCTCTTCAGTTGCGTATCCGGTGTTGGCGCAAGGAATAGCAACGGGAGCAAGACAACATAATACTGATCCGCTTCTCGTGATTTCCACCAGAGTTTGAAGTTAATTTCTCCGGCGATCGGCACCCGGCCATGGCTTTGATGCCCGGCAAGTACATCGAGGAATTGTTTTGAGTAGCGCACCAACAGCCTCCCTCGTTGATCGGTCAAACCGTCAGCAACGGGGACCAGGAGGGCATCGGGCTCTAATGCGCGGAGCTCCTTCTGCACCCGCGTCACGTAATTGAGGTATATATCGCGATGGGTTAAATAAATCGGAAATTGCGAACTCTCCTCATACTGCGTGGGATCGCTACGGCGCTCGAAACTGCTCACCGAAACACCCTCTAACAACGGGTAATTTGTAAAAATGACCAGTTTGTTTTTCGCACGGGTAAGCGCCACATAGAGCGCTCTTCGGTCTTCATCAGATATGCGTTCCCCCTTCGACTTCGCGGCGCAAGCAAGAAACACGTTGTCGAACTCTCGCCCCTTTGCCTTGTGCATCGTAGATACAACCACGACACCGCTTTGCCCGTTGCCCGAAAAGTCCTCCATTGAAGATTCTCTCAAAAACACGTCGAAATCGCTCACATAGCGATGCTCCGGATTTGCGGCTTCAAACGCGCCCAGAATGGACGACAAGAGCGCAGCTCCATTGCTGGCGGGGTACGCCTTGCGAATGTCGAATCGCGCGGCGGTCCACACCTCGTCCGGCACCTTGATGTGCGTCGCAATTCGATCCCGAAAAGCACTCACCTCGACGAGATCGGACAAACGGAAATCACTATTGCTCTGAACCAGTTTTACCGGATACCCCTGTTGTCGCAGAAGGCCTGCAATGAGGGCGGCCTCCGTATTCGTCGAAGTTAAGACCGCTGTTGATCCGCTTAACTCGGCGCGTTGTATGGCATTTACCACTGGCTCCGCGAGATGGGGCGACTGGCATTGGACATAAATAATCTGTCCATCTTTAGTCGAGCTCGATTGAATCGGCACCCGCTTCATACGGTTCGGCAGAGGCGCGATAAACTGATTCGTTAAACTCACGAGATTTCGTTTGGCCCGAAAGTTAATCGAAAGCTCGTACTTCGTCGTCCGCTGCCAATCGAGCAAGGTGGCCATATACTTTGCACTCGAGCCGCGAAACTCAAAAATGTTTTGATCATCATCTCCGACTGCAATCACGCGCAGTCCCTCATTCTTACTCATCAACGCGCGGACAAGGGCGGCATCGTTTTCATCCATATCCTGCGCTTCATCAATCACGAGCACGGCCTTCGCAATTCGACTCGGCTCAATCTCTCCCCGCTCAATCGCGTCTGCGGCTTCCTTCACGACCGTGGACCCTTCCTCTTCTATCGAGCCGATTCGACCGAGCAGATCAAAACTGTACGAGTGAAATGTCTTAATGGTCACAAAGGCCGCTGCATTTCCGATCAGCTCCAGCAGGCGTACCTTGAACTCTGTCGCGGCAGCTCTAGAAAAGGTCAGCATCAGCAACTGCTCGTGTTTTACGTCTTCCATCAGAAGCAATGCGGCCAATTTATGAACCAGAAGTTTTGTTTTGCCGCTACCCGGCCCGGCGGCAACGACGATGGCGCGAGAATGTTTGTCGTCAATAATTTGGCGTTGCGCCTCGGTGAGCGTCTCGAACAGTTCGCGATATTTTTTGGGCGTAAGATTACGACGGATTTCCTGCTGGCGCGTGGTGGAAAAATACTTGGATAGGAAAGAAGAAAAGTTGAGGGTGAAATAATCATTCACGAATTGTTGGGCACCCTTCGGGTCCGTCATCATTTTGCGGGCATACTCGCCAACGATATGAATTTGAATGATCCGATTTTCATAGAACTGCTCGAGTTGCTGGTAGTCCGACTTCGTATAGTGACTCCGCGGATCCATATTGAGTCGTTCGATAGACATTTTGTTGTGAACGACGAGGAAGCCGCCTTCGATTTGCATCACGCCGAGGCGCGTTAGATAGAAAATCGCATCCTCCACCTCTTGGGTCGTCGCATTGAGCTCCGCAAAAATAGTGTCTTTATTCAGCGCATTGCCGAGTTCAATCGGGGAGAATTCAACCGGAAGTTCCTCGGCCGCTTTCGGTGCATTCCCGGCCTTTGCCTGCGCCTTCAAGCACAGCAGCCGGATAATGCCAGTCGCGAGGATGGTTCGCTTGTTGATCTGCGCCCGTGCGCCTGCATCCGGGATCACGCGAGTCATAGCGAACCGAGACCCGACACGTGTCGCGCGCTTAACCACGTTCATCGCTTCCCACAAGTTAAGAACGGTTAGCAATTTTTTGACGGTACAGACGGTACACCCGGCCTCGATTAACCGGACATTGAGTTCTTTGAGGTGATAGAGACGCTCTTCCCTCCCCACCTCGTCTAACAAGACCCGTTCAATGGCAACAAACTCACCGAGTGATCGAACCGCACGCTCGCCATTATCGCCGGCCTTGATAAAGGCCTTCATATCGTTTGACATCGCGAGCAGGCCTTCTTCTCGCAGGATATTCACAAGTTGGTACACGCGACCGGTGGGCAACCCGAGTGTATCGGCAAGGTAATCTACGCGCGTTTCTCCTTCTTCATGATCCTGCGCGCGCTTGATGGAACGGGCAGAAAAGAGTCGGGACATTATTGCCGCAGCGAAGCGGCGCTGCTCTGCGTCAGAAAATCGCGTTGACGCCTCGATCACTTTTGAGGCCTCGATCATAGAGTTGCACGCAATAGAGCTCGCGAAGATCTGGGGATGGTTGCGGTCACGTCGCAAAAAGCCCGCTTGTTCCAATGCCGTAACCGCAGTGGTTACGCGGGTCTCCATATCGCGCCCCGAGTCATCCCAACCCGCCTGACGCGCAATCTCAAGAGCCGAATTACGCATCGTGGGACGCGTGCGTGTCATCCCCTTAATCGCCATCCAAATTTGTTTGATCTCCTTCAGGTTGATCTTGGTTTGGTTCAGGAGAATGAAGTGCTTATCGAGGTCTTCTTCATTGAAGAGAACCCTGCATTCCGCAGAAATACGCTCATCGCGACCCGCCCGCCCGGCTTCCTGGACGTAGTTTTCGAGTGAGTCCGAAATATCAAAGTGGACAACCAGACCCACATCCTTCTTGTCCACCCCCATTCCAAACGCAGTCGTTGCGACCATTACGGAAACGGCACCCGACATAAACGCATCCTGGTTCGCGGTCTTTTCCGCCGCCTCCATCCGTCCGTGATACGGTAAGGCGGGAATCCCATCCGCTCGCAGTTGCGCGGCGATCCGTACCGTCCGCTTCACCCGCGATGTATAGACAATTGTGGGGCACTGCTTTTCGTGAAGCAGATCGCGCAACGCGATATATTTTTCGGCATCTGCCCTTTTTTCGACGACGTTAAAGTAGAGATTCGGACGCACGGTGGATGTCGAAAACAGATGGAGATCAAGGCCTAGCCCGGATTATTCACGAAAAAACATGAAATACCGTTAAAATAATATTGGAAAACCTTTGTAACGTGCTATTGTTTAGATTGTTACAAAAACCATAACACAAGGTTTTCCAATGCCTGATACTTGCACAGACTGTTTTCTTTTTCCAGAACTTTTTCACAAGCCTCTTCACGTCAAATTCTCCGACCAGCGCCTCTCCAGTGATGGCGGCCTTTTTGCTCCTCAAGGCGCGTGACCGGAAGATGAATCTTTGTCCGCGTTTGGCCGATGCCATCCTGGATCGCCGAGACGCTGCAAAGGTCGAGCACTCGCTGCTCAGCCAACTCCAGCAACGCATCTTTGCTCTGGCCGCAGGCTATGCAGATACCAACCAAGCCGCCGCCCTGGCCAATGACCCGATGTTCAAGCTCGCCTGCGGACGCTCCCTTGACGATTCGGCTCTCGCCAGTCAACCCACGCTCTCGCGCTTTGAAAATACCGCCAGCGCCTCCGATTTATATCGGATGAGTTCTGCGTTCATTGATGCCTTGCTCGCGTTGCTGCAAAAGCGTCACCGCGCTCCGCGGCGAATATGGATGGATGTAGATCCCACCTGCACTCCCACCTACGGCGCACAGCAACTGACCCTCTTCAATGGATACTATGATACGTGGTGCTATCTGCCCTTGGTCTTCACCATTTCATTCGACGCTGATCCTCGCAAATATCCGCTCGTACTGCTCTTGCGCCCAGGCAATGCGGACGCCATGCAGGGTGTTTTGCCCGTTCTTCGCCGCTTGATCCCTCGCCTGAAGACGCTCTGGCGCAAAAGCCATCTCTGGCTGCGCGCGGACAGCGCGTTTGCTCGATCCGACTTGCTCGACTGGCTTGACCAGCAGCGTATCGGCTACGATATAGGAGTCGCCTCCAATGGCGTGTTGGCGCGTGAAATGAAAGAAGCGCTGGAGGTGGTGCGCGAGCTGGCGACACGCGACCAGGAGACGGTCACCTTCTACCTCGACACTTTATATCGCGCGAAGAGGTGGAGCCGCCCACGGCGGGTACTCTGTAAAGTTGAGGTGGTTCATGCTCTTGAGAAGGCGCCACGGGACAATGTTCGCTATCTGGTCACGACGGGTACGAGCAGTCCGAAGCACGGTTTTGGACGGTACTACGGACATTCGGACATGGAGAATAGTATCAAGGAACTTAAGCACGATGCGGCCTTGGGTCGCTTTTCTTGCTCTCGGGCCAGCGCCAACCAGTTTCGAGCGATTCTTTCGTTGGTTGCGCTGACGCTTGTTCAGGGCTTGGCCTCCTCGTGGAAGGGCGGCGAGCTTCGTTCGCAAATGGATACGCTGCGCACTTGTTTGCTGAAGGTTGCGGTTCGGGTCAAGGAGACGGCCCGGCGAATCGTGATTGAGCTGGCCGAGGATTATCCTTGGAAACATCGCTTTCGGCGCTGCGCCCTGGGACTTGGTGCGGTTCCGATTTAGCCGCAACGACGCTCTGTAAATCCAGCCCTGCTCCCCGGCTCATCCCCGGATGGCCCCGCTATGCCAATGAGCGAAAAAAATCGCGAGAGAAGCCATCTCCGACAGCGCTCTGCAGAGCTTCAACACCGAGAACTCATCAAATCCACGAAATTCACCCTCGCGATCTCGGAATTTATGCGTGTCCCACGGGGCTCATGAATAATCCGGGCTAGGTAGCGCTTGAAGTATTCACGGATATCTTCGACCACCTGGTACTTCGCGGTCGCGGTAAAGCAAGAGATGGGAATCGGCTCAGCTCTCAATTTTGAGCGGCTTAATTCACGTATGAATCGGCCGATGTAGAGATAATCCGGCCTAAAATCATGCCCCCATGCAGAAAAGCAGTGGGCCTCATCAATCACAAAGCGCGAGATCATCCGGCCCTGCAAGAGCCGCTCTATGGTTCTCGAACGCAGAGATTCGGGCGAGATATAGAGGATGCTCGCGGATCCATTGGCAACCTGAGCGATTGCTTTTGCACGTTCAATCGGATCAAGGAGACCGTTAATGGTGACCGCTCGCGCGATTCCGGCAGCAAGGAGGTTATCCACCTGATCCTTCATCAGCGATTGCAATGGAGAAATCACAACGGTCAGGGCGCTCTGCAACTCCCCCGCGATTAGGGCGGGGAGCTGGAAGGTCAGCGACTTTCCGCCACCCGTGGGAAATACGACAAGCAGCGACCTCCCTCCAATCGCGGCACTACAGCATCCTCCTGCAACGACTCCCCAGCAAACGTTCAGAAAGGAATCAAAACCGAACCAGCGCTTTAGGGCCTGCTTTGCGTCTAGGTGCGCGCGACAGAAGTCACAGCCCTCTGAACAAGCAACTCCTCTGAGCTGGCGCAGAACCTGTTCGACACCAGGGAAAGCGTAGTTGACCCACCTGGGAAAAACCGAGAGTGAGTCATCTGTAGAAATCAGTGCTAACGCATACGCCAACTCAATCGGCTGACCGGTCATTAGTGCGCCGATGGGTGCGTGCAAACATATCTTTTTCTCAAACACCCGAACAATCTGCTGCGCCTGCACGGGAGCAAAACCGGACCCCCTCGCCACTCGCCTTTAGCCAGCGAAAGAAAGCGCCGAACTCACGAGTTGCGGACAGGAGACCATGATAAATGTGGGCAATTTCGGACGGTAATTTTCGCCACGCAGCAACTTCGTCGTAAAACAGGTCTCGCGCCTTGATGGCATCGTTGCGCGGATTGTTTAGCTCGTCAGAAAGCAATTTTTCATCTTTTACGAGGCGATGATAGGGCTTTTTTGGAAAGAGGAGCGCGGATAAGTGGAGCGTGTCTATACAGCTCGCAGGGTCCACACCAACCGCGCGGAGGTTAGAGCTGACATATTTCAAATCATGGTCCAGCGCGTTGTGTCCACAAATGAAATCACAACCCTTCGCAAACTCGCTAAACTTCGAGAGGGAGGGAGAGTGAAACTCGGCAGCGTCAGAGCGCACGGCACCGAGATCACAAATTCGGCCTGTTTCCGGTTCGACTTCCGTATCAAAGAAAAGCGTCTTCACCTTTGTGCCCTGTGCGCGTACCCGCTCGGGGTAACCCTATCTCTTTGCCGACGACTGTGACACACCGCCCTCTATGAAGGCACAAAAAAGGGCGTCCGATTAGGGACGCCCTTTTTGTGTCTCGCGAACTATTCGTCCGCCCAACAGGTCACTCCTTTTCCTTATGCCAAATGTCTCCTTCGCCGTAGCGGAACCAGCGGGTGGTGGTTACTTTCTGGCGCGTGTAAAACATGACCCCTTCGCGCCCCTGCAAGTGTAGGTCGCCAAAAAAGGAGTAGTTCCATCCGCTAAACGGGAAATAGGCCAACGGCGCGGGAACGCCGATGTTAATTCCAACCATGCCACATTGAATGCGGTGGCGAAATTCACGGGCGGCCTTACCGGACTGCGTGTAAATACACGCGCCGTTTCCAAAGATGGTTTTGTTCGCGGTCTCAATTGCGGATTCAAAGTCTTCAAACCGCATGACGTTCAGCACTGGGCCGAAGACTTCCTGGGTGGCAATCTCCATCCCTGTGCGGACATGGTCCACAACGGTCGGGCCGAGGTAGAATCCCTTCGGGTGCTCCGGCACCTTCACCGAACGTCCATCCACGACAACCTTCGCGCCTTCTTTCTCGCTCCCATCCACGAGACCAGCGACGCGGTCGCGATGCTGTGCGCTAATGACTGCACCCATTTTTGCTGTTGGGTCACGATCGGTCGCACCGACCTTGATGGTCTTGACCGCAGAGGCGAGCGGCGTGATGAGACGATCAGCAGCTTCGCCAATCGCAATCGCGGTGGAGCCCGCCATACAACGCTGACCGCCGCAGCCAAAGGCGGCATCCACGAGACCTTTGACAGAGTTGTCGAAGTCCGCATCGGGCATAACGAACACGTAATTTTTCGCGCCGCCCGCTGCCTGCACTCGCTTGCCGTGCTGGGTGCCAGTTTCGAAAATGTACTTCGCAATCGGTGAGGAGCCGACGAACGAAATCGCATTGATCTTTGGATGCTTCAACAACGCGTCCACGCAGGGCTTACCGCCATGAACAACGTTCAACACGCCTTTCGGCAGTCCGGCCTCGTACAACAACTCAATCAAGCGAACGCCGGTGAGCGGTACTTTTTCGCTTGGCTTGAGGATGAAGGTGTTTCCGCACGCGAGGGCGAGCGGATACATCCACATTGGAACCAACGCGGGAAAGTTGTATGGACAAATTCCGGCGCAAATACCGACCGGCTGTTTGATGACATCGCAATCAATCCCGCGCGCGACGTTCTCAAGGATTTCTCCCTTGAGCAGCTCCGGTGCGCCACAGGCATATTCTACGACTTCCATTCCGCGTAAGATATCGCCACGCGATTCGGTGATCGTCTTGCCGTGTTCACGCGTGATAAGCTGCGCGATCTCTTCAAAGTGCTGATCAATAAGCGCTTTGTAGCGGAACAGCACGCGGGCACGCTCAATCGGTGGAGCGTCGGCCCAGTCTTGTGCCGCTGCTTCACAGGCCTGTACGGCCTGGTCCACGATATCTGCGCCACACATCGGCGTCTGTGCAATCATTTCTCCGGTGGATGGATTGTACACCGGGGTGAAGGAGTCCACTTTGGGATCAAACCACTCCCCGTTAATGCCGACGGGGACGACCTGAGGAACTGATGTACTCATTGCTCTATTTCTTTCTTTTTACGGGTGCGCAGGGATCGGCTCAACTTCACCGCGTGCCAGGCGCTCCTGATATTGTTTCCATGTGATCGGGTCTTTGCCCGTCTCGACATCCAACATTGTAATACAACCCTCTACCGGACACACAAGTGAGCACAAGTTGCAGCCGACGCAGCGATCCTCGTTAATGCGAGGAATCCGCACGCCGGGCAATCGGCCGGGTCCGAGGTCGAGGCCATTCGCCTCCGGATCAATCAGGTCAATCGCCTGATGCGCTCCATCCTCGCAGGCAACCCAGCAGAGGTTGCAACCGATGCACGTCTCATGGTTGATAAACGCTACACGCTTGTAGCTCAGATTCAAGTTTTCGAACTTGGTCACACTCTTGACCGCCGCGCCACGGAAGTCCTCGATGGTCTTGTAGCCCTTGGAATCCATCCACTGGCTCAGGCCTTCGCACATATCCTCCACGATGCGGAAGCCGTAGTGCATGATGGCCGTACAGACCTGGACGCTCGTCGCGCCGAGCGCGATAAATTCCGCCGCGTCCTTCCAATTGCTGCAGCCACCGATGCCGGAGATCGGGAGGTTGACTTCTGGATCTGCTGCGCAGGATTGCACCATATTCAGGGCAATCGGCTTTGCTGCCGGTCCGCAGTAACCACCGTGCGTACTCTGGCCGCCGACGTACGGTTCAGGACACATCTTGTCCAAGTTGACCTGCGTAATACTGTTGATCGTATTGATCATCGAAATCGCATCTGCACCCGCCTTCTTTGCGGCGCGTGCTGGCACCGTGATGTCGGTGATGTTCGGCGTCAGTTTCACGATGACCGGAATCTCCGCCGCCTCCATAACCCAGCCGACAATGGTCTCAATCACCTTCGGATTTTGGCCGACGGCTGATCCCATTCCGCGCTCACACATTCCGTGTGGACAGCCGAAGTTCAGTTCGATGCCGTCCGCACCAGAATCCGCAGCGCGTTTCACAAACTCGTGCCAACGCTCACGCGTGTCCACCATTAACGACGCGATAATTGCATGGTCGGGCCAGAGTTTTTTGCACTCCGCAATTTCACGGAAGTTTGTCTCCGGCGCACGGTCGCTGATCAGCTCGATGTTGTTGAAGCCCACCATCAGCTTGCTATCAATATTCAACGCTGAATACCGTGAGCTGACGTTGACAATGGGATCCCCAATTGTTTTCCACACGACGCCCCCCACCCCGCTTCAAATGCGCGATGGCACTGATACGCGGTGTTCGACGGCGGCGCAGAGGCCACCCAAAATGGATTGGGGGATTTGATTCCTGCGAGATTGATGGATAGGTCTGCCATGATCGTATCTCCTCTATTCAGTACCTACTTAGTTAATTGGAACGCGGCGCGTACTGCGTTCCTTCCTCGGGTGAGTCTTGTAGTATTCTTTTTCCAACTCAGGCGCGCGCACGGGCCAATCGAATCCCGAACCCACCGGCGAGGGCGGACTCCCCTCCATTCCATAACGCGTGGCCTGCACCGGGCCGACCACCTTCTCGCCAAAGAAGTCATCGTGCATTCCACGTGCGGCACGCTTGCCTTCGGCCACCGCATTGACGACCTCGCGTCCGCCATTGGCGCCATCGCCACCTGCGTACACGCGCGGAAGGTTCGTGCGACCCGTTGCGAAGTCGCGGACAATGTTTCCATCCTTATCCATCTCCAACCCAGGGAAGAAGGACTTCAATTCCTTTACGTAGGGCTCTTGGCCGAGCGCCAACAGCACCATGTCGAACTCTTCGACACGTTCGCTACCCGGAATAAGTTCAACGCGACCCTTGTCGTTAATCTTGGTCTTCGCAATTTTCACCGCTTTCACACGACCATTTTCACCAATAATTTCAGTGGCCGCCGTATAGAACTGGAACTCGCAGCCGTCAGCTTTCGCGAGACCATATTCATACGGGATGGCAGGCATGTGTTCCTCGCCACGACGATAGAGAATCACAGCATTGGTCGCACCAAGTCGCTTCGCCTCGGTCACTGCGTCAATCGCAGTGTTGCCGCAACCGATAACAGCCACGCGGCGACCAACTGGAACAGTGTGCAACGGCTGGGTATGAATTTCTTCAATGAAATCCAGCGCGTCATACACGCCCTTGAGGTCTTCGCCCGGAACATTGAGCTTCGCCATTCGTCCCAAACCGCACCCAATGAAAATTGCGTCGAAGTTTTTATCGAGGTCCGCAATGGATACGTCCTTGCCCACCTCAACGCCCGTCTGAATTTTCACACCCAGCCGACGAATCTGATCCACCTCCTTGATGGAGGTTTCCGGCGTCATCTTATAGTACGCGATGCCGTAGGTGTTGAGTCCGCCCGCTTCTTTGCTTTTTTCATAGACAGTCACTTCATAACCCAGTTGCGCCAGCTCTGCCGCACAACCAAGGCTCGCAGGGCCGCCGCCGATGGTTGCAACTTTCTTGCCGTTCTTCTTCTCAGGCGCGAATAGCACCGGAATGTCATTATCAATCAATGTGTGGTCGGTTGCATAGCGTTGAAGTCGCCCGATCTTAATCGGTTTTTGATCGCGATCCAACATCACGCACGCGCCTTCGCACAGCACGGATACAGGGCAGACGCGCGCACAACTCGCGCCCAACGGATTCGCTTCAAAAATTACGCGTGAGGAGCCGATCAGGTTGTCCGTCGCAATTTTTTTGATGAAGGCGGGGATATCAATCCCCGTCGGACACGCTTTTATGCAGGGCGCATCGAAGCAATACAGGCAGCGCTGGGCTTCGATATGCGCTTCCTGTTGGGTATATTTCGGCTCGATTTCAGCCATATTGGCTGCGGCCTGTTTTTCATCGAGGATGGGAGCCAGGTTCATAACGTTCTCCGTGAGTTTTCGAGGCCTCTTTCAGTACACCACGGACGGATAACTCTCGACCGTGCCCGCTTTGAACCGGCGCGATGTATGAATAAAATCGCGTCAGCACAAAATCTACAATCTGCAAACATTCTTTTCCGCACGCATTCCCCCATCGCTTATGGCTGATACTCCTGGAACGCCATGCCATGCGCATCCGCAACCGCTTTATAGGTAATGTGTCCCGCATGTGTGTTCAGACCCGGTACCAATTCCGGCGTCTTTCGCAACGCATCTTCAAAGCCCAAATTGGCAAGGCGCGCGGCGTATGTGCTCGTCGCATTCGTGAGCGCCAACGTTGAGGTGCGGCAATACGCGCCGGGCATATTTGCAACGCAATAGTGAAGCACATCGCCTTCAAAGAAAATCGGGTCTTCATGCGTTGTGGCGTGTGAGGTTTCGGCGCAACCGCCCTGATCAATCGCAATGTCCACAAATACCGAGTGCTTCTTCATAAGTGGAAGCATCTCGCGACGCAACAGTTTCGGCGCTTTCGCGCCGGGGATAAGCACTGCTCCGATCAGCAAATCAACATGCGGCAACAAGTCGCGCAGGTTCTGCTCATTGGAGTACACAGTCTTAATCGAGTCCCCAAAATTCGCGTCGAGATCGCGCATCCGCTGAAGATTTACTTCAAGAACGGTGACATTTGCACCCAATCCTGCCGCCATGCGCGCGGCGTTGATTCCGGAAGTTCCGCCACCAATCACTACGACGTTGGCGGGTAACACACCGGGCACACCGCCAAGCAACACGCCCGACCCGCCCTGTGCGCGGCTCAGATAAAACGCGCCGACGATTGCGCTCATCCGCCCGGCAATTTCACTCATCGGCTCCAGCAACGGGAGGTGCCGGCCAACCTGTACCGTTTCGTACGCAATAGACGTCGTTTTCGCCTTAACCAACGCTTCGCTCAGCGCCCGATCCGCAGCAAGATGGAGGTAGGTGAAAAGCAAAAGATCAGAGCGCAAAAACTTGTACTCCGACTCAATCGGCTCTTTGACCTTAAGCACCATCTCCGCGCCCCACGCATCTGCGGCCGTTGGAACAATTTGCGCACCCGCCTCTTTGTACTGCTCGTCCGTAAATCCGCTGCCGAGCCCGGCGTCCTTCTGTACGAGAACGGAGTGCCCGCCCGCAATCAACATGCGCACACTGGCCGGCGTGCCAGCAACGCGGTTTTCTTTGACCTTAATTTCTTTCGGAATACCGATTTTCATTTCGCTCTCAAGGCGAGAAAGCGCATTCGCTCCGCGCCTATTCCTTTCCGTATTAAATTTCGGACAACGCGATATCCAAGACCTCCAACAGGAAGTCTATATCCGCCTCGCTCACGCACATTGGCGGAGTGATACGGATGATATTCCCAAACAAGCCGCCCTTGCCAATCAATGCACCCAACTCGCGTGCGCGTTCAAAGACTTGGCCACACGCATCCTTGTTCGGTGTTTTCGAAGCCTTATCCGTGACGAATTCCATCGCCACCATTAGACCAGCACCGCGGACATCGCCGAGCACTTCGTACTTGTCTTTCATTTTGTTGAGGCCAGCGAGGAAGCGGTCGCCCAGTACGCGAGAACGCTCCATCAGATTCTCTTCGTCAATCACCTCCAACACCGCCTTGCCAATCGCCATCGAAACGGGATTGCCGCCGAAGGTGTTGAAGTGAATACGCTGCGTCATCGCCTGCGCAATCTCCGGCGTCGTCACCACCGCCGCGAGCGGAGCGCCGTTGCCGATGCTCTTCGCCATGGTAACGATGTCCGGAATCACACCCTGAGTTTCAAATCCCCAGTATGCCTTGCCAGTACGGCCAAAACCCGCCTGCACCTCGTCGGCGATACACACGCCACCGTGCTCACGCACGATGCGATACGCTTCCTTAAGGTAACCATCCGGGAACACGACGACGCCACCGACGCCCTGGATGGACTCGGCGAAGAAGCCCGCGACCTTTCCGGATGTCGCGTTAAGAATCAGGTCCTTCACATCCGCCGCATACTTCTTGCCCGCGCCTGGGTCATTCCGCCCCCAAACACCACGGTACGTGTCCGGCATCAATGCGTGATGAATCCCGAACGAATGCGGCACGTTGAACTTCCATGTGCTGTGCGAAGTCAATCCCATCACAGAGGCTACGCCGCCGTGATAGCAGTTGCGGAGCGCAACGAGATCATAGTTCCCCGTGTACAGACGGGCCATGAGCATCGCGAGATCGTTCGCTTCGGAGCCGGAGTTCACGAAGTACACGCACTTCAAATTGCCGGGCATCTTTGCGGCCAACTTTTCGGCATACTCGGTAATCTGGTTATTCAGATAAATCGTCGTCGTGTGTGAGATGCGATTGATCTGATCAATCGCAGCTTTGTTCACCTTCGGGTGACAGTGCCCCACGCTTACCGTAACGATTCCTCCGAAGGCATCGAGGTAGCGACGTCCGGTTTCATCCCAGACATACTGCATATTTCCCTCAACCACCATCAGCGGTTTCTTGTAATACATGAACAGCGTGGGGTTCAGATACTTCTTACGAGTCGCAAGCGTCTCTTCGTAAGACGGCCCGGTATAGGGCTGGGGCTTGTGACCAAACGGCGGCAACTGCGGCGTACGGGCGGCACTCATTGTTCATCTCCTATAAAGATAGTCAGGCACACGGGCTTTGCCCCGCCTCACGTGGCGGGAACAGCTTCATTAACATGTAGTACAAAAGAAAAGCCAAGATAAATCCGTTGAACCATGCGTAGTAGTAAATGCTCGTCCAGATATTCTCTTCGCCGCCGGTCAACGTGATGACGAAACCAGGGACGTTTGGCAGAATCGCGAGACCCAGCGCAATCATCGCGCGCAGGTTGTAGCCCTTCTCGTAGCGATACTCCCCATCCGTGCGATATAGAGCGCGCAGGTTCAACACTTTGGCCCGAATCACAAAATAGTCGCAGATCAGTATTCCGCCGATCGGGCCGAGCAGCGCTGAGTAGCCGACAAGCCACGTAAAGATGTAGCCCTTCGGATCTGAATAGAGTCGCCACGGCATAATCAGAATGCCGATGATCGCGGTGATGATGCCGCCCGTGCGAAAAGAAATATGCTTTGGCGCGAGGTTTGAAAAATCGTTCGCGGGCGACACGACGTTCGCCGCGATGTTCGTCGAGAGCGTCGCGACGGCCAGTGTGACAATCGCCAGAATCGTAATCGCCGGACCTCCGATGTGGCCAACCAACAGGACTGGATCCCAAATCGCCTTGCCATAGATTACGATCGTCGCACTCGTCACGGCGGAACCGATAAACGCAAAGAGCGTCATCGTCGTCGGCAGACCGAGCGCCTGACCGATGATCTGATCGCGCTGACTGCGCGCAAAGCGCGTGAAGTCAGGGATGTTCAGCGACAACGTTGCCCAGAATCCGACCATCGCGGTGAGTCCCGGCACAAACACTTTGAAAAACTCTCCAGGCGTCTTGAATTGGCCCGGTTGGTTTAACATCGGACCCCACCCCTTCGCCTGATGCACCGCCCAAAACAGTAGCGCGAGTCCGACAAGAATTAAAAACGGCGCAGCAATGGTCTCCATCCACTTAATGGATTCTGTGCCGCGCAGGATGAACCAGAGCGTGACGGCCCAGAACACCATAAAGCAAGCAAACGGCAGCGCACCGGGCCAGACAGCAGAAGGATCGCCAGCGGGCAGATTGGGCCAAATGCTCAGCAGCAGTTGATAGATCGCCCAGCCGCCGATCCACGTCTGAATCCCGAACCAGCCGCACGCGACAATCGCGCGCAGCATCGCGGGAATATTAGCCCCGAACACGCCGAACGAAGCTCGCGCAAAAACAGGAAATGGAACGCCGTATTTCACGCCTGCATGCGCATTGAGAAGAATCGGAATGAGGACAATCAAGTTGCCGAGCGCAACGGTAAGGTTCGCCTGCCACCAACTCATCCCCTCCTCGATGAGCGTTGAGGCGAGCATATACGTCGGAATGCAGATCGCCATGCTCGCCCAGAGCGCGGCGAGGTTCCACATGCTCCATGTCCGACGATCCTTCGCTGTTGCGGCCAAATCCTCGTTATAGAGCGAAGGACTTGGATCAGAAATAGCGGCATCGGCGTGGAGCTGCTCGGTCATGATCGGATTGAAACCCTCCGGCTCCTACAACCAACGAAGGGAAAAAATGGCGGACCGCTTTGCAGGCTGTTTCGCGTCTCCCGGCGCATCTGACAATTTTGATCTGTCTTTGCCTGAATCATAAACCCAGAGATTGAGTCTAGGTTAGCGCAGTGTTAGCAGCAAGCGAAATTTTAAAAATCGGCGATTTTTCGGGGATTCCCCGACCTTTTCTGTCGCCAATTCAGGGCGCGACCATCAATTCGCGCAGCGCATCAAGATTCAGTCCGACCAGTGTATCGCGCACAAAATCCGCGCGGTCGAGATACTCGCGGTCGTAGCTGTTGGTCAGTCCCAGCACCTTCAGTCCCGCGCCTTTTGCAGAGGCAATTCCTGTCGGCGTGTCTTCAATCGCGAGCGCGGTCTCGTGAATAATTTCGCGGTTATATCGCTCGGCGAGCAAATCAACCGCAAGACGATAGCTCATCGGGTCCGGTTTCGATGCACTCACGTCATCGGCAGTGACAATCGCGTCGAATGCGTTGGCGATCGCGAGTCCGTGGATAATCGGTTCAATATCCGAGCGCAAGGCGCCGGTACACAGCGCCAGCGGAATCCGCCCGGACAACGCGCGGATCAACTCAACAGAACCGGGAAACGGAGTGGGCGAGCCGCCGCTGACCATACTATTAAAGATCGCGGCCTTGCGCTCGACCAGTGCACGCACCTCTTCGACAGAGGCGGAGCGGCCCGCCTTTTGCAGCGTCCACGTGAATGCGCCACGGTCGTCGAACCCGATCAGGTCGCGGACATAGTCCTCCCATGTAAGGCCCAATCCAAGAGGCTCAAGAATTTTGTTAAAGGCCTCGTAGTGCAAATGCTCGGTATCAACAATCACTCCATCGAAATCAAAAACAACAGCTTGCAGCATAAATATCCTCAACTACCCGTTGCGCACGGCATTGAGTAGCTTCAAAAGCTCTTTTAACGGACGCGTGTTCAACACGTCTTTTTTCTCCAGCCAGCCGCGCCGCGCTTGGCCAATTCCAAAGGTCAGATTGCTCAAATCGCGCACATGATGACCATCCACGTCAATGCTGATCAGGACGCCCGCCTTCTTTGCCATCTGACAATGAACATCGTTCAAATCGAGGCGCATCGGATTTGCATTCAGCTCCAAAAAGCAGCCGCGCTGCTTCGCGTGTTCAATCACCCGCGCAATGTCAATATCGTACGGCTCACGTTCGAGAATCAACCGTCCGGTCGGGTGCGCGAGGATGCTGGTATATTTGTTGTCCAGCGCGCGGAGTACGCGCTCGGTCTGTTGATCGCGCGGTAAATTAAATTTGCTATGTACGGAAACAACGACGAGGTCCAGCTCGGCAAGAATTGTGTCGTCCAAATCCAGCGAACCATCTTCGAGGATGTCGCACTCTGTCCCCTTGAGCAGGCGAAAGTTTTTGAAGCTCTCGTTTAATTTATCAATTTCCTTGATCTGCTTCGCCAAGCGCTTCTCATCCAGACCACTTGCAACGGTCAGGCGTTTCGAGTGATCGCAGATGGCAAGATATTCGTAGCCCAACTCCTGCGCGGCGGTGGCCATTTCTTCAATCGTGTTTGCGCCGTCCGATGCAGTGGAGTGGTTATGCAAATCACCGCGAATGTCGCTGGCTTCAACCAGCTTTGGAAATTTTCCGGAAGCGGCCAGCTCGACTTCGCCACGATTCTCGCGAATCTCCGGAGGCGGACACGCGAGGTCAAGCGCAGCGTACACATCTTTCTCTGTGCGGCCCGCGATGGATTCTTCGCCGCGAAAAACGCCGTATTCGCTGACCTTTAATCCTTTTGCCTGCGCAATTTTGCGGACCGCGATATTGTGTTCCTTGCTGCCGGTAAAATATTGGAGCGCCGCGCCGAAGCTCTCGGCGGGCACAACGCGGAGGTCCACTTGAATCCCGGCGCGAAGCACAATGCTGGACTTTGTTTCACCTTTCGCGAGTATCTCCTGTATCTCGTCGTAGGTCGTGAACGCTTCCATCGCCGCCGTTGAATCTGCGGCTTCAATCAAAATATCCAAATCGCCGATCGTCTCACGCGCGCGACGATAACTTCCGGCTAGCGATATTTGTTTCACACCGCGCACGGTCCGAAGGTGCTCCAATAACGATTCCGCATAACGCGCAGCGGTAGCGCGGAGAAAGCGCTTCCCCTCCACACGTCGCGTCTCAATCGCCTTCAGAATGGAAGTCTCCAGCTTCTCGCCCATCCCCGGAAGCGCTCTCACCTTCCCCGCGCGTGCAGCCTCGGCGAGCTGGTTCACATCGTGAATATTGAGGTCGTGATAGAGCGTCTTCACCCGTTTCGGACCAAGCCCTGGGATACGCAGCATATCGAGCAGCCCCGGAGGCATCGCCTGGCGCAGCTCTTCCAGTTGCGTAATGCGACCGGTGATGACCATCTGGCCAATTTTCAGCGCCAATTCCTTGCCGATTCCGGGAATACCGACAATCTCTTCCCCGCGCTCGACGCGATCACTCAGCTCTTCGCCCAAATCAGAAATCGTCCGCGCGGCGTTACGGTACGCGCGCACACGGAAGGGATTTTCGCCTCTTATCTCGAGCAGATTTGCGATCTCTTCGAACGCCTCCGCAATCTCGGTGTTATGAACGCTCATCGTGCGAGCGTATCCCAATTCGAGGGCGAATCGCCAGCTTGTTTCCGACGGCTATACCACCATCGGCTTCAGCAGGCCCTTCTTGTACAGCAGGCGCATGGCGTAACAATCGAGAAAATGCCCTGCGCGATAGGAGGTGATGTGTCCGGCAAAACGACCCTCCTCCAACAGCGCAATCGCGGCGAGCAGGTCGAGAACCGAACGATGCCAGACGGCTTCTAGCGACTTCCCGTCGTGCATCAACTTCGGCTCGTTGACGTAGCCCCACTTGCTGGCGACGAGAATGTTTTCCATGTTGTAGCCGAGATTTCGGACGTCGGCAACAATTCGCCCGATACTCTTGGCGTACAGCATTTTTGCAAACGATGAATTGGTGCGCGCTTCGGCGCCGCGCCGGAAGTGCTCGTAGATCAATGGAAATTTGATCCGCTGTTTTCCAATCGCAGTCGGAAAATCAATCGCGCAATCCACCGTAATCCTCGGTGCACCCTCGCACGGCTCGAACGTGAGGAAGCTGCCGTTCGGCAATCCGACAGAAACGCGCTCGCTCACCGTCCAAAATTGGACCGGACGATCCACTTCGACAGTTCCGGCCGATTCCAACGCCTCCACCAAATCCAAACTGCCGCGCTTGAACAACGGCGGATCGCCGGAGTTGCAACGGATCATTAAATTATCAATCTCCGTGCCCATTCGAAGCGCAACGATGTGCTCGACCATTCGGAACATAGTTTTGCGGAGGGCCACTGCGCAGCACGATGTTGCTGACGACATCACCTGTCGTCCACACATTGCGAATGGAGACACGGACGGGCAGGCAGTCGTGCAGGTCCTCGCGTGAAAACCACCAACCTTCGAGATCGGTCGGCTCCAGCGTCAGCTTGCTGATCGCCTTGCCGAGGAACGTGCCCGGCCCTTCGACCGACACACTGTGCGCAAGCGTCTTTTGCTTGCGCGCGGATTGTGCAACGCTGCCGTCCGACAGGTCCCAATCCACAGGCTGTTGCTGCAATCGCTCCCAAGAGCGACGCAGTGTATCCGGATCGCCCGCCAAAATTGTTCCGAGCGCATCGCTCATAAAATTTCCTTATCCCAGCGCCGCAATTAATGCGTTTAGTTTCTCGCGCTTGTTCTTGAGTTCTTCCTGGCGCGCCATCGAACGTCGTACAACATCCAGCCGCGCCTTCTTGACAAATTCCCGATCAGCCAGTCGAGCATCCACGCGGTCCAGTTCTTCTGAGATGGCCGCCAACTGCGCCTGCAGTTTTGTGCGCTCGGCCTCCACATCCATATTGCCCAGCGACATATAAATCGTGCCCAGCGCATTCAGCGCACTCGGCATCGCCTTCTCCGGCGCAAAGTTGAGATCAATCGAAATCTCACTCGCCTTCAGAAGCTGGCCGATCCCACGGACATCATTCCTCAACTGCGTCTCGGCGTTGGCGTCAACAGGGCGGATCGTGAAGGCAATCTTCTCGTTCGGCGGCACCTCATAATCGGAGCGCAACTGGCGGCCTTTGTGAATCAGGTCGTGCTTCGCGTCCACATATTCCACGTAGGGCTGCGCCATTCCGCGCAGCATCAGGTTATCCGCCTTCGGCCACGCCGCATTCATAATGGTCTCGCTGTCGAGACCGTAGCCCATTCCGTGCCAAAGCTCTTCGGTCAGAAATGGCATAAGCGGATGGAGCAGGCGGAGTGCGCGATCAAATACGTAGTGCATCACCTGCAACACCTCGCGGCGGCGTGCCTCGTCGTTGCCGTAGAGCACTTCCTTCGCGTACTCAACGTACCAGTCGCAGAACTCGCGCCACAAAAATTCATAGAGGACGTGCGCGTAGTCGTTGAAGCGGAATCGCTCCAAGCACTCCTGCGCGACCTTGGCCGCGTCGTCGAGCTTTGCAACAATGTGCCAATCGTCGGCGGACCACGAATCGGGGTTCAGCCTAATTGCGCGAACGTCAATCGGCTGGGTTTCGGGCGCGAGTTTGTGCATCTGCATAAAGCGCGCGACGTTCCAAATTTTTGTTCCGAAGTTGCGCCCAATCTCGAACTTCTCCTTCGAGACGTACACATCCTGGCCCGTCGCCGTAAGCATCAGCAGGCTGAAGCGGAGCGCGTCGGCGCTGAAGGTGTTGATGATCTCCAATGGGTCAATCGAGTTGCCAAGGCTCTTCGACATTTTGCGCCCCTGATTGTCGCGCACGGTGCCGTGGATATAGACCTCGGTGAAGGGTAGATCGCCGATAAATTCGTAGCCCGCCATAATCATGCGCGCGACCCAGAAGAAAATAATCTCTGACGCGGTCGAGAGCGAATTGGTCGGATAGTAGAATTTCAAATCCGGATTCTCATCCGGCCAGTTGAACACACTGAACGGCCAGAGCCACGACGAAAACCACGTGTCCAACACGTCTTCGTCCTGTCGGACGTTCGATGAATCACATTTCGGGCACTTCGTCGGCTTTCCGCGATCCGCCCACTCGTGATTGCACGCGTCACAATAAAAAATCGGAATCTGATGTCCCCACCAAATCTGACGCGAGATGCACCAGTCGCGGATGTTCTCCATCCACTCCAAATACACCTTGTTCCAGCGTTCAGGAATAAATCGGATTTTCCCTTCCTTCACCGCCGTGATTCCCGGCTCGGCAAGCGGCTTCATCTTCACAAACCACTGCGGCGACAGGCGTGGCTCGACAACGGAGTCGCACCGATAACAATGTCCGACCGCGTGCGGGTGTTCCTCGATTTTCACGAGCAAACCTGCGGCCTCGAGGTCTTCCACGATCTTCTTGCGACACGCGAACCGATCCAGTCCCTGATAGGGCCCGGCATGTTCGTTCATGTGCCCATCGTCGGTCATGACATTGATCTGCTCAAGGTTGTGCCGCAGCCCCATCTGATAGTCGTTCGGGTCGTGCGCGGGCGTGACCTTCACGCAGCCGGTTCCGAATTCCTTCGCTACGAAATCATCTGCGATCACCAAAATTTTGCGGTTCAAAATCGGAAGCAACAGCGTCTTGCCGATCAAGTGCGTGAAGCGCTCGTCCTTCGGATTCACCGCCACCGCAGTATCGCCCAACAACGTCTCCGGCCGCGTCGTCGCGATCATCACGGACGCACCGGCCATATCTTTGATCGGATAATTAATGTAGTAGAGCTTGCCCTTTGTGTCCTGATGCTCGCTCTCCTCGTCTGAAAGCGCGGTCTGGCAGCGCGGACACCAGTTGATGATGTAGGTCCCGCGATAGATCAGCCCCTTCTCGTACAAACGGATGAAGACTTCCTTCACCGCATTGCTCAACCCCTCGTCCATTGTGAAGCGCTGGCGATCCCAATCACACGATGCACCCAACGCCTTGAGCTGGTTCACAATCGTATCGCCGTATTTATTCTTCCACTCCCACACGCGCTCCAAGAACTTCTCCCGCCCGAGGTCCTGACGGCGCAGCCCTTCCTTCTTAAGCTGACGCTCCACCACGTTCTGCGTCGCAATCCCCGCGTGGTCCGTACCCGGCACCCAGAGCGCGTTATAGCCCTGCATTCGACGCCAGCGAATCAGCACGTCCTGAATCGAATTGTTAAGCGCATGCCCCATGTGCAGAATGCCGGTGACATTCGGGGGCGGCATAACAATCGTGTACGGCTCCCCGCCGTTGGCGTGGCCCTGATGAAAGCGTTTGTTTTCCAACCATGAGGCATACCACTTCGCCTCAATGGCCTTCGGATCGTAGTTTTTCGGCAATTCAGACATAACCATCAGATAAAAGCGGATTTTTCCAATCCTTGGAACATGAAAAACGCCCGACTTCCAATCCTTGGAAGTTTTACGAGCGAAAATTTGCTGCGCGACTATAGATCACGCATCACAAATCGGGCAACTACCTGCCCTCCGGCATCGCGTAACGACAACACGGCACCCTCGCGACTCCAAGCGGCAACCTGCGCGAGCGCGGACAAAAATTCCGCCTCCAGGTCCATTCCCTCCGCGCAGGAGGCCTTTGTCGAAGCAAGTTCGGCGAATGAAAGCTGGTCGCCTTTCAACGAATACCCGCCAGAGAAGCGGTTGCAGCCGGCGAAGCCACGCGCAACGGATTTTTCATGACGCAACAACAAATGCGCTTCTTTTCCGCCCGAGCCTAATGGAGCATCCACGCCATTCAGCTCTGTGAGCTTCCAGTACACCTCTTCAAGTCCATTTCGAGGAACCACCAGCCGCGCCCGCTCAATTGCAAGCCGCTCCCCAACCGGCAACGCTGGATCCGGCGTTATACATCCACTCATTCCCCCAATCAGCGCTGCGCCCAAAAGCAACAAACACCACTTCATTCTCCGCCCTTTCAAACCCCCGACAGTAGCCGATATCCCCCAACAAAGCGACTCTCAAAATGGCGCCACAGGCTGTGGGCCACGAATCAAGAACGACCTCACGCAGGGACGATTTCGATCTTCAGACTTTGCCAAGCCGGCGCTTCCTGTTCGTGGCTGCTAACGGATGCCTTTCTCAAAATCCGGAAGTAGAGATAGCCGCCGCCCCTCTTAATAGTAACGCGCTTATTGAGATCAAAGCTCTCGTGATCGGGCCAAGTTCCGTCAATAGCGGGATTGCCGCCATTTGCGACGTAGCCCATCACGCCGCGTGCGCCGTATTTCGGTTTTGTCTTGGCGACGAACGAACGGCCATTCGCGATCCAAATTCCCGTCTCTTGCCAACTCACTCCCCTCTTCGACTCAACCGTGCAAATCGCCCCCTCGGGACGCAGCCAACGAAGAGGCCAATATGCCCCATCCTGCTTGCGACGCGCCAGCACGCTGGGATGAACAACACGATCTTTGTTGCAACGCGTAAGCAGCGGGACGCCTCGCGGCATAAATACGAAGAGCCCGCGCGGGGTCGGCGAGAGCGGCGCGAGCGAATTTAGCGCGAGTCCCGCGAGCGCTTTTTTTGTCCACCGCCAGTCCGCAGCTCTGCGCTTCTTGCAGCATCCAGCTCAGCGCCATATTTGCCACCGGCCGATTCGCTCCGCCGACGTCAGAGTGTTGCCCACAAAACCAGAACTGCTTCACCGAACGACCGTTCGCAGCAAAATCGTAGATCGGCTCGCCCTTCGAGGACACCCAGAGCGTCGGCATAAACTCCGCGCGCGACTCATCAATCGCAATCGCGTGACGACCGTGCGTCACATGCGCGCCCAACTGTGTATCGTGGAACGCCCATGCTTTAGGGCGATCAAATAGATTTGCAATCTTGCGTTGATTCGGGACACCAAGCTTCCCGACGGTATCGAATACCCCCACAAAATGAATGCTCGGAACCGGTTCAGTCGTACGTATCCGCGCGCGATATGCGTCATACTCTCGCGCAACCGCTTTTTCGAGTTGTTGCTCGTCGAGCTTTCCCAAATAGGGATTCAGACCGCGATAGCCAATCATTCCCGCAAGAGATCGCGCAGTGAACGCGCCGCGACTGAAACCGATCAGAAATATTCGGTCGCCCGGTATGTAATGTTGAGCCAGCCACCCGAACGCCTCGCGAATCGCCTTGCCGATTCCAAAGCCCCACAGACCACCGCGCAGCCAATCCTTGAGATCACGCGTTCCGACGCCGTGAAAGTATTGCTTCGTCTCGCCGGGTGCGCCTATCGCCAATTCGTAAAAACGCCATACGTTTGAGCGTTCAGATTGCTCTGCGCGTGGCGCATCGTTCCACGTCCCATCGCAACAAATCACCAGATCGCGACCCATAAACCCAGCCTCACTTTCCTCCAGTATAGCACGCCATACAATAGAAACGACCGAATCACAAACGAGCCCCACACTTGTCGTTCGGCGCGGAGGCGATTAACCTAGTACCACAATGCGTTTAGACCGACTCAACTGCCTGATCCCGCCACCGATTATTTTCGCGCTGGCCGCCGCAGCGATGTGGTACACCGCGCGAATTACGGGCCGACTCGCCATGCCCCCCTCCGTTCGACACCTCGGCATCGCTGTGTTTTTAGCGATCAGCGCCGTTCTCGGACTCTCCGGTATCTTTTTCTTCCGCCGCGCGAAAACGATCATCAATCCACACAAGCCCGACCTTACCAGTACGCTCGTCACCAACGGAATCTACCGCTTCACCCGCAACCCGATGTATCTCGGCCTCGTCGCGGCCCTCATCGCCTGGGCCTTTCACCTCTCCTCCCCACTCCCCCTGCTCGGCCCATTTTTATTCGCCGCCTACATCGCGCGCTTTCAAATCCTTCCCGAAGAATACGCCCTCGCCAAAAAAATTCGGCGACCATTTTCAGGACTACAAACGTCGCGTTCGTCGTTGGATTTGAGTCGGAAATAATTTTTACCCAGATAAAGCGCAAAGGATCGGTGAACGACGAGAAAGACATTCGCCTCCGTAATGAAACGTGGATATTCTTTCTCCGGAGAAAAAGACCATGAGCTGGAACCCAACCCTTGACCCGATTTGTCCTGATGCAACAGAAGTGGATGCCATCGAGACACTCATTATCCCCCGCGCTCGCGACCTTGGAACCTTTGAAGTTCGAAGGGCGCTCCCCGCGCCAGCGCGACAGATGGTGGGGCCCTTCATTTTCTTTGATCAAGTCGGACCGGCAGAGTTCGTCACCAATCAGGGGGTAGATGTGCGACCCCATCCGCACATCGGCCTCGCAACCGTCACCTATCTCTACAGAGGCGAGTTCCACCACCGCGACTCCATCGGCACGAATCAGATTATCTATCCGGGGGAAGCAAACTGGATGACTGCCGGCAAAGGGGTCACGCACTCCGAACGAACAAGCAAAGAGACCCGGATGAAGCCACACAGCCTATTCGGTATTCAAACGTGGGTTGCGCTTCCTGAAGACAAGGAAGAGGTCGATGCCGATTTCGAGCATCACGAAAAAGAAGCTCTCCCGACGTTCGAGGCGGAGGGAAAGAGTGTGCGCCTCATCGTCGGCTCGGCCTATGGCAAACGCTCCCCGGTAAAGACCTTTTCAGAAATGTTCTACCTAGACGTAAAACTCGATCCGTCCGCCATCATTCCCCTGCCCGACGAACACGAAGATCGCGGTGTGTACGTGGTTGAAGGTTCGGTCTCCGTTGCTGGGCAGAATTTCGATGCGGGAAGAATGATGGTCTTTCGATCCGGCGATAAAGTTGGTCTCCAGGCTGGCCCGCACGGTGCGCGTCTAATGATGCTTGGCGGCGAAACCCTAAACGGTCCGCGCTACGTCTGGTGGAATTTTGTTTCCTCTTCAAAAGACAAAATCGAGGAGGCCAAGGAAGCGTGGCGGCGCGGCGATTGGCTCAATGGAATGTTCCAACTACCCCCCGGCGACGACTACGAATCCGCCATCGCCCCGAAAGGCTAAGCGTCGGCGCACAGAACGCCGGTAGTGCATTGCGCCGATTTCGCGGGCGAGATCACAGGGCCATGCCCGGCTGAGATTATATCGGCGACGACGCTTGACGACGCGGGGATGAAGCATACAAGATACGTGCCGCTTGGGTTCAACCTTTATGCAAACAGAAACACCGCGGCGTGTTCTTATTATCCAACTGCGTCGGATCGGCGATGTCTTGTTGGCCACCCCCATCTTCCGAGCATTGCGAGCGGCATGGCCAGCGGCCGAAATAACGCTACTCGTTGAAACGCCATTCGAACCCGTCGTTCGGCACAACCCGCACATCAACCGCGTAATTTCGCTACCGCGCAAACAATCATTGCGACGCGACGTGAAGGCGATTCTTGAGTTGCGCAAAGAACAATTTGATCTGGTGATTGATCTCCTCGGAAAGCCTCGGACAGCGCTGTGGAGCCGACTTACGGGTGCGCCCCGGCGGATTGGCTTCGCGGCACAAGGCCGCTGCCTGTTCTATACGGACGCCGTCACCATCACCGATCCGCTCGCCTACAGCGCCTGTCACAAAGCCGAATTATTGAAGCCACTCGGCATCGAAATTGCCGACTGGCGCTTGGATTTGCCGGTTCACGCAAGTGAACGGCTTGCGGCGCTAAAAGCATTGACCACCATGAAGCTGCCCGCGCATCGCAGGCTGGTCGCCATCGCCCCCGGTTCGCGGCGCACGGATAAATTATGGATGCCGGAATGTTTTGCCGAAGTGGCGGATCGCCTAGCCAACGAACACGCTCTGACCCCGTTATTTGTTTGTGGCCCCGGTGAAGAGGCGCAGGTGGCGGCTGTGCGCAATCAGATGAAAAGCCCTTCTTGGTTCAACGCGAATCGCCCATCGTTGCCTCAAGTGCAGGCGACGCTGGAACAATGCGCGCTGTTCGTCGGCAACGATACGGGCTTGCGCCACATGGCAGTCGCGGCAGGCATTCCAACGGTTGCGATCTTCGGCCAACCGCGTCCCAGCAACTGGACTCCGCCCAACGATCCCCGCCACCAATCATTGGGCGCGGACGCGAAAGTTAGAGCAGTGCGCGACTCCTCGTCCGATGGACGCCGATGCCTGTCGAGCATCACAGTCGAGTCCGTCCTACAGGCAGTCCGCAAAGCGCTAACTATAGAAAATCAAGCCGCCTACTAACCCGCCGGTAATTTTGGCCCGACCGCTTACGGCGCACCCGGCCCTCACAGGCAGAGGGCGAGGCAGGGTTTTTACGATTTCAACATCGAATGTTGAAATTATATAAATCCAATATCCGGGCGTCGTGCGCGGGGCTGCTATTTCGACTTGCCGTTTTCTTCGACGAACAGCTTGTACTCAAAACTATCCACGAGGGCTTCCCAGGAGGCTTCGATCAGGTTGCTCGACACGCCGACGGTGCCCCAGGAGCGCTTGCCGTCCGAGGACTCGATGAGTACGCGGGTCGTTGCACCGGTGCCGCCCTCGGTGTCGAGGATGCGGACCTGATAGTCCACGAGCGAAATTTCTTTGATGGAGGGATAGAAGCGGAGCAACGCTTTACGCAAGGCGGCATTAAGCGCGTCAACCGGGCCGCTGCCCTCGCCAACGGTGAGCTCGGTTTCGCCGTTCACGGAAAGCTTCACAGTCGCCTCAACGAGATCGTCCACGCCGCGCTTGTTCTTCTCGATCACAACGCGGTAGCTGTGTAGGTCAAAAAACGATTTGTGTTTTTTGAGCACCTTCTGAATGAGCAGCTTGAACGACGCCTCCGCCGCTTCGAATGCATAGCCTTTCTTCTCCAGCAACTCGAGTTCCTTGAGAATCTGCTTCACCTCCGGCGAGTTCTTATCGAGGTTCAAGCCCATCTCGACGGCCTTGAGGAAGACGTTGCTCGCTCCCGAAAGTTCGGAGATCAAAATCCGACGTTGATTTCCCACCGCCTCGGGATTGATGTGTTCAAAACTCGAAGCGAGCTTGCGGACACCATCCACGTGCATCCCCGCCTTGTGCGCGAAGGCGCTCTCTCCCACATACGCCTGGCGCGTGTTCGGGCGAACATTGGCCATTTCATCAATAAACAACGAAACTGATTTGAGCTGCTTGAGATTTCCATCGCGCAGGCAGTCAAAACCCATCTTCAACATCAGCGTCGGGACAATGGAAACCAAGTTCGCGTTGCCGACGCGTTCACCAAATCCGTTGATCGTGCCCTGTACGTGATGAGCGCCAGCCGCAACCGCAGCCAATGAATTGGCAACGCCCAACTCGGAATCATTGTGCGCATGAATTCCCAGCTTCGCGTCCGGAAACGCCTGTTGCACAACCTTGACCAACGCTGAGACTTCTTCTGGCAGTGTGCCGCCGTTCGTGTCGCACAACACGAGACGATCCGCGCCGGCTTCTGAAGGCCGAACGGAGCGTGGACAGCGCGTGCTCAGGGCTGTCTTTGTAGCCGTCAAAGAAGTGTTCGGCATCGTAGATCACCATCTTGCCGTTCTCTTTAAGGAAGCGAACGGTATCAGCAATCATCGCGCGGTTCTCGTCTTCAGTCGTGCGCAGCACTTCCTTGACGTGCAAACGCCAGCTCTTTCCGAAAATGGTGCAAACGGGAGTGCCCGCCTCAATCAAGGCCTTGCATCCGACATCGTCGGCAGCCTTTACACCGGCGCGCCGTGTGCTTCCGAACGCGGCGACCTTCGCGTGCTTGAGCTTCTCTTTGCGGATCGCGTGAAAGAATTCCATATCCTTCGGATTGGAAGCCGCGTATCCACCCTCGATGTAATCCACGCCGAATTCGTCGAGGCGCTTGGCCACGAGAATCTTTCCGACACTGGAAAACGAGATGCCTTCGCCCTGCGCTCCGTCGCGCAAGGTTGTGTCATAGATTTCGACGTGTGTTTTCGATGTCATGTTTTTCTCCAACTGCAAATTGAAACAGCCCGCGCTGCTACAAGTGAACTTACTTCTTTTTCCCTAAATCAAACGCCTTGTGCAATACCTGCACGGCTTTATCCGCATCGGCTTGAGCAATAACGACCGAAATTTTGATCTCCGACGTCGCAATCATTGCAATGTTGATCTTCTGCTTTGCGAGCGCTTCAAACATCTTTGCGGCAACGCCGGAATGACTGCGCATCCCGACACCGACCAAGCTGACTTTTGCAATCGTCTCGTCCGAACGAATCCCTTTCGCGCCCAGCTCCGACTGCATTGCCTCGGCAACGCGAAGCGTTTTGGACAAATCGCCGCGCGGAACGGTGAACGTGATGTCCGTCTCGCCCTTGTCGCTGACGTTCTGAACAATCATATCCACGTTAATGCTCTTGCGCGCCAATTCTGTGAACAACAGCGCGGCAACGCCCGGCTTGTCTTCCAGTCCACGGATCGTGACCTTCGCCTGATTTTTGTCCGACGCGACTCCCCGCACAACCATGTCTTCCATATGTTTCACCTCTTCTCGAACCAATGTTCCCGGTTTTTCAACGAAACTCGACAGCACTTCCAGCACGACTCCGTGGTTCTTGGCGAACTCAACCGCGCGCGACTGCAATACTTCCGCGCCCATGCTCGCCAGTTCCAGCATCTCATCGTACACAATCTCATCCAACTTCTGTGCATCCGGCACAACCCGCGGGTTGGCCGTGTACACGCCTTCGACATCCTTCAAAATCTGGCAACGATCCGCCTTGATGGAGGACGCGAGCGCAACCGCCGTCGTGTCCGAACCGCCGCGACCGAGCGTCGCAATATCTTCGCTCGGATTCAGACCTTGGAATCCCGCGACAACGACAACGCGATTTTTCTTCAACTGCGCGAGCAGGCGCTTCGGCTTCAAATCCAAAATCTTCGCCTTCGCATGAATGGCGTCGGTATAAATACCTGCCTGCGGACCGGTCATTGAAATCGCATCCACACCGAGTTGATGCAACGCGAGGGTCAGCACGGTGGACGAAACCTGCTCACCTGTCGCCATCAGCGCATCCATCTCGCGTTCGTTCGGCTCGGGATTGATCTTCTTTGCGAGATCAATCAGGTCATCCGTCGTGTCGCCCATTGCGCTGACAACGACAACGACTTGGTTCCCCTCATCGCGCGTCTTTTTCACACGCCGCGCAACTCGCCGCATACACTCCACGTCGGCAACAGAACTGCCGCCGTATTTTTGCACAATCAAGGCCATCGCTATTCTCCCAACAACATTTTCTCCAAATCATTCACGGATACACCCGCCAGCCCGCCCTCTTTACAACTGGCCTCATCCCAATGCTCGACAGCATCCGGCTCCAATCGCGATCCCCACAGCGCCACCAACTGCGGCGCCCGACGGGCAGCCTCTTCAGGAACCGATGCATCTACGCTGAGCAACGCAAAGCGGCGCTCTTTCAGCCACTTGAAAACCTCCAGCAACGGCTGAGTAAGCAAGACATCCATTCGTTCGAGCAGACGTACCCGCTCTTCTGCCGAACCGCTCCGCAACTCGGGCGGCGACTCGACATACACCACCACGCGATCATATTCCTGCAACCACGCCTGCAACGTGTCGCGATCCACCACTTCCGCGGTCTGCGTCGCAGACCAGGGATCGGCCAGCGTCTCCACATGCGCACCGACCGCGCGGGCGAGACCCGCAGCCATCGCGCTCTGCGTCAGCATCAACAAGTTCCCCGAAAATGTCGTATGTAGGCGGGCGAGCGAGCCGCCGCCCCACAGCCACAGTGCGTTCGCGGGGTTCTCGCCCAAATCAACCCGGACATCGTTAATCGCGTGGCGCGTCAGGGCCTGTGCGGATTTCTCGAGCATCTCTCGAATCAACTCTGCGCCGCGCGGCGATGGAAGCGACTCAAGTATCTCATCCTCCAACAACCACGGGGCCTGACCCGCCAGAAGGGTTTCGCCTTCCGCGCGAACCAGGACAACCACACGCCCCGGCGCTCCTGCGACCAAACGGACACGCGCGGGGTCGAACAGTTTCTGAATTTCCTGCGTGAACTGCTCCGTCTCTTGAAGCGTCAAGCGCACGAGCCGCGAATCTCGCAACGCGCCATTATCAATCGTCACCAACTCGCCACGGTACGCATGAGAGTAACCGGTGACATCCACGCCCAATGCCAACGCCTCCAGCGGGCCGCGCGCGGCCAGCGCGGCAGTCTGCGGAGGTGCGCCACAGAGCGCGGCCAATCGGACTTCTGCAGTCGGCACGGCGCGCCCAGCCAATTTTCCGAGCACCCCCCCCGCCCCTCGGAAACGAGACGCGTCGCAGCAGGACAACGCGCGACTTCCAATGGAGTGCGCCCATCCAACTCGGGCTGTACTGCGCCCGCAGCATCTTCATAAACTAGAACAACCGACTTCATAAAAGACGTTACTCAAAATCCTCGATGCGCAGACGCACGGTTGGCGCGCCGACGACATCCAGTCCATCAATTTCCTCAAGCGCTGCGGCAAAATTCTTCTCCGTGGAGCTATGGGTCAGAACAATCACCGGGACGTATCCGTCACGACGCTGTTCCTTCTGAATGACAGACGCAATACTGATTTCGTGATTCCCCAAAATCGTCGCAACTCGCGCGAGCACATTCGGCTTGTCGAGAAGCGAGAGCCGCAGATAGTAGCGGCTCTCCACATTCGCCATTGGAACCAAGGGCAGCGCTTCGTGTTCTGCGGAGATCACAGGGACCCCAGTCTTTTCTCCGCGCACCAACCGCGCCGCGACATCCGCGATATCCGCCAGCACCGCGCTTGCCGTCGGCAAACGACCCGCGCCGCGACCGTAATACAGCGTATCGCCGACAACATCACCACTCACCAACACAGCATTAAACACGCCATCCACGGAAGCGAGCATGTGTTCGCGCGGCAACAGCGTCGGGTGTACGCGAACGCCCACGCCCTCCGCCGTATGCTTCACTATCGCAAGCAACTTGATGCGATAACCCAGCTCTGCGGCGTAGCGAATCTCATCTGTCGCCAGACCGCGAATTCCTTCCACATGCAGCGACTTCATCGGCACAGGAAAGCCGTAGGCGAGCGATGCGAGCAGCGTCGCCTTGTGTGCGGTATCCCATCCATCAATATCCAAGCTCGGCTCCGCCTCGGCAAACCCTGCCGCCTGCGCCTCTTTTAGCACGGCATCAAACGCGAGTTCCCCGCGCTCCATCTTCGTAAGGATGTAGTTGCAGGTGCCATTCAAAATGCCATACATCGCATCGATCCGATTTGCGACCAAGCCCTCGCGCAGAGACTTGATAATCGGGATGCCGCCGCCAACGCTGGCCTCGAACTCAAGCGCCGCGCCTTTTTTTCGCCGCAAGCCCAAACAGCTCCGCGCCGTATTCCGCGAGCATCTTCTTATTTGCCGTCACCACCGGCTTGCCCAATTCCAGCGCACGCACAACCAGCTCACGCGCAATGCCCACGCCGCCAATCAGTTCGACGACCACATCCACATTCGGATCCTCGACCACCGCCTTTGCGTCGCGGGTCATAATGGCCTTATCCACCTTCACCCCACGGTCGCGATCCAAATCCAGATCGGCGATCCATCGCATAACCGGCTTTGCACCCACGCGCTCTGCCAGCAAAGTTGCATTCCGCTGTAAGCCCTCGACCACACCTGCGCCGACGGTTCCAAATCCCAAAAGTCCTACGCCGATCTCTTTCATAAACTCCTTCTTTCCTCCACCGATCCGATTTTTAATCCTTCGCCACAGCGCAATTCGTGCGCCAGCACAAGCTACAAAAAAACCCCTCGTTTCCGAGGGGTTGATGCAAAGCGGTACAGCCGCGAGCCCCTCAGAAGCCTCCCGTCGTCGTAATCGTAATGATAATAGTCGCCGCGCTGTTCATAAAAGTAGAGATGCTAGAGCATTAGCACATTCCTGCAAGTGTTTTTTCGAGAGCTTCCAGTCCTCACGCCCATCCAGACGGCGTTTTTTACAACATTTTGCGATCACGCCCCCGTGTTGCTCATCACAAACAAAAGACGGGGCCGAAGCCAGGGCGGGACACAGGTGGCTACAGCACAGAACCATCAAAAAGGACGTGTTAAATAAAAAGGGCCAGCGCCGCTGGCCCTTTTTCCGTCTCAACCAGACTTATTGACTACTCCGCCTTGCGGGTGCCTTCCACTGCGATGGTGAGCTTAATTTCATCGCTCACGATGAGGTCGCCGGTGGCGAGTTTGCCGTTGAAGGCTACGCCCCAATCCTGACGGTTGATCTTCGTCGAACCTTCGATACCGACGCGGAGCAGGCCGTAGGGGTCTGTCACGGGGCCGTTCACTTCGACCGGGAGCGCGATCTCTTTGGTCACACCGCGAATGGCCAGGTCGCCGTGGAGAACCAAGCTATCGCCCTTCGCCTCGACACGCGTGGTCTTGAAGGTCAACTCCGGGAATTTTTCGGCATCCAAGAAATCCGCAGACTTCAGGTGGGTGTCGCGCTGTTCATTCCGGGTTGTAATGCTCGCGCTCTTGATCGCGACCTCGGCGGAAAATGCCGTCGGGTTAGCCGGATCGTAATTAAACGAGCCGCTAAAGTCGCTGAACGTTCCCCGAACATTGGTCACAATCATGTGCCGCGCCGCAAAACCAAACTCTGTGTGGTGCGGATCAATTTCGTATGTCTTGCTCATAAGCACTCTCCTCTTTCTCGTTGTGTCTCTGCTGCGAGACAACTCTATTCCGTCGTAGAAACAGCCAATTCCTTACATCCCCGCAACAGGCGGGCATCCGCTGATTCCTATTCCTGCGCAGCCTCCGCCGCATCTTCTGCTGCAATGGCTTCATCTGCGCTGCCCTCTGCCTTCACTCCCTCGATGTTGACGGTGATTCGCACAAAATCGTCCACAACCAGTCCGCCCCCATCCAACGTCTTGCTCCAGGAAACACCCCAGTCTTGACGATTGATACGGGTGGCGCCCTCAAATCCGGCGCGCATATTGCCCGCCATATCCTTGACCGGACCGCTTACAAAAACCGGCAGCTGAATCTCCTTCGTGATGCCCTTCATCGTGAGATCGCCATATAGAACCGGGTCGCCCCCATTCACATCCACGCGCGTCACGTTGAATTTGATCTCAGGATATTTCTCCGCGTCGAAGAAATCCGGTGAACGCAAGTGGTCATCACGATCCTTGTTTCGCGTATCAATACCAGCGACCGGGATCGTCGCTGAGGCCGCGAACGATGCCAGATCATTCGGGTCGTATTCGAACGACCCGCTGAGCGTTCCGGAAGTTTCCGCGCACGTTCGAAACCAGCATGTGCCGCACGGAAAAACCGATCTCCGAGTGGTCCGGGTCCACCGTGTACGTATCCGCACCAGCCGACAACGCCAACAGCCCAACGCCCAACGCAACTTTCACACTATTCCACATAAGCTCTCCTAATTATTGATCAATACGCAAACCCACCAAGGTCTGCATCTTCAAACCGGCGCACACACGGAGACAACCCGGCACGCGTCCATGTAAGGCTCCGGTATAGGAAACAATTATCTTGATGTCAAGATACTTTCTCCCAATTGTCCGGAGTGGGCGCGCCGGGGATTTGCAAAGAGTGCGCGAGCGAAAATCGGTTTTCGCCGTGCGCAACTACAACTTATTCAGTCGGGTCAGCCTGCCCCGCTTCTTCGACCTGTTTGACGCCTTCGCAGATGATGTGAATGGTGATCTCGTTCCCGATAATGAGGTCGCCGCCGGCAAGCGTGCCAGCATAGGTGATACCATAATCGCGACGGTCAATCTTCGTCGCGCCCTCGAACCCTACGCGGGTCTCGCCGGACATATCGGTGATCGGGCCATAGATGGTGATGGGCAGCGCGATTTCTTTGGTAACATCGCGAATGGTGAGGTCGCCATAGAGCGTCACCTTCCCATCGTTTTCTTCCGCGCGCGTGGTCTTGAAGGTTATCTCCGGCCACTTTTCGGCATCAAAAAAATTGGCCGAACGCAAATCTTCGTCACGCGGTTGAACTCGAGTATCCACGCTGGCCACCTGAATGGTTGCCTCGGCGCGAAACGTACTCAAATCAGCCGGGTCATAGCCGAAGTCACCGGTGAATTCGTTGAAGGTCCCTTTCACGGTTGAAATGCCCGTGTGTCGGACGCCGAACTCGATTTCGGTGTGCATCGGATCCACCTTGAATGAGTCGGCAAAAGTAGCGCTTGCGACCACGCCAGCGCCAAGTAGTGCAATCAATAATTTTGGCATAACGTTCTCCTGGGTTTATGAGGGCTTCGACACAAAACTCAAAACACGCGTTCAATCGCCGTGCGATTGGAAAACACTACGCTCAACGCGCCTCGACCGCAAGCAGGCCAACCGCAACACCCTCGTATGGCTCGGCAAGACGGGCAACCTGATCAAGCAGGGCGCGCCCCTTTACCCGCTTGGCGACGGCGACCAGCGCCGCAAGCGCATCATCCGTGGAGCGTCCCGATGGCGCAAGGGTTGTCGTGTCCACAAGCACAAGACGCCCGCCTTCCGCGAGTGCAATGGGCTGCGCCTCGTAATTGCTCTCCATCCCGGCGCACAAGGCCGGGCCGACGAGGGCTTGCAACACCTCAACCTCCTCATCCGAGCGCCAATGCAGCATGGCTATGGATGGGCCAGCAACAGCAACGGCGCATTGATTACGCGCCAAATCCACCACCCCATAGATCAGGGAAACAGACTCGCTTTCGGGCAGTTCCTTCGCAACCAGCGAACTGAGAACGCGCAAAACAGTGGCGGGACTTTGCAGATCAACATAGACCGTCGCCGCGCCGGAAATCGCGCTGGCACGCTCCGCCAATGTCGCCAGCGCAGTGCGCACCAGCATGCGGACCATCGCGTCGCTCGCGGATGCGCCGGAAATAGACGCGAGATAAAACCCAACGTGATCCTGATCCACATCGAACACCGCCGCCGGGCTGCGACCGGAAAGGGCGGCGCGGAGGTAATACTCGTCGAAAATCATGCGCGGCTCACCGGAAGACGGCCTTGACCACGAGTGCATCGCCTCCAACTCGGAAAGTTGGGCATTGGTTCGGCGCAACAATTCGTGGCGCACGGCAAGTTCCTCGTTGAGCCGCTTGATTTCTTCAAACGCAGCGGTCTGTTGGTAATACAAATGGACAATCAGGGTGAGCAGAACCCCGATCAGCAGCCACACGGAAACAATCACCACCTGCACGACCCGCCATTTCAAACTCACGGTATGCGCGGTGATATCCACGCCGATAATGGCAACTGTGCGCCCATCCGTTCCGCGAACCGGGGCGTATCCCGAAATCACATCGGGATACGGAGGGTCCGGACTGACGGCGGCATCCGCCGATGGCCGCTCCCACGCCTCGACCATCGCGGGCAATTTCGAGGCGTCGTACGGCGCACCGGGCAACTGGCTCACCTCGTCCGGCCCGATTTTTCCATCACCATCGAAGTCGCGCGCGGGCGCGTCCACAATGTATTGGTACGCATATACCGGCGAAAACGGTTCCGGCGAACGGCGCATCGCATAAATAAAACGAACGTCGGAATTGTCCTCGATTAAGCGTGCGAGGTGGCGTTGTACGGAGGCGTACGCGGGGGTGTTCGCATCGGCCGCGTCGTGGATTTGCTCCAGCAAATCCTCTTCAATCCCCGCTGCGGATGCGATGGCGACACCCTTAACATGATGACGAATCTCATTGATGATCGCGCGGTGACTGATCACATAAAGAAACACGAAAGGAAGGGCTGCGGCCAGCCACGCGATTAGGATCCACCCTAGCGAAGAATGCCTCTTCGGGTCTTGCCGCTTTTCCGTTGTCTCCGTCGCGTCCACCCATATCTCCTTGATCGCCGGACCAGCGCCTTCAATTTAACCGCCCCATGCGAATGCCATACTACCGCAGACAAAGAAGAACGTATAGCGTTCAATTTCCGCCATCTGTGGACGCAAGCAAACCGTCTGCAATCCAGCGCACTTCATCGTCCGAAAACGGATTGTATGGCCCCTGTTTTGCGCGAAGCGCATTGCACAGACGCGACGCCAATTCCGGGTCACTCCACCCCATCGCAAACTTCCGCAATTCGCGCAGCAACGCATCCGCGCCAATCGAGCGATAGCGATCATGCAAAATGTGCAAAACCAAGTCGCGATGATACTCCTTGCGCACGGCACGGGCGATAAACGGAAGTGCGCGCGGAAAGTCAATCAGGCCCAATGCCCGAAGCGCCTCGCCCTCCTGACCGGAATCTACAAAGCGGAGCACCGCACGGAATGCGTCGCTATCCCTGTAACCCTGCAACGCGGTGATCAGCGCACGGGTCAACTGAGAGGTTGTGGACTCCGCATCAAGTTTTGTCGCGAGAATCGAGGCCGCGCCCGGAATTTCATCCACGGTACAAAGCAAAATGTCCGTCATCGAACCATCAAGAAGCAAACGACTGTACACCACGTCGCGAAAAAGCGAGGTCTCCTCGTTTGACAACGCGCTACGATACGCACGGACGGCGGACAACCACTCGAAGTCTTCGCTGTAATAATGCGTGGTCTCCAGCTCCCGCAAATCATCGCGTATCTGGTCGAGTGTTTTCATGGGAATACGTCGCGTGGAAACTTATCATCCTGACATCCACAATGCATTCCATTATCCTAGCCGTATGAGTGATTCGTTGGATGTAAGTCTGCAGAAGCTGGCAAAAGATGGTGCATCTGTCGCCCTACGCGAGGCGTTTCGTCACGTCTTTGCCAGGGTACAGGCAGGCGAATCAGGAATTATTGCCGAATCCGAGATTAAGCCGGTGGGCAATCTCTTCACGCTGGAAGAAGCCGCCGTTCACCGCGCAACCGGTGAGAGCGCGCTGAAAGAAACGGCGCTCATCAAACTCAACGGCGGACTTGGCACAGGGATGGGGCTCGACAAGGCGAAGTCGCTGCTGCCGGTAAAAAACGGCCTCACATTCCTTGATCTCATCGCGCGTCAAACCCTGCATCTTCGTAACACCCTCGGCATTCCACTCCCCCTCCTTTTAATGAACAGCTTCAGCACGGAGGCCGACACGCTCCATGCGCTTGAGCGTTACCCGAAGCTCGCGCAACGGGATATCCCCCTCTCGTTTCTACAAAATCGCATCCCAAAACTTCGCGCAGATACGCTCGAACCGATTTCGTGGCCGAACGATCCGGAGAAGGAATGGTGCCCGCCCGGACACGGTGATATCTACGCCGCACTCGCGGGATCAGGAACACTCACCCGCCTGCTCAATGCGGGCTTCAACTATGCGTTCGTCTCCAACGCCGATAACCTCGGCGCCGGACTCGATGCCGGGATCCTCGGCTACCTCGTCACCACCGGCGCACCATTTTTGATGGAAGTCACCGCCCGCACCGGAATGGATCGAAAAGGCGGACACCTGGCAGAATGGCGCAACGGCGGTTTGCTTCTGCGCGAATCCGCGCAGTGCCATGAAGACGATGTTGAAAATTTCCAAGACATCACCACGCACCGCTTCTTCAACACCAACAACCTCTGGCTCAACCTCGTCGCGCTCGATCGCTTTATGAATGAGACCGGTTCACCGCCCGATCTCCCCGTGATGATCAACCGCAAGACCGTGGGACCCGCGCGACCCTGCATCGCCCGCCGTGCTGCAACTCGAAACCGCAATGGGCGCTGCGATTGCTGTACTCCCGAACTCGAAAGCCATTGAAATCCCGCGCACTCGTTTTGCACCGGTAAAAACAACCGATGATCTACTCGCCCTCTGGTCCGACGCCTACGCACTCGGCGACGACGCCCGTCTTTCGCTGAAACCCCATCGCAACGGAAAGCCCCCCACCGTTCGCCTCGATCCAAAATTCTATAAACACTGGCCCGACTTCAGCGCCCGCTTCCCCCACGGCGCCCCCTCCCTCACTCACTGCGAAACATTTACCGTCGAGGGGGATATTTGCTTCGGTGAAAACGTCACAATCGAAGGAAACGTAAAGCTAGCCAATCCGAACCCAGGCCAACTGACCATTACCGATCAGACGATTCGGGGCTGAGCGCTTCGACAAACCCAGCCTTCCCTTTTGTGAAAATGTCTATATTAATTAGCCGGGTAGCCGGAAGTAGAAAGTCGCGTTGAGCGGGGCCAGCAAAACAGCTCGAGCTGATCGCGCAAAGATTAGCCTGAAATGAAAAAACTTTTGCAGTGGGCTATCGTCGCCATTGAGTGCGAAAACAGCCTCTGGTGCGCAAGGCGGATGCCCGGTTGTTCGACACCGCTTGCGCCGCAAAAGAGGCTCGGCGGTCTAAAGAGCCTAAGAAAAGCGGAAGAGCCGCGATTGGTTGCAGACTCAATTACCGACAAGAATGGTCATATCCTGCCGTATGTGCGCTTCGAAGGCGGGAAGACCGTGCTCAGCAAAGAAGCCATAAGTACGCTGTGCTCTCTTGGGGCGAAAAAGGGCCTGTGAAAATCGCGCGTCCAAATCTTCCCCGCTCAGGTCATCAACGCGAGTTACTGCGCGCAAAGGGCCAATTCTGGACGCCCGGATGGGTCGCCGAATTCATGGTCGCATACGCATTGCAGGACAATCCGAAGCAAATGCTTGATCCCGCCCTGGGCGAAGGCGTCTTTTTTCGTGCGGCAAAACAGTTCGCCAAGTCGCACCGCTTCAACCTTTCGCTGTTTGGACGAGACGTGGACCCGGAAGTTCTCCTGCGCGCAAACCATTCTGGCCTAAACAAAGACGATCTTCAACATGTTGAACTCCGAGACTTTGTTTTAGACCCTCCAGCCCAAATGTTTCCTTCGATCGTCGCAAATCCGCCTTATATCCGACACCATCGTCTTGCACCGAGTCAGAAATCAGAACTGCGAGCATTTGCGCGAGAAACCATCGGACACAACATCGATGGGCGCGCTGGCTTTCACGTGTACTTTCTGATTATAGTGGTTCTCTAAAGTTCTGACTTGATTGAACAGGTGCGAATGTTGTCAGGCGCTCTGTTGATGGCCCAGCAAAGAGCCTTGTCAATACGGGCAATGAGCGCATCGGCGTCTTTGGCCACGAAGTCGGTAAACCACTCCGCTTTGATCAAAAGCCACAGCCGCTCAATCGGGTTGAGGTCCGGTGAATACGGGGGCAGATACAACGGCTCGAAGCGACCCCACTGAAGCCGGGCCGCCTTGTGCCATGAGGCGTTGTCCAGTATGAGAAGTTGGCGTGGACGCGAAGGAGGCGGCAGCCGGTTAGCCTCATCCAGGAACGCCTGAAAGGTATCGGTGTCCGAATGCGAGAATTCACAGAGGAACGCTTCGCCCGTTCTCGGACATACCATCCCGGTCACGTTCATTCGCAGATGGTCGCCGTTTTTGGTGACCCGGCCCGTTTTGCCCACCTTGATCCAACGGCGGCGAGGACGAGCCTCGCCCTCAATCCCCGTTTCGTCGCCAAACCAAAGCTCTACATCGGGGTTCTTCATAAGCGCTTGAAGTTCAAGGCAGAATGACTTTCGGGACTCTTCGTCCTGCCGATCCGGCCACGGTTGCGGCACCTTCAGCCGAAAGCCTTGATCGTGCAAAAAGCGCATAACCGTTGAATAGGCAACGGGCAGCTTGAGTTCATCCCGCAAATAGCCATGCAGCTTGACCCCGGTCCAGTGGTGTTGATCTGCCAGTCCGGGTTGCTCAACTAGGTTCACAATCTGCGATACGCGGCCCTGGGGAATCTTGCGCGGCCGACCCGACCGAGCATGTTCAATCAGCCCGTCAATGCCGGCTTGATTCCATGCGTGTACCCAGCGAGTGAGGGTGCGCTCGCTTACCGCAAAAAGCTTGGCGACTTGGGAGAAGTCCATCTCCAGCATCAGCGCATTTATAGCGTACAGGCGGTCCCGGCTACGCATGGTTGGGGCGGTCGTTATTGCCAGCCGCAGCTCCTCGGGCTTGCAGTTTTCGGGATTTGGCAATGTCTTCGAGACCGGCATTTCCCAGCTTCATACAGCATCTCCCAAAAATTAAAAGTTTTTTATCACCCTTTTTCAGGACAAAACTTTTGAGAAAGGCTCTAGAGCGCTCAAAACACTTTCGCCGGGCGGCCGTCTCAGCTTCATTGTTTCCGCAGACATTTGTGAAGGGGTGTTCGCACATGTTCTTTGGCAGTGGATCGCCTCTCGCTACAGACTGGACGCTGTCATCACGTTTTCGGATGAAGCCTCACCCTTTCCAGATATTGATACAAACGCGATAGTGTTTTGCATTCAGAATGCCAGGCCTCAAAAGACTTTTTTCCTGGATAAAGTGTAAACAAAAAAGCTCCGACGAACTGGCGGCCTTTCTTCTAAAGGGTCATTCTCCTAAAAGCGCGGCGTTCGAAATTCATAAGCGGAACACCGCAGAAGCCATATCCACGGGCCTCTCGCGGCCCCCGACCGATCTGTCAAAACATCACTATACGCTTGGCGATTTTGCCTCTGTTATGCGTGGCATTGTTACTGGAGATAACGCGTTCTTTTTTATGACCCAAAGTCGGGCAAACGAATTAAGCATTCCGGAGCCGTTGCTCACCCATGCAATCGGCAGAGTTCGCGATGTTGAGGGAGATCAGGTCTCACCCCAGGATTTGGTTCGCCTCGAAAAACAGGGGCGCCCAACACGCCTCCTAAATGTTAACGGGTTTCCCCTTCATCAGCTCCCCAAGACGGTGCAAGAATATCTCAAGCAGGGCGAACAACTTGGCATTGACAAAAAAACCCTTATACGAACGAGAAAACCGTGGTATCGAATGGAAACAAGGAAAACACCTCCGATTATGTTCGCCTACCTCGGACGCAGAAATACGCGCTTTATCAGAAACCGCGCCGGCGTCGTGCCGCTGACCTGCCTCTTGTGTATTTACCCCAAGTTTTCGGACGACAACTTTGTTGAGCGCCTGTGGCGCGTCCTTTCCGCCCCGGATACGGTGGCCAACCTCAAAAAGGTCGGCAAGTCTTATGGCGGAGGCGCAATCAAGGTCGAACCCCGAGCGCTGGAGCGATTGCCGCTCCCCGAACACCTCGTAATTGAGCAGCGGCTTGAAGATTACGCTCAAGCAAAACAGAGAACCTTGTTCGATTAGTTGGCGCGGCAACGAGAGGTACTGGCTTTGGGCAAAACTGCGATTCCACTCGCGCGCAAAACTTCCAAGGCTTGGAAGTCGTTTGCAATTGGACTTCCAACCCTTGGAAACTTTGGGGCGGGCGCGACTTTTTCGGAAGGCGCTTGGGCTTAATGCGCGAGTTATGCGCTCTGACGCAACACGCGGGTGGGGTCAATAATTCGAACCGCACCGGGCTCGGGGTTTTCCACCAAATCCATCACCGCCTGAACTTTTTCACGCAGGCCCTGATCAATGCTGCTGATTTGTGGGCGGGTGTATTGGCAGATGGGAAGGTTGTCGTACCCCATCACGGCGACATCGCCGGGGACACTGCGACCCAAACGCGCGAGACCGTCAATGAGGCCAGCGGCGATAATGTCCGCCGTCGTCACAACGCCATCCACCGCCATATCCACCACTTTTTGCGCGGCGTACAAACCTGCGTCGTAACTCACGGAGACTTCGAGCGCCTCGATGTTCACCCCAACCAACTCGCACGCGCGGACGACGCCGCGGTAGCGTTCGGATGGGACGTTGTCTGAATCGGGTAGCGGACGGGGGCCGACGAAAAGAAGACGACGCCGTCCGATATCAATCAAACGCTCGGCGGAAAGGTAGCCGCCTTTCTGCTCGTTCGTCCGCACGTGTCCGTGTTCCGGCGCATGCTTGTGCGAGTCGAAGAGGACACAACGGATTCCGGGGTTCTTCAAAAGATTCGGCAAGTCCCATTCGGAAAATCCGACGAGCACCGCGGCATCCATATTGCGCTGCAACAAGAATTGCACGCTCTCCTCTTCGCGTCCGGTGTAAAAGCAAACGGTATAGCCGCGACTCCGCGCTTCGTGCTCAAGACGAATCAGCAACTGGCCATAGAACGGATTGATCGGCGGCTCCGCGTCCATCGTCTGCGGATCGTAAAGCGACGGAATGATGACCGCGATCATACGCGACCGCTGTCCGGTCAACGCTGCCGCAGCGAGGTTTTTGACGTAGCCCAGCTCGCGAACTTTTTCGAGAATACGCTCCGCCGTACTCGCCGATACCTCCGTGAGGCGACCATTCAATACGTAGGAAACCGCAGCGGCGGAGACACCGGCAGCCTTCGCTACATCTGTGATCGTGGGCTTACGTGCGCGCGTCTCGCGTTGAGTCGCATCTGTCTCTTTAAGTTCTGTTTCTGACATATCACAAACAATAGGCGCTTAATCGGTTCAGTACAACATCTTTTACTGAACAAATTAAGGGTTAGTCGAAAAAGAGCAAAAATCTCACTTGTTTCACTAAAACGAATGGCCTGAACGTGAAATTTCCGTAGCGGCAGGGTGCGGCGAAGGCTACGCTGCGGGCAATGTACGAACAATCCGAACCGCCGTCCGCGCTGCGCGATCTAGGCTTCTGTGAGTTTTTTTCACAGGGGCTGGACGAACATATCGGCGCGCCCGGGCGCATCGTGCGGGATGGCCGCGACCTCTGGCACGTGGTCTGCGAACACGGAAAATTTGTCGCTGCGCTCTCGGGAAAATTTCGGCAGAGCGCAAAGGCGCGCATCCAACAACCCACCGTCGGCGATTGGGTGCTGGTCGAAACAAAAGGAGCGGATGATCGCGCTTTAATCCATCGCCTCCTTCCACGTCGCACCGTCATCGCGCGAAAGGTGCCGGGCGAAAATATGGAGACGCAGGCCGTCGCCGCAAATGTGGACACCATCTTCATTGTGAACGCGCTCGATGGCGGACGAAATTTTAATCTCCGCCGCATCGAACGCTATCTCGCCCTCGCGCGCGAGAGCGGCGCGGCGGCTTCGCTCGTCCTCAACAAATCCGATCTCTGCGGCAATCCACAACACTACGCCGACGAGCTACACAACCTCGCGCCGCAGATTCCGGTTTATATCACCTGCGCAATCACCGGTCTCGGAGTGGACGCACTGCGCGCCACACTCGCGCCCGGCCAAACATTCGTAATGATCGGACCATCCGGCGTTGGAAAGTCCGCATTGGTCAATCAACTGCTCGGCGACGAAATCAAAGAAACCGGCGAAGTCCGCGCGCGCGACAAACGCGGACGACACACCACGACGTATCGCGAGTTGCTCAGGCTTCCCGATGGCGCGTTGATTATTGATACGCCGGGGTTGCGCGAGATTCAGTTGTGGGGCCGCGAAGAAAATCTTGCCGAAACCTTCCCCGATGTGGAGCAGCTCGCGACCGAGTGCCGCTTCGCTGACTGCCGCCACGAACAGGAACCCGGCTGCGCCGTGCGCGCGGCGGTGGAAAGGGGACATCTCACCGCGCGCCGACTCGACAACTACCTGCAGCTCCGAGCAGAGCTTGAAGGGTTGATCGAGCGACAGCTTCGACACCGCCAGCGCGTGGAGCGGCGACACCGCCGTATTCTTCAACACGATGTGGACAAACAGGACGCGCCCCGCAAAGATAAATGGGAATGAACACGTTTTTACGAATTTCATTGTTCGCGCTATTCGTCGCATTCTGTGCGCGAAGCTACGCTGCGGAGGAAGATGAGCAAGAGTTGGAAGCGACGGAAACGAACGCGCCGCTGGCAAAAGCAGAATCTTCAAAGGCCCCCTCCCCCGCACTCACCGCCTTCGTCCTCGGCGCAGGAACCGGGGCGCTGATTCTTTCCGGCGTCGAATGGAGCGACGATGCGAACGACATTCAATCCAGCGCGGCCCCCACACAGTCGCGACCGGCGGACGGCGCAACCATCAACGGGGGCGTTATCACCTTCACGTGGAAAACCTTCGCGGATGCGGCGACGTATCTCATTGACATTGATCATTGCGAAGCGCCCGACGTGTGTGCAGACCTTCGCCTCGAACAAACGCCGGAAACAACCTACACCCTGTCATGGCCCGCCGAATACCCCGCTGGCCGCTGGCGCATCCGCGCAGTTGACGCCGACAACATCGCCGGCCCCTGGAGCCCATTCCGCAACTTCACCATTGAGCCAGCCACTGAATAGCGCCCCTTCAAAAAAACAAATGTGAGGCAGACTTTTGAGGCAAAACCCAGAGAAACCGCTTCATTTGCCCACGAATAGCGAAAGATGGGGTAACGACAAGCGAAGGGGTTGGGCGGAGCCGGAGCGAGTGGGGCGGTTTGCAGGGTGAGCGGTTACCCGCAGGCAGTGTATGCTTATATGCGCGGACTCGTTGCCGCATTTTCTTTTATCACCGCGGCCTTCTTCCCTTTGTCTCGGTATCGCGTGTTGTTGTCCCCATGTCTTGGGAGCGATCGGGAGTAACGCATAACGTCATCAAAGACCAGCATGCCGTGTCCGGAAGCCTTCGGCCTCAAACCGGCCCGCGCGCTCCAACTCCTCGGTAAATCTCGCAACGCGATCCCGAAGCGTATCCCCCGGCACCGGGCGATCCGATTGCAGGAACTGGCGCACCCATCGCACCGCATAAGGCGCCTGATTCTCCTGCACCAACCGCTTCCTCAACAGGAAATCGGCAAAATCCGCCAATCCGCGCTCCAATTCATTGTCCATTCGCATATTCCGTCGAAAACAACTAGGCACAACACCCATTCCACGGCACGAATAATGTACAACATTCGAGCAAAAGGCAACATGGCCAATTACCCCCCTTTTGCCAGCAATTGGCAACATAGCCATTTTCCGATTCGCATCCCATCCCGCAGACGCAATTAGCGCGCCGAAAAATCTTTACAACGCTCCAACTCCCCAAAATAATACAGCAACAAATGGGATC
>JAOSKE010000003.1 GCA_027493775.1 Kiritimatiellia bacterium
CCAACAACAACGCAAATACCGATTTGCCCTTCACGAGTTCGCGCAATGCAACCACCATAACTCGCCATGCAACCACCCCCAACACAAGGCCCTTGCACACTTCTCGGCGGCAGTACCATTTGGCATCTGACGGCAACCTTCGTTGCAATCTTCAAACTCTTGTTCGCATTCTTCCAGCGTCACAAGACCCAGGGGATCGATCTGAGATATGGGATTATTGCTGAGCGCAACGTATGCTTCGCGTTTCGCATCAAACGACGACTGACTTGTGCTCTCTTCGGCACCATTTGCCGCGACTCTGACATGGTCAGTCTTCCATTTAACTCCCAAATCAGTCAACTCGCGATCCCATACGTTGGCTCGTTGCAATGAACGGAGCCTTCGATGCTCCTTTGCAAATTGTTCAACAAACGAATCGCCAGTGAACGTCTTTGACTGGATTAGGGCAGTTTGGAATCCCTTTTCACCGATTGGATCCCTGCTCGTCCACCTCCCTAGCCCCGGTGAGTAAAATCTGTAGCCGTAATAAACCAAATCTGTTTCATCATCGGCATACTTAGTGGAGAAGCGAAAAGGGTTCTGGCTGGCATATTCGCCTGACAAACGGATGATATTTCCGTAGGCGTCGTATTCGTAAATAGCGGACTGATCGCCGTCGAGGGAGTCTACCAGCGCGGTCAAGTTCCCATTCCCGTCGTAGGCCGCGTAATAAACAGAATCATCTGCAATATCCACGATAGCCAGAAGCCCGCCGACACCGCCGGCCCCTTGCAAGGATTGCGATAGGTCCAAGCCCCAGATATAAGAGCGTACGGGCGTGTTGCCTCCATCCAGTTCCCGCACGAGGTTCCACCCGTCATAGACAAAGCGCCATTCCTTCTCCAACTCCCAATCCCCCTCCTCGTCACGGTATACCTTTTTACTGATGCGGCGACTTTCTCCGTCATACGTAAATTCAAGTTTTTTCATGGTTATAATGCCTGTCAGGTTGGTGTGCGTCTCCATCGCAATCAGCCGGTTTTCTCCGTCCCATGTATAGAGCCAGCGTCCATCTTCTAGAAGGTTTCCGTCGTCGTCATAAATGAATACTTCCGGTGTTTGTGCCAAAAAAACATGGCCCGTCTCGACTCTGACCACATCCTCTCCTTCGGGACCGGCTCCCGCCCGCAGACCCATGACATTAATCAAAGGATACACGGCAGCTTCATCGTTGTCCACGACCAGAGCTTCATGAAAATACTCCTCCTGCCGGGAGGCAGGTTGTTCGTTGACCAAGACCATTGCATTGGTGTGAGCGCTGCCCAGCACATGAATACTTCCGGGTAACGTCCGGTTGCTGTATTGATTCAGTTCATTGGCGTTGTAGAGGGAGGATTGTCCGTCCCGGGTCGAAACGGTACGATTGCCGATAGCATCATAGACGTACGCAAAATCCTGTCCATAAACCATGGCGTTGTCTGGCCAACGTCGGACGGCATTGGTCAGTTCGCTTCGGCTGTTGTAGTCATACGACCAGTAATCTCCGGCAAGATGTTGAACATTGGTCCTGCGATCAAGGGCGTCGTACCCGTAACGGTATCGACTGAACGCAATGCTTTCTCCATCACGGTTTTCTATTTCGGTCAGTCGGTTCAACACGTCATACTCCCTAAGCGTCGTCATGACATTACTTTGCCCGTATTGAGCAACCAACGATGCGATCAGGTCGGCGTCAGCGCTATAGGTGTAGACAAAATGTGACGTTGCAACACCAACAATGGAGGTGATGGCCGCAAGTCGTCCAACGGAATCGTGCGCGTAAGCAATGGAATAGTTGCCCCCGCAACTTCAAACGATTGGATGCGCCCCATCCCGTCCAGACCTCGGACCAACGTGTTGGTGTACAAACCGGCAATGGCTTCATGAGAAAGTTCCAGGGTGGAGTGATAGCTGAATGTGCGCTGCCCCAGAGCATCGGACATCGCCTTTTTACGTCCAATCCGATCATACGCGATGGCAACCGATGGCGTACCGTCGGAGTAGGTGATATTCGTCATATTTCCGGCGCTGTCATAGGCGTAAGAACTGGTAATACCCCGGGCCCATTGTCGTTCGGCCAGCAAACCATCCGGCGTGTAGGAATACACCGGGCCTTTACCATCGGCATAATGCTTGTTGGTCAACAAGCCGGAGGCGGCATCGTAATGCCATATCGTGGCGTCACCCGGCCCGTTCGTGCCACGAAAGGTCGTCATGGCCAGCAAGCGACCTTCGGGATCATATTGATAGTTTATCGGATAGACGGCCGTTCCCCATGTGCTGGTAACATTGCCAAAAGCGTTATAGGCGAAGTAGACGGTTCCGTTCTGGGCATTGGTTTCGGCGATTCGGTGGCCGGTGAAGAGGTCGTAACCAAACGTGGTGCGGTTCGAGGCCGCGTTGATTACCTGCACGACTTGTCCAATGACGTTGTATTCGATGAGTTGAGAACCCCCGTTAGAGGCAGTTGTTTGTTCGAGGCGGCCTAAGGCATCGTAAGCATTGCTTTGCGTCAAACCGGTCTTGGTTGTCTGCGATATGAGCCGTCCATCGACGAAAATCTGCGCTTCATTGATCTGGCTGTCCGGATAATTCACAGTGACAATTTCCTGTTGATTGGTACGAACAATAATTCGATAGGTTCTTGTCGTTTGACCATGAAGGTCGATGGCATATTGGTCTTCAGCCAATTGTTCTGACCATCCCAGAAGACGGCTTTTTGGATGGAATTGGTGAGGGGAATTCCGCTGTCGTCATCGGGGTATATTTTTGAGATCGACACCCTGAAGACGTTACTACCATCAACTTCATAGATGGTTTCGGTCTCACTTACCCGGTCAATGCCATCTCGGTTGAGTACGGTATTGTTGTTCAGGTCCAGCCCGCTTGCCATTTGATTACCCAATTCGTCATATTCAAATAACGTATCGGCGCGGTGCGGATTAACCAGACGGATGAGTTGTCCTTTGGTATTGTATTCGTATTCAATAGAAGAGGTCTGGGCTCCTCCAAAATCGGGACGTTCCACCTGGACAGTCTGCCCGAGTAGATCCGTTGTCGTTTTTTTCCCACATGGGGCTATTGGTGGCTCCCTGCCAAACCAGCGTCCACTGATGACCATTTCCCTCCACCCCGTATTCATAAAATCGATGCGGAACTCCGGTTCCTGTAATGCTTTTTACCTGCCCATCCACGTGATGCTCCGTGATTTCTGTAAATGAACCGGGAAGCGTCCGAGTCACCTGCAAACCTCCGTTTACATAGGATATTTCGGTTACCAATTGTTGTTCATCCACCGATTTGACCAACCGGCCAGCGACATCATATTCGTTGGAACTGACCAAAGATAGAGAGTCGGCGCTTTGTGTTCTGGTCAATACCCGCCCCTCGGCATCGTACGTATAGGCTAAGTCAATACCGGTTCTTTCTTCCGATATTACCCGCTTGAGTTCATCGTATGAGTAAATGGTCAAAATACCCGTCCGATCTTCCTGCCATTCCTTCCCACAACAATTCGAATAGAAACTTTCCTCAAAGGTGCTGTTTGGGAAATAGCTTTTAGTGATGCGCCCGTAGTGGTCATGCTCGTGAATCGTCCAGTCGATGCGCTCATAGCCCGAACCAGTATAAACCTGGATTTCCCGAACGACTTCCGCACCAGTGGGCCGTCGCACACTTATTTCACGAAGGGACTTTCCGGCGACGCCAGCAGGACCCTGTACTGTTCCGTGGGTAACTGTTTCACGGACGGCCTGACCGGTGCCGGGAGTGAATACATAATCTCCAGACGCGGCATTGGTGATTACGATAGCTCCGTATTCATAGGTATGTTCCGACCATCGGCCATCGGGGCGACTGGTCGATTTAAGTTTTTCGGATGAGGCATTGGTTGATTTCGGATAATATACATTGGTGGTGACCTGATTGTATGCATCGCCAGGCGAAGCGGATTGTGAAGCATACGCCTCGATGATTTCGATCCGTTCCCCGCTGGAATTGGTGGCGTAAGAATACGTTGTTTTACGGACCAGAATACCGTCAATGTATTCAACAGCCGTGCGCGGGCGGAAAAGCTCAATGCCCGTTGTGGCGTATTGATTCGAGATCGTTCGAACGGACGCGTCTTTCCATGTGCTGGATTGCACGACGATACGACCGACAGCATCATACTGCATGGTTTGTTCAAAACCACCCGGTCCCACGGATTTGATCAATCGTCCCGATAATGCGTCATATTGATTGGATGTCACTAATCCAGCTCCCAGAGGGTCCACAACCTGGCGAAGCAGCAGCTTGCCCATATTCGTGGTTGCATTGAACACTTGATCGACCTGATAAGCGATATTGGAGTTCGAATCCTGAATCGTCCTGCGCTCAAATCGGTTGGATGAAGGCCCCCAGACCTGAAGCGTCTCATGCCGCAATCCATTACCGGTAACCAGACTCCATTCGCTGGTCGATGTGTCGGGCTTATAAGTATATACCACGACGTTGGTGACAATGCCCCGAATGTCCTGGATGATGAGATTCTGAACATTCGTCGGATTCGATACTCCCGACCCGGTTGTGCCGATCTGGTAGATCACCACGGGCTCGGCAGACGTAACCACATAGTAACCATCGGTTGTTGTTGAGCTGAACGCATTGGTGTAAAAGCTCATGGCATATGCGTTGGTTGCGGTTATCTGAATATCGACCAATCCTTCCGGATATTTAATCTGCCTGATGGTTTTGAACGAGTCGCGCAATACCTGAATATCGTGGCGTATGCTGTTATATTTCAGAAAATTGGGGTGCAGTATCTGCGGCGTCCACACATCCGATTTAAGTACGATGGCACCGGCGCTTTTTCCGTCCAGCCCGGATCCCAGACTGAAGGTAGAGTGAATCGAGCCAAGATTATGGTTCGAATCACCGAAGTTCTGGCAAGCGGCTCCGCACTGCCCGCCGCCAATCAACAGGCGTTTCTCTTTGAAATGGGCAGGATCGGAAACCAGATAAGTCCTGACTATGATTTCCCCATCTGTACAACCAGCTGTGACCAGTCCGGTGTCTTCATCAATCGTACACCCCAACGCGTCACCGATAATTACCCACTTGTTGGTGCAGTCTGCTTCATAAGATCGGATATCCGCCGTTGATTCGCCAGATTCACCGAGAGGCAACGGATACTTTTCAAACGATATATCCATTATAAAGCAATCGGAAAGTTCTGCTTCGTGATTCAAACATATATCTGCGCCACCGGAAACGGGGATATTCTGCCCAGGCCATGTTGTGCCACCATCTTTAATAAGTATTTTGACCACTGTATCTTCAGGCGTTATAAATGCCTTGGCAATCTTTGTCCGGTCACCCTCCACGGTGCCATCAACGCCCTCCCACGTTGCCGTATAGGCCTCCTCCATGAAACCCTGTTCCTCAATGGTGACGGTTAGAATGATTGCAGCATTTGTCAAAAGTGTGAATTCACAGTATGCTTCCTGGTTCAAGCCGATATCGCTGTCTCCCTGCTGGCAGTTATTCCATGGCGAACATGACTTTGATACCAGGTCCTGCGCGGAAGCCGGGTTCGCGGGCATAAATAGCAGCCCCACCAAAATCAGAAACATAGTGTGACATGCTTGTTTCATTGGATCATCTATTTAAGTGGGGTGTGGACTTGCAGCTTGAGAAATATATTTGAATGATCATCAATAAACGGCTCGAGAGGATTTAGATTGTGCAGAACCTCCCAAGCATCTTTGAAGCCATCGCCGTCCGTATCGGGATTATTGGGGTCCGTTCCCGCCAGATATTCTTGCAGATTGGTCAGCCCATCACTGTCCGCATCTGCTGATGCAAGCGCATTGGTTGTGCCGCCAAAATGCGTCTTTTCCCACCAATCAGGCATCCCATCCGCGTCTGTATCAACCCACTCATCAGCGCCCAGGTCGGCGTATTCTCCGCGGAGTTCGCCATCCATGTCGTAGAGCACGTCGCTGACGGCATAGTCAATAATCTCAACGCTTTGCACACCGTCCAGACGCCAGCCGTGAACGAGATTCGGATTGTTGGTATAAATACTCGTCCCTCCGGCATATCCGCCTTCGACGCAAGAGGCGGCCACCAGCGGCGCGGGGGATTGCGGCAAGGTCAGGGGCGGTGTACCCGTATTCCAGAAAATCGATGATCTGATATCCACTTCGCTAGGCGTACTGGAGAGTGAACCGGTGGCATCCACTCCACCACTATTGCCCGTCATCGTGCAGTGGCGCATGCGTAAGGACCCGCCGGCAGTGTAAATGGTGTTCCCTCCACCGCCATTACCGATAAAAACACAATTCACCAGAGTCAAAGCGCAGTCCGTCGCAAAAATCGCAGCGCCCACCGGCGTTATATCGTTTGAGCACCCATCGAAGAAGCAGTTGTTTACCGTCAGATGACTATTACCGACGCGAATTCCTCCTCCGGGATACGTCGTGTAGCTTACCCCGTTGCGCAGCACGAATCCGCTAATGGAAACGTTGTTGCCGAATACTGTAATGCAACGGCCCAACTCTTCGGCATCAATGATCACCGGATCGGTTTGGTCCATAGAACCCACCAACACCATTTTATCGTAATTAACCTCAAAGACATATCCGGCGGAAGGGTATGTGTAGGTGCCGGATTCAAACTGAATGATGGTATAATCGTTTGTATTTACGGAAACAGCGTATCCGATGGCGGCCGTGATGTTGGTTTCACCGGCGGAGATAACATAGTCCGGTTCCGGATAGTCGTCGGGATTGTGTGGATCGGTTCCACGTTGAATTTCGGCAATCAACGGAATGCCATCGCCATCCGCGTCCCACAGGATGTCGTCGTATTCAAGGGGATTCAGTCCATACAACAACTCTTCAGCGTTCGTAAATCCGTCTCCATCCGGATCGCCGGCCGGCCCGTTGTCGGGGTTCAGGCTGCCGTCATCCAGCGGGTCGAGTCCGTATAGCTCCTCCCACTCATCCGGCAGTCCGTCTTTGTCTGAATCCGCCGGTTCGCCGGAACCCAAGCTCCGTACGGGAACTGTCCAGCCGAGTGTGTGGTTGTCGTTGGTCTGGCCCGCGCCGTTATAGAGCACGAGTCCCAGGTTACCAGCGTTCGTTTGAAGCTGCAGTGTGGTCTCCCACCGGTTACCCGAACTCCACACCTGCGCGAGTTGTTGATTCGTTACGCTCGATCCCTGATCAATCCGCACATAGTGCGGCGGGTTGTATATCGGGTCGTTGGTGCTGATCTGAAACGACAGTTTCACCCGACCGCCCTTGAACGGACGATCCGGAAACCACAGCAGCGGCAGCGCTTCGTGCCGGTTGGAATACGCGGGGTCTGTCCCGATTACCCATTCGAGGTAGTCCGTCAACGGAATGCCCGGCACCCCGTCGCCATCGTAGTTCCCGCTCCCGCCACCCGTCAGGTTGCCCCACCAGTACTCTTCCCAATCATCGGGCAGCAGGTCTTCATCCGTATCCGCGCCGCTGCCAAGCACAACGGCAACTTGCGGAACGCCGGTAGTCGGAACGTTGTGCCAGACACCGGCCCCGTCCTCAAGGGCTGCGGAATAGTACGCCTGTGCGCCGGGCGGCATATCCCCGAGGTTCGCGTGCCACCAGTCGTTGCTTCCCCCGATGATCTGATTGAAGCTGAGCGCTTCATCAAGCCACGCATAGCCGTTGACGCTATAGCTTACGTAGCCGCCTACGGTGGCGTTGGTCGGCGAGGCTTCTATATCCACCCACAGGTCGTCGGCGGAATTCAACGCGCCGTTGGTGGGATAGTGCCGCAGATATCCAAGCCACTGTGCGACTTGTCCGGTGGCGATTGTTGCGGTGTAATTTGCGCCGCTGTTATTATCTACCGTCAAATCGCCGAAGCCGTCATACGCGCCGACGGCATATTCCAAGAGTGTCCCCACGCTGAACCGGCCCAGGTTCCGGTGCCACCCGTCGTTATTGCCCGCTGTTCCGGTGTATGAAAGCGGTGCTGCGTTCCAGTTCGTTCCGCCCAGATAGTTGTAGTACACCAACACATTGGTGGCCGCGCCGCGCGGCCACGTCTCGGTATCCACCCAAAGATCGTCTCCGGCTCTCAACGCGCCATTGGTCGGCCAGTGCCGCGTATTCCCGAGCCAGATCAGTGCAGCCGGTCCCGCCGGAAAGCTATAGTTTGCTCCCCCGTTGTTGTCCCAGATGTTTACTCCCCAGTCGTCCCAGCCGTGAAAGTAGTATTCAACTGTGGCGTTCGTCGGATATGCGACATCGTGCTGAATATCCCACAGCGAGTTGCCGTCAACGTTTCCGGCGTAATTCATCCCATACGCATTCCAGCTTCCGCCATTGACCCGTATAACCACTTCTGCGTGAAGCCCCCAGTAATCGTCGTTCATCAGAACCTGGTGGGTGCCGGGATTCCCGCCGTTGTGTCGCGTGTACGATCCATAGACGCCCATCCACGAGGGGGCGGCAAGTGCGGACTGGAGAAGCAGGAACACAGTAATGGCGGCGCCGACCATTGCCGAAGCGGTCTGATGGCGGCATTCATTCGCTTGGATTGGAAATTCGCCTCTCACGAATAGATCCTCGCCCTACCAACTGTGGGCTATATGGCGAATCGTCGCAAAAAAGTAAAGTTAAATTACAAAGTTTTTTTGTGACTAGTGGAAATAATGGATTTTGGGCAACACTGCGAACTCCCCCATATTCCCGCGAGGGGTCAGGAGGGTTTTGTTCGTTCGCGGATGACTTTTGCCGGAGAGCCGCCGACTACGGTCCAGGGGGCAACGTCTTGGAAGAGGCTGGAGCGGGCGCCTGCTACTGCGCCGTCACCGATGGTCACGCCGGGGCCGACAAAAACATCAGCCGCAATCCACGCGCCTGCGCCAATCTGAATCGGCTTCGTAATCAATGGAAAATCAGATTGATCGGGATCGTGTGTGGCCGTACACAGGAAACTGTATTGGCTCACGATGCTGTTTGCGCCGATTTCTATGCGCGCGACGTTGTAGCAATCCACAAAATCGCCCAGCACACTGAAATCGCCCATAGCCAGATTCCACGGCGCCCAGATTCGCGCGGATGCGTACACGCGAACGCCGCGCCCCAATTTCGCACCGAACAGTTTCAGCCAAAAACAACGCCACCCGTGAAAGGGGCGCGGGGTCGGACGGAAAAACAGCGCATAAACAACGCCCCACAGGGCGCGGGCAATTCTGTTTCCGGCGCTTAATTCGCTTTTGAAGTTGGAAAGGTTTAACGCCTGTCCGCTCATGGCGACACTTTCCCTTCCATCGCCTGTTGAATGCAAGCGTTCAATCGCGAGGCCAGCAGCGAAACATGCGGTTCTTTCATCATGTTCACGTGCGATCCGGTGACCTTGTGAAGGAACACGCGGGGCGCAAGATTCAACCAGCCGCAGGAAGGGTCGCCATAAAGCTCGTACTGACTCTCCTCCGGATAGAAAAACATAATCGGCCCGGGATATTCCGTGCTGTGATACGAGGGCAGAACTCGTGTTTCAAGCACCCAGCGATTCAAGTCGCGCTTGTCCAGTTTGTCCGGATTATGCCGGGCCATTGCGTCAATCAGTTTGCCCTCGCGCCACATCGAAAACTTTGCGCTCAAATGGCGCTTCCAATCCCCCGGCTTTGCGTGCAACGCGCCGTGTAGTCGCATCCGCAAATATTCGGAAGATTCGGTCTTCGGATTAAACGGGCGAGCGTCAATCAGGGCAAGCATCCCGATCTTCTCGCCATCCGCCATAAACTGACGCGCCATTTCCATTGCAACAAGCCCGCCGAAACAATACCCCGCGAGCAAATACGGGCCATACGGCTGCACCGCTTTCAGTTCCCGAATAAACCAACGTGCAAGTTCTTCAAGCGAGCGAATCCCCGGTCATCTTCGTACATCGTCGCGCAACTCAACCCGACACAGGACAGCGATTCATCGAGATGCGGCAACAAGTTCGAATAGATCAGCAAATCACCGAAATCCGACGGCAAAAGACATAGCGGCGGACTCCCTTGCCGCCCCTTGCGAAGCTCCACAAGCGTAGCACCGCCCGAAACCACGATATCCGCGTTTTCTTGCTGTAGCGGAGTCAAAACACGCGCAAGTTTTTCCACGGTCGGATTGCGGAATAGATCGGCAACCTCAAGTTTGTATCCCGCTTCCTGCAAACGATTGATCAATTTGAACGCGGCGAGCGAATGGCCGCCGAGGGCAAAAAAATCGTCCGTCCGTTTTACGCCGACAACACCCAACACCTGTTTCCACGTCTCAATCACCACCGCTTCGCGCGCAGACTCTCCGGCGCTCGCGACAACGCGCGGCATCAGCGGCGCAGCGGGAACGGCCGACTTTTGCTCCAACGTTTCTAGGCTTCCCTCGGCCAACACATGCCGATCAATCTTGCCGCTCGCGTTCAAGGGAAGCGCCGGGCGCTGAACAAAAAGAGAAGGCACCATGAACTCCGGCAATGTGCCGCGCAGGAAGGCGCACAGTTCTTCGATATCCATCTGTTGCGATTGACGCGCGGAAACAAAGTAGGCGACCAATTGTTTGTCGCCAGCCGGAGTGGTGCGCACGACCACGGCGCACGATTGCACGTTCGGGTGACTGCTCAGCGCCGATTCGATCTCACCCAGTTCAATCCGGAACCCGCGAATTTTCACCTGCGCGTCGCGCCTTCCGGAGAAATTCCAACTGTCCATCCGCCAGCCAACGGGCAAAGTCGCCCGTGCGATACAAGCGGGAGCCGGGTGTCTCTGGAAACGGGTTTTCGATGAAGACGAAATCCGTCAGATCGGGACGGTTCAGATAGCCGCGCGCCACCCCGTCACCACCCACATACAACTCTCCCGCAACCCCGACTGGCTGCGGAGACAATCGCCCATCAAGCACATACACCTGCGTGTTCGATATGGGCCGACCAAGTGGCAGCACATCGGGAATTGTTTGTGTTCGCGTCCACGCATTTGCGGTGGTGAAGGTCGTGCCCTCTGTCGGGCCGTAGCAGTGAATAATCGTCAGATCCGCTCGCCGCGCGAGCAGGCGGGCGACGTGATTACCGGATGTCACCTCGCCACCGGTGAGTAGCTGCTTCACTCCCTTCAGACAATCAGGGTTTTCATCAACAATCGTGTGGAAGAGCCCGGTGGTAAGCCAAAGCGTGGACACCTGTTCCGTCTCCATCGCGTGCGCGAGTCCCTCCATCGCAAAGCGGCCCGGCGGAAGAATCGCGAGGCGTCCGCCATTCAACAGCGGCGCCCAGATTTCAAACGTTGAGGCATCAAACGCGAGCGGCGACAGTTGCAAGTATCGCTCATCCGCCCCCAAATGCGCGTAAGAAACTCCCTTGACCAGCCGCACAACGCTCTTGTGCTCAATCAATACGCCTTTCGGCTGCCCGGTCGAACCCGATGTATAAAGAACGTAGGCCAACTGGCTCGGCGCATGTTCCGCGCCTCGTTCTTCAGCGGATAGATTTTCACCGGGGAGCGAGCGCCACGCCGCGCCTGCGCCGTCGAGGAGAATCGGCTCAACAGACATTGTTTCACAGCGGGCGAAATGTTCCGACAGCGCTAGAACAACGCCGATTTTCCCGTCTGCAATCTGAAGTCGCAACCGCTCGTCGGGATGCGTCGGATCAAGCGGCAGATAGGCCCCACCTGCCTTCAGAATTGCGAGCAACGCAACGATCAACTCGATCGAACGCTCTGCGCACAATCCAACCGGTTGATTCGGCCGGACACCACGGCGCACCAACGCGCGCGCCAAGCGGTTGGCCTGCTCGTTCAGCGTGGCATACGTCATTGTTTCGCCGGAAAACGAAAGAGCAATGCGTTCCGGCGCGGCGGCGACCTGGTCTTCAGAAGACTTCGTGAATACATTTCGCGGGATAAGCGGTTTGAGTCTGATTCCACTCCAGCAACAACATCCGCCGCTCACCGGTCGTGAGGAGAGCAATCGCGCCGACCGGTGTTTCGGGGTCTGCCGTCACCGCGCGGACGATTTGCCGAAAATGGCCCAGCCACCGCTGCACCGTCGCCTGCTCAAACAAATCCGTGTTGTAATTGCATTCGATTCGCAGGTGGTCGGCGGACGAAACAACGTTGAATGAAAACTCGAATTGGTAAGCCACTCGCGGATTGATCACGATCTCGGTGTCCAACCCCTCAAAGCGCAATCCATGAATTGCCGGATCCACATTGAATGTGGTCTGAATCAGCGGCGGGCGCGCCGGGTCGCGCGGGATTTGCAGTGCCTTGATAAGGTCGCCGAACGTCAATCCCTGATGCTCATACGCATCCAACAACACGCGTTGCGTGGCAGCGAGCAGCGCACTGAACGGCTTCTCCGGATCAATACGCAAACGGATCGGCAACAAGTTCACACAGTGTCCGACCAACGCGCCATTCTCCAGCAACTGCTGACCCGCCGCAGGCACGCCGATAATCAAATCGTCCTGCCCGGTCAGCCGATGCAAGAGAACCGCGTACTGCGCCAGGATATTCGCAAACAATGTCACACGGCTTTGGGCGCCAAGCTCCCTGATCCCAGCAACCTCTGCGCCATCGAGAATGGACACTTCCATCGCGCCGGAAAACGTGCGTTGTGGCGGACGCGGACGATCTGCCGGCCATTCAATGGCCAAGGGCGGCCGCGCGAGCGATTTCAGCCAGTAATCCAAATCCACCCGCGCCCGATCATCGCGGCTGTAGCTATCAAGATAGCGCGCATACTCTCGAAATTGGACTGGCAACGGCGGCGAGTCCGGCGCTTGCAAAACAGCCTTTGAATAAAGCTCGCCCAGGTCCCGCGACATCACGTCGTACGACCATCCATCGCACACAATGTGATGCACGGTAAGAATCATTATGTGGAGGTCGGACTCCATCCGCGTGATCCGCACTCGACCGAGCGGCAGTTTCGCAAGGTCGAACTGGTGTGAAACTTCCTCGCGAATCAGCGCAGACAACCGGGCTTCGCGCTCCGGCGCGGAGTAGCCAGCGAAATCGAAAAATTCTATATCCGTCACCCCTACTGGATGAACCGTTTGCGTCGAGCCGTCCTCGTCGAAGGTCGTGCGCAACGCCTCGTGGCGCACAATCAACTGTTGCAAGGCGCTCTCCATTGCCGCGCGATTGAACGGCCCCCGCATAGTGAATGTGCAGGATTCGTTGAATGCTGGCGAGGACGAGGGATCAAGTTTTGTGGCCAGCCAGATTTCCTGCTGTCCGGGCGTCAGCGTGAACGCACCCGCTTCTGAAATAGCCGTGCGCCGTTCGGGGAGGAACCCACCCCCGCGCATTTCAGCAATGGCGTGTTTGAAGGCGCCAACAAGACGCTCGATATCCGCGTCCGAATGCGCCGTCGAAATGAAACACGGGCGCCCCTCCCAAATATGGATTCCGGCATCGCGCAGGTAATGAAAGAGCAGACTGAAAAAGTGGAACGACTCGCCGTGGCTGAAGTACCAGAGCGATCCGAAGGTATTGATTTTTAGCTCAATCCCCTCGGCGTTGAAAAAGTCGTTCACGTTTTTTGCAAATTGCGTCGTCCGCTCGTTCAATTCTGTTTGGAGTCCGGGTCCCGTGGCCTGCAAGCGCTTCACAACAGCGCGCGCGGCGGCCATCGCAAGCGGATGGCGGACGAATGTTCCCGCAAAGAACGTGACGCCCGCTTCGGGCACCGAGGCATCCCCGTAGTTCCACGCGCCACCATCGAAGGCGTCCATGTATTCGCGGCGTCCCGCAATAATCCCTATCGGCATTCCACCGCCGATCACCTTGCCATAGGTCGCCAAATCCGCGTGAACGCCAAACCATGCTTGTGCGCCGCCGGGATGCACGCGAAATCCCGTGATGACCTCGTCGAAAATCAGCGCGATTCCGAGGTCCTTCGTCAACGCGCGCAGCGAGTGGAGAAATTCCCGGGGCTGCAACTCCGGCTTCCGACTCTGCACCGGCTCCACCAAAATCGCGGCAATGCTTGCTGCTTCGGCGCGAATGGTTTCAAGCGAGGATGAATCGCCATACGGCAGGACGAGCACATGACTCACCATGTCGCGCGGAATCCCGGGCGCGATTGGGAGCGTCCGAATTCGCCCCTGCACAGTCTGTCCTTTTGCAAGCGCCTCGTCGTTGACGCCGTGGTAATCACCGGCGAAATACACAATGCGGTCGCGGCCGGTCACCGTTCGAGCGGCGCGCACCGCGCCCATGACAGCCTCGGAACCGGTATTGCAAAACGTCACCCGCTCCATCCCGGTCAGGGCAACAATCGCCTGTGCGACTTCACCGGCCACGGCAGATTGCGGACCGATCTCGATGCCGGTCTGGAGCTGCTGTTCCAGCGCCTCGCGCACAAAGTCCGGGTTGTGCCCGAACAAGTTCGTGCCAAACCCCATCGTCACATCAAGAAATTCATTCCCATCAAGGTCCCAAATCTTCGACCCGGCGGAACGCGCGGAGACGATGGGATACGTCATTTCCTTCCACGTCACGCGGAACCCCGCAACGGCGCGCGGATCCGCAAAATGTGCGCGATGTTGGCGGGTGTATTCCTTTGAGCGCTGCGTCTTCTTCGTGTAGCGCGCAATCAGTGCATCAAGATGTTCCTGTTGCGCTGGCGTGAGGGTGTCGCCCGCCGATTTGTTAATCGGCGCATACGGCCCGTGTCGGGTCGGAACAGAAGGCGCGGACCTCGGCGACGCCTCACCTTCCGGTGAGAACGGGCCTGCCATCGTGATCGTGCTAGCGCTCGCGCGCGCCTCGGGCGAAGCCGCCGGCGCAGCGGCGACGGTTGGCGAAACCTGCGCAGGCAAATGTGCAGCGATGTACGCAGAAATGGCGGCGGGCGAGGATAGCTCCTCCAACATCTGCCGTAGTGTCAGCTTCACCAAGAAGCGACGCTGAAAGGCGAGACTCACTTGTGTGAGAAAGAGCGAATCAAATCCCATTTCCAGAAATGGCCGGGTCGGCTCAATATTCGCGCGATCAATCCCCGACAAATCCTGAAGAATATCGAGGATTTCGCCCAGAACATCATCCGACGGGCGATTCTGTTCCGCGTTTGCCGCCCCCCCCGCGTCAGACACAGACGCGGCGGATTCCAGCTCAACCGCCGCCGATGGCGCAGGTGCGTCGCTCGCAGACGGTGGCTCAATCCAAAAACGCTTCCGCTCGAACGGATACGTCGGCAGCGCAATGCGACAAGGCAACGGCGACTCGTATAGTTTCGCAGTATCCATCCCCACCCCGGCGCACCACAGGCGACCCACCGCGTGAAGGAGTACAGCGTAATCGTCCGAATCTTCCTTTGCGCGACGCATGGATGGAATCGCGATGACAGGAATTTCCGCTTCATCGTGCTGTGCAGCCAACGTGGTCAGCGCCTGACTGGGCCCGACTTCAAGGAATACGACATTGGGCAGCTTCATCGCTTCGCGCACCGCCGCGCTAAAGCGAACGGGATCGCGAACCTGCCGCACCCAGTATTCGGCATCCGCGATGGCTTCCGGTGAAATCCATCCACCCGTGCGCGTGGAAAGAAATGGTCCGCTCGCAGGATTGCGCTTCGTCTTTTTGACAACTTCACGGAACGGATCAAGCGCCGGATCCACCATCGCCGAGTGGAACGCATGGGATGTCTGCAAAGCCTTCGCGCCGATTCCCCGCGCCTCAAGCATCGTCTCGAACGCGGCAATGGCTTCGGACGGGCCGGAGACGACGGTGAGCAACGGCGCGTTATAGCCCGCGATGGATAGTTCCGGCGGAAGAAGCGACTGAACCTCCTCGCCGGACAGCCGCACCGCAAGCATTCGGCCCTTGGGCTGCTGCTGCATCAACTGTCCGCGGCGGATAAGCAGACGCAAAGCGTCTTCCATCGAAAACACACCTGCAAGGCAGGCGGGAACAAATTCGCCGGAGCTGTGTCCGATCATCGCGGCGGGCGTAACGCCCAGCGACATCCACCAATGCGCCAGCGCGTACTCTATCGCAAAGATACAGGGCTGCGCGTTCTGCGTCTGCGTCAACTGCTTGTCATTTTCCCCCGCGCGTTCGGCCGGTGGAAAAAGCAAGCCCTTCAAATCGATATCCATTTCAGCGCGCAACACGGCGGCGCAGGCATCGAAACGCTCCCGGAAGACCGCTTCTTTTTCATAGAGATCGCGCCCCATCTCAATGTGCTGGGAGCCTTGGCCCGGAAAGAGAAAGACGACGGACGGAGCGCCGGAGAGCGGCTCGCCCTTTCGGAACAATGCGCGCGAGCGCAACGCGGCAATCGCTTCCTTTCCGTTCTGCGCAACAACAAATCCTCGCTTCGCCATGCGCTGGCGGCCGACATCCAGCGTGTAGGCAACATTGCTTATCTGCGTGGCCGGATGTTGTTCGAGAAAAACGGCGAGGTTTTCGGCTGCCGCGCTCAACGCGGAATCGGTGCGCGCGGAAAGCGGAAGGAAATAATGCGAGCGCGCCGCAGATTCGCCCGAAGCGAGAGGAGCTTCTTCAAGAATGACATGGGCATTCGTGCCGCCCACGCCAAACGAGCTCACACCCGCGCGGCGCGGCGCATCGCCGACCGGCCACGCGGTCAGTTCACGCGGGCCATAGAAAGGCGTTGCCGGCAAATCAAGCAACGGATTCGGTTGCTTGAAATGAAGCAGCGGGGGAATTTGATGATGATACAGCGACAGCGCGGTCTTGATCAGTCCCGTGACACCAGCGGCGGACTCAAGATGCCCGATATTTGCCTTCACCGATCCCAGCGCACAGTACCCCGAGTCCGCCGTCTCCCGACGAAATGCGCGGGTCAGTCCCGCAATTTCAATCGGATCGCCAATCGGCGTTCCCGTGCCGTGTGTTTCGACGAAACCAATGGTGCGCGGGTCAACTCCCGACCGGTCCAGCGCCTGGCGAATAACTTCCGACTGCCCTTCCGCGCTGGGCGCCATAAAGCCCGCCTTGCGTGCGCCGTCGTTATTCAGCGCCCAGCCCTTAATCACCGCGTAAATGGTATCGCCATCCGCCTGCGCGTCGGAGAGGCGCTTGAGCGCAACCACCGCCGCGCCGGAGCCGAAGACCGTGCCCGCCGCCGATGCATCGAACGGACGACAATGTCCGTCCGATGAGGCGATGCTGCCATCCACATAAACGTAACCGCGCTCCTGTGGAAACGAAATGGAGACGCCGCCTGCAAGCGCCAAGTCGGACATTCCTGTGCGAAGACTCTCGCACGCCTGACAAATTGCGACGAGCGAGCTGGAGCACGCGGTCTGCACGGTCATACTCGGGCCGCGCAGGTTAAGTTTGTACGCCACGCGGGTCGCGACATAATCCTTGTCATTCCCCATCAACGTCTGATAGCCGCTGACCTGAAACGCCCGGACAAACTCCTCCGCTGCCGCGCGATCTTTGAGCGCGTTGTGCAACAAATAGGTATTCATGCTCGCGGCGGCAAACACGCCGATCGCGCCCGCGAAGCGCGAAGGGTCGCATCCCGCGTGTTCCAGCGCCTCCCATGCGCTTTCGAGGAATACACGATGCTGCGGATCCGTCAGCTCCGCCTCGCGTGGCGTCATTCCAAAGAGCGTCGCGTCGAACCACTCGCAACGCTCCAATACTCCGCGCGCCTTAATAAACTTCAGGTCGGAGCCGGGCGGCGGGGCGCCCGGCACCTCCTCGTCCTTAAAGAAGGTAACGCTCTCGCGCCCCTCTCGCACATTTTTCCAGAACTCTGCGATACTGATTGCGCCAGGAAAGCGCCCCGCCATTCCGACAATGGCAATAGGTTCGTCCGCGTCTTTTTTAAACGCCGGACGCGAGACAGAAGTCGTCGCAGCCTCGCCTTGAGTAAGAAACGTCGCCAGCCCGGAAATGGTGGGAAAACGAAACATTTCAAGGATGGAAACGTCGCGTTTCAGGCTGGTGCGCAAACCAGCCTGCACCCGCGCAAGTTTCAAGGAATCACCGCCGAGATCAAAAAAGTTGGTCTGAATCCCGACACGCTCCACACCTAACGACTGTTGCCACAACTGAACCAATACCTGCTCAACCTCTGTTCGCGGTGGCGTCTGATCCACCGCATCCTGCCCCTGCTTCGGAGCGGGCAACGCGCGGCGATGAATCTTGCCGCTCGGAGTCAGCGGAATTCGATCAAGAAACATATACAGAGCTGGCACCATGTACTCAGGCAAGACAGCCTGCAAATAGCCGCGTAACGCACTTGCTTCCACGGCGTTTTTATCGGTAACCGCATACGCCACCAGCTGGCGCGCACCGCCTTGTTCGTGCGCCACTACCGCGCACTCGTGTACCGTTGGATGCTTGTTCAGCGCGGCCTCTATTTCCTCCAACTCGACGCGATAGCCGCGAATCTTCACCTGGTCATCGCCGCGGCCAAGGAACTCCAACTGCCCGTCACCATTCACCCGCGCAAAATCGCCGGTGCGGTAATACCGCTGCGTCCGCTCCTTCCATTTGCGCTCAACAAAACGCTCGTCCGTCAACTCCGGCTGATCCAAATATCCGCGCGCAAGACAATCGCCGCCAAGAAAAAGCTCACCGCGAACCCCCCGGGCGACCGGCATCCCTTCTGAATCAAGCAGCAACGCGCTTGTGTTCGCAATGGGAACGCCGATGGGCGGCAGGTCCGGCCACGAGACCGGATCTTTAGGCAGGATATACGCCGTCGCAACGTGCGTTTCCGACGGGCCGTATTGATTGTGCAGACGACACTCCCGAACTTCCTCAAAGAATCGCCGAATCTCCGGCGTAATTTTCAACGCCTCTCCGGCAGTGATCACGTCGCGCAGCGTCCGGGGGAAAAGCTCCATCGCGGCGGCTGAAACGGCTATCTGCTGCAACGCCGCGTAGGGCATGAACCAACGCGCGATGTCCCGCTCGCCTGCAAGGCGCAACAACTGCATCGGATCACGACGCATTGTTTCCGGAACAATCACCAGTGCGCCACCGGCGCACCACGTCGAAAATATTTCCTGAAACGACACATCGAAGCCGAGGGAGGCATACTGGAGCGTGGGTCTGCGCGAATCCGACGTGGACAATGTGTTTTGCCACTCCACGAGATTCATCCCGGCGCGGCGCGTCATCGCGACGCCTTTCGGACGACCGGTTGATCCAGACGTATAAATCACATACAGCAAATGATCGGGCCCCGCGCCGCTCCGCTTCGTCCATTCCGACTGATTGCGCAGCAACGAAAGCTCCGAATCAACCGGAAGCGTTTCGCATTCAATTGAAACGGCTGCGCGATGCTCGGGCTGCGTCAACACCAGCGCCAGCGAAGCCTGCTCCATCATATAGCGGATTCGATCCGCCGGAAAATAGGGATCAATCGGAACATAGCACCCGCCCGCCTTCAACACCCCCAGCAACGCGACCATCGTTTCCGGCGCACGCTCCATCAACAAGCCGACTCGCGTATCCGGTCCCACCCCCGCTCGCGCAGCAGCGCGGCCATTCGGTTCGACAGCGAAATCAACTCGCCATAACTCATGACACGCGACTCGAATATCACCGCGGGCGACTCGGGGGCGTTCATCGCGGCTAAATCCACCCACTCCGTCAAATCACGCTCGCTGTGATACTGCATCGAAGGCCCGAGCATCAGGTCTTCAACCTCACAAAGCGGATTGCGACGCAAGGGCTCTGTCGGGCTGGCGAACACGATCCGCGCCCAATCCTCAAACAGGGTCTTCAGTTGCGCAACGCGATCGGCAGACAAACGCGACGCGTCGAAGCGCCAGCGCAACGTTTCCTTCCCGCCGGACAACTCGATCACCAAATCTGTATCCGGATTTGTTACAACTTCGCCTTCCGACAAACACACGGGGAACCGTTGCGAACCCATTTGGCGCAAGGCGGGCTGACGTATACACACATCGCGCATGTACGTCTGATTCGCGCGCGCATTGCGAAGCTCGACAAGGAAGGACTTCGAAAACGCGGGGAAGTCTGCATCCGGTTTTATCCAGATCAGCAGAGGAACAACCGGGGCGAACAGTTCGGATAAAAGCGCCTCGCCGGGTCGTTCGGCAGGACACCAACCAATGTCAAACGACTCAGCGTCAGCGATGCGCGCAAAAAATGACGCCACAACAGCCGCGCGCTCTTCCAGCGATTCCGGGAGCCCGGGAACATGCATCTCTTCGATTTTCCACCCGGGATTTCCGCTCTTCACTTCCGACGAAAATGGCCACGCCAACGGCTCGGTATTTCCGAGTCGCGCCACCCAATGGGCCTCGAAGGGAGCGAGCTTTTCGTGCGCCTGTTTCAGCAGATGTTGTTGCTCCCGCGGAAGGATCGGGAGTTGTTGACCGACAGCTAGAATTTGTGTCGGCGAAATGGCGGCGCCCTCTTGCGTGGTCATGCGCGAAAGCGTGACAGCGCCGTCTGCGGTGGCAACGGAAACACCTTGCGCATCGCATTGAAGCACCACGCCCGGCAGAACGCCGCCCTGCTGTTCTGCCGCAGAAATAGCGCCGACACAGAAAAGGGTCTTGCCCGTCCACAGCTTGGGTGTTGTCAGAGGGTTCGCCCGTTCGCCAAACGCGAGGGCGCGCGCCAGCGCCAGCAGCTCGGAGGTCTTGCGCGAAAAATCAAGAATGCCGGCGGCCGGCGGGCGGCGCTCGGCGCCATAAAAGGAAGGCTTCACATCGCGGCTGCGAAGATTCGGTAGAACATCGCGGCCAAGCATTGGAACCAGTTGGCGAAACGAATCGAGTCCCGCATCAAAACATTTGGCGTCGAGAGAATATGCCGTCTCGTCCGGCGAAATCGAGAATTCGACGCGCTGAAGAATCTGGTCTGCGCCGCCGACCCGCGTGTACCACGTCACTCCGTGAGTCTTCTCGCCGTGCAACAGCGCCCGCGAAGTCGCGTGCCAGCCCGCGTATGCGGGCAAAAGAGAGTCTTGGAATGCGACGGCCATTCGTCCGACAACCACCGGATGGTTCTCTGCCGAATCCAGCGGCTCGCCCACCACAACGAGATAATCGGCTTTCACGCGCTGCGCGGGATTCAACGTCAAATCACTCTGCGCCGCCCAATCAGCAACGACCGGGTCATCAGAAAACAGGGCAAGAATATCACGCCCGGCAGCGCGCCATTCTTCAGCGCATCGAATCAGCAGCGCGCCGCGCCCGACGAAACAGGCTGACAGGCGGGCGCTCATAACGCAAACATCCCGCTATTTTTTGCGAAAATAACCATTGGTGTACTCACCTGCATAGAGTACCGAAACTTTTTCGGCTTTTCCGGAAAAAAATTCGTCGGTGGCCATCTTTACGCCCGGCGACCTGTACTGCAGAATCGTATGCGGGCGGCTCAACACGGTTTCGTCGTAGTACACACCAAACATGCAGATCGCGCCGCGGCTCATCCGCGAATAGAGATGCGGCAACACATGCTTTGTGCTGGAGTACAGATCGCCATCAAGCAGGGCGAAGGATATCTGATCGGGGAGATCATCGGGAATGGTGTCCTCAAACCAACCTTGATGCACATTCGTATCGGCCGGCAGCGGTAGGTTCACCCGGCGAAAGTGATCGTAAAAAGTGAATAACGATGTGGCCATGTCGCCTTTCTGATAAACCTTCAGGTCTTCATCCAGCCCCTTCGGCGCGGGCGCGCCTTGAAAGCTGTCGTAGAAATGCGTCTGCTTATCCGGCGCAAGTGTGTTGGCGATGTGCTGCAATATGATGGAGCTTTCGCCGTCGTTGCAGCCAATTTCGACAATGTCGCCGGGGATGCCCAGTTCGGCGCACTGGCTGGCCAGATGAAATAAATTCATCCGCGCCTCAACATTCGCCATTCCCCAACGAAACGAGCGCGGCACCAACTGCACATTGAGCCGCGTGTAACGGAGCAGTTTATTGATCGCCCGATGCCAGGGCAGCGGCATTCGATGATCTTTATCCAACCATTGCGCGATAAAAGCGTCATCCATGGCGCCGCTCCTCCGCGAAAGCGGGGCGCTCGCCCGCGCCCGCAACCCAGTGATAAACCGCCACAATATCACGCGCAATTTCATTCCAGTCAAATGACGCTTTCACCCATTCTCGTCCGCGACGCCCCATTGCTTTTTGTTCGGTTTCCGATAATCCGAAAAACGCTTTTAATTGTCCGCCGAGCGCTGTCTCGTCCGCACTGATTTTTGCGCCGCGCCAACGTGGAATCCTTCCGGAAGATTGCACGCATCGGTCATCAGCACAGGCAGCCTGTAGGATGCCGCCTCCAGCACGGTCATCGGAAGCCCTTCGCTGAGTGAAGGGAGGACGAATGCTGAGGCGGCGCGATAAGCCGCCTCTTTTTGCTCTCCGTGGAGCGGACCGGAAAACGAAACGCGGGACTCCAAATGTTTTTCGCGCGCCAACGCTTCCAATTCTGCGCGATGACCGCCTTGATCCCACCCGGCGATGACGAGATGCCAACCTGCGTCGCCAAGTGTTGCCCACGCGCGCAAAAGTTGAGGAAGCCCCTTCTTCGGATGCAGACGACCGAGAAAAAGAAGCACGGATTTGTCCGTTCCGATCGTTGAACTCCACGGCGGCGGCGCGGTTTGTTGCTCCAAATCGGGAAGATCAACGCCATTCGGCACAACGCAAATCGGATTGCGCAAACCGTACGCTCTGATGGCCCGCGCCTCCGCTTCGTTTAGCGCATGCAGGCAAGCCGCCTCTTCCAAATGTGCGCGTTCATAGGCCAGGGCCGCCAGCCGCTTTTTCCATCCGGAATTCTTCAGCGCCCAGGTGTCCAACATGCCGTGCGGAGACACAACGTAGGGTTTCCCCGTCCGATGATGCGCACGGCGCGTTGCCACAGAAGGATACATCCAGAGACCGGCGGTGTGTAGGATGTCGGGGGTTGCATCGGCCAGCGCACGATTCAACTCCGGCGAATAACCGATCGCGCACGGGCCGCGAGTGGGAAAGCACTGAACCGGAACGGGATTCCAAAGCGGCGCATCGGTTGCAGTGAAGGAGTCCGTCAGGCCGAAGGCGGACGCCGTGATGCCCGGCTGCCGCTCGACGCTTTGCGCAAGGCGTCGAACGCTTTCCGAAATCCCGCCATTCGCGCGGGAGACGGACGAAAGAACGTACGCAACTTTCACGCAATGCCTCCGGGTGGCCCGAGATCCTCCCGACCCAAGCGAGCCAACGCTATCCGCGATGCCTCCAAAAGATTGTGACCGAATATCTGCGGGGAGTGGGTCCAGACAATTTCGCGGGAACGCTTTCCAAACTGCGCGAGCGCTTCCTTGTCCGCCGGCAATTTTGCGAACGCCTCCGCAATCGCCTGCGGTGGGGTCGGATTGAACGTGTAGCCGTTCTCCCCCTCTATAACCAATTCCGGCGCGCTGCCGCAACGGTTTGAAACAAGCAACGGAAGCCCCGAAGCCGCCGCCTCGTTTGCAACCAGCCCCCACTGCTCGATCGTGCTCGCAATGATAAATGCGTCCGCAAGGCCGTAGTATCGAGGCAGTTCGGGATATTGAATAAAGCCGGGCAGCGTGACACGCGCATTGAGGTGCAAAATATTAATCAGCTCGACGAGCGATGCGCGCAACGGGCCGTCTCCGCAAAGCACCAGGGCTGGCGCGGCGGGATTCTGCTCAACATACAGCGCGTAGCCGCGCAACAGGCCATCGAGATTTTTCTTCGCGACAAAACGACTTGAGGAAAGAATATAGCGCTCCGGTAATTGCGCCGCCGCGCGTTCTGCCGCTGCATTCGCGCGAACGCGCTCGGACTCGCGGACAAAATAGTCGTTATCCACCGCGTCATATCCCGTAAAAATACACGCGCGCGGCATTCCGAGAGAGCGGGCATATTCGGCATGGCGCGACCCGCCGACCAGCGCCGCATGAAACTGACGCACCAGCCATTGTTTGGCAAACTCGCGTGGCCAAAGGCGTCTGTGATCGCCCTGCGCCGATTCGCTCATCAAAATAGCCGCGCGCCGATTCTCTCGACACCACTGCAAACCGATCTTCGATTCGGGGAACCACCAACCCGGCAAAGCAACGGCAATGGGATTCAATTCATTCAAAACCGTGTGCAACCGCTCTTTAAGCGCCCGCTCCGAAATTGCCTCATAACTCCGATCCGGAAAGAGAACTTCCGTCGAATAGTCAGCCGGTTTGTCCACTGCCTCCCACTGATAAACCCGATCTGAGCCGGCAACGGCTATTGCCACCAGCTCGCCGCCCGCTTTTGCTAGGGGCTCGTGCGCACCGTTCATACGCGCGAGGTGGTAAGGGCCGAACCGAGAAAAGACCACGGCGACCTTCTTGTCCAGCGGCGCTATAAATTTCCCGGTCATAGCTGCAATCTCATGTGTCCACTCCCGCGAGCCGGAACAGCAACAGGTTCACGCGCCGCGACCAATGCGGCAAGCATCCAAAACCCCCAAAACGTTTTGTAAAATTGGAATGAAAGCGACATCCAGAATATCAACAACGCGAAATGAAAGAGGAAGAAGCCCATGAAGCGCCAGTTGTCGCTGCGCCGCCACAACCGCAAGAGCGGATAGAGGAAAAAGAAAATAACTGCGCTGATTCCCGGAATGCCCGTCCAGCGCCCATAATCCAAAAAAACATTGTGGGAAAGATATCCGCCGAACTCGAAATATTCCGCTGGAATGTCCTCGGGATCATCATTGAAACGAATCCCCACCAGCGGATGTTTAATAATGGTTTTCAGGGAATACTCCCACACGTCCGTGCGGGACGCCGCGCCGCCATATTCCTCCACGCTGTATTGAAAGTAGTGATACAGCGCGTCAACCCGTTCCCTGGTTCTGAATGCGTTCGTCAGATAAATCAACACCAACACCGACACGAGCGTGACGACGATGGGCGTCAGCCCCGCTCCCTGTTTTTTGATGAGGCGCAACCGCTTCATACGCGCATAAACCAACGCGACAAAAATGGACATGAGCGCAAAGCCCGCATACGCCCCGTGCGTCATGGTCGCAACCAGCGGCGGCACGGATACGAAAAAGGCCACAACGGTGAGAATTTTCAGCCAGTGAATCTGTTTCGGGAAACGACCGGACACCATGGCCGACAACGCCACACCCATCGTGCCGAAACATCCCATCAGCAGCGGCGGCCAGATCATGACAGCGTCCGCGCGCACGCCGCCCAACCGCGCATAGCCCTCGCGCTCTCCGCCCCAAGTGGAGAGATCAACCGGCAGACCCAACTGATAGGCCCAGAATGCCGTCGTCGCCATCAGCGTTCCCACGCACATGCCCAACAAACACTTCAGGTAGTTCCCGCGCGCCGCGTTCACCTGCTGACACGCAATCACGGAATAAGTCAGCGCCTTGAAATATTCGCTGTTGAAATGCCAAATGTTCTCCCCCGAGACAAGCCAGTACCAAAGCAGCCAGGGCAATACGGGCCAAAGATACCCGAACCCACGCAAATCCATTTTGCGATATTTGAGGAAGGTAACTGCGATCCATGTGGCCACGCCGATTTGCGCCGGGTTGTATGCCGCGCCTTCGGGGAACGGCAGAAACTGCGCACAGGCGATATAAAAAAATCCAGTCACCGGCGTCAGCCAGCACAGCGCGGACATTAATAGAATCAGCGGAAGCGCAATCCCGGAGTGTAAAATCGGCTGAACCTGAAGCGCCATCGTCGAGGCGATGCAAAACGAAAGAATCCAGCGTTCCAATCTCGACAATGAGCAGTCCCAGAAACGCGATCCATAATAGGCCGCGACAGCGCCCTCGACCGGGGCCGCTCTTCCGTCATACGGAGCCGTTGAGGCTATGGCAGCAGGGGCGCTCATTCCTTATTCAACCGCATCCATTCCAATGCCTGCCCCCACCTCATCGGCGTTCGCTCCGACCAATGCGTAAAGGTCATTGCGATGCCGCGCAAAAGCCCCGACCATTTGCGTCCAAAGTTCCGCTTGAGAAAAAATGCGCGACGGATAGAGCGCATGATTCCAAGTGGAAGGCCCATCAGCAAGGGATAGTTCATTGAGGTCAACAACACCGCATTCCGCGCATAGAGGTAATCATACTCGCCGTAATCGCGCCGTTCGTTCGGATTATACCACTGATTGTGCTCAATCAGAATGGAGCGATCATACCAGATGCGATGACCCTTCGCAAATAGGCGCGCGGCCAATTCGGGTTCTTCATAGCCATACACCCACCACTCGCGGTAGCCCCTGATTTCCAACACCACCGGCAAATAGAACAACACACAACCTCCCATGAACCAAGTCGTCAGACCAGAGGGCCATTCGGCAGGGCGATCAAGCCGCCCGTCCTTTACTGCGCGACACTGAAATGAAACCACTGCATGCGCGCCTTCGGGTCGCGGAAGAACCAGATGATTTTTCAAATCCCCGACTTCGAGAAAATACTGATCGTCATCCAAACAAATCGCAAACGGCGTTCCACACGCGCGGAACAATTCATTGCGACCGTGCGATTGACCGCGTTGAACTTCTCCGCGCAGCAATCGCGCATTGGGCCAAGTCGCCACGACGTCTGCAATGGATGCTGGATCCTCCGACGCGTCGTCATAAATCCACATCGGATACGAACCGAATCCCTTCGCGCGCAAACGCTCAAATGTCTCCGCCAAAATGCGCGGACGATTCCGGGTCGCTATTAAAATGGAACAAAGCGGCGCACTCATTTGAATAACTCATCATATACGAGCGCGTACCGCTCGACGATCCGATCCATTGTGAACAACTCATCAAAGCGTGTTCGGGCGCGCTCCCCCATCACGGCAAGACGACTGCGGTCATTCAACAACGAAGACAACGCTGCGGCCAATGCCTCCGCAGTTCGCGGGACCAACAAACCAGTCTCGCCATCCGCCACCGCCTCCGCAACGCCGCCGACATCCGTGGCGATTACCGGGAGTCCAACCGACATCGCCTCTACAATTGCCATCGGGAATCCTTCCCACTGCGACATCAAGCACAGAACGTCCATTCGCGGCATCACTCGCTCGCGCGGGTTTTCGACAAAGCCCGCAAATTCTGCCCAGTCTGCGTGCTCTGCGGCCCAATGGTTGGCGGCCGCTTCATCCGGGCCGCGTCCAGCCAGCATCACACGGACGCGCACAGCATCGCGATTCAAGAGTTCCGCCGCCTGCGCGACAAGCTGCCAGCCTTTTTGAGGGATCATGCTCCCGACATGGCCGATCACGAGCGGATCGGCGGACTGCGATTTGGGCAACATCTCAACCGGACGGACGCCATTCGGAATCACCGTGAACGCATCACTCCGGACAGCAAGAATCCGCTCCGCGAGTTCCGTGTTCATCCGGTCCACAGAGGTGAGGCGCGCGCCGAATTTTAACAACCTGCCCGCCATCCACCGGTGCAGCGTGCGCCGAACTGGCTTGCCTTCAAAATGTTCGTTCACACCGTGAAACGTCACGACCACTTCGACATGAATATCGTCCACACGGGGAAGCGGCAGAAATACGCCCGACATCCATGCGTTGTGAAGGTGAACAATCACCCGCTTTGCCCCCGACCTCCCCGCAAAATCGCGAATCCACTCGCGCCATGGAGGAGGACGCAATCGTTGGTACAAAAACGCCGCCGTCCCGAACATTTGAGGCAGGGCCGATTCATAGAAAGATAGCGGCGTGTTTTTAATCTCCTCGCGATAGTCTTCCGGCCAGGTTGAGTCAACCATCACCGCGATCCCGACAGCCGCATAGCGACCGGACACCGCCTGCGCGTTCGCGAGATCGCGCATAACGCTCCACGGGCCGGTCACCGGATGACACGCGGCATGAAGCACCGCTATTTTTTCATTCCCACTCATCGGATCGCGCCGCTTGCGCGCAAATCAAAACCCTTCTGAATAATTTCGTTCAAGCGCTGGCCATACGCTTCAATGCTGAACCTTCCTGCGGCAGCGCGACAGGCATCCCGCATTGAATCCGCGAGGTTTCTGTCGGAAATAAATCGTCTGATCGCGGCGGCCAACGCATGGGCGTCACGCGGCGGAACAATAAAGCCCGTGCGTCCATCTTCGACAACCTCTCCGCAATTCGGCGTAGTAATGACCGGCGCCCCATGTGCCAGCGCCTCCACCTGGGTAATCGCAAAGCCGTCGGAAATCGTCGGCAACACAAAGACATCGGCGCTGCGGTACAATCGTGATGCCTCGCTGCGCGGCACGGGCCCCATATAGCGCACAGACGAAGGCAGTCCGTCAAAGGCTTCAGCGCGAATTCCCAGTGGGCCGGCAATGACGAATTCAACCGGCTCGTTCGCGAGCAGTTTCGCCGCCTCCAGCAAATACTGAATCCCTTTCCGCAAAATCACCGAACCCACCCAGAGCACGGTGAGCGGCGCGTCGTTTCGCGAAACCCGTTCGCCGTCTGAGGAGACTTCGTAAGCGAGCGGGATCACTTCAACGCGAGTCGGATCAGCGCCCTGCTTCACAATCGCATCGCGCGACCACTGGGAATTGACCAGAACAAGGTCGGCAGTTTTCCATTCTTCTTCAGCCCGCTCGTAATAGCCGGCGGGTGGATCACCCATCGGCTCGACAAACACGGGCCAGCGCTCTGACTCCTCACGAATCAAATCCCATTCCATCCGACCCGGATCAATTTGATCAACCAGCGTCAACGCACCTCGTTGTTTTTCAACGCGAAGCGCTTCTAGGGCGGCATAAGAAAAACCCAGAAACGTATCGTGTGCAGGCAGGCGCAATCCTCCGACACGACGCGCAAACGCCGCGTCGTCTTCCGCCATCGCTTCCAGCAACCGCCCGGTCTTGTCTGCGCGGCGCAATTTGATGCGCGAAGCCAGACCGAACCCGTTAAGCGCAATAATTTTTGAGCGCGGCAACTCGTCGCTAACCGCGCCTAGTGCGCGGGCAACCGAAGGGAGCGCACGCGCGGCGACGCTCTTCACGCCGCTGGGCAACGGCGAATACCAATCCGTGACCAACGCCGCAAGCTGTCCGCTTCTATGCAATGCACGAGCGGCGAGAAAATGTTCCCGCGCGCCCTTGTGCGCCACCACCACTTGAATGCCTCGCTTCATTGATGGCAAACGATAAGAGGCTACGCCCTTTTCTTACAGCCGAAAATCATACCGTTGACAAACCTCTGCCGCGCTTGCGCCGCGCGCGTTTCCCGCCTACTTTGGATGAATGAATCGGTTGGCAATCGCTTTACAGTCTATACGCCGCGAAAGTGCAAATGGGAACGGCTATGCGATTCGCTGGTTCTTCACGCGATTCCATCTGCGCTTTGTCCGAAAACTTTTCCCAGGCCTTCCCCATCCAACCGACACCGACCGCGCGCGTCCGATAACCGTCGTCATACCCGCCACCGACAAGGACGCTGACCTCCTCGGGTATTGCCTAGAGAGTGTTCGAAGTCAGATGAAGCAGAAGGTGGTTGACATTTGGGTTGTCGCGCCCGAATCGGAACGAATTCGCGCGCTGGCGACACAGCATCAGGCGCGATTTTTACACGAAGACACGATTCTGCCGCAGCCCGCGCGGGAGTTGAAAACGCGGGGATGGATCTTGCAACAATTCATCAAGCTGAACGCGGCAAACCATGTGGAGACCGACGACTATCTGGTTCTGGATTCCGACACCATCTTTCTGCGCCCCCAGTATTTTTTTCGCGGCGGAAAGAGCGTGTTGCGGTACTCCGATCAATACGAGCTGCTCTACAACCGCTCACTGGAACTGATCTTCGGCCACTGCTGCCGCTTCCCCGTCTCTTTCGTCACCCATCACGCGCTCTTTAATCGCGAAACGATGAAACAACTGCTTTCGAATCTGGAGCAACGCTTCAACCGCCCGTGGTGGACGGCAATTCAGGAAGAAGTGGATAAATGCCATCTCATCTCTTTTTCTGAATACGAACTATACGGTAATTTTGTCGTCAACCGCCCGAATTGGCGGAAACAGGTTGTGTTGGAATACTGGAACGGAACGGACCTCAACGGAACGGACGCGGCAAATCTTGATGAGATTCGCGCCACCGTTCCCCCGCGCTGCAACAGCCTCTCCTTCCATCGTCACACGCAGTAATTCACGCCCAAGGTTGGGCGATGCTCTGCTCGTCAGCAATCGGCGACGGTTTGAGGCCCATCATCGCCCAAGGCGCACGGCCCGACGGCGCCCGCCCCATTTGCCGGGCGGGCCGTTAAAGACTCCGGGAATGCTGGCGCCGCAATGTTGGCAACAGCCATCCGCTGTTAGCGCCCATTTTGTGATTTCATACCAGTCGCGGCCAATGACTTTGTGACCGCACTCCGGGCAGTAGGTACTTCCGCCCGACTCATCGTGAACATTGCCGGTATAGACAAAGCGAAGTCCGTTCCCCATGGCAATTCGCCGCGCGCGCGCAAGCGTTTCCGAAGGCGTCGCGGGGATTTCGCTCATTTTGTAATCCGGATGGAATGCCGTGAAGTGATGCGGCACATCCGCACCTAGTTCGCGACGCACCCACTTCGTCATCGCGTCCAATTCTTCGTCGCTATCGTTCTCGCCGGGAATAAGAAGTGTCGTGAGTTCAACCCACACATCCGTCTCGCGCTTCAGATAAATCAACGTTTCCAAAATGTTCTGAAGCTGAGCGCCGCAAAGCTGCTCGTAAAACGCCTCGGTGAACCCTTTGAGGTCCACATTGGCGGCGTCCATCGAATTGAAAAAATCGCGCCGGGGCTCTTCACAGATATAGCCCGCCGTGACTGCGACGGCTTTCACGCCGCGCTCGTGACACGCGCGCGCGATGTCCACGGCATACTCCATAAAAATCACCGGGTCGTTGTAGGTAAATGCAACACTTGGACAGCCAAGTCGCACAGCCGCGTCGGCAATCATTTCCGGAGAAGCCGAGTCGGCCAGCGTATCCGTTTCGCGCGACTTGCTGATGCTCCAATTCTGACAAAAACGACAAGCAAGGTTGCAACCTGCCGTGCCAAAGGAAAGCACCGGTGTGCCCGGCAAAAAATGGTTCAACGGTTTCTTTTCGATCGGGTCCACGCAAAACCCACTGGATCGCCCATACGTGGTCAGCACCACCCGCCCGCCCTGATTCATTCGCACAAAACATGCCCCGCGCTGACCTTCCGCCAACCGGCAATGATTCGGGCACAGATTGCATTGAACACGCCCGTTCCCCACCGGTTCCCAGTACCGGGTTTCCACCGTATCTGACGCATCCATTTTCACCAATCGCCTCCATCCTTAATATAGAGCAAAAGGCGACCGGCGTCAGCCCCGGTTTCATTGACAGTTTAGTGCGATCAGGCCATCTTAATGACCCGGAAGCACAATGGATTCTTCAAGCGTCAGAAAACCTGCGGTTGCGGGCACGTTTTACCCCGAAGACGGGGCCGAGCTGCATGAAATGGTGCAGCGTTTTCTCCGCGAAGGACACGCGGCCTCCACCCCTCCTCGTGCGGTAATCGCGCCACACGCGGGTTATATTTATTCGGGACCCATCGCGGGTTCCGCATTCTCCGGATGGCAGGCACTGCGCGAGAAAATTCAGCGCGTCGTCATCGCTGGCCCTTCGCACCGCTTAGCCTTCTGAAGGCATCGCAACACCCGGCGTAAAGTACTTTGCAACTCCGCTCGGCCTGGTTGAGGTGGATCGCGAGGCGATCAAAAAACTTTCCGCGCTTCCACAAGTCATAGAAAGCGAAGCTGCGCACAGACACGAACACAGCATTGAAACGCACCTTCCGTTCTTACAGGAAACATTCGCCGAATTTCGCATCGTGCCACTCCTCATCGGCGACGCCTCTCCAATCGAGATAGCCCAAGTCTTTACGGTGTTCTGGAATGATCCGGGAACGGTCTTCTCCATCAGTTCAGATTTGAGTCATTACCTTCCCTACGACAAGGCGGTGGAACTGGATGCCCTGACCACGTGCGCGATTGTTGAAGATCACCCGCACGACATCTCGCCCGAGCAAGCTTGCGGACGACTCGCCATCCTTGGTCTGATGCGACTTATGGATCGTCACGGCCTGCGTGCAACCGCTCTCGATGTTCGCAACTCCGGCGATACGGCGGGCGATCGCTCTCGCGTCGTGGGATATGGAGCCTATGCCTTTAGCTGATTCCAGCCGCAAACAGCTCCACGACATCGCGCGTCGCTCCATTCGATACGGCATCACCCACGGCTACCCCCCTCACTCGATTTGACCAACGCTCCAGCGGAGCTACTGGAACAACGCGCAACCTTTGTCACGCTGATGCTCAAAGGAAAACTACGCGGCTGCATCGGCATGCTGGAAGCCGACCGAGCGCTTGCAGAGGATGTAAATCAAAACGCCTTCGCCGCTGCGACGCGCGACACGCGCTTCCGCCCCCTCGCATCTGAAGAAGAACGCGATACTGAAATTCATATTTCGATGCTCCACCCATCAGTCCCGCTTCCCTGCGAAAACGCGGATGAGCTTTTGAGCAAGCTGCGTCCCGGTGTGGACGGACTCATCCTCCGCGACGGCTCTCGCCGCGCCACGTTCCTTCCCTCCGTTTGGAAAGACCTCCGGGAGCCACGCGATTTTCTGGAGCAATTATTTTTGAAAGCTGGGTTATCAAAACACTATTGGAGCAAAACCCTTCAATTCTGGACCTATGAGGTGGAGGATATTTAGGTTTCAAAAACCTAGGCAGAAACCGCATTTCCGGGTTCGTCCGACCGGGCGTCGGGCCTCCACGATTTCAGCAACAAGTCAGAATGGAGATAAAAAGTTAGGGCCGGGACGACCTCCTCCCGGAAGTAGCTGGTGTGCGCTTCCTTTGGGAAAAACATCCCCTGTGCAATTCACCTCTCGCCCTAAAAATCCCTGCGCGAAAAGCGGCGCATTGCGAAAAAGAACGGGACGCAAAGCCAAAGAAATAATACCCCGCCGGAAACAGACAATCCCCGAACGCCGCCGAGCGCACGGGAGAACGCAGCGCCGGTGTAGCCCATCAGCGCGGAGGTGTCGGTTTGCAAAAGAACCGCGACTCGTGAAAGGTCAACGGGGTTCAGCATCATCAGGGCAATCAGCGGTTTTTCCAGCGGGTAGGCACGAAAGGCAAACGCGCCGAAGAGCGCCACGCCGTCGTACACAACGGTGAACAAGAACCACATCGCGAGCGCAATGCCCAAGCCGCGCAGACGATTGTCGTAGCGCAGCGCAATTAAAAACCCAAGCGCGACAAAGATCGCAGTCAACAATAGGCACGTCCCAAGAAACACGGCCAAGAGTGAAGCGGGCAGCGCACCGCGCACCACCGCTGGTGCAAAAGGAGCACCCAAGCCAATGGCGACCGCCGCACAAAGCGGCAATACCAAACCGATATAGAGCCCGACAAACAACCGCTTGCGACCAAGGGGTTGTGTGAGGAGCAGTTCAATAAACTCCCATGCGTGATAGATGTAGAGCGTACCAAATAAGATGCTGACAAGTGGTACGAGCAACAGATTTACATTCAACAAACTGACCAGAATTCGCGGGCCTTCACCGCCAAGCTCAGTCATCAAAAAAACCAGCGCGGCAAGGACGACTGCGAAAAGCGGAACGGAGCGGCCGCGTATAACATCGCGCATCTGGTAACCAATAATACGCCCCATCATAATTCGTTCCCCCGCATTAGTGTCGCCAAAGCGCGTTCAAGGGATCGCTCGCCTGTCTGGTCGCGCAGCGCGGAAACCGTGCCGTTAAAATTAATCCGACCTTCCAGAAGAAACACCATCCTGTCCGCAACCTCTTCAACCTCGCTCATCGTATGAGAGGTCAACAGAATCGTCTTGCCCGCCGCACGCGCGGCGAGAATTTGATCGCGCAACACGCTACTCGACACCGGGTCAAGGCCCGCCGTCGGTTCGTCAAAAATCAATACATCGGGATTAAAAAGAAACGCGAGCACAGCGCTGATTTTCTGCCGCGTTCCTCCCGACAACACGCGCAGGGGCTTTTGCATCTGCCCAAGTAGGTGGAACGATTCCAAGAGGGCTTGGTCCGCCCGACGTGGGCCATGCCGCAGGCCGCCGACAAAGGCGATTAGATCTTCGCCAGTCAGATTTCGCGGAAAGCTTGCGGTCTGCGGCATATAGCCAATTCGGCTGCGATACGCACCCTTCGCATCAACGGGACTTCCACACACTTCAATCAATCCCGCGTCCGCACGGACCAAACCAAGGATGCAGCGGAGCAGCGTGGTCTTGCCCGAAGCGTTTGGCCCGGCCAATGCAACGATCTCGCCGGGGCGAATCTCCAAGTCTGCTTTACGCAGTACTTGCAGTGGCCCGAAAGCCTTTTCTAATCCAGTCACTCGAATCATTTTGGTCTCCGCATCAGAGGCGCTTCGTCCACCAGCGTCTCGGGCGTTAGCGCGGGCGCGACAGACTCCATCACATCCAGCAACGAAACAAACGCGCTCCGCAGAAAGATCAGGGCGGGCGGATTCTTCTCCACCAACATCGCAAACAATCGCACGGGATGATACGGGACATCGCCCACCCCATCGCGATCCAGGTCGTACCCGCGATAATCGCCCCAGAAGTTGCCTTCGAACCGGTTGGGATTCCGACGCGTGTTCGTTCCTACATCGAACGCATTTCCGGAAAAAATATTTTGATGAAATACGCAATCCTCGCAGTTGCCCATAATGCGCACCGCCCAACCGTTGCGATCCCACGTATTGCCGGTCAGCTTTACGCGCGTGGAACCTTCCGCATGCATCCCGATACTGTTATCGAGAAACAGGTTGTCCTCAACCACGCTGTCGTTAATCTCCTTGAGCAACAACCCGTACGCAGCGCCGCCCCAACTTTTCTCGAAACGATTGCGGCGCATCGTGACATTTTTCGTGTACATCACCGCAACGCCCGCTCCGTTCGCACGAAAGACGTTGTCTTCGTATTCCGAGCGATCTGAAAACATAAAGTGCAGACCATAACGAAGATTCTGTTCGCACACGTTTCCCGTGATTCGACCGTCTTTCAAGAACTCCAGGTAGATGCCATCGCGCTGCCCGGTGATTCGGTTTCCCGTGATCGTGATGTTGTTGCCATACCAAATGTGTACGCCGTTGCCGCTGGAAGTCTGGTCCGTGAACGCAGAATGAATGGTATTGCTCCTGACAAGAATCGCCGAGCTGCGGGCGATGTGAAAGCCGTACGCAACATCCGTAATCAAATTGTTTTCGAAGAGACAGTCTTTCGCGTTCTCAACCTTGACCGCGGCGAAATCGCGCGAATAGCTGACGCCGGTATTTCGGATATGGAGATCGCGTATCGTCACGTTGTTGGTTTCAACGAGGAGGATGGAACCCTGCCCGCCGCCGTCCACAATCGCGCCGGGCCGACCTTCGATTGTCAACGGTTTGTCAATGGTTACCGCAGTTGCGGAATGGATACCGGGGAGCAGAACGATTCGGTCGCCGGCAGACGCTTCTGCAATCGTCGCTGCCAGCCCCTCCCCCCCGGGCACAACGTCGAATTGGCGCGCGTCAGCCCCTGGCGCACCAAACAGAAGCAAGATTGCGAAAAGAAAATACCTCACCGGAACGTCCTGGCGCCTACTTTACGCTCAAACCGGACGCCTTCAACTCTGTCCAGTCCAGCAAACGCCCCGGATAGTCACGCAGCGCTTGTTCCGCCAACTCGCGCGTCGCATACGCGCTGACTCCCGCGCCCATCGGACTGGGAAGATGCTCGCTCTCCAAATAAATTGCGGTCTCAGCAGCAATGAGCTGCTTGCTGGAATAATCAGTGACCCAGAGGGAACGCATTCCCTCATCGGACTCCGCCACCCAATCCAGCAAACATTCGACCGAATCCATCGGCATCTGTCTTCCCTTCGCCGTCACAGCTTCCGCGCCGAAGCGGGGATCCATGATACGCATCCGGCAATGGGCACATTCATCCTCGCCGTAACGAATCGGTCGCGGACCGACCGAGCAAGCGGAAAGAGCCACGGCAATAAGGACGAGAGACGTGCGCCTCATTTCAAGCCTCTGTTGTGCGCTTTCGCGCGGGCAGAATAAACGCTGCCGCCGCGAGGGCCATGCCGGTGATGCACACCCAGCTCCCGATCCCCGCATAGGACCATACCTCGAAATTGAGCAACCGCTTGTAACCAATGAGCGGGGGCTGATAGGTCATGCCGGGAATCTTGATCGGCGCATTTTCCCAATCGAGATTGTGCCCGTAATCATATTCCCACGCCCAAAAGCGCCACATGATAAACGCGCCGTACAACATCAACAAACCGCACCACCACGCCGCGCCTTTTTCGGCTGCCGGTCAGTGCAACGCCTAGACCGAAGAGGGTAAAAAAGCCCAAGGCCCATGGCACCGTTTTCACCTCGAGAATGGAGTCGGGGTGAATAGTCTTCATCCCGATGTAGTGGTTCAGATTATTAACGCTATCAATATCATGCTTCCCCGCGCCCCGCATGCCCGAGGCGGAGATGATCATTCCCAGCCCCTCGGGATATTGCGGCGCTTTGAGTGAAATCTTCCACAACGTGAGGCCGCGCGGTTGCGGGTAGCCTCGTTGATCGGGAAGTTCCGACGGGAGAAAGAGAGCGGCCGCCATCAGCAGGCTGGCCGCCCCCATCATGATTCTCGAATACCAACGCATCGGTATGCTCAATCCTTCTTCCTACAGCCCCAGGCTGGACTTCAGCTCCACTTCCGCATCCGCCGGAGAGACGCGGACATAGCCCTGCATCTCTTGGTGAAGCGCCGAGCAGAAATCGGTGCAGTAGAACGGATATACGCCGGGGAATTTCGGTTCCCAGAGAATTGTGCGCGTATCGCCGGGCATAATCAGCAACTCGGAATTGTTCATACCCATCACACCAAACCCGTGCGGAACGTCCCAGTCCTGCTCCAAGTTCGTCACGTGCCAGTACACCTTGTCGCCCACCTTCACGCCCTCAATGTTGTCCGGCTTGAAGTGACTGCGAATGGTCGTGATATACACGTGAATGTTGTTGCCATCGCGCTCCACGCGCGCGTCTTTTTCGCTCTTCGTCACATAGGGATTCTGGTTTTCTTCGATCGGGAAGATGCGAACAGAACGATCCTTGATCAACGATGCGGGTGCGGCCTGTGCGTAGTGCGGCTCGCCAATGGTCGGGAAGTCGAGCAGCATCTCCATCTTGTCGCCGTTGATGTCAACCAACTGCGCGGACTGGGTCAGCTCCGGGCCCGTCGGCAGATAGCGGTCCTTCGTAATCTTGTTCAGCGCGATCACGTACTCGCCGTGCGGCTTGCGCGTATCGCCGCCGGGAATCATCAAGTGGCCAATTGAGTAGTACACGGGGATGCGATCCACCACTTCCCACGTACCGAGTTTCCACTTCGTGATTTCCGAAGAAACGAACATCGAGCTGTAAGCATAGCCCTTGCCGTCGAACTCTGTGTGAAGAGGGCCAAGACCCGGATCCTGCACTTCGCCTGCAATGGTCGCTTCATACTTCAAGACCGGAATGCCTTCCGCATCGCCATCAAACGCCTTGTCTTCAATGGCCTTCAGCATCTTCGAGAACGAGTGAACAGGAATCAACGCAGCCAGCTTGCCGCTTGCGACGATGTATTCGCCCGACGGATCAACGTCCACGCCGTGTGGCGATTTCGGAGTCGGCATATAATAAATCAGCCCCGGAATCTTGCGCGCATTCAGCGTCATCACGCCCTTCTTCGTCGTGGATGAAGCTACGCGCGTCTTCGGGTCTATGATATTGTGAACGTAGGTCGCCGGCATCTCCACGCCCTTGCCATCGGCAATGGCCTGTTCAGCCGCCTTCCAGTTCACCGCAGCAACGTAATCCTTGTCGTTGCGCGACGCATTCACTTCCTTCAGCGTGTGCGCCTTCTCCGTGTTGTACGTGGTGAAGAAGACCCAGCCATGCGACACGGCCTTGCCCGCGTGCGCCAGGTCATAATCGAAGCCCGGCACAAGGATCTGGAAAGCGATGGACATCTCGCCCGTCTCCTTGTCCACCTTGATGAAGGAAACCGTGCCCTGGAAGTTTTCCTTATAGGTATCAATCGGAATATCCTCCTGAGGAATCGGCACGCTGAACCGCGTTGCGGCCACAACGTATTCCGTGTTCTCCGTCGGATACGGCGAAGCGTGGCTTCCGCCCGAGTTCGGGATCTGGATGATTTCATCCGTCTCAAACGTATCGAGACTGATACGCGCAAGGCGCGGCGTATTGTTACCGTTAATAAAGAGCCAGCGCCCATCCTGTTCGCCGTTCGTTTGCGAAAGCTTCGGGTGGTGTGCATCGTCCCACGGCACAAAGCCGTACGTGGTGTTCAGCATCGGCTTCGTTTCCTCGCTGAATCCGTAACCGTTCTCCGGATTGACCGAAAACACGGGAAGCACTTTCAGCAATCGGCCCGAAGGCAGACCATAAACGCCCACTTGTCCGCTAAATCCACCGGACATAAACGCATAATACTGATCATACTCACCGGGTGGGACATACACTTTTTGCGCGGCTGACGCAGTTCCACCAGCCAACGCGCCCCCATTCGCCGGGCGGCCCGCTTGCGGTCCGCACCCTACCAACGCAACAGCAACGGTCGCGCACAACGTGGTCATCATCCATTTTTTCGTCATCGTCACGGCCCTTTCATTCCTTTGGAACAAGACACTCCTCTACCTTCTCCACCAAATTTATTAACCCGAAATGGGGTCCTTGCCGGTCACGCTGCGGATGTATTCCACAATCGCGCGCGCATCATCCTTCGTCACATTTTGGAACGTCATCGGAACAAGAAATTCTCCGAGCAGCTTCTTCGCCTCCGGGTGCTTCGCCAGCATCTCATCCGGATTGAGCATCATGTTCATCATGTACTCGGGCGTACGGCGTGCAATCGTATCTTGCAGAGCAGGCCCGACATAGCGGTCCGTAACGTGATGGCACACCATGCACTTCACTTCGAATACCGCTTGGCCCTGTTTGGCGAGTTCTTCATCCAGCGGCCCGATTTCGACCCGCTCCGTCACCGGCCCAATGCCGTGTGTCATCTGCCACTCCGTCAACCCCGACGCCGGCGCAGCAGGCTTCGCCGCCGCCGTTGACGCCGCAGGTGCGGCAGCGGCCTCCGGTTTTTTGGCCTGTCCACAACCAGCCACCATCAAAATGGCGACCATACTTGCACTCAGAATTCCAATTTTTTTCATCCGCGTATCACTCCTCCAAAAAAGCGCCGATGCGAAGTTTGAGACAATGCGCCCAAAGCAAAGCGGTTCGGTGTCACAAGCCGAGTCTGTATATCAACACCGCACAAAGCCGCAACGAGAAACCCGGCACGATGTGTAAAATAGTGGAAACCCCTAGCCGGCGTCAGAAGTGAACAAAAACGCGGTCAAAGACAACGCGCACACCAGGAAGCGGCTCTATCTCCAACCCCCCTCGCAATTAAGCGCACGGGCCAAAAATAGCCGCCGCAAATTCGGACATTCTTATCCGACTTTCCAACCCTTGGAACTTTCGCGCCCCCCCGTCATGTTTCAAGCGGTCTCTATGAGCCGCTGGGCAATTCGCCCCGAGTGAGCGCCTACGGTGCAAACGTCAGGGCCATTTGCCATATCGGCGGCAAGACCCGTCCGGCGCTCTTCTCCCTTCTCGCGCCTAGCAGTGCTCCGGCTGGCGCAAGCTGGCCGTCGCCGGGGTCCCCCGCAAATGCGGGGTTCGCGGAACGGCTCCGCCGTTTTCACTTCGCGCGCACCCGTCACGCCACGCCGCGACGCCGTGCCATGCCGGTTGCTTTTGCCCTTCGTTCACGAATTCGGATGCGGTCTCTTTTCACCGAAAGCCCGGACGGAAGCGAGGGCTTTCGGCTGAAAAGTGTTCTCAATTTCAGGAAAGGCTCGATTTTGCCCCGTATTTTGATAGTGTTCCGGCGTTTGTGGAATCGATATTTATGGCGGCACCGAAAGAGATTCTAAGATTGCTGGAACGATTCGCCCAACAGTGCGAAGCGTACAAGTCTGGCCAATACAAAGAATTGGCGATCCGCGTTGAATTCATTGACCCGTTTTTCAAGGCGTTGGGGTGGGACGTACACAATGAACAGGGTTACGCTGAAGCCTACAAGGATGTGATCCATGAGGACGCATTGAAAATTGGCGGGGCGACCAAGGCCCCGGATTCGTGTTTCCGCATCGGTGGCACTCGCAAATTCTTCGTAGAGTGCAAAAAACCGTCCGTGAACATCAAGGATGCGCCGCACCCGGCTTACCAACTTCGACGCTATGGCTGGTCGGCCAAACTGCCCTTGAGCATCCTGACCGACTTTGAAGAATTCGCCGTTTACGACTGTCGCAACAAGCCCGGCAAGAACGACTCCTCAGCAGTCGGGCGCGTTCTCTACCTGACTTATGAGCAATACGCCGAGAAATGGGATGAAATTGCGAACATCTTCTCGCGTGAGGCGGTGCTAAAAGGCTCGTTCGATAAATTCGCCCATGACGCGAAAGGCAAGCGGGGAACTACAACCGTTGACGATGTTTTTCTTGAGGAGATTGAACGCTGGCGCGATTTGCTCGCCCGGAATATCGCCTTGCGAAACCCGGCGCTCTCACAGCGTGAATTGAATTTCGCTGTTCAGCGCACGATTGACCGAATCATTTTTCTGCGAATCTGCGAGGACCGAGGCATTGAGCCGTACGGACGGTTGATGGCCCTGCGCAACGGCGAGCGGGTCTATCCGCGACTCTGCGAAAAATTCCAGCGGGCGGACGAGCGTTACAATTCAGGACTTTTCCATTTTCAGAGGGAGAAGGGCCGACCCGAAGCGCCCGACGAATTGACGCTTTCGCTGAACCTTGATGACAAGGTTTTGAAGGACATCTTCGCCAGTCTCTATTACCCGGAAAGTCCCTACGAGTTTTCCGTTTTGTCCGCCGACATCTTGGGTCAAGTGTACGAGCGATTTCTTGGCAATGTGATCCGGCTGACTGCTGGACATCAGGCCAAAGTCGAGAAGAAGCCCGAAGTCCGAAATGCTGGTGGCGTGTTTTATACGCCGGAATTCATCACGAAGACGATTGTCCGGCAGACCATCGGCAAACAGGTTGAAGGTAAGACACCGCGCCAAGTCGCGAAGCTTCGATTCTGCGACATGGCTTGCGGTTCCGGCTCATTTCTCATTGAGGCGTTTCAATTTCTGCTCGACTGGCACCGGGATTTCTATGTCGAGGATAATCCTGAAAAACACGGCAAAGTTTTATATCGTACTGGGAACGAGTGGCGGCTGACAACCGACGAACGGAAACGAATACTGCTGAACAACATTTATGGTGTGGACATTGACGCGCAGGCAGTCGAGGTAACGAAGCTCTCGTTGTTCTTGAAAGTCCTCGAAGGGGAATCCCAAGAGAGTATTACAAAGCAATACGAACTTTTTCATCAACGCGCCCTACCGGATCTTGGCAGTAACATTAAATGCGGCAACTCCCTTATCGGTTCGGAGGCGTACCGATATCAGCAGCTTTCTTTCCTGCCGGAGGACGACCGCTATCGGATTAATGTTTTCGACTGGACTCAGGCATTTCCCGGGATCATGGAGGCCGGCGGATTCGATGCTATTATCGGGAATCCGCCGTACATCCGAATCCAGGTGATGAAAAAATGGGCGCCTGTCGAGGTCGAACTTTACAAAACGCTGTACCGCTCAGCGGCTGCGGGCAATTACGATATTTACGTCGTATTCGTCGAGAAGGCTCTGAATCTCTTAAAGGTTCTTCCGGCTTTTCCGTGTGATTTGTGACGGGGCGATTATGCTGCGGGGATGCAAGACACACAACTGTATCAGCAGATTCTCGGACTGGAACATCCCTGGCGCGTCACGGGAGTGGTGATGAAGCGCGAACGCCGGACGATTGAGGTGGCGGTGGAGTGCGCCGACCAAGTGTGGGCCTGCCCGGAGTGCAGACAGCGGGCCCATCTCCATGATTACGAGACGCGCCGTTGGCGGCATCTGGATAGCTGCCAGTTCAAGACGATCCTGGTTGCCGAGGTGCCTCGCGTGAAGTGTGAAGAGCATGGAACGGTCACCGTGAAGGTGCCTTGGGCGGAGAAGCACAGCCGCTTTACGGCCTACTTCGAGCGACTGGCGATTGATGTGATGCTGGAGTGTTCGATTTCGGCGGCGTGCGAGCTCTTGGGCATCAGTTGGGCCGAGGCCGACGGGATCAAGCAGCGCGCCGTCCGACGCGGGCAGGCGCGCAAGCAAGCCACGGCGATGCCGCGCCTGTGCGTGGACGAGAAGAGCTTTGGGCGCGGACACGACTACATGACGATCGTGACGCGCGCGGGACCGATTGAAGAGCGCGACCGTCGAGTACGTCGGCGAGGGGCGAGACACCCAGTCGCTGGACGGATTCTGGCGTTCGCTTACCCCGGAGCAGCTCAAGAGCGTTGAAGCGGTGGGCATGGATATGTGGGAGCCCTACCTCAAATCGACGCGAGCGCATCTGCCCGATGCGGAGCGCAAGATTGTGCACGATCCCTTCCATCTGGTGCGCTACCTCAACCAAGCCGTGGGACCGGTGCGCATCGCCGAATACCGGACGCACAAGGCGATGGGCGATGATCGGCTCAAGGGCAGCAAGCAGCTGTGGCTCTATGGATTGGAGAATCTGCCGGAGAGGTGGCAGCTGCGATTGGAGCAACTCCAGAACCAGAAGCTCAAGACGGGCCGCGCCGGGTCGATCAAGGAGTACTTCCGGGATATGTGGACCTGTCAGACGGTCGCCGAGGCGCGGAGCTACTTCCACGCATGGTACAGCTGGGCGATTCGCAGCCGGCTCAAGCCCATCGTGGCCGTCGCGCGATGCTCCATCGCCATTTGGAGCGGATCATCCAGGTCTTTGCGCATCGGCTCACCAACGCGCCTGCCGAGGGCATCAACAACAAGATTCAAAGCCTCATCAAGAAGGCGTACGGCTACCGAAATCGCCTGCGCTTCAAGACCGACATCTTCTTCCACTGTGGCGGCCTCGACCTCTATCCCACTTTAAGCCAATGCTAAATCCCCGGAAATGCCGGAAGAACCCTCTTAAATAAGTCTGGACGGTTGGGTTTCATTCTGCCGCACAAATTCTTCAATACGAAGTATGGCGAGGCGTTGCGCGGAATCATCGCCAACGGCAAACACCTTGCCCATGTTGTTCATTTCGGCGACCAGCAGATTTTCACCGGCGCAACCACCTACACTTGCCTCCTCTTTCTCGACAAGGCGGGCGCAAACGAATGCCGCTTCGTGAGGGTGGACGACCTCAGCGCATGGCGCACGGAGGGCAAAGGAACCGAAGGACAGATCCCCGCCAAGACCATTACGGCAGCGGAATGGAATTTCGCTGTCGGTGCGGGAGCGGACATTATCAACCGCATGAAGGCCATGCCAACAAAGCTTGGGGATATTGCGGACATCTTTGTTGGCCTTCAAACAAGTGCGGACGATGTTTTCATCCTCGATTATGTTGCCGAGACGGAGAAATCAATCCGGCTGAAATCCAAAGCGCTTGCCCGTGAAGTCGTTTTGGAGCCGGACCTCCTACATCCTCTGGTCAGCGGTCAGGACGTTTCAGGATACCCGTCCCTTCCATATCGCCAGTTCATTGTCTTCCCTTACGAGATCAAGGACGAGAAGGCTGCGCTGTACCCCTTTGAGGTCATAGAGAACCGATGGCCAAAGACGGCCGCATATCTCGCGGAAAATCGGAAACGACTGGAAGACCGTGAAAAGGGGAAAATGAAGGGGGCGCGCTGGCACGGCTACATCTATTTAAAAAACATGACTCGACAGGGATTACGTAAGCTTTGCGTACCCCGTTTGGTTGATGAGCTCTGCGCCGGTTACGATCACGATGGCGAGCATTATCTCGATAACGTGGATGTTGGCGGAGTGACCTTGAAACAGGGTTATGAAGATCAGGGGTTGCCTTACTTGATGGCACTGTTGAATTCGCGTCTGTTGCGGTGGTTCTTCCCGAATGTCAGCGCGCCGTTCCGGGGCGGCTGGTATTCGGCCAATCGGCAATTCCTTTCTCAAGTCCCCATCCGCCTAATTGACTTCTCATCGTCACAAGACAAGGCTGCTCATGAGCATATTGTCGGATTAGTTGACCAAGTAATGGCCTTGCATCGGCAAGCGGGAGGCGCAAAGTCACCCCATGATAAGGGCGCGCTTGAACGCCAGATTCACGCGGCGGCCCGGCAAATTGACGATGCAGTTGACGCACTTTATGGCGTGGGCAGGGAAACGGTGAGGTGATGACCACTATGAAATCGTCAGACCAAGAGCAAGACATCAAGCAAGTTATTGAGAAGGCATCCGGTGACGTCTCCGTGTTGCTCGGGGCTGGTGCGTCGGCGGCAGCTGGACTGCCGGCTATGTTTACGTTTCTGGAGAACGCCTACGGAAAGGACTTCGTGAAGAACCTATCCAGCGGCGCTGCTTATCATTTCGGGACACAGAACTTTCATCAGGTCACATCAAATCGGACAACCATCGTTCAACGTTTAATCCACACTGCTGGACTGAAAAAGGGGCAAGTAGCAATCGACCTTGAAGATATTTTTTGAGTTTGTCCACCGAAGTCCGATCCTTGCCAACGACGAGACACATCTTCACGCGCTAAAGGCGATGTTCTGGATGTTCCAAGTCTGCCAAGACCAACGGAATTGGGCCTTTGATGAGTACAAAAAACAATTCCACCCATTCCTTAACAGCTTCAACCCTTGGCTCACCGACCTGCAGGTTGCCGTTAAGGAACTTCGCCAGAGGATGTATGAGTCTTACTTGATCGACAGCGATCAGGAGACGATTCTCGACAAGGCCGCAGCAAACTACTCGATATTGTCAAAGATTTTCCACAAGACCCCGGCTGTTGTTTTCACGACGAACTTTGACACGATCTTTGAGGCGCTCAGATACACCCGGAAACTCGACGCTGACATCCTCACGGGAATGGGAGGCAACCAGCCACAACATTTCAAGTGGGCTAATTTTCTGCATAGCCAGAACCAAAAACAGATTTTGGTTTTCAAGTTGCACGGCTCAGTTACTTGGGAGCGCAAGCAGGAAGCGATCCGCGAGAGTTTTGCGCAACTTCCCACTCCACGGGGAGGAACACGCATCCCAAACGTTGCATTGGTTGAGCCGGTCTTGTCCAAACGTCAGGCCGACAGTCCATTTAGAGAGATGTACCGTATCTTTGCCGCGGTTCTTGAAACCAACCGCCTGTGTGTTGTGATCGGCTTCTCATTTCGAGACGATGAAATACGGGAAATGGTCAAGCGTCGCCTTGATCAGAAAGCCGACTTCCGTTTGCTCATCGTTGCGCCGGAAGACAAGGCACACGCGGAGATCAATGAACACCTCGAAGCTCTGGCTGCCCACTCCCGTGTTACGTGGATGAAGGAGTTCTTTGGAACGCCCGAGGCTAATCAGAAGATTCTGTCGGTTGTATCCGAGTCGGCAGGAGCGGGGACGCGATGAGCACTAGGCGGAAATCGCAAAGAGACTTCTTCATAAGCTACAGCAAGCCCGATCAACTTTGGGCGCTTGGTATCTGCTCCTGGCTCGAAGAGGCGGGATACACGGTATTCATGCAAGATTCCGATTTTCACCCAGGATCAAATTTCGTTCTCAAGATGCACGAAGGGGCGTCCACCTGTAAGCGCACCGTCGCCGTAGTGTCTCCGGCCTATCTGGAATCTGACTTCACGCCGTCGGAGTGGGCGGCAGCCTTTGTCAACGATCCAAAGGGCGAAAATGGGACCCTGCTACTCGTCATCGTTCGGGACTGTGAGTTGACGGGACTCTTGAAGGCCATTCGGCAAATCAGAATTGCAGACTTGAGCGTTGAGGACGCCAAGGCGACGCTTTTATCGGAGGTTCAACATCTTCAGGCGCAATCTCCACTGCGCCGAAAAGCCCCGCGCAAGTCACGCTCTACTTTGCCTTTGCCTGAGAAGCCTGTCGGCGTCGCCATCAATGTCGGGCGAACCGGCGACAACTGCATCGTCGCGGGTGGTAACGTGAACGTAAATCGCCCAATCATCGAGCGGCACGCGTTCACGCCCGGCCCCCAGCACATTACAGAGCAACAGGCAAAGAAGATTCAGGACCTAATCAAAGAGATTGCGGGAATTGACGAGAAGGCTGGCAAAGGTAGCACATACGGGAAGTGGCAGAACGCCTTTAAAAACAAATTCGTTCTGAGCACTTATCGCGCTCTGTATGCGTCCGACTGGGAGGCCGCGCTATCGACTCTCCGGACATGGAAGGCGTTGGCGCGAAAGTCCATCCGCCGCAAAGACAACGCAAGCTGGCGGAACGAGCTTTACAGTGGAATCTATGCCGCTTGGAAAGCACTCGGAAACGAAAAGGAAGCGATCTACAAATTCGCCATGGAACAGCTCGAATTGCCGAAGCCGATTAGTTCCTTGAAAGACCTGCCCGAAAGAAAACTGGACCGGCTACACCGGATAGTCATGCGATTGAAGCGTTAGGCGTTCCGCCAATTGCACCCCTTCCACGCCGGAGCGCAACCGACTTCACGGCGAATGCGGACAAACGGCTAGGACGTTTCATTGGATAGGGTTTCGTGCGCACCCCCGAAAACGATGACAATCTAGGCTTTCATAACAAAATGGAGATGATCAGCCGCCGCGCTTCTGAATTTAAGAACTTTGACAACTATAGGCTCCGATGAGAGCTTGCTGTTGTTGATGAGGAGCGGCTTTGCCCGCTCTTTTGGTGGAGAAGCCATTTTCGCCGCTGCTGGCCTGAAAAAGCCGGGCATCTCGATTCTCTCTGACGAGTTTCTCGCCAAGGTGCGCGGCATGCCGCAGCGGAATCTGGCCGTTGAGATGCTGAGAAAACTTCTGGCGGGCGAGATCAAAACACGCGGACGGAAGAACGTTGTGCAGGCGCGTTCGTTCGCTGAGCTACTGGAGAACTCCATCACCCGCTACCAGAACCGGGCCATCGAAACCGCCCAAGTGATCGAAGAACTCATCAAGTTGGCAAAGGACATGCGCGAAGCCAACCAGCGCGGTCTCTGTTCTCGGTGATGACACCTTGCGGCTAATCGCCCAGGAATTGGTCAAGTCCGTGCGAAACAGCATCACCATCGACTGGACTGTGCGCGAAAACGTCCGCGCTCAGATGCGCGTCATGATTAAGCGCATCCTTCGCAAGTACGGCTATCCGCCGGACAAGCAGGAAAAGGCGACCCAAACTGTTTTGGAACAAGCGGAGGTGCTCTGCCAGGATTGGATGGAGAGGTAGTGTATGACTAGCCAGGTTGTTGAATGCCCAGATCACGAATAGCTATCGCTATGCAGCATTGTGAGTCGCATTGATGACAGGAAGCGTGGGCTCATGCTCACTGGTCAAATCGCGAGCGTATGGGTATATTGTCCACGGATGAAGATATAGCCGCTGAGGGCTGGCAATGCGTGTAGAAATCAAACCCGAACTATTGCACTGGGCCTGTGAACGGGTCGGTGTGGCGCTGGAGGATGTGGCGAAGCGCATCCCGCAGCTTCCTGCTTGGGTGGAGGGAGAGCGCCAGCCTACGCTTAAGCAAATCGAGGGGTTTGCGCAAAAGGTTCATGTTCCCATCGGCTATCTGTTTCTCGACACACCCCCAGTCGAGCAGGTGCCCATCCCGGATTTTCGGACGGTAGGGAATGAACATATCGGGCATCCCAGCCCTGATCTTCTCGACACCATCTATATCTGTCAACAGCGCCAAGAATGGTTCAGGAACTATATGCGATCTCAAGGCGAGGACGCTTGCCCATTTGTCGGCATGGCACGGATGAACGAAGGCGTTACTCAAGTAGCAGCGCACATTCGTGAAGCGCTCTCCTTCGATCTGGAGGCCCGCCGCCGAATGCGGACGTGGGAAGAAGCATTGCGCCAATTCATTGAGCAGGCCGACGATGCCGGGATCCTCGTAATGGTCAATGGCGTTGTCGGGAGCAATAACCACCGCAAGCTCGATCCGGATGAGTTTCGAGGGTTTGCATTGGCCGATGAATATGCCCCCCTGATCTTCATTAACGGAGCAGATACGAAATCCGCGCAGATGTTTACACTTGCGCACGAAATCGCGCATATATGGCTTGGGGAGACCGGTCTTTCCGACACAGACCCGGTGGGCTTGCCTGCCCAACGGGTCGAACTGTGGTGCAATCGTGTCGCCGCAGAAGTATTGGTGCCTTTGGCCGCGCTTCAGGACGAGTATCGACATAACGTGGAATTGACTGACGAAGCCACCCGATTGGCACGCTGTTTTAAGGTCAGCACGCTGGTCATTCTGCGTCGTATCCATGACGCGGGACACCTGACGCAAGACGAGCTATGGGCCGCCTATCGGCAAGAACTGGCGCGTTTGCTGGCCATTCCGCGAGGCTCCGGCGGAAACTTCTATCTGACCCAGGCCGCGCGAGTGAGCAAACGTTTCGCCCGAGCGCTGGTATCCAGCACCTTGGAAGGGCAGACCCTGCACCGTGATGCGTTCCGCTTACTCGGTTTCTCCAAACTCGCAACGTTTCAGGAACTGGGCCATAGCTTGGGGATTGCCTGATGGCCTATCTTCTTGATTCGGATGTTTTCATTCAGGCCAAGAACCTTCATTACGGATTGGACTTTTGCCCTGCATTCTGGGAGTGGCTGATTCAGCAAAACGCGGAAGGTAAAGTCATCAGCATCGAGAAGGTTGGTGACGAACTCGCTGCTGGTGGCGATGAGCTTTCCGAGTGGGCGGACGAACGCGGTCCTGACTTCTTTATCAAGCCGGATGCCGCTATTCTTCCGGCTTTTACCAGCGTGAGCAATTGGGCAACGAATCAGCGTTACGATCCTGCCGCCGTAAATACATTCTTGCAAGTGGCAGATTATTACCTTGTTTCGCATGCATTGGCGCATGGTCATACGGTTGTTACCCACGAGAAACCGGCCCCATTGGCAAAAACCATCAAGATTCCAACCGCCTGCATCGCCTTGGGAATAAAATGCATGACGCCGTTTCAAATGCTGCGCCATGAACGTGCGCGGTTTGTCTTGGGCTAGAAGAAGAAACGGATCGGAAAGAATGGAAGAGCGCGCGCCGGACGGGAGCCCGCCGGGGGCGGGCGTTGAGAAGAGGCGGCAGATTGCCGCGAGCAATGGCCCCGGCTGGCATGGCGACGACGCCCGCCGCTCTGCACACGGGCCGTTCAGGCCCGCGTGACCGCCGAGGGTGGCCCAGACCGAGGCGGAAAGGCAAGCGAACGGCCAGCGAGCGAAGGCGGATCGCTTGGGTCGAAGTCCGAGTTGTTGCGCCGTAGTTGGGCAACGAAGGCGAATCCGGTGTTACATATCCGCTTCCCGGCCCCGTGGTCCGTCGTAGCCAAAAACCGGAAAAAACAAAACTGGCGGAGAGGGTGGGATTCGAACCCACGGTACGGTGTTACCCGTACAACGGCTTAGCAAGCCGCCGCTATCGACCACTCAGCCACCTCTCCGGATGGGTCGTGCGAATAGAGGAAAGCTAGCGGAGGGAGGGGCAAGAGGCAAGGCGTTTCGCTAGATTGCACGAGTTCGGGATTTATTGTAGTTTCTCTGTGACGCCCAGTGTGTATGCGCGTCAGTGGGATGCAGTGGGATGGAGTGGAATCAGTTGAACAAGGAGTAGTTCGATGAAGGCAATCGCACGATTATTTTTGGTCGGTTTTGTTTTGGCTCTCGCCGGAGTGGCGAACGGCGCAGACAATGACAAAGCAACAGCATCGGAGCAAACACCGCAAACAGCCTCCGTCAAGGTGGCCGTCATTGCGCCGGAGCAAATCGGCGATGAGTGGTTCTGGTTCGCATGGGGCGGTGGTCGTCAGCATATTGTTCAAACCGCACTTGAAAAGGCGCTGATCGGAGCGGGCTACGATGTCGTGGATGTAAAGGAACTCGGCGATGCAGGCAACAACCTCGATAAATTGATCGCCAGCAAATCCGCCACGGCCACAGCAAAAAAATTGGGCGCGGACTATGTCATCGCGGGGAAAGCCACCGCCGAGCGCGCGAGCCAAGGTGATGCGTATGGAGTAAAAGTCATCCGCGCGGACGCGACCATCACTTTGCAGTTAATTCGCGTGGCCGACAGCAAGGTGCTCGCGGCCGAAGAATCCACCGCGCAGGAAGGCGGGCAGGCCCTTCGCGCCGCCGGACAAAAGGCGCTGCGCAAAGCCGCAAAGAACATCAGCGAAGCCATGCTCAAGGCGGTCCGCGAGGCAACGGGCGAATAGCACGCACCACGGCTGGAATGAAGCATTCGCACGCGCGGCGCAGTCCGTTGGTTTTTCGATGGCCCGACCCGCCGCTGCGTGTCGTGTTGGTCGAGCCGGAAATTCCGCCGAACACCGGGAACATCGCGCGAACCTGCGCCGCCACCGGCACACATCTGCATTTGATCGAACCGCTCGGCTTCAAAATTACAGACGCAAAACTCAAGCGCGCGGGACTGGATTACTGGGACTCGGTAGCGCTGGCCCCCCATCCCGACTTCGATGATTTCCTCAACAGCGCGAACAACCCGCGTTGTTGGCTCTTCACCACCGGCGCGGCACAGTCCGTGTTCGATGTCGAATTTCAACCCGGCGACGCGCTCGTATTCGGGAGCGAAACGCGCGGACTCTCAAACGAGTTGCTTGCACGATTCCCGAAACAGCATCTCTGCATTCCCATTCGCACCGATCATGTCCGCTCGCTCAACCTCTCCACCGCAGCAGGAATCGCCATTTACCAAGCGCTGCACTCCATCGCGATACACGCGGGTTAGGCGAAATTTTGAATCGTCGCTTGAACCCTTTTCGAGATCATCGGTCAAACTTCGGAGTGAACGCACAGGAGGTTCAACAAGTATGAGTACAGGTATCTCGGCAATTAATGATCGCGTAAAAGAAGAAGGCGCGTTCGTCGGCGCACTAAAGGCGGAAATAGGACGGGTCATCGTCGGACAGACCTATCTCGTGGATCGTCTGATTATCGGCCTGTTGGCAAACGGCCATCTACTCGTTGAGGGCGTGCCGGGCTTGGCGAAAACACTGACGGTAAAAACATTGGCCTCGGCCGTGAACGCAAAGTTTCAGCGCATCCAGTTCACACCCGACCTCCTCCCCGCCGACCTTGTCGGCACGCAGGTGTACAATCCGAAAGACGCGAGTTTCTTCATTCGCAAAGGTCCGGTATTCGCCAACATCATTCTTGCGGATGAAATCAACCGCGCCCCGGCCAAGGTTCAGAGCGCACTCCTTGAGGCGATGCAAGAGCATCAAGTTACGATCGGCCAGGAAACCTTCTCGCTCCCGAATCCGTTTCTTGTTCTCGCGACGCAAAATCCGATCGAACAGGAAGGCACCTATCCACTCCCGGAAGCGCAGGTGGATCGTTTCATGCTGAAACTTGTGGTGACCTACCCCACGCGCGAGGAAGAGCGTCGCATCATGGATGCCATGGCGATGACCGATGTGAACACTGTAATTCGTGCGGTTGTCGAGCCAGACGCCATCCTGCGTGCGCGCAAAGTCGTGGATGAAATTTACGTGGACGACAAAATCAAGGATTACATCCTGAACATTGTCTTCGCGACACGCGATCCAGCGTCCTACAAGTTGGATATCGGCCCCTACATCCGTTACGGCGCATCGCCGCGCGCAACGCTTAACCTCACCCTCGCCGCTCGCGCCCATGCATTCCTGCAGGGACGTGGATACGTGACACCCCAGGACGTGAAGTCCATCGCGCCCGATGTTCTGCGCCACCGCGTAATTGTCTCCTATGAAGCCGAGGCGGAGGACCTGCGCCCGGACGATGTCGTCGGTCGTGTTCTGAACAGCCTTCCTGTTCCGTAAGCCGGACAGCACAGAGGTTTCGGGCGATACCAAAACGATCCCATTATGCTACCAGCCGAGGTCATTAAGAAGATACGTCAGATCGAAATCCGCACATCGCGGATGGTCTCGGACGTCTTTGCTGGCCAATACCAAAGCGTTTTCAAAGGTCAGGGCATGGAGTTTCACGAAGTTCGTGAATACGTCCCCGGCGATGACGTGCGCGCGATAGACTGGAATGTGACTGCGCGACTCGGGCATCCGTTCATTAAGAAATATATCGAAGAGCGCGAGCTGACCGTGATGCTCCTTGTGGATATGAGCGGTTCGCAGCGATTCGGCAGTGGCGAACAGTTCAAACAAGACCTCGCCGCAGAACTGGCGGGTATCCTCGCCTTCGCTGCAATCAAAAATAACGACCGCGTGGGGCTGATCTTGTTCACGGATGAAGCGGAGCACTTCATTCCACCCCGCAAAGGTGCGCGACACGTCCTCCGCGTCATTCGAGACACGCTGCACTATCGCGCAAAAAGCAAGAAGACAAACATCGCTGCCGCGCTGCAGTATTTGAATCGCGTGACCGCGCGTCGCTGCGTGGTTTTTCTGATCAGCGACTTCCAGGACTCCAACTATCACAAGCCCCTCGTCGCCGCTGCACGGCGGCACGATCTCATCGCCATCTCCCTCCATGACAAGCGCGAATTCGACTGGCAGGGCGCGGGGATCGTGGAAGTGGAAGATGCCGAGACTGGCGAACGAATGTTCGTGGACACCTCGGATCGCCAACTCCAGGCACGGCTTCGGCAACGCCATAGCGAAGCTGCCGCGAACCTCTCGCGAGAGCTTCGCGGAAGTGGCGTGGATATGATCGATCTGGAAACGAACACCCCGTACATCCAACAGCTCATTCAATTTTTCAAGGCGCGGGAGCGACGCACCGCAACATGAGACACGCGCTTTCCATCCTGACGCTCGCGCTGATCACCTCGCTTCCCATCGCCTGCGCGAAACGTGATCGGACGATCCTGCCCAAACCGACAGAACCGCTGACCGCAATCCTGAGTACAAATCAAGTTCTACTCGGCCAGCCCTTCACACTTACGGCGCTTGTTCAGGCGGGGCCGAATGATCGCATTGACTGGCCTTCGCCCGGAATCACACCCGCAATCGTGCAACGCAACGCCCGCGATATTTCCACGGGAGTTCCCACGGGTTACCGTGCGCGACAGTGGGACTTGATTGCGCTGCGCCCCGGATCATTTTCGATTTGGACGGGAACGGTTGTCCGAACCGATGCAGAGCAGAACGAGCGTCACCTTGCCGTCACGCCACTTGCGATTCAGGTGGTCACCACTCTTCAGCCGGGGGAGGAAGGGGTGCGCGACATCACTGGGTTGCAACAATGGCCTCGGCGCGTTGCAACGCGTCTGCTCTATGCGCTCGGCATCGTCGCGGCACTCGCCCTCGTCATTGCACTACTCGCGCGCTACCTTCTGCGGCGGCGAAAAACTGCAATCGCCCCACCCCTCCTGTCCCGCCGCACATCCGCGCATTAGAAGCGCTACGCGCCCTCCGTGCGCGCGGCTGGCCCGATTCGGATGGAATCGTTTCGTTTTACGTCGAACTATCCAACATCGTTCGCCGCTATCTAGAAGGCGCATTTCGCATGCGCGCATCCGAGCAGACAACGGAGGAGTTCATCCGCGCTGCAACCACTTCACGTTTGCTTCAACTGGAGCACCAGCAACTCGTGATTGCGTTCCTAGAGCAAAGCGACCTGGTCAAATTTGCGCGGCACCAACCGGCACAGACGGATATGGAGGCCGCCCTCGCCGCTGCCGAACGACTGGTACTCGAAACTCGCCCTCCAGAAATTGCCCAAGTCGAAATAGCACCCAAGAAAGTATGAGCTTCCGCTATCCATTATTGCTATTGCTGATTTTGCTGATTCCAGCAGTGCTCTACTTGCGCTACGGCTGGAAGCGCGTTCGCGCACCCGTGCGCTTTAGTGGGCTGCAGCAGCTTTCAGGGCTTGGCGTAGGTTGGGGCGTTGCGCTTCGCCCCATTCTTCCAATTCTTTTCGGAATTGGATTAACACTCCTCCTCGTCGCTCTCGCCCGCCCACAACGCGGACTTGGACAGCATCGCATCCATACCGAGGGCGTGGACGTTGTGTTGCTCGTGGATGTATCGCCTTCCATGGCAGCGGAAGATTTCTCGGAAGGCACACGCGGAATGAATCGGCTCGATGCAACAAAGCGCGTCGCTGATCAGTTCATCCGCTCACGGCGCGATGACCGTATTGGGCTTGTCGCATTTGCGGCGCTGCCCTATTCCATTGCACCGCTGACCCTCGACCACGGCTGGCTACTCACGCAACTGGACCGATTGGAAACCGGCGATCTGGGTGACGCGACGGGAATCGGCACCGGCCTCGCAGCCGCGGTCAATCGCTTGCGAGAGAGCGATGCAAAGAGCAAGCTCGTCATTCTTCTGACAGACGGAGTGAACAACACCGGCGAGATCGCACCGGAGAATGCAGCGCTTGCAGCAAAGGCTCTCGGAATTAAAGTCTATACGATCGGCGCCGGTTCCACGGGTGTATCCCGCATTCCCGTCACTGACCCATTTGGAGGAACGCGCTACATTCAACAACATACCGAGATTGACGAGGCTTCACTTCAGAAAATCGCCGACACGACGGGTGGCCATTACTACCGCGCCACGGATATGACGAGTCTCAAGCGCATTTTCGAAGAGATTGATAAACTCGAAAAAACCAAAATCGAAGTCGAGCAATACACGCGATATGAGGAACGCTTCCCCGCCTTCGCCATCGCGGGATTGGTGCTGCTCGTCCTCGAACAACTACTGGGCCTCGCACGACTGGAGCGGTTCCCATAAATGAACTTCGGCAATCCATCTCATTTGCAGTGGCTCTGGCTGCTCCTCCCGCTCGGCTGGCTTTGCATCTGGCTTTTCAAGCGGCGCATGCGACAATTGCGTGAGCTGTTTTCGGCCCGTGCGCTCCCGCAACTTGCTTCTGGATGGCAACCGAAGCGCCGCGCCTATCGCCTGACCCTTTGGCTGTTTGCAATCGCCCTCCTGCTGTTTGCGCTCGCCCGTCCGCAGTGGGGCTTTCGCTGGGAACAAACCAGCCAACGTGGACTCGATATCCTCGTTCTTCTCGATACCTCGCGCAGTATGCTTGCGGCCGACTTCAAGCCCAATCGCCTGCAACAGGCCAAGTGGGGCCTGCGGGATTTTGTGCGCGAGTTGCACGGCGACCGGGTGGGACTGATCCCTTTCGCCGGTGCGTCCTATTTGCAGTGTCCACTTACCATTGACTATGCCGCATTTATGATGAGCCTCGAAGACGCGCGCGTTGGAATTATTCCGCGTGGCGGCACTGCAATTTCCTCCGCCCTGAAAACCGCCGTCGAGACGTTTGATAAACAGGCAGAATCGGATCGCGTCATTCTTTTAATCACCGACGGCGAGGATCACGAAGGTCGAATCGAAGACTGGATTTCTGAATTAAAGGCAAAAAACATCAAAGTCTATGCCATCGGCGTCGGCACGCCCGAAGGCGAGCCGATCCCCTCACCCGGTGGCGGCGCTGGCTTTCAAAAAGACGCTTCGGGCAACGTCATTCTTTCGACCTTGCACGAAGACCCGCTGCGCAAACTCGCACTCGAAACCGGTGGCTCATTCGTACGCGCCGCGCAAGGTGACCTGGGCTTGGATCAACTGATGAAAAAGCAATTAGCTGCGCTCACTCGTCAGGAGACGGACTCGCGTCTGGCCAAAATTTGGGACGAGCGCGCAGGTTGGTTTATCGGCCTCGCACTTTGCGCACTCGTGATTGAATCCGCCGTGCGAGAACGGCGAAGAGGCGGCGCTTCATGAAGATTTCGCTCTCCATCCTCGCTCTCCTCATCGGCGCGAGCCTCGCCCACGCTGAACCGCGAATCGCGATGCGCGACGGCACGCGCGCGTTTGAGAAGGGATTGTTCACCAACGCGGTCGCTCTCTTTAAAACTGCCGCAAAGGAAGCGCCAGCGGCGCAACTCGATCCAAGCGTCGCTCAAATGAATCGGGGGTTGCGCTCTTTCGTGACAAACAGCTCGACGCCGCCTGCGAGGCATTTCTGGCCGCACGCCTCACATCCGATCTGCACCAACAAGGAACCGCCCTCTACAACGCAGGGGTCTGTCGTCTTGAGCAGGTGCAAATGGGGTTGGAAACCGGAAGCGTTGACAGATTAGAAGAACACTTGGATCAGGCCATTGATCTTTTGGGGCGCTCGCTCCTGCTACTGCCGAATCAACCGGATACACGGCACAATCTGGAAGTAGCGCTGGCCCAGAAAGCAGCGCTCTACGCCGCGCTCGCGCAGTTGGGAATCACCCTACAGGACGCAGAGAAAATGCTCAGCGCCCATAACTTTACGGGGATGAACGATTTGCTGAGCAAAGCGGCGGAACGCCTCGCGCCGGTATTGAAACTTGGCCGACCGGAGGCCAAAACATTCGAGCAATTTCGGACGCGATCAGGTCAAATAGTACAGATCATCAACCCATCAACCAATATGCCGCCCGCGATTACGCCATGATTCGACGTGTTGTCATTCTAGTTCTTGCGTTCGCCTCCGCTGCCTTCGCGGCGGACGACACGTCGGCCTACTATTTCGATAACGGCGCAGAGCAATACACCCGCAATGAAATTGAAACGGCCAAGAAGTGGGTGGGCGAAGGGCTGGAATTATATCCGGGCGACAAAAATCTGCTCGCGCTAAAGCAACTGATCGAGCAACAGCAGCAACAGAACCAGCAAAACCAACAGCAACAGGATCAGCAACAGCAGCAGGATCAGCAGAACGAGCAGAACCAGCAGAATCAGGACAACTCGCAAGCTCAACAGGATCAATCGCAACAAGATCAAGGCGACGATGAGCAGCAGCAGCAAGCAGAAGCTCAGCAGCAAAATGCAGGCGATGACAAGGAAGATAAAGAAAAAGACGAACAACAGGCGCGCGCAATGACCCAGGAGGAAGCGGAGCGAATTCTGGACGCGATGCGCGAGCGCGAGTCTTCAGATCGCGCAAAAATTGCGGAAGATCGGGTTCGTCAAGAGATGGGCCGTCTGCCTATGGTGGAGAAGGATTGGTAATGAACCTCCATCGCTCCAGCATTTCGATTGTTCGTTTCTTTGTTCCCCTGCTGCTCGCCATTTTATGTGCGCAAGTGGCGCAAGCGTTCGACGTTGAAATGCAGATTGAGCCTCGCGTGATTCGATTGGGCGAATCCACCGTGTGCAAAATTATTTTACACGATGCCGGTCGCGTTCAGCCGCCCAGCCTGCCCGCGCTTGCCGGTTTCGACATTGTATCCACGGGGCAGGAGCAAAGTTTTCAGTTCAACAACGGTCACCGATCCTCGCAAGTGGCATACACGTTCCAACTCACCCCACAAGCAGCCGGCGACTTTCAAATCGGGCCATTCCGATACGACACCGGGCAAGGCGCAGTGGATATACCGGCCATTCAGGTGCAGGTGTTAGCGCCGGACAACCCCGCTACGCCGCAACAAGCGCAAAAGCTCAGCGACTTAATGTATGCCACGCTCACGATCAATCGCCCGACTCTCTATACCCACGAGGTGTTCGATCTCACACTGAATTTATATATCCAATCCAACCTGAGCATTGATCGCAACGTAGGATTGGTTGATTTTGAGACAACCGGTTTGTCGATCGAGGGCTTTCAAGAAATTGGCGGCTCGCGCGAAGCCGTGGATGGCACGATTTATGATGTGCGCCGTTTCCGTACAAAAGTAACCGCTCTCGCATCCGGCACGTTCAACCTCGCGCCGCGCTTGCGTGTGAACATCATTGTGCCGAGCGACAGAACGCGCCGCCGCGATTCATTTTTCGGCGACGGTTTCTTTGGTGTCTTTGACAGCCCCTTCAATCGTGTGGAAACCCGTCCACAAATCGTAGAGACCCGCCCCCTCTCGCTTCAAATCAGCGATCTTCCGACAGAGGGGCGGCCCTCCTCATTTTCCGGCGCGGTCGGCCGTTATTCTTTCGATGTCGCGGCCGCCCCTCTTGATCTGCGCGTCGGCGAGCCGATTACACTGACCATGCGTATTCAGGGCAACGGCAGCATGGATGCGATCAGTGCGCCAAAGGTGAACCTCACAGATGACTTCAGAAGTTATGACGCGCGGCTGATCGAACAGCAGCCGAACGCTGGATTGAAGATGTTTGAACAAGTAATCATTCCGCGAAAAACAAGCATCAAGGAATTGCCAGCGATTTCATTTTCGTACTTCGACACCGATCGCGGCAAATACGAAACGATTGTTCGGGGCCCGTTTCCATTGACCCTCGCTGCAGCTCCGGACGGAACCGCAACACCTGTTGTTCAAGCAGCAAACAACCCTATCACGCCGACGAAAGCAGAACCGCTTGGCAGCGACTTGGTGTATTTGAAGACTGCACCAAAGCACTGGAAGCAAGCGAAAGATGGTGAACAGAACTTTGCTGCCCTCGATACAGCGATCACCGCATTGCCCGCCCTCGCACTGATTGCAGTTTTCGGTTATGTACGGCGTCGCGAACACGCTCAGCAGAATCCACACGAAGGGCGACGTCGCCGTGCGCCGCGCAAGGCCCGCGCGGGGTTGGCGCGATGCAACCAGTTCATCAAGAGCGGCGACATCCACGGTGCAGTGCAGGCGCTCTCCGATGCGTTGAGTCAGTTCTACGGCCCGTTATTAAATTTGCCGCCGGGCCAAATTTCGGCGGATATTGTTTGTCGTCGCTTGGAAGAGCGCGGCCTGTCACAGGGCGATTCGCTTGCTCTACAAAATGTTTTTGCAACGTGTGAACGACTGCGTTATAGCGGTTCAGGCTCGCCGAGCAGCGAGTCCGCAGCCAAAGAACTAGAACAAGTCGCAGATAAACTGAGCGAACTACTTCGTGAAAGCCAGAAGGTGATGCGATGAAACGCCTCGCCTTGATTCTTCTATTTGTTACGACGCTTCAGGGATTCTCGGAATTTTCAACAGAGGCGCCCCAAGCGCGTTTCGATGCCGCGCACCAAGCGTACGATAGCGGCCGGTATTCCGACGCCATCGCGTTGTACGATGGCTTAATTGCCGATCACTGGCAGGCGGCAGAAGTGTATTTCAACCGTGGCAACGCCCTTGCCAAAATAGGGAAAATGGGTGAAGCCATTGCAAGCTATGAAATGGCATTGCTCATCAATCCACGCGATGCAGACGCAACTGCCAATCTAAAATTTCTTCGTGACCAGGTGGGCCTGCCCGCGCCGGAACAGAACCTGCTGGCGCGACTCTCCGTTCACTACACCTCCACCGAATGGCGGGCTGCCGCTCAGGCGTTATGGTGGATTTTCGTCGCCCTGATGTCGGCCTATTGGCTGATGAGCAGTCGGCCTTATTGGCTGCGACAATGCGCCCTGTTCGCGGGCGTCCTGCTTGCGGTCTCACTCACCGGATTCACCTACGGTTGGTGGCAACAGCGCAGCCCGTTGGTCGTCGTGACAAAAAGCGATGTCCACGCATTATTCGCCCCCTCCCCGACGCCACCCCCTTCTTTGACACACCGGAAGGAAGCACACTCCGGCTCGTTGAGCGGACGGGCGATTGGTTGCGGGTGCGAGCTGGCAAACAAATTGGCTGGATTCCGGCTGAATCATGTTCCACAGTGGGCCTTTGAAGGCTTTGACGTGTTTTGTCGAAAAAGTGCGCAGCCCACGAGTCCATCCAGTTCGCGGATTATGCATAACCGGTCTGTTAATTTTAGTGACCGGCATAGCTGTTGCGTATCTCATCCGTGAAGAAAGTTTGCTCATCGTTCAAGACGAACGTTTTCGCATTGTCTTGCTCTTCACCGCAACTGCGGCTGGCCTCTGTTTCATCGCCGCATCCGCGCGCTTTTGGATGCGGCATTAGCCGTTCTCTTAAACACAGCGGGGCTATCGCAGCCCTACGACCGGCTCCGCAAGCTGGTGTTCGGAGAGAGCGGCAAATTCGGCGCACTGATGTAATGGCGTTCACAGTCTGCGTGAATGCTGGTCAACATTTCGTACGGGATAGTTTTCGCAAGACGGGCGAGTTCATCCGCCCAGATGGACTCACCCGCCTGCTCGCCGATCAATACCGCCTCGTCGCCGGGCGCAACGTCTGCATCGGGTCCACAATCCACGGTGATCCAGTTCATACTCACCCGGCCGACAACTGCGCATCGCCTTCCGCGAATGAGCACAAATCCTTTATTGCTCAGCGCACGGTGGTAGCCGTCCACGTATCCGACTGCCAGTGTCGCCAGAGTGGTCGGCGCGGGCGTTATATGCGTGCTATAGTAGCCGACAGGAAAATCCGCAGGAACGCGCTTCACCTGCATGACACCCGTTCGCCATTGGAGGACAGGCTGAGTCGCCGCGCGAATTCCGCGTTCACTCGTGCCATAGCCGTATGCAGCGATTCCCACCCGGACCCCATCAAGGTCCCAGTCGGAGCGGTATAAAAACGCGCGGCTTCCAGAAACGTGCCGAAATAGTGGCCCATTCGCTTGTTTCTTGATCTGTGCCTCGACTTCAAAGAAATGCGCCATCTGCTCTGTACCCAGAGACGGCTTGCGAGGCTCGTAGGAAGCAAGGTGTGTACACAGCCCGACAATTTCCAGTCCCGGGTCTTTCGACAAACGGCCATACGCGCCCACCGCATCCTGCCACTGCACACCGAAGCGCCCCATCCCCGTATCCACCTTTAGATGCGCCTTCAGCACATGGCCCTGTGCGCGAGCGGCACGAGCGAGTGCGTGACCGTGCGCTTCATCCACGATGATCGGCAAAACCCGGTGATCCAACAAGGCACGAATATCTTCCGGCGCGACCGCACCGAGAACGAGAATCTGTGCGTCTTCGCATGCGGCGCGAACCTGCAAGGCTTCGCTGATATACGCAACGGCAAACCAGCGCACGCCGGAGCGAGCGGCTTGTCGGGCAATGGGAGTAATGCCGTGTCCGTACGCATTCGCCTTCGCCACCAGCATCAAAGAGGTGTGCGAATCAAGCGCTTCGCGAAGTGTACGAAGGTTGCGATCAAGCACCGCCAAATCAATTTGAACCCATGGAGTAAGCATTGTGAATAAAATCCTGGCGCCCTCGGCAGGATTCGAACCTGCGACCGCCGGATTAGAAATCCGATGCTCTATCCAACTGAGCTACGAGGGCAAACCTCTTCGCAATAAAGCACAGCAATATGCAGGCGACCAAATATATTTTCTCGTGCCAACAACGATCCCCTCTGGCTCCGTAGAAACAGGCTAACTACCCTGCAATCCGAGCAAATCCACGTTTCCCAGCACGAATCACCATTCCGGGTCGCACGACAATCGTCGCATGGGGATCACTCACCCGCTTATCATCAATCCTGACTCCACCCTGTTGCACCAAGCGCCGACCCTCCCCATTGCTCGCTACAAGTCTGCACTGTACCAACAGCGCAACGACTCCCAACTCGGCTTCCGCAATTTCGACTGAAGGAATATCGCTTGGCACTTCGCTCTGCGAAAAAACACGCGCGAACTCGGTAGAGGCGTCTTCCGCCGCGGCTGTCCCGTGGAAGCGCGCAACGATCCGTTTCGCCAACTCATCCTTCGCCGCACGTGGATGCACCTGTTTCTGATGCACGATTTCCGCATCATCTGCACACAGCACCAGCGAATAATAGCGCCACATCAGTTCATCGCTAACCGACATCACCTTCCCGAACATATCCCGTGCGGAATCCGTGACGCCAATGTAGTTGTTGAGGCTCTTGCTCATCTTATGGACGCCATCCAAGCCTTCGAGCAGCGGCAACGTCATAATGACCTGTGGCGGCTGGCCGGATTCTTTTTGCAACTCGCGGCCGAGGAGAAGATTGAATAGTTGATCCGTCCCGCCCAATTCAACGTCGGCCCCGCACCATCACAGAATCGTAGGCCTGCACGAGCGGATAAAGAAACTCCACCAACGAGATCGGCGCATTTTCCGCATAGCGCTTTGAAAAATCATCGCGTGCAAGCATTTGTGCAACAGTAACCTTCGCGGCGAGGCGCACGACGTCATCGAATTTCAACGGCGACAGCCATTCAGAATTGAAGCGAACTTCGGTTTTCGCTTCATCCAGAATTTGAAAGACCTGTCGCTGATACGTCTTTGCATTTTCCTGCACCTGCTCCCGCGAAAGGGGCTTTCGGGTCTGTGAACGGCCCGAGGGGTCACCAATCATCGCGGTAAAGTCACCAATAATGAAGACGATCGTATGGCCCGCGTCCTGAAATTCGCGGAGTTTGTTTAACCCGACGACGTGGCCGAGATGCAAATCAGGGGCGGAGGGATCCGCGCCGTACTTAATTCGCAACAGACGGCCTTCCTTCAGTTTATCTTCCAATTCCTTGCGCGAAACAAAGTCCACCGTGCGCACGGCTAGTTGATCTACAGCAGTCATGCGGCGACAATGCCACAGTCAGGACGTGAAGAGCAACTACACGCCTAATTTCTTAAACGCCCCATCGAGTGTGTGCCAAGGCATCGTCGCACATTTGACGCGGAGGGGATATTCCCGAACGCCGCTGAGCGCGGTCAGATCGCCCAGCTCGTCCTCGGATAATTCCGGGCCGCCGCGCATCATTTCTTCGAAAGCGGCGGAAAAGCGACGGGCTTCCTCCACCGTACGCCCGACCATTTTCTCGGCCATGATGGAGGCGGAAGCGGAGCAAATTGCGCAGCCTTGACAGTCAATTTCAATGTCCGCCACGCGACCGTCCTCAACGCGGACATTGAGCTTCATGTGATCGCCGCACGTGGGGTTCTCTTCGTCAATCAGCGCCTCGCCGTCGCCAAGAGTCCGCGCATGGCGCGGGTTGCGATAGTGATCCAGAATTATTTCCTGATACAGCTCATCCATTTGCACGGTGGAAAAACTCCCGAACGCCAATCAGCGATTTTGCGAGAACATCCACTTCTTCGCGGGTGTTATAGAAATAGGGCGACGCACGACTCAGCGCCGTCACGCCGCGCACGCGCATCAACGGTTGTGCGCACATATGACCGGCGCGAATGGCGATTCCGTCGCGATCAAGAAAGTGCGAGACATCGTGCGGATGCACTCCCTCGATGGAGAAAGAAATCGCCCCACCCCGCTCACGAGCGTGGCCGTGTATCTGAAGGTCTGGAATTGTTTCCAACTGTTCGATGGCATAAGACGTCAGTTCCTGTTCGTACGCGTGAATCGCATCCATCCCAACGGATTTCAAATAATCCACCGCCGCGCCAATTCCAATTGCTCCGGCGATGTTCGGTGTTCCGGCCTCAAACTTGTGTGGCAAATCCGCCCACGTCGCATCCGTCAGCGTGACCTTATTGATCATTTCGCCGCCGCCCAAAAACGGATCCATCTCCTCCAACAGAGATTCGCGTGCGTAAAGGATCCCGACTCCAGTCGGCGCGCACATCTTATGGCCCGAAAAGGCGTAAAAATCGCAATCCAACTCCTGCATATCCACCGGCAAATGCGGGGCGCTCTGCGCACCGTCGAGCAGGACAACTGCGCCGACAGCGTGGGCGGCCCGCACCAGGTCGCGGGCGGGATTAATGGTTCCCAACACGTTCGACATGTGCGCGACGGCGAGTATCTTCACGCTCGGCGTCAACAATTTGTGGAAGGCATCCATATCCAATTCGCCGGTTGACGTAAGTGGAATGAATTTCAGCTTTGCGCCCGTGCGCTTTGCAACAAGCTGCCACGGCACAATGTTGCTGTGGTGCTCCATTTCAGAGATCAAAATTTCGTCGCCGGCTCTCAAATAGCGGTCGCCCCATGAATGGGCAACGAGATTAATGCTCTCCGTCGTGCCGCGCGTGAAAATCACACTCCGCTCGCTCGGGGCATTAATAAACGCCGCGACTTTTACGCGCGCCTCCTCGTAGGCCGCTGTCGCCAGTTCGCCGAGACGATGGATCGCGCGATGAACATTCGCGTTAATCTCGCGATAGTAGGAATTCAGCACATCCAGCACAACCTGCGGCTTTTGTGTGGTCGCCGCGTTGTCCAGATAAATCAAGGGTTTGCCGACGCGAACTTCCTGCGCAAGGATTGGAAAATCGGCGCGCAGCGCAACCGGATCGAGGGCCCGCTGTGTTTTTGCGGTATGCGTTGACATCACTTTTTACACCTTCAGAAAAATCTTCCCGTCGCCCACCTTCACGTCAAAGCGATCCACCGGGCGAACCGCTGGCAGACACAAGTGCTGACCCGTCCTCAAATCGAAACGCGCGCCGTGAAGGGGACATTCCAACTCATGATCGGTAATCTCACCATACACCATATTTGCGCGCTGATGCGTACACCAGGCGCTGATGGCAAAATAGCCGTCGGGTTGTTTGAACAGGCCGATTTGTTTGCGGCCGCCAAGATTGACGAGCTTCCGATCCGTCGTCTGAAACTCTTCTTCGGTCGCAACTTCGACCCATTCGCTCATACCGCAACCCCGACCTTGTGACGCACGTTTTCACGTACGCGCTCACGCATAAACTCGTGCGGCACGCGCGCAATGACTTCCTCAAAGAACGCCATCACAAGCAACTGGCGGGCCTCCGCCTCGGGCAGACCGCGAGAGCGCAGATAGAACAGGTGATTCGGATCCAAGTTGCCGCAGGTTGCGCCGTGGCTGCACTTGAGGTCGTCCGCATCAATTTCCAGACCCGGCAGCGAGTCGGCGCGCGCACCTTCGTTGAGGATCAGATTGTTGTTCATCTGATACGCGTCCACCTTCACCGCGTGAGGCACTGCGTCAATCACGCCCTGATAAATGGAGTGGCCCTTATCCTTCACCGCACCCTTGTACAGCAAGTTGCTGTAGGTATTCGCGGAGGAGTGAAGCTGGAGCGAACACTGATCAATGTGCTGCTCCTTGTCCGCAAAGAACAGTCCGCTGAGATAGGCATTGGAGTTCGGCGCGGCGACATCGCACGAAACCATCATCTTGCTCAACTGGCCGCCGAGCAAAAAGCTGACCCAGTCCACACGCGCATCGCGCTCCGCGCGAACCCAGTCTTCGCCGATGTGGTACGTCTTACCGCCCCACTCCTGCAGCGACGCCGCACGCAGAATCGCGCCCTGCTTCGCATAAAATTCACGTGCGGAGAGGGCAAGCAACTCCACCAAGTCCGGTGACTCATACTGCTCGGCAATCGTTAACTCCGACAGCTCATCCGCAACTGCCACGAGATACGGAATCACCACGCGGCCCGGCGTTTTGTGGGTGTACCGAATCAGCACACCCCGCGTAATAATGGTTTTCGCCGGGACATAGATGAAAAGCCCAAAGTTCCAGAACGCATCCACCAGAGTGGTGAATTTGCGTGGCTGTTTAACCCGCGCCTCGCCCTGCATATAGCGTTTCAGCATTTCGGGATAATTCACTGCGGCATCGGCCAGCGATTGAACAACGAGTTTCTTTTCCGCAAGCATGTTCGCAGCGTCGTTGATGTGGAAACCTTCGTCTGTGACGGTGACCACGACATCAAACTCGTTGTCCCACGGCCCTGACTCGGGCGCGACGCTGATTGGAGCGAGGGCAGGCGCCGGGGTGAATTCGTCGAACGGGAACATTTCTGGATCCGTCCTGCGCCATTCTTCATCGCGAACCGTCGGCATCGGAAGCTCGCTGTATTTTGCAAACGCTGCGGCACGTTTCTCCCGAAGAAGCGCTGGCTCGCTGCCATCGCTCGGAAGGCTCGATTCATCGAATCCGGGCACAAACATATCTTCTACACTCAGTTGGGCTGTCGTCATCAATCTCTCTCCGTTAACCGACGCTGTGTTCGAGCTTCAGTTCGAGCAGCTTGATCGCCTCGACCGAAAATTCGAGCGGCAGTTCCTTGAATACGTCCTTGCAGAAACCATTCACGATCATCGAAGTGGCACTCTCTTCATCAATGCCGCGACTGCGCACATAAAAGAGCTGTTCTTCACTGATTTTCGCGGTGGTCGCCTCGTGCTCCGTAATCGCCGTACTGGTTTCCACCTCAATCACGGGATACGTGTTGGCAAAACACTTGTCGCCAATGAGCATCGAGTCGCAACAGGTGTGGTTACGTGCATTCAGCGCTGTGGGTAACACCTGCACCATGCCGCGATAGGAGTTCACGGATTCCTCCGCAGAAATTCCCTTCGAGATGATCGTGCTTTTTGTGTTCGGGCCGATGTGAATCATCTTCGTGCCGGTATCCGCCTGCATTTTCTTGTTCGTGAACGCAACGGAGTAGAACTCTCCAACTGAATCTGCGCCTTCAAGGATCACGCTGGGATACTTCCACGTAATCGCAGCGCCGACTTCGGCCTGCGTCCACGAGATGCGCGAACGGGGGCCACGGCAATGGCCGCGCTTGGTGACGAAGTTGTAAATGCCACCGACGCCATTCGCATCGCCCGCGTACCAGTTCTGCACAGTGGAATACTTGATCTGCGCATCATCAAGCGCGATCAACTCCACAACAGCCGCGTGCAACTGATTGTTGTCGCGCTGGGGCGCGGTGCAACCTTCGATGTAGGAGACATAAGCCCCCTCTTCCGCGACGATCAGGGTTCTCTCGAACTGACCGGAATCCGCCGCGTTGATTCGGAAGTACGTGGACAAGTCCACCGGACAGCGCACGCCCTTCGGAATGAAACAGAATGAGCCATCGCTAAACACTGCGGAGTTCAACGCGGCATAAAAGTTATCACCGGGCGGTACGACCGAGCCGAGATACTTGCGCACGAGATCGCCGTGCGTACGAATCGCTTCAGACATGGAGCAGAAGACAATCCCCTGTTTCGCCAATTTTTCGCGGTGCGTCGTTGCGACGGAAACGCTGTCAAAGACCACGTCCACCGCGACGCCGGAAAGCCGGTCACGCTCGTTCAGCGGAATACCGAGCTTCTCAAACGTCTTGGCCAATTCCGGATCAACGCCGTGACCGTCTCCACCCGTTCCCGCAGATTTCGGCGCGGAATAGTAGCGGATATCCTGATAATCAACCGGCGGATAATCCACCTTGGCCCAATGCGGCTCGCGCATGGTTTGCCAACGGCGAAATGCCTTCAAGCGCCACTCGGTCATCCAGTCCGGCTCGCCTTTCTTCGCAGAAATTGCACGGATGATATCCTCGTTCAATCCCTTCGGAAGCTCGTCGGTCTCTACCTCGGTGACGAAGCCGTACTTGTACTCCTGCACAAGTTTGCTATCCGTCTCCAGCTTATACATGGTCTCGGTATTACTCATCAATTACCTCAAAAGTTAATCGCTCGGCTTAGACCAAAACTTCCTTGCCAAACTTTTCGCGAATCCAATCGTATCCGCTCTTCTCGACCTCTTTCACTAACTCCGGCCCGCCGGACATCGCAACCTGGCCATCCATCAATACGTGCAGGAAGCCGGGTTTGATGTATTGAAGAATGCGTTCGTAGTGGGTGATCACGAGCAGACCAAAATCGGGCCCGACCATCCGGTTCACGCCCTTGGACACAATGCGCAGCGCGTCAATATCCAAGCCTGAATCCGTCTCATCCATCACGGCCAGCGACGGCTTGAGCGTCAGCATCTGGAGAATCTCCATCCGCTTTTTTTCGCCACCTGAAAAACCATCGTTCAATGAACGATTGATGAACGACTTATCCATTTCGAGGTAATCCATATCCTCACGAACCTGCTTCAAGAATGGGCCGGTCTTGACGTTCCCCTGTCCAAAGCGCGCATCCGCCGCGCCCTTCAAAAACTTCGCCACGCTGATCCCCGGAATTGCGACCGGGTATTGGAAGGCAAGAAACAGCCCGAGCCGAGCGCGCTCATCTGGGTCCATCTCCAAGATGTTCTGACCTTGGAAGATGACCTCGCCATCGGTGACTTCATACACCGGGTTCCCCATAATCACATTGGCGAGCGTACTTTTGCCGGAGCCGTTCGGCCCCATCAACGCATGCGTTTCGCCGGGGTTGACGGTCAGATTCACGCCCTTGAGGATCGGCTTGTCCTCGGTCTTGGCGTGCAAGTTACGAATTTCAAAAAAGGGTGTAGTCCCGCTCATAGTTTAAGATTCCTAGTGTTGTTCTGTTTCTTACAAGTCGAAGCCCAATTCCAAGCGCACTTCTTCAGACATCTGCGCCGGCCCCCACGGCGGGTCCCAAACCACCGTCACTTTGGTGTCGGTAACACCCGATACCTGCGCCAGCGTATCCTTAACCTGGTGGACCAGATACGGACCCCACGGGCAGCCTGGCGTCGTAAAGGTCATATCCACTTCGACAACATTGCTTGGAACGCGGACATCGTACACAAGACCGAGGTCCACGATGTTAATGTTCAAATCCGGATCAATCACCACACGCAACAGATCGCGCGCTTGGTCCGGCGTAAGATCAAGACCGTCAGCAACAGGCTGTTCCGATGCGGGGGACGGGGGGGCGGTTGTTCGTTACTCATTTTGTATTCTCCAATGCAGGGGTTGCACGAAATTGGGTAAGAGAAATGTTGTTAATAAACTGATTCAGTTGCGTACGAATCTGGTGAACCGGTTCCTTGATAATACAGGTATCAAACTGGGCGCACCGAATCGGCCCCTCCTGACAATCCACCAGCGCGATCGGGCCTTCCACGGCCTGAATCACCGCGCCCAAGTTCAACTCTTCCAACGTTTTTTTCGAGACGATACCCACCGCGCACGCCCGGCATCGAGATCACCAGAGAACCGCGCGCCAACGCCTGCAGCACCTTCCCGAGAAGTTCAGGAGGAATGGCATAACGCGCAGCCATATCCTTTGCTGTGGCCCATTCGCCACACGGTAAATCCGCCATGTGCAGAATGGCCATCAGTCCGTATTCCACTCTTTTTGTTAATGTCAGCAAAATCGAAACCCCGACAAATTGTGTCGCTTTTTAGTTGTAAAGAAAAAGCGGTCGAAACCGCTCCTCACCAAAAAATCTACTAGGCAAAATTTGATTGTCAATACGCACTCGCAAAAATCCCACCTCTCACGCCCCATGCCCCGTCACCCTCCACACAGAGGACGAGAGGACAACCTCCTTTCCCCGGAGCTACAAAAAAAGATTCCCTGCGCCATACTCTCTACGCTCTGAGCTATGCGAAATTAGCGCTCGGCCAAAATTTGCGCACGGAATTCGGACGTTTTTATCCGAATTTCCAAGCCTTGGAAGCGCTTTCACCGCAAACTTCCAAGGGTTGGAAGTTTTGTGCGCGGCAGCATCTTATTTGCGATCCCACGACACGAGATCGTCGGGAGTTTCCGGCTGACGGTCGGGGCCGTAGGACCAGATCAGCGCCCCCACTCCGGAAACACGGCCGTAGGGGCTTCCTTCAATTTGCGTGGAGCCGTCGTAGTTGCTGTCGAGCGCGAGTTGATATGGAACGCCCCACGGGTCCAGAAATTCGCCGGAGGAGTTTAAGCCAGACCAGCCGACGCGGTATGGCTCCACTTCGATGAAAATCATCCGCTGCGGATTGAGTTCGGCGGCTTGATCGTCCTGCAAGAGATCAGAGCGAAGCACACGAATTAGCGCAGCATTCGGGCGGCGTGCGCCGAACCTGGTGTCCGTGCCACCAGTCGTCGCTTCAGCGGGCCAAGTTCCGTACTCGCGATGATAGCGGAGGATTGCGGCCTGCAATGTGGCGATGTCGTGGCGCGCCATTACAAGGCGTTCGCGTTGCTGCCATGCAGCCCACGCGGGGATCGCTGCGGCAAGAATGAGGAGCAAAACGCCGCCGATCAGCGCCCATTCAGGAAGTGAAAGTCGCGACACTCGTTCGCGACGCTTCGGGTCCATCCCCGAAGCTATCGTCTTTTCCGCTTCCGGCGTGCGCATGGCAGCACTGCGGGATCAGCTCAGTTTGCCGATGATCGAGATGAGCGGCATGAAGAGCGCAATGACAATCGTACCCACGACCAGCGCGAGGAAGACGATCAGCAACGGTTCGATCACAGAGGTCAGCCCGGCGACGGCGTTGTCCACTTCGTCATCATAGGTGTCGGCGATTTTCATCAACATTTCGGGCAACTCGCCGGTTTCCTCGCCGACTTGCACCATGCTGATGACCATTGGGGGAAACACCTTGGTCGCCTCAATCGGCGGGGCCATGTTTTCGCCCTCTTTCACTGCGTCGTGAACGCTGGATACGGCGCGGGCAAGCACTTCGTTGCCGGCAGTGTCGCGCACGATATTCAACGCCTGCAGAACAGGGACGCCGGAGGACATCAGTGTGCCGAGGGTGCGGGTGAAGCGTCCGATCGCGGTTTTTTTCGCCAGCGGCCCGAAGACCGGCGCGTTGAGCTTGACGTAGTCAACCCAGTACGCGCCGTTTTTTGTCTTTGCAAGGAGCTTGATCGCCATGACAAGCAGCGCGATGGCAACGATCACGAGCAGAATGCCCGGAACGCGGATAAATCCGAGATCCACCATGCCCGCGACGGTGTTGCTGATGTTCATTACGAACTGAGTAAGGCCTGGCAGCGCTGCGCCTTCGAGCAGGTCGGAGAAGATTTCTTTAAATTTTGGAATGATGAAGACCATCAGGAAGATCAAAATGCCGACGGCCATGACCATGACGACGATCGGGTAAATCATCGCGCTGGTGACCTTGTTCTTGATCTTCTGCGCCTTTTCCATGAATTCGGCGAGGCGGATCAACACCTTGTCGAGTACGCCACCGACTTCGCCAGCCTTGGCCATGTTGACATAAAGCTTGTTGAATGTTTTGGGGTGATGCGCGAGCGCCTCGGCAAAGGTGCTGCCGGACTGAATGGAGTCCGCCATTTCTTTTGTCGCCCTGCGCAAAATCGGATTGCGCTCCTGGCGGGTCAGCACTTCCAGACCGCGCACCAGCGGGAGACCGGCATCCACCAGGGTTGCAAGCTGGCGCGTGAAGGTCATCAGTTCCTTCGGCTTCACTGTGGACAGGAAGGCGGGAAGCTTGATTTCGATGTTCTTGTTCAAGCCGCCGGCCTTCTTCGCCCCACCGCGAGCGCCGGACGAGCCGCGCCGAGCCTTTGCAGTCCCCTCGGTTACGCTGGTCGGGAACAGCCCCTTCTCACGGATCCGGGCCACGGCTGCGGTTTGGGAATCCGCCTCCACCTCACCCCGAGATTCCTGGCCCCGGGGGTCCATTGCAACATATTGGTATTTTGGCATGTTGATATCAGCGTGTCTTGGAAGACACCCTACCCAATTTTGATGACATTTTGCAACGGCGAATCACACAAAATAATGATCTCGCATCTCCGTTACGTATATTTGAGTACTTCTTCAACCGTTGTATATCCATCCAGAATACAGCGAATTCCGTCCTGTCGCAGCGTGCGCATTCCAAGTTCCATCGCTTTGTCGCGGATCACAATCGTGGGCTTGCGTTCATTAATCAGATCTCGAATCGGGTCGCTCACGCGCAGGTATTCATAAACGCCGCGCCGGCCTTTATAGCCGGTTTCATTGCAGCGCAGGCAGCCGGTTCCGTGGTAGAACGGACGATCTTGCACCTGATCCGCAGACAGACCCAGCAGTTCCAGTACTTCGCGATCCGGCTGATAAGGCTGCTTGCACTCGGAGCAAATGGTACGAACCAGCCGTTGCGCCAGCACTCCCTCCATTGTCGAGGAAATCAGGAACGGCTCTACGCCCATATCAATCAAACGCGTAACCGCGCCGGATGCGTCATTCGTGTGCAGTGTCGAAAACACCAAGTGACCGGTGAGGGACGCCTGAATCGCAATTTCCGCCGTTTCCTTGTCGCGAATTTCACCGACCATGATGATGTCGGGGTCTTGACGCAGAAACGCGCGCAGCACACGGGCAAAGGTCAGACCGATCGCCTCATGCACCGGAATCTGGATGATTCCCTCAATGTCATACTCGACCGGCTCTTCGGCCGTCAGCAGCTTTGAATCAATCGTATTCAGACGCCGCAACGCCGAGTACAGCGTGGTTGTCTTGCCCGAACCGGTCGGGCCGGTGACAACCACGATTCCGTTCGGCTTATCAATGTCGAAGCAGAACGCCTCAAACACATCCTCGGGCATGCCGAGTGTCTGCAAGTCCAATTGGATGGAGCTTCGGTCAAGCACACGAAGCACCACGCTTTCACCGAACTGCGTGGGGAGCGTGGAAACACGGAAATCAATCTGCCGCCCGCCGACGGGCATTTGAATGCGACCATCCTGCGGCACGCGCCGTTCGGCGATATTCAAGCCGGAGATGACCTTGATGCGGGAAATGACCGGCAAGGCGAGGTGCTTCGGCGGCGGCGCCATTTCATACAACGCGCCGTCCACGCGATAACGGATTTTGAATTCATGCTCGAATGGTTCCGAAGTGAATGTCCGACGCGCGGTCCCTGACCGCCTGGAACAGCACAAGGTTCACAAAGCGAATCACCGGGGCCTGATTGGCCATGTCCTCCAGCTCCGCGCCGACATCCGCGCCGCCGACCTTGATCGTCGCCTCGCCGACATGTTCCAATTCGCTCTCCAACGCGGAAAGCATCTCGTTCACCGAATCGCTGGAATCGCCATACTGCTGGGTCAGGAATGCGCGGATTTGCTCCTCCGGCGCGAGCACAAGAGAGATGTCGCGCGTCAACACAAACGCCAGCTCGTCCATCACCTGCGGACTCAACAGATCATACGTCGCGAGAACGACCGATTGCCCGTCCGCCTCCACAGGCACGACGTTGTACATTCGCGCCACACTGCCCGGAATGGACTTCAACACCGACGGCGAAGTGTCCGCCCGGTTCAAATCAACCACCGTCGTTCCGTAATGGCTGGCGATGGATTGCAGGAGGTCCTGCTCCTTGATCATATCCATGTCAATGAGCGTCTCGCGTATCGGTTTTCCCGTGCGCTCGTGCTCGTCCGCAACCTCTTCGGCCTGATGCTGATTCAGCAGCCCGTCTTCGAGAAGCTGCTGCAGCAAAGGATCGTTGTAATCATGTTCCGCCATGACGATATCCGGTTAGCGCCGCCCCCTCGGTTGAATCTTCTGCAAAACGGTATCCACGTCCTGCGCGCTCGTGACAACTTCTTCATAGCTGATCACGCCATTCTCAAAGAGGTCCAAAAGATGGTCGTCCAGCGTCATCATACCATACTTGGCACCCGTCTGAATATCGGACGTGATACGAAAGGTCTTGTTGTCCCGAATCAGCGAGCGAATGGCGGGGGTTGCGACCATGATTTCAAACGCCGCCACGCGCCCCGGTTTGTCGCGACGCACCAGCAACAACTGCGAAATCACCGCTTCCAAGCTCGCCGCGAGCTGCGTGCGCACCTGATTTTGCTGATCCATCGGGAACGCATCCACAATACGATCCACCGTCCGCGCCGCGCCGGTCGTGTGCAGCGTGGCAAAGACCAAGTGCCCTGTTTCAGCGGCGGTGATCGCCGCCTGAATGGTTTCCAAATCGCGCATTTCGCCGACGAGGATCACGTCCGGGTCCTGACGCAACCCGCGCTTCAGCGCCTCGCCAAAGCTCGGCACATCCACCCCCACCTCGCGCTGGGTGACCACGCTCTTTTTGTGCGGGTGGTAGTATTCAATCGGATCCTCGACGGTAATAATATGAACGTCGCGTGTTTCATTAATTACGTTGAGCATACTCGCCAACGTTGTCGTTTTTCCTGAACCCGTCGGCCCGGTGACCAAAATCAATCCGCGGGGCTTGTGCAGCAAATCTCTCAATCCGGGCGGCAGGCCGATCTCTTCGAGCGAAAGAAGACGAGACGGGATCAAGCGGAGCACAATCCCGACCATTCCCTTCTGACGGAAAACGCTTACACGAAAACGGCCGCGGTCATGATGCCCGAAGCCGAAATCCGTTCCGCCATTTTCCGCCAAGCGCGTCTGATGCTCCGGCGGTGTAATCGCTTTCATCAACCGCTCGGTGTCCTGCGGGCGCAACGGCTCGGTATCAATGGGCTGCAAATGTCCGTGCAATCGCAACACCGGCGGCAACCCCACCCCGATATGCAGGTCCGATGCCCCTTCCTCAATGACGAGGTCGAGTAATTCAGACATTTGAATGACATCTGCCTGCATTGTCATAGCTAATTCGCGTCTCCCATCGTCGTGCGCACGACCTCTTCCAACGTGGTCTGACCGGCAATCACTTTACGGATGCCGTCTTCACGCAGCGTCCGCATCCCCAACTCGCGGGCGCGAGCGCGAAGATGCGAAGCGGAAACGCGCTCATAAATCATGTGTCGAACTTCGTCGTTGATGAGGAATATCTCAAAAATGCCCAAGCGACCGCGATAGCCGGTCTGGTTGCACTCCGAGCAGCCGCGCCCGCGATACAACTGCGCCGTCTCCAACTGCCCGGACAGTCCGCCGAAAATACGCAACTCCGCATCCGTCGGCTGCACCTGCTCCTTGCAGCGCTCGCAGATTTTACGCACGAGCCGCTGGGCCATGATCGCGCGGGTCGAGGACGCGACCAAGAAGGGTTTCACGCCGATATCAATCAGGCGCGTCACCGCGCTCGGCGCGTCGTTCGTGTGCAGCGTGCTGAAGACCAAGTGACCGGTCAGCGACGCGTTGACCGCGATTTCCGCCGTCTCCAAGTCGCGAATTTCACCGATCATGATGATGTTCGGGGCCTGACGCAAAATGGAACGCAGTGCAGCGCCGAATGTCAGTCCAATATCCGAACGCACCTGTACTTGGTTGATGCCCGACATCTGGTATTCAACTGGGTCTTCAACCGTGATGATTTTGCGGTCGGGCTTGTTGATGTGATTCAAGCAGGCATAGAGCGTCGTTGTTTTCCCGGAACCGGTTGGACCGGTGACGAGAATAATTCCGTCGGACAAACCGATGAGCCGTTCAAACGTCTGCTGGTCGTCCGAGAAAAATCCCAATTTGGGCAAACCGAGCGACAAGCTTTCCTTGTCCAAAATACGCATGACGATTGTTTCGCCGTGATTACAAGGCACAGACGACACGCGCAAGTCGAGATCGCGCCCCATGACATTGATTTGAATGCGCCCATCCTGCGGCAGACGTTTTTCCGCGATGCTCATGTTCGCCATGATCTTCACGCGGCTGATAATCGCCGACTGGAGGCGCTTCGGCGGGCTTTCCACTTCGTGTAGCACGCCGTCAATGCGGTAGCGCACACGGAACTTCCGTTCCAGCGGCTCAAGATGAATGTCCGAAGCGCGCGCGCGGAACGCCTCAAGAATAATCAAGCTGACCAGCTTGATAATCGGCGCATCGGCATCGGTGACATTGTCCTCGCCCTCGAGCTTGGGCGTTTCTCCCGGCGCCTGTACCGAGCCTTCCGTCATTTCCTCCAGCATGGAGGCCACGGTTGAACCGGTGGTCGGATAAAATCGTGTCAGCGCCGCCTCGATCTCCTCGGAAACAGCCACCACGCCCGCCACATCGCAACGCAGCACATAGCGAAGGCTGTCGAGTGTCTCCACATCCAGCGGGTCGCTCAACGCAACGGTGATGGTGTTTTCCGTGCGATAAATGGGAATGACGTGATAGCGGCGCGCAATTTCGCCCGGAACAAGGTCAATGATCTCCTGATCAATGTTCACCCCGGACAGGCTGATGAACTCCATGCCAAACTGGTTCGCCAGGGCCTTGAGGACGTCGGGTTTCGTCGCAAATTTGTACTCGGCAAGGACGTCAACGACCGCTTTGTCCATCCCCTGTGCAGCCTGCAGCGCTTCCACTCCCTGCTGGTGCGAGATCAGGCCGACGTTTTCCAGAATCTCAATTACGTATTCGTCGTTAGCAGTCACGGTGTAAAATCATGAATGAATGAGCGTGCTACCATCCAGCTTAATCGGTCACTCCCCTTGCTGTCAACACGCGCGCTTCATCCCAAATGTTTTTTCAACAACTCCCGGGCCAACTGCGGATTCGCCTTCCCCCTGCTCAGCCGCATGATTTGTCCGACTAAAAACTCGAATGCCGGCTGCTTGCCCGCTTGATAATCGCGAACGGATTTCTCATGGGCGGCAATCACCTGCGACACAAAACCCTCCAGCGCCCCGCTGTCGCTCACCTGCGCAAGGCCACGCTGCTGAACAATCGCTGCGGGATCTCCGCCTTCGGCCAGCAAAACAACCAACACTTCCTTCGCGGTCGTCCCGTTAATCGTCTTTTTCTCCACCAACTGCAAAAGCGCAGCCAGCGACGCGGGGGTCACGCGCAAGGTGGTGATGGAGTCGCCCGCCTCCGAAACCCGCGCAAGCAGCTCCGTCATAATCCAGTTCGACGCCGCCTTTGCGGGTGCGCCGGCCTTCACGGTGGACTCAAAATAGTCAGCGACTTCTTTGTCCGCAATCAACACACCCGCGTCATACTCGGGTAACGCATACGCCTCCACAAACCGCGCGCGACGCGCGGCGGGAAGTTCGGGCAATTCCGAACGCCACTGCGCAACATCTCTCTCCATCAGTAAAACGGGCGGAATATCCGGCTCGGGGAAGTAGCGATAATCGTGCGCGTCTTCCTTGCCGCGCATGGATTCCGTCCGCCCCGCCGCATCATCCCATCGGCGCGTCTCCTGAACAATTGTGCCGCCGCGTTCAATCTCGCGTATCTGACGCGGAATCTCGTGCTGCAATGCGCGGAAGACACCCCGGAAGGTGTTCATATTTTTGATCTCAATCTTTGTGCCGAGCTGCGTCGCCCCGATCTGCCGCACACTACAGTTAATATCACAGCGGATATTGCCCTGCTCCAGATTGCAGTCGCTGATCGCGCCATACTGCAACACCTGCTTGAGCGCTTGAAGAAATGCCAGCGTCTCCTCCGGCGTGTGCAAATCCGGCTCCGTGACGATCTCCATCAAGGGCGTGCCGGCGCGGTTGAAGTCCACGCCGCTGTTCGTGTCGAAATGCGTGTTCTTCGCCACATCTTCTTCCAGATGAATGCGCGTGATTCCGATCCGCCGAGACTCCCCGCTCACAACAATATCCAAATGACCGCCGAGACACAGCGGCTCGTCGTACTGCGAAATTTGATAGTTCTTCGAGGTGTCAGGATAAAAATAATTCTTCCGGTCGAACTTGCTGTAGAGCTTGATTTCCGAGTCAATCAGCATTCCCGCCATCGCGGTCAGCCGGACAGCCGCGGCATTTGCCACCGGCAGCGCCCCGGGATAGCCGAGGCAAACCGGGCAGATGTGCGTGTTCGGCTCGGCCCCGAATTTATTCGGGCAGCCGCAAAACATCTTCGAGCGCGTGCGCAACTGCACGTGCACCTCAAGTCCGATATCCGCCTGCCACGCCATCGTCTGTTTCATCCTTGAGCCGCCAGATTTGGGCGGCGCTTGTGCCATTCTGTGGACTGTTCATACGCGTGCGCGACGCGCAAAATTGTTTCCTCGCCCAACGCGGGCCCGATCACCTGCAATCCAATGGGAAGCCCGAGGCTCGAAAAACCGCACGGCAGCGAAATAGCGGTGATGCCCGCAAGGTTCACGGTCGCGGTGAATATATCGCTCAAATACATTTTCAGCGGATCGTCCAAATGTTCGCCAAAACGAAACGCTGTCGTCGGCGAGGTCGGTGTCAGCAATGCGTCGCACTTGGTGAACGCTTCGTCAAAGCCGTTCCGAATCCAACGGCGCACTTTTTGCGCGCGCAAGTAATAGGCGTCGTAGTATCCGCTACTCAAAACAAATGCGCCCAGAATGAGCCGTCGCTTAACCTCGGGGCCGAAGCCCTGCGAACGCGATTTTTCATACAGATCAATCACGTCATCCGAGGAGGTGCGCAACCCGTAGCGAATGCCGTCAAAACGGGCCAGATTCGCCGATGCCTCGGCCGTGGCGACCACATAGTAGGTTGCGATCGCGTACTCCGTCTGCGGCAGACTGACCGGCACAATTTCCGCGCCCAGTGCGCGGCACTGTTCCACCGCCGCACGGATCGTGTTTTCCACCTCCGAGTCCATTCCTTTAATGAAGTATTCGTCAGGAAGACCCAATTTGAGACCACGCAGATCGCGCCCCAACGCGGACAGATAATCCGGCGGCGGCGTTGCAATAGTGGTCGAGTCGTGGGGATCAGCGCCGGCTAACACATTCAAAAACAACGCCGCATCGCGTGTGTCTTTTGTAATCGGTCCAATCTGATCGAGCGACGAGGCATATCCCACCGCTCCATAGCGCGACACCCGGCCATACGTCGGCTTGAATCCGACGCATCCGCAATGCGAAGCGGGTTGGCGAATGGATCCCCCGGTATCGCTACCCAGCGAGGCGTATGCGAGATCGCCCGCGACTGCGGCGGCGCTCCCGCCGCTCGACCCGCCGGGGACGCATCCGGTATTCCATGGATTTCGGGTCCGTTGAAACGCGGAGTTCTCCGTGCTGGACCCCATCGCAAATTCGTCCATATTGAGGCGGCCAACGATAATGGCGCCTGCGGCGCGAAGGCGCGCCACCACGGTTGCGTCGAAAGGAGAACGGTAGCCCTCAAGCATCCGCGACGCGCAGGTGCAGGGCTGTCCCTGCACATTCAACAAATCCTTTACGCCAACCGGCACGCCGAGTAGCGGGAGCGATTCGCCGTGCGCACGGCGGGCATCCGCCTCGTGCGCCTGCCGCAGCGCGTCTTCGCGGTCTATTGAGAGATACGCGCCGATCATGCCGTCGTGCCGGTCAATCCGCTGAAGCAGCGCATTCAGCAAATCAACGGACGAAGTTTCGCCCGCGCGAATTTTTTTCCGCCGCTTCGGTGGCTGTCAGTTCTGTCAGGGTGGCCATGGGGGTTATTCAAGAATACGGGGAACCAGAAACTGGCCCGCGCGATGTTCCGGCGCGTTTGCCATCGCGGCTTCATTACTCACGCCGGGAGCAACTTCATCCTCGCGCAACACGTTCTTCAAGTCCACGCTCCAAACCATCGGGTCCAGTCCGGCGACATCCACCCGTTTCAGCTCGTCCACATAGGCGAGCACTTTTTCCAACTGTTCCTGAAGCGCCGCGCCCTCTTCTTCCGAAATGTGAATTCTCACAAGCTTCGCATAATGCGCGACATCAAGCGCGCCGCTGTTTTTTGGCGCTCCGCTCATGACGCCCCGAGGTTAATTGTGAAGTAGCGCTCTGCGTTGATTTCGTCCGCAATCTTCTGCAACACATCCTCCGGCACCTGCTGGTTGATCTGCATAATGGCGATGGATTCCTCACTCTTCGAGTCGTGCGGGTTGCGTACGTCGTCAATGTTCACCCCCGCCTCCGCCAGCATCGCGCCGATTCGGCCAAGGATGCCGGGACGATCTTTGTACGTGAACACAGCGGTATGCCCGCACGGCACAAAGTAGAGATTGTGGAAATCGTCAATACGCGAAATCATTGTCGTCTTCTCGGTCACGGTGCCGCGAATGCTGACTTTGCGCATCCCCTTCCCTGTTTCGCCGAAGAAGTCGAGAGTGATGGAATTCTTGAAACCCTTCCGCTCGTCGGTCACGCGATCTTTGTAATTCACGCCCATGCCATCGAGGTATTTGATCGCCGCGCCATAATTCAGGGACCGGTCAAAATCCTTGTTCAGCGCCGCGACAATGGGAACCAGCAGCCACTGGGCATAGGGTTTCAACGTCCCGTAGAAACTCGTCTCGATCAGCTTGAGGTTCGCGCCTTTTCCAAGGAAACGGCGGCACAGTCTCGCAAGCATAAAGGCCAGTTCCGGATACGCGCGATCCAATCCGACGGGAATGTCGCGATTCACGATGCGCGTGGAAATACCCTTCTCATCCAGCTCGATCAGCTCCTCCGCCGCGAGCCGGGCCGCGTTCGTATTGGCCTCTCTAGTGCTGGCGCCCAGGTGCGGCAGCATAATGTCGGCGATGTCCGCAACGGATTTCGGGCCTTCGGCGTCCTTGGCGTACACATCATTAAGGAAACAAATGCCGCGTTCAGCCTTGGCCTTCCGCACATCGTCTTCATTCACCACGCCCGCGCGGGCGCAGTTGATGAGCGTCGCGCCCTTCTTCATCAGATTCAACAAGGATGCATTGACCATGCCACGTGTCTCGTTGGTTTCCGGAATGTGCAGGGTCACGTAATCCGCCGTTTCAAAAATCTGGGGCAGTTCAAGCAGCGCAACATCCAGTTGCTCGGCGCGATCTTTGGAAATGACGGGATCGTAGCCGACCAATTTGCACTCGAACCCTTCGAGGCGCTTGGCGAGTAGTTGCCCGATCGCCCCCAACCCGATGATGCCAACCGTCTTGCCGGTCAGCTCGCGGCCCATGAAATTCTTTTTTTCCCATTTCCCGGATCGCGCGGAAGCGTCCGCGCCGATCAGGTGGCGCGCATTGGCGAGAATCAACGCAATGACCTGCTCCGCCACAGCGTTCGCGTTCGCGCCAGGGGTGTTCATCACATCAATTTCCTTCTTCCGCGCATAGCGCGTGTCAATGGTGTCATAGCCCGATCCCGCGCGGACAATCACGCGGAGCGATGGCAGGGCGTCAATCAGTTCCTTCGTCACTTTCTCGCTGCGCACAATGAGCGCGTGTGTATCGGGATGCTCTTTCGCCAGCGCCAACAAGTCGGACGTTTCCTGCTGAATGACCGTATAGCGGCCGGTTGCGGAAAGCAGGTCTTTCGCAATCGAATCGAGTTTCGTGGGAATTAATACTTTCTTTGTGTTGTTTTTCATAGCTCACCGGAAAGGCGCGACGGTAACGCCCCTCTCCCGTTGAATCAAGTCCCTGCGCAGGAAAAACGTGAAAGGGTTCGAATCACCGTCCTAGACGCCGCACTAGGACAAGCGCCATCCGCCGCAGCGCACCAATGAAAACAATCATCCACGCCAGCAGTGCAACATAAAAAAATGCCATCGCGATGCGCGAAAGCAGGGTAATTCCAAACACCGAGCGCAGTGCATGGGTACAAGCCGCATACATTCCGAGAGGAAAGACGACGCTCCAGTAGAGTGGGTCATACGAAAGCGGGTATCGCCGCCAGAGGTGCCGCCAAACCCCGAGAATAAGTAGTAGCGGCAACCACCACGTCCCCGCAGCCCAGTAGAAGAGCGTGATTCCTTTAAGGAAAGGGAGCAGAGATTGAAATAAATCGGAATTCGGTGCGCTGACAATCAGGGCCGCACCCACCAGTGTGGCAATGGCCATCGCCCCCATATTGATCCAGTACGGAGGGAGAAGGTTTTCAGGTGTGAGCCGCAGGAAGGTGTAGCGATAGAAAATCAGCGCGATGATCCAAATATAGAGCATCCCACCCCACAGCCACAGCGCAAGGGCAAAAAAATTCAACGGCCACTCAGCAAAGCGTGACGCGAGATGGAGGCTCAGCAGCGCAACGGACTGCGTCGCAACAACTGCAAGCAACCATGCTCCGCCGATGCCACCCTCCAGTGCAGGTTTCGTACGTTTCAACGAGAGCCCGGCGAAGATAACATAGGTAAAGAAGATCCACGAAAACAGCCCTACCCACCAAAGCACCATCGCGATTCGCTCGTTGTCGGAGAAAATAATGAACTGCGCACCGAGGATGCACGTCGCGGCGACAAATGTGAAATAACCAAATGACGCAAGGTGATCGAACAAATCTGCGACTGCGCGGCGCCAATAACGAATAACGCGCCATGCATAAAGGACACATAGCAGCACATACGCCGCAATGTTTAACTGGAATAGAGCCGACGCAATTCTGACAAATCCCAGCGCGTGAGCTGCCGTGGAAACAATCCCCGTCGCCATCACCAGTGCGAAGTTGGCAGGTGAGAGATCTTTTAATGAATAGGTGCAGCACGAAACATTGGATTGATGAGGCTGATTCACGATATGCAACGGGGCTGACCGTCAGGCGTGGCGATGCTGTCCCGACGTTTCATTACGCCCTCATCATAAGCAAGGATAGCGCTAGCGCAAGAATCGACATTGCAAACCATGCGGCGAAACCGCCTGTGACGGGTTTATCGGCAAACCGCTTGACCCGCCCCACGGCTCTACCTACTGTTCCTCTCCATGCCGCGCATCCTTGTTTTCTGCTCTCTGCTCGCCCTCGCGTTCAGTACGCCGTCTGCCGTATGGGCAAAATCCGCGCCCTACGAAATGACGGCAAAAAAACATTCATGGTTCAGCTTCAACCGCCCGGCGAAGAAAAACCCGATGGATCAACTCGCGCTGGCCCGGCGATTGCAGGCGGATGGCCAACTGAAAAAAGCGGGCAAAGCGTATCGTGCGCTGACAACCACCTGGCCCGGCAGCCCGGAAGCGACGCTGGCCCAATGGGGACTTGCACAAACCCTCGATGCGCGCGGAAAACTTGAAGACGCTTTCAACGAATATAACACCCTCGCCACAAAATACACCGGAAACTACCCTTACGACTCCATCGTTCAGCGCCAATTCGAAATTGCAAACGCCACGATGGACAAACGGAAGGGCGCCCTCCTGATCTTCGGGGGATTCAAAGCACCTGAGCGCGCAATTCCTCTCTTCGAGAAAGTCATACAAAACGCCCCGCGCGCCCCGTTTGCCGCCGAATCGCAATATCTCATCGGCCACGCCTACGAACTGAGCGAACAACTCGAACTGGCCGTCGTCGCGTATATGAACGCTCAAAACCGCTACCCCGGCACGGAATGGTCCGAAAAAGCCGCGTTCGGGCGCGCGCGCTGCCTGATCCGCCTGTCCGAAGAAAGCCCGAACGACGAAGAGGCGCTCGATCAAGCATGGGCTGCTATTATTGTATATCTGAACGCCTATCCGAACTCAGAAGAAAACAACCTCGCCCAAGCCTATCGGGATTCATTATTGCGCCGCCGCGCAAAAGCATCCTATGACAAGGCGCTGTTTTACGATAAGGTTGCAAAACGGCCGTTGGCAGCGGTTAAATCATACGAAAATTTTGTGCGGCAGTACCCGAACTCCGAGTGGTCGGCGCTGGCGCGCGCGCGGATAAAAGAACTGACGCCCTTGGTGGAGAAGCTGAATGAAAATTAAAATTCTGAGCCTGTTTGCCCTAGTTGGTCTCCTGCTCGCCTCAACCGGATGCGCCGGATACCGCCTCGGCTCCATGCTCCCGGACGATATCAAGACCGTGTACATCCCTTCGTTCATCAACGAAACGTCGGAGCCGCTAATTGAAATAGAGTGTCAGCGCGGCCTCGTGGAAGCCCTTCAGCGCGACGGTTCGCTCAAAATTGCCAGCGAGGAAAATGCCGACGCCATCGCGCGCGTGGTCCTCCGCAGCTACACACTCGAACCGACCGTGTACGACACCACCCGCCGCTCGGATGTGCAACAGTACCGCATTCGAATCACCGCACGCCTTCTTATGACGCGCCGCGCGGACGACTCCGTGATTGTCGAGCGCCCCTCAGTACAGGGCGAAGGTGTGTTTATCGTCTCCGGCGACCTGTCTTCCTCGAAGCGGCTCGGCCTCCCGGTTGCGGCGACGGACCTCGGGAACAAACTCGTTCAACAGATGGTCGAAGCCTGGTAACGCCGCGCGCCGCGCTTTGTTTTTCCAAACCATCGGAACGTGACCACATGCGTTGAGCGCAATGTGCGCCAGTCGTATTCAATTCGCCGACACCCCAGCGGATGGCCGTTCAATGCCCGGCTTCGGAAAAAATAATCCGGATTAAGCAAAGCGAGCGGCCCAAGTGGGCCGCTCACTTAAATGAACTTCGGTTGAAATCAGGCTGCCTTCAGCGCACGCAGATGATCAGCCGCCCGGCCTTTGCGACGGGTCGCCTGATTCTTTTTAATCACGCCCTGCTTCACGGCCTTGTCCAGCGCCGAGCAAAAACGGCTGTACAACTCCGCCGCCTTGACGGAGTCTTTCCCGGCCAACGCGGTCTTAAACTGGGTCTGAACCGTTTTGATGAACGAGCGACTGGATTTATTGCGAAGACGATCCTCTTCACTCTGCCGATGCCGTTTCAAAGCTTGTTTCGTATGCGCCATTATCGAATTCTCCTCGAAAGGGTGTGCCCTGTGCACCCCCGCCGTGGTTTATTTCCCACGTCAAAAAGTTGTGACATACTATCGGCCAGGCCCATGAAGTCAACCGACAATTCAATGGTTTTTAGAAAAGCCCGTCAAACCTATCTCGCCCATTTGCGGGCGAAGGGCGTCGGGCCGGACTTCAGCCAGCGCGCGATTCAAACCCTTGCCCAACCCGGCAGGGCGCTGAAAAGCGCAAAAAAACAATGCGTCCTGCAGGGAGCGGGAGAAGATGCACACCTCCTCTTCAAGTTCTACGTCGACAGCGGACTCTGCGCCCGATTCCGCTGCAGCCGCGCGCGACGCGCCTTCGCCGCAGCGAAAACAATGTGTGACCTCGGCCTTCCTATGCCGGAGCCGCTCGGTTACGTCGAACACCCCTCCGCCTTCGCTCCCTTCACCTCCTGTCTTATTATGCAGTTTCTTCCCGACGCAGTAACCGTCCGCCAGTGGGTGAAACAAAATCACCGCTCGCTGAAAAAAAACGATTGGGACAATTTGCGCGCCCACATCCGCGAACTCTGGCTCGACCTCGGACGACACGGCATCTATCACGACGACACGAAGACGTTGAATATCCTGCTCCAGCCGACGGTCAATAAAGAAACGCGGCTCTACTGGATAGACCCCGAAAGCGTTCATCCCGGCAAATATCCCACGAAACGTCAAATCCTCCGCAACCTTGTTCAGTTAAATGGCTCCGTGCGAACATGGGTTCCCGAAGAGGAACGTCTGCTCTTTTTGCGCGAGGTGGCGGAAGTTCACCCGTGGCTCAACGCCCCGTCTGTAGAACAAAAAATCCGGCGCTGGACCCGCGAGCGACTTCTCAATGAAATAGCAACACGATGCGGCCCCCTGAAATTTCTAACCGGCCTTTTGCTGCTTCCCCTCGTCTGGATCGTCGTTGTCGCCACCACACGACTCCTCACCTCGCTCAGGCCAGCAGAGTTAGGCGGCAGCCTTGAACTCACATGCTGGCTCGCTGGCGGATTCTTCTTCTGGCTGCTTTTATTTTTCACCATGCCCCGCCCCATGCGCACCTACGTCCTCGGCCACGAATTGACCCACGCCTTCTGGGCGCTGCTCATGGGTGCGCGTGTTTCGCGCCTCCGCGTCAGTGCGCGCGGCGGCAGTGTCACCGTTTCAAAATCAAACTGGATCATCACCCTCGCGCCCTATTTTTTCCCGTTCTATACCATGCTCGTTTTGTTTCTGGTCTTCGTCCTCGGCATTTTTATTGACCTCCACCCCTATCAGCCGCTCACCCTCGCCCTCATCGGTCTGACCTATGCCTTCCACATCACATTCACCCTCTCCATCCTTGCGATTCGCCAACCGGACATTCAGGAACACGGAAGGCTCTTCTCCTACACCACGATCATTCTACTGAACATTTTGGGTCTCGGCTGCTGGGTCGTCGCCGTCGCAAGGCCCGCGCTTCAGGATTACGCGCAATTGCTGACCAACGAATCTCAACACACGTGGTTGTGGATGGTGGCGGTATATCAGAGTGCGAAACCCAAACTTCTTATGTTATTTCAACGCGAAATCTGAGACGCTTTTTCCGTGCCCATGGACGACGAACCCCACTTTCCAGAGACTGCGGATATTGAAACATCCTCCGCCGGTTACGCCGCGCGCTTCGCCGGGCCGATTGGAAAATGGATGCTCGTGCGCCAAGAAAACATTGCGCTGGAGTTCCTGCGCAACGCAAATGTGAAGAGCGTCCTCGATGTCGGTGGCGGCCACGGACAACTTGCGAAGCCCATGGCAGATGCGGGAATGGATGTCACCGTCCTCGGCAGCGCACCGGTCTGCGCGGAACGGCTGTCCGATGTTTTGACAACAGGCCGTTGCAACTTTGTCGTCGGCAACGTCATTGCCCTCCCGTTCCCCGATAAATCCTTCGATGCAGTGGTGAGCGTCCGGCTCCTCCCTCACTGCGAACGATGGCAGGAGCTCATTCAAGAACTCGCGCGCGTCGCAAAAAACATCGTCGTCGTGGACTACCCCCTCGCCTCCGGTCTAAACAAACTCGCGCCGTGGCTTTTTGAAGCAAAGAAGAAGATGGAAAAAAACACCCGCACGTGGCGCAACTTCACCCACGCCGAGGTCAGTGATGCGTTCACCCTGCACGGCTTCTCGCGGAGTGGCCGACAAGGTCAATTCCTCTGGCCAATGGTGATTCACCGCAAGCTCGGTTCACCGGCAATTTCCTCCGCGCTGGAGGCAATCCCCGGTGCGCTCGGTCTAACCCGCCGCCTCGGCACTCCCGTATTGGCAGCGTTCCATCGGCCCGGTTAGGCTGCGGGTCAATTCACCGGCAGCGGCACAAAGCGCCATGCATCGGCTTCCGTGAAATCGGTGGCGGTGAAACACCAGATCAAAAACCTTTTGCCTTTGATGTAGCCCGGCGAGGCGTTCATCAAGCGGATCAATTCAATGCGCGAGCTGGTCGCGGCAAAGCCCGCAGCTTTTTCGGCGTCTATCGGTTGCCCCAGCAAGAACGCCAGTTGCTCTGGCAAACCCGCGCCCTGTTCGCGCCGCTCAACAGTGCGATCGCCTAGCAACAACACCGAACGTTCACGCGAGGTCCCCAACGGCGGTGGAGATTCGGATAAAGACCCGGCGCCATGTTTCACAAGCCAATCGCTGATTTGCGCAGCGGCGCGTTTGGTGCCGATCCCCGACAAGCGAGGTTCTTCTTGCTCATACAACCTTCCTTCAGCCAACGCGGCAAGGGCCAGGAAATCCTCCGTCAAATCAAGAACCTGAACGCCGCGTTGGCGCAATTCAGCGTAGAAAGTTCGCAATCGCCCCAATGCGCCCCGCGTGTCTTCACGCGTACAGCCCAAGGGCAGCGGATAAATCAACGCTTTCGGCGGGATCGGCACAATGAGAAGCTGAACATCCAAATCGGCGAGTTGCCGATTAAAATCATCAATCGGTTCCAACGGGTCGCGATGGGCCGGATTCCGCGCTGCGCCAGTGTCCAACGCCGCTTCGCCCCAGAACACGCCCTTCGTCAGAAAACGCAGTTCTTCAATTGGATACGACCAGCCATTCTCGCCTGAAACGACGCGAGTTTTCCCGGCGCTTTGGCACACCGCAGCAAAGCAGTTGGACTCGTCCGCCCAAGCCAACGGGCCGACCAAACATGAGAAGAACAGGGCAAGAAAAAGAGAAGACAGCGCGGTCATTTCGTTACTATCCGCCAAACCAGCGTTTGCTGACAAGAGCGCTTTGCCTTCACAAAATATCGCCTGTCCATTTTTAACCCCTATAATCCGCGCACTGATGAGTGAGACCGCCAACAATCCGGAACCGGGCATCTGCCTGCTTGCCGATACATTCTATCCGCGTATCGGTGGGGGCGAAACGCACGCGCGTCTGCTGGCGCGCGAGTTGAAATCGCTCGGCTCGCCTGTTTTTGTGCTCACGCGGAAACACGAACGAGACTTGAAAGCGATTGATAGCGTGGATGGAGTAAAAGTTGTTCGCGTAAAGCCCTCCGGATTTCCACGCTTCGGAAAATATCTTATGCTCCCAGCCGCGCTCTGGGCGTTGTTCCGCCTGCGACACGACTACGAAGTCATCTACGTCTGCGGATTGCGTGTGCAGGGCATCGTCGGAATGTTGGCCGGGCGCTGGTTCAACAAACGCGTCGTCCTTCGTTCGGAAGCGTGCGGCGAATGGTCAGGGCAGTTTGTCTATACCGTCCCCGGCAGCGCATCGCGTAAAATGAACCCGCTGTTGCGCGCTTATTTTGGAGTGCGTAACGGCCTCCTAAAAAGGGCCGACCGCTTCCTCGCCATCTCGCGGGTTATCCACGAGGAATTCACAACGGGCGGCATCCCGGAAGCTCAAATTGCGACAATCACCAACGGAATGGACTTCACCCCCTTTATATCCGTATATCCGGACAAACGGATGGAGTGGCGCAAAGAGTTTGGATTTGGCGATGCGTTTGTGTTCGCTTATTCGGGAAAATTGAATCGCGGCAAGGGATTGGAAATGCTGCTCCGCGCGTGGAAGGGCGTTATTGCGCAAAAGCCGAATGTGAAACTGGCGCTGATCGGCGCGGGGGGCGCAGTTCCTTTCCTGTGAACAGGAACTTCGTACGTTTGTCCAAACAAACAATCTCGCGAGCAGTGTAATCTTCACGGGCTACACGGATCGCGTCGCGGATTATCTGCGCGCGGCCGATGCATTCGTCTTTCCATCCGAGGCCGAAGCATTAGGGTTGGCGCTGATCGAGGCGATGGCATGCGGTTTGCCATCTCTGGCCTCGGCAAGCAGCGGGATACTGGATATTGTTTCTGACCAAGAAGACGGGCGTCTGTTGCCCGTAGGTGATGAAAACGCATGGCGAACGGCAATGATCGAATTGATGGAGAACCCGGAAACGGCGGCGCACTGGGCAAAAGCGGGCGCGGAGTCGGTCCGGAAGAAATTCGCGATTCGGGAAATCGCACTCCAGCACCAACAGCTCTTCCGATTAATCCTGACGAAATAGAATTCGACCCGCAGCCGCCGTCCCGCTCAAAGATCGCAAAAAATACAGTCTGGAATCTCGTCGGAATGTGCGCACCCATGGCGGTGGCGCTCTTTGCGATTCCTCTCTTAATCAAGGGACTCGGCACGGAGCGCTTCGGACTCCTCTCCCTGGTCTGGATGCTCGTCGGCTATTTCGGCGTATTCGATCTCGGTCTCGGGCAGGCGCTGACCAAATTCATCGCGGAAAAAAATTCGGCGCGACGGCGATGACGGTGTCGCCGCCTCGTTTTGGACCGCCATGACGCTGATGCTCGCGCTCGGAATCTTTGGCGGGATCATTGTTTATCTCATCGCACCCTGGCTAACCCACAGCGCGTTAAAAATCGCACCGGAATTCCAAGCGGAAACACTCAATGCGTTTCGCGCCGTCGCATGGGGACTTCCCGTCCTCGTCACGGTCACCGGTCTGATCGGCACACTCGAAGCGTGTCACCGCTTCCCGCTCATCAACATCATACGAATCCCCACCGGCGCGTTCACCTTTGTCGGCCCTCTGCTCGTGCTCCCGTTCAGCCAAAGCCTGTATCCCGTTGTCCTCGTCCTCCTCGGCGGGCGCGTCGTCGAGTGGCTTCTATTTTTTGTTTCCTGCCTGCGCGTTGTCCCGGGATTGCGCACGGGGTTTCGATTCAACTCCAAAGAGGCCCCGCACCTCCTCGGTTTTGGCGGTTGGATGACGATTACAAACATCGTTCAACCGCTGATGATCCACATTGACCGTTTTCTGATCGGCGCACTACGCGCAGTGAGCGAAGTGGCGTTCTACGTCACACCGGCAGAAATCGTCATAAAAATGCTAATCTTGCCCCGCGCGTGGGTCTCCGTGCTTTTCCCAACATTTGCCGCAGAATTTCGTGATCGGCCGGAAGCCACCGGCCAACTATTCGCGCAGAGCGTACGGCTTCTGCTCGTGTTGCTTTTTCCGATTGTTCTACTCCTTGTCACCTTTGCGCCGGAAGGACTCACCCTCTGGCTCGGCCCGGAATTTGGAATCCGCAGCGCTCCGGTCATGCGACTTTTGACGGCGGGCGTATTCCTCTATTCCCTCTCGTTTGTCCCCACCTCGCTACTTCAAAGCACAGGTCGCCCCGATCTGACCGCAAAGCTACACGCGGTTGAACTCCCCATTTACCTCGCCGTCGCCGCACTGCTTATAAAAAACCTACGGCATCACCGGCGCAGCAGGCGCGTGGGTGCTCCGCGCGGCGCTCGATCTCACCGGAACCGCATGGATGGCCGCTCGACGCGCACCCGGCAGCGGGCCTTCTTTACGCCGTATCGCCCTCGCCGCATTCTTTGCGCTCGTTTTGATGGCCATCGCAGGAAGTCTCACCCAGCTCAGGCCCAAAATTGCAGTCGCAATTTTCCTCCTTATTTTCGCCCTTGCCGTCTTCTGGCTCTGGCTCCTCACCCCCGAAGACCGCCGAATCATTCAAAAACGACTCCCCACCCGCTTCAAATAGCATCGCGCCCGTCCGCGCTCGACGCTTGCGGCCTCGAAGAAACCCCGTCACTCACGCAACCACGTTGCGATACTCCGCAATCAAGCGCCTGCGCAAAGGCTGGGCTTCCTCTGAAAATGCACGCTGGTGGGCGATGTATTCTTCGCGACCAGATTCGGTTTCGATGCGAACAGGATCGTAGCCAAGTGACCGGAGATCATAGGGACTGGCACGCATGTCGAGTTCGCGTATGCGGCAGGAAAGCAGGAAGGTATCGGCAACCAGTTCGGATGAAATCCACGGCCAGAGTTTCGCGGCCCATTTATAGAGGTCCATATTGGCGTGAAGGCAGCCGCGCTGCTCCATATTCAACATCTTTTTCGCGACTGGGTTGAAGCGTGTTCAGTGTCCGCGCGGCAGGGGTAAAAAATCGGAACGCGCCAAAGTGCGAACACATTACGTGCTGCGTCTCAAGAAATGCCGCAATCTCATCCGGCGGCAATCGCAATGGCGTTGCATGGTGGCGGCGCTCCGTCTCACGATAGACCATCGCCCACTCGTGCAAACCGTAGCAACCGAAACGGGCCGGGCGTTCAGCGGTGACCAATAGTAGCGACAAAATCCACTTCGCGCCCGCGCGGCGTTTATCAGATAGGGCCAGCGGCTCAAGGCCCACTCCACCCTCGCGCTCGATGTAATGTTCAAAGTGAAGGAACTCTTTGGCCCCATCTCCATCCAGAACAACATCCGCGCCCGGGCCCCAGCGCAACAGCCACGAAGGGCGGAACCCATAGTATTGGAAAAGAAAATCGTGAACTGGATGCTTTTCGGCGCGCGATTGACGATCAAGGTGCGCCGATACAATCGGCTCCAATCGCTCGCGGTGTCGCTTCTGCCTCTGCCGCCACTCGCCCTCCGACAGATGTTCATGCGTCAGCGCGTTCATATCGTTCGTTCCATTGTGCGGACTATAGCGTCATCCCGCCCTTCGTTCCATCACGTGTGTTCCGGCCATAAAAAAGCGCTGGCCATTTGGCCAGCGCTTTCTTTTTCAGAGTGACTCTGAGATTAGCTCTCTTCGCCCTGCTTCTTCTGACCAGGGTGCCATTCTTCCGTTTTGGAAGTGCTGCCACCGAAGGCTTCGTCGAAAGCGCCAGCGAGATCCACGAGGTCTTCGCCGGGGCGGAGGCCTTCGAGCATGGAATCGTCCACGACGAACTGATCGTCCGGGAGCTTGGCGGCCTTGATGCTCAAGCCGATCCGACGTTCGACCGGGTCAATCTTGATCACGCGGGCTTCCACTTCCTGACCGGGCTGCAAGGCGTCTTTGACCTTCTGCACACGCTCTTCGCTGATCTGGCTGATGTGAACAAGGCCATCAATTCCGTCTTCAATTTCGATGAAGGCACCAAAGGAGGCCAACTTGGAGACCTTGCCCTTGACCAACTGACCGACCTTATACTGCTGCGTGATGCTCGCCCATGGATCCGTCTGCGCCTGCTTGAGGCCGAGGCTGATCCGCTGGTTCGCGGCATCCACTTCGAGAACGACCGCTTCAACCTCATCGCCCTTCTTCAGAAGTTCGGACGGATGATTAATCTTGCGGGTCCAAGACATGTCGGAGACGTGAATCATTCCGTCAATACCCGGCTCCAGCTCAACGAACGCCCCATAGGACGTAAAGTTGCGCACAGCGCCCTTGATCCGTGCGCCGATCGCATAGTGTTCCTGAGCATTGCTCCACGGATTGGCGCCCGTCTGGCGAATGCCGAGTGAAATTTTCTGCTCGTCGCGATTGACGTTCAGAATCACGGCTTCGACTTCCTGGCCCAGCTCCAGAACGTCCGCCGCCTTCGCGACGCGCTTCGTCCAGGAGATTTCGGAGACGTGAACCATGCCTTCGATGCCCTCTTCGATTTCGATGAAGGCGCCATAAGGCACGAGGTTGACCACTTTGCCACTGACGCGGGTGCCGACCGGATATTTCCGTTCAATGTCTTCCCACGGATTGCGGGCAATCTGTTTGAGACCGAGAGAAATACGATCCTTTTCACGATCCACATCGAGAATCATCACGTCGGGCTCTTGGCCGACTTTGACGACTTCGGACGGGCGGGTGACACGGCCCCAGCTCATATCGGTGATATGCAGCAAGCCGTCCATTCCGTTGAGGTCCACAAACGCCCCGAAGTCGGTGATGTTCTTGACGACACCGTGGCGAATCTGGCCGATTTGAATTTCGCCCATGAGCGACTTTTTTCTGCTCACGACGGCGGTCTTCCAACAGCTCACGTCGTGATACAACGATGTTGCGGCGATCACGGTTGATCTTGATGATCTTAAATTCGAGTTCGCGGTTGTAGTACTCTTCCGGACTACGAACCGGCACGACGTCCAACTGCGAGCCGGGCAGGAACGCATCCACACCGACATCCACAATCAATCCGCCTTTTACGCGCCCCTTGACTTCGCCCTTGATGGTTCCGCCTTCGACGTAGTTGGCGAGGACGCGATCCCAGTTGCGCTGCTGTTCTGCGCGGCGTTTGCTGACCATGACCATTCCCTGGTCATCTTCAAGCTTCTCCAGCAAAACTTCGATTTGGTCGCCGGGTTTGACTTCATCCGGCGTCTTGAATTCCGAGATGGGCAGAAGGCCCTCGGATTTATAGCCGATGTCCACGAGGACTTCGTTTGGGCGGACGTCGAGCACGCGCCCGGTTACAATTGCGCCTTCGCTAAAGCTGCGAAGGGTTTCTTCGTACAACGCCGCCATTTCGGATGGCGCGTCGGTTGGTTGTTTGGTTTTCTTGGCCACTTTGTTCATTCTCCAGTTTAACTCCGCATCTTCCACACGGACGGATGCGCCGGCTCTCGGCTCGCAACAGGCGAACCGAACGACGGAAAGGCGCGCAATGTATCAGGCGGGAAGGCCTGAACAAGCACGAAAGATAAAAAAAGAGGCCGTCCCGTGGGAACGGGACGGCCTCAAAATTAAACCCGGCAACGTGCTACTCTCCCGAGATCTACATCTCAGTACCATCGCCGCAGAGGGTCTTAACGGTCGTGTTCGGAATGGGAACGGGTGTTTCCCCCTCGCTATGGTCACCGGGAAAATGATCTTCCGCCAGAGGCGGAAAAAATCATTGCATAGGATGGTTTCATAGCGTTCATCGAAGAAGGAAATAATGGTCAAGTCGCACGGTCAATTAGTACTGGTTAGCTAAGCATATCGCTATGCTTACACATCCAGCCTATCAAGGTTGTAGTCTTCAACCGACCTTTAGCCCTGCCGAAGCAGGAAGGGAAATCTTATCTTGGAGTAGGCTTGGCGCTTAGATGCTTTCAGCGCTTATCCGTTCCGCATATAGCTACCCGGCAATGCCGCTGGCGCGACAACCGGAAGACCAGAGATGCGTCATTCCCGGTCCTCTCGTACTAAGGAATGCTCTCCTCAAATTTCCTACGCCCACAGTGGATAAGGACCGAACTGTCTCACGACGTTCTGAACCCAGCTCGCGTACCACTTTAATTGGCGAACAGCCAAACCCTTGGGACCTTCTCCAGCCCCAGGATGTGATGAGCCGACATCGAGGTGCCAAACCGCCGCGTCGATATGGACTCTTGGCGGCGATCAGCCTGTTATCCCCGGAGTACCTTTTGTCCGTTGAGCGATGGCGCTGCCACGTGCAACCACCGGATCATTTAGGCCTGCTTTCGCACCTGCTCGACTTGTTTGTCTCGCAGTTAAGCCCCCTTATACCTATACGCTCTACGCACGATTGCCAACCGTGCTGAGGGGACCTTCGCGCTCCTCCGTTACTCTTTCGGAGGAAACCGCCCCAGTCAAACTGACCCTCTGGCACTGTCCCGTATCCGGATCACGGATACGGTTAGAATTCCGATGCCCCAAAACTGGTATTTCACTATTGGCTCCACCCCGGCTGACGCCGGAGCTTCGCAGCCTCCCAGCTATGCTACATATGAAGAACCAGAACACAATATCAGATTACAGTAAAGGTTCACAGGGTCTTACCGTCCTACTGCGGGTACCAGACACTTTCCTCTGGATTACAATTTCACCGAGATCCTCGTTGAGACAGCGCTCAAGTCGTTACACGATTCGTGCAGGTCGGAACTTACCCGACAAGGAATTTCGCTACCTTAGGACCGTTATAGTTACGGCCGACATTCACGGGGGCTTCGGGTCGAAGCTTCGCCTTGCGGCTAACCTCTTGCCTTAACCTTTCCGCATTGGTCACGTGTCACACCCTATACATCCTCTTTCGAGTTCGCAGAGTGCTGTGTTTTTGTTAAACAGTCGCTCGAGCCATTTCACTGCGCCTCCCCAACGCTTTGATATTACTCTTACGTCGGAGAGGACCCCTTCTACCTAAGATACGGGGCTAGATTGCCGAGTTCCTTAACGAGGTTTCTCTCGCGCGCCTTGGTATATTCTACCATCCCACCTGTGTCGGTTTGCGGTACGGTCGCCCGCTTGGCTCGCCTAGAAGCTTTTCTTGGCAGTCGAGCCTGAGTCAATCCGCTTCGGCCGTAGCCTCCACGTCCCATCACCTTTCGGGGTAGTGTTCCGGCGGATTTACCTACCAGAACCCCCTACGGGCTTGGACCACCACTTCCAGTCGGTGGCTGACTCTGCTTGCTGCGTCACTCCATGGCTGATAACGCCAAACGGTCGGTGCGGGAATATTCAACCCGCTTCCCATCGCGTACACCAATTGGTCTCCGCTTAGGGGCCGACTAACCCTGGGAGGACGAACCTTCCCCAGGAAACCTTGGGATTACGGCGGCCAGGATTCTCACCTGGCTTATCGTTACTTATGTCCGCATAATCACTTCTCTACGGTCCAGAGTCGGTTACCCTTCTCCTTCGACCCATAGAGAACGCTCCTCTACCACGCCACGCTGACGAATCAGCATGGCATCCGCAGTGTCGGCATCCGGCTTAGTCCCGTTCATTTTCGGCGCGAGACCACTTGGCTAGTCAGCTGTTACGCACTGTTTAAATGATGGCTGCCTCTAAGCCAACATCCTAGCTGTCTTTGCGATCTCACATCCTTACGCACTTAACCGGATTCAGGGGCCTTAACTGGCGGTCTGGGCTATTTCCCTCTCGACTATGAAGCTTATCCCCCACAGTCTATCTCCGCAGATGTCTGCAACGGCATTCGGAGTTTAACTGGCGTTGGAATCCCGGTAAGGCCCTAGTCCAATTAGTGCTCTACCTCCGCTACGAGCAATTCTGCAGGCTAACCCTAAAGTTATTTCGAGGAGAACCAGCTATCACCGAGTTTGATAAGTCTTTCGCTCCAACCCACAACTCATCCCAAGCCTTTTCAACGGCCACGGGTTCGGGACCTTCACGAGGTGTTACCCTCGCTTCATCCTGGTCATGGGTAGCTCACACGGCTTCGGGTCCACGGCATGCGACTAAACGCGCATTTCGCACTCGCTTTCGCTACGGCTCCGGCCCATAAGGCCTTAACCTTGCCACACACCGTGACTCGCGGACTCATTATGCAAAAGGCAAACGGTCATTCCGATTGCTCGGAACTCCCATAGCTTGTAGGCACATAGTTTCAGGTTCTATTTCACTCCCCTAGCAGGGGTTCTTTTCACCTTTCCCTCGCGGTACTTGTTCACTATCGGTCATCCATTAGTATTTAGCCTTGGAAGGTGGGCCTTCCAGATTCAAGCAGAGTTTCACGTGCTCCGCCCTACTTGGGATACCACTAGGTTCAGTTTGGATTTCACGTACGGGCCTATCACCCTCTATGGGAGAGCCTTCCAGAACTCTTCCGTTATCCTCTCTGATACCACATTGTGGTCCCGCAACCCCACCGTGTAAACACGATGGTTTAGGCTGTTCCCCTTTCGCTCGCCACTACTGAGGGAATCGCTTTCGCTTTCTTTTCCTCAGGGTACTGAGATGTTTCACTTCCCCTGGTTTCGCTTCCGTGGACTATATATTCATCCCCGGATAATCCCGTATAACCGGGATTGGGTTTCCCCATTCGGACATCGCCGGATCAAAGCGTGCTTGCCGCTCCCCGGCGCTTATCGCAGCTTGCCACGTCCTTCATCACCTATGGATGCCAAGGCATTCGCTATGCGCCCTTTCTAACTTGACCAAAAATTATTTGGTCGCCATCCGCGCCTTTTCAGGCACGAACGGTTACAATTCTTCTTCGATGAAAATTGTTATGTCTCCATCCTATGCAATTGTCAAAGAACCACCCTCCAGTCGGCGACCTGCGCCTCCCTTCGGGAAAATGGTTTCAAAGTGAAGCGCCCAACTGGTGGGCGTGCCTGGATTCGAACCAGGGACCTCGTCCTTATCAGGGACGCGCTCTAACCAACTGAGCTACACGCCCATCTGAGTGCGAAAAACAAACTGTTTTATCACTCGCCTGGTGGAGGCAACCGGGTTCGAACCGGTGACCTTCTGCTTGCAAAGCAGACGCTCTACCAACTGAGCTATGCCCCCGTGACCGTGGTCGGGGGGACCCTCGGTTGGTACCCGGCTCAACACTTCACTTTGTTTGAAATACCTGCTCTAAAACTTCGGCGCAGAAATGGTGCGGTTTGTGCGGTCATACGGTGGTCTCGCGTTGCCGCGAAACCGGCATCCGAACACGCTTTCGCGTATCCGGATGAATATCCTATCTTCAGAAAACACGGCGCTCATTCGCGGATTGCTCCGCTCATAAATCAACCGGTTTCGTCAGATGCTCCTTAGAAAGGAGGTGATCCAGCCGCAGGTTCCCCTACGGCTACCTTGTTACGACTTCATCCCAATCACCAACCACACCTTCGGGACCTATCCCCCTTGCGGGTCGAATCAGCCACTTCGGGTGCAATCGGCTTTCGTGATGTGACGGGCGGTGTGTACAAGGCCCGGGAACGTATTCACGGCGCCGTAGCTGATGCGCCATTACTAGCGATTCCAACTTCATGGAGTCGAGTTTCAGACTCCAATCCGAACTGTGATCAGTTTTGGGGATTGGCTCCACCTCGCGGTCTTGCTTCCTTCTGTACTGATCATTGTAGCACGTGTGCAGCCCTGGACATAAGGACCATACTGACTTGACGTCATCCCCACCTTCCTCCTGCTTATCACAGGCAGTCTGGCTAGAGTGCCTCCTTACGGATGGTAACTAGCCACAGGGGTTGCGCTCGTTGCGGGACTTAACCCAACACCTCACGGCACGAGCTGACGACAGCCATGCAGCACCTGTGTGACAGCCTCGAAGGCCTCCCCGCTTTCACGGGGCATCCAGTCACATGTCAAGCCCAGGTAAGGTTCTTCGCGTTGCATCGAATTAAGCCACATGCTCCACCGCTTGTGCGGGCCCCCGTCAATTTCTTTGAGTTTTAATCTTGCGACCGTACTCTCCAGGCGGTGTACTTAACGCGTTAGCTCCGGCACGGAAGGGGATAATTCCTCCCACACCAAGTACACAACGTTTACGGCTAGGACTACCAGGGTATCTAATCCTGTTTGCTCCCCTAGCTTTCGTGCCTCAGCGTCAGAAACAGTCCAGAGGGCCGCCTTCGCCACCGGCGTTCTTCACGATATCAACGCATTTCACCGCTACACCGTGAATTCCGCCCTCCTCTCCTGTCCTCAAGCCCCACAGTTTCGTGTGCAGTTCAACGGATAATCCGTTGGATTTCACACCCGACACATGGAGCCGCCTACGCACCCTTTACGCCCAGTAAATCCGAACAACGCTCGCCACCTCTGTATTACCGCGGCTGCTGGCACAGAGTTAGCCGTGGCTTCCTCTTGGGGTACTATCAAGACGGATAGCTATTAACAGTCCGCCAATTGTTCCCCCATCACAGCAGTTTACAACCCGAAGGCCGTCATCCTGCACGCGGCGTCGCATCGTCAGGCTTTCGCCCATTGCGAATGATTCTCGACTGCAGCCTCCCGTAGGAGTCTGGGCAGTGTCTCAGTCCCAGTGTGGCTGACCATCCTCTCAGACCAGCTACCCGTAAGCCTTGGTGAGCCATTACCTCACCAACAAGCTGATAGGACGTGAGCTCATCTCGAAGCGCTAGGCCTTGCGGTCCCCAGCTTTAGACAGCCCCGCATGCGCGGAGCGACCACATTCGGAATTATCCCGAGTTTCCCCAGGTTATTCCAATCTTCGAGGTAGATTACCCACGCATTACTCACCCTTCCGCCACTAAACTTCCTAGATATTGCTACCGCGAAAGTTCCGTTCGACTTGCATGCCTCATCCACGCCGCCAGCGTTCGTTCTGAGCCAGAATCAAACTCTCCGTAATAAAAGAGTTTGAGAATCAACACCCTCGCGGATGCTGACCCGTTAATTCTGACCGGTTGTCCTCCGACAACCTGATCTTGTAAAAAAAACGACGTATAACCTCACACAAACCACACCACTTCTAAACCGAAGTAGTATAGCAAGTATTCCATTGTCAAAGAGCAATTCAACGGCACAAAAAAAGCCCTACGCCCTCTCCTACAAAGATCGAAGCGGGCGACAAAGCTCTTCCCGTTGATATAGACTCAAGCGCCTTCTCAGCTCTGAATCTGTAAAGAAGCTATAGGATGCCTACTGGGATGTCAACGCATTTTGGAAAAATTTTTCAAAAAATTTTATATATCCCAAATGCCTGCACAATTAGCTGACCTACAGTGAGTTATACAATGCCTCCCAGCGAAAAGCAAGGGCTTGAACCAACTTTTCCCCTATGGCACGCTAAAAAAGTTATGACTAATTCCACCACGGCACCACAACTTATCGTCGCGCTCGATGTCCCATCAAAAATTGCATTATCTGAAGCGTTAAAGTCGCTTCCGCCCAATATCCATTGGGTCAAAGTGGGCCTCGAACTCTTTTGCGCGGAGGGCCCAAAGGCGCTCAAACCGCTGCACGAACGAAATATGTCCATCTTTCTCGACCTCAAACTGCACGATATTCCACGCACCGTGGAACGCGGTGTCGCCGCAGCCGCGCAACACAACGTGCAGTTAATCACTATCCACGCAACGGGTGGACGCGCCATGATTGAAGCCGCCGCAGCGGCCGCGCGCAAATTCGGACATCAACGTCCGAATATACTCGCAGTGACCGCGCTGACGAGCCTGCAACAATCAGACCTCACCGATATCGGCGTCGCGCGTGCGATGAAAGAACATGTGCGCGCACTCGCAAAACTCGCAGTGGATGCAGGGGCGGATGGACTCGTCTGCTCACCGCACGAAGTGGCCATGCTGCGAGAGGAACTCGGCCCCGCCCCGCTCCTCGTCACACCCGGCATTCGCGCGGCGGGCGAAGAGAAGGGCGATCAAAAACGAACGCTCTCTGCAGAAGAAGCCGTGCGCGCCGGCGCGACACACCTTGTTGTGGGCCGGCCAATTCTCGAAGCAAAAGACCCTGCACAGGCGGCGACGCGATTGCTCCTAGAGATCCAAAATGCGACAAAACACCGATGATTAATTCCAACGACGAAGAAATCCGACACCTAGTCTGGGATTGGAACGGAACGCTGCTCGACGATCTTGATCTGAGCATCTCGATCATTAACGAGCTGCTTGCCGAGCATCAATTGCCGACAGTAGATAAGGCGCAGTATCTCGAAGTATTTGATTTCCCTGTCATTGATTACTATCGGCGACTCGGGTTCGATTTTGATCGCGTTTCCTTCGAAGTCGTCGGTGCAGAGTTTATTCGTCGCTATGAATTGCGCCGAACAGAGGCGCCATTGCATCAGTCCGTACAAAGCACATTGCAAACACTTTTCGATCGGGGATTTTCACAGTCCATCCTCTCTGCCTACCGCCAGGATTCGCTTGAATCATTCCTCGCGCACTTCGGAATTCGCGACTATTTCGACGATATCATCGGAAGCGATAACGTCTATGCCCACGGCAAGATCGAGCAGGGCCGCGCGTGGATGCGAGAGCGCGGTGCCGATCCTGAAACCACCCTGCTCATCGGCGACACACGGCACGATTTGGAAGTCGCAAACGCGATGAACTGCCACTGTCTCCTCATCGCCAACGGCCACCACCCCCGCCACCGCCTCACCTCACTCGGCGTCCCCGTAGTCAACACCCTCCCCGAAGCCCTTGCATGGATCACCTGATCGGCAACAACCAGCCCACTGCTTCGGCGTTCGTTTCATCTTCATTGCAAAGGTTGCGGTTCACTCGGCTGGTGCGCCCTATCACTGTCAGCACAATCGCGAAGAAGTGCGAGCAGGGTCTTTGCGCCATGCGCTCTGCGCTATGCCCTATACATTCTGCGCGTCCGCGCTACCCGACCTTCACAAACGCCGACGCCGCCTGATACAACTCGCGCGCGGCAATGCGGATGGGAGCGTGTTCCGGTTTGCGCAGCCTCGGATCGGATTCGATCAACAGAAACGCTTCACGCCGCGCTTCCTCCAGCAAACGCGTATCGCGCAACGGATCAGCCACTTTGAAAACCACGCCGCCGCTCTGTTCGCGACCGAAAAGATTGCCCATGCCGCGGATCAGAAAATCTTCTTCGGCAATTTTGAATCCGTCCGTAGTCTTCTCCAACACACGCAGCCGCCGCCAGGCGTCCTTCGTGTTGGGATGCCCCTGCAAAATACAAAAAGATTTGTGGGAACCGCGTCCGATTCGACCGCGCAATTGATGCAACTGCGCGAGACCAAAATGCTCCGCGTTCTCGACCAACATGACCGTCGCATTCGGAACATCCACCCCCACCTCAATCACACTCGTCGCGACAAGCACCTGAACCTCGCCGCTTCGAAACTTCTTCATCACGCGGTCCCGTTCCTCCGTCTTCATCTGACCGTGTACAAGGCCCAATTCGACCCCGGCCAACGCCCCTACCCGCAACTCCTCCAACGTCGCCGTCGCCGCCTTCAGATCAAGCTGCTCCGACTCTGAAACCAGGGGATACACCAGATACGCCTGACGCCCTTTTTGCCGCCTGTTTCCGGATAAATGCATACGCTTCGGGCAATAATTTTTCGCTGATCACCCGTGTCACAATCGGCTGACGACCCTTCGGCATTTGTCGAATCGTCGTCACATCCAAGTCGCCGTACCACGTCATTGCAAGTGTGCGCGGAATTGGCGTGGCAGTCATTACAAGGACATCGGGATGTCTACTCTTCGTGTAGAGACTCCCGCGCTGCTCCACACCAAAACGATGCTGTTCATCAATGATTACGAGACCGAGATCACGAAACACAACGCGATCTTGAATCAACGAATGTGTCCCAACGACCACCTGCGTTCGACCGTCCGACAGCGCGGCACGAGCCGCGATTTTTTGTTCCTCCGTCAAACTACCCGTCAGCAATCCAACCTTGATTCCGAGCGGGCGCAACCGCTCTCGGAAGGTATGCGCGTGTTGATGCGCGAGAATTTCTGTCGGCACCATCAACGCCACCTGTGCGCCGCACTCAATCGCATCCACCGCCGCACACGCCGCAACCACCGTCTTGCCGGAACCCACGTCGCCTTGGAGCAAACGATGCATCGGGTGCGGTCGCGCCATATCCTCGCGAATCTCTGCAAGCGCCTGCTGTTGTGCGCCTGTCAGTTCAAACGGCAGCGATTTCAAAAACTGTTCGCGTAAGTTGCCATCGGGCTGAAATGACCGCCCTTCGAGATCGTGTTCCGAGTGATATTTTCGCGCGACAAGCACGAGTTGCATGCACAAAAATTCTTCAAATGCAAGGCGCTCCCGTGCGTGCGCGGCCTCGGACTCGGAAGTCGGAAAATGCACCTGCTTCAGCGCCTCCTGAATCTCCGGAAAATTGCGCCGCGCACGCGTGACCTCGGGCAATGCGTCTTCAATTTGGCCTCCATACTCTTCAAGGGCTGCGGCAACAATCCGGCGCATCGTGCGCTGGCCGAGATTTTCCGTCAGTGGATACACCGGTACAATCCGGCCGACGTGAAGCGACTCATCCTCCCCGTCGCGCGTGCGCTCGACTTCCGGATGATCGAAAACGACAAGGCCCTTTCGGATGGAAACCTTCCCAAAGAGAAACAGCCGCACGCCCGGCGACAGCATACCCTCCAGATACTTCGCATTAAACCAACGACACATCGCAAGGCCGCTCGCATCTCGTACGGTCGCCTCCAAGTAGCCTTTGCCAAATCGTGGCAGCGCCCAACGCGTGCGGACGACCTCCACCTGAATCGCCACCCACTCGCCCGATTTCAATTCATTGAGTGAACGCAGCAATCGTCGGTCTTCGTAGCGGCGCGGCATGGTCAGCAGCAAATCGCGCACGGTAAAAATTTCCAACCGTGCCAGTTGGACGGCACGCTGTTCGCCTACGCCTTTGACGTAGCGGACAGGTTTGCGCCAGTCGTGTATAAATTCTTCTTCCATCAAAAAAAGACCTGCTGCGAATGCTGAGGTATTCTGTATCATTACAGGCAGCGCCCGCCAAACGCGAAGTCCGTGAATGAATCCACATATTTATGAAGAATATCACCTCGGTCGCCGACGCTTCCGCGAATACTACGCGAAAACGCTCGGGATGGGTGTAGTCTCGCTCTTCCTCGCAATCTGGTTCGGTTACGCCCACCGGCCGCTCACGGGGCCGGGATCTACGCCAGTGCCGGGTTTAGCGCTGCGGGTCTGCTCATCGTATGGGGCTTGCGCAACTTACATCGCGCCAAGCTTCGCTCGCGGTGGGCCACGTGGCTGAAGGAACGCAGCAAGCAAAAGTTTCCGGTGATCCTGATTTTTTCGCAGGGCTGGTTCCTTCTCCTTACCGCGATGCTCATCTGGTTCACGATTGTCGAGCTGGGCTTCATCGCAAACACCCTGCAACACGCCCTGCTCTTCCTGGTCCTATTGCTCATCCCCGTTCGGCGTATCCTCGCAGGAACAGACTCGCACTCCATTTCGCCGCGCCGCGAACTGACCGCACGAGGGCTGACCTATCTCAACGTCATGGTCATCACGCTGTTCATCGCCAGCGCGGTCAGCAACACCATCCTGCCAGAGCAGCAGGCGGGCGTATTTGCAAATGAGGCGCCGTTGGGCGCAATTCTCGTCTGGCTCAGCGCGGTTCTCATATTGCTCACCTGCTTCGTGCTCTTCTTGGATCACATCGTCCGCAAAATGCCCACGAGTCCGAAATCCGAAGAACAGGACACGCTGGATTAATCTTAGCTGCGCCCGAACTTCCGGCGAAGCTCGTTGAAGCCCATGTAAATCAGCGTCGGCCGTCCGTGCGGACAGGTGTAGGGCATTTCACACGAAGCGAGGTCGCGCACCAACTGCTCAATCTCTTGGACGGTCAGCTTATCCTGCGCCTTCACCGCGGCCTTGCAGGCGGCCATGGCAATCTGATCCTCCGCCCAGCGCTCGGTTCCCGCGCGACGCCCGCCGCGCTCAATCGTATTCGCAATTTCACCCAACACCGCGCGCGCAGAAACATTTCCCAGGAACGCGGGGATCGCGTCCGCGACAAAACTATCGCCACCAAACTCCGCGAGACCGAAGCCCATCTCCTTCAACAACTCCACATTCGCGCGCACCCGCTCGCCGTTTTCGGGTGATAGTTCAATGACCTCCGGCACGAGCAACCCCTGCGATTTTATTTCACGGCGATTCAACGCGCGCATAAATTTTTCGTACAGCACACGCTCATGCGCCGCGTGCGGATCCATCAAGATGATGCCGTCTTCCGTCTCCAATACCACGTACAAGCCACCCGCCTGCCCCAACACGCGACACCACGACCACGGTGGCGCGTTCTCCGGGTTCTGCGCATCCGACTGTGAAGTCGGCGTCGGCGCAACGGCCCCGGAGCTCGCTTGCACGGAAGGCTGAATCGCCGGGCGCTCCTCCAGCGTCGGATCCAAACGCGGATACGAAAAAGCCGGAAGTTCCGGTAAATCCACGACTTTTAGCGCTGGGGCCGCTCGGGCAGAAGCAAGGAGTTCAGGAACCTGTTGACCCGTTGTCTTGTGTTCTTGAGCAGACAGGTTGATTGCGGCACGAATCGCCTCAATCAGCGCATCGCGCACGGTTGAGCCGTGCCGAAATCGCACCTCTTTTTTTCGCCGGGTGTACATTGACATCCACCTCATCTGCGGGCAGTTCAATGAAGAGGAAAAGCACCGGCTGACGACCACGCGGAATCAGCGCTTGATACGCCTCGCTAATCGCGAACGCGACCACCGGCGCGGACGCTGCGCGACCGTTCACGAAAATATACTGCTCGGTCCGATCACCGCGCGTCATTTGCGGAAGACTCGCCATGCCATGCACCCGCACCCCCTCCCGCGTGCCATCCACTTGCCGCAGCCCCGCGAGAATTTCACCGCCGAACAACTGACGAATTCTCTCTTCAAGCGACGCCCCACCCGCGAGTTGATACAGCTCCCGCTCATCCACACGCAACGTCCACGCCACTTGTGGATGCGCCAACGCGTGGATGAGGAAAACCTGTCGCGCGTGGGACAATTCTGTTTGTTCCGTCCGCAAAAATTTTCGACGCGCCGGGACATTGAAAAACAAATTTCGCACCGCGACCGTTGTCCCTGGCGAACACCCCACATCCGTCACATCCAGCACACGCCCTCCGGAAATCGTAATCTCCGTGCCCCCCTCTTGCTCACGCGGACGCGTCGTCAGGGTAAATCGCGACACCGATGCCAGCGCTGCCAGCGCCTCGCCGCGAAAACCCAGCGTTGCGACGTTCTCAATATCGTGGACATCCCTGATCTTGCTCGTCGCGTGGCGTTCCACGCTCAGAATCGCATCATCCCGCGACATCCCCGCCCCATCATCCGACACCACCACCGCCTGCCGTCCACCGCCGAGCAAATCCACCCGAATGGAAGACGCTCCCGAATCCAACGCATTCTCCACCAACTCCTTCACCACCGAAGCCGGCCGATCCACCACCTCCCCCGCGGCGATTTTATTAATCACCGCATCCGACAAGACCTGAACATGACGAGCCATCTGCATTGAACGAGCATACCACACGCAAAAGAGCAGCGGGAGAGAATTGAAAGAGGAGAGAAGCGGAGGGTCAACATCTCCGCAGAATTGCCTTCAAGAAAGCGCCGGGACGGGGCCTCTCGGGTACAATGACTCCGGTGCGCCAATCGCTTTGTGCGCTTCAGATTTTCGCCCTCAGCCCTCGTTCGCGCGCGTCCTGCGCGAGAACTAGTTGGTGCTCACGACGGACAAGTTGACCAAGCCCGTTTTGGCGCACAAATCCAAGACGTGGATTAGGTCGGCGTGAAGGGATTGGGGGCGCACATGATCATGATGGTCTGGTTCTTGTCTATTCCGGCGAGCTTTGCGAGCAGGCTGTTCAACTCGGGGAGGCTGACGGGGCGATCATTAATCGCAATGCCATCGGGGAATATCTGGACCTTGATCATCTTCGGCGGCGTAACCACTTCCTCCTTGGGCGGGTTCGGCGAGGGCCGGAAGACGTCCAAGTTCGCCATCGTATCTATGGGCTTTTGGGTGACGAGAAAGAAAATCAAAAGCTGGAAGACGACGTCAATCATCGCCGTCATATTCAACTCGCCGGACTCGCCGCCTAAATCGCGTTTGCGTCTGCGCGCCATGGCTAACCCGCCTTCTCTTTCACAGCGGCAAATTTAACCTTCCACAGCCCCGCCTTGGTGCAGGTGTCCATCACAGCGCGCACCGCCTCGTGGTGAGTATCGCCGTCGGCGCGAATGACAACTGGAATGGTCTGCCCCTGATCGGCCACTGTCTTTTTCATCAGAGTGAGCAGGTAATCAGGCGACATATACGTGCGCGCGATGGAAATTTTGCCGTCTTTATCCACCTCGATCACGATTTCGCGCGGATCGCGCACTTCCACCGGCTTGGCGTGGGGCGCGAGCGCGAGCTTGATGCTCTCGTCAATCGCCTTCTGCTGCATATCGGCGGTCGTGACGAAGAAAATAATGAGCTGGAACACGACGTCAATCATCGGCGTCATGTTGATTCCCGGCTCTTCTGGTCGCTTCTTCATGGTTCGCTAAAGCGGGTCAATTATTCGGAAACAACCTCGACATTGCGAAGCGACTTAACCAAGTCCGTGGTCAGTGCCTCCATTCCAAGGATGATCCGCGTGGCTCGATTGCGGAAATAATAGAAGAAGCCCACTGCTGGCACCGCAGCGATCAGTCCCGCCGCCGTCGTGTACAGCGCTTGCGCGATGTTGATGGCAAGCATCTGTTGCTGCGCTGCGCCGGCCTGCATGGTTGCAAGGTTGGCGAAGGCCGCGATCATACCTTGAACCGTACCAAGCAATCCCAACATCGGGGCGAGGTTGGCGACGACGTTCAAATACGTTACACGCTGCAAAAGTTTTTCGCTTTCGAGGTCGGCGGCTGCGCCGATTGCTTCCTGAACAGCGTCGAAACCTTCGGTGACATTGCTGAATCCGGCAACCAGCACGTTCGCCAACGGCCCCGGCTCGTCTTCGCATTCTTTGAGCGCCTTCACGACGTCGCCCTGCTCAATCGCCTCGCGGACGCGCTTGACGAGGGTTTGTGGAACAATCTTCTTTGCGCGAACGGTGATGAAGGAGTCCACCACCAATGAAAGACCCGCAGCGGAACACGCGCCCAGCGCAAGCCAAAGGGCAACGCCCAAAAAGCCGCTGCTCATGACTACGTTCATAAAACTCATCGGGGAGTCTTTCTGCGCCGCCTCCGCTTCGGCCGCCTGTGCGCTTTCAGACAACTGCATATCCTGCGCAAACGCGAAGCCTGCCCCTGAAATCAGCATTCCCGCGAATACGACACCCAACATCCAACGTTTAGCTTTCAGCATTGTTTCGCTCCTCTTGTGCTCTGCGATTCTTCCTAAAATTTACCCTGCGCTCGCTGCGCGTACGGGGTTCCTGCGAACTCCTGCGCGACCCGGCGATAGAGATCACGGCTCCGCGGATCACGCAACTTTTCCAAACCTTCCGCCGCTTTGAACAGGGCTTCCGGCAAGACTGTTTTTTCGGAATCAAATAACAGCGCCGAGCGCAAATAATCCATCACGGCAGGTTCAACCTGGCCCTGCGCCATCTTTGCATCGCCCCGCATCACCTGAGCGCGCGCGGCGTCGGTCCGGGTTCCCTTCTCGATCAGTTCACCCAACTGCGTATCAAGTTTATCAAACTGTTTTGCGCCAAGGAGCGCATTCATATATCCCCACATCGCGGCGCTGTCGCGACGGCTATCGGGAGCGGATTGAAAAAGTTGCTCGTAGCTTTTGACCGATTCGGCGGCATCGCCCTTGCTCAGCTCGACCTGTGCCGCAAGCGCACGGGCCTGATTGTCCCAGTTGAGGAAGCGATATTCCTGAATCACTTTCTTCAACAGCGTCAAGGCCTCGTCATACTGGCGCGCCTGTGCGAAGCGCAACGCACGATCAAAATCCGCCGGACGCGCGGCTTCCGCGCGTTGGTATTGCCCGCGCTGGTAGGTGACCTGTCCCTGCGGCGTCATCAGCGTGATGGTTCCATCCGAGCGCGCGCGAATTTCTGTTCCATCCACACGCGTTCCATTGGGAAGAATGACGTAGGGATTTTGTGCCCACGCGGAGAGCTGAACCGCGAGCGCAAGCAGCGCAGCGGCCCAAATCGGGCGCGATCGAATATTCTTATGACGCATCATTGCTTCTCCCTCACGGCGCACCGCCAGTCACACCCGCCTGCAAGCTCGCTTCCGAGCGCCAGCGCCTGACTTCGGATACCTTGTCACTGGTCGGGTACAGCTTCAAGAATTGTTCGCACGAATCCACGGCGTCCTGATAGTGCTTCAGCTCGATCGCCAAGGGGACGCTCGCGAGCAGGGCCTGCTGGATATACGACCGCTGTTCCGATTTGTTCGGATCCGAAAGCAGGGCCACGCGCTGATAGGACGCAAGTGCGCCGGATTTGTCGTTCGCCTTAAGCTGAATCTCCGCGAGCTTCATGCTCGCCTGATTGATCTGCACGGGACTTCCGTAGTTGAAAATTTCGCTCAACGACTCGCTAGCGGCACGAATATTGTCGAGTTCCGCATACGCCTCGCCGAGCATAAACCGCGATTCAAAGAAATAGGCCGTGCGCGGGTATTCCCGCAACAGCGTTTCCAACGCCTTGATCGCATCCTCGTAACTCTTCCGCTCGAAGTTGGCGCGACCGACGCCGAACAGCGCGCGCTCCAGAAGCGAGCGCGATTCGGGCGAGTCCTTTGAGTCCAGGATGCCTTGGTCGTTGCTCACGATGCTGAATGCCTGCAGCGCTTGATCATACAACTTCGCGTCAATCATCAACTGGCCGATTCGAGCAAACTCATCCGCTTTGTATTTGCTCTTGTTTTCGAGCATTTTTTCGAACGCCTTCGCGGCTTGGCCGTACTGCCCGATTTCCATCGCGCTCCGCGCGAGCGAGAAGAGCGCGTTCTTGCCCTCTTCCGAGTTCGGATATTTTTCCGCGAGTTCATCGAACGTCTTTGTAGCCGCGTCAAACTGGTTGAGGCTCAACTGAATCTGCCCCTCGCCCATCATCGCGCGCGGTGCGAGATCGGACTCCGGGAATAGCTTGAGGAACTGCTGATAGCCACGCATTCCCCGATCACGGTATGATGGAATCTCCGCTTCAGGCTCCGTGATGCGCGAGTACGCAAGTGCGCGTTGGAAAATCGCACGCTCCAAGGTGCCGAGGTTTTTCGTACGTTCCTCCGCCGTCGTCGCGTAGGGGTTTCCCTTCGGCGCGAGCCAACCGATCAGCGTCTCAAACTCCGCAGCGGCCTTGGCCCAATTTGTCTGACGCACGTAGCAATCGGCGAGGCTAAACTGCGCCGTTGCGCGTTCCGTGCTCGGCGGGATGTCGTGAACGAGTTTGGTATAGGCGGCGATGGCCTGGTCAAAGTTGCCGAGGCTCGATGCGCTGGCCGCAAGAACGCGGAGCGCCTGCGGGTAGTATTGATCTTTCGGATAGTTATCCACGATGCGCTGGAAGTAGTAGTTCGCGCCTTCGGTATCGCCAGCTTTGCTGCGCTGGCCGCCCAGATAAAAAAGAATCGTGCCTGCGCGTTCGTGCTCCGGGAAGTATTTCAGATACAGCTCATACAAATCCGTTGCGAGCGCTTCATCTTTTTTATGATTGGCGGTTGCGGCGGCAGAGAGGACGGCCGTCGCGGCCTCCGCCTTCCCTGCAAAGCGCTCGGCCGTGTAGCCCGCGACCGCGCGCGCGAAAATCGGGCTTCCAGTTTCGAGATAAGCCTGCATGAGAAATCCCAGCGAGCGGACAGAGGCGGCGGTCTCCGGGTACGCATTGAGTGCGCGAAGGTATTCTGTGATGGCACTCGGGTATTCTCGCTGGCGGTAAAGGTTGTCCGCCAGGCGAAACTGTGTTGCTGCGGCCTGCTCCGCCTGCCCTTCGCCCAAATCAATTTTTACCGTCTTCCCTAGCGATTCCAACCGCGCCTTCACCGCATTCGCGCGCACCCCCGCCTCGGGGCCGCGGTCGCTGTCGCCGTATTTCACGAAGACGTTGTAAAATTCTTTGAGCGACTTGCCGTAGAGCGCAATCGCTTCATCGCGGCGCGCGGGGTCTTGCAGCGCCTGATCGGCATCGTGTTGATACATCTCCCCGAGTAAAAAGCGCGAGCCAGCCAGCGGATTGAGCGCGTTGGAAACTTTCTGTTCTTTAATCAGAGCGCCGATTTCCTGCAAAATGTCGGCGTATTGCACTGTGAGCATCTTCTCCGCCATCTCGCGGTTGCCGCGCAGCAATTCGATGTTTGCCATCGTGACAATGGACTGTCCGAACCAGAGGTCCGCACCGCCCCACTGAATGTCCTTGCAGATGCTTTCCGCCAAATTCAACAGCTTGTCTTTGTCATCGCCGGGGGTTTTCGCCGCAGCGTCCACCAGCATTTGCGCCTGTTCCGCTTTCATTGAGCGCGCAACTTCCGTATCGGGATTCGACGCTAGGACGCGCCCGATTGCATTCGCCGCGCCGCGCAGATCGCCGGACAAGCGAAGCATCTGGCTGAAGCGGTAGGCGGCGTCGCGGTAGAACTTCAACAAATCGGGATCCGCTGGCGCCTGCTTGAAGCGGCTGAAAAAATCCTGATACATCTGCCGAGAGCGATCAATCTCGCCAATCCGATAATAGCCATTGGCAATCGCAAGTTGAATCGCATCCGCCTTCGGGTCGCCCGCCGGCATTTGTTTGACCAGCGCTTCGGCATCGGAAAATTTGCGCGCGGCGATGAAGGCCTCGGCGTTGATGATCTTTGCGCGACCTGCTTGATCGGGATAGCGCCGGACAATATTTTTCCATCAGCTTGTTCGCAAAGTCGGGAAATCCGTTTTCCACCAACTTACTCGCGAATTCAAAATCACGATCCAGCGATTGTGCGTATGCGGCAACACCGAAGCTCCCCGACAGCGCAAAAGACAACGCCAGAGAAAGACCCAAGAAACGATGATTCAGGTGTCGGAACATTCCCGTCTCACATAAAGGGCGCTAATCGGTTTCCACATGACATTGGATAGTTAAGGATTAGCCCCGCAATCGTCAAGCATCACCACCACAACGGCGCGTTTAATAGCACGTCACTCGATCACAAACACAGGCGTCCCGATTGAAATCATGCGCAACAGCTTCGTCGCATTCCAGTTTGCCAGTCGGAAACACCCATGCGACTCCGTCCTGCCGATGTCCTCCGGCACAGGGGTTCCGTGAATTCCATAGCCGGGACGGTCAAGACTCAGCCACGCGACGCCGACGGGATTGTTCGGGCCGGGCGGGATGACGAGCTTTCGGCCGATGGCCTTCGCCGTCGGGTCCTCGGAAAAGAGTTCTGGATCAAACGTATAGTTCGGGTTTTCCGCTGCATTCGTTATGTGAAGTTCGCCCACGGGCCGTTTTTCGACTTTTCGCGCGATGGAGCACGGGAAATATGCAATCAGCTTTCCAGCCGCATCAAACGCCTGGAGATATTTACTGAGGAGATGAATTTCGATCCGGGCCGCACGCACCCGTTCTGCGGGCAAAAGCTGTGGCACACGCAAAACCGTTCCCGCAGGCGGGTCCGGCCACGGTGCGGCTGGGTTCCACTCCCGCATCGCGCGCTGTGTGCTGTGGAAGCGCTCTGCAACGGACTCCAACATCGTGCTATAGCCGAGCGTGTCCGCCTCTGATTTTTCGATCCAACCGGCATACACCGGGCGCAATTCCTGATGGTCTTCAGCAGTGACCGTATAGGTCGTCCAGGCATCACTCTCTGAGGGCAGCTTCAAACGCATTTCATCGTCCAACTCGCCTCTGGAAAGCAGGCCCTCGCGTTTCTGCCACGCGGCCAGCGCGTTTTCTGTCTGCGGCCCCCACCGTCCATCGAGCGTACCCGGCGAAAAATTCGCGCGATCAAGGAAGACTTGAAGGCGCAACACCTCATCCGCCGTCCGCTCCACCTCTGCCGCCAGCAAGGGGGCGCCGGGGGCAATACGGGAATTCGGGACCGACTCAACCTGCGGCGATGGCGCGGGCGATGTCACGGGCACGGGCGGCAACTCGCGTCTCGGACGGGGAAAAGAAGGCGCAGGCGGCGGCAACGCAGGCGGGCCGACAGGCACGGGCGGCAAGTCCGGCGGCAACGTCGCACAGCCTGTTAGAAAAGCGGCCGAGCCGATGATCGCCACGACAAAAGAAATCCACGCCCGCATGCTGAAACTCTACTACAGAGACAAAAAAGGAACAGTCGTAAATGGATTACGGGACGCGATCAAAAACGCTGTGCGTCGGCGTTGCATAAATCACGAGGTCCAAAACAATTCGCAGCCCCATTAAAAAACACGACGACCTGTGAGAGGTCGCCGTGCTCCTTACTCTGATGAGTTAAGATTATTGCTTCTGAAGGTTGACCCGATAGATCATTCCATTCGCAGCGCCGACCGAAATGACCACTGCGCCGTCAACGACGGTGTAGTCCGTGCCTTCGCTCAATTCCACCCAATCCCAGTCGCCGCCAACCAATGTGGTCGCTGCGCCTTCGACAGAGACAAGATCGTAACCCGCCGGGAGGCCGAATCCGAACTCGCGCGTGCCCGCATTGAACGTGATGGACTCAATTGGCGGATTTTCGTCGTCCTCGGAAGGCTGCGGGCGAATGGTGTATTCCGCCCACGCGCCGCTCGCCACGTTGCTCGCAACAATCGTTGCATCGCCGGCGTTCAAGCTGACCACGGTGACGTTGAAGCTCACGGTGTTCGAGCTGGAGTCAAAGGAGACCGAGGCGGGTACAGTGACCGACGATTGATTATCGCTCGTAAGAACAATGTCGTCGCCAACTGCGCCGACGCGCGTCAACTCGAACTCATAAGGGCCGGTCGCTGCCGGATCCCATGTTCCCTTGCTAAAGCTCAGGCCCGCCGCAATTTCGCCGTGCAGCACGAGGTCATTCATGAAGATCGCGTAGTTCAATAGTTCTTCTTCGGGGCGACTATCCTGGTAGCCGCCGTTGTACAGCGAAATGCTGCCTGCCGGGAGCGCGTGTTCAATGTTTGTGGTGTATGCGAGATTGACATCGCCATCCACGGAGCGAGTCAGATAGACCGAAACGCCACTGGCCTGCTGTTCGAATTCGACATAGACCACTGCGCCGGGCGACCACTCGGTGGAGATCGTTGTGCCGTTCACTGAGAAGGTGTTGCCGGCGGACACATTGATGGCATTGGCAAACTGAGCGTCTTCGGAATCGAAGATATCAACGCCACGATTTCCGCCGTCCCAGTTGTAGGTAAGGGTGAAGCTGACAACATTTCCGACCTCCAACGGTGCGACAAAATAACGTTTCGCATTGGCGTAGTTATTATCTCCCTCGCCACTTCCATCGCCCATAAAGCGGAAGGAATATCCATTGATCGAGTTGATATTTCCGCCACCGCCTTCGGTGGAATCTCCAAGTGCTGCCGGGTTGTTCCAGATGTTCCATGTACCAAACCCATAGCCGCTGTTGGCGCCATTGATAAAGGTTTCAGACGTGTAGTTGCCGGCGTTGTCCGCGCCGCCAACTGCGGAGATTTCCTGGACATTCACATCAACGGTCACCTCATCCACATCATCGTTCGAGGCTTTGATGGTTGCACTGCCGATATCCACACCGGTCGCTTCGAAGTAGAGAACCGTGGCTTCTTGATCGAATTCGACCGTTGCGGGAACGGTAAGCACATCTGTGTCGGTGCTGGACAAATTCACGATTGCGTCCACAGCCGACGCGCTGCTGCGAACGAGTTTGAAGTAGCGCGATCCGCCATTCCAGACTTTATCCGGCCCGCTGATGGAGAGCTCCTTCGTCTGCGGCTTGACGGTGAACGTATCCGACGCGCCGCTCGCGACGTTGCTGGCGGTGATAACGGCTTCGCCTTCAGCAAGGCTGATCACGCTGGCGAAGAACGCTACCTGATTCGAGCCGGATTCAAAACTGACTGTTGCGGGAACCGTGACCGCGTCAGGGTTGCTGCTGCTCAACACAACATCGTCATCCACAGGGCCCTGCCGCGAGAGCACGAATTCATAATCACCCGTTGCAGATGGATTCCACGTTCCGGACACGAACGAGAGGGTCGCGTGTTCGTCGCCGATAATCTGAAGGTTGTTCAAAAAGATTGCATAGTTCACGTTATCTTGAGGAGACGCGGTATATCCGCCGCAATACAGGGAAACGCCCGTGGCCGGAAGCGCGTTCACAATGTTCGTGGTGTAGGAAAGGTTGTTTGTGCCATTCACCGCACGATCCAAATCAATCTGAACTCCGGACGGGCCCTGGGTGATTTCCACCGTGACCACTGCGCCGGGCGACCATTCGGTGGAGATCGTCGTGCCATTCACCTTGAATGTGTTGCCGCCAGAAACGTCAATCACGTTGGCGAACTGACCGGTGGAGCAAAAAGATCCACACCGCGAGCGCCACCATCCCAGTTGTAAGTGAATGTAAAACTGAGTACGTCACCTTCCTGAAGCGGATTGGCAAAATTACGTTTCGCGTTGGACCAGCCGCCGCTACCGTCGGCCATAATTCGGAAGGACAAACCGTTGGCAGAGTTGATGTCGCCGCCACCACCGTCAGTGGAGTCGCCCAGCTCCGCCAGCTTGTTCCACATATCCCAAGCGCCGAAGCCGGAGCCTAGGTTGGAATTGTTGGTGAAGGTTGATGCGGTGTAGTTACCCGCTTCGTCATACGCGATGAGCGACTGGGCGCTCGCCACGACACCGGACAGCGCAAGCCACCCTACTAAAAACCCACCAATGAATTTTTTCATTTCCTGCTCCTTATTAATAATGCGATTGGAAAAACAACTCTCTTCCCCGATTGGCCCAGCAAAGTGGGATACCGGGAGGAGAAGGCAACAAAAAACTCCGGCAAAAACGCTTAACCAAATGCTAACAATTGAGCGTTCGCGCAGCCTCATCAAGAAGGCACCGAGATGGGCGGCTCGGCGCTCGTCAGAGCGACCAGTTCGGGTCAATATCCGCGTTAATCGGTGTGGGTGGCGCGCCGTTGGCGAGAAGCGCCGCGCCGAGCGCGGCGATCATACCGGCGTTGTCGGTGCAAAATTCCGGTTCGGCGACGAGCAGAGGAAGTGCGCGGGAATCCGCAATGTCGCTTAGTCGCTCCCGGAGCGCCGTGTTGCGAGCCACCCCCCCCGCGCAACCCAGCGATTTGAATTCTGACAGGTCCAGCGCCCGCTCGACCTGTCGTGCCAGAGTGTCCACCACCGCCTCCTGATAGCTGGCGGCTATATCCGTATATTCGGATACACGGATATGATCAGCGTGGCCTTTGAGGTAGTACAAGAGCGACGTTTTCAAGCCGCTGAAGCTGAAGCACAGCTCCGGATGCAAAACGCGGATGTCCCGGCGCTCATTGCGCACATCGCCGCGCGGAAACGGGATTGCAAGGGGATTGCCGCCACGCGCGAGCTTCTCAAGCTCCGGACCGCCGGGGTAGCCGAGTCCCATCATTTTTGCGGCCTTGTCGAACGCCTCGCCCGCCGCATCGTCCACCGTCCGCCCCCACAACTCATGCCGACCGGGGCCTTCAAAGCGAACCAGCGCAGTATGGCCTCCGGAAACGAGGAGAACGAGCGCGGGCAACACCGCTTTTTCATCCGGATTCCGGCGTCCCAGCAAAATCGAATACAGATGGGCCTCCAGATGGTTGACGCCTAGAAACGGAACACCGAGACGCAGCGACAGCGCTTTCGCGCCCTGCAATCCGATGGTCAGGGAGGTTGCCAGGCCGGGGCCGCGGGTCGCCGCAACCGCGTCCACCTGATCCCACCGACAGCCCGCCGACGCCATCGCGCGGGTGATGAGCTCCGGCAACACTTCCACATGTGCGCGCGCGGCGATTTCAGGAACAACACCACCGAACGGATTGTGGCGCGCAACCTGGGAATAAACCGCGTTCGCCAAAATTGTTCGATCCTCGTGCGCCAGCGCAACGGCAGTTTCGTCGCAGGAGGTTTCGATGCCGAGAACAATCATGAGCGCAGCCGGACGGACAGAACTATTTTATCGGTTGCGATGCGACACGGCTGTCCGTGCGCGGTTTCGCCCCGGTAAAGCGGAGAATTCCCTTGAGAACATCCACCGCGCGCTGCAACTGGATGTCGTCCACTTCCATCTTTTTGTCCGCGTCCTCGATTTCAAGGTCGGAAACGACGTGATTCCCCCGCAACCGCTCCTGGTCTTCCGGTTGCATCGGCACGACAATGTCCGGCTCAATGCCGCGCTCATGGATCAGGCGTTCCGAGGGGGTGTAATACTTCGCCGTTGTCAGGCGAATCGCCGTCCCTTCATCCATCGGGAGCACACTCTGCACGGAGCCTTTGCCGAAGGTCTTTTCGCCAACGAGCACCGCGCGCTTGTTGTCCTGCAGTGCGCCCGCGACGATCTCCGACGCGCTCGCGCTTCCCGCATTGACGAGAACCACAATGGGAATATCGGGATAGCGCGGTTTATTGCGCGAGCGATACACCCTGTTCTGGCGCGAGTCGCGGCCCTGGGTCGAAACAATGACCTGGTTGCGGTCGAGGAATTTCTGCGAAACATCTATCGCCGAAACAAGCAGCCCGCCGGGGTTGTTGCGCAGGTCAAGCACCAGTGCGCGCAGCCCCTCGGATTTCAAGCGGTCCAATTCCTTTTGTAGCGCGGCGGCAGTCGGCTCGCTGAACTGCGTCACCCGCACATAGCCGATGCCATCCTCCAGAAAATGGGCGTCTTTGACGGTGGCGACCTCAATGATCGCGCGCTCAATTTCAAAATTAAGCGGATCGAGTGCGCTCTCGCGCAACACCGTCAGTTTCACCTTGCTCCCCGACGCGCCGCGCATAGCCTTGACCGCGTCGGAAAGAGCCATGTCCTCGGTGGGTTTTTCATCTATTGCGATAATAATATCCCCCGCCTGCAACCCCGCGCGATAGCCCGGCGTGTCTTCCATCGGCGCGATGATCGTCAACATTTCATCTTTTATACCGACGACGATGCCGATGCCGCCGAACTGGCCAGCGGTGTCATCCTGCATATCCTTATACATATCCGCGTCGAGAAACTGGCTGTACGGATCGAGCGACTGCAACATGCCCGCCAGTGCGCCATGAACAAGTTCCTGATAGGCGGTTTTATTCGTCTCTACATAACTTTCACGAATCCGCTCAATCGTCCGTGTAAAGAGCGCCATCTGTTGATACGGGTCGTCCGACTCGGCCTCGGGCGCTTTTTTGGGAATAGATTCTCGCGCCGATCACCCAGTTGGCCGCGAGCAAAAACACGGCCAGCGACCACGCAATTTTACGAATTGAAAAAAGAGACGACATTCTAACACCCGCCATTCATGGCAACTAAACCCGGGAAACCGTACCCTGATGCGCCGCCGGATGCAACTGTCCCGATACGCAGCGCCGCGGATAAATTTGCGCAGGCCATGCCGGATGTTTGCGCACGCGCCCTGGATGTTCTATACTCGCCTCTCCAACAATGGACTCCGACGAAGCAAATGGACTGCCCAAGCCGCCGCGGTCGCTCTACCACAAAGAGCGCCCGCCTGTTCGCTCGCGCATGGACCTGCGCTCAAGTCAGCCGATTCCCCCATCCTCCGCTTCACCCGATCGACGGGGAACCGCGCCGGGAAGACAATATCTTCTGAAAAGCCTTCGCGTCTTCGCCGTCTTCCTCGTGAGCATGATCGTCCTTCTGGCGCTCAGTATCTTTGCCCTGCGCGGAATTTGGGCCATTAAGGATCGCGAAATAAAGCGATCCTCGCGCCCCGCGCTCGCGCAGAACGCCGCCGCCACGACAAGCGTCGCAACATCCAGCTCCCGCACCGGACTCACTGCCACCGCCATCAGCGAACAGCAACTGCCGGAGCTGGACACCGAGCGCATCCGCCGCGCCGTATTCCTTGCCAAACACGCGCAGGCCATGGAAGACGGCGGATCACTGACCGACGCCATCGCCCGCTATCGAGAAGCGCTCGATGTCTGGCCCTATCTTAATGATGTTTGGGCAAACCTCGGCCGCGCCTATCTGAAAGCGCGGGAATACAACAAGGCTCAACTAGCCTTGGAAAAAGCCGTGCAAGGCAGCCCCGGCACCGCCTCCCTCATGAACGACCTCGGCGCGGCCATGCTCTATCAAGGACAAGTTGTCCGCGCGATGGATCTGTTCGATGCCGCGTCGGAAATTGACCCCACCTTCGCGCCCGCCCAATTCAATCTCGCCCTCTGTCGCCTGTCTCGCAACGACCGCGTCGGAGCGCGAACCAGCCTGCAAACCTACCTTCGCATGAAACCCAAAGACGCGCGCGCACTCCGCGAGATGGCCTTCCTTGACGCGCTCGAATCGCACTACGAGGACGCGATGAGCCCCTCACGCGCGCGCTGACGGAATCGCCCGACTGGCCCCTACTCTACTTTGATGCCGCGGCAGTCGCTGCGCTGATGGGTCGAATGGATCAGGCCATTTTATATCTTGAGAAAGCCGAACCGATCAGCTCGCCTCGCGCCGTTTATCAAATCTACAAAGAACCCGCTTTCCGCGAAATTCGACTGACTGAGCTGGGCAAAGATTTTGAACGCGACCTCGCCGAGCGCGCCCGGGAACGCATGAACGAAGAGCTTTCAGCCAACGAGCTTCATCCGCCCAGCAACCCTCTCGTCTCCACCGACACCGCCAACACATCCACGAAATAAGCTGTATTCATCTGAATGGGCGCAACCGCTGGATCCGCGCTTGGCCCATCGTGAACGTTGCGGCGGACGGGCCGGTCCGGCGCGCTGCTCATCGTGTTCGTCTCGCCACAACGAATCTTCTCCACACGTGATCGTTTGTTCGCAAACGCCCGCAGCGGCAATAGGGATCAACGCTCTTCTTCGCGTCGCGGTGTGGGCGGAATCACGGTGAACCCGCCTTGCGATTCGGCGCGCAGAATTGCGGTATCCATAAACGCGATTCGCTGCAGACCCGGTTGCGCGTCCAATTTGTCGTCGAGACGAAATTGATCCGCTGCGCTGATCGGGCGAATACGTGCGGACGGACGGAAGACCTTTTCCCATGCGGCATCCGACGGAATGCGCTCGCGCACAAAACTCATTTCGATGGCCGCCTGCCCTCCGTAGTTTTGCGGCATCGCCAACAAGTTCTCCTCAATCAACAAATCGCGCGCGGGAAACACGAGAACGGCCGAAGCACGGTGGTTGATTCGCAAGACCAGTCCGCCAGTCAGCGAATTCGGATAGTGTTGTCCGATTTTAGGACTCAGAACTTCGCACACGCCACCGGGCAGCGGAATTCGTTCACCGGAATGCAGTCGCTTCACGGCAACACCCTGCTCCTCCAGACGCACAATCAAATCCCCAAATGGGCGCGATCGAATGCGGCCATCGGGCATCCAGATTTCTTTGACGGGATACTGCTCCAACAATTCCGGCAGAGCACCGGCTGTCTCCATGCTCGAACGGGTGAGCATGATGCCCTGCAGCCGGTTCACCCCGCGTTCATGCAAAAACTTTAGCGTGCGCCTCGCGCTGAACGTGGGTCCGGTGTCAATCAGCCAGTCGCCGGAATCGGGGATGTGCGCGATGGCAATGGAAGCCGGTCCGATATTTCGCACCGCTACTTCAAAAGCGCGCGCGGGCCCAAGTTGCCAGCCAGCAAACAGGACTAGAATGACTGTTCCAAACGCTGCGGCGCGGCGCCATGCGCGCCGCCCGATCACCCAGACCACAAGGAGCAAAAGGACCAGCGCAACCAGCCAGCCCGGCGGCGGCAGAACATAGAATGAACCGAGCGGAATTTTGTCGCAGGTGTCCACCACCCAAAACAGACAGGATGCGAAGAAGCGCGTGGCAAAGTTGTAGGCCTCCAACAACGCGGGGTGAATGAAGCCCAGCAGGAGGGCCAAGCACGCTGCAAATAAAATGAAGAAGGCGAGCGGGACAACAAAGAGGTTTGCGAGCAAAGCGACGGGTGAGACTAGGTTGAAAAAACTTGCGATCAGTGGCGTGGACACCAACCACGCAACCCAGGTGATGCCGATCAGATCAAGGAGGTAGCGGCGCGCTGGTGAAAGCAGCGTCCGCCCGAGCCACGTCGTCGGTTCCTCTTCGGGGATGAATGTTCGATGCAGCCAGTGGCGTGTGGCGGGGAACAGAAGAATCAGCCCCGCAACAACAACGTACGACAGAAGAAAGCCGGGGCGCACCAGTTGTTCCGGCGTGACACATAAAATTAGCAGCGCGGAAAGAGCCAAGGCGGAAAGCGCATCCGGTTGCCGCCAGACCGCGTAGGCGAAATAAAAACATATTGCCATCAAACACGCGCGAATTGCAGACGGCGCCATGCCCGTGCTCAACGCATAGACGATCAACAACGGCGTCATCACCCACGGCCAGCGCGGTTGAGAAAGACCCGTCGCGCGGACAAGAGAAAGAAGAAGCAACGCGACGATGCCCACGTGTGCGCCGGAAATCGCGACGATGTGGAGAATGCCGGTGCGGGAAAAAACGACCTGAACTTTTTCCGTCAACCCCTGCCGATAACCGACCGTCATCGCCCGCGCCAAACCGACGGCGGCTGGATCATGTTCAACACCCACTGCGAGCCGTTCGGAACAGAAGCGCCGTCCGTCCAAACACCACCGCCGCAGCGCCCATCCACTCTCCCCCGGCAATCGTCGCGCACTCGCTTCTTTGACAAACAAACCCAGGCGGGGCGCCGCCGCAAAGCGCCGCTGGTTTTTACGCACAGGCCCTTGCAGCGACCAGCGCCCGCCATAGCGAAGGTCCGGCACCCCGCCCGTCGTCTCCAGGCGCACATCAATCCGCCCTCGCGCGGTCTGCCACTCCCTCTCGCGCAATACACGCTCCACCTTCAGCGGAAAACGCCACACCACAACATCCGGTCGCCAGCTCTCCTCCACTACCGGATCATCGGACACGACCCCCACGATGCTCAGATTTTCGACCGGGCGTTGCATCCGATTTGCGATGTGATCCGGCGCAAGCGGCGCACGAATGGCCTCTGTGTGTGCGGCAGTCAGCGTAAAAAGCAGCAGATAAAGAAGTGGCGAACGTAGCCTTTTGCAAAACGGAATTGCGGCAATGGCCAGCGTCGCCCACGCGCTGCTCAACCACCAACCTGTCGCAAGGTAAACGTGTTCAGAAAATGCCAGTGCCGCGATTACGGTCAACAGGATGCCGACCATCGGCCGTCGTCCAAATATCCGTAACGCCGACAGATCGGCAAAGACCGGATCAAGTTGGGCTGTGGGCCGATTCATGAATGACCACCGTGGTCATGCTATAAACCGGCTCATCCCTCCATCAAGGCGAAAACGCACCGCGCTCTCCTTGCGATCGGCGCTCTATTTGTCGTGCGCTCCGCTCACGGGGCGATCGCTTCAACCGCAAACATCTGTTGCGCAGATACGGGCACGGCAGCAGTGAAGATGTTGGCGGGCGGCGTGGCGGACAGATTTTCGGCGATACGTGACCAGGAGTTCGGAACAAGTAAATCCGTCGTGCTCCATAAATTATAGGTTCGGCCAGAAACGCTGGACCATCGAATGACCGGACCGGTCTCAGACTCGGTGGTGACATTGACGAGTTCAAACTTTGAGTCGCTGTCGTTGGGGTCGGTGCCCGCAACCGCTTCCTCGCCATCGGAAACTTTGTCCCCATCTGAATCCGCGTTGTTCGGGTTTGTGATATAGCCGTTCGGATTGATCGGGGTCAGCGGGTTATCCACGCCGGTTGTTTCCTCCTGATCAGACAGCCCATCGCCGTCCGAATCCAAAATCGGCCCAAAGTCGAGTTGCACCGTGTCCTCGTCGCTGAAGCGCGAATCAAACACCGTGAGGCGCAGGACAACGGAGGTTGCTTCTGCAATGTCGTTGGTCAGCCGGAAACGGGTTTGCAACGCGCTTGCATGTTCAATCTCACCCGCCGGCCCGGAAACCTGCGTCCACGTGTAGGTCGTCGGCAAGCCGCTTGGCGAGATGGATTGCGAGCCGTCCACGTCCAGCCAATATCCTGCCTCCGCGCTTGAACCCTCGCCCGCATCGGCCACCGGCGCATCGAGCGCGAGGTCGCGGGTGGAGATGACAAGAAATTCGCTCGGATCCAAATTGCCGTCGTTATTCACGCTCGCCGGAACTTGCGCGGAACTGACCAACGCGCCGCCGTCATCCGTCTGAACCGGCGCGGCTGCCAGCCACAACTGCGACGGGAAGCTTCCAAAGTAGGCGCCCAGATCGAGCGTCCCCTCCAGCACGCCGTTGCTATACACGCTGTTGTTGTTCAGGCCCGGCGTCACCGCGCGCGCGATGGACGGATCGTTCATCGCCTGCCCGGCGGCATCGAACCAACTGTAGTAGCCCGCGACCTGCCCCGACCCGCCGTTTTCGTCTGCAAGGTACGCGCCCCACTGCATGACCTGTCCGCTCTTGGCCCAGTTGAAGGCGCGCATCGGCCCGCTATTTGTGGCGACGTAGATGAAATTATCGCTCCCCTCGCCCGCGTCCTGCGTGGCGACGTAGAGATACGGCCCGCGAATGGCCGCGTTCAATTTCATCCTGTTTTCCGCGCGCTGCCAATTCGTGTCATCGAGGATTCCGTCCATCTTGAACGGATGCGACAGATCGAAGTCGTAGGAGTCCTGCTCCACTCCGTATTGATTGATGTTGCGCAGCTTCAAATGTGATCCGTCCACATCAAACACGAGGAAGTCGTAGTTGCTAATTACGGTGAACGAAAACTCGCGCTGCTCCGTCAGCGCGTGCGAGCTGAAGCCGCCGCTTCCGACCGTGAAGTAATACACGCCATTGATCGGATTAATTCTCTCATAGAAATGGTTGTGTCCCTGAAACGCAATTTGCACGCCGTATTGTTCCAGAATCGGCGAAATATAATCTTTCATCGGCGCCGTGTCAGGATGGGGACCACGACTTGTGTAGGGCGGTTGGTGGAATGATGCAATTTTCCACGTCTGCGTCGTGTTGTGCAGATCGTTGGTCAGCCACGAAATAACCGCAGGCCGACGATCTGGTGCATTGGAATAGGTCGTCTCGTAGGCCTCTTCAAACGTGTTCCCGTCAATCATCACAAAGTGAATGTTGCCGTAGTCGAACGAGTAGTTGCGCTTTTCTTCACCCGGCGGCCCGTTCATTGGAAGCGACAAGGCGTTCACATAATTGCTGCCCTGCTGTGTGCGGATGTCGTGGTTTCCGATCGTCGGCATAAACGGCACACGCGAGATCAACGGAGAGAGCGGGGTGAACCAATGGCTGTCAAACAGCCCCGGGGGCGCGGATTGCTCCTGGCAATTGTCGCCGCTTGTAATCAGCAAATCCGGATTTTTCGCAACCGCCTGCTGAACAATATCGGCCGTATGCTGCGACGTGCCGCCGTAGTCGCTCATCACCGCGACGCAGAATTTCTGCTCGGCAGATTTTGGTGCGGAGAACTGCGCCGCGCCCAAAATTTCACCGCCGCTCTTAACCCGATAATACACCGTGGTACCCGCGGGCAGTACCGGTAGCATCACCTCGTGAATGCGTTCCGGCCCCGCGTTGCTGATAACACCATCGGCGTAGTTCTCGTCGTAGCCATATTCCACCACGCTGTCCAATGCGGCGGCGGTGTGCCAGATGACGCTCATGTGGTCTTGATGCGGCATCTGAAGGTACGGCCCGCGCACCAGCGTCGCGTTGGTCAACAATTCAAACAGCATATAGAAGTCGGAACTGTTCGTCGTGATGTTGTGTCCCGAAACCGCGAGCACGTTCGTTCCCTCAACGAGCAAGTTCGGGTCAACCGTGATGTATTCCTTTAATTGCGGCTCCTTTCCGCTGTTGTTGTAGGTGTTGTACCCCTTGCGCGAGGCGTCGCGCCATTCCAACGCGGGCGTCAAGTGGTCCACCGGCCCCGCGGGCATGTTGCGCCGCGCGATTTCCACGCCATTCAGGTAGGCGACAAATCCGTCGTCGTAATCCGCGCCAAGGTTCAACTGCTGAATTTCCGTGAGATTCGTCACGACGAATTTTGTTCTGAAAAAGACCGACAGATAGCTGTTCTGCATATCATCAAATACCTTCGTCTCCCCATTGCCGCCGTAGCCAAACCCCGACTCGCCCGAACCCCAGCCGGAACCATCGTCATACGCCGGATCGAACCATTCCGCCTCCCCCTGAACGGCAGGCATGGAACGCCCCTTAAAATAGCGCCACGCCGCGCCCTCATTGAGAGGCAACTCCGGCAAGCCCGGCACAACATAGTCAGGGGCGGACACGGTGACACTGTCCAGGTAGGCATTCTGTCCGCCGCCGTTCGGGCCGCGCATCATAAACGCGATGGAGCCAATGGGGTCTCCCGCGACGCCGTTCGTCCAAGTCCCCGTGTACGAAAACGTCGCGCCGTTGTTCCGATTGCTCACCGAAAACGAATACGCGCGGGTCATCGGGTTCAGTGTTGCGGTCAAGTTGTAGATGTTGGTCAGCGCAAACTGGATGTTCGTCACCGAATGATTCGCGCCATCGTACCAGTTGAAATTCTTGCTGCCTGCGGCGAAGAAAAATGAAAGGCGCTGGTTATCGAAGTGACTCGCGCCGTCGCCATTGCGAATGGTGAACGCGATGCGCCGCGCATTGCTGGGTGCGCCCGCCCCATCCGCGTTGAAGTCGCCGCGCATACTCCATGAAATCGTCAGTTCATTGGTGCAGGCAGAAAAGGTGCGGCTGATGGACTCGCCCGTCGCGCTGGCCAACCCGTAGAGGCCAACGCTCTTGCTCCCGTCAATTCGTGCGGCGCTATCCAGATAACTGCCACCGCCGTTCTGCGAGTTGCGAGTCCAGTTTCCAACCCAGTCGCCACTCCCGCCGGACTGCCCAACCGGCCCGCTGCTGTAACTCTCAAAATCATCACTCGCCAGAAGCTGCGCTTTTGCGGAAAGGACTCCGAGCGTCAGCAACAGGATCAATGCAGGTACACATTTGCGCCACATAACAAAACCTCCACCAGTTCTGCCCAGACCTTAGCGCAGCGGCTAAAAACGCGATATGGCATTAATTGATATTTACTTGGCTAATTCCTTGGTCGCAGGCGGGGCTTTCCTGAAGCTGTCCGGAGAAATACCGACAAACCGACGAAAAGCGCGGGAAAATAACGACGCTTCTTCGTAGCCCAGCCGTGATGCAATTTCGCGTACGGGCAAATCAGTGCCTTGCAGTAGTCCACACGCACGACGCATAAGAATCGTCTGGGCATAGCGCTTCGGCGTCATGCCAAAGGCGGAATGAAAAACGCGAATAAAATGTTCCTCTGTATATCCGGCTGCGCGGGCAAGTCGCCTGATGTTTCCGGGGTCGTAAATCACCCGGCCCTCCATCTGGGTCCGGGCATTCAATAACGCAGCATACCGACTGTCTTTTGGCACAAGAATGTTACGCCCATCGGCCAGCCCTTGGTTCTTCAAACTGCGTGAAAGTAGAGAAATTAGCCGAAGCATCGCCGCAAGCATATGCGAGCCGATCCCATATTCATTTTGCGCGAGGCTCGGTCGAACATCCCGTAGTACCACGCTCACTTCTCGCCATTCCTCAGGACGAAGCCGAAGCATCGGACGATTGCGAACCACAAACCACTCGTAAAACGGAGTGAACGCGGGATCCAGTTGCTCCCCCGCTTCGAAGGGGAGCTGACCAGCATCCATCGCCAAGTCAAAATCCATAACAAAAAGTGACCACACCCCCTTTCGAAGTGACCAATGAGAGGAATGTGGGCTGCGCGGCGGCATCACCAGCACATCGCCCGGCCGCAGGGGAAACTCCTCACCGTCCGAACGTTCAAAAACTCCCGTTCCTTCAAGTGAAATCAACAACTCCAAATACGGGTGCACATGCAGCGGGTAACGGCCTTCCTGCTTATGCTCGTGGAAAGCTGCGTAGCGGAGGTGAAAATCCGTACCCTCTACCCGCATGTGCAAGGGGCCTCGCCACCTGTTGCGAATATAGCGGACCGTATTTGACGGCCAAGACTGCACTTCACCTTTGACCGGCAATCGCGTAACGATTCGGCGGCCAGGAACTGGGCGTGGAATTTCAGTCACAGAAAAGGAATAGTCCGAACGCGGGAGAGAAACAAGGGGGAGAATTTGTCGAACAGCTTGTCTTTGCGTTTGACAGTCATTCTCGCCGCCCGCTATTCTTGCAGCATTGTTGGGGTGAGACTCGAATAATCAGGAGCAATCATGGCAAAAGCCCTAAAGATATTTATCATTTTGATCCTCCTCTTGAGCGTGGGTGCGGTGTACCTCGCTACAACCCTCTTCGGCAAACGCGAGGCCATGAAGGGACGCACACAAAAACTGGAAACCGCAGTCGCGGACATCAGTTCATCCCTCAGCAAGGCGGACGAACCGTACATCCATGCGCTGGACGTGACCATTGATCGCAACCGCCTGATGGCCTTCGACAACATGGACAACGAAATCGGCAAGGTCAAAACCCTCGCCGGCGAGCGCTTCCGCGAACTCGGAACCACCTACGCCGACCTCAAAAAGACCACAGAAGATTTGGAAGAAAGCCGCGCGGAACTCGCGCAGCTCCGTGGCGAAATTGAGCGCGCACGCCAACAGATCGTCCAGCTCAACACCACCATCACCGAGCGCAACGCGGACATCGCCCGCCAGCGCGACCAAATCGAATCCGTCGAACGCGAAAAAGCCGGCCTTCAGATTCAGATTGACGACCTCAACAACGAAATCGCCAAAAGAGATGACGAGTTGCAGGATCAGCGCGACAAGGTTCTCACCCTCGAACAAACCATCTCCGATATGGAAGCGCAGCTCGCCGACGGCACGGTGCGTCCCCTCCCCAAAGGTCTTTATGGCCACGTCGTACTCGTGAACAAAGATTGGAATTTCGTCATCCTCGATATCGGCAGCAAGGCTGGACTCGTCCAGAACGCGGAAATGCTCGTTCACCGTGGCGACAAGCTGGTCGGTAAAATTCGCATCAGCGGTGTCACGCGCGACCTCGCCATTGCCGATGTCCGCAGCGATTGGGAGCAAATGCAGATTCGGAAAGGGGACTTCGTTGCAGTCCAATAATATTCCATCCATGCTCGCATTGGTGACGATCATGTTGCTCGTCATCATCATCACGGTACAGGCGCTGGAGCTTTCGTACTACAACGCCGCGCCCAGTGTTTGGCCACTATAAGGGTTCAGCCATGAAACGCCTGCTCATCTGCCTGGCCCTGCTCGGCATTGCTGCGGCGTTCGTCGGTTGCGCAAGCATGGACCCCTATTCCGAATCCTCAATTCCGTGGAACGCCCCCAACCATGGGAAGGCTCACCGGGAATCCCAGGTTTGGAAGGACGCTAATCCGCTTGCAGGACCATTGACCCGCAACGGAACCCCTGATACCGTCCAGCTTCTTTCCAAAATAACGTCGGGCCGTGGCTCAGCCTGGTAGAGCGCTTGCTTGGGGTGCAAGAGGTCACGAGTTCAAATCTCGTCGGCCCGACCAGTTTTCATTTATCCCGCTTTGAGCGGGATTTCGTGGCATTCCCTCCTTCGCCGAGGCGGCTTCGGCGGGCAAGTCGGCCCACACCTACCTGCGTTCGGTGGTCTCGACACGCAGATGCGGCGGTGTTTCCCGCCGCAACGATGAGCTTGTAGTCGTGGTAAAAGCGGTTGTGCCTCTTTGCCAACAGGTTTCGCATGGCGTGACAAGCCGTCACACTGGGCAGAAACCAGAAAGAATGTGAAAGGACGCCCAGGAGTCGAGCATCCGAGAACGGCATGAGTGGTTTCTGTGCGCCGAGTTTCAGGTTGTCAACGCTGGTCGGCATGAACGCGCCGCGTATCAGGTTCAGCCATTTCTGGATTTCATCCTCATACCTGAATTTCGCCTTGTCGCCGATGCCCTCGGCGGAGAAGAACACATTCAAATCAAACTCGTTGAACTCCCCTTGCATCGCAATTTCCCGAATCGCATCCGGCAGTTGATACGTCATCAACACCATCCGGGGCAGCGCAGTGTAGGGATTCTTCTGGCCTGTCCAATCCCGCTTGGCCCGCTGCTCATCGGAATACGTCCAGTTGTAGATTTGTTCCTCGATGAACTCGCCGGAAGCGATCGCGCGGAAGGGTGTGCCGGAAAGGTAGAGATAGCCGTCTGTCGTGATTGGGATAGTGCGCACGTCCGGATTCACACCCAGATGCGCGGCGATCTCGTCAACCGACCATCCGCGTTCCCGCATGGTCATCCCCTCGAATGCGCACCGAAAGCGGCTGACACGATGGCAGCCGGCGTCCAGGAAGAACAACCATTTATCTTTCCCACGAATTCAACAACGCGAATTCGCCAATTTTTCGCCGTTCGCGCGCACATGAAGGATCTTCTCTGGATTTTGTCTCAAAGTTCGGACAACACGGGGTTGATTCTGCTCGGTTGGTAGAGTAACAGTACGTGAACTATTGCAGGGGCGCTGTTGCCGAACATCCATGCCTACGAAACGAAAACCGAAAAAGAACTCGCCGTTGGATGACGTCGTTGAACGACTGCTTGATCTCTATACCGACTGCAACGAAGATCGTCCCGATAGTGTATTGGGGGTGCTACCCCAACAGTCGAAAAGTTATTGATGCGCTGCGGACGCTGATTGATGTCCTCTTCCCCGGCAAGCTCTCATCTCGTTCCATTCACCAAAAGGCGCTGCCCGCGCACATCCGCCGGAATATGACGAGCGCACTGCGATTGCTTGGCCCGGAAATCGAACGTGCCCTTCCCTTCCGCTGGATCGGCCAGGCGGCGCGTCACGAGGGCGCGCGCGATCAGTGCTCGGTCAAAACCGAAGCGAAACGAATCATTGAGCTTTTCGCCAAGCAACTTCCCGAAGTACGCAAACTCTTAATTGATGACGTCCGCGCCGCCTATGAAGGCGACCCGGCGGCGCTGACCTATGCCGAGGTGCAGTTGGCGTACCCCGGCATCCTCGCCATCGCGTCGCATCGTTTGGCCCACGAGCTCTATCGCCTCGACGTGCCCATCGTCCCGCGCGTGATGAGCGAGTGGACGCACTCGAAGACCGGCGTGGACATTCACCCCGGCGCAAAAATCGGACGCGCGTTCTTCATTGACCACGCGACCGGCGTCGTGATCGGAGAGACCACGGAAATCGGCGACAACGTGAAGCTCTATCAGGGCGTGACGCTCGGCGCGCGCAGTTTTCCATTGGACGAAAACGGATTTCCGATCAAGCACATCAAGCGTCATCCTACCGTGCAGGACGGCGTTGTAATTTATGCGAACGCGACCATCCTCGGCGGCGATACGGTAATCGGGCGCGATTCAGTGATCGGCGGCAACGTCTTCCTGACCGACAGCGTCCCCGCGGAAAGCGTCGTCTCCGCCGACCATTCTGACTTTCAAGTCAAGCCGGCGACAAACGGCACCATCAATTACGTGATTTAAGCGCTCGGCCCAAAATCGCGTCAGTTGCAATGTAGCAATTTACGCCCAAAGTGGATTCGGATAAGCGCCGCTCGAAACGAGCTTGGCAATACCGGCGCGCACAAGCGGTTTATCCATTGGATAGGTCATCCCCAGCCACCGCGCAGAAGTCGGAATTGAGCGTACCGTTGCCGCGCCCTCGGCAACCATCTGGCCGACAATCGTCGAAATCGCAAACTCTGCTTTCGGATTCTCCGCATTTTCTTCGAGGAACTGAACAAACGTTCGTCCGAGATACGGGAACAGCGCGGGAGTAAAGCCCCAGCAGTTCATAGACACCGTTGTACCCGCTGCAAGCGGTAGGAATTGCCCATCCACTGCAGCAACAATGGTCCCTTCTCGGTTTTCAATGTGTGTGCGTTCGACAATTTGTTTCAGCAGCCCATCCTCCCCAATCTCGCAAACGCCGCGCGAAACCGAGCCGTATTCTGACAACGTATCTACGACACGATAGCCCGCGAGGAAGAAATCTGTCGTAGCAACATCCGTGTTGGTCAGCGCATCCGCCAGTCCCTGGAACGCGGCCCGCCCATAAAAGTCGTCCGCATTAATTACAACGAACGGCTCTTTCACAACATGGCGCGCGGCCCAAACTGCGTGCGCGGTTCCCCACGGTTTCGCGCGGTTTTCGGGCACAGAAAATCCTTCCGGCAAATCGGTCCGCTCCTGAAATGCGTAGGCGACAGGAAGCGCCTTTGCGATGTTCCGCTCAACCACCTCGCGAAACGGCGCTTCAATATCGCGGCGAATGACAAATACGATCCGCCCAAAACCCGCCTGCAGCGCATCGTACACCGAATAATCGAGCATGATCTCACCCGCCGGTCCGACCGGATCAATCTGCTTCAGCCCGCCATACCGGCTCCCCATCCCTGCAGCCATGATTAATAATGTCGGTTTCATGATGCCATCCTCCGAAAAACCGTTAACCTTCTCGTTCAGAAACCCCGATGGAATCGCGGATAAAGTATAACGGGCGTTTCTTTGTCTCTTCGTAAATTCTACTCACATACTGTCCCAGCAAACCAAGACTCATCAACTGAATCCCGCCGAGCACCAGCATCGCCGCAATCAACGACGTCCAGCCTGGCACCGTTTCGCCCCACCCCATGACGCGGCTCACGATGAGGCGCAGCGCAAAAAGCATCCCCACCACACTGACGAGAATTCCAACGCCCATCATCCAGCGCAGAGGGGCACCGGAAAATGAGGTCAGGGCGTCCCACGAAAGCCGAATCAGTTGCCACAACGGATACTTCGTCCGCCCCGCGTGACGCGCCGCACGATCATACACAACGGGACACTGACTGAATCCGGTCCAACACGTCAACCCGCGCAGGAAGCGATGCAGCTCCCGCACTCCGCGCAACGCCTCGACCACCTTGCGATCAATCAATCGGAACTCCCCCGCGTCCATCGGAACTTGGATGCCCGCAATCGCATGAAAAAGCCGATAAAACATCCGTGCTGACGCCTTCTTGAACCAGCTCTCCCCTGCGCGGCTGCGGCGAACGGCATAGACGATTTCATACCCCTCGCGCCATTTGGCGAGCAACTCAGGGATCACCTCCGGCGGATCCTGCAAATCCGCGTCAATCACCACCGTCGCATCGCCTCTCGCATAATCCAACCCTGCGGTGATCGCGACCTGATGCCCAAAATCGCGCGAAAGCACGATCAGTTTCACCCGCGGATCCTCCGCTGCCTTCTTCCGCACCCACGGCACGGATCCATCCGTGCTTCCATCGTCTACCAAAATCAGCTCCCACCCCTCCGGCTGCGCATCCATAACGCGCACCAGCCGGTCATAGAGCACCGGCAAATTTTCCTCCTCATCAAGGAAAGGCGAAACAATGGTGATTAGCTTCTTCATCAAGCACAACCACGCTACCAATCCCCTCGCATCCCGCCAAGCCCGCAAATGCGCCTCAAAAACTTCCAAGGCTTGGAAGTCCGCCCGAAAATCACTTCCAAGGGTTGGAAGTTTTATATTCTAAAAAACAATATCGAAACGAGGTGTAGCAGGCTATTATGCGCGACCATGTCGAATCCGAAAGTTTCAGTTGTTATTCCGGCGTACGGCTGCGCGGGAACAATTGCGTTTGTTTTGGATGCTTTATTCAAACAAACCGTACAACCGCTGGAGATCATCGTGGTAAATGATCGCTCACCGGATGGTTTGGATGAAGCGGTACAGCCCTTTCTTGACCAGATTATTTACGTTAAAAACGAACGCAATCTCGGCCTGGCGCGTACCTGTAACGTCGGCTTGCGTCGGGCAACGGCGCCATATGTAATGACGCTTCATTCGGATTGCCTGCTCGATCCGAATTATATCGAGCGGATGCTCGATCATCTCGACGCAGATCCTTCTATTGCTGTCGCAACAGGCCAGTATCTATTCGATGACTACCGCGCATTGGCGTTGAGTGATCGCCTCTTCTCTGCCTTGAATTTACTCCCTATTGAAACCGACCGAAGCGATACTGGAGTCTATCAACTCGATTTTATCGAAGGCAAAGGCGATGTCTTCCGGCGCGAGGTAATTGCAAAATACGGCTTCTTTTCTGAAAAACTTTCTCTGACTGCGGAAGACCAAGACCTCTCCGCCAACATTCGACGAGATGGGTTCCGCATCGTCCAAGACTGTCGCGCCCGTTTCCGTGTGATGTTCACCGGTACAAGCGACTCCATTCGCAAGGTACTTCGAAAGCAACGCACGTATGCTCGCGGGCAGGCCTACGTTGTCATCAAGTACGGACTTGGCGTCTTTACCGCTTCAACGCCCAATCGAAAAAATCGGGCGAAACATCGCCTCGGACAGCTCATTTTTGCCTGTGGCGTAATCGCTGCACTCGTCGGACTCGCGATAAACCCTTCGCTTTACTGGATTCCACTCGCCTGGCTCGCCTTTCGCATCCTGCACTACGCAATTCTTAGCAAACGCGGGGGGTATAACGACACCCTTGTTGTGAGCCTAATCGGGCCCGTGGCAGACCTGTATTACTTTTACGGAATGATCGAAGGTGCGATCAAAACGATCCTATTCGGACGAGCGTAAGGCGATGGCGCGACGAGGGCCGGCCGCGTTGAGGGCGATGGCTCCGTCAAGGTTGCGGTAGCAGCTCGACCGACTCAACGAACAAGCTTGTCTGTGCTCCAGCGCGCGTTGCATCGCGCAACACGATGGTATTCTCGCCCGGCTGGAGCGTGATCGGTCCGGCTTCGATTCCGACCAGTTGTCCTGCGGGAAATTCACGAGTCGTCACGCCTGCAATATTCACAATCTTTGTTCCGCCTACTGCAGCGGCGCGAAGGTGCAGGCGCACCGAAGCAGCTCTGTCTTCCAGCCAAAAGACACGGAGCGTTGCGCTCTGTTGCAGGACTTTATAGTCGTCAAAACGCTGTGTCTCGCGCCAGGGCTTGGCGTAGCCCCAGTCAGAACCGTACAGGATAAGCGAGGGGCTTCCGGCCGCGCGCGCCTTCGCGAGTATATCCTCTGTGGTGTTGTAGTAGATATTTACCAACACGCGATTCGTGGTCGCATCAAAATAATCCTCGCGATTGGCCAACCCGTACTCGCGCAATTTCAGCGCGGCGGTATTCGTAATGACCACTTGATGCGCGAAATATTGCGACGGCCACGACCACCGGCCGGTAGCCGGGCGCGTCCAATAGTTCCGCGCAATTTCCATATATGCGGCGTCCGGGTATTTAGCGAAGAACTTCAACACCGTATCCCGCCAATGGTTCGCCAGAAATTGATCGTACGGCTCATCCGGCACGGTAAATGTAACCGTGACATTCGTTGGCTGATACAGCGCCATCTCGTTCCACGGTTCATACCAACGGTCCACCACTACCAACGTCCCGCGCGGGAGATTGGAGTCCAACCAAGAGGAAATAGCTTTGTACGGTGTGGGCTTGCCGGTTAGCTGGGTGGAAAGCCAGGCAGGATAGAGATTGACTAGTGCGAGCGCGATAACGCCGATTTGCAATAGTCCGTCGGATGTTCCCTTGACGCGCGCCGCAAGAAACTCAGCCAACTGGCGAAGACCGATTACAAGAATGCACAGGTAAAGGGGAAGGTATGCGAGCATGTAACGCGAGTAAAACCCAGCGCCCGTCGCTTCGCGACCGACCAAGAAGGATGCCATTCCAATGGCCCACGCCCCCGGAATGACCCACAGCCACTTTTCGCGACGGCCAAGGACGCCCAGACCCCAAAGGCCAGAAAGAAACAGGAGGACCGTTAGCGCGATCCGCCCCACCCCGCGCCCGACAAAGAACGCGGTCGCGGACGTGCCCATCATCTGCGGAAGTGAGGGTCCGCCCTCAAAGACGCGTCGCGCCCATGAACGCATTTCTTCCGACGAACTTTTGAGCAACTGCGGAACACCCCAATCCACAAACAACACCGGTAGTCCGACGACAACCGATGCGCCGACCAAAATCCACGCGCGTGTGGCAACAGCAGAAACCCGTCTGGCGTGAAGCAACGTGAATAGCGCCGAGGCGCCAGCAAGCACTAACGCGGCGAACCAGCCAGAGGGTTGGCTGTAGATCATCAAGAACATGCCGCCGAGATGGGTTGCAAAGCGCCACGCAGAAATCTGTTCTTCGCGCAAAAGCCAGCCGCGCACAGCATCCAGGGCGGCGATGGGTAAGAGAAATGAACCGAGGACCATCGGCGGATAGAAGTATGCCTCGCGGCTGGTCAGAATCAGGTAGGGATTGAACGCCACCGTCAGCGCGAGCGCAAAGGCCGTCACCCGTCCGCCGAGTCGTCGTCCAAGACACCACGCTGCCAACACGGCTGCAATGCCCCACATCGCGGCGGGCAACCGTTCGGTGAAATGGCTCGGATCCAAATGGAACAGGTTGAGGAAGGCCTCCGTGATCGCCATCGGAAACGGCAACTGTGCGGAAATTCCCATCAGTTGCAGCCACTTGCTCATGATGGTCCAGGCGCCGTCCACCTGTCGCGTGATGTTGTAGAAAAGAATCGTATCTGCGCGGAATGCGGGAACGGCCAAGTGATAGAGGCGGAAAAACGCTCCTGCAGCCAGTGCACTGAGAAGCGGAATCCAGCAGAACAATTTTTTGTTGGAACTCATAATTTCTGAAGTACGAAAGCTCGATTGCCGCGAGGATATAAGCGAGCCCAGATCAGCGCCAGCGGCAAGAAGAAAAGAAAAGGCATCGGACGGTAGCGCCCGGTCAGCGCGATACAGAGACTTGCCGCCATCGTATTCGGAAACGGCACGTAGCCGTCGCGCTGCAATGAAAGGCCGACCTCCTCAAGAATCGGGGCAAGCTGTTGCGGATTGGGGAAACAAATATGGCGTGGCGCATCAAAGCCGTGCCAGCGCGAGCCGAACCAGCGAAATTCCACGTTCTCAAGATTCGGCACCACTGCGCGCAGCACACCACCCGGCTTTAACAACCCGCTGATCACGCGCAGCGTTCCGCGCAGGTCCGTCAAATGCTCCATCACAAAGTGCATCGTCACGACATCCACACGCCCCGCCAACACGGCCTGCATCGCCGCGAGATCGTGAAACACCGTCGTGCTCACCCTCCGCGAAACATCCTCCGATTGCGCCGCAGTCGGCTCAAATCCATAAGCAGCAGAAACGTGAGGGGCCGCGTCCCGCAAGAACCACCCATCGCCACACCCGTAATCGAGCAGCACCTGATCCTTGTTCAGTGTGGCGAGATCGTAATACACCGGACGCATCACAACGCGACGCATCACCTCGTGCAGCCACGCCTTCCTTGCGTGAACCGGATACCCCGCATAAAACGGCCCCACATCCGTTGGCAGAGGAATCTGCTGCACCAACCCACATGCGTTGCAGCGCGCATAGTCCACGCGGATTCCGGTGGGCAGAAAATAATCCGGCACCTGCGAGAAAAGCGGGGTTGCGGAGGACGCCCCACAAACGATGCAGCAAACGGACTCGGCCACGCTCAACTCTCCCGCTGGCGTGCTGGCGTTTCGCCATCGCGAATGAGTTTAAGCGCTTCGGCCAGATTGCGGCATACGAAGTCCGGTTCACCTCCGGCGCAATCCAGAAATCGCTCGGCCATGGACCACTTCAATGCGGTGAGGAGAATCGTGCGGCATCCTGCGCGACGCCCCGCTGCAACGTCCACCAAGCCATCGCCGATCATCCAACTCGTGGCGAGATCAATATCGAAATCACGCGCGGCATCCAGCAGCAAGCCGGATGCCGGCTTCCGGCACGCACATGTTTTAACAAAAATCGGGTTTCCGCCCGGACACGGGCCGGGATGATGTGGACAAAACCGCAGCTCGTCCCACTGTCCACCATCAACGGCGAGCTGACGCGCCAGCTCCTTGTTCACACTATTCAAGGAGGCAATTTTCAGAGTCCCTTTCGCAATGCCGGGTTGATTCGTTACAACGACGACGAAATTGCCCGCTGCGCGGATTTCGCGCAAGAACGCCCCCGCGCCAGGAACGGCCTCCACCTGGCCGCGGCGGCGCGGAGAATCGAGAATACCATGCGTCTCGTCGAAGACCATTCGATTCAACACGCCATCGCGATCTATAAAAACTGCGCTCTTCATACTCCGTTGCTGCTCAACACCTGTTCCAATTCCCGCAGCCCCTCCGGTTTGCCAATTTCGTAAAAACGTTGAGGCGCTTCATACGCCGCAAGTTCCTTGGCCGCTACAAGATCGGTCACAATAGCTGCCATGTCCAACGGTAGCGAGGTCGAAGCATATCGCGCAATGACGTCGCGCTTGTAGGCGAGCAGTCCGTAGTCAATCCAATCGGCCGCTTCCGGCTGCGCCTTCTTGGAATAGAACGTGACGCGATCGCCCTCCACTCGCGCATTGCTCGCATCCCACGCGCCTTTATTTCGAAAAACCGTCATCAACGCAGGCGCTTTCGCCGCGTGGAACGCATCAATCACAGGAGAATAGGGAATCGGCAAATAGGAGTCGCCATACATCACCAAAAATTCATCGGCCAACAACGGGAGCGCATGAACCAGCGCGCCGCCAGTACCCAAAAGCCGCTGGGGATCTTCGCAGGCGTATTGCACACGCAGCCCCCACGCGCGGCCGTCTCCAACATGCTTCATGAGTTGATCACCCAGGTGTCCAATGGACAGAACGACATCCAGCAATCCATTCTTTCTCAACAAATCGAACTGCCATTCGATAAACGGTCGTCCCGCGACAGGCATCAACGCCTTTGGGCGCAGCGGGTCAATCGCGCGAAGACGCGTCCCCAATCCGCCGGCAAGAATTACGATTTGCACGAGATCGCCTTTCGTCCCCGCCCAATGTCGAAGTATTGCCATCCCGCATCCTCGGCCCGACGCGCATCCCACAAAGGCGCGGTATCAATCAAAACGGGGTTCCGCACCGACGCGCACCATGCCGCGAGGTCCCCATCGCGATATTCCGCCCACGGCGTCATCAAGACCACGGCATCGGCATCGCGAATCGCTTCACCCACTGATTCGTGAAACGCCAGACCGCGTATGGCGGCCACTTCCGCACGGTCTGCGCGCGGATCGGTGGCACTGACTCGCGCACCCTCGCGCAGTAGCGCGTCTGCCAATTCAACGGCGGCCGAACGGCGCAGCGTACTGGTGTCCGGCTTGTAGGTTAGCCCGAGAATCGCAATGCGGCGGTCGGAGAGCGACCCGCCGAGCACAACGCGCAGCTTTCGCAATACAATCTGATTCTGGGCGGCATTTGCGCGCCAAAGTCCGTCCAGGAATGGCGTATCCAGCCGGGCCGCGTCGCCGACCGTGCGCAGGGTCTGCACATCGCGCGCCAGTGTGCCGCCAGCGAAACCGAGACCGGGGAAGAGCATCGCTTTCGGGCCGACACGAGGCTCGCGCCGGAGAATTTCTGCAATCCGATGCCCGTCCGCCCCCACCTCATCGCAGAGATTTCCCACTTCATTCGCAAACGTAATGGTGCTCGCCAGAAACGTGTTCAACGCGTGCTTCACCATTTCCGCCGTTCTCAGGGACACGCGATCCCACCGAATTTCATCTGGCCATAGCGCGACGAGTCGATCCATTGTTCCGGGATCGTCCGATCCCAACACCGGCAGCGGGGGATTCAAAAAGCGTTCAAGCGCCTGTCCGAGGCGCAGATTTTCAGGGCCGTATGCAATGCCGCCGCGCCAGTCAGGACGCGCCTGACTCAACGCGGCCCGCAGCCGGTCACATGTTCCCACCGGAACCTGTGCCGTCACAAAGACGACCGTGTCCTTGCGAAGGATGGGCGGCAAGAGTGCCGCCGACTCAAAAACACAGGTCGGATCACTCTCGTCGCGCTCGTTCACCGGCGTGTCGTGCATGAGCATCACCACATCCGGCGGCGTCGCATCGCGAAGATCATCAAGCCAGCGCAAACGGCCTGCCGCTTCTTGTTCGGCAAGAAGCTCGGCAAGGCCCGGTTCAAATACCGGCTGCTTTCCAGCGCGCAACAGGGCGCCGCGCTCGGGATCCAGGTCATAGCCCTCCACGTGATGACCCCGTCCGGCGAGACACGCAGCACCGACGACTCCCTGATGCCAAAGGCCGTTGATTACGATCCGCATGGGTGATTCAGCGCACGGCGTCAAAGTCGTCGAACGGGCTCATGTCGGTGACGACTTTGGCGCCCTGCATGGAGGGGAAAAAGCTGACACGCGGCATTCTGTGGCCCGCCATAAACTCATCCAGCTCGCGCCCCCTTTTTGTGCTGTAAAGCATGACAAACCCGCCGCCGCCCGCGCCGATGATCTTGCCGCCGAGCACGCCAAAGTCCTTCTTGGTCTGATCATACAGTTGATCGAGCACGGAGAGACTGATGCCGGGAGACATTGCGCGCTTGTGCATCCAGTGCTGGTCCATCAAGACGGCAAAACGGTCAAGATCGCGATCGGCAAACGCCGTTCGGATTTCGCGCCCGAGTCCCTTGATTTTCAAGAGGCTGTCGACCACTCGCTGATGGTCCGGGCGCGCCTCCTTCGCGGCGGCGTCGCTCTGCGCTTTCAACACCGCCCGCGCGGAACGTTGAATGCCCGTGTAATACATGCGCGCTTTGGACACCAATTCATTCACCATGACGAAATCCACCGGTGCCGCCGTCGCGGTTACGCGACCGTCTTTGGCGATGTCCAGCTCTTGAAAGCCTCCGAGTGCGGCGATGTATTGGTCCTGCTTGCCGACCGGATCTTTGAGAATGTCGATTTCGATGCGGCAGGCCTCCTCCGCCACCTCTTGCGGCGCGCCGGGCATCCGCTTATAAGCGCGAATCGCGGTCAACAGTCCGACCGTGTACGCGCCGGAGGAACCCAGGCCCGCCTTGGCGGGCATATCCGCGATGCTTGTCAGTTCGATATGGTCGCGCACGTCGTGAAGTTTCAAGGCTTCACGGGCAAGCGGGTGCTTGATTTCCTCAATGGAGTCCACGGTCTCCACATTGCTGTAGCGAATCACGATTTTGGGGGCCGCGAGCGGACGACGATTCAGGCAGATGTACATGTATTTGTTGATCGCCATCGTGAAGACGTAACCGCCGTGTTCTCGATAGAATGAGGGCAGATCGGTCCCGCCACCGCCAAGGGTGATGCGAAAGGGCGTACGTGTAACAATCATCGGAGACTCTCCTGCGAATCAAGCAATGGTGAATCGGCTCTTTTGTGCGTCGTTATAAAACATCTTCACGGTGTCGAGAGACAAATCCTCCAGCGACATGCCAAACTTTGTGCATTTCGCCAAAATATCCGGCGTGACGGTGATGATGTGACATCCCATCTGCTCCGCCTGCATGATGTTCAGCGGCTCGCGTGGACTCGCCCACAACAATTCGGCGGCGGGCCTAGCCTTGAGCATCTGCAACGCCTCTTTCATCAACGGCAGCGGATCGCGGCCGGTATCGGCGATGCGACCGGCAAAAACAGAGACAAACGCCGGCACGTCGGGCTGAAGCGCATCGAGCACCACACGCACCTGCTCCAACGAAAGAATCGCGGTGATGTTGAGTTGAATGCCCTCTTTGTGCAGTTTCGCAATCAATGAAGCGGCGGATTCTCGACGGGTATTTGTCACCGGAATCTTCACAAAAACATTCGGCGCAAACGCCGCGAGTTTGCGCGCCTGCTGCTCCATTTCGTCGAATTCATCGGAGAACACTTCGAATGAAACGGGCTTGTCCGTGACCACGCGCAACACCTCGCGCGCGAACACTTCGTAGTTCGTGATCCCGGCCTTGGCCATCAAGGTCGGATTTGTCGTGAAGCCTTTCACAAGGCCACGCTGATTCGCCTCAATGATGGAATCCAGATCGGCGCCGTCGCCAAATATCTTGATCCGCATTTGATCCAGGCGCTGAATTGTCGCGTTTTCAGACATTAGAACCCCCGGCTGCGGCAGCATCTACCGCTATTCCAATAGTGAACACGGTCATTTTTTGACAGCAGATTCCCACTTCGTTGTGGCCGCCTGCACCTTGGGATGGGATACGAGCAGATGACCGATCACTGAGTGGAACGATTCGGTATGCGGCGTAATTCGCTCTGAAGCAACCACCGGAATAATCACACAAGCATCCGCCACTTTAGCAGTGTAGCCGCCATCACGGCCCACTACGCCAATAATTTTTGATCCGACCTCGCGAGCAAGCTCCAGCGCCTTCACGAGATTTGGACTGATGTTTCGCTCCGCATCGCCGCCGCCGACGGAAAGGATGAACACCACATCTCTTGTGTCCAGACGACTTCCTTTCAGCCATGCGGAAAACGTCGTGGCCCAGCCCTCGTCGTTGGTGCGCGCGGTCAATTCGGCCACGTTGTCAGTGGGGGCATAGGTTTCCAGCGACGCAATTTTTCGCAGGTCATTGACCAGATGCGACGCTGAAGCCGCGCTGCCGCCGACGCCGAGAACGAATACACGCCCCTCGGCAGCGCGACAGTCCGCTAGAATTTCCGCCATCCGCTCCGCCGCAGCGCGATCTATGCGCGCGCAGATGGCAGCAGCCTCTTCAAGAAACATATCTGCAAAAGACATCCTGCTATTCTAAATATCCGCAGGTCGAAGTCAACGGGCAAGCAATCTGAGGACGCCGACAGGAATCAGCGAATGCGAAAGCGGCGATCCGCTTCCGCTCCCTGCCCTCTGAACGGGCCATTTGGGGGACCAGACGCGCCACGGTTCGCTGAACTCCCAGTTCCATTATCTCGCGTGGACAAGCTCCCTAGTGGCCAACTGATAAAATTCCCGGCCAAGCGTCACCGAAATGTCCTGATCGTTTGTGCAACAGTCATCACAGCTTGAGCATCTTCAAGCGCGCTCCCGAACGAAGGGCGACCATTTATTGCCGCGACGAAGTGTTCAAACTCTAATCGCCACGACTCGTCGTCCCCATGATACTCCCACCGCTGCGTCTCCGGCGGACCCATTTGCGGGAGCATTTTATAGCAGGTCAGCGACTCCGGCCCGTAACTGCCGCCGAGTCCTTCAATTTGAAGCTTTCCATCGCGGCCATAAATTTCCATTGAGAACATGTTTTTCCATTCCGTCCAGGTCGCGTGAAGGAACGCGGCCTGCCCCGTCGCCGTGCGCAGCAGCATGAACGCATTGTCCTCAACCTGCATGTCCCAAAAATACGTGGGCGCGAACCCTTGAACGTGCGGAAAGTCGCCGAGAAACCATCGTGACAAATCAATCAGGTGGACCCCCTTGGTCAATCGCCTCGCCGCCGCCCGATTTTGACTCATCCGCCCGCCATTCTTTTTCATAGCCGATGCGGCCACCGTGTCCATATCGGCCGCGGATGAACATCAGCGGACCCAGCGCGCCGGCATCCACCAGCTCTCGCGACTTCAGCAGCGCCGGATGAAAACGATGATTATAGCCGAGGCGTATGACGCAACCGCTCTTTGCCGCCGCAGCGCGAACCGCGACAAATTCCTGTGGATAGCGCGCGCCGGGTTTTTCCAGCAATACATGTTTTCCGGCCAACAGCGCCTGCTCGGCAAGTCCCGCGAGTTGATCGTGCGTCGTCGCAATGACAACGGCGTCCACATCCGATGCGGCAAACAAGACGCCGGGCGTCGGCTCCACACGCGCGCCGGTTCGCTCGGCCAGCGCGGAGGCTCGAACGGCATCCACGTCGCACACCGCAACGACGCGATGCGTTCCGACGTGCGCGGCGCGCTTGGCTCCAATGAGGCCGCAACCGACAATGCCGATATTCATGCGCCCGCGCCCCACGAATGTCCACGCTCTTCGGGCGTAATGCGACGAAGCGTGTAGATATCGGATGCCGCCAGCTCCTCACGATACGCCGACAGCGTCGGCCAGGGATCCCACGGCGCACTGATCAAGCGGCCCGTTATCCCGTCGCTTTCAGGGCCGGCGAGAAACACACATAGCGCGGTGGGTTTTTCAAAGGCGTCCAGCTCGCCGTTCTTTTGACGTTCGACCTCTTTGAAATACCGCTCTCCAAGAATGGCTGTTCCGACCTCCATCACGTCTTCCGCCAATTTCGTCGCCAAGAGACCGGGTGCAACAGCGTTAACGGAAATGTTGTAGGCGGCCAACTCCAAGGCGAGTGTTTCGGTCACGCGCACAACCGCCGACTTCGATGCCCCGTACGACGACATGTTCTGAATCGCCTTCGTCGCGCCACCGCCGGAGATATTGATGATCTTTCCGCCGCCCTGTCGCTTCATGTGTGGAATGACGCAGCGGCAAAAATAGGTCGGCCCCATCAGGTTCAACTCAATCGCAGCGCGCCACTCCGCCCAATCCGTTTCATCAAGCGCGCCCCGCGGCCCCGCAGTTCCGGCGCAATTAACGAGAATATCAATTCGTCCGAATGCTTCCATCGCGCCGCGCACAACGCGCTCGATATCGTCCTCTCGCGCCGCATCGCCCGCGATGGAAATGACGCGCTGCTCCGCATACTGCGATGCCTTCAAGCCGGCGCACAATTCGTCCAGCTTGTCCGCGGAACGCGCGGTGAGCGCCAGATTCGCTCCCGCCTTCGCAAAGCGGCGCGCAATTTGTTCGCCAAACCCGCGACTCGCCCCCGTGACAATTGCCACACGTCCTTGCAGCGGTTTCGACATCAACGACGCTCCTCCAGCAACCACGAATTATCGCGCAAAAAGTCAACGGTCCGCATCACGCCCTCGCGAATCGTCAACTGCGGCGTCCAGCCCAGCGCGCGAATTCGAGCGCAGTCGAGAAAGATGAATGGATTGTCCCCCACCCAGCCGCGATCACCGCCGGAAAACTTCAATTCCGGCTGAAGGCCCAGCGATTCGCAAATCCAACCAATTGAATCCGTCACGCGGCAGTATTCATCCGCGCCGAGATTGAAGACGCTGACCGCGCCGGTCGTCCTCTCCATCGCCAGCAAAATTGCGGCGATGCAGTCCTTTACATAGAGGTAGGATTTTCGTTGCGTCCCATCGCCGAGCACACGCAGCTCGTTCGGGTTCGCGCGAAGCTGTCTGAAAAAGTCGTACACATGCCCATGGCTGTACCGCTCGCCGAGCAACGACACGAAGCGAAAGATGAATGCGCGGATGTTGTAGCCCGCAGCATACGCGGCGATCATCCCCTCGCCCGCGAGCTTTGATGCCGCGTAAAGCGAGGTCTGGACGGGAAACGGCGCGTCCTCCGGCGTCGGAAACACTGTGGCCTCGCCATACACCGAGCCGGTGGAGGAAAACATGATGCGCGACGCGCCAACCGCCCGCATCGCCTCCAGGACGTTATGCGTTGCGATGGTGTTTTGTTCCAAATCTCGGCGGGGGTGATTCAGCCCAAATCGCACGTCGGCATTCGCCGCGAGATGAAACACCGTGCCGCATCCCGCCATCGCGGTCGTCAGCGCGGGCAAATCCAGCGTGTCGCCTTCAACGAAACGAAAGGAAGGGTTGTTCGCATGAGGATCGAAATAGCGCGCAAACCCAGAGGAGAAATTGTCGTATGCCACGACTGAATGCCCCTCGTCCAGCAAGCGGTCCACCAAATGACTGCCGATGAATCCGGCCGCGCCGGTCACAAGCGCCTTCACGACGCGCCCTCGAAATTGATCCGGCGCGCCACCATGTATTTCGGACGTTGCCTCACTTCCTCGTAAATCCGCCCCACGTACTCGCCCATGATGCCCAGACAAATCAACTGCACACCGCCCAGAAATGTGATGATCAAAATCAATGGCGCCAAACCGGTGACCAGACCCTGATGCGTGACGAGCTTGACGCCGACATACGCCAGACCCAGCAACACACTCGCGACCGCGACGACAAACCCCATCGTCGTCGCTAGGGCCAACGGCTTGCCGGAAAACGCAACGATGCCGTTGAAACCGATCCGCAGCGAGCCGGTGATCTGACTGTACTTCGATGTGCCACCCGCACGCGGCGCGCGGTCGTACTGAATAATCGCCTGGCGGAAACCGACATAGCCGACCAGGCCGCGCAGGAACCCGTGCGTTTCCTTCAATCCGCGCAATGCCTCGATCACCACACGATCAATCAATCGAAAATCACCGCTATTCGGCGGAATGGAAACTTCGGAAATACGATTGATGACTCGATAACCCATCCACGAGACAATCCGCTTCGGGAGCGTTTCTCCCTCGCGGCTGCGCCGTTGGGCAAGCACGACTTCATATCCGTCGCGCCACTTCGCCACGAGGTCTGTGATCAACTCCGGCGGATCTTGCAAATCCACGTCAATCACAACACACGCGCGCCCGTGGCAGAGCTCAATCCCCGCCATCGTACACGCGGGCTGGCCCCAACGTCGCGTCATCACAAGCAGTTTGATTCGCGGGTCGTCCTTGATGGCTGCGCGAACGACGTTCTCCGTGCGATCCGGACTTGGATCGAGTACGAACAGAATTTCATACCGCTCGGTGATCCCGCGCAGCACGGGCGCAATCCGGGCAAGAAACCGGGGAATGGTTTCCTCCTCTTTGTAAATCGGCACCACCACTGAAAGCTCAATGGTGTTCTCCGAACCTGAAGCGACCGCAGGGCTGGTATCAGTCATGACGCTGGATACTATGCGTTCCGCCTTCTCGTGGTCAACCGGCGAGCGATATTACTGCAAGGGCATCCAGTCGGCGTTTCCACGGCATGCTCAAAATAGCCGGGGCGCCATGCGAAACAAACATTTGATCTGAATTCAGAAGCAGGGGTTGTTCTGATACAGACAGGGCGAAGCTTACGATGCGTCCTTGCCGGGCGTTGCGGGCAGGACTTCAACACCGTGCATCAGCAGGGTGGATTCGGATGTTCCGGCGGGCGGCAAAATTTCAAACAGCAAGCGCGTGTCGCCGGGCAACAGTGGAATACGATCCACTACGATTTCGCGCGGTTGTGCGCCAATCTCCACATTTTCGAGCAGCTTTCTGCCCGGCGCATAAAGGTTTAGTCGGCCCCCTTCGGCGCGGCGGCAACCAGAATGCGAAGGCGCGCCAACGCGGGCTGGTCACTGTTGTTGCCAACGGTGAGCGAAGCGGATGTGCTGGTCAGCAGCCAATCATTCATCTGCTGATCCTTGTAATAGCGCCAGTCGTCACCAAAGAAATGGTAGAACACCCGCCCCTGCCGTCGCGCCAGTTCGGGTAAATCTTCGGGGAGGTTGTAGGAAATCAGGACGCGATCCATGAACTCGTTGTTCCATTGCGTATCACCGAGCGGAAGCGTCTTCCACTTCACAAGCTTTTCGTAGGCCGGATCGGTGAGCCAAAGCTGGCGCATAAACAGTTCGTTGCGCGGCACGGGCTGAACATCCGCCCGCGAGGGAGCAAGGATGTCGGACGGTTGATATTCCGCATAGACCATCGTTGGAAAGCGCTGAAACATGGAGATCATTCGTTCGCGTACCTGATAGTTTTTATAGTCGGCCGCAGTGCTCCATGTGATCGGAAATGTCGCAAAGCGCTCCGGCGTGTCATAAAATGCGGGGACACCGCGAAGCTCATATCCATTGAAGAAACAGTAGATTCCGTTCTTGGGCAGATTCGTATTCACCCAATTTGCGAGGCTCTTGAAATTGGAACCGCGAGACTGCAGTTGAATTACAGCCCACGCATTCATTCCGAGCCAAACAACAAGCAGCACGGTTGCGCTTGCGACTATCATCTGCCCGATTTTCTGAAACCGCGCGGAGAACAGGGTTCCCAACGATGCCATTCCGATTGCGACAAAAGGAGCAGCGTCGGCTGAATGGCCGCAAAGTAACGGATTTCAAACCGCGCCACTCGAAGCATCCACGCCTGCACGACAAAGCCGACAGCCAAATGCACAAGCAAGGCAATGGCGAGATCACGATTCTTTGTCCCCTTTCTGAGCGCAAACCAGATGCCGAACGCAAGCGCGGCGACAAATGGAAGCAGCGCCCACCACGCTTGCCCCCACCCCATTCGGCCCAGAAGGTCGGCAAGGATGGTGGAACGAATTCGATCCACCATCGCGCCGGAATCGGAATCCACCCATCCGCCGAAAAGCAACTTCCACAAAAACGGGAGAAAGAAAATATAAGGAAGACCCAATGCGACGACGGCGGGGACAAATTTTCCAAATGAGCGCGTCGGTTTGTTCATCAACAACATCACCGCAAGCACCACACACCACATCGCCAAAGTAATGAGGCCGGAGAGGTGAGTGAACAGTAGGAGGGTTGCCAGAATGTTGTAGGCGGCGACGACGGCCCACGGAAACCTCTCGCGCGTTCGAATCGCCTCAAGAATTTCGAGGCCCGCCCACAGCACGCCAGCGGTAAGGCATGTCAGCAAACTATAATCGTACGCTTCGCGACTGTAAAAAATTTGGAAGGTCGAGAGACACGCCAGCGCCATCGCCCACAACCCTGTGCGCACCCCCGCGAGGCGGCGTCCAAGTCCATAAAATATCGGCAACGCAAGGATCCCGATCAACGTGAATGGAAGACGCGCGATGAACTCGGAGGGATGCTGCGGACCACCCGTGCCGAACCAGTTGTTAAACAGGTGAATCGCCATCATCGTGAGAGGCAAGCGGTGGTACCACGTGAAGCGGTCGAGTTCCGTATTCCAAATCGTCACGGCGGTGGGTGCCTGAACTGCATCGCGGACGATATTGATCTCGTCAATCTGATAGGAAGCGAGACCAAGGTTGTACAACCGGAAGAAAATTCCCGTCAGTAAAATCAGCCAGAACAACAGTTTTTGGTTCGGAACTCATAAATACGCGGATAAGCGCCGGATACTACGCAGTCCGCCTTCTGTTGGTCAATCGGGGAGAAAGAGTCAGCAAGGCAACTTTCGAGCAGACTTGAAACGCGACGGGAATCTGTGCAACATTGTCCCTCACAGCATATTTGCGGAGGATTTCTGATGATTGAAGCGGGTAAGACGTATGTAGTGATGGGTTTGCTCAACAACGATTCGATCGCGTTTGCAATTGGCAAAGCCATTGAGTCCCACGGGGGCAAGGTCATTTTCACGGTGCAGAACGAGCGGTTCAAGCGCATTTTCTTTGACCGCAGCAAAGACTTATCGGCCGATGAAATTGCAGCGCTGGATATCCGATACTGCGACGTGACGATTGAAGACGAGCTGAAGGCGTTCTTTGAGGGCGTGGGAGAAATTTCCGGGCTTGTCCATTCGATCGGCTTCGCCAATCCGAAAACCTGCCTCGGCGCGGAATTTCACACGGACGCGATTGAGGACATCAAAAACGGTTTCAACATCAGCGCGGTCTCCCTCGCCTCCATTGTTCGCCATGCCTACCCGCACATGACGCAGGGCGGCAGCGTGGTGGCGCTGACGTTCGAATCGCGTCTCGCATTTCCCCAGTACAACTGGATGGGCGTGAACAAGGCGGCGCTGGAAGCCATCGTCCGCGCACTCGCGCGGCGTCACGGACGAGATTTGATTCGCGTCAATGCCGTATCTGCCGGACCGATTGCGACAAAAGCGGCCACTTCCATTCCCGGTTTCGATTCGCTCGCCTCGACCTGGCAGAAGATCAGTCCGCTACCGTGGGACGTCTATACCGCAAAAACAGAGGTTGCGAATGCGGCCACGTTTTTGCTTGGCCCCCTCGCAAAGAAAATTACGGGGCAGACCATTTATGTTGATGGCGGAGCATCCATTATCGGCGGAGAAATGACACCCGAGGAACGGGCCAACTAAACAAAAGAGGTATCCCATGGCGCAGCGCATCACGGAAGAATTCGTTCGCAGCATCCCGAAAACAGAACTGCACGTCCACTTGGACGGATCGCTGCGCATTCCAACGCTCATCGAACTCGCAAAGGCCGGGAAGGTTAAACTCCCCTCCTACACCGAGGATGGCTTGCGCAAAAAGGTCTTCAAAGATTTCTACAAAGACCTCCCCGACTACCTCGCGGGGTTTGCCTACACCTGTGCGGTGATGCAGAACGCGGAAAACGTCGAGCGCATCGCGTACGAAATGGCCATGGATCATATCGAAGAAGGCGTCCGCTATGTCGAAGTGCGCTTTGCGCCGCAGCTCCATGCGCACGAAAACTTTTCGATGGTGGACGTCGTTCGCGCTGTGACCAAGGGTTATGAGCGTGCGCAAAAAGAACATAACCGAAAGAAAGAGGTTAAGTCGGGTGAAGACCTCCCGTTCCACTTCGGGATCATCGTCTGCGCACTCCGCTTCTTCAACGAATTCATGTCGCCGTACTATGCGTCCATCTCGCGCGTAATGGCGTATGCGCCGCGCAAGCAAATCATCGCAGCGGCGTCCATGGAACTCGCGCGCGCAGCGGCAGTGATGCGGCATGAATATGGCCTGCCCGTGGTTGCGTTCGACCTCGCGGGCGCGGAAGCGGGCTATCCCGCAGACGACCACAAGGCCGCGTTCCAGTACGCGCACAGCAACTTCATTCGGAAAACGGTTCATGCCGGGGAGGCGTATGGGCCGGAATCCATTTTCCAGGCCATCACCGATTGCTACGCGAATCGGCTTGGACACGGCACATGGCTTTTCGCGGATGATATGATCCGCAATCCTGCAATTGAGAATCCAAAGGCGTACGTGCATAACCTCGTCGAGTACATCGCGAGTCAGCGCATCTGTATTGAGGTCTGTTTGACGAGCAATCTGCAGACGCTGCCACACATGAAGTCCATCGCGAAGCATCCGCTGCGCAAGATGCTTGATCACAATCTCTCGATCAGCATTTGCACGGACAACCGGTTGATGTCGAACACGACGGTGACGAACGAGATCATGCTTGCGGTGAAACACCTCAATCTCACGCCGAAAGAGCTGAGAAACGTGGTGATCGCAGGATTCAAACGCAGTTTCTTCTTCGGCGACTACACCGAAAAACGCGCGTATGTCCGGTTGGCGTTGAATCGCTACGACAGGCTCGAAAAAGAATTTTTCAAGCAGTAAGCCGATCCGCTCCCACCCCATCCACACGCATTAATGATCGTGTGGATGGTGATGCAAGAGGATATGCGGGCGTTCGAGGCCGTGGGCAAGCATCAACGGTTCGTCATTTAGAACCGTTTGTGTCGGGCCATCGGCGACGATCTCGCCGTCAGACAACACAATCACGCGCGAGCAGACCTCTACGACCAATTCCAAATCGTGGGTGGCAATGACGCGAGCCTTGGAATAGGAGCGCAGCCACTCAATCAAGCGTCGCCGCGAACGAGGATCAAGATGGGTGGACGGCTCGTCCATCAACAAAGCATCCGGCGACATGGAAAGCACAGTGGCGATGGCGACGGCGCGTTTCTCCCCGGCGGACAAACGATATGGAGGGCGGGCGCGCTGACGAGTCATGCCGACTTTCTCAAGCGCAACGGCAACACGGCGCTCCACCTCTTCACTCGAACAGCCGCCATGCAGGGGGCCGAAGGCAACATCTTCTTCGACCGTTGGCATAAACAATTGATCGTCCGGATCCTGAAACACCAATCCCACACGACTGCGCACGGCCTTTTTCGTTTTCGGCAACAGTTGTTCTCCCATGATCCATATTTCGCCCTGTGCGGGTCTGAGCGAACCGGTGAGGTGCAACAACAGCGTTGATTTGCCCGCGCCATTCGCGCCCACCAAACCGACGGCCTCGCCCTGCTGTATCGCAAACGACACATCGCGCAGCGCTTGGGTTCCATCAGGATAGGCATAGCGCAGGTTTTTAACTTCTATCGCAGGGGTGCTCATCAATTCAAAAGTCGTCCAAGGTGTTCCGCCAGATTCCAACTTCGCGCAACGATGAAAACGCTCAAGCAGAAGATGAGAAACAGGGCATCGCTCAACCCGAATCGCCGGCTATCCAATCGGCGAATGTTTCCATCGAAGCCTCGGGTGAGCATCGCCTGATGCACTCGTTCCGCGCGATCCAGCGAGCGCATGAGCAAATGTCCGACAAGTCCGCCATATTCGCGAAAGGATAGGCCGCGAACACCGGATCGCATCCGCACCGAGCGCACCATCTGTGCGCCTTCATCGGAAATGACAAACAGATAGCGGTACAGAAATAACAACTGCGTGACGAAGATGGGCGGAACGCCCAGTTGCTCCAGTGCGGCGCATAGGCGGTACATCCCCGTCGTCGCCAATAAAACCAACGCAGCCCCTACCGTGAGCACAAACCGCAACAGGATATTCGTGAAGGAAATCCATCCGCCCGAAATCGTCCACCCGCCGATTTGCAAAACAGGTTGATGATCGAAAAAGGGGTTAAATGCGCCGACTAGAACGGCAAACGGCGCAGCGAGGAGGAGCTTCCGCAACAATGGCGCCATCGGAAGACGAGCGGCAGCAATTAACACTGCAAGAAAAAGGAAGAATGGAGTGAGCGCCGAAATTGCGTAGCGATCAAACGACATCACAACGACAATAAAAGCCAGCGTGACGATGAGCTTGGCGCGGGCGTCCAGATGATGAATCGGCGAATTCATTCGCCCCATGTCATCTATCTGGCCGACATCCAGCCAACGCATCCCAGCGCTCATACCCTATCCAACTGTTCGCTCACGCGACCGCGCACCCATCCGAACCGCAAGACCGATGAGGATGGCAATGCCCATCGTCATCGCCCCGCCCACAATGCCGGAGACCGATGTGCCTGCGCCGACCGCCGGCCAGTTGGGACTTTCTTCGCCCTCCGCCGGTGCAGATTTAAAATCGTAGTCAGGCATAATGGCGCTGCGTTCTTGAATCGCCGCCAGGCGGTCATGCGCGCCTTCGGCGGGCGCAGCCAATTCCGTTTCGCCGGTAATTTTTTCAAGCGACCACTCAAGGCCATCCGGGCGCGTAGATGCGAACCAACTCGCGACTCCGCCGATTAGAACTGTTACGGCAATCAACCCGATATACACGGGGCGGAGCGAACGGCTTCTTGTTGGGGCGAGGCGAACAGACAAAACTTCGGGTCGCGCATTGCCAACGAACGCAACGACTGCGGCAGTCGCGAGACCCTCAACCAATCCAATCCCAAGGTGAATCGGCTGCATCAACAACGCGAAGGAGGAAAACGCGAGGTCGGTGATCCCGGACATCGTTGTTTCAAGCACCACGCCAAATGCGCCCAACTGCAGCGCAACAATCGCCGCAAGCAATGACGCGCCCCATGCGCGGGGGGTGTTGTATTCGTCGCGAGCAAGCGGGCGATAGATCAGCGGATACGCAACAAAGGCCGCAAAGAAGCCCATATTGAAGATGTTGCAACCGAGCGCGAGAAGGCCGCCGTCAGCGAAGAAAAGCGCCTGCACGACGAGCACGGAGGCAATGACAAGGAATGCGGCATACGGCCCGAGCAGGATGGCCAGAATCAGGCCGCCGCTCAAGTGACCGCTCGATCCCGTGCCCGGAATCGCGACATTAATCATTTGTGACGCGAAAATAAACGCGCCCAAAACCCCCATCAGAGGAGTAAGATGTTCTGCTGCGGAGGCGCGAACTTTTCGCGCGCAATACGCGATCAGTCCGGCCGAAGCTGCCCATAACGTCCCACCCATTGTCGGCGAGATCAGTGCGTCAGCCATGTGCATAGTCGTAGTTCCCTTCTTGGTTTTACAATCAACGGTCGAGCGCCGCGCGAATCGCGGCGCCTAGCGTCTCGGCAGTGAAGGGTTTTTGAATACATTGACGAATGCCCAGTTTGCGCGCCTCGACGATCCGCGCGAGGTCGGCAAATCCGCTAACCAACACGGCGGATTGGCCGGGATTCAACGCAAGCAATCCTTTGTAGGTTTCAACTCCATCGAATTCATCTCCCAACACAAGGTCAATCACAGCAAGATCAATACGACGGCCCGGTTGACGCGCCGCAGCCTCGAACAAACGAACAGCCTCGCGACCGTTCTCAGCGACCATGACACGATAGCCCAGATCGCGCAGCATGTCGCTGGCAAGTTTGCGCTGCTCCTCGTAATCGTCCACAAGCAAAATTCGCTCGTTGCCGGTGTAGTCGGCACGAAGAACGGCAGTCTCTTCATCGGTTGCTGTTGTCGGCAGATAAACGAGAAAAACGTTCCCCTCGTTCGGCTTCGCTTTCACGTCAATAAAACCACCGTGATCCGCAACCACCCGGTGTACCAAGGTCATTGCGAGGCCGCTGACCAGTTGGCGCCCCATCACTTTGCGATTGTAGAAAGGCTCGAAGAGGCGCTCGATACTTTCGGCAGAAAGCGGCGGTGCGCTATCGGTCAGCGTCAATACCACGTATTCTCCAGGCAGCGCCGCGCCGTGGCGACCGGCGGCGTGACCCAGCTCTTCGGAATAGGTGGCGATATGAATCCGGCCACCGGTGGCGACCGATTCGAATGCGTGCGACATCAAGTGGCCGATGCAACGAACAAGCGCCTCGCTCGATCCAATAACCGGCGGCAAGTGCGCTTCCTTGCGAACACCCACGCGGACGTTCGCAAATTCGCCCTGCAGTCGTTTGGATTCGGCGGACTGCAGGTAGGCGTCCACGACTTCGTTCAAATCGAGCTTCGATTTTTCGTAATGGCTGCCCGAGCCGATTGCCTTCAAGTCTTCGAGAATCGCCGCCGCGCGCTGACCAGCCTCTTCTATCGCAGCAATTAACTCCTGGGCTGATTTGTCCGCCCCCAAGCGCGGCCCCAGTTCTCTCGCATGTGTGACGACGGGGACGAGGATATTGCTCAAGTCTTCTGCCGCGCCTCCGGCCAGGATACCGAGCGACGCCATCCGTTCGTTGCGAATTAAAAGCTCCTGAGTTTCGCGGCGGCGCGTTTCCGCGCGCGCGCGCTCAACCTCCAGCGAGCGGCGCAGGTGTTCCGTATCCAGCACTGCGCGCAGCCGGTGCGCGACCTCTTCCGGATCGGCGGGCTTGGCGATGTAATCGCTCGCCCCGCTCCGCAAAGCGTCGAGGGCATTTCTGATCGTCGCATGACCGGTGATCATCACGACAGCGGTATCGGGCCATTCCTGTTTGATCCGTCGAAGAACGTCAATGCCGTCAAGATCACCGAGCGCGAGATCGCAGAGCACGATTTCGACCGGCGCTCGCGCAAGATACGCAAGTCCCTGCTCTCCGCTTCCTGCCGATTCCACTAGAAAATTTTCGCGCGCAAGGTATGCAGCCAGCCCGGACCGCACCAGTTCGTCATCGTCAATAATGAGTACGCGCTCGTTCATCGCCTGCATCTGACCCTACGCGAGCGGAAGACTCAACGTAAATATAGCCCCGTGCCCCGGCGGGCTTTCGACATTCACCGTGCCGTGGCTCCCACGCACGAGCGACTCGACCACGCTCAGGCCGAGACCGGTCCCCTTGTTGCCCTTCGTGGTGAAAAATGGCGTAAAAATTTTGCCATAAGCCTCCGCCGAGATGCCGGGGCCGCTGTCTTCAATTCGGATGAATCCATATTTGCCATCCGAGCCGGAGGTGATCCGGATGCTCCCGCCTGTCGGCATCGCGTCACAGGCATTGATCATCAGGTTCATTAAAATTTGGGTCAGCTCGCTGCGCGGTATTGCAAAAAGCAGACGCTGTGCCGGGTACACCATGTCCGCCGTCACATGCGAACGCTTGAAGCGATGCGCCAGCAGCTGTACGACAGAATCTGTACACTCGCGGAGGTCCGCCGTTTCTGAACCTTTTTCAGTTGCCCCGAGGTACAGCAGCTTGCGCACCAGCGTGGCGATGGTCTCGATCCCCCGTTCCACCATCGTCAAACTCGTTCGTGCTGCGGCGTCCTTGGACAAATCGCGCTCCACGAGGCGGAGGTGCGTCATGATCCCCTGCAACGGATTATTGATTTCATGCGCCATCCCGGCGGCAAGTAGTCCGAGAGAGTTCAAACGATCTGTCCGCTCCATCACATCGCGCTGCTGGGCAATCGCCGCGCGTTGCTGTTCCTCCACACGTTTTCGTGCGACCACATTCCCGAGCAATGAGCAATAGACCGCCACGACTTCTTGTTTGATTGAATCGGGCGAAGAGCCGGACAATGCAGCGTCGTTGCAGAAGATTCCGATCGGTTCGCGCGCGGTAGTTTGGATCGGCGTCACGCCGACCCACCCAACGCCGCGTTCCACGAATTTGCCGTCCTGCCAAATGCGATACGGCTCTTCCACCAACTCCCAACGCCGCTCTTCCGGCGAGCGCAGGCGAAGGCGCTCACGCCAGTGCTCATCAATCGGGAAGATATGGCTGTGCTCGTCCGTCGTCTCGTGGTTCATACCGGTTCCGTACGTCCCACGCACGACATCGCCATCGCGTATCAAAATGCCGCAGCGTTCCAAACCCAGCCGCTCGCGAGCGAGTTCAACCGCCCGTTTATACAGCGCGTCCTCGTCCGGACACGCGATCAACTCGTCCGCAAGCTGCAGAACCACGCGCAATCCGTCCAACAGTTCCCGCTGCGCCTCTTCCGCCTGTTTGCGCTCCGTGATATCGAGGACAACCCCTTGAAAATGCGTGACATGCCCCGTGCCGTCGCGTCGCGCCCAGGTGCGATCTTCAATCCATCGAACGCCACCGGACTTCTGAAGGATGCGATACTCCTGAACAAAATTGAAGATACCGCCCTCGTGGTAATACGTGACCTCTTCGCCCACGCGCCGAAGGTCGTCCGGATGAACGAGATCGCTGTAGACGATATCACCGCGCATGAGTTCGGCTGCCGTGTAGCCCCACTGTTCCACGTTGTCCGAAACATATTCCACCGGCCAGCCCGGCACGTTTCGCCACAGGAAAACAATCGCGGGGCTGATCGTGACGATACGTTCCAGCTCCTGTCGGCGCTGCTGCTCCATCTGAATGGCCGCCGCCGCTTCCTTCTCGCGCGAAATATCCTCTGCGATGCTGACCATGTGCGTGATTTCACCCGCCGCATTGCGAATCGGAGAAATCGCAAAACGCACCCAAAACGGCTCTCCCTCTTTCCGACGACTCAGCAGCTCGCCCGACCACTCCTTCCCCTCCAGAACCATCTCCCATGCTTTTTCAAAATGCGCCCCATCGGATTCGCGCGCATGGAGAACATCTATTCGCTTGCCCAATACCTCTTCCTTTGAGAAGCCCGTGACCTTGCAGAAACGCGGGTTCACATAAATCGCCTCAGCCTGGCGACTCGTAATGATTACCATGTGCGGGCTTTGTTCCACCGCACGGGAGAGCTGGCGAATCCGCTCCTCTTGCGACCGGGCAACCGTAATATCCCGCGCGATTCCCAGAATACCGATCACTGTTCCGTGCCGGTCACGCAACGGCGCCATACTGATGGAGGCCCATGTTTCCCGTCCGTCTTTCCAGCGCTCGCCATACGCCCGACTCACGATCGGGCAGGAAGTGCGAATCACCTCCTGCTCGTCATTGCGCAAAGCGCGCGCATAGTCCTCCTCGAAAAAATCGAAATCGCTGCGCCCGACCACCTCGCCCGCATGTGACAGTCCGAAAACCTGCGCGACCGAACTGCTGGCACGAATATAGCGTCCGTCCAGGTCTTTGAAAAAAATCCGCTCCGCAGAGTTTTCCAACAGAGATTTAACGAGGTTTCTCTCCTCGACAAGCTCCTCACTCAAGCGGAGGCGTTCGCGCAGGTCGTCCATCGAATCTTGCGCCATCTGACGATACAGTCGGAGAACGAGATATGCCATCAGCGCCGTCATCGCGCAGCTCATCAACACCCCGAGGATACGCGACTGCCACGAGGTCAAGTTGGGAAAGAAGCGCACCTCAAGCAGCATGTAGATTGTTATGAGGACGGCAGTCGCCAGCACGGCGATTAGAATCGGGCGGGTATAGTCCGCGCGTCGCGTATCGCGAATCAACTTGGACAACCTGTAAAAAATGAAGCGCATCCGTGCTAGAACGAGGCGCTATGGTAAAACGAGCGGCGCGGGGAAGCAATGCCAATACCCCGCGCGGGCTACGAGCGGGCGACAATCAGCGCGAGAAAAATACCCAACAGGAACCAGACCGGCAGCGAACCGATCAACAACCAGGTCAACACGCGGTTGCGGTGAAAACGCGCCTGCAAATCCCGCGCCCGCAATACGCGCAGCAAATTCAATCGAATTTCCTCAAGCCGCAGCGGCTTCGCCCAATAATCCGCCGCGCCCAATTTAATCGCCTCCGCCGCATCCTCGACCGAGGGAAATCCGGTCAGCACAATAATCGCGACGCGCGGGTCTTTTTTTCTTCAGCGCGCGTGTCAGCTCCAAGCCGTCAATTCCGGGCATCCGAATATCTGTGATAACGACATCCGCGCAACCGGGCCGATAGTTGGCCAACGCCTCACGCGCCTTGTTGAACGAGCGCGCTTCGTAGCCCAGCTCCTTCAACATTGCGCAGATGACATCACACGTCGCCGAATCGTCATCAATGACCCATGCTATAGCCATACCCTCTACTATTCCAAAGCGCCCTCCCTCACGCAAGCATCTGCTCTATCCCCCCGAATGAGCGGCACTTGACCCCCTCACGCATTTCTCTGTTTTTTCCCACAGATCAGCGGACGTAGCTTAGTGGTAAAGTTCCAGCCCACGCCACCGCGCGGTGAACCCCGCCAAAGGCGGGGCTGGCCATGCGCGACGCCGAGCACTTTCTAGAAGACATGGCAACGACTTGACTCCATTTCACTTTTCTTTATTGTTTCCCCTACATCGCGCGGGCGTAGCTTAGTGGTAAAGTTCCAGCCTTCCAAGCTGGCCATGCGGGTTCGATTCCCGCCGCCCGCTCCATCTCTCCCCGAGCGCAAAGAGCCGACCTTTCTCTTTCTAGAGTGACAACCGAGTTCCTTACTCCAAAGAGTTTTCGACAGCTACAATCAATTGATCGACCTGGTTCATGACGGACAGGACCCCCTCTCTTGCCTGAGTACGCCAGGCCTCCGTTGCGAGCTGATCCTGGTCAGCGACATCAAGGGCAGTGAGAGCGTCCGCGAGGCGCTCCTGCGCCTTTTGTAGTTGAGCCATGACTTCGTCAACAAAGATGGCATCGCAAGGCCATTTGCCATCTCTCGCGTAACGGTGCATTACGACTGCAAGTTGAACCCCGGCAAAATGAATGCCGCTCTTGATTTCCTCCAAGACGTATTCTTCCGTAGCATTTTTGGGAAGCCAGTTCTGACCCTGCATTGCCTTGTGCAGGCGAACGCATAAATCAATACATTCGGTCACCAACGGCGGTCCATACCCACGGTCTTCTTCTATCCCCTTCTCTCCGCTTTCCGCTTTGATCGTACATGCGTTCAGCTCTTTTTTCCGCTTTTCACGTTCTTCTAGATAAACCCGTTCGAATCCACCCTCCCCAAAGCCCTCACGCTTAAACCGCTCAATAATGCGCTCGATCAGGAGTCTCGCTTCATGGGCACCTCCCACATCCGCTTCATTACACAACTCGTGTGCGCTCTTGATGACATCGAGCACCTCATCCACGAAGTAAGCCACAAGTTCAGCGTTTACTTTCTCCTGTTCCTCCGCATCCGCTTCCGTCATCACCCAGGTCGGCGAATCGACGAGTTCTAACCGATAGTCCGAAGACGCAATCAGCACCAAGCCATTCGTCTTGCTGAACCATTGAATAGAGACCGCATTTTTAATCAAATAGGCGCTCGTGTTGAGACCGGTCGCCGTTCGCTCTTCCCGAGTCTCGTGTACTTTTTCTTTGTGCGAGAGTGTCATAAACCCTACCCGTCCAACTTGGTTCCGCGCTAATCCGTCAAACGAGCGCTCACTCTCTTTCGGGTTCGGATTCTCGATTTTTACCAGATAACCAGCCATGTCACGGCTCGGATTCCCCTCCAAGTCCAAGGTGATCGGTGCATCCACACCAAGGAGCCAAATCCGTCCGGTTAGCCGACCTTTTATTCGGCTATCTAACTCCGCGCGCACTAACGATTCACCCATTTTCCATGACATATCACATCTCCTTATCACTTATATGGTCTTAATCTGGTTCATAATACTTAGTGCTTGTTTCACCGTTGTCAATTTATCGCGCTATGCCAATTAATTTTGCACATATTAAGATTAATCTTTGCATCATTCGCGTGCCAGCTCTGTGGCTCCCCCACCTTGCTGAGGGAGTTGACCTCACCGAATTGCATCTCATTCGGAAACGGGATCGACCGCACATAGTTAGACGCAGAAGGCTCAGCATCGTAGTACCATAATAATCCGCGCACACAATTTCCAAGGGTTGGAAGTGATGCGGGAAATGACTTCCAAGGGTTGGAAATTCGGATAAATGTGTCCGAATTTAGGGGCCGAGCGCTAATTTTGCAGCAAGCATGGCATGGTTGGGCTGAGAGTTTCGCGCCCTTGCCTTGCCCTGTCTCGACGCGGGGCGGGGTGTCGAACTAGCGGCGATGTTGGTTGCTCAGCCGCTTGAGGAGGGTTTGAAAAGCGGGATCGGAGCGCAAGGAGAGGAGGTCTTCGTCTTCTCGCATCCAGTCGGCGTCGTCATAGCCGAGATTAATGGCGCGCTCCAGTGCGGCCAGCGCGGCCTCGCGTTCGCCAAGCAACGCATGACTGCACGCAAGGTTGTACCAGTTTTGCGGATCGGACGGTTCAAGCTTCGTGAGTTCGCGATCAACTTCCAAGCCATCTTCAATGCGGCCAACACGAGTGTAAAGATGGCCAAGGGCCTGTAGAACCGGTTCGTGGCCGGGGACGCGACGACGTACGCCTTCTAGGAATTCCAATTCGATGCGCTGTCGGCGTTGGATCGGTTTTTGAGGACGCTGACTCATCGGGAGCGGTCAGGAAGCAGTGCGCTTGTCAATCGGCACATAGGTAAGCCGTGTGGGACCGCAATAAGCCTGACGCGGGCGCCCGATCTTTTTGTGCGGATCGCTTTGCATCTCGTACCACTGAGAAATCCAACCGGGGAGTCGGCCGATCGCGAACAATACGGTGAACATATTGGTCGGGAAGCCCATCGCGCGGTAGGTAATGCCCGTATAAAAATCAACGTTGGGGTACAACTTTCGTTCGATGAAGTACTCGTCATTCAATGCGCGCTCTTCGAGTTTCATGGCAATGTCCAACAGGGGATCGTGGATGCCGAGTTTCTCCAGAACGCTCATGCAAACCTGCTTCGCAATTTTCGCGCGCGGGTCGTAGCTCTTGTACACGCGATGGCCAAAGCCGAAGAGACGGAAGCCGTGCTGGGGGTCCTTGGCGCGCTGCACCATTTTATCCACATCGCCGCCGCTCTTGTGAATCGTCTCGAGCATCTGCATCACTTCCTGATTTGCGCCGCCGTGAAGCGATCCGGAAAGAGCGCTGATGCCGGCGGAGACGGAGGCGTAAAGGTCCGCGCCCGTGCTGCCGACCATCCGCACAACGGAGGTCGAAGCGTTTTGTTCGTGATCGGCATGCAGAATCAACAACTGATTCATCGCCTTCACGAGCACCGGCGAAAACTCATAATCCGCGACCGGCGACGAAAACATCATATTCAAGAGGTTTTCGCAGTATGTCAGCTTGTGGCTGGGATAAACGAACGGCTCGCCAATGGATTTTTTATAGGAATAGGCAGCGATTGTGCGGATTTTTGAAATCAGGCGTGTCGCGGAAATGGTTTTCTCTTGCTCCGGGTCATTCATCTCCGGATAGAAGCTGGAGAGCGAGACGGCCATTGCGGAGGCGACGGCCATCGGGTGCGCGTGTTCCGGATAGTTCCGGAAAAATGCCTGCATGTCTTCATGCAGCATTGAGTTTAGGTTCAGCAGTCGCGCGTAGTTTCTTCGCTCGGTGCGGGTCGGCAACTTGTCGTGAATCAGTAAATACGCAACTTCAATGAACTCACAGTTCTCGGCGAGGTCCTGAATGTCGTATCCGCGATAGCGGAGGATTCCCCTTTTCGCCATCGAGAAAGGTGATCGTGCTTTCGCACGAGCCAGTATTCACGAAGCCAGGGTCGTAGGTGATCAGGCCGGTTTCGGCACGCAGTTTCCGAATGTCGAGTGCGCGTTCGCCCTCGGTGCCTTCGTAGACTGGCATCGCAAATTTCTTGTCGCCAATCGTCAGATCTGCTGTCGCGACTTTGTTGTCTTCCAACATGCCGGCTATGATCTCCTGTTCTTAAAAACTACGCCTTTTGAATTTTACCCGCCTTGATGCAGGACGTACACACGCGCATCGTGCGAGCAGAACCCGCAACACGCACCTGAAGCCGCTGCAAATTGGGCAAAAAGCGGCGGCGCGTCACGCCTGTCGTATGCAAGCCGATGCCGCCTTTTTTCTTTGGCAAACCGTGTCGAATGATTCGATTGCCCACAACGGAGCCTTTGCCACAAATATCACATACCTTCGCCATGATGAATCTCCCTAGATCAAGAGGGTCGAACGTAGTGCAGGAGGCGGGCGTTCGCAAGGACAATTCGGAAAATTAGGCCGGATTATTCAACAGACGCGCGAAAGTCCTGGAGGTTGAGCGCCAGCTTCTCCCGACCCATAAAAACGTCGCGCCGAACCTGAAAAGCCATATCCAGCGGCCCATCGGGAATGGTACGTTCGGCCATTCCCCAGCCCATCGCATCGAACTGCTGATTCCCCGCCGTGACGAGCAATTTCAGGTGACCATTCCCCACCGTTCGGGGATTTCCAACCACCCTCACTGCGCGCGCGCCCCAAACGGGGGTCGCGTTGCCGAGGCCAAACGGCTTCATACGCTCCAGCGCCGTCATCAGCGCGTCATCCACATCGTCCAAATCAAGCCAAGCATCTATCCGCTGAATGGGGCGCAGATCACGCCCATTAAGCGCCTCCGAAACGGAAGCGTTGAACGCTTTGGAAAATGAATCGAACTGCCCCGGTTTCAATTCTAGGCCGGCCGCCATCGTGTGTCCGCCAAACTTCGTGAGGTGGCTGGCGCAAGAGCGCAACACGGCGGTCATGTCCACCCCGTCAATACTCCGGCAGGACCCCCGCCCTCCTTCTTCACTCACGGCAACGACTACAACGGGGCGATGGAAATGCTGCGCGATTCGCGAGGCCACAATTCCGATAACGCCCGGATGCCACCCTTCGCGGCCGACAACCAATCCCATGTCGTGCGCGGGATCAAACCGTGCTTCGAGTTCCTTCAGCGCCTCCTCCAACGTTGCGGCTTCAATATCCCGGCGCTCACGGTTTGAGGCGTCGAGCGCTTTTGCCAGGCGCATCGAATCCTCCACGTCCTCTGAAAGCAAAAGCGCTAGGGCCTGTTGCGCATCGCCCAAGCGCCCGGCGGCGTTCAAGCGCGGCGCGATTTGGAAGCCCACTTCGTAGGCATCCACCCGTCTCTTGATGCCGGCAACTTCCTTCAGCGCCTGAAGGCCGATGCTCTCCGAGTCTTCAATTCTCGCGAGTCCATGTCGGGCGAGAATTCGATTTTCACCCACCAGCGGAACAATATCCGCGATGGTTCCAAGCGCCACCAGGTCGAGATACGCCCGCAAGTCCATATTTGCGGCAGCGCGCCCCATCTCCCGTCCGCGTTTGATGATCGCGTGGCACAGTTTAAACACGACGCCCACGCCCGCGAGTGCGCGCAAATTTTCGTCGGCGCCCAGTTTTGGATTCACCAGCGCAACGGCAGGCGCGCAGCGTTCGCCGGGTTGATGGTGGTCCGTCACAATGACATCAACACCTCGTTGCTGCGCCTCAACCACCGCATCCACGGAGCCGGTTCCGCAATCCACGGTGACGATTAATCCGGGATGATATTCCGCGAGGCATCGCTCCAGCGCATCCAGACCAAGCCCGTAGCCCTCATCAATGCGAAGCGGCAGGAATGGATGAACGTCCGCATTCAAACGACGCAGCGTTTGAACCAAGAGCGCCGTGCTGCTGATTCCATCCACATCGTAATCGCCAAACACGACGATGCGCTCGCCGGCATCCAGGGCGCGCCAGATGCGCGTTACGGCCACATCCATTGCAGGCAGCGCAAAGGGATCCCCGACCGCGCTCAAGCGCGGGGCAAGAAAGTCCTGCGCACTTTGGCTATCGGCATAGCCTCGCCCCGCCAACAATCGCGCAATGGCGAGCGGCAGGGAGAGATCGCGCGCCAATGAATTTGCGACAGACTCGTCCGGCGCGGGAACATCCCGCCAGACCTTTTCCGTCGCAAGCTTCATTGGGCCCTACTACGCTGCGGACTTTTTCTTCGCGTCCTTGTGCAGTAACATCATCACCGGCGTCGCGATCACCACGCTGGAGTACACACCGGCAAGCATACCGATGAAGAGCAGCATCGAAAACTCGTAAATCGCGCCTCCGCCGAACACGAGCAACGCCAACACCGTGAACAAGGTCACAGCCGTCGTGAGGACTGTTCGGGAGAGGGTCTGATTGATGCTCAGATTCGCAACGTCGCGCAGGGGGCTTGCCCGGCGCCGCCTTAATATTTTCACGCATACGGTCGAAGATGACGATGGTATCGTTGACGGAATAGCCAATGATCGTCAGCACTGCCGCAACCATCGTCAGGCTCAACTGCCCTCCTATCGCGCAGAAGACGCCGACCGCGATCAGCACGTCGTGCAGCAACGCCACGACCGCGCCAACGGCGTAGGGCAACTCGAATCGAATGGAGACGTAGATAATCAGGCCGACGAGCGCCAGCAGCGTGGCGACAATCGCCTTCTTTTGCAGCTCCTCTCCGATTTGCGGCCCGACGCTGTCCTCGCGCACAACGCGATACCCCTGGTCGGCGAACGCTTTGGTCAAGGCCTCTGCGGCGGGTTTCCCTGAATCGTAATCTGTCTTGAGTTCAAGATATTCACGCGCGGCTTCCTCGCCTTCCGCAATCGCGCTCTTTTGGTATTGAATACTGGCATTGAGCCCCGCAGAACCCAACACGACACGCACCTCATCCATCGGAACCTTTTCATTAAACTGGAAGGTCACGGAAGCGCCACCGAGGAAGTCCACGCCGAAGTTCGCTTTGCCGCGCTTCGCGAACAGGGCCCAGGAGGCGAGGATCACAACAAGTGAAATTGCGATGCATACTTTGCCCAGTTTGACGAAATCAATCTTCGTTCCCCGGAATAGCTGGAACATCTTGATTTGCTGGATATTTGTTTTCGCCAACTGATCGAACACCATGCGGGTGACGGTCAATGAGGTGTACAAGCTGACGATGATGCCGGCGGTCAGCATCACGGCATATCCGCGAATCGGGCCGGAGCCTTGCCAGAACAGAATCACTGCGACAATCAGCGTGGTGATGTTCGCGTCAAAAATGGCGCTGAACGCCTTGTTGTAACCCGCGTCAATGGTGAACTTGAAGCGTTTGCCGGATTCCTGTTCCTCGCGTATTCGCTCGTAAATCAGCACGTTCGCGTCCACGGCCATGCCAATGGTGAGCGCAATACCGGCGATACCGGGAAGCGTTATCGTGGGCAGCGAAATTCCACTCGCCGCACCCGTGCTCGCAATGACGCTGAAGAAGCCACCGGTAATGATCAGCCCAACGGGGAGCAGAATGAGGTTCATGAACAACCCGATATTCGCAACGACGCCAGGCAAGGTGTAGTAGAGCATCATAAAGATCATCGCCGCGGAAACGCCGACCACCACCGCGCGTTTTCCTGACGCGACCGAGTCCTTGCCAAGCGTCGGGTCAACGGTTCGCTCCTCCAGCACTTTGACCGGCGCGGGGAGCGCGCCGGCACGAAGCACCAAGGCCAAATCCTGCGCCTCGCGCACGGTGAAGCTTCCGGAAATCTGCGCATTGCCCGACGGAATCGCCTCGCGAATCGTCGGCGCGGAATAGAGCGTGCCATCCAGCACAATGCCCAACTGGCGAACCCGGTTGCCCGGATTTTTCGCGCCGCCCGGCGCGTAGTCTGCGGTAAGCGTGGCGAAGCGTTTGCCGCCACGGCTGTCAAAACGCATATTCACGACCGGGCGCTGAACCATGTCGTAATCAATAGCGGCATCTGCAATGCTTTCGCCCTTCAGCTCCGCGCGGCGATTGACGAATGCCGGGCGAAAGAAGTCCTGATCGCCGCGACGCTCGCGTTCAAAAAGCAATTCATACCCCGCCGGCGCGTGAAACGCTGCGGCGCGCTTGCGAATGTCCTCTTCCGTCGAGCCTTCCGGATCGCGCGATTTGTCGCGCTTGAAAAATTTGGAATCGCGCGCGCCGACCGATTCGTTGACCGTGACGATGCGGTAGCCGTCGGGCGCAAGGCCCTTGTCGAACAATTCATCAATCAGCCGCTCATTGTCCGGATGTACCATGCGGAACTCCAGATAGGCCGCGCTTTGGATATTCTTCACCGCGCGGTCGCGGTCCTCGGTTTTCAGTCCGGGAATTTCAACGATGATCCGGTTCCCCGGCTCGCCATAGATGACCGGCTCTGCAACGCCCATCGCGTCAATACGGTTGCGGATGACCTCAATCGCGCGCGATTGAGCGTCGCGCAGCATATCGGCGCTTAGGTCCGTGGTGTCCACCTGCAACACAAAGCGGGTGCCGCCCTGCAGGTCCAGGCCAAGCCGGATTTTTTCTTTCAGCGGCGTGACGATCGCAATCGCCCACGCGGTAAGTCCAACGAGTATCAACCATTTCCAGATGGCTTGCTTGTTCATAGTCAGTCCTGTCTTGCGGCTTTTTTGAAAAATTGCGGGGTGAGAAGAGTTCTACTTGTTTGACGCGCTTACATCCTGATCCACATCGGCCGGCAGCTCGCCGTTGGCCAACACCTGATTGATCGCGCCGCGGATCACCTCGACCTTGGTCTTCTCCGCGACCTTGATGACACAGGTCTTCTCTTTGACGTTGGCGACAATGCCGATCATACCGCCGCCGAAAATCACGCGATCACCGGTTTTGATTTTCGAGAGCAGTTCCTTGCGCTCCTTGTCGCGACGCCGCTGCGGGCGGATCAACATCATATAAAACAGCACCAGCATGATCGCGAGCCAGCCAAACATAAAAATGGGCGACTGCTGATTTTCCGCGCCACCACCAGCCGGGGGCGCCATCGCAACAACAAACATCAACGACTGCATCTTTTACTCCTTATGGCCCGCGTCGGGCCTGCTCCGCCTCGCGCGCCCGGAATTCCGCCCGCAGTTCCGCGAACGTTCCGGCCGCGATGGCCTCGCGTATTTCCTTCAACAACTCCAAATGGCAGTACAGGTTGTGAATCGTCAACAACCGCACCCCTAAAATTTCGTCCACATTCAACAAATGCCGGATATACGACCGGCTGAAGTTGCGGCACGCATAACAACCGCACCCTTCCTCCACCGGACCCAATGCCAGTTTGTGTTCCGCGTTGCGCAGCGAGTACCGGCCCCGCCGCGTCACCGCCGTTCCATTCCGCGCCACCCGCGTCGGCAACACGCAATCGAACATATCCACACCTCGCGCGATGGACTCCACCATCTGCGAGAGACCGCCCACCCCCATTAGGTAGCGCGGCTTCTCAAGCGGCAAACCGGCAATACCCATTTCCACACCGGGAATAATCAGCTCGTCCGGCTCGCCCACGCTGACGCCTCCGATGGCATAGCCATCAAAGCCCATCGCAACGAGCTCCCGCGCGCATCGTTCGCGCAATTCGGGGTACACCCCGCCTTGCACAATGCCGAAGACCAACTGTCCGTCCGCCCTCGGCTGCTGAGCACAGGAAGCCGCCCAAGTTAGGGTTCGCTCCACAGCTTGACAAGCGTATTCGAGTTCGCAGGGATACGGCGGACATTCATCGAAGACCATGGCGATATCGGAGCCCAACGTGCGCTGAATCGCCATCGCCTCCACGGGGCCAAGAAAGTGGCGCGCGCCGTCGTTGTGCGAGCGAAATTCAACACCCGTTGCCGTCACTTTTCGGAGGCGGGTGAGGCTGAACACCTGAAAACCGCCACTATCGGTCAGAATTGCGCGATTCCAGCCCATGAACCGGTGCAACCCACCCGCGTTTTCGATCACTTCCATTCCCGGACGATCGTTCAGGTGATAGGTATTCCCCAGCAGGATTTGGCAACCCAAGCCCTCCATCTCCGCGGGCGACATGGCCTTCACAGTTCCCTGCGTTCCCACCGGCATAAAAACCGGCGTATCCACCACCCCGTGCGCCGTGTGCAGCCGCCCGCGACGGGCCTGCGTTTTCGGGTCAACGGCCAACACTTCAAATGTACCGGGTTTGTGCATGTAAAAAGAGCAGCGACTGTATCGAAATCAAGCTGACCGACCAATGAAGAAGTGACTCCCTTTGGCGAAAAATCTACGATCACTTTTGGATATCCTTCATGGCCCACCTTGACACCATCCTCGCTCAACTGCGCCGCCTCGCGCGGCCTTCGAACCTGCCGAACATGGCCCACTTCGGAATCGACACATCCGCCGCCCTCGGCGTCTCCATCCCGGACGTGCGCCGCGTCGCGCGGCCGCATCGAGGCGATCACGCGCTCGCGCTGGCGCTGTGGGAAACCGGAATCCACGAAGCGCGCATTCTCGCCTCGCTCGTGGACGATCCAAGCCAGGTCACCGCCAGCCAGATGAACGCCTGGGCACTCGACTTCCGTTCATGGGATCTGTGCGACCAGGTCTGCAATAATCTCTTCAACCGCACGCCCCGCGCATGGCACACCGCGCGAGCGTGGAGTACGCGTCAGGAGGAGTTTGTGCGCCGCGCAGGCTTCGTCTTGATTGCCACGCTGGCCGTCCATGACAAAGCGGCCACGGACGACCACTTCACTCCGTGTTTTGAGCTTATCCGCCGCGGGGCCGTGGACGAACGGCATCTTGTCAAAAAGGCTGTCAGTTGGGCCCTCCGCCAAATCGGCAAGCGCAACGCCACACTGCGCACACGCGCCATCGCCACCGCCCGCGATCTTGCAGCCCTCGAAAGCAAAGCGGCTCGCTGGATTGCCCGCGACGCGCTTCGAGAACTCATGAACCGCGACTGAACACGCCATGGCCCTTCGACTCCGCGAATTCATCGCCAGCCACTATGGCCTACGTGTCTGAAGGGGAATGCATGCGAGCAACAAAAGCAACATGGCCAAGCCACGACACGCTGTGTCCCGCCTCCCCCTCATGACCCTTCACGGTGAGCGCGCGTCACATCTCTGGCACAGATTTTACTGTTCGAAAACCCCAATACAGATTGGCTTCCGCTGGTTCGCTCCGGAGGCGAACTCCCACTCTGGCCCAATTGGCAAAATCGCCCCAACTGGCGCCACGCCCTGAGCGAAGGACGCCCACATAATCCAGCGACCAATCGAAAAGCCACTCCGAAACGTTGCCGACCATATGGTATAACCCAAACCTGTTCGTCGCCAAGGCGCTCACAGGAGCCGTGTAAGGATAGCCGCCATTACTATATTCCGGGTGATACTCCCGGGTGGAGCTGGTGTCATAGCTAAAGGAATCATCGCTGTAATAGTTGGCCACTGCATGCTGGATCGAGTTCCCCCATGGGAATCTTCTCCCCGTCAAACCTCCGCGCGCCGCGTATTCCCACTCCGTGTTCGAAGGCAGACGGTAACCGGCATCCAAACGAACCCAATTTTCCTCCACGTCTACAGACCCCGTACGGTAGATCGTGGCGGGCGAAAGGGAAGAGGAGGTATAATAGGCCGGCATTGCTCCTTCCATTTCGCTACGGGCGTTACACCATTTGACGGCGTCATACCAGCTTATGTTGACTACAGGGTGATCCGGCGCTTTTCCAACCCCCGCCCCGAGGTCCGTGTAACCATGTTGAGTAGCCCAAACCCGAACTTCGTCCCACAGCGCTTTGGAAACAGGATAGCGATCCATTTGGAACTCCGTGACCGTTAGGCTGTAACTTCCGAAATCGGGGTCGGTGCCGCTGTTGGTGCCGCCGGGAATGAGCGCCATGCTCTCGTCCAGAATCGGCTCGGCAGCTGGGGATGATAATACGGTCCGAAAACCCCAGTACATACTCGACTCGCTAGGAACATCCTGAAGTCGTACACCCACCCGGGCCCAGTTTGCAAAATCACCCCAACTAGCGCCGCGTCCCAAGCGCGCCACCCACTGCACGTTTGTTTGCCGATCATACACCCATTCCGACACGTTGCCCGCCATGTGATACAACCCAAATCCGTTTGTCGCCAATGATCCGACTGCCGCAGTATACGGATATAGCCCCTGACTATACGCGGGTTGATACTCTCGCGTTGCGCTTGTGTCATATGCGAACTGATCAGAACTGTAGTAATTTGCGCGTGAATGCTGGATCGTGTCTCCCCAAGGAAATCGTTTACCGATCAAGCCACCGCGCGCCGCATATTCCCATTCCGTATCCGTTGGCAGGCGATATCCCACATCCGGCAATACCCATTCGTCTTCAATATCCACAGACCCCGTCCGATAAACGGTGGGGGATGAATGGGATGAAGATGTGTAATAGGCCGGGGTTCGCCCTTCCATCTCACTGCGGGCATTACACCACTTGACCGCATCATACCAAGTGATATTGACCACCGGATGGTTGGGCCCTTTCCCACCACCCGGAGGCAGGTCCGAATACCCATGCTCCACCGCCCAAACCCGAACTTCATCCCACAGCGCTTTCGTAACAGGAAAGCGATCCATATGAAATCCCGAAACCAACAGGCTATACTGGCCAAAATCGGGATCCGTGCCACTGTTAACACCACCAGGAATTGGAACCATACCACCCGAGGTGGGACCAGTGTATCCATCTGGCACGAAACTCAGATTAGCATTCAATGAATCCACAGATAGACCCGCTGTCATGACCCGCACATGATAACTGCCATGGTGCCCCAGCCTAATATTCTGCAACTGAATGATGCGATTGGTCTCACCAGGCAAAAGTTGACCATTATGATACCACTGAAACGAAAGATCGGTTGGTGCGGTCGCATCTACGCTGAACTGCACAGTATCCCCGATTTTTGCCATTAGATGAAAGGGCTGGCGTGTGATAATCGGCATCGGATCGGGCTCCGGGTCATTCACGAAGTGGTCGCTCCATTCCCGCGTGAACAGTCGGAACGGAGGCAGCCCAGGCAGCGTTCCACCATCAATGCCGACGATGCTGAGACCTGCATTGACATCCGCATACGCGCCCAATTTCCACTCCGCCTCTGTGAGTACGCCATCGGCCATGGCGGCGGAACCGGAAAGCTCCAAACGCGGATCGGCGTTCACATAAACACCGGCGGCCCCGTACACCCGCACATCCATTTGCGGCACGAAGGATAGCGAAGCGCGTCCTTGGCCATTCAGCACATACGTGAAGGGAACCGTTTCTGCCGGAGGCAGATCAAACCAGCGTTTCCACCGAATCGCCGGTATGGCGCCTCGCGTATAGCTGCCAGAGACACCCATCTCCGCATCCTGACGAAATCCCGCCATTAAGTCCGCAGATGCATCAAAGCCTAGATTCGCCTTAGCGTAGAGCGAGGCCTTGAATTCAATACCGACGGGCACAACATGGACGACAACCCATATCCAGTGGCTACCTTGCCACAATTTTTTTCGACAGCGATTTCGAATAGCTCGAGTTCACGAGAATTCGCGGGACGATGGCCATCTCAAAACGGCCTGATGCCTGGGCATCGAAGCGACGGACATTCCCCAGCCGATATCCAAAGAAGCTTTCAGAGTCGGATAGAAGGCGACAAGACCTTCTTCCAACGATACGGAAAGAGGTCCTGAAGAAAACAAAGTTTGATCCGAAAAATCACCGCCGATAGTCGGCATAGGAAGCGCGGCATTAAAGCTCAGTGTGCGCATGAGGTTGCCCTGCTCATCGAACTCAAGCACGGCAGCGCTGTCATCCAAGGCGAACGAGGCATCCAGCAACAAATCTGCCAATGTCGCATCCACGGTGTAAAGAGTTAGCCGCTTCTCACTGGGAGCATCGACGATGGATGTGATTTGCCGATAGAATATCTGATCCACATTCGCAGGCGCCAAATTGGCAAGCAGTTGCCCGACCATGAACACGGGCGGGTCCACAGTCGTATAGGAAATATCGATGGTATTTTCAGCGACTGATTCAATTTCCCACTCATGAGCAGAAGGAGAAATTCGAACTGCCCCCCATTAAAGCGAGCCGCCAAGGCAGCCGTCGGACCTCGGAGACGTTGACCGGCGCGTTGCGCACGGGGGAGACCCGAACACAAAGATATTCTCGGCCACCTCGGCGTCGGTCTCCAACTCGAAACTCCACGTATTCGTGATGGTGTTTCCAAGCAAATCCGATACGATCAGCGTAACGTGTTGAGTGGCGCCCCAGCCCCCAAGGGGCGTGTCGCCCCCCAGATCTAGCGTCAGCGTGTTCTCGTCAAGACTCAACTGTTCCGATGCCACTGTGAACGCCCCGTGTCCTTCCAGAATCAGGCTGATCGAACTCGCATCGAGTCCGCTGAGATCGTCTAAAGTAACGGTAATCGGAGAAAACCGCCGCACACCGAACGACTCGTCGCTGGGATTGCTTTGCACGATTTCCGGGGGCTGCTCATCAAGTTGCTTGACTCGAAAATAGGCCGCCCCCGTTGACCCAAATTCAATATTCGTCTCTATCGCCAGCGTCTCGGCCTCAAGAGGCTGACCTAGTTGAGCTGTCCAGTCCTTCAGGTCTGTCGATTCCTGTAACTCGTATCGGAAACCGGGTATCGTTGTCCAAATAAGACGGGTCTCAGCCGATCCTTCCTCTGGTTGCGCTGTGAGGACAGGACTTGCGGCCTCTGTGCGCCAAATCGCGGCGGATAGAGACAAAACCAACGCACAGACCAAAGGAAATGATCGTGATCCACGCCCCCCCCTATAGTTTATCGCTCCTCGATTTGTGCTATCAGCCATCAGAGAGCTTGTCATTTCGCCTCCATCGAATTCCGTTCCGTCAACACCCCCGATATAGGAGGTTACGCGCTAACATCACAAATCTTGCGTAAAGCCTGTTATTGATCTATCTCAAAAGCGCTTTAGCCCGACCATCATTCATCGCTAATCATGGGTACACCGCTGGAAGATTATTTCCCAGCAAGCGAAGCGCTGGCCTTCTCACCTATAGAATTTCGGGGGCGGACGCCAACAGCGTTTGCGTGTAGGGACAGCAGGGAGACTTAAGAACTTCAGTGACAGTACCTTGCTCCACGACTTCACCGTGATAGAGGACAACGACGCAATCACAGACGTAGCGCACGGCGGCGAGGTCGTGGGCGATTAGAAGGAGCGTCAGATTGTTTTCGCGCTGCAACCGTTTGAGGAGGTTCAAAACCTGGGCCTGCACGGAAACGTCCAGCGCGGAAACGGGTTCGTCTGCAATCAAAATTTCAGGCTGCGTCGCCAACGCGCGTGCGATGCCGATGCGTTGTCGCTGACCGCCGCTGAATTCGTGCGGATACCTCGTCGCAAGCGCAGGGTCCAACTCCACCATCTCCATCAATTTTGAAACTGCCGCAGACTCCGCTCCACGCGAAACGAGGCGATGAACGCGCAAGGGTTCCGCCAGGGCGGAACCGATGGTGAGACGCGGATTCAACGAGCCATACGGGTCTTGAAAAATCATTTGAATGCGCCGCCGGAACGCCGCGCGGTCTTTTTGCAGCCAGTCTGCAATTGAGCGACCTTCAATCGTTGCAGTTCCGGAAGCTGGCTTCTGCAAGCCCAGCAAAACTCTTGCAAGCGTTGTCTTTCCGCTCCCGCTCTCACCGACCAAGCCGACTGCTTCACCCCCGCTGAATAGAAACACTCACGCCTGCGAGCGCGTCCACGCTCCGCCTTCCGCGCTTGAACGCCACGCGCAAGTGATCGGTCGCAATAAACGGTTCGCTCACGAGAGTTCTTTCCAAAAATGGCAGCGCACCCCACTGCCCTGTTCGTCCACGCTCTCCCACATCGGTTCTTCACGCGAACACCGTTCTCGCGCGAATGCGCAACGCGGGTGAAAGCGGCAGCCAGTGGGATAATTCGTCGCGGTCGGCGCTGCTCCGGGGATGCCCTCCAGCCTCGCGCTCCCTCCACGAAGCCTCGGCACAGCGGCCACAAGGGCTTTTGTGTACGGATGGCGCGGCGTTTGCAGCACATCCTCGACAGAACCTGCTTCAACAATTTGTCCCGCGTACATCACCAACACTCTTTGCGCCACCCCGGCAACAATGCCGAGGTTGTGCGTGATAAAGAGCATTCCCATTCCTTCCGTGCGCTGCACATCGAGCAGCACGTTCAACACCTGCGCCTGCACCGTGACATCGAGCGCGGTCGTCGGCTCGTCCGCAACAAGCAACTGCGGCTTGCCTGCCAGCGCCATGGCAATCACCGCGCGCTGCTGCATTCCACCGCTCAGTTCGTGCGGGTAGGCACGCGCGACTCGCTCCGTATCGCCCAGCCCAACCGCACGGAGCAATCGGAATAACTCAGTTTTTCGATCAATCGCCCGTCGGCGCTCACGGAGCGCTTCATCAATCTGTGCGCCGATGGAAAGGACGGGATTTAGAGCCGCAGAAGGCTCTTGAAAAACATAAGCAATCCGGCCGCCGCGCAACTGACGCATCTCCGACTCGGACAAGGTCAGCACCTCGCGACCCGCAAATTTTATTGAGCCGCTCGCAAAACGCGCGGCGGGTTCAGGAAGCAGGCGTGCGAGTGATAGCGCAGTGGCACTCTTGCCGCTTCCGCTCTCACCAACCAGCGCAACAACCTCACCGGCCGAGACGGTGAATGAAATGCCATCCACCGCGCGCACGGGGCGGGCGCGCGAGCCGAAGTGGACGGATAAATTATTAACTTCCAGTAAAGGCACGAGATGCTCGGATTTCTGCTCCGTTGAATTTACAAGCGTTGGAAGCTTCTTGGAATCGTTTTTCCAGGCGTTGGAAACGCCGATATAAAAAAGCCCCTGCCGTGTGGCAGGGGCTCTCTCGAATCCTTCAACCGATTACTTGGAAGCTGCGGCTTCCTTGTCACCGGCCTTGGCCTTGTCGCCCTTTTCCACCTTTTTCTTCGGCGCAACGGGAACAAAGTCCACCCACTCGAGGATGGCCATTTCCGAACTATCGCTCGCGCGTTTGCCGAGCTTCAAAATTCGGGTATAGCCACCTGCGCGAGACTGCATGGCTGGGCCGATGGCGGTGAACAGGGTGTTCACAGCTTCCGGCTGACGCAGCACCGAAACGGCGCGGCGGCGACTGTGCAGGGTGTTGCGTTTTGCAAGTGTGACCATCCGCTCCGCAACGGGACGCGCGGCTTTTGCCTTCGCGAGCGTTGTGGTAATGCGGCGAGCCTTTACCAGATTACAAACCAAACCGGATAGCAGCGCATCCCGGTGTTCCGAGGTGCGGCCCAGCTTGGTGGTCTTTTTACGATGCCTCATGACTCAATCTCCAAAAACGAATTACTCGCGGGGCGCGGCCTCGACAGGCAACGGTTTCAACACTTCCGCGTCGAAGGTCATCCCAAGCGACAGGCCCAACTCTTCGAGCTTGGCCTTGATCTCATTGAGCGACTTCTTGCCGAAGTTGCGGTACTTGAGCATCTCCGCCTCCGTCTTCTGCGCCAACTCGCCCACCGTGGTGATGTTCGCGTTGTTCAAGCAGTTCGCGGCGCGGACGCTCAACTCGATTTCATTGACGCTCATGCCGAGTTTCTTGCGAAGCTCGTCGCGTTCGGCGTCAATCTGCTTCTCGCTCTCCTCGAACTCGATCAGATCCTTGTCGTAGCTGACGAAGACATCGAGGTGGTGGCGAAGAATCGCGGCGGACATGGTCAGCGCCTCGTCCGGCGTGATGCGGCCATCGGTCCAGACCTCCAAAATCAGTTTGTCGTAGTCCGTGCGACGACCCACGCGAGTGTTTTCCACCGAATACGCGACGCGGCGCACGGGGGAGAAGAGCGAATCAATCGGAATCAATCCGATTTCCTGATCTTCCTTCTTGTTCCAATCGGCGGGGCAATAACCACGGCCGATGCGGACTTCGAATTCCGCCTCAAACTTGCCGTCTTTGTCCAACGTGCAAATGTGGTGATCGGGGTTCAGTACTTCGAGCATACCGTCCGTCTGAATATCCTTGGCGGTTACTTCGCCCGGGCCCTTGACGTTGATCCGCACGCGACGTGGCTCACGGGAGTAGGACTTGAGCAGAACTTTTTTGAGATTGAGAATGATGTCGGTGACATCTTCCACGACGCCCGGCAGCGTGCCGAACTCGTGCAGTGCGCCTTCGATGCGCGCGGATGAAATCGCGGCGCCTTCGAGCGACGAGAGCAATACGCGGCGAAGCGAGTTGCCGATCGTGCGGCCGTATCCGGCCTCGAAAGGTTCAGCGATGAATTTTGAATAGGTCAACGATGCGTCCGCATCGTCCTTCACAACGCGCCTCGGCATTTCGAAGCGCCCTAGTCTGCGTGCCATATTTTCTTCCTCCCAGGGCCGGTAGTCAGCCGGTCCGTATGGTGTTTGTTTGTCTGAAGGTCGCCGGATTACTTCGTGTTCAACTCGATAAGCTACTGCTCGGTGGCCGCAATCGCGATCTCTTCACAGCCCGGAGTACCGGCTATTAAACCTTCAAAATTGTTTACCTTCAAATTAGACGCGGCGACGCTTGCGCGCGCGGCAGCCGTTGTGCGGCATGGGGGTCACGTCTTTGATTGCGGAAACGGTAAGGCCCGCAGCCTGGAGCGCACGAATGGCGGACTCGCGTCCGGCGCCCGGCCCCTGCACACGAACTTCAACTTCCTGCAAACCGTAATTCAGCGCCTGACGCGCGGCGTCCTGCGACGCCATGGTCGCTGCGAAGGCCGTGCTCTTGCGGGAGCCTTTGAATCCGCTTCGGCCCGCCGTGCTCCACGCGATGACTCCTCCGCGCATATCGGAAATGGAAACCATCGTGTTGTTGAAGGTTGCGGTGATGTGCACGATTCCAAACGGCACGTGGCGCGCGCCCTTGAATTTCTGCTTCTTCGCAGTCTTGGTCGCTTCGCCCGTCGCGGCATCCGCCGTTGCGGTTTCTTCCGCAGCGGCTTCAGCAGCGGCAGAAGGTTCTTGATTTTTAATATCTGCTTTCTCGTCGTTCATCGTAATTCCTTGGTGAGGCGCCGGGGCTTAAGTCTTGGCGGCCGAGCGCGCTTCCTTGCCGCGTACTGCGCCAACCGTTCTGCGGGGACCCTTGCGGGTGCGCGCATTGGTGCTGGTGCGCTGACCGCGCACAGGCAAGCCCTTGCGGTGGCGCGTTCCTCGATAGCTATTAATCGCAATCAGGCGGCGGATGTTCGCGGCCACGTCGCGGCGCAAATCGCCTTCGAGGTGAAACTGGCCCAACGCCTGTGAAATTTTTGCCGTCTCCTCATCAGTGAGGTCATCGGCTTTCTTTGAGCGGTCAATCCCCAGCGACTCCACCAAATGGCGGGAGCGGCTCGGGCCGATTCCATGGATGTAGCGCAAGGCATACTCCACCCGTTTCTTACCCGGAACATCAACACCTAGAATACGCGGCATACTATTCTCCTAAATTCTCAGCCTTGACGCTGCTTATGGCGGGGGTTTGTGCAAATCACGCGCACCGTTCCTTTACGGCGCACCACCTTGCAACGTTCACAAATTCTTCGGAACTGAAGTTCTAACTTTCATGACCGGAAAATTCCGTTTCTTTATCCAATTATTTCACCCACCGAAAAGTCGAAGGGAGATATGCGCACCCGTATCCGGTCGCCCGGATTCAGGCTTGCCATTTCCACTCCGACAGGGCGTCGGTAGGCCACCACTTCATGCCCGTTACCTAGCTGGGCGCGAAAAGCCCGCGTGTGTAGCACGTCAACGACTCGCGCGTCCAGCACAATCATTTCTTCTTTTTCGTTTTCTTCTTTTTTCATCCCCGCGATGTCCCGGCTTTCACCGGCCATCCCGCCCTAGTCCTCGGCCTTGGTGAGGATTTCCGCGTGACCGTCCATGACGGCCACGGTGTGTTCCACGTGGGCGGAGGGGCGACGATCACGCGTCGTGACGGTCCAACCATCCGACAACACCTCGACCTCCGCAACACCCATATTCACCATCGGCTCAATAGCAAGCGTCATTCCCGGTTTGAGCTTCGGTCCGCGACCCGGCAGCCCGTAATTCGGAATCTGCGGGTCCTCGTGCATGCTTCGCCCGACGCCGTGCCCGACAAAGTCGCGCACGACAGAAAAACCGGCTTCCACCACCGTCTGCTCAATCGCGTGGGACACATCCGACAAACGATTCCCGGCCACGGCCTGGCGGATTCCGTTTTCCAACGCATGTTCCGCCACCCGGACAAGCCGAATCAAATTCGGATCCGTCACGCCAACCATCACCGTGGTCGCAGTGTCCCCTACAAAACCTTCAAAGACCACTCCGACATCCAAACTCACCACGTCGCCGATTTGGATGCGCTGGCTTCCCGGAATTCCATGGACGACCACGTTGTTCAGCGAAGCGCAGATATTGCCTGGAAAGCCGCGATATCCGAGGAACGCGCTGCGCGCTCCTGCTTTTTCAATCAGCTCTCGCGCATAATCATCCAGCTCGCCCGTCGTGACGCCCGGCGCGGTGCGGCGCGCGAGTTCATCGCGAACACGGGCGGCAATCCGCCCGCTGGCCCGCATCCGGTCCAGCTCTTCTGCGGTCTTGATAATGATCATTGCGAATCAATATCCAGATGGCGCAAAATCTGTTCTTCGGTTTCTTTGCGATCAAGCGCATCAATCCGCATGAGCTTGCCCTTCCCCTCGTAATACGCCATGAGGGGCGCGGTCTCGCGCTGAAAGACGTCCAGTCGGTTCGCAACAGTGGTCTCGTTGTCGTCGGCGCGCTGATAGACCTCGCCGCCACAGACATCGCAGACGCCGTCCACTTTTGGGCGCATCCCATTCAAATTGTACACCGCGCCGCACTGACGGCAGACACGACGATTGGAAATGCGGCGGATCACTACTTCGCGCGCCACTTCGAGCATGAAGACGTGGGTAATTTCTCCGCCAAGCTTCGCCATGAGGTCATCAAGCAACTCCGCCTGATGCACATTGCGCGGGAATCCATCGAACATGTAGTAACTGTCGGGGTTTCCTGCCTGCAGGCGATCACGCACAATGCGAAGGATCACATCGTCAGGAACCAGCTCGCCCTTTTCCATATAGGCTTTGGCCTCGCGGCCAACAGGCGTGCCCGCGCGAATGGCTTCCCGGAGCATATCGCCGGTGGAAATGTGTGCGATTCCAACCTGCTGTTTAAGGTCCTCCGCTGCGGTTCCCTTGCCCGCTCCCGGCGCGCCCAGCAGTATGATCGCCTTCATGAGTGCTCCTTATTTCGCCCGACCGCGCAGACGACCTTTCTTCAAGAAACCATCATAGTAGCGCATCACGAGATGCGATTCAATCTGCCGAATGGTGTCGAGCATGACACCGACGATGATGAGCAGACTGGTACCGCCAAAGAAGTGAGCAACGATCCACGGCACGCGGAACTGCTGCGCGAGGATGGCGGGGAACACCGCGATGACTGCGAGGAAAATCGCGCCAGCCAGCGTAATGCGCGTCATGGCGCGATCAAGAAACTCCGCCGTCGGCTTGCCCGGACGAATGCCCGGCACATAACCGCCATATTTTTTCAAGTCGTCCGCAATTTGAATCGGGTTGAATTGCGTCGCAACCCAGAAATACGAGAAGAAGAGGATCATCAACGCGTAGATCGTGTTGTAGGTGAACGTGCCGTAGTTGAAGGCAGCGGCAAGCTGCTGAAAGAACGGCCCTGGAATCATGCTGAAGAGCTTCGTGGGGAACATCAGAATTGCCTGCGCGAAGATGATCGGCATAACGCCCGAATAGTTCACCCGCAGGGGCATATAGGTGCTCTGCCCGCCATAGACCTTGCGGCCGACGACGCGCTTCGCATATTGGACGGGAATTTTCCGCTGCGCCTGAGTCACCGCCACAACCGCCGCCGTGACGAAGAAAACGAGGAGGAGCAGGCCGATCAGGTGGAACGCGCCGAATTGGGCGACGCCGTCAATCGGCTTAAACATATTGATCGAAGCCTGAATTGCGCTGGGCAACGCACTGATGATGCCAATGGTAATAATCAGCGACATTCCGTTTCCAATGCCCCGCTCGGTAATCTGTTCACCGAGCCACATCAACATCAGCGTACCCGTTGTCATGGTCAACACGGACATCAGACGAAAACCGATGCCGGGGTTCAACACGATATCGCGCTGAATGCCGAGCGCCGCCGGATTTTCCAGCGTCACCGCCATCGCATAGCCCTGCACGATGCAGAGCAAGACCGTGAGGTAGCGGGTGTATTGCGTGATTTTTTCGCGGCCGGACTCACCCTCGCGCGAGAGGCGCTCGAGCGTGGGTACGACTGCCGTCATCAATTGCAGAATAATCGAGGCGCTGATGTACGGCATGACGCCGAGCGCACCGACGGCACAGTTTTCAAGTGCGCCGCCGCTGAACAGGTCGAACAGTCCGACGAAGCTTCCGCCCGCCATTGCGCGAACCTGCTGCATGAACTCGTGCAACGCAACCGTGTCAACGCCCGGCGTGGGAACCGCAGCGAGCAGACGACAGACGAAGACGATCCCGAAGGTGAACAGAATGCGCGCCCGCAGCTCCGGGATGCGCATGGTGTTGGAAAAGGCGGAAAGCATGTGTTAGAAAATTTTCGCGTTAGGCTACAACTTCGCAGGAACCACCCGCTGCTTCGATTTTCGATTTTGCCGAGGCGCTGAAGGCATGTGCCTTCACCTGCAACGCGCGCTCAATCGCGCCAGTGCCGAGAATCTTGATACGCGCCTTTTTGCCCGACGCCAAGCCGGCGTCGTGCATCGTCTCCGGCGAGACAACCGCGCCGGCGGCGAACTGTTGCAACTGACTCAGATTCACTGGGGTGAAGACAACCTTCACCGAGCTGACGAAACCGCGCTTCGGAATACGGCGGATGAGCTGCATCTGGCCGCCTTCAAAGACCGCCTTGAATTTATGGCCCGAGCGACCGTACTGACCTTTATGGCCGCGACCCGAGGTCTTGCCATGCCCGGAGGACTCGCCTTGGCCCACCCGTTTTTTGGAGCGGATGGCGCCGGGACGATTTTGGAGAGTGTGGAGATTCATAATTTTATCCCTCAGGTCGCCGGCATATCGTCGCGGCGCACCGCCAGAATTTCTTCGCGCGATTGCAGACTCTGCAACGCCTTGACCGTGGCGCGCACAACGTTCAATGCGTTCGTGCTGCCCATTGATTTCGCCAGGACATCGCGGATTCCCGCGAGTTCCAGCACTGTGCGCATCCCGCCGCCAGCGATGACGCCCGTGCCCTCTGAGGCGGGACGCATAAACACCCTGGCGCCGCTGAAGCGCGTTTCGATTTCATGTGGAATGGTACGATCCTTCATCGTGACCGAGAACATGTTCCGCTTGGCGGATTCCGTCGCCTTGCGAATGGCGTCGGCAACTTCGTTTGCCTTTCCAAGCGCATAACCGACATGCCGCTCGCGGTCGCCGACGACGACGAGGGCGCTGAAGCTGAAACGACGTCCGCCCTTCACCACTTTGGCGCAACGATTGACGTGGATCACGCGTTCCTGAATGCCGCTCTTGCCCGCGTCGTTGTTATCTCTATTTCTCATGTGCCTCCGCTAAAACTTCAAACCGGTTTCGCGCGCCGCGTCTGCAAGCGCCTTGATCCGTCCGCCATAGGTAAAGCCGCCGCGATCAAACACCACTTCCTTGACGCCCTTCTCCATGATGGCCTGTGCGGCCAACTGGCCCAGCTTGCGGGCTGTATCGGAGTTGTTGCGCACCGCTCCACCGAACGCCGCGCTCTTTGTGGAACACTGCGCCAGCGTGTTGGACGCGCTGTCATCAATGAACTGCACGTAGAGAGGTGCCGCTCCGAAACAAATACGCTCATGCGCGGGCGCGATGCCGTGCCGACGACCTTCTTGCGCAGGCGCAAATGCCGGCGCTTCCGATAATCTTTATTTGTAACAACTTTCATGATTATGCCACCGCCTTGCCAGCCTTGCGCCGGACGTGTTCGCCCTTGTAACGAACGCCCTTGCCCTTGTATGGCTCAGCCGGGAAGTAGGAGCGGATACGCGCCGCCGTCTCTCCCACCAGATGCTTGTTCGGGCTGGAAAGGGTGATCGTCGTTGCATCCGGCGCCTTGGCTGTCACGCCGGCGGGTACTTCAAATTCGATCGGGTGCGAGAAGCCCAGCGCAAGCACGAGCTTATGGCCCTGCTGCTGAACACGGAAGCCGACGCCCTGAATCTCCAACTCCTTGACGAACGGAGTTGCAAGTCCCTTCGCCATATTGGAAATCAAGCTGCGGGTCGTCCCATGGTGCGCGTTGAGGACCTTGTCCTTTCGTGACGCGGACACGGTCACAACCGCTCCATCAATTTTTACATTGAGACCGGCGGGAATCCGCACCGCGAGTTCGCCAGCCGGGCCTTTGCCCTTCACCAGCGAACCTTCGACGGAAAGGCTAACGCCTTTCGGAATATCTATAGGTTTATTGCCAATACGAGACATACGTTCACCAAATATAACAAAGGACTTCGCCGCCGACGCCCACCTTGCGCGCCTCGCGGTCCGAAAGCACGCCGCGCGACGTGCTCAAAATAGCGATACCCGTTCCGCCGACAACCCGGGGCACCTTCTCCACCGGAACATAGCGGCGCAAGCCGGGTCTGCTCACGCGACGCAAACCACGAATAACGGAATTGTTCGCGCCACGGTAGCGGAGGCGCAGACGCAAGGTCTTGCTCGCACCCTCCTTGTCCGCAGCGAAATCAGCGATATACCCTTCACCTTTGAGGATGCGCGCAATTTCGCCCTTCAAACGAGAGTGCGGAATTGCGACGTCCGGCAAACCTGCGCGGCTTGCGTTGCGGATGCGGGTCAACATGTCAGAAATGGGATCACTCAAACTCATGGCATTCCGTCCTACCAGCTCGCCTTGACCACACCCGGAATCTTTCCCTGCGAGGCCATCTCGCGGAAACAGATGCGGCATACTTGAAACTTGCGCATATACCCACGCCGACGACCGCAATTTTTGCAGCGGTGGTAGGCCCGCGCCTTGAACTTCGGCGCGCGCGTTGCTTTCACCATCCAGGAAATTTTAGCCAAGGACGTTCCTCCAAACCTTCTTACGCGGCCTTGCTCGTCGTCGCGAACGGCATGCCCAGTGCTTTGAGCAGTTCGCGCGTTTCTTCATTGGTTTTGGCCGTCGTCACCAATGTGATATCCATCCCCTGCACTCGCTTGACCCGATCGGGGTCAATTTCGGGGAAAATTGTTTGCTCCTTCATGCCGAGCGAATAGCAGCCATGCCCGTCAAAACCACGGAGCGGGATGCCACGAAAGTCTCGAATACGCGGAAGCGCGGCGTGAATCAAGCGTTCCAGAAACTCGTACATCCGCGCACCGCGCAACGTCACACGCGCGCCAATCGGTTGACCTTCGCGCAGCTTGAAGTTGGCAATGCTCTTTGTGGATTTTCTGATCTGCGGACGCTGCCCGGAAATAAGGGCCAGCTCTTCCACATGGAGTTTGAACGTGTCCTTGTCCACGGCGGTGTTGATGCCCATATTCAGCACCACCTTGGTCAGGCGTGGAATCTGCATCACGTTCGCGTAGGCGCCACTCTTCTTCAGTTGCGGCGCAATTTCTTTACGGTATTTATCCTGCAATATTGACATATCAACTTTTCCCAGCGGCTCAGGCCTTTGCCGACTTGCCCGCCTTCTTTGAGCGACCTTCCTCAAACCGCACCAGTTTGGAAATCGGCAGCGGCGCCTCGCGCTCAATCACGCCACCCTGCGGGTTGTCCTGCGTCTTGCGCATGTGCCGCTTCACGTGATTGATTCCCTCAACCAGCGCCACGCCGGTAATGGCGTTGACGCGGAGGACTTTCCCCGTGCGTCCTTTGTACTCACCGGAACGAACGTACACAATGTCGTCCCGCCTCAAATGCTTCACTTTTTTCATTACACGACCTCCGGCGCAAGCGAGATGATCTTCATGTAGTTGCGCTCGCGGAGCTCGCGGGCGACCGGGCCGAAAATGCGCGTTCCCTTCGGATTGCGGTCATCGTCAACAAGTACCGCGGCATTGCGATCAAAACGGATCACCGAGCCGTCCGGGCGACGAATCGCCTGCTTCGTGCGGACGATAATCGCGTTGTGAACCTCGCCCTTTTTAACCATCCCTGTTGGAATGGCGTCTTTCACGGACACCTTGATCACGTCGCCGATATGCGCAAATTGGCGGTGCTGTCCAAGAATATGGATACACTGTAGAGACTTCGCGCCGCTGTTATCGGCCGGATCCAATAAAGTAGTAGTCGTAATCATTTCGATTTACCTCACGCGGTCTGCTGGGCCCGCGTTACAATTTCGAGCAGACGCCAGCGTTTCAGGCGGCTGATCGGGCGGCTTTCCTGGATGCGCACGATATCGCCGACTTTCGCCTCGTTCTTTTCGTCATGCACGTGATACTTGCGGCTCACCGTAACTTCCTTGCCATACAACGAATGGCGGATGCGCCGGGTCACGTTCACAACGATCGTCTTGTCGGATTTTGCGCCGACGACTGTTCCTTTGCGCTCCTTGCGCACGCCTCGTGTTGCCTGCTCGCTCATGCCGTCCTCTTGGCCAGGGCCTGTTGTCGGATTACCGTTTCAATGCGGGCCAGGTCGCGTTTGACCGCGCGCATGCGGGAGGGTTTCTCCAACCGTCCGGAGGATTGTTGAACCCGCAGGTTGAACAATTCCCGGTGCGCGTCGCTCAGCTTCTGCCGCAACTCGGTTTCCGTAAGTTCTCTGATTTCAGATGCCTTCATAACTCTTTTCCGCCTTACGCCGACGTATGGCGCTGCACAAATTTTGTGGGGATCGGCAGCTTGCTCGCCGCCAACCGCAGTGCTTCGCGCGCAACCGGCTCGGACACACCGTCCATTTCAAACAACATGCGGCCCGGGCGCACAACTGCGACCCAACCTTCGACAGGGCCTTTGCCTTTGCCCTGGCGCACTTCCAACGGCTTCTTGGTATAGGACTTGTCAGGGAACACGCGAAGCCAAAGCTTTCCCTTGCGCTTCATCGAACGGCTCACCGCCACGCGGCAGGCCTCAAGCTGGATGTTTGTGATCCATGCGCGACCCAACGACTGCAAACCGTATTCGCCAAATGCCAGAGCGTTTCCTGATTGCGCGATACCCTTGCGGTTACCGCGATGCATTTTGCGGTACTTAACCCGTTTAGGCATAAGTGGCACGGCTGGCCTCCTTCACCGGAGCTTCCGGCTTTTTGCAAATCCACACTTTGATGCCCAGCTTACCGGCCATCGTATTTGCTTCCGCGAAACCGTACTGCACATTCGCGCGGAGCGTGTGCAGCGGCACTTTGCCCTCACGATAGCCTTCGCTGCGGGCCAGCTCGGCGCCGCCCAAGCGACCGGCCGCGTGTACACGGATTCCCAACGCGCCAAGGTCCATCGCCATCTGCACCGCGCGCTTCAACGCACGGCGGAAGGACACGCGACGCTCCAATTGAAGCGCGATGTTCTCAGCGACCAATTGCGCATTGCAATCAGGGTCCTTGACTTCCTTGATCTCCACATAGACTTCCTTGCCCGTCATCTTTGCGAGTTCTTCGCGCAACTTTTCAATATCGGCGCCCTTGCGGCCGATAACGATACCCGGACGCGCCGTGAACACCGTCACGCGCACGCGGTTGGCGTAGCGCTCGATCAAAATCTCGGGCACCGCCGCTTCCTTGAGGCGCTGCTTTACGACGTCACGAATCTTGGTGTCTTCCTGCAACAATGTGCCGAAAGTCTTCTTGTCGGCGAACCAGCGGGAACGCCAATCTTTTGTGACGGATACTCGAAAGCCCGTCGGATTTACTTTCTGTCCCAAGCGAATGCTCCTTTTTCTCTAAGCAAAATTTTTATTTTCCAGTCGGAGACGACTCCGTCAACACAATCCGTACATGACTCGTGCGGCGAAGAATCGGGCTTGCGCTTCCACGCGCACGGGGCCAATAGCGTTTGAGACTCGGCCCCGGCTCAATGAGCGCACGCTTTACCACCAAGCGATCCACGGACAAGCCGGCGTTGTTCTCGGCATTTGCAATCGCCGAACGCAATGTCTTGCCTAGCAATACGCCAGCCTTGCGCGCGTTAAAATCCGCGATACGCAACGCCTCCGCCACCGGGCGGCCCTGCATTGCGCGCGCCAGATCCCGCGCCTTGGAGGGCGACATCCGCACATATTTGCTCACTGCTACAACATCCATAATCCGCCTCATTCTCTCCGCGACCGCCACACAACGGCCCGGTCGCCTTCCTGAGGGAATCGGGCATCCGCCAGCGCTTCAATCCGCGCTGCGGCCACCCGCTCCCGCACTTCAACTATCTTCACTCGCGCAACCACCACCCCATCACGAACCACCGCAAGCGGCAATCCGCTTCGCAGCCCGTCCATGGAACCGGCGCTCAACGCGACTAGGCCCAAATCCCGGTTTGCGTCAACGACGCGCCAACCGGTCGGCGCCACATCCATCCGCTCCTGCGTCGCATCCGGCAGGCGCTCATAGACCACCTGCAAACGGTCGCTCGCATACTGCTCGCCTGCCAGCCGGGCCAACAGCCCGTCCCGCTCCGAGCGAAGCCCGGCGATTTCCGCCTGCAGCTCCAAATTTTCTTTCACCAATCGGCGGGCCAACAAATCCGCCTCTTCCGCCGCCGGATCCGCGCCCGCGCCCATCGCAACCGAAGTCGCAATACAGACCCCCGCCGCCGCACAACCCAACATCTGTTGCCAGCCCCGGCGCATAGCCCGCGCAGCCCCGACCGCCGCCCTACTTGAGGGCGACTGTCTTGTCCGTCGCCGATCCGTGTTTACGGAAGGTCCGCGTCGGCGAAAATTCGCCCAACCGATGACCCACCATATTTTCCGTGATAAAAACCGAATTAAAAGTCTTCCCGTTGTGCACCGAAAACGTGTGTCCAATGAACTCCGGCACAATCATCGAGCGACGCGCCCACGTCTTGATCGGGCGTTTTTGATTGCTGCGCTCAAGCAGCTCAACCTTTTTCATGAGCTTGGCGTCAACATACGGACCTTTGCGAATAGAACGTGCCATGACTTACTTCCTCCGCTGCACAATAAAGCGCTTGCTTGTCTTCCGCTTGTTGCGCGTCTTCTTGTTCTTGGCCAGCTTGCCCCACGGCGAACGCGGATGACCACCGCCCGAGGAGCGACCTTCGCCACCGCCCATCACGTGGTCAATCGGGTTCATCGCCACACCGCGAACGGTCGGACGGATACCGAGCCAGCGCTTGCGGCCCGCTTTTCCGAGCGAAATGTTCTGATGCTCAATGTTTCCAACCTGGCCGATCGTCGCAATACAGTTCTCGTGAATTTTGCGAAGCTCGCCGGAAGGAAGACGCACCGTCGCGAAACCGCCCTCAACGGCCATAATTTCCGCAGAACCACCGGCGCCGCGAACCATTTGTGCGCCCTTGCCGGGGTACAACTCCAAATTGTGAACCGGCATGCCGGCCGGAATCTTGTTGAGCGGAAGCGCGTTCCCCTCAACCGGCTCCGCCGCAGCGCCCGACATCAAGACATCGCCCACCTTCATGTTAAGTGTCGCGAGGATGTAGCGCTTCTCGCCATCCTTGTAAGTCAGCAACGCGAGACGCGCCGAACGGTTGGGATCATACTCAATCGCAGTGACCTTCGCCGGGATGTCGTGTTTGTCACGCTTGAAATCAATTAGTCGGACAAACCGCTTGTGCCCACCGCCACGATGACGGATGGTGATGCGGCCTTGTGCGTTACGACCGGCCTTGCGCTTGCGCTCGACAAGCAGACCCTTTTCCGGACGCTTCTTCTTGGTCAGCTCGGCAAAGTTCGGCAGCTCGGTATATCGGCTGGACGGGGTAATCGGACGATGTGCTTTCAACGGCATGACGGTATTCCTAGGTCAAATCAATCTTGTCGCCAGCCTTCAACGTCACAATTGCGCGTTTCCAGTTGGGGCGGTAGCCCATTCCACCACGGCGATTGCGCTTCGGCTTGCCAACGCGATTCAGCGTGTTGACGTTTTCAACGGTTACCTTGAACAGATCTTCAACCGCTTTTTTAATTTCAATTTTGTTCGCGTCGCGACCGACCTTGAAGAGGTATTGGTTCTGCTGCTCAATCAGAACCGCGCCCTTTTCCGTCAGATTCAAACGCTGGATGATCAACTCTGCCGGCCTCATTTGGACGCCTCCTGCGCGCCGCCAAGGCGATCCCGAAGACGGTTCAGGCCGTCGCGCGTAATCACCAAATGCGGATATTTCAAAATTTGCAACGGGTTCACATCCGAGGCGCGCGCGATTTCGACGCGCGGCACGTTGCGAGCCGCGAGGAGCAGTTCGCGTGAGGGCGTGTCCACCACCACCAGCGCGCCGCGCTCAATGCTCAAACCCTTGAGAACGGCAAGCAACCCTTTCGTCTTCGGCTCCGTCAACGTGAGCGCATCAAGAACGCGAACGCCGTCCTGCTTCAATTTGTTCGTGAACGCCTTACGAAGCGCAAGCGACGCCTTTTGACGCGGCAGCGCCTTCGCATAGCTACGCGGCTTCGGCCCGAATACCACGCCGCCGCCGGTCCAAACCGGAGACTGACGATAACCCGCGCGAGCGCGGCCCGTTCCTTTTTGACGCCACGGCTTCTTGCCACTACCCGCGACCTCGCCCTTCGTCTTGGTGCTGTGCGTGCCAGCGCGCGCATTCGCGCGCAACGTCACAACGGCCTGAACCAACGCCTGGCTCGCAGAGGCGGGCGCCTGCAAAACTTCGGGGATTTCAATCTCACCCACCGCCTTGCCTTCTTGATTATGTACAGGAAGAGCACTCATTTTACTTCGCCGCCTTCTTTAGGGCCTTTTCCACAAGCAGAAAACCGCCCGTAGCGCCCGGCACGGCCCCTTCAACCAAAATGACATTGTCCGCCGGACGCACCTGTACCACGCGCAGATTCTGCGTCGTGACATGGCGGTTGCCCATGTGACCCGGCATCCGCTTGCCCTTAAAGATACGAGAGGGCCACGTGCGCTGACCGATGGAACCAATACGACGGTGCGACATGTGACCGTGCGTCATTGGGCCACCGCCCATGCGGTGACGCTTCACAACGCCCTGAAAACCCTGACCCTTGGTCACGCCACTGACATCCACGTGAGAGACGCCTTCAAAAATGGCCGCCGTAATCTCTGCACCTTCTTTAACATCTGCATCTGCCGCAACGGGAAACTCGCGAAGAAGACGCTGCGGAGCAACGCCGCTCTTCTTGTAATGTCCAGCAACGGCCTTGCTCAAACGCGATTCTTTTTGCGGCACGTAGCCGATCTGAACCGCGTCGTATCCGTCGCGTGCGCCCGTCTTGCGCTGTACAACCACGCATGGCCCGGCAGCGATGACGGTGACGGGAACCAAACGGCCCGCGTCGTCGTACACCTGGGTCATACCCAATTTTTTGCCAATCAATCCCTGCATAATGCCACTCAAATTTTAATGGTGATGTCCACGCCCGCAGGCAGGTTCAATTTCTTCAACTCGTCCACCGTCTTCATCGTCGGCTCGATAATGTCGAGCATGCGCTTGTGCGTCCGACTCTCAAACTGCTCCATGGATTTTTTGTCCACGTGCGGACTGCGGTTGACGGTATAGCGTTCGATCTTCGTCGGAAGCGGAATCGGTCCCGCCACACGCGCGCCCGTGCGCTTCGCCGTCTCCACGATTTCACCCGCGGATTGGTCCAGCACCCGGTGGTCGTACGCCTTCAGCCTGATTCGAATTCGTTGCCCGGTCATGTTTTACCTGTTCACTATACTTTCTTGCAAATTCTGCGGCACGGGTTCAAAGCGCGCCGGTTCCATACTATAACTCGCGCGCCCGCGCGTGAGTGATCGCAACCCGGTGGAGTATCCGAACAATTCGGCAAGCGGAATTTCCGCCTGCACAATTTGTACGCCCTCCTGGGCTACCATCTCTTTGATGCGACCCCGACGCCCGCTGACATCGCCGATCACATCGCCCAGATGCTCATCCGGTGTGACGATCTCCACCTTCATAATGGGCTCAAGAAGCGTCGGACTTGCCGCACGTACCGCTTCGCGAAGCGCCATGATGGCCGCGGAGCGAAACGCCACTTCCGAGGAATCCACCGGATGAAAGGCGCCGTTTATAGTGACAACCTCAACATCAATCAAGGGGTAATTTGCTAAAATTCCAGTAATTAATCCGTCGCGTAGCCCCTGCTCCACAAATTCACGGAATTCCTGAGGAATTTGGTCATCCGACACATTGAACACAATCGTGTTTCCGCTGCCGCGTTCGCGTGGACTCACCTTGATTTCAACAGCGGCGAAATGCGAATGGCCCCCAATTTCACGCTCGAATGTGAATGACGCTGTGCCAGCGCCGAGAATTGTTTCGCGATAGGCCACCGTTGGCTTGCCCACATTCGCCTGCACTTTGAATTCGCGGATCAAACGATCACGTATAATTTCCAGATGCAGCTCACCCATGCCGCCGATGATGGTCTGTCCCGTTTCTTCATCGGTCTTGACAAGAAACGTCGGATCCTCATCCACCAACGCCTGCAACGAATCGCGCAATTTTTCGCGATCGCCCTGTGTCTTCGGCTCCACCGCCATCGCAATGACGGGCTCGGGAAACACAATGCGTTCGAGAAGAATCGGATTGTGCTCCATGCACAACGTATCGCCGGTCGTCACCTGTTTGAGTCCGACAATTGCACCGATTTCGCCGCTGTACAATTGTTCAACATCCTCGCGTTGATTCGCGTGGACACGGAGCAAACGCATCACGCGTTCGCGCTTGCGCGTGCGCGGATTAAAAATCGCAGCCCCTTTTTTCAACACGCCGGAATACACGCGCGCATAAATTAATTTTCCAACATAAGAATCGTTTGCAATCTTAAACGCGAGTGCGCTCAGCGGCGCATGATCGTCCGCAGTGCGTGTAATCTCCGCGCCGGTCTTGATGTTATGTCCCACCACATCCGGCACCTCGATCGGCGACGGAAGATAATCCACCACCGCATCAAGGAGCGGTTGAATGCCCTGATTGCGCAACGAAGTGCCGCAGAGCACGGGAACAAATTTTCCGGCGACGGTGACGCGACGAAGCGCGGCGCGCAATGCGGTCGCATCAATTTCAGCGTTCTCAAGAAATGCATTCATCAACACGTCGTCATGCTCGGCGACGTGCTCGATTAATTCTGCGCGCGCGAGTTCCGCTTCGTTGCGCATTTCCTCCGGCCACTCCCCTTCGTCCACATGCGCGCCCTGGGTGCCTTCATCAAAGGTGAACAGGCGTCGGCCGACGAGATCCAACACACCGCGAAAATTTGATTCGCTTCCGAGTGGAAGTTGCACGGGCCAGGCGGCGAGGCCGAGTCGTTCGCGAATATTTTTCACGACCCAGTTAAATCGCGCACCCATGCGATCCATTTTGTTGACAAACGCGACGCCGGGGATTTTGTACTTTCGCGCCTGCCGCCAGACGGTTTCCGATTGGGGTTGCACGCCGGCCACGCCGCAAAAAACGCCGATGACTCCGTCGAGCACGCGGAGTGAACGCTCGACCTCAACAGTGAAATCCACGTGGCCGGGCGTGTCAATGATGTTGATTTGCGTGTCACGCCAATAGCAGGTCGTGGCCGCGCTCATAATCGTGATGCCGCGCTCGCGCTCCTGTACCATCCAGTCCATGGTCGCAGTGCCTTCGTCCACGTTACCTATGCGGTGAACGCGGCCGGTGTAATAGAGCATCCGTTCGGTCGTGGTTGTTTTGCCCGCGTCAATGTGGGCAATGACGCCGATGTTCCGAATGTTCGCAAGAGAATACGGGCGCCCTTCTGCCTCACGCCTCGCGGGCGCGGCAGACGACGACTGCGCATTCTCGGCTACGGAACTCATGGCGAAAGGTGATCACGCTTACCAGCGATAGTGTGCAAATGCCTTGTTGGCCTGGGCCATTTTGTGTGTGTCTTCGCGCTTTTTCACCGCGTTCCCCTGATTCTTCGACGCATCGAGAATCTCATTCGCGAGTGCGCGCTGCATGGGCTGCCCCTTGCGGCCCTGCGCAAAAGTCACGAGCCAACGCATGGCGAGCGCGTTCTGACGATCTGCGTCCACCTCAACCGGCACCTGATAGGTCGCACCACCGACGCGGCGGGATTTAACTTCGACACGCGGTTTCACGTTTTCCAACCCGGTGCGCAACACATCGAGCGGGTCCTGTTTGGTCTGCTCGGCGATGGTGTCCAGTGCGCCATAAACAATATTTTCGGCCACCGACCGCTTTCCGCGCTGCATCACTTTCGTGATGAGCACGCCCACTTCGGGGCTGTTGAAGCGGAGTTCAGGGGCCTTTTCGCGTTTTTCTGCACGACGACGTCTCATGGGATAATCCTACTACTTGGTGGCTTCTTTTTTTGGGCCGTTTCGAACCGTACTTGGAACGGCTCCGCTTGCGTTGCCCCCAGCCGGGTTGCTCATTCACGCCGGAGCAGTCGAGACTGCCGCGGACAATGTGATAGCGCACACCGGGGAGATCTTTCACACGGCCTCCGCGCACGAGCACCATGCTGTGCTCCTGCAGATTGTGGCCGACACCGGGAATATACGCGGTGACTTCAATGCCGTTCGTCAAACGCACACGCGCAATTTTGCGGAGCGCCGAGTTCGGTTTCTTGGGCGTCATGGTCTTCACGAGCAGGCACACGCCGCGCCGATGCGGGCACTTTTGCAGCGCCGGCGACTTGCTCTTTGTTTTGGGCGCGCGACGCCCGCTTCGTACGAGTTGACTTATTGTTGGCATATTTTTCCCTACGTTCTAAAAAAGGGCGGCAACCATACCAGTTGATCGCCGCGCTGGCAACTATTCCCCCAACGGAGCGCTCCCGGTCCGCTCATCCAGTTGATCCCCCAGAAGCTCTTCGGTCGAAATCGGCTCGGCTAGGGGCACGAGCTTGATGTTCCGATAAATTCCGAAACCGCTCCCCGACGGAATCAATTGGCCCATAATGACATTCTCTTTGAACCCGCGCAGATAATCAATACGGCCCAACGTGGCCGCATCGGTCAGCACGCGCGTGGTATCCTGGAAGGATGCGGCGGAGATGAAACTTTCCGTCTCCAGCGAAGCCTTGGTGATACCCAACAACACGGGCGACGCCTGCGCCGGGCGCTTGCCGTCAGCCATGGCCGCTTGGTTGACATCGAGGAAGTGCTGCTTCTCAACCTGCTCGCCCCACAGAAATTCCGTATCGCCGGCATCCGTGATGCGAACCTTCTTCAACATGGAGCGCACAATGATTTCAATGTGCTTGTCGTTGATGTCCACACCCTGCAGCCGATACACGGTCTGTACTTCGTTCACAAGGTATTCTTGAAGTTCCTGCGGGCCGCAGACTTCGAGGACTTCTTGGGGAACAACCGGGCCTTCCGTCAACTGTTGGCCTTTGCGAACGTGGTCGCCACGGAACACGACGATGTGCTTGCCCATCGGAATCAAATGCTCTTCCTCGTCACCCGTCGCAGGATCTTTCACAATCAGCTTGCGGCGATTGCGCACCGTTCCACCGAATTCGACAATGCCGTCAATACGCGAAATTTCCGCAGCGTCTTTCGGATGGCGAGCCTCGAAAAGTTCGGCCACACGCGGAAGACCACCGGTGATATCCTTCGTGCTCACCATCTTTCGCGGAGTCTTCGCGAGCATTGCGCCGACCTCGACCAGCATGCCAGCCGTCGCCGTCACGTGTGCGCCCGCCGGAATGGTGCTGTAGCTCAACACCTGCTTCGTGTCCGAATCCTTCAGGACGATCTGCGGATGCAAATCTTCCTTGTGCTCCAACACGACGATTCCTTCAAGGCCGGTGGACTCGTCCACTTCCTTCTTGACCGTCACGCCTTCGATGAAGTCATGAAACTCGATCACGCCGCGCCACTCGGAAAGAATCGGCACGTTGTACGGATCCCACTTCACAAAGCTCTGGCCTTTCTTCACGACGCCGCCATCGGCGACCGCAACTGTGGCGCCGATCACGAGCGTGTATTTCTCCAGCTCGCGACCTTCCCTGTCGTAAATTCCGATTTGCCCGTTCTTGTTCAGAACCACAAACACGCCTTCCTGCGTCCTCACCGCGTGAAGGTCGTGATAACGGACCAACCCGTCGTTGCGCGCGATGATCTGGGGCTGTTTGAACACCGCAGCCGCCGTGCCGCCGATGTGGAAGGTGCGCATCGTGAGCTGGGTGCCCGGCTCGCCGATGGACTGCGCGGCAATAATGCCCGTGGACTCACCCAAGGCGACCGGCAGGCCGGTCGCAAGGTTTCGACCATAGCAACGGGCGCAGCAGCCGCCGCGCGACTCGCAGGTCAATACGCTGCGAATGCGAACCGATTCCAGTCCCAGTCTGCCAATGTGATCACGCGCCTTCTCGTCAATCTCCTGGCCCGCGGCCACGATGATTTCCTTGCTGAGCGGATCGCGAATGTCATCCACTGCCGTGCGTCCGAGAATACGATTGGAAAGCGGAACAAGCTCGTCGTCCCCTTCCATGATCGGCTTGATTTCAATACCATTCAACGTATTGCAATCCTGCTCGACGATGATCACGTCCTGCGCCACGTCAACGAGCTTGCGGGTCAGATACCCGGCATCTGCCGTCTTGAGCGCGGTGTCGGCCAAACCTTTACGTGCGCCGTGCGTGGAGATGAAGTATTCCAATACACTCAACCCCTCGCGGAAGTTGGAGAGAATCGGTTTTTCAATAATCTCGCCCGACGGTTTCGCCATCAGTCCGCGCATACCGGCAAGCTGACGAATCTGCTGGCGGTTACCACGAGCGCCAGAGTCCACCATCATGAACAGCGGATTGACGTCCTGACGGCCCTCGTTGAACTCCAGCACACCGAACATCACGCCCGACACGCGGTCGGTCGCATGGGTCCAGATGTCAATGATCTTGTTGTAGCGCTCGCCATCGGTGATAATTCCCTTGCGATACTGGGCTTCGACATCCTCGATCTGCTTTTCAGCGTCTTCGATGATGACGGCTTTGTCTTCCGGAATAATCATATCGGACAGACCGATTGAAACACCCGCAGCGGTGGCATACTCAAAGCCCAACGCCTTCAAGCGATCCAGACAGCGAACCGTCTCCTCGTGACCGGCGATCTGGTAGCAGCGATAAATCAGCTCTTCGAGTTTTTTCTTCGGTACCGGCCCATTCATAAAGCCGAGCGAAGCAGGCCACATCTCGTTGAAGAACACGCGACCGACGGTCGTTTCGATGACCGAGGTGGTCTTGTCGCCGTAATACGTGTCGCGCCCGAAATCCGGATTGCGGAAGCGGATGCGGTCGTGTACGCGAAGCGCACCTTCATCAAATGCGGTGTGCACCTCATAGGTATCCGCCACGAGCGGAAGATTCTCGCGCTCCGGTGCCGCGCCCTTCTGCTGGCGGCGGCGGATACGATCCTTCTGCGATTCAATCGTCAAATAGTAGCAGCCCAACGCAATGTCCTGCGTCGGCGTCATGATCGGCTTGCCACTCGAAGGCGAGAAGATGTTGTTCGGAGCAAGCATCAACAGACGCGACTCCAGCTGCGCCTCGACGGAAAGCGGAACGTGAACCGCCATCTGGTCGCCGTCGAAGTCGGCGTTATAGGCCGTACAAACGAGCGGGTGAACACGAATGGCTTCGCCCTCGATCAAGACTGGCTCGAAGGATTGGATCGAAAGACGGTGCAGCGTCGGCGCGCGGTTCAGCATGACCGTATGGCCGCGCGTGACCTCGTCGAGAATATCCCAGACCTCGTCGGCTTCCTTCTCAATCATCTTCTTCGCGCTGCGCACAGTATGCACCACGCCGAGTTCCTTCAGCCGACGGATAATGAACGGCTCGAACAACACGAGCGCCATCTTCTTCGGCAACCCGCACTGGTTGAGCTTCAGTTCCGGCCCGATGACAATAACCGAGCGGCCCGAATAATCCACGCGCTTGCCGAGCAGGTTTTGACGGAAACGACCCTGCTTGCCGCGAAGCATATCGCTCAGCGACTTGAGCGGACGGTTGCCCGCTCCGGTCACCGCGCGACCATGACGACCGTTGTCGAACAGCGCGTCCACCGCTTCCTGCAACATGCGTTTCTCGTTGCGGATAATCACGTCCGGCGTCTTCAACTGAAGCAAATTGCGCAGACGGTTGTTGCGGTTGATTACGCGACGATACAAATCGTTCAAGTCGGACGTGGCGAAGCGGCCGCCCTCTAGGGGAACCAACGGACGCAGGTCCGGCGGTATCACCGGCAGCACCTCCAGAATCATCCATTCCGGGCGCGTTTCCGTGCGGCGGAAGGCATCCAACATTTTGATCCGCTTCGTCAGCTTCTTCTTCGTCTGTTTGCTGCGCGTCTCCGACATTTCGCGGTCAAGCTGGGCAATCATTTCTTCGAGGTTGATGCGCTTCATCAAATCGCGCACACCCTCCGCGCCCATCTTTGCGATGAACCCATCGCCATATTTATCCTGCGCCTCGCGAAATTCCATTTCGCTCATCAACTGCTTTTCCTGCAGCGGCGTATCGCCCGGATCAATGACGATATAATCTTCGTAATACAGCACGCGCTCGAGATTTCGCGCGGTGATGTCCAGCACTAGGCCCATGCGGCTCGGGGTGCACTTGAAGAACCAGATATGCGAAACCGGAACGGCCAGGTCAATGTGGCCCATGCGTTCGCGGCGCACGCGCGCCTGGGTTACTTCAACGCCGCAACGATCGCAAATAACACCCTTGTGCTTGATCCGCTTGTATTTTCCGCAGGAGCACTCCCAGTCCTTCGTCGGACCGAAAATACGCTCACAGAACAAGCCGCCCTTTTCCGGCTTGAATGTGCGGTAGTTGATCGTTTCCGGATTCTTAATTTCACCAAAGCTCCACGAACGCACCGTCTCCGGCGCGGCGACCGTGATGCTTGCCCAATCGAATCCACTGGCGACGGGTTCCGCCCCCGGTAGTTGCTGCGTTGCGTTAAGATTTTCAGCCATAAATTTTCGTGCTCCTGCTTCGCCGTCCTGAATGATTGCCGCCTGTTTTACTTCTCGCTCTTATGGACGCGGAAGTCCAACACAAGGCTTTGCATCTCCTTCATCAACACGTTGAAGGATTCCGGCATGCCGGCATCCAACACGTTCTCGCCCTTCACGATGGACTCGTAAATGCGAGTGCGTCCCTGCACGTCGTCGCTCTTGACCGTGAGGATTTCGCGCAACGCATACGCCGCGCCATAGGCTTCCATGGCCCACACTTCCATTTCACCGAAACGCTGGCCGCCATACTGGGCTTTTCCGCCCAACGGCTGTTGCGTGACAAGCGAATACGGCCCGACCGCGCGCGCGTGGATTTTGTCGCTGACCAAATGGTGTAGTTTGAGCATGTAAATCACGCCCACCATCACCCGTTGATCAAACGGCTCACCAGTGCGCCCGTCGTAGAGAACGGTTTTGCCGTCTTCTTCAAGACCGGACTTCACCATCATCTCGCGGACTGTCTTTTCAGAAATACCATCGAACACCGGCGTCGCCGCGTGAAGACCCAAACGCTCGCACGCAATGCCGAGGTGGGTTTCAAGCACCTGACCGACGTTCATTCGGCTGGGCACGCCGAGCGGGTTCAACACGATGTCCACAGGCGTTCCATCCGGGAGGAACGGCATATCTTCATCGGTAACAATACTGGCAATGACGCCCTTGTTTCCGTGACGACCGGCCATCTTGTCACCGACGGACAGCTTCTTCTTGCTGGCCACATAGACCTTGACCTGCTTGACGATTCCCTGATCAACATCCTCGCTCTCGACGCGATCCATCGAACGCTCGCGCTCCAGTTCCAATTCGGAAAACTTGTGCGTGAACTCGCTGATGATGCTCTGAATTTTGATCTGAATCGGACTCGGATCAATTTCAATATGATTGTATGCCGCGGCAAGTTTGCGCAACAGCGTCTTCGTGATCTTCCGGTTCGCCGGAATAATCACCTCGCCGGTTTCCATATTGACCACATCGAGCGGAATCTTCTCGCCCAACAGGATGTTGCTCAACGCTTCTGTAAGGTCTTCCGTCAAGCGCTCCGTCTTGCTCGTAAATTCCTCTTCGAGCTGCTTCGCCTGTTTGCGGCGCTCCGCTGGCGACAACTTGCTATCCTTGTTGTCCTGGCGCGCCGAAAGTTTGACATCCATCACGATCCCGTGTGTGCCCGAGGGAACGATCAATGACGTATCGCGGACATCCGCAGCCTTCTCGCCGAAAATTGCGCGGAGCAGGCGCTCTTCCGGCGCCAGCTCGGTCTCGCTCTTCGGGGTGATTTTGCCGACAAGAATATCGCCCGGCTTCACTTCCGCGCCGATGCGCACCACACCGTCGTGATTCAGGTTCTTCAATGCCTCTTCGCCGACGTTCGGAATATCCCGTGTAATTTCTTCCGGGCCCAATTTCGTGTCGCGTGCGCCGCACTCGAATTCCTCGATGTGGATGGACGTATAGACGTCCTCACGCACCAGGCGTTCGTTGATGAGAATGGCGTCCTCAAAGTTGTAACCGCACCACGGCATAAATGCCACGCGGACGTTCCGACCCAGCGCGAGTTCGCCCTGATCCGTTGCGGGGCCATCGGCAAGAACCGTGCCCTTCTTCACTTTCTGACCGACACTGACGATCGGCTTCTGGTTAACGCAGGTGCCGCCGTTGGAGCGCATGAACTTGCGCAGCTCATACACTTGGTAATCGCTCTTCGGTGTCTTTTTCGTCGGCGCCTCGCCGTCCACGGAAACAATGATCTTGTTTCCGGAAACATACGCCACCTTGCCGGCCTCCTCGGCCAGCACGATGATCCGCGAGTCGCGCGCGACTTTGCCCTCGACGCCTGTCGCCACATAGGGGCGCTCAGAGCGAAGCAACGGCACGGCCTGACGTTGCATGTTTGATCCCATCAACGCGCGGTTCGCGTCGTCGTGCTCAAGGAACGGGATCAGACCCGCCGCGATGGAAACCAACTGCTTCGGCGAGGTGTCCATGTAATCGACGCGATCCGGCGCAACCTCGATGAAGTCGCCGCGATAGCGCGCGGTTACCAGCTTCTCGACGAATTTTCCGTTCGCGTCCACCGGCGTGTTCGCCTGTGCAATAACATAGTTCTCCTCCTGATCCGCAGTGAGGAAATCCACATCATTCGAGACCTTGTTGGCCACAACCTTGCGATAAGGACTTTCGATGAAACCGAACGCATTCACTCGCGCAAATGTCGAGAGCGAGGAAATCAACCCGATGTTCGGGCCTTCCGGCGTCTCAATCGGACAAATACGCCCGTAGTGGCTCGAGTGTACGTCGCGCACTTCAAAGCCTGCGCGCTCACGCGACAAACCGCCGGGGCTCCAACGCGCTCAAGCGGCGCTTGTGCGTCAACTCGGCCAGCGGGTTCGTCTGGTCCATAAACTGCGAAAGCTGGCTGCGTCCGAAGAAGTCGCGAATGGTCGCGGACAAGGCCTTCGGATTAACCAGTTTCTGCGGCGTCAACTTTTCAACGCTCGGGTCAAGCGCGGTCATACGGTCGCGCACCAGTCGTTCCGTGCGGGCAAGCCCCACACGGCACTGGTTCTCCAGCAACTCGCCCACCGTGCGCACGCGGCGGCTTCCGAGGTGGTCAATATCGTCCACCGTGCCCTCGCCGTTGCGCAGATTAACAAGATACTTGATCGCGGCAATTAAATCTTCTTTTTGCAGAATGCGGCCCTTCGCCTCATCCGGCTCATCCGGAAGGCCGAGCTTCTGCTGAATCTTGTAACGGCCGACACGACCGAGGTCGTAACGGCGCGGATCGAAGAACACGCGTTTCAACATCTGCTTGGCGTTTGACGTCGTCGGCGGATCGCCGGGACGCAACTTCATATAAATATCCTTCAGCGCCTCTTCCGTCGAATGCGTCGGGTCTTTCTGAATGGACTTGAGGATCAATCCATCGTCCCAGGCGACGTTGACCACGCGGATGGTTGCAATCCCGGCGGCTTTCATCTGCTTCACGAGATCGCGAGTGAGCGGCTCGTAGCGGCGGGCCAGCACGGTGCTCGAATTCACGTCAATCGCCTCTTCGCGCAAAACGCGGTTAGCGAGCGACGCTTCGCTGGGCGTGCCCTTCAAGTCCAAATCTTCCAGCGTGTAGAAGATGCTCAACAACTCGTCATCGGAATCATAACCGAGCGCGCGCAGGAACGTCGAAGCAAGGAATTTGCGGCGGCGGCGGGTACGATCAAGATAAATGTAGAGGTTGTCCGAGGTGTCGAACTGCACTTCGATCCACGACCCGCGATCCGGGATGATGCGGAACGAAAACAGCATCGTGCCATTCGGGTGCATATTCTGCTCGAAGCAGATGCCGGGCGAGCGGTGCAACTGACTGACCACCACGCGCTCGGCGCCATTAATGATGAAGCTGCCTTGGACCGTCATGAGCGGCACTTCGCCCATGTACATGTCCTCTTCCCTCACCTCGTCTCCATCCTTCAGTCGGAATGTGACGTACAGAGGCGCCGAATAGGATTGCCCCTCGCGAATGCACTCAACGGGACCCATTTTAGGTTCGTTGACCTCGTACTTCAAATAATCGAGGACGACTTTCCCGTCGTAGCTTTCGATCGGAAAGAGTTCCCTGAACACGGCCTGCAGGCCCACCCGCTTGCGCTTGGTGGCCGGCACATCCAGTTGTAGAAAGTCTTTATAGGAATTGGTCTGAATCTCAATGAGATCCGGAGCTTCAATAATGTCTGTCAGCTTGCCGTAATTAACTCGATTTGCCATCTGTCACCTTCGGGCATCCCCGCCCTTGAGGGCCATCCGTCGCGCACTTCCCGCTTTCACGGGACCAACCGTAACGAAAAGTTCCAACGATTGGAAAAGCGGGTGATTCCGCCTTCCAACCGTTGAAAATTTCGTTTTCCAAAGCCTACTTGACTTCGACTTTGGCGCCGGCGGCTTCCAGCTTGGCCTTGATGTTCGCGGCCTCGTCCTTGGAAGCGCCTTCCTTGACGGTCTTCGGAGCGCCTTCGACCAAGTCCTTGGCTTCTTTGAGGCCGAGGCTGGTGAGCGTGCGCAACTCCTTAATAACCGCAATTTTGTTCGCGCCGGCGGATGCGAGAACCACGGTGAATTCCGTCTGTTCTTCCGCAGGTGCTGCTGCCGCTGCGCCCGCGCCGGGCGCTGCTGCGACCGCCACCGGGGCGGCTGCCGACACACCCAACCGGTCTTCGAGCAATTTGACAAGCTTGGACAAGTCCAAGACCGTCATCTGCTCAATTGCGGAAACGATTTCTTCCATCTTTTCTGTTGCTTCTGCCATTTTCCCTACTCCTTACTTCGTTCGATAGTTGTTATTATAAATCAGGCTGACTGACCCTTTTTCTCCGCGTACGCCTGCAGGACGTACAGCATACTCGCAACTTTTTGCTGCAGCACGCCGACCAATTGGGACATCGGAGCGGCAATGGTGCCGACCACCTGACCCAGGAGAACTTCCCGCGAAGGCAACGCAGCGAGGTTCTCCACATCTGTCGGAGAAAGCAGTTGCCCCTGAAGCGCGCCCACTTTGACGGACGGCTTCTCATTTTGTTTGATAAAATCCTGGAGAATCTTCGCAACGGCAACCACATCGCCATCGCCATAAACCAGGGCGGACGGGCCGCTCAACGCTTCCGGCGTGATCGTCGGCAGGCCGCATTCAGCCGCCGCTTTGCCAAACTGTTTGTTCGGGACCACCTGGAAACCGGCCTTTGCGTCGCGCAAGCGCTTGCGGAGATCGTCAGACTTGGTAACCGACAACCCCTGATAGTTCGTCAGAAAGAAGAACGTTGAGCCGGAGAGTTTGCTCCGGACTTCCTGCAACATGGAAATTTTTTCAGCTCTCATGGCACATTCCTTACGCCGCAGTTACGGCATCGCGCACGTTCACATGCAAGCCCGGCCCCATGGTCGAGGAAAGCGTGCACCGTCTAATATAAATGCCCTTGGCCGAAGCGGGGCGCGCATGTTGCACCGCTTCGATCACGGCCCGGCAGTTCGTCACCAACGCGCTGTTGTCGAAGGAAAGTTTGCCGAACGGAACCTGAACGTTTCCGTTCTTGTCCATACGGAATTCCACGCGACCGGCCTTGAATTGCTTCACCGCGGAAGCGGTGTCTTCCGTCACCGTTCCAGACTTCGGGTTCGGCATCAGTCCACGCGGGCCGAGCGCTTTGCCCAGCTTCCGCACTTCCTTCATGCACTCGGCCGTTGAAACAATCACATCAACGTCCGTCCAACCACCCGACACTTTTGCGATAAACTCTTCATAGCCCACGTAGTCGGCGCCCGCCTCGCGAGCGGCGTCGGCTTGGGGTCCGGTCGCAAACACCAGCACGCGCACATGCTTTCCGGTGCCGTGCGGCAAGGCAACCATGCCGCGGACATTCTGATCCGATTGCGTCGGATCCACGCCCAGACGAAACGCGATTTCCGCCGTCTCGTCGAATTTCGAATACTTATTGGCCTGCAGAAACGCAATGGCGTCGGGAAGCTCGTAGAGCTTTGTCCGGTCCCACCTTTGCGAGAGCAGCCCTGTGTTTTTTTCCGTGTTTTGGCATTTTACTCCACCTCGACTCCCATACTACGCGCCGTGCCCTCAATGAGCCGGCGCGCATGGTCAACGTCTCGTGCGTTTAAATCTTTTTCCTTTAGCTTCGCAATTTCTTCGACCTGCTTGCGAGTCACCTTGCCGACTTTGTCGCGATTCGGCACACCCGAGCCTTTGGCGATTCCCGCCGCGCGCTTGAGCAGCGTGGCCGCGGGCGGACTTTTCGTAATAAAGCTGAACGACTTGTCCTGATAGACCGAAATCACAACCGGAATCACCAGCCCGGCGTCTTTCTGAGTCGCCGCGTTGAACTCCTTGCAGAAGGCCATGATATTCACGCCCTGCTGACCCAATGCCGGCCCCACCGGAGGCGCCGGATTGGCCGCGCCCGCGGGGATTTGCAACTTAACTATCGCTGTAACCTTCTTTGCCATGATGAAACCTGCCTAATTCAAATTGCTATGCGCTCTCGGCGCGCTCAACCTGCCAGTACTCCAACTCGACCAACGTCTCGCGCCCGAAAATTGTAATGGACACGGTCAGTTTCCCGCGCTCAGGATCCACTTCCACAACCGGCCCGGTCATTCCGGTGAACGGTCCGTCGTTGATCTTGACCGACTCACCGGTTTCAAACGCGATCTTCGGCTTGACCTTTTCCTTCTTCTCTTCGATTTGGTTGAGGATGCTGTTGACCTCATCCTCGCGCAGCGGAATCGGGCGCTTGTCGCCGAGAAAGCGAATGATTCCCGGCGTATCCTGAATAAACGACCAGCTCTTCGTCACCAACTGCTTGTTGGTATCGTAGAGATGAAGGTTAATCAAAAGATAACTCGGAAAAAATTTTCGCGTGGTCGTCGTCTTCTTACCGCGCTTCACCTCGGAGACCTTCTCCGTCGGAATCAAAATTTCACCGACGTAGTCCTGCATTTCCTCAACCTTTAGGCGGTTGACAATGTTCTCCTTGACCTTGGCCTCTTTGCCGGCAAGCGTCTGCAACACAAACCACTGCTTTTCCAAATCTGCCATCTGCGTGGACCTTTAGCGAATAATGACGCGAACAAACGTGTTTAGAATCACATCGCTCAAGCTCACAACCACAGCCAAAATCGCAGACGCGACAATAACTACAATGGTGGACTCAAGCAGCTCCGAGCGTGTCGGCCAGGTGCACTTTTTCAGCTCCACCTGTACTTCGCTCACGAACGTGCGTGTGCCGGATATAAATTGACCGAGTTTATTCACAGTAATGAAAACAGCATGCCGACTGGCAGGGCAGGAGGGACTTGAACCCCCAACACCCGGTTTTGGAGACCGGTGCTCTGCCAATTGAGCTACTGCCCTAAGCGAATTCCGTCGCTACTTGACCTCGCGATGCACTGTGTGCTTGCGTTCGAACCGACAGTACTTCTTGATTTCCAGCCGTTCCCCACCTGACCGCTTATTCCGCGTCGTGGTGTAGTTCCGGCGTTTGCAGTCCGTACAGGCGAGCGTGATAATTTCCCGCATATTGCCTTCCCAGCACAGCCTTGAAACCGACTGCGGCATTCGCCTCAGTCGGCATCAGAGACTGAAACTAACTTTACTTGATAATATCCGTGACGCGACCCGCGCCAACCGTACGACCACCCTCACGAATGGCGAAGCGCATGGCCTTCTCCATTGCGATCGGGGGTGATCAGATTCACCTCGAAACTGATATTGTCGCCCGGCATGACCATGTCAACACCTTCCGGCAGCGTAATATCACCCGTCACATCCGTCGTGCGGAAGTAAAATTGCGGGCGGTATCCCTTGAAGAACGGCGTATGACGGCCACCCTCATCCTTGCTCAAGACATACACTTCCGCCTTGAACTGCGTGTGCGGGGTCACCGTGCCCGGCTTGGCCAAAACCTGGCCGCGCTCGACGTCTTCCTTCTTCTGACCGCGCAACAGCGCGCCGATGTTGTCGCCCGCCTGCCCCTGATCGAGCAACTTGCGGAACATCTCAACGCCCGTAATCGTCGTCTTCTGCGTCGGACGGAGACCGATGATCTCGATTTCGTCGCCAACCTTGACAATACCGCGCTCCACGCGACCCGTCACGACCGTGCCGCGACCTTCAATCGAGAACACGTCTTCAACCGGCATGAGGAACGGCTGGTCAATCTCGCGGACAGGCTCCGGAACGTGCTTGTCGAGAGCTTCCATCAACTCCTGAATGCAGGCCGTCGCAGGATCATCCTTCGAGGTCGCCTGCAGCGCGCCCAACGCGGAGCCGCGGATAATCGGCGTGTCATCGCCGGGGAACTCGTATTTGTTCAACAGATCGCGGATTTCCATCTCGACGAGTTCGAGCAGCTCCGGATCGTCAACCAAGTCCACCTTGTTAAGGAATACGACAATCGCCGGCACACCGACCTGACGAGCGAGCAGGATGTGCTCCTTCGTCTGCGGCATCGGGCCGTCAACTGCGCTGACCACAAGAATCGCGCCGTCCATCTGCGCCGCGCCGGTAATCATGTTCTTCACATAGTCCGCGTGGCCGGGACAGTCCACGTGCGCATAGTGGCGCGTGTCCGACTCGTACTCCACGTGGGAGATGGCGATCGTCAAAATCTTCGTCGGATCGCGACGACCCTGCGACTCGGAAGCCTTTGCAACCTGGTCATACGAAATCTTCTGCGCCAGACCCTTCAGGGACTGGACGTGGGTAATCGAAGCCGTCAACGTGGTCTTGCCGTGGTCAACGTGACCAATCGTGCCCACGTTCACGTGCGGCTTTGTGCGCTCGAATTTATCCTTCGCCATGTTTCTCTCTCCTACGTGTTTCTTACGTTACAGTTCTTTACTAAATCTTTTTTTTTCGCGCCACCGGTCTGCCTCGCAGAACCCGCCACAGCCACGCCCGAACCCCGGGGAAGCACTGGGCCCACGAGCCGGATCGAACGGCCGACCTCGTCCTTACCAAGGACGTGCTCTACCGACTGAGCTACGTGGGCGCACACGCGACAATAAAAAGCGCTCGGGACAATACACCCCATCCCCCACGCTTCATTTTCTTTGCAACGTGAAGTGGCGTTTGCCTGATGCGATTTTCATTGCCATCTCCGCGCAATATTCGTTCGCAGAAATGCTTATCCGGCGATATATGCCGGATTCCACAGCCACCTGTCAACAGACAAACGAATAAATTTTGAAAAAATTTGACCCCTCTCCCATGGCTGGCCTAAATCTCGCTCATGTCCACCCCCCTCATATCCCAAAATCGCCCTCTGATTGCAATCCTCGGCAGCGGCCAACTAGCCAAAATGATGGCCCAAGCCGCCGCGCAACTGGGCTGTCGCATAAAAACGCTCGAAGCCAAGCCGAACCCCGAACCGCTCCTCAACTGGCCCGTTCAAGTCGGAGATTGGAACGATCCCGACACACTGGTCGCGTTTGCAAACGGCGCGGACGTGGTCACTCTCGAAAACGAGTTTATCGAAGCCGACGCGCTCGCAGAGCTTGAAGAAGAGGGATACGCGCTTCATCCATCCGCCGCAACAATGGCGCGGGTACAGGACAAACTCCTCCAAAAAGAAACACTCGCCAATGCAGGGTTGCCCACGGCCCAGTTTCGCGCAGTCGAAACACCCGAGGAAATCTTCGCCGCTGCAGGCGATTTTGGCTGGCCTCTGATATTAAAACGCCGAAAACTCGGCTACGACGGCAAAGGCAACGCGACCATTCACTCGTCGGACGACGTACACAGCGCGTGGGAAAAACTCGGCGGAGGCGCCTACGCGCTATTCGTGGAGCAGTTCTGTCCTTTTAAAGGAGAGATCGCCACCATCATCACCCGCGCTCGGCCTAAAAATGGGGAATCCCCACAAACCGTCGCCTACCCTATTGTTTCAACCCTTCAGCAGGATCACATCTGCCACACCGTCAGCGCCCCCGCAGATTTAACGCCAGAACAGGCGGCAATCGCGACGCAAATCGCGTTGAAGGCGGTCGAAGCGATAGATGGCACGGGCAGCATCGGTGTCGAATTTTTTGTAATGCCCGATGGACGCCTTTTAATTAATGAAATCGCCCCGCGCGTACACAACTCGGGTCACTACTCCATTGAAGCCTGTCACTGCTCACAATTTGAAAATCACATTCGCGCAATCCTCGGCTGGCCCCTCGGCTCATCCGCCATGCGCGCACCCGCTGCAGCGATGGTCAATTTGTTGGGCAACTCCGACGGACTCGCCATGCCATCCGGACTCAACGCTGCGCTCACCATCGAAGGCGCACATCTTCACATCTATGGAAAATCGCGCAGTATGAAAGGCCGCAAGATGGGCCACGTCACCGCGCTCGGCGAAACGCCCGCCGCCGCCCTCGCAAGCGCTCTGCGGGCAGCCGAAAAATTGCGCTTCGGCCAAATTTGAGAAAACACCGCCTCAAGCTCATCCGATTCAAACGAGACTTTCCAGCCATTCTGTAGTAAATCGTCCCCCATGAAACCCGAAGTCGGCATTATTATGGGCAGCGACTCCGACCTACCCACCATGCAAGCAGCAGCGGACACACTCGCGGAGTTCGGCATCCCCTTTGAGATCAAGGTCATTTCCGCACACCGCACCCCGGACGATATGGCGCGTTACGCAAAATCTGCTGCGCGGCGAGGAATTAAAGTCATTATTGCCGGAGCAGGCGGCGCAGCCCATCTCCCCGGTATGACGGCCAGTCATACCACCCTCCCCGTCATCGGCGTCCCCATTCAATCTAGGGCATTAAAAGGAATAGACTCCTTGCTCTCCATCGCCCAAATGCCCGCAGGCATACCCGTCGCCACCGTCGCCATCGGCAACGCCCGCAACGCCGCCCTCCTCGCCGCAGGCATCCTCGCCCTATCGAACCCCACGCTCGCCAAACGCCTCGCCACGTTCCGCCAAAAAATGGCCCGCGCCTCCCGCGCGAAAAATAAACGTCTGGCGATCTGATACAAGACGCCCGAATCGCACCGCGCAACCTCCATCAGCCCGGTATTGAGCGCACTGTCTCGATGTGCTACGTTGCGCCTATGATCAATCGGACTACGAAAATTTCGGACTCATTCGCGCGCTCAGAAAGCGCAGTCGTCTATCCCGGAAACTGCCTGGACCTGCTACATGAAGTGCCATCCGAAGCACTTCATCTCATCGTTACATCGCCACCCTATAACATCGGCAAAGAGTACGAGAAAAAAATGCACATTGACTCCTACCTTCGCCAACAGGAGCAAGTCATCCGAGAATGTGTACGCGCACTGGCCCCGACTGGGAGCATTTGCTGGCAGGTCGGAAATTACGTGGATCGCGGCAGTATCATCCCTCTCGACACCATTCTGTACCCGATCTTCGCAGGACTTGGTCTCACCATGCGCAATCGGATTGTTTGGCACTTTGAACACGGCCTGCACTGCTCGCGCCGCTTCTCGGGCCGATACGAAACCATTATGTGGTTCACAAAGACCGATGACTACGTCTTCAATCTCGATCCCGTCCGCGTGCCACAAAAATATCCGGGCAAAAAATACTTTAGAGGCCCAAAGGCTGGACAGTATTCGTGCAACCCGCTCGGAAAGAATCCCGGCGACCTATGGATCATCCCAAACGTCAAAAGCAATCACGTCGAAAAAACGGCCCATCCCTGCCAATTTCCCGTTGAACTGATCGAGCGGCTGGTCCTTTCCATGACACGAAAAGGCGACTGGGTATTCGATCCCTTCCTCGGCACGGGCACATCCATCATCGCCGCCATCAGACACAAGCGCCGGGGCGCGGGCGCGGAAACTCAACCAAAATACGTTTCTCTCGCCCGTGAGCGCATCGAACAGGAGCTGGACGGCACGTTGCGCACCAGACCCATGACACGCCCTGTGTACGATCCAGTCGAAGCCGGCAACAGTCTAACCGTTCCGCCCTGGACACAAACAGAATCGAAACAGATGGTTCTCCTCAACAAACCCACCCGCGAGCAGCGCTACAAGACCAAATGAAGATTTCCGAAATATACTCGCATCTTAATGGGCTTGAATTCCTGATGGTCCACAAACCGCGCCTCTGGAAAGAAGTCCAGGACGTGATCTCTGCCGTGAACTCGACCACGTGCAAAACAAAAATCTCGAAAGAAAAGACCATGAAAGGGGCGCTGCTTTACAGCCCCATCGAAATGAACAAAGAATTTGCTCGTTTGCTTCACGCAAAATCATGGAGCGAAAGCCGAGTCAGCTATTGGGTGACACGCGACGAGAAATTGATTCGAAAAACTATGGCCATGTCGCCCAAACAACAAAAGGAAGAGATAGAGTCTGCTGGCGAAACCCCTATTTTTAGTTACAACCAGACAGATTTTGTGAAGGATCGAATCGCCATTGAAGTTCAGTTCGGCAAATACGCCTTTGTCGCGTACGACCTCTTTGTCAAACACCTCGCATTCTATATCTCCGATCACATTGACGTTGGCATTGAGATACTTCCGATGAAGTCGTTGCAAAGCCAAATGAGTTCCGGCGTGGGCTACTACGAAGGCGAGTTCTACAACATCGTCCGTCAGGGCCGTGGAATCCCTGCGGTACCCCTCGTTCTTCTTGGCATAGAAGCATAATCTTTATATCTCCGCATCCCCATCGAACCAAGCCTCGCTTTTAACATTTAATGGCAAACAGCGGCGCGTGCGGCGTGGCTGTTCAATTATCTCCGAATCTTCGATGCATTCAGAATTAGTAAGATTATTTTCTTAAAAGCTTCAAGGGCACGAATTCAATCTCCAAGCGCAACAAGTTGAAGGCTCATGGCAACGAGCGCAAGGATGTGGGGACGCGATCGAGAATTTCGGGTGGAAGCTGAAAACCAGCGCGTTGAAGGGACTGTAGATCAGTCCACGCCTCTGCCGGGCGCTTCAAGTCGAGCCGCACCAACGCGCGATGCAGACGTGCCTTGGCATAGGCCGGGTCGTGGGCAAGAATCAGGTTGAAGTCGGAAAGCGCATCGTCCAACTGCCCCATTTCGTAGTAGGCTTTCCCTCGGTTGTATCGCGAATCATCGTCATTCGGATCGGCCTCGAGCAAGGCCGTAAAATCTGCCGCCGATTCATCGAATTTACCCTTCTCCCCGAGGCTAATACCCCGCCCCATCCTCGCAATACTCAGCGTCGGGTCCAACTCAAGCGCGCGCGTGTAATCGGTGATCGCGCGATGATACAGTTCATCATCAAAATAGGCCTGCGCACGATTGAGCCAAAACATTTTGTTATTCGGTTCAAGTGTGATCGCCATTGTAAAATCGGCCAGAGCCACATCGGGTTTGCCTAGCTGCCGATTGGCCTGCGCACGGTTGAAATACGGATCGGCGATGGACGGCGAGAGGGCAATCGCTGTCGAAAAGTCGCGGGCAGCTCCCTCGTAGTCCTCCGCGTTCATCCGCGAAAGTCCCAGATTGCTGAACGCGATGAACGAATGTGGCGCCTTGCGAACGGTATCCGTCCACAACGTGAGATCGTCTTTCCAAATTTTGGTCCGCTGCCAGGACAATGCGGATAATACCACCAGCAGCGCGGCTGCAAGGACAACACCGCCCTGTCGGCGCGAACGCGACCAGCGACTCCATCCCCCGCCGCCGCGGCGGCGACTAAGTAGGAAATGCCGATGGACGGCAGGTAGAGAAAACGATCAGCCACCATCTGACTTCCTGCAGGAACGACGTTCAGAACAGGCACAAGCGTGATGATGAAAAACAGACCAGCCACCCAGATCGGGCGATATTTTTTGCCGCCGAAAAAAATGGCCAGAACGACAACAAGAATTACAAACGGCGTGTAGGCCGCTTCTGCGATGACATCTTTCGGGAACGGATAGATCGCGCTGAGATTGAGAGGCCACAAAAGGCCCTTCAAATACAGCGTCAGACTGTTGCACGCGAGCAGCACGCGGTGCAGGGGCGTGTACTGCGCACCTCGCATAATGGAACCGGCGGAGTGTTGTCCGAAATAAGCGACGGCAACAAAGCCTAGGGCAACGAGTGCGAATGGGATTTTCTCAATCACTACGCGCCACTCCCACTTTCGGCGCTCAGCGAAATCGAGGATCAGCAGGACAACCGGAAGACTAATCGCCATCTGTTTCGAAAGCCCGGAGCACAAAAACAAAATCAACGAAAGCAGCAGGTGTTTCAGCGATCGGCCGTCCAAATAGCGCAAGTAGGCAAAAAGCGACAAGAGGTAGAACAGAGCGAAGAGGACATCTTTGCGTTCGGTTGCCCAGACGACCGATTCCACGCGCAACGGATGCAGAGAGAACAGCAATGCGCCAAACACCGCGCTCAAAGAGCTGCCGCCAAGCCGACGGAGCAGCATAAAAACGAGCGCGGCATTAATCCCGTGCAACAGGAGGTTCATCGCGTGATAGCCAGCAGGTTGAAGCTGGTGAACGGAAAAATTGGTCGCAAAAGAGAGAAGCGTCAGAGGAATATAGTTCCCATCTACAAACGACGTGAACATCGCCTTGATGTTCGCGGCCGTCAGGCCCTGAATAATCGGGTTCAGGGTAATGAAATTGGGATCATCCCAGTTGACGAATCCGTTGGAGAGCGCCGGAAGAAACGGAATCAAACTCGCAACGAAGACGATTAAGGCGAATTTCCACTCCCGCATCCTGGTTCTGTCCAACTCATCTCGCATGGTTTTATGCTGTCACGCTAGCGTCATGCAGACCCGATTGCAACGTGTATCGCCTCTCGATAAAGCGTTTTTTGAGCGATTTTCGCCAAAAGCTCGGAGAACGCCTAGACCCAGGCTTAAGTTCACTTAATTTATCATTTAAACACTTCGGCTTCTGTGCGTTAAAACCCTTCACCTGAATCTTTTTTTAAGTTGCAAGTAAATCGTATTACAATTAGGTTGGCGAGCGAGATGGGGATGTATGTCTTGCGACCCGGGAATAGTCGCGAATTGGGTGAGGATCGTGAAGAAAATGCGTTCGCACAAACTTGAGGTGGTCTGCGTTCAGACGGTTGGATTTTGGGGGGCAGATAAATGAAGTCAACAGTTTCTCGCAAAACTTCTTGGAACTTGCTCAAGCTGGGCATTGTGGCTGGCACAATCTGGGGCGCAACCACACTTTCCTCTCAAGCGCAGTGGTGGACCTACCTCGAAAACCAAGGCACACCAATTACGTCCAACGTGTATTTGGGCGACAACCTCACCAACATCATCAAGTTTGCCGTCAATAAGGGAACGAGCGGATGGACCGTTCAGTTCGGAATGGGCACGACCGTTAATGGATCAAGCTGGGAATGGGCGGCGGCCACGTGGGATAGAACAGAAGGTCAAGACAATTTTTGGAAAAGTGTCGCCAATTCACTGCGGTTTAAAGCGACAGGAACCGTCTATTATTCTGGACGATTTAGCTACGGCGGGCGAACCGAATATGCCTCAGGGGCGTGGGCCCAAGGCCGCACGACCCTTTCTGCCAGCAGCTATTTCACAGTAAAAGCGCTGACTGCTCCTTCAGGTCAGGGCGCAACTGCTGTGGATCACACAAAAATCAATCTGACGTGGACGCGCGGCGTTTCCGGCACAGCAAAGAACACGCTGATTGTGCGATCAACGAGCAGCATGTTCACTGCGCCGACACAAGGCGCTGCCTATGCGGTGAATGCGAGCCTGGGATCAGGGAAGGTAATTTACAACGGCTCTGGCACAGCGTTTTCAGATACGGGCCTGAGTGAGAGCACTCGGTACTACTACGCCTTTTATGCCGTGAACAATGACTACTACTCCGCCGCAGTCTCAAAGGATGCAACCACTCAGGCTGCGCCACTGGTCCAGCCTTCTGTTCAGTCATCGAATATCGGAATGAATAACAGCGAGCGTCAGGATCAACTGTCTCCTGTCTGGACTGCAGGGAATGGCGCTCGCCGGATCGTTGTCGCGCGATTAAATGCGGCGCCGACGGGTGTGCCGGCAGATGGCGCAGACTATGCAGCAACGGCCAACGCCAATTTCAGCGCAGCGCCTGCATTGGGCGATGGCAAGGTCGTTTTTGCAGGGACTGGAAACACCTTCACGATGACCGGTCTGTCTGCGAACTCGACGTATTATTTCCGCGTGTACGAATACAATGGAACCGGCGCAAGCACGCTGTATCTGACGACGACGGCAACCGGCAACCCCGCCAGCGGTCAAACACTTGGCCCACCCACCGGCCTTAGCGCAACGCCAAATCCAGTAACGCCAGAATCTCAATTGGACCTGAATTGGACTAAAAACAACGGGAAGAACGTCATCATTGTACGTTCCACCTCCAGCACGTTCACCGCGCCGACGCAGGGCTCCTCCTACAACACCGGCGCCGCGCTAGGCGCCGGAACAGTCGTGTATAAAGGGGCGGCCACAGCAGCAACGGCCACATCGCTTACACCAGCAACGACGTACTACTTCGCGTTCTACAGCGAAAACAACAACTACTATTCGGCAGCCGACACAGCCAGTGGAATTCCGATGCCGGTCGCGCGCAACACTGGAGGTGGAGCTTCTCCGGGGAGTCCGGCGGGAACGTTGTACTTGGGTGATACCGGCACTTTCACTGTTGAGGCCCAAGCGAAGATTGGGATCAACTGGAGCGCATCGCGCATATTGTTAAGCTCAGATAACAATGTTGACGGATCAGATCCGGCCTCCGCTTGGGTCGGATATACCGATCAGCCCGGGCGCTCTCTTACATCCCCACGTTTTTTCAAAACAGGGATTCTTTATTGGGCCATTCAGCTCGATTACGGCAACCCTTACAACGACACATTTTGGTACAAGAACAGTTCCGCCGCCTGGGCACCAGAGTCCGTCAATGGAAATGGCTCAACGCTCACCGTCACGGTCAGTCCACTCAACACGCCCACCGCGCAAAGCGCCACACCCGCTGGCCCGCAACAAATCAACCTCGCGTGGACAAGGGGCATCTCCGGTTCTGCGAAAAATACAATCGTTGTTCGCTCCACAAGCAGCACGTTCACCGAGCCGACGCAGGGGTCAGCCTACTCATCGGGAAATACGATCGGCGATGGGACCGTCATTTTTCTCGGAGCCGGCACGTCCATGTCAGATAGCGGTCTCGCCCCTGGCGCAACGTATTACTACGCGTTTTACGCCGAAAACTACAGCTACTATTCCCCCGCCGTAACCGCGAGCGCAACTCTGCCGGGCATAGCGCCGAGCGTTCAAGCCACCTCCGTTACCAGCGCAGGCAACACTCATCGTCTAAATCAACTGACATTCTCATGGACGAGCGGCAACGGCGCACGGCGTATCGCCGTAGCACGGGAAGCGGCCGCGCCGACCGGCACTCCTGTGGATGGCGTGGACTATTCCGCTGCGGCCAACAACGACTTCAGCGCCGCCCCGGCGCTGGGCAATGGAAAAATCGTGTACGACGGAACCGGAAACTCGTTCGTGCTAACCGGCCTTAATCCCGACACCGTGTATTATGTTCAGGTGTTCGAATACAACGGTTCGGGTTCGGAAACCCTCTATCTCACGACTAGCGCATCCGGAAATCCGGGTTCGGCTCAAACATTGGGCGCGCCGACGAATCTGAGCGCAACGCTGGATGGCTCCAATCCTGCCACGCGACTCAGCCTGGGTTGGACGAAAAATAACGGCAAAAATGCGATGATCGTGCGTTCCACAAGCAGCACCTTCACTGCGCCGACACAGGGCAGCAGCTACAACACCGGCGCAACGCTGGGATCGGGAACAATTATTTACAACGGCAGTGGTACAGCAACCGCACTCACCGGACTATTCCCAGGAACGACCTATTATTTTGCATTTTACAGCGAAAGTTATTCCTACTACTCGCCTGCAAACATCACAGCAATCACAACAGAGATGCCGGTGGTGCGCAATACGGATGGCCTTGCGTCTCCGGGCGCTCCGTCGGGAACTTTGTATCTAGGCGACAACGCTGTCTTCACTGCCGAAGCACAGGGAATGCTCGAAATCAACTGGAGCCGCCAACGTGTCTGGTTGAGCGCCGACGCTAACGTGGGTGTGAAACCAGATGCGGTGCTGGATTGGCTTATCAATTTCCAGGATGGCGCCGCGAGAACAGTCACGTCTCCCCGTTTCTTCCAGACAGGCACACTCTACTGGGCCATGCAGTTTGATTACGGCTCTCCCTATAATGACCCATTTTGGTACAAGAGCAGTTCTGCGGCTTGGACGCAGCAATCCACCGATGGAAACGGCTCAACGCTGACCATCACTGTCAGCCCGCTGAACACGCCCACTGCGCAAAGCGCGACGATGGCTAGCGCATCGCAAATCAATCTCGCATGGACGAAGGGTGTTTCGGGGAATGCCAAGAACACGATGATCGTCCGCTCAACCAGCAGTACGTTCACTGCGCCCACGCAAGGCTCAGCCTATTCGACAGGCGCTTCACTCGGCAATGGCATCGTGATCTTCAACGGCTCCGCCGCGACCAAATCGGACACCGGGTTGAGCGCGGCCACAACGTATTATTACGCATTCTATGCGGAGAATTACAGCTACTACTCCGCCGCCGTCACAGCAAGCGAGACGACGGATTCAATAGCCGCGCCAGCACCTCCCGTTGCGACAGATGCGACTTCCCCAGACTGGTGGTCTTCGTTCCAGGCAAACTGGAATGCAGTCGCAGGAGCCGATGGTTATCGCCTAGATGTCTCCACAACGCCAAACTTCAACGGGGAGTGGGTTCTTCAAGATATAGATGTCGGAAACGTAACAAACCGGGTGGTAACAAATCTTGTCATCGGACAGTATTTTTACCGCGTCCGCGCATACAACGTGGGTGGCGACAGTCCGAATTCGAATGTGAAAGACGCCGAGCTCGGCACAGCCGCCGGTCGAAACAAGAGCGGCGGGACTCCCTACTACACACCCGCAACTATTTATGTGGGCGATAAGGCGACGTTCGGGGCGGATACCTGGGGCACGATCCTCGGCAACTACGGTGCGGCGCGCGCGGTGATTGACACCGACAAGGATATTTCGATCGGAGGCCTCGGCGGAGATTGGACAGGCTTCGACAACGTCGAATATACCGAAGCAGAATCCCCGCGCTTCACGTCCGCAGGAACGTGGTACTGGGGCATCCAAATGAATTACGGCAGCCCCTATGGCACAAACTTCTGGATGGTTCGCGATAAGACCGATTGGGATTATTTACAGTACAAGGGCACAAACGGAAACCTCACCGTAACAGTGCTGGCGCTCGGCAATCCGTCGTCCGTTTCGGCAGCGCAGGACGGGAGCGATCCACAACACCAAATCAATCTGAGTTGGACACGCTGGAGTAGCAAGGCCGTTATGGTCGTTCGCTCGACTACGAGTAATTTCACTACCCCCTCCCCCGGCTCTGCGTATGTCTCTGGAAACATGATTGGTTCAGGTCGGGTAATCTATCGCGGCTCTACCGCAACAACGGTGAGCGACACGGGGCTGACTCCAGGGCTCACTTACTACTACCGCTTCTATACGGAAAACTGGAGCTACTATTCCGCAGGTGACGACGCGAATGCGAACACAACGCCCGGTTGCGATAACGGAACGGCCCCAACTATGGCGCATCCGGGCAATAAGGTGATCTATGCCAATAACGCGTCACAATTGAATTTCAACATTCTCGCCTCCGACACCCCCGGCTGCAACGCACTCGACCTTCGTCGTCAGTGAACTCCCAGCAGGAGCCTCGTTCAACAGCATGCCATCTGGCAATACAATGACGGGATCATTCAGCTGGACGCCGCAAACCTCACAAGTCGGCACCTACCCCATTCGCTTCACTGCGACGGACAGTGAAAACTTGTCCACCAGCGTGGTCGTCAAGCTTATCGTAGGCATTGGGTCACCACAGGAGGGTAACACCGGCGGCATTCCGAACTCGCAGTACAACTGGGCGGTGGCCATCACGAATATTGATGTGGACCTTGTCGGCAACGCCTCAGTGATCTACCGCTCGACCAACGGAATGGCCTACGACGTTTATCAGTCGGACAGCGTCTTCGGCGGCGGCATGTCGTGGAGCCGTGTGGATGCGAATAGAATCGCAAACGGCAATATTGACTCCTCGGATCAGAACTACAGTGGCGCACGCCGCTATTTTCAAGTAGTACCCGCAGGGTCTGCACCTACAACCAACGGCGTCTGGGGTGTCATTCGTCCGTCCATTGTTAATGGATGGAATCTTCTAAGCCCTCCACTCGCAAGTGATCTGAAGTTCAACGGCGCTTTCGGAGAAAACCTTGCATTGGGACTGACCGGCGCAGGCACGCAGGCAGGGTCAGATCAACTACACGGCCTAGATGGGTCGGGCAATCCGTTCGTGCTCTGGATCAATAGCAACGACAACAACCGCTGGTATGAATCCACCTCACCGGCAACCCGCACACTAAACCCCGGCCAGGGCTTTATGATTTATCGTCAAGGCGGACAAACCACCCTGCCGCTCATCGGTCCCGTCGGCAATACGGGGAATAGTTCCTTTACGCTAAAGAGCGGACAGTGGACGATGTTTGGTCTCTCACAAGGTAAGAACCTAACAGGAAATCCCCTGCCCGGTTCACTGAGTTCTCAACCCATTGCATCGTTCCAATACGACTCCGCCGATGTGATCAGCGTGTTGAACCCGAACGGCTCGTGGAAAAACTACCAGCGCTTCGGGAACAACCTGTGGCTTGATTTGCAAACCATGCAGCAAAGCTCTTCCATTCAAATGCAGCCGGGGGATGGCTTCTATTATTATCGCCAGCCGGGTTCCGACATGGCAATCGGGTTCTAACCATCATGCACCTGCGAACAAAAAAACGGCAAACCCTCGCTGCGACGCTAATCGCGTTTTGCGTAACCTTTGCTGCGGTCAGCTCCGCTGTGGTCATCTATGTCGAAGATTTCTCGGGAGGCGCGCCCGGAACCTACAACGGGCGCAGCGGCACCTTTTCCTACGCGGGCTACAGCGGCTCAGACTCCTACGAAGGAAGTTTCGCGGCTCAGGGCATCCCCTCCCCGCAAACGGATGCCATTCGCATCACGGACAGCAACTTCCTGCTGAACTACGCAACGGCATACAACCTCTATAACGATTTCTGGTGGACGTTCGACTTCACCGCAGCCAACGTTGCGCCGTCGGATATCAACATCATCATCGGCAGCGCTTCGGACACCTTCTACTACACCGGCTCACTCACTGCTAGGGCTGGCTTAAATCACTTGAGCGTGAGTCTGGACAGCTCCAAATGGATCGGCGGACCGGGCGTGTACTCCACCTTCGACCTGTCGGGTATCACCTACATTGACATCCAATACAGCCGCAACGGAACAGGGGCGCAGCAGTATTATCTGGACAATTTCGCCCTCAACGGAAAGGCCACCCAGCAAGGCGGCGATGATGACGAGGGTGGCGGCGGCGGTGGCGGAGCTGTTCCAGAACCAAACACCTTCTTCGTCACCGCACTCGCAGGCGCCGCACTCTTCGCACTTCGCCGACGCCTCGTCGCGCGAAACGTATGAACTGCCGGCACAGCGTCCTCTCCATCTTGGCGCTACTGGGCGCGGCGCTCACAGCGCAGGGCGCAGGGGTGTACACCGAAGACTTTCAATTTGGACTGAGAAATTGGCTTGGCACCAACGAGTCTGGAAGCAGCGGAACCTGGGACTGGGACTCTGGTTCGCCACGCCTCACCTTTGCGCCTGTCTTCACTCCTTTCGACTTCACAGAATCGAGCCTTATTGCGGATAAATATTCGTCTGAAGGCTATTTTTACGGAAGCTACTTTGTCGCCGGCTATCCCATGCTCGGCTTCGATGTTAACTTCGAAACCGCTGTTCCCACTCTGCTCCGCGTGGATTTTTATAGCGGCACAAATCACATGTCACGCGGCTGGAGACCCGATGAGGAGGGCATCGTCACGCAACAATGGTACCGGGCACTGATTGCGCTCGACGCAAACGACCTCGATCACTGGACCTTTTCGTCCTCTTCCGACGATTTTGAAGACATTGCGAACAACGTGGAGCGGCTCGCAATCACGGTGAAGCGTCCCGGCCCGATCAACCAGACACAAACTGTCCGCATAGATAACGTCTTTCTCGCCACGGCGCCCCATGCAACCGCCGTGCGACTCCTTGGCGACACCCCCGCGATACTCTGGCAATACCTCCGCACAGGATTGACATACCAAATCGAAACCACCGCATCGCTTCCTGGTGAGTGGCTTCCCTACTCCACCTTCATCGCAACAAACGCGGCGCTAAGCCTTGAGTTCACGCCAACCACCAACAGTGCCTTCTTCCGCTTAACAACAGACGCGCTCCAGCCCCGCTAACCCCCGCGTTTTCAAAACATAGGGCCTGTGCGCACGACCCCCGGCCTGCCCGACGAAGTCGTCGCTGAAGCTACGGCGTGACAGGAGAAGGCGAATCATTCTTCCTTCAGGTTTTCTCCCTCACCTCTTCTTTGCTTTCTGCTCTCTGCGCCATGCACCATGCGCAACCTATGCTTGAGCCGCGCGGGTTGACGCGCTAAAGTTACGGTTTATATCTATTTCAAAACCTATGAGTTCAAAACTTCAGCTCAAAAAAGAAGAGTCGCCCGAAGAATCACTCACCTGCCCAAGTTGCGGTGCGCCGATGCTGCCGGGCACGGTACTCTGCATACAATGTGGGTACGATACGCGGACCCAAACAGAAAGCGGGGGATGACGTCAAATCGAAGCCGTCTCCGCTACTCATCGGTGCGCTCGGCGTCATTATTCTCGCAGCAATCGTCATCGTCATTCTCCGCTCCCTGCCCTCTTCCTCGACACCCCCTCCCCCCGCCCCAAGCAACTGCTCCGGCGCCAGCAATGGTGGCCGATACAAATACCGCAGAAGAAGTCCAAGCCGAGGTGACGGCGTCTGAGGCAGCTGCAACCGCAAGCGAGCCAGCAGTAGTGCAGGAAGAAACGACGAATACGGAAGAGGTCGTAGAAGAAGAGGAACCAACCAAGCCAGAGGTGGACTGGGCGGTAATCGAGGCGGAGCAGCTTGAACGCGCGACCGCAGCGCTGGATGCCCGGGCGCCCATGCACGAGATCGGCGAGACGGTTGAGCTGCGAATGACGAATGGAATCGTTCAGCGCGGCACATTCACCGCCGTCAACGGCAACACCCTTTCGCTTGAAGTCGCGCCGGACGACGTACGGACGGTGCCGATGGAGGCGCTTGATCGTGCGAGTCGCATCCGAATGGAACCGGACTATCGCGAAGGGTATATTCAATACGTTGTTCGCCAGCGCATTATGGAGATGCAACGGGCTGCGGAAACAAACGCGCCATAAACAACGCGCCGCAATTCGGGTATCCATCCAGTGTCGCTAAACGCAACGGATCAGGTCGTCTGAAAGAACAAATGAGCACGGCGCAAACCCAAGATTTACAACAGCAACTTCGCGCGTTGCTGCGGACTCTTCAACTCCCCGACACAGCCCTGCGCACAGAAGCGCCGCCGATCCTGCACCACCTCAACGTTCAAACCGCGCGCGAAACGCTCCAAGCCTGCGAGGCGTGGAGTGAACGGGGGATGTTCGACGAATCCGAACGACTCATCCACGAAGTCCTGCTGAAATCTCCCGAAACACGCCAGGCCTTTCTCGCTTCCGAGGTCGCACTTTTCCAACAAATCCGCGATACCGGCGAAGACCAGCTCTACCACGGTGCGTTTGGGCTGATGGAACTGGTTCTCCCTATTAAGCTGCGCGGCTATCACGTCCACCTGCTGCGCAGTGGAAAGTTTCTTGAGCAACCGTTCACGGCCAATGCGCTCAAAGAAATTGCTTTCACTGCGGGCATCGCACAGACCACAGTCTCCGCCGCTGCCGAGGCTCTGCCCATTCGCTCGGGCGAAACACTCGCCACCTTCGTCGCGCAACAGCGCAAGTTGCGAGACGCGATCACCGCCGCACTCGATGCGCAACTGCAACTCGCGCTGCTCGGCAATCGCGACGAGGCCACTGGCGGACTCGCAAGTCTCGGGGCCATGGCAGAAGGCGCAGCACACCAGTTCAGCAATCTTCTCTCCATCATCCTCGGCTATTCATCGCTCGTCCTCGCAAAGACAGAGCTCCCCGAGGAAGCGACGACCGCGTTAAATAAAATTTCCGAAGCGGCCCAAAATGGGCGTCGCCTCACCGAACAAATTCTGGCCATTTCTGGCGCAAATGCAGAAGGCGAAGCCTCCTGCTCCGTCCATGAACGGCTGACGAAAGCCCTAGCGCTCCTCCAGGCCAATGACCCCACCGCCTCGCGTCTCGCGGTGAATTTGCAGGCGGAACACGATTACGTCCTCGTCTGCGAAAGTACGATGCACAGCGTACTCACCAATCTCCTTCGCCACGCGGCGGAAGGGGCAAGCGAGGGGACGATGCTCCAAATCGTTACTCGCAACAGCGTGGACGACGGTATCGAACAAATTGTTGTGGAGGTGCGGGAGAGCAAGGGACGCAAGGTACTCGACACCGCATCAAGCGTGGCATTTCCCACCACGCCGGAACCCATCGCTCGCGCGGAAAAGAAAGTGCGACGCCGTTTGGCGCCAAGCGCTATTTGGATTGCAGACGATGATCCCGCCGTACGCGAAATGTGCCGTCGCGTCCTCACGGCCGAAGGGCACAGCGTTGAAGAGTCATCCAGTGGCGAAGAAGTTCAGAGCAAACTCAACGCAACAGAGACGCCTCCTGACCTTTTGATCTATGATTTCAGCATGCCCGATCTCGACGGCGTGGAGCTCTGCAACTGGCTCCGCCAACACTCACGTATGACCCCCGTCATTCTAATCAGCGGCTTCAGCGCAGAACACCCCGACATCAAACGCATCCTCCAAATGCGCAAAGTCTTCCTCCTCCAAAAACCCTTCTCCTTCCGCGACATGTCTGACCTCGTCACCATCGCCATGGGCGAAACCTTGGTCGGATGACGAATGAGGAGTAGCTGATTCCCCGAAGGCAAAGTAGGGGCCCCGTTTCCGGGGCGCCACTGACTGCGCAACACGGCGCGAAACAATTTGGGTTCAAGCGGCGACGCCACTTGACGAGAACCCAGACCTAAGCGTGAACACTTTTGCCCGGACTCTTTTCGAAAAGCGTTGTCTGTTGTGGGACAGGTTTAGAGCGTTGAGGCGTTGCGGGCGTTGGAGCCCCCTCGAAGTCCAGCATGGATGCGCAATCCACCCGCGCCTTTTCGACTCGATTATTAATGATCTCGAAGTAGGCCTCATTAATTTCAAAGGCGATATAATGGCGTTGATTCCTGATACACGCTTCCACGGTAGTTCCTGAACCTGCAAACGGATCAAGAACAGTGCCCCCTTGTGGACAACTGGATTTAATCATCCGCTCGACGATCTCAAGAGGCTTTTGAGTAGGATGATCCTCCCGCTCCGAGTGTATTCGGTGTAGGCGAGAAACGGACCAGACATCCTTTGGGTTATACCCAACTTCAAGCCATTTTTTCCCAACAAAGATGGACCGACTCCGCGCCTTCTTGGTCTCGGCATCGTATGGAATGCGAATAGGGTCGAGGTCAAAATAGTATTTGGGAGTTTTGGCAAAAAAACCGATCGTATCGTGAACAGAAGAGTATTTACGCGTAGTACCTCCCATGCTCGGCACCTTGCGGTCCCAAATAATCTCATTCAGCATGATCATGTGCTGCTTGAGAAACACGAATATCTCAGGGCTATACCGCCACGTGGCAAAGATGTACAGACTGCCCGTGCTTTTGAGCTTGGGGAGCGCAAGCAGCAGCCACTTTTCCGTCCAATCCAAAAACTCCTTTGCCGGTCTCTTGTCGGAGTCATTCCCATAATCCTTGCCCAGGCCATACGGGGGATCCGCGATAATCAAATCAATCGTTTCCTCCGGCAGCGCCGCGATCCCTCCAAGGCGTCAATATTTTTCTACAACGTCTTTCTTCATAGCATCACTTAACACGATGCTCTTCGAGTTGTCCCGCAGTAGGCGAAGAAATGTGGCACGGGAACGGTATTCCGGCTCGTGGTGATAAAACGCCTGAATTTTATCGTTTCTGGGATTAATGTAGATGGGGAGAAATTGCGGGCAAAAGACATGGACGTATTGCTTCACGAAGTTGATGGTTATATTCCTAAATTGGACGCCAAAACATGCGTAGATAAGCCGATAATCAGAATTCTCGCGATATTGCATGTACAGCTCTCAACGGCAGAAATATCGTTAACAGACAGACAAAAGGACCGTCTTAACACCTGCCATTTCCGCGGTTATGAGAGCAATTTCATCTCGCGTGCGAATCGTCCGGTTTCTTTTTCTCCTCATCGTTTGATTATTACACAATCACAATACTCATTCGACGCTTCAGTGCCGGATGCTAGCGAACACCCCAAAGCCGATTATGAAAAAAATTGCCCTCATGGATCAGTTACTCCGATATTCCGCTTGCCGATTGCGGCGACGGGCGAGTTCGCTGGCATAGTGTAAACCGAGCGTGGCCTTCCGCTCCGCCACCCACTCGGTCAATTTCGTGGTGCCCGTGGGAGGGGTATCAACATACAAAAGGTTATCCATCAACCCTACGATCTCCTCGCGAGTAATTATTACGTCACCCACAAGTTTTCCTAGAACCCACCCGACGGCATAACCGAGACGCGGCGAGACGGAGACAATGGGACGTTTCTTGCCGATCGTATCCGCGATGGTCTCAACCAGACCGCGATACGTGAACGTCTCGGGGCCAATGGCATTAATGGTTACATTTTCTATTCCCTTCCCCTGCTCGACAGCAAGTTGCGCAAGGTCATCTACGTAGATCGGCTGCAATCGGTATTGCCCATCTCCGAATACGCCAAACACGGGCAAATGACGCAGCGTCCACGCGATGTTATTCACAAGAATATCCTCCTTCCCAAATAGAACGGCGGGACGAAGAATCGCGTAAGAGATGCCGCTCTCGATGAGCGCCCGTTCCAGGTGCGCCTTTCCACAGAAATATTCGAGCGAAGAATTTTCGGAAGAGTTTGTAATACTGACGTGAACGAGCCGCCTCACTCCAGCGGCCTTGGCCGCCTGAAATAGGATTTCTGTATTTCCGAACCGCGTCGGCATGGGTGAACGTGGAGTGATTGAACCGGACCCAATACGTGTTGTAGAGAACAGAGACTCTGCGGAGCGATTCCACAAGTTTCTCGGGCGCATCAAAATTAAAGGGGATCACTCGGAGCCGATCACCAAAGGGATTCGCACGGTGAATAGAGTTCGTAAGGGTAACGACGTTCCGACCCTCTGCGAGCAATCGCTGAGCGATATATTTCCCGGAGTACCCGAAGGCTCCAGTTACCGCATGGATATCCTCACCTTCCATCCCTTCCTCTCCCGCGCGAATACAAACGCGCAAGCGGGCAATGTTCGGATGCGCGACGAACAACGTAGCGCAGGCGCTATCATCATTTTTTATGAAGTGCCAACCAAGCTAAATCTATGCGCGCTCAACAGGGCCACGTCACTTTTCGGCCGGAAGAGTCGGAAGCAGGACGCGAAGTTCGGGGGCGGTGGAGAGTTCGATTCTGGCAGCGCTGAGCGTGAAGTCGTACACGTGGCCGCCGGTGGTGGCGTCCGTGGAGAGGAAATGCAGGTGAAAGCCGCGGGGAAGAATCGTGCCCGCTGCGGCGGGCGCGTAAAAGCCGATTAGCGTTCCGGTGACATTGGTCAGCGTGTACTGCGCCTCGTGTTCGAGCACAACCTTGTCCAGCGACAGATACGGCTTCGACTGGCGCGGCACGGAACGAAGATGAAGTTCCTTAAAGTGACCGGTGATGCGGATGGCGCGGATACGGCCGTCATCAGGATGCTTCCAGTTCATCGTTTTCAAGAACTGGTTCTGATCCATCGCCATCACGTTATAGACTTCGTCGGGCGTGAACCAGGTCACTTGTGCGAAGGGCGTGGTGGTGTCGGGCGAAACGACCGATGCGACCTGATCGGGGGTAATTCGATAGACAACGCCGTCGCGGACGACCATTTCGCCGTCAAGCCCATCGAAAGTTCCCAGTCCGTGATCTCCGAAAACAACAAGATTGGAAACGGCAAGTTGCCCATCGTACCGGCCCTCCAAAAGCGAGGGGTACGTGGACACTTGGGTGACCACTCCCCGCCACGCGGCGTGAGGGTCCACGGTGCGTCCGCAGCCGGCAACCGCGCCGACAAGCGCGAGTACGAACAGGGCTTTTACACTCCATCGAAGGATGTTCATGGGGAAAGATTTAACCGAAACGGCGGACAGTACAAGTCTTTGAATTCACGCGCCCACCACATCCCCTGTTCCCGTTCGGCGGGAGTCGCGAAACGATAGGTAAAGCGTACGGCGCGAATTAGCGTCGGCGGTCGCTGTTCAAACGGATTGTATTCGAGCAGGTCAATCACGCTCGGTTCGTTTTGCATCAAGCGCACCATTAAATTAATGATCCACGGGTTCCCTTCTTTCTCGCCCAGCGCCGCAAACCACATCTGCCAGTCGAGACGCGGCTGATACGGCGCGACGAGTCGAGGGCGCACGGAAACATCACCTGCCTTCCACCGAAATTCATACGGGTACCACCGCTCGCCATCCCACGTTCCCTCAATAATAATCTCCGGGCGCGACTTCGTCATTGTTGCAAACAGGCCATACGGATTCACGCTCCGAAACGGTTGCGCGGCAGTCATCACGCGGACGACCCAACCGGGCCACGGAATGGGCGCGCGAAATGCGGAGAGCGTCGTGACCGTTGAAATCCCCGCAATCACCAACGCGGGCAGCCAGACCCAACAGCGCGAATATTTGAACAATGGCGCACGGGGCGGAGTGGTTCGCGTAATGCGACTCGTCAGCCGGCGCAACGGACTGGGGAGCAAATTCAGCAACCACGCCCAATTCTGATCGCGTAACAACCAGATACAAAGAATCGCGGTGAGTAAATTAAAAAAACGTGTAATTTCCCGTCGCGGCAATCAAGACCATCAAGCCCACGAATCCAGCCGCCGCCAATGTACGCGCCCTGGCGCCGAACCAAATGAAGAAAGGCAGCGCCAACTCAATACCGAACATCACAAAACAGCAGAAGCGCTGAAACCACAGCGGCAGTTGATCCGCATACCACGCGGTCCAAATCGGCAGCGGTTGCGTCCAATAGTGATACTTCAGCGCGGTGAGATGCCACCACACCGGATCACGACTCGCCAGCTTCACCCACCCCGCCATAAACATCAGTTTGAAGACCAGCAGGTGAAATAAAAACACAACCCAGCGCGACGGGTCATCCGGCGCGCGCCACCGCATTCGCCAACGCCAGGGTGAAGCGAGAATCGCAAGCAGCCCAGCCTCCAGCAAGAGGTTGTCCCACTGGAAACTCCAAAATACGCGGCCAACAATTGTGACGGACAAATAAAGCAGCCATAGCGCCGCGCTCGAAAGCAACGGCGCAATCCCAAGCACAAGCAGAACGGAACACGCGACACCGGCCCACAGCGTCAAATGCAACGCGGTATCCGTCGGTGAGAGCCAAAGCAGCGTCGGCACAAAGCGATATCCGACTGCCGCAACGTCGGGACGAATCGCTTGCAACCATTCATGGAACGGCAAAATTCCATTCGCGCCAATCAAGCCGTCGGCCTGAACAAGGAACGATACGAATGCGATGAAATAAACGACGCCAATCGCGCGCAGGCCCAGTTGATTCGCGCGCGCGTAGCCTGCGCCGTAGTTGGAGAACCAGTTTAGGAATCTGCGAAACATAGACTCGGGGAGGCGTCCGCTTACAATGCGGCCTTCTTCTCCGGCGGCTTCGGTGTAAATTGCGGACAGGTATCCGTCGCTTGCACCTCTTTTTTGTGCAGTCCACACCACTGCATAAACGGGTTCACGACGTAGTGCGCACAATAGCGACAAATCCGCTTATTCTCACCCTCAGCAAACACCTTCACCTTCTTGGAGCGGTCACTCTCGGCGAAGACTTCAACTTTGGGCCGATGCTTAAATGGCACTTCGTCTTCAGAGGCGAAAACGTGTCCGCACGAGGCGCAACTCAAGGTCTCGCCGACCCTGGTGAACCCTTCATAACGCGGCTCACGCAGCAGCAACGCCTCCTTGCCGCAGGCCGGACACTGGATTTCGCGCGAAGTACTCATCGCCATCAGTGTACTGTGTCGCCGAAAAGTTCCAAGCCTTGGAAGTCCGGCCAAAAACAACTTCCAAGGCTTGGAAGTTTTAAAAATGTGACTGCAAATTTTTGGCCCGAGGCAACTGTTCCGCTACAGAAACGGCGCGCTGAAAACTCTTTGCTTCCCATCATTCTGCAAAAAACCTAGACTGCGAACCCTCATGGCTGTAGCAGTGCGACTTGATAGCGTTACGAAGCGGTTCGGCGATCTGACCGTCGTTAGCCGCATCTCGGTCACCATCGAACCGGGAGAGCTTTTCTTCCTTTTAGGCCCCAGCGGGTGCGGTAAGACGACGCTGCTGCGTTGCATCGCGGGGTTCTACATTCCAGAGGAAGGCAGCATTCACATCGGCGACCGCGATGTCACCCGACTCTCGCCGGATGCGCGCGATACAGGGATGGTGTTCCAGAGTTACGCGCTCTGGCCGCACATGACCGTTGCACAGAACGTCGCGTTCGGCCTCGAGCTGCGCAAAGTGCCGAAGGCGGAGATGGATCAGCGCGTCGCGGAGGCATTGGTAATGGTCAAAATGACCGAGCGCGCGCAGTACAAGCCCAACCAACTTTCCGGTGGTCAGCAACAGCGCGTCGCGCTGGCTCGTGCGCTGGTGGTGCGTCCTCAATGTCTGCTGCTCGATGAACCGCTTTCTAACCTCGATGCAAAACTCCGACTCGACATGCGGACCGAGATTCGGCGCATCTGCAAGCAGGCGGGACTGACTGCGATTTATGTGACGCACGACCAGAAAGAAGCGCTGTCCATTGCGGATCGGATGGCCATTCTCGATAAGGGGATCATTCAGCAGTGCGGTTCGCCGGAAGAGGTGTATCGCCGCCCCAACAGCAAATTCGTCGCGAATTTTATCGGCGAAGCAAACTTTGTCGAAGGCAAGATTCTTTCAGTTGAAGGCGACCGCGCGGTGATTGAAACGGCCATCGGACGAATTACATCCACCGCGCTGCCCACTGAGCTTGTTCGCGCGGGCGAGCAAGTAGCTGTCTCTCTGCGACCCGAGGTCATTCACGTCGCGGAAGAGCCGCCGACCGATGCAAATGTCTTCAACGGGCAAATTCATGGCACTCATTTATCTCGGCGAAGTTGCGCAGCATCAGATCAACCTCGCTACAAACGCCGGCGGCATCACGGCGCTAAAGGTGTTTGAACTGAATCCAAAAATCGTCACACGTGACGATGAAATGAAGGACGTACAAATCTGGTTCCGTCCGCACAATGCCGTCGTGCTGACGAAGTGAGTCGCGAGATGGATTGCGCGGAACGCAACGCATGAAGCAAAACATCATCATTCTATTAACCGCTGCGGTGGTCATCGCGCTGCCGTTTGTGCTGCGCCGATCGGCGGAGCAGACGGAATGGCGGCTAGGCGATCCGGAGCTGGTCATCATCACGCCGAACAACGAGGCGGTACGCTTCGAGTTCGGACTCGGCTTCTCGCGTTGGCATCAGGAAAAATATGGAAAGCCCGTCCGCGTGGATTGGCGCAACCTTGGCGGCTCCTCAGAAATCAGCCGCTATCTTACCGCGTCCTACACCGCCGCTGTCCGCGCGTGGTGGACGGCGCAGGGCAAGGAATGGCCGCTCGGCGCCGGAGAGGCGCTTGCGGATAAACGCTATGCGGCGGACGAACCTCCAACCCCCGCGCGGCTCGATGGAGAGTCAGACGCCGATTTTTCCGCGCGCAGTGAGCGTGAAACAGCGCGATGGAACATTCTGCACGAGCTGTATCAACAATTTCGCGCAGTGGACGATCCCGATCAATTCTCCTCGCGCATTGATCTCCTGATGGGCGGCGGTGAGTTCGATCATCAAAAAGCGATTTCTGAAGGCTTGCTCGTCCAGCCGTGGCCACCGGACCATCCGCCGGAAGGTCTTTTCACGGATGCCGATGGGCGCGTGATGATTCCACCGTCCATGGGCGGCGAGAACTGGCGCACTGACATGTTCTTTGGAAACGCGATTAGTACGTTTGGTATCTGCTTCAATTTCGACCGCCTCCGCGATTTGGGGATCGAACAAACACCCGAACGGTGGGAAGACCTCGCCGATCCCCGCTACGCACACTTCCTTGGCGCCGCCGATCCGACCAAGAGCGGAAGCATTGCAAAGTCCTTTGAACTGCTCATCCACCAACAGTGTTACAACGCGATCCGCGCTGCGGGCTTCAGTGACGAAGAGATTGCGCGTTTCGAAAAGGCCATTTCAGACGCGAAACTGCCGCGAGGTGAAATTCCGGAGAGTGTCCCCGCTGCCTACCAGCGGGCCCTGGAAGACGGTTGGTTGATCGGGATGAAGCTCGTGCAGCGGATTGGCGCGAACGCGCGCTACTTCACGGACTCCGCGAGCAAGGTGCCGATTGATGTGAGTATGGGCGCGGCGGCGGCGGGAATTGCGATTGATTTCTACGCGCGCTTTCAGGCGCAAAGCAGTCTCGATGAAAACGGAAAAGAGCGGATGAGCTTCATCACACCCGTCGGAGGCTCCGGCGTGAGCTGCGACCCGGTGAGCTTGCTGCGAGGCGCGCCGAACCGTGAGATCGCCGTACGCTTCATCGAGTTCACGCTTCGCGACGAGGGCCAAAAATTGTGGACCTATCGTCCGGGCACGCCGGGCGGCCCGATCAAATACGCACTGCGCCGTACGCCCATTCGCAGGGCCTTCTTTCCCTCTGATGACCCGAAGATTCAGGCGCAGCACGAAATTCACCAGAAGTACTCCAGCGACAACCTCGCCGATCCGCACAACAACCCGTACGAAGTCGGCAAGCACTTCACCTACTACCCGCGCTGGACAGCAGCTTTGTTTTCTGTCCACAGCGACATCATCCGCGCCATGTGCCTGAACTCCTCCGAAGAGCTGACCCGCGCATGGAACGCAATCCTTCGCAACGGCGGGCCGGAACAACAGCCGGAGGCCATGGCCATTTTCGAACAGCTCCCAAAGAATCCTGAACCGGTGACGTGGCGCTCTGCGCCGGTGATTTCTAAGACCGTGGGGCGTCTCGATTATATGCGCGATTGGACGACCTTTTACCGCGCCAACTACGCGCGCACACTTGACGCAGTTATTCACGGAGGGGCCGCGCCATGAATCGCGCGCTCTCAAAGACAATTTTTCTGACGACCTCGCTCGTCTTCGTTTTTCTTTTCCTCGCGCCACTTGGCATTGTCATCAAAGGTGGCTTCTGGGTGAACGGCGAGTTCACGTTCCGTTATCTGATCGGTGTATTTCAGAATCCAATCTATTCCGAGGGCCTGCTTAACAGTCTGATGCTCGCGGTGGGCACGACCACGCTCGTGACTATCATCGCGATTCCACTCGCGTGGTTGACGAACAAGTACGAATTTCCCGGAAAAAAATGGATCAGCGGATTAATCCTCGTCCCGATGATTCTCCCTCCCTTCGTTGGCGCGATTGGCTTCCAACAAATCCTCGGCCCTTACGGCGGACTCAACGCGCTGCTCGGACTCGGGCCGGTTGATTGGCTTGGGAAACTGCAGTACTGGGGCGTGATCACACTGCAAGCGCTCGCGTTGTATCCGATTATGTATCTCAACGCCTCCGCCGCGCTGGCAAACATTGATCCCGCAATGGAAGAAGCGGCAGCGAACCTCGGTTGCAAAGGCTTTGCAAAATTCCGACGCATCACACTTCCACTAATGATGCCGGGTCTTTTTGCGGGCGGCACAATCGTCTTCATCTGGAGCTTCACCGAACTCGGCACACCGCTGATTATGAATTACACGAAGTGCGCGGCAGTGCAGGTGTTCGATGCGCTCAAGGAGATCGGCACCAACCCGTTCCCCTACGCCCTCGTCTTCGTGATGCTTGCGAGCAGCGCGATCCTCTATTCCATCGGAAAATTCGTTTTTGGAAACAAGTCGTACGCGATGCAAAGCAAGGCGGCGACGGTCTCGACCAGCAGCGCAGTCGGAGGCTGGCGCGGAATACTGGTGCTGCTTCCATTCGTGCTCGTGATTCTCGTCGCAGTCACCCCGCACCTCGGCGTCATTGCCACCAGTCTCGCAAAGCCGGGAAGCTGGTATCAGTCCGTGCTGCCCGCGCAACTGACACTCAACAACTACGCAGAGGCGCTCGGCAACGAGATCACCATCAGCAGTATCCGCAACAGCCTCGTCTATTCGACCCTCGCTGTCGCGTTCAACGCAATCATGGGCATCTCCATCGCGTTCGTCGTTGTGCGTTCGGACATTCGCGGACGGGGCCTGCTCGACGGACTTTCCATGTTGCCGCTCGCGGTTCCGGGACTTGTAATGGCGTTCGGCTATCTCGCCATCAGCGCGACGGTCAGCAATATGGATTGGGTCAAGAATAGCAGCTTCTGGCAAACTCTGTTGGACGTGCGAACAAACCCGACACTCTTCCTCGTCATCGCCTACAGTGTTCGTCGCCTGCCCTATATGGTGCGATCCGCCGTCGCCGGTCTGCAACAAACCTCGGTGACGTTGGAGGAAGCTGCCGCAAATTTGGGCGCGGGATTCTTGACTACGTTGCGCCGGATCACGGTTCCCTTAATTACAGCCAACCTCATCGCAGGTGGCCTGCTCGCGTTCGCATTCAGCATGCTTGAGGTATCCGATGGCCTGATGCTCGCGCAGCGCAGCGATTTTTATCCGATCACCAAAACCATTTACGAACTCTTCCAGCTCATCGGTCTCGGGCAATACATCGCCTCCGCCCTCGGCGTCTGGGCCATGGCGTTTCTCGGCGTCACCATCATCAGCGCGAGCCTCATCCTCGGCAAGAAGCTCGGCGCCATCTTCCGCGCCTGACCCCACCCCACGCGCCTTCTTCAGACGGCACAAATTGAAAATAACTTGCATTCCGAAACCCGGTGCTGATAATCCTACAGTTGTGATCGTCAGCCGTCAGCCGTCAGCCGTCAGCCGTCAGCCGTCAGCCGTCAGCCGTCAGCCGTCAGCCGAAGGGTGGCTGATGTTTATCGGGGCCTGACGCTTGCCATCTTTTTCCTTGTCTCTGCGGTTGCCGGGCCGGCTCAGGAGGTCACGGTCGCCTTTTCTCCTCGCGGCGATGCGGTGTCCCTGATCCTTCGCGAAATCAAATCCGCCCAGAAGAGCGTGGATGTCGCCATGTTCTATCTGAGCCATCAAGAACTGACGGATGCCCTTTGCGCCTTGGCCCAGAATCGCAGGGTGGCCGTGCGCGTGCTGACCGGCACTTGGATGGATCAACCGGCACATCGCCCCATCCTTGACCGCCTTGCACAAAACGGCGCGTCAGTCTTCATACTTCCCCTACCCGGCGAGGCGCGCATGCACTTGAAATGCGCGGTGGTCGACGGCGAAACTGTCATCGCGGGAACCGCCAACTGGTCGCGCACTGCGTTCGAGCAGAATTTCGAAGACACATTAATTATACGCTCCCCGGCGCTGGGCCACCGCTATCTGACGCACTTTAATTCGCTGTTTGCCAAAGCGACGCCTTACGACGCACCTACGCCAGACAAACCGCTCGTTCGGATCAAATTCCCTCATACGGAACGCTATACGACATCAAAACGGGGTGCCAGTTTTCAGGCCCCACGCGCCCATAAGATCAGCGGAATAGCACGAGCGGAAGTGTATTTTAATCCCGGCCGCGAGGGCATCGGCCAGCTCCTGTCCCAAGTCCGATCCAGCAATCAGCGGATCGATATCGGGATGTATTTGCTGAACGATCCCGGAATTTTACAAGCGCTGGTTGCCAAGGCTCGTGAGGGTAAATCGAAAATCCGCGTTCTTTTCGATGCGGGTATGATGGCGGGCAAACTACTGGTCCAAGCGCAAGCGCTGTGGGACGCGGGCGCGGAGATTCACTATTTCCAAAAGGATCGGGATGCCCTTCACCTGAAAACCGCCATCATGGATGGCCGCTTCGTGTGGACCGGCACCGCCAACTGGACAACCGGCGCCATGGACTTAAACGTCGAGGATATGCTTTTCTTCGACTCGCCCGAGCTGGCCGGCCTCTACACGGCATTTCTCGACGAAATTCAGAAAGAGTGTAAATCCTTCGCGTCTTTGGCGCGGTCAACCAGCGTGGCGGCACTCCCCCAGTCGCAAACGGCGCCGCCAACCGACTTCCTGCGGGGCCTGCCGATCACCGGCCCCCGAACCAACTTCAACAATCTGACCAGAGACCCGATTTTCCCCTCGTTTCCCGCCAGGGCGGCCGTCGCATATCTGGGTGACGAGGAATACCTGCCGGTTCTGCTGAAACTAATCGACGGCGCTCATCAATCCATCCTGATCTCCATGTTCGTGATGTCGGAGACCACGACGCGCGCCGAAGGGCAGGAGCAAGTTCACCGCGCACTGGAACGCGCGGCCGCTCGCGGTGTGTATGTTTATCTGCTGTTGCACATGCCCCCAGCGTTCAGGACCGGCTCGACCAACACCACTCCAACTGGGCCGAAAAGCTTCGGGCCAAGGGCATTGATGTGCGCCTGAATCTGCCCAACATACACCTGCACACCAAGATAGTCGTGGTGGACCTGGCCAAAATCCTGATCGGATCGCACAACTGGTCGGAAGGTGCGCTTACCGGGAAAGGCGTTTACGAATCCAGCGCCCTGCTGGTCCTGCCGGAGCAGGATATTCGATTCGCAGACTACATCTTAAGTCGGCAGACTATCAGCGAGATGCGCAGCAAAGACACATGGCAGTCGGAGATCGCTCTTTTGCGCCACGTCGCGGTCATGAGCTCGATCGAGCGCGCGGCCTTTGACCGAGAGCGGGAGGCTCAGGTGCGACAATGAATCCCGCGCACACAGCCTTCGTCCTGTTTTTGCTGGCCGTCAACACCGCCCTTGCCGCTCCCGACCTCATCTACCTGCGCGACGGCCGGATGCTGGAGGGACAGGTCATGAACGAACTGCGCGATCAATACTCGTTTCGCGCCAGCGCCGGCATCCCCGCGTCACAACAAATTCCCAAGGATGCGGTGAAGTTCGTCGTATACGGCGATCCCGCCAAAGCCCGCCAGGTTCTTGGACTGGACCAAGCGGCGCGCCTGGGCAAGAACACCGACCTGGCCACCGCAACCATACTCCCCACGGAGGCTTTTGGTCAGTCGCTCGGCCCCGTCGTGCAGGCCGCCACCCAATCCATCTGGATCACGGCCTATTACGTGAGCGGCTTCATCGAGGGTCCGATCAAGGTGTTTTACGAAACCATTCGCGCCAAGGCCCGCGCGGGGCTTGACGTCGTCATGATCTGCGAGTTCAGCGCCGGAACTCGCCCTGCGGTGCGAAACGCCACCCTCAACTTCGTCAAGGAGCTGTCGCGGGACGGCGTCACCGTGCTGTTCATTCAGGGCGGCAAGACCATGCACAAAAAGATGATCATCGTGGACGGAAAGACGGTTCTACTGGGTTCATCCAACCTGACTGTTGCCGGCACCGTGGGCAGCAACGAGATGAATGTACAGGTGGACTCGCCCACCTTCGCCAAGCGGGCAGCATCCGATTTCGCTCGATTGCGCGCTCGGGCGATACCCGCCACCGAACTCAAATAAGGGAGAATACGGAGGAATATATGATTGGACTCGATCGTGCAGCGTCTCTGTGCCTGCTATTGCCGCTTTTGGCGCTTGGCTTGCTGATTCTTCCGGCCCACGGTGAATGTCCCCCGTGCCAACAACCAAACCCCGAGTATGACCCCAACCATCCATATCCCGACGAGCAGAGCGAGCCGGAGTGCATAAATGGACCAGACGGCCCCATTGAGGGCGAACCCTGCAAAGAGTGCAAGGGCGGGGAGATCGTTGAGAAGCCATTACTTTGTTACGAACTTGAAGAGAAGGGCGAAGAGAAGGCCTATGGGTGTAATCTGCAGCGAAGGCAAGGGAAACGATGTGATGCCCTCCTGCTCGCCACGGGTAAACACGTATAAGTACTACAGGGCAAAAGAATCTTGCAGGGGGTTTGCGACTTATTATCGGCAAAGTATAATTGTATATGTTGAAAGACCCTGCAAAACCTCCTATGACTGGGACAACATGAATCAGGTTCCTGCGGGCATTTGCTTGGCCTCGTGTGTTGCGGCAGCGCTATTAAAAAGCCCATCGAGTGCCGCCGAATGCTTGGTCTGCCTGCATGATAATTTTCATGATTTTGATCCTTGCGACTATCTAAATTGCGACCCAGACAACAATTCATTGCCTCTTATTCTTCGTAAATACTCAGATATCGGAGGATTAAAATGCGACTGATACGCCTTGCATCGATATACCTGATTATCGTGTACGGTCATACTGTCCCGACATCGGCGGAACGAATCCCAACATTTGATTCAGACTGTACGGCATGGGCGGATGCGGTTCGCGCGGCAGGAGCAAAGCCTCCTCTTGAACTGTTAATCGACGAAGTCTTTTCCGGAACGTATAAGCCGCCGGACCTTGGTCGCTTGCGCTCTATTGCTGAGAAACTGTATGAACAAGACGTAGATATTCACAACGATTTTCCAACCGCGGAAGATTACGTCCAATGGAATATAGAGCAGAACACGAAGCAGTCGATGGACTATGCGGAACATTATCAATATCGCATCACGATAACATCCAACAGGTTCCTCGTGACATCAACCAACACGATGAAAAGACACGATCACGTCTATCATGCTGTCGCCGGCACAAAGAATGGTCGCCATTACAACGTGGTTTCGATCAACAACGAATCCGGCACGCTCATCAAGTCGACTTGGTCTGGTGGCGTGAATGAATATGTGGAAATATTTCAATATGGAGCATTATCGAGCGGTGACGCGACAGCCCTGGAAACGATATGGAAGATTGTAACCGATAAAACGGACGACGCGCTATGGCAAGAACTCTGTGCTGGCGGGGGATGCTTGAGGTGAAATCGAAGGGGCTGCGCGTCATGATCACGAACGATGTCTTGGACGCTGAGGGGGTTGTGCGCATCGAATGCGGCACTGATGACGGAAGAGGGGCCAAAGCCTTTGTGATCGATAAAGCCGACGGCAGAGTCACGATGGTAAAGGAAGAGAGGAACGTCGAGGGCATAAAGCGTGTAAGGTGTAGCGATTTCGCACCCGTGGCGGGTAGCGGCGCTCTTTATCCTCGTACAATTGTCGAAGAGGAGTACGACCCAGCGGGCACGCCCGTTATAACCAGAGCACTGACCGTCCGCTCGGTCGTTGCGTTAACCGATGACGATCTACGGCGCGTTGATTGGGACCTGCTTAACGCAGTACCGACCGAAGGGGTGCCGCCCGGGGCTACCGAATAGTCGCTTGGGGTTGAGTCGTTTGGGGGCCGGGGCGGACCGGCACGGGGTCGCGGGCTGGGGTCAGGTCTGTATTTTTAGGTTCTGCTGAAAAACCCCTGCTCAAAAATATTTGGAAAATCTTTCCGAAAAACGACCTCGCCAAATGCCCCACACGCCACGATCTCTGCCTGCCCCTTGTGTTTTTGACCCCCTTTTCAAGGCAGGTTTTTGCAATAGGGGGTTTTTCAGCAGAACCTATTTTTATACAATTGACCCATCGGCATGGTTGCGCTTCATTGAATCCATGGTTCGACCTTTGCGTATTCAGATTCGGGATGGGTGGTATCATGTTACGGCGCACGAGACGCTGCGGCAGATGATCTTCACGGAAGAGGCCAGCTATCGGCACTTCTTGGAGCTTCTGAAGGAAATAATACAGACCCTATTCGCCTGCTATTCGCCGGCTCGCGTTCGCATTCAGCATGCTTGAGGTATCCGATGGCCTGATGCTCGCGCAGCGCAGCGATTTTTATCCGATCACCAAAACCATTTACGAACTCTTCCAGCTCATCGGTCTCGGGCAATATATCGCCTCCGCCCTCGGCGTGTGGGCGATGGCGTTCCTCGGCGTCACCATCGTCAGCGCGAGTTTGATTCTCGGCAAAAAGATGGGCGCGATTTTCCGCGTTTAGCAATTTTCTCCCCGAGATTGCTTGCCGCAATGTTATGATTCTGTTAGCGTCACCTTTGCACAAGGCGGGTTCCGCCCGTATGCGGTCCGCAATAACGGTAAGGAGATTGAAGGTATGACTACTCCGGCTTTTCCGATTACGCGCATTGTTAAACGCGACGGGAACATCGTCGCATACGACCGAGACCGCATCGCCACGGCGATTTTCAAAGCTGCCGCAAGTGTTGGTGGCGTGGACCGCGAACTGTCCATAAAAATTGCGCTGCAAGTCGAGGACCGCCTCCTCGATGTGTACGGCCCCACGTCAACTCCAAGCGTAGAGGAAATTCAGGACATCGTCGAAGAGGTGCTCATCAAAACAGGGCACGTAAAGACGGCCAAAGCCTACATTGTCTATCGCCACGACCGCTCCATGCAGCGCGCGGGACGCGATGCTAAAATGGAAGCGACAGACAACATTCCGTACAAAAAAATTTACGAAGTGCTCCGATGGAACATGGATCACGGCTGCGAGACCGTGGACGGACTCAACGGCATCATCTCACGCGGCGATCTACCGGAACTGATTCATGCCTGTGATGAGCGCTACTCTGCTGAGGTTGCGGATGGTGCACAAAAAGTGATCGAACGCTTGGACGACGTTCGTATTGTCATCATCGCTGGCCCGTCTTCGTCCGGTAAAACGACGACGACAATCAAGATGGGCGAGAGCCTCAAGGCTGCGGGGAAGGAACTGGTCGCCATTAACATTGACCACTATTTCTTCGACCTTGAGATGCATCCGGTGGATGAGTTCGGCGACTACGACTACGAGACGCCGCAAGCCCTTGATCTTTCTCTCATTAACCAGCACCTCTACGCGCTGCTTGAGGGCAAAACGATCAAGACGCCGCATTACGATTTCAAAACCGGCAAGCGAACGCTGGATGTCCACGAACTTTCCCTTGGGCCGAATCAGATTCTGTTGATTGACAGTCTGCACGGCCTCTACGACGCGATGACGTCCGCGATTCCCTCATCGAAAAAATTCCGACTCTACATTGAGACGCTCGGACAGTTGCGCGACAGTCACGGCAACTTTATGCGCTGGGCGGACAATCGGTTGATGCGCCGCATGATTCGCGACAGTTGGCACCGCAACCTGCAGCCGCTGCAGACCCTCGCCCACTGGCATTACGTCCGTCGCAGCGAGCTGAAAAACATCATTCCGTTCATCGGCACCGTGGATCACGTTGTGAACAGCGCAATGCCCTATGAGATTCCGATTCTCAAAGCCAGGCTCTTCCACTATTTCCCGGAAGCGATGAAGCTGTACAAGGATGAGCCAAAGCGCCAGGACGCCTACATCCGCGCGCGGCGAATCTTTGAACTGCTCAACGGCTTGGTCCCTGTGGAAGACGACAGCCCCGTCCCGCTGAATTCGCTAATCCGCGAGTTCATCGGCGGAAGCCAGTACAAATACTAATAGAGTGTCGCAGCCGTATTCGAGTGCGGTGAATGCTGAATTCGACTGCAGGGTAGTGCGCCCTATTCTTTCTTCGCTTTTGCAGGTTTGGTTTTCTTTTGAAAGGGAGAATCAGGCGGCATAGGTATTGCGGAATCCACCCGCTATAGTGGTTCTCTAAAGTTCTGACTTGATTGAACAGGTGCGAATGTTGTCAGGCGCTCTGTTGATGGCCCAGCAAAGAGCCTTGTCAATACGGGCAATGAGCGCATCGGCGTCTTTGGCCACGAAGTCGGTAAACCACTCCGCTTTGATCAAAAGCCACAGCCGCTCAATCGGGTTGAGGTCCGGTGAATACGGGGGCAGATACAACGGCTCGAAGCGACCCCACTGAAGCCGGGCCGCCTTGTGCCATGAGGCGTTGTCCAGTATGAGAAGTTGGCGTGGACGCGAAGGAGGCGGCAGCCGGTTAGCCTCATCCAGGAACGCCTGAAAGGTATCGGTGTCCGAATGCGAGAATTCACAGAGGAACGCTTCGCCCGTTCTCGGACATACCATCCCGGTCACGTTCATTCGCAGATGGTCGCCGTTTTTGGTGACCCGGCCCGTTTTGCCCACCTTGATCCAACGGCGGCGAGGACGAGGATCGCCCTCAATCCCCGTTTCGTCGCCAAACCAAAGCTCTACATCGGGGTTCTTCATAAGCGCTTGAAGTTCAAGGCAGAATGACTTTCGGGACTCTTCGTCCTGCCGATCCGGCCACGGTTGCGGCACCTTCAGCCGAAAGCCTTGATCGTGCAAAAAGCGCATAACCGTTGAATAGGCAACGGGCAGCTTGAGTTCATCCCGCAAATAGCCATGCAGCTTGACCCCGGTCCAGTGGTGTTGATCTGCCAGTCCGGGTTGCTCAACTAGGTTCACAATCTGCGATACGCGGTCCTGGGGAATCTTGCGCGGCCGACCCGACCGAGCATGTTCAATCAGCCCGTCAATGCCGGCTTGATTCCATGCGTGTACCCAGCGAGTGAGGGTGCGCTCGCTTACCGCAAAAAGCTTGGCGACTTGGGAGAAGTCCATCTCCAGCATCAGCGCATTTATAGCGTACAGGCGGTCCCGGCTACGCATGGTTGGGGCGGTCGTTATTGCCAGCCGCAGCTCCTCGGGCTTGCAGTTTTCGGGATTTGGCAATGTCTTCGAGACCGGCATTTCCCAGCTTCATACAGCATCTCCCAAAAATTAAAAGTTTTTTATCACCCTTTTTTCAGGACAAAACTTTTGAGAAAGGCTCTAACGCGAAATATCAACGGCGGAGTAGTCCAGATAGGCTGTCCTGCGGCTGATCGCACGGAGGCGCGCTGAATTGCCTTTGGGTCTATTGGACAATATACTCCCGCCATGGCTACACTTGTTGAATTACTGCGCGAAAGCGCACGAAACTATGGCGTTCATCCGGCGATTTTGTTTCAGGGGCGAACAATCACTCACAGCGAATTTGGAGAACTCACCGATCGCGTCGCCGCAGGTTTGGCGGCGAAGGGGATTGTTGCGGGAGATCGGGTCGCACTCTACTGCGTGAATAGCGACGTTTTCGCCGCCGCCTATTTTGGCATCCTCAAGGCCGGAGCGACGGTGGTTCCGATCAACCTCCTGCTAAATCCAAAAGAAATCGCCTACATCCTAAACGACGCGGACGCGAAGACTCTGATCTATCACGAACTCTTCGCGGAACAGGCGCGCTTTCTTTCTCAACTCGCGCCGGGAACTGCGCGCAGAATCTGTATCGGCCTCAGCAACCCGCTCCACGACATCTCGTGGGACAACTTGTTGAGCGAAGGAAAGGAAGTCCCTCAACCTGCCATTGCCGAAGATGATCTCGCGGCAATTCTTTACACATCGGGTACAACGGGTCATCCGAAGGGCGCGATGTTGATGCACCGCAACCTTGCCGCAAACGTCGCGAGCATTCGCGAGGCGTTACACCTGGAGCCGGGAAAAGACGTGCTGCTCTGCGTCCTTCCAATGTTCCACGCATTTGCCGCAACGGTCTGTATGATTTTTCCGCTGACCAACGGATGCACACTGGTTCCTGTTCCAAAATTCGATCCGCAAGGCGTCGCCGACGCGATTGCGGCGCACGGGGTCACCGTCTTTGCGGCAGTTCCCAGTATGTTTAACGTACTGTTGCGCCTGCCCGCTGCGGAAGCGACAAAACTGGCTTCGCTCCATTTTGCCGTTTCCGGCGGCGCGGCGATGCCGGTCGAAGTGATGCGACAATTCGAGAAAAAATTCGGCAAGTTGATTTATGAAGGCGATGGGCCGACAGAGTGCTCACCGGTGACGTGTGTGAATCCGATCGGGGGCAAACGGAAGCCCGCTTCGGTCGGTCTGCCCATCCCTCGCGTCGAAATGAAGATCGTGGACGAGGAAGGCAACGAGCTTCCCCACGGAACGGTCGGCGAAATTGTGGTACGTGGGCCAAACGTGATGAAGGGCTACTGGAAACAGCCGGAGGAAACTGCGCGTTCGTTCTTTGGGAAATGGTTCCGCACAGGCGATCTGGGGACGGAAGATGACGAAGGCTACTTCTATATTGTGGATCGGAAGAAGGACATGCTCATCGTCAACGGGATGAATGTATATCCACGCGTGATCGAGGAAGTGCTCTTCCAACACCCCGCAATTCGTGAAGTGGCCGTGGTCGGCGAGCCGGACAAACTACACGGCGAAATTCCGGTCGCCTACGTCTCGCTAAAGGAAGGATGCGAGGTAACTGCAAGCGAGCTGCGTCAGTTCTGTCTGGACAACCTCGGTCGGCACCAGGTGCCAAGAAAGTTCAAATTTATACCGCAATTGCCTCGAAATGCCGCCGGCAAGGTGCTTAAACGCGAATTGCGAATGGAAGGCGAATATGAGCGCGGGGTGGATAGACGAGCGTTGTGAGCGTATAGTGCGGGAACTACTAGCTTGAACAATTCCATCTTTTCTTCAGTCTAACAACCGATGAAACGACTTCTCCTATTTCTTCTCATCTTGCCGTTCATCCCGCTCCACGCCGCGCCTGTACGCGACCGCTATGTCGAGGCGGAGCTGATCGCGCAAAACACCTCCATCCAGCCCGGCGAACCATTCTGGGTCGGTGTAAAGCTGACGATGGATGACCGCTGGCACACGTATTGGCAGAACCCAGGCGACTCCGGACTGGGGACAACGATTAACTGGACTCTACCCGCTGGTTTCTCCGCTGGCCCGATTGTCTGGCCCTACCCCCACCGCATTCCGATCCCTCCGCTCGTGAACTATGGCTACGAGGACGAGGTCGTGTTGCTCACGCAAATCACACCACCCGCCCACCTCACCGAAGAGAATGTCTCACTGGGCGCACGGGTGGATTGGTTGATGTGCGAAGAACAGTGCATCCCTGGCAAGGCGACGATCACGCTCTCACTCCCCATAAATCAGTCCACACCTGAATTGAACCCAGATAACAAAATCGCATTCAAGAGCGCGTTCGAGATGCTACCCGCAGCAAGCGACGGATGGAGCGCGAGCGCTCAACTGGCGGGAAATCAGATCGAATTGGAAGTGACCCTCCCCGAAGATTGGGCAACCGGTCAAACCGATGTGTATTTCTTTGCGAGCAACAGCGGCGTGACCGAACCTTCCGCGACACAGAGCGTCACTTGGAAAGGCCGTACGCTCCATCTGACAGTAGCCCGAGCGGAAATTGCATCGGAACCAATCAATAGCGTAAGTGGCATACTCTACAGCGAGAGCGGATGGCAGAAGGACGGTAAAATCCCGGCGGTCGAAATTGATGCGCGTCCCGCCGGTGGCACCGCAGCAAGTTCAACACCCACCGGAGCGCCGGGCATTCGTATGACGGTGCCCGTGGCCTTGGTCTTCGCGTTCCTCGGCGGACTTATTTTGAATCTCATGCCCTGCGTGTTCCCCGTTCTGTCCTTAAAGGTCGTACACCTCGTCGAGCAATCGCGAGAGACAGAGACCTCCGCAATCAAACACGCGCTGGTCTTCTCGTCCGGTGTGCTTCTCTCCATGTGGGCACTCGCTATTATCCTCCTCGTATTGCGCAGCAGTGGCTCGCTGCTCGGGTGGGCGTTCCAACTTTCAAACCCGGCTTTCGTCCTCGCACTGACGTTCCTCTTCCTTTTAATCGCGCTGAACATGTTCGGTGTTTTTGAGGTCGGCATTGGTCTCGCGCGCGCGGGTGGGAATGCACAGGATCAAAAAGGACTTGCGGGTAGTTTCTTCAGCGGGCTTCTAACGACAATCGCCGGCGCGCCTTGCGCCGGCCCCCTCCTCGGCCCGGTCATCGGCTACGCCCTCGCGCAACCGGCAAATCTTGCGCTCCTTGCATTCACCGCAATGGGGATCGGAACCGCAGCGCCCTACGCGATTCTTTCCACAAACCCGCGCCTGCTCAAGGCGCTTCCAAAGTCCGGAAAATGGATGGAAACCATGAAGCAATTTATGGCTTTTCCGATGCTCGCAACCGCAGGCTGGTTCGCCAGCATCTACGCTAAATTGCACGGGGGCAACGATGCGGTATTCCGCATCATGATCGCCTTCGTCCTCATCGCCGCCGCCGCATGGGTCTTTGGAAAATGGACGGCGCTAAATCGGACAAACGGAGTGCGTTGGATCGCCCGCATCGCCGCCATCGCCCTATTCACACTCGCGATGCAATTCGCACTCAACAAATCCTCCCTCGTCGTCGAAAAATGGTCGGAAGCCAAAGTCGCCACCCTCCGCGCGGCAGGAAAACCAGTTCTCGTGGATTTCACCGCCGAGTGGTGCGCAATTTGCCAGGTCAATAAACGAGTGACGTTGCAGAACCCTGAAGTCGCCGCGCGACTAAAAGAGAAGGGCGTTACGGTTCTCGTTGCGGATTGGACTGACCAGAACGACGAAGTCTCAAAGGGCCTCGCGGAATTTGGACGAGCTGCAGTTCCCTTCTACGTTTTCTACGGTCGCGGCCAAAACGCGGAGGCACAAATTTTGCCGGAGCTTTTGACCCCCGGAATCATCTTCGAAAAACTCGACGCCCTGCCCTGAGCGCCAACAACCAGGAAGCCGACGTATGAAACGATTACTCACCATCACGCTCATCGCCCTGACCTTTTCAGCGCTCCCAACGTACGCGGAGGTTGCGCTCGGCGCCCAAGCGCCCGATTTTACGCTCACCGATATTAATGGGGCCCAACACACCTTGAGCGACTATCGCGGCAAGCTTGTAATTCTTGAATGGGTCAGCCACGGCTGTCCGTTTGTAAAAAATCAGTACGCCACCGACAACATGCAATCGCTCCAGCGCGACGCTACCGGCAAGGGGATCATCTGGCTCTCCATCTGCTCTTCTGCGGAAGGAAAGCAAGGCTATCTCACAGCGGAAGAATGGCCGCGCGTGAATGCGGAAAAACGGAGCGCCGCAACGGCAGTGTTGCTCGATGAAGACGGCACAGTCGGCCATCTCTACCACGCCAAGACCACGCCGCACATGTACATCATTAACGAAGACGGCACGCTGCTCTATCAAGGCGGTATTGACAGCATCCCCTCCACCCGCCCCGAAGACCTTGCGCGTGCAAAGAATTACGTCCGTGCAGCCCTTGACGATATCGAAGCTGGCCGCCCCGTCCAAATCCCCGAAGCCCGTCCCTACGGCTGCGCCGTGCGTTATCGTTAATTTCGGCGAGCTATCCGGCTCACGCAATCCCGCTAGATTCGATCCGGCGCTTCAATGCCCAGCAGCGACAAACCGGTCTTCAGTACGCGGGCGGTGATGTCGCAGAGGCGGACGCGACTTTCGCGCACACCTGTTTCGGCCTTTAGGAAAGGAACGGTCTGATAAAACGTGCTGTAGATTTGTGCGACCTCGAACAGGTATTCACACAACACGTTCGGCTTGTACGATGCCATTGCGCGAATGACGATGTCAGGGAAACGCGCGAGATGCACCGCTAACCGACGCTCAATCGGTTCACCGAGGACAATAGGCGCATCTTCCGGGCGGCCATCTGGAAATTGGTCACGATATTTATCGCGAACACTCGCAATACGCGCGTGGGCATATTGCAGATACGGCGCAGAGTTTCCATCAAGCGCCATCGCCTTATCCCAAGTGAAGGTCACAAGGCTCTGCGGATTTTGGCTCAAGTCGGCATACTTCACCGCGCCAATTCCAACCGCGCACGCGACTTCACGTTGTGTCGCTGCATCCATTTGCGGACTGCCCTCCCGCACGATGTCAAATGCGCGCGACTCGGCTTCGTCCAACAATCGTTCCAACTTGATGACATTGCCCTGGCGTGTCGAAAACGTCGCGTCGGGCAGGCGCATCAGACCAAACCAAACGTGGACGAGCTTCGTGTTCACGCCCAATTTTTTTCGCTACAGCAAAAAACTGTTTGAAGTGAAGTTGCTGGCGCTCGTCCGTGACATAGATCACGACATCGGGCGCAAATTCTTCGGCGCGATTCAGTACCGTTGCCAAGTCCGTCGTGGTGTAATTGAATCCGCCGTCGCTCTTGCGAACAATGCAAAGGGGGAGTTTTTCCTCGTCCAATTTTACGACCAACGCGCCCTCGCTGACTTCCGCGAGGCCGAGGGATTGGAGGCGTTCGACAACTCCTGCGAGCCGCTCGTTGTAAAAACTTTCACCGCGATGGAGATCGAAGCGAACATCGAGTCGCTTGTAGATTTTCTCAAATTCGCCAAGACTGAGTTGAACGAACTGTTCCCACAACGCGCGATTTTCTTTGTCGCCCTGTTGCAGTTTGACCAGTTCTGCGCGAGCCTGATTGAGCCACGCTTCATCGTTCTTGGATTGCTCGTAACTCTTTACGTAGAGCCGTTCTAATTCCGCAATGGGATCATTCTTCAATGCGTCGGCATCAAGGAAATTACGATAGCCGAGAATTAGAATTCCGAACTGCGTCCCCCAATCGCCGAGGTGATTGTCTGCGATCACGTTGTAACCTAGAAAGCGATGCAGACGATCCAACGCATTTCCGATCACGGTCGAACGAATGTGCCCGATGTGCATCGGCTTCGCGATGTTGGGACTTGAGTAATCGAGAATCACCGTCTTGCCTGCGCCAACTTCAGGCACACCGAGACGCTCGCCGAGCTGCATTTGCTCCAAGCGACAAGCGAGCGCACGGTCGTCCAAGTGAAAATTAATAAAGCCCGGCCCGGCAACTTCGAGGCGCGCAACGCCCTCCGGCAACTGCTCGATTAACTTTTGGGCAATCGCAACAGGCGATTGTTTCAGGCGTTTCGCGACCGCCATCGCCGCGTTGCATTGATAGTCGCCAAATCGCTGATCCGTCGCAGGAGGCACGTCCACAGGCCAATCCGACCATTCCAATTCGGGGAACAGTTCGCGAAAGCGGGTTCGCGCCCATGCGCCAAGCTGTTGCTCTAATGTGTTCATTACAAAGTTGTTATGCGCGTTTGAAGATGACGCAAAAAACCGCCTGATCAAAGGCAAAATAACGTGAGGTTTGTGTTAGGCAAGCAAAGAAAAAACTAATCATAAAACGGTTGCAATCAGGGGGGCATCCTATATTCGCGCCTTCATTGACAGACAGCCATGTCGCGTTAACAGCAGGAGGTTTATCATGGCTACCAAAAAAACTACTACTCAAACAAAAAAGGCGGCAGCGCCTAAAGCTTCCAAAGTTCCAACCGCGAAAGCCGTAGCCGCAGCAGCAGCAGCAGCGGAAACCAAGGGCCAGCCAGCTCCGGTCGCTGTCAAAGCGGCGGTGAAGCCGACCGAGACACCCGCGACCGTGGCAGCCAAACCCGCTGCGCCAGTTGCAGCGAAGCCGGTTGCGGCGAAGCCTTCGGTAATCAGCCAGGCCGAACGCCAGCGGATGATTGAGCAAGCTGCCTATTTCCGCGCTGAGAAGCATGGATTCGACGGCGACTCTTCCGCACACTGGCGGGCTGCCGAGGCCGACATTGACGCGGACCTCAAGCGTCGCGGCATCGTCGTTCGCTAATCGCGAAAATAATGTGCGCCCCGTGTCTGCCGTCGGCGAACACGGGGCGTAATTCTATTTCAATCCCGCGCCCAAGCGATACAACCAGTTAACCGCCAGCGCGAGCGCCAACGATATCCACATCCATCGCCGGATATGCGGTAGCGCATCGCTCGCGCCTACGCGCATTCGCATGGCGCGCCACCCGCTACTCAGTGTAAGTGCGCAAGCGATTGGAAACAGCAAAGCGCCAACCGGCGACTGCCGAAAGGCTTCGCCCCAGGCCCCCTGCCCCATCGCGAGGAACGCCCGTGTCATTCCGCAAAACGGACAGGGCCACCCCGTCGCCCTGAGAAAGACACACTGGACAAGAGGTGCATCATCGCGAGGCCACCAGAGTCCGAAAGCCACCGCGATGAAGCTGATCACAAACACCGAACCCCACGCGGTGCGGTTCAAGTATCGAGCGCCTCCGCCATTCGCTCCAATCCGGTCAGCAAGCGACTACGCGGGCAACCGAAATTCAACCGAAGAAAACCGGGCGCGCCGAAGTCCTCGCCATTCGACAACCCAACACCCGCTTCTTCAAAGAAGTTGTGCGGACGATCGAGGTTCAGCCCACGAACATCCAGCCACGCCAAATACGTCGCCTCCATCGGGTGCAGTTTAATCGCGGGCATTCGCTCTTTCACAAACGAGTAAACGAGATCGCAATTCCCACGCAAATACGCGAGGGCTTCCTGACGCCATGGCTCACCATAGCGGTAGGCTGCGGCACAACCCGCATACCCAAACGCATTAATCTCCGTGATAATTCCGCGAGTCGCGCGACGGAAGGTCGTCCGCAATCCAGCATCAGGAATCACCGCATAGGCACAGGCGAGGCCGGGCAGATTGTAGGTCTTGCTCGGCGCGTGCAACGTAATCACTCGGCGAGCCGCACGCTCACCTAAAGCCAGGGTCGGCGTCCACGGGACATCGTCGAGAATCAAGTCGCAGTGAATTTCATCAGAAATCAAAATCAAATCATGCCGCTCACAAAAATCGAGGAGCTGTTCGAGTTCCTCGCGACGCCAGACGCGACCGACAGGGTTATGCGGGTGGCACAAAATAAAGAGGCGCGTATTCTTCGTCACCGCCTGCTCCATGGCATCCCAATCGAAACCCCACCGCTCATTCTGCAAAAGCAAAGGAACGGTGATCCGCTTGCGATCCTGAAAAATCGGTGCGCTCAAAAATGGCGGATAAACCGGCACGCACGTCATCACCGCATCGCCCGGCTCACCAAACGCGCGGCAGATCAAATTCAGCGCGGGAACCAATCCCGGCATCCACACCAGCCACTCGGGCCGGGCGGCGATTGTGTGCCGCCGTTGCAGGTACTGAAGAACTTCCTGCACCACCTCGTCATAAGGGATCGTGTAGCCAAAAATTTTGTGCTCCACCCGCGCGCGCAGCGCGTCAACGATTTCCGGTGCCGACGGAAAATCCATATCGGCCACCCAAAGCGGAATAACATCCCGCCCGGCATACCGATCCCATTTCAGGCTCCCGGTGTTCTTGCGATCAGGCACGGAATCAAACTCAAACATGATCACTCTCTATCTATCCTGCAGCATCCAGTGACAAACGCCGCAGAAGTGGAAATTGGGCGCGGCGGAAGCTCCAAGGCCTTTCTCACCCCGCTAGTTAACTTTCAAAGCTGATTACCTCAGCACGCCAGCGAGTAGTTGCATCACTTCTGCGCCGCCTTTGCTTTTGGCAAAGCTCAGGAGGACGGGGACAAACTTTCCGATCATGTCCGGGCTGAGGTTCAATTGGCCGAAGCCACCGGCAAGCGCGGCAAGCTGTCCAGCCTTTGCGCCGCCGAGCGAACCGGCGAGGCTACCAGCAAGACCCATCAGACCGCCGCCAACGGGGTCTTTCGGGGTGCTGGAAATCAGCTTTTTCGCATCAGGGATAATTGAAGTGATTTTTGAAAAATCACCGCCCAATTTATTCTGGGCCAGTTTAAGCAATAAACCCGCGCCGCCTGCGGCCTGGTTCTGCTGCACGCCCAATTCCGAAACCAACAGATTTACCAATTCGCTCATTTTAACTTCTCCTATTTCCCGGGGATCACCCGGACCGCAATTTTTCCGAAAAATGATTGTGAAGTTGCATCACGCCCCAAGGCATCGCTCGCCAAATGAAACAGCCCAGCAATGCTCAAGACGACTAGAAATAATCGCACGCCACCGGCAATCATTCCACCTACTTTCGAATATTTTGCAAAAGCGCGCCGCGAGGAGCGTGGCCAAGGTCTTTTTCAAGGTGCGCGTCAGCCACCACGCGCCGCCCAGCGCGATAATGAACGCAAGCGGTGCCGAAATACCGCCGGTCATGGAAAACAATTTTTTGAGCAGGGCGCTAATAAATCCGTACAGGCCGCATCCGGCGACAAACGCAAGCAGCATGCGGATGAGGCGATAGCCTTCATCCGCCAACCCACGCATTCGCCCGCGCCAGATGCCAAAGGCGATATATGCCGCTGCAATGAGATCAACAGCGCTCATCATGCCGGCTCCACAAATCCGTCCGCACTCTTCTTCCACGGCGACCAGCAGAGACCCACAGCGCCAATGGTGATGTCCGATTTGCGCGGCGCGACGCGAGTTGCCTCGATAACCGCCGATGCAGGGTCAAATGAGTCCTGCAATGCGGCGACTTCGTCATTGAACTGTTTTTCCAAGTCCTGATGCCGCGCTCTCAGCGACTCAAGCGACTCGCCAGCACGAGCAACGTCCTGCTGCTCCTTGCCGATTTTGCTCGCGCTTTTCAGCGTGGAGGTCGCGCGTCCGATATTTCCAGCGGATACCGCCCGGCGCCCCATAAATGCGCCGAGCAGGGTTGCGCCAAAGCCGAGCGCTGTGGAAAGTTTTTGCTGACTGGCCTGCGCTTTCTCGCGCTCCACTTTTTCCTCCGCGCGCAGAATGCGATCCGCCGCCGTTTGCATCCGAGTTGCGTATTTCACCCGGAGCTTCTCAATCTCCGTGTCACGCCGCTCGCGCAAGGCCTGTACGACACGTGCGCGGAAGTCGCCTTCGGTCTCGTCGGACTTCGACAACATTTTGAGCGGGGTGAAGGTGAAGAGTTCCAGATTTTCGTTCTGGTAAAGGTGAGAGCTGAGTGTCTTTTGCCACTCGCCCATCACCTTCTTCTGTGAGGCCGACGAGGGCAGTGCGCTGAAACTCGCGCCGGTTTGTGGCTGGCGTTCCAACGTGCTCTTGAGGTCGCCCTCAACACGCGCGTTCTCCCAATCCGCAAAGCCATCTTCGCCCACCGGCGCAATCAAGGTCCGCGTCACCCATGTATCCAATCCGGCTTTCCCGTCAATAAAATGCAGTTTGCTGATTCCGATGACGCCGGGGCGATAAATCAAATCTCCGCCCGGCACGGTCGGACGCAGAAAGTATTCCGTAATTTCCGGCGGCAATACCGGTCGCATTCCAGCTCCCGCAGGCTGCGATGACGCGGCGGAGGCTGCATCCGCTTCAACTGCGCTTTGCGACACAGTTGGCGCCGCGAATGTTGGCGCAGCGACCGACGCAACGCGCGGCGCTGCCACAGGGGCGGCGGGCACACTCGCCATCGCCCGTTTGATTTGCGGCAGAGTCATCGGACCCGCGAGATAGCTCAACGCCCAGCGGCTCTGAAACACAACCGGCGCATCGTCGTGAACGTTGCGCATCAGAAATACGCGATTGCCAAGGCCAGCGAGTGTCCGTTCCATCGTTGGGCGATCAAATGACGCGCCAGCAGTCGCGGCTGCGCCTTCCAGCCCTTCAATCACGCGCATTTTATCGCGCTCGGTCTGTAGTCGGCCAATCCACCATGTTCCCGCATTCGACAATCCCTTGTAATCAAGGTCCACAGGATTTTGAGTGGACAGCACCACACCGACACCAAACGCGCGCGCCTGCTTGAGCAACGTCAGCATCGGTGTTTTGGATGGCGGGTTGCTGTTCGGCGGGAAGTAGCCGAAAATTTCGTCCATATACAGCAACGCGCGCAGGCTACTCGTGCCGGACTGTGCGCGAACCCAAGACAAAACTTCGTTCAGCAAAATGGTGACGAAGAACATTCGCTCGGCATCGGATAGATGTGCGATGGAAAGAATTGCGACGCGCGGTTTACCTTCCGGGGTGTAGAGCAATCGTTGAATGTTCAACGGTTCGCCTTCCATCCACGCGGAAAAACCCGGCGATGCGATGAGGTTGTTCAACGACATCGCAAGGGTGAAGCGATCCTTTGCGGGATAGAACGACTCAAGGTCAAACACGCCGATTTTGCTGAATGGCGGCTTTTGAATCTCCGCAATAATTGCAGCGATATCCAAGTCGCGCCCCTCGCGCCACGCGCTATCGAGAATGTTGGAGAGCAAAATATGTTCGCGGCTCTGAATCGGGTCGGCGTTGATGCCCATCAAACCGAGCAACCCGGAAACGGCCGACAGAATGCGATCACGCAGCGCGGAAGGGTCCTGGATTGTCTCTTCCGACGGCGCAGAGAAGGAGCGCAGGATTTGCAACGGACGTCCGGACGCATTGCCCGGTGTATAGATTGCAAGTTCCGCCGCATCCTTGAACCGCTGAATCCGCTCGCCAGCCTGCCCCCATTCAGCGAGTCCCTTCCGCCAAGTCTCAGCGGTTTTTGTCGCCAACTCATCCGGCGTCACGCCCTTGCGCGCGGCTTCTGCCTCGTCCACCCACGGACGAAAATCGGCCGGTTGTAATTCTGGAAATGCAAGAAGCAGGTTTCCGAGATCGCCTTTCGGGTCAATCGCAATGGCTGGAATGCCATCAATCGCGGCCTCCTCCAGCAAAGAAAGGGCGAGACCCGTTTTGCCGCTGCCGGTCATCCCGACAATCACGCCGTGTGTCGTGAGGTCTTTCGAACTGTAGAGCAGCAAGTCGTCCGTGCGCTGCCCCGCTGCGAGGTCGTATTCTTTGCCCAAGTAAAAACGCCAAGTTTTTCAAAGTCCTGCATAGATCAATTTCCTTCCTTGCCCCACATAAAAAAACGGGCGGTTCAAATGAACCGCCCGCTATTTTAGACATTTGCTGCCGAATTACAACTGATAGGCGAGTGCGGCAATAACCGTCGTATCGCTCTTCTTGTGCTCCGGCGCTGGAGTGCTGTCATACGTATTCCGGGCAATCAAGCGGATGGAGGTGCTATTGTTAATTGCAGCCTCAATGCCGATTTCGCTGTTAAGCAGATAGTCGTCGAAATCATCCACAAGCGGGAGATATTCGAGAGACTGCCAAAGCTTGGCCGTCGCGCTCAACTGGCGCTCATAGCGCTCACCGACGCGTAGCGCCCATTCGTCACGGCTTTCACCGCCGACTTTTTCGGCGATGTAGGCGGGACCGACTTCTACACCCAGCCAGGAGTTGTCGTTCTTTATCAGATAGACACCGGGGCCTACCGATGCGATCACGCGGTAGTCAACATCCGCGATATCGTCATACAGCGCAGACAGATTTCCCAACCAGTACACGCGTTCCGATACGGAACGGCGATATTCCGCGACGCCCTTCAGGTTTTCCGTGTTCTTCTCATCGTCATTCTCGCCATACGCGCCGTCGAGAGCGAGGCGCAGCGTGTACTCGTCACGCTTGCGATCAAACAGATAGCCAGCAGTGCCCAATAGGGTATCGCTGTTGCCGTCCGTCATGGTAAATCCCAACGCAACCGAGTGCTCGCTCGGCGCTTTTTCGGCAGGCCCCTCATCGGCGAAAGTCCCAGTGGCGCACAGGCCCACTGCCGCCAAAATCAGCGCTATATGTTTCGTCATTTCTTCTCCTTGTTTTCTTACTTCTTCAACAAATCGCGGATTTCCGTCAGCAACGCGACATCGGCGGGGGGCCGCCGGCGCTGCGGGCGCTGCCTCTTCCTTGCGCTTCATTGCGTTCAACGCCTTGATGAAGAGGAAGAGAGCAAAGGCCACGATAACAAAATCCACGATCGCGTTAATGAACACGCCATAGGTCAAAATCGGGGCGCCTGCGTCTTTTGCCGCCTGAATGGACGCATAGCTTTCGCCATTCAACGCAACGAACAGGTTCGCAAAATTAATCTTTCCCAGCGCCAGCCCGATAACCGGCATCATCACATCATTCACGAGCGAGGTCGTAATTTTCCCGAACGCGCCGCCGATAATTACGCCGACGGCGAGGTCAATCACGCTTCCGCGCATCGCAAACTCTTTGAACTCTTTTAGCATTCCCACAGTATTTCTCCTTTAGGTGTGTCTTCTACTTTTCCCTACACGTAATCCTGCAACGCACGAACGCCCCAATCGTGTTCCTGCACGTACCGGATGGCGCCCACCGTCGCGCGCGCGCCGTCTTCGGTTGTCACAATCGGGATGCCGCGACTGATCGCCTCGGAGCGAATCTTTATTTCGTCCGCTCGCGCGACGAGACTGCTCGGGCTGTTAATCACCAGATGAATATCGCCCCGTTTCATAAGGTCAAGCACGTTCGGATGCTCGCCCTCGACCACCTTCGGCACAACCATGGACGCGACGCCCGCCTGTTTCAATGCCGCCGAAGTGCCGATGGTCGCATAGAGTTCGAAGCCCATCGAAACGAGGTCCTGCCCGACGGAAACCAGCCACGGCTTGTCGGAATCGCGGGCGCTGACAAAGACCCGCCCCTTCAACGGAAGCTTCTGCCCCGCCGCAATCTGGCTCTTCCAGTAAGCCAGCTCGAAATTTTTATCAATGCCCATGACCTCGCCGGTGGATTTCATTTCGGGGCCAAGAATCGGATCAACGCCGGGGAACCGCGTGAATGGCAGCACCGCCTCCTTCACCGCGCACCACGGCACTTCCTTGCGATGCGAAGTCAGCCCCAGGTCCTTCAGCGTCTTGCCGAGCGCGACCTGCGCCGCAAGGCGCGGCAGCGGAACACCCGTCGCTTTGCTGACAAACGGCACCGTGCGCGATGCGCGGGGGTTCACTTCAATAATGTAAATCTCCTCGCCCTTCACCGCGACCTGCACGTTAAGCAGACCCTTCACATCAAGCGCCAACGCAATGCGCCCGCAGGACTCTTCAATTTCGCGGACGATCTTCGCGGGCAGCGTATGCGGCGGAGTTGCGCAGGCGCTGTCGCCGGAGTGAATGCCCGCAACCTCGACGTGCTGCATGACACCGCCGATATAGACATCCTTCCCGTCGCACAACACGTCCACGTCCACCTCAATCGCGCGCTCGAGATAGCGGTCAATCAAAACGGGATGCGTCGGACTGGCCATGAACGCAGCCTCCACAAAGGGGCCCAATTCGTGATCGCTGTACGCAACCACCATCGCGCGACCACCGAGGACGTACGACGGACGAATCATCACCGGATACCCGATTTTGTGCGCGACCGACGCCGCTTCCTGCACGGACATCACGGTATCGCTTTCCGGCTGCTTCAAACCGAGGCGCTCCAGCAGCTCGCGGCAGCGTTTGCGGTCTTCCGCAATATCAATGCTGTCCGCCGAAGTGCCCAACACGTTGCATCCGGCCTTGAGCAGCGGATTCGCAAGATTCAAGGGCGTCTGGCCGCCCATTTGAACGACAATGCCGTGCGGCTTTTCGTTCTCATAAATGTTCATCACGTCCTCAAACGTGAGCGGCTCAAAATACAGCTTGTCCGAGGTGTCGTAGTCCGTGGACACCGTCTCCGGATTGCTGTTAATCATGATCGCTTCGTAGCCCAGCTCGCGCGCGGCGTGAACCGTATGCACGCAGCAGTAGTCGAATTCAATCCCCTGCCCGATCCGGTTCGGGCCGCTGCTCAGGATAATGACCTTCTTCTTGTCCGTGACCCGCGACTCATCGCGTTTCTGATAGCTTGAATAATAATAGGGCGTGTACGCCTCGAATTCGCCGGCGCAGGTGTCCACCTGCCGATAGACCGGCATCACGCCCGCGGCCACGCGCTCGGCGCGGACATCGGCCTCCGAGACATCCGTGCCGCGCAACGCCGCGATTTGGCGGTCGGAAAACCCGACGCGCTTCGCCTCGCGAAGCAAATCAAGCGGCAACGGCGCATTCCGTGGCGACTTAATAATCTGCCGCTCCACCTCGACAATCTCCGCAAAATTGTCCACATACCACGGATCGAAGCCGGTGAGATCGCAAATCCGCGCGACGGGAATTCCCATCTTCAGCGCGCGCTTGATCAAAAAGTGGCGGTCCGCTCGCGGCTTTTTCAACTCGCTCTCCACATCCGCGATCGCCGACACTTTTGCCTCCATCTTCAGGTCGTACCCGTCCACACCCATTTCAAGACCGCGCAGTGATTTTTGGTACGCCTCCTTGAAATTCTCGCCGATCGCCATCGTCTCGCCGACGGACTTCATACTGACGCCGAGCATCGGCTCCGCGCCGCTGAATTTCTCAAACGTGAACCGGGGAAACTTCACCACCACGTAATCAATCGTCGGCTCAAACGCCGCCTTCGTCACGCGCGTGATGTCGTTGGACAATTCATCGAGCGTGTAACCGATCGCCAGCTTCGCCGAAATTTTAGCGATGGGAAATCCCGTCGCCTTCGACGCCAGCGCGGAACTCCGCGACACACGCGGGTTCAGCTCTATCACCACCGTGCGTCCGGTCTTTGGATTTTGCGCAAACTGCACGTTCGAGCCGCCCGACTTCACGCCAATCGCGCGCATGATGCGAATCGCCATGTCACGCATCATTTGATATTCGCTGTTGGTCAACGTCTGCGCGGGAGCAACGGTCACGCTGTCGCCCGTGTGAATCCCCATCGGGTCCACGTTTTCGATGGAACAAATGATGATGCAGGTGTCCTTCGAGTCCCGCATCACCTCGTACTCAAGCTCCTTCCAACCAAGCACAGACTCCTCGATTAGAACCGTGTGATTCCGGCTCGCCTGCAAACCGCCGTGCGCGATCACCTCCAGCTCCTCGCGAGTATGCGCCGTGCCGCCGCCCGTTCCGCCGAGCGTAAAACTGGGACGGATGATGACCGGGTATCCGATCCACTCCGCCGCCGCGATCGCCTCATCCACGTTGTGTACCAGACGACTGCGCAGGCTCTCCACCCCCGCCTTCTCCATGCACTCCTTGAATTCGATTCGGTCTTCCGCGCGGCGAATCACATCCGCCTGCGCGACCAACATTTCCACGCCGTATTTTTCCAGCGCGCCCGTTTCCGCAACAGCCAGCGCGGTATTCAGCGCCGTCTGCCCGCCCAAGGTCGGCAGCAACGCATCCGGACGCTCTTTCTCGATAATTTTGATTACCGCCTCAGGCGTAATCGGCTCAATGTAGGTGCGATCCGCCGTCTCCGGATCCGTCATAATCGTCGCCGGATTACTATTGATCAGAACAACCTCGTATCCCTCCTCGCGCAGCGCTTTGCACGCCTGTGTCCCGGAATAGTCGAATTCGCAGGCCTGCCCGATGATAATCGGCCCCGACCCGATGATCAGAATTTTATGAATGTCAGTACGTCTTGGCATTGGCGCTCCACCTAAAAGTCAACAAATGAGCGTCAGGTGTTCCAAACCTTGGAAGGTATATCAACAACAATCTCTGGCGGTGGAAGTAATACCCCCCTCTCCAAAGCGCAAAGATACAAAAAATCCCCCATTTGAGACCCGATCGCTCCCCATCCCCGATGCCTGCAAAAGTTGCTCGCGGGCCCAAATTTCCAAGGCTTGGAAGTCTCGCCCAAAACGACTTCCAAGGCTTGGAAGTTCCGTTAAATGCGTCCGAGTTTGCGACCAAATTTTTGCCCCGTGCGCTCCATTGCATTAGGCGTATTAAGGTTTCCAAGGATTAATCACGCTCACTCCAGCTGCCTCATACGGCGCGGTATCGCGTGAGGCGACAACGAAGCCTCGCGACACGGCGATTGCCGCTAGGTACCCACCCGGTATCGGAAGGCCCCGTCCCTTACTCCGAGCTAATACCGCCAAATCCGCATAATGTCGTGCCGCATCCACATCGAAGGACAACACACGACCATTGAACAGGTCCAACAATTGCTCCAGAGCGCGGTTGAGCAGCCTCTTGCGTTTACCCGCTGGCAAAGCACCGATACCAAAAAGCAATTCGGCAAGTGTGATGCTCGATAGATATAACGTATCCGCAGATTGCTCGTTCAGCCATGCAACCACACGTGCGTCCGGCACAGGCTTCATTGCCTCGGAAACGACATTCGTATCGAGAATAATCATGCGTCGAATCTCAGAGGCTTGGCCGCCTTTTTGTCGCGCGTCTGCTCGAACACCGCAAAATCTTCATTCACCAACCCGAGATTCCGTCCGATATCCGCCAACGCGTCGCCGACACGCAGACGCGTCTCCGGTTTGACTGCTTCCGCCAGAATCATCCGCACCTCTGCCTCGGTACTCCGCCCATTCTGCGCCGCCCGCACCCGCAGTGCGCGATGCACATCATCTGGCACATTTCTAACTGTTAAAATCGCCATCGCTCAAACCCCGCAAAATGCTTTCACTGACAGCAAACCTACATCATTGAAGTCATCTATGCAAGTACGAGGATAGTATGGCGAGACAGCCAAGGCGCGGGCTCTTCCGGTAACGTAAGTCAATCATGGTTCCGCCACCTACTTCAGTGCAGCGTATCTATAGGCAACACTAACATGCCATTAATGGCACCATCATTGTTTAGCTAAGAAATACTATCAACCAACCTTATTCCCACTCAATCGTCGCGGGGGTTTGGAGCTGATGTCGTACACGACGCGGTTGATGCCGCGGACTTCGTTGATGATGCGGTTGGAGACGCGGCTGAGAAGGGCGTGCGGGAGGTCGGCCCATTGCGCGGTCATAAAGTCGGTGGTTTGAACGGCCCGGAGGGCGACGACAAATTCATACGTCCGCCCGTCGCCCATCACGCCAACACTGCGGACGGGAAGGAACACGGCAAAGGCTTGCGCAACGTTGTCGTACCAGCTCACGCCAGCCTCATCCCTAGTGGCGCGAAGCTCTTCGATGAAAATGGCGTCGGCCCGACGCAACAGATCGGCGCATTCTTTTTTCACTTCGCCCAAAATACGCACGCCCAGGCCGGGGCCGGGGAATGGATGACGGAAGATCATCTCGCGTGGCAGGCCCAGCGCGAGGCCAAGTTGACGGACCTCGTCCTTGAACAACTCGCGCAATGGTTCAAGCAGCTTGAGGTGCAGCGTCTCGGGCAATCCGCCGACGTTGTGGTGGGATTTAATGACGGACGACTTCTTCCCCGTCGTGCCCGCCGACTCAATCACGTCGGGATAAATGGTGCCCTGCGCAAGCCACTGCACAGCGGCATCGGACTGTTTGAGCTTTTCCGCCTCGGCCTGAAACACTTCGACAAATTCGCGCCCGATAATTTTACGCTTCTGCTCCGGATCTTCGATCCCCGTCAGCTTGCCGAGAAAACGCTCTGCGGCGTTCACATGAATCACGCGAACGCCGAGATTTTTTGCGAACGCCTCCATCACCTGCTCCGCCTCGTTCAGGCGCAGCAGGCCGTGATCCACAAATACGCAGGTGAGTTGTTTCCCGATCGCCTTGTGCAACAGCGCCGCAACCACGGAACTGTCCACGCCGCCGGAAAGACCCAGCAACACCTGTTCGGAGCCGACTTGCTCGCGCACGCGCGCAATCGCTTCATCCGCATAATCACCCATCTTCCAATCCCCGCGTGCGCCGCAAATTTCGCGCACAAAGCGACGAAGGATGGCCGCGCCCTGCGGGGTGTGCGTCACTTCGGGATGAAACTGAACGCCATAAAATTTACGGCTCTCGTCTGCGATTCCCGCAATCGGACACGACTCGGTGGAAGCCATGAGAATAAAATTATCGGGAAGTTTCGTCACCTTGTCACCGTGGCTCATCCAGACCGTAAGCAAGCCGTGTCCTTCTGCATTCTGTCGGTCTTGAATACCGTCAAACAGACGCGTATGCCCCCGTGCGCGCACCTCCGCGTGTCCAAACTCCCGCGTCGTCCCCGCTTCCACCGCCCCGCCCAGCTCCCGCGCCATAATCTGCATTCCATAGCAAATCCCCAGCACGGGCCGATTCAACTGAAACAGCGCCGGATCATACTTCGGCGCATCCGCCTCGTACGCGCTCGCCGGGCCGCCGGAAAGAATAACGCCCGCAACATTTCGCTCAGCGAGTTGCGAAGCAGGCGTATCGCAAGGAAGTATTTCGCAATACACATCCAACTCCCGCACGCGCCGCGCAATGAGCTGCGTGTATTGAGAGCCGAAGTCGAGAATAGCAATAGAATCGTGTGCCATAAAAACTCATCCACTGCTCCGTGTGTACACACCCACCCCATCGGCCGACAAGTAAGGATTGAATGAGCGGAATCCGCCGCAACGGGGCACGGTCCCCCTCCAAGCGTAGCCTCATCAAATATGCGTTGAGCGCAAACGCGGTAACCGGTAACCTACGGCAACAATTCAGGAGCCGACGTATGACCCGATGGATGCTTGTTGCTCTGACCGTACTCTGCTTCAGCCGCGTGACGCAGGGCGATGGGGTGGAAACCTTTGATCGCTCCAACGCGAGAGCGGACAACTACTTCGCAGGCCAGTTCACGGGGAATCAAGGCGTCATCTGGCAGTATGCGCAGGGTCGCGATACGGACGTGGACCGCGGGGTCTATGCGATCAATGGACGAGGCCTGATCCTCAGCAGCGCCAGCAGCGCCCGACTCACTTCCGCGCCGATTGCGGGCGGCATTCACGACTTCTCTGTGAATCTCGGCAAAGCATTTCCGGGAAAAGGCCCACGGCAGGTCGAGTTGTTCATCAACGGCGTATCGAAGGGACGCTCCGAGCCGTTCGATGATGCGCTGGTCCACGAGTTTCGCGTGAAGGACATTGATGTGACGGGCAACATCATCATTGAGCTGCGCAACATCGGTGGAAAACAAATCGTGCTGGACGATCTCACGTGGTCGAGCATGACCAGCGCGGATGATCCCAACATCTCGTTCACGACGACGCTGGATTTCGGCGAAATTGACCCCGGAACCGTCGCAACACAATTCCTCGAAGTGGTGAACACGGGAACCTCGCGACCATTGCGCGTGACGTCACTCACCGCCCTCGACGGCGACACCGCAGCCTTCCACTCGCTCGCCCGCTTTCCGCTCACCATTGCGCCCAATCGCGGCACGGAAAAGATCGCAATGGTTTACACGCCCGGCGCAATCACGGGCATCGCGCATGTGGCGATTTTCCAGTTTGAGAGCAATGACGCGAGCGACAAGCAAGCTCACATTACACTGCGCGGCTCGACACGATTGGGTGACATGAGCGCTTCGGAAATCCAGTACTCACCCGACAACACGGCATCCCCCTACAACGGGCGCGTTGTTGCCATCAAAGGCGTGGTCACGTATGTGGATGCAAGAGGCTACATGCTCTCCGATGCAGCGGGCGGCCCGTGGAGTGCGGTGTATGTCGAGGATCGCTACCATGCTCCCGATCAAGGCGACGAGATTCGGCTGGAGGCTCGTGTGAAAGAGGTGGACGGGTTCACGATGCTATCCGACGTTTCCACCTACACACGCCTCAGCGTGTCCAACGCGCTGCCGCCGCCCATTACCTTGAGCGCGAAATCCGCGCAACAGGAGCAATACGAAGGCGTGGCGGTGCGGATCGCCAACGTAAAGGTCAGCCACGAACAGGTCTCGCACACGCGCTGGCAAGTCACGGATGGCACGAACACGATCGCGGTGCTCCACGATCCGCAGCGCCGCCTCTACCGCTACGTCCCGCGTAACGGTGCAACACTGGAAGCGATTCAGGGCGTGATGTGGCAGGCGAACGAAATGCGCCTACTACAAGTGCGCGACGACGACGATTTTATCGGCCGCCCGATTCGCCACTATGCGCTGCACGGCCTGGTCATCACGCCCGACGGACCGCGCACGAATTGGTATGTGGAGGTGCTGGACGACACGATCGTCCAGGTTGGGCCCGACGCACCCACAACAACAGTCTATGACACCCAAGCCGTCCTTTTCCCCGGGCTCCTCGACACACACAACCATCCAAGCTGGAACTCCTTTCCCGCCCTGACCTTTGCGGACATCCCCTTCCGCCATCGCAACGAATGGGCACGAACGCCCGAGTATAAAGCGTGGGCCGCACGGCGGAATGAGGTCATTCGCAATCCTGCGGTGCAGGATTTCAAAACGGCCATGATCAGCAAATACGGCGAGTTATTGGAACTCATGGCCGGCTGCATCGCGATTCAAGGGATCTCGGGCAACACGGAATACGCGCATCCTGATTTTGGCCCGATGAATCTGGAGGGGTTTCCGACGCGCATCGCCTCCGAGGTCTTCCCGATGGATATGAAACCCGCGCAGCGCGCGGAAATGAAGAAGCGCATCAACGGCGGCGCGGTGAAGGCCTATCTCATCCACCTGAGCGAAGGCACAGACGAATTTGCGCGCTCGCAACTCGATACGTGGACCCACTGGGGCATGTTGACAAAAGAGACGGCCATCATTCACGGAACGCCCTACGGAACCAACGAACTGCGCAAAATCGCGGCGGTCGGCGCGTCAATCATCTGGGCGCCGAAATCCAACATGACGCTCTATCACGGCACGGCGGACATTCCGCTCTATCTGAAGTACGGCATCAATGTCGCCATCGCGCCGGATTGGACGCCGAGCGGCGGCTACAACATGCTCGAAGAGTTGGGCTATGCGTGGAGGCTGAATCAAAGCAACTTTGTCGGATCCCTCACGCCGAAAGACCTCGTGGACATGGCCACGATCAATGCCGCGCGCGCTGTCGCGCTGGGCGATCGTTACGGAAAAATCGCGCCGGGCTATAACGCCGGGCTCGTCGTGGTCCCCTATCTCGGCGGCGACCCCTATCTCTCGCTCATCAACGCCCGGCCCAATTCCGTGTTGCTGACGATCATTGATGGAACACCGCGCTACGGCGATGCCGCGCTCATGGCGCAAATGGGTTGCACCGGGGAAGTCATTCACGCCTGGGGCACGGCCAAGCTGCTAAACCTGGAATTCGATCATCCCTTCCTGAGATACGGCTCCCAGCGCTTCGCGGCGATCACCTCCGCACTCGCCAACGCACACGCAGCACTCGCGCCGACCCGGGAATTGACACACGACGAGCTGCAGTTTCTCTCGCTTGATTTGCTGGAGACCGCTGCGCCACCCCGTTCGTCCGTGACGATGGATCAATCGCTCTGGCGCATCTGGACGAACGCTCCACAGCGTCTTGAATCAAAGGAACCGGCGCTGCAAACCCGCGAATAAGCGCAACCAATTCCGCGAATGTTCGCGAATTACTTTTCAGCCCGTTTGCAGCAACATCCCGATTAACAAGGCGCTGCAAAGACCAAACGAAGGCTTGCGCCAGCGATTTCGCCCAACGCTTCTGGCAATCAGCCGGAGTTATGTCTTGAATCGGGCGACGTCAAATCCCGCTCTTCACCCTCGTCAAACCGCCCCTTGCTGCGAGAAACGCTGGCCGATTCATCCACTCTCTGCAGACATTGCCGCGACAGGGCGCAGACTGACACCAAGCCCCCACGACACCTCCAGCCCACCCCGCTATTCTCGGCGCGGGTAGGGCGCACTGCTGGTTCCATCCACCGTATCAAAGAAATCGCCCCGCACCCCGACCAACAAAGGCTCACCAATCCCGATTGCGAAAACGAAGGGCAACGGGTAGTATTATTATCTTGTCAAGGGAGCTACCATGAGAAGATGCGCATCCATTTTTCTGACCCTTCTCGCAACCGGATTCGCCGCGTGGAGCGATGGTCTGGAAACATTCGATAATGAAAATGCGCCCCCAGCGGTGTATGCGACAAGCAGCTTCGTCGGGAACAATGGCGTTACCTGGAGCTATGAACTTTGTCGCGACGCCAGCGCGGATAGCGGCGCCTATGTGATTAACGGCGCGGGGCTGATGTTCAATCCGTCGTCCGCTTCCAAACTTTATTCGTCCGCAATTCCCGGAGGCATTCGCGATTTTTCAGTGAAGCTGCGCAAGGGGTTCACGGGAGCAGGCCTGCGGCAGGTTGAGCTGTTCGTCAACGGTGTTTCCATCGGCCTCTCGGAGTCATTCGACGACACGCAGATTCGTACGTTCAGCGTGCAAAACATCAACGTCGCCGGGAATGTCGTGATCGAATTGCGCAATGCCAGAGTGAAACAAGTTGTGCTTGATGACTTGAGCTGGACGAGTCTGACCGGCGGCGATGACCCGAATATCTCTTTCTCTTCGCCTTTCGACTTTGGCGAGATTTCTTCCGGCTCGGCCGCAACGCAAACACTGACGGTTCTAAACACCGGCACGTCCAAGACACTCAATGTCACCGGGTTTTCACCCGTAAGCGGCGATACGACCAAGTTCAGCACGCCGACCACCTTCCCGCTCAACATCGCGCCGAACAATGGGTCACAGACCATCCAGCTCGTGTACACGCCGGGCAATGTCACCGGCGCGATGCACTCGGCCGTTTTCAACCTCAACAGCAATGATCCCGGCGACGGGGCCGCGCCGATTACGCTGACCGGCAAAACACCGCCGGGGATGCTGACGATCTCCAACATTCAATACAACGCATCAAGCACCAACTCGCCGTACAATGGCCAACTGGTTTCTGCGAAGGGCATTTGCACCTACAATGATCGTTTCGGCTACATCCTCGCAGACGCGGGTGGAGGAGCATGGAGCGGGATTTATGTTAAGGACGACAGTCACGGACCGGATATCGGCGACGAGGTGCGGGTCAAAGGGTGGGTGGCCGAGCCGGACAATTTCACAACAATCACGGGCGTTACGGACTATGTTCGCCTGAGCGTCGGGAATACGTTGCCAGCGCCCGTCGTGGTCAACGGGCTCGCTGCTCGCTCGGAAATGTATGAAGCCGTCCTAGTGCGGGTGAACAATGTCACCGTAGATAATCAAAAGGTCTCGGGCGCGGTATGGCAGGTATCCGATGGGGCGAACAGTCTGCAAGTGCTTCACGATTCAACCCGGCGGCTCTATCGCTACGTCCCAAAAAACAACGCCACCCTCGACGCGATTCAGGGGGTGATGATCCAGGCGGGTGGAACGTGGCGACTGCAAGTGCGAGACGACAAAGACTTTATCGGCCGTCCCGTTGTCCACTACGGCCTCAAGGGTGTTGTGATGACGCCGGGCGGACCGCAAACCAACTGGTACGTGGAAATCCATGACGACGACATTGTGTACGTCGGCCCCAACGCGCCGACGGTGACCGTGTATAACACGAGCGGGGCTATTTTCCCTGGCTTGATAGACACCCACAACCACCAAGGTTGGAACTCCTTCCCCACGCTGCAATTCAACGCCGCTCCATACGGGCACCGGGATGATTGGGGCGAAAGCGACGCGGAATACACGGCGTGGAAATCAAAGCGAACAAGCGTACTCAACCACGCGGCGGTGCAAGACTCGACAAAGTTCACGGTCGGCAAATACGGCGAAATTCTTGAACTGATGGCGGGATGTATCGCGATTCAGGGCATGTCGTTCAACATCGAACACTCGCACCCCGATTCCGGCATCATGAATCTCGAAGCGTTTCCGAACCGCATCTACACCGACATCTTTCCGTGGAATATGACGGCCGCAAATCGCAGCAACCTCATGCGTCGCATCAACGGCGGCGCCGTGCAAGCCGCCCTGATCCACCTCAGCGAAGGAACGGACAGCGTCGCCCGCGCCCAATTCGATACGTGGTACAACTGGGGAATGCTGACGAAGGAAACCACGATCATCCACGGCGTTCCCTATCGCACCAATGAAGTGGACAAGATCGCGTCCGTCGGCGCCTCCATCGTCTGGTCGCCGAAGTCGAATATGCGGCTCTACCACGGCACGGCAAATATCCCACTCTACAAATCGCGCGGCGTGAACCTCGCCATCGCACCGGATTGGACGCCAAGCGGAAGCTACAACATGCTTGAGGAATTAGGCTACGCGTGGCGACTCAACCAAACCATTTTCTCCAACGCGCTGACTTCAAAAGACCTCGTGGATATGGCGACGATCAATGCCGCGCGCGCGGCAGCAATTGAGAACCGCTATGGAAAAATTGAAGTGGGCTACAACGCGGGTCTCGTCGTCATGCCCTACTCCGGCGGCGACCCGTACCTCGCGCTCATCAACGCGCGACCGCGCACCGTCCTCTTAACCATCGTGGATGGAACGCCTCGCTTTGGTGACAAGGCATTGATGACCTCAATGGGGTTCACCGGCGAAACGATCAATGCGTGGGGCACGACGAAGACGCTGAACCTCGTGAAAGATCACCCCTTCCTCACCTACGGCAACGAAACTTTCGCGTCCATCACTTCCGGCCTCGCCACCGCGCACGCGACATTGACGCGAACCGGCTATGTGGATACGGAAGAGCTGCAGTTCCTCTCACTCGGCCTCTTGCAAGGCGGCCCCGATGACGTGGTGCCGTTCATCGCAGACGCACCCTCACCGCTCCAGCGGATGGACGAATCTACACCAACAACAAACCCGTCACGCTAACATTCCGAAGCCAAGATTTCTGGGACAACGACACCGACCACTGGGAATTGCAGCACAAACAAATCGCGCTCGTGCCCGCATCGAATCCGACACAAGTGTTGCAGGTCATTGCGACAGATCGGCCCAACACGAGGTCGAACGAATCCATCACGTTCAATCTGAACTTCCGTGGCCTGTACACGAATTACTACTTCCGCTTCCTGACTTCAGACCTCTACGACAATGTGCGGACTTCCGTCTTCACCAACGTGAAACTCACGATACGGCCCGCTGCCGACGATCAGGATAACGACGGACTCCCGGATGCGTGGGAAATGATTCTCGTCAACGCAGATCCCAACGATGGTATCCAATCCATCTTTGACGTGCATCCCGAGGATGACTTCGACGGAGATGGGTTCACAGAGGCGGAAGAATACTACGCCGGCACCTCTCCGACTGACCCAACCTCCTACTTCCGCGCACAGAGCATCGCGTCGCCGATGACCGGTCAACTGGTGATTCAATGGCCCAGCGCAACCAACCGCACCTACACCCTGCTCCGCTCCACCAATCTTCTTGGCACATGGAGCACGGAGGCCAGCGGCATTCATGGCACCCCGCCAATAAACACCTTCACGACCACCGCTCCCGACAGCATTAAGGCCATTCGGTTGCTGATTGAATAAAACGGCGTGTTCAGAACTGCCACGCGGATAATTGAACCGCCCCGACGGTTGACATCTCAAAACTTCCGCGTATGCTTCCCCACCTACTCGTTGCTGTACGGCAAGATCGTACGGCACATCGAGAGTGGCGCGAGGGGTCTGGCCCGATGACCGCCCAGCAACCTGTTCTGGAGCATACAGAATAAGGTGCCAAAGCCAGCCCCGGAGTTCGGGGAAACGATGAGCCTCATAGAGAAGAGGAATTGGCGCTTGTTTCCCTCGTGCGACTCGGCTGTCTGCTGGGCCATTTAAGCCAATCCCCTCACGGATTGATTGCAACAACTACATAGTGGAGGAGTGCCAAATGAAACTTGAAACCTTGTGCGTCCATGGTGGAACGCAGCCCGACCCAACAACCCTGTCGCGAACCGTGCCCCTGCACCGCACGTCGTCCTACGTGTTCAAAAACACGGAGCATGCGGCGAACCTGTTCGCCCTGAAAGAGCTGGGCAACATCTATACGCGCCTGCAAAATCCGACAACGGATGCGCTGGAACGCCGCATCGCACTACTGGAAGGCGCGCCGGAGCTGGGCGGACTGGCAGCGGCTTCTGGAATGGCGGCCATTTTCAATGCCGTTTTTACATTGGCCGAAGCGGGCGACAACATTGTATCCGCTCAAAACTTGTACGGTGGAACGTACACGCAGTTCCACGACAGCCTCCCGCGTATGGGCATCAAGGTGAAGTTTGTGAACTCGCAGGATCCGCAGAACTTCGAAAAAGCAGTGGACGACAAGACCCGCGCGTTCTACGTCGAAGCGGTCTCCAATCCGGCGCTCGAAGTGACCGACATTGAGGCCATCGCAAAGATCGCTCACGCGCACGGCGTGCCACTGATCGTGGACTCGACGTTTGCGACGCCGTATCTGCTCCAGGCGATTTCGTTTGGGGCGGACATCATTGTCCACTCGCTAACCAAGTGGCTCGGCGGACACGGCATCGGAATCGGCGGCATCGTGATTGACTCCGGCAAGTTCAATTGGGCGGCGGGCAAGCATCCCCTCTTTGATCGTCCGGACGAGTCGTATCACGGCATTCGTTGGGGGCATGACCTCCCGGCGCCACTCGCGCCGCTGGCCTACATCCTGCGTATGCGCACGGTTCCGCTCCGCAACATCGGCGCGGCGATTGCACCAGACAACTCGTGGATGATTATCCAAGGCATCGAAACCTTGGCGCCCCGGATGGAGCGTCACTGCCAGAATGCGCTCGCGGTTGCGCAACACCTCAAGGGGCACAAGCTCGTTGAGTGGGTGCGCTTCCCGGGACTCAAGGATGATCCGGAATATCAGCGCAATCTGAAGTATCTCAAGGGCGAGGGCGGAGCGATGGTCGTGTTCGGCATCAAGGGCGGCAAGGAAGCGGGGGCGAAGTTTATCAATCACCTCAAGCTCTTCTCGCACTTGGCGAACGTCGGCGATGCGAAGAGCCTTGCCATTCATCCGTCCACCACAACACACTCACAACTGAATGATGAGCAACAGCGCGAAGCAGGCATTGTGCCTGAGCTGGTCCGTCTCTCCATCGGCATCGAGCACATTGATGACATCGTGGAAGACATTGATCAGGCGCTTGAGGCTGCGCATTAACCACACATGGACGACACAGCATCACAGATCACGTCCGACCTCGGCGAGGTGAAGACCCAGTTCTTCACCTTCGCCGACGAACGGCGGCCGTTTAACTTTCGCCGCGAGCAGGATTCATTCTGGCCCGTGACGCTGGCCTATGAAACGTATGGCCGTTTGAACGCGGGGAAGAGTAATGCCATTTTGCTTTTCCACGCGCTCAGCGGAAGTCAACACGCGGCGGGAATCAACCGCAGCGTGCGGGAGGACATTGACAAACGCTGGACGGAGGAAATGCACATCGGCTGGTGGGACGAGTTCATCGGCCCCGGCAAGGCGCTGGACACCGATCAGTATTTTGTGATCTGCGCCAACTATCTCGGCGGCTGCTACGGCTCCTCCGGCCCGGCCAGCATCAATCCGGCAACAGGGCAGCCCTATGCCAAGGATTTTCCAACGGTCATGTTCAGCGACATCGTGGACTCCCAAGTCCACCTGCTGGATCATTTTAAAATCAAGAAACTTCATGCCGTCATCGGCGGTTCGCTCGGCGGCCTGTGCGCCATTAACTTTTCGGCGCGCTATCCCGACCGCGTGGAGGCCGTCGTCTCCATTGCTTCGGGCGTGGAAACTTCCATTCAACAACGGATCTCGAACTTTGAACAGATCACCGCGATTGAAGACGACAAACACTACAAGGGCGGAAACTATTACGAAGGCCACCCGCCCAATCGCGGCCTGGCGCTGGCGCGGATGATCAGCCACAAAAACTACATTTCGCTCGACGCAATGGAGCATCGCGCGAAGAACACGGTCATTCAGCCGGAACTGGACAAGAAAAAGTGGTATTGGATCGAACACAAGGTCGAGTCGTACCTGCGCAAGCAGGGTCTCGAATTTGTGGAACGATTCGATGCGAACACCTATCTGCGCATTGTTGATGCGTGGCAAAAGTTCGATCTGCTCGGCGACACGGGCGCATCTTCCTTCGTTGAGATGTTCAAAGCCTGTTCCGCACAGCGGCATCTGGTTTTCACAATCACCGATGACGATTGCTTCTCCTTGAAACAGCAGGAACAGCTTTGTAGCGGGCTACAGGAAGCGGGCGTTCCGTTCCAACACGTCATCGTACATTCGCTCAAGGGTCACGACTCATTCCTTGTTGAGCCGGAGCTATACACGGCAAGCATCGCGTACTTCCTCCAAGGCTCTGGAAATCGCGACGCAGCAAAGCGAGCCAAGGCGTAATGGACGGGCAGGTTGTCTGGCTATGCCGTCACGGAGAACGGTTGGATCACGTTAATCCGGCATTCGGCGGGGATGACCCACAACTTTCTACAACCGGTATTATCCAAGCAAAAGAAACCGGCACGCGACTCAAAGACGAAGGGATCACCCGCATCTTTGCATCGCCATTTTTACGCACGGTTCAAACAGCCTTCTTCATTGCGGAAGCCATCAATGTTCCAATTCGTATTGAGTGGGGGCTATGCGAATGGCTGAATAAAGATTGGTTTTCAGAGAAACCGAAACTGCGATCCATTGATGCGTTGTGCAACGGATTCGACCACATTGACCCAACGCATCGCTCTCTCCTACTCCCCTCCTTTCCTGAAGACGGTGAACAGGCAAGCGTGCGCGCGGGCGAAACGGCGCGGCGTCTGGCGGATGCGTATCCAAACGAGTCCATTCTCCTCGTAGGCCACGCTCATAGCGTCATGGGGATGGCTTCAGGCCTGCTCGGCGCACCTTGTTCTGCGCCGTGCGACTACGCTTGCCTATTCAAAATCGTACGCGACGGAAAAAAATGCGTCGTTGCAAATCGCGGGGGCGACGGATCACCTATCACTCAAGGAAACGCCGCGTGAAAGATGAGTTGTTCGATCTGGTGGATCGCGAAGGGAACGTGATTGGACAGGCCCCGCGGTCGCAGTGCCATGCCAATCCGGCGCTGATTCATCAGGCCGTCCACGTCGCTGTGTTCAATCACGCCAGCGAACTATTTTTACAAAAGCGGGTTCCGACCAAAGAGATTCAACCGGATAAGTGGGACATCTCCGTCGGCGGCCATGTGCAAGCCGGCGAAGCGCCCCTCGCCGGGGCGATTCGTGAACTGCGCGAAGAGCTGGGTGTGGCGAACGCAATACTGACAAAGGCCTACGAGTATATTTGGGAGTCGTCAATTGAGACGGAGCTGATTCGCACGTTTGTCATCGTGAACGAAGGCCCGTTCATTTTACAAGCCGACGAAATCGCGGACGGCCGATTCTGGGCACTGGATGAAATCGTGGCCACGCTGCCATCCGGTTTTGCATCCCCGCAGTTTCAGCACGAGTTCCCACAGCTCCGCGAGTGGTGGAAACGAGAGCAATCGCGTGTATTGGCAATCACCACATAAAACACTATTCTAGGCCCGTTCACGAGAGTTGTACGAAGGCGGCAAACCCATGAGCAAAAAAAATATTTTATTGATTGAAGACGACGAGGACATCCAGGAACTCGTTTCGTTCCACCTGGGCAAAGAAGGATACACCGTCACCGCTGAATCCTCCGGCGAGGCGGCGATTGAGGTCGCGCGCAAGGATTTGCCGGATTTGATCCTGTTGGACTTGATGCTCCCCGGTATTGACGGCTTGCAGGTCTGCCGCACGCTGCGCGGCGAAACAACGACCAAGCGCGTGCCCATTGTGATGCTCACCGCAAAAGGCGAAGAAGCGGACATCGTCACCGGTCTCGAAGTTGGCGCAGACGACTACATCACAAAACCATTTAGCCCGAAGGTGCTCGTCGCACGCATTCGGAACATCATGCGCCGCAAGGCGCGCGAACCGGCCGATGAACAGTCGCAGATCACGGTCCACAAAATGGTCATTCATCCGGGCCGCCATGAAGTCCGAATCGAAGGAAAGCGGATTGACCTCACCTACACTGAATTTCGCGTCCTGCAATTTCTCGCGCGCCGCCCCGGCTGGGTCTATACGCGCCAGCAAATTGTGGACGCCGTTCGCGGCGAGGACTACGCCGTGACGGATCGCTCGGTGGACGTGCAAATTGTCGGACTGCGCAAGAAGCTCGAGGAGCACGGCGACTACATCGAAACCGTGCGGGGCGTGGGTTACCGCTTTAAAGAATAGCAAAAGTTTCCGCCCTTTCCTCATCCATTCCTAACACAAGCCCCGGACAACTGTGCTGGTTTGTCGAAATAGCCCGGCACAGCAATGCGCAACAAACTCCAGAACCTTATTATGCGAGTACCCGAACCCGATGCAGTGCTATGCGCGCGGATTTGTCCCCACTATCCAAAGGCCCGATGCCTTTTTTCGGCGTCATTCAAACCGATTTAAATGTTTTCCACCCCTCAGCAACTAAAACGCAACAGAGGCAAAACTTTGCCACTCTTTGCCCTGGTTCTGCTCTTTGGCGGCCTGGCCTCCGGAGCCGTGATCGCGGTGGATGATGCCCTGCCGGCCTATGAGAAAACGCACGATCTCGGCGGCAACCTGAACAGCATCGGTTCCGACACGCTGAACAATCTGATGGCGCTCTGGGCCGAGGCCTTTCGCGCGATTCATCCGGGTGTGAACATTCAGGTCGAAGGAAAAGGTTCTTCCACTGCGCCGCCGGCGCTCATCGAAGGCGCGGCGCAATTGGGGCCGATGAGCCGTCCGATGAAATCTTCAGAGTTGGATGCATTCGAGGCGCGATACAACTACACACCCACAGAAATCCGCGTCGCGGTGGACGCTCTCGCAGTCTATGTCCACAAAGACAATCCGCTTCCCGGTCTGACGCTCCAACAGCTCGATGGCATCTTCTCCAGCACGCACAAACGCGGCGGACCTGAAATTTCGACGTGGACGGAAGTCGGCATGGACGGCATCTGGGCGCATCGCCCCATTTCGCTCTACGGACGAAACAGCGCCTCCGGCACCTACGGCTTCTTCAAGGAGCGCGCACTGGCAAAGGGCGACTTCCTTCCGACGGTCAAGGAACAGCCCGGCTCCTCCTCCGTCGTCCTCGGCATCGCCGGCGATCTATACAGTATTGGCTATTCCGGCGCGGGCTACTCAAGCGCCGGGGTGCGCGCGATTGCGCTTGGCGAACGCGCGAATGCCGTCTTCGATCCAACTCCGGCCAATGCGCTCAACGGAAACTATCCGCTCGCACGATTTCTCCTTCTCTACATCAACAAAGACCCGCGTGAACCGCTCGATCTGCTCACGCGCGAGTTCATCCACTTTATTTTATCGAAGCCCGGGCAGGAAATTGTCGTGAAAGACGGCTACTACCCACTGCCCGCCAACATCGTTGCGGAAGAACTGGAAAAATTGAATTAGTCTTATGTCGGCCCCCGCCACAAAGCCAAAACGCTACGAAGTCTCGCGCGTCGCGATCTGGATTGATCGCGCAATGCAACGCTTCATTAAAATCGGCGGTATTGGCGTCGTCGCGGCCGTCTTTGCGATATTCATCTTTATCTTATGGCAGGTCATCCCCCTCTTCTCAACCGCCCACGTTCGCCCCGCCGGTTCATGGGAGCTGCCCACCCACGATTACCTCACGCTCGCATCCGACGATAACGGCGAGATGCCCTATCTGCTTGACCGAACAGGCTCCCTGTGTTTTTGGAATACAACCGCAACAAACGTCGCGCACCAATTTGCATTGCCGTTGGCCGATAGCGAGACCATCACCGCAACGGCCTATCACGCACGGCAACGGGAGTTCCTTGTCGGCACGTCGCTGGGACGGGTGTTCAGCCTGATCGTTTCTTTTTCCTCCTCATTCACAAACAGCGCGTGGCGCGTGGAACCGGATGTTCACATTGAGCAGATGAATTCCATCGCAATACCGGGATATTCCGTCGTCGCGCTGGATGCGAATGAAAATGAAACCCATCGCCTGATCGCGGTCGCGCAGCGAATCGGTGATACACCTCGCTTTGTCGCCTTGCCATTTGAACGACAACATTCACTGATTACGAGTAACGCGTGGACGCTTGGAGAGCGCGTTGATCTCTCTGATCAACTTCTCGGTATGCCCACACGCATTTTGATCGGTCAACGCGCCGACAGCATCGTCGTCGCAACAGACAACGACTCGCTCCAGTATTTCTTCCGATCTGAACATGCGCTCTCATTGCTCCAGACTTGGAAACCCTTTGAAGGCTCCGCACAGTTGGCAATTGCCGATTTTCTTTTCGGCGACGACTCCATCGTCCTTGCGAACACGCGGGGCGAAAACAAAATCTTCAGCCTGTACGAGCACGGAGGACAGAGCCGCCTTTTTCGGGCAAACCAAGGTATTTCCCCTGCTCGACACGCCTCCCCTCGCCTACAGCCGAAGTCAACGCAACAAAACGTTCCTGATCGCCGGTGGACAGCGCGCCTCTCTTCGCTACGCCACAACAGAATCAGTGCGCTGGGACGGCGCACTTCCGTTCACGGTACAACTCGCAGCGCTCGGCCCAAAAAACAACGCGATGTGGTTTCTCGATAGCCGCCAACGACTCCACCGCTACTCACTCAACGACCCGCATCCCGAGGCTGGCTTCCGCGCATTCTTCGGCAAGGTCTGGTACGAGGGATCATCGGAACCAAAATACGAGTGGCAAAGCACCGGCGCATCCGACGACGCAGAGCCGAAGCTCTCGATGATTCCCCTGCTGATCGGCACGCTCAAGGGAACATTTTATGCGATGCTGCTCGCCGCGCCTCTCGCACTTTTTGCCGCATTGTACGCCTCGCAATTCGCACATCCAAAGTTCAAACAATTCATCAAGCCGACAATGGAAGTGATGGCCTCGCTCCCCTCCGTGATCCTCGGTTTCCTCGCCGCGCTCTGGCTCGCGCCTTTGCTCGACCAGCGAATACCCTCTCTTGCCCTCGCGTTGGTCTTCCTCCCTGTCAGCGCGCTTCTTTTCGGTGCGCTCCTGGAACAGATGCCCTACTCGATCCGACGCCGCATCAAACCCGGCTTCGAGTTTATCGCAATCCTTCCACTCCTCGCCCTTGCCGCCTACGCCGCGTGGCGCTTGGGCCCCGTGATGGAATCCGCATTCTTTATCGCGCGCGACCTGTCCACCGGCGAACCAATTCCCGATTTTCGCCTTTGGTGGGTGCAAACAACCGGACTCCCTTTTGAACAACGAAACGCATTAGTCGTAGGTTTTATGATGGGCTTCGCGGTTATCCCGATCATTTTCACGATGGCGGAAGACGCGCTATCCAACGTGCCGCCCGCGTTCAGTTCTTCATCCCTTGCGCTGGGCGCGAGCCGATGGCAAACCACCATCCGGGTCATTCTGCCAACGGCCTCGGCGGGAATCTTTTCGGCGTTGATGATCGGGCTGGGCCGCGCGGTCGGCGAAACGATGATCGTGTTGATGGCGACAGGCAACACGCCGATCACCGGCTGGAATATTTTTTCAGGAATGCGCACACTCTCCGCAAATCTTGCGGTGGAACTGCCCGAGGCGCCGCTCCACAGCACGCTCTATCGGACGCTCTTCCTCGGCGCACTGCTCCTCTTTCTACTCACGTTCATTGTGAACACCCTCGCGGAAATCATCCGCAATCGCCTGCGCGAAAAATATAAAGCCGTCTGATGTCCCGAAAACGACCAACCTATAAGAACACGCCATCCGCCGGTGAAGCCGGTGTCTGGCTCTCTTCGATGGGCCTATCCATCGGCCTGCTTCTTGTCCTCGGACTGCTCGGCCTCATCGCGGTCAATGGATTGAGCGTGTTCTGGCCAAAGCCGTTGCTGCGTGTGACGCTGCAATCGGATAGCGCCTCCGTCGTCGAAGGGCAGACGATTGTGGCAGGACTGTTGACCGGCGCACGCGACCGTATGCTCCCCGCTCCTCGCACGGCTGCGCCGCAACGCGAATGGCGACTGCAAATCGGAAACAAAGACGTGTACGGACAAGGCTTTCGCTACATCGTCACAGATGACGCGCTGCGGACGGATTATCCTGCAAATGCGCTTGTCCTTGAACGGATGGAATACGGTCCCGCAATCGGAATTCCGCTGACGCTCAACCTGCCGAACGGGGGAACGAGTCGGCGCAGATTCAGCGGATTTCGAGGATGCACTTCGCAGCGCAATTGCGCGTACGCACAAGTTACGCCGAGAGCTACGGCGTGTCGAAAAACACAGCATCGGCAAAATCAATCACAACCTTTCCCGCCTTCATGCCAACACGGAAAAGCTGGAATCGGAACGAGGCCAGGAACTTCAGACCAAACTTCTCTCGCAATACGCATCGCTGACAGACGAGGCGCAACAGATTCGGTCTTCACTGGGCGAAGGAACACTAAGCATCCAGCTCTTCACAGGGGAGCAGCGCAACATTCCGCTCGGTCAACTTGTACAGGCGCATTTCCCAAATCAAATGAACCTTGCCAATAAGGCCGTATTTTTCCTGCGCGGAATTGCCTCGTTTGTCTCTCAGGAACCACGCGAGGCGAATACAGAAGGCGGAATATTCCCGGCCATCTTCGGGACCTTCATCTTAACGCTTTTGATGAGCGTTGCCGTAATGCCGTTCGGCGTACTCGCGGCGATCTATCTGCGCGAATACGCGAGACAAAACTGGTTCACACAAACCGTGCGCATCTCCATCAACAATCTCGCAGGCGTTCCATCCATTGTCTTCGGCGTGTTCGGACTGGGATTCCTCGTTTATTTCACGGGCAGCACGATTGACAAACTTTTCTTCTCCAACTCGCTCCCCGCCCCCACCTTCGGAACGGGGGGCATTTTGTGGGCGGCGCTGACACTCGCACTGATGACGGTTCCGGTAGTGATCGTCGCGACGGAAGAAGCGCTCGCGGCCGTGCCGCGTGGTGCGCGTGAAGGCTCGCTCGCGTTGGGCGGTTCGAAATGGCAAACGATCTATCGCGTCGTTATTCCTGCCGCTGCGCCGGGCATTATGACCGGACTCGTCCTTGCAATGGCGCGAGGGGCGGGAGAAGTGGCGCCGTTGATGCTGGTCGGAGTCGTCAAACTCGCGCCCGCGTTGCCGGTGGATGGCCTATTCCCATTTCTTCACCTCGACCGAAAGTTTATGCACTTGGGCTTTCACATTTATGACCTCGGCTTCCAGTCGCCCGACTCGGATGCGGCTCAACCGATGGTCTTTGCCACAACGCTGTTCCTCATTGCGCTCGTTGTTCTGTTGAACCTCGGCGCGATTGCGATTCGCGAGCGGCTTCGCCGTAAATATGCAGTGGGGGCTTTTTAGTCAGGGATTCGTAATGACACAAAACACCGAAACAGCTTCGTCTGAAGACATCGTGGTCAACGCCAGCGAATTAAATTTCTTTTATGGCGACCACCACGCGCTGCATTCCATCAATATGCAGATTCCGCGCCGCAAATGCACCGCGTTCATCGGCCCCTCCGGCTGTGGAAAGTCCACGTTCCTCCGCTGCATCAATCGAATGAACGATTTGGTGGATGGCACGCGGATGGAGGGCAGTTTGCTGCTCGACACGATGGAGCTTAATTCAGAGACCGTGGACGTAATTGCGCTGCGTCGCCGTGTCGGGATGGTCTTTCAAAAATCGAATCCATTCCCAAAATCCATTTATGAAAATGTGATCTACGGCCTCCGCATCGCGGGCGTTCGCAACCGCGCGCTGCTCGATGAGACGGTGGAGCGCTGTCTGCAAAAAGCGGCGCTCTGGAACGAGGTCAAGGATCGCCTGCACACCTCGGCATTGAAGCTGTCCGGCGGCCAAATGCAACGCCTCTGCATTGCGCGCTGCATTGCCGTGGACCCTGAAGTGATTCTGATGGACGAACCCTGTTCCGCGCTCGACCCGCGCGCAACTTCGAGCATCGAGGACCTGGTGGACGAACTGAGTCAGGAGTTCACGATCGTCATCGTCACACACAACATGCAGCAGGCCGCGCGCATTTCCGACAAGGCGGCGTTCTTTTATGAAGGACACCTCGTTGAATTCGGGGATACTGAACAAATGTTCAGAAAACCGGCGAACCAGCAAACACAGGATTACATCACAGGACGTTTCAGCTAAACTTGCGCACAGCCGCAAGCGATTACTTCGGAAGGACAGGAGAGCAACATGGCCGTACATCTAATGCGCGAACTGGATAACCTCAAAAAGGTCAGTCTCACGCTTGCCGCAATGGTGGAAGACAACCTGCGCCTCGCCATGAAGGCAGTGGTCGAGCGCGACGAACCGCTTGCGCGAAAAGTGATCGAGGCCGACATCGAAATTGATCGGCAGGAGGTCGAGGTCGAGGAGGAATGTCTCAAGATTCTCGCGCTCTACCAACCCGTCGCACACGACCTGCGGTTCATTGTCGCCATGCTCAAAATCAACCACGACCTCGAACGCATTGGCGACCTTGCCGTCAACATCGGCGAACGCGCTGTCGCGCTCGCGCAGCGTCCGTCGCCCACGCGCGACTTTCACATTCAGCGCCTCGCAGAGATTGCCCAAACGATGGTCAGCCGAAGTCTCGACGCGCTCATCAATCAAGACGCGAAGCTCGCGCGCGAGGTCTGGCTTTCCGACAATGAGGTCAACCAGCTCAACCGCGATCTCCTCAATGAAGTGGAGGAGGAGATTGAGCGCGACCCGTCGCAGCTCCACGCACTCCTTGCCCTCACATTGATATCGCGCACGCTGGAGCGAATCGCGGATCACGCGACAAATATTTCTAAAGGCGTCATTTACATGATTGATGGCGACATCGTCCGCCATCGCTCCAAATTCTTCCGTAAAAAGTTTGCGGCGGAGCAGGCCCAAGGATCAGGCGAGCCGTCGTGATAGGACGCTCGTTTTGACAACATCGCTCGTTGGCCATAGTCTGACAAAGCAATGGAAACGAAACAGCCCCTACTCCCACCCGATTACCACACACACAACCGACTCTGTAAACATGCCGACGGCGTTCCTTGGACTACGCTTTGGTTGGAACAGAACGAGGCGTTCCGCATATTGCCGCGACCGATCACTGTCCCACCGACACACGCTTTGGCGACGAACACCGGATGCGCGTTGAACAATTTCCGGAGTACATCGAAATGGTGGAGGCCGCTCGCGCGGCCAGTCCCATCCCGGTTCTTTTGGGAATCGAGGCCGACTACTATCGCGGGTGCGAACGCTTTCTCGACACGTGGACACAGAAGTATCCCTTCGACCTCGTCCTTGGTTCGGTTCATTTTTTGAACTATTGGGGCAAGCCCGGCGAGCTGCGCACCCTCGCCGATGCTGACGACCCCGCAGTGACGTGGAAGTTGTATTTCGAACTGATAAGCGAACTCGCAGACACACGCCTATACGACATCGTTGCGCACATTGATCTACCCAAACGCTTCGGCAACGAAATTGCAGAGACCGCGCTGCGCGAATTTGCGCTCCCTGCGCTCGACCGGCTCGCAGAGGCGGGCATGGCCATAGAGATCAACACATCCGGATTGAATCATGCGCCCCAAGAGCCTTATCCCGGCCTCAATATTCTCACGTGGGCTTGCGAACGCGAAGTCGGCCTGACCTTCGGTTCCGACTCCCACCACCCCGACCGCGTAGGCACCGGTTTCGACGTCGCCCTGAAACTCGCTGCCGACGCTGGCTATAAAACCAGCCGCCACTACCATCAGCGCGAGTTCACAGAGCAACCGCTGCTGGCACAAGGCGCATAAACTCAGACGTCGAACTTGGCGCCTCAACTCCGTTGGTTCAAAACTTTTAAAACCGCAATGAAACCTCTCCATCGAGGGCTTGCGCGGCGGTCTCCAACCTTAGTCTGCGCCCGGCGGCTTATGACGGATGAAGACGTGTTTGAGGCTTTTTCCTGGCTTCGTTTTTTGAACACGCTTGCTTTTTAACCGGAACGAGCTTTAGGCTCTACGAAGGATGAGTGCAACTAAGCTTTCCGCGATTCCGTTGTTTGCCACGCTGACGGACGGTGACAGTGAACGTCTCGCCAATGTAATGGTCTCGCGTAAATTCGAGGCGAACAAGACGCTCTTCTGGAGCGGCGACAAGGGTGCAGACTTCTACATCATTCAAGCGGGTCGAGTGGAACTGTTCCTTCAGGACGGAAGTGGAAACGAAACCATCCTAGCGCGACTTGGTCCGGGCGATTATTTCGGCGAACTTTCCATGCTCGATGGCGGCCCGCGCACGGCGACCTGCCGCGCACTCACGCCGGTTGAGGCGCTCACGCTCTCTCGCGATGCTTTCTTTGAATTTATCAAATCCCATCCGAACGCAGCGGCGCACCTGCTCGAAACGCTCGGTCGCCGACAGCGCGATACGCTGGCGCAACTGCGCAGCGTCCGAAATTCAAACACCGCAATTGAGGAAATTGCAGCGGGCGGCCCGCTTTGGCCGCGTATCGCAGATCGGATTGCGGCGATCAGCGCAAGCAAGCAGTTTCTGACCTTTCACGTCATCTGGTTTGCAACATGGATATCGCTCAACGAGCTGATATTGCCAAAACCGTTCGACCCATTCCCATTCGGCCTCCTCACGATGACCGTTTCACTGGAGGCAATTTTTCTCTCCATCTTCGTCCTTGTCAGCGCCAACCGGCAGGGCGAGCGTGACCGTATCCGCGCGGACGTGGATCATCAGGTGAACCTCAAGGCGCACAACGAGTTGTTGGAGCTACGGCGCAAACTCGACGAAATCAGCGAGCGCTTGATCGAAAAAAAATAGCGTCCGTCCGCAACCGTTGCGCGGTTCAAAACAGCTCATCAAAATGAATCGCGCGCACGCGCACGTCACCCGATCCGCCGTACTGCAAACGCGGTTCAAGCGCGGTGATCCGATTCGTCAGATCAAGCTCCGCCTGAAACAATGTGCCACTGGCGCTTCCAACCAGTGAGTCTTCCCATACTGAGGTTTTGTCTGGACGGATGAGAATGTCAGCGCCCAGCGGAGCATTGGACGAAATGTTCGATGCTTGCCCCAGCCACGTCGCCCTGTACCGCCCCTTTGGCAGACGAATAAGCCGGCCAAACGCCAACCAACCCGCTGCGTCTCGCGTGCTCGCAACACGCACAACGAGACCGGTTGCGTCCGGCTCGTTTTGTCCGGGTCCGTTTATGAAACGTATCAGCCAGCCGCCTCACCCTCACCGGCTGCTGATCGAGAAGAATCGGCTCGTCCGGGTTTTCAGCGCGTAAGAGATAGGCAGAGCGATCAGCAAATAGTCGCTGCACAATAACGTTTTCGTCGCCAAGACTTCGCAAGATGAGCGGGTCGCTGTCTTCGCCGTGAGCGTTCATAATGATCTCACCAGGGCGGACCTCCTCAAACCCCTCGACCAATGCGATGGAGTTCGGCGGGAGATCATTGAGCGCCTCGACAAACTCGCTTTTGCTCTTTTGCTTGGGCGCACGAGTAATAGATTCTTGCACCGCAAACACGGTGTTCCAAGTCAACAAGCCGACCAGCACTGCGACAACAACAGCGATGCGGGTTACCGAGTGCGTACCAGCTCGCGACCAGATGCGAGAAAGCCCAAACGCAAAAAGAAGCGAGAGCGGAGCGAGCGTCTCAAAGAAATAAACCGGTCCGCCCGCATCCGTTACGCCCTTGTACCAAAAACCGATATAGCCAAGCCACACACTTAGCGTAACACCGAGAAAGAGCGGGGACCCAGCGACGCGACCAGCCGACGATGCTCAACACGAGTGCGATAAGCAACGAGCCATGAAAGCCCCAAAGCCACTGATCCATCGCACGGACGTTATTCCACAAGTACCCCAGCCCATTTGCAAACGTGTGGTGAACAACCTCCCCATAAACGTGGCGAGTGCCGAAGCCAAGACTTTCGCTCGCATCGTAAAAAAGATACGTCGCATGAAACGGATCATTCGTGACCAGTTGGTTATAGGCAAGGTAACCAAGCACACCGCAACCAGCGGCCACGGCAAACAGGGCCGTCTGTTGGAACGCGCGCCACGTTCGCACACGAAGCCAATGCCACAGCGCGTCCACCGCAAACGGAATCGCCATCAGCAGCGCCGTGTAGGTGCGATTTAGAAAGAGAAGGCTCCACGCTAGTCCGGCGATAAACAAAGGCCACCGCTCATTGCGCGTCCGCCCGCGAATGTAGCCCCAACACAACATCGCCGCTGCAGCCAGTCCGCTCGTGTGGCTCAACTGCGTTCCATACATGAAAAAGAAAAATGGCGACACGAGTAACGGAACAGCGACAAGCGCCTGTGGAATTCCCAGCGCGAATGCCGCGCCGCACAGGAACCAGATCGCCACGGCAGCAGCGAGTCCGATCGCCGGATAAACCGCATCCGCCCAAATACTCGTCAGCAGCCAGAGCGAGTGGCCGGGCGGATAGCGAGAGAGCCAGCCAGCCTCGGGATGAATAATGACCATGCCCGAGCTGAACGCTTCCGGCATCGGCGGCTCGGGGCGTGCAATTACACCATCGAGAAAGTTGTACGCTTGAAAAACATAGCTATTTTCATCCGATCCCGTTGGCACGCGATGAAAGACAACATAACTGCTGACCGTGGACAGCATGAAAGCGATCGCCGCAAACAGCATGCGCCAGCGCAATGTAGTTCCCTTTGCGCTCATGGGAACGCAACCGGCGCATAACGGGGCGCAAAGAGTTGCGAAAGCGGTGCAACATTTACGAAAAGTAACACGCCACAAACTACAAATGCAAACAGCGCTGGGACCATGATGCTGCGATAGCGCCACAGGCGCTCGGGATTCATCGCAGGGCTATGCGGCTTAAAGCCGATTCGGAAGTAGCTCGCCATCGCAAGACCGACAAACGGAATCGCAAGAGTCAGTTCAATGCGATAACGCGAGATGAAGACTCCGGAAAACATACCGAACAGTGCGGCATAAAAAAGAATGCTCACAAGCAGGCGTTCCTCGTTGTACCAACGGAACGATTTTCGGTACGCGCCGGCAACTGCGGCATCGCCGAGGTGACGCAGCTCGGCGTAGCGCTTAATCGCCATAAGAAACGCGCCGAACATCCAATAGGCGAGAAGTACGGAAAGCGTGGGCGCCGTTGAAACCCCCATCGCGTACCAACCGATTGCCATTCGAATCGGATTGTTCACCGACTCGGACAACACATCCCCATACGGCACGTCCTTCAAGCGAACCGGCGGCACGTTGTAGGTCAGCCCCATCACCCACAACAACGCGCACGAAGCCAACAGCCCCTTGTTGACCAACGCGGCCAGGGCGAGACCCAGAACGGCCAAAACGAGCCAGAGAACATAAGCCCCGCCAACCCCAATACGGCCTGAAGCAATGGGGCGCGTCTTCTTGTCCGGATGATGCGCATCGCCCGGCGCATCCAGGATTTCATTAATTACATAATTACTCGACGCAACGAGACAAGCGCTGATCAGAGCCAAAACGATGCTCAGCCACTGCTTGGCCAGATCGAGACCCGGAACAAAGTAGAACGCCAGAAGTATGCCCGGCGCAACAAAGACATTCTTGATCCAATAACCCGGACGAATGAGATGTAGATAGTCCCCCCACCAAAACTGGGACTTGAATTGATTCATCGGCGCAAATCATTACGCACTCAATTCCCGCTGTCACGAGTTATTACGTAAAAACTTGGTTTTATTTTTGCCCCGCCGAGGTGGGCGGAGCGATCAGCCCCGCCCCCTATCCAGCCCGAAGAAGTGGCGCCCCTTCACCTCCGAACGCTTCGACTACGATTCCCCCGCAGGGAGTCTTCGGGGTTTCGATGCCGCAAACTTTGCCGTCATGGTCGGATTGTTGCGTGTGAGCTTCTTGATGGTCAGGTCCTCCGCCTTTTCGTTGGCAAGACGAAGATGGTTTTCGGAGCCAAGCAGGGAATCTTTTATCCTTTGCAGGCTCGCGATATTCTTATCGATCTCCTTAATTGCGCCCTGAAATTTTTCAGACGCCAGACGATAATTCCGCCCAAATGCATCTTTGAAGCTCGCCAAACTCGCTTCAAAATTCGTGACGTCAATATCACGCGCTTTCACTTCTGCGAGCTCTTTCTTGTACGCAAGAGACTTCAACGAGGCATTGCGCAACAGCGTGATAAGCTGAATGAAAAACTGCGGACGGATGACGTACATCTTTGGATAACGGTGTGACACATCCACAATACCGGTATTGTACAACTCGCTATCGGCCTCAAGGAGCGAGACCAGAACGGCGTATTCGCACTTCTTTTCCCGACGGTCCTTGTCGAGTTCCGCGAGGAAATCCTCGTTTTTCTTCTTCGTGGCGGTCGTTTCGCTCTCATTCTTCATTTCAAACATAATGGAAACGACCTCAATCCCATCCGGATCGGACTCGCGAAAAATATAATCCCCCTTGCTCCCCGTCCGCGCGTCCGTGTCCTTCTCGAAATACGCGGTCGGAAATGCGCTCGGACGGATTCGGTTAAATTCCGTTTCGCAGTGTTCCTCCAGCGTTTGCCCGACCATTTTGGTGGAGAGCTTCGCCTTAAAATCCTGGAGACGCTTAATGGTCTCGTCACGATCCTTGATTTGCGTCTCAAGCCGTTCTTTGAGCGCCTTCTCCCCAAGCTCCCTCTCGTACTTGAGCCGTTCCATATCCGCTTTCAGAGCATCTCGTTGTTTTTCGATGTTACTGACTGCTTCTTGCATCCGGTTTTTCGCTTCCGCCGCGCTAAGTTTCGCCTCGTTTTCCTTATCGAGTCGGGCCTGCTCAACTTCGTGCGCCAGTTGATCTCGTTCTTTTTGCAGCTCTCCTAGCGCTTGAGTGACAGCCAGTTGGCGTTCGGTATTGCTCCCTTCGAGTTTGGCCTTAAGCTCACGGACTTCGGCATCCTTTGCTGAGAGCGACTCCTGTAATTCCTGCTTCACCTTCGCCTCGGCGAGCTCCACTGCGTCGCCTTTTTCACGCGCCGCTGCAGCGAGCCGCTCATGGATTTGCTTGTCAAACTCCTTATCCCGAACCTGCTTCAGAATACTCGCATAGCCAGCCTCATCAATTTTGAAAGCCTTCCCACAATGCGGACAGCTAATTTCATTCATCGCTTCCTCCTTTTTATGATTTTGTTTGCTTAACAATTGAACTCATCTCCCGGTGACGCCGGGTTCGCACGAATGACCTGTGCTTCCTTTTTTGCCTCCCTAGCCTGTTTTGGACGTCGGCTTTTTTCATAAATGCCAGCGATAGACTCCAACACCTCGGCCAGTCTGAGGTGGTCTTCCGTAGAAAAGGCGCGCTTCCTGCAATTCAAACGGCGATCACGCCGCGATTTCCCACATACAATCGCAGTTTTAAACAGCTCCTCGGCTATGGAGAGTTGGTTTTGGGCCAAATAGAGGTTTGCCATATCAACCAGCCCTTGATAGTGCTCGGGAAGCGGTAGAACCATTGGAGGACTATCGTGAAAGAGCGATTTAAACGTGTATAGAGCCTGGTCAATCTGCCCCGTCGCACGATAGAGGTGTGCCAGCTCAAGCTTGTATTTCGGATGATCGAGATGGCTCGTGCTGCTTCTCGCGCCCTCCCTATTCGCCAGCGCATGCTCATAGAGGCTCACCGCTTTATTCGTTTTGCCCAGCGCCGCGCAAATTCGCGCATGGTTCCCGGCAAGCTCTGTGATTGCGCCTTCATCCAACTCGGGCGTTTGCTCGGCTAGGTTCAGCGCGATGCCATAGTGCTTTTCTGCATCATGAAGTTCGAATTGCACAGCGAAACACTCCGCAATGCATTTATGCGTCCGCCACGACTGGTAAGCATTCTCTCCATACATAACCTCTTCCATTTTTAAGGCCGTTCTATACAGATCCATCGCTCGGCCAAACTCGCCTTCCTGTACATAGAGATCGCCCAGATCAACATTCGCCTTCGCCCCGACAGCACTTATCGGGCCATACTTTTTCTTCGCACTCGACAAGGCTTTTCCAAAGCACTTCTTCGCTTTTGCTCGTTCACCGGAATCGCGGAAAACAACATATTTTCTTCCCAAACCGAGCCACAGACTCGGCAGCACGGGAGAATCTGGACAATGTCTGAAGGCGAGCGCCAAGGCTCTGCGGTAAATCGTCGTCGAGTTGAAGCTCCCAAACCTTCTACCGATCTCACACAACTGATAGAGGGTATAAACAAACGTCGGGTAGTCTTTATTTTTGGATTCCATTTGAATGGTGTGGGACAGCCGATAGAACAGCGCTGTGAACATATAGCATTTCATCTTATAATTGATCTCTGCCAACGCATTGAGACCGGGGACAAGCTCTACGGCATTAGCGCCATACCACCGCTCATTAATGGCAATCACTCTCATCCACAATGATTCGGCCTGCCGATACTCCGCAGGGGTGGTACATCTCGCAGTTACCGACTGCAGCGAATGCTCAACCTGCTGCTGATAGCGCTTCGGCTTTCGCATGAACAGTTCAAGGGCCTGTTCGATAAGCCGAACGGCTTCCTGATGCTTACTCTCATCCAGAAGGCCTTCCACCTGCTCAACTAACAATACGATCTGTTTAATAAACACCTCCTTGTTTGTGGCTTAATCGTTTAAGGCATTGGGGCGCAATTCGACGCCGCAAGTTATATTCGTTTTTACCTTACTGAGCGCCTTAAGCGGCGCGACCCACTCGCTTCAAACCCTGGATCCACTATTTATGTCGGCGGCATGCTATAAGTGCCTCGACAAATCCTAAAAGGGTGTGGACAGTATGGTTTGAAAGAATGCGCGGATCATAATCCTTATATTAAGATAGTTCAAGCTTAATCTTCGAGATTCTTAGCTTTTTTCAGCTATCTAATATAAATCTACGTTAGTTTCTGGAGATCAACGACTCACTCTTGAGAAACAACGGAACGCTGCACTCAACTGGATAAGTTCAGTTCTTCGCTTGATCGAGCAAGGGAGGCAAAAGGGGCCTGGGTTGTGATTTCGGCGTTTAAACGGTCTAGCGCTTCATCGTTTTTCTGTGGGTCGTGATGAATCAGACGCAAACGCGGGATACCGAGCGAGGTGGCAAGGGCCAGCCCTTCTTCCCAAGTCGAATGCCCCCAGCCTCTAAATTTTTCGTATTCGGACGCTTCATATTGCGCATCCATCAACAACAGATCAGCAGGTTTTGGCTGCACACAAAGAGCACGCAGCAAGCTTTGCTCTTCTTCTGAAGACTCTGCCCATTCGACATCCGTTGCAAACACAAGCGAAGCGCCGGTTGCTGGCTCGTCAATCCGATAGGCCGTGCAGCCGCCGGGGTGATGCAAGGGGCACCAGCGGATTTCAAGTCCGTCCCAACGCAACGGACTGCCGTTTGCGGCGGCGGGCAGCGATTCAAATTGGATGCTGGCGGCAAGGTCAGACACCTGCAGAGGCCAAAACGGCTTGTCCATGATTCGGCGCATAATGGACTCAACATCGAATTCCTGATGTTTCTGCGCGGCGATTTTTATCCGCCACTCCTTGTCGTACAGCAGACCAAGAGAGGGCAGACCAACAATGTGATCCAAATGATAGTGCGTGATGAGCAATAAAACAGAGCGGGAGCCGGGGTCTTCCGCAAGTCGGGCACCGAGCGAACGGATTCCCGTTCCCGCGTCAATTAAAATACGCCCGCCCGCCTGGCTCTCAATGAGCAGAGAAGTCGTCTCGCCGCCGTACTTCACAAAATCCGGCTGCGCGACTGTATTCGTTCCCCGCACTCCACCAATAATCAGCTTCATACGCTCACATTTTTTCCGCGCACGGTGTAAATAATTTGGCCCGAACGCAATATTTCCAAGGGTTGGAAGTCCTTTTGACACTGACTTCCAACCCTTGGAAGTTTCACAGACAACTTACTTCTCCGTCAAATTCCAAACCCCATCCCAATCAGATTCCGCGCCCGAAGCGAGCGTTGAGAGCTTCTTCGCATAAACTCTCGACGGCGGATCGTCGGGTAGTTTTTCAAAAATGCCAAAGCGGCGGCCCAGCGCTTTTCTGTGACTGCTTTCAATCCCGCTTCATAATCAGGAAGCCAAGAGGGCAGCGCAGCGCGGTCGAACGCGAGTGGTTCATAAACGCGGACGGGCGTTTTGCGGCCAACCACCCGGATCGCGCCCAATTCGCGGCCGAATGCCGCATCACCCGCAGCCTTCCACGTGCTTTCCGAGGCCATAATAAATGTGCCGAACGCCTTGTTTGCGCCTTCCAGGCGCGACGCAAGGTTCGCGGCGTCGCCGAGCATCGTATAATTGAAGCGCTCAGCTGAGCCCATGTTGCCGATGACGACATCGCCGGTATTCAATCCAATCCGCATCCGCACCGGCATTCCGGCGGCTTTCCCTGAAAGTTCTGACTGTTTTTCGCGCAACACGCTCTGACACCCCAACGCGGCGCGAATCGCTCGGGCCGCGTGATCCTCCTGTGGCACCGGCGCGTTCCAGAACGCGACGATCGCATCGCCGATGTATTTGTCCACATAGCCGCCCTGTTCCATCAGCACCTCGCCCATTTCAGAGAGATAGACGTTGAGCAAATCAATGAGCTGCGTCGGCTCAAGTTTTTCAGAGAACGACGAGAATTTTTCGAGGTCAGAAAAGAACATCGTCAGTTCTTTGCGTTCGCCACCGAGCGACAACTTCGAGGGGTCGGCAATGATCTCATCAATAACCGCTTCGCCGAGGTATTGTTTGAACGCCGATTTGATGAATCGCTTCTGGCGGCCTTCCGTCGCATAGTTGACGATCACACCGCCGACCAGCGCGAGCGCGACACCCACTTCACCCGCCATAACCGGCCACCACCAACCGGCGTGATATGCCCACATGCCGACCAGCCACGGAATCGGGATCAGCACAATGAATGCAGCCACGCTCTGCCACGCGCTGCGTCCGGCAATGGTCGCAGCAGCGCCGAGGAGTGAAAGCAGCACCGTGAAGAGAGCAATCGGCCACACGGGCACATCCGCCAGCGCGTCGCGCACCAGCAGGTTGTCAAGCAGTGTCGCGTGCAATTCAACTCCGGGATAGTTCCCCTCAATCGGTGTCGGGCGCAGGTCTTTCAGGCCCGGCGCACTAAAGCCAAAAAACACGTACGCATCGCGGAAGATTTCCGGGTCCACAGAAGGTTTGCCGCCCTCCTGCAATCGCAATTCCGATTGGATGATCGAAGCGGCGGAAAAAGACTGATGCGTTCCCGTCCTTCCGCGAAAACGCAGCAGTACGCGACCTGTGCGGTCTATCGGAATGAAGGCGTCGCGCAAGCGCAATGCGCCATTCTCAATTCGGACATTTGCATCCGGATTGGCGGCCAGATACGCGGCGAAGCCGAGGGACGGGAGGACGCTGTCATCGAACAGGGTGATTAGCCCCGCGCGCCGATAGACTCCGTCGCGGTCCAGCCGATCAGCGACGTTGGCAAGGAACGCGGCGGGTTTCGCGATTTCCGGGACGGGAAATGCCGCGCCCGGCATGGCGATTGCCCGGGCGCGCCTCGGGGTGAGCCATTCTTTGACGCCTTGCACACGTTCTGCGGGACGCGCAAGCCAATCGGGCCAAACGCGGGTTTGCGTCGTTTCCTTTCCCGTAAAAACCGCGCCGATAAAACCGGGGGCGCGACGGATCGCATCTCCGAACGCCTCGTCATCCTCGACGCCATAGCCGGAAGGCTCGGTGTAAAGCACGTCGAACGCAACAGCCTTCGGATTTCCGCGCATCACAAAATCGAGCAACGCGCCGTACACCACACGCGGCCACGGCCAGGACCAGCCGCGATCTTCGCCCGCGCCCCAATCAAGACTCGCCTGATCGAGCAGGATGACCTTTATCTGGCCAGTAGCGGGCGATGGTTTGGCGAAAAAATTTTACACGGCTCATCCATGTAATATTTTCCACACCGCTCAGGAGCGGACTCTTATACCAAGCCAACAGGGCAATCAGCGCGGTGGCAAGGCCGAGCGCCAGAATCTGTAGGCTCTTTTTACGCATCCCTCCTCAACAGGCGCGGTCAAATCCCCGCCAACGCTTCTTGAAAACGCTGTACGCGCACAGCGGGAACAGGTACGTGAGGGGTTTTCTTGAGCATCGAGTCTAGGTCTTTCACGCGATCTTTCGGCGGCGGGTGCGTCGCAGCAAAATCGTGACCGCCGGGCTTGAGCTGAGACTCCATCCGCGTCAGCACATTCGGCAGCGCATGGGCGTCGTAGCCGATGCCCTTCATAATGCGCACGGCGACCTCATCCGACTGTCGCTCCTGCTTACGCGCGTAGCCGCTGTTCATCATCGTGTTGCTGATGTCGGAAATGCTGCCCTCGAATGCTTCGGTCAGGGAAGACAGCGCATCGCCGCCAAAACTCTTTGCGCCTTCAACGGCCAGGATGGTGAGGGCGGAGGTCAAGCGGCTGCCCTTGATTGCGCGGAGCGCGTGCTGCAGTTCCACGTGCCCAATTTCGTGCGAGAGCACGGCGGCCAGATCGTCCTCGCTTTTGCACAGGCGCAACATTCCGCGCGAAACAAAGATGAACCCGCCGGGCGCGGCGAAGGCGTTGATCTCGTCTGAATCGAGAATCAAAAAGTGCCAGCCGCCAAACGTTTCAGGGCGGGCGGACGCAAGCGCCAGCGTTTGACCGAGAAGGTTGATGTATTCCGTTGCCTGCGGATTATCGTACACCTTGAATTTGCTGACAATCGTCGCGCCGACCGCGCGGCCGATGTAGTATTCCTGCTCCGGCGTAATATCGGCAAAGGTCTTTTCCACGGCCTCGCCGGTCTTGCGAATGGAATCGCCTTGTTGCGGTGTAATGACGCCTGCCGTTTCCCCGACTACGGCGCCCACGTTTGCAATGGTTGAGCAGCCGGAAAGCAGCAGTCCAGCGCCGAGCGTGACAACAATGCCCGTGAGCCAACGACGAAAATATGCGTGAGATAAATTCATAGTCGTTCCCTTTTATTCTGTGGGGGTCACCCGGCCTGCGCGCAGAAAGTCTGTTATTTGCGCAGGGGTCACTTTGATTTTTTCCATTCGGTCAATCCACGTGAAATCAATGTCCTTGTTCTGCTTCTTGAAGTCGGCCTCCACGCTGGAATTGAACCCCTTGCCGGCCATCGCCAGCTCCTGCCCTGACGCGGCGGTCGAAACGTCGCTCGCGCCAGCCTGCATAACAATTTTTTTCGTGGTCAACGCACTATTGTTCAACCAGCCAGTTGCTCCGCCCGGGGCGGCGACGCGGTACCAACCGGTCTTCTCCTCAAGGATGGTGACAGACGCGCCATAATCGGCGGTTCCGACCACCGCGCCCAAAAACGAGGGCGTCGCGCGCAGTTGTGCGGAGCGAATCTGGATATTCATTGTCGTTTCGCGCGCAAGCGCGGGAGCGGCAAGCGCTCCGACCAGCAAGAGACTAAGTAGAATTCGTTTCATTTCCTGCTCCTATCTCAACTCCTTGAATATGAGACGCTCATTCCCAGGTTTTATTCAAGCTTTTCAGGAGGCGTCCCGGCGACTGGCGTTGCTTTGATTTCGCTGAATAGCGCGCTCATTTCCGGCCCCCATCCCGGCTCATCCTCGGAACCGATGACCGCCAGCGCCCGCTCCATCGTCTTCAGTGCGTTCAGCGTTTCGCCCAAACCTTGCCAGCTTCGGGACGCGCGATAAAAACGTAACCCCGCCGCATCCATATCCCCCGCCTTTGCATACGCCTCACCCGCACGCTGCAATGACGCCGCCATATCGCGGTAGCGCGTGGCACGCCGCATAAATTCCGCTTCTTTGTCAAACTCCAATCCCGCGTCGCCGCCCTCTCCTTTAAGTAAGGCCATCCGGCCAGCCAATCCGGCGACGCCCGCCCGCAGAGCGGGCTTCGTCCGTCAAAAATGAGCGCGCACGCGACAAGCCCTTTGTCGCTTCCTCAATATTCGTTGCATCACAAGAGAGCTGACCATAGAGCAACCACGCCTGACACTGCACCTCGCGCGAAGTGGGGAGCTCGACCGTTTTTTGAATTTCGAGCTGGGCGGCATCCGCCTGACCCAACGCGCGCAATGCGCGGGCGCGGAGCAGCGAAACCGAACCGCGATCACTACGCGCGCGGGCAAACACTGCGTCTGCTTCCGTCAAATAAGGAAGCGCATCTGCGGGGCGGTCGGCGAGAAGCAACGATGCGGCGAGATTGTAGGCCTGTTTGCCGATTTCAGCGGAATCGTCCATTGCGCGGGCGCGCTGCAACGCCAGCTCATAGAAGCGCGCGGCGCGATCATAGACCGCAAGGTGAAAGGCAGTTTGAGCCGATGAAATGTACTGCGCGAGTTCGAAGTCCGGCTTCGGCGCAACTTGCGGAGGCGACGCGCAACCGGCCAGCGCTGCACCGGCGACCAACGCGATAATCAGCGGTTTCATCTTCACGGACCACCTGCCTGCACAGCGGGAATCATTGGGGGAAGTTGTTCACTAGGGACGTATTTTCGGATCAGCCAGTGTTGTTGAATGCCCTGAATCAACCGCTCTGTTTCGCGCAGCGTCTCCTGCGACTGCACAACCGTGCCGGGTAGCGCATCCACTTCGCGTCCCACCGTGGCAGCCATCGGCGGCAGATGCGCGGTGGTTTCCTTGAGGTCTGAAAGAATCTCGCGCACTTGCGCGAGGATGCGATCTATTTCTTCGGAGGCCTTCGGATCGCGCAAGAACTGACCCGCGCTCCCCTCGCCCTCCGCAAGGCCACGGGAAATTTCCTCCAAGTTCGCAAGCAGCTTCATCAGCGAACCCTCCGGATCGCGGAGGTCGCCTGCGAGTTTCGTATAGCCATCAAGCAGCGGCAGGATCGCGTCCTGTATCTGTTTCAGAATTTCCTGCGCAATTTCAGTGATCTCCGTGTCCTTGATTGCGCTCATCGTCGGATTCTCATCAAATTTTTCCGCGCGCCCCTGGGTGATGTCCACAAAGGCATCCCCGGCAACGCCGAATTTCTTTTTCACCACCGCGCGCGAATCGGTGCGAATAAATCGGATAAAGTCGCCCTTGATTTTCAGCGTCGTGTGCATCGCGCCATCTTCGCCAACGCGAATTTTACCGACGCGCCCGACGGTCGCTCCGAGCACCTGCACCTCGGAACCCCGTTGAAGGCCAAGCGAGCCTTCTTCGGGAAAATCGAGGCGGATTTCATATTGCGGCTCGAACCAGTCCTGCGCGTGGCCGATAAGAATGATGCCGACGATCAAGGTGGCAACGACCAGCAGAACGAACGATCCGACAATCTCGTTCACATATCGAAATTTAAACGGTTTGCTCATGGTTGTCCGATTTCGCGCATTGCGCCCTCTTCCATCGCACATTTAGCGCGTTGGCCGCAACGCGGAATCATTCGTCATCTCGTGCGAATCCGTAATCCAAAGAACCCCGACGCCGTCCCGTTCACGGCGGCGATTCACTGCCGCAACAAAGGCTGCGGCATCGGCTGACGAAAGGTCGCTGATTGGACGTTCGAGCAGGAGCAACTTCGGTCTGCCCATCAATGCGCGAACCCACTGCAACTTCAAGAGGGTAATTCGCTCCACCCGCGCGGGGCGGCCCGGCGGAATTTCGCCCACCCCCACTTCACGGGCCAGTGCGCGAGCTTCTTCTAAAGCCTCTGCGGGATCGCGGCGCATGTGGTAGCGCTGCGCGAGGGTAATGTTCTCGTCCACATCCAGATTGCTCAACCAATCGGAGCGTTCAAACACGCGCCCAATCAGGCCGCGCGATGACGCCGCCTCGCCTGCGGAACGCGCAGACCAGGGTTTGTTGTCGAAAATGATTTCGCCGGCGGCCAAATTGAGCAACCCGCTCGCGGCATCGGCGAGCGGCGTGACCGGTCGTCCCTCCGGCGCACGGACCAGAAGCAGCTCGCCCGGCGCGAGTGAAAACGAAACGGCGTTCAGCCCGCACTCATACGGCGGTTGTTCCGCAAAACTCACATCGCGAAATTCGAGAACAGCGCTCATAGATACGTCACCAGTGAGACCAGGGCGGAGGTAATGAAAAGCGCGGCGGTGGACTTGACCACTGCGCGGGTTGCAGCCTGCGGCACTTCCGTGATTGCGGCGCCAACGCTCAGCCCTTCAATACAACAAATGGAACCCATCAAAAGACCCGGCACGAAGGACTTGAGAATCAGGTTAAACACGTCCGCCTTCGAGACCGCGCCAAAGATGCTTCGAATAAACGCCTCCGGGTTGCCGGTATTTGCGCCGAGCAGCATCCCGCTAAAAAATCCGCTGAGAAACGAGACGGTAATGAAAATGACGGTCAGGCAGAAAATTGAAAGCGCCGCGCCGAGCACACGGGGCAACACCAGATAAAGGAAAGGATCAAGGCCCTGCGCATCCAGCAATTCCACCTCGCCGTTGACTTTCATATTTGCCAACTCGGTCGTCATCGCGGTGCCGCTGCGCCCGATCACGATGAAGTTGGTCAGCAGCGGGCCGATTTCACGAATAATCACCATCACCAAAATCGGGCCAAGCAAACTGCTCTGTCCCAATTTGGCCAGCGCGACCTGCGCCTGCAAAACCACTGCGAGTCCGACGAGCACCGCGATCAGCGAAATAAAGCGCGATGCCTCGTAGCCGGTGAAAAGAATCTGGCGCGCGAGCACATTGCGCACCGGCGACGGCCAGAACTGCGGACGGACTGCAGCGGCCAGCGCCGACCAAGCGACCGCCAACAGCCGCGACAGTCCCTGCGCCTGCCGCACGGTCCACTTGCCGATACTCCGCAACATCTTCATTCGCTGTCAGTATGCGTCGAAGAAGAAGTTCCTTCAATCCAAGAGAGGGAAAGTGAGCCTACATTCGCAGCCGCAAAGCACATGCGGTTGAATTCGTCGCGATTTTGGGGCCGGAGCGCCTGTCCATATTAGTGTAATGAAGAGGATGGGGAGCAAAATCGGGAACGTTTCGGCGCGGCGAGCCGCCTCGCCCCACCAGCTCTGAAACAAGAGAATGGTTTATCTGCAACTGGTCGCGTTCGGGGCGGCGTGAATCAAGCCCCCCCCCCTCTCTCCGCGGTCAACGCCCGCGGCTACAAAGAACAGCCACCGCTTCCCCCGTCACGTCGTAGGCTTGGCGGAGGCTTGGCGGAGGCGGAACTTGCTCGCTGCGCTGTGAGCGAGTAAATAAAGGCTGGCCTGCCAAGCCGTAGCTCGCAGCGCGGCAGGGGGTCCGCCGTCGCCTGCGCGCTTCGCTTTGCAGGCTATGGCGTGACAGCCTTCGCCCTCGCTGCGCTGCGAGCGAAGGCTGGAGGCGCGGGCGGGAATCGAACCCACGAATAGAGGTTTTGCAGACCTCTGCCTTACCACTTGGCTACCGCGCCGGTAAGAGTCGAAGGTGATACGATACCACGCGATAATTCGCAATCCAGTTTTTCTCTGATTTATTCCGCCGCTCCTTGCGCGGCATCGAAAATGAGGTCACAGTGACGACTATTTCATCGAATCATGGTGATGACCCGACAAAATTTGTTGATTGCGCTTGTTTGCGCCGCTTTGTGTGGTTGCGCTCATAGGTTCAGCCTGAATGAGGCGCTTAATCCGTTTTACAATCCGCCCGCGCCGTCGTCGGCATCAAAGTTTCCGCGCCCCGACTTCAGCATCCCCGCGCGCACGCCAATTCCCGGGTCGCCTCGTCAAATCAAGGCTGACAAGACGTACCCGCCGACGATTACACTCCAAAAAATGATATGGACGGATGGGAATTTTGCGTGGCATATCCGTTTCCCTCCGCAACGCTACGCCTATGCGTCCTGCGAGATGAAATATCCGTTGAACCTTGTAAAATACAAAAACAAGCTGGATCTCACCTTCCGTTTTTATCCCGCGAAAATGGCGGACTTCATTTCCATTGCCCTACTGGATAACGCGACGAACTCAATGGATGAAGGGCTGGCTGACTACGTTGTGTCGCAACGCTACGGGTGGGCAAAGGTTGTGATTCCGCTTTCGGCGTTTTCAGGGCAAGCAGGCGCGATCAGTGCAGATCGAGCTGAATCGTTCGATTGGTCACAAATTCGAGAAATTCGCTTCATCAGCCGCGGCGGCTGACTGCCAGCCAAAGAGTTTATCGCGCACGATCTGACCATCGAACGCCGATAGTCCTGTTTCTACTTGCCCGCCGCCGCCGGTTCCGTAAGGTTGCCAACCGTGGAGAAATACTGATGGCGGGCGAATATATTTTCAATCTGCAACGGCTGACGAAGCAGTACAACAAAACAAACGTATTGGAAGACGTCACGCTGGCGTTCTTTTTCGGCGCAAAAATCGGCGTGATCGGCGGCAACGGCGCGGGCAAGTCCACTCTGCTCCGAATCATGGCGGGCATTGACACGGATTTCATGGGTGAAATGCAGGTCGCGAAAAATACAAAAATCGGCTACCTCGCCCAGGAGCCGGAGCTTGATCCGGAAAAAGATGTCATGGGCAACGTTCAGGACGGCGTGGCGGAGGCGCGAAAGACGCTTGGTCGCTACGACGAAATTTGCGGACTGCTCGGCGAAAACCTCTCGCAGGCGGAAAAAGACAAGCTCGGCGACGAGATGGACCGGCTGCAAACGGTCATAGACACGCACGATTTGTGGGAACTGGATCTTCAGGTCGAATTGGCAATGGAGGCGTTGCGCCTTCCGCCGCCGGATGCGAAGGTCACTGAAATTTCCGGCGGCGAGCGTCGCCGCGTCGCGCTCTGTCGCTTGCTGTTGTCGAATCCGGACGTGCTGCTGCTCGACGAACCGACGAACCATCTGGACGCGGAGTCCGTCGCGTGGCTGGAGGAATTTCTGAAAAAATTCACGGGCACCATTGTCGTCATCACGCACGACCGCTACTTCCTCTCGAACGTCACTGAATGGATACTGGAACTCGAAGGCGGGCGTGCGCATCCATACAAGGGAAATTACGCCGCATGGCTGGAGCAAAAGCAGGCGCTCCAGGAACGCGACGCAAAAGCGGCGCAGTCCCGCCGCAAGCTGCTCGAACAGGAACTCGCGTGGGTGCGCATGAATCCCGGCGCACGGCGAGCGCGCAACAAGGCGCGCCTGCAACGCTACGATGAGCTGGCAAGTCAGCAGATGGATACACGCGAGGAGAATCTCTACATTCAAATACCCTCCGGCGAGCGACTCGGCGACCTCGTGGTGCGAGCGGTGGGAGTCAGCAAGGCCTTTGGCGACCGTTTGCTGATGGATCGCGTGAACTTCGAGCTGCCGCGCGGCGGAATCGTCGGCGTCGTTGGCGGAAACGGCGCAGGCAAGACCACTCTGTTCCGTATGATTGTCGGACAGGAAAAGCCAACAACCGGCACGCTCACGGTCGGCCCCACCGCGCGCCTCTCCTACGTGGATCAGTTCCGCGATTCACTGAACCCGCAGAACACAGTGTATGAGGAAATTTCCGGCGGAATGGAGTTCTTGGATGTCGGCGGAAAACAAATGAACAGCCGCGCATATTGCGCACGCTTTAATTTTCGCGGGCCAGATCAGCAGAAAAAAGTCAGTCGTCTATCCGGCGGCGAACGCAATCGCCTGCACCTCGCCAAACTTCTGCGCGGCGGTGGGAATCTGCTTCTCCTCGACGAACCGACAAACGACCTCGATGTAGATACGCTCCGCTCGCTGGAGGAAGGACTGCTGAATTTCGGCGGATGCGCGGTGATCGTCAGCCACGACCGATGGTTCCTTGATCGAATTGCGACGCATATCCTGGCATTCGAGGGGGACAGCAAAGTGACGTGGTTCGAGGGGAACTATGAGGCGTACCACGAACAGCGCCGACGCCTGTTGGGCGACGCGGCTGATCGTCCGACCAGGGTCAAATTCCGCCCTGTCAGACATACTTAATTCAAGTGACAACGAGGAATAATTACTTTATATTTCAACCTTTGACTTAAAAATGAATGAAAAGAACCCAGTATCCGGCTCACGCAAGCCTAGCGAGGCTGAAGAAACAAGCGCGGAGCTAATGTACGTTAAGTGCGCGGTTTGCGGGAAGTGGATGGATGTCAAGCCGGGGCATATCAACGGGATTTCGCACAGCTTTTGCACCGAGTGCTACACGGCCGAAATGCGCAAATTAAATACGGACAAAAACGACTCCAAGGCGTCTTGACCTAGATTTCGATTCCGAGCCGCCGCGCTACTCCCGGCGAATCACAAGAAGCGTAATATCATCCGCCGCAGGCGCACCTTCCGAAAAATTCTGCGCCGCCTTGACCAACGCCGGGACCATTTCGATTGGCGGTCTGGAGATGTATTGCTGCACCAATTCGGCAAGTCGGTCGTAGCCGAGTTCTTCATGGTTTCGATCCAGCGATTCCGTAACACCGTCCGTGAACAACACCATCACGTCACCCGGCGCGAATTCAACGGACGTTGATTTCAACAAGTCTTCGAACAGCGGCACATCGGTGAGACCCAACGCGCTGCCCGGCGGCTGCAACCGCTCCACCGCCCCGCCTGCCCGCGCAAGGAACAGCGGTTCGTGTCCGGCGCGGACGATGGACGCGCGGTGCGTGGTGGGATCGAAGGTGAACGCGGCGAGCGTCACAAACATCTCCGGCTCCAAATCCGGCGTCAATTTTCGGTTCACGCGACGAAAGATATCTTTCGGTTCCGACGCAACTTCGGAATACGTGTGAATCAGGGAGCGGACCACACTCATAATCATCGCGGCGGGCACACCCTTGCCCGACACGTCGCCGATTATGCACATCCACGAATCACCTGCAGGCACGATATCAAAATAGTCGCCGCCGACCTCCAGCGCCGGCACACTGATCCCGTAAATCTGGTAGCCGGGGACTTCTGGCATAATGCGGGGAAGCAGGCTCTGTTGAATATCGCGCGCCCACTCCATTTCCTGCCGCACACGGTCGCGTTCCGCTTCCGCTTCATACAATTGCGCGTTTTCGACAGCCATTGCGGCGTGATGCGCCAGCGTCTCAACCGTCGTGATGGTCTCCTCCGTGTAGGGCGATCCATCATCGCGCACGCCGAGATGAATCGCGCCAAGGCGCTTGCTGCCGATGGCCATAGGCACGGCAATTTCCATCGCCTCCGAGGCCTCCTCCAGAATTTCGCCGGACGCTGTGCGATACTGGGCGTTGCCGGTTTCATGGGCGCGTTGAGCCATTCCCGTGCGCTCCGAATCGGATGACGTTCCGCATTCGCGCACAAGTGTCAACGGGCCGCCCGGCGGGGATGCAACATACAAGCGGCAAAAAGAAGCCTGCGTCATTCGATCAAACATTTCTGCGAGGCTCTGAAAAAGCTCTTCCGACTCGAACTGTTTGCTGATTCGCAGCGTCCACTCCTGCATCCGGTGCATCAGCGCAATCCGGCGCACAAGCGACGAGATCATTCGATTAAACGTCTCGCTCAACAGCCCGATCTCATCGCCCGTGCTCACCGGCACCCGTTGATCCAGATCGCCGTCGTGTACCTTGCGCGCCGCGCGGGTCAACGCTTCAATCGGGCGCAACACCCGGCGCGCAAAAATATAGGAAAGCAGCATCGCCCCCAAACAGATCAGCCCCATCACGCCAAACGAACGGCGGTAGAGCGCCCGCACATCGCTCTCAATCCCCGTCGGAAAATACATCACAACAAAGCCGGGCACGCTGCCATCGTCCGACATCGGACCCGCCATGCGAATAAGTTGGGGCCCCCGCTCATACGACTGCTGAAAAGACGCTGGCAGATCCGCAACGGCAACCTCAACCGCCGCCGTCATCGCGCTTTTTCTGGCGTATTCGTAAAGCAGAGCGCCGTCCTCATCATAGATAAACAACGCGCGCGGCTGATGCGATACCTGCGGATATTCTGCTCCGTCCATCCGTAAAAATTTTTGACGCAACACGTAATCGAGACTCGTGCGAATAAAGCGGCCGTCTTTTGTTTTATAGTGCGCCGCGAGATAATTGATCGCCGCGAGATACGAGGTAAACGCGCTATCGAATTCCCGCGCATACAGTTGCTTCTGAAACTGATAGGCGGTTACCGCCGTGATGCCGATGCCCGCGGCCAAAATCAGCGTGAAACTATGCAGCAGAATCTTGTGGGCGAATTTGAGGCGTGAAAACATAAATGCAAGTCCGTCAGCGCATAGCGCCCAACGCCTCCCTTCCCGTCGGGAACGCCACCGGCATCAATGTATTTTTGAATGATTCAAGCGCCGCTGAATCAACTACTCCTTGAACGGAAGTAACCGACACGCCATTCGCCTGCTCAACCGGCATATTCAGAGTCACCTTGCTCATTCTCGCTCCATATCGCCTGTTGGATTTATCTTAAACTCTGCGCCGTGGAACCGCAACGCTCAAAAGGACTCGACTCGCTTTTCTCTTTCCCCCGCCGCTCTCCGTCTGCAATGCTCCCCGCGTCATGACCGAATCTTCCGCGCACTTCAAACAATTGCTCGCCATTGCGGACGATGAAATCAAACACACCCTGGCTGGCCTTCCCCCATCCTGAAAACGAAAGCCGACGCCCTCCCCATCCTCTGCGAAGCAAAACCCAGCGCGGCGGTACAAGCCGACAACATCCTGCCCGACACCCTCGGCTTATTCGTCGGCGAAGCCCTATCCCGACGCCTATGCCGGAGCGCACAACCTCCCCGCCCAAATTATTTTGTACCTTGAAAACATTTGGGAATACGCCAATCACGACGAGGAATTCTACCGCGAAGAAATCACCCGCACCCTGCTCCACGAGCCCGGCCACTATCTCGGCCTCGACGAAGACGACCTCGCCGACCGCGATCTCGACTAAATGGCGGGTCGAGAATACTTGCAAACGCTAATTCAATCCGCTATCAACACCTCTCTTTCCCGCTTGGTGGGATAGCGAAGTGGACAAACGCATCAGACTGTAAATCTGACGGCTTACGCCTTCAGAAGGTTCGAATCCTTCTCCCACCACCACTTTGAGGTTCTCCACCAAAAGAGGGGGCAAGGCCGCTCGGTTCTCCACCAAAAGAGGGGGCAAGGCCGCTCCTCATCAACAACAGCAAGCTCTCACTCGGAGCCTATAGTTGTCAAAGTTCTTAAATCCGAAAGCGCGGCGGCTGATCATCTCCATTTTGTTATGAAAGCCTTCGGTGATCCCGTTATTGCGGCTGAAGCGCCACATACGTGCAATCTCATCCTGCCAAGCCTCCAGTGTTTGGCCTAGCGTGACCAGGCTGGACATGGGGGCTTCTTTGAGTTGCTGGATACGGGCCAAGAACTCCCGAATCCTCGGCCCGACAAGCCGAAGGATTGAGTCCCGCCAGCCGCAGCAGTTCCCAGAGTTCTTGTTTGAAGCAATACAATGCTTCGATGGCAGGATGCGCTTGCAGATATCGGCCGAGATTCTGAGCCTGATCAGGCTCAAGTCGATCAGCACGGCGACGCAACAGGGAACGCAACCCGCGGTTTCGGCTCTGCACCGGGTCGAGCTGCCGCCAGAGCTGATGGATGGTGTGCCCGATGAGTCGCATGACGTGGAAGCGATCCGCCACAATCTGGGCACGCGGAAAGTGTCTGCGCACGATCTCCCGGTAGCTTGAGGACAGATCTATGCAGACCACTCGCACCCTGTGCTTGTCCGGCAGCTTCGCCAGATAGCTTTCCAGCGCCGCTTCCGAGCGGCCTAGCACGACGTCATAGACCCGATGATGCTGCAGGTCACAGAAGGTGGTCGCATAGCCGTCCTTGCGAGTGAAGAAGTGCTCGTCGATCCCCAACACCCGAGGACAGGGAGCGTTCTTTCTCTCGGCCATCTTTCGCGTCAGGAACCGATGGTACCAGCGCTCGATGGTAGCAGAGCCCAAACCGGTGCGCCGGGCCAGCTGGCGCTGACAAATCCCGTCATGGTGATCTTGGCAGACCTCGTTCCGAAACGGCTCGGTGGCGCGCTGATACGGCAGAAGCCCCTCGAATCGTTGCCGAAAATAGCGTCCACATCCCCGACATAAATACTTGTATCCCCGCAGGATCAACCAGACTAACCGCTCTCCGATGCTCTCGTGTCGCACCCTTCGGACAAACGGACATTTCTTCCGCAGTTGAACTGATTCACAATGCGGACACCGCACCGGGCCGGTGTAATCAGCCTCAATCAATACGGGGTTGCGATCTTCGCACTTTCGGATATGCAGAAAGGGCAGATTCAGAATACTCTCATCATTCAAGGGCATGGTCGTCTCCTTTTGGGTTTATTTCACCGAGACCATTGTATGGTCTCAGGAGCGGCCTTGCCCCCTCTTTTGATGGAGAACCCGCATCTTGAGCCGTGTGCAGGCCGTCCCCCTCGCGGCGCTGACGGGGTGTCCACCAAATCGGGGGAACTCCACCTGGGTGTTTCTCAAGGAGACTGCGGAGCCCATCAGCGACGTTCCTGAAGCCTTCCTCCATACTGTGCCAGTGGCGGCTCACAACAGCCTTACCATCCTCCGGCAGGGCTTTGAATTGGCGCAATGCAGGGATCTGCCAGTCGCATTCCCGAACTATGCTCGGCACGATCCTTGCTTTCCCGTCTTCTGGCGCACAAGCGCACGGGCGAATTCCTTATCATAACAGTAGTTGGAGTTAATGAAGGAGGAACTGACGAGCAGAAGGTACAACTCCGCATCCTCGATTTCGGCGCTAACATGATCGTCGATGACATCTCCCGCACAGATTTCTCGGTCCGTCTAGGTGTCGAGGAGTCCTTGGCGACGCAGGGCAGCAAGATGCTCGTGCAATTGCGTGAGAAGGTCTGCGTCCTTGTGTGAGTAGGAAATGAACGCACGCATAGTGTGTCGCCGGCTACTTTCCCTTCCTTCCGTCAGCCAGAATCGTGTCTGGATACGGGCCAAGGAAGCGTTCGCCGTTGAAGTGCACAACGTGGTCAGGGGCTTCGGCGATCCAGACCTCCGTTTCCCATGAGATTTGACTCAGAAACCGCCCCATTGCATCGCGCGTTTCAAACGCCGTTACAAAGACAAGACCGCTGGGGAAGCCAGAGAAGAGGTCCTTGAGTTCTCGGCGACGTTTTCCATCCACCACACCCGCGCTTGTCACGGCCTCACCGATCACCAGCCATCGGCGGTTCGGGTCATACACGACAACATCCGGCATCTTGGCCGCAGAGTCGATTACGACCCCGAGACGCTTGAAGTAGTCTGCTTCGAAATGCTGAAACTTGTTCTCGGCGTCTCCCACGTAGAGAACCACACCGCCCTGAATGAATCGGGTGCAGAAGTTTTCGATGAACGATTTGATGAGGGGGTTCTGACCACCCGGCGACAACGTGATCTCACCGCCCGACGGTAGGCGCACTGGGATGCGGGCAATGTCCCTCGCTCTACGGAGTTCACGCTTGATCTCATCTCGTGACTCCGAATAACGCTTGAGCGAGGCCGCCCAACCGGGAGCCTTGAACGTCCTGCACAGTCGAAGCGCCGTTGGCTCGATCTGGTACACGGTCTTGCCGCTGTTGGTTGGTCGGTTCGGGTCATCGGGGTTCTTCACGAGAAGCCCCTCTTCAACGAAGTACTTCACGGCCTCGTCACGGATGGTTTCGCGTGTGTTGGGGGCATAACGCAGACGGTACTTGTTTGCGACAAAGTCGATAATTGGCGTGATTCCGCGGAGTGGATCCTGCGCACCGGTCCAGTCGTCATACGGGCCAAGATCGAGAAGTGCGAGAAGGACATAACCGGCGACCTCGTTGCTCTGTCTTGGGCCAAAACCCATTGAGCGGAGAATTGCCATCGCCTCCTTCAGTTTCCGCGCGCCGCGCGGCTTCCCTTTGCTCGAAGTTGGATTCATGCCTCCAACTCTCCTTGCACGATGTGGTCAATGTCATTCTGCTCAAGGGTGTCTTCCCCAATACAGTTTCCTATGTTGCGCAATTGCCCGGCCGTGGGGAACCCTACGTTGCGAAGATCAGTTGCATTCACTTGGGTATGACCGTTGAACTGCCGGAAATAGAGGTCCAACGCCGACGAGTTCAGATAGGCCCACAATCCCTTTGCTAGGGGCATGTCGAGGCCTCTTCCGCTGGCGTGAATGTAGTTCAGGTGGTTCTCGAACCCGATCCGCTGCGCTTTGACACGGCCTGGGTCGTAGATGCACGCGACCACTCGCCGACGTTCCTCCTTGGATGTGAATCGCTTGGTAAGAACGTAGACGCCAGTCGGAACGAGGAGGTTTGCCGTTTGTTCCCTGTCTAGAATCGCGTTTGGCTTGCGCGAGCGCTCTCTCGGCCACGCCACGAAAAGGCCGTCAAAGTGGCACGGGTAGATCAGAGGACTTGCGCCGGATTCAGGCTCTTGCCGGATGTATTCACGCGCCCGAAAATCCACAACCCGACCTGTCGAAACCGCGAGGCCAAGAGTCGAAAGGCTCGCGCTCAACTGCGCCACTTGGACACGAGCGGCAACATGCTGCGCGGAAGTCGGGATGTGAATGAAGGCCTCGGGATCACGGGGTGAGACGATTTCGGATACTGGAAAGGCGCGATTGCAGACGACGTCCCCGTCGTCACCGCCGCTCTGTGAAACCCGGATTGTTCGGGGTTGGTGAGAATCTTTGACAGCATGGAGAATCACGTTTTCTTGCAGCACGTTGTCGTGCTTGAAAGCCGCAGTGCGCGATTCAAAGACATGAAGTCTTCGGAATGACATTTCCGCCAACAGCCTTCGACGAAACGGCTTGAAATACGGGCCATTGCAGAAACTGCGAGGTGTTATCGCAACGAGTTCACCGTGTGGCCTAAGCAGGCTGATGATCAGATTCAGGAACGCCGTGTACAGGTTCGTTGTCTCAGCTTTCACGGCCTGCAACAGGCGATAATCTGCGGATGCTGTAGAGAGTTTCCCATAAGGCGGATTGACGATGGCAACGTCAAAGCTCTGCGGTGTTCCGGAAAAGAAATCATCTCTTACCATGTCTGCACCTTCGGCGATAAAATCGGCATTGCGGATGTTCGCCGAGAACGCGACGCCCCGCTTCTCGCAGGCGGCGCGACACGCTTCATAGGTCTCCTCGATCCCCTGAATCATGGCGTTGTCCACTTCATAGGCAACGATTTCAATGCACTGCGGGGTTTTCTTGTGGAGCAATTGCTGACGAACGAAAGCAGCCGAAAGAATGCCCATGCCCGCCCCGGCATCGAGTAGGCGGATTCGCTGGGAATGGACGCGGAACATCGTGGCCATGAGTTCGGCAACGTGCGGGGGTGTAAGGAATTGGCCGTATTCCTTCTGCTGTCGAGGATTTGCGGAGGCGAAGTAACGGGCACGGAGTGTGTCCGGTATGGACAGCAGGTGCCGATAGTCCTGCGATGGGCTATCGCAACCCTCGCACCGCCTCTCAATCATCGCTGTTGTCATTGTGTGCATTTGCTAGAGAAACGCTAGCCCTTATTGGCCGCGAACTCAATCACAAACAAGGCCAGCACTTGCAGCAAGCTTTTCGTTGGGTGCAGGAAAGTGAGAACACTTTTCAACCGAAAGCCCCCACTTCCATCCGGGTTTTCGGTGAAAATTGACCGCATCCGCCTTCGTGAACGGAGCGCGAAGCAACCGGCATAACACGGCGTCGCGCCGTGGCGTGACGGGTGTGCGCGTAGTGAACCCGGTGAAGCGGGACCGCAGAGCGCAGCGACTCCAGAGCGGGCAAGCGTGTGCCAGCCGGAGCACTGACGGGCGCAAGAACGAGAAGAGTGACCGGCAGGTTCTTGCCGTCGAAAAGGCAAATGGCCCTGATATTTTCACCGTAGGCGCTCACTCAGGGCGAATTGCAAGGCCGCCTCTCATCGAATCGCTCGTCATCATCGGCGAAAAATGAAGATGCAAAACGGGGCCTATAAACTCGTTTATCCAGCAGTCAATGCGGCGAGAAGCGCATCGGGCTTGCAAGATTTCTGAAACACGGAATAACTGGGGATGTGGAGACTTTGCAACTAGGTGTATTGGGTTCGGGGAATGGCAGCAATTTGCAGGCGATTCTCGACGTCATCGCGGCGTGCAAGCTGGAGGCGAAGGTGGCCTGCGTCATCAGTGATGTGGCGGATGCGTTTATTTTGGAGCGGGCACGGGAGGCGGGAGTGCCCGCGTTTCATGTGGATTGCGGGCCGTCCAAATCGAAACTGGAGAAGGACGCCGAGCAACGGGCCATCAGCATTTTGCAGGAGCACGGGGCGGATACCGTCGCGCTGGCAGGGTTCATGCGGATCATTAAACCGGATCTCCTCCGTGCATTTCCACAGCGCGTGTTGAATATCCACCCTTCTCTGCTTCCCTCGTTCCCGGGCCTTCGGGCCTGGGAGCAGGCGCTAAATTACGGGGTCCGGCACTCGGGCTGTACGGTTCACTTTGTAGATGAAGGTATGGATACGGGGCCAATCATCCTGCAGCGGACCGTGCTCGTCCACGACCGGGATACGCCGGATACACTGCACAAACGCATCCAATCCCAAGAGCATATCGCCTACATTGAGGCGTTAAGACTGTTGGCACGGGGACGCATTAAGATCGAGGGCCGGCGGGTGCTCCGGACGAACGATTAAATGCTCTTTCACTGTTTTCGCAATATTCGCATTGCCGGATACGGGTAGGATGCGATAGCTTCCACCTTTTGAGTAGCAAGGGAATGACAATGGTAAATGGCAACAAAATCGTGCTGGGCCTGCCGAAGGGCAGCCTCCAGGAAGCGACCTTCACAATGATGAAGAAGGCCGGATTCTCCATCTCCGTCTCCTCGCGTTCCTACCAGCCGACCGTGGACGATTCCGAAATTGAGGCCCGCCTGATCCGCGCACAGGAAATCAGTCGCTACGTGGAGCAAGGCGTACTCGATGCAGGGCTGACAGGCTATGACTGGATTACAGAAAACCAGTCGGATGTCGTTGAAGTCGCGGAACTCATCTACGCCAAGCAGGGACTGCGTCCCGTGCGCTGGGTTCTCGCCGTACCAAACGACTCGCCCATCCAGTCGGTCAAAGATCTTGAAGGGAAGCGCATCGCCACCGAAGCGGTCGGGATTGCAAAGCAGTATCTGGCGCGGAACAATGTGAACGCGCATGTTGAGTTTTCCTGGGGCGCGACAGAAGTCAAGGCGCCGGAACTCGTTGACGCGATTGTCGAAATCACGGAAACCGGCTCCTCGCTGCGCGCAAACAATTTAAGAATTGTCGAAACCATCCTCGAATCCACAACACGTCTGATCGTCAACAAGGATGCGTGGAAGAACGATTGGAAACGCCAAAAGATTGAAACGATCGCAATGTTGCTCCGTGGCGCCCTCGCGGCGGAGACGAAAGTTCTGCTCAAACTCAACGTTTCAGAGGCAAACCTGAAGGCGGTGACAAGCATCCTTCCGGCGCTGAACGCGCCGACGGTGACTCCGCTGAATGGTAGCGCTTGGTTTGCTGTTGAAACAGTCGTTGATCAGTCAGTCGTACGCACTCTTATTCCCCAACTCAAGGCGGCGGGAGCAGAGGGCATTATTGAACTTTCCTTAAACAAAGTTATCCCCTAGGTTGGGTGGTTTGAGGATTTTAAAGGTCTAAAGAGGAAGCTATGGGTTCCGTAAAGAAGAAGCGACGCAAGAAAATGGCAAAGCACAAACGCCGTAAACGTTTGCGTCTCTCCCGCCACAAAAAGCGTAGCTGGGGTTAACCCCCGCTTCCACCCATCGCCGAAATTTCGTGAAAAGCTGGACACCAACTGTTCAGCACACGCTGGGCGTGTGCCTGCTCGCCGCAACCTGCGGATGCGTCGGGCCGCGCCCTCCGGCAACATTGCATGCGAACGATGGCGGCGAACTGCATTCCGCTCTCCCTGCGAATAGCGAGGCCCGGGCCGAAAGCATGGCGCGATACAGCGTCGCGGTCGGCCAGGGGTGGAACTGGCAAGGCGACGCGGCGATCTCCAATTTTCTGCGCGCGGCAGAAGCAGATCCCGAAAATTTGAAGCTCCAAGTGCGCGTCGCCTTTGAACTGCTTGGCGACGATCGGGCGGAAGAAGCAAACAAACTGATGGAACGCATGGCCGCGCGCCGCCCGAACTCCGATCAGGCCCAGCTCTGGGCCGCCTATTTCGCGCGCGCGACCCGACAACCTGAAAAGGCCATCGAGCGCTACGACCGCGCAATCAAACTTGCCCCGGACTCTCCCGCAGCTTACATCGAAAAAGCCACAACCCTGATAAGGATGGACCGTGGCGACGAGGCCATTGAGACCTTGCAAACGGCCATTAAGCGCGGGGTGACGCACGAGGATATTCCGCCGCTACTTGGCCAACTGTTCATTCGGCAAATCATTGCGATCCGCGATCCCGCCCAAATGGCGAAAAGCGCGACGGGCGCAGTCAACGCGCTGATGCCGCTGTTCACGAAGTTTCCGCGCGACGCAACATTGATGATCGAAATCGCCGTTCTGCAAAAGTTCAGCGGCGACAACGAGGGCTCTCTTAAAACCTTTGCAGACAACGCCGACATCCTCCCCGGAGATTCGCGCTGGCGACAACGCCAGGTCGGCATGATCTTCCGGGGTGATCTCGATCCCGCGCTGCAAGCCGCGCGGCGGCTCGTTGAAAAAAATCCGACGAACGCAAACTATCTGCTCACACTCGGCCACATCGAGGAACAAACGCGGAACCCCAAAGCGGCGGAAGCCGCCTATCGCAAGGCAACAAAGCTCGCCCCCGACGACAACGCGCCCATTATCCGACTCGGACTCCTTCTCAACACGCAAGATCGCTCCGAGGAGGCCGCAAAGCTATTCACCCAGGCGCTCGCAAGACGGCCCGATGATGCGCCGATCCTCGAGCTCATGGCCTATCTGGAAATCACTCGCAACCGCCCGAAAGAGGCGCTCGTCTATTTTGAGCGCGTCGCCGCACAATTAACCGCTCCGTACGAAACGGCGCTCACCCCGTATTTCGAAACCAGCTATGTCCTCACCTGCCTCCAAGCCGGCGAGACGGAAAAAGCGGCGCAGCTCATTCATGCCCATCTCAACGGAAGCGAGGACCTCGTCGAAGTTCTTTTCAGCCTGCTCGTCGTCGAGAAAGATCAGGATCGCGTCAAGCAGGGTATTCTCGCCTTTCAGCGCGTCAGCGAACTGAGCCGGACGCGGCCTATCTCCACACCTATCTCGGACTCCTCTACGGGCACGTCAAGCAGTATAAAAAAGCCATCGAATCCTTCGCGCATGCAGAGCAACTCGCGCATGAGCAGGAAATTGAAGAAGAAATTTTCACTCCGGTCTTTTATTTCTGGTATGGCGCAACCTGCGAACAAGCGGGCCTTGACGACAAAGCCCTTGAGCAATTCGAGAAATGCATTGCCCTCAAGCCGCAACCGGACGACCTGAAAAACTACAGCGCTTACATTGACGCGCTGAACTACATCGCCTACATGAACGCCGAACGCGGGCGGGAACTGGACCGCGGCCTCGTCCTGATCACCGAAGCCCTCGAAGCTCGACCCGATAACGCCGCCTATATTGACACCAGGGGCTGGATTTACTTTATGCAAGGCAACTATGCCGAAGCCCGCGACGACATTGAGCGAGCCAACTCGCTCATGCCGAACGACCCCACCGTCACCGACCACCTCGGCGATATCTACGAAAAACTTGGCGTAATCGAAGAGGCCGTTGATTGGTGGAAGAAGTCGTTTTTACTCGACCCGGAAAACGAAAAGGTTGCGGAAAAACTCACAAGGCAAAACGTGGACCTGGCTCCTCTCAGGAAGGAAACAGAGGAACGCGGCAGGGCCGAAAACAGCGATACACTCGACACGCTATTCCACCTCGCCGCGCCGGAAACGCTTCTGAAAGGCAGCTCCGAAACGGACGACAAGGCTGATGACAGCTACCCCGGCGAAAAAGGAGATCCTTGATTTAGTGCGCTGCAAAATTGCCCCCGCCGCGGGTTTTGCAGCACTCATCAGTACTTGCGCAAAGGCATTGAACTCCGGAAGCCGCGACGCGCAGAGTCGTCGCGGCGCCGGAAGTGGGAAATCCGGCCTTTACTGCGCGGCTTTTACAATCGTGCCGACCTCGGGCTGTTTGTCGCCGGATGTGATATCGCAATAGGAAACCTTGTCGGAGACCTTTACGACCTTCGCCGTGCCAATGGCATCGCCCTCTTCCGAGCCGAGCAGCTCACCAGTGGTCGGATCAATTAGCTCCTCGCCCTCCGAGACCATCACCAGCGACTGGCCGACTTCAACGCCGAATTCAGCGCCGCGATTAATGATAATCTGACCATTGTTCGTCACTTTGATCACATTGCCTTCTGAAGGGATACTCTTCCATCTTCTTCGCAAGAAACGCCACGGCCTGATTAATCACATCCTGCGCCGCCTCACCCATCGGGGTCTTGGCAAAACCACCCAGCTCACCGCCAATTGCGCCGCTGTATCCAACGCGCAATCCCGCGCCGCCGGCTTTACCGACCACGCGCTCCTTGCCGACAATCTCGCCCGTCGTGGTATCCGTCAGAGTGATGATTGCTGTCAGACTCGCGGTGCTTTTGGAGCCGCCGACACGAAAGCCCTTGATGTTGATTCCGGCGTCGCTGCCCGAGGTGTTTTCCTTTGCTTCCGTGATCGCGCCCGAGGCAAGATATTTTGCCGGGCGAATTTTGCCGGTCTGCGCAATCTTGGACGCACCGGCAGTGCGCCCGCTCGCGGCAAGGTCCTGCTCGGCGATCACGCTGCCCAACTGCTCGCGCTGAACAACAACAAAGCGACCGGAATCGAAGAGCGCCGACTCCAGCATAACAGAAAGATTTTGTCCGAGGTCCCAGCTTCCGTGCCACCCTGCGTCATTTTTGAAGTTCTTCACGCCAATCGCGTGTTTCAGCCCACCCTTATAGCTGCCCAACTTCATATCCGCGTTTCCGGACTCCGTCTTTGTTCCGACGCCCCACAGAGCTTGCGCCGGTTGCGCAACAAACATCAGAGATGCACCACAAGCATAAACGATCAATTTACGAATCACGCGATACCTCCTCTTCAAAATACAGGGTTAAACGCTAGCACATCAGCCGCATTTTAGACAAGCACCGACACATCGCGAAAAATTGCCGATCGAGAGCGCTTTGCGCAATCCCTCTCGTTGCAGTACATTCACGAAATGTTTGGTAGTTTTCAAATCGCACGGCCATACGGGATTCCGTTGAAGCTGCACTGGACGCTCGTCCTGTTCCTGCCGTATATCGCGCTCAGGCTAACCAGGGGAATGGGGATTGATTCCACATTTTGGGGCTGGGTTGTTGCGCTCGGGCTATTCCTCAGCGTGGCGCTTCATGAGTTCGGACATGCCCTCGTTGCACGAGGACGCGGATACCCGGTACGCGACATTGTCCTCACCCCAATCGGCGGCGTGGCTTTTCTGTCGCGAATCCCACGCAACCCCAATGATGAACTGATCATAGCCATCGCCGGGCCACTGGTGAGCGTTGCGTTGTGGATCGGCTTTTTACTCCTGGCTCCGCTCATTTCCTCACTCAATATGCCAAACTTCGCGATGAGTGTTTTGTTTCTAGGCTATATCAATGCCTCACTCGTGATTTTCAATCTGCTGCCCTGTTTCCCGATGGACGGCGGTCGAATATTTCGGGCGTGGCAATCCAAACGCGTCGGACGTCTGAAAGCGACACAGCGCGCTGTAACACTCGGAAAATTCTTCGCAACGCTCTTTGCAATCGTGGGTATTTTTTACAATCTCTTTCTTGTCATCATTGCATTTATGATGTGGCAAATGGCGGCAGCAGAATATCGCGTGGTTCAAATGCAGGAGCGCCCGCGCCAAAATCCGTTCAGCGGGTTTGTTGACCCCCTCTCCATCTTTCGCGGACAACCGCCCCCACCCGTCCACAACCGCCGGAAATTATTGATGTTGAAGTCAGCCCGCCGCCCTACGAAAAGTGAACGAAGAGCGCAGCGGACTGAAACGCCGGTTATGCGATAAAAAAATGGGACGGATCACTCTGATCCGCCCCATCTTTGATAACGTTCGCCGCGATTGCCTGCGCAATTACTCTTTGATCAGCTCTTCCGCAATCTGGATGGCATTTTGCGCTGCGCCCTTCCAGATGTTGTCGCCGGAGCACCAGAGAACAAGGCCGTTGTCTGTGCTTTGATCCCTGCGAATTCGTCCAACGAGCACGTCGTCATGCTCCGAGGCATCGAGCGGCATGGGGTATTGCGCCTGCTTCGGATTATCCACCACGCGAACGCCGGGTGAGTGAGAAAGAATGTCACGCGCCTGTTCGGGCGTGATCGGCTTCTCGAACTCGACATTCAGCGCAATACTATGACCGTTGATCACCGGCACACGTGCGCAGGTGTTCCCCACGCGAATGGAATCATCGCCCAGAATTTTGTGCGTTTCCTTGCGCATCTTGACTTCTTCCGTGCTCTCGCCCGAATCGTCCTTGAACGAGCCGACAGACGGCAACACGTTGAATGCAATCTGGTGAGGATATACCTCATGCGAAACGTCCTTGCCTTCCGCCCAGGCACGAACCTGATTTTCCAGCTCCTTCACAGCGGGAGCGCCGGTGCCGGACACCGCCTGATAGGTGCTGGCGACGATACGCTTGATCTTTGCCGCCTTGTGCAATGGCGCAAGCGGCATCAACGCAATCGTGGTGCTGCAGTTCGGGTTCGCAATCAGCCCCTGATGATTCTTCAACGCATCCGCATTGATTTCGGGAATAACGAGAGGAACACGCGGGTCCATACGGAAATCATCGCCGTTATCAATCACGACGCATCCGCGCTTCACCGCCTCCCAGCCCAGCATCTGCGACGCGCCTTTCGATCCCTCGGTTCCCGCAAAGAATGCGAAATCCATCCCATCGAACGCCTCCGGCGAAGCGACCTTCACCTGCACCGGCTCGCCGTCAATCACTTCCGTACGCTCGCTGCGCGCCAGAACCGTCAACGACTTCATCGGAAACTTGCGCTTTCTCAGGAGACGGACCATTTCAGTGCCGACCGCACCGATACCCACCACGCATACATTATACTGCTTCATAGCTCGCTACTCTCTTCTCAATCAGCGGCGCACAGCCGCCATACAGGATTAAACAAAACTCGCTACAAGGTCTCCGATCTCGGACGTGCCCAATCCCATGCGACCCGCCGCAAGCGACTTGATCTTACCACAATTCAGGGCTTTTGTCACGGCTTGCTCAATCGCAGCGCCCGCTTCGTGCTCACCCAAGGTATCGAGCATCATTCCCGCCGCAACAATCGCAGCGATCGGGTTGATTACATTCTGGCCTGTGTATTTCGGCGCACTGCCGCCCATCGGCTCAAACATGCTCACGCCTTCGGGATTGATGTTTCCACCGGCTGCAACTCCGAGACCGCCCTGAATAATCGCCGCAAGGTCAGTAATGATATCGCCGAACAGGTTCTCCGTAACAATCACGTCGTACCACTCCGGCTGCTTCACAAACCACATCGTCGCCGCATCCACATGGTTATAGTCCTGCCTGATGTCCGGGAAATCCTTGTCGCCGACTTCCTTGTGCGTGCGCACCCATAAATCGCCCGCATGCGTCAGCACATTGGACTTGTGCACCAGTGTCAGCATTTTCTTTTTGTTGCGGCGGCGGGCGTACTCGTATGCAAAACGTACGCAACGCTCCACGACCGGACGGCCATAAATCATCACCTGCGTCGCAATTTCCATCGGCGTTCCCTTCTGCACCACGCCACCCACGCCCGTATAAACGCCGCCGGTGTTCTCACGAACCACAACGAAATCAACATCCTTCGGCTCCTTGTCCTTCAGCGGACAATCTTCCGTGCGGTAGAGTTTTACCGGGCGGAGGTTGATGTACTGATCCAGTGCAAAGCGCGCCTTGAGCAAAATGCCGACCTCCAGCACGCCGGGCTTTACATCGGGGTGACCGATCGCTCCGAGAAAAATTGAGTCCTGCTTACGGAACTCTTCGATCGCGGAGTCCGGCAATGTCTCGCCCGTTTTCAGATAGCGAGCGCCGCCGAAATCGTAGGGATGGTAATTCAGCTTGAAGCCAAATTTCGACTCTGCGACTGCGAGCGATTTCATCGCCTCGCGCACCACTTCCGGGCCTGTGCCATCGCCACCGATTACCGCGACATTGTAAGATTTGCTCATCACTCATTCCTCTCTTGCGCCAGTTTTTCTGCAAATTTCCAAGGGTTGGAAGTCCTTGCCCAAACAACTTCCAAGGGTTGGAAAATCAAAGGGAGTCGCAATGTATAGGCACTTCCTCTGCGCGTCAATAAGCGTGGTGATCCGTTCATGGCCGGAAAGGGTCAGTGCGATGGCGTCCCCAACCGGATTCGAACCGGTGTTACCAGGATGAAAACCTGGTGTCCTAGGCCTCTAGACGATGGGGACCCCCGAAAGAGAAGGAGGACGGTAGCACAGTTTGAATCTTGGGCAATCTCAATTTGTGGGTGATTCGCAGGGCGACAGCGCCTCGCAAAAGAAGGGGCGCGACGGTGGTTCCGTCGCGCCCCTCGGGGGTTCTGAATGTTCCAGCGATTACGGAGCAGACATTTCGACAGTGACTCGGAACGCTGCGCTATTGGTCGTCGTTCCAGCGTTCAACTGTAGAGGAGTGCCGGTTCCTTCTGTTCCGTTGCCCACTTGCGTCCAAGTCTGCGACCCGCGCAGGCTTGGGATAGTCCACAAGCGATAGACGCGGCCGATGACAGTGGGCACGGTTGCGCCAGCGCCGGGAACTCTGATGACTTCGAAGTAGCTATTCGCGCCGTTCGGCGGAACGGGATCCGTGCCAGCGATGAATTCTTCGATGTTCGGAGAACCGTCACCGTCGGAGTCCAGCTCGTCTCCGGGGTAGCTACCCACATCGCCCCAGTTTGCGACGATCCAGTCCTCTTGTTCCTGTGAGTAACCGCTGCCACCGCCGTCAATGGTCTGGCAATCGTTCAGCAGTCCGGGCGTTGCGAGGCGCCAGTCGTCAGTAGGGCCGGGCGTCCAGGCGAAATCGGACGCGGTATTTCCCGTGCCGCACACTTGCAGCGAGTATCCGACCGGCGTCCCGGTGTTAGTTTCACGCAAGCCGATGTCTGTGGAGGTAAGCCCTTGCGCGGGGCCGTTGACAGCCGTTATCACCCCTTCATAGCTGATGAACTGAAGGACGACGCTGCCGCCGTACACCAGCGCAAGTCCGTCAGGTCCGTTGAACAGTGCGCCATTGGCACCGGCATCCGGCGCGAACCAGAGGGCGCCAAACCCTTGTCCTTCGTCCGGAATGACTCCCGACAGAGCAATGTTGCTATAGACAACACTCCCCGAGTTATAGTCATAGAGATAGACATTGTATCCGTTCAGGTCTGTGCCCGCCGGACCAGCGATTTCGAAGCCCTCGTCCACGTCCGCGCCCTGATTGTCATAATGGATTTCGTTGATCCACAGGTTTGTCTGAATGGGCGCGGGCGGTGATGTTACGGTGATGCTGATCTGCTCGGAATCAGCGCCATCTTTATCCGACGCGTAGAAGGATACAGTGTACACACCCGCCGGGCCGGGGTTGGCCCACGAGAAGTAACCGCTTGCATTGGTTGAGCCGAAGGTCGAACCCACAGGCGCATTCGAGACGGTGAGGGTGACCGGATCGCCATCCGTCGGCGTCGCAGTAACCGCGAAGCCCAATGGAACACCCGCCGCAGCGGACTTGTTGCCGATGAGATTCAACACGGGCGGCACGGGGCCTGCCGAGCTCACAGTTCCAAACACGACGACGTCGTCTATTTTGAGGATGCCTCCACCTGACGTGGCGCGTGAACCGTTCGTCCAGCCCTGAATCATGACGGTGATGGCTCCTGTCTGATTGTCCACGCCCGTCACGGCGTTGCTCACAACCACCAGCGAGGAATCCGGCGCGTCCATAGCATTTGTCGCTAGGCCGCCGCCCACATCGTAGCCGATGCCCGACGGCCCGGCGGCTGTGGCGTAGGCGCGGAATGCGATTCCGGTGATTGAGATCTCGTATCCGGGCTGCGGGGTGATCGTGAAGAAGAAGTTCTTGGCTTCCGCCTGACTGGTCTTATTCCATCCGGCGGTTTCCTCGATATAAGGCATGTTCGGGAAGTAGCTCCCCGTTGTGACGTTTGTCTCAATCGTGCCGGAGGACAGCGCCATGTCCGAAACGGAGATATTCGCGTCCTTTGTCGAAACAGCCAAAGAACCGTCGGTGAAACGGAAGGCGGCGATGCCTTCCGGCGTCTCCGGCGGCGTATCATTATCATTGATGGTCAGCGTGAAGGTGGACGGAGTCACAGCGCCAGCACCCGTGACATTCGCCAGGGTCAGCGTGATGGTCTCCGGCCCCTCAACTTCCGCGTCATCATTAATGGTGATCGTGAACGTCGCCGAGGTCGTCGCGCCGTTCATCGCGAAGTTCGTGGTGTTAATCGTGTAGTCATTACCCGCGCCAAGCGTGGCCGTGCCGCCCAGTGTAACACTGCCGCTGACATTGCCGCTGGGAAGAGTCTTCACGACCGTGACGGTGTAGGTACCCGCGTCTTCCCCTGCGCTCGCGGACGCCACGGCGAAGTGGACGTTTGTGCCGGGAGGGGCGGCTCGCCGCCAAGCGAATAGACGGTGAAATCGTCAACGTTAGCTCGGGCGCTGGCAGGTCCGCTGGTTTTGCGGACACGGAATCGAATGTCGCCCGCCTGGTTGATATTTGTCGCGTAAAGCGTGAGATCCGTGCTTTCAACGGCAACGGTTCCCGCGTCCAGCCAAGAGGAGCCGGAATCGAGACTGTATTCGAGCGTAAGGGCGCCATCTCCATCGGAGCCATATTTCGCATAGAGAAAACTAACCACGCCCACACCACCCGAAATGTCTTGCTGCATTTCAATGGTCGCGACGTCATTGGTGCGAAGACGGGCGGACTTGCTACCGTTCTTGCGATCCCCCGCAAGTGTTCCAATAACCGCTTCGTCGAACGTCCACACGACATTGCTCAGCGTCACATTGCCGGCAGCATAGCTTGCTTTGCTGCCATCCTCAAACCCCGTATAATAGACGACCTCGCCCTGCTCTGGAATTTCGGCATCGTTATCCGTTATGGTAATGACTGTTTGATCCGGCGAAGCAATACCTGCGCCGATTACATTGGCGAGATCCAGGGTGATGGTTTCGCTGCTCTCCTCATCCACGTCATCAATGAGCGTGACCGTGAAGGTCGCCGATGTCGTCGCGCCATTCATGACAAAGTTAGTGGTGTCAATGGTGTAGTCCGTCCCCAGCGTGGCCGTTCCGCCAAGCGTAACACTGCCGCTGACATTGCCGCTGGGAAGAGTCTTCACAACAGTAACAGAGACAGAGCCGGCGTCCTCATTGACGGTCTGTGAGGCGACGGTGAAATGCACGTTGGTAGGCGGCGGACCGGATGAGCCAATGGAGCCAGAGAGTTCGACATTATCTATGCGCCATGATCCGTTCGCTGCTTCGGCGTTATATCCGTAAATGCGGAATGTTACCGTGGAAAGGCCGGCAAAACTCCCGCCGAGCGCCACAGATTGACTTCGAGTATCCGTGTTATCGGGCACATTTCCGGTCGCAATATCGGCCGTATATCCATCCAAGCTGCTGCGCACGGACCAGTCAGCAATGCCGGTACCGGAACGGCGCTCCTGGAAGGCCAGATCCGTGAGCGTCACGGCATAGCCGCTATCGGCAGTAATAGTGAATTCAAAATAGTCGTTTTCATCCAGCGCACCCAGCGACCATTGGGTCGCAGCGAATGTGCCTGAGCCAGCACTTGCCGTAACTCCTGTGCCACGGCTCATGTCGCTGAACGCCGCGTTCGCCGGTTGTGAATCCACGGGGTACGTCGCCTCACTCCCTGCTGCGCCCGTGAATGTGTAGATTCCCAGTTGGTCTGCCCAACTGTGCCCAGCAATGAGAAGGGCCATTAGACCCGCGATCTTCATTTTCATACGAACTGCTCCTTCATTAAATGGTCTGTTCCTTCATCCCAAACGAGTAGGCATCGTCGCCGGCGCGATGCGATGAGGCGGCACTCGATCTGCCTCAGTACACCAAACGCACTCGATAGATTCCGATGGCGTCGAGTGCGCCGTTGGTAACGATGGTGGAAGTTCTATCTCCGACGGCGGTGACGACACTGTTGACGTTGGTAAATACGTTCGGCTTGGTGAGGTCGCCGGCTGCGAATTCGAGTTGATAGGATTTGCCGGGTACGGAGTCCCATTGGACATGGAGGTCGCCATTGGACTGTGGAAGCACACGCACCATGGCAAGGTAGGAATCTTCGTCGGTGAGATCGGTGCCTGCGCGATATTCATCTCCGTCACTAACTCCATCTCCATCAGTATCTCGGTTTTGCGGGTCGGAGCCAAGACTTTTTTCCCACGAATTGTTGAGACCGTCTCCGTCGTCGTCGGCGGCATCGAGCGGCGAGGCGGTGCTGCTAACATTGAGATAAAAAATGGTGAAGTTTTGTTCGGGGGTGAAGACTTGCGAATCGGTATAAAACGAGGCTTGTTCCAGCGTGGGGGCGTTGAAGACGCGGGCGAATATTTTCTGGGTTGGGCGGGGCGTGAGCGCGGCGCTGAAGCGGCCCGACCATGGAGGGATGGTTCCGCACGCCGTTCCCGATTTTGGTTGTAAAAACGACGGGGTTGTTCGCATGTGGACGGCCATCCACGCCGGGTGGATAGACCTGCCCGTTTTCCTGAAGGTATTGGACAAGCGCCCCGGACGGCACGGCCTGTCCGAATTCGTTATAGATGGGCTGCATACTCGCGGACTGCAGCGGCGCAACCTGCGCCGCTGCCCAATTCGCGGTGGCGAACAGGAGCGCGGGAATCCAGATTGTTCGTGTTATTTTCATGGCGTGGTCATCTGTCCATTCGGATTGGATATTCCGCCCGACACCTGATAGCTGATTCCCGCGCCGGATCCATTGAATTCGTACACTTTGAAGAAGTAGGCCGTGGAGGCCGTGAGTCCGGTGACCGTGATGCTGTCATACGTATTCGGAGAGTAGGACTGCACACTTCCGACAACGAAGTTGTTTGAGCCAATTTGGCTGCCAGCGCCGAACACACTGTTTGCCGTGTAGGTAACGCCATTTTCAGGAGCTTGCGATGGGGCGGCGCCCTGACGAGCCACAATGATCCGGCCCTGACCATTGCCGTTTGTCCAGCCGATGGTCATCTGGGTTGTGCCCACTGAAGGGAAGGTGATGCTGTGCGCTTGGGTCTGAGGCGCGTTTGTTGGCGTGAAAACAATGTTCGTCGTGGAGTACAGGCTGATTCCACCGCTGTTCACGGCCCTCATCCGCCAGTAATTGGTTGTGAGGCTATTGAGATTTGTGACGGCAAAGGTGACGCCGTTGCCGGTCGCCCGCGCCTGATAGCCGGGAACAAAGGAGCCGAACGAAGAATCGGTGGAGACATCAAGGAGATAGTTTGTTGCTCCCATCGTGGCGATCCAGTTTGCCTGGAAGCTGTCGGACTGTATGGCGGTGGCGGACAGAATATCTGGCGCGTTGGGCACGGTCCAGAACGTGGCATCATCCGAGTAGGCAATGCCGTTGTTGTTGCTGGCCCAGGCACGGAAGTAAATGAGCTTGCCGGCGGGCATGCCACTGCGCGCGTGCGAGAACACGCCGGTTGCGACGCCGCCTTCAGCCATGCTGTTGCCGGTCGGGATGGGGGTTGCTCCCCAAACCGTTCCGCGCGAAGTGATGGCGCTGCCGCCATTGGTTTCAATCGTTGCGCCAAGTGTCGCGCCGGATGCGGAAATGGCGGTTGCGGTCGGCAGGATGAGCGTGGGGAATCCGCTGCTGCTGCGACGGCCCAATGCGCCGTTACCTTGGAAGTCGCTCTGGCTCCACGACGTGGAGTTGGTGGCGCGAATCCAGTAGTAGTAATCCGCATCCACGACCGCTGTGGTATCCGTATAAACGTTAATTCCCGCGGCTACGGGTCCCGATGTGGCTCGCCGAGCCGGAGTTGTCCGAAGTGTAGCGGTATATCCCGTAGCCGGTTTCTCCCTGCACATCGCTCCATTCGATTTCCACGCGATTGGTAAAGGCGTTGTAGCTCGCGATCACGTTGTCCACGGTCGAGAGCTTGCGATAGCCGTAATCCCCGCTGCCAAATGCGCTATCACCTGCGCAATTGGCGGCCTTGATCCAGTAGTAGTAGCGCTGGCCGGGCGTGGCGCTGGCGTCGGTGTGAGTGGTGACATTTGCAGCTTTTGTCGCCAGATACGTGGCGGTTCCGGGATCATTGCTGGTATTGCGCCAGACTTCATAGCTGGACTCGCCACTGACATCATTCCAAGTGACAGTGATGTGAAGTTCGGATGCTCCATCCGACGCCGTTGCGTTCGGCGCGGGGGGATCACGTTGGTGCAATATCCATCGGTGGCGAAGCTGCCAGTTCCAAAACGGCTTTCGCCCCTGCTGTTTTCCGCGTAGAGCCGATAGTAATACAGCGTTCCCCTGGACAGCCCGCTTACGAGGTCTGTGAGTTGGATGGCGATGTTTGTCGCCGCCAAGTTGGTGAAGCCGACGGAGAATCCGTAGTTTGTGGTAGGGCCATACCGGAACTCTGCAGACGTCGGCAGGCCGTTTGGCGTCACGGAGCCGCGGAGAATTACGCTGTTTTCCGTGATATCCGCCGGGGACTGAAGAGTGACAATCGGCGGCGCGGGGAAGTAGTTGGTGAGGCGCAGGACCGGCGGGGTGTACGGCAGCGGCATCGTCCAAAGCACTGAAGAGGCCAGGAAAGGCGTCCAGACCACGAGCGAGTCGTCCGCCTCAATCACAAAGTTATCCGCCAAGGCGTTTCCTGGAATAAACCTATACGTGCCGTTGGTGAGCACATAGATGCGCGCTTTGGAGCTCGCTATACGAGCCGCCGCCACGGGCCAACACGCGAATTTCGTCGGCAAACCGCCAGAGACCCAGCGGCGCCCGCGTGAGGACGTTATTCAGCCCCGTTTCGGACATGCGTGTGGGACGTGGCAGATTTAGCGCAAGAACATTGTTTTTGTTCGGCTCGATGACGATGCCGTCCGGCTGATCGCTCGCCGGCACACGGCCCACCACCAGATAATTGGTCGGGGCGCTTGAGATCGGAAGCAAAACGTCAAAACCTCTGTTGGGGTAAGGCAACGCCTGGGTGTTTGCCAAGCCCCCGCCGATTTCATACTGCCAGCGGCCATCCGACGCAAGCCACCACGCGTTCGAGTCTGCCTCGGCGTCTGCCCTTGGCGTGTACACATACACCGAAGACGAGTCGGTCATGTCATTGCCTGCCGGCATACGATTGGTTCCGAGGAAGTCGGCCAGCGTATTTTCAAAGGGCTGCATTCCCATGCCGATGAAGTTATGGCCGTTCGTCAACACAGTCTTGAGGGCCACCACAACCTGTGTTGCCGCGCTGCCCTGGCGCGCCCATGTTGGAATCCACGCATTGGCCGCAGCGATGCGGTAATAACGCATCCACTTATTCGGCAAATCAATCGGCGCCACGCGATAGTTTGTAGTTCCCACGTCATAGCCGCCGACATCCACAAACTTCGTTCCCTGCACCGTCGCAGCCAGCTTCCACTTCAGGTCAATGTTTATATAGTAGCCGGTGCCATCCGCATAAATGACATCGTAGTAGCTGTTGGAGCTTCCCTCCCAATACAACTCAGCTTGCGAGTTCACGTTGGCAAAAGCCTGCGTAATCGTGATCTGGCCCAGCATCACGGTTTGCACGCCGGAGATCGGCCCGAGGTTGCCCGCGCGGTCGCGCCCGGCAATGGCGACGCGATATTCCGAACCCATCGCCAGGCCATCAATCGTGAGCGCTGACGTTGTGTTGGTCGCAAGGGCAAGGAACATGCCCGCGTCGAAATACAGATCGTTCGTCGTCGGATCGCCCGAATCCTGCGTGTAGTACACACGGTACGTATCCCACGGCGAAAGATGAGCGCCGCCGCCATCCGAGAGCGGGGTCCAGTTCAGGTCAATTTCCGAGGTGTCATCAATCTGACCGGGAGATGCCGCGAAATTCACCACTTTCACCGGCGGCGTGAAGTCCAGATACAGCACGGTGCTGGTCACTGCGCCCATCGCGCCATCGTTCGGACGATCATCGTCCGCGTCAATCGCATACAACCAATTTGTGATGATGCCTTCGGTCATATTGGTCAGTGTCACGGCACTCGTCAGGCCGACATTCACGCCCTCCACCATCGTTGTCGGCGCGATGTTGTTTGTGACCAGCCGGAACGTCGCCACACCGGAGGCGTCATGCACCGAGCTGGTATCCCAAGAGTAGGTGACCACCGGATTGTTCGTCCAATACACTGCGGTGCTGACAAAGTTGCTCGCGGCGCTTGGGCCGACCGTGTCGTCGTCCACCACAAGGATCAAATTCGTCCCATCCGCAAAGAACGGGCTGTCGAACACCTCACCGAAACAGGCGCCGAGGCTGCGGGCAGACCAGAAGACCGAATAGTATCCGGTCATAACATTCGCGTATGGGATCGCGGTCAAGTAGTCGTTGGTGACATAAACATCAGCGCCGCCATCGGAAACATTTGTCCAAAGGTCGGCAATCACCGTGGCGTCATTCGGGTTGTGAATCTTGAAGCCCGGCTCATAGGGGTCGTCAATCGCGACACCGATCGGATGATGGATGGTCATGGCAAGCGACCAGCCGCCCGCCCGCAACTCGGCATCCGTCAGGGTGGCCATCGGCGCAGGCGTCGCGTTGACCAACAGGTTGCTCGCCACCGGGTCATCGCCATTGCCCGCTGCAACACTGATCAAGAAGTTCAGATTCGTCTGCATCCGATCTCCGACACGGTCGTTGTCCGCGTCCGCCACAGTGACGCGCACGGTATAAATGCCGCAATCCGCAATTCCCGCCAGATTCATTGGCGCCGTCCAGATGCTCTCCCAATCCTTCGCATCGCCCTCGTTCACGGGCGCATTGGCGAAGCCACCCGACGCAACAACGTATCCGAGCGAATCAATCACGGCGTATTGCGGCGGCGCGGAGGTGAAGGCAATGCCGCTTGTCACATCGCGCACGCGGCCGGAGATAACGACCGAGAAGAGATCGGCGGCGTTGGTAATTGAAATGCCGCCATTGATGGTGAAGAAGCCGATCTGCGGGATGTCATAATCGTCATCCACAACCGTGAAGGGCACGTTCGTCATCCGCTCGGAGGAGTCAAACGGACGATCTGCATCGGCATCCGCCGCCCAGAGAATCGCCGTGTGGATACCCAGTTGAATGGTGTAGTAGTCGCCACCCGGGATCGTATTGGAAATACTGTTCGCAGCCTTTGAACCGTGCGCAAACGCGGTCGTGAAGAAGTTCGAAACCACCACGCCCGCATTGGTGTTCAGCACCAGGTAGCGAGGCGCTGCAACATTGCTGGCCGACAGGCCGCTTCCGAGGTCCTGCAACATCCCCGCAATGTTCCAACGTCCGAGCAACAGGTCTTCATCCGTAATGACACCACCCGCCGCGCAGAGGTCGGGGAAGCTGAAGCTGAATTGCTTCAGGTCATACACAATGTCGTCATCGCCGACCCAATTTTCCTTGTCGCCGACGTAGTAAAGGATTGTTTCGCGGGTTCCCGAAATGGAGAGGATGTTCGTGTTGATGATCACGTTGTTCAGATCGCCCTGAGCCGTGCCCACCGCCACTGCAGTATAGCCATCCGCCAATCCGGGCGGCAGTGCAGTTGTGTGCGAGTCCGTCGCATCCACGTCCCATACACCGTTCGTGCGGTCATTGAGCGCGTAGATGAAGTTCGGATTCGCGTCCGGACCTTGGTAGGCAAGAATCTGTTCACCTTCGATATTCGGGGCAAAATTGCCGTTGGTCGCGACGATTCGGCCGTGACTGATGACAGGGTTGTTGGTCGCAATCCAGCGCACCACCGTTCCTGCTCCCACACAGTTTGTTGCGCGCCAGGTGAGTGTGCCTTCCATGTTCCTGAACTTGTTCTGGCTGGCCATCCAGCCATTGTCCGTGAATTTGATTTCCGTTCCCGTCGGAATATCCACCAACGCAACCCACGCAAACGAGTCATAGTTGCTGCCGCCGCCAAAGCCGCCTTTGGTCAGGGTGTTCATCGCAATGATTGCGATGTCGCCAGCAATCAGATTCGTACGGGACGGATCCGAGCATTCCCCACCACTGCCACAATCGGAGCCCGTGCCGCCACCCACCTCGACACTTAGAAAATTCGGCGGTTCGGTATCATCATCAATGACCAAAAATCTATTGGTGCCCGGATTGATCAGTGCGCTGTCGCTTTCCGCGCCGTAGCACAATCCTTCAGTTTGCGCGGACCAGACGATTGAAAAACGACCCGTTGTGATCAGGTTCGTGTCCGCCGCAAGCATCGGGTAGTTCGTTGCATAGTACGTCGCACCGCTCTTGACCAGATTACTCCAGGCAATTGTTCCGCTCCCATACACATTGCTGCCGTCCGCGCCCAGGACCTTGAAGCTCGGCGCATTGGGGCCGTTCGTAATAATGTTCTCCGAAGGATGCGTGAAGGCCACCGCGACGCGCCAACCGCCGGTCGCAATCATCTGATCCGTCAGCGTCACCGTCGTCGCGGAGGTATTGTTCACGAGCAGATTTTCCGCCGTCGGAGGGTCTCCCTCTTCGCCGCCCGTGGTAATGACCAGCGCCACGACCTCGTCCGATGCGGCATCATTCATCCGGTCGTTATCCGCATCCGCCGCGAACACGCGCACGGTGTAGCTGTAACCGCAGGTGAGGTCTAAACCGGAGAACGCGGCGCTCACCCCTATCGGCGTGAGCTTCCCAGCGCCCTCGGCGCCGCCCGACAGCGTGTTGCTCGCCAAAATCGTCACGCCATCCACATCATAGAACAGTAGATACGGCGGACTGCTTGTGAACCCGATGCCGCTTCCCGCGTCGTGCAGCAAGCCCGTCACGGTGAAGCCGGACATCGCGGTCGCCACATCAATCGTTGTGGACAGCCCATCAACCGCAAAAGCGCTCGGCGTCGGCGGCAGATCATCGTCGTCCACCACCATGAAGAGGTTCGTGCCGTCCGCAATCGCGCCGCGATCAATAATCATCGCTACGCAGGATCCCTGATTGCTCGCGGACCACACCACATAGTGCAGGCCGGTTTGGATAACACTGTATGACGCTGCCGGAAGATTGTTGTTCGTGAAATAATAGGTGTTGCCCACATGTACCCCATTCGTCCACGGCATTTCGGCAATCACATTGCCCACCGCGTTGGTCACACGGAATGACGGCGAGGAGGCATTGGTAAAGACCCCCACCGGATGCGACAGATTGAACGCCAAGCTCCAGCCGCCCGTGGCAATCGTAGAGTCCAGAACCTGCACGTAGGGCGACGCGACACTGCCATTCACGAGCAGATTGCTCGCAATCGGATAATCCGCAGGGCCGCCCACGCCGGTCGTACGAATCACCAGCACCGCCTGCGTAATGGACATCTGGTCATTCGGACGATCCAAATCCGCGTCCGCCGCGAACACGCGCACCGTGTAATCCTCGCCGCAGTTCAACACCCCGGCATAGACCATGCCTGTCGCAGCATTTGCCGCCCCCGCATAAAGTCTGTTGCTCTGAACAACCGCGCCGACGCTGTCCAGCAGGACAAAGTGCGTCGTTCCGTCATACAACACGCCCGACGCATCCGTGAGCATCCCCGTGATGACCATGCTGCCAGAGCCTAGGTCAAAATTCGTCGTTCCGCCAGCCAAGAAGAAAGCGGACGCAAGCGGCGCATTCGTGTCGTCGTCAATGACCGGGAAGATCAGCAGGTTGGTCGATCCGAGCCGGTCCATATCGCCGCGATCATCATCCGCATCTGTGACAAAGACCAAGGTCGTGTAGGTGCCCAGCGCGACATAATTTGTGCTCGCGGCAGCAGGTGCAAGCACCGTTGCCGGCATGGAGGTGGTTGCGCCGGCATTCGGGAACGGCGTGACAAAATCATCGGTAACGACCTGTTGTCCGAGTGGATTCAACGTGATGAAGTACGGCGCGAACGCATTGCTGACGGCAAGGCCGCTATCCACGTCATGCACCATGCTTGTGATCGTGTATCCGCCCCACGCGATGTCGCCATCCGTCAGGACGAGATCGCTGGACGCCGAGGTAAGCCGCACATCGTCAATGCGGAATTCGACGGTGGACGAGGATGTAAAACGGATATACAGGTTCGTGCCCGCCAGGCTGTCGGGCACACTGTTTGTGCGATAGTGCCACACAGCGGTTCCCGCGCCCGTCGGCAGGCTGACCGCGCCCAACGAAACCCACGTGGTTCCGTTGGTGCTGCCTTCGAGCGCCATCGTGCTTCCGGACTCGGCCGTCGTGTTCTTTCGAATACCGTAATACAGCTTCATGCCGGACATGCCGGACGAATCAATGCCGGCAATCATGAAGTACTCATTGACGGCGTTAATCATCACATTCATTGAACCAGACGCGCTCGCATAGTCGCTCGGTCCACTCGGATTTGTTGTTCGCACGTCCGCTGTGCCGGTCATGGTGAACGAAACGTTGTCAAAACGATTGTTGCTCTCGTGTGTTGCAATGGAATCGCCGCTGCTGCCCGCCGTTCCCATGGTCTCAACAAAAATCTCGTTTTCCGCGCCGCCTGCGCCAACTCCGTTAATATCCGTCATCCCAATGACTGGCGGAGTCGCGTCATCGTCCTTCACCACCAGAAAACCGTATTGCTGGTTTGTGATCCCCGTCGTGTCGCCAATGCGGTCGTCGTCGGCATCAGACATGGTCACCGAAATGCGGTTGGTCTCAACCCGTCAACGGTGTTGGTCATCATCCGCGTGATTTCTGTATTGCTGAAGGGAGTGGCCCACGTCCAGACGTTCGTCGCGCGAGCATTTGTGGTCTGTGCAAAGGTGGAACTCAACGTCGCATCAAAGTTTGCGACGTTGCTGATCACGATGCCATCCAGCGTGAAGTTCATATTGGTTGCTGGATTGGTGGTGCCCCGATTAATGCCCGAGTCGTCACGCGCACCGAGCCAGAAGTGCAAGGGGTTTCCCGCGCTCACCGAAACCAACTGACCGTCGGTCGCGCTGTAGACCCAGTTGTTCGATCCTCCGCTACCCGTCAGATTTGTGCCGCCAATTGAAATTTGCATGGCGCGCAAGGCGCCACCGTTCACGACCGGGGCATGGATCGTTGCCAACGCGGGCGGGGTCCACGTCGTCGTCAATGACGGTAAAGACGAAGTTGGACGTGACCGCGTTGCCCGTCAGGTCCACCGCGCTGACGGTCGCCGTATAGATGCCCAGAACCACATTCGCCTGCGGCACGGGGCCGAAGGTTCCCGCGAGCGCGGATGGCGCGGTCGTGCCGTTCGCCGGCGCGGTGGAGAATTTATTTGAGGCAATCGTCACGCCGACGCTGTTGCGGATAACGAAGTACGGTGTTGCGGGGCCATTGGAAACGCCCGCGCCGACATCGGACACCATGCCGGTCACCGAAAAGCCCACGCGGATTTGCGCATCGGTATTGGTCCCGCCATCCAGATTGAACCCGAAGAGACTCGGCGCAACGCCGTCCTTTGTCGTCACGCTGCCGGTCGTGGAATTATCACTCACACAGTTTGGCGTCGTCGCGCGAACGCGATAGTAATACGTGACGGCGGATTCCAGGCCCGTGACTGACACGCTCGTCCCGGCCACCGAACGATCTTCATAGCCACTCACATAGCTGGATCCCGAATTCGTCCAAGTGACGTCATCAATCGACAGACGCTCCGACCCGCTATTGGTGATCATGATGGTGAACGAGCCGGGGAAGTTCAGATTTTGCACGACCGCCGTCTGGATCGCGCTGCCGTAGGTGATGTTGGTCGCCACCTTGGTTCCGTTGACAAAAATATCAAAGGTATGCGCTTCCCCGCTGCCGAACGCGCGCTGATGTGTCACGCGAAGTTCGCTCACACCACCGGTAATAGACTGAGATACCAAGTATGCGCCGCTTGCGTTCTGGAGCGTAAGCGCGTCGCCATCAATCGTCTGATCCGTGCGTGCCTTTTCGGCCGTCCACACAATCCCATTCGCATTGGTCCAGTCGCGGGTCAAGTAGCTGCTGACCGTTCCTCCGCCGATGATGCCCCGACCGAAAGGTTCGACGCCATAATTGCCTACGCCGCCGAAGGTGGGCGAAATGGAGACGTCCACGCCATACCCCGTCGCGCCGACAAGCGGCGACCAGTGCAAGGTGAAGTCCGTGGTATTGGTCGGATTCACATACAGACCCGTCACCACCGAGCTGAAGCAGGCGGCGGTGAAGTTGCTGACATCGCCGTAGGATATGCCGAGCGCGTTCTGCGCGTAGGCGCGTACAAAGTAGGTTTGGCCGGGCACAAGGCCGGTCAGACTGCTGGCATAGATGCCAAGGCCTGTTCCGTCCGAAGTGGCACTGTCGGCAATGGTCGGCGTTCCGTTTGTCGTCCACACTACGCCGCGATTGGTCACCGTCAGCCCACCATCGCTCATGACATCGCCGCCGGCGGAGGCCGTGGTTTCCAGAATGGAGGAGATCGGACGCGCCAACACGGTCGGCAAATGGCGGTCCACCAAATCCGCCCAGGATTTGGCCACACGTATTTCGTCGAAATACACCCGGCCTATCGTCCCAACATCCGCGCCGCCGATCAGCATGATGCCGTCAATCATCGCCGGAGCTCGTCGCAGTTGCGGTCGCAGCCCACGTCACCGGCTCCACCATCGGCACGCTCTCCGTGCGGTGATAGGCCATCGCATAAATCTTCCCCGCATCGAGATCATATTTGCCGATCAACAGGTAGGTGTTGTTGGTGTTCACGGAACGACCATAAATGTCGTAGGCCGAAAACACCCGACCGGCGCCATAGGTATCAATACCGAGCGAGTAATCGTGCCCGCCGTCCGAAATTTTTCCGACAAAGCCCGTTTCCGAGCTACCGCTCAGAAAACTAATGCCCGCAAATTTGTTCGGCCCTTCAAACTCGTAGCCGACATACGCCGCGATATAAACCGCGCCCGTTGAAATCGGCGCAAAGAAGCGCTGCACACGGCTCGTCGTGCTGATGCCCGGATCGTCCATCTTGATGATGTTCGCCGCATTCGTCGGATACGAATCCACCGTCGGGAAGGAAATCTCCGCGTGATTGTTCGATAGAACCGTCCATGTCCCCGCAGAATTCGTCCACGCCGTCGTCCACCCCTGCCCACCATTGCCCGACGGCAACAACAACGAAAGGCTGTTCGTGTACGCGACCTGATCAACGATTTCCTCCGGCCGATACAGCGGCATGGTCACGTTGCCGAGGGGCGTGCGCGTCGCGGTGTAGTTGCCGTTGAGCGTGTACGCCGCATAATAATTGGTCGAACCCTGCGCCACGATGTGCTCTAGCGCGCCCGCCGAGGGGCCGATATAAATCACACGCGCGCTGCCAATCACATCATCCACGCTGTACGGAACGCCCTGCGTCGGGTCCACCGCGATCGCCTCATCATCGTGCAAGATCAGCGTCTGCACCCCGGCCTGCGGCGTCCAACCCAGACGCACCATTTCCTTGCCGTCCGCAATCACCGATCCGCCGGCCACCGGCGGAATATTCGTCACCGTCACGGTAATCTTCGCATGTTGCGGCGAGTTGGATGCGGTGCCGCTGGTGACGATGAGCCCGCCGGTGTGAGTGCCGACCGCGAGGTCCGTCACATCCAACGACAAGGTATGCGCCTGACCGATGCCCGCGCCGAGGGTGCCCAATGTCGGTGAAACAGAAATCCAGGCCGCATTCGTCGCAACGTCATAAGACAGCACACCGAGGCCGATATTCGTCACGGCAAACGAATCCATCACCGGGCTGCTTCCACGCATCACCGAAACCGTGAACGCGGTCGGCGTGAGACCGATCCCCGGCGTGCCGCTGGAGGGGATGATATCTGACCATTTGGTCGCAATACGGACTTCATCGAAGGCAACCACGCCGGGATAGTTGTTATCAAAACCGCCCGTCACCAACTCGATGCCGTCCACGTAGGTGCGGTCACTCGCCGCCGTCGCCGTCGCATCCCAGACCCCCGGTTCAGCCTCGGGAACCACGTCCGTGCGGTAGTACGCCTTTGTCGCCAACTCGCGCGTCGAAAAGTTATAGCGCCCGAAGATCACATATACATTGCCCGTGTTGGAAGAGAACGAGTTGATGTTGTAGCTGGAGCTTGCGGGTCCGCCGCCGTCAAAACTGTCAAGTCCAAGGAGGTTCCAGTCCCCTATTTCACCAATGAACGCGCGCTCCACGCCGTTCGACAGCAGACGAATGCCCGTGTATTTCCCCTGGTCGCCATATTGCACGGCCATGATGTACGAAAAATACAACACGCCGCTCGTTACCGGAGAGAAGTCGCGCCGGGCCTTCATCTCCGTGTTATTCACGGTATTCGTCACCAAAACGCGCTGCGCCGCAATCGGCGGGTAGTTCGAGTTAACATACAGATTCGGCGTCGGCCCGTTTGAAGAAACGGTGAAATTCCCCGCCCCCACCGACCACGCGCCGCTCCAGCCCTGACCGCCGTTCAGCCCGTTCAGCGAGACACCGTTTGTGTATCCGAATTGCTCCACGTGCTCGATCGGTCCATACGAAGCCATCGAGACCGTTGCCGTCACCCCCGGCGAGTAGTGGTCATTGTTGATCGCGTAGAACACATAAACATCCATGCTGCCCGGCGGCACCACATGATCGAGATAAGCGCCGCTGCCGCTGTACACCACCTTCGCGCCGCCAAACGTGTCGCCGACGCTATAGGGCTGACCCTGCGAAGGCGGCGAAGTCGGTCCGTCGTTTTCGCGGTGAACAACCATCACGTTGAAGCCCGCCGGCCGCGTCCACTGTACCCGCACCAGCTCTTTGCCATCCGCCGTCGCGCTCAACGCCGTCGAATCAGGGATGTTGGTCAGAACCAACGTCACATTAACATTCACGGCATTCGATGCGGTGGGGCCGCCATCCACGGTAATCGTTCCACTGTTTGTTCCCGCGGAAAGTCCGCCGATGTTAAACGAAATCGTCTCCTGCTGGCCGGCGGTCTCCGCCAGTTGCGCCGAGACCGGCGAAACACTCAGCCAGGAGACATTCGTCGTGATCGTGTAATCCAGGCGGCCCCGCCCGACGTTCGTGACGCCGAAACTCGCACTGGCCGGCGCCGTACCGACCATCGTCGTCACCGTGATGCTCGGCGGGGCTCACATAGGCGCCCGCCAAGACGCCCACACCCTGGACATCAAACGTATAGGGCGACTTGGCCGCTACACTGTTTGTAAAGACCAGCTTCGCCGTTCGCGTTCCTGCTGCATTCGGATCAAAGCGGACCTGGAACGTTGTGGTGCCCCCGGCGGGCACAGAAGCCGCAGGCTGACTGACCACAATGAAATCCGCCACATGGGTCCCCTGCGTCACCACGTTGTTCAGACTCAAGGAGGAGTTGCCGGCGTTCGTAATGGTGTAGGTTCGTACCACGTTAGACACATTCACGCCAACCGAGCCAAAGTCCGTGCCCTTCGCAAACGTTGGCGAGGTGTCGCCATTGGCAATCAGCGCGAGGTTGGTTCCCAACACCGCGACGTCCGGCGCCACCAAGACCGTCGTCACCGAACCGGTCGGCGAATAGCCGCTGTCGCAATATTCACCTTGCGCGACGACGCGGAAGTAATACGTCACCAACGCGGTCAATCCGGTGACAGAAGCACTCGTCCCACTGACCGGCCGGGCTTCATACCCCGGCACAAAGGCATCTCCGCCGCCGTAGGACGTCCAACTGAAGTCATCAATATAAATCGTCACCGCAGTGCGATAGATCTGTATCTTGTTCACCGCCGGATTGCTGATCGCAATGGAAATATTGGTTATGGATGTGCCGACGCTGAACGGAGAGCCCGGAGCGGCGCTAAAGGTTGCGCCGTCGTTCGTCGAGATGTTGATCTGAAACGCGCCGGACGCCGTACTCGCGCTCGCATAAAACGAAATGTCTTTGACGCCATTGCTCAAGGTCGGCGTAATCACCATAGCGCCAGTCTGGCTGCGAAGCTGCAGTGAATAGGATCCGCTGACCTTGCCAGCCGTGCCGCGAATCACGCCATTCGCCTGACCCGACCACTCTCCCGTTGCGAGCGAGTAATTCGTGGTGGAGGTGTAGCCGGTAGGAAGCCCCGTTTCAAAGTCTTCCGTATCCGTAACGCCTTGTCCGACAAACTGCGCGTTTGTGCTGACATCCAACAGGTAATTCGTCGCGCCGGACGCGGAAGACCAACTGGCCGTAAAGTCAGTCATATTGGTTGCACTGGCCCAGATGGACGCGGGCGGCTGTGGACAGGTTGTGGCGCTCCCACTCGCAAAGCTGGCCGTGCGATAATTTTCCGCGCCAGCGCCGCCGTTGAAGTTATACACGCGAACGTAATACTTCGTTCCGGCAGTCAGGCCACTTAGGTTAACAGAAGTTCCACTGCCCTTATAGACCACATAGCCACTGCCCAGCGCGGTTCCACTGCCATACGTGGGGCTCGCGGTGTAGGTCGAGCCATCTGTCGGATTCCCGCTCAAATCGCTGCTCGCTCGGACAACAACAAGGACCTGTGTGCTCACTCCGGTCCAGTTGATGGTCATGGAGGTTTCCGTGACACTCGTGAACGCCTGCAGCGTCGGCGCAGCCCCAGGCTCCGCGGCCATCGTGCTCGCGGACGCCGTCACGCCGGTGGAATAGTAGTTATTGTTAACGGAATAGAACTTGTAATCGTAGCCCCGATCCCCCGTCAGACCGGAGTCCGTCGCCGAGGTGCCCGACCCCTTATAGACCACTACGCCGCTGCCAATGCTCCCGTTCACGGAGTAGGAAGTGCCCTGCGACGGCTCCGTCCACGACTGCGACGTCAGTTTCCGCACAATCATCACGTCGTGGCTCTGCGCATTTTTGCTCCACGACAGATCGATCATCGTCACCGGATTGCCGTTGTTTCGCGTCGCATTCGGGCTGGTGGGGCTATTGATCGGGTTCACCGTGAAGAAGTTCGTCGCGAAGAGGCTGCCGCCCGTGGTGCCCTCCCAACCCACGTCGGCGTAATAGACACACCCGCCGGTATTATCAAACCGGCCCGCATAGTACCATGTGCCCGTGGAGATGAAGACGTGCTCGTTCGTCTTGGAAATCCAGACGCGGTTGTTCACACCATCCATGCGCGACCAATCGGCACTGCGCCAGGTCCAACTGGTTCCATCTTGCGATGTGCCCACTCCATATTCCACCGTCCAGCCCGTCGTGTCGCGCGCGAGCGCAAATTCGTATTTCCCGGTCAGCGAATCGCCGAGGAAATAGGTGGCCAGCGGATTGCCTTGATTATAGAGCGCATGCCATTCGGTCGAACAGCCGGACGACAGCGTCGTGCCGTCGCCCGTGGCGCCAAACGCCGTCTCCACATTGACGCCATTTCGCGCCTTCACCTCAAAATAGTACGTTGTGGAAGACGCCAAGCCCGTCGCCGTCTTCGTGCCCCACGTGCTCTTGGTCGCCCAATAAGCCGAGGCGCCCCACGTGCCATCGCTTTGCAGATACTGGTTGTCGCTCGTTCGGCGAATGGCGAACTCCGTCGAACTCGGGTTGCTATTCTCATTGATCGTCACATCTAGCGAGGACGCCGTCGCGTTGTTCACCGTCGGCGCGCTCGGTGTATTCGCCAGCGTCCACGTGTTCGATTCGTTGCCCAGCGCCGTTCCCACGCTGTTCTGCGCATAGGCGCGGAAGTAGTATCGCGTGTTCACCGAAAGGCTGCTGATCGTTTGAGTGAAGGAGCCCGTCCCGCTTCCGATTGCCGTCTTGTTGTCGGCAATGGTGACACCGGCTGTCGTTTTGTACACCACGCCGCGATTCGTCACCGACGCCCCGCCATCGCTCGTGACATTTCCGCCCAGCCTCATGCTCGTCGTGTTCGTCTCCGTCGCAGCCGCCGTCTGCACCGTCGCCGTCGTCGCCGCCGCATCAACCGACCCGCCGATGTCCAAGCCATATCCCGAGGTGTTGTAGAAACCCCAGCCGCCCGTTGACGTCCGCCCGCTCGCGTAGTAGCGAAGCGTCACGGTGTTCGTCGCGTCGACACCCTGCAGTGCCGTCACGCCGGAAAAATCCCATGCCCGGTTCAGCAAGGTGCTGACATTTGAGGAGCCAATCAGCGTGAATGAGCTTCCGTTGAGACTATACGCCCACTGATCCGCCACGCCCGGAGTAGCATAGAAGCTCGACGTGCCATTAAACTGCGCCACAATTCCGGTAACGGACAGCGTGTACCCCGACGAGGCCGAAAGCGTGACCTGAAAATAGTCGTTGTTCGCCGTGGAAATACCATTATTTTGAAAACCGACGGTTCTGAACGAATTCACGCCCGCGCTCGCGCCCGCCCCGCTTCCACGAGTAATCACAGCGGAGGCATCCATGTTTGCATTGTACACGGAAGCCGTCCACGTCGCCACGCTGCTGGCTCCGCTAAAGTTCCATCCGGCAATTTGCGCGGCAAGACCTGACGGCACAGCGACCCCGAAAAATATCGTCGCAAAAATGAAAAACTTCCAAGGGTTGGAAGTCTTGCGGCAAACGAGTTCCAAGGGTTGGAAGTTTTGCTCTGAGGGGTTACGCTGTTTCGGGATAGAACTCGACCGTGACCGCCCACGAGCAGTCAGCCCCCTTCCAAGTCTGACCTCCTGTACACTCATCCCTATTGGCCCTAACTCCTCTGCGACGCCTTCCCGTTCGTCGCACAGCTACCCACCAACTCCTCATCCATCCATTAACTATTACACTTACACTCGAGGCCGAGTTAAGTCTCCCGATTAATTTTACACATTCTTTTTCGCTCAGCACTCCTCAGAAAATCAGCTTTAAGCAAGATTCAGAACATGCAAAGTCGGGCCACCCGTGATCCAACTTATCTTTCAGGTTCCATTCTGTGACAACAGCCCGTTCAAGCGCAAGAAAAAAAATTAGTGCTGAATGCTCTTCAATTCGTCTTTGTGGTAGGGATCGCCCCACTGTAGCTGCCCCTGTCCCGCCATAGGCTTCGGCGACGGCGGACGCGCTTCTGTAGCCGCCCGCGTTGAGGGCGGTGTATAAACCAATCCCCTCACGAATTTATTAAAACCTCTGATGGTAGGGCCGGACCGCCCTCCATAGGCGGGCAAGCTGAGGCTGGCCGGAATGTTCACGATGAACCCAAACGTACCTGAATTGGGATATTGCCCTTCGGTCGCAACCCCCACATCCCCAGCGGCGCGCCCAGCGGTCGCGCCCTACCAACCACAACACAATCGTGGGGAACGCGACAAATCCCTTCCGCGCCCTTCCGCGTTTTCTGTGGTTAAAAAACCCTTCATTCCCTGCACTACATCTTTTGTGCCTTTTGTGCTTTTTGTGGTTAGAATTAAACCCCGCGGTCAACGCCCGCGGCTACAGCATTGAGAGCATTTAGTTCGCCGTAATCTCTGTAGCCGCCCGTGCTGTAGCCGCCCGCGTTGAGGGCGGTGGATAAACCAATCCCCTCACGAATTTATTAAAACCTCTGATGGTAGGGCCGGACCGCCCTCCATAGGCGGGCAAGCTGAGGCTGGCCGGAATGTTCACGATGAACCCAAACGTACCTGAATTGGGATATTGCCCTTCGGTCGCAACCCCCACATCCCCAGCGGCGCGCCCAGCGGTCGCGCCCTACCAACCACAACACAATCGTGGGGAACGCGACAAATCCCTTCCGCGCCCTTCCGCGTTTTCTGTGGTTAAAAAACCCTTCATTCCCTGCACTACATCTTTTGTGCCTTTTGAGCCTCCCCCGAAAAAGTAGACAGTGGAGGGTCTTAGCTGATAGTGAAAAAGCTATGACCACAACGACCAACCAAGCGAAAACGAGGCGTCATTTTGATGATGCATTCAAACGCGATGCTGTTAATCGAGTCATCCGGACCAACAAGCCATGCGCCGAGGTGTCTCGCGAACTGGGTATCAGAGGCAATTTACTGGCCCGTTGGAAGCGGGAGCAGTTGGAACGGGCCGATCAGGCAATGACCGGAACTGATCAGATGAAGCCGAGCGAGTTGGTGGCGGCCTTAGAGGCCGCCCGTCTGGAGGCGGAAAGATCTGCGGGAGCAACGCGACATTTTAAAAAAGGCTTTGAATATTTTTCAGCCAACAGATGCCCAAAGGAGGTCGGCGATGAATCAACTGGCCGACGAGTTTCCGGTGCAACGGTTGGCCGAAGTCCTGAGCGTGTCGCGTGCGAGCGTTTACCGATCCGCAGAGCCCGGTCCTCGTGCCCAAGAAAACGCCGTGCTGACGCAGGCCATTGACCGGGTGTACCAGGAGCATCAACAGCGATACGGAAGTCCACGCATTTGCATCCAGCTTCGTGCCGAAGGCATGAGCTGCGGTGAAAATCGTGTGGCGCGCCTGATGCGTGAAGCCGGTCTGTACGCGATCACCCCGCACCGCAAGGCGCCGCGAACCACCGAGAGTTCGCATGGTGGCCCGATTGCGCCCAACCTGCTCAAAAGCATGGAAATAACCCATGCCAATCAGGCGTGGGCCATGGATATCACCTATGTCCACTGCGGGCAGGGCTGGGTCTATTTGGCCGCCGTACTCGATCTGTATCTGCACAAAATCGTCGGTTGGCAACTCGGCGATCATCTGGAAAGCAGCCTGGTCACCGAGGCCTTGCAGATGGCCGCCCAACGCCAAGGCTGGCCGACCGGCGTGGTGGGTCCACTCCGATCGGGGTAGCCAATATGCCAGCGAGGCATTTATTCAACGGACGGAGGCCTTCGGATTCATTCGCAGCATGAGCGCCAGGGGAAACTGCTACGACAATGCCACCATGGAGAGCTTTTTCGGGGTGATCAAACGCGAAGAACTCAACCGGTGGGAAATGCCCGATCTGGCCGCGGTTCGCTATCGCGTATTTGACTATATCGAAACGTACTACAATCGGCGCCGCATCCACACCGCGCTGGGAATGAGTCCAGCGGCCTTCTGGAAAGGCAGTCGTTGCCCAAGACGCCTTCGGCGGAGTTTTCAGAGGCATCGCTTGCTCCCCAGGTCGGCAAGGAAAAGGCCGGGGAGATGACTCCCGGCCCCGACCTGTGGTCGCAATATCCACGTATCCCTCGGCGAGTTGCTCTCCAGCAGATGCCCGCTTGCGTTTCCGTGGACACCCAATCCATCCAGCAAACTGACATTGAAAACAACAACAAAGAGGAGTACCCCACCAACCGTTAGACCCGACACTGTTCACAAATCGGGGGAAGCTCATTTTGTGCTTTTTTGTGGTTAGAATTAAACCCCGCGGTCAACGCCCGCGGCTACAGCATTGAGAGCATTTAGTTCGCCGTAATCTCTGTAGCCGCCCGTGCTGTAGCCGCCCGCGTTGAGGGCGGTCTTAGCCCCGCTTACGGGTCAAACGCCTTGCCCGGCGGGGTGTAGTACAGCTTGTTTGTCCAGTAAATCGGATCCGGTGAACGACGGACGAAGATAATCGCGTCGTCCGGCTCAATCACAAATGTCGCCGGGGAGGGCGCCGATTTATAGACGTTCGTATTGTAACCGCCGGGTACCAGCTTCCAGGCGTTATTCGCGGCGATATACCAGCGGGCGGCAGGTGTTTCAAATGTGCCGTTGCCGTCGTTCCGCAGGACACGAAGCTCGTCGGCAAATCGGAAGAGCACATCACTCGGAGCCTTCGACATTCCCGATCCGATCAATTTGAGATCCGCGAGTTTGACGCGGTAGGGATAACCCCAGCTCCGGACATACGACACATCTTGAGTGCCCATTTTGCCGGGGATCGTCATCACCACTTCCTGGGTCGAAACCATGCCCACGATCGGCAGGTTGATATCCGGCGAGCCGGACGGCAACTCGATCATGAAGCCTTCTTGAAGCGGAAGAGTCAGGTTGTTGGCCGGGCCATCCCAGTCGCCAGCGCCCCTATTCCACTTTTGCCAGACGCCATTGATCAGACCGACGGTGTTGCTCGTGTAGTCGTACATTCCCTGTCGCCAGACGTTCGGAGCAAACCAGTGAATCTTCGTCGCTGAGGCGTAATCACTGCCCGACGGAAGACGATTGGTGCCGAACACGTAAGAGACCGTCGCCGTGTCGGGAACGAAGAATGTGGAGTACCAGTTTTCGCCCGCTTTCAAACGCAGCGGCTTTGTCACATAGACCTCGCGGCTGACGCGGCGTGTGCCTTGTCCCGGCCTCCAGGTGTCTTTTTGCGAAACACGATAGAAGCGCATGGTCGGCCCGCCCAACTCGCCCGGTGTCAGGCGGTATCTGTTTGTGGGGTTGTTGCCCCCTGCGTCAAGCAGCGTATTTCCTTCCGAGTAGTTGTTCGTGATACGGTCCATCCAATCCCAACGATTGCTCATCGAATCGGTCATCGAATCCGCGTCCACATACAGCTCGTCGTAGATACGGTTGCTTGCCGCGATCCAAGCGAGACGGACCGCGTTCGTAAAGTTGCCAACCGTTCGCGCCCAGCCTTGCGTCACTTGGAAGTTCACCGTCAGGCCCGTGACCGTAACCATCGGCCCAATGTTTCCGGCCTTATCCCGTCCCGCAATGCTGATCCGGTGATACGTGTCGAAGTTCAGGTTCGATATAATGATGGAGCCGGTGTCAAACTCATCCAAATTCGCCGGACCGTTCGTGTACGTGATGACATTCGTCGAAATCGGATCATCGTTGCCGTCCAACTCATAGACGAACACCATATACGTATCCCACGGTGAAAGTGGCGCGGAGTCCGACTGACGCCAACCGGCAGCCTTGTGCATATTGTTGGTACTGCTCGGTGTCCAAGTGATCTTCAGTTCTGAAGTTTCATCCACCGCCACATCCATCGTGTCGTTGGTCACATTGAGAACAGCCAGCGGCGGATTGGTGTCCACCCGCGCAAGGAGCGGAACAACATTGCCCATCATATTATCATTCGAACGATCACTATCGTCGTCCACTGCAAACACAAAGCCCGTCAACACACCCTGCTGCCCCACGATACTCGCGACGCCCGAAGTGACAGAAGAAGCAACCCAAATGCCATCATTCGTCGTTGTGGGAGCGGCTGCCGAAAGGTTCGGCGCAACAACCTTGTAATAGTTGATGCCCGAATAGTCATCCACCGCCTCGCCCCAACTAAAGGTGAGTTGGTTGGTGCTGATCCACTGTGGATTGCCGTTCACCGCGAGGTCGTCGAGATAGACCTGAGTCCGTTTTTCGCCATTTTCAACACGCACAATGCGCATGGTCACGCCAGGGTCAAACAGTTCCACGACCCAAGAGACAAGCTGCCAATCTGGATTCGCTGACGTAACTTCCACGGCATCGCCAATGGCAACCCACGCACTTCCGTCGCGACGCTCAAGCTGAATCAGCGGCTCGCCGCTACCTCCTCCCACACGCGCGGCATAGACGCTCACCAATCCCGGCGCATCAACCGGTGGGAACTGAATATACGGCGGCACTTCGGGAACGTTGTTCGTCAGAAGTCCAATACGGCGCGTTCCTGTATGCTTCGGATCCAGTGAGGTATGCGTCACCCCGACTCCGATCCAGGCACCGTAGGAATCGGTATTTGTCCACGCTGTTGCGCTGGGCAGAGGGCTTACCGGCCATCCCTGGTCCGTCTCGAAACTCGTCGAGAGCAAAACGCCGCCACTCTCATTGCCCAGCACCGAGGCGGAGGCAATCTGCGGCCCGGCAACGTCATCATCAAAGACTTGCAGGAAGCCGACCTGCTCAGCGTACAGCGTTGCCGTGTCGTTCACCCGGTCATTGTCCGAATCAGGAATCGTCACGCGAACGACCGCCTGGCTCGATCCACTGGATCCGGTGATCGCCATAAGCTGTGTAATCACGCTCTCGGTAAAGAATCCATCGGAGAAGGTCCAGACATTCGTCTGCACAACACTCGGTCCATCACTCGGCGACGACAGCGCCGCGCTCCATCCAGTCACAACGCCGGGCAGAATATCACCGCCAACGCTGAAGCTCATGATGTCGTTGGTCGTGCCCGATGCGCCGCGAAGCACACCGCTCTGTTTATCAATTGCGCCGAATGCAAACTGCAAATGACGCCCGGCCGGCTTCGCCAGCTCTTCGTCGGTCACGGCAAAAATGGTATTCGACGATGTTCCCTGACGGCGGCTATAGACATTTCTAATCAGCGTGTCTCCGCTCCCCACGGCAAACCCGTTTGTGTTCACGAAAAGCGGGCGTCCAGCGGCGCCGGTGTACACGATATTGCTGGTCTCCGGCGGATTCTGGTCGTCGTCAATCACACGGATATAGCCCATGACATGGTTGCTGACGATCATCTGGTCGTCCACGCGGTCAGCATCCGCATCCGGAAGGGTCGCAGTAATCTCCAAGTCATCGCCCTGTGGGGCGGTTCCATCGCCACCCCACATGGCGGAGACGCGATCCCAAGTAAAGAGCGCGGCGGCAAACTCCCAGACGCTGGTTGCACCGGCAACCTTTGTGTCGGTCGAGCTGAGGGCGGACTTGTAATTTGCGAGATCGTTTGTCGTCACAAACGGAATGGAGAGGCTCATATTCGTCTCATGCGAGCCGGCCGTTGCGCGTTGAATGCCGCTGTACGTGTCGTAGGCGCCAAGGGCAATGCGCATGCCGGTATTGGTCAGCATACCGTCATAGACGAAGTAGCGCTCCAGATTGTTGTCAATCGACTGCGCCGAGGCGGGGGTTCCATTGGTTGAAACGCGTAAGGGGCGCGTCCCGCGCACAGGCGCGTTGGTGTCATCGTCATAGACATAGAAACGCAATGGCGTGTTAATGGTCAGGGCGCGATTCACCGGCACCGCGTCGCCTCCCTTGGGCGCGGAAACCGTCGAACCTCCCGGATCGGTTTCCGCGGAGACGGTTACAAAGTATTGCAGAGAAAAGTCGAGGTTTGTGACCGAGAAGCCCTTGCGCTGGTAGGTCGTGACGGAGGTTCCGCCATTGACCCCGAAGTAGTTCGTGAAGAACCGGTCGAGGTTGAATGCGTTGCTTGCCACGCCGACGGCGAGCGGGTCCCAGTTCGGGGTGATCCGTCCGTCCGGGCTGCTGATGTGATTGGTGCTCGTGTTATCCACGTAGACGCCATTCGGACTGTCCCAGCGCACGGCGAAATCAATCAGACTTGAAGACGCCAGCTCGGCATCGCTCAAGTTGGTGACGATCGTGTTGTACACAGAGGCATCATAATTTGTGCCAATATAGACCAGCGTCGGCACGGGACCATTGTCCGGGTGCCAATTGGCCGGCAGATTCCACATCGTCTCTTCCCAACTCGGTGAAATCCGGATGCTGTCAAAGGTGAATGTCTGATTAATATCTGCGGCGATGATCTGGATGCCATCGATCCTAGATATGTTGACATTGGTCATTTCCACGGACCAGCCGAGCTCGCGATCAGGATCCGCATAGGCGAGATTCCCACTCGTGAAGGCGCTGGCGGCAAATCGCTTCGTGTCGAAGTCGTACATCATCACCATGAGGTAGTCGGTCCCGCCATTCAGTTGGTAGCCCGAATTGGAGCCATCCATCCGATTGGTTCTGGTGGCGCCGTTCCAGCTCAATGAAAGGCGGTTATCCGCGACGCCGTATGCCTTGCCGACAAACCCGGTGGTGCCTGCGCCATTCAGCAGGTTGATCCCCATGTAATCATTGTTGCCCAGCCCAATGGACGTGTTGAGCTTGATTGCGAGATACATCCGACCGCTGGAGAACGGCGGGAAGTACCGACTCAAGGCGCGTTTGCCGGTGCCATCGTCATTGCTGTTGCTGAAGTCGGTGTAGCCGGATTTCGTTCCCGCGGGCGTATCAGCGGGATAGGCGCCAAAGTTCGGATAGTTGCCCGCACCGGCCTCCATCAAGCCATATTGAGTCGCCCAATTGTTCGTCCAGCCGGTTCCGCCACCCTTGCCATTGAGGTTGTCCCACGACGTATAATCAAAGCCTTCATACACCAAGCCAATGGCGGCGGTCTTGGTGCTGCGCGGGTTGTTCTGGGCCGTCGTGATATTGTAATCAATACCTCCGCCACTGCCGTTGTATTCATATGCGCGGAACTCATAGATGATGCCGGGGATGAGTCCGTTCACTTCAACGGAGGTGCCCGTTCCGCTATAGACCACATAATTGCCATTGCCCAGGTGCGAACCGCTTCCATACGTGGCATTCGCGGTGTAGGTCGTGCCATCCACCGGGTTTTGATTCACGGCATTGGTCCCGCGCGCCACAATCACAACACCCTGTCCACTGCCACGATCCCATGTGAAGGCGATGCGGTTGGTGCCGGTGAGCGTGAAGACGATGTTGCTCGCCTGCGAGGACGGTGATTCGCACTGCGTTTCCGCATTGGTCGTGGGAGCGCTCGTGAGATTGTAGTTGTAGGTCTGCGCACTGCTTCCGTTCCATCGGAACGAGAATACTTGGAAATAGTAGGGGCTGCAGGAGGTCAGACCGGTGTGCAGATAGCCCGCTGCGCTGCCGGGCGTGACCACGGAAACCGTGGCATCGCCGATCGGATCGCCATTGGAATAGCCCACGCCATCCACCGGGACGTTGGTCACCGGCAAGGACGAACGCAGAATCAAATAGCCGCTCGCCGCCGGCGATCCGCCCGCCGCGGTCCAGTTGTTGCTGATCGTCGTGTCGGACATCGGCGTGGCTGTGAGGCCGGTCACCTGCGCAGCGGGTTCGAAGGACAGCGTGAACCGACTACCGATCGCATTGCCTGCGGCTGTATAATAATCAGCTGCGGCGCCGACGCCGTTGTATTCGAAAATCGCGAAGAAGTACTCCGTCTCCGCATTCAAGCCGGTGAAGGTGAAGTTCGTGCCCGATCCGTTATAGACGACCTTGTTTCCGCTGCCGAGGTCGGTGGCGAGCGAGAAGTCGCTGTTGAAGGCATAGGCCGTGCTGTCTGATGGGGTGAAGCTCACCGCCGAACCCTGACGGGCGATGACGATCCGGCTCGCGCCGTTGCCCGGCGTCCAACCGACGATCATCGCGTTGGTCTCCACGTTCCGATAGCTCATGCCGCTGGCGTGCAGGGTCGGCTCGCCGGAGAAGTGGTTGATCAGCGCCTCCCAGGTGGCCGCCACGCGAATTTCATCGAAGCAGACGCTGCCCTCATTCTTTGCCGCAATGCGAATACCGTTGATCGATCCGATCGCCACCGTGGGCGTATTGGTCGCCCTCCAAGTCGGTTCTGTGAGCGGAAGCGTGTCGCCCCCGTTGTAGGCGCGGCCATAAAGCTTATCCGCCTCAAAGTCGTATTTCATGATGTAGAAATACGGCGAGCCGGGGCCGGTCACGCCAAAATCCGTCGCGATGGCGCTGCCATTTCCGGCGCCGAAGTCTATGCCGAATTTCTCGCCATTGAACAGCTTGCCGGCAAACGCGACTTCCGTCCCGTTGCTCATCAGCGACACGCCGTTGAACCCGTCGGCGTTGCCGTCTGTCTTTTGGAAGGCCACGGCGACATAAATCGAGCCTGTGGAGAACGTGCTGAAGTTGCGGAAGGACTTCAACTCGACATCGCCCGAGGTGCTTCCGCACACCTTGTTGCCGGATGCCGCAGGATAGTTGGCGGGAACGGCTAGGTTGCCGCTATCAATACTGAAGCCCACATTGGGATCGTTGTCCCACGCTGACGACCAGCCCGTGCCACCCGCGGAGCCTTCCAGCGTGCCCACCGCGTTCGTGAACTGATCGACAATTTCTCCCGCGAAATAGCCGGTCACCTGCACTGTAACCACGACGGTCTGTGCAGCGTTCGTCTGATCGCCGTTCAGTGTAATGGTGCCCTGATAGGTTCCCGGGTTCAGGCCGGAGGCGTCAATCGTCATGGTGTGTGTCTTTGCCGAACCGTTGCCCACCAAACTGCCATCCGTCGCGGCGAGGCTCAACCAACCACCCGCCGAGGCGTAGCTGATAGAGCTGGTGTAGGTCAACGCGCCGGAACCGATGTTCGTGACGTACAAACTCGGCCACGGCGCGGGCCCTGTGACATTTCCAAACGACGATGTGACCGTGATCGCTGCGGGGGCGCGGCCGATTCCGCCTGCAAAGGTGCCGGGCACCACGGTGAAGACCACTTCATTGGTCGCAAACGAATGGTCGCCCGCGCCCCAGTCGGCGTCCGCGTCCGCGACGATGATGCGCGCGGTCCAAATACCCGTTGCAGGGAACGAGACGGTCGCCGGACTGAGATAGCCGATGGGCGAAAGCGTCGTGGCCCCACCATTCGCGAAGCTCAGTGCGTCAAACGCCGCACGCAACTTCATGGCGCCGGATGGATCCCACAACTCAAAATACGGAGAGCTGTCCGGTTGCGTTGTGCTGGCGCCATTGACATTGATGCCGCTGCCCGCGTCACTGACGCGACCGGTGAGCGACCAACCCACACCATATTGCAACTCATCCACGCGAACGGTGTATGAACCCATCGATCCCCAGATGCGGAAGTTCTGAAGGGTCGGGGGTATCGTGTCATCGTCGAATACACCCAGCAAACCATGCTGTTGATTGGAGAGCGACATCCGGTCGTTCGGACGATCAAAGTCGGCATCGCGCCACGTCACCATGACGGGATTCGTTCCCTGCCCGGCCCAGGTTGAATTCGTCACCAGGTTCTCGATCTGCGACGCCGAAAATTGGCTCGTGAATATCCAGACACTCGTCGCGGAACTGGAGAACGTGTCCGCATACGGCGTACTGGAGGCCGAGCTGTATTGCGCGACGTTGCTAATCACCGCCGAGCCGATCGTCAAGCTGCTCTGGCTCTCTGGATCCGACGTGCCTCGCGCCAAACCGGAACCGACGTCCACCGCGCCGAAGTAGAACGTCAGCGGATAAGACGCGACCGAAGCCAAGGCGCCGTCGCTGATTTGATACAAGATATTCGTCCCGGAGCCCGTGCCGCTAACACCCGTTCCGTTTGTGCTGATGTGCATGGTGCGATTCGCGTTGACCGCCGGCGACTTGATATTGGCGATCGTCGGCGCCGCCGTGTCGTCGTCAATCACGGTGAAGGCTTGTGAGGTGCCGTTCGAAAGTTTTTGAAGGTCAATCGAAGCCACGCCGTTCGAACCCACGGCGCTCCATCGCGCGGTGTACACGCCCAACACCACGTCGTCATGCGAGGTGAGTCCGGTGTGGGCGGTGTTTGACGCGGTCAAGGTCTTGCCACTGTCCAGATAGCTGAACGCGCTGAAGACGTAATCCGTGACGAGCTGAATGTTGTTCGGCGTCAAAATGTCGAAGTTGGGGATGAAGTAGGGCGAGATGGTGTTGGTGGACTCAACGCCGATGGTGCTGCGAATGTTGAACATCACCGCATAGGTGCCGCCGGTGACCTGCGCATCGGTGACGGGGCTGCCGCCATTGACAAGGAAGTTGGTTGAATAGGGCGCGCTCTTATCCGCCTGCACCAGATCGAGCCAGTTCGTCGCGACGCGGACTTCGTCAAACCACATGGCGCCGATATTTGCGGTGTTGTAACCGCCGCCGCCGATGCGAATGGTATCAATGCCCGAAATCGCCGAACTCGGCGTATTGTCAATGTCCCATGTGCCCGGCTCCGTTCCCGGCACCGTGTCTGTTCGATAGTACGCTTTTGCCGACACCTTGTTCGCGGAGAAGTCATATTTTGCAATAACCAAATAGACCGTGCCCGTACTGCCGCCTGCGCCGGATTCGGTCCCGTTGAGCACATAGGCAGACGAGGATTTTCCACTGCCGGTCGAATCAATCGCGAGGACATTGCCGGCGCCCGCGCGGCCGACGAATGCCTTTTCGGTGCCGCCATCAAAGAGGCTGAGACCGAAATAGCGGTCCGTTGCGCCGCTGCCGCCGAAATAGCGGAACGACATCAAGGCCGCGACATAAATCTGACCGCTGGTCTGTCGCGTGAAGGAGCGGGACGCAAAGGCCGTGTCGTTATTCGCCAGCCCCGTGATCTTCATTCGGTTCGCCGAGGTGGCGGGATAGCCATCCATGATCGGCATCATCGGCGTGTCCGTGCCGCTGTCCGAATAGTTTGTCTGAACCATCCATGTGCCGGCGCCGGAAGTGGACCATGCCCCACTCCAGCCCACGCCGCCGTTTTGCCCACTGAGCGCCAGTCCATTTGTATAAGCGCCCTGTTCAATCTTCACATTCGGAGGGTATGTAGCCAAGGTGCCGTTGTCTGCCACACCCGGTGAATAGTAGTTTCCACTGACCGAATAGAATTTGTAGTACGCAGACGAACCGGCGGAGACAATGTGCTCAAACTTATTCGTCGCCCCACCTTTATAGATCACCTTGCCGCTGCCAATGGAGCTACCAACAGCATACGCGGTGTTCTGTGCGGGCTCCGTCCCAATGGAAGAGGTGTCATAGACAATCATCACGTCGTAGCTTCCGCTCTTCGTCCAAGCAAGGCGCATCATTTCCGCGCCATCGGTTGTGGCGCTCACGCCAGTCGGATCGCTAATCGCGTTGATGGTCAATGTAACCGTAATCGTCTTCGGCGAATTCGTCGCGGCGTTTTCGCCGCCGCCCGTCTGCGTGACGGTAATCGTCGCATTGCTGACGCCGGGGTTAAGGCCCGTGACAGTGTAGTTAATCGTATGCGACTGCGTCTGGCCGCCTGTCTTGTTGGTTGCCGTCGTTGGCGAGACGGACAACCAGCCCACATTGTCGCTGACTTCATACGACAACGAGCTACCGCCGACGTTGGTTACAACAAAGCTGCCCGCGGCAGGATTGACCCCGATCGTGGTCGAGAGCGTGATCGGCCCGCCAACGCCAATGCCCGGCTCCCTGTCCGCCGTGGCGCTGCTGGCCGGATTTCCGGATGCCGTGTTGATGTTGTAGTTCGCGCCGCCGCCGCTGCCGTTAAATTCATACACGCGGAAGTGATACGTCGTGTTGGTCTTCAAACCGGTAACGGTCACGCTATTACCTGAGCCGCTATACACAACATAATTGCCCGTGCCGAGTTGCGTTCCGGATCCGAACGTGCTGTTGGCGGTGTACCCCGTGCCGTCCACCGGATTGCTGTTCACCGCCGAGCCTTCGCGCGCAACAACAATGCGGTTTGCGCCGTTTCCACTTGTCCAGTTTAGCTCGATTGAGCTCTTCGTACGACTGGGGAAGGTAATGGTCGTCGCCTGGGTGCTCGGCTCCGCCGCGCGCGTTGTTGCGCTTGCGCTCGGGATGATGCCGCCGACGTAGTAATTGTAGGTCTGGGCATTCGAGCCATCCCAGTTGAACGGGATGATGGTGAAGTAATAGAGCGTATTCGCGCTCAACCCCGTGATGCTCGCGGACGTCGCGGAACCGGGCGTGACAATCGCCGCTACGGTGCTATCGCCGATGGAGTTGCCCGAGCTATATCCCGTCCCATCCACCGGGGTTCCGGTGGGCGCGGCGCCGCTGCGCTGCAAAATGATGTAGCCCGAAGGCGGGCCGCCGGCCGCCGTCCACGAGAGATCAATCCGCGTGTCCGAAAACGTGGTCGCGCCGAACGCCGTCGCATGACTCCCCGGCTCCGTGGAGAGCGTATAGCGATCGCCCGGGTTGCCCGTCGCAGTGGAGGTGTAATAGTTCAGCGACAGGCCGCTGCCGTTGTATTCAAAGACCTGCGCATAGTAGCGCGTCGCCGGGTTGAGTCCGCTGAGCGTGAACGAGCTTCCACTGCCCTGATAGACCACCTTGCCGGAGCCAAGGGCCGAACCGCTGCCCGAAAAATCGGCGTCCGCTGTATAAGCGGTGCCATCCGCCGGCCCGCCCGACGGCGCGCTGCCCGCACGGACAATCACCAAGCGATTTGCCCCGCTGCCAGAAGTCCAGCCCACTGTCATGGAGGTGGTGCCAATTGAGCTGAAGGTCACCACGCTCGCCTGCGTAACCGGCTCCGATGCCAAGGTCGTGCGACTGTTCGGGTTGTCCGAAGCCGTGCTGGTCAGATAGTCCTCCGAACCAGCGCCGCCGTTGAATTCATAAACGCGGAAATGATAGACCGTGCCCGCGCTCAAGCCACTTACGTTGACCGAGGTTCCGGTGCCCTTGTACACCACAAAGTTGCCCGTTCCAATCTGTGTCCCACTTCCGAACGTCGCACTCGCCGTATAGGTTGTGGCATCGACCGGGTTGCTGTCCACCGCCGCGCCCGCATGGGCCACCACGATGCGGTTGAATCCATCGCCGACCGTCCAGTCCACCGTCATCGTCGTCGTTCCCACGGCGCTGAAGGTGATGTCCTTCGCTTGAACCGTCGGCTCCGGCGAAGCGGGCGGAACAAATACCAGCACCAAGTTGCCGCTGACATCCCGAACCTCGAAACTGCCGCCATCCAGCGACGGGGTGAACTCCGATGTATCAATCGAGAACTTGTTGGTCGCAAAACTGCTCAGCGAGCCGCTGATGATGACATTGGTGTAGCCCAGCGCACTATTAAAGGAGGGGCTTCCCCTTAACAAAAGGACAACCGGATTCACCGAGCTAGCTGTTATTTTCACGTCACCGGAGCCGCCACCGGAGGTAATCAAGTCCCAATCCGTTCCGGCCGTCCCCGTCATGGAGGAGAAGTTAACCTCCAACTGGCTGTTATTCTTCACATCCATGGTGGCCACACGCAGGTGGCCAACTGTATTGGAAGCCGAACCCGCGCTCACCTGGCCCGTGACGATCAAACCGCCGATGGAGCCATTTCCGTAGAGAAACGCCGCGCTGCCCACGCCGACATCTGATGAGGTGTTCGTCCCGGTATAGACCACGGTGCCCGCATTGATCGCAAGACGACCGCTGTATGTGTTTTGGCCACCGAACACGAGGGTGCCATTCCCATTCTTCACCAATGCGCGCCCAGCGGCGTTCTCCCCAATCACCCCATTGAGCGTCAGCGTGCTGTCATCGACCGTCCAGGTGCGTGAGCTGCTCAGCGTATCGGCAATCCCGGCGATGGTAAGAGGATATGGACCAGCAAACGTGAAATCGGAGTTTGATGTAATGCTTAAACCATTTGCAACCGAGATAGGGCCACCGGACGTATTCCCGAAAGTATTGGCGCCCGGCGTGAAGGTCCCCGAGCCCAGCGCGTTCGCATGATTCACATTGACCCGCCCGGCGGAAATCGTCACCGCAGCCAACGAGCTGTTATTGCCGCTCAACGTCAAGGTTCCCGACCCCGCCTTCGTCAGGGTATTCGCCCCCACACTCCCGCTCAGCGTCAATTCGCTTGCGGCGACGGTGAGCGAACGATTGGCGCCCATCGTTACGGCCCCGCTCAGCGTCAGCGGATTGGAGCCGGAAAATGTGGCGTTTCCGCTGAGCGAAACATCGTTGGCAACCGTCAGCGCACCGCCGGAGGTGTTATCGAAGACGTTTCCGCCCGTGGTGAAGGTTCCTGTGCCCAGCGCGTTCGCGTGCCCGATATTCAGCGTGCCGCCCGAAATAGTTGTCCCGCCGTGATTGTTGTTCCCGTTGAGCGTCAACGTGCCCGCGCCCGCCTTGGTCAGCACCCGGCTTCCGGATGACTGAGTTACCTGGCCGTTGATCGTCATGGATCCGCTTGTCACCGTCAGGGTGCGATTGGCACCGCCCAAACTTACCGTGCCACCGACCACCAGCGGATTCGAACCGCTAAACGTCGTACCGGCGTTAATGTTGACATTGTTGGGAATGGTGACCGACCCACCCGATGTGTTGTCAAAGGTGTTTCCTGACGCGATCGCGTAGGTGCCAGAGCCAAGGGCATTGTTATGGTTTATGTTGAGCGTCCCGCCGGAGGCGCTCTGACTCACACCGCCCGAAAAGGTGTTGTTTCCACTCAGCGTGAGCGTGCCCGCGCCGGCCTTGGTCAGGCTATAGGCGCCGGAAATCGCGCCGCCAACCGTGAGGGTATTCGCGCTAACCGTCACCGTTCTATTCGCGCCCAGCGCCACGGCGCCGGTGCCCATATTCAGGTTCTGTGTACCGATAAAGGAAAAGTCCGCATTCCAATCCTGTGTATTGTTGTTCGATAGCGTCACCGCTGCGCTGGTCACGCCAACCGTCGTGACCCCCGAAATCGTCAGCTTGCCCGAGCCGATGGCCGTCGCGTGATTGATGTTGAGCGTACCCACACTCAGCGTCGTTCCGCCGCTGTACGTGTTCGCGCCGGACAGCGTCAGGGTGCGGCTGCCGCTCTTGGTAAGACCAAACGTACCGCTGACCACACCGCCGAGCGTGAGGGCTCCACTGGCGGCATTCGCCGACGTGGCCGCGCTGAGCACGAGGTTGTTGTTGATGGTTTGGGTGTTGGAGGAGTCGTTCTGAATCAGTGAATAGATATTCATCGCGTTTCCGCCCAGGGTGAAGGCGGACGCGCCGGAGTTGAAATAGATGCTCGAAAACGCGCTGTTCGCAGCGTGCGTGATGCTGGGGGTTGTTCGCGTGGACCCCGCAAAGCGCATAATGCTCGAAGAGCCCGCCAGCGGATACAGATCGTTATTCCAGTTCGCCTCCGTCAGCGAGTTGTTGTCGGCGCCACCGCCATCCCAGGTCGCATCCGTCGGCCGCGTCCGCGCACTCGTTGTCGCGGCCGCGGAGTAATACGAGTAGTTCTCCGCATAGAACGCATAGTAGTACATCGTACCCGCGGACAAGCCCGTGTCGGTCAGCGTCGTCGCACCGCCGCGATAGATCACCGTGCCCGAGCCGAGCGTATTGCCGCTGTTATATGTCGACCCCTGTGTCGGCGCGGTGAAGTTGCTCGAGGTCGAGCGGACGATCAGCGTGTCCTTCGCGCTTCCCGATACGCCCTTCGTCCACGCGAGATTAATTTGCGTGCTCGGATTCCCACCATTGCGCGTCGCCGAAAGACCGGATGGCGCGTTCAGCGCGCTAAGGGTATATGTCGCCGAGTGAGGACTGCCGCTACTGCCGTCAGAAGCCGCGTCCCAGTCGCCGCCGCTCCAATTCCCCTGAACATTGAAGTACACCTGAATATAGCGGGTGCCCGTGCTGCCGCTCGTCAGCAGAATGTTCTCCGCCGTCTGGTCCCACATCCGGTCGCCTCCGTTCTGGCTGCGCTGACCCAACGTGACCTGCGTATAGCCGCCGCTGTTGGCGAGACGATAATAAAACCAGAAAGGACCGGCCCAGTCCCCGCTGTTTTCCCAACTGTTGCCCTCGGCCCCATTCAGAAAGAACCGATCACCAAGATAAAACGTGCCAAAGTTCTGTCCATTAAACCCGGACGACACCGGATTGCCGTAATACGCGTTCCCGGAGCCTTCGTCGATGATAACGAATTGCTTCCACATTCCCACACCGCCAAAGCTGACCGAGGGGAAAGCAATCGCTAGCAGCGCCAAAATCAGCGCGCCAGCATAGACCCAATGTCCACCGATAATTGGCCCTACTCCCGCGCGCCGATGAGAACTGGCGACCGTTTGTTCGAAAACATCTCCACCCATCGCCGACTTGCGCAAACGCCGACCGGTTTTCGTAAAACTCTCCAACAAGCTTTTCATAAATCTCTGCTCTTTTATACGCCCCACACGCGAACTATATGTCCACGCGCCCCATGCCGTATCGACAATGGGTCGAATCTAATCAACCAATGCAAACACCCCTCGCCACTGTCTGGACACACAACCTCCTTGCGTCTCAATATAGCCGAACACCCACCCGATGTTAAGCGGTTTTTCTACCCCACATCTTACGCCTTTAAGTCGGATGGCGACCCGCCGCTATGTCGCCTCCGGAGCTCTCCGCCGAGATTCCGTTTAGGATTTGACCGGAAAATTCGGCCGCAAACGCCCCAGTCCCCACCGTCATTCATCCCGGCCCGCGTCTTTCTTTCAACTATTTTAACAATCGGACTTGCCAACCCCGCCGCGCCACCCTATAACGCGCTCCGAAATCGAAAGGAAAAACGAAAGACAAGCCAGCTCGGCTTGAAATGGGTTATGCAGAACAAAGCGGCCATTAAGCAGGATTACAAGCTCCACGAGAACGACACCGGATCCGTCGAGGTTCAGGTCGCGCTCCTCACTCAACGCATCAAAGAACTGACGGAGCACCTGCAAAAGCATGTGAAAGACCACAGCTCGCGACGCGGCCTGATCAGTATGGTCGGGCAACGCCGCCGCCTGCTGGATTACCTCAACCGCCACAGCCAGACGCGCTATCAGTCCCTGATCGGCCGCCTCGGTCTGCGCCGCTAAACCGCGTCCCGGCTCGCTCCGGGCAGGTCTGTCTTTCAATCAAATAGCATCCGCGTGGTCGCCCTCGGCGAACGCGCCGGTCGGACCCATTGTCCGATTTTCCCGGCACGTCCACCAATCAAGGACCATTCGGGGCGCCAAGGAAATAAAATGAGTACACAGCAAGTCTCCGTCGAAATCGGCGGCAAAACCATCACGTTCCGAAACCGGACTCCTCGCCCAGCAAGCCAACGGTGCAGTCACCGTGCGCATCGGTGACACCATCGTCTTCTCCGCCGTCACGGCGACAAAGGCGCCGCGTGAAGGCATTGATTTCTTCCCGCTCCAAGTCGAATACCGCGAAAAATACTACGCGGCAGGTCGCTTCCCCGGTGGCTACTTCAAGCGCGAGGCCAAACCGTCCGAGCGCGAAATTCTTACCGCCCGTGTCACCGACCGCCCGCTGCGTCCATTCTTCCCAGACGGCTACCGCAATGACGTGCAGATCAACAACACCCTGTTGAGCACGGACGGCGAAAATGAATCTGACATTCTCAGTGTCCTCGCTTCCAGCGCAGCGCTGGTCATCTCCGAAATCCCGTTCTTCGGCCCGATCGCAGCCGTGCGCGTTGGCCGCGTCAACGGTCAGTTCAAACTGAACCCGACTCAGTCGGAAATGAAAGACAGCGACCTCAACCTCGTGTACGCAGGTTCGCGTGACCTCCCGATTATGATTGAGGGCAACGCGGACGAAATTTCGGAAGCCGACATGGTCGCCGCGATGAAGTTCGCGCACACCGCGATGGCGCCGCTCTGTGATGCGCAGCTCAAACTCCGCGAATTGCTCGGGCTCCCGGCAAAACAAGTGGCCGACATCCCGACCGATGCCACGCTCCTCCAAAGCGCGCGAGAACTCGGCGCGGCAGACCTCAAAGCAGCGCTCAAAATCAACGGCAAACTTGAGCGGCAGGATCAGGTCGCAGCGGTCAAGGAATCACTCAAGACCAAAATCCTCGAACGTCATCCCGAGACGACAAATGAGCAGTACTTCCAACTTTTCGATGCACTCGAAATCGAAGTGACTCGTCGCCTCGTCCTTGAAGACAAGCTCCGTATCGGCGGCCGCGCATTCGACGAAGTTCGCCCGCTTGCTGCCCAGGTCGGCCTGCTTCCCCGCACACACGGCTCCGCGCTCTTCAGCCGCGGCGAGACGCAGGCGCTAGCCACGGTCACGCTCGGCACCGGCGACGACGCACAGAGCCTCGACGCCATCGGCGGCGGCCCAACGGAAAAGAGCTTCATCCTCCACTACAACTTCCCGCCGTACTCCGTCGGTGAAGTCGGGCGCCTCGGCTCAACCGGCCGTCGTGAAATCGGCCACGGCAATCTCGCCGAACGCTCCATTTTCCCGGTCATTCCGAAAGACTATCCCTACTCTGTTCGTCTCGTCTCAGAGATTATGGGATCGAACGGTTCCAGCTCCATGGCCTCCGTTTGCGTCGGCACACTGGCATTGATGGATGCGGGCGTACCGATCAAGAAACCGGTTGCCGGCATTTCGATCGGTCTCTTCACCGGCGACAACGACCAGGCCGAGCTGGTCACCGACATTCTCGGCGCCGAAGACCACTGCGGCGACATGGACTTCAAGGTATCCGGCACCCGCGACGGCATCACCGGCTTCCAAGTGGACCTCAAGATTCGCGGTCTTGCCTGGAGCAGTGTTGAGAAGGCGTTTGCGATGGCCAAGACGGCGCGCGGCAAGATTCTCGACCACATGGCGAGCGTCATCGCGCAACCGCGCGAGGAACTTTCGCCCTACGCGCCGCGCATCACCGTGGTCAAGATCAACCCCGAGAAGATCGGCGCCCTCATCGGCCCCGGCGGCAAAAACATCCGCCGCATCACCGACAGCACCGGCGCGAACATTGACATCGAAGACGACGGCACCGTCAAAATCTTCGCAGTCAACAAAGACGCCATGGACGCCGCCGTTCGCGAAGTCAACCTCATCGGCGCGGAAGCCGAGGAAGGCAAGCTCTACCACGGCACGGTCACCGGCATCAAAGAATTCGGCGCGTTCGTCGAAATCCTCCCCGGCAAAGAAGGCCTCGTCCACATCAGCGAAATGGCCGACCGCCGCATTCGCAGCGTGGACGAAATCTGCAAAGTCGGCGACCTCATGTGGGTCAAAGTCCTCGAAGTGCAGGACAACGGCAAAGTCCGCCTGAGCCGCCGCGCCGCCCTCGCCGACATCGACGAGAACGGCGAACCCACCGCCCAAGCCTAACGCAGAAATAAAAACAGCGTAACCGTGCGAGAGCCCGGCCCGGCAACCACCGGCCGGGCTTTCCCATACCCCCCCAAAAAAGATGGGGCACACCACTGCTGTCCCGCCTCCAACAACCACACTACTGTCGTGTTTGGGACACCTACTGTCGCGCAGAATGTCAGTACTCCCATTCTGCCCTCTTCCGGAGGGCTTATTGGGGACATTTCTAATGAGTCCGCAAGGGGACATTTTCATAGAGTCGCGACAAGCGCCAGTTTCGCCTTGACGCCAACAAAACAACAAAGCAGACTCGCGCCAATGATTGCGCATGAAGCGCATGAAATGGAGGAGTGAGCAGATATGAAAAAACTACTAGTTGTCCTATTCGCGGGGCTGGCAGTAGTCGCTCAGGGTGCAATGCTACAAAAAGGAACCCAAGAACTGTCGATAAACGGATCCTTGGATTTCGAGTCAGCGGACGGGACGGCCACTGAACTGGAGTTGGGATACGGATACTTCATTCTGGATGGTCTTCAGGTGGGGGTCGCGGCATCTATAGCAGATAGCGACAGCGCGCGCCTATACGCTCTCGGCGTCGGCGCTGAGTACAACTTCGACCTCGGCTCGCAGCTCGTCCCGTTTATCGGCCTGAACATCGGCTGGGGCAAAGGAGAAATAGAGCTAGCCGGCAGCACACTAAAAGACGATGCCGTAGTCGGGGCAGCCGAAGTTGGCGTGAAATACTTCATCGTCGAGAACGTGGCTCTCGAACTTTCGTACCTGTTCGAGAAGGCCTCTGAAGACATTTACTTCAATGACGAGAAGGCAGAAGATACCGATAATTCGCTCCAACTCGGCCTGCGCTTCTACTTCTAACCCCGAAAACAGTAGCGACCCATTAGCCTTAATGGGCCGCAGATGAAAAGGCACACGCATGCCGCTCCACGGCTCGCGTGTGCCTCTTCTATTTGCCAAACAGCCCACAGAGCGAATGGAATGAGGGCTGGAATCGCGAGGATTTTCGGATATGGTTGAAGCAACGCCATGCCGAACCACTCCAAATCCGACATCAAGCAGCGTCGCCGCGCGGCAGAGGTGTTGGATCGGTTGCGCAGGCATATTGACCTGCGCTGTGAGCTGGATTTTACGACACCGCTCGAATTGGCAGTTGCAGCGATTCTGGCGGCGCAATGCACCGACAAACGGGTGAATATGGTGACGCCCGCGCTCTTCAAAAAATATCGGACGGCGAAGGCATACGCGGAGTCGGACCCGGATGAGTTGGAAGTGCTGATCAAGTCCACAGGCTTCTACCGAAACAAGGCAAAGAGCATCCGCGCGTTGGGCGCGGCACTGGTGGAGCAGTACAAGGGCGAATTGCCGCGCGATCTGGAAAAGCTGATCCACCTCCCCGGAATCGGACGTAAGACGGCCAACCTCCTCATGGCCGACGCCTTCGGCCAGCCGGGCCTTATCATTGATACCCACCAAATCCGCGTGAATGGCCGACTCGGATTCACCGAGCAAACGGACGCGACCAAAATCGAGATGGAACTGCGCGAGCTGTTGCCGGAAAAAGACTGGACCGACTGGTCCCACGCACTGACACTGCACGGGCGCTACACATGCATTGCCCGAAAGCCGAAATGCCATGAGTGCCCACTCACAGACCTTTGCCCCTACTACGCCACACTACCAAAACCCTAAACTCTTCCTCTCCAGCGCCGAATTTAATTCGTGTCCATTCGCGCTTATTCGTGGTTAAACTGGAACTATGCCAACCACGCTCCTAGTCGTTGACGACCACGCCATTGTTCGCCAAGGCCTGACCATGCTTCTCAGCAAGCATCCCGAGTTCACGGTGATCAGCGAAGCGTCCGGCGTACAAGAGGCGCTCGCGGTCTTGAAAAAGAAACAACCTCGCATTGCCATCATTGACCTGAGCCTGAAAGACGGCAGTGGCCTCGATCTCCTCCGCGAAATTCGCCGACTCTACCCCGACATCATTTGCCTGGTTCTTTCGATGCACGACGAAATGGAATACGCTGAGCGCGCGCTACGCGCCGGCGCACGCGGCTATGTGATGAAAGAGAACGCCGATGAGGTCATCGTTGAAGCCCTGCAAACAGCGCTCCGCGGCGAAGTGTACGCCAGCCCGGATGTCACCGCCCAGATGCTCCGCAACGTTGCCGAAGGCGCACCGGCCGCCGACCCCGACAAAGGCATCGCCAGCCTGACCGACAGAGAGCGCGAAATCTTCCGCAGTCTCGGCCAAGGCCTGACTACAAAAAAAATTGCCGAGCACTACAACTTGAGCGCCCGCACCGTGGAAGTCCACCGCGCCAGTATCAAGAGAAAGTTGCAGTGCGAAGACACCGCCCAGCTCCTACGCGAAGCCGTGCGCTGGGTGGAAGCCAACCCCTGATTTTCTGCCGGCCCGCCCTCTCGCGGGTCGGAAGCAGGGAGCGTCTCTGAAGTAAAATTAATCCGTATCCATTCGCGTTCATTCGTGGTTAAAATCCGCCCCAATGAATCAAGCCCTTCTCGCCATCGTCTCCTACCTCCTCGGCGCCATCCCGTTCGGACTGCTCATTGGCAAGGCGCACGGCATTGATGTTCGCACGGTGGGCAGCAGGAATATCGGCGCGACGAATGTGTTGCGCACGGTCGGCAAGCCGTGGGGCATCCTCACCTTCATCCTCGACGCCCTCAAAGGTTTCGTCCCCGCCTTCTTTTTTCCAAGGCTTGGAAATCATTTCGGACTCGACTTCCAACCCTTGGAAATTTCGGCGCTGATCGGCGGCGTCGCCGCGATACTCGGGCACAACTTTCCGATCTATCTCCGCTTTCGCGGGGGCAAAGGTGTTGCCACCAGCGCCGGCGCGTTATTGGGCATCGCCCCCTGTCCGCCGCTGTCGGACTCGCCCTTTGGGCGGTGATTTTCTTCACCACGCGCTACGTCTCGCTGGCCTCCATCCTCGCCGCGCTCAGCGTCCCCGTCGTCGGCTGGCTCTGCTACGCGAAGACGGGTCGCGCGATCCCCATTGCTCTGACCATCCTTGCCGCGCTGATCGTTCTACGCCACCGCGTCAACATCGGGCGACTGCTCAAGGGCACGGAAAATCGCTTCCAAAAGAAGTCGTAACGATTCTGGCTCTTCAGCAGGCACGGAGCGAAAGAAGGGGCGAACGCCGCTACTCCCGCTTGGGATCCCGCGACATAAGGGCTTGCACAGCTTCGCGTGGATCGCGGTGGTCGTGGACGATGGCGACGACTTGTTCGGTGATGGGAACTTCGACTCCCAGTTCATTGGCTAAATCAAGCGCGGCGCGACAGGTCCAGATGCCTTCAGCAACCTGTTCCATCCCCGACATAATCTCGGAAAGTTTTTCGCCTTTCCCCAATCGCTCCCCCACCCCACGATTGCGGCTCAGCTTGCTGGCACACGTAACGATGAGGTCGCCGATGCCGCTGAGTCCGGCAAAGGTCTCCGCCTGACCGCCGCGCGCAATGCCGAGTCGAGTGACCTCCGCAAGGCCACGGGTAATCAATGCGGCCTTGGTGTTGTCGCCGAATCCGATGCCATCACTAATGCCGGCGGCAACGGCAATCACGTTCTTCAGTGCGCCGCCGAGTTCAACGCCGATGACATCGGCGCTGGTGTACACGCGAAAGGAAGCGCCATTGAAAACATCTTGCAACGCCACCGCGCGGTCGTGGTCGGCGCAGGCAATGACGACTGCGGTCGGAACGCCGCGCGCCACTTCTTCCGCATGGCTTGGGCCGGATAGCGCGGCGACGGGGCTCACGTTTAAATGTTCTTCCGCGATTTCCGTAAGGCGACGGTGCGTCTCCTTGTCCAATCCCTTCGCAACGCTGACGACGAGCATTCCGGGCTTGATGAGCGCCGCGAAATCTTTTGTCACTTGCTTGTAAAAGCGCGACGGCACCGCGAGCACGACGACCCCTGCGCCATCAACGGCGTGGGCTTTGTCGGATGTCCATTCGATCTCAGCGGGAATCACTACACCGGGCAGAAATTTTTTATTCTCGCGCGTCGCGATAACCGAGCGCGTGTATTCCTCAAATGGCCCCCACATCCTTACGCGATGTCCATTGCGATGCAGTACCAACCCCAGCGCCGTGCCCCACCCGCCATCTCCCAAAATTGCAATATTCATTCCCGCAGTATGCAGCGGCGGTGCGCGAATTGAAAGAGCGGACGTTTGCCCCGCCCAAACGCTCCTCCACGTTTTGATCCCGCTCCCCCATCTCTTACAGCCGAACGATGGAAATGCGCTTTCTTTTTCAACGCCACCCCTGTTTCATTGCGGGCCGCGAATACTTCGATGAACAACTCCGACACACAATCTCCCGACGCCAAAACCCCATTGATTTTGCTTTTTTTCTTTCGTATCTGCCGCAGCGTCGCCGCAGGAATGATCACGATTGCATTCCCCTACCTCATCCTCAACGACTACGGGTTCAGCCCCTGACCCTCGGCTTCATCTTCACCAGCGCGGCGATTGCAACGGCGGGGATCGGACTGCTCACCGGAATTCTTGCGGACATCTGGGGACGGCGCAGCACATTGCTGGTCATGGCGTTCACGCTGCCGGTCAGCGCGATTCTGGTGTACGTGGGCCACGGATTGCCCTGGCTCTTCGCTGGCGCGACGCTCGGCGGATACTCCGCCACCGGTTCGCTAATGAGCGGCGGAGTAGGCGGCGCAGTACAGCCGATACAAACCGCCATTGTCGCCAGCCTTGTTCGATCCAGTCGCAGGACAGCGCTATTTTCCATCTTCGGCTTTGCGACGGGAATCTTCGCCGCCCTCGGCGTACTTGCCGCAAAACTCGTCAACACGCGAGGCACGTTCCTTGTCGCATTCATCATCTCGCTTATCGGCGCATTGCTCGTTCTTCCGCTATCCGTGCCGGAAGTGAAGGGCAAGGCACGCCGTTTGAAAGGTGCGAAAGTAATCGGAAAGTTTTCACTGACCGGAATGCTCAACGGATTTGCACAGGGCCTTGTCACGCCCTTTCTGATCCCCTTTTTCTTCCTGGCCTACGGCGTGCCCAAAGAACAGATGGCGCATTACGGCTTTGCATCCGGCTCCATCGCCTCAATTGCCCTGCTCGGCGCGCCCTTGCTCGACCGGAAAATCGGATTTGTTTGGGCCATCACACTCACGCGCGGACTCGGCGCGGCGCTGGTGGTGATGCTCCCGCTCTTTCACGCCTTGAAAATCGCGCTTATCATTTATCTGCTCTTCCCCGCCCTCCGCGTCATCGCGCTGCCCGCGCAACAGCGGGCACTGACCGATATGGTGGATGTGGACGAAACCGGCCGCGCACTGGGAATAAATCAGGTGCTGCGCCTGACGTCTTCCTCCGCCGCGGTCACCCTGACGGGCTACTTCTTCTCCAAACAAAACTTTGCCGCCCCGTTCTATCTCTACGCCGGAATCATGGCCATCAACATCTTCCTCTACTTCCGCTTCTTCGGCCGCGCCCGCGAACAATTCGCCTCGCAGCAGTAATAGCTCTGCGCTTCGATTAAGGGGACAGAGAGCGGTCCGGGGCTGATCAGAACCGGTAAAACGGGGAAATCATCAGATAGACAATCACGCCAGTCGTGCTGACATAAAGCCAGATCGGATAGCTGAACTTCACGATGCGGCGGTGCAGGTTGAACTTCCCCGCCAGCGCCCAATAAAAAGAGAACAACGCCAGCGGCAACACGGTTGCGGCCAGGATGATGTGGGAAGTCAGGATCGTCAAATAGACCGACCTCCACGGATGATCCACCGGATAACGCGTCTCCACCCCCACCGAGTGGAACGTGACGTAAGAGATCAGGAACAACGCGGTCACCGCAAAGGCCGAGAAGTTCATCCTTTTGTGAAGCGCGACATTTCCGCGCTTAATCGCCACACCCGAAATCACCAGACAAAGCGCACAGGTGAAACTCAGACTCGCATTCACGGCTGGCAAATGCGTTGCCCATGCCGGCATTGTTTCGGCCTTCGGCAGGCTGAAAAGCAGCATCACAACGACGACAATCAGCGCACTGAACGCGAGAATCGAAACTTCGATCATTCTGTCTTTTTTCATAAAAACCACATCATTGGCCCAATCCGGTTGCTGGCCAGCCGTGCGCCATGCCGACATTTGCGCGGAAGATAGCCCCACTCCCGCTCCAGCACAACCCATGCGTCGCTTAAAATGCAAATTACTTTTCAGCCATACCTGCTCAAAACACCACAACACCGCGCTTGCCAATCAATAATTTACCGCTCGGTACTTTTTTGCACTACTAACAAATCATATTGCATTAATTATTACTGACCGGTAATATCTATCACGTGAATTCAAAAGAGCTCGGAAGTTTGCTCAAAAAGCGCCGAAAGCAACTGAAGCTTACGCAGAGAGACGTTGCATCAACCTGCGTAACCGGTCTGCGCTTTATTGGCGATCTGGAAAACGGAAAGCCGACCTGCCAGTTAGCCAAGACACTCGATGTAATTCAGGCCCTTGGACTCGCCATTCACTTTGGCGTCAGGCCCCCAGAGGAAAAACACTCCCCCGCCGTCCCCGAATGGCGCGTGTGGTAAACGCGGTCGCCCGTTTAGAGCATATTTCAGCGCTTGCGATTTCGCAGTCGCCAGGCTTGGCGTAGGCGGAGCTTGCCCGGTTTCGCTGTGGCTTGAGTAGGCAAAGGCTGGCCTGCCAAGCCGTAGCTCGTGGCGCGGAAGGGGGGTCCGCCGTCCTCCGTCCCGCCGTAGCCTTGGCGAAGGCGGAGCCTGCACGCTTCGCTTTGCAGGCTATGGCGTGACAGCCTTCGCTCTCCGCTGCGCTACGAGCGAAGGCTGGTGGAAGCTACTGAAGAAGCTCGAACAAATCTTGTCCATCGTTTGAACCATTCACGTTAACCAGTACGCCAATCCCCGCCCGGCTCCGCTGCACCTCGCGGCGCTGGCGCGCCGCTCGGAGTACCGCAAGAACCGCGCCGCCGTAGGCGTCATGGTTCTTGCGCCACCCCGCAGCCGCCCGGCTCGGCGCTGCCGCGCCTCGCCATCCCCGCAACGCTCGCGGACTCGCGTTGCGAAGACCTCCGCGCCGCTGCACGCGGCGCGGAGCAAATGCCGCGCCAGGTCGCGCGGCTCATGCTCGGCACGCTGGCCGCGTGCCTGCGCGTTCCGCCGCCCGCGTGGGCGCGGTCGTCGGTCGGCCCTCCTGAACGTCGGGCCGATGCTGGCTGCCGGATCGCCCCGCGTTGCGGGTCGAGTCCCGCTGTCGCGGGGACCGGTTCGGCCCGCCCGTCTTCTCTTTCCTCTTGGGGGGCGCGCGCATTTCGGAGAAGAGCTGCGGATTGACGGGCGCTCCTCACCGAAAGACATGCCGCCTTCGGCGGCAGCAGCCAGCCCGGACAGGAGCGCAAGCCGTCCGGTCTGGACGACCGGACAGCTTGCTTAGTGACGGCGCTTTGCCGCTCCTGAACGTCGCGGCTCTCGCGCCTTGGCCGCTGTCGCGTTGTTCATCGGTCCACGACACTACACCGTTGCTGCCAATCCCACGCGCCTTGAGGATATGCGGTCTGTCCCAGGCCGACGGTCTCAAATCGCCGCGCCTGTTCGCCTACGCGACATCGCGGCCATTTTCGGCGCGGCCTTTTCAACCTCGGCGCGTTTCATGGCGTCGCCGTCAGCGCCGCACGCGCCGACCGTTGCGGCTGCGCCCCCGCACATGCGGGGGCCTTGTCCTCGCTGGCGTCGCCCGCGTTGCGGGCTTCGCGGTCGTGTCCGATGTTCACTCCGCGCGCAACCGCCACGCCAACAAGTTGGCATGGCGGATTGCTGCGCACTCCGTTCACCAAACCGACCGCCGGACATTTTTCGTTCCGACGCCCGGCATTTGGTGGGGGCGTCGGAACGAAAAATGTTCCTTTCACATTCTCAACCTCTGCGGCATAATGTCGTCATCGCGTTCAGGCTGTGTGCTTGGACAATGTTCTTTACAAATCCAGTTTGCGTTACGCAGTTAAGTTTCTTCTGAAAACCGCGAATTTTCTGCTGCCGAAACGAGACTGTGGAGCGCGCCCATACGGGCGCGGCTCCATGTCTTGTGTTTCGGCAAGGGGCTTCGCGGTCCCTCAGAAGAGGCACGGGCTTGGATGTCCGCGCCTCTTTTTTCCCATGAATGACCATTCCAGATTCCTCTGCCGCGATTGCGGACACGAGGGCCAGGACGAGGATTTCGGCCTGTCCATGCACTGTCCCAAGTGCCAGAGCCGAAACATTGTCCGCGCCGATCTATGGCGGCGATACCACCCGCAGGAACCCCAACCGAGAGGGCATGAAACAGAAGATCGACCAGAAGTTGCTGGATGAGCTCGAAGCGCTTTGCGATGCCTGCCCGAATGGGCGGTACACCAACGCTTGCCCGTTCCGTCTGCTCAACACCCTTTCGCGCGGTGCCCGCCGGTCGCTGCTCAAAGGCATGCATCTCGATCAGGTTAATGGGCTATTCGATCTTGCCGAAGGCTGCGCGTGTCCAAAAGACCCACGGCAATCTAACATTATGCAAAGACAGGAGAAACAGCTTGGAGAGATGAAGCAAAGGACATAAACTGCGGCCTTGTCAGGCCGCATGTTTCGAGGAGGTCAGATGAAAACGGTTGCGCGTTGTTTGTTCATTGCGGGACTGTTCTTTTCGATGAACAGCCCGACGGAGGCGGAAACGGCGACATGGGATGAACTCGTCGGCAATTATCAGACTTGGCGCGGCGTGTACTCGATCATGGTTCCGCCGCTCAAAGCGTCGCTTGCGGAAATCGAACAGGGGATTGCGTCCGGCAGCTACTCCTTTACGACCGAATCCGGCTACTACTGGGATTTGACGGGCGGGGATTTCTACGTGGACTCGGAAGGCGAAATCGCTAAGACCGTGGCGGACGGCACATGGGTTTACATGATCGAAGACCTTGGCACGGCCAAAGTCTTCGTGATGCAGGACGGACAGGCCGCGCCGCTCGCCACGTTCGCCGCCGAGCCGTGGCCGGTCTACGACTCGAAAACCTACGAAGTCACGTTGCTGGACCAACTCGCCAAGCGCCGCGTGGTGTGGTGGTTGAAAGTCCGAGTCGTTGCGGATTCTGAATCCGAAGCACCGGCCAACAGCGCGTCAGCCGCAGCGCTCGCCGAAGACGGCGACGGCGGCGGCTTCGCCATGATGATGGGCGAAGGCGATCCGGCGAATTGCGATCCTTGCCTTCAAGACCTCGATGGCGACGGCGTGAATAACCGGGATGAACTTATCGCCGGAACCGACCCCAACAACCCGACCAGTTACTTCGCATTTGCAGCTTTTGCCCTCACGAACGACTCCGGGCTTGTCTACACGTGGTACGGCGTAACCAATCGCGAGTACGCCTTGCAGACTGGCCCCACCGGCGGCTATGCAAACGCCTACGCATTCAGCAACGTGACACCGTGGCTCCTGGGCAACAGCGCCACCATCTCGCAAACCGACACGAGCACGGGCACCAATCAGGACTTCGCCGCATCGCGCCTGCTCGTGCGCGAGCGGGACAGCAACACGAACGGGATTCCCGATTGGTGGGAAATCCAGCAATACGGCGGGCTGACGAATATCAACCAATTCGGCGACGAGGACGCCGACGGACTCGATAACCGCGAGGAAGCCTACTTCGGCTACAGCCCCACGAACTCGGAGAGATTCCTTTACCACAGTCCTTTCAAAGTCGTTTCAGTCAACACCAACGATCCGACAGGAGCCGACGACGGCACCGAGTTCTTTGACTTCCACGGCGGCGGCCGCCCGCTTTCCCTCGCCTCCAACGCGGTGGATGGCTTTGGGGCCATCGACGGCAGCCCCTATTTCAGCGGCGGTTTCTTCTGCAATAACGACACGCAGAATCTCTATATCGGCGTTTCCGGCCTGCGGCTTGCCGGCCCGAATGCCTTCGCGGTATTTCTCGACACCACGAGCGGGGGAGAAACAAGCCTCGCGCATCTGGTCGCGGGCGGCGCGCAGCCCTACGGATTCAGCAAGGCCGCAAATATCGGTTTCGGCTCGGGCTTCACCCCCAATGTTGGATTGTTGCTCGGCGGGAAGTCCGCCGATGGTCACAACTATTCCTCCTACACCACGGCGGGCAGCCGTGCGTGGGGGCTTTATGCGGCGAACAATGCGACGGCGTCCGCCTTCCGTGTGTTCGGCCAAGCGCTTCAAGGGAGCCAAACGCTTTTCGTGGACATGGACAACGGGTACATCGATTCGCCGTACCCTGTCGGCATCGAACTCCAAACGTCGGGCGGTCAAACGAGGTTCGGGCTCTACTTCCGAGGCGGTGACAGCAACTACCGGCTTCATGATTCGTTGGGTACGAACGTCAATACGGGATTGTCCTACACGGACCAAGGCTTGCGAATTGCGCTGACCCTGACGGCAGCCGACACCTATTCCCTTACCCTCCGCCGGTTCGATAACGGGGCGGTCTTCGTCACCAACGGAACACTGGCTGGAACCTCCGGCAGCCAGATTCAGCGCGTGCGTCTCTACAATGCCGGGGCTGGCGGAGGCGGCTCAAAAGACGCCTACTTCAACCGGCTTCGTATCGGGCCGCACTTCGACAGCGCTTCGGATCGCGTGTATGATGACGGTTGGTGGACCGACGACAACGGCGGTTCCGGGTTCTCGAACTGGACGTTCAACGCCACGGCGAGCGCCGGGAACTTCACTGGGAGTTCAACTGGAAACGGCGGCGGGGATGGGAACGGCGACGGCGACATTGACGGGAAAGAGAACATGGGCCAGGGCGTCTACAGACTTTCCGACAATGGCAACTTCGATGGCTTCAGCGGGTCGGGCGAACAACCCATTTCGCAATGGGCGCGGACCTACACCGCCGACAGCATCAGCGCCCACGCGGGCGTTGAGGTAGCCATCAAGCTTTCCGACTTGGGCGTTTCGCCCGGCGACACGATCAAAATTGCGGCGGCCTTCCTGGGCGATACAGACGGGACCAATCGCTGGCTCTCGCCCGAGATTTACGGTGCGAGTGTCCAACTCCCCACGAATTCGGGTTTCCAACCGATTACGATTGTCGGCGCACCACTTCAACTTTCCAGCGTCGCGCAGACGATCCCCGGCTGCGCCGACAAGCTTTTCGGAGAAAATGACGTGCTGTTTCAGGCCTTCTACTGGAACGCCGGAAGTCCAAACAAGGACGAGACTCAACAAGGCGACGGCAACTGGTACGTGACAGTCATGAGCAACGTGTTTGACCTCGCTACTTCTGGTTTTACGCATGTCTATCTACCATCGCCCGTCAAAGGCGAAAGCGGCGCGTACTCAATGGGCTACGACCCATTCGATCATTATGATTTGGGGCAATACTATCAAAACGACACAACCGAAACTCGATTCGGAAGCAGGTCCGAGCTTACGAATCTGACCGCTATGCTGGTGCGCTCGAACTTGGTCCCCGTGGTGGATGTCGTGATGAACCACATGCGCCAGCCGCCAGGCGATGGGGGCAAACAATTCACAAACTATCCACACGGAGTCTTTTTCAAGACGACGAACGATTTTCACGCAACACCGCTTGGTCACAACGACACGCTCGCGCCCTACCACCAGACGACCGAGTTCGGCTCCGACTACTACGACATTGCGCACCTCACCACCAATATGCGAAGCGGCTTGAAGCGCTGGGGCGCGTGGCTCGTGACCAACGCCTTCTATGGCGGGTTCCGCTTCGACCTCGCCCAGAAGATCGAGCCGTGGTACGTCTATGAGTGGTTGAGTTTCCCCCAGCAACGCGGGCGCTTCGCGTCCGCCGAATATTGGAGGCTTTCGGGGGTGCGCGAATTGCAGGAATGGCACTCGCTGATCGGCGGCAAGGCCGCTATCTGGGATTGGAAGTGCCGCGACCTGCTCTACGAAATGTGTTACACGAATGCGTACAATTTCGACATCAGCCAATTGACCAACACGCTCGTATGGCAGTCCCCGCACCAGGCTCTCGCGCACACGGAGAACCACGACACCTATTGCCCCGACAAGCGAAGCGAGCCGGAAATCACGCGTCGCGGAATCGTGCGACAGAAGCAACTGGCCTACGCCTTCACGATCTTCGGCGAGGCCATGCCGACGGTCTACTGGCTGGACTACTACGATACGCCTTATCACAGCGGCATTACGAATCTAGGCCAAGTACAGTTCGGTTATTCGGGCACCCCCCTGAAGCCCGAGATTGACCGCCTCATATGGATTCGGCGTCAGTATCTGGCCGGGTCACAATCCTATCTCGTGACCAATCCGGCACTCAAAGCCGACCTGTTCATCTCCCTGCGCGACGGCGTCGGTACAAAATCGGGCGGTCTGCTCGTGTTGAACGACAGCGAGTCAAGCACCCTTCAGGAACAAGTGCAAACGCCTTGGATCGGCACGGTTCTCGAAGACAAAGTCCCGCTCTCGGGCGGAACAAGCGTGACGACCGACGTAAACGGAGTCGTTTGGGTCGGCGCTACGCAGCGGTCATATCGAGTCTTTGTTCCCGTCAACTAGGAGGCGCTCAATGAATACAATCATCAAACTTGTCGCTGTTGGCGTTGCGACCTGCATCGCGTCGCGTGCTTGGGGCGACATCATCTTCAGTGTTGATTTCGAGGATCCACCGCACTCCTCGGGGTCGCAAGCGGCGAATGGGTCGCCGCCCGACTACGTGACCTCTGGAGGATTCGGGATTACGTACGTTACCGAGTTCGGCTCGCAGGGAGCCAGTACCACGGCGTCGGAAAGCGGTAACTCTATGCTCTTTGATTCGGGAATGACCTATGCATCGGGTGTTCACTCTATCAGCTGGGACTGGATACAATACTCATATGCTGCGGTTTTCAGCCCGGATTCGGCGGTCAACATTGGTCCATCCGAATTGAACCTTGCTCATTCGCAAGGAAGCGTGGTGATAAGCCAAGAATTGGGCGCGTTGACGCCATATTCCGGAAGTTACTCAACCGGAACCGTGTACTCCTACGCATTCCTGATCGATTTGGACACGGACTCGTACGATTTCTTGATCAATGGCGCACCCGTGCTGACCGGGCAGACGTTTTCGGAACCCGCATTGTTATCAACTGTAACGTTCAATTCGCCGTGGCAGTCCGACCATGCGGTTGACAACTTCCGATGGGAGATTGTGCCCGAGCCGTCCACGTTGGTTCTGATTTCATTGGGTATCCTCGGAGTATGCGGACGGCGGTTCGCCGGGAGGCGAACCGCCGGACGGTAACTCATGCGCGCGCCCCCCAAGAGGAAAGAGAAGACGGGCGGGCCGAACCGGTCCCGCGACAGCGGGACTCGACCCGCAACGCGGGGCGATCCGGCAGCCAGCATCGGCCCGACGTTCAGGAGGGCCGACCGACGACCGCGCCCACGCGGGCGGCGGAACGCGCAGGCACGCGGCCAGCGTGCCGAGCATGAGCCGCGCGACCTAGCGCGGCACCTTGCTCCGCGCCGCGTGCAGCGGCGCGGAGGTCTTCGCAACGCGAGTCCGCGAGCGTTGCGGGGATGGCGAGGCGCGGCAGCGCCGAGCCGGGCGGCCTGCGGGGTGGCGCAAGAACGGTTCTCCATCAAAAGAGGGGGCAAGGCCGCTCCTGAGACCATACAATGGTCTCGGTGAAATAAACCCAAAAGGAGACGACCATGCCCTTGAATGATGAGAGTATTCTGAATCTGCCCTTTCTGCATATCCGAAAGTGCGAAGATCGCAACCCCGTATTGATTGAGGCTGATTACACCGGCCCGGTGCGGTGTCCGCATTGTGAATCAGTTCAACTGCGGAAGAAATGTCCGTTTGTCCGAAGGGTGCGACACGAGAGCATCGGAGAGCGGTTAGTCTGGTTGATCCTGCGGGGATACAAGTATTTATGTCGGGGATGTGGACGCTATTTTCGGCAACGATTCGAGGGGCTTCTGCCGTATCAGTGCGCCACCGAGCCGTTTCGGAACGAGGTCTGCCAAGATCACCATGACGGGATTTGTCAGCGCCAGCTGGCCCGGCGCACCGGTTTGGGCTCTGCTACCATCGAGCGCTGGTACCATCGGTTCCTGACGCGAAAGATGGCCGAGAGAAAGAACGCTCCCTGTCCTCGGGTGTTGGGGATCGACGAGCACTTCTTCACTCGCAAGGACGGCTATGCGACCACCTTCTGTGACCTGCAGCATCATCGGGTCTATCACGTCGTGCTAGGCCGCTCGGAAGCGGCGCTGGAAAGCTATCTGGCGAAGCTGCCGGACAAGCACAGGGTGCGAGTGGTCTGCATAGATCTGTCCTCAAGCTACCGGGAGATCGTGCGCAGACACTTTCCGCGTGCCCAGATTGTGGCGGATCGCTTCCACGTCATGCGACTCATCGGGCACACCATCCATCAGCTCTGGCGGCAGCTCGACCCGGTGCAGAGCCGAAACCGCGGGTTGCGTTCCCTGTTGCGTCGCCGTGCTGATCGACTTGAGCCTGATCAGGCTCAGAATCTCGGCCGATATCTGCAAGCGCATCCTGCCATCGAAGCATTGTATTGCTTCAAACAAGAACTCTGGGAACTGCTGCGGCCGGCGGGACTCAATCCTTCGGCTTGTCGGCCGAGGATTCGGGAGTTCTTGGCCCGTATCCAGCAACTCAAAGAAGCCCCCATGTCCAGCCTGGTCACGCTAGGCCAAACACTGGAGGCTTGGCAGGATGAGATTGCACGTATGTGGCGCTTCAGCCGCAATAACGGGATCACCGAAGGCTTTCATAACAAAATGGAGATGATCAGCCGCCGCGCTTTCGGATTTAAGAACTTTGACAACTATAGGCTCCGAGTGAGAGCTTGCTGTTGTTGATGAGGAGCGGCCTTGCCCCCTCTTTTGGTGGAGAACCTGACAGCCTTCGCTCTCCGCTGCGCTACGAGCGAAGGCTGGTGGGCCCGGCAGGACTCGAACCTGCAACCAAGGGATTATGAGTCCCCTGCTCTGACCATTGAGCTACGGGCCCGTGAGCAAGGGCGCGAGTGTAGCAACCTGGCCAAGAATGTGAATTGTTTTGCGCGGGTAATTACCTGCGTCGGCCGTCGTGTGGCCGGTAATAGGTGCGCGACGGGGCGCGATGACCATAGCGATAAACCGGGCGCGGGGGCGGACGCGGGGCGTAATAGCGCGTGGTGACTCGCGTGGTAGGCGGATAGTAGTATCCGACATTGTAGCTCGGCCAGTAGTACGTCTGCACGACAGCCGGAACCGGGGGGCAATAGACAACAGGGACGTAGGGCGCACCGATCTGAATGCGAATACTCCCCGCATCCGCCACGCGAGTTATGAGCCTCCCCCGAAAAAGTAGACAGCGTTGGGTCTTAGCTGATAGTGAAAAAAGTTATGACCACAACGACCAACCAAGCGAAAACGAGGCGTCATTTTGATGATGCCTTTAAACACGATGCTGTTAACCGAGTCATCCGGACCAACAAGTCATGCGCCGAGGTGTCTCGTGAACTGGGTATCCGAGGCAACCTGCTGGCCCGCTGGAAGCGGGAGCAGCTGGAACGGGCCGATCAGGCAGTGACCGGAACCGAGCAGATGAAGCCGAGCGAACTGGTGGCGGCCTTGGAGGCCGCCCGGCTGGAGGCGGAAGATCTGCGGGAGCAACGCGACATTTAAAAAAGGCTTTGAATATTTTCAGCCAACAGATGCCCAAAGGAGGTCGGCGATGAATCAGCTGCTCGACGAGTTTCCGGTGCAACGGCTGGCCGAAGTCCTGAGCGTGTCGCGCGCGAGCGTTTACCGATCCACCGAGCCCGGTCCTCGTGCCCAGGAAAACGCCGTGCTGACGCAGGCCATTGACCGGGTGTACCAGGAGCATCAACAGCGATACGGAAGTCCACGTATTTGCATCCAGCTTCGAGCCGAAGGCATGATCTGCGGTGAAAATCGTGTGGCCCGCCTGATGCGTGAAGCCGGTCTGTACGCGATCACCCCGCACCGCAAGGCGCCGCGAACTACCGAGAGTTCGCATGGTGGCCCGATTGCGCCCAACCTGCTCAAAAGCATGGAAATAACCCATGCCAATCAGGCGTGGGCCATGGATATCACCTATGTCCACAGCGGGCAGGGCTGGGTCTATTTGGCCGCCGTACTCGATCTGTATCTGCACAAAATCGTCGGTTGGCAACTCGGCGATCATATGGAAAGCAGCCTGGTCACCGATGCTTTGCAGATGGCCGCCCAACGCCAAGGCTGGCCGGCCGGCGTGGTGGTCCATTCAGATCGGGGTAGCCAATATGCCAGCGAGGCGTTTATTCAACGGACGGAGGCCTTCGGATTCATTCGCAGCATGAGCGCCAGGGGAAACTGCTACGACAATGCCACCATGGAGAGCTTTTTCGGGGTGATCAAACGCGAAGAACTCAACCGGTGGGAAATGCCCGATCTGGCCGCAGTTCGCTATCGCGTATTTGACTATATCGAAACGTACTACAATCGGCGCCGCATCCACACCGCGCTGGGAATGAGTCCAGCGGCCTTCTGAAGGGCAGTCGTTGCCAAAGACGCCTTCCTCCTCCGCCAAGGCTTCGGCGGACAAGTCGGCGGAGTTTTCAGAGGCATCGCTTGCTCCCCAGGTCGGCAATGAAAAGGCCGGGGAGATGACTCCCCGGCCCCGACCTGTGGTCGCAATATCCACGTATCCCTCGGCGAGTTGCTCTCCAGCAGAGCCCGCTTGCGTTTCTGTGGACACCCAATCCATTCAGCAAACTGACATTGAAAACAACAACAAAAAGGAGTACCCCACCAACCGCTAGACCCGACACTGTTCACAATTCGGGGAAGCTCATTATTCCAAAAGTTGCGGCGAATAGCGCAAGGCCAATCCATGTCTTTTTCATTTTCGTGCCTCCGTTCGTTAGTCTGATAACGTATGACGAGGCTTGCGTAGTGTTTATTCATTTCGGAAGATGAAGGCATGAACACGATTCTTCCCGATTTACAGTCCGCCATTCTGTGCGACGACGTTCGACAGGAACGGAACGGCAAATTTATGCTGATCGGCATCTTTGATGCGATCATGGTACAGAGCCTCCCGGCCCGCTATCCCCGCCTCTTTATGGTGACACGCTGGTGCAGCGGCGAAGGGGAATTCCATCAGCGAAGCCGACTTCTGAAGCCGGATGGAACTTCGGTGTTGGTCGAGGGCCAAAACATCCCGGTGAAGCTGCCGACCGCCGAGGCGACGGCAACAAATGTGGAGATTTTTCTAAACGTCGAGTTTCAGGCCGAAGGAACGCACTGGGTCGAAGTGCTCCTCGATGGCGATTTAAAACTGCGCTACCCACTCCGCGTCGGAATCGCAAAGGGCCAGCCCGGCCACCCAATGCCGCCACAGATTGAATGACCGATTTGCCGGGCGCCATCCCCGACGAGAGGACTTGATACTATTCCTGGCGGTCCACACCCGATAGAGCGTCCAACTCTTCCGAAAAATGAGCCAGGGCGCGCGCCGCTTAGTTGTCTGATTCGACGAGGCGAATGGTGCGCGGCTTGGTGACTTCGCGAATCAGACTGTCCGACTTTTCGAGGTGGGTACGAAGTGCGCTCAGCGTTGACTTGAATTCTTCCGCTCCAGAGACCGCCTTCATTGAGCCATCCACCACCTGCTGGATGTGCAGAACCTGCTGAATCTCTTTTTCGAGCTGCATGATTTTATCGAGCTGTCCCGCAATGGCTTCCGAAGCCTTGCTCATGCTTTGCGCGTGTTGAGTGAGGACGGCGCTGATTTGATCGCGGTTTGCCGCCGCAGCTTTTTCCATCTGCTGAACGTGCGCGGTGAGCGCTTCATTAAGTTTTGCGCCGGCCGCCTCCAGCGCCCTGGCTGCATTTTCAACGCCCTGCGTCGCGCTCTTTTCGGTTGCGGCAATTTGCTGCGCGGTCTGGGTCTGCGCGGCCATCAGATTTTGGTGCATGGACTGAACACTCTCGCCAGATTTCTTCACCGCCTGCTCAATCGCGGCAGAAGTTGCGGAAGCGAATTTGTCCGCATCGGGAACATGGGCTTTGAACGCGCCGTTGATGGCGGTGGCGAGTTCGGGGCCGAGGTCTTCAGCGGTGATCCCAGATTCCCGGCTCCCGGCCTGATTTGCAATTGAGCCTAATTTCGTCAGCGCGAGAACCAGTACAACAAGGCTCCCCAAGCTACCTACTGCAGTGATGATCGGAAGAAGATTGTCCATGAATGTGATCCTCTATAAATTGGCGTTCTGGTTACTCGCCTCACGGGTAAAACCATAGTAAAAGTCCCCGCATCATGTCAAAGCGTTCTGCTCTGATTCTTCTCGCCGTGCTTTTGTGCGGCGGCCCGGGCTGTTTTCCAAGGGTTGGAAGTGGCGGGGAAAAGGACTTCCAAGGCTTGGAAAAAACGAAGCTGGGCAAACCGCCCAGGACCCGCGCAATGCCGGATTTGCCCGCATGGGTGACGCTGCCGGGCGGGACAGCGACATTGGGGAGCCGCGAGCCGGGCGCGCCGGAACCGCGCGAGGTGGAAGTCCCTGCGTTTTGGATGTCCCGTTCGGAAATCACGACTGCGCAGTTCGCTCAATTTCTGAACGACACGGGTGCGCCATTCGACTCGCCGCAGTTTTACAACGTGCGCGGCCGCCATTTTCCACGCGCGGCGCAGGACGCGGTCGCGTATGTGTCGTACGACCTCGCTGCGGCATACGCGCGCTGGGCGGGGCATTGGTTAAAGGCGGATGTTTCCCTGCCGACGGAGGACGAGTGGGAATATGCAGCGCGAGGCGGTCTTTTTGCTGCGCCCTATCCGTGGGGCTGGGCCGACCCGACAAACCGCGCGGCATTTAATTTGGAGCGCGCACAACCGATCGGATCGTATCCGCCGAACCCGTTCAAGCTGTACGATATGGCGGGGAACCTTGCCGAGTGGTGTCGCGCGGACCCGGATGCAGTCCACGCGCCGGTACGAGGCGGAAGCTGGAGCGAACGGTCGGAAATATTCCTGCGCGTATGGCGTCGCGTCGAAATGCCGCGAGACTACCGCGATGCCGATGTGGGTTTTCGAGTCATCGCTCGGCCGCGAGGGGAAGGGACGAGGGCGGATCCGCCTGCCCCCGGCGCGCCGTAGTTTTAGCGAAGGCGGCGCCAAAGCTACGCCGTGACAGGGGGCGTTGGTTATTCTTTGTAGCCGCGGGCGGTGACTGCGGGGGTTGGGGTTGATGAGTTGATGGGTTGATGAGGGGGGCTGTTTGTTTTTCGATTGGGTCTTAGCTGGTAGGGCGCGACTGCTGGGCGCGCCGGGGTGCGGATTTTTAACCACGAATGGACACGAATGGACGCGAATGGGGATTTCTGAAGGTAGGGCGCGACCGCTGGGCGCGCCGGGGATTGGGTGAAGATGTTGAGATCGGGGGAATGATTCAATTCCGGTGCGTGTCGATTTGTCGAAAAGGTTTAGACCGTCTTCGGTCTACCCGCCTACGGAGGGCAGGCCCGCCCAGCGGTCGGGCCCTACCCGGTTATTCGTGAGGGGTGAATCTTTTTCGCGCAAAGGTAGGGCGCGACTGCCAGGCGCGCCGGGGGGATTTAATTCAACCACAAAAGGCACAAAATGGATGCCGTGGGTCGTGAAGATTTTTAACCACGGAAAGGCGCGGAAGGACGCGGAAAGGGATTGAAATAGAGGGAACCGGGTGTGTTCTTCTGTAGCCGCGGGCGTTGACCGCGGGGGGGTGGTTCATCCACCGCCCTCAACGCGGGCGGCTACAGCGCGGGCGGGTACAGTTGTGTGTATCAATAATTCGTGGAGTGGAGCCAGCGAAGGGACTTGAACCCCCGACCTGCTGATTACAAATCAGCTGCTCTACCAACTGAGCTACGCTGGCGCGTGGAATGGGAAAAAACTACCGGCTGCGCACGGTTAATGCAACCCCGCTTATGGCGCGTCCTGCTCCAACTCCAAATCGTGCGCCTCTTGCGCATCGTCTTCCGGCGCGTGCGCGGGGGCATCGAGTTCCACCGATTCAGGTTCCGATCCAAGTGCGGGTTCAATGGCGGTCGGCTCCGGAATGGAGTCTTCCACGGGGAGTTGAATTGATTCGGGTTCCAACTCAGCGGGCGCTTGCGATTCCGCAGTGGGTTCTTTTTTAGCCTTGGCCGCTTTTTTTCTTTCGGGTCTTTTGTGGCGCCGCAACTTCCTCTGCCGCTGCTTCCGAGTCAGATTGCTCTTCTCCGATGGCGGGGGGCATATCGGGCGCTTTGGGTTCTTGTTTGCGCTGCCAGAAGTGTCGGCGGGCAGGCGGGGCTTCTGTCGCGTCGGGCGCGGACTCGACGGTCGGCTCTTCGCTCATTTCTTCGGGCGCGACATCCGGCGCAACCTGCGGCGCCGGTGGGGTCAAGGCGCCTTCTTTGAGGGCGATCAGGGCGGCGAGGATTTGGGCGAAGAGTTCGCGATCCGGAACCTTGCTTTCCGTGCCAAGGTCGCTCAGCGAGCGGCGCGTAATCTGTATGAGTTTGCTGAATGATTCGGAGTTCGGGTCGAAATAGGCCGCGCGGTTGGTTTGCTCCGTGGCAGCCAGCGCGGTGATGCTCTCCTGCGAGCGCTCAATAAGTTGCTTGAGCAGATCGAGCTGTTGCAGCAACGGATGACCCCCGGCCTGTCGCGCCAGGGCCGCCTCGACCTCATCCGTGAGTGCGCCGAGTTCCTGCGCGGGGATGGCGAGACCGTTCACCACCACGCGGTAGTGCGTCTTCTTTTGAACAGCCCGGTTCGAGTCGAGTGTACGGAAGCGGTGAAAATGTATTCGTGTCCGATCTCAAGTTTTTCAATCGCGTTTAGAATCGCCTCATCCGCGTAAATATCGCCGATGGTGCGAGTGACGAAGCGATAGGCCGTGCGTTCGCCAATTTTGATTTTGTGTTTTGTGTCAACTGGCTCGGTGAGGACGTCGCGAAAAACCACGCCACGCGCCCAGAATCGTTGCGGGCTTTCGGCGATAATTTTTGCCGGAGTTGTTTTGAATTCCTGCGCATCCGCGGGTCGGATCGAAAGAAAAATCCCACAAAAATCGCAACGCAGCAAAGAGGAAAAAAGCGCTTCATGTGGGATAGGCTAGAGAAATGACGGGGGGTGTCAACTGCGGACACAGCGAAGAGGCAGGGAGGCGTGTGGGCTTGGCGGGAAGGTTTAGACGCTGTAGCCGCGGGCGATGACCGCGGGGGGAGGTCAGACCGCCCTCAACGCGGGCGGCTACAGAGGATATCTTCGCTGCGGGGGGTTGGGGTTGATGAGTTGATGAGTTGATGGGTTGATGAGGGGGGTGTTTGTTTTTCGATTGGGTCTTGGTTGGTAGGGCGCGACCGCTGGGCGCGCCGGGGAAGCTGTAGGGTTCACAACCGAAGGCAGATAATAATCCGATTTGGAACGTTGCGATTAATCGTGAACGTTCAGGCCGGCCTGGCAGTCCGGCCCTACCTAAAACGATATTTCGATGTGTTGTTCACGATTGTGTTGTGGAAGGTAGGGCGCGACCGCTGGGCGCGCCGCGCGGGATTGTGGGGGTTGGAAACGGAGGGGAAAATTCCACTTATGGTGCGTATGGGTTTGTCGAAAAGGTTTAGACCGTCCTCGGTCTACCCGCCTCTGGAGGGCAGGCCCGCCCGGCCTGTCCGCCGTAGCGTCTTCGCGAAGGAGGGCGGTCGGGCCCTACCTTACACAATAAATCGCTCACCCGAAAATTTCTTCTGGCATGGAATCCGGTTCCTTGTGAGAATTGGATCGGCCAAGAAAAAAACGCGAGAGGGTTATGGAAAAGCCGTTTCCAACACGAAAAAGGCTGCCGCACGAAATCCCCTCCTGGGTTGCTGATGGCGCCGTTTATGCCGTGACCATCAATTGCAAACAGCGCGGAGTGAATGCGCTTTGCCATGAAGAAACGGCAACTCTTCTTCGCTCATCTGCCGAGTTCCGAATGTCACGCGGCGACTGGTGGGTTCATCTGTTGCTGTTGATGCCGGATCACCTGCACATGTTGGTGTCGTTTGAAATTGGAAAACGAATGACGCTGACCGTGTCGCAATGGAAAGAGTTTGTTGCAAAGCGAGGCAACATCGAATGGCAACGCGATTTTTTCGATCATCGCCTCCGCGGGAATGAAAGTTTTCGCGAAAAGGCGTCGTATATTCGCGCGAATCCGGTTGTGAAAGGCCTTGTTCAAAAGGCCGAAGATTGGCCGTTTGTTTGGACGTGGCCTGTGCGCACTTAAATGCGGGGGGGTCGCGACGGAAGGGAATAATCCAAATTATGTGGCGTGTGCGTTTAATCGAAAACATTCAGGCCCGCCCGGCGGTCGGGCCCTACCTAAAACGACAAACTGTTGTGTGGATCACGATTGGGTCGTGGTTGGTAGGGCGCGACCGCTGGGCGCGCCGCGCGGGATTGTGGGGGTTGGAAACGGAGGGGAATATCTCAATTCAGATACGTTTGGATTTGTCGTGAACGTGCAGGCCGGCCCAGCGGTCCGGCCCTACCCGGTCATTCGTGAGGGGTGAATCTGTTTCGCGTAAAGGTAGGGCGCGACCGCTGGGCGCGCCGGGGAGATTGTGGGCGTTGGAAACGGAGGGGAATATCTCAATTCAGATACGTTTGGATTTGTCGTGAACGTGCAGGCCGGCCCAGCGGTCCGGCCCTACCCGGTCATTCGTGAGGGGTGAATCTGTTTCGCGTAAAGGTAGGGCGCGACCGCTGGGCGCGCCGGGGAGATTGTGGGCGTTGGAAACGGAGGGGAATATCTCAATTCAGATACGTTTGGATTTGTCGTGAACGTGCAGGCCGGCCCAGCGGTCCGGCCCTACCCGGTCATTCGTGAGGGGTGAATCTGTTTCGCGTAAAGGTAGGGCGCGACCGCTGGGCGCACCGGGGAGATTGTGGGCGTTGGAACCGGAGGGGAATATCTCAATTCAGATACGTTTGGATTTGTCGTGAACGTGCAGGCCGGCCCAGCGGTCCGGCCCTACCCGGTCATTCGTGAGGGGTGAATCTGTTTCGCGTAAAGGTAGGGCGCGACCGCTGGGCGCGCCGGGGAGATTGTGGGCGTTGGAAACGGAGGGGAATATCTCAATTCAGATACGTTTGGATTTGTCGTGAACGTGCAGGCCGGCCCAGCGGTCCGGCCCTACCCGGTCATTCGTGAGGGGTGAATCTGTTTCGCGTAAAGGTAGGGCGCGACCGCTGGGCGCGCCGGGGAGATTGTGGGCGTTGGAACCGGAGGGGAAGATTCCAATTATGGTGCGTGCGTTTAATCGAAAAGGTTCAGGCCGGCCTGGCAGTCCGGCCCTACCTTACACGATTCGGGGGCTGGGCTTTTGTCAACGGTAGCGGCCGGTGGCGATGAAGTGGTGGAGGCGGGTCAGGTTTTCTTCGGCTTGGGCGATGAGGGTTTGGTTGTTCGCCATGGTGGCGAGGGTTTTCAAATCGGTCCACAGGGTTTCGTTGCCGGGCTGTATCTTTACGGCGCGCTGAAGAAGATCGAGTCCTTCGCTTTGTTGGCCGCCTACGGTGAACATGAATTTGCCGACCAAGCCCATGAGCACCGGCGACTCGGGGTATTGTTGCCAGGCGTGGTTGAGAACTTCCTGCGCGTATTGCACCTGCCCGGCGCTCATCGCAAGCTGAACAAGCTGCACAAGCGAGCCGAAGTCGTCGGGGTCAAGCTGCAGCGCGGTTTGGAATTGACGCGCGGCTTCCTCAGGCTGGCCGCTGCGACGAAGCGCGGAGGCGGAGACGGTGAGCATCGCGACCAACTCGTTCTTTACAACCGGGTTGGAGGGCGAAATCTCGTTGGCCTTGGCAAGCAGCTCAAAGGCTTTCTCCGTGTCCCCCTGCCCTCTCAACACCGCGGCTTCCAACATCAAGCGGACGGCCTCGTGCTCGGCTTGCAACCGCGCGGCGTCTTCTTGGGAAAGGCCCTCAAGCCAGGCGGCGGGAATCGGCGTGAAATGCGCGAGCAGGGCGGCCTGATTCTCGTCCGTCGTGTACCGCAACGCGCTCTTGGGGGCGGAGAACTCAATGATCGGAAGCTCGTCGGTGTTCACCGGGCCGGAGCCGGCAAAGCCGGAGTCCTGGCTGAGGTCGGCCACGAACATGCCCAGGATCATCTCCGGCGTGGTGAAGCCGACACCGGCGAGCGACGCCTTCACCGCAGGGATTTCAAAATTGCGCCGGAGCGTCTCCGCGTTCAACGCAACCTCGCCCTTGAAACCGACGAGGATCGTGTCAAAGCCGGTGTAGAACAGCGCGGTGTTCGGGAACACCTTGACGAACGAGCGGACAATCGTGAGGTAGTCCTCCAGCGACATTTCGTAGAGCGGAAGGTACTGGCCCATGATCCCATCGTCGTTCAATCGCTCGCGCGCCAAGGTGAAGTAGTCCACGGTGTACAGGTGCGCCGCGCCAGCCATTACCGGTTCAAACGGATCGCCCGCAATCACGTCGTACTTCATCGGGGTCGAGAAGAGATGGTTGAATCCGTCGTTGATCGTGATGATCGCGTTGGTCTGATCGAGAATGTGGTGGTTCAACGCGCCCCACGCGCGGGTTGCAATCTGAACGGCGGGTTCGATCTCGACGACTTCGAGGTGGTCGAGCGGATGCTGACCCAGCGCGCCGAAGCTGACCCCCGCGCCGAGACCGATGTTCACGGCGGATTTTGCGTTGGAATGGAAGAGCAGCGCGAGATGCCCGATCATCCGCTGGAGAATCATACTGCGCGGCGACTGGTCGGCCTCAGTCTTGCCGTCCACACAGAAGAACTTCTCCTCGTTATCGCCCTGATGCACAGAGACGGTGGAAGAAAGCCCCTCATGATAGACCAGCAGGCGGTCGGCGAGAATACGCTCGCGCAGGGTGATGCGTCCGTCCTGCACGAAGTTGAACGGGCCAAAAAACGCGCCGGAGGAGAGCATGGATTTGTTCCAATGCGGCGGATTCTTTACCAGCCCCGCCACCACGGCAACGAGGGCCGCGAGCGCGGCCAGGCGAAGCACCATCAAGGCGCGCGCGGAGAGGAGAAGCGAGCCGAGCCCCACGCCGAGCGCGAGGAGCGCAATGGTGAGCAGCGAGCGCTCCATGCCGATGCTGGGCAGGAGAATAAAACCGGCGGCGAACGAGCCGAGCAACGCGCCGCAGGTGTTCAGGGCATACACCATGCCCACCGCGCCGGAGGAGCTGTGTTCATCGCGTCGGACAATGCGCGTCGCCATCGCAAACGCCGCGCCGAAGAGCAGCGCAGGCGCGGCGAGGTGCGAGACGGCGATGAAGAAGCGGATTTGATTCATCGCCTCCCACGTGAAGTTGCGCTTGAAGAGATAGGCCAGCAGCCAATCCGGGCCGCGGTCGAATCGGTAGAGCGACCAGAGCGTGTAGCCGCCAATCAGCGCCAGCGCGATGGCGAGCCACGGGAAGAGGTTTTTTACGCGATCCAGGAACGGGGCAATGAGCATCGAAGCCCAGCGCCATGCCGAGCAGAAAGACGCCGAGCATCACGGTGAAGGAATAGGTCGTGGAACCGAAGACGAGGATGAGCGAGCGGAACCAGATCACTTCGAGCGCGAGGGAGAGAAAGCCGCACAGTGTGGCAATGGAAATGGCATAGCGCGAAGCGGACGGCATCGTGCGCCACGAAAACGATGCGCGTTTCGGTTCGATCACCGGTTCCGGAATGGTCTTCGACGCCGTCGCGAAGAGCCACGCGCCAATGCCGGCGACCACCTCGGTGCTTGCGGCCAGCACGTTGGTGTACGTCAGGCCAATCGCGGGGATCAGATAGAAGCCGGAAATGAAGACGCCCGCCACCGCGCCGAGCGTGTTCACGCCGTAGAGCCAACCCAGCCGCGCGCCGAACTGTTCATCGCTCCGCGCAAGTCCTCGGATGAGAACCGGCAGCGTTCCGCCCATTGCAATCGTGGGGATTAGAAGAATGAGGATTGCGAGAACGAAGCGAAGCGGCGTGAGAAACGCGAGGTCGCTGGAGATGTTTTGATAGGCGTAGCGATAGACCACGCGGATGAGTTGGAACAGCCACGGAATGCAAAGGGCATACGCGGCGATGATCCATTCGAGGACGGCGAAGGTTCTGAGGGGATTTTTGAGACGTTCGGCCCAGCGTCCGAAGAGGTGCGCGCCGATGGCGAGTCCGCCCATGAACGCGGTCAGGACGGTTGCGCTGGCATAGACGGTGTTTCCGAAGATGAAGCCGAGTTGGCGCATCCAAAGGAGTTGATAAACCAGGGCGGCGAGGCCGGAGAGGAAGAAAATGAGGGAGAAGAATATCATGGTGAATGGTCTTATCGAATGAGCGGTGAACGGTAGCAAAGGCCGGGGCGAGATGGGAAGGGCAATGCGCGAAGGGGCGCGAGTTGTTGCGGATGGGAATGGTTCATACGTTGTGGGTTTGTTGAGCAAGGTAGGAGGCCCGACCGGTGGGCGGGCCGGGGGTTGGGTGAAGAGGCGGAATCTGAAGGGGGATGGATTGAGTCTGTGGCGGGTGGATTGGTGCGGAACGTTTCGGCCCGCCCGGCGGTCGGGCCCTACCCTCACTGATAAATAGTTTCGCGGGGTGGACGTGTGCGGGGGTTTTATTTGTTGGCGTCAGCACGGGCGGATACGGGATGACAAGGTTTTCCGAAGGTAGGGCCCGACCGGTGGGCGGGCCGGGGGTTGGGTGAAGAGGCGGAATCTGAAGGGGGATGGATTGAGTCTGTGGCGGGTGGACTTGTCGGGACGTTTCGGCCCGCCCGGCGGTCGGGCCCTACCCTCACCGATAAATAACTTGGGGGGTTGGACGTGTGCGGAGGGTTTTAATTTCTGGCGTCAGCGTGGGCGGATACGGAAGGACAAGGTTTTCCGAAGGTAGGCTGACCGGTGGGCGGGCCGTGATTGGGGTGCAAAGGTGGAATCCGACGGGGGATGGATTGATTCTGTTGCGGGTGGACTTGTCCGGGACGTTTCGGCCCGCCCGGCGGTCGGGCCCTACCCTCACCGATAAATAACTTGGGGGGTTGGACGTGTGCGGAGGGTTTTAATTTCTGGCGTCAGCGTGGGCGGATACGGAAGGACAAGGTTTTCCGAAGGTAAGGCCGACCGGTGGGCGGGCCGTGATTGGGGTGCAAAGGTGGAATCCGAAGGGGGATGGATTGATTCTGTGGCGGTTGGATTGGGCGGGACGTTTCGGCCCGCCCGGCGGTCGGGCCCTACCCTCACCGATAAATAACTTGGGGGGTGGACGTGTGCGGGGGGGATTAATTGGTGGATCTCGCAAATTGCTCTGGCGTGAGGTGTTGTTCCTTGTGAGAATGAAGGGAACCGCGACGAGAGGAGAAATGGTTATGGAAAAGCCGTTTCCAACACGAAGACAGTTGCCGCACGAAGTCCCCGCATGGGTTCCCGATGGCGCTGTTTATGCCGTGACCATCAATTGCAAACAGCGCGGGCTGAATTCGCTTTGTCACGAAGAGCTGGCAACTCTTATTCGCTCATCTGCCGAGTTCCGAATGTCACGCGGCGAGTGGTGGATTCATCTGTTGCTGTTGATGCCGGATCACTTGCACATGTTGGTGTCGTTTGAAATTGGAAAACGAATGACGCTAACGGTGTCGCAATGGAAAGCCTTTGTTGCAAAAGAGGGCCACATCGAATGGCAACGAAATTTTTTCGATCATCGCCTTCGTGGGAATGAAAGTTTTCGCGAAAAGGCATCGTATATTCGCGCGAATCCGGTTGTGAAAGGGCTTGTTGAAAAGGCGGAAGAGTGGCCGTTCGTTTGGACGTGGCCGGTGCTCGGTTGAATGCGGGGCGGGGCGATGGATTTTTCACGGAGAAGAATGCGGATGGTTTTCCGATGGTAGGGCCCGACCGGTGGGCGGGCCGGAGATGGGCTGAGAAGGTGGAATCCGAAGGGGGATGGATTGAGTCTGTGGCGGGTGGACTTGTCCGGGACGTTTCGGCCCGCCCGGCGGTCGGGCCCTACCCTGAGAGGATTGGGAGGGTTAAATGCACAAAGGCGATTCTGCTTTCGCAGAACCGCCTTTGGCAATGGAAACGAATCCGATTAGGAACGACGGAAGCGGCGAACCGCAACCACGCCCAAGCCCAGCGCTGCAAGCGCCAAGACCGTCGGCTCCGGAACCACCTGCTGGTTCAACACGTCCGTGCCGAAGCCATCAAAGCCCTGGCCGGGGAACATCGCATCGGCCGTGCTTTGGTGGATGTTGTAGACCTGATTCACGCCTGGATCGGCGTTATCAACCGCCAACACGAGCGGACCCGCGTAGTAGGCCGAGCCGACCGTAATGTTGGCCGGATTGTCGCTACCAACATCAAACACGCGCGCATAGATATAGCCGCCCACAAAGAGACCGGCGTAATTCTGTGCGGGCAGCGGGCCGTACACGTCGCCGGGATTGAGAATGCTCGCGCTGTCAATAATCACCTCATTGCTGCCCGGATCCACGGCGCCACCAATCCACGCATCTGCGATGAAGTTGTCCGGCGTCCAAATGAGTTGCGCCAAGTACTGGCCATCTCCAAAGGTGGCGCTAGGAAAGATCGTGCTCATATCCGTATGCACAAAGCCGTCAAGGCCTTCCCATTGAACCTGCAGGCCGGCCTGAGCGGACGACATCGCCAGACCTCCCGCCAACAACATTGCTGCTATTTTTTTCATCGTGTTCTCCTCTATCCTTTGTAGTTAGGTATAATCGTGCTCAAATGATCAGGGCCACGTGTAGGGCTTGACTTCTGTCCAGTTGTTCGGGGCGGCAGCGGAACGGATAATCAGGCCTTGGCCCGCCTGCAGGCTGGCTGACTGTGCACCAGCGTCCCAGACACCGCGACCGCTCTTGCTATAGCTCAAATACGACTGAGTACTCGCATCCCATATTGACACCACGGTGCTATTCGGCGCGGCGACGGCAAACGCGGTTCCAGTGAACGCGACGGCGACCGGATACGGATGCCCGCGGAAGGAGAGACCGGACGCGCGCGACTGAGTCGTCGTCGGCGCGGTAGTCGCATCGGGCACCTCGCCCATGATATAGAGGTCATTGGTGCTGGCCGATCCGGGAATGCGGACAAAAAAGGCCTTTCCACGAGCGACAACGCTGGTTTGCGCACTCGCATCCCACACGCCGCGGCCGGATTTCGAGAAGGAGATATAGCCCTGCGCCGTGTCATCCCAGAGAGAAACTACCGTGCTATTCGGCACGCCCGCCAAGAGGTTGGTGACGCTGTGGTTGTCGGAGCCGTTGGCGAGGTTCACGAAGGGCGCGGACAGGAGGTAGATTTTATTCGGTTCGGTCGTCGTCTTGATGTAGCCGACGGCGTTGCGGCTCAGGACCTGGTTGGTCTGAGCGAAGGCGCTGGTGGCGACTGCCAATCCCAACGCGGCTACCAATAGTTTTTTCATGTTTCTCTCCATGACTTTCTGTTTTGTACTCGAAACTTTTGCTCCCGGTCAATCGGTATTTTCAAAAACTTTTCCGATCAACTGAGGGAAAGACTACACGGGGGTATCTACGTGTCAATACGTAGATGTGAATTTTTTTTTTTTTTTGGGGGTATGGGGGAGGAGTTTTAGGCGGGGAAGTTGATAGGTTGATGGGTTGATAGGTTGATGAGGGGGGCGCGCGCGCTGGGTGGATAGGTTGATGAGTTGATGGGTTGATGAGGGGGATTTTTAACCACGAATGGACACGAATGGACGCGAATGGGGAAAGAGAGATTAATTGGGAACTCAGGAAATCAGGAAAATCCTTTTTCTCTTTTCTCCCGCAGAGGCGCGGAGGTTTTGTCCGCAGATGGACGCAGATGAACGCAGATTTTTAACCACGGAAAACACGAAAGGGCGCGGAAAGGGTGTTGGGGATGTCGTTCACGATTGGGTTGTGGTTGGTAGGGCGCGACTGCCAGGCGCGCCGCTCGGGGCGTGGGGGTTGGAACCGGAGGGGGATGATCCCAATTACGGGGCGTGTGGATTTATCGGGAACGTTTCGGCCCGCCCAGCGGTCGGGCCCTACCCAAAACGGCATTTCGTTGTGTGGTTCACGATTGGGTTGTGGTTGGTAGGGCGCGACTGCCAGGCGCGCCGCTCGGGGTGTGGGGGTTGGAACCGGAGGAGGATGATCCCAATTACGGGGCGTGTGGATTTGTCGGGAACGTTTCGGCCCGCCCGGCGGTCAGGCCCTACCTAAAACGATATTTCGATGTGGTTCACGATTGGGTTGTGGTTGGTAGGGCGCGACTGCCAGGCGCGCCGCTCGGGATTGTGGGGGTTGGAACCGGAGGGGAATGATAAACTAATTTGGAACGTTGCGATTGATCGTGAACGTTCAGGCCGGCCTTGCAGTCCGGCCCTACCTAAATCCCAATTCAGGTATGTGTGGGTTTGTCGGGAACATTTAGGCCCGCCCGGCGGTCGGGCCCTACCCAAATCTCAATTCAGGTATGTGTGGGTTTGTCGAGAAGGTTTAGGCCCGCCCGGCGGTCAGGCCCACCCTATCACGATTCGGGGGTAGTTTGCGGATGGGAGGGTGATTTTTATTTGGGTTTTTCCGGGATTGGAGCTGGGGGCGAATTTGGCGCCGAGGCGGGTGGCGCGGTGCCGCATGATTCTCAATCCGGCGCCGGGGGTGATTTGACTGGGATCGAACCCGCGTCCGTTGTCGGTGATGGTGAGCTGTTCAGGGGTGAGCGCGATTTCTATTTCGGTGGCGTGGCCGTGGCGGGTGGCGTTGTTTATGGCCTCTTGCGCGATGTGGTACAGGTGTACCATTTCGTCGGAGGCGAGGTTCTGAGGCGCCCCACCCTCTTTGAAGGAGCAGGCGATGTTGTACAGGGTGCAGGTTTCTTCGGCGAGACGACGGAGAGCGGGGGGTGAGTCCGTCTTCGCCGACTTCGAGGGGGGCAAGGCCGCGGGCGGTGCGGCGGACTTGGGTGATGGCGTCTTTTAAGAGGTCTATGAGTTTGGCGGTTTGTTCGCGCGCGGCGGGTGGGAGGTCGGATTCGAGGGCGCGGGCGAGGTACACGGCGCCGGTGAGTTTTTGGCCGAGCGAGTCGTGGAGGTCGGCGCCGATGCGTTGTTTTTCCCTGAGTGTGGCGGTGTGAATGGCGTCTTCGAGTCGGACCCGTTCGTCCATTTCTTCGGCGAGCTGGCGGTTGGCGTCCTGGAGTTCGGCGGTGCGGAGGTGGACGGTTTCTTCGATGGCGCGGGCGCGGCCGGTTTGGAGGGCGACGAGGGTGGCGAGGAGGATGGTGGCGGCGGAGCCGCCGATCAAAATGAGGAGCCATGCGGTGGCGGCGGCGTGTTGGCGGTGGTAGTCGGGGGCGGCTTCGTAGCGGAGGGTCCAGGTTTGGTCGGCGAGGCTGATGGGGGTTTCAAGGGCGAGTGTGGCGGTGGCGGCGCGGGCGGGGACGCCGAGGGCGGGGTCGTAGAAGGTGACTTGCATTTGTTGGAGGCGGACTTGTTGCGCGGCGCGGCTGAGGAGGAGTTGGGGTTGGAGCCGGGCGAGCGTGAAGCCGGTGAAGGTGTCGCCTGCGCCGAAGGGGCGGTGATGAGGATGTCGGGTTGTTGGCCGGGGGTGAGGGATGGTATGGCGGCGCCGAGGGTGGGTTGTCCGGTGAGGGCCATTCGGGTGATGGCGGGGATTTGGCCGGGGAGTGTTGCGAGGTCGAGTCCGGTTGGGAGTCCGAGCTGGTTCTCGGGGTTTGGTAGGTGATGGGGTAATAGATGGGGCGGTCGGTTGCGGGTTGGAGTCCGTTGGCGCCGGGTTGGAGGATGGCGAGTGAATTGGGGGTTTCGGCGTCGAGCGCGCGTTTGACGTCGAGGGGGATTCGTTGGGCGAAGCCGAAGGAGCCGAGGATTGATTTTTGGTGGAGGAGTCCTTTGGTTGCGAATTCGGCGAAGTCGGTTGGGGTGATGGCTTCGGAGAGGGTATGGAGCGCGCCGAGGGAGCTGAGGACGGAGAAGGTGAGAGAGATTTCGCGGTTGAGGGCGGCGGTGAGGGTTGCGGCGTCGTTTTGGAATTGGGTTGCGAGTCGTTGTTTTTCGCGGGTATGCGCGGTGTAGGAGGCCCAAAGGGTGAGTCCGAGTCCGAGGGCGAGGACGAGGGATTTGAGATTGATGATTTCAGATTTCAAGGCGCGGGGAGTGTAATCATGAATGGCGGGAAATGGACACTGTTGATTTTTAGGGAGGGGGATGGGGGAGGATTTTTAACCACGAATGGGGATTTCTGAAGGTAGGCGCGACCGCTGGGCGCGCCGGGGGAGATGGGGGGTTCGCGACGGAAGGGGAATGATAAACCAATTTGGAACGTCGCGATTAATCGGGAACGTTCAGGCCCGCCCGGCGGTCGTAAGCCTACCTAAAACGATATTTCGATGTGTTGTTCACGATTGGGTTGTGGTTGGTAGGGCGCGACTGCCAGGCGCGCCGCTAGGATTGTGGGGATCGCAACCGAAGGAAATAATCCTAATTATGTGCGTGTGGGTTTGTCGAAAAGGTTTAGACCGTCCTCGGTCTACCCGCCTCTGGAGGGCAGGCCCGCCCAGCGGTCGGGCCCTACCCGGTTATTCGTGAGGGGTGAGCCTCCCCCGAAAAAGTAGACAGCGTTGGGTCTTAGCTGATAGTGAAAAAAGTTATGACCACAACGACCAACCAAGCGAAAACGAGGCGTCATTTTGATGATGCATTCAAACGCGATGCTGTTAATCGAGTCATCCGGACCAACAAGCCATGCGCCGAGGTGTCTCGCGAACTGGGTATCAGAGGCAATTTACTGGCCCGTTGGAAGCGGGAGCAGTTGGAACGGGCCGATCAGGCAATGACCGGAACTGATCAGATGAAGCCGAGCGAGTTGGTGGCGGCCTTAGAGGCCGCCCGTCTGGAGGCGGAAGATCTGCGAGAGCAACGCGACATTTTAAAAAAAGGCTTTTGAATATTTTCAGCCAACAGATGCCCAAAGGAGGTCGGCGATGAATCAACTGGCCGACGAGTTTCCGGTGCAACGGTTGGCCGAAGTCCTGAGCGTGTCGCGCACGAGCGTTTACCGATCCGCCGGCCCGGTCCTCGTGCCCAAGAAAACGCCGTGCTGACGCAGGCCATTGACCGGGTGTACCAGGAGCATCAACAGCGATACGGAAGTCCACGCATTTGCATCCAGCTTCGTGCCGAAGGCATGAGTTGCGGTGAAAATCGTGTGGCACGCCTGATGCGTGAAGCCGGTCTGTACGCGATCACCCCGCACCGCAAGGCGCCGCGAACCACCGAGAGTTCGCATGGTGGCCCGATTGCGCCCAACCTGCTCAAAAGCATGGAAATAACCCATGCCAATCAGGCGTGGGCCATGGATATCACCTATGTCCACTGCGGGCAGGGCTGGGTCTATTTGGCCGCCGCACTCGATCTGTATCTGCACAAAATCGTCGGTTGGCAACTCGGCGATCATATGGAAAGCAGCTTGGTTACCGATGCCTTGCAGATGGCCGCCCAACGCCAAGGCTGGCCGACCGGCGTGGTGGTCCACTCCGATCGGGGTAGCCAATATGCCAGCGCGGCATTTATTCAACGGACGGAGGCCTTCGGATTCATTCGCAGCATGAGCGCCAGGGGAAACTGCTACGACAATGCCACCATGGAGAGCTTTTTCGGGGTGATCAAACGCGAAGAACTCAACCGGTGGGAAATGCCCGATCTGGCCGCGGTTCGCTATCGCGTATTTGACTATATCGAAACGTACTACAATCGGCGCCGCATCCACACCGCGCTGGGAATGAGTCCAGCGGCCTTCTGAAAGGCAGTCGTTGCCCAAGACGCCTTCGGCGGAGTTTTCAGAGGCATCGCTTGCTCCCCAGGTCGGCAAGGAAAAGGCCGGGGAGATGACTCCCCGGCCCCGACCTGTGGTCGCAATATCCACGTATCCCTCGGCGAGTTGCTCTCCAGCAGAGCCCGCTTGCGTTTCCGTGGACACCCAATCCATCCAGCAAACTGACATTGAAAACAACAACAAAAAGGAGTACCCCACCAACCGTTAGACCCGACACTGTTCACAAATCGGGGGAAGCTCAGGGTGAATCTTTTTCGCGCAAAGGTAGGGCGCGAGCGTCCTCCATAGGCGGACAAGCAGAGCGCGCCGGGGATTTAATTTAACCACAAAAGGCACAAAACGTGCGGGGGATGGGCGCGGATTTTTAACCACGAATGGACACGAATGGACGCGAATGGGGATTTGGGAAGGTAGGGCGCGACTGCCAGGCGCGCCGGGGATTGGGTGAAGATGTTGAGATCGGAGGGAATGAACCGATTAGGGTGCGTGTCGATTTATCGAAAAGGTTCAGGCCCGCCCGGCGGTCGGGCCCTACCTGGTTATTCGTGAGGGGTGAATCTTTTTCGCGCAAAGGTAGGGCGTGACTGCCAGGCGCGCCGCTCGGGATTGTGGGGGTTGCGACGGAAGGGGAATATCTCAATTCAGATACGTTTGGATTTGTCGTGAAGGTTCAGGCCGGCCTGGCAGTCCGGCCCTACCTGGTTATTCGTGAGGGGTGAATCTTTTTCGCGCAAAGGTAGGGCGTGACTGCCAGGCGCGCCGCTCGGGATTGTGGGGGTTGCGACGGAAGGGGAATATCTCAATTCAGATACGTTTGGATTTGTCGTGAAGGTTCAGGCCGGCCTGGCAGTCCGGCCCTACCTGGTTATTCGTGAGGGGTGAATCTTTTTCGCGCAAAGGTAGGGCGCGACTGCCAGGCGCGCCGCTAGGGATTGTGGGGATCGCAACCGAAGGAAATAATCCTAATTATGTGCGTGTGGGTTTGTCGAAAAGGTTTAGACCGTCCTCGGTCTACCCGCCTCTGGAGGGCAGGCCCGCCCAGCGGTCGGGCCCTACCCGGTTATTCGTGAGGCGTGAATCTTTTTTCGCGCAAAGGTAGGGCGCGACCGCTGGGCGCGCCGCAGGGGAGGATAATTTAACCACAAAAGACACAAAATGTGGGGCGCAGGGCGTGAGGAGTTTTTAACCACGGAATGCGCGGAAGGATGCGGTTGATGGGGGAGGAAGTTGATAAGTTGATGGGTTGATGAGGGGGTAGCACGATCTTGTCGCCATGATTCAGCCCGCGAAAGGAATCATGCAGGCCTTCATCGGCACGCCACCGCCCCAGGTCAACACGCCCCACCCCACCCTCTGCTCTGTTGTGCTATCACTTTCACGAGCCATGTCCCTATGAAATCGTAGGAATTCAGTAGCAAGGCTGAGCCGTTGAAAGCAATCGCGATGGGTCTTTCTCGGCATAAGCGAAAATGTGCAACGGCAAGACTTGACCCGAACTACTTTCGTCGTTTTCCAACTCCTTACGAAATGTCTTGCCTCAAGCCCTTGATTTCTGCTCGTATAGTATTAGAGGAGTCGCCAGCCTATGAAATCAGCGAAAACTACAGCCTCACGGGGAAGCGTGAGCGTCCGGGTCCGCCTCGTTTCACCCTGCGGGCAAGAATCCCGCGCTCCTTTTTGTGGCCATGCTGGCACTCACCGCGGTCTTCGTCCTCGCCCCGCCCGCCGCACGTGCCGAAACGGTGACGGCCTCCGGGCGATGTCACGCCGTTTCCCTCGCCGAATCCTCTCCCAAATGACTGGCTTGTTGGGGGGCCGCTCATCATCGGGGACACGGGCACGGGAAGTCTGCTGCTCGAGAACTACGTGGGCGTTTACAGCACGGTGGGGCGTATTGGGAACGAGGCGGGCAGCGACGGCACGCTCACGGTGAATTCTTCCTCCTATTGGGAGAGCAGCAGCGATCTTTTTATTGGGCGCGCCGGGGCGGGGAAGATGGTGGTTGGTACCTATGCCACCGTGGGCACCGTGGACACTTCGGTTGGCGATCAGGCGGGGAGTACGGGAACGGTGGACATTGCCGGCTGGGGCTCATCTTGGGACAATACCGGCGACTTCTATGTCGGCCGGGGCGGCGCGGCCAGTCTCACGGTGGGCACTGTCGCGAGCTTGGAGACCCTGTCGCTCTACACCGCGATGAGCAACCTGCACGGCGTCGGCGACATTTATGCCAAAGGCGTGGTTTTGGACTTCAGCACACCGGGAGACAAGCTCGTTTTTGATAGCACCCACCCAACCGACCAGACCCTGACCTTCGGCGGTGGCGGGAATTTGTATCTCGATATCAACGGCTCCGGCGCGTTGGGCGTGGGTTTTCGCGGCACGGGAGAAATGCAGATTAAAGACGCCGTCAAGGTGTCTTCCTCCGTGGGCTACCTCGGGATGATGGCGGGTTCCGATGCCATCGGGACGGTTACGGGAGCGGGTTCGGAATGGAATATCGCCACGGGGCTTTATGCCGGTCAGGAGGGTCGGGCGACCCTGTTCATTGGCAATGGCGGAAAGGTTTCATCGGCGTGGGGTTCGATTGATGCGGGCGTGGGCTTCTCAAGTTCGGTCAGTGTGATGGGTGCGGGCTCTGTCTGGGCCAATGTCAACCAGCTCGTGGTGGGCGAGAAAGGCCCGGCCAGATTGCAAGCGATGAATGGCGGGCGCGCTGAGAGTGCCACGGGAGTCATTGGCAGCCTCACCGACAGCTACGGGCAAGTCTTCATTCAGGGCACCAACTCGACCTGGACCATGACCGGCGATCTGAAGGTCGGCGTGGCGGGACAGGGCGACCTGCATGTGGAAAACGGCGGCGTGGTCTCGAATGCCGTGGGCTACTTGGGTGCGGTCGGCATGGGTGCGGGGAATGTGATCGTCACCGGTACGGGTTCACAGTGGAACAATAGCTCGGGTGTCTACATTGGCGATGCGGCCTATGGTCAACTCGATGTCATTGATGGCGGACGCGTCACCTCGGTCTTCGGCTCGATTGCGGATGAAACCACTGGACTGGGCCACGCCACCATTTCCGGCGCAAATGCCCTCTGGAGCAACTCCTCGTGGCTCGCGATTGGCGAGCGCGGCATCGGCACCCTTACTGTGCAAAATGGCGGACGCGTCGCAAGCGGCAGCGGCCTCATCGGCAACCAGGCCACCGGAAATGGCGCGGCAACCGTGAGCGGAACCAACTCCACATGGGCCGTGGCGGGCAGCCTCTACGTCGGCAAAGACGGCACCGGCACCCTCCGAGTTACCAACGGTGGCAATGTCACCACCAAAACGCTCTACACTGCCATGACCAACTTGCAGGGGAATGGCACCATTTCTGCCAACGGACTCGTCTTCGACACCACGGGGGAAATTGTCATAGACGGCTACGACAACAACACCTTTGGCAACGGCGGTGCCCTGCATCTCGACATGGACGGCACCGGTGTTTTCGGAGCGGGCTATAAAGATTTTGGCTCCGCCCGCATCCGCTACGGCGCGGTGGTGCGCTCGACGGAAGGCTATCTCGGGCTGAATGCAGGTTCTCGCGGCTGGGTGGACCTCTCCGACGCAGGCACTGCATGGCTCGTCAGCGGCGACTTGCACGTCGGCAACAATGTCAATGGCGGATACAGCCAGCTTATGATCTGGAATGGAGCCAAGGTTTCCGCCACTTCCGTTTCGATTAACTCACAATCGAGCAACACCCCGAGTCAGGTGTCTGTGGATGGCACCCTCTCCGTGTGGACCAACTCGGGCACCCTCACTGTTGGGGAAAGCGGGCATGGAGCATTTAAAGTCTATGACGCCACGGCCACCAGCGGCGCGACCGTCCTCGGGAAAGGCACCAACAGCTCAGGTCTAGTCCTCGTGTATGGCTCGACAGGTCGGTGGGACATCAACGGTGCTCTCACCGTCGGTGAAAATGGCGCAGGCACTCTCACCATCCTTAACGGCGGCGCGGTGAACGCCACCGGTGCCCTCACTGCCAGTGCTCAAAGTTCGCTTCGCGTTGGCGCGGGGAGCAGCCTCACCGCCGCCAGTGCCACCACCGCAGGCAAACTTCTGCTGGATGGGGCACTCCAGTCCGACACGACAATTCAAAGCGGCGGGTCTGTGGGTGGAGACGGCACCATCACCGGAAACCTGACCCTGCTCTCCGGCGCAACGTTCACCTTTTCCCCCACCAACACCCTCACCGTCACCGGCACCGTCGCCATGGACAGCAGCTTCGGAATCGCCAGCCTCCTCAATCTCACCAACGCCACCCCCGGAGGCACTTACACCCTCATTGACGGCACCAGCACCGACTTCGCCGCCCTCGGCCTGCAAAACTGGGGCTACGACAACCGCCAACAGATCAACGGCCAAGACAACCCTTACAAAGCCGCCTATTTCGAGCAAGGCAACCCTGGCCTTGTTTTGCAAGTCATCGAGCCGGGCACGGACCCCAATACGGATAGCGATAGCGACGGCGCCAGCAACTACGACGAATATATTGCGGGTACTGACCCGACGAGTGAAGAGTCCGTGCTTCACGCCATCTCATTTGTCAGCTTGGAAGACGACGGTTCGCTTGAGTTGACCTGGCCCACAGCGACCGGCCGCATTTATACCATCGAACGCGCGACCAACGTGTATGGTCCCTACACCGAGTATATGCAGAACGTGACCGCCACTCCGCCGATCAATGTGCTCAACTTTGCACCCGATTCCGGTCCGATGTACATCTATCGCATCCACGTCGAGTGGCCGGGAAGACCCTGATGCGCATGACGCATCCGCCTGCGTCATTGAGTTAGGTCTGTAGCGCCACCCCCAACGCGGGCCAAATTTCCAAGGCTTGGAAGTCTTGCACGAAACGACTTCCAAGGGTTGGAAAATAGGACAAACACATCCGCATTAGAAGGCCGGGTGCGCCCGTCCTCCATAGGCGGGCAAGCAGAGCGGGCCGGGGGGATTTAATTTAACCACAAAAGGCACAAAAGGCACAAAATGGATGCCGTGGGTCGTGAAGATTTTTAACCACGGAAAGGCGCGGAAGGACGCGGAAAGGGATTGAAATAGAGGGAACCGGGTGTGTTCTTCTGTAGCCGCGGGCGCTGACCGCGGGGGAGGTGGTGAAAGGATTTTTAACCACAAAAAGCACAAAAAGCACAAAAGGTGGGCGCGGATTTTTAACCACGAATGGACACGAATGGACGCGAATGGGGATTTGGGAAGGTAGGGCGCGACTGCCAGGCGCGCCGGGGATTGGGTGAAGATGTTGAGATCGGAGGGAATGAACCGATTAGGGTGCGTGTCGATTTATCGAAAAGGTTCAGGCCCGCCCGGCGGTCGGGCCCTACCTGGTTATTCGTGAGGGGTGAATCTTTTTCGCGCAAAGGTAGGGCGCGACTGCCAGGCGCGCCGCTCGGGATTGTGGGGGTTGCGACGGAAGGGGAATATCTCAATTCAGATACGTTTGGATTTGTCGTGAAGGTTCAGGCCGGCCTGGCAGTCCGGCCCTACCTGGTTATTCGTGAGGGGTGAATCTTTTTCGCGCAAAGGTAGGGCGCGAGCGTCCTCCATAGGCGGACAAGCAGAGTGCGCCGGGGATTTAATTAATCCACAAAAGGCACAAAACGTGCGGGGGATGGGCGCGGATTTTTTAACCACGAATGGACACGAATGGACGCGAATGGGGATTTGGGAAGGTAGGGCGCGACTGCCAGGCGCGCCGGGGATTGGGTGAAGATGTTGAGATCGGAGGGAATGAACCGATTAGGGTGCGTGTCGATTTATCGAAAAGGTTCAGGCCCGCCCGGCGGTCGGCCCTACCTGGTTATTCGTGAGGGTGAATCTTTTTCGCGCAAAGGTAGGGCGCGACTGCCAGGCGCGCCGCTCGGGATTGTGGGGGTTGCGACGGAAGGGGAATATCTCAATTCAGATACGTTTGGATTTGTCGTGAAGGTTCAGGCCGGCCTGGCAGTCCGGCCCTACCTGGTTATTCGTGAGGGGTGAATCTTTTTCGCGCAAAGGTAGGGCGTGACTGCCAGGCGCGCCGGGGATTGGGTGAAGATGTTGAGATCGGAGGGAATAAACCGATTAGGGTGCGTGTCGATTTATCGAAAAGGTTCAGGCCCGCCCGGCGGTCGATTCCTACCTGGTTATTCGTGAGGGGTGAATCTTTTTCGCGCAAAGGTAGGGCGTGACTGCCAGGCGCGCCGCTCGGGATTGTGGGGGTTGCGACGGAAGGGGAATATCTCAATTCAGATACGTTTGGATTTGTCGTGAAGGTTCAGGCCGGCCTGGCAGTCCGGCCCTACCCGGTTATTCGTGAGGGGTGAATCTTTTTCGCGCAAAGGTAGGGCGCGACTGCCAGGCGCGCCGGGGATTGGGTGAAGATGTTGAGATCGGGGGGAATGATTCAATTCCGGTGCGTGTCGATTTGTCGAAAAGGTTTAGACCGTCCTCGGTCTACCCGCCTACGGAGGGCAGGCCCGCCCGGCGGTCGGGCCCTACCTGGTTATTCGTGAGGGGTGAATCTTTTTCGCGCAAAGGTAGGGCGCGACTGCCAGGCGCGCCGCTCGGGATTGTGGGGGTTGCGACGGAAGGGAATATCTCAATTCAGATACGTTTGGATTTGTCGTGAAGGTTCAGGCCGGCCTGGCAGTCCGGCCCTACCTGGTTATTCGTGAGGGGTGAATCTTTTTCGCGCAAAGGTAGGGCGTGACTGCCAGGCGCGCCGGGGATTGGGTGAAGATTGTTGAGATCGGAGGGAATGAACCGATTAGGGTGCGTGTGGGTTTGTCGAAAAGGTTTCGGCCCGCCCGGCCTGTCCGCCGTAGCGTCTTCGCGAAGGAGGACGGTCGGGCCCTACCAGGTTATTCCTGAGGGGGGGTCATCCCCCGCCCTCAACGCGGGCTGGGGATTTTTCTTGATCTGGTACGTTTGTACTATTACCTTTCCCCCATGCCTCCTGTACTGGATATTTCGGCGAAGATTGCTGCGTTGCGAAAGTTTTTTCGACAACACAGTCGTCCTCCTTCTTATAGCGAGGCGCGGGTGTTGCTCGGCTACAAGTCGAATAGTCCTGTGCAGTCGCTGATGAAGCGCCTGGAGCAGTTGGGGTATGTGCTGCGGAGCGCGAACGGGCGGATTGCGTTCACGGGCAAGATTACGGGGGAAATCAAGTTGCTCGGCGCGGTGTCGGCGGGGTTCCCCTCGCCCGCCGAGGAGGAGATGGTTGATCTGCTGAATCTGACGGACTTTCTCGTTCGGCGCAGGGAGGCGACGTATATCCTCAAGGTGGATGGGGATTCGATGATCGGGGCGCTGATCGGGCCGGGGGATTTATTGATTGTGGAACGGGGCAGGACGCCGAAGAGCGGGGACATTGTCGTGGCGGCGGTGGATGGGGATTGGACGGTGAAGTATTTCGAGAAGATCGGGCGCAATATCCGTCTCATTGCAGCGAATAAAAAATATCCACCGATTGTGCCGAGGCAGTCGCTGGAGATCGGCGGAATTGTTCGGGCAGTTATCCGGAAATATGGCGCGTAGGAGCTTCCATGAATACGGCGCAGCCAGTCATGCTGGAAAGTTTTCCGCAGGCGATTCTCCATTTTGATGGCGACGCTTTTTTCACCTCGGTCGAGCAGTCTCTTCATCCGCAGTACCGCAACAAGCCGGTGGTGACGGGGGCGGAGCGCGGGATTATTGCCTGCGCATCGTACGAGGCGAAGCGGCTCGGAATTAAACGCGGCGTTGCGCTGCACGATGCGCGGCGGATGTGTCCGGGTTTGATTGTTTTGCCGTCGGACTATGAAACGTACTCGATGATGAGCAAGCGTCTGTATGAAATCGTGCGGCGCTGGACGCCGGTTGTGGAGGAGTGGTCCGTGGACGAGGGCTTCGCGGATTTGACGGGGATGCGGCGGCTTCATCGCTGCTCATACGAGCAGATGGGGCGCGATATTCAATGCACGATTGCGGCGGAGCTTGGACTGACGGTTTCCATTGGAATCAGTTTGTCGAAGGGGCTGGCAAAGCTCTGTTCAAAATTTCGAAAGCCCAATGGATTTACGGCGGTGCGCGGGCGGCACATTCATTTGCTTCTGCAGCTTCACAAGCTGAAGGATGTTTGGGGGTTCGGATCGAATACGGTGGCGTTCCTTGAGAAGCAGGGGCTGCGCACGGCGTACGATTTTATTATGCGTTCTGAACAGTGGGTGGCCTCGCGGATGAGCAAGACGCAGGTGGAGATTTGGCACGAGCTGCGGGGGCGCAGTGTGTATCCCGTCACGACGGAGGAGAAGACGGACTATGCGACGGTGAGCAAGTGCAAGAGTTTCACCGGGCCGAACGCGGACGTTAATTTTATCTGGGCGAAGTTGGTCAGAAATTTGGAATCCGCGTTCATCAAGTTGCGGCGGCATCGGCTCAAGGCAAAGCTGCTTACGGTCGGATTGCGGCTAAACGATTTTAGGCAGACGGGTGTGGAGGGGCGGTTGAATCGCGCGACTTCCGCGCCAGCGGAGGCGCTTCCATTATTGCGCACACTGTTTGAGCGAATTTACGAGCCGGGCGCGGCGTATCGCGCGACGATGGTTTGTCTGGGAAAAATTTCGACAGATGCAACAGATCAGCTTGATCTCTTTGAGGATCGGTTGCGGATCGAGAAAATGGAGGCGTCGGCGCGGGTGGTGGATCGGGTCGCGGAGGTATTCGGGAAGCATAAATTGTCGCAAGGGTCTTCGCTGTTTTTGGATCAGCACGCGATCACCCCGCGCGACACGCTGCCGTGGCGGAAGCTCAACCTGCTCCCCGGCGAGACCGAGCGGCAGCGGGTGGGGATTCCGATGTTGGGAGGGCGCTGTAGCCGCGGGCGTTGACCGCGGAGATGGGGTTTTAAGACCGCCCTCAACGCGGGCGGCTACAGAAGAACAAAGATCAGGCGCGAAGGCTTGCTGTAGCCGCGGGCGGTGACCGCGGGGGAGGTGGTGAAAGGATTTTTAACCACAAAAAGCACAAAAAGCACAAAAGGTGGGCGCGGATTTTTAACCACGAATGGACACGAATGGACGCGAATTGGGATTTCTGAAGGTAGGGCGCGACCGCTGGGCGCGCCGCTCGGGATTGTGGGGGTTGGAACCGGAGGGGGAAATTCCAATTACGGGGCGTGGGGTTAGTCGAAAACGTTCCGGCCCGCCCGGCGGTCGGGCCTACCCGGTCATTCGTGTGGGGTGAATCTTTTCGCGCAAAGGTAGGGCGCGACCGCTGGGCGCGCCGCTCGGGATTGTGGGGGTTGGAACCGGAGGGGGAAATTCCAATTACGGGGCGTGGGGTTAGTCGAAAACGTTCCGGCCCGCCCGGCGGTCGGGCCTACCCGGTCATTCGTGTGGGTGAATCTTTTCGCGCAAAGGTAGGGCGCGACCGCTGGGCGCGCCGCTCGGGGTGTGTGGGGTGGAACCGGAGGGGGAAATTCCAATTCCGGTGCGTGTGGATTTGTCGAAAAGGTTTCGGCCCGCCCGGCGGTCGGGCCCTACCTAAATCCCAATTCTGGTATGTGTGGGTTTGTCGGGAACATTCAGGCCCGCCCAGCGGTCGACCCCTACCTGGTTATTCGTGAGAGGGGTTGGTTCATCCACCGCCCTCGGCGCGTCCGCCGTCGCCGAAGGCTATGGCGGGACGGGGGGCGGATACAGGGGCAGGGCGAGATGAAGCGTTTGATTTTTTCCGAAAGCAAATTCGCGGTTCAGATTCAATTGCGCTTTTTCGGTGGCGGCGCGGCGCCGAGGTGGCGGAGGGCGACGGCGGATGCGTGGAAGCCGAAGGTGGCGGTGACGGAGACGGAGGAGCCGAGGCGGCCTTCGCACGCGGGGCCGGATTGTTCATTGCCAAAAAGTTGTTCATCATCCGTCGAGGCGCAGGCTTCGGGGGTGATAATGGGTTCGGGCGAAAATACACAGGGCACGCCCATCGGTTTTATGCCGCGCGCGGGAAAGCCGTAGTGCTTGCGCAGTTTTTTGCGGACGAACATCAGGAGGCGGTCGTGATGGACCTTCGACATGTCCGCAACTTGAACCTGGCCGGGGTCCAGTTTTCCCGCAGCGCCGCCGCAACTGACAACGGGGATGCCGCGCGCGTGGCAGTTTCCAATGAGCGTGGTCTTGGCCATCACGCCGTCCACGCAGTCCACGACGAAATCGAACGGCTCTTCGAAGGGCTTTGCCTCGTCGTTGCGGTGGAAAAATTCTGTGAGAGCGCGGACATGGCAGTCGGGGTTGATGGCGCGGACGCGGTCGGCCAGGACATGGGCTTTGGGTTTGCCGATGGCGTCGAGAACGGCGTGTAGCTGGCGATTGGTATTCGTCACGCAAACGTCGTCGCCATCCATCAGGGTGAGCGCGCCGATGCCGGAGCGGGCCAGCGCCTCGACCGCCCACGAGCCGACGCCGCCCAAGCCAACCACCAATACACGCGCACGCTGGATGCGCACGAGACCGTCTGCGCCAACTAATCGCTCAAATCCGCTGAATCGTTCGTTCGTCATTTTTTTCGTCCATCGCCTTGCATTTGGGGGAGACAGCCTCTCCTTGGCAATCAATTTGAAGCGGAGAGCGGTTTGCGATACGCTTTCTCCATGCGCACACCTCTTTATCAAAAGCACGTCGGGCTGAAGGCACGCATCGCCCCGTTCAGCGGTTGGGATATGCCGATTCAATACGAGGGCATTCTGGCGGAGCATGAATGGACGCGAACGAACAGCTCCATTTTTGATACCAGTCACATGGGCGTGTTTCTTTTGCGCGGCGCGACGGCTCTAGCCGATCTGGAGCGGTTGTTGACGATGAACGTCTCCACGATTGCGGTGAATCAGGCGCGCTACGGCTACCTGTTAAATGAAGAAGGCGGATGTCTCGACGATTTGACGTGTTATCGCTTTGGGTCTGACCATTTTTGGTTGATCGTCAACGCGGGGCCGTTGCAATCGGATGCGGAGTGGATCAAGGCGCATTTATCCAAGGACACCATTTTTGACGACCTTTCGCCGCGCACGGCGAAGTTGGACATTCAGGGGCCGAACGCGCGCGCGGAGCTTGAGGCGGCGTTTGGGGATACGTTTCCTGACCTGCGCTATTTTCGATTCACCACCAAACGGCTGGCCGGCATTCCGGTGGTGATCAGCCGCACGGGGTACACGGGGGAATTCGGGTACGAGTTATACCTCCCCTCCTCCGCCGCGCTGGATTTCTGGGAGATCATTCTCAAGCCCGGCAAGATCAAGCCCGCAGGCCTTGGCGCACGCGATACGTTGCGATTGGAGATCGGCTATCCGTTATACGGCCATGAACTGAATGCGCAGCAAACGCCGGTCTCGGCGGCACGGGGATCGTTTATTGATTTCAACAAAGCGTTCATCGGTCGCGACGCCTGCCTCCGCGACAGGGATGAGGGCTGTAACCGCTATTTGTGTGGCCTTCGTCTAAACTCCAAACGCGCGGCGCGTGCGCACGACAAGGTGATGCTTGGCGACAAGGAGGTCGGCGAGGTGACAAGCGGCTCGCTATCGCCGAGTTTGAACACCGCGATTGCCCTCGCCTATGTGGAAGGCGCACAGACGGCAGTCGGGACGCGGCTTGAAATTGAATCGCGTGGGAGTCGCCTCGCAGCAGAGGTGGTGAAAACCCCGTTTTACTCCGAAGGAAGTGCGCGGTCTTAAGAATAAAATCGCGAATTAGCGCTAGGTTTATTGGGGCAATTTTTGGGCCGTGGCGCTTAATTGCGGAATGCGGCGAGGTTTGATGACCGCGCGTTTAATTTTTATCGGCGCTAAACGAGCCGGTATAGCTCACAGTTCCCGTGGCGCTGGAGGCGGAGCCAGAGATTTGTCCGACGACGCTGTTGCCAACGCGGCTGCCGGTATAAGTCCGTGTGCCGGTGAGTCCACCCTCGTTGATCGTCGCGGTGAGGGTAAAGCGGTTGTTGTTCAATGTGCCGGCCATGGTGTGGCCTTGGGAAAGGCTATCGCTGTACACGGAGTTGTGCACGTCAATGAGCAGGCTGAAGGAATGGCTCTCGCATGAGGTGGCGGCGCCGTCGCTGGCGCAGGTGGTGACGATGCCAATGTAGGTGCCGTCGGCGGATGTGGTGTCGCCACTTCCGCCGCTTCCGCTGCCGCCGTTATCGTCGCCCCCTCCCCCGCCACCGCTTTGAGAAATCGCATAAGCGCCGCCGAGGAGGACGACTGCGCCGCCAGCGATGAGGGCGGGTGTCTTCCAGTTTGCTTTTTCATCCGCTCCATTGCTGCCGGATACGGGAATCACCGGCGCGGGGCCTGCAGGGGCGGGGGGCGGGCGGAGCGGCTATAGCAACGGGACGCTCGGAGGGGCGAGGTTCGCGAAACTTCACTTCGTACCACGGGGTCTCGGTGAGCGCACCGCTGTCGTCCTGGGCTTCGATGTAGTAGGACACGCTGTCCACGCCGCCAAGGACGTTGGCCTCGATGGAGCCGACGTAGTAGTCCATGCCGGAACTTTTCATCGCGACGCGGAAGGGCGCGGCGTCGCGGAAGAGGGCGTAGTACAGCGTGACGGACTCCAGTTTGGCCGCGCCTTGGACTTTGGCTTTCAAGGTCAATGGCTGGCCGCGCAAGGCAAATGGGACGGGGTCATGCGTGATGGCGAGCGACTGCGCCCACGCAGCGGCGCCGCCGGACAAAACGACAAGAGCGAATAGCAATGAAAAAACACGCAAGCGCATGAAACATCCTCACCTTCAAAAAATCTCGCTGATTGTGCGCCAGACCGAGGCAGGTTTTCCAGTCGAATCGCGCGGTCTTTTGTTTTGCACGGCAATCTTGACCGAGCGCGGGTTCCGGCCTAGTGTGAAGTGTTTATCTATTGGAGCACACGCACATGGCTGAAGTCGCACTTGAAAACGCGCCCCGCAAAGCGAGGGAATATTACGAGAAGGGCATGGCCTCTTTCGAGCGGGGGAAACTACGACTACGCAATGGATATGTATCTGCTTGCGCTCGATATTGCTCCGGGGCTGTTCCGTGCGCGGCAGTTTTTGCGCGCGGCGGCGTTGAAGAAGGCGCAGGGCAAGAAGTCGAGTGTGTTCAGCCGCGCGATGGGCGTACTGGGCGGCTCCGGCGCGATTGTGAAGATTCAGGCGAATATCAAAAAGAAGCCGGAACAGGCGATGCGCGAGGCGGAGGATTTGCTCCGTAAAGACCTTCTGAATCCCACGTTCATTAATGTGGCGAGCGAGGCGGCGGTGGCGGCGGGGATGCCAGAGGTGGCCATTTTGAATCTCGAACTCGCGCGCGAGCATATTGCGCGGGACGCGAAGACGATCGAGTGGCTGGCGGAGCTTTATACCGATGTGAACCGAATGCACGATGCGCGCCTCATGTACGAGGAGCTGGTGCGCCTGAAGCCGAACGACCCGATGGCGGTGAAGAAGCTCAAGGACGCGACGGCGCTGGATACGATGCAGCGTGGCAAGTGGAATGAGGCGACGTCCTATCGCGACATTATGAAGGACAGCAAGCAGGCGACGCTGCTTGAGCAGCAGTCCAAGGCGGTGAAGACGGCGCAGGACATTGACGCGCTGATCGAGGAAACGCGCCGCAAGATGGAGGCGGAACCTGCGAACATCAATTACAAGCGCTCGCTCGCGGAGTTGATGACGAAGGCGGAGCGCTATGACGAGGCGCTCGCCGTTCTTGAGCAGGCGCAACAGGCCAGCGGTGGCGCGGATCCGCAAATTGCGCGGCTGGCGAGTCAGATCAAACTGGATCAGATTGACAAGGCCATCGAGACGTTCAAGGCCGCGGGCAATGAGGCGGGGCTGGAAGAGAAGCGCCGGGAGCGCGCGGACTTTTTTGTTCAAGGACGCGGCAGACCGCGTACACCGCTATCCGAACGATTTGCAGTTCAAATACGAGTACGGCGTGCTGCTCTTTGAGCGCGGCATGACGAACGAGGCCATTCAACAGTTCCAGCGGTCGCAGCAGAATCCGCAGCGCCGCATCCGTTCGCTCTATTACATGGCGCTTTGTTTCAAGGCGAAGCAGCAGCTTGATATTGCGGCGGAACAGTTGGAGCGCGCGGCGAGCGAGCTGCAAATTCTCGACGACACAAAGAAGGACATCATTTACGAGTTGGGTTCCGTGTACGAGGTCATGGGCGAGAACGCGAAGGCGGAAGACCTGTTCAAGGAAATCTACGCGGTGGACATCGGCTACCGCGATGTCGCGGCGAAGATCGAAAAGAGCTACAAGAAGCAAACCTGATGCGCACACGTTTGAACTGGTTGGAGGTTGCCGCGCTGTGCACCGCGCTGCTCTCCCCCCTTTTCACGGCGAACGCTCAACCTTGGCCCCGTCCGCCGCCGCCGAACAAAGACGAATTTTCCGTGATGGAATACAACCTCTGGCGCTTCAGCTACGAGGATCGGGATCGGGACGGGCAAAAGGACAACTTCAAGCCGGAAGACCAGATCGCCGCGCTGATCACCACCATCACCAACGCGAATCCCGACATCTTGGCCATTGAAGAAATCGGCGACGGCGATTCTTTCGAGATTCTCAAGACCCGTTTAAACGCCGCCGGGATGGGCTATACCGATTTCGAATATTTCGTGGTGACAAACGCGACGATCGGGCTGGGGTCCTGTCGCGCTTCCCCATCGTGGCGCGCAATAATATCACGAACGAATCCTACTCGATTGGCACAGAAAAAGGTGCCCGTCTCTCGCGGCTATTTGTGTGTGGATATCCAAGTCAACCCGAACTACACGTTCCGCCTTTTCGTCGCCCACCTGAAATCAAAGCTCTACACTCCGCTCGGCCAAACAGAAATGCGGAGGAACGAAGCGCGTTTGCTCAACAAGCACGTGCGCCGCGCGGTGAACCACAACAAAGACTTAAACATTCTCGTGGTGGGCGATATGAACGACACGATTACTTCTGCGCCGCTGCGCGATTTGATCGGCGTCCCCAAGTACCTGAACGATCTGCGCCCGACCGATTTTGTGGGCGATGTTTGGACGCACGACTGGGCCTATCAGGAGCAATATTCGCGCATCAACTATGTGTTTGCGAACGATGCGATGCTTCCTGAAGTCGTCGCGGAAAAGTGCTACATCCCGCGCGAGCCGCTGGCGAAGGTTGCGTCCGACCATCGGCCGATCTTCACGGTTTTCAAGGCTTACGACCGGAAGTCGGAATGACTTCGAGCCGATAGAAGCGGGGCTGTTGCGCGGGGACTGCGTCGTGGACGGTGATGGCCGCGCCGGTGCCTCGAACCATTGAGGCGTTGGGCAACGGCTGCCAGCGCGTGGCGGAAGAGCGGCTGTCGGAATACAACACCATGTAGTTCATTCCCCGTCGGCTTTTCCAACTGAGAACGGTTTCATCTTGGCCGCGCGCGACCATCAGCACGGTGTCGTCCAACGGCTTTTCCACCTCGCGCACCATGAGGGCCTGACAGCCCGACAGGGCGAGGGCCGCCACCAATAAAGCGCTGCTCATCAGTTGGCGAAGGGGTTTCACGGAAATTTATGTGCGGCCGGCACGGATCGCCGAAGAAGGTGGTCAGTCGTCCATGTTGACGTCGGTCACGGGCGCCGGTTCCGGCTCCGAGCCGGACTCCAACAATGTGCCGAGCGGACGCGGACGATCAGGAAGCGGCCCGGCCTGATCATACCAACTGGAGCTGCGACGCGCCGCCGCTTCATCCTCCAGCGAAAGATTGTAGCGTTTGGCAAACCACTGCCATTCGGACGTGCGCCAGTTCAGGATGCGCCCGAACTCATTCACCAGACCGCTGGTGTTCAAATCGGTGATCCGCTCAACGCGCGGAGACCAGGAGGAAGCGTCCACGAGCGACTGCGGCAAAATATCGCGGCCGCCGATCAAAATCGTGCGATCCGGGACGCGCTGCAAGAAGCTGACTTCGCGGTAGTCCTTCATCGAGACCGGCACCCATTCGCTGCCATTCCATGCGTGCAAGGTCGGCTCCTCCGAGGTCGCCTCGCCCTGATAGGAGACCAGCACCGAAGGGGTGCGCTGAAGAACGTCCTGCGCGAATTGAATCACCGAATAGCGCGCCGGCGCGACGATTAATGTGAACGCCTGTGCCGTGACGGAGAATAAAAAGAGCGCCGCCACCAGCAGTCCACCCACTCTTTGAAAAAGCTTGTTCATTGATAGTTTCCTTTTCGCAGACGTGACAGTAGCACGAGGCCCCCAAAAAATTCAAGTCATGGACGCAAGAACTCATCACATTGCAAAACGGGAGAACCGACGTATAGTGAAAGGATAACAAAGGAGATTCTTATGGCTTCAATTACATTCAGGGGCACCCCCATTCACACAGTAGGCAACCTGCCTGCCAAGGGGTCAAAGTGCCCGGACTTCAAACTCACCGCCGACGATCTTTCGGACGTGACCCTCGAACAATTCGCGGGAAAGAAAAAGATCATCAGCATCGTGCCGAGCCTCGACACGGGGGTCTGCCAGGTATCCGCGCGCCGTTTCAATGCCGAGGTGGGCAAACATACGGATACGGTTCTGTTGAACATTTCGGCGGATTTGCCGTTTGCACAAAAGCGCTTCTGCGACTCTGAAAAGCTCGGCCACATCACCAACCTTTCCACGATGCGCTCGCCGAATTTCGGAACAACATTCGGCGTCCGTATTGAAGACGGGCCGCTCGCGGGGCTCATGAGCCGCGCCGTATTGGTGCTCAGCGCCGACAACACGATTGTGTACACACAGCAGGTGCCGGAGATCGGGCAGGAGCCGGATTACGACACCGCGCTGGCCGCGCTCGCAAAAGCGTAGTCGCTCGGGCTGATTGCCGCGCCACAACGGTCAAATCGGCAAGATTGAATTACTCCGTCCGGCATCAACCGGACGGAGTATTTTTTTTGGCGCGCGCCGCAATGGCGGGAAGTCCTTGACGTGCGCGCGCAGAGCGGCGATACCGTCCGCCTTTTGCCATGTCCTCACGCTCCATCTCAGAAGAAATCGCGCGACGCCGCACCTTTGCGATCATTTCGCACCCCGACGCCGGCAAGACGACGCTGACCGAAAAGCTCCTGCTCTACGGCGGCGCACTGCACCTCGCCGGTTCAGTCCGTGCGCGAAAGAATCAACGCGCGGCGACGTCCGACTGGATGGAACTCGAAAAAGAGCGCGGCATTTCCATCACCTCCACCGTCCTTCAATTCGAGTATGAAGGACACTGCATCAACCTGCTCGACACCCCCGGTCACAAGGACTTCAGCGAAGACACCTACCGCGTGCTCACCGCCGTGGACAGCGTCATCATGGTCATTGACGCCGCAAAGGGCATCGAGGAGCGCACCAAAAAACTTTTTGAAATCTGTCGCCTGCGCCACATCCCGATCTTCACATTCATCAATAAAATGGACCGGCCAGCCCAAGAGGGCCTCGCGCTCCTCGACGAACTGGAAAAAGTCCTGGGCATCGGCGCATTCCCCGTAACGTGGGCGTTGGGCAGCGGACAGGACTTCAAGGGGGTGTATGACCGCCTCAGCCACCAGCTCTTTCGTTTCGAGCGCACCGTCGGCGGCGCCTACCGCGCGCCATTCAAAGTCAGCGGGCCGGACGATCCGGGGCTACGCGACTCCATGGATCCCGCGCTCTACGACACGTGGAGACAGGAAATCGAGATGCTCTCTGTCGCTGGCGAACAATTTGATCGCGACGCGGTAATGACCGGCAAGATCACACCCGTATTCTTCGGAAGCGCCGTTACAAACTTCGGCGTTCAATTACTGCTCGATTACTTCATCAAATACGGCGCACCACCCGCGCCTCGACCCTCCAATGGCGCGATGATTTCCCCGGAGCAGGACACGTTCTCCGCGTTTGTTTTCAAGGTGCAGGCGAACATGAACCCGCGCCATCGCGACACCATCGCATTCATTCGCGTGTGCAGCGGCGTCTTCGAGAAGGACATGATGGTGCTCGACCCGGAGTCGGGGAAATCCATCCGCCTCGCCTACCCGCAAAAGTTATTCGGCACAGAGCGCGAGAGCATTGAGACCGCCTACCCCGGCGACATCGTTGGACTCGTCGCCCACCGCTCCTTCCGCATTGGCGACACCCTCACCACCCAACCGGGGCTGCAGTACAGGGAAATTCCACGCTTCCCGCCCGAAGTCTTTGCGACGCTCAGCAATCCCAACACCTCGAAATTCAAACAATACAAGCAGGGCTTGGAGCAGATGCTTGCCGAAGGGGTCATCCAGCAATTCAAACCGCTCAATTCCGTCACCAACGCGGTGCTTCTCGGCGCCGTCGGGCAGCTTCAATTCGAAGTCCTCGTCTATCGAATGCAAACCGAATACGGCGCGGACACGCGACTGGAGCCCGCGCCCTACAAGGAAGTCCGCTGGTTCGATCCCTCGGTAGATCGCGCCGCACTGCAAGACGAATATCTCGGCTCCGGCGTTGCCCTTGCCGAAGACATTGAGGGCGATTTAGTCATTCTATTCCCTGAAAAATGGAGCCTTGATTATTTCATCCAGAAGCACCCCAAGCTCACGCTCCACACCACCTCCCCCACCCCCCAAGGGGCCAGCGCTCAGTATTGATGATTTTCGAGACCCTCGCGCTTCTGCCCTGCGGCTTTAATGCCGTTGTTCAAATCTGCGCGGGCGCCGCGGGCTTAACAATTCCAAGGATTGGAAATTCTCGATGAATTCATCCCGCCTTGGCGGGATTGGCGCGAATTTGCAGAAATATTCAGACGCGAAGTTTAGGGAAACCCTCCCCATCAACCCGTCAACTCATCAACCGCATTCTTCCGCACCCTTCCGCATAAAATCAATCGGCCCCTGTCATCCAGATCAATTCGCGTCCATTCGCGGTTCCAACCCACAAAAAATTACGCTAACTTCTTCCTATGTGCGGACGTTTTTCATTGAAGGCATCAGAGGTGAAGAAAATCGCCGAACGCTTCGCCGCCAAACCGGGCCAAGGTTTTTCTTGCGAACTGAAACCGCGCTACAACATCGCCCCCTCGCAACAAGTCCTTGTCGTTAAATCGGACGGAACAAACCGCGAGCTTGTGCAGATGAAGTGGGGTCTCATTCCGCATTGGGCCAAAGCCCCCGCCATCGGCAACCGGCTCATCAATGCCCGTGCAGAAACACTGAACGATAAACCCGCATACCGCGACCCGTTCAACCTGCGTCGCTGCCTTGTACCCTGCGACACCTTTTATGAATGGAAAGCCCTCGGCTCAGGCCGACAACCCGTTGCCTTTTCACTCGCAGACGATGCGTTGTTCGCCCTCGCCGCACTTTGGGACGCTTGGATAAATCCCGAAACTAGGGAGCGGGTCGAGAGCGTCGTGCTGATCACCACCGCACCCAACGAACTCGTTTCCACCGTCCACAACCGAATGCCCGTCATCCTCCAACCAAACGACGAGGAACTCTGGCTCACCGGCGCCCCATCCGCCGCCGCGAATTTGTTGAAGCCCTATCCAGGCGAGATGAAAGCGAAGGAAGTCAGCCAGCGCCTCAACAGCGCCGCGTACGACGGCCCAGACCTCCTCCTGCCGCCCACTTCCGATCTTCCACTATTCGGCAATACTTCACCCCGTCCATAACCCCCGCGAATTTCCGCGAATTGGTTTTTGGGGGAAACGCCAAACGCTCAATCTTGCCCACTGTAGCCGCCCGCGCTGAGGGCGGTCTTAAAACTCCGCGGTCAACGCCCGCGGCTACAAACCGATGGGGGGCTCTTTGGGGGCTTTTGTGGGGTGTGTGCAGGGATTTATTCGATGCCCAGGCGGTTTTTTGTTTCCTGACTCAGTCGTTTTAGGCGCTTTGAAAGCGCGAAGCGTTTGGCCGCGGACATTCGATCAATAAAAAGGACGCCGTTAAGGTGATCCACTTCGTGCTGAATCACACGCGCGAGGAAATCAACGATGACTCGTTCATGCGCTTCACCTTTTTCATCGAGATAGCACAGTTTGATTTCAAGCGGACGGTCAATATTTCCTCGGATATCCGGGAAGCTCAGGCATCCCTCTTCGTGTGAGTCTGTTTTGCGTCCGGACTCCACAATTTGTGGGTTGAACAAAATCATCGGCATAGCCACGTCGGGGTTGAAACGATTTCCCTCCTCGTCCACGTCATAATCCATCGGGAGATCAATTACGCACAGTGCCACGGAGCGCCCGATTTGCGGAGCGGCCAAACCGATGCCCTTTTCTTCGCGCATCGTCTCGATCATATCGTCGGCCAGTGCGCACAATTCGTCCGTTATCGCCGCGACGGGTTTCGTCTGTTCCCGGAGCACGGGGTCGCCATAAAAATGCATATCCAGTTTCATCGGGCGATGAGTATATCGCGGCGGGAGTTTGGGTACAATAAAGCAGAGCACTTGCTCCCGAGGGCGGGTTCAACATAGAGTGGCGGCTTGCATGAACGACTACCTGGTCATCATTCCAACGTATAACGAAGTGGAGAATGTGCGGGAGATTGCACTTGCTGTGCATCAGTCCGCGCCGTGGGCGGATATTCTCTTTGTGGACGACGGGTCGCCCGATGGCACGGGGCGGGTGCTGGATTCGATGGCGGAGACGGAGCAGCGGGTTCATGTGTTGCACCGCACGCAGAAGCAGGGTCTGGGGCGCGCATATATCGCGGGTTTCAAGTGGGCGCTGGCGCGGAACTACGAATTTATTGGGGAGATGGATTGCGACTTTTCGCATAATCCAAACGATATTCCAAAGTTTCGCGACGCAGCCCAAAATGCCGATCTCGTTCTCGGTACCCGCTACAAGGGTGGAATCCGCGTTATCAACTGGCCGCTGGGACGGCTGATTTTGAGCATGGGCGCGGGGATGTATGTGAAGCTGGTGACGGGGATGCCGTTCAGCGATCCGACCGGCGGCTTCAAATGTTTTCGGCGCCCGGTGCTCGAATCCATTGATCTCGACCGAATCAAGTCCAACGGCTACTCGTTCCAGATTGAAATGACGCACACCGCATGGCAGCTCGGCTTCCGTGTCGTGGAGGTTCCGATCACGTTTGAAGAGCGGCGCTCCGGCGCATCGAAAATGAGCGGCGCAATTGTGAAAGAGGCGCTGTGGATGGTGTGGAAGCTGTTCTTGCGCTGCAACCTACGCCGCAGGCCCCCTGCCCAACCGCACGAACGCAGTATCGTTGCAAAGGCAGGGTCGGCATGAGCACGGCGAGCAACATCATTCGCGCGTTGCGCCCGAAACAGTGGACAAAAAACGCAATCGTTCTCGCGCCATTGATCTTCGCGCTCGGTGATCCGGCGCAGATGGTTGGAAAGACGCAATTCTGGATCGCAATAGCGGCCACACTTATTTTCTGCGTGGTCTCCAGCGGAATTTATGTCCTCAACGATCTACGCGACGTTGAGCTGGACCGTCAACACCCCACGAAACAATTTCGGCCATTCGCGGCCGGCTCTCTTTCCATCGGCACGGGCTGGGTTCTATCTTTCATTCTGCTCATCGCCGGAATCGCCCTCGCGGCGTATCTGAGCAAACCTTTTGCCTACACCGTGGCGGGCTACATTGTTTTACAACTGCTCTACACCTTCGGTCTGAAAAAAATCGCGCTGTTGGACATTATGATTATCGCCGCCGGTTTTGTGCTCCGCACCCTCGCGGGCGCACTGGCGATTGCGGTCACGGTCTCGCCGTGGCTGTTGTTGTGTACAATGCTCCTCGCGCTTTTTCTTGCGCTCTGCAAGCGACGTCACGAACTCGTCGTGCTCTCCGGTGAAGAAGGTCAAACCCGCCCAAGCTTGCGTGGGTATGACCAGCGCCTGCTCGATGTGCTGATTTCAATGATCGCGGCGGCAACGCTGATTGTGTATTGCCTATACACACTCTGGCCGGACACGGTGAACAAATTCGGCTCGCAAAAGCTCGGCTTCACGATTCCGTTCGTGGTCTTCGGACTGTTTCGCTACCTCGATCTGGTCTATCGCCACGAACGCGGTGGACGCCCCGAACAAATCCTCCTCACCGACATTCCCCTTCTCCTCAACATTGCGCTCTACGCCGCAACTGCGCTAACCCTCCTCGCCACACGCTGAATCGGAACACGCTCCTTCAACTTGAAGTTGTTCGCAAAATTTGCGACCACGGAACAGAACGCAGGTTTGCCAACAAGCGCCAAGGGCTTGCTTGCGATCCGTAGTTTTTCAAATAAGGAAATGCGATGAGCGAATCCAAAATGCAAATAATCAGCAAACAAGCCGCATCGCGGCGGATTGAGGAAATCGCGGACGGCATCCACAAGGATGTCGTCAAGAAGCACAAGAAGCCGACGATGAGCTTCCCGATTCGCTCCCTCTCGAACGTGAAATACGACGTGAAGCGCGGGCATTTTGAAATCCTCAACAAGACCGCCACACGCACGCTCTCCTACAACACGGTCAAAACGTTCGCTCAGTCCATGCGGCTTCTGGCGACGACCAAGAATGACCTGCTGGACAAGGACGACATCGCGGGCAAGCGCGAGATTTATTACAACTCGAAGGGCTGGGGCGAGTGCCGTTTTGATCAACAGCCGGAGTCCGATGCGCTGCTCGACGATATGGAGGCGATGCTGGCGATCAATCGCGAGCAACTCGGCTACATCCCCGAAGAGCGCGGTGGTGAAGTGTGCGGGCCAATTGTGGTGATTGATCGCGACCCCGACACGGGCAAGGACATCAAAATTGATTGCACGAAACTCGGCACCGGCGCATGGAGCATCCCCTCGCGTGTCGAGCACATGCGTTTTCAGACCAAGGCAAAATTCGTACTCGCCGTCGAGACCGCCTCGCTGTTTCAACGTCTCGTCCACCACCGCTACTATGCAAAGGCGAACTGCATTTTGATTTCCATGAGCGGCGTACCCACTCGTGCGTGCCGTCGGTTCATTCGTCGCCTTGCAGATGACCAGAAGATTCCTGTTCTCGCGTTCACCGACGGCGACCCATACGGCTATTGCAACATCTACCGCACCCTGAAAGTCGGCTCCGGCCAGGCCGCACACATCAACCGCTACTTCTGCGTGCCGGTCTGCCACTATCTCGGCGTGACTCCGCAGGATATCATTGACTACGACTTGGAAGACGCGACGCATCCGCTGGAGGACGTGGACATCAAGCGTGCGAAAGATGCGCTAAAAAACGATCCCTTCATTCGGCACTACAAAGAGTGGCAAAAGGCGCTCGAACAAATGCTCAAGATGGGCGTTCGTATTGAACAACAGGCCTTCGCCAAACACGGACTCAACTTCGTCCTCGATCACTATCTCCCCGAGAAACTGAAGAAGGGCAAATTTTTGCCGTAACATTTGCCCTCGGGAAGAAGTGAACAGCCGAAACGGCGCGGCGGACAAAGAGTTCCGCCTACTTGGGGGCAATTGCCACTTCGTAGGCCTGTTTCATTTCGGCGGGTGACTCGACGCTGAATCCAAGGTCGCGGAGGAGGCCGTCTTTCAAATCGTAAATCCAGCCCATCACGGCAAGTTGTTGTCCAGCACGCCAGGCTTCCTGGACGATACTCGTCTCGCAAACATTCATCGCCTGCTCAACCACGTTCAACTCGCACAGCCGCTCGCGCCGCGCCGATTCGTCGGGAAGCGCGGCCAACTGATCGGTGTGCTGGCGTTGGACATCGCGGATGTGGTGAAGCCAGGCGTCTATCAGGCCGTGCGGCTTGTTCTCCATCGCTGCGGCGATTCCGCCGCATCCATAGTGACCGCATACAATGATACGACTGACCTCCAACACTTCGACGGCGAATTGAAGAACGGAGAGGAAATTAAGGTCGGTGTGGACGACGACGTTTGAAATGTTCCGATGAACAAACACCTCACCCGGCGGCAACCCGGCGATAACATTGGCGGGCACACGGCTGTCGGAGCAGCCGATCCAGAAATACTGGGGGCGCTGCTGGCGACTGAGTCGTCCGAAGTAGTCCGGGTCTTGCGCGAGCATATCCGCCGCCCACGCCTTGTTGTTTGCGAAAAGTTCTTTTTGCGACGGCATCCCCAGACTATAGAGCGACATCGCTTCCGCACAATCAGATTTTTCCAACAATAGGAAAGATCAGCAGTGGAAAGATGCGCACCAACTTGGTATCTTCGTAACGCATGGCAAGCAACGGTCAAGATGACGAGCACGATGACGATGAGGTTGAGGTCGGCTCAATGCCGGATGACGAGGCCCCTGTGCGCTCGTCCGCCAACGCAGAAGAGGCGCCGCTCGAAATCGGGGGCTATCAGCTTGTCAATGAACTGCAGCGCGGCGGTCAGGCGGCCGTCTTTCTCGCCATTCAAAAATCCACCGGGCGGCGCGTTGCGCTGAAATTGATTTTCGCAGGTCCGCTCGCCTCCAACATTGAGCGCGCACGGATGGATCAGGAGGTGCGCATCCTCGCGGCGCTGGACCACCCGAACATTGTTTCTGTCGTGGATCGCGGCGAGACAGCGGATGGCTCGCACTACTTCGTGATGAACTATGTGGACGGTCGGACGCTGAACGAGTTTCTCGACGACTTTCGACGCGACCGCGGCGACGGACTACAGGCGAGCGATATTACAGAGCTGCTCAAACTTTTCCGGCGAATTTGCGAAGCGGTCAACGCCGCGCATCTCCGGGGCATCGTCCACCGAGACTTGAAGCCCGCGAACATCATCATTGATGCGTACGGCGAACCTCACCTCCTCGACTTCGGTCTTGCCCACGCGGCCGTGGCCGAGCCGGGCAATCCCGCAGCCGGCTCGACGCGACTCGGGGAGTTTGTCGGCTCGCTCGAATGGGCAAGTCCCGAGCAAGTTCGCGGTGACGCAAGTCTGATTGACACGCGCACCGATGTGTATGCGCTTGGCGTGATCCTCTACGAAATGCTGACCGGCGAATTTCCGTACGATGTGTTTGGCGAGCTGCGCGTCGTGCTGGATCAGATTGTGACCACCCGCCCCATCGCGCCCAGCAAAGTCGTTGTGCGCAACAATAAACTCGGGCGCTCGAAGGAGGCGCTCTGGGGCCCGGCGCTGGATCAAATCCTGCTCAAAGCGCTTTCCAAGTCGCGCGAAGATCGCTTCCAAAATGCAGGTGAACTGGCGCGCGCGATCGGTCAATACCTCGACACGCCGCGCCCGCAGCCGCGCGCGTCGCGAGCGCCTTTTATCATCGGCTCGGTTGCGGCTCTGCTCCTCGCAATCGTCGCCGGCTTCAGTCTCTGGTTTTTCAGAAAGCCCGCCGCGGAACAGCAGCCGATCCATGTTTCGTACACCGACGGCGTGTACGGATACGCGATTGACGGAGACAGTGTCGTTTTCATCTTCGAGCGCGATCACTACAGCCTGGCCCGGCACGAAGATGGCCGCCTCGTTTCGGCAATGGATATAGACAATATTAGTCGTGTCCAAATCGCTGGCGCATTCAACGACTGGAAGAAAGATGCGCACGACTGGCGGATGCAACTCACGGGGCCGAATCGCTTTGAGCTGAGAAAACACCTGCGCGATTTCAAGAGCCGCTCCGAGTGGCCATTCAAATTTCTCATCAATGGTGAATACTGGATCGGCGCCCCACCCCAAGCAGTAAATCGCGAGGTGGCAGTGGCCGACACCGCGACGTTCAACCTCGTCTTCTTGAATCCGCTCTCTGAGAACGCAACCGAATTCGCCTCGCTTCACGCCTACCGCAAACGCATTGACAAAGCGTGGCCCGGTCAGGGGGCAAACCTCGTCCTCGACGAGAGCAATCACTATCACTTCACATTCACCCACCTTGCGCCCGGCCAGCGCGTGACCGACCTCGACCCGCTGCAGGGCATTCCGCTTAATTCGCTCAACATCGGTCAGGCCAAGGTCACCGACCTCTCGCCTCTGGCAGAGATGACCGATCTGCAAAAACTCTATGTCAACGACGGCACGTTCCACGCGCTGACTGCCCCGGTATTTCAAGCGCTGGACAACGGTGATTACGCGGGCGCGACGCAGGCGCTGTCCCCGATCTTTGAGGATTTGACCAATGTCATTGCGCTGGCCCATGCGCACGACGCGATTGCTGCGAGTATCGCCAACATGCAGAGCTTGAAGGAGAATCCGGGCCAACCGATTCCACAGCCGGCTGTTCACAAGAAGCACAACTACGCACTGATCCTGGCGCCGATGAACTGGTACGAAGCGCAGCGCTTCGCCCAAGAGCACGGAGGCAACCTAGTCTCCATCGCCAGCGAAGAAGAAAACGAATGGCTCGTCGCCACTTTTGCTTTACCCACCCTCGGGCGTTCCTTGTGGCTCGGCGGGACGGACGAAGGATCGGAATCGTTCTGGCGATGGGTCAGCGGTGAACGCTGGCGTTTTGAAAAATGGGCCGCGCCTGAACCGAACAACGAATATGGCGTCGAAAACTCGCTCGCCATCCGCCCTGACGGATGGTGGATGGATGCGGATGGCTATTCACTGCGCCTCCCGTTTGTCATTGAGTGGGATAAAAAGCCCTAATCTGTGCGAAATCGCGAGAAATAGACTGACAACGGGCGCATCTTCGCTAACCTCGACGCATCCATGAAAGTTGTTGTGTTAGTTGGTGATGGCATGGGCGACTACCCCGTGCCCGCGTTTGAAAACAAGACGATCCTGCAAGCTGCGGATATTCCCCATATTCGCCGCATCGCCGCAGCCGGAAAAGTGGAGCGCATACAAACCGTTCCCGCAGGCCTCGCCCCCGGCAGTGATGTCGCCAATTTGAGTCTGCTCGGCTACAACCCCACCGAACGCTACAGTGGCCGCGCCCCCATCGAGGCGGCGGGCGCAGGCATCGCGCTCACGTCGAACCAAGTCGCGTTTCGCTGCAACCTCGTGACCATCGTAGGCGGAATTATGAAGGACTATTCCGCCGGACACATCAGCACGGAAGAAGCGCACGAGCTGATCGCGGCAATTCAAGAACGGCTCGGACGTCCGGGGTTGGAGTTTCACGGCGGCGTGAGCTATCGCCATCTCCTCCTGTGGAGCGACGGCCCTACAGAAATTCTTACTCAACCTCCACACGAAATTTCCGACCGTGAGGTGGATCCGCATCAGCCACATGGCACCCGACAGGACGAAGTGCGGCGACTGATGAGCGCGTCACAGGAGATTCTCCACGACCATCCGGTCAATCGCGCGCGCATCGCCGCCGGCAAAAATCCTGCGACGCAAATCTGGCTTTGGGGCCAGGGTCGCGCGATGCAACTGCAGTCTTATCGCGAACGATTTGGCCGCTACGGCATCGTCGTCTCCGCCGTGGACCTCGTCCGCGGCCTCGGCCTGCTCGCCGGGCTGAAAGCCCCGATCATTGAAGGCGCGACCGGATTCCTCGACACCAACTGCGCAAACAAAGTGAACGCCGCGCTCGATGCGCTGCGCACCGACAACTTTGCCTACGTCCATTTTGAAGCGCCTGATGAGTGCGGACACCTCGGCCGCGCAGATTTGAAAAAAGCAGGCCATTGAAATGTTCGATGCGCAAATTGTGACGCCGATTTGGAACGAACTCGAAAAGCGCGGCGAGCCGTACCGATTGATCATCGCGATGGATCACCGCACGCCCGTTTCCAAAAAAGGACACACCCGCGAGCCAGTGCCGATCATTTCACTCGATGGGCCGTGCGGCCCGATTGATCGCGAAGCGCCATTCGACGAAATCAGCAGCGAATCACTCCCCGTCTCCATCGCCCACGAATGGATGGCGAACAACCTTCGCGCTTAAACCCGCAATTTTTTGTTTTTTCCAAGGGTTGGAAGTCTATAACGAAGGGAGTTCCAAGCCTTGGAAGTTTTATGAACGCCGCCCCAAAAATTGATCTACTGGACCTCTCGCGAGAGCAGCTCGCGGAGGTATTAAAGCGGCATGGTCAACCAGCGTTTCGTGCGAAGCAAATCCATCGCCAACTGCACGTCAACCTTGTCGCCGCAATGACAGAAATGAGTGATCTTCCCAAGGCGTTGCGCGAAGAGTTGGCCGCCGAGTTGCAAATCGGATCGCTCACCCTCGCAACCGTTCACGAAGGCGATCACGGAATGACGCGGAAGGCGCTGTTCAAATTGCCGGACGGTTCGCCAGTGGAAACCGTTTTGATGGTCTATCCGGATCGCGCGACGGTCTGCGTGTCCAGTCAGTCGGGGTGCCCTATGGGTTGCGTGTTTTGCGCCACCGGCCGACTCGGCTTTCTACACGACCTGACTGCGGGGCAAATCGTCGAACAGGTTTATTGGGCTGAACGACTCCTCCGCGCGTCGGACTTCCCGGTAAAAAAACTGACCAATGTCGTGTTCATGGGGATGGGCGAACCGTTCAACAACTACGACCAATGGCGCACATCGGTGGATATTCTCCACGATCCCGAAGGCTTCAATATGGGCGCGCGCAGTTACACCGTGTCCACCGTCGGTCTCGTTCCCGGCATCCGCAAACTTGCCGATGATCCGCTGCCGATCAATCTCGCGATTTCGCTGCACGCGCCGGACGACGAAACGCGCTCCGCACTGATGCCGGTGAACAAGAGTTTTCCAATTGCGTCCCTCCTCGATTCCGTGAAGGACTACACGGAAAAGACGAATCGGCGCGTCTCTTTTGAATACGTGTTGCTTCAGGAAAAGAATGATTTTCCGGAGCAGGCCGATTTGTTGGGACGGCTCCTGCGCAAGAGCGAAATTCGTCCCGCGCTAATGCACGTGAACTTGATTCCGTGGAATCCGGTGCCCGGCGCTCCACTCGGTCGCTCACACCGCAAACGCGTGCTCGCATTTCAAGAGGGCCTGCACAAACACGGCGTCCCGTGCACGATCCGCGTCGAACGCGGCGTGGACATCGGCGCGGCTTGCGGTCAGCTTGCGGGCACAGCCTGATTTCACAAAGTCATTTACTGAATCTTTATCCGCTTCTAGGATGCGACCCATGCCTTTGAAAGTTTTACACATTGGCGACATCGTTGGCTCGCCTGGACGCCGTATTTTTGCCCGCCTGATTCCGCGATTGCGTCAGGAATGGAAGCTGGATGCTGTCATTGCCAATGCAGAAAACTCCGCTGCGGGACGCGGCCTCACTCCCGCGCTCGCGGAAGAACTCTTTGCCGCAGGCGCCGACCTGCTGACGCTTGGCGATCACGCCTGGGATCAAAAAGAAATTTTTTTCGTATCTCGACCGCGAACCGCGCATCATTCGTCCCGCAAACTTTGCCCCTGGTTGTCCCGGCAAGGGCTGGGGCGCGATTGATCTTCCCAACGGAACGCGCCTTCACGTCCTTTCCTTGATTGGCCGCGTGTTTATGCCGCCGGCGGATTGTCCGTTTAGAGCTGCGGATGCAGCGCTGCAGCAGATACGAAGCCCGCTCGTGTTCACGGAAATCCACGCAGAGGCAACGTCCGAGAAGATCGCAATCGGTCGCTATCTCGATGGCCGCGTCACATCTGTCGTCGGCACCCATACCCACGTCCAAACCTCTGACGACGGGATTTTGCCAAAAGGAACGGCATATCTAACCGACCTTGGAATGACCGGGCCCAAGGATTCCGTCATTGGGCGCGACCTCGATTCCGTGCTCAAAAAGTTTATCACCGGACTCCCATCCCGATTTGAGGTGGCGGAAAATGATGTCGCAATGGAGGGCGCATTGTTCACGGTTGATCCCGCCACCGGTCGCGCAAGCGCAATCCGCCGAATTCGAGAGCGCGAATAGGCGGGCGACTTGTTCGACGCGGCGGGCCATCGTATGCTAGGGAAAGGATGAGCGAGCAACTTTCACTGGAGAAGCCCGGCCGCAAGGTCTATCGCATTGCGGAATTGACGCGGCGCATCAAGGCGCTGCTCGAAACCGATATCGGCGCGGTCTGGGTGGAAGGCGAGGTCTCCAATGCGCGCACCTATCCATCCGGCCACATTTATTTCACGCTGAAGGACGAGGGTGCGCAACTCTCTGCCGTGATGTTTCGTGGCGTCGCAGCAACGAGCAAAGTTCCGGTCAAAGATGGTGCGAAACTACGCGTGTGGGGTGAGCTGACGGTGTACGAACAGCGCGGGCAATATCAACTGATTGCACGACGCATTGAAGATGCCGGCCAAGGCGACTTGCAACGCGCATTCGAGGAGCTTAAGGCACGGCTCATAAAGGAAGGTCTGTTTGATGAAAAACACAAAAAACGTCTTCCGCTATTGCCGCGCACAATTGGCGTCGTCACCTCCCCTGCTGGCGCGGTGATTCGCGACATTCTCCACGTACTCGGCCGACGTTTTCCTGATCGCCACGTCCTCCTTGCACCCGTTCGCGTTCAAGGCGCTGAAGCAGCGGGCGAAATCGCGCGTGCGCTGGACTACCTGAACACACGCGGCGACATAGATGTCATTATCGTGGGCCGAGGTGGTGGGAGCCTCGAAGACCTGTGGGCATTCAACGAGGAAGTTGTTGCACGCGCGGTCTTTCGTTCACGCATTCCGGTCATTTCCGCCGTGGGCCACGAAACAGATTTTACGATTTGCGATTTCGTCGCTGATGTCCGCGCCCCCACCCCCTCCGCAGCGGTGGAGGTGGTGATTCGTCCCAAAGTTGATTTCGAAGAAACGCTTCTCGTCCTTCGTCGCCGCCTCGCGCAATCGCTGCGCTCGCAAATCCTTGTCCTCCGCAACCGCTTCACACGCGCTGCACAAAGTTATGTCTTTCGCGAACCGGAGCACGCGCTGATTCGCTATCGTGAGCGCGTGAGCCGAAATAACGAAGGGATGCGACGTGCGCTGGAGTCTGCGCTCGTTCAACGGCGGCAGCGCTTGGACGAGGCGGGACTGCGCCTCAGCCACGCCGCGTTTTCCCGCGCACAAAACACACGGCATCGGATTGTACGCGCACAGGAATCACTGCGGGCGTTGAATCCACACTCCGTCTTGAAACGCGGATACAGTGTAACCCTTGGGCCGGACGGACACGCACTGCTCGATCCGGAGGCGGTCAAGGTCGGCGACGAGCTGCAAACGATGTTGGCACATGGTAGAGTCAGGTCTGTACTTACGGACAAAGAACGGAGTGAACACGATGAGCGCTCGTGAAAATAAAGCCCCCGCTGAAACAATGGATTTTGAAAAATCACTCGCCCGCCTTGAAGCCCTCGTGAAGGAGATGGAGGGCGGCGCCCTGAGCCTCGACAAGATGATGGAGCGATTCGAGGAAGGTTCACAGTTGATCAAGATTTGCGATGCGAAGTTGAATGAGGTGGAGAAGAAGATCGAAACACTGGTTAAAAAGGGCGAAGCGGTAACGACGGAGCCGTTTGATCCCGAGGATCGCGATTCCGATTGAACGAACTCGCGGACAGGGCTGTCGAAGAAGATCGGTGCGTTAGATGAAAAGGCTTATCCAGGCAACAGTTTGCGCCCTTCTTTTGGCAGCAACCCCTGCGTCTTACGCTGTGTCAGCAGGCGCAGCAAAAGCGTTGGGCGGCGTGGTGGCGGACATCGTGGACGAAGTGATGCCCGCCGTCGTCGTGGTGCGTACGGAAAGCACTGGCTACCGGCTTGCGCAGGACTGGATGTTCGGGCGTGTATACCGGCTGCCTGAGCGCCTCGCGGGTATGGGATCGGGCGTCATCATCAACAAAGAAGGGTTTGTTCTCACAAACCGACATGTGATTGATGGCGCGACGCAGATCGAAGTCGTATTAAATGACCAAAGTAAATATAGCGCCCGGCTCGTCGGCGAGGACCCGCAAACCGATCTTGCAGTGCTCAAGATCGAAGATGAAAAACGGACAGAGTTTCCATACCTCGAAGCCGGCAATTCAGATGTGTTGCGCGTAGGCGAATTTGTTATGGCCATCGGCTCACCTTTTAGTTTGAGCAGCAGCGTAACGCTGGGAATTGTTAGCCAAAAAGGTCGCTCTATTGGCGCGTTGCCGTATGAAGATTTTATTCAAACCGACGCAGCAGTGAATCGCGGAAACAGCGGTGGGCCGTTGGTCGATATGGACGGGCGGATGGTCGGAATCAACACGATCATCCAGACTACCGGTTTCTCGCAGGGAAATATCGGAATTAGTTTTGCAATTCCGATCAACCTCGCGATGAATGTCGCGCAATCCATAATGGAAAGCGGAAGTTGGCAGCGTCCGTGGATTGGAATTTTGATGAACGAGACAAAGAACGGCGTCTTGATTCAACGGATTATGCAAAACAGCCCTGCGGACAAATCCGGGTTGAAGACGGGTGACGTTATCACCGCTGTGGATGCCACTCCTGTTCAGTCGGCGCGTGAAATTCAACGGCTCATCCTTTCGCACGATGCAGGCGAAGAAGTTGCTCTCACTGTATTGCGAGACGGCAAAGAGATTCATTTGGCGTTGGCAACGGAACTCATGCCGTCATTCCACTCGATTGTTCCAAACGAATGAGTCACTCCTTTCTATGAAGCGGCCGCGCCTTGATCTACTCGTGGTGGAGCGGGGCCTCGCGGAGAGCCGCGAAAAAGCGCAGCGTCTAATTCGTGCGGGGAAGATACGCGTGAACGGACAAATCGCTGGCAAACCGGGGAATCAGGTTGATCCGGATGCAGCGCTCACACTCGAATCGCCGGAACGTTTTGTCAGTCGTGGTGGCGAAAAATTGGAAGGCGCTTTCGAACACTGGAATTTGAGCGTTGAAGGGGCGGTTTGTCTCGATGTCGGCGCATCCACGGGCGGCTTCACGGACTGTCTTTTGCAGCACGGCGCGGCGCGAGTGTATGCCGTGGATGTGGGGCACAATCAATTGCATGAAAAGCTTCGGACCGATCCGCGCGTAGCGGTAATGGACGGAGTCAACGCACGCAATCTTGAACCATCGAATTTTCCCGATATACCAACCGTTGCCGTCGCGGATGCCTCGTTTATTTCGCTTGCACTGCTTCTACCTGCAATTCGACGCGTTCTCGCGCCCGGCGGTCGGGTTCTTACATTGATTAAACCGCAATTTGAAGCGGGACGGGCAGACGTGAAGCGCGGTGGCGTGGTGCGCGATCCAACCGTTCACAAGCGCGTTGTCGAGCAAGTTCGGGCAGAGGGCGAGGCGCTCGGCTTCCGTTGGGAAGGCTTTATTGAATCGCCTTTGCGCGGTCCAGCAGGCAACATAGAGTTCCTTGCTTATTGGGACCGCTCTATGAAAAAAATTGGCGTTATAGCTAACTGCGACAAACCCGAGTCGCGCATCGTTCTTGCCTCTCTGGCGATAAAAAGTCGCGAGTTGGGGCTGCAGCTTTTTTCCAGCGGCGAAACCGCAGACCACCTGCCCGGTTGCCGCAAAGTGAAGCCGGAGCTATTGAAAAAGCATATTGAGGCGCTAATCACGCTCGGGGGCGACGGCACGCTTTTGCACGCCGTTCCACTGCTCGGCGCTTCCAGTATTCCAATCTTGGGCGTCAACCTCGGCGCACTCGGTTTTCTTACGAGCGTAACGGCGGAGGAAACGGACACTGCGCTGGAGCGACTCGCGCGCAATGAATTTTCTGTTTCTGAGCGAACGACACTGACCTGCACGGCAAGAACAGGAAAAAAGAAGCTCGGAACCTATCGCGTGCTAAACGATGTCGTAATCGCTTGGGGCCGCTCCACTCGCATCGTCACAGTGGACGCAGCGCTCAACGGCGAGCATATCGCCTCTTATCGTTGCGATGGAATTATCGTCTCCACGCCGACTGGCTCAACTGGTCACTCGCTTTCGGCGGGCGGCCCCATTGTCCATCCTGACACGGGCGTTCTCACGTTGAATGTAATTTGTCCTCACACGCTGAGCACACGACCGTTGATAATTTCTGATCACTCGCGCCTGACTCTCTCCATCAACTTCGCGGCCAAGCCACTCGTCCTCTCTGCAGATGGACAGGAAGAGCTTACCTTGCGTCAAGGCGATCAGGTGGATATCCAGCGTAGCCCGCGCGGGGTCCGCATCATTCATTTGCCGGATTACAGCTATTTTAGCGTACTGCGCCAAAAACTGCTTTGGCGCGGATCAAGCGTCTAATTTAGCAGCAGCGCTTTTCGCGGCTTCATAAACGACCCGCACGGCAATGTTGTGTTCTTCCGCGCGGCGGATGCAGTCTTCCATTTCCGGCGAGCGAACCGTGATCCCGCCGCGCCATTCACCGAACTTCACGCGCACTTCGCCAAACGGAGTGACAACGGGCACAGAGCGGCGCGACAGCATGGTGCGCTTCACGGGATATTCACGAATTCCGAAAGTCGTGCTTTCCTTGAAAATCAGATCCAACATCACATCGCGACCGGACGGATGGGCAAGAACCGTGAGCAAAACTCCGGGGCGTTGCTTTTTCATCTGCGCAGCGACCGCAAACACATCCAACGCGCCGGCAGCCAGGAGGCGGGCGGAGAGCGCTCCGATTAATTCTGGCGTCGTGTCATCGAGGTTTGTTTCCAAAACAAGACATTCATTTTCGGGCTGAACAACTGCGCATTCCAGCAAGACTGCGCGAAGAAGATTTGGACGATCATTTAATTCACAGTGTCCCAATCCGTAGCCGATCTTCTTCACAACCGCGCCGGGCGGCGGACGGTCAAGCGTCTTCCAATCGGATAAGAGCGCAGCCCCGGTCGGTGTCACCAACTCATGCGGCTCGTCCGTTTGGGTCACCGCCATGCCGCGCAACAACTCTACGGTCGCGGGCGCGGGGTTCGGAAAGGTGCCGTGCGCACAGTGAATAATCCCCCGCCCCTGCGGCAAGGGGCCGACAGCGACGTCATCCACACCCAACTGATGCAATGCGAGGCAGCAGCCAACAATGTCCACAATCGAGTCCACCGCACCGATCTCATGAAAATGAACCTGCTCAATCGTCGTACCGTGCATCCGCGCTTCGACGGCGCCAATGCGACGGAAAACGCGACACGCACGCTCCTTCACGGGGTCAGGCAAATCACTCGCACGAATCATCGCTTCGATCTCAGTTAATCCACGGTGCGGCGCATGGTGGTGATGATGTTCATGCTGGTGGTCATCATGAGCGTGATTGGCAGGCCCCTTCTCTTCGGGCGCGATGACGCGAAGGCGAGTGCCGGCGAGATGCTGCGATAACGCCGGGCGAGCCTCTATTTTGAAATCACCAATGTCCAGACTCCGCAGCGCCGCCGCGAGGTCGGCGAGATCAACGCCCAAATCCACTAGCGCACCGAGGATCATATCGCCACTTGCGCCACCGACGCTATCAAACGACAGGATTTTCATGGCCCCAACCCGATCCGATTGATTTTGGCCGCAGCCACACCCGCCCCGAAACCGTTATCAACATTTACGACTGCAATCCCCGGCGCACAGGAATTCAGCATCGAAAGCAACGCGGCCACGCCTCCGAGATTCATTCCATATCCAACACTTGTGGGCACAGCAATAATCGGACAGCGCACGAGACCAGCGATAACAGAAGGCAGCGCCCCCTCCATACCGGCAACGACGATCAGCACACGTTGTTCTCGCAGCACAGGGAGCCGGCTTAACGTGCGGTGCAGCCCCGCGACGCCGACATCGAAAATACGCTCCACTTTTGCGCCAAGCCATTCGGCCGTAAGCGCCGCTTCTTCAGCAATTGGCAAATCCGCCGTCCCCGCGCTAACCACCGCAATTGCACCAACGGCAGCGCCGCGCGGCGTCACGTCCAGCGTTAAGGCGCGGGCGCGTTCATGGTACATCACTTCGGGAAGCACAGATTTCACGGCCTCGGCCAATGGCGCATCGGCGCGCGTGGCCAACACGTTCTGACCGGCATCGCGTAACGTGCGAATAATGGTGATGACCTGCTCGGATGTTTTGCCCGGGCAGAAAATAACTTCCGGCATTCCTGTTCGTCGCTCGCGATCTGTGTCCAACCGAGCGAACCCCCAATCCTTTTCGCTTGCCTGTGCAATTAACGCCGCAGCAGCCTCCGGGGTTTTATGCCCCGCCGACACTTCCTTCAACAGCGAATAGAGTTCAGATTCCAGCATAGCGAGACACCGACACGCTCAACGTGATTGACCGACACCGACACCCGGGTCAGTCAGATCGCGGACAAGCGATTGAAACTCGGGTAACGTCCGAAGCGAATCGAAATCGGTATCCATCAAATATTTTTCGGGCTTCAACGGGAGTGCAGCGTTTGACACCTTGTCGCAGCCAATTCATCGCTTCATCGTAGCTGCGCTCGAGCACCAGAGCAGATGCCATATTGAAATAGGGACTAGGGCGCGACGGGTCCATTTCCAGCACGCGACGAAACTGCTCACGCGCTTCGGCGATTCGCCCCATTCGCATCAAGGAGACTCCCAAATTTTGAACGCCGCTTCGATTGTTCGGCAACAAGCCCACCGCGGGTTCCAAATGTTCAACGGCCTGATCGTAACGCCCCCATAACACGTACAACAGGCCGAGATTGATTTGGGTTGAGGGTATGTCCGGCTGGATCTGGACAGCGGATAATAGAAGGTCTTCCGCGCGATCCAATTGCCCGCGCTGCATATAGGCGATGGCGAGGTTGTTAAACGTGCTCACGTTAAATGGATCGTCGCGCAGCGCGCGTTCCAAAACAAGAATCGCTTGATCGAACTGACCGCGCTGCAAATAAACGGTACCTAGTGTTCGCAGTCCGGCATTTACCCCGGGCCAAATCTCCAACGACTGGCGCGCCAGCTCCTCTGCGCGATCAAATTCTCGCGCACGCATGAGCTGCTCAGCCTGTCGAAGCAGCGTCATCACCTGCGCAATTTTTTCAGGCGGAATGTTGGTGCTGGGTGTTGTGAAATCAAGGCTGGCAAGGTTGAACGCGCTCGTTTCTTGAGGGGCAGCGGGAATTGTTGCGACAGGAAGGACGCGCGGTCCCTCGCGCGTCACACGGTTTGTTCCGCCGCGCAACAAATCCAACATTGGATTCGACTTCGGATCCTGCACGAAAAAATAGAGCGCAATAGCCGTGAGCAGGACAAGCATGATGGAGGACAGCCAGATCGTGCGCTTGCGTGCGCGTACGCGTTGTTCGCCGGGATCAATTTCTGGCGCCGGGAGTGTCTCCGGCTCGGCCTTGCCCTTCGGCTTCGTGTAAATATCGCGTTGTTCGTCCGTAGCCATCTGTGTGAACGAAGGTATGCCAAGCACGCGACTTACGCAAGACGGCTAGATATCGAGAAAGTTTTGTAAAATCCGTTTTCCGCCCTGCGTGAGGATGGATTCCGGATGGAACTGCACGCCGTGAATGGGCAGCGAAGTGTGCTGCAGGCCCATGACCTCACCCTCTGCGGTTTCCGCAGTCACCTTCAGGTCGGGAGGTAGCGTTGCGCGGTCAACGAGCAGAGAGTGATAGCGCGTGGCCTCGAATGGACTGGGCATTCCATCGAAAACGGATTCGCTTCGATGCAGAATCGGCGAAGTTTTCCCGTGCATCATTCGCTCTGCCAGAACCACGCGGCCGCCGAATGCATGGGCGATGCACTGATGACCAAGGCAAACGCCGAGAACAGGCAGTTTGTCGCCAAAGTGCTTTATCACGGCGCAGGAAATTCCTGCTTCAGCGGGAGTACACGGGCCGGGGCTGATTACGATGCGGTCTGGACGCAGGGCCTCGATCTCTGGAATTGTAATCTGATCGTTGCGGGCAATTTTAACTTCCGCACCGAGTTCGCCGAAGTATTGACCAAGTTGAAAACAAATGAATCATAGTTATCAACCACCAGCATCATTGTCCGCCACCTTTCGCGCGCGCTTCCGCCACGCGCTTTGACAACGCAAGCGCAACCAACATTCCGCGCGCCTTGTTGCAGGTCTCTTCGTATTCCTTCTCAGGGTCGGAATCCGTAACGATTCCTGCACCAGCCTGCACATAGGCCGTTTTTCCGTCGAGCAATGCGGTGCGAATCGCAATGCACGAATCGAGGTTTCCTGAAAATCCAAAATAGCCAATTGCGCCCGCGTAGGGCCCGCGACGATCCGGCTCCAATGCGCCGATAATCTCCATTGCGCGAATTTTCGGCGCACCGCTGACGGTTCCAGCCGGAAACGTCGCGCGCATCAAATCGTACGCATCAAACTCCGGGGCGAGGTCACCGACCACATCGGAAACGATGTGCATCACGTGACTGTATCGCTCAATCACCATCAGCTCCGGAACCTTGACGCTCTCATAACGGCACACACGGCCAAGATCGTTGCGACCGAGGTCCACGAGCATAATGTGCTCGGCGCGTTCCTTGGGATCAGCAAGCAGTTCCTGTGCGAGCGCGGCGTCTTGCGCGGCATCGGCGCCGCGCGGACGCGTCCCTGCAATGGGGCGCACCTCCACATGCCCCTCTTCGTTGCGAACGTGAATTTCAGGCGACGACCCAACTACTGCGCGGCCGCCGAATTCAAGGCAGTACAAGTAGGGCGAGGGGTTCACGTAACGAACGGCGCGATAGACATCCAGCGGGTCCCCGCTGTAATCCACTTCGAAGCGTTGAGACAGGACAACCTGAATGACATCGCCCGCGAGGATGAAATCCTTGGCCTTCTTCACTCGATCACCGAACTGTTCGCGCGTCAGATTTGAGCGTGCGGGCAGTGGTGACGGACGGTCTTGAATATCCAGCGCCTGATTTGGCAGCGGCGCGACAAGCGCAGCGCATAGCGAGTTAATTTGCTCAACCGCCGCGTCATACGCCCTCTCCGCGTCGCCCTCAATGTGAACGTTTGCGACGACCTTCAGGGTGTGTCGCGTGTGATCGAAAATAAACAGCGTATCCGTGATTGCCATCAAAATATCGGGCCAATCAAGCACGGGTTTTTCTGCGAGAGGAACGCGCGGCTCGAACTGCGCGATGGCGTCGTAACCGATATAGCCGACAGCGCCACCGTAGAAACGCGGGAGCGCGGGGTCTGGCACCGGGCGATAGCGCGCCATGTGTTCGCGGAGCACAGAGAGAGGATCGCCGGAAGAGTGGCGCTCCACGCGGCCATCCGCATACGTGATCTCGCAATCGCTTCCCTTGCTCGTGAATACCGAACGCGGGCCACCGCCGAGGAACGAATAGCGGGCGATGTGCTCACCGCCCTCAACACTCTCCAGAAGAAACGTCTGAGGTTCGCCACCGCGCTCTCTCAAATAATGACGCAGTTTCGCGTACGCAGAAACAGGGGTCTCCTGATCGGCTAACAGCTCGCGCCAGACAGGAACCAGGTTCCCCTGCGCAGCTTTCTTCAAAAAGGTCGCTTTATCAGGCGTACAGGCCATTTCACGGGTCCATATTTTCGAGCGCCAGTGTCTCGAAATTCACCTTGCGGTAGTAACAGTTGCGCGGCTGGCCTGCGCTGTTTTTTGTGTGGCAGATATTTCCGCGACGCGGGCGCACGACGTAGAGCAGCGAGTTCTGTTCGCAATTCACGCGCGCCTCGATCAAATCGAAAGTCTCGCCCGAGGTCTTTCCTTTTTCCCACAGCTCGTTGCGCGAGGTGCTCCACAAAACCAGCGAACGCGCCTCAACGGATTTACGAAATGCGAGTTCATTCGTGTAGGCGAGGAGAATCACTTCCTTGGTATCCGCGTGTTGAACGGCGACGGGAATAATGCCCTTCGACTGGGCGCTCGCCTTTTCCAGCTTGTTCCAATCCAACTGAAGGGTTAGCCCTTCTTCCAGTTCTTTGCTCATGCTCTCTGTCCTTCCTATTCTCGCACCGCGACGCCGTGGTCTTTCAAATACCGTTTGGCCTGTCCGATTGTGAATTCGCCAAAGTGGAAAATGGACGCGGCCAACACAGCATCCGCCTTCCCTTCCGTCACAGCCTCCAGCATGTGTTGCAATGTACCCGCGCCGCCGGACGCAATCACGGGGATGTTCACGGCCTCTGAAACGGCGCGTGTCACCGCGAGGTCGTAACCGTTTTTTGTGCCATCCGCATCCATACTCGTCAAAAGAATCTCACCCGCACCGCGCTGAGCAACTTCCACGGCCCACTGCACCGCGTCCAGGCCCGCCGATTTTTTCCCGCCATGCGTCACAACATCCCAGCCCTGGCCATCGGTCTTTTTGCGAACATCAATCGCAATGACCACACACTGATTTCCGAAATGCCCTGCGCTCTCGTTAATCAAATCGGGATTCGCAACCGCAGCCGTATTCAGCGACACCTTATCCGCGCCTGCCTGTAAAAGTCGCCGCACATCCGCGATGGAACGAATCCCGCCGCCGACCGTCAGGGGCATAAAAATTTCCGCTGCAACCGCGCGCACCACATCCTCGATGGTCGCTCGTTCCTCATTCGTCGCGGTAATATCCAGGAACGCCAGTTCGTCTGCGCCCTGCGCCTGATACGCGCGCGCCGTTTCCACGGGGTCCCCTGCATCGCGCAGATCCACAAATTTCACGCCCTTCACGACGCGCCCGCCCTTGATGTCCAGACAGGGAATTATGCGTTTCGCCAACATTTCTTTGCTACTCACTCGTCGTTCCGTTTCTTCAATTAGCTGATACAAAAAAAGCCCCGGCTCTGAACCGGGGCTACAACCGACAACATTACACCGTCAGGTTCGGTCGAGAACCCCAATCTGTGTGTAACGATGCCACCAAGCAAACTTCATCCCCACACAATGCGCGGATGCGCGTCGGGTGACAAGTATTTTTCTGTGCCCTCTGAACTTTCTGCTATTCGACAGAACCGTCCGATCAAACTGGATCAGACAGAGCTGGTTAGGCGAAAAAGTCGTGCGCGGCTAAGACGCCTTCTGCAAATCACTCAGCGCGGACAGCACCTGCGCGTCGTGCTCGGCGGGTTTCACCGAGTTGATTACGCGGGCAATTTTGCCTTCGGGCGAGATGATGAAGGTTACGCGTTGTGCGCGTTTGCTGTCGGGCCGGGCGACGCCGTAGGCGCTGACGATTTCGCCTTCTTCATCGGCCAACAGGTCAAAGGGAAGATTGTATTTCGCCTTAAACTTGGTCTGCGTCTCGATTGAGTCCACGCTCACGCCCACAATTTGTGCGCCGGTTTTCAAAATATCTGCGTAACCGTCGCGCAGCGTACACGCTTCGGTTGTGCAGCCAGGGGTGAAGGACTTGGGATAAAAAATACAACACGAGCCATTTGCCGGAAAAATCGGCGAGGGCCTGATCGCCGCCAGCGGTCGAGGGGGCGCGAAAATCAGGCGCGGAATCGCCCTCACCTGCGGCCCGTGCGCTGATAGCGCCTAATGCGCTGACGACAAACATCCAGAGTAGAATTTTCATGGGTTCGCTTGTTCTCCTTGTGAGGTCGGCACGGTTGTGAGCGTCACCTTCTGAAGGTCAATGCACTCAACCGGACACACCTCCTTGCACAGGCCGCAACGAATGCACTGCGACTGGTCAATATACAACAAATTGTAATCCTTCGAGCTCGTCGAGCGGTTATAGCCCGTAATGCGACCGGCCTCGTCGTAGATCAGCGAACTGACCTTGACAATGCAGTTCTCCATCGGCTTCACCTTGAGGCAACGATCACAGTAGATGCAAAGGTCGTTATCAATTTCGAACTTGTAGTTGCATAGATAGCAGCGACTCGCCTCGATCCGCGATGCTTCGTCATCAAGCCCCGTCTCGACCTCGGCGGGAAGATCGCGCTGTTCCACCGGAAGAACAGGCATTTCAGCGCGCGGCAGAAAATCCATCTCCCGCGTTCGCCCGGTATTTTCCGTCTCCACGTCCTCAATCAGCGCCGCCTCATAAAATCGCTCCTCGCCCATCAAAAAGGTATCCACCGAACGCGCTGCGTTTCGTCCATCGGCAATGGCATTAATCAAGGTGCGTGAACCAGCGGCGAAATCACCCACGGCAAACAAGCCCGACTCGAGAACGACAATCCCGGAGCCACCTTCCCCGACAATCTTATCGGCCCATTCCTTCGGCAACCACCCGCGATCCGGGCGTTGACCGGTGGCGAGCAGGACGGTGTCGGCGGGCACTTCAAATTCGGTGCCGGGCACTTCCGTGAATGAACGGCGACCATCTGCCGAGTACGGCCCCGGTTCGGTCTTAATAAAGCGAACAGCGCGGGCACGCCCGTCCTCAGAAAGAACCTCAACCGGGTTGGTCTGTTTATGAAACGCAATCCCTTCGCGCTTCAGCTCCTCAACCTCTGCGGGCGTGATGTACATCTCCGCCTCGGTGCGGCGGTAATACATACTGATTTCACGCGCACCAAGTCGTTGCGCGATTCGCGCACAGTCGGTGGCCGTGAAGCCGCCGCCGATAATCACGACGCGGTCACCGAGGGGTCTGCTTCGTCCCAAATTCACCTCGGTCAAAAAAGAAAGCCCGTGCTCAACGCCTTCAACGTCGCCCCCTTTGATATCCGGCCAATGGGGATGCGAACAACCAGTCGCGAGAATGACAGCATCGAATTCGGAGCGGAGCTGATCCACTGACACCGTCTTACCCACTTCAACATTAAAACGCATTTCAACACCGAGCAGACGTATTTGCTCGATCTCCAATGAAATCATCGGGCGGGGCAAACGAAATTCGGGAATCCCCTGCACCATCATTCCACCCGGTTGCGCATCTTTTTCAAAGACAACCACGCGATGCCCCCACAGCGCAAGCTCACGTGCGGTAGCGAGGCCGGCAACACCGGAGCCTATGACCGCGATGGATTTACCCGTCGGCGGAAAGACTTTCTTGAGGAGGACCGGCTTGTTCCGTTCCTGAAAATCTGCCGCCGAACGCTTTGAAAAACAAATGGCGACCGGCTCGCCCAATCCCGGCCAGCCATGCCGACACGCGGGTTCACACGGCCGGGTGCACACGCGGCCCAGTACAGCAGGAAACACGTTGTCCCGCAGATTAATCAGATACGCTCCCGTATAGTCGCCCTTTGAAACCGCCTCTAAATAGCCCGGCACGTCCGTTTTCGAAGGACACGCCACCTGGCACGGGATATTTTGTTCCAACCAGTGAAAATCTTTCGCCTCTTTCGCAAGCCCCTTCGCCTGCGTTAATGCGCTGTGCTGTGGGCGCGGCGGCGGCGCCTTGGACTTTGCTCGCTTCGCCAAATACTTCGCAAACGGCCCCGAAGCCGACTTATCACTGTGAGCACTCATCCGGCTATAATAGCACAAAGCACGAGTGCGTGGAGTTGAAAACAAAAACACGTGAACGCAGTTTCACTTGATCGGTCAATAGCCTACATAATCAAGAAATTGTCCTCAGAGAATTTTTTCTGACACATCCCTGACAATCATTGTATCTTCGCCCCCGATGAGTGCTTCAAAGACCTACCATATCTGGACCATTGGCTGTCAGATGAACGAAGCGGATTCAAGACGGCTATCGCAGCAACTTGAATTTGTTGGATATGAGCCAACGGCAAAAGCGGAATCGGCGGACATCGTCGTGCTCAACACCTGCGTCGTGCGGCAACAGGCGGAGGACAAGGCGGTCGGGCGACTCAGCGCCCTAAAGGCGGTCAAAGATGAACGCCCGGATTTCACCATTGCACTGATGGGCTGCATGGTCGGAATGCGCGAAGCTCCGGTACTGAAGCAGCGCTTTCCCTATGTGGACGTGTTTATGCCGCCATCGGACACGGCGCCGCTGCTCGACTTTCTACAAGCGCGCGGGCTCTTTTATGAAGTTCGCGATGCAGAGCTACAGGCGCGCGAGTTGCGAGATGCGGTACAGGATGAAGACCTTCCCCTGCCCGTCCATCAACGCGGAGCAGTGCTGGCAAATGTCCCCGTGGTACTCGGCTGCTCACACGCCTGCACGTTCTGCGTCATCCCCTATCGTCGCGGTGCGGAACGGAGCCGACCGATGGAAGACATTCTCACCGAAGTCCGTTCGCTCGTTTCGCAGGGCGTTCGCGAGGTGATGCTGCTCGGCCAGATTGTGGATCGCTACGGGATGGACTTTGGCGATGGAACAGATTTGAGCCGCCTCCTTAAAGAAGTTGCCGCAGTAGATGGCCTCCGACGCATTCGTTTTCTAACGAGCCATCCGAATTATATGACGGATGCGCTACTGGAGACCGTAGCCAATGAGCCAAAAATCTGCCCGCACATTGAAGTCGCGGCGCAGTCCGGCAACGACGAGGTATTGGAGCGGATGAAACGCGGCTATACCGGCCAGCACTTCAAAGACCTGGTTGGGCGAATTCGAGCATTCGTACCCGACGCAGCGATTCATACTGACGTGATTGTTGGCTTTCCCGGCGAGACCCATGAACAATTCATGGATACGTACAGGATGATGGAGGAACTCGAACTCGATAAGGTCCACATCTCAAAATACTCCGAGCGACCCAAAACCATCGCCGCACGGAAAATGAATGACGACATTCCACTCGAAGTGAAACAGGAACGCTGGCAGATGTGCGAGGATTTGCAGATCGCCATCCTCGAGAAAAAAAATAGCGCCCTTCGCGATAAAACAGTTTCCGTTCTTGTAGAGGACAAATTCAAGGGCCGCTGGCGCGGGCGCACCCCACACGGAAAGCTCGTCTTCTTCGACGACGACAAAGATCGGCGCGGAGAGGAAGTGGATGTCGTAATTGATTGGGCCGGGCCATTTTCACTAATCGGTGAGCCCGCAGAAACGCGGAAGCGCCGACTCCCCGTAACAACAGTCTATTAGTCGCACCCAGAACCATACAGCGGGTCATTCCATGTTTTTTAATTCGTTACCTGAGCACCCAACGGAAAAGCCGTCGCGCTACCCGATCCTATATTCGGCAGTCATTTTTCCTGGGATTGGTCAGTTTCAGCAAAAGCGGCCGACCGTCGGGACAATCTACGCGCTCATCACGCTCTTTGCCGCCATTCTATTTGTCGCCATGCTCGCCTCGCACGGCATGACGGCCTTAAAAGATGCCTGGAACGCAGCCGTCGGACAGACTGATCCCGGCGACGCGCTCGCCGAGTTAAAACCAGTTTTCCAAGCCTTCGCATTCCTCATCGCAGTCTATGTAGCGAACGTGTATGACGCGTGGTACGCGTGGTATCGCATCAATCTCGCGTGGAAAAATGATCACACACCCCCGCCCCTCACACCTTCAGAATAAGGGGCCGAGGTGGATACGTCCGCATTGCGGAAGTAGGTATCAATAACGGGCGACGCAACGGGCCGCAGCGCCCTGCCCACAATGAGCGAATCGCGCACATCTGACGGTTGCTACCAACGATAGCGCAACTGGAGCGTGGGGAGGGCTTGGTAGTCGGGTTGCAGGGCGAAGCCGGAGGTGAGTGCGATCTCTGTTTTGGCTAAACGCCGCTGGTTGTAGCGATGGCTCGCGTCTATCCCGCCATAAATACTACCGGTGTACCAAGTCACTTCAAAAAAAGTGAGGGCGGCGAAAGCGCCCCATTGATCGTCGCTCGCGGTCTCCACCATTCCCCAGATAAACAGTCCGTTGAGAATTATCGAGCGTAGGGCGTTCGCATATTCACCGGCATAGGCGTAACCAAGACCGGGAACGCTCCCCAGCCAACCACCAAGCGCCGGACTCTTATCGTGCCCTTTGAAATAAGCAGCCAGCGCAGCCTCGGCCTCCGATCCAGCAGCGCTTGCGGCTTGCAGCGCCGAGTTGTTTTTGCCCGCGCGCAGGTCGGCGACGACCTGCTTGCGCAACGCAAACTCACGCGCGTCTGAGGCAGCAGCACGGGCCGCGTTTTCAAAGTGGAAAGCGGCTTCATTCGGCTGCCGCCGAGCGAGCGAAAGCTCACCGCGCAAAACAGATACATCTGCCGGTGACAACGCTTGCTCATCCTCCGCGCGATCAAGGAGCGCATCGGCACGCGCCGCTTCGCCCGCTTTCCACGTCTCGAACGCTGCACTCCAGAAGTACACAGCGCGCGAAGCTGCGTCAGGCTCGGATAAGGCAAGGCGTCGAAATTCAATGGCCGTCCCGGCGTGGTCACCTTCGTTATTCAATTCCAACGCAAGTCGAAGGTCTGCATGTTCGGCACAAGCTGTGGCGCAAAACACGACGATCAACAGCGGCACACATTTGAGCAGCCATCTATTTTTCATTGCGGAACCAAAAGGTGTGGTCATGGACAGGGTCACGGTAGCGTGTTTGGCCGCCCCGTTCAACGGGTTGCCATGCGGCGCTGACAACGCCTGGCTCACGAACGAGACGGTCACCGATCATCGGCACACCGCGCCAACCGTGCTCACGACTAGCCTGTAAAAAATATTCAGAACAACTCGGCTCCAACGAGCATCGCGAGCCTATCGCTGGCGCAATTTGTGACCGATAAAAAGAGACGATTCGCGCAGCGGGGCGAAATCCCCGTGACTTTTTTTTCTTTTGCCGTATGAACGCGCACTTCATCGCGCAGATCGAAATTCCACAAATCGCGACACGTCGCGAGCTGCTGCAATAAAGCCGGTTCTTGTTCGCCGAGGGTTCCATCTTCGCGCTTAAGCAAAAACATCGCGCAGCCACTACGCAAAAATGTGGCCTGATTTTCCGGATGCAGAAAAGCGATGGCGTATGCGTTCCACGCGGCGACGCGATTGCCCAGCGCCCAATACGCGCGGCCCGCATGGTATGCGGCCCGCGAGCGAATCGCCGGGTCCGTCGCCTCGTTGGAAAGCGCGTCCAACTCGGAAAGGGCCTCTGCCGATTTTGGATTCAGTTGGAGCGCGGCATCGGCAAGAATAAGTCGCGCCGTTTCATCGTCAGGATGTTCAGACAACACACGCGCCGCCTCACGCCGCGCCTCGGTCCAATCGCCCTCGGCATACAATGTGACGGCAAGTGTGTTTGTGCGCTCGCCGGCAAACACTGCGCAGGCGCTTAAAAAATCATCCCGATGCAGAGCACCGGGATGATTGTTCTACACCTTTCGGTGGGCACGATCTCAATAAAACGCTGAGCCGTACTTTTGCGCATAGTTACCCGTGGACATGCCATTCGCGCCATCAATACCATCCCAGATGGCGCAAACCAAGCTGACGACGGGAACCAACCGCACCCACTCGCGCCAATGGATTTCTTTTCCGTCGTTATAGGCGGCGCCCGCGCGAATGCCGAAGCAACAACCGGCGATAAAGCCCATCAAGCCGCCACGATTTTCGTCAATGGCCGATGCGGTATTTACGCTGAGCGACAACATCAATCCGGCAAGTATACAAACAACAATTTTTTTCATTCTAGATTCTCCTTCAGATCAATAGAACGCTGATCCATACTTCTTCGCGTAATCGGACGACTGCATTCCGTTTGCGCCATCAATACCATCCCATACGGCAAAGACGAGGTTTGCAATAGGGACGATTCGCACCCATTGACGCCAGTGGATTTCCTTGCCGGAGTTGTAGGCGCCGCCCGCGCGAATGCCAAAACAACAACCAGCAATAAAGCCCATGAGTCCACCGCGTCCTTCTGGAGCTGCGGCGGACGTAATTGTCGCCGAGCCCAAGAGAAGGCCCGTCATCAACATAGCTAACGCACGTTTCATCTTAAATAATCCTCCAATAATGGAACCCTAGCAGTGCGCAAAGCACAAGTGCAAGCTTTTGTTCTGCGCCGCAACCGATTAAAATATCACGCGCGTGAGGCGGGGATTCGGGGCATAGCGGCGACCAACCTTGGCGCAGGGGCGGCCTTCAACCTCCACGATGTCGGCGGTGAAGTCGTTGGAGCCTTGCAGCAGTGAGGAACCGACGCCATAGGCATCAACGGGCGCTTTTAGTCTTTCGAACTGCGCGATTTTCTGGGGATCAAAGCCGCCCGAGACAACGATTTTTACGAACGAAAACCCCTCCTTGTCCAAGGCTTCACGAGTGCGAGAAACTAGCTCGGGACATACTCCCGTGGGTCGAAAGGCGCCCATCACCGGCTGGATGGAACGGTCCACAAGATTTTCAGACGTATCGAGGCGGATACCCCACAATTTTTCGCCCATTGCCCGTGCGCATTTGAGTGCAGTGCCAATGCAGTCGTTGTCGAAATCAACCAGCGCGACGAGAGCCACATCCGGATACGACTCGTGGAACAGTTTCACGGCCTGAACCGTGTCGCCGCCAACGGACGCAATCAATGCGTGCGGAACGGTTCCCGCTGCCTTTGCGCCCCACCACTCCCCCTGCGCATCGGTCGAGACACCCTGGGCGCCGCCGACAAATGCGGCATACCCATCCCCACCCTGTACGGCCCAGTGATCGAAGCGCGCAGGGAAATAGAGCACAGTTTTTCCGTTCGCCGCAGCAACCACGCGCTGCACGTTGGTCGCCACGCGCGTACGGCGCGCGAGAACGCCGAGATAGATTGTTTCCAAGTGTGCAAAGAGACTCGCATCGCCGCGAATGTGCATCACCGTTTCCCACGGAGCGATGGGGGTCGCCGTCGCGCAACGCTTCAATCTCCAAATCGGCGTAGCCATCCACCCAGAGCGCGTCGAGTGCGTCGGAGACTTCGATCTTTTCACGCACCAACGCGAGATACCTCGCCTTGTCGTTCAGATAATGCGCCCGCGCGGATTGCTTTAATTCGATGTAGCGGTCGAAGAGTTTGTAGGCTTTTTGTTCGTCGGCATAGCGACCGCTCGCGAGCCTGAACACCGCAAGCGCCTCGTCCAACCCGCACAACACCGCATCGTGTTTTTGAAAGACCTGCATCGTCACGCGTGGGTGAAGGTGGTGTCGCTCAAGCACAACCTTCTCGCGCCAGAAATAGACGTCACTTCGGTAGCCACGGCGCAATTCTTGGACAGGAAGATCAAATACGTGGCTCGGCAAGCGGTCTTTCATTTAAAGGGGGAATCTAAAAGGGGAGCGGGTCCGTGCTATTGATGAAACGCGCGCCAAGTTTTTCGTACTTCGCGAATTCTCTTTGTGCAATGGCATGAAAATCTATTTCCGGATGCGCCACCGGCGACGTGCAGTCGCGCAAGATATAGATGCGCTCCAACTTTTCGGGCGTGTGTTTGAACACTTCAACCATATCTGCGACAGATTCCAGTACGCAGTGGCTTTCCGCCTCGCCAGCGACAAGGACGTAGTCGTACTCATCAATCATATCCAGAAAATCGCTGCTCAACCCGCCCTGCGGATGACTCGGCACATGAATTTCCGGGCGCAAAATCGAGTAATGCTCGGTGCGGGGGATGCTTCCCTTGCGCCACCACACCGGTTGACTTTCGCGCGCAAGAGAGTGCCAGAAAATAGCCGACCAGAGCTCAGGATCAACGGCATTGCCAATGTCGCCCATCATCGCATGATAGGGCCAGATGGTCAGCTCCTTTTTCGCCTCTTTCTTGAGGCGGTGAACATACTCCCGCGACCACTCTTCGTCCCGAAGTGGACGCCACCGTTTTGAGTCCACGTCACTCGGCGAAATGATCGTGAATGCCGGCGGATGCTTGCCTTCGGCATCTGCCCACCAGGATGGATGAAAAATCTGGAACGGATAATGTGAGTCCAATGAACAGGTGATCTGACTGATGCGTTCGGCGTTCCGGTAAATGAATTCGACCACCCGCCGCAAATCCTCCCGTGCGCCCGGCACATACAGCGCGCCCTGTTCGTGGCAGAACGTCACCTGCATATCAATCAGAAGCAAATGTACGCGCGTCTCGTCTCCTGCCGCAGGTTTGAGTCCAGCGCAAACGGCCTCTTCCGCAATACGCGCCTGATCTGGATAGAAAAGCGTCCCGACACGTTCCGGATCGTAAAATGCTGGAAATTTTGACATTGCTCTCTCCGAACTACCTATCCTTCTACCATATTGCACTATCTCAACCGCCAGTTCAAGCACACCCCCTCGAGAGAAACCACAACGCGCGAAAATTAAGAGCCCGCCCACGCGCAACGTTGACACGCGAGAAGGCGCCGGGTGATAGTGGACGGAATGAACAAGATACTGGTGTGCTCTGCGGGAATAATTCTTACTGCATTCTTCGCGCGTGGCGAGGTCATCAAAGTGGCCTCGGGCAGTATGCTTTCCGGGCCGCAGGCGAACTTGGGCGAAATGATCAAGCTCGGCTCGCAGCTCGCTGTGGAAGAGGCGCGCCCACACTTTGAAGAGCTTGGCTTCGATTTGCAGTTTTCCCCGCAAGACGACCAAGCGCAACCGGATGTCGGCGTCGCCGTCGCGCGACGAATCATTAACGACAAAGAGGTCCTCGCTGTCGCCGGTCATTTTAATTCTGGCGTAACAATCCCCACCTCGGAGGTCTATCACGAAGACGACCTCGCGATGATTTCACCCGGCAGCACCAATCCGCGCGTAACGGATCGCGGACTGGATAACGTCACGCGCGTGTGCGGACGCGACGATGTTCAGGGGCCGGTCGGCGCAGAGTTTGCGGTTAACGACCTGAAGGCAAAACGCATCTTCGTCATCCATGACAAAACCGCCTACGGCCAAGGAATCGCACAGGCCTTTCGCGACAAGGCGAAAGAACTGGGCGCCAACGTCGTCGCTTTTGCCGGCACTGAAGAAAAAACAAATCTGCAGCCGATGATTCTTCAAATGCGCGCGTATAAACCTGATCTCGTCTATTTCGGTGGAATGTACGACCAAGGCGCAGTCCTATTGAAACAAATGCGCGAACGCGGCATCAAAGCCACCTTCCTCGGGCCGGACGGCCTGGAATCCTCCTCCTTTGTGGACATCGCACAGCAAGCCGCCGTAGGTGCCTATTACACCACCGTCGCAGGACCGGCTGAAAAATATCCGGCCGCCAAACAGTTCATCGAACGATTCACTGCGCGTTTCGGCCGTGCGCCCGAAGCCTTTTCACTCTACGCCTACGACGCCGCACAAGTCGCGCTACTCGCCATCGAACACGCGATTGAGGAAAACAACGGACAGAAGCCCACGCGCAAACAAGTCTCCGAAGCCGCGCGCAACGTACAGATGGAAGGAGTCACCGGCGCCATTTCCTTCAACGAGAATGGCGATCGCGCTCAATCGGATTACTGGATCATTCACTACACCGAAGCCAAATACCCCGGTGTCGCCGTAAAATCCATCTCCGCACAGCCGCCAAGCAAATAGCCAAAAGCCCGACTTTGCCCCTCCTACATTCCTCATATAACAGCTTCCCCCGGCCTGTTTGCCTTGTTATTTTCGCACGCACTATAGGAAGTGGTGTGGATTGTCTGACGCGTTACTAGAACTGTTGCCGAGTGTCTTGCTGGAAGGCCTTTTGTTGGGCTGTGTCTATGCCATGATCGCGCTGGGCTATACGATGGTCTATGGCGTATTGGGCCTGATCAACTTTGCGCACTCGGAGGTGTTCATGATCGGCGCCGTGGCCGGCGTGGAGGTCTATCGCTATCTCGGCCCGCACATCGGCAATCCTTACGCGCTGGCGCTGACCGCGCTCGTGGTTGCGGCGGGGGTGTCGGGGCTGCTTGCGATGGCGATTGAGCGAATGGCGTATCGCCCGCTCCGTGCGCGTGGCAGCACAAACCGGCTCGTCCCCCTCATCACCGCCATTGGCCTTTCATTTTTTCTTCAGGATTTCACCCGACTGATCGAGGGCCTTTGGCACGGGGAATTCTATATGAACTACCCGGCAAACGAGCAGATGGAGGCGCTGCATGAGTTGCCGCTGGGAATGGCGATTCAAAATAAATCCATCCTCGTGATCGGCGTCACAATCGTGATGATGCTCGCGCTCGATTATCTCGTTCGCAAAACCAAACTCGGAAAAGCGATTCGCGCCGTCGCACAGGACGCTTCTACCGCAAGTCTAATGGGCATCAACCCCGACCGCATTATCGCGCGCACATTTTTGATCGGCGGCGCACTCGGTGGCGTGGCGGGTGTTCTCTTCGGCCTGCTCTATTCGCAAATCAACCCGTTCGTCGGCTTCATTCCCGGAATCAAGGCGTTCACCGCTGCCGTTCTCGGCGGAATCGGAAATATTTACGGCGCCATGCTCGGCGGTCTTGTGCTCGGCACACTCGAAACACTGGGCGGAACCTATTTGTTTTTTATGACCGATGGCGCGATTGGGAATGAATACAAAGACATTTTCGCCTTCATCATCCTTGTCCTTCTCCTGCTCTTCCGCCCACAAGGACTTCTCGGCAAAACCCAAGGAGAGAAGGTATGAAGCGGAGTTGGCCCATTGCGCTCCTCGCCTTCGCGGCGGCCCTTTGCGGCTTCGCCCTGCTCCACGCACCGCGCAATACGTGGGCGCTGCTCGGCGTGCTCGGCGTGCTCTTCGGCTGCCTTAGTATTGACGGTCACAAGCTCGCGCGTTACACGATCGCGCTCATCCTGCTTCTTTTCTTCATCCCCGCCGCCGGGGCCAGCAACACGTTTCTCTTCGAGCTGCTCACGCAAATGGGAATCTTCGCTGCGATGGCGCTCGGCCTGAACATCGTCGTGGGAATGGCGGGACTGCTCGACCTCGGATACGCCGCGTTCTTCGCAATCGGCGCATATACGTGGGCAATTTTTGGATCAGGCCAAGCGTCTGAATTTATGAGCGGCTCGTTCCCGCTCGCGGGCTGGCCCTACTTCTATATTTTCGCGGCGCTCGCCGTAATCACCGCCGCACTGACCGGCACGCTGATCGGCATGCCCGCCCTGCGACTACGCGGTGACTACCTCGCGATTGTCACGCTGGGTCTCGGCGAAGTGGTGCGTGTGACGGCCAACAATCTCGATCACCCCCTCAACATCACTAACGGCCCGCAGGGCATCACCCCCATCGAACGCCCACCCATCGGTTGGTTCATCAAACTGCTAAACAGCTTCAACCTCAACGCCACACCCGCGCTCGGCTACGCGATCTTTTTTCTACCTCCTCGTTCTGGTCGTTATTGGAATTGTCGTTCTCGTCAATGTGCGACTCGATCGCTCGCGATTCGGACGCGCATGGGTTGCCATTCGCGAAGATGAAATCGCCGCGCGCTCGATGGGTATTTCGCTCATGCACACCAAGCTGCAAGCCTTCGCAACCGGCGCGGCGTTCTCCGGCGTCATGGGCGCAATTTTTGCCGCGAAGCAACTGTTCGTCAGCCCCGAAACATTCACCCTCCTGCAATCCATTACCATCCTCGCGATGGTCATTCTCGGCGGCATGGGATCCATACGCGGTGCGCTCATCGGCGCGATGGCGGTGACGCTGCTGAACATTGAAATACTCAAAAGCCTTTCCGACTTTCTCGTACACCTCCGCCAAACAGGTTTCATCCTGAATCTCGGATTCACATCATTCAATTTCGCCAACCTGTCAGACCAGGTGGAACCGGCGAAATATGAACGGATGATCTTCGGCCTCATCCTCGTCCTAATGATGATCTTCCGCCCCAGTGGACTCATCCCCGAACGTCGCCACCGATTGGAAACGGAGAAGAAGTGAAGCGCCCTCCCCTCATTCAAGTCAGAGAGGCGCACCGATGATTCTGCATGTTGCCAATCTAGCCAAACGCTTCGGCGGTTTGCTCGCCATCAACGACCTCAGTTTCGATGTTGAGGAGGGCCACATTTTTTTCGATCATCGGGCCGAATGGCGCGGGGAAAACCACCCTGTTCAATATTCTGACCGGTGTGTATCGCCCCGACACCGGATACGTAACCTTCAACAACAAACGCATCTCCGGCATGGCCCCACACCACATCGCCAAACGCGGCATTGCGCGTACGTTCCAAAACATCCGACTCTTCGGCGCGATGACCGTGTATGAAAACGTGCTCATCGGCCAGCACCCGCACATTCGCTACAACTATCTCGACGCCATTTTCGGAACGCCACGTTGCACTCGGGCCGAAAAACGCGCTCAGGAAGAAGCCGAACAACTGCTCGACTATATGGGCCTCAGCGCCCGCGCATACGACCTCGCGCAAAATTTGCCGTACGGCGCACAACGCCGTTTGGAAATCGCGCGGGCGCTTGCGCTCCGCCCAAAACTACTCCTGCTCGACGAGCCGGCTGCAGGAATGAACCCGCAGGAAACGGACGAATTAAAAACACTCATCCGCCGTTTGCGCGACGACCGCAACATCACACTGCTCCTCATTGAGCACCACATGAAAGTCGTGATGGAAATTTCAGACCGCGTCGTCGTTCTCGACTACGGCAAAAAAATTGCCGAGGGCGCCCCCGCCGAGGTGCGAAAAGAACCCGCCGTCATCGAAGCCTATCTCGGCAAGGGCGCCATGGGGAATCTCGCATGAACGCCGCCGCTGTTCTTCAGTTGCAAAACGTACAGGCCTTCTATGGCCACATTCACGCGCTCAAGGATATTTCGATTGAAGTGCGCGAGGGCGAGATCGTTACGCTCATCGGTTCCAACGGCGCGGGGAAAAGCACAACGCTCCGTTGCATCTCAGGACTGCTCGCGCCGACGGAAGGCAAGATTTTGCTGCGCGGCCAACCGATCCACGGCAAAAAACCCTACGAAGTAGCCGCACTCGGCATCGGACACGCCCCCGAAGGACGAAAGATTTTTCCGCAGCTCACCGTGGAAGAGAATCTCGCCATCGGCGCATACTTGGAGTCCGACAAAACCATCATCGCGCGCCGCAAGCGCGAAGTGTACGAATTATTTCCACGCCTCGCCGAGCGACACAAACAAGACGGCGGCACCCTCTCTGGCGGCGAACAGCAAATGCTCGCCATCGGCCGCGCCCTGATGCAAGACCCTGCAATTTTGCTTCTCGATGAACCCACCCTCGGCCTAGCCCCGGTGCTCGTTGAGCTGCTTTTCGAGACCTTACAAACACTGCACAAGGCTGGAAAAACAATTTTGCTCGTCGAACAAAATGCCTGGCACGCCCTACAGATTGCCCAACGCGCCTACGTCCTCCAAACCGGTATCATCACCCATCAAGGCGCTGCAAAAGACTTGTCCAACAATCCTGAAATCAAGCAAGCCTACCTCGGTGGCGATTGATTCCAGTCAAATTTTGAGACGTTTCGCCTCTCTCCGCACAACGCGCCGAAAAGTTCCAAGCCTTGGAAGTGTCCAGCGCGGTTTTTTCCAAGCGTTGGAAGTTTTTGGGTGAAAAAGTTCCAAGGGTTGGAAGTCGGTCGCAAAATGAGTTCCAAGGGTTGGAAAAAAGGGCGGAGTGCCTCCGGCGAAGCGCCGTCGCTGGAGGTCCCCTGCCCTGATCGAAAAATATCCGGACGGGTCCGCCGTGTCTGGCGGCCGACGAGCGGTGGATTAGAAGCCGATTCTAAATGCGGCGCTCAGAACGACGGTATCGCTGGAGACTGTGGGGTCGAATTCATTGATTCGTTTCCACTCGCTGAACTCGTAACTGGCGTTGATGTCCAGAGAGAGTCGGTCGCTGATGGGGGCGAGGTAGCCGATGCGCAGCACGAAGAAAGGCTTGTCGGCAAAGTCTTCGGATGAATAAAGGATGCCGACACCGGCGCCGGCATAAAGTTCTCCGCCGACCAAGAGGAAAGCCTGGGGGCGAGCACGTCTTTCGATGCGCCGGCATAGCCGTCGTCGTAGTGATCCAACTCGAACTGGGCTGCCATGAGGTCGTTCAATTCGGTGCGCAGGCTCAATGTTGCGCCAAGTCCGGTTTTCTGAAAACGATTCGGCACGCTGTCCACGGAGTGGAACCCACGAACGCCGATGCCGAGAGAGCTTTCTGCACTCGCAGTGGCTAGGCTAAATCCGAGTAGCGATGCGACAATAAGAAAAAGTTTTTTCATAATCGAATCTCCTGTCTAAGCCTCCAGTATAGCGCATATCCGCAGAAAGCAAGCACTGTGAATTTGCCGCGGTTCATTCTCGCGGAGCAACAACTTCGCGGGCGCGGTCAAGGGCGCGATCAAAGTGGTCGTGTACGTTTGCGGGGCCAATTCGACGGTAGAGCCCGGCGCCAACCAACTCGTCCCAAGGTTGGGCTTGGACACCGGAGAGGATCAGCGTGGTGCCGTCTTTCTGGCACTTTGCAAAGACATCCGCCATGGCGCGCAGGCCGGTGGCATCAATCATCGGGACGTGGCGCATTCGCAAAATTAACACCTTGGGCGGCTTCTCAAGCTGGCCCATGGCATCCTTGAAGCGATCGGCGGCGCCGAAGAAAAACGGGCCGTAGATTTCAAACACCTCGACGCCTTCGGGCACGCTGCGATGCCGCGTTGCGTCGGGATCGCTGTCCTCATCTTCCTCGTCCGCAACATCGTCTGTGATGAAGTTCACCTGTGTGGATTCGGCCATGCGATACATAAAAAGAAACGCAGCCATAATCACGCCGGACTCAATCGCAATCGTGAGGTCCACGAACACCGTGAGCAGGAAGGTCGAAACCATGATGAGGACATCGCCGCGTTGGGCACGGAACAGTCGTATGAAGAGTCGCCACTCGCCCATATCTATCGCAACTTTGATCAGAATAGCCGCGAGCACGGGCATAGGGATCAATACGGTCCACTTGCCCAGCGCGATCATCAACACGAGCAGGGTCAGCGCGTGAATGATGCCTGCGACTGGCGTCTTTCCGCCGTTGCGAATGTTCGTCGCAGTGCGCGCAATTGCGCCGGTTGCAGGAATACCCGCGAAGAGCGGCGAGACCAAATTGGCGATTCCCTGCGCCACCAGCTCCGTGTTTGATCGGTGGCGACGCCCAGTCATTCCGTCGGCAACAACTGCGGAGAGCAGGGACTCAATCCCGCCGAGCAGCGCAATGGCAAAGGCAGGCTGGAAGAGGCGCGGCAACTGATGCCAGTCCATTTGGGGGAGCGCAGGGGCCGGGAGCATATTCGGCACACTGCCGAAGTGCGTGCCGATGGTGGCGACGGGAATTTTTAGCAAGGCGACAAGCGGGGTAAGCACGAGAATCGCGACAAGTGAGCCCGGCATACGTCGGCTGACGCGCGGCCAGAATAGGATGATGGCGAAGGCCAGCAGGGCGAGTCCGATGGCGTACACATTGAGGCTGCCGATATGCTCCGCATAGGCGATCATCTTTTCGTGAAACTCTGCGGGTGGCGGCGGCATTTCCAAGCCGAGCAAATCGCGAATCTGGGTGACGGCGATTAAGACCGCGATCCCGCAGGTAAATCCAACTGTGAGCGGATACGGGATGAACTTGATCATCGAGCCGAATCGCATCACGCCCATTACAAGAAGGAACGCGCCAGCGAGCATCGTTGCGACGGCTAACCCGCCGTAGCCAAATTGCTGGACCGTGTTATAGACGAGGACGATGAACGCCCCCGTCGGACCGCCGATCTGTACCCGACTCCCCCCAAGGGCGGAGATCAAAAATCCGGCGATGACGGCAGTGAACAGGCCTTGCTCCGGCTTCACGCCAGACGCGATGGCGAGCGCGATGGAAAGGGGAAGCGCGACAATTCCAACGAGGATACCGGCAAGGAGGTCGCGGTTGAACAGAGAGAGCGAGTAGCCCTCCTTAAACAATACGGTGTAGAGCTTGGGTTTGAAGCTGGCGTCTTTCACAATCTATAAAAACGGATCAGGACGGCGCAGTTCTCCCCGTACAACCGCCACGCGAAAGTCAGGACGGCGCTGCGTTTTGCCTGAATGGATTGGTTGCTTATATTTACTCGGAATCGCGTGGCGCACTTGATTTTGACTTCACCTCGGCCACGAATTCGTCGGGCAGAACGGGTTTCGGATTTTTGTTTTGCCAGTGAAACGGGGTCAGCCGCTTGTGGTAGCCATCTTTTGGCGCAACGAAAATGGCCGGGGTCTTATTCACGGCAAACTTTCCGGCAATTTCATTGTCGTCGCGGTTGAGCGGGAACATAAACTTCACCTTGATGTAACTACGCAGATATTTTTCGACCGTCGGCACGCCCAGTACGCGTTTTTCAAACCAGTGGCACAGCCCCTTTTCATCGCTCTGCCCGTAGTTTGCAAAATAAACGATCATATCGGCGCCCGTCTGCTTTTGAATCTCCAGCGCCTCGGCGTAGCCTTTCCCGTTCATAAACCACTTTTTCTCGGGAAACTTGTCGGCCGCAGTCGCTACGGGCGGGGCTGCCATCGCGGTCGCGCCCAGCACAAGAAATAGAATTGCACACATCCAACGAGTTTTCATTTGACACCTCTCAGCATTTATTCTGGCAGATCGGCATAAACTTTCAAGAATAAGCGGGGGTTCAACAGTACGTCGCTGCGGCTTGATTTGGGCCGGGCGCTCGTGCTTGAATGGGCATTCACATAGACAGGGTGCTTGATGCGTTTTTATTCGTTATTTTTACTGGTTTCACTGTTTGTTTCATCCGCCTCGGCGCAGGAACCGCCGTTGACGGCCAATTCCCGCTTCATTCCGGGCGAAACAGCGACGCAATGGCTCCGTTACGCGTCTCGCGTGGGGCAGACGGTCGAGGTGGCGGGAACGTGGAGCCAGTGGACCAACGCGATACCTATGATCAAAACCAACGAGGGACTATTTGCGTTGGATATTTCGACTCTGCCGATCACCAAACCAGGGCACTACGAGTACAAGTTCATCGTCAACGGTCGTTGGGAGCCGGGCGACAACCGCGAATTCGTCGTGAACGACGACTTGCTGCTGGAACGACCATCCGATGCCGTGCTCTCGGCTCATCTTGATGCGCGCGAGGAGATTACGGTTTATCTTCGGAACCCACTAGCTGATGGACAAAACCTTCGCGTCGCAATTGAGCCGGAAATTCCGGTTCGAGAGGTGGAGGCTGTTCCGGGAAATCCGGATAGTCGGCTACGTGGCTACTTGATCGCGGGGAATACACTTAAGTTTATTTTCGACGAGCGACTCTACGGCGTGAACATCCCCACGGGAACTCTTGTCTCGGTCGCAGGAAATTTTAATTGGTGGAATCCCGATGGCGGGCGCGGGGGGGTGTGGCGCTTACAGGACGACGATGACAACGGGATTTGGGAGGTCGCCGTACCATTGGATGGCCTGCCCTACCCAGAGAACGAACCGTATCCGATGTTTCGCTTTGTGTTGCACGGGAACCAATGGATGACTGCGCCCTCCGCTGCGCCAAATCGCGTTCGCGATCCGAACGGCAACATTAATATGAAGGTGGACTTCGACAAGACGGGCATCTCGTTTCTCAAGATTCACACCGCAGCACCGATGAGTCTGTCGGAGACGTACAATGTGGTTATAGATGGACTCGGGGAGCAGCGTGTTCGGCAGGTGGTTTCCGTCGGGAAGTTGCTCGACTCGATCACGACAAGGGAAGCGCTCGGCTCGCAACTAGACAAGGCGCGCAGCACGACGATTTATCGTCTTTTCGCGCCACGCGCGTCTTCGGTGACGCTGAATATTTTTTCCGACGTACGAATATGAAGTACAGAAGCCGGTTTATCGGCGGCTCATTCCGAGTGAACGCTATCCGATGATCAAAGACGAGACGACGGGGGTCTGGGAAATTCGCCTGCTCGGTCTCGATACGGGCAAGTACTACGCGTTCAATGTGGATGGGCCGCAGGGGTACGGGGAAGCGTTCAACGATCAGGCTTTCATCAGCGACCCCTACGCGCTCGCGGTCGCGCATTCAATGAACAACTCCATCGTGATAGATCGCGATGCGACGAACGAGTGGTTCGGCGGATGGACGGCGACGGATTGGAAAGCGCCAGCACGCCAGGATATGATTATCTACGAGACGCATATCCGCGATCTGACGATTCACCCCTCCGCAGGCGTCCCGCCGAGCCTCCGCGGAACCTACGCGGGCGTGTTGGCCACCCTCGGCACGGGCGCAGGGTTGGATCACCTCAAGAAGATGGGCATCAACACCATCGAACTTCTGCCCGTTAACGAATTCGAAAACGGGACGCGCGATTACGGCTGGGGCTACAACACCACGCACTTCTATGCGCCGGAAGCTTCGTACGCCCGCGACCCGCTGAAAGGCTCTCAGTTTTATGAGTTCAAGACAATGGTGGACGGTCTCCATCGCGCCGGATTCGCGGTGCTGCTGGATGTGGTCTATAACCACGTCGGCGGGCCGAATCTCTTCTCGATGATCGATAAGAAGTATTTTTTCCGCCTGACGCCCGACTACAAGTTCATCAACTTCAGCGCGTGCGGCAACGACGTGCGCAGCGAGGCGCCAATGATGCGGCGCTTCATTGTGGACAACATTCTCTATTGGATGCGCGAGCATCGGGTGGACGGGTTCCGCTTCGACCTCGCGGAGCTGATTGATATGGAGACGATGCGCCAAATCGAGCGCGAGGCGCGGGCGGTGAATCCGGATGTGATTCTGATCTCCGAGCCGTGGAGCATTCGCGGCCAGAACAAGGAAAAATTACGCGGGATGTGGTGGGGCGCGTGGAATAATGACTTCCGCTACGCAGCAAAAGACTTTGCGCGCGGTCGTGCGGATCGCGAATGGATGAAGAAAATCATTACTGGCTCAATGGATATTTGGACGGCGAATCCATTGCAGGCGGTGAACTATCTCGAAAGCCACGATGATATGGCCTTGGCGGATGAGCTGAGCCTGCGTTCCGATCACAACGGAAAATACGTGCAGGCGTATGAGGTGGATCTAAACAAACTTGCAGCGACGGTGCTCTTCACATCGCTCGGTATGCCGATGCTGAATGAAGGTCAGGACTTTCTGCGCAGCAAATATGGAATCAGCAACACCTTTGACAAGGGCGACGCGGTCAATGCGATTCGCTGGAGCGACCGGGACCGCCCGCTCGCAGCCGAGGCAATGAGCTACTACCGCGATCTGATCACGATGCGGCAAAGCGAACAGGGCCAGTCGTTCCGCCCCCACTTGGCGCCGCCAGCGAACTATTACATGTGGCTCACACCGCCGGACAATGCGCGTGCATTGGGATATATCGTCAACGGCGCACATGAACTTTCGGGCCGCGCATTCGCCGTGCTGCTCAACAGTAGCGAAAATACGGCCTCGTTCCAAATATCGCTTCCGCCCGGAAACTGGCGCGTTATCGGCGACCACGTAACCATCAACCTCGACGGCCTTCCGGGTTATCCTCCCTACCAAGGCGGAGAGAGTGTCAATTTCCGCGTGAACAGTGTAAAGTCCATGATCTTGATGGACGGGTTCTGAGGCAATGATTTATCGGTTGATATTTTTGAACGGCCCCCGCACCGGTGAACGCATCACCGTTGCGGAGCAACCGATGTGTCTCGGGACGGACGCGGATTGTGCGGTGTGCGTCGAAGACGCGGAAATGGCGCGACGCCATGCGGAAGTGTTTCAAAAGGGCGACGAGTTGTTCATTCGCGATCTCGGCTCCATGAACAAAATTCTCGTGAACAAACACGAGACACAGGAAGCGCGCATCAAACACGGCGACGAAATCGAACTGGGGCGGACGAGGCTGGTTGTTCAAGCGCTCGTCCAGGCGGACGTCGAGGGTCGCACCCGTGCCCGGCGGCGGAGGAGGCAAACCACATGGGCGGTGATGTCCCTGTTGCTGATCGGCGTTGTGCTCGCCCTGTCGGCGCGCTATGTGCCAAGGGAACAGCCGATCGAGGAGATTACGGTGACGGATCCCGCTCTCCCGATTAAGAGTGTACTTGCTCCGACAACCAACGTGAACACGCTGACGGAGGATATTCGCACGCTCCGCAACGATCTGCGCACGATTCAGGATTCGGTGAAGAGGTTGAATCCCCCGCCACCCACCGCGCTGCCCACACTCACGCCGCCGCCCTCCCCGCGCACGGCGCGCGAAGAGGCGGAGGAGCTAATCGGCGCGGCGCGCGATGCGCGCGAGAGCAAACATTTTACGGAGGCGGACCGATTGCTTGCGCACATCCAGAATTTAGACCCCGATTTTCTCGCGGCGTATGAGGAGCGCGCGCTCCTGTTCGAGGAACAGGGACGCACCGGCGATGCCGCGATGCAATGGTCGGAAATTCTGCGGCGCAGCACGGAGTCACCGATCTATCAAAAGGCCGTTACCGAGCGCATTCGGCTGAGTCGCTTCAGCGCGACGCAACAGGGGCCGCCAGAGCTGCGCATTTTGACCGTGCAGCAGAACCGCTTCCCCGGCAACGCGGACTACGACGAGATGCGCGTATTAAAAATCGCGCTTCGGTCTGAAAGCGCCGTTCGCATTGATCCCGACAAGCTTCACCTCGATGTTGTTTTTTATGATCGTAACACCGGTTCGGACGCAATCGAAATCTCCGACGGCCGCGTGGAGCAGCAGAAGGTTGAACTTTCTCCCGACTGGAGCGCGGAAAGCGAGCGCGTTCTCACCGCCACCTGCGTCATTCCCAAGGGGCTGCGCGAGAAACAAGAGGCCGAGGGCCAGCCACACTCTTACTATGGCTATTACGTCCGCCTGCTCTACAACGACCAACAGCTTGATGAAACCGCGAGACCGCGCACCCTGCTGGCAGCGGCGAAGACCGACGCGAAGATCAAGCGAGTGGCCGAACGCCCGGCCGACTCAGCGCGATGACCGCCACCCCACGCGAACGCATTTCAGCTTGCGTCATTGTCTTCAACGAAGAGAAGAAGATACGGCGCTGTCTGGAAAGCCTTACCTGGTGCGACGAAATCGTCGTCCTCGATAGCTTCAGCACCGACCACACGCTGGATATTTGTCGCGAATACACAAATCGCATCTTCCAGCACGTCTGGCTCGGCTACGTCGGACAGCGCAACAAAGTCCGCACCATGGCACGATACAACTGGATTTTGAACATTGATTCCGACGAGGAGGTTTCCCCGGGATTGCGCGGAGAAATACTGGAAGAATTTACGGATGGCGCACCGGACTATTACGGCTATGAGTTCCCGAGGCAGGTGTTCTACCTCGGAAAATGGATCCGACACGGCGAATGGTATCCCGATGTGAAACTGCGCCTTTTTCACAAGGATTACGGACGCTCCGAAGGCGAGGAACCGCACGACAAAGTGGTTGTGAACGGAAATGTCAAACGCCTCAAAAATCCGTTGTGGCACTATACTTACGATGATCTGCGGGATCATCTCGACACACTCGACCGATTCTCAACCATTTCCGCCCGTCAAAAATTCGTCCAGAATCCGCGCTTCCGTCCGCTGGATTTGCTCACCCGCCCACCGTTGCGATTCTTCAAAGGTTATTTTTTGAAGCACGGTTTTCTTGACGGCTGGCACGGGCTTGTCATCGCCATCACCAGCTCTTTCGGCGTATTTATGAAATACGCAAAACTCTGGGAGCTGGCGCTGCGTAAAAAGCGCGCTTTTCATCAATTTCCCGACGAAGGCACAGCACCCGGAGCGCGCGGGCAATGAAACAGACGCCATTTCGATACACGCCCCCCTCTTCCGCCGACTCATCTTTATGGCTGGACTCGCTTTGTGTGCGCTGACCGCGCGTGGCGAATCCGTCGAGTTATACGGGCGCCTCGAGCAGTTCACGTGGAAAGAATTTATTGAAGGCGACCGGATACTGAAGGAAGACGGGCCGCGCGTCGGCGTGGGTGTGCGCGGGATCATCGAAAACTTTAACGCATGGCGTCTGGGATTGCGCGCGGAAGGGGTGATCGGCTCCGTGGACTACGACGGCATGACCATGGGCGGCGAGCCGGCAAAGGATAAAACGGACTATCTCGGTTTGCGCGCCGAAATCTACTCGCTCCTTGTCCGCCCTTCGGACAACGCGATCAATGTCCATCCGATTCTCGGCATCGGCTCGCGCTACTGGGTGCGCCGTCTGGCGCAGGGAATACCTGATCGCGGCGGCTATGACGAGGGCTGGCTGATGGTCTATGGCCAACTTGGGGCGCAGATTCAATGCGCGATCGCACCTGATGCGCAGCTTTACGCAAATGCCATCTTCCGGCCCGCAATCTACAACACGACCTATTACAGCATCGAACTGGACGATGAGGAAACCTTCTGGCTCAAACCGGGCAAACGTCCGACATGGGAAGTGGAAGCGGGCCTCGCCATCGCGCGTGTCCGATTCTCCGTCTTTTACGAAACTCTTTCCTTCAGCGAATCGAACGTCCACGTGGTTCCGCCACTGGAGGCATTCCAACCAAAATCCGAAGGCAAGATCATCGGCGCGCAAATCGGGGTTCTCTGGTAGCCGCAGACGCAATCACTACGGAAGTGTTAATTTTTCATTTCGCCCATCAGGATCAACCGGAAACCGATGCCGATCGAGATTCTACAAAAGGCAGTATGGGGGTTGAGAAATCCGCTCAACTGGCGCATCATAAATAAATGAAGGCATGGCAGGAAACGACACAGATTTGCGTTGAGCTGGAACGGCTTTTTGCGGCGGGTCAATCGGCGGCGCTCGCAACGTTATTTAAAATCGAAGGTTCTTCCTACCGTCGCCCCGGCGCGAAGTTATTAATCCGAGCCGATGGCTCGATGCTCGGGCAGGTCAGCGGCGGCTGTCTGGAAAGCGATCTCTGCGAGCGGGCAAAAAACATGCTCGCTGGCAACGCGACGCCGGAACGGGTCCACTACGACACCAGCGCGGACGAGGAAATGCTCTGGGGTCTCGGTCTCGGGTGCGATGGCCGTCTTGATATCCTTCTCCAACCGCTCCATCCAGCGCACGACGCGGCGACGGTGGGCGAGCTTCGCGCACGGCTCGGCGGCACGGAAGATTTTTCGATTCACACAATCCTTGATGGCGCCGATGCGGGAACAATCACCCTCGCCGCGCCGCGCACAACGCCAAAATCTGAAATTGTCACGACCGGAAACGTTCGCACCTTTGAAGACCACCTCGCCGCGCCGCCCGACCTCGTGCTAATCGGCGCGGGCGATGATGCGATCCCACTCGTGTCACTTGCGGCGGAAGCGGGATTTCGAGTGACCATGGTGGACCATCGCTCCGCTTATTTGACGAAAACGCGCTTTCCGTCCGCGCATAAAATGATTCGAGCGCGCCCGGATAATGTCCCCGACTCCATCCCGCGCGACGCAAACACCTTCATTATTGCCAAAAATCACGCACTGTTGATGGACAAGGCGTGGGCCACCTTTTTTCGCGGCCACCGACGTTCGCTACATCGGTCTGCTCGGCCCCACATCGCGGCGCGACGACATCATCGCAAGTCTTCCACCCGCTGTCCTTCCCCGCACATACGGCCCATCAGGGCTTGATATCAAGGCCGAAGGCTCCGAGCAAATTGCCATCAGCATCGTCGCCGAACTCCTCGCTGTTTATTCCGGGCGCACGGGCGGTTTCCTCCGCCTGCGCAAAGGTTCCATCTACAGCTAAAGCCCGCAAGTCGCGCAGGGCAAGGCAAGGCAGCGTTGCGAAACGAAATCGTCTTCTCGCTTTGCAAATGGGCGCACGCGCTTTAGTATGCGCGGAAGTTCCGGCGGGGAATGAGTCTCGCTGGCTGCTTTTTGTGTTGCTTGTTTTTCTATGATTGAAAGCGAGGTTCTATGAGCCAAGAGCAAGTCCCCTTCCCGAACGGTGACCGTCCCGACACCCACATCAGCACACTTCTTGCAGTCGCATGCGCACTGACACTCGATGTACTCCTTTTCGCAGCGCTCTCCCCGCTCAAGGGAACCTTCATCCGCGACCTGTTCATCGAACGCAACGGCTGGGACTGGGGGCGCGTGGTCTTCCAGTTCGCAACCATGTTCATGTTCTTCATGTCCTCCATGACGATTTTCCTGAAGCGTCAAAAAATCAGGAAAGAATTCAAACTCATCCAGAACCTGCCGCTGCCCGACGATCTCGACATGAATGACGACAACCGCCTGGTCACGGTCTATAACGAGATCACAAGCCTCCCGAATTGGGAAAAGAGCATCGTCTATACGCGCGTGATCCGCGTTCTCGCAATGTGGATGAACACACACGATTTTGAGCGCACCAGCGCCTACACCCGTGAAAATAGCGAGATGGATACCTTCGGCGCGGACGCATCCTTCCGCGCAAACCGTCTTTACATCTGGGCGATGCCGCTGCTGGGCTTTCTCGGCACGGTGTACGGCGTCAGCTATGGTATCGGCGGCTTTGCAGAATTTTTGCGTGGCGACGTTTCCGCTGAGGACATCAAGTTTCAGGTCGGCTTGATTACCCAGGGCTTGGCCGTCGCATTTTATACCACCCTCGTCGGCTTGTGGGCCGCTGGTGGCGCGGCGTTCCCAAGCATGGGCGGAGAGCGGCGCGAAGAGGTGCTGTTCGGAGAGATTGACGCGATCATAGAGGAGCGTCTCATCTCGCGGATGCCGTCCGCGAAGCGCCTTGAGTTCCCGGTCGAAAGCATCAACGCGATGCGCGAGGACATCGGACACATGGCGAGCGCGATGACCGCGCCGCTGAACGATCTTGTGGCCTCCATCGAAGAGGGCTTTCGTCGTCTGCCCAGCCCACAACGTTATGAAGAGGTGTTCGCAAATGCGATCGCCCAAGCGGGCGATATCATTAAGGACAAATACAGCGAGTTTCAGATTCGCTACGAAATTCGCGTCGGCGAGCTTGGCGACCAGTTGGCAGGCCGACTGAACGCAGTCTCCGACACCTTCCGCGTAGGGACGGAATCCATCGCACAGCAACTCGAAGCACAGGCGCGCGTGATTGAGGCGAGCGGAACAAAATCGGTCGAGCAGCAGTCTGCTGCAGTCCAAAGCTATCTCGGCACACTCAATCAGGCGAGCGAGCGCGAGGCCGCGCGTTGGAGGGAAGTCGCTGACGACCTTCGCAAGCAAGTGGGCGACGCCGCATCGCAACTAGGCCAATCCGTACAGGCGCTGCGCGAGGCTTCCTCACTCGCGGCGCGCGGCGCAGATGAAGCCGCGCGTGGGCTGGCCAACCAAATGACGCGACTGGTGGATGTAGGCTCACGCATCGAATCCCTGCTGCAGGCGACGCGCGCTGTCGAAATCGCACTAGGCGACATTGCAGGGGCGCAAAACTTCCAGTTGGCGATGACGGAGCTGCGCTCACACCTGCAAACGACGGACGAGCTGGTGAAGCGCTTGTCGAAGCCGCGCCAGATCACACTCACCGAGTCACACTAAAGGATCGGGCAAGAACAGCGCCATGCGTCGGCCACCCAAACGAGAGTTCAAAATCGAGATGACACCCTTTCTCGATTCGCTCGTCATTATGATGAGCCTGATCTGCCTTGTCCTGGTTGTCATGATTATACCGGTCATTCAAAATCCGAAACAATTTAACGTCCTCTCATTCGAGAAGCTGATTAGAACCAAACGGAATCCGTTACGCGAGTTACAGCCGACCTACATAGATTGCCGACCGGATCGCGCGGTGATCATCCCCGGCGACGAGGAGGTTACCATCGAGGATTTGGTCCAGTCCGGCAACGCAATTGACCGACTATTCGCGCGTGTACAGGCCCACTCCGACACGCAGTACATCATCTTGCTGGCGCGGCCCGGCTCGTTGCCGGTATATCGCCACTTGCGCAAAGAATTGCTTCGTCGCGGCATCGCCGCCGGCGCGGACGTGCTTGATATGAATGCAGTGCTTGATTGGCGAAAAGAAATGCGCGAGCTGAACATCACGCTGCCGGAGACCTGATTCCCATGGCAAGGCGACCAGAAAAGAAAGAGCCGGAACTGAACGTCACATCGTTCTGCGACATCATCACCGTCTCCATTGTCGCCCTGTTCATGGTCATGGTCATCGTCACCGACCTTGCGCTTCGCACGCCGAAAGTGCGCCCCACTCCGCTCGCGCTCGACACCACAAACTCGCCGGTCTATGTGGAATGCCGGGGCAATCAGCTATATCCCATAGATCGTGTCGAAATCACCACCGCCATGCGGACCGCCACGGTCGAAATGCGCGCGAAGGCGTTAAGCGGCGATACCAACGTAATGGCCCAGGCCATGTCGCAGGATGTCGGGAACGAGTACTATCGTTTAGACAACAGCTTTATGATGATGGGCGTCATCGCCCTCGCCCCGCGGCCCAACATTGAGGGACTACCTCCACCAGATGACGAACATCCCAACGGCCCATTTGACCGCATCCTCAAAATCCTCAACACCAACCAACACTACCTCGTCTATCTGGTGCGCGACGATTCCTTCGACGCCTTTCGCAAAGGCGCGCAATGCGGCAACGCAGAACGGATTCATCTCCGGGTGGGAGTATCTCGACAGGAATGAATTGATCACATTCGAAGGCATGTTCAGCCGCGTCAAGGCGGAGTAGGCGCTTCGCCCACCTGCGGGGCAACCCGCTCATTCATCGCCTGCAACCGCGCCGACATATCGCGAAGAAGTCGTTGCACGATCGCCGGATTCTCCTGAAGAATCATATCCATATTGCGCTCTGAAATAGCCACCAACTCCGTTTCTGGTTCGACCACCGTCGCCGTAGCGGAGCGCCGCGCACCGAGCAACATGGACATCTCTCCGAAATAATCACCCGCACGAAACACGCTCAACTCGAGATTCGCGCGAGATAAACGAACGGCGCCACTTCGCACAAAATACATTTCTCCGCCCTCATCGCCTTCCCGAAAAAGAATCTCTTCGTTTTCGGGATGCCGCAGGAACGGCGCCAACAACCGACGCGACGCGCGGGGGATGGATGAGGTATCCGCTAAAAATCCGCGAAGAAGCACCGCCTCGCGGCGACGCATATTCGCCGCAAATTCCGCACCGAATAAAAGAACGGCAAACGTATAATAGGCCCAAACGAGCAGAAGGAACACCGCCTTCAATGATCCGAACGCGTATCCGAAGTTCGGGTTAAATTCGATCAGCAATCCGAACAGAGGACGGATCACCGACATCAGCAACGCCGCCGTGAACGCGCCCGCCGCGGCCTCCCGCCAGCGCAGGTGCACCGGCGCAAAAATTTTGTAGGCCGCCACAATGACCGCCGCCGACAACAACCACGCGAACATGGCGTGCAGACCCTTGACCATCTGCGTCAATTCAATCGGCAAAGCAATGAGCAAAATGCGACTAATAATCAGGAGAAGGAAGAGTACCAAGAGCGAAAGCACCACAACCAAATCCACAAGCTTCGCCAACCAGAACGCCGGGCGGCGCGTTCCCTTGAAAATATCCACAATCGCGTTTCTGAACGCCCCCGCAAACGGCGTCATGGACCACAGCAGAATCACGAAGCCGACAATTCCCCACACCCGCCGATGCGCCAGCAGCGCCAGCTCTCGCAACAGCGCGTCATCAAACGCTGGAAAGAATTCTTCGATCTGTTCCTGCAAGGCGGTGAATATTGCGTCCGACGACGCAACGACCCAGCTCAGGAGAAAAATCAGAATCAACAACAACGGCATCAGGGACAAAAAGCCGTAATACGCCAGCGTCGCCGCCGTCTCCAGATTCCGGTTTCGCGAAAACGACCGGAAGCTCTCGCGCAAAACAAGAAACAGCGCCGCCAGTCCTCGAGACAGAGAAAACGTCATGCCGAAATCGTACTACAAGCCACCCGAGAATAGAAATCCGTTCCATTACCTCTCTGCCCGCACAGCGATAGCCCAAGCGGCGCCGCAGGCGCCGAAAAGGGCGGGTATTCGTTGCGTATAAATATATGATCAGCGAACTCAGCCGTCCGACAAACAACACACGGGGGAGGTTTCACTTTTGTCGGCTGACCGTGATGTTATCCTTAAGCGACAGGGGTTTCACAAACCAAACAAGCAGAAAAGGGCCGCGATCATGCGACCGAATAAAATCGGACATAAATTCATCGTCAATTTTACACCGACCGGAATGATTCCCACTCGGGAGATGACTCCGCATGTCCCGCTTACGCCCAAAGAAATCGTGGCGGAAGTTTTGGCTGCGAGGGAATACGGCATCTCAATGGTTCATTTGCACGCGCGCGGCCCTGACGGACAGCCGACTCCGGACAAGAATATCTATCGCGAAATCATTGATGGGGTTCGCGATATTGACAGCGAACTCGTAATTTGTGTTTCAACCAGCGGACGCAACTGGCCGGAGTTCGAAAAGCGCGCGGAGTGTCTCATGCTTGAGGGCGACTCGAAGCCCGACATGGCAAGCCTGACGCTGAGCTCGCTCAACTTCAACACGCAGGCGAGCATAAACAGCCCACAGACCATTCAGATGCTGGCGCAAACCATGCTGGAGCGCGGCATCAAGCCCGAACTTGAAGCCTTCGACATCGGGATGATTAATTACGCCAAATATCTCCTCTCCAAAAATCTTCTTCAACCGCCACTCTACTTCAATCTGATCCTTGGAAATATCGCTTGCGCGCAGGCGAGCATTCTAAATCTCGGCGTCATGCTTCAGGAGCTTCCGGAGGGCGCATTCTGGTCCGCCGGAGGCGTCGGCGATGCGCAACTAAAAATGAACGCCAACGCAATGATCAACGGCGGAGGCGCGCGCGTCGGATTGGAGGACAACATTTGGCTCACGTCCAAACGCGACAAACTGGCAACCAATTTCGATCTGCTCCGCAGAGTTCAAACCATCGCGCAGGCGCTTGAATTGGAGTATGCAACGCCTGCCGATGTTCGCGGTTATTTGAATCTGCATCGTACCGCCCATGCCTAAAACAGACCCCCCGTTTCTCTGTTTGATCACGCCGGTCTTCGACCCGGCCCTTGAGTCACTCACCAAGCTGGTCGCGGCGGTGAAGAAGCAAACCCTGGGAGACTTCATACACGTCATGGTGAGCAACGGGCCCTCTCCTGCAATCAAGGGATTCATTGCCAATATCGCGCGGGATGATCCCCGATTTATTTATGACGAAATCGAGGAAGAGCCGACCGGAGACTCCATCGCGATTCTTCTTAATCTCGGGAAACGACGGAATTACGCGATGAAGAACTACGAAGCCGTGCGCTACCTCTTTCTTGATAGCGACCTGAAGATTCTCGACAACGATTACTTTCGGAAACTGCATCTGGCTCATGCCGAAATTAAAAGGGACGTGTTCGTTACACAGGTTCAATACGCGGGACGGAGCAAAATGGTCACCTTGCCGATATTCCCGATCCAACACAGCCGCTTGGACATAGCAAACTATTGTTTCACCCGGGCGATCGCCGAAACATACAACTATCCGACTGACTACATCGGTGTTTTTAACGACTACCGCTTTTTCTCGATGATCGCGACAGAGCACAACACGGCCATTCTTGATTTTGTGTCGGCGGAACGGGATGGAAATGCGTCCCACACGCGACTGTCAGAATCATATCGGGAAGAGCGCAAAGAACCGCCCCCTCCGCGCGCTGGAGCGCTGACCATTCTCACGCGCCACATTCATGCGGCATTTCTGGAGATACGAAATCGTGAAAAATGAATCTTGGACCATTTTCGGGGCTGGCGACTTGATTTGCGACATCATTGACGCGATCGAATCGAGAGGCGGACGCGCAACGCAACTGGTGCGCAACATGGAGCTTACCCGCAAAACCATTGATAAATTGCCCAATGACCTCAAGGTAATAGATCTGCCGGATTTCAAGCCGAGTGGGGAGGCTTGTTTTTTTGGGTTTTCCGATCCGAACAAAGCGCCGTTTCTGCAGCTCCTAAAGCAGTATAATCTGCGATTCTCCAACCTCGTCCATCAGTTTTCGTATGTGCCCGCCTCTGTGGAGATGGGACAGGGAAATTTTGTCGGCGCGGGCGTCGTGCTGGCCACAAAGGTGCGCCTGGGCAACTTCAACTACATCAATCGAATGGCCTCGCTTGGACACGACACGGAAATTGCCGACTTCAATCAGATCGGCCCCGGATGCGTCATTGCCAGCAACTGCAAGATCGGCAACCGCAACAACATCAGCACGAACAGCGCCGTAATTACAGGGCGTTCAGTGAATGACGACATTACGGTGGGCGCCGGGGCCGTCGTGGTCCGCGACATCCGGGAAAGCGGAACCTACGTCGGAGTTCCCGCGCACAAGCTGCCATGAACATTCCCTTCAATAGGCCAAGCTATGATGAAACCGAGGCGATGGCCGTCGCCGATGTGGTCCGCTCCGGGGCTATTGTGGGTGACGGGGCGTGGACCCAGCGAGCCACGGAAGAACTGAAACGACAACTGGGCGCAGAACATGTGCTCCTTACCCCATCCTGCACACACGCGCTTGAACTCGCCATCATGACGCTAAACCTGCGCGGCGCAGACGAAGTCATTGTTCCGAGCTTCGCATATCCCTCCTCCGCCGCCTGTGTTCTGCGGGGAGGTGGACGCCTCGTCTTCGCCGATATCCGCGCGGACACGCTGAGTCTCGACCCCGGAGATTTCCGGCGGCGCATCACCCCAAAAACCAAGGTGGTAATCCCTCTTAATTATGCCGGGATTACCGCGGACATGAACGAACTATGCGCCGTTGCGCATGAACACGCGATAACCGTCATTGAGGACGCAGCCCAGGGAATGGCGTCATTCTACCACGGGCGGCCGGCTGGCACGATAGGCGACATCGGCAATCTGAGTTTTCACGAGACGAAAAATTATTCCACGGGCGAGGGCGGCGCGTTTATCACCAACGACCCGGATATCGCGGCCCGGGCTGAAATCATCCGAGAGAAAGGAACAAATCGAGGGGACTTTGTACGCGGACTCACCGACAAATATGTTTGGATCACGCCGGGAAGCAGCCTTCTGCCACCCGACACAATGGGCGCATTGCTCCTGAGCCAGCTCGCAAAACGGAAATGGATTCAGGCAACACGGAAACGTATTTACGAAGACTATGTTCATACGCTCACCCCGCTCGCCGAACGCGGGGAACTGACTCTTCCGACGATTCCCCCCGGGTCGGAGTCAAATCACCATATTTTCCACGTGCTGATGCGCGATGCGGAGGCCTGTGATCGCGCCATCGTGTTTTTTCAGGAACGCGGAATTTCCGTCACGCGGCACTACCAACCCTTGCACCTCTCGCCCATGGGACTCGGCATGGGCTACCAACCCGGCGCACTGCCCGTCACAGAATCGCTCTACAACCGCCTCCTGAGACTGCCCATCTATCCGACGTTGACCCAGGCGGAGCAAGAACACGTCATTCACACAATGCTTCTCTTTTTCGACCCTGCGGAGGCCCGCCAATAACCGCCTCTCTTCACCAATCGAATAGGCGGTTGACGCAAATACTCAACAATAATAATTTTTGCGAAACCATAAAAATTACAGCCGTGCCCCGCTTTAACATCATTTTCGAAAAAAACAATCGCGAGAAGGCCGACCTCGTTTCGTCTGGCGAACGGATCGCCCATGAATGCGGCTTCAACCGTATCGTATGCGAGGCGCTCGCCACTCGTGATCTCTCGGGGGAGCCGCTTCGCTCGATGAGCTTGAAGATGATCTGCATCTGAGCAACGCGGCGGGGCGTTTCGCCGCCGCGCAACTTGAGCGCGTGGGCCTGTTCCGCCGTATTCGCAAACCCGGCGACCGCAAGCGCGGCGATCACAGCGCAGAGGATATCGCCACGGCTTTGCGCCGGGATATCCTGAAGTGTGCGCGAACAAAAATGGCGGAGTTTGAAGCCGCTCTCCTTCAGGCGGGAAGCTCCCTGGCCCACATGAAAAAAAAGCCCCGGGCGCGAGTTCCCTGGCCACACGCGCCGCCCGTCGTCAGCAACTCAACAGACGCAAGTGGAAAGAAAGGCGACGGCCCGCTCCACGACTCGTCGAATATCAAAAACCGGCATGGCAACGGATGGGCGCGGATGCCGTCCTTCGCAGCCGTTGACAACGAAGGCATTCCCCTGCCCGCCGTTCGATCTGGCGTTGAAGTCGCCCTCCACACAGCGCCCTCTCTGCGTTTGCGATGCCATCAAGATAGACGCGCCGATCAAAAACATCGGGGCGGCGGGCAGCCTCGAATTGCGACTGCCGCGACTTCCGTTGGACGAGGGGCGCCATCGGATCGGCGCGCAAATAACCGTTGGCGATATGGAGTCGGACTTCGTACCCGCCGGCACAGGCAGAAACGCGCCAGTTTCGCTCATCAACCACGATGGCGAGTGGAGCCTGCGACCCATACAACAGGGCGTCGAAGATTGAGATGACAACAAACACTGTACCCGCCGAGCCATACACATGAACCCCGCACAAACGCTAAAACGAATCGCGCGCCGCCGAAGAGAGCAACAGGAGTGGATCAGACTGAAACAGACACCCCGCTATACGCCCACAACGGCCACCCTTCATGGACGTCCCGTTTCAGTGCCGGACGCCTGCACGTACCTCGTCGGCATGAAGGAAATCTTTCAAAAAGGCATCTATGAATTTTGCGCATCCACAACAAATCCGCTCATCCTAGATTGCGGGGCAAACATCGGGTTGAGCGTAATCTATTTCAAGCTGCTTTATCCGAATGCACGGGTCATTGCCTTCGAGCCGGACCCCCGCCATCTTTCAAGCGCTTGTGAAAAATGTCGCCTCGTTTGACTTGCGCAACGTCGAACTTCATCAGGCTGCAGTGTGGACAGAAAATGGCAGCGTTGCATTCATGCAAGAAGGCGGATTCTCGGGACGTGTGCAGGCCGGCTCTTTACAAACCGTGTCGGTGCCCTCGCTCCGGCTTCGCGACCAGCTTGCCGATTCGGTGGACTTCTTGAAAGTGGACATCGAGGGCGCGGAATTCGACGTAATTCGCGATTGCGCGGATCGGTTATCCAATGTCGATCGGCTGTTTATTGAATATCACTCGGAAGCCGACAAGCCGCAGCGGCTCGATGAGATGCTGGCCATCATCCGACAGGCTGGTTTTCGCTATCAGATTCAAGAGGCCAACGTCGCGCGAAAGCCCTTTCTTGCGCGCCAGACGATGATGGGGATGGACCTGCAATTAAATCTGTTTTGTTTCCGCGACACACCCGCATGAAACCCGTCGTCATCATCCCCTGCTATAAGGAATCGCTCGACATCAATGAGGCAGCGTGCCTGCGACATGGGCTACACGTCCTCGGCAGCCATGACGTCCGCGCGTTTCTTCCGGAGGGCATGACGCCCCCGCCTGAATTTCGCGACATGGCGCTGGAGCGATTCCCGGCCCGATTCTTTGTGGATGTTCAGGGGTATAATGATCTTCTGCTCAGTCCTGAATTCTATGAACGCTTTGCGGCGTGGGACTACATGCTCATCTATCAGCTCGACGCATGGGTTTTTCGCGACGAGTTGTTACAATGGTGTGCGCGAGGTTACGACTATATCGGAGCTCCATGGGGAAATGCGGACTTTCTAAAAAGATGGCGCGCAGACAAAAGACTTCCCGCAGTGTCCAGATGGCCTCGGTTGGCCCGTTTGTTTTATGGATATGATTTTCGCGCCGGAAATGGCGGGTTTTCGCTCCGACGCACCGAAACGTTCAGGCGCATCCTTCAGCGATTTCCATCTGCCTCCACGGGGTGGAGAAAGAACGAGGATCTATTCTGGTCATTTCGCGCAAGAACGCTTGATCGGCGCTTCCGGGTCGCCAGCGAAAGTGACGCGATGTATTTCGCAATTGAAACAGAACCGCGCGGCTACCTCGCCCGGATGAAAGGGCGACTGCCGTTTGGCTGTCACGCATGGAAAAAGTACGACGCTGATTTTTGGGACGAGCACATCAGCGCGGAGAATGCTCCGGCCCTATGAAGCTTTCCATTATCACCGTTAGCCTTAATAACATCTGTGGATTGGAAAAAACGCTGGAGAGTGTTCGGTCGCAAAGCTTTCAGGACTTTGAGCAGATCGTGATTGACGGCGGGAGCACGGATGGAAGCGTGGAGCTGATCAGAGCGCGGACGGGCACGATCAGTTGCTGGATTTCAGAACGGGACTCCGGCCCTTACGATGCGATGAATAAGGGCGCGCGAGTTGCGCACGGCGAGTGGCTGTTGTTCCTCAACAGCGGAGACACACTCGCAACGCCGGGGGCGCTGGAAGAAATGCTCCCGTTTCTGGCAGATGAAGACGTGGGCATTTGTACCGGCGGATACCTCGCCGTCTGGCCGGAAGGTCGGACGTCACGCCGCAAACAACCTGTGGGGGATTTGGACCACCGCCACTTTTATCGAAAGACCGTCAACCATCAGTCCACGTTCATCCGACGCGCCGTGTTCGAGCGATTCGGGCCGTATGACACGTCCTATCGGATTATCGCAGACCGCGAATTTTTTGCCCGCGCGACACTCGCCGGAATCCGCTGCCGATCCGCGCCTGTTCTCATTGCGAAATACGACATGACGGGAATCAGCGCTCAGGCGAAAATCAGTGGCGCCCTGCAAAAGGAACAGCGGCGACTGCATCGCCTGTATCCGCTACTGTATCGCCTGTACCGCACCGCGGCCGACCCCGCAAACGTCACGCTGAACCGTTTATACAAACGCATCTTCCCCGAGCACACCATGCGGGCACAAGGCCTCCGGGGAATGCTGGGCAAGGCTACCGGGATCGGCCCGCTTTCCCGGCGAATCCGCGAGCGGTTGATGTATGGGCCCTCACAGGCGATCCCAAACAGGCAACACCGCATCGCGCTGGTCACTGTATGGTTTGGAGAATGGCCATTCTGGATGCCGGCCTTTTTAGTTTCTTGCGCAAAGAATCCCACGATTGACTGGCTCATCATCAGCAACGCGCCCCCGCCCGCGAACCTGCCGGCCAATGTAAAAATTTTGCCAATGACCATGGAAGCCTTCAATGCGCGAGCAACACAGGCGCTGGGCATTAAGGTCAATGTCCTGGTGGACTACGCATATAAACTATGCGACCTGAAAATCGCCTATGGCCGGATTTTTGAGCAGGAACTGTGCGGTTACGATTTTTGGGGCTGCTGTGATATGGATATCGTCTGGGGCAATATCCGACACTTCATGGTCTCAACCCTTCTTGCCCGCTACGACATCGTCACGTCCCGGCCCAATCGAATAGCCGGCCACTTTTGTCTCTTCCGGAATATTCCCGAGATCACCAATTTCTTTCGCTCCATCCCGAATATCGAACAACACATACTCGCAAATCGTGAATCTCGACAGACGGATGAGCACGATTTGACCGAAATCCTGACAAGAGCCACTAAAAGCGCACTGAACACATTCAGAATTCGCGTCACACAGGGTAAAAAGACGCCGAGGGTCTATTGGGAGCAAATGTTAGCTCCAAACGGGCGCCATCAGTTGCGCCTCCTCGAAGACGAGACCCTCTCCATGCGCTGGCAGAACGGCCGAGTGTACGACGCGGACGGCGCGGAAATGATGTATTTGCATTTCCATAAAATTCGTAAAACGATGAACACGTTGGATTTTGACAACATGGAAAATCCGGAAAGCTTTGTAATAACCGCAAAGGGCTTTTTAACACCTCGCGAATCCATTGCGGCAGACGCCTCTGGCAGCAGGGCCGGATCAACGGAATAGGCAACATCCCACAATCTGCGTCACCATCATCCCTCCGTGATGCGGAAAAAACACACAGAAGAGGTCTGTCGTCCCACCCTCTTAGTCAACAACCCCCGCGAACGCGACGACGAATCAAGAGGGTTATGACAACCCCCAGCGCCGCAAGGATCAGTAAAACCAGATATTCGTAGTGTTTGAGGTTTGCAATCAACGGATCAAGGACAGAACCGAACAGATAACCAACCACGCTGATAGTCACCGACCACAAGACCGCGCCAACAAGATTCAGCACGAAGAAACGACCGAACGGAAAATGGCTTGCCCCGATCACAATCGGACCCGACGGTTCGAAAGCCATAAAGGAAGCGGATACCAATGACCGAGATTGTGCCACGGCGCTCCAGCCAAACGCGTACGTGTTCCGCCAGCTTCGCAAATTTCGGGCGACGGAAAAACGCGCTAGCATGTGTTCGTCCAAGATAATAATAAAACTGATCCCCCAACGTCGCTCCCACGCATGCCACCCCCATCAATGGAAGCAGTTCCATATAGCCTTGATGCGCAAGAAACGCGGCCATCAACAGCACCGTTTCGCCCTCAAGAAACGTGCCCACCAACACAGCAAGATAACCATATTGATCCAGCAACTCCGCAACATTCATACCGGTGAAAATTTAGCGGACTATGCGCACCTGTCCATCCTTTCCACACCCACTCGCCCGCACGCGCTTCTCCACATCACCAGCCGCCTATTGTTTTCAAAAATGCGCCTTGACCCGCGCCGCACAATCTCTCAATGTTTTACGAAATTCTAAAAGTTGCAGTGAACAAACGGACACACAAGTTAACAGACGACGAACGCACAAAGTCGGACCTTGTCGCGGCGGGCGGACGGCTCGCGCACGAATTTGGCTTCAACCGTGTTGCCGGTGAAACACTGGCAAGTCTTTACCTGACAAACGGCGAGGCCTCACTCGACACCTTGGAATCGGAGTTGAATCTGAGCAAAGCCGCAGTCAGTCTCGCCGCCGCGCAACTCGAACGAATGGGTTTGATCCATCGCGTCCGCAAGCCCGGCGATCGCAAACGATACTATCGCACCGCCGACAACATCGGCACCGCCCTGCGCCAAGGCATTTTGAAATTCGCGCGTACGAAGCTGGCCTCCCTCGACAGCGACCTCCGCCACGCCGGCAGCGCCCTCGCCGATGCTGGCAAAACAACCAACGTCACCTTCTTGGTTGATCGCGTCGCCCGGCTCCAACAACTGAACAAGCGAGCGGAACAACTTCTCGACAATCCGCTCATCAAACTCTTTTCGAAGCTTGGATTAGGATAACCCACATGCATAAACACATCATCCGCGCGAACAATCCATGGTGGCGAATTCCATTTCGAGAGATATGGGATTACCGCGACCTCATCGGGATCATGTGGATTCGCGATATGTCGGCCCTTTACAAACAGAGTATTCTGGGGCCGTTCTGGTTCATCCTACAGCCGCTTCTGACCACGCTCGTCTTCACAGTAATCTTCGGCAACGTGGCGCGCATCGGCACCGACGGCGTGCCCTCGCTGCTTTTTTACATGAGCGGCATGCTCATCTGGAACTTTTTCGCGACGTGTCTGAACTCAACGGCGGTAACGCTCGTGAGCAACATCCATCTTTTTGGGAAAGTATATTTCCCGCGATTAATCGTGCCTCTCGTTAAAATCCTGGCGGCCAGCTCGACGCTTGCATTGAACGCGGCAACCTTTGCCGCGTTCTGGCTCTTCTACCGATTCTATATGGGTACTCCCCTTCCCCCGGTCACACGAATGTTCTGTTTTTTTCCGATCATACTCTATGCAGCAATGCTCGGAATGGGAACAGGGCTGCTGCTCACCTCCCTGACTGTCAAATATCGCGACATTCAATTCTTTTTGCCCATCTTTGCCCAACTGTGGATGTACGCTTCACCTATCGTATATCCCGCAAGCATGGTTCCGGAGGGCTGGCGATGGGTGATTCTCTACAACCCCATGTCATGGGCGGTGGAGGCCACTCGATGGGCGCTGGTCGGCAAGGGATCCTTCGACCTCTCCCAGGTGGCGATTAGCGTGACAATCGGCGTGATAATCTTTTGGGCGGGCCTCGTGCTATTCAACCGCGTGCAGCGTACATTTGTTGATACCGTTTAAAGGATACTTCATACATGTCCGATCCAGCCGTTCAAATTAGAAATATTGCGAAGCGCTATCGGCGAGGCGCGGTCACTCGAAAAACATTGCGCGACGAAATTCGCTATCAATGGCTAAAGCGCACGGGCCGGAATCCCTCTCAATATATGGGCAAATTGGGGTGGAAGGTTTCCAATCCCGAATACTGGGCGCTAAAAGATATTAGTTTTGATGTCGAACAAGGCGAAGTGATGGGCATCCTTGGTCGGAACGGTGCGGGCAAAAGCACGCTGCTTAAAATTCTGGGGCGCATCACGGAACCCACTAGAGGAGAGGCGGTATTAAACGGGCGCGTAGCAAGTCTCCTGGAAGTAGGAACAGGATTTCATCCGGAATTAACCGGGCGTGAAAACATCTACCTCAACGGGACCATGATGGGGATGAAGAAACGCGAAATTGACGCAACATTCGATGAAATTGTGGCCTTTTCCGAAATTGATCAATTTATAGACACCCCCGTAAAACGCTACTCAAGCGGGATGTACGTGCGATTGGCCTTTGCCATTGCCGCGCACCTGCAGCCTGAAATTCTTTTCATTGATGAAGTGCTGGCCGTCGGCGATGTCGCATTCCAACGAAAATGTATTGGCAAGATGGGCTCCATCGCAAAAGAAGGCCGCACACTCCTTTTTGTGAGTCACAACATGGCTGCCATGCAAAGCCTGTGCTCACGTTGCGTCTGGATTCATGAGGGCGTTGTCGCGGGAATGGGCAGGCCGAAAGAAATCATCACGCAGTATTTGAACACACAAACTCGTGTTGAGTCGCAAGGAGACGGGCCTCTTTATCAACTGGAAGCGCTCAAAGATCGTTCCGGCAATGGGCACGTGAAATTGACCTCCTTCGCCATGGTGAACGAGCAGGGCACCCCGCTTCTTGCGGTTCAATCCGGCGACATGGTTACTTTGCGCCTAGGCTATGCCGCCAATGCGGACCGCACGCAGCTTGTGAATATCAAGTTAACCATCCACCAGTCGTTCTCACAAGATCCGCTTGCCGTTTGTGATGCGATGAAAATGAATGTTCCGTTCAGAAGATATCGGATCAGGGGGCTTCTTCGACCTTCGAATAGACCGCCTGCCTCTTGGCGAGGGGCGCTATCGGATCAGCGCATCCATCACGGTCAATGGCGCAGAAGCCGACACTCCGTCAAATGGAGTCGGCTATATTCAGGTTGTAGCTGGCGATTTTTACGGCACGGGCCGCGCCACGCCAAACTCGCCGCTGCTGTTGGACGGCGACTGGAGCTGCACCTCCGCTGGCAACTAACGCATGACCGCCATGGGAACAACGCAACACAGGCGATGTGAAGCGAGCACCCCTTCACCGGGCAGGCTCACACCATCGCCTCGTCATGCGCGGCGACCGCCATGCGGCGCTGCGCTATGTCGGCGGCCTGCGCCGGAGGCGTTGTCGAAGAGCGGGAAACACCCCCGGCAGCACGAGGTCGTCCGGCGAGCGACGGAAAATCAACCAGCGCAATTCGCCGAGTCGCTTCATCCATCCTCGCAGGATGGCCAAAAGGAACCAGCGCGTGAATCGGATGCCAGGATCGATCTGAACCAGCTCGCGGCGCACGCGGGGATCGCTCCCCAAGCGCATCGCCAGACGTTGAAGGGCGCGCTTCTTCTCTCGCGGAAGGGAACGCCGAAGGCTCCACGCGAGCAGTTCCTTAAAAACAGCCTCTTTGGCTGCCACCATGTTCGATTCGCTGCGGATTCGATTCTGCCCGTGAATACCGCGCATGCCTACGGGCTTCTCCGTCTCTCCGCCCGCCAACCGGCACAGCGCGGCCAGTTGGACGCTCAACAGCGTGTCCTGCGACAGGCGCAGATCTGTAAACGTCGCCGCATCGAAGAAGACCGTGCGTCGAAACGTCGCCGCATCGAAGGAAAAATGGCCGCGACGTCCAATCGGATTCATCTCGAAGAAGAGTCGTTCGGGAGGCGGAGGATTCCGCACCGTGGTCAGCTCGGTTCGTCGGCTACTCTTGCTCCACCACGCCTCGCCCTCTTTTTCCAGTATCTCCGCGCCCAGCGCGTTATACACGCCATCCAACGACGGGTCGGCGGCGAACAACTCCGCGTCGCGCTTAAAGCGATCCGGCAGGTAGCGATCATCAGCGCCAAGAAAGGCGACATAAGGATACCGCGCTTCGTGAACTCCGAGACTGGAGGAGAGGCCGAGGCCAAGATTCACCCCGCCGGGATGTTGAACCAACCGGATGAAACCCGGACGCTCCTCCACAAATCGTTGACACAGCGCGAGCGTCCCGTCCGTGGAACCGTCTTCGACCAAAATGATTTCGGCCACCTCCTTTTGGATCAAAACGGACTGAACGGCGCGCTCAAGAAATTTCTCGCCGTTATAGACGCAAATGATCACGGACACGGCAAAGGGAGACTGTCTATCCATAAGAAGCCTTCAGTATGGCAGCAATTCGCCGCGCAGGCAAGGCTCGCGGTCGCAGTGCGCAAGCAGGCGTCACGAAGGGCGACATGAAAATTTCCGTCATCATCCCCGTCTACAAGGCCGAGCGCTTCGTTGAAGAGGCGACGCGCTCCGCGTTGGCGCAACCGGAAACGGGCGAAGTGATTCTGGTTGAAGACGGCTCTCCGGACAACGCCCTGGCCGTCTGCGGAGAGCTGGCGAAAACGGATGAGCGCATTCGATTGCTTCAGCACCCGGACGGTCGCAATCACGGCGCAGCCGCATCGCGCAATCTCGGCATTCAATCCGCGCGCCACCCGCTCGTGGCATTTCTGGATGCGGACGATGTGTATGTGCCCGGCTGCTTTGATGCAGTCGTGAACACCCTCGCCACGCAACCGGATATTGATGGCGTGTACGGAACAGTCGCCCTGTTTGCCAACGACGAAGAGGCGCGGGATCGCCATAGCAAGTCATCGTGGCCGTCCACCTTGGGAATGCGGCGGCACGTGGCGCCCGAAGAGTTGCTCGACGTCCTCACCGCTGGTGGCGCGGGATCGTTCTGCACCGATGGAATCGTGGTTCGCCGGACTCTTTTTGGAAAAAGCGGACTCTTTGACACGCGCTTTTCCATCTCCCAGGACACGCACCTATGGATTCGCATGGCCGCCGTGGGGCGGCTCGCGCCCATCCCGCGCGGGCAAATGATGGCGCGCGCGCGAATACATGCCGACAATCGCGTCACGGGCCGCGACGGCGCTTTTCGCCTAGCGGGAAGCCGGCTCGTGTGGGCCGCCCTGCTTCGTTGGTGCAACACCCACAACACCAGCTACAGCAGCCGACGGTCTCTTGCCCGGCGTTATGTTTCCGCCACTCAAGGGCTTGTCTCCCACAAAGGAATTTTCCCGGCGACATTCTTGAGCGTCACGTCGTGTCTTTTCCTTCTCACCCACGCCTCCCGCCCATGGAAGGTGGAAGGATTTTCCACCCTGGCATTCAATGCCTCCGGAGTCGGTCTTCTTTGGACAAGAACGCGAGCATGGCTATCGGCAAGAGGCGCAACATGAAGATCGACACAGACACCTGCCCTCGACGGACCGCTACGGCCATCCAGCGCATGATATGGCGGCCGTCAAGGCGGACTGAATGCGCTTTGACGGAAGATTCCCAATTTGCGAAAAGTATCCGAATAACCCTCCCGTAAACCGACAACAAATCAAAACAATGGCGCTGGCGCCGCATCGCTTGCATGACAACAGGAAATAATAACGTGGCAGACAATCATGGATCGTGTCTGGCAATCATTCCCGCGCGGGGCGGCTCCAAAGGGATCCCCGACAAGAACATTCGTCCTGTCGCGGGCGCGCCGCTGATCGCGCACGTCATTCGCGCGGCGAAAAAGTCCGTTCACATCACGCGCATTGTGGTCTCCACCGATGGCGAGGCCATCGCCGCGGCGGCAAGAGCGGAAGGCGCCGAAGTGGTACAGCGCCCGAAGGAAATCAGCTGCGACACGGCCAGCTCGGAATCGGCGCTGCTGCACACGCTTCACTATCTGGACGCGACGGAACACTACCGCCCGGAACTGCTCGTCTTTCTACAATGCACCTCGCCGCTTTCGCTGCCGGAAGACATTGACGCGGCCATCGAAACGCTTCGGCGGGAAGGCGCTGACTCGGTGCTCACGGCGACGTCCTTTCATGGCTTTATTTGGCGAAAGGATTTTAACGGAAACGCGATCGGCGTAAATCACGACAAACACACTCGACCGCGGCGCCAGGATCGCGAACCGGAGTTCCAGGAAAACGGCGCAATTTATGTTATGAACGCCGCCGGCTTTTGCGAAAAACAACACCGTTTTTTTGGGCGCACAGCCATTTCACTCATGCCGATCGAGCGATCATTGGATATTGACTCATTAGAAGACCTGGCCACTGCCGAACGACTTCTAAGCGCCCGAGGAGAACTGCTATGATTATCGAGCGAGATGTGGGCCGCTGGTGCGTGAACACGAGAGCTGCGATCAGCGAGGCGCTGCGCCGCATTGACACCAACCAGCAGGGCTTCGTCCTGTGCGTGGATGATGAGGGTGTTTTGGGCGGCGTGCTCACTGACGGAGATGTTCGACGCTGGCTAATCAAACAGTCCGTGGTGGATCTTTCACAACCCGCCATCTCGATTGCCAACACGTCCTGTGCCGTCGCGTTGGATTCGGAACCGCGCGAGGACGTTCGCAGGCGCTTCAACGACCGGATCAAGTTCATCCCCATGCTGGACAGCCGACGACGCCTTATCGGTGTTGTCCGTCGTCGCAGCCTGCTGGAAGGCCTGCGCATCGGCGATCGTTTGATCAACGACACAAGCCCGGTATTCGTCATCGCGGAAGTGGGCATCAATCACAACGGAAGCGTGGAAATGGCGCGACGCCTTGTCATGGCCGCAAAGGAGGCGGGTGTTGACGCGGTGAAGTTTCAGATGCGTCACATGAAGCATCTTTACCGCGAAGCGCCGGGCGGCGGCGTCACGGGCGAAGACCTGGGCGCTCAATACACATTGAACTTGCTGGATAAATTTGAACTACCGGCGCCGGACATGTTGCGCCTGTTCGACTTTTCCCGCGAACAAGGCCTCATCGTCCTCTGCACGCCCTGGGAGGAAGAGAGCCTCGCCGTGTTGGAGAAATACGGCATGGAGGCCTACAAGGTCGCGTCGGCGGACATGACGAATCATCCGTTCCTTGAAACAATGGCGAAGACGTTCAAGCCGATGATTCTTTCCACGGGCATGTCCACGGAGGATGAAATCTCCGCCACGGTGAAGTTGTTGCGCCGATGCGGAAGCTCGTATGCCCTGCTCCACTGCAACTCCACCTACCCCGCGCCATTCAAAGACATCAATCTGACTTATCTGTCCCGCCTCAAGGCGCTCGGAAACTGCCCGATTGGCTATTCCGGACATGAACGCGGCATCCACGTCGCGGTTTCCGCCGTGTGTCAGGGTGCGCGGATCATCGAAAAACACATCACGCTGGATCGGTCCATGGAAGGATCCGACCACAAGGCCAGTCTGTTGCCCGATGAATTCAAGGAAATGGTGGAGGGCATCCGGCAGGTCGAGCAATCACTGGGCACGGGCAGCGCGCGCACTCTCTCGCAAGGCGAGCTGATGAATCGAGCCAATCTTGCAAAAAGCCTTGTCGCCGCAAGAGACATCGCGCCGGGTGAACTCATTGACGAAAGCTCCGTGACGATCCGAAGCCCGGGCCGCGGGTTGCAGCCCAATCGGCTGGCCGATCTCGTCGGGCGCCGAGCCGCTCGAACGATGCAGCGCGGCGACTTTTTCTTTGAAAGCGACATCGCCCAGCCGACTGCACAACCACGCCCCTATCGGTTCAGCCGCCCATGGGGCGTGACGGTCCGCTGGCACGACTTCCAGGAAATCAACCGCGTGTCGAATCCCGATTTCTTGGAATTTCACATGAGCTTCAAGGATATGGAGGAAGATTTTCCCCGGTATTTCGACACGCCGCTCGATCTGGACTTCAAGGTGCACAGCCCGGACACTTTTAATGGCGACCACCTGCTGGACCTGGCCAATCCGGACGACGCGCACCGCCGTCGCTCCGTCGCCGAGCTGCAACGTGTCATTGATCTCACGCGAAAAATGAAACCCTATTTTCGCAAGGCAACTCGCCCGGTCATTATCGCCAGCCTAGGCGGCTTCTCTACAGACGGCTTTCTCGCGGAAACCGACGTCCAACATCGGTACGACATCCTCGCGCAAAGCCTCAGTGAGCTGGATAGCGACGGGGTTGAAATCATCGGCCAAACGCTTCCTCCCTTTCCCTGGTATTTCGGTGGGCAAATGTATCTGAATTTATTTGTCAAACCGGAAGATACCGTTGCGTTTTGTCGCGCGCACGGCCTGCGTCTGTGCTTCGACATCAGCCACTCCAAACTCGCCTGCGCGCACTACCGAATGTCCTTCAAGACCTTCGTGGATTCCGTGGGCCCCCACACGGCGCACCTGCACATGGCAGACGCGCGGGGAACAGACGGCGAGGGGCTTCAAATCGGCGACGGCGAGATTGATTTTCCCGCCCTGTGCGACCAATTGAAGCGTGTTTGTCCCGAGGCCTCGTTCATGCCCGAAATCTGGCAAGGCCACAAGAATCACGGCGAGGGCTTCTGGCTCGCGCTCGAACGATTGGAGGCGTTCGGGCTTTAATCATGAACAAACCCACCGTCATCCTCCCCGTTGAAACCAAATCCCGTGAATTCCATGGGAAGTTGTTTCTCGCCTTAAACCTGCTCGCGCGGGGCTATCCGGTCGTCATCGGCGAACAATGGAGGCTCTGGGAATACGCGGATATCCTTTCGCCGGGCATTTATATCGACAAGAGCATTGCGGCGACCCACACCGAATGGATACAGCGCTGCAACGCTATGGGGCACCTGGTGACAAGCTGGGACGAGGAGGGACTCATCTTCTTTGAGCCGTGGATGTATCGAAAGCTTCGCGTCGAACCGAAGTCCATGGAAGGCCTTGCCCGTTTGTTTGCCTGGGGCGAAGTGCAGCGCGAAGCCATTTGCGAGGAATACCCAGAGTACCATGATCGCATTGCGCTCTGTGGAAATCCGCGTTTTGACCTGCTCCGCCCGGGGCTTCGCGCCTTTTACGCGAAAGCCGTGAGCGCCATCAAACAGCGCTACGGCAAGATGCTGTTGGTGAACACGAATTTTGCGATGCACAACCATTACAAGACGCCGGAGCAATTAAAAGCGTCGCTCGCAAATTACCCGCTCGCCCAAGAGCCGGGCTACATGGATGGATGGATCGCCATGCACAAACATGCGCACGAGGCCTATCTTGCCATGGTTCCCGAACTGCTCGCCCGCTATCCCGACCACACGGTCGTGGTGCGCCCCCACCCCTCTGAAAACCATGCGCCGTGGGAGACGCTTGCCAAACAGCATCCCCGCCTCTTCGTTGACGCAAGCGGGAATGTCCACGAATGGATCCTCGCCTCCGAGTGCGTCATTCACTTCAATTGCACGACAGCCGTCGAAGCCTATTTGCTCGACGTGCCGGCCATTGCTTATCGGCCCGGCCGCTATCCGCGCTACGAGAACCCGCTGCCCTACGCGCTCAGCGAGAACACGTTCTCCCCACCCGAACTGTTCGCCGCAGTGGACGGTCGTTTCACGGCAAGAGAGCGCGGGGCCTTGTGGACTGCTGAACAACAGGCAATTGCAACGCGCTACATCGCAAGCGTACAGGGCGGCACGGCGGCCGAACGCATCACAAACGAAATTGACGAACTCGCGCAGCAACACCCCTTGCGACCATTTTCGCCGCTCAAGCGGCTGCTTGCAAAAGCGAAGCACAGCTGGCGTTTGCGCGTCCACGCGCAACGCGAATCGAGCCGAGGCACGGACGGCTACAATGCTCAAAAATTCCCCGGCTTGACCGCCACGGAACTCGAAGAAGACCTGAACCGAATGATGGCCGCATCTGCCATTCATGTGAACGCAACGCGGCGATCGGTGGCGAAAAACTGCTTCCGTCTCATTCCCGGGAAACCAAGACAATGAGCACCTCCGGGGTCAACATGGTCATGCCCACATACCATCGTCACGAGGCGCTCAAAACTGCCCGCCCTGCCCCTCGCGTTGAGTTTTGCGGAATTCCGGGATCGGGCAAAAGCTCGATATGCGCGGAGACGCAACAAGCATTGCGCGCGCGGGGATTTCCATTCCTCAACCGTGTTGAGCTGATGGAACAAGGGCTGCGCGTGCGCAACTTCGGGCTGCTCGCCAATCTGCTCGGCTCCATATTGCCGTCCTGGCGGCGCGCCGTTTTCGGCTTTCCGCACGCAATGAATGACTGGCTTGAGTTCGCGGTAAAACACGGCGATTTTGCGGCGCTGGTCCACGACTGGCTCCGCCAGGAACCGTTGGACGAACAATGGCGCACGGCTGTTTTCCATGCCGTCCTGACAACCGCTTTTGAATATCAACTGTTTTGTTCTGTAGCGCAGCCCGTCCTGCTGGACGAAGGCTTTGCCCACCGCTTTTTTTCGCTCCGCGGCTATCGCGGCGCGAGCCAACCGGGCGACGCCGCTCGCTACGCCGAACTCATGCCGGTCGCCACGGCGGTCATCCTGGTTGAGACACCGTCCTCAATCTGTCTGACCCGCCTCAAGCAACGCAGCAACCTGCCACTGCTTTTCCAACACGAAGAAATGTCTGTCGTCGAAACCAGACTTTCGGAAGGAGCGGAACTTCTCTCCAATCTCGCCCATGAATTGGAACAAGGGGACACACCCGTCCTTCGAGTGAGCGGCAGCGCAAATATGGCGCTGGAGGCGGAGCGTGTGGTAAACTTCATTCAGGCTCAACCGGGGCGCCAACCTAATTAGATATTGTCGTCATGACCTCCATTTGGAAACGAATCACAAACCGGTTTCGCCCACAGGCGGATCCCATCCAACGGGCGCGAGCGCTTGGCGTGCGCATGGGAGAAGGATGCCGACTGTACGAATGCGATTTCGGAAGCGAACCATACCTCGTCACCCTCGGCAATCACGTCACGGTGACCAGCGGTGTGCAATTCATTACGCACGATGGCGGAGTCTGGGTGTTCCGGGAAGAATTCCCGGATATTGACGTTTTCGGCCCCATCAATGTCGGCAACAATGTATTTATCGGGATGCGCGCCATTATCATGCCGGGCGCAGTCATCGGCGACAACTGCGTCATCGGCGCCGGCTCGCTCGTCATGGGCCACATTCCGTCCGACAGCATCGTGGCTGGAGTTCCCGCGCGCGTCATTCGCACTTTGGCGGAATACCGTGAAAAGACACTGAACGATGCGGTGCATATTCGCGGCCTGCCACCGGAGCACAAGCGAAAGCTGTTGTGCGACAAATTCGGCCTCACAACCGCCGCGCCCCAGCCCCACCAACATGGCGACCCAATCTCCTGAAGACACCTTGCGCATGGCATTGGTGATTAACAATGCGGCTCGCATGGGCGGCTCAGAGCGCCAGTGTCTGCTTCTCGCGACAGAACTGGCGCGACGGAACTGGACCCCGATATTGCTGAGCCTCGCGGGAGACGGGCCCGTTCTCGAACAAGCCCGGCGGCGTGGAATTGAGACGGACGCCGTGGCACTGCGGTTTCCTCTCAGTCCGTGGTATTTTCCGCGCAATATGTTTCGCGCATGGCGCCTGTTCCGAAGCATTCGCGCGGATGTGATTATCGGATACACAAGCGTACCCAATCTATACATCGGCTGGCTGGGCCGGCGCACCGGCGCACGCGCATTTATCTGGAGTTCGCGAAACGCAGGGCTGGATCGGCCACCTGCGTGGATGGAACAAATTGCACTGCGACGAGCCGATGCGTTCATTGCTAATTCGCCCGCCAGCCGGGACTTTCTCGCGCGTGCGTTTCCACGCGCAGTCCCCCAGACAGCGATCATCCCGAACGGCGTCGCGATTCCTGATTTGCCCGCCGACACATCAGGTCAAGAGGTCGTCTGCGTGGCCAATGTGCGGCCGGAAAAAGACCACGCCACCCTGCTGAAGGCCTGGCGCATTGTTAAGCGCTCACGACCGGATGCGACACTCCGCCTGATTGGGCATTTCGAGGAAAACACCTCGTACACGAAGCACATCCAAGCGCTCGCTGCGGTGCCAGAACTAATGAATAGTGTACGTTTTTCTGGCTCAACAAGCGACATCACCACCGCGCTGAGCAACGCGGCGATTGGCGTACTCAGCTCGCGTACAGAGGGCATGCCAAACGCCGTATTGGAATATATGGCAGCCGGCCTGCCCGTGGTGGCAACAGACCTGCCGGGAATCCGCCTGGCATTGGGCGATGAGGCGGACCAATGGCTGGTCCCGGTTGGCCATGCCGAAATGTTAGGCGTGCGCCTGCTGGAGCTGCTGCAAAACAATGCGCTGCGCGCGTCAGTGGGGGGCGCCAACAGGGATCGGGCAAAAAAGGAATTCTCGATTGCACAAATGGGCGAACGCACGATCTCCGTCATCCGCAAAATCCTACAATGAACGTCCTGCATATCACCTGTGACATTACGCGAGGTGGCGCGGCGTGGAGTACGCGCCTGCTTCATACCGCACTTCGGAGCGCCGGTCATTCCTCTCGCGTGCTGGCAGGTCGCCCTTCGCCGCCAATGCCCGACACTGAAACCCTGTCGCCTATGCCGCTCTGGGCGCGCGTCCCGTATCATGCAGGAAATCTGCTGGGCCTCAACTATGCCGGTCTCCCAACCACACGGCGCATCGCAAAACACCCTTGGTTTGAATGGGCTGATGTCGTCCACTACCACAACCTTCACGGCGGCTTCTTCAACTATCTCGCACTACCCGCACTAACGGCGAAAAAGCCGTCCGTCTGGACCCTTCGCGACATGTGGGCGCTGACCGGACATTGTGCGCACAGTTTCGAATGCGAACGCTGGCGGATCGGCTGCGGCAAATGCCCGCACCCGGAGATTGATCCACCCATCCGACGCGACGCGACGCATTGGGAATGGAAACTTAAACAGCGCGTTTATCGGCGGTCACGCATGTTGGTAACAACACCAAGTCGCTGGCTGTACGACCTCGCCCAACACAGCATCCTCGCATGTCGTCCAATACGGCATGTGAACAACGCCGTGGATACCGATCTGTTCTGTCCACAAGAACGCGCCCCGCTCCGACGCGCATTGAACTGGCCGACGGATGCCGCCATTCTTCTCTTCGCGGCGGAGTCGCTGCAAAACCCATTTAAGGACTATCAACTGCTTCTCACGGCGCTGGCGAGCCTGAGTGCTGCACACCGCGGGAACCTTGTTCTCGCCGTGCTTGGCGAGGGGCAACCTCCGGTTATTGACGGACTCCGAACTCTGGCGCTCGGCTATTGCAACGATGACAGGCAACTGGCGCGATACTATGCCGCCGCCGATCTTCTTGCCTATCCGACAAAAGCCGACAATCAACCCCGCGTCTTGATTGAGGCGCTGTCCTGCGGTTGTCCGGTTGTCGCCACGCGGGTCGGCGGCGTTCCCGAACTCGTCATTCCCGGAGAAACCGGCCAGCTCGCTAACGCAGGTGATGCCCATGGCTTCCGGCAGGGCATTGAAGACCTACTGAACAATCCGGCGCAACGCGCCCGCATGAGTGAAAATGGGCGTCGCATTGCAGTGGAACGGCATGGGCTTGATAAGCATGTCGTTGACATGCTGGACGCCTACACGGAAGCGTTTCGCATCTGGAACGAAGCGGAAAAGGGAAGATAACGTGTCCGCCGATATCCCATCCTCTCGACCTCTGATTTCAATCATCACGGTAACCCGCAACGCCGCGCGCGATCTCCCCGGCTGCCTCGACAGCGTTGCCGCTCAAACCGACGTCCCCTATGAACACTGGGTTGTGGATGGCGGCTCCACGGATGGGACGCTGGAACTGCTGGCGTCGCGAAACGATCCGCGCATCCGCTGGATCAGCGAGCCGGACCGGGGAATTTACGATGCGATGAACAAAGCCGTGCGGCTGGCCCGCGGGCAATGGATCTATTTTCTCGGATCGGACGACCGAATGCGGGCAGACGCCCTGCGCTCAATGGCTTCATTTTTTCTGAAACCCGTTGACCATCTATTACGGCGACGTCTGGATGACGAAGCGCAACATCCGCTATGCGGGTAAATTCGGGGCGGCAAAACTGGCGCTGAAAAACATCTGCCAGCAGGCCATTTTTTATCCCGCGCGTGTATTCGAGACGCACACATTTAATGAACGATATACGGTTCAGGCAGACTGGGCGCTCAACATGGCCTGTTGGAAGGATTCCCAATTTCTTTTTCAATACGTTCCCCTGATGGTCGCCGACTTCAAAGACGAAGGCGGGATCAGCTCGGAACGGCGCGATCTCGCCATTGAGCGGGACTACACGCTTCTCTTGCGCCGCTATTTTCGATTTTGGATTTCCTGGCCCCTTTGCGTCATAGTCGTGATATGGCGATTTTTGAGACGAAAGAAATTCGAATGAACGTTGCGGCCATTGTCCTCAACTGGAATCGCCCTCAAGAAACGGCGGCTTGCTGCCAAGCGCTGGCGGCGCAATCGCATCGCGACCTTCATATTTGGGTCATAGATAACGGGTCAACGGCGAATACCGCTGACGACCTCCGGCGCACATGCCCCAACGCCATTGTTATTCGCTTGGACGAAAACAGAGGGTTTGCAGGAGGGGTCAACGTCGGCATACGCGCTGCGCAGAGCAAAGAACACATGGACTTCTACTGGCTGGTGAACAATGACGCCCTCTGCGAGCCGGAGACATTGGAGCGTATGCTGGAGGTCGCGCAGCGTGATCCGCAAATCGCCGCAATCGGATGCGAGACGATTGAGGGAGCCGAAGGCAATACGAAGCGCGTGGCAGCAGGGAAACGACTGCGACCGCCCTTCTATATTCCCCTCGAAGCAAAGACCGCAGACAAGGTGGACTATATCTGCGGGGCGAGTCTCCTCATTCGCTCGGAAGCGTTGGAAGATGTGGGACTTCTCAACGAAAATTACTTTTTTCTCTTCGAGGACGCCGACTGGGCCTTTCGCGCAAAACATAAAGGATGGAAAATCGCGGTGGCGGAAGGCGATCTCGTGCGACACACGGGGTCCGCAACTGTTGGAACCTTAAGCCGGCTCCAGGCGGCCCACTATCGCGCCAGTTATATTCGCTTCTTGCGCGATCACGCGCGGTGCCCACGACTAGCGGCAACGCTCGTCACCGGCTATCGCCTGCTGATCTACGCCCTGTCGGGACACTGGCAGGCCTTTGCGGGAACACTGGATGGATGGAAGAGGGGCTGGAGGTGAACAGCTTTGGAAATCTACTCGTTGTGGTTGCCGCGCAACTCGCATTCTATATTCCGTTGCCCATGTGGGCTCTCGCGCGAGTCAACTGGCAGGGTCAAGGCGAGCGACTCTTTGGCGCGATTGTAGCAGCTCTATGTTCTGCGGCTCTTTGGGGTAGGCTGTGTAATGGACACGGCATCGGCGTCGAAGTTGCTTTCGGCATCTGGGTCGCTCTCTGGATTGCTATCGGCCTGTTTTTGCGCCGGCGCGGCTCACGCCATACACTTCATCGCCCTGACTGGATATTGGTTGCAATTCTTCTTCTCGCCGCAGTGGTGCGATTCATTCACCCGCTTCAGACATGGGCGCTCGGGCAGTCAGATTCGTATAGCCATTTGGGGTTTCTCATAAACGTGCTGGAAGATGGAAAAGTCGCGAACACGGACTATCCACCAGCGTATGCATGGGTCTGCGCGTTTCCTGCATGGCTTTCGCATATCCACCCATACTGGACCGTGCGCTTTGGCGGTGCATTCTTTGGCGTTGGTCTGGTCCTCGGCGTATTCGCGCTCACCGCTCAAATGAAGAACAGGACCGCGGGACTGACCGCTGCGGCGCTGGTTGCGGGATGCCCCCTCTTTTATCTCCTCCAAAAAACCGGGGTCGGCAGTTTTGCAAATCAGCTTGGCCTCCTCCTCCTCGTCATAGCCGCACTCTGGGCTTTTGCAACGCGGCGTTTTGCCTGCTTGATGGCATCGCTCCTGGCGCTCGCGGTTTCCGTGCCCATGATGCTTCTGCACGTCCTGATTTTGCTCGCGCTCTGGATATTTGCTGAACGTCGCAGCATTCGCGCGTATCTCAGTTTTTTTGCGCTGCTCATCCTGGTCGGATTGGGAATGCTTTTCGTATCCACCCACCTCCCCGCAGCGCGCGGAATGGTCATCGCGGCTCTATTGACCGGGAAGTATTCGCTGGCCGCGCATACAGACGCGAGCTGGCCGAAAGTCCTCCACATTCTGGCGGCAGATTTTTTCTCGTTCAAGCGAATCGGCTACTGGTCATGGCTCCCAAATTCAGGCGCAATAGCGATCACCAGCGTATTCGCACTGTCGCTCATTGCAGGTATTCGGAAAAAGACCTTGCCCTGGCGTCAGATCGGATTATGGGGCCTGCTCACCAGCGCAAACGTTCATCTGGGCTGGCTCCAATTTTCAGACTATCAACGTGAAGGCTGGAGCTTTCTGCTGGCGTTGGCCTGCCTCGGCGGCCTGCTGTTCGAAGCGTTGTGGCAACGGCATTCCACACGCGCATGGCGCATCCCGCTGGGGGCCATCCTCGCGTCCTCCTGTGTTGCAGGAATTGTATTCCCGCCGACCCACAACATCCTCGCCGGCCCATCGGAGTCCGATGTGGTGAAATATCTCCTTCATCTTAATCCGAACGTCACCGTGCTGACCCGAAAAGCATCCGCCTTCCCCGGCGGACAGGGCGATGTTGCACGAACATTGCATCCGCGCGTCATTCATTCGATTACGGATTTGAAATCCACCAAAGGGGTCCGTCTTCTTCCTGCGCGACCGCCCCACGCTCTCGCCCACAATGCCGCTGGCCATGCGCGTGTTGCAACCGCGCCAGATGAGAGTGATGAAGCGCTTTTGCGAAGGCGCAGAGGAGCAGACACAGCAACTTGAAAACGCGCTCGCGGGACACCCCGCAACCATTCAACACATCTCCGACTACCTCGACGTGTGGATTTTGGAGACGAACAATAAATGACCCGCGCTTGGATGATTGGACTTTGGTTATTAACAACGCTGCCGCTTGTAGCGCTTTTGCTTCATGTACGACTCGCGCTGGCAAACAGGTGGCGCAAAGAACGGTGGGTCGCGCGGATTTTATTTCTAGCGCTCGCGCTGAGCGGATCGGCTTTTCTCTTGTCGCGCCCGCATGAAAATCTATTTACGGGGCTCGACGACGCAGCCTACCACCACATGGCCACCGCGTTTTCCGACGGCCGGGGCCTGCACGAGACAGATACCATACTGGAGCGGGCGCCGAAATCGTTGCGAAAGTATTTTCTATATCGGCTGGGCGGACGCCCCACGAGGGATAGAGCTTTCCAATTTTCGTCGCTCGCCGCAGCGGATACCCGCCCGTTCTTCGTGCCGACATTGCCTCTGGCGGCAAGCGCCGCAGACTGGCTGTATTCACCGAATCGCTTTGTTCCATTAATAAGCGCAATCGCGTGGTTGTTGATAGTATCGAGCGCGTTCTGCGCCGGCGGGACTTTGGGATTGTTGGCTGTTTCAGCGCTGGCCCTTGCCACGGCTTGGCCGGCTTGGTTCTTGCGCGGATTCTACGCGGAAGGCGCCGGAGCGATTTTAGTCGCCAGCGTGATCGGCGCGACGGCCTTGCGCCCGATGCGCGGAGTGACGGCGGGTGCCGCAGCGATTTTGCTCGGCCTTGCAGTCAGCTATCACCCCACCCTTGCCGTCCTTGCAATTCCCGCCCTTCTAATACTCGCCCTTGAGCATCGAGACATCAGGGCGTTGCCCGGGATCGCCATCGGCTTTCTACTCGGAGTATTTCCGTTTTGGGCAATTACGCGCTGGATTTGCCAGCCGTATGGCGATTGGACGCACTGGCATTCAATCAAGGCCATTGCGCTTGCGGCGCCGGAACACAGGGCAATCATGCTGGCGCTGCTTGTGGCGCTTGCGCTCGGACTTATCGGTTTATCTTTTGGCTTTTCGCGCAAAATTCGAGCAGTTGTGAAGAAACTGGATCGCGCGCTCACCCCTTGGGGCTGGGCAGGCGCCGTCGCCGCGCCGTGGTTGCTCCTTGCCCTCTATTCTGGACGCACGGGATCGCTCCTCAGAAGCGCCGCGACGGCAACGTGGAGCGGGATTGGATGGCCCGCGCTGCTGCTGTATCTCGCCGCAGCAGCCGGAATTTTTCTTCGATCCCGCCCGATACGAGAGCGGGTCTGGCTTCTCGTTCTCTCGTGGAGCAGCTTGATTTTCTTCCTTATTCAAGGCGTTGAAGTCCAGGTCGGACTCTGGAGCCATCGCCGCTTCCTCCCGCTCGTCCTCGCGGGTATCGCCTTGTTCGCCGCGCCTCTTTCGGCATTATTCGATACCATGGCACAACGAAAACGAGCGCCCACCATCGTGTTTGCGCTCGGTCTAGCCATCGCCGGACTATGGAATCTCGCGCATTGGCCCAGCGCCTATTCAACCATTAATGAGCGTGGGGCAACCGCGTGGACAGAACGGATTGCACAACAAATCGGCACAAATCGGCTGGTCGTTTTCGATTACTTTCCCCACAGCGTCCCCTACGCGGCAACGTTGAAACATCGCGTTTTGGGCTTGGGTGAGGCGGTGCGCAATGACTGGCCGGACGTGGCAACATGGCTCATAGGCGTCGCGCAAACACAGGAGGTGTGGATTGTAAGTTCATGGTCGGCGACGGCGATGGAACAGGGTATGCAACTGGTTCCGCTCTTTTCTGCGACGGGGGTTTTTCCGACTGTCAAATCAAAATCATTTTTTCCCGCTACGCTTGATTCTAAAACAATCGTCAATCATTTTGCACACGCTATGCCGTTGAAGCCCGGCGATGAGGCGTTTCAAAACAAGATTCTCGACGGCGGGCCCATCGGCCTGCGTGGGTCGTGGGGAAGAACTCGCGATGACTCAACCTGGACGCGCGAAGGCAGTGGAATCATCGGCCCGATTCCCGAAAAAGGAGCATCTGTAGAGCTGGAAATCGAGGCGTACTGGGACGCCCCCACCCCCGACTGGCCCGAACAAACTCTTCTCGTAACGCCGCCCTGGGGCGGTGAACCGCTGCGCCTCACAGCAGTCGAACAAATGCGCACGCTGAAGGGCCAGCTCACGCGGCCAGCGAATGACGCTGATCGCGCTGCAACCGGAATCTATTCGTTCAACGTAGCGCACCCGTACAATCCCGCAGAATATGGTATTCGCGGATACGACTCGGACCTTGGCGTAGTGATTCGAAGAATTAACATTCGCTAAGCGCTATTGCCTCAATAGGGTCAATCAACGCTGTTGATGATCTTCGTGTTCACGAGGTTCGTGAAAATGGCATTCGCCGCATCGGCGTTATCTATCGGAGAAACGTGGCCATCGAGGTAAAGCACGTTCCGATAATTTGCGCCGTGATTATCTGCCTCCTTAATCTTCGGCATATTTCCACCCTGTAAAGATCCGTTCTCTCGTTCATTAGATTCATCGGTCAACACAGGGGCGACAGAAAACCGCTCTTGTGAAGTCAACAGGTTGAACCCGGCGATATACATATAGCTGCAGTTCCCTAGCGATTGGAATCTCTTGATATCCTTGGAAACAGTGACCGGCGTGTTATTCGCAGGACCATCCACCTTGTCGCTCGGACAAACAAATATGGAAAGATCCCGCACATACCCATTCGTCCCATCGCCATAAAGGTTCGTCACCGCATAGGTAAAACTCATCTGACTCGCAAGCGCCCCTTTGTTTTTGGCCAAGTCATCGCGAATAGACATATAGCACCACGGCAAATATCCATCGTTATCCTGTGCAAAGGTATTAAAAATCACGCCCAACTGTTGAAGCTGCGCAGCGCATCGCGCACGGCGGCCCTTTTCCAACCCTTTCGCTACCGCCGGAACCAATAGACCGGCCAACAGCGCGATGATTGCAATGACAACAAGTAATTCTATCAGCGTAAAACCGCGCATTTTAACAGTGTTCATTTTGGCCTCGTCTTAAGGATATGGATACGGGTCAAGAAATACGCGGTACTGGCGACCGCCGTTGCCATGATTTCCTTCGCTGTCCCATACGTTCCCGCCAGCATTTCGAAACACAAAGTTAACGCTAAGCGCTGCATTGGTATCAACCGTGACATCTAGCGACCAAAGGGTTCCGCCTTCACTCGTCATCTCTAAATCCTCCGACCCAAACCAGCCCTCATCAAAGCCCAGATGCGCATAGACTGCCGTCGCGGTCTCCAACGGCCCACCGGCCGCATCATACGTGACGGTTAATACTTCACCACTTTCCGGCCGCGCGGGTGTCCACGTCGCGCGCCCTTCGCCTTTATAGGCGCGAACGTTATCACCGGCCTCCCAATCGCCAGCTACAGAGCGAGCCTTGAATTCTACAAACGCAGGAGTGGAACCGGTTAATTCCAAGTCGTAGTACCACGCGCCATCTCCCGCAAAAGTCATGGGCTTGCCCGTGCCCCATCCGTTCCAGTCACCCGTCAACCCCACATCGCGCGCTCCGGCTAGGGCGCGACCGTGCTGGCGATACCACACGCGCAATGTGCCGCCTTCGGCAGGAAGCGGATTTGGTTCGAAGTACATGCCAATGGGTGCTTTCGCGGGCCCCGCAAACGCCGCGTACATCTCGCTCTCTGCATTCGCGTTCTTAACCACGGCGGTCCAATTACCACTGCTGCCTGTAGTCACACGCGTGCCGAAGTCCATCCAGCCCTGTGCAAGGTTTGTGCTAATCCATAAACCGTGTTGCAGTTCCGAAGGCATATTTTCAAACGAAACCTGAACCTGTCTGTTCGGCAGCGGCACGGGCACACTCATCGTCGGACTGTTTGACGGAGGCGGCAATGGCAATCCGTCGTTCGCCCAGACAAATGGCGACAACACAACATTGGTTCCCGCAGTGTCTTCAATATAAAGCTCAATATCTGAATCCGGGCTCTCCAGATAATTGCCATCGTTTTTAACAACATAGAATTTATAGATCATGCTGCGCGGGGTGCGCGCATCTTCCCAAAACATCCCTATATAAGGGAGGGTGGATAATGAGCCCCCCACAAGCGAACCGTCCCCTCCGAGTTCCATCTCTTGATCTTTGCCATCGTCCGTCAACGCCCACATCCGGGAATAAATCCCATCACCGGCAACTTCATCCCCGAGGGTTCCATCATCAAACAATTCAAGTCCACCAATGTCCCACCCCACGTTATTGTCACCGGCCCAATCGGCTTCGCCCGCGTCCGAATAGTTAAATCCGCGCAGCGGATCCGTACCCTGAATCAAGACCCGATCAACAGAGCGCAGGTCGCGTGAAGACAAATCGAGTTGGAACAAGACCGTGATTCTTTCCCGAACACCGGCATCGCCGCGATAAGGGTCGAGATAAAGGTCGTTATACCCTTCGTTTGCCGGATCACGCCACGGACCTGCCGCAGCACCGAGGTAGTCCGTAACTACGATGGATGCGACATCGGTCGGCAGTGTCAGTTTGCGCGTGGCGTTCGCATAGTCTTGCAAACGCACCGCTTCATAGTTGTTTGTGCCGGTGTTGCTCAGTTGGGCGCTGTATTTGTAGTTCAGTTTCGGCGCGGTGCCGGGAGGGAAAACAACATCGAGCGCATAGAGCGATCCGCCGATCGGCAGCAGTTGGTTGTAGGTGGACGGCGGATAACCAAACTCCAGCGGGAACGAACCGCCATTCACAAAAAAAGTTTGTTGCGCCAGGGCTGAGTCCCATTCCTGACGCGGTATCCAAAACGAAACGAACAGTCAGTGAGTTGGTCAATCCCCCTTCGACGGGATTCAGACAGAACGAAGCCATGCGTGTGTTGCCGACAAGGTCCTCGACGCCGGTAATCGAAATCATAACTGACGCGCCTGCGCCCGGCAGATCATTCGTCAACTCGAGTTGAACCAGTGCGTCGCCGACGAGCGTCGCGCTGCTTGGCGCACTGCCCGCGACCGACCAAGCATTCTCATCAACAACCGAAGCCTCTTCAACCGGCTCGCTGAAGTACACAAAAACTGAGCGGGCGTCAGCAGCGCCAACTGCTGCGCGGATATACGGCGCGTTGACATCGCCGTCTTCGACATCGGGAAGACCGTCGTTGTCCGCATCCACATCAACATCCAAATAGGTGTCGGTGATCAGAAGACCCGCGTCCCAGGAAGCATTCGGACTGACCTGCTCGGGGATGGCATCGTTCGAGCTGTAGGAAAGGCCGGGGTTGTCATTGTGGATGTTTGCGAACAGACGCAATTTTGCGCCGCGCGGCACAACTTCGCCCGGCTGCACAGTTCCAAAACGCTCTGCTGCGGTGCCGGATTGAGGATACAAGATACTCCACGCGATCTTCGCTTCGATCCCTTTGAGTTCGCAATCCGTCTCGTCTGCTTGGACCGCCATATCCACAGCACGGCCTACCGGCACGGAGCCATTCCCTTCATCGAACAAGATGGCGACGTTGTTGCTGGAAGGCGTGTCCACGCCGTCGTAAAGGATTTGAACAATGTTGTTGTAGAACCCCTCGGTCGCGAACTGATAATCCAGGCCGAAGGGAATTGCATTCGTCGCATCGGACGCCTGCCACCCAACGTCATTGTATTGAATATAGGCAGGGTCAACGCCGCTCCAGTTCGTTGTCGTCGTTGCGCCGGTGCCCGCGTCGGGGTCCACGTCCAGCATCACAACAAGCTTGTTGTCCGCCTCCGCTCCTTGCAGTGCGATATACAAATAGGTCTCGTCCCACGTCACATGGAGATTGGAAATGAAATTCCCCGGCCCGAACGCGCCGCCGCCACCGGTGTACGCAGCCTGCGGATCGCCGGCATCGTACTCAAGCGGACGTCCGTCCAGCGTTGGGGTGTTGGGGGGCGTCGCGAAAACGGACGCTGCAAAAGTCACGCCACAAAGGACTCCAAGAATTTTACGCCACATACCTACCTCATCCGGATTGATTAAAATTCGAGAGTGGGAAAACGCTCAACCATGGAGACGAAGCGTAGCAGTGCGTCCGACATTAATCACGCACAAAAAAACGCGCGTTTGATTTTGACAACCCACCTGCGCAATTCCATAGTGCCGGGGTATTTGTTTCGCATTCATGGTAGATCACTGTCATAGCGATTCCGAAGATCCACTTGAGGATCAGTGGTTCAAAGACACGCTCATCGTCAAGCAATGGGAACGGATGAAACACGAAATCCTGCTCCACAAGTGGTACGAGAGCGAGCGCGCCGGGCACGACATCGGATGGGATCGCGCCGCGCTGGACTGGATGCTCCGCTTCAACAGGCGCAAGCCCTCTTCCACCACCTGAGCCTTTGTATGGCTTACAGTCGTCGCCGCAAGCCCAACGCTGGACGATGGGAACTCGAACGCGAACGCTATCAGCTCCCCGCCGACCTCCCGCCTCCGACAGAGGGCAATGTCAAGGCAGCGGGTGAACTCGCGGCAAAACTCCTCGAAAAAATCGGACTCAAAGAAAAGCTCTGGGAGCAACAACTGCTTGACGGCTGGGTGGAAACCGTCGGAGACGCCATTGCGCGCCGTGCGCGGCCCGGCCAGGTATTCCGGGGAGTTTTAACCATCTACGTCAGCAACGCCGCCTGGCTCAACGAGCTTTCCCGCTACGGCAAACCGGAGATGCTCGCGAAGCTGCAATCCAAGTTCGGCGCAAAACAAATCACCGACCTCCGCTTTCAGCCCGACCCCGACCTCCCCACCGCCCCGCCCCAACGCAAGAAGTGATCCAAAAGTTCGGCGCGGCGCGAGATCGGGTTGTCACTCAAGAACCATTCCGCTAGTTTGCCCTCAGGCCCCGGTAGCTCAGTTGGACAGAGCAGCGGTTTCCTAAACCGAAGGTCGCGCGTTCAAGTCGCGCTCGGGGCACCACCCACTCAATGACCTTTCCGGATTTCCGACATGGCGCCGTCCAGCGTGAAAAGAATGCGAATGCTGTGACGAAAGGAAAACGGGGAAACAAAAGATTTATTACCCTGCGGCTTTCTTCGCTTCTTGTCCGCAGGCGCGGAGATCGCTACTGTTGGCTGCTTGTTGAAAGGTCCTGCTATGAAATTCTTGCGCATTGGCCTGTTGGCCGCCAGCCTAACCACTCTCGCGATGATTCACCTCGCGTGCGAAGTGGATTCGTCCAATACGTTCTCCCGAGATGTCGCAGCGGATTTCAGCGGTCACTACACGGGCTGCGATGGCGGGGCGATTGTGTATGGAATCAGCGGAAATTCGATCAGCTCGCTGAATCTACGCCAGTCGGGAGACTCATTGGAGGCGATTGATAGCAACGGCGGCATCTGGCGCGGAACTTTGGGCGAGGTGCAAAACAATCGCTCTTCGTTCGATATGAAAGGCGCCACAACAGCAGGCGCGGAGGCGTGGTTCTCCGGCACGATCAGCACGGATGGATCAAAGGGCAGAATGTCCGGCACCTTCATCGAAGGCGATCGCTACCGTCCGTTTTGTGCCGAGGCCAACGACGTAACGCCACCATCTCCTCCACCGGATAACGGCGGTTCCTCAACCAACAATCATGGGGGCGCGACGAACACCAACTCATCTTCAGCCAGCATCATCTTGCCGACAAGTGCGGCGGGCAACATTGCAAACGGTTACGCGAAAATAATTCAGCGGCTTCTTGAGCCTGCAAGCTAAGAATCGCAACGCAAATTATTGCGCGGGCAAGACACCCTCGGAGACAAGCTTCGCGTCCATCTCGGGCGTGAGTGGAATCGGCAGCGGCGGCAACCCCTGCCGAATGACTTCCATCTGATATTCCTGCAAGTGCTTTGTTAATTCTTCGCCGGTATATTTCGGTTTCGGCGGCTCAACCGGCGTCGGCGGCGGTTGCGCGGCGCGCGCACGGCGGCGCTCCTCCCACGTTGGGCGGGCGGGTCCGGTGTTCGCGCCTGCACTCGAGCGAGGCGACGCGCCCGGCGCAATTGCCTGCACATCGCCCGTGGCGAATTTGATCAGCGCCATTTCATCGCCCTGCTTTAGCACCGCCTCTTCATCCGCCCAATTTGCCGTCACCACCTCAATACCATCCTGCGATTCTCCGGCTGCCATCATGTAGCTCTTGCCGGAACGGGTGTCCACAAAACCGACCTTGATCGAGCCGTCGTCCATTTCAATGATGGTGGATAGTTTCAAGTTTTTCGCAAATGAATCAGGTGCCGGCTGGACAATCGTCGCCGTCATATCCTGTGCCGCCGCGGCGCCAAAGGGTTTGCGGTCGAGAATCACCTGGTAGCGCTCGAACGGAAGCGGATCGGTCGCGGACTGCGCGACATCGGCAAATGTCGGAATCAGACCCACGCCGACACACAGAAGAAAAGCTGACCGCAACTGGCTCATCTGTTGACTAAATACCACACCTCCGGCCATCATCCAAGTTTTCCGTAAAACCACTCTTAAACGCCCCTCCCCATGTGCGCCACACCGATTACAAGTCTGCAAAATCCCCGACTAAAAGACGTTGTCCGCCTGCAAAAACGCCCTTACCGCGACGAACGCGGGGTCATTGTTGTCGAAGGCTATCGGGAAGTGAAGCGAATGCTGGATAATGATCGCAAACCCAGCGCACTGTTTTTCGCGCCCTCATTTTATCAGGGTGAGAACGAGCCTGAACTTGTGCGCCGTTGCGCCGAGGCCGGGGCGGAATTGTTTGAATGCTCTGCAGAGGCATTCCAAAAAATTGCCTATCGTGATCGCCCGGAAGGACTGATTGCGATCACCCAACAGATTCACCACACCCTCGCCGAACTCGACGTACCGGAGCGCCCCCTCCTCCTCGTTGCGGAGGCAATTGAAAAACCGGGAAACCTTGGATCACTTCTACGCTCGGCCGACGCGGCGGGAGTCAATGCCGTCATCGTATGCGACAAATGTACGGACGTTCACAACCCCAACGTCGTGCGCTCAAGCATCGGCACACTTTTCAGCGTACCCGTTGTCGAAGCCACGTCGGAAGAAGCCCTCGCATGGCTCCGCGAACGGAATATCAACGTCCTCGCCGCCACGCCCCACGCGGAGAAAGAATACACCGAGTGCGATATGACCCAGGGCATTGCCCTCGTTGTTGGAACAGAAAAATTTGGACTCAGTTCAAAGTGGATGAGCGAAGCCAACGAGCGCGTCCGCATCCCCATGCTCGGCCAAATAGACTCCCTCAACGTCGCCGCCGCGACGACGCTCCTTCTCTACGAAGCCGTCCGCCAACGAAGGTTAAACAAATAAATCGCAAACATAACCCCGCGGAATTAAGGGCGCGGGCCAAAATTTCCAAGGGTTGGAAGTCTTGTCCGAAAGGACTTCCAAGGGTTGGAAATTCTCCACGAATTCATCCGAACTTGGCGAGATTGGCGCCACTCCGGCTGCTTGACCTCTCAAATGGAGGACGCCACGCTACACCCATGCGGTATTTTTTCATTGTGCTCTGCGCCGTTTCACTCGCACAACCCGTGCGCGCGGCGGACGAGACAGAGGTGGAGCAATTTGCTTTCGTCGCTCCCGGAGATTGTCTGAGGCGATCAGCGGAACTTGCGCAGCAATGGAGCAAAGGATTGTCGCTCTTTCATGCGTTGGATTTCCCTGCCGCGCGCGCCGCATTTCTACGCTGCGCAAGAAGCTGTCCGGCGGACCCGGCGCCGCTCCACATGATCGCGCTTTGCGCGTGGCCCAAAATGAGCGCCCGCAGGCAAGCCGCCACCTCGCGCAAGCGCTCCAGAAAAATAATCCGCTGGCCGCCTCAGCTATGGCAATGGCCGCACTCCAAATCAATCCAGGAGACGACGCGGTGACCGTCGGATGGTTGCGAAAAGGACTGCGAGAATTATCCGCCGCTGAACGCTCATACTGGCTCACCCGTGCGCCGTTCGATGCGCTATGGCAGAAGGCGTCCCCAGCATGGGTCGAATTATTGGACGAGTTCTCCGTTCCGGCCAACCGCGCGGAGGCCCAGGCGCTGGCCGAATCACCACAACAGGAAGAAGTGCGCCCACCGGAACCCGAAAAGGACGCCTCGCCGCTGCGCCTCTCTCCCTTCAACCCTGACTTAAGCCTCGATCAACAGACCATGCAAATAGAGCAACAAATTGATCAACGCCTAATCAGCAGAATCCGACCGACTGGCGATGACGCTTTGCCGCTCGATCTGCCAACGGATCCCGAAAAAGAACTACAAGAGCCTTGACGCAAATCAACCCGACCGGAAAGCTTACAGCCATGGATACTTCAACCACATCTTCTGAAGTCGCGATTGCTAATTGTTTTAGCCCTGACCGTGCTTGCATTCTTCGGACTGCGCACCATCTCAAATTCCGACTTTTGGATTCATCTCTCCACCGGTCGCGCGCTGGCGGAGTCGGGCTGGAGCAAGACCGATCCATTTTCATTCGCCACAGACAGCAGCGCAGCGTGGACAAATTCATCATGGCTGTACGACGCCGCGCTCTATCGCCTCTGGCAGATCGGCGGCGCGACGGCTGTAACAATTGCCTTCGTCGCCTGTATTGTCGGCGCCTTTCTGCTCCTGCTTCCGGTTGCGCGACGCGGCGCGGAGAACACAGCCATTGCATTCGCCCTATTCCTTGTTGCATGGCTGCTCGCGCCGGCGCTGGTGATCGGCCCCCACGGCGTTGCCCTGCTTGCTCTGGCGCTCACCCTGCGAGTGCTTGCTTTTTCCAATACGCGGAAGGCACTGCTGATTCTTGTTCCGTTGCAGATTCTCTGGACTAATATCCACCCCTCGTTCCTGCTCGGCCCCGTCGTTGCGGCCCTGTATTGCTGGGAATCGGCTCGCAGCGGCGCGGAAAAGCGCCTTGCGCCGTGGCTGCCGCTCGTTCTATTGGTCGCAACACTCGTCAACCCGTATGGCCTCCGCCCGCACCTCGCCTCAGTTCAGGCCGTGTTCGATCCGAACACCACCAGCCTGCTCGACTGGATTTCGCCCTATCAAGGCGACTTCGCTCCATTTATCGGCCGACATGCCAATACGCTTTTACTCATCGTCGTCGCAAGCGGCTTCCTTACCGTGGCCGGGCGCCTGCCTTTTGTCATCACCACCCTCGGCGTCATTGGCGCATTCACGCTTGTCATGTCGCCACGCTACTTCCTCTTCAGCGGACTGTTGCTCTTCCCTTTTTCGGCCTACAGTCTCCAAGGCGCGACGGCATGGATTCGCGCACGAATGGGATCGGACGGATGGGCCGGGGCCGGACGCATACTGCTTGCGCTGGGGAGCCTCATCACGCTCGTTCTTATCGGCAACAACTACTACTACAACCGCACCGGAAGCTCCTCGACGTTCGGCATTGGAGTTGCGCGGAACCTCTTCCCTGAAGGCGCGGCGGAGACCATTCTAAATCGTCCCGATTTCCCTGTGCGCGCAATCAATCTTGCGCACGATGGCGGCTATCTCACATGGAAACTCCCGAACCGCAAGATTTTCACTGACTCGCGCAGCTCAGTATATGGCGTCCCATTCTACCAGAATCTCGGCCGCGCGCTCATAGGACAGACGGATGCGTGGAACGCCTTCCTTGAGCAATACGATCCCGACGCGATCATTCTGAGCGGCGCATGGCCGAGCGCGGGTCGCGTCACCCGACGCCTCTTGGACACCGAACAATGGGGTTTGGCATACTGGGATGGCACGACAATCGTCCTCCTCCGCCAAATGCCGACAAATGCTGCGCTGCTCAGCGACGTCAGCATACAACGTGCAGGAATAGACAGACTCGAAGAAACGCGACGCGCCTATGCGTCGGAAATATCTTCCAGCCTCCCCGCCCGAAACAACCCGGCGATCATCGGCGCAAGCCAACTGTTGTTATCCCTCTCGCGATTCAGCGAAGCGGAAGCGCTCCTCTTCGACATCACCCGCGGCTCCCCCACCTATTCCTCTGGCTGGCAGGGCTTGGGATTCTGCCTGGATCAAAGCGGGCAACTCGACGAAGCGATCATCGCGTTGCAACGCGCAACAAAGCTGCGTCCGGATAATCTCATGACCTGGCTCTGGCTCGAACGAGCCTATCAGAAAAAAGGCGACACCCAGCTTGCTGCGTTCGCGAAACAAAAAGCGCAAAAGTTAAATCCCTCCTTTGCCACAGCATTCGAGAACGCCGCCAACAGGCAGCCGCAAAACGAACCGGCACAATGAAGCGCCCGGCGAGGTCGCCCGCACCTCTTTTTCGCAGCCAACGCCTGCGGCTACAGAATATCTTCTGAGGGGCGGTCTTAAATTTTGGGATCCGCTCGGTTGTCGTTTTTAGTCTCGTCCGCTTGAAAAACTTTCAACGATTGGAAGTGCGTCGCGAAATGAGTTCCAAGGGTTGGAAATACGGACAATAACGTCCGACTTTGAGGCAGCTTTTTGAACTCATGCGCAATTGTTCTGTAAGAAAGGTTGGGTTGAGTAGTTGATGGCTGATGGAGAAGCAATGAGTCGTTCGCGGTGAGTTGCCTGACGGAACCTATTCTCTCCCTCCCGCGGTCAGCGCCCGCGGCTACAACGATGAACACATTCGGTTTGCCGTGCTCCTGTAGCCGCCCGCGTTGAGGGCGGTGGATGAACAACACATCGAAATATCGTTTTAGGTAGGGCCCGACCGCTGGGCGGGCCGGAATGTTTTCGACGAACCCCACGCACCGGAATTGGAATTTTCCCCTCCGGTTCCAAACCCCATACCCCGAGCGGCGCGCCTGGCAGTCGCGCCCTACCAACCACAACACAATCGTGAACAACAAGGCCAATCCCTTCCGCGCTTTCCGTGGTTCACCATTCATTACGCTCCACATTTTGTGTCTTTTGTGCTTTCTGTGGTTAAATCAAACCTCTGCGGCGCGCCTGGCAGTCGATCCCTACCAGCCAGAGCGAAATCGTGAGTCACACGACAAAGTCCCTTTCAGCGCCTTCCCACCGTTAAAAAAACAACGCCAAACTCTTAACCTCGCCACTGTAGCCGCCCGCGTTGAGGGCGGTGGATGAACAACACATCGAAATATCGTTTTAGGTAGGGCCCGACCGCTGGGCGGGCCTGAACGTTTTCGATTAATCCACACGCCCCGTAATTGGGATTATTCCCCTCCGGCTCCAAACCCCACACCCCGAGCGGCGCGCCTAGCAGTCGCGCCCTACCAACCACAACACAATCGTGAACAACAAGGCCAATCCCTTCCGCGCTTTCCGTGGTTCACCATTCATTACGCTCCACATTTTGTGTCTTTTGTGCTTTCTGTGGTTAAATCAAACCTCTGCGGCGCGCCCAGCGGTCGCGCCCTACCAACCACAGCGAAATCGTGAGCAAAATGGCAAATCCCTTTCCGCGTCCTTCTGCGTGTTTCTGTGGTTAAAAATTTTTCATCACATTCAGCGTGATCGGTTCGCGGGAGAAATTGGATACCTATTAAAAACAAAAGCCCGGGAAAACCCGGGCCTTTGTTCAATTCCGTAAATACGGAAATTATTTTGCCATGCGACGGCGGGCGGCGATCAAACCGACCACACCGACCAAGCCCAACACGATCGTGGAAGGCTCGGGAACAACCTGGAGGTTGTTGAAGTAGGGCTGGCGGTTGTCGCCATTGTCATTCGACAAACCTTCAGCGTAGAACTTGAAGGTGTCCACCGAGGAGCCTGTGATGTCAACCGTGTCATCAAAGCTCTCGCTGCCATCACGACCGATGCCATAGACACGAAGCGTGTTCGGGTCTGTGATTTCGAAGTTCAGCGTCATGGCTGCTGTGCCGTAGTTCGCAAACATCGAGTTGCCGTTGATCGTAATCGCCGCAGAGCCACCCATGTTGATGTTCACCAACTCCGTCCCGCCAGCGCCACCGGAATAAAGGCTGAAGCCCTTGTTGCCAGCGCCATTAGAATCCCAATTCACACCCCACTGGAAGCTGAAGGTCTGCCCGACGCTCAATGCGCTGGAGAAGCTACGGATCGCATCAACCGATGCGCCCGAGCCGTCAGGATTGGCGTAGAGGCCAAAGGAAGAAGAGCTCATACCGGAAATACCAATAGACGATGGGTCGCCGACAAAGCTTCCCGCAAATCCAGTTCCCTGATTCGCATTAATGGTCCACGCCGAGAAGCCGTAGCCACCGTTGGAACTGTCTGAGAAACCGCCGGAATAAGCGGCGTCGCTCGCATCGTCATACGCGAGTTGCGCGAAGGCTGTTGAGCCTACGGCAAGGGCCGTCATTGCGGCCAAAACACCCAATAACTTAGCTTTCATTTCTGTGCTGCTCCTTTTTCTTTGGAAAACTCCCAAAGACATACTCCCTCTTTTACAGCGCCGTGTAAATAATTCTTTATCAATTTAATTGAGATTTTTTAGGGAGAAATCGGCCCAGGAATTTCGGCCATTTTTATGTTTTCCCGCAGCTCAATTACCGCAGAAATTTTGGGGACATACAGGCGCGTTTCAAGCGGCAATAAATGGGCAATCCCTTCAAAAGAAGAGACTTGTGCCTGCTTCATCAGCTTGCTCACCCGCCCCTCCCCCGCGTTGTACCCCGCCAAAGCCAGGGGCCAGGAGCCAAATCGGTTGTATAAAACCCGCAAATAAGCCGCCGCCGCCTTGGCGCTTTTTTCCGGATTTAGCCGGTCGTCCGGACGATCGGCGCTCAAACCAAAGCGCTGCGCAGTGGGTGGCATAAACTGGAACAATCCCGCCGCGCCGACCGGACTGCGCACTTTGGGATTAAATCCCGATTCAACTTCGGCAAGCCAGATGAGCGGTTCTGGAATACCGTTCGCGCGAAAAATAGATTTTAATTTTGGCGCGTATTCCTTCGCGCCGGATGGCGCAGGACGACTCGCCAACCGCTTCTTCCAAACCTCCATCGTCTGTGCAGTGTCTTCCAACTTTTTTCGCGTGCTCGGTGGCGGAGCCGGTGGGCGCGGCGGCAACGAAAGCGGACGCGCAGGCGGGCGCGCGGCGGGTGGCGGACGGCGCGGCGCTTCCGGCACGGCCGCGACAACGTCTTCCGCAACGGCGAAGTAGTCCGCCTGCTCGCGCAACCAACTGGTGTAGGGCGCAGCGGCTGGCCATTGCTCCAACCACACAAGGCTCGCGTCAATCTCCGGCTTGTACCAGGCGAGCTGCTCGATGCTTCCGTTCTCCAGCACGTCCTCAACGCCGGTCAAAAATTGGACGACGTCATTCCATTGTGGAATTGAATTGATCGCTTCGCTGTCCAATTCCAAGCCGTGCGCGTCGAGCTGTTCGTTAACAAGGTTCAATCCCTGCTGGAATAGCGCGTCCAACTGCAACTCCTGTGCAGAGACTGTGCCGACGACAAATAATGCCCCGCATGCAATCACAAGTCGGGCAATCGGGCGCGCAAGAATTTGAAAACGGTGTTTCGTGAGAGTGTAATTGTTGTTCACCATGGCAACCGGTATCCAAATCCCAACGGGAATGCATTTTCAATATGATTCACTTTCGGCTCGCCAACCTCGGGCTGTCCGATCACTTCGACGACGTCAAAGCGGATGTATTCAGGCTTCACGCGCACGGTTTTGAGGTAGCGCACTGCGGCGCGACACAAATTCTTTTGCTTGGACCGCTTCACGGCCTCGACCGGGCGTCCGAAATCCACGCTGCGCCGCGTCTTCACTTCGACAAACACGAGGATGTTCTTCCGCCGAACGATCAAATCAATTTCATCCCGCAAAATTTTTAGGCGGCGTTCAACAATCTTGTAGCCCTTTTTACAAAGCATCTCGCCGGCAATTTCCTCGCCCCAACGTCCGGCGGCAAGATGCGCGGGTTCCTCTTTCTTCCGCCCGGTCACACGGCGCAGAATCGCTTTATACCATGCCTCACTCACGACGGAATGCCGATGCGACGGGCGCAAAAGAGCGGCGATGTTCGGGACACGGGCCATGGCGGCGCAACGCCTCAAGATGCGCGGCGACGCCATAGCCCTTGTGCCGCGCAAATCCGTATTCGGGGAACCGCTGATCCAGCTCAACCATCAACCGATCCCGAGTGACTTTCGCCAAAATACTGGCAGCGGCGATCAACAGACTCTGCGCGTCGCCCTTGACAATGGCTCGCGATTCAAAAAGGCAATCCAGGCACGGGCCGACCGTCCACCAACAATAAATCAACCGCGCTCCCCATCGCTTCCACTGCGCGACGCATTGCAAGATGCGTTGCGCGCAGAATATTAATTTCGTCAATCTCCCGCGCGGTCGCGCTGGCGATTCCGAATGCCACGCGGGAATCCGTGGTCAGCAATGCAAAAATGCTTCGCGCCGCGTTGCGGAAAGTTGTTTGGAGTCGGTAAGTCCGACAAAAATGCCAGCTTCTTCCGCTTCGAGAAATTCGCGGGGCATTGCGACGGCGGCGGCCACGACAGGCCCTGCCAGCGGCCCGCGTCCGGCTTCATCCACACCGGCGAGGGTCAGATATGCTTGCGACCAGGCCGTCTGCTCATGCAGAAGCATTCGCCGACCCGGCGCCTGCGTCTTTCGCGCGCGCTTCGCGAATCTTGGTCTTCTTGCCGCTGCGTCCGCGCAGATAGTAGAGCTTGGCGCGGCGGGGCTTGCCGGAGCGCTCAATTTCGAGTCTTTCGAGATTGGGGGACGAAATCGGGAAAACACGCTCGACCCCTTCGCCGTAGGAAATACGGCGGACGGTGAAGGTCTCCGTGTGCCCCTTGCCGCCGCGGGCAATGACCGTGCCGGCGAACGCCTGAACGCGCTCCTTGTCGCCTTCCTTAATCTTCACGAACACCTTGACGCTATCGCCCACGCCGAATTTCGGCAAAGCGCGGTCTTTCAACTGTTCCTCGGAAATGGTTTCAAAGATGCTGCGTGACATAAGAAATTACCTCGTTCAAAAGCGGGAGAGAATAGAAGCGCCGCGTATAGAGTCAAGGACTGTTTGCCCGATTTGCGCAAATTCCACGTCCCCGCGACTGCCCCGCGCCTACAGCAAGTCCGGGCGACGCTCCTCCGTGCGCTGCCGCGACTGCTCCGCCCGCCACCGCGCTATTTCAGCGTGGTTTCCGTTTAAAAGGATCTCCGGCACGGCCATTCCGCGAAATTCGGATGGCCGCGTGTACTGCGGATACTCCAGCGTCGCCTCGCTAAACGATTCCTGCTCCGCCGCCCCCTCCCCGCCCAACACACCGGGAAGCAAGCGTACAACCGAATCAATCACAACCGCAGCGGGCAAAACGCCATTTGTCAGCACATAGTCCCCGATGGAAAGTTCGTCCGTTACCAACGCCTCGCGTACCCGCTCATCCACCCCTTCATAGTGTCCGCAGATAAAAATCAGATGCTTCTCCGCAGTCAGCTCACGGGCGATGGCCTGATGAAAAACGCGCCCCTGCGGGCACATCAAAATCACCCGGCTCTCCGGTGTGCGCACGGATTCAACTGCGGCAAAAATCGGCTCGGGCTTCATCACCATACCCGGCCCGCCGCCAAATGGGCGGTCGTCCGTGGTCTGATGTTTGTCCGTCGTGAACGTGCGCAGGTTGATCGCGCACAAATCAATCGCGCCCTTCTCTGCCGCGCGTTTCATCATGCTGGCGCGCAAAAACCCGTCCAGCATTTCGGGGAAAATGGTGATGACGTCAATCTTCATGGAAGCGCCAACACAAGGGTAGAGTGGGGCCACGAAGGCCGCAACAACAAGTCAACAAGGCTCCCCGCCCCATCAAGTCATCAATGATCGGCGCCAACAGGCGCCTACTCCACCACTTCAAGCACCGCGCGGCGGTTGTCTTTCGCGGCGAGCGCAGATGCGAGGATACGGAGAGATTGAATGACTTTGCCGCTTTTGCCGATGACTTTGCCGATATCGTCCGGATGGCAACGCACCTCCATGAGAACGGTTCTTTCGCCGTCCAGAGAGGAAACGCGCAGATCATCCGGGTGCTCAACGAACCACCGAAGCGTCTCGATCACAAATTCTTTCATGAAACGAGTCGCGCCGATCAGGTGGCAGCGGCTGGCTCGGCAGCAGGCGTCTGACGACGCTGCTTGCGAACGAGAGCGGCGACAGAGTCGGTCAGTTGCGCACCCTTGGAAAGCCAGTGGTCCACGCGATCCAACTTCAACTCCAGATTGTTTTTGTTCAGCTTCGGATCAAACCACCCGACGTTCTCAAGATAGCGACCGTTAATTTTGCGCTGCGCATCCGCGACGACTACGCGGAAAAAGGGCTTTTTGTTGCTGCCCATGCGCACTAAACGAATTTTGACCATTTCTTCCGTACTCCCTAAACAAGCGCGCCGTGATAACCTAACGCCCGAAGCGTAGCAACTTTTTTTCGATGCTTCTTCATTTGCTTGGTCATATCCCGCGCCATTTCAAACCGCTTCAGCAGTTCATTCACTTCCCGCACCTGCGTTCCGCTGCCCGCCGCAATCCGACGGCGGCGACTGGCGTTAATCAGGCTTGGCTGGCTGCGTTCCTTCGGCGTCATACTCTGAATAATCGCCTCGGTCCGCTTCATTTCACGTCCGGCGTCTTTACCGAAAGAGTCCCGAACATGGCCCGGCAGATTAGCGGCGCCAGGCATCATTTCAAGCAGATTCTCCAGTGGCCCCAATTTCTTCAACATTCGCAACTGGCTCAAAAAATCGTCCAGGGAGAACCCGTCTCCCATCAGCTTTTCCTGCATCTCCAGCGCCGACTTCTCGTCAATCGCCGTCTGCGCCTTCTCGACCAACGTCACCACGTCGCCCATTCCGAGGATGCGCGACGCCATACGGTCGGGGTGGAACACCTCCAAATCCTCTGGACGCTCGCCCAACCCGACCATCAAAATCGGGCACCCCGTCACGTGCCGCACCGAGAGCGCCGCGCCGCCGCGCGCATCGCCATCCAATTTCGTCAAAATCAGCCCGGTAATCCCCAGCTCCTTATTAAAAGTGTCGGCGACGCTGACGGACTCCTGGCCAATCGCCGCGTCCAGAACAAGAATGACGTTCGCCGGATTCACCACCGCCTTCAGCTCTTTCAGCTCCTCGACCAGCTCCGTATCAATCTGAAAACGCCCGCCCGTGTCGAAGATCACGACATCAAATCGGTTCTCTTTCGCGTGCGCCAACGCGCGTGCGCCAATTTGCGGCACGGTCTCATCCGCGTTCGGCGTCAAAATCCCAACTCCGACCTGCTGCGCTAAAATACGCAACTGATCCACCGCAGCGGGACGCCGAATATCGCACGCCGCGAGCAGGACGCTGCGCCCACTCTTTTTCCAGCGCGACGCCAACTTCGCGGTCGTCGTCGTTTTGCCCGAGCCGTGCAACCCGATCATCATCACCGTCGCTGGCTTCCCCGACAAATCGAATTCGCGCGTATCGCCACCGAGCAGCGCAACCAGTTCATCGTGGACATGCTTCACAAACTGCTGACCAGGCGAGACGCTCTCCACCACCTCCGCGCCCATCACCTTTTTCGCGCACGCGCGCAATGAACTCCTTCACCACAGTGAAGTTCACGTCCGCGTCCAGCAGTGCAAGACGCACCTCGCGCAATGCGTCCTGTACGTTCTTCTCGCTCAGCTTCCCAAGGCCGCGCAGATCGCGGAAGACCTTCTGGAATGCGCCGGATAGTTTTTCAAAAAGCGCCATCGTCACTCACTTCACTTGGTTGCAAATCGCCCGTATCGCTGTTTTCAGCCGACGACTCAACATTTGTATCGCCAAAAATTGGGTTCGGCGGCTGGTAGATCGGCGGTGGCGCATCGGCACGTCGGGTCAACCCCCGCCCGCCGCAACGCTTGCACCAGTCCCATCCGTACTCATATTCTATCCGCCCAAACCCCGCGCACGCGACACACAGCACGTCATACTCATCCACGCGCCGAATCAGATGCGAGCCAAGGCCGAAACACGCCTCACACATATACAACCGATTCGCCCCCTCCTCGCTCGGAAGAGAAATCAGCCCCGACCCATTGCAGACCTCGCAGCGAACACTCTGGATCGAAAACGGCGCAAACCGATATTGGTTTTTCGTCACCCAAAACATTTGCCAAATCAGCGCAACACCACACACCGCCACGACGCCCGCAATATAAAACGGACGACGCGCATCGTGCTTCAGACGCAACTTACGTTTTCGTAGCGACTCTGGAATCATTCTGCTTTTCGCGCCTCAACCATTCGATCACGCCCCGCCAAATCTCGATGCACGGTCACGCCTAAAAAAACCCTGCGCTCGCAACAGATCACAAACCGCCGGGCCTTGCTCGTTACCAATTTCCACCCATAGCTTACCACCCGGCGCAAGCGCAACGCCAGCCTGCTGAGCCAAACGCCGAATCACCGACAGCCCATCGGCCCCGGCAGCCAGCGCGAGGTGCGGCTCGTAATCCCGCACTTCCGGCGCAAGCGCAGCCAATTCCGATTCAGAAACGTAGGGCGGATTCGACACAATCGCGCACAAGCTATTCGGCGGCACACCTGCCAATAGATCGGCACGTCTCCACTCAATCCGCGACTCCGCCCCCAGCCGCCGCGCATTTTCCCGCGCTAAATTCAGCGCTTCCACCGAACAATCCACCGCGATCACTCGCGCATTCGGATGCTCCAGCACCAGGGTAATGGCAATACAGCCTGTGCCCGTGCCGACGTCCATCACCGACGGCGCAGCATCGCGCCAAATCGCGGAATCCGATAACACGCGGTCACACAATTCTTCCGTTTCCGGACGCGGAATAAGCGCACGGCGGTCACAGAGAAATTCGCGGCCGAAAAAAGAGGTGGAACCTAGGACGTATTGCAGTGGTTCGCCCGAAGCCACGCGCTTCGTCCACTCGCCCAAACGCGCAAGCGCCGCAAAGCCCAATTCACAGTCGCCATGAATCAATAATTCCGATCGGTTCAGTCCGCTCGCGGCACAAACTAGCCATTCCGCCAGCACGCGCGCCTCTTCTCGGTGCGCTTCAATCAGTGCGCGATCCGTTGCCGACAAGCTTTCATTAACCGTGGTCATGTATTCCTCGGCCATGACGCGGCGGCGCTCACACTCCAAGATGCTGTTGTAGCTTCAATTCCATATCGCGCTGATACAGCGCGTCCACCAGCTCATCCAGCTCGCCTTCTATCACGCGATCCAGATGGTATAGCGTTAAATTAATGCGATGATCCGTCACCCGGTTCTGCGGAAAATTGTACGTCCGAATGCGCTCGCTGCGATCGCCCGACCCGACCTGCATCTTGCGGTCACTCGCCTGCTTCGCCTGCTCATCCATCCGAATTTTATCCAATAAACGCGACGCGAGCACCTTCATCGCCCGCGCACGGTTTTTGTGTTGCGACCGCTCATCCTGGCACTGCACCACAATCCCCGTCGGCAAGTGCGTAATACGAATCGCCGATTCCGTCTTATTGACCTTCTGCCCGCCCGCGCCCGACGCGCGAAAAAGGTCCACCCGGATTTCCTCCGGCTTGATGATCACCTCATCCGTCTCTTCCGCTTCCGGCAGCACCGCCACCGTTGCGGCGGACGTGTGAATACGGCCCTGCGCCTCCGTTTTGGGCACTCGCTGTACGCGATGGCCACCGCTCTCGTAGCGCAAGACGCGATAGACATTTTCGCCTTCGACGCCGAACACGATTTCCTTGAACCCGCCCAGATCCGAATCACTCGCGTCAATTACACTGACCTTCCAGCCGCGCGCTTCGGCAAACTTCGAGTACATCCGATACAAATCACCCGCGAACAACGCCGCCTCATCGCCTCCCGTACCCGCGCGGATTTCCATAATCGTATTTCGGCTATCGTCCGGGTCTGGAGGGAGCAGCGCAATTTTTAATTCCTGCTCCGCCTTCGGCAATTCATCGTCCAATCGCGCGAGTTCCACCCGCGCCATTTCGCGCAGCTCCGCGTCATCGCCCTCCAGCATCGCCGCATCATCCTCGCGCTCGCGCACAAGTCGAAAATAGTGATCCGCCTTCGCGCGAACGCTCTGAAGGTTCTGATGCTCCGCGATCAGCTCGCGGTATTTCTTCTGATTCGCCGCCGTGGCCGGGTCTGAAAGCTCCGCCTCCAGCACCGACAGCCGCGCCGTCATTTTTTCGATCGTAGAAGAATCAAACACAATCGCTCACCGTTAAAAGTTCCAACCCTTGGAAGTCATTTCCGAGCAAAGTTCCAACCCTTGGAGCTTTTCGGCTCCAAAACTTCCAAGGCTTGGAAAAACTTGTTCAACCGACTTCCAACCCTTGGAACTTTTGAAAAACCTCTGCATTTAAGCCGGTTTTAACCGCCGAACCTGTCCATTTGGGGCCCGACAAAAACAAAACGGGCCGACGAGACCGCAAAGCGGCAATTCGTCGGCCCGTTTTAAGACACAGCTACTTGGCTTTGGCGTAGCGCTTCTGGAAGCGCTGTACGCGGCCCTCGGTATCGAGCAGCTTGGCCGAGCCGGTATAAAACGGATGGCAGCGCGAGCAGGTGTTCACGCGCATTTCCTTGCGAGCAGAACGCGTTTCAATGACGTTGCCACAGGCGCAACGAATGGTCGCGGCGGTATATTCAGGATGGATGTCAGCTTTCATTAGTAATCCCTTGCAGCCCTTCTGCGGGCTGACGTGAATCGAGGAAGGTACCACCAAACTTCCACTTGGCAAGCGCGAAGGCCGGAAAATTTACTGGTTTAACAACAAAAGCCCCACCGGCGCGATCTTGCGGCAAGCCGTGCGTTACACTACATTAACGGATCACTACCACAGCGAGCAAAACCCAGACCGTCACACACCCTCCCAAACGGAACAAAATTTCCCAATCACTTATGACACCGTCAAACCCCGCCGATTGGTTCAATGCCATTCAACTCCGCTTTGAAAAAAATATGCAGCGTCACAAGGGACTGCGCTGGCCCGATGTGAAGGCGCACTTGGATGCAAACCCCGCGAAATTGCGCGCGCTTCACGAAATGGAAAAGACCGGCGGCGAACCGGACGTGGTTGGACTCGACAAAAAAACCGGCGAATTCATTCTCTTCGACTGTTCCCCCGAAACTCCGGTCGGACGACGCAGCCTCTGCTACGACCCCTCCGCCCTTGCCGCCCGCAAAGAGCACAAACCCAAGGGCAGCGCCGTGGGTATGGCGGACGAAATGGGCGTTGAATTGCTGACGGAAGAACAATACCGCGACCTTCAGAAACTCGGCGAATTCGATCTAAAATCCTCCAGTTGGATCGCCACGCCCCCTGAAGTGCGCAAACTCGGCGGCGCGCTTTTTGCGACCGCCGTTTTGGTCGTGTCTTCGTCTATCACAACGGCGCTGAATCCTACTACAGCGGACGCGGCTTCCGCGTCAGCCTCCGGGTGTGAGTTGAGTTATGAGATAGTGGGTCGGCTATGCTCTGCTTTCGATGATCTTCGCGGGAGCAACTTCCGTCATCGCGAAGCTTGGGCTGACCGGTATTTCCGCCGAATTGGGACTCACTGTTCGCACGGCGATGGTTTTTCTCCTCGTGATGGGTTTTGCGGTGTTTGTGGTGCCGACGAACGAAATCGCCGCGCTCACCCGGCAGAATGTTTTCTGGCTCGGCCTCTCCGCCGTGGCCACCACACTCTCTTGGATGTTCTACTACAAGGCGTTGAAAGACGGAGAAGTCTCAAAAATCGCCCTCATAGACAAAGGCAGCGTCATCGTCGCGGTTCTGTTGGCCTTCATCATCCTCAAAGAACAAATCACCCCCGCACCCTCATCGGCGCCACACTCATTTTAGGCGGAATCCTCGTCTTGATTCGGAAGTAACCCGGGTCTGTTTGGATCAGGGTCTGGACATTTACTTTCGCACGGTATTCCGGCGCAACAGGCCGCTACGCCCTAGCAGTCCACGGCCACACCACGCGCGTTTCGCATCAAATCCTGTTGAAGCATTCGTCGCAACCGGCTAACTTCGGGCTTTCTTATTTCGGAGGGGTGGCTGAGTGGTTGAAGGCACTCGACTCGAAATCGAGAGACCGCCCTTAAAGCGGTTCGTGGGTTCAAATCCCACCCCCTCCGCCATCTTGAAGTGTGACACAGCCATTTGTTCGCATTGCCGAAGACTCGGACTGCGCGAGAAGCTTTGGCAACACCTGAGGATCCCGGCACACAAGAAAATCCCATACCCCCAACCGACCCCAGTTATTGACCGCCGTTATCCAACGGCGTGCAGCCTGGTGCTTTGCACGGTCCTGGTCATCTTCATGGCCCTTCATCTCAAGAACCGTAGTCTTCCCGCTCTTCATGTGCAGGATGTAGTCCGGCTCAAAATGATGCTGGACGCCTTCGTACTCGTAGGGAATCCGAAGAAACGGACGATCATTCCGCACGTAGCAGAAGACGTGATCCGTCTGTTGTTCCAGGTAGAAGGCTGCTGTTTGCTCCCAAGAGCTATCCAGTACCACCGCGTTGACGTGGGAGCGTTCAGTTCCGTGAACGATTCTTTTCGTAGTAAAGTCAACATCGGCTGTTGTGCCTAATGGCTTGTACCGATTCAGAATGGGAAGGATCGGTATTTCGCCTTTCTGCTCGTCCGGCACGATGGCGTCCAGCAGCCGCTCTTTGATTCGGCGGACGTATTTTTCAAGTCCAAGCTCGCAGGGATTAGCACCGCGAAAATCAACTTTCTGCCCAACGAACCCGCGAACGATTCTCAAGACTTGGGGAAGAGCTCATGCCGGGCAAGACCGCGTGCTTTGGCGGAGCCCTGAACCGGTGCTTGCGAGCCTTCACCGACCAGTGCTGAAACAATCTGGCGTGCGATTTCAAACTCGATTTCTTGAAGGTGATGGCGCGTGTAGTACTCGGAGCGGTTGTGCTCGACATATTCACCCATGCCGCCGCCGCTGGTTGCGCCCTCGATATGGCCGGTGATGATGCGTAGGAATGTAGCGGTCGGCGTGTGCTCCGGCTCGATAACCAAGCGCTCAAGCGTCGTAAAATCGGCCTTCACCGACGGCTTACGGAGGGCATAGACGTAGCCTTCGACGTTCGGAAACCGGATTTCGTAGGCTGCTCGCTCCGGCATCGCGTGAACATGGTTGACGGGCCGGTCCGGTGGTGTTCGGGACGGCTTGCCTTTGTAGGGAATGACCGAGAACGGAATTCCGTAAATGTCCACGTATTCCTCGGGGAGCAGTTCCGTTTGCGGGTCCGGCGTGTAGTTCATGCGCCGCAAGCCGCGTCCAACAACCTGCTCGCAGAGCAGTTGGCTGCCAAAAGCGCGCACGCCGAGGATGTGCGTCACGTTGTTGGCGTCCCATCCCTCGGTAAGCATCGCAACCGAGACAACACAACGCACGTCCTGCCCCGGTTTGCCCAGCCGTCCGATCGTGTTGACGATTTCTCGAAGTTCTTTTGCGGCCTCGTCCCGCGTAGCGTCGGGGTTTTCGCTTTCGACTTTCTCAAGACGTTTGCTGTCAATGCGAATGGTCCAAAGTCGTCCCTTGTCGTTTTGGAAGAGTTCCGGGAATACTTTGCTGGAGCCGTAGGTTACGGTTGATCTGGATCGCTTCCGCCGCCTCGTCGGCTCCTCGTCGTCGTTGTCCGCGTCCTCGGGAATGCTCTCGACTTCCGACTGTCCCGACGTGTTTTCGAAGAACACTTGGGCAATGTCCGTATTGTCACAAACCACGATCAGCACCGGCGGGGCTTTGAGCGCCGTGTCACTGGCCTGCTGAATCGCATCAAAGGTCTTCTTGTATTCCCCGGCTAGTTGCACCAAAGCGTCCTGCGCCCGCTCCCACACAACGTCAGGCTTGGGCCGCTTGTTCGACAGGCGTTGCGCCGGGGCTAGGTCTTTCGTGATGTTTCGCCAGAGCCGAAAATACTTGGGATCAGGCTGGCCGGTGGTGTCGCTCACCGGCAAGCGTGGGATTTTGGTAATGCCGCTCTCGATGGCGTCCACGAGTCCAAAATCACTGACAATCCACGGGAACGGCTCGCCCTCCGGATAGCCGCTGCCCTTGATGTAAAACGGCGTGGCCGAAAGGTCCACGCAGAACTTGATCCCGCAGGCCTTGTTAATTCGATCCAATCCTTGAACCCAGATGGTCGCCTCCTCACGGTCCTTTCTGGCCTCGGAGTCGGCCTTGCGAGCCTCTTCCTCGGTCATGGGCCTAGGGCGATAGGCATGGTGGCCCTCATCATTCAGCACCATGATCGGGCCGCGCTCGAAAAGCTCTCCGAGTCGGTTCTTGGCAAATGCCTCGTCCGTCTCTTCTCCCTTCTTTACCACCGCGAAGCTCTTGCCGCCTTCGCTGTGTTCGGACTCCGGGGCAAAGAAATGCCAGTTGGTGACCAGCACCTTGCCTGTCCGAATCAGGTCGCGGTACTGCGGCGGAACGACGTCAAATTGCGAGTAGTAGTCCTCTCCCCGGCTATCCGTCCGCAGGACCTGCAACCGTTCCTTGATCGTAAGATTTGGGCAGACAATCAGGGCCGCATGGGGAAAGCGCTCGTCGCTTGGCACCCTCGCCCGATTGCAGAACGCCCAGGCGATCAGCATGGACATGACGACAGTCTTCCCGCTTCCCGTCGCCATCTTGGAGCCGTAACGGGTGAGCGGTTCGGCGTTCCCTTCGCTGTTCCATAACAGGTCAAAATCAGCGTCCGAAAACTCGGGATTCCATCGCGGCTGCCCGCGTTTGCCGTCCCGCCGGTAGCCCCGGATTTCGTTAAGGAAGATGATCGTCTCTGCCGCCTCCAACTGGCAGAAGAAGAAGCGCCGCGCGCGGTCCTTCCGCCACCAATGCCGAAGCAAGTCCTTGGTGACATTGGTCGAGCCCTCCCAATTCGACGCCCGCCAGCGCTTCACGTCCGCCCGCAGCTTGTTCACGCAGACCAAATCACGGCGATCCTCATCGAGCTCCAAGGTCATCTGACCGCGCCGGATGTCGGCGGACGGGTCCTTGTACCAGTAGGAGGCCGGTCTTCGCCCTTCTACCTTCTGGGCGCACCCGGTGTTCTTGTCATACTCCCAATAGTGCGTGGAGCTCGTAGTACGGCCTGCAAATCACCGGACTCTCGACCGGCTGGATGAGGACGGGATCGCTCATGGTAAGGGCTCTGTTCCTTCGGATAGTAGCTTCAGATAGCGGTCATAGCAGAAAAGACGATTCCGTTTCTGGCCGGTGATTTCCTTCAATAATCCAATCTCTGTCATGGCCTTGAAAGCCTTGGACACCGAACTCTGCACGATGCCGGTTGCTTGACTGGCCCGTTGCACGTTGATCACCGGCGATTTTACCAACAATTCGTGAAGGCGATATCCCGATCCGGAGAGCCGACCGAAATCGCGCAGGCGATCCCGATCCTCTCGCACAATGTCTGATAACCGGCGGGCGGTTAGCACCGCCTGTTTGGCCGTTTCATGCATCGCCTCGGCGAAAAACAAAAGCCAGGCTTCCCAATCGCCATCGGTTCGCACCTGATCGAGAAGATCGTAATAGGTCTGGCGGTTCTGTTTGAAGAACAGGCTCAAATACAGAAGCGGCTGGCTCAGCAAGGCCTCGTGGCAGAAAATCAACGTGATCAGCAATCGCCCGACTCGCCCATTTCCGTCGAGAAAGGGGTGGATAGTTTCGGAACTGCACATGAGCCAACGCCGCCTTGATTATGGTGGACGTTCGTTCCGGATCGTTGTTCAGAAATTTTTCGAAGTCCGTCAGACAGTCCGCAAGCCGATCCGGCGGCGGCGGCACAAACCGGGCATTCCCCGGACGAGTTCCGCCAATCCAGTTCTGACTGGTTCCGAAACTCGCCCGGTTTCTTTTCCGCCCCGCGCCCTTTGGACAACAGCTTTTCGTGAATCTCGCAAATCAGCCGGTTGCAGAGCGGGAATCCTTCCCGCAACCGCTTCAAGCCATGCTCCATTGCGGTGACGTAATTCGACACCTCCCGCACATCGTCCACCGGAACGCCGGGCGCGGCGTCCATCTCAAAAAGAAGCAGATCGGAAAGCGATGATTGTGTCCCCTCGATCTGTGACGAAAGCACCGCCTCCTTCCGAATGTACATGTAGAGAAAAAGACCGATATCCGGCAAAAGCGTTGAGATTCCGTCCAATCTTCCTAGCTCTAAATGCGCCTGATCCAAGCACTCGCGCAGTTCTGGAGATATTTCAAGCGGCGGAACAGGCGGTAATGGCGACGGGACAAAGACCTGCACCTTCTCGCCAACTGTGGATGTAACCACATATTCGCCTGTTTTTTCTCGTTTCATGCCCTTATGTCGCGTTCGCCGATATAGCAAACCATGTTTTGCGATAATCGTCTATCGCAAAACAGCGCGGGTTGAAAGTCGCTTCAGTCCACTATGAGTCCACTTATTGGTCCACCTTCCGGCGTGTCTTTGTCATGTAGCGCTCCGTATCTTCGCGAATCAAAGCGGATCGTTGCCGACCCGACGGCTTTTCCGTGCGGACCACGATCGGAACTCCGGCTCGGCGATGCTCGGCCACCGCCTCGCGGACGGCCTCACGCAGAGTTTCCAACGCTTTCTTGCCCTGTGCGGACATTTCAGGTGTCTTTTTCATAACGCCTCGCCATTATTTCTGCCCACCGTTCTGGCTGGAAAATGATTTTCCGCCCGCCGGTGTACTCTGCGATCAGTTCAGGATTCAGTTTTGAGTTATCCATCACACTGATGTAATCGGCAAGCGGCAGATAGGTTGTAACCAGATTCCTCAAGCTCTTACCGAACCGCCGCCGTATCATCGGCAAGGGAACATCGTGGCCGCCGCGCTTCACTCTCATCGCCACCCGCCGAGCGGAAAACTCAGCGGAGGGAATCCACAGGTAGTACAACTTGATTTGGTATCCTGTGCGTTTCAGTTGCCGGAGGAACGCAGCATGCGAACGTCCCGACAACGTGGTCTCGAAAGCAAAGTCAACCCGTTTCCCCGCTAGTTCTCGCAATCGCACTACCAGAATCCGCCCGGCTTCGATCAGAGCCCGCTCCATCCTTAAAGGCGACAATCCTTGCGCAATAAGGTCTGCATTCACGAACTCCATGCACTTCGCCACCTTGGGCAGATAGTTCAGGGCGTACGTCGTCTTCCCGGCCCCGTTCGGGCCGGCAATGACATAACAGATCGGCTTCCTATTCGCTCTAGTCGCCATACTTCCCATCCAACCGATGCACCCGCAACACCTCGTTCCCGCGCGGATCAATCACCTTGACCGCGATGCGCTTGTGCTCGCCCTCCGGGAACGGCAGCGAGACCGTGCCCGACAGTCGGGCGAAGGCGTCTTCGTCGAGCGCCCCGCCCAGCGCCTTGCCCAATTTCGCCCACGCGCTCTTGTCGGGGAAGAAGGCCTGACAAACGCAGAAACAACGCCCGTCGTAGTCGCTGTCGAGAAACCACGCCGCGACCTTCTCCGCGCCGGTCGAGCGGACGGAATTGGTCACCGGGTCGTAAAGGTCCACGCCTTCCATGTGGACGACGTACACGGGATCGCGGGCATCCTGCCCGCGATCTTGGCGGGCGAGACGCCCGCCCTCCATGTTCTCCACCGTCGTCCGCGGCGAACCGGAGACGGTGAAAAGCTGGCTGGAAACGGTCGTCTTGAGCAGGTCGCCCATGTTCACGTCCGGGCGAATCTGCGCCATGTGAATGCGCAGTTTCGGGCCCGGATCTTCCTGGATCAGCGCCTGCGCCGCGCCGTCGAAGCTGAACGCCGCGAACACGAGATCGTCAAATCCGCCCCGCCGCGCCCGCCCGATGCCTTCCTCCACAATCAGCGCATTCAACGCGCCGTACTGCGGCCCGACAATCACCGCGACCTGCCGCTCCTTCTTGTCGCCATTGACCCACGTCCCGCGGGCGTGAATGGCCGAACCGCCGGTTTCGATCTCCAGCGCCGAGAACTTCATCGCCTTGTTGTCCGGGAACCGCACCCCGTCCTCGCGCAACAGCCGGATCATCTTGTCCAGATACGCCTCGGCATTCTGCGGGTCGAAACGCATGGGAGGGCGGGCATCCTGCCCGCCAGGATCATCGGCGCGGGCATTCTGCCCGCCAGGAATCACGGGCGAGACGCCCGCGCTCCCGTGTAGGACAAACGAGCCGTCCTCCAAATGGGCCCGGGTCGGGTTCTCCACGATATAGCGGCGGCAAGCGTTCAAATGCCGCTCGTTGCGAATCAGGCGATCCCAATAATCTTCCTGCCACACGCGATCCACGGGAGGGCGGGCGTCCCGCCCGCCATGTTTCAATAACTCCTTTGCCGTGAAACTCTTCCACGAGTGAACAATGTCCGACAAGGCATGGCCCGATTTCGGACGAAACAAGACATGAATATGGTTCGGCATCACCACGAAGGCGTCCAAGTCGTACCGTTCTCCTTCAAAATATCGAAGAGCGTCGGCGACGATCTTTGCGTTCACCGGGTCCCGCAGCAGGCAAGAGCCTTCCCCGGCATCGAGCCATTCGTCCATCTGATCGCTGAATTGTCGGTGATACGCCTTCGCCGTCTTTTTCATCCCACGGCGGCGGACAAGCCTTCATGAAGGCGGCCTTGCGCTCGCGCCATGCGTCGAGCTTCTCTTTGGGCAGCGAATCCGCCAGCCGCCACGTGACAAACACATAGCACTCGCCTTGTTGCCAGTGGGGAAGGCGGTGCTCTTTCATCTCGATCTCGTCGAAGGGATTCAGGAATGGGGGCGCGGGCGTCTCGCCCGCGTCGTTCTCATGGCGGGCGGGACGCCCGCCCTCCCATGTTGGAAGCTCTTCCGGCGCGCCGATGATCGGCGATTCTTCGTCATCAATGGACTCTTCCGCCGGGATCACGCCCTCCATCGTGAACGGACCGCTCACGCGGACCTTGCCCTTTTCGACGAACGGCTGGTCCACCAGCTCCTCCTGGTCCGCCCGCGCGGCGATACAGGCGTTCACCTCGTCCATCTTCCCGCGCCAGGCCTTGCGGTATTCCGTCAACGCATCCTGTAACGCCTTCGGCCAGTCGGGATCGGTATCGAAAGGAACCTCCCAGTGCTGCCAGCCCACGGGAGGGCGGGCGTCCCGCCCGCCAGGAATCACGGGCGAGACGCCCGCGCTCCGTTGGGGGAGAATCCAGCGCCGCCGGTCGGCATCGGTGATGGATTTCTTGCCGTCGGCCTTCTCCTTGGCGGCGAGCTTGAGTTTGAGTCTGTTGCGAAGCTCGTCGGAGACGGAACCGAGCGCCTTGTTCAACGCGGCAAGTTTCTCGGCAAGAATCGGCTCCCACTTGTCGAAGATCGGATCAAGCGCCTGATTCTGTGCGATGCTCTTCAGCGTGACGTGCGGGACCGTCTTGCAGTCGAACGTGTACTTCACGGGGAGGGCGGGCGTCCCGCCCGCCATTCGCGAGAAAACCGTCATTCGCGGGCGGGACGCCCGCGCTCCTGTCCGGATGCGTCAACCACGGCCCGTCCGGGTTGCGCGCCACATCCTCCGCGCTCGTCGGGCGCAGTTTGTAAAACTCGAACTTCGCCGTCAGCAACCGCTGCCGCGCAATCGCCAACGCCACCCGGCTCACATCCAGCGTAATCCAACGCCGCCCCCAGTTCTCCGCCACATACGCCGTCGTGCCCGAGCCGCACGTCGGATCGAGGACCAAATCGCCGGGGTCGGTGGTCATCAGGAGGCAACGCTCGATGACCTGGGATGCTGTCTGAACAACATACTGCGCTTCTTTTCCAATCTGGACGCTTTCCCATCTATCTGAAATCGGAATGTAGTTGAAGTCACCGGCAAACCTGAAATAACGAAGCCGGTCTCCTTGCCGCTCAATTCGTTCAGCCCTAGAGAGTCTTTCCAGTCCTTCAATCGTAGTCTTCCAATGGGAATTCCCCTTTGGCTGGTAGGTCACCCCTCTGAAAGCAAACGACTGTGGCTCGGACGCTGCGCCGTCAGAGAAAAGGCTTGTCAGTTGAAACCGAGAATCAACATTTTCGGAATCGTTGGAGTTTGCACGAGTGGTGGCACCGGATTCAAGCCGCGACAAGTCGTAGCGATCCAAGCTGGTATGACCTCTTCTTCTCTCGTCGAAAAGTTGTCTATACCGAACGCGCTCTCTCTCCTTCGCGTACCAGAGAATGTAATCGACTGTTGATGGAAGAAGGTTCGCGGCCATACTTCCCGTCTTCTGAAAGCCTACGATCCCACAGAAATTGGCACATCCAAACACCTCATCCATCACCGCACGCACGCGGTGCAGGTTCTCATCCGAAATCTGCACAAACACGCTTCCGGAATCCGCCAGCAGTTCCTTGCAGAGCAGGAGCCGGTCGCGGAGGTAGCTCAAGTAGGTGTGGACGCCGAGGGTCCAGGTGTCGCGGTAGGCTTTGACCATTTCCGGCTCGCGGGTGAGGTCTTCGTCTTTGTCCTTCACGTCGCGGCGGCCGACTTCGGGTTGGAAGTTGCTGGCGTATTTGATGCCGTAGGGCGGGTCCATGTAGATCATCTGCACCTTGCCCGCCATCGCCTCGCGCCGGGCGAGCGACGCCATAACGGCGAGCGAGTCGCCCAGGATCATGCGATTCGTCCAGTCCATCGAATGTTTGTAGAACTGAACCGCCTCGCGGTACTCGTGCTCCGGGTCGGCGAACAGATCGCGCTGAACGTCCAGCCGCTTCGCGACTTTCAGCACCGCCTGGGTGGAAATGCGCTCGTGGATGTTCAGCGCGACCGGATCGGCCACGCACCACTGCTGTTCCCGCTTGCCCGCCCATTCGAGCCACGGTTCATGATTGCGGAAGGCTTCTTCCAGGACGGCCATTTCTTCCGGCGTCAGTTTCCGTTTCCCGGACTCCGCGATCAGCTTTTCGATTTTGTCCGCGCCGCCGGTTCCATCGAAACGCAACGCGGGTGACAGGTGCGGATTGTAGGCCCATTTGAGTTTCGGTTCTTTGGCGATGTTGCCGCGCGCCGCGAGACCGGCGGGCGGGATGTTCAGGCGGGTGACGCCATTGTGCCGGTATTCAACGGTTTCGGGAGCGCGGGCATCCTGCCCGCGACTTTGGCGGGCGGGACGCCCGCCCTCCTTTTGTGTCTTTTTCGCCATATCAACCTCGCGCTATTCCCTCTCGTCGCGTTAGTAAGCTCACGGTTCAAAAGTCAAGCTGCGAGCATAGGCAGCGCTTCGCAATTTTGAAAGATCGAAGTCCTAACCGCGTTATTTTTGTGGCCGGAAGGGGTCCGTCAAACCTTCCTCCCACCAGCCCAGTTGACACGTATGACGCGGATGGCGATAAATAAGGAATGAAGAAAATAGCGGTAGGTATTCTCGGCGCGGTCCTGTCGGCTCCGTTCCCGGGGCCACCGCTCTATGCATCTGTGGCAATGAAGCGACTGCGCGTCCCTCCACGAATCTGGTTATCGGCGGCGGCGCGTCACATAGCCACCCACGCCAAGGATTCCCACCATGAGCATGACAGCCGTCGAGGGCTCGGGGATAACGACATAAGTGCCGAAAGCGGCACTCGAGGCATCAGCTCCGTTACCACTTCGTATGTTACCCGTGGCTCCTTCTGTGGGAAGAAGGTTGGCAATGCCGGAGAGGTCAATCGTCATCGTTCCGGAAAACGCTTGAACGCCTGCATTAAAAATCTGCGCAAATTGTGAAGGCCATGGATCGACCATAATATTCAGATCATTCCCGGCGCCATACTGGCCCGACTCGTAGTCTGCCGTCCATACTGCATTGTAGGGAAGCGTCATGGGACCGGTCCCACCACGGATCGCCGTTGAGGCAAGATCCCCACTCCCTCCCGTTATCCCTCGACGGTCATTCCCCGTCAGGAAATCAATGAGGGTAACTCCGTAAAAAGATCTCGTCCCGGAGCTATCAATGCTCGATTTCCCTTCGGTCGCATAGAAAACGACACGTGCGGGATCGTAGACGTCAACTACAAGGATCAGATCTGCCAGACATATCGTAGCACTGCCCAGAATGAGGACGGAAGCGAGGAGTGTGCTTTTTGTCCTTTTTGGTTTTGATGACTGTCGGGAGGGAGATTTTAGGGGGTTGTCGCTGCTCCGGCGGCGCGTGGCAAAGAGGGCAAGGCCGATGGAGCCGAGGAAGAGCAGGCCGGTGGTGCCCGGCTCGGGGACGACCGCCACCGTCATATCAATGGAGCGGGCTTCACGGTAATTCGAATCGGTGATCGACGAATCATTTAGAAGGAACGTGTAGAAATCGGAAACTCCCTGTCGTCCAATTTCCAAGGTTGCTTCCACATCCGACCGATGGAGCTGCATCCAGACGCAAGTCTGGTTGGTGGTGCTCACCGGGGCATCCATCCACAACTTCGCGGTGTATCCCGGCCCCGGAGACGAATCCACGATCGTGCCGCCAGCCGTCCAATCCACCGTCCCGAACGTGGCCTGCAACAACGTGATCCCTGCACCGTCATACCCATACCAATCCTCAGTCGTCAGACGTCCATCCACGTCGGTCGCTGCCGGGATGTGATGCAGGAGCGTCATCACGTTCGCGTCGGCGGTAAACCGGTAAAGATACGGAATGGCGCTCCCACTCTCCCCAAAAATCGTCTGTTCGGACGTGTCGTATGTTCCGCTGACTTCAAAAGTCAACACGGCAACGCACGTGCCGGGCAGGCTGACCACACCTAGCAAAAAAGCGAGCAAAAACAGCATAGCTGATTTCATCGGCACCTCCATTTAAGCTAAAGCTATCTTGATTAAGCGAAGGTCGTCAATCGCAAAATGGCCCCTCAATTTCGACGCGCCTGATTTCCTCACGCCAAAATTCCTCAATACCATCCCCGAATAAGACCTTAATCATCGGGTCGTCCGGATACGACTGGCCGCAGCCGCAATCAAAATCAAACTCCAACACCTCGCCAACTCGTCCAAGATAATCTGCGTCGCCTGTGTCGTCGGCGAGTTCGCCCAAGATGCCCTGATTGTAGCTGTGGTTACTCTGCGGTTTGGGAGATGCCCTGCCGGTTAACTGCAACGCAGAGCTTTCTTACAATACCCTCCGGGAGCGCGTTCGAGTATTTCTGCGGATGACCTGTGGTTGGCTTGTTTTCCGCCGCGAAATGACGCAGTGCCCGTGACTCGCTGAAATTGAACGAATCATTGAGACTTCGTTAATCTGCATATTAACGCCTGCAAAGGTTAGAAACAGGATGTTTCTTATTGTAGCCGGAAGGGGCTCGTCAACCCTTCCTCCCCAGCCCAGTTGACACGTATGGCGCGGATGGCGATAAATAAGGAATGAAGAAGATAGCGGTAGTTATTCTCGGCGCGGCTCTGTCTGTTTCGAGCGCCGAGGCGGAAGTGATCAAGGTAGTCGTGGCGAGTATGTTGTCGGGGCCACAGTCGAGTTTGGGGAGACGGTAAAGCTCGGGGCGCAGCTCGCGATTGAGGAGGCGGCGTCAAGGTTCAAAGAGATGGGCTTCGATCTGCGGTTTTCGCCGCAGGACGATCAAGGCCAGCCGGATATCGGCGTCGCAGTCGCACGGCGCGTGGTCAATGACTCGGACGTTCTCGCTATCGTCGGCCACGCGGCGTCGGGCGTCACAATTCCAACATCCGAAATCTATAAGGATGCGGACTTGGCGATGGTTTCTTCGAGCAGCACAAATCCTCGCGTGACAGAGCGTGGATTGAATAATGTCAATCGCGTCTGCGGGCGCGATGACGTGCAAGGCCCAGTCGGCGCAGAGTTCGCGGTCAAAGATCTCAAGGCCAAGCACATCCTCGTCGTGCACGATAAGTCCGCGTACGGGCAAGGGATCGCAGAGGATTTTCGTGACAGGGCGAAAGAGTTGGGTGCGAAGGTCGATCGTCTGAGCGGGACAGAAGAAAAAATTAACTTTAAACCACTGATCCTCCAGATGGGCGTGATAAAACCGGATCTCGTTTATTTTGGAGGGATGTACGATCAAGCAGGCGTACTCGTAAAACAAATGCGTGAACGCGGTGTGACAGCGGACTTTCTCGGCCCCGATGGTCTGGACTCCGCAGGGTTTGTGAAGATTGCTCAAAACGCGGCAAAGGGCGTGTACTACACGACCGTTGCAGGGCCAGCGGACAAATATCCCGAGGCCAAGTCTTTCATCGAACGCTTCACCGCGCGATTCGGGCGGACGCCGGAGGCATACTCGCTGTATTCCTACGACGCCGCGCGCTGTGGCGCTAACCGGAATTGAGGCGGCGATTGCGGGAAATGGCGGGAAAAAGCCGACTCGCAAACAGGTTTCCGAAGCAATTCGCGCGACAAAAATTGACGGCGTCACCGGCCCCATCTCTTTCAACGAAAACGGGGATCGCAATCAGGCCGACTATTGGATTATCCACTTCACTGAAGCGAAATATCCGGGCACACCGCTAAAATCCATCAGCTCATCGCCGCCGCTGGCAAAGCAGGATTAGCTGATCCGCCCGAAAAATTACCGAGCGGTCTGTTTTTCGCCAAACCAGCGAAGCGCCTTTTCGAACTCGTCCTTATTCAGGCCATGCCCGCCATCATAGGTCTCTCGGCGCACATGCTTGAATCCCGCCGCCTTCAAACCTCGCTCGACAGTGTCCACCATCCGCGGGGTCGCTACGGTGTCCGATCTTCCGTTCGATATATACACTGGAATTTTACGGACCGCCGGCGGCGCCTTTATCTGCTCGGCAACGCCGGATAAATACTGCTGGTTACATCCCCCCAGAAACAGTCCGCTGACGTTCCGGCCCTTCTTGGTCCAAATCGCCGCCGAGATGCTCGCCTTCTTTGCGCCACCGGAATTGCCGCCCATCGCCATCGGCCAGGAACTGCTGCCGGGCCACTCGGACTCCAACACGCGCATTCCCGCATTCAACACCGCCCACTCGTATTCAATTCCGAAGCCGTCGGGCTTGAGCGGCCCGTCTGCGGCAATGCCCACATAACCGTTTTTCACGATGAGATCGGCATACATCGGCAGCCGCTGCACGTTCAGTCCCTTGCCGTCGTTGCTGGCAAAGACGACGAAAAAGGGCCACGTCTTGCGCGGATCAAAGTTTTCAGGGACGATCACGCCGACCGTTGCCACTCTGGCATTATTCTTTGACGCCTTGATTTCCTCCTCATCAAGCGGCGCCTCAAACGTAAACATCTTGCCGGGCTTCAAATCCGCGAGCGGCCCGGACTTCGGCGTCGCCGCAGGTGTGCGCGGTTGAGCCGGAGGCGGGTCGCGAGTCGCAGCAGCAACGGACGAACGTGGGGCGGTTTGCGTCTCATCGCCCGCGTCGGAGGAATCGAGAATTTCTAGGCGATCAGGCGAACCAAGAAATATTTGCGGTTTATTTCCAGCCAGTTCGACCCTGCCGCTGGCCCGCACCCGCCGTCCCCGCAAATCAGGAAGCGAGTCGCCGCGCAGCACCTTGATCGTGAAAACGTGATTCGGATACGCGCCGCCGAAGTTCAGATAAAGCGTCCCGTTCTGACGGAGCGTGGCCTGACTCACCACCCCCTCGACACTGACATACTCGCCCTGGCGCCCGCCGACGTCATCGGGCGACAGCGGGCCCTGCGCGCACACGGCCAGTGGCACGGCCAAACACGCAAGCATCCATCTCCACGCATGCCCCGCGATCACCATTTAATAAGTCTGGCTGATTACACCCCGAACATCAACCCTAAAACCCGCCGCACAACCGGAACAAATTTCGCTCGCAATCCCGGCCCGCCGCTTTGTCGTGTCGGAGTGGGTGTAGGACAGAATTTTTTAGGAGATCGAATTTCAAGCGAGCGCCCGCGAGGGCGTTGTTCGGGGCGGGAGAACGGAAGGGGAACCGCGAATGAACGCGAATGGACACGAATTTTTTAAAAACCTGAGTTCCAAAGGTAGGTCCCGGCCGTCCTCCTTCGCGAAGACGCTCCGGCGGACAAGCTGGGCGGGCCTAAACGTTCACGATTAATCGCGACGTTCCAAATTGGTTTATCATTCCCCTTCGGTTGCGATCTTCACAACCCCTGCGGTGCGCCTGGCAGTCGCGCCCTACCAGTTAAGATGCAATCGGAAAGCGAACAGAAATTTGGGAGAACCTTTCCCCATCAACCCATCAACTCATCAACCGCGTCGTATGTATCTCGTTTGTCTCTTCAGGTAGGTCCCTCCTCCTCCGGCGGACAAGCCGGGCGGGCCGAGGTTATTGAGAAGGTCGGAGATGGGGCCGATCCCTGCCGGCTCAAAGAAAATGTCCTGCACCCTGTCGGAGTAATATATTCCATCCAGGGTTGCACGAACGGACGCGATTTGTCACGTTCGAGTGAATTTAGCGGGAACTTTTATGAGCGAAAACACTGTCCATTATTCAAGCGAAGATCGGATTCTTCTCGAATATATCAATCTGAAACTCGCGGCAAAGGGTCTGCCCATTTGCGGAGACCCGGCGAAATTTCCGTTTATTGCGTTGAGCCGCTCGTTGCTGGCAAACTATCAGGAGTTTTCGCGCCTGCTCTCCGAGCACCTTTGCCCGGCCGACCAGCGGATACAGGAATTTTTGGACAGCTATCTTTCGGATGTGCCGGCCGACGCGGTGGTGAAACTACCGACTCGCACGTTTGTCTTGGGACCGCCCCGGGCTTCGCGCGCATGTTGTCGCTTCCGCTGGATGCCGATTTTTATGAATCGGACATCATCCGCAGCTATCGCGCCGCAAACGGCATCCTGCACAATCCCAAAAATGACCGCCGCACAACAAAGGGCGTCTTCCACGTCGCCGACGAGGGTCTTCCGGTTGCGGACGACAAAAAGATCGCGCCGAAGGTCATTTTTGCGCGACTGCTGCAACGCGCATTTCAGCCGCCATCCAGTCTGAACCGCCTCCCCTTCACCGAAAATCAGGAGGCGAGGGCGGAGACGATGGTCTCGCTGCTGATGCGCCCAATTGTTTGCCCCGGTGTGCCCAACTTCACTGCGGAAAAACGAATGGAGATACGGTTTTTCGTCCCCGGCAGCATGGTGGCCAACCTCGATTTCGTGGAGAGTATTTTCGGCAACGCAGGCGATCCGTATCTACCGGAAAATGACGCCGGGCTGGACGCGCTCTCGTGGAGCGGCCACACGGGCTTCGTCATCCTCGCGCCTCACCTGACGCAGTTGACAAAAATGGAGCTGGGTCTGCCTCACGCTTCGCGCGCCACGGAGCGACAAAAACGCGACGGGATGTGCTGGGTAAATCCGGACGAGCGCTACAACGACGGGGGCGCGTTTAAGATCACCGCGCGCGACGAACGCGGCGTGATCGTCACGGTCATTGCCGACAACTATTTCGGCTACTGCAAAAAGGAAATCAAAACACAGATCAGCTACGCGGCAAACCTGATGGGCCTTGCTGAAGAGGAACACGCGGGCGGCGCGTATGTCTTCCCGCGCTATGACCTCGGTGAATCCTTTGTGATGAGCAGCCAGATCGCGGACAAGGGCCAGACCTTCGCCGAAAATAGCCGCCTGTTTTCCGACCTGATGGATCTTCGCGCGGGAGGCTACGGCGTGGACCGCCGCTTTTCCTCTATCGTGTATCTCCCGGAAAACGTGGCAATTGAACTGCACGGCCAGACCATCACGTGGGAGAAAAATCGGCAGACACAGACATTGAAACTGCTGCCCGACACGTTCTACATCCTGCCCTCCGGCTACAAAATCAGCATGCTGAAACCCGCGCAGGGCAGCCGCTGGCGCTTATGCGGCGAGGCGGCGGAAGGCACGCTCTGTCACAAGCCCTGCACCGTCTCCGGTGGCGGAAAGTCCGAAATCTCAAAGCCGATTTCGGATGCGATGATTGATGGCTCCATCTTCGTTGCGGACATGAAAAAGATTTCGACCTCGTCGAAGAAATCGTCAATCGCGAATACGCCGATATTTTCAAAAGCCCGCCGGCCGAGGTCAAAGAGCGGAAAATTTTCAGCTCCGAACGAACGCTGGGTTCGGTCATTAAACTGCTGACGCCGTCCGAGCTTTACACCGACAGCTACAACGCATGGCTCAACAGCATCCCGACCTACATCAAGGACCTCGTCTTCCTTATCAAGCGCTATTACAAACAGGACTGGGGCGACGAATGGCGCAGCCGGTTCAGCGTGGATACGATCAACGGACGGCCGGGCAACGAGCTGCGCTACCGCAAAACAAAGATCAACACGCGCTACGTCCGCGTGGGCTATCGCAGCGACGGGTCGTGGCGCATCTTCGGCGTTCGCAAGGACTTTATCCCCGCGCAAAAAATCTCGTTTGAAGACGACATCACTGCTTCCGTCACCGCGCCGGGGCGGGTGTTGGCCGGAATTGATCCGGAATTTCTCTACCCCTCTGCAAAATTCGTCATCAACTGCGAAAATAAATTTTTTCAGCGCCCCGACGACGCGATTCACCACGGCTATGACCGCAAAGCGGAGGCGGACATCGCGCGTCTCGATAATTTCTTCTGCAACTACGAACCGCTGGATCGCCGGCAGGCGCGGGAGGAAGTGGAGAACACCATCTGGTTCGGCCAATACACCGAGCCGATGCAGCGCCTCTTCCGCGAGCACATGGAGCAGGAGCGCCCGGATTATATCGTCTCCTCTGCGCGTCCACGCATGGTGGACGGCAAGCCCTCCAAGAACCCACGTTATTTACAAAATCGCCCGGACCTTGAAGACCCGCGCCAGCGTTATCTCGCCGAAGTCGGCGTGCGTTTCTCGCGCAGACTGACAACCGACAAGGCTCTGGCCACCCCGGTTCACGCCGTACTGCCCGGACGCCGGAACAACCCGCCGGAGCAGGGCGTTCGCCCGCTAAGCGTTTTCAATCCAATCCACCACATGGAGTTGCCCGAACTCTTTATGGAGTTCATCGCGAGCATCACCGGCAAGTCGCCCTCGACAACCGGCGCGGGATCGGAAGGCGCACTGACAAAAGGCCCGTTCAACGCGCTGTTGCCGATCCACGATTTGAACAACGCATTCGTCTCCCTCGCCCTCTGCTCGCAGGATGTGTACATCACTGCGGCGGGCTGCGTCGGACCGAACTATCGCGTGGACCATGACATCAGTCTGATTGTCCCCGAAATCTGGAGCCGGATGCAACGGACCGAGCGCATCGCCACCGACCTGCTTGCGAAAGGCTGCCTGGAACGCTGCAAAGATTTTGAGCACGAAGGAAAACCCGTGCTCGCGGGCCGACTCGGCTATCGAATCACCGCCCGCTTCATGCAGATTTATGGCGGTCGCGTTTTCACTACACCCGACATGGTCTTCACGCCGGAAATGCTCCGCCCGGAATTACAGGATCGCGCAATCTTCGCCGATGCGATGGACAACATCGTCTCCGCGCATCGCTGGGTTTCCGAGCAATATTTTCGCGATGGCTCGATTGAAATGGCCGTCCCGCCCCTGCGCGCCCTCCTCCACATTATGGCGTACGGCGACTACAAGGGGATGACGCTTCAGGACGAAACATTGCGCGCACAATTTACCCGCGAAGCCGTGCTGGCTAGCGACTGGTACGCAAAGCGTCTTGAAAAACGGCGCACGCGCAATCGCGACTTTCTCCAGAAAACCGCCGCGCGCATCGAGCGCTTCCTCGCGCGCCCGGAATACCGCGACGAAGCCGCGCGACTCGACATCGCGCACCGGCTCTCCGAAGTGCGCAAGAGCCTCAAAGACCTCGACACACCCGAAAGCATTGAGTCGCTCCGCGGCGCCATCGGCGCGGATTTATTCGCGCCCATTGCCTCGGACTAACTCCGCATCGCGCGGCGCAAAATTGGACCATTCAAAATTTCCATTGTGGATTGTTTAAGGTATGATCGCCACTTCGTAGCCATCGCGCGATGTGCTCGGCCCGCATTGCACAAACCGGCATAGACTCAAACAGGCAGGACAGCACAAAATGCTGTGCGCTTGTCACGACAGCAGGAGGAGGAAACGACAAATGAATACGATGCCGGCGCTTTTGAAGGCGGTTGACGAAGGTCGCGTCATTCAGCTCGCCTCGACAACGAAAGATGCAGCATTGCGCGAGCTGGCGGCGGCGATGCATACAGAAAACCTCGGAGTCACGCCAACGCAGCTTCTCGACGCGGTTTTCCGTCGCGAGATTCAGTCCTCCGCTTATCTCGGCCACGGGGTTGCGATCCCTCACGCACGGGCGGGCGAAGAAGGAGAGGCTTACTGTGCAATCGGTTGGAGTCCGAATGGAATTCAGTACGACACCACAGACGAATGGTCGGTCCACCTTATTCTGATGTATTGCGTGCCAGCTTCCGCAAGCGGGGCCTACCTCGCTGAAATAGCGGCGTTGGCCAAGGCGATTCGTGCAGACAAAACAAATTACGAGATCGCCGTCTTATCCGATTTCGACACCGCAATCGCGCGGCTGCGCAAATGGCTGGAGATATCCACCGACAAGCACGACCCGGTGCGCAAAGGCTCTGGCACAACCTCTGTCAGCCGCTTCCTGCTCCCCGATATTACGGAAATGATCGAAGCAGGACGCTTGAACGACACCCGCATCTTCCTTTCATCGCAACCGGCGCCCGATGTGGCCGAAATGATTTCCGATGTGGAGGATCAATATCGTCTATTGCTCTTCCGGCTAATCCCCCGCCGCCTCGCAAGCGAAGTTTTTTCACTGCTCGACTACGCATCGCAAGACCTCCTCGTCAACAGCATGGCGCAGGAGGAAGCGCGCCAGGTCATCTCAACGCTTTCGCCCGACGACCGCACCGCACTCTTTGAAGAACTCCCCGCAAACGTCACACAACGCCTGCTCTCGTTGTTGAGCGAGCAGGATCGCAAACAGTCCCTCGCCCTTCTCAGCTACCCGCGCGACAGCGTCGGGCGCTTGATGACAAACCGCTACATCGCCATTCGCTCCGAATGGACGGTTGAGCAAGCGATGGCCCATATCCGCGCCACGGGCAGTGATTCTGAAACAATGGCGGTCATTTACATTACGGACGAAGAAGGCGTGCTGCTCGATGACGTCCGCCTGCACAACTTGATTCTGGCAGAGCCGAGCATACCGATTTCAAATCTGCAAGATGGACAATTCGCTGTACTGACCTCCGTGATGGATCGCGAAGAGGCGGTGACGATTTTCAAAAAGTACGATCTTTATGCCCTACCTGTCGTAGATGAAGACGGCGTATTGCTCGGAATTGTTACCAGTGACGATATGCTCGACGTTTCAGAAGAAGAGGCGACGGAAGACTTTCACAAAGGCGTCGCCGTGCGCCCGATGGAGACGGGTTATCTGAAGACCCCCCTCCTCACAATGTATCGGAGCCGAATCCCTTGGCTGCTCGTCCTCGTCTTTATCAATGTCTTTTCCGGCGCTGGGATTGCTTATTTTGAAGCCCTGATCGGCGCCTACGTCGCTTTGGTTTTTTTCCTGCCGCTATTGATTGATAGCGGCGGCAACGCGGGCTCCCAATCCGCCACGCTCATCATCCGCAGCATGGCGTTGGGCGAACTCAGTCTGCACGATTTCTTCCAGACCTTCGGTCGAGAAATCCTCGTTTCCGTCGGCCTCGGACTCTCAATGGCGGTGGCTGTATTCTTCCTGGCCTGGTGGCGTGGGGGTGCAAGGATGGGCTTGGTCGTTTCAATCGCAATGACCGCCATTGTTATAACGGGCAACCTGATCGGAATGCTCCTGCCGTTCATCTTCAGAAAGTTGCGGATGGACCCGGCCGTTGCCAGCGGCCCGCTTGTGACCTCGCTTGTGGATATCCTCGGTGTGCTGATTTATTTCGGCACCGCCTCCGCGATTCTCACCATGACGCATTAAATTCTCCGTGCAGGGCGCAGAAAAAGCGGCGCACTCGCGTCTTGCCTTTTATCCCCCGAGCCTGTTAGGTTCTGAGCACATTTTTGTTCGCCCTGCTCGGGTGGTGGAATGGCATACACGCATGCTTGAGGTGCATGTGCCGCAAGGCGTGGGGGTTCAAGTCCCCCCGAGCACCATTTTGATTCCGGGCCGAAGACCCGGCCTGCGAGGTAAATCATGGTCACAGCAATCGTCGCCCTGCAAATCGAACGCGATAAAATCAACGAAGTCGCGTCGAAGCTCTCGGATATGAAAGGCATCACCGAAGTGTATTCCGTGAGCGGCCGTTACGACCTCATTGCCATGGTTCGCACACGCGACAACGATTCACTCGCGGAAATCGTGACCAACGCGCTCCTGAAAATGGAGGGCATCAAACACAGCGAAACCATGCTCGCGTTTCGTTCCTATTCCAAACACGACCTCGACAGCATGTTCGCCATCGGCATGGTGTAAATCGCATCGCGCGGAATGAAGCTCCTCATCGCCACCCGGAATGCGCACAAGCTGGAAGAGCTGCGCGCGATTCTTGATTTACCCGGCATCCAACTGATCTCCGCCGACGACATTCCAAACGCGCCGGAGGTCGAGGAAGACGGCGACACGTTCGAGGCCAATGCGATAAAAAAAAGCGGTCACACTCGCAACATTCTCCGGACTCTGGTCGCTCGCCGACGACTCCGGACTGGAAGTGAACGCGCTCGGCGGAATCCCCGGCGTCCACTCCGCGCGCTATGCGGGTGAGCCGACGGACTACCGCGCGAACAATCAAAAACTACTCGCCGCGCTAAACGGACAAACAAATCGCCGCGCCAATTTCCGCACCGTCATCGCCCTGTCCGCTCCAGACGGAGAGGCGCACACAGTCGAAGGCCGCTGCGACGGTGTAATTATCGAACAACTGCGCGGACGCGAAGGCTTCGGCTACGACCCGTTATTTCTACCCGACGGCTACACACAAACCTTCGCCGAAATGTCCGCCGAGCAAAAAAACAAAATCTCTCACCGCGCCAACGCCCTCGCCCGCGCAAAGACCGCGTGGGCAGCATTCCTCGCGACAACCCCCGCGCATTGGTAGCCAACCCGGCGCCATTACCCTGAAGCCGTGGAGCCGGTCCGCCCTACCCACGCGGAAAAAAACAAAGGGAAAGGGCGTGTCGAAGTGGACAAATTTTCCGCCCGGAACGAAGTGATCAACACCACCCCAAAAAAACAGGCGCCCCGAATGGGAGCGCCTGTTTTCAACGAACTTGACTCTACTTTATTCGTTCGCAGGGTGAGCATCTTCCGCATCTGCGGCTGCATCCGATACGGCATCCTCAGCTTGTGTTGCTGCATCGTCCAATTGCTCGGACGCGCTCTCGACAACATCCGACGCCTGATCGGCTGCGTCAGAAGCGGCTGCTTCCACGCTCTCGGCGGCCTGATCGGCCGCAGAATCTGCGGAGCCGCTGACGGAATCAACTGCAGACTGCACAGCGCCCTTTGCGCTTTCCAGTGCGCCGGAAACGGTTTCCGTAGCAGCAGCGCCAGCCTCCTTCGCGTTCTCTACACCGGCGGACGCGGCATCCGACACGGCAGCGCCAGCTTCTTTTGCCTTTTCCACACCTTCTGCAACGGTGTCTTTCGCCTTTTCCAGCCCATCGGAAGTCGCGTCTTTCACCGCTGCTGCGGCATCGCTCGCCGCCTCGGCAACGGCGTCCGCCGCTTTCTTCGTGGCATCAACTGCCGCATCCGCAGCTTCCTTGGTCTTCTGCAGCGCGTTTTCCGCGCTCTGCTCCAGCGCGGACTTCTGCCCACCCTGTTGACCACAACCCGCCATTACCAACGCGCCGGACACCAAAGCCACCGCGATCAATGTCAATTTTTTTCACTTACTTCTTCTCCTTTGTTTTACTAACTACCTCGATAAGTCGAGTATCCATACGGTGACAGCAACAATGGTACGTGGTAGTGCTGCCCCGTATCCCGAACCTCAAACTCAATGGAGACACTGGGGAAAAACGTCGCTTCATTCAACTGCTTAAAATACGCCCCGGTATCAAATGTCGCACGATAAATGCCTGGCGCGATGGTTGCGTCCCCCGGCATCCAATCCGTAATCCGCCCATCCGCGTTCGTCACGCCCCCCGGCAAGTTTCGTCCATTCACCGCCCGCAGACCTCGCCTCCAGCGCTACATTCACACCCGCCGCAGGTTTGCCGCGCGCGGTATCCAACACATGCGTCGTGATTGGACTTCTCATAGCGACCTCCTTTTTACTTTTTTCTTGCGCGCGTCCAGAATTTTCACAAACGAGCGCCCGCGCAACTCTTCAATCGTCAGACCCGTCGCCTGCGCTTCCTTCTCCGTGATCGCGCCGCAATTGATCCCACGAAGGAAGTAGTTCAACAACCCTTGCCCCGTCGCCGCGTCGTCAAACACGTCACCGATCAAAGTCGCCTGCGCCGCCTTTTCCACAAAGGTCTTCAAACGGAGCGACGCCGCCTCCAATCCTTCGAGAAAGAAGCGATACACCGTCGCATAGCGAATCGGAAACTGCGCCGGGTGCAAATCCCAACCCTGATAGTAGCCCGTATAAAGCGAGTGCTGTACGTGCTCGTGCATCAACCGCCATGCGCGATGCACCACTTCGCGGTTTTCCTTCTTCTGGATCGGCGTTAACTTCTTGCCCGGCGCTGCGCGGTGCGGGCCCACGGGCATAATATTCGTCGCGCCATCAGAAATCCAAATGCCCGTTCCCATCAGTGAAACGCGCTGCATCTCACGCGCAAAATCGCAGACTGGATGTTTCATATCCTGATAGGCGGCAGTAATATTGTTGGATGCGGTGTAGTCATACACACCAAAGTGCGCACCACGGCAACGGCCTTCTGCGGCCTCGACGAAGTGTGACATATTCGATGCGCCGTCCGGGCCGATGATGGATTGAGGCATTTCAACCATCAGTTCCATCAACAGCGAGTTCTTCGGCAGTTTCAGACGCTTCTCTAGTGCCGAGAGCAAGCGTGCCATCGCGCGCACTTGCTCCGCCATCACGGGTTTCGGCAGAGTGACGACAAAATTTTCCGGCAACTGGCCCCCGGTCTCCTTCACCAGCGTCGTAATAAAAATATCGAGCGTGCGAATTGCGCGCATTTTCAATTCCTGTGTCATCGGCTTTGTGCGAATCCCGATAAACGGGGGCAATGTGCCCGCCTTCATCCCGCGCGCCGTTTCCTGCGCGGTGAACGCGGCGTGATGATCTTCTTCCGCATCGGGGCGATTGCCGTAGCCGTCCTCGAAATCAATACGAAAGTCCTCAACCGGCTCGCGTTTCAATTTCTCGACCACACGATCATAAATAAGTTTGTTCAGCTTCGCGGAACCTTTCCAGCCAAGTGCGCGCGCAAACGACGCGGCGTCGGGCGCGTACTCTTCCAAGCTGCGCAATGCAACGACGCCGAGCTTCGATGCCGTGTCCGCCTTGAAAATCTGGGCGCCGCCGTACAGCGTCTGAATCGGCTGCCGCGCGGGCGATTCGCCGGGGAACTGTTTATTGAACCGGCCGAGCGCCGCAGTCAGCTCCTTATCAATGGGCTTCAACACATCAGAGCCAAGCGTCATCTTCATTATTTATCTCCCAGTACTTCTTCCTGAAAAAAGTTTTCCGAGCCGAATCCGCGTAATCTTCGCCTGCTCGCCCGCCGCAATCTGCAATTCCTCTCTCGGACGATTTTGCAGGCGCACCTCCAACAGCTCCAACATCTCCGGCGCGGTTTTGCCCGTGGCGCAGACGATGAAAATATAGCCGAATTTTTCCTCGTACGCGGTATTCCCATCGGCCAGGCGCTGCAAAATTTCTTCATTCGCCGATTGCACCCCCGATTGCTCACCAGACGCCCACTGACTGGTGGATGCAAAGCGAGTACGCAGGCTGGCCACGTCGCCAATCTTCGGATGGTGACTGAACGCTTCCATCACGTCGGCCCGCTCCATCTTCGCCCACAGGTCGTCGGCCATCTTCATCACCGATTCGACGGTGTTATAGGGACGACGCGCCGCCAACTGCGCGGCCCATCGGCGAGCGCCGCAGCAGCGCATCAAATCTTTCACCGCCTCATCCGTGCTCAGCGCGTTGAATGCTTCTAACTTCATAAAACTTCCAAGGGTTGGAAATCGAATTGAAAAACACTTCCAAGGGTTGGAAGTTTCCAACCCCGGAAGCGTTATTCATTGGTTGTTTATTCGCCCCACACCCGGAAACGGCTCACGCCGCCGTCGGGGTAAATGTTCAAGCGAACGTGCGTGACGGGGCCGATATCCACCAGCTCTTTTTCGTAGAAATGTTGCTTGCTCGCCTCTGTTTTTTGACGCGGCAAAATTTCCTTCCATTGGAATTGAGGCCAGGTCAATCCGTCCACCGGCTTGCCGCCCGCGTGACATGCGTCCACGGACGCGGTATCGGGGTAGTTGCCGAAGAAATGGCCCGTATCAATTTCCAGCTTGCGAATCCGACCTTCGCGCCCGAGCGCAATGATCGCCCAGTCGAAGCCCGGTCCACGGCGACGCTTGGTCTCCCAACCGTCGCCCATATTAATGCCGCGCCCCGGAAGGATAAGATTGGTCATGGAACTGAAAAACATATCGCTGCACGCAACCGCGCGACCGCCGTTGCCCAGCGCCGCGAGGTCCATCACGCCGCCTTCCGATTTCGCCGGAAGCGGATCGCCATACACGCGGAAGCGCGCGATGCCTCCATCCGGATACATATTCAAACGGACGTGGGGTCCACACCTTGTCGCTTGCAATACCAAAGAGATTTTGCGAACCGGGGTTCATCGGGCTACGCGGAAGAATTTCCGTCCACGGCCCATCGGCAGATTCCGCCGCATCAATGGAGATGTACGGGGGATGGTTGCCTAGGAAGTGATTCGTATCTGCGTCAACGCCGCGAATGGTGCCGGGGAGGCCGAGTTGAATCACGCACCAGTCATGTCCGGGTACACGCTTGCGGCTACTTTCCCAACCATCGGTCCATTTTCCGCGTTCTGTAAATTTGTCCGCAATGAAGAGGCCACGGCCGGGCTTCAACATATTTTGCGCTTCCGCAAAAAAGTCGTCGGTCACCGACAGGACTTTGCCACCAAATCGCTCGGCCGCCAGATCAACCAGTCCCGCAAATGCGGCGGCTGTAGATACAGGAGTTGACATAAGACAAGGTTACCTTTCTCGCCCGCGCAGAGTTCGGCGGTGGCCTCCGCGCAGATATGGTTATTTTCACCCACCAGCCGCCCACGAAGATATGTTTTTTTCACGACGCCGTAAAGTGTTCTTCCTGTGTAAGGCGATAACTTGTGGCGATGAAGGGTGGCGGATGGCTCGACAGTAAAACGGGCATCAGGATCCCAAACGACAAGATCCGCGTCGGCTCCCGCAGCGATTTTTCCTTTTCGCCCAGCAAGCCCCACAAGCGCGGCGGGCGCCGTGCTAAGCCAATGCGACAACCGCTCAAATGTCACCCCGACCTCGCGACCTGCAGTCCAAACAATCGGCAGACTCCATTGCAGGGAGGAGATTCCGCCCCATGCGTTGAAAAAGTCACCGCTCTCCGCCAGCTTCATCGCGGGAGGACAAGGCGAGTGATCCGTCGCGACAAAATCAATCGTTCCCGCCAGCAATGCGCCCCATAACTGTTCGTTGTTCAATCTCTCGCGAATTGGTGGCGCACACTTGAACAGCGTGGCGCCATCGGGGATTTCTTCTGCGTTGAAAAATAAATAATGCGGACACGTCTCCACGGTGATCGGCAAGCCCTCCACCTTCGCGCGAATCAGCATCGGAACTGCGCCAGCGGCGGAGAGATGGACGATGTGTACGTGTGTGCCGTACTCGCGACAGAGTCGAATCAACAGCTCAATCGCATCCATCTCCCACGCGGGAGGGCGCGAGGCCAACCACGCGTGATAGCTGCGCGCATCGCCGCGTGGCGGCGGCTTCACCGATTGCAATTCCGCGTGCGCCAACAGGGGAACGCCGTGTTCCGCAAGAATCGGCATCGCCTCGCGCAACACCTCTTCCGTAGCTGCGGGAAAATCATCAATGCCGGAGTGAACCAAAAACGCCTTCGCGCCCAACACCCCGGCCTTAATTAGTGCAGGTAAATCTTTCGTGTGCCCCGGCACCACACCCGCATGAAAGCCGACATCCACCCAGCGCTTGGCCTCCGACGCCATCACCTTTTGCTCCAACGCGGATGCGGTCACGGTTACCGGCGAGCTGTTCAGCGGCATATCCACCAACGTGGTGATCCCGCCGACGGCCGCAGCCTGTGTCGCTGTTTCAAAGCCCTCCCATTCCGTGCGTCCCGGTTCGTTGATGTGGACGTGGGTATCCACCAGCCCCGGCATCACGACCAAATCGCCCACATCGTCCACCGCTGCATCCGCAGGCGCTGCGTCGTAGGGCAGGACCTCCGCGATGCGCTCGCCCTCCACTCGCACAACGGCGGCGCGCACACCGTACGGCGTGACCACTCGGCGGCTTTTCAAAATAAACGTCATACGCAGTCCCCTAACCCGGAGCGAACACTCCTCTTTCGATTCACTCCAAGACTTCTCAAATGCTACTCCGCGCGGCGTTTTCCGGCAATTGGGATTGTGGGATCGGACCAGCGCGAGTAGTAATAGAGCGGCCATGACCAATCACTTCAAAGCGGCTCTTTTCGATCTCGATGGAACTCTGCTCGACTCGCTGCGCGACCTGGCCGATTCGATGAATCGCGTCCTGACTCAATTCGGCCATCCGACCCACCCGATTGAAAGCTATCGCTATCTTGTCGGGGAAGGCGTTGTGGTATTGGCCACCCGCGCTCTGCCCGAAAATCATCGCACTGGAAATGAGGTCGAAAACCTGCTTGCAGAATATCGCAAGGACTACGCAGCCAACTGGAATATTCACTCGCGCCCCTACGACGGCATCGCCGAAATGCTCGATGCGTTGGTTGCGCGCGGCCTGAAACTCGGCATCCTCTCCAACAAGCCACACGCGCTGACGGTTCAGTGCGTTGAGGGCTATTTTTCCAACTGGAACTTCGACTGCATCTTCGGCCAGCGCGAAAATGTGCCGCGCAAGCCCGACCCTGCCGGTGCATTCAGAAGCAGCAGAGGCGATGGGCGTGAAGCCGTCTGAGACACTTTACCTCGGCGACACGGGAACCGATATGCAAACCGCGCAGGCGGCAGGAATGTTCGCCGTCGGCGTCACCTGGGGATTTCGGCCCGAGGCCGAACTTCGGGAAACCGGCGCAAACACGATCATCCACCACCCGCGCGAACTTCTGCCACTCCTCGACCAATGATTCGTTTATACGACGCCCACAATCATCTGCAGGATGACCGCCTCTCTGCGCATTGGGACGACATCATCGCCACTGCGCGCGCGACGGGTATTGCGCGGATGGTTGTCAACGGCTCCGGCGTGGAAGACTGGACCATCGTCGCCGGGCTCGCGCGTCGCTATCCTGATATGGTGCAGCCCAGTTTTGGCGTTCATCCGTGGTACACGATGGAACAGACGAGCGACTGGCAGCGCGTCCTTCGTGAATTTCTCGAAGAATTTCCGACCAGTGGCGTTGGCGAGATCGGCCTTGATCGCTGGAAGCCAGATTTGCGCTGGGAGGGTCAGGAGGAATTTTTCACCACGCAACTGCGAATCGCCGCGGAGTTGAATCGTCCCGCAAGCATTCACTGCTTGAAGGCATGGGGACCACTCCTCGACGCATTGGAGAACACCCCCGCCCAGCGCGCGGATTTCTGCTCCACAGCTACGGCGGCTCAATTGATCTCATCCCGCGCTTTGTAAAACTCGGCGCTTATTTTTCCATCCCCGGCTATTTCGCGCACGAGCGCAAAGAACGCCAACGCAAAACATTCCGACACGTTCCGCCGGATCGCCTCCTCATCGAAACCGACGCCCCCGACCAACCGCTTCCGAGCGATCGCGTTCTCCACCCCCTCCCCGGCGATCCCGACAGACCCATCAACCACCCCGCGAATCTGGCGGCCATTTATGCCTTCGCTGCCGAATTGCTCGTTCTCGCCCCTGAAACCCTCGCAGCGCAAACGGAAGCCAACTTCATCCGTATATTCGGATAAACGAATAAAGCCTCGGAGGGGCGCAGACGCCGCATGCTCCGGTGATCTTTTCCACCCGCCTCGGCGCGCTGCCTTGACTCAGTGAGGGGGGAGCCGATAATGGCGGGCTGATTGAGGTTTGTTTTGAGAGATTTTATCAAATATGCGGCGCTCGGAGCGTTGATGCTGGGGTGGAGCTCGGTTGCTCCGGCCAGCGCGAACCGTCGCACGCCGGTGGTGGAAGCGGTGGAGAAGGCGCTGCCGTCGGTCGTCAATATCGGGACGGAACGAATCGTGAAGGTGGTCTATCGCGACCCGTTCTTCAACTTCCGCAGCCTCGCGCAGGGCGGATTGCTTCCAACCGACGCCCTGCCCCCGCCCCTGATGCGGGAGCAGCTCAAACATTCGCTCGGCTCCGGCGTGGTGGTGGATGAAAACGGCTATATCCTCACGAATTACCACGTGATTGAGCAGGCCTCAAAAATTCGCGTGGGGCTGGGGGATGAGAACACGTACGACGCAACGCTGCTGGCGGGCGATCCGATGAATGATCTGGCGTTGCTGAAAATCACACCGTCCGAACCGTTGCGCGCGATCACATTTGCGGAGGATGACGATTTGCTGCTGGGCGAAACGGTGGTCGCGCTGGGCAATCCGTTCGGTTTTTCTCAAACGGTAACGGCGGGCGTGCTTTCGGGAATCAATCGCGAGGCGCGCTACCGCGACCGCGTGATGTACCGCGATATTTTACAGACGGACGCGGCGGTGAATTACGGCAGCTCAGGCGGGCCGTTGGTGAATCTGGATGGCGAGATGATCGGCTTGAACGTGCAAATTTTGCAGGACGCCCAAAACATCGGGTTCGCGGTGCCGATCAAACGACTCCGTGCGCTTCTCAGTGTATGGATGGCGCCTCGTTCACTGCAACACGGTTGGCTCGGCTTTGAACTTTCCGCGACGAACGGGGTCTTAACCGTAACCTCTATTGCAACAAACGGCCCGGCGGAAGCAGCGGGAATGAATGTGGGAGATGAAATTTTGTCACTGGATGGAACACCCGTCGCGGACGCTCTTTCGTTGAATCGCGCACTCATTAATAAAGGACAGGGCAAGGCGCTTAATCTTCGCCTGCGAAGCGGTGGCGTCGAGCGCGATACAGCGCTAACACTCCAGCCAATCCCGATCCGCTCCGGCGACCAACTGGCCCGCGAGCAGTTGGGCCTGGTCCTTTCAACAAACACCCCCGAGCAGGCGGTACGCGCCGGCTTCGAGCACGGGTTGGGTATCGAAGGCGTGCTGGCAAACGGCCCGGCCGCGGCAACGGGAATGAAGCCGGGGTTATTGCTGACGCGAATTGATGATACGGAAATCCGCTCGGTGGACGACGTCGCAACGGCATTACAAGACTCGCGGCCGGGCGAATTTGTGAAGCTCCGCCTCGTGCAATTGGACGAGCAGCAGGATTTTATCGTGGCGGAAGTGACGTACTGGGATATACAAGCGCGCTGAAATGATTGAAGTCGCCCACCTAACCAAACGATATCCCGGCCGCGTCGCAGTGGACGATGTTTCGTTCCGCGTGAACCCCGGCGAAATCGTCGGCTTCCTCGGCCCGAACGGCGCGGGCAAATCAACGACGATGCGCATCCTCGCGGGCTACCTTCCCGCAACGGGCGGAATTGTCCGAGTCGCGAATCACGATCTGGCCACGGAATCCATCGAAGTGCGACGCCGCATCGGATATATGCCAGAAAGCTGCCCGCTCTACGGCGAGATGAGAGTGGATGAATACCTCCGCTTCCGTGCGCGGCTGAAGGGCGTGCCTCGCTCCAAGCTCAAAGCGCGGCTCGCAGACGTGAAGGAGCGCTGCGGAATTGCAGATGTGGGCAGCCGAATTATCGGACACCTCTCCAAAGGCTACCGCCAGCGCGTCGGCCTAGCAGAAAGCCTCGTCCACGAGCCGGAGCTGCTGATTCTCGACGAGCCTACAATCGGTTTGGATCCGAACCAAATCCGGCTCGTCCGTTCCCTGATTGCAGACCTGGCCCAACGCCACACAATCCTGCTCTCCAGCCATATCCTCTCGGAAGTCGAAATGACCTGTCGGCGGGTGCTTATCCTTAATAAAGGGCGCATCGTTGCATCCGACACCCCGGACAAGTTGCGCCGACGGATGGAAGGCGAAGCCACGGTGACGGCGGAAATTGAAGGGCCGCAAGCGGAGGTCGAGGTCGCACTCCGCTCCCTGCCCGGCGTTTCCGAAGTGACCTCGGAAGGAATCGGCCCCTGGCGGCGCTACACCCTTCGTGCCGCGCGCGATGGAGACACGCGCGCCGATGTCTTCGGCGCAGTCGCAGCGCAAAAATGGCGGCTGCGCGAATTGCACCAGGAATCGGCAACGCTCGAAGATATTTTCGTGAGCCTGACCAGCTCCGACCGGGCAGAGGTGCGACAATGAGCGCATTCTTCACACTTTGGCGGAAGGAGCTGACGACCTACTTCCTGTCGCCCATTGCCTACATCGTGATGATTTTCTTTCTCGTTGTGATGGGCGTGATCTTCTCACTCCTCGTCTCCGTCCTCGCCGACGGCTCAGCCGGTGTGACGGTCATGAATCTACTATTCGGTTCACCGTTCTTCTGGATGACGATGCTCGTGCTGGTTCCCGTGTTGACGATGCGCCTGTTCGCGGAGGAGAAAAAATCCGGCACGATTGAAACGCTAATGACCGCGCCGGTGTCCGACACGGCGGTCGTCCTCGCAAAATTCGCCGGGGCGCTGAGCTTCTACATCTTCATGTGGCTACCGACCGCGTTTTATATCTTCGTTCTGTGGTTTTTCAGCGCGGACATGTTGCCGCCAGATCCGGGGCCGATGCTCGGTGGCTATCTGGGCGCGTTGCTGATCGGAATGTTCTACCTCTCCATCGGCGTGTGCAGCTCCGCGCTGACAAGCAATCAGATTGTCTCCGCAATCATCACCTTCGCCGTGATGATCGTTCTGTTTCTCGCCGGGCTGCTCGACTACATCGCGCACGGCGAGTGGGTGCGGCAAGTGAGCGCCTACCTTTCGTCCTATTCACACATGCTCGAATTCTCGCGCGGAATGATGGACAGCCGGCCGATCGTGTTCTATCTCTCCGGCACGGCGCTGCTGCTCTTCGCAACGGTAAAAATTGTGGAGGCGCGAAACTGGAAATGAGCGACGCCTCCCACAATGAAGCGCAACGCAGCATCCGACGCACCGCGCGACGACGCGTGGCGTTCGGACTGAACACCGGCGCGGCGCTGGCGCTCGCCCTCGCGCTCGTCGTGATGGGCAACTACATTTCAAACCGGCACTACGTGCGCCGCGACGTGAGTCGCACGCGCTTTTACACGCTCTCGGATAAGACGCGCAGCCTGCTCAACGGGATCACCAGTCGCGTGGATGTGGTGGTTTTCTTTCAATCCGACAATCCGGAATACGAAGACGTGGTCAATTTGCTCAAGGAATACCAATCCGCAAACTCGAACATCCGGGTCGAGCGCGTGGACCCGAATCGAGACCTTGCGCGCGCCGAGGCGCTCGCGCGGCAATACGAATTGGACAAGGCCAACGTCGTCATATTCTCCCTTGCGAATCGCACCAAGTTCGTCGGCGCGGATGAACTGACGGACGTGGACTACTCCGCCATTGCCTACGGCGGCGCACCGCACCCGGAAGCCTTCCGCGGGGAGCAGGTGTTTTCGTCCGCCCTGCAAAGCATCCTTCAGGCGCGACAGCCGGTGGTGTACTTCATCCGGGGCCACGGCGAGCGCGATATCAAGGACCGCGACCCATATACGGGCTACTCATCCATCGCGCAGGAAATTCGACGCGACAATGTGGACGTGCGCGATCTGCTGCTGGCGGATGCGCGGCAGATTCCGGCGGACGCGGACGCGCTGGTTTTGCCCGGGCCGACCAAAACGCTCACGCCCCAGGAGATTGACCTGCTTCGCTCATGGCTCGACAACAACGGGCGCCTCGCAATTCTCCTCGATACCGGCCCGACGGCGGGACTCCGCGATTTGCTGGAGCAATGGAACGTCCGCATCTTGGATGATGTCGTCGTGGATCCGTCCCGCACGCTCTCAGGCCTCGACTTGTTTGCGAACGACTACGGAATCCACCCGATCACGCAGAACCTGCGCGACATCACTTCTGTTTTTTATCTCCCACGCTCTGTGGAGCCGATCCCACAACCGGATGCTGTGCCACGCGCCGCCGACCGGCCGCGCGTGACCACACTTGTCCGCAGCACACCGGAAAGCTGGGCGGAAATGGATTTGGAACAAAAGCCAATGAACTACGACAATGATCGCGACCGGCGCGGGCCAATCTCACTCGCAGTCGCCGCCGAGCGCGGCGCGGCGGAAGAACTGAATATGAATCTGCGCTCGGCGCGCCTCGTGGTGTTCGGCGATACGGATTTTCTGGCGAATGGCGCACTGAGTGGCGCAAACACCGATTTCTTTTTAAGCGCGCTGAACTGGCTGCTGGAGCGCAACGACTTGATGGCCATTGCGCCGAAGCCGATTGACGACACTCGGCTGGTGATTACGCAGGGGCAGATCAACCGGGTCTTCTGGGCGGTCGTCGTCGTGTTGCCTGGCCTGCTCGCCGCGCTTGGCGCGGGAATTTGGTGGCAAAGGAGATCGTAAATGCGACGCGGCACCATGGTCCTGCTTCTGGCGGTCATTGCATTCGGTCTCTACATCGGCTTCTTTGAACGCAAGCAGGATACGACAGAAAAGCGGCGGCAAATCGCGCGGCGTGTATTGCGCATGGACTCGACGCGCATCACCGGCATCCGCGTTATGGAGCCGGACCTCCAATTTACGGCGGAAAAAAGCAATGACCACTGGCGGCTGATCAGTCCGATCACCACGCGCGCGGATGGCGGGGAAATCGGGCGTATCATTGACGCATTTGCGCAATTGGAACGCAGCGATGTTATTCGCGGAAAAGATCAACGAAAGCAAGGGCTGACACTCGCAGACTTCGGCCTCGACCAACCGCGCGTCCGCGTCACGCTGACCGCTCCGGAGCGGGAATGGACGATCCTCGTCGGCAACAACACGCCGGTCGGCGGCAACCTCTTTATTAAGGAAGCGGGCGACTCCTCCGTCTTCATCGCCTCCACCAATCTCATCGCCGACCTTCCCGCAGCCGTGAACACCCTGCGCGACCACCGACTATTTCGCGGAACACCGAGCGATGTCACTCGGCTGGACGCGCGACGCGGAGAGGGGCCGCTGAATCTGGCGCGCGCGGAATCCGGCACGTGGAAAATGCAACAGCCGTGGAGCGGACGCACCACGCTCGGCGCTGTGCAAAACCTGCTCGACCGCCTCTTTGCCTCGCGCATCGAAGATTTTATTGCGGAATCGTTCGATGCCGCCTCGCTGTACGGCCTGGATGAGCCTGCTGTGCAGGTATCGCTGCTCGGCGACCGCAAGTACGGCGAACAAACACTGCTCATCGGCAAGCCGGTTGATCAAAATACGAATCAGGTGTATGCGACCCTTTCCGGCGAAAGCACGGTTTTCACCGTCAACCATGCCCTGCTCTCTGCGTTGATGGTGAAGGCCGAATCGCTGCGCGACCGGCGGCTGCTGACCCGCTTGCCGCGCGACATCAACTTCATCCGCGTTGAGGAAAATGAGCGGGCCATTCTGTTAAGTCGCACCGGGAGCGGAGGATGGGAGATTCTGGAGCCGATTCGCCATCAAGCCGATGCCGGGCGCGTGGAAGGTGCCCTCGCCGAGTGGACCGGCGCCAGCATCGAAAAATTCCTCGATACCGCTGGCACCAATTATGCAGACTGGGGGATTGAACCGCCTGCCCGCCGAATCACATTTTCGCACAGCGCACCTGCCTCCGCCACCAACGAAGCATCCGCCACGAAGTTGGCGACATTGGATGATGAGGCGATCGTTCTGCTCTCGACGCGCCCCCCGACAAATAAACTCGTTGTCGTGAAACTTGCCGGAGAGGAGACACTCTACAAGATTGACGCGGCGCTGTCGGACACGCTGCCGACGTTTGCGCTGTGGTACAGAAACCCCGAAGTGCTGACGCTGGATCCCGCAACCATCCGCAGCATCACAATCAGCCAAGGCGGCAACGAAGAATCTGTGCTCCGCGAATCTGCAACCAACGAATTTCGCGCCGCTTCATCCACGAATACCGCAGACGCCAAAACTGCCGCAGAAATACTCGGCGTCATCAGTGCGCTGCGCGCAGTGGCCTTCGTTGCGGACACCGTCACCGATCTCAGGCCCTACGGACTCGATGAGCCGCTTGCGCAACTGACCGTCGGACTGCAAGGCGGCGGCGCCCCCACCCGCACGCTGCTCTTCGGCAATGAAGACGCCGCTGGCAACAGCTACGCAATTCTGCGTGGCGGCGATGCGGTATTCACGCTCTCCAGCGGAACACGCGACAAACTTCTCGCAACCCTGTATAAACTGGCAAAACCAAAGGAACCACAGGTTGCCACCCCCTCCCCGCCCCAGCGAAGATGCCGAACCCGACAGCGAATAAATCGCCCCGGTCGGGTTGCCATCGTTTCTTTTGCCGTCTGCACGAATGCGGACGTTGCGCCGCGCTGCTGGGGATTTTCATCGTCGCGCCGCTTGTTGCGCTCTGGTTGGTTGGCCTGCCGGGAGCGGTCGTGAACCGGCTGCTCGCAAACATTCAGTCGCAGCCCTATGTGCTCACAGCGGAGCGCTTGGGCTTTGAGCCGCGGCATGGATTTGTCCTCCATCAAGTGCTGGTTTATCCGACAAACTCCTTTGCCGAACCCGTCGCCCGCGCCGCCCGCTTCGTAATCAAGCCGCGCATTTCCGCGCTGTTCCGCGGGCGATTCGAACCGAGCGAGATTCTCGTTGAAGACGCGGCGTTGTTTCCGCCGCAGTGGACAAGGCCGCCAGAAGTTAATCTCCCCGATAGCCGCCCGATCCCCTCCAACGGCTATGCGGTGATCAAATTCGACGGACGCCAGTTCACGGTCGCCAGCTTTACCGCAGAACTGTTTTCACTGCGATTCAATGCGAGCGGAGTCATCAAGGTAAGCGACGAGCCGAGCGACACCACGCCCGCGCAACGCTTCGCCGAATATCTCGCTGACTTCTCCCGCTCCCCTCGCCTCGTAGCGGAGGGATTTAATCTGGGAAGCGAAGTGACGGCCCAAAATCCACCGCGCGTCGAGGTCGAGTTCAGCTTCGCTCCGACAGGCCGCCAGATGAACGCCCACTTCAGCACGTCGAATCTTGTGGTGCGTGGCGAACAAATTGACGCCGTGCGCGCGGATGTCGAGGTGCGCGACAATGTGCTATACGTCCGCGACGCGCACGTTTCCGCAGGCGGCGGGGAGGCCGATGCAACGGTGATGTTCGACTGGATCCAGGACATCGCAGAACTGGACGTGAACAGCGCGTTGCCGCCACACCCGCTACAGGCGCTTCTATTCCGTCCGACGCGCGAAATTCTGGAACACGTCGGTGTCAGCGATGGTGAGGGCCTGCACATCAACGCGCATCTCGGACCCGCCGACACGGATCAACTGCTGGACACCCTTAAGGGCGCTTTCTCCTTCAAGCAGCTCATCGTGCGCGGAGTTGTGTTGTCGAGCGCGACTGGACAACTCGCGGGCGCGACGAATCAAACGTTCGTGTCGGATGTTCGAACAAAGTTCGGCGCACAAAAAGAGCGCGGCACGGGCCATGGCGATTTTGTCTGGCACCGCGAAGAGCGGAGGATTGAGGGGTCTATAAAACTTCAAACAGATCCGAACGACTTCATCCCGTTCGTCGGCTCAAACGTCGCGCACATCATTCAGCGCTTCTCGTTTGATAAACCATTGCCCCACTTCATCGGCACGTTTCAAAAAGACCTGACCAACGACGATCCCGTGATTGCAGGAACGCTCGCCGCGACAAACTTTTCGTATCGCGGCGTTCCGCTCGCCGAAATGCAGACGGAACTGCAGTATTCAAATCACATCCTCGAACTCGACGCATGGCGCTTCACACAAACCACCGGCGAGACGCGCGGCGCTCTGACGATGGACCTGCGCGCCGACCTTGCGACGGTGAACCTCGAAAGCACGATGAATCCGATTCCTGTTTCCGCGCTCGTCGGGCCGGGTCTGTACAGCGTAGTCAGCACAAACCGCTTTGACGGTCCGACGCACATCATCGCGCGCGGCGTGGTGGATATGAGCGAGGACGAAACGAACACCGATCTGATTGTGGATGCAGAAGGCCAAAAGCTCGGTCACGGGCCATGGTCGGTCGAAGAAGCCTCCTTCACGATACACGCGCTCGGGCCGCGTTATTTTGCGACAAACATCATCGGCCGTGCATACGATGGCGATCTGTGCGCGGAGGTCACCGTCGAGCCGCTGACCGCAGGCCCGGATAAGCGATACGTTTCGTCCATTGTTATCTCCAATGCAGAGCTCTCGCGGATCACAACCAATTATGCCCACCGCGACAAGGTGCCGACGGGTCATGTTTTCCTCGATCTGCAACTGACCGGCCTTGTCTCGGAAGCCATCGGCCCGAATACGCGGGGTGGAGGTAAATTGGTCGTAAAAAACGGCACGCTCTTTGATCTGCCGATTCTCGGCGGGCTGTCGGAACTGCTCTCAAAAATCATTCCTGGATTAGGCTTCGCTTCTCAAACCGACATGGAATGCACACTCACCATCGCCGACGGCGCGATCACCACCGATGACCTTCGTCTATCCGGCGATATCCTCAGCATCAAGGCCAGTGGCTATGTGGAGTTTGACGGGCGGCTCAATATCCGCGCACAGGTGCAATTGCTCCGCAAAGGCCCGATTGCCGCGCTACTCCGCCTCATTACATTGCCGGTCACGAAATTATTTGAATTCCAGTTGACCGGCACGCTGGAGCAGCCAAAGTGGCGTCCGGTAAATCTGCCGAAAGAACTTTTCCTTATTTTTGATTAGCCCCGCGCAATGCCAAAGAAAAAGAAAGAAGACCTCGCCGTTCTCACGGTCGAAACAGATGCCAATAGCGCGGACGCGCTAGCGGCAACGCTGGAGGAGCGCTGGAACCGGACGGCTGTGCAAATTCAACGGCCCAATTCAAATCAGGTATGGATTGAAATTTATTTCGAACGCGATCTGGAAGCGGTGCTCGCCGCGCACGCCGTCCGCAACTGGCCGCGTGTCATCGCCGCACAGCCGCGCGTGTGCCGCAACCGCGACTGGCAATCGTTCTGGAAACACCACTTCAAATCACGCCCCATCGGAAAACACCTCTGTATCCGCCCGATCTGGGAAAAAGAGACCCCAACGCCCCACGGCCGCAAAACGATCTGGCTCGACCCCGGACTCAGCTTCGGCACCGGTGAACATTTCACAACGCGGTTCTGCCTCGAACAGTTGGATCGCATTTGCGACGCAAATGCAGTCAAGACCATGCTCGATGTCGGAACCGGCAGCGGGATACTCGCAATCGCCGCCGCGCGCCTCGGCGTGCAGCGCATAACCGCTTTCGACCACGACGCGCAGGCGTTGGAGCAAGCACAGTCAAATATCCGACTCAACCGCGTCACCCACAAGATCACAACCTCCGTCCTCGATCTCGAACGCAACGCTTTTCCAAAAGGACGTTTTGACGTCGTCTGCGCAAATGTATATAGCCGACTACTGATTGAGGCCGCCCCCGCGCTCGCCCAAGCCACTCGTCACTGGCTATTGCTGAGTGGAATCCGGGAATTTGAGTTGGATAGCGTAGCGGAAACCTTCATGGCGCTCGGCGGACAAGAGACCGTTCGCGACGGCGATGGCGAATGGGGCGGACTGGTGATTAAATGGAAACGTTCTTCTTCAACCTGACATTAACACAAGCAGCGACATTCGTTGGTGCGCTCGGAATCCTATGCGGCTCCGCGCTCCTCTTTGCGCCAAGCGTCTGCCGCCCCTTTGTTCGCGACTTCGGTCGCAACAAAGTTGGCGGATGGGTGCTGGCCGCGATCACGCTCCTCTGGGCGGCGTGGCTCGTTAAAAACACTCCAATGGAGCGGTTCGAGGGGATGAAGTCCTACATCTACATCGCCGTCCCTGTCGCATATTTTCTCATCGTCAAATATATGGACGACCTGCTTGCGACGCGCGCACTCGGGGCACTGCTCCTCCTGATGGCGAATCCCATTATTACGGCCGCGCGCTGGCACGACTCCGAATGGCGTCTCGTAATGACCGTCATCGCCTACATCTGGGTCGTCATCGGCATACCCCTTGTCCTCAGCCCGTTCCTTTGGCGGCGCTGGACGACGCCTCTTTTGGCTACGGACACCCGCTGCCGCGCAGTTGGCGCACTCAAAATAATTTTGGGCGCATTCCTGCTGTTTCTTGCGATTCGCATATATTAGAGCAACGTGTCTTCCACCGGTCATCCCCGCTTACTCGTCCTCCGCGGTGGCGCGTTGGGCGACTTCATTGTCACCATACCCGTACTCAGCGCGCTGCGTCGCCGATGGCCCGGCGCGCATATCGAGCTCGTCGGCTATCCGTATCTCGCTGAAATCGCATCCGTCGTCGGACTCGTTGATCGCATCGCGTCATTGCACGAAGCCCGCATCGCAAAATTTTTTGGCCTGCGTCCTCACCTACCCGACGACCTGCGCGCCTACATCCGCTCCTTCGACATCGTCTTCAGCTACTTTCATGACCCCGAAGAAACCGTGCGCATCAATTTGGAAACCGCTGGCGCCCGACAGGTCATCGTCGGTTCGCCCCTCGTAAAAGAACTCCACGCAGTTGACCATTTCCTCAAACCACTGGAGACCCTAGCCATTTATGAGCAAGGCGAACGGCCGACATTGGACTTGCCGGCGAGCGAAGTGAATGAAGGGTGCGCACGGCTTGCCGAGTATGCTTCAGGAGCCTCCGGCCCGCGTTGGATACTTCATCCCGGCAGCGGCAACCCGAAGAAAAATTGGCCTATCGGCCACTTCATTTCACTCGCGCGAAAGCTGCGCGACGAGAACGGCATCATTCCTCTCTTTCTGCTCGGCGAAGCAGACGAAGCCGCGCGCGAAGGACTGTCGCGCAACGCGACAGATATTGCTCGGATTGAAAATCTTACCGTCCGCCAAGTCGCCCAACTCCTCGCAGCAGCCGATGGCTACCTTGGCAACGACTCCGGCATCACTCACCTCGCCGCAGCAACCGGCGCGAGAACCATCGCCCTCTTCGGCCCCTCCAACGCCACCCTCTGGTCCCCCCGCGGCCCCCACGTCACCCTTCTCCAAGCCCCCGACAACAACCTCGACACACTCCCCCCGCCTTCGTCCACGCCGCAATTCTTGCGCAAAGAAAACGACGTCTGAACAAGCCCGGACACCAGATACTATCTGCGTCGCTCAACATCCCCAAACACGCCATCACAAAGCTGATGCCACGAGAGCATGATGGCGTGACGCGCGCTGCGGGTGATGGGTTGCGGGTCTTGGCCCGACTGAACAAGCTGTCCGGCGCGAGCGGTGTTCCCATCGGAGCCGATGAACAACCACGCGACGGCAAAAAGCGGCGCGAACGCGAATCGAATACGCGGACTGATCGAGACTGAGCGAAGACCTGCAACCAGCAGAATACTGAGAACGTAAATCAACCCCGCAAAGAGAAACATATTTCTAAAATCGTTCGGCGTGACCCGCGCGTCATAACTCACATTCGCCAGACCGCCGAGGACGAACGCAACGATATGAAACTTCAGAATCCAAAGAGAGCAAAGTACTGTTCGCCAAAACCCGCGCAGAGGTTCGAACGCACTGAGAGATAGACTGAGGTACCAAGAAGCGGTGAAACCAAAGGCCACATAGAGCGCCACAGTAGCGGCAAAGAGATAACCGCCGCCCCAATCCGTATTGCCTTGAAGAAAAAGATATCGCTCAAGGTGTCCGTGTATTTCCGGCGGTTCGTAGATAAACATGCCGACTGCGATGGCGACGATCAATCCTTGCGGAATAATCATCAGTGGTCCGGTCAACAACCGTCCGAAGCCAACTCGTTTCATTCGTGCGCCCACTCGCATACAACATGGATAGAGCAGCAGGGCAATAATTGCGCTGATCGAAAGGCCAAACCAAGGCCAGATGTAGCCAGCCGAACCATCTCCCAAGGGGAACCTGTACCGTGGCATTGGTACGAAATTCAGACCAACCACGATCACGGCGAGATAGAGCAACAGCCCTCGAAGACTCGGCCTCCACCACTCAGATTTCATCCTCCGCCCTCCCTATGCGTCGCACCCGGCGCGAGTCGTTCTACTTGTCGCCCTCGATGGACTCCTGCACGAGTTCTATGATCTCCTCGCGCGTATAGAGTTTGCCCGTTCCGATCCCCGGGCACTGAATCTTCTCGCGATTCCACGCCGCCTCATTTCGAACCGTCTCCGGCCAAAACGGATACGTGCGGCACTGTGTTGGACGAACGGGATAGATAATACAGCGCCCCTGTTTGAAGAAGATGCAGTCGCCGTTTTCTTTTTCCTTAAGGCTATGTCCATTTCGGAACGGATACGCGTACTGCTCTAGGAATTCCTCATGCGGCAAACCCACAAACTTTGCGATCCGTTCTGAGGTCTCGCGATTCATATACACCGTCCCCGGCGCCCCGGTACAACACCGTCCACACTCCGCGCACTTCGACCCATCGAATCGAAGCCCCTCATCAAAAAAATAAGCCCTATCCTCCGGCCTCCGCTCTTTCATTCCAGTATCGTACCTTCATCCCCTCTTAGAACAAAACCCTTTTTCCAACCCTTGGAACTCGTTTCGCGACACATTTCCAATCGTTGGAAGCGTAGGGCGTGATGAATTTGAACCACGAATGGACACGAATAGACACGAATTGTGATTTCTGAAGGTAGGGCAGGGCCGAGCGCGCCGAACGTCGGTGAAAACATTTTGAACCACAGAAAAGCGCGGAATTACGCGGAAAGGGACTTTGTCGTGTTGTTCATGGTATTGCTGTATTGGGTAGGGCGTGACCGCCGGGCGCGCCGCGGGAGTTGTGGGGTTCACAACCGAAGGGGAAAAAGAACCAGACTCGGAACAGCAAGGTTAACCGTGAACGTGCCGGCCGGCTCGGTTTGCCCGCCTCTGGAGGGCGATCCGGCCCTACCCAAAACGACAAATCGTTGGGATGAAATTTAACCACAAAAGGCACAAAACGCACAAAACGCATAACGTAGGGCGTGATGAATTTGAACCACGGATGGACACGGATGGACACGAATTGTAGTTTCTGACGGTCGGGCGTGTTGAATGTGGGTGAAAAAAATTTTAACCACAGAAACACGCGGAAGAACGCAGAAGACAAACTATTGTGTGGTTTACGATTTCGTTGTGTTGGGTAGGGCGTGACCGCCGGGCGCGCCGCGAGGGTTGTGGGGTTCACAACCGAAGGCAGATAACAACCCGATTTGAAACGTCGCGATAAACCTCATCGTCCGACCCGCTGTTTGTCCTGTAGCCGCGGGCGCTGACCGCGGGGGGGTGAGACCGCCCTCAACGCGGGCGGCTACAGAGATCACGGCAAACTGAATCCTCTCAACGCTGTAGCCGCGTCCGCCGTCGCCGAAGGCTAGGTCAAAAGGGGTCGTCAAAAGGGGTCGGTTCTCAGTATTGACAGATTTTGCTTTGGGCTTGCTGCTAGCCCTCTCCTTCGATGATTTGGGACTAGGCAAAGGGCGTGTTGACAGCGTGCGGCGGAGGGCTGATGGTTAACCGCGTGGTTTGTTTGCGGGCTGCATTATGGCGCAAGATCGAGGTCAAAAGGGGTCGGTTCTCAGTATTGACAGATTTTGCTTTGGGCTTGCTGCTAGCCCTCTCCTTCGATGATTTGGGACTAGGCAAAGGGCGTGTTGACAGCGTGCGGCGGAGGGCTGATGGTTAACCGCGTGGTTTGTTTGCGGGCTGCATTATGGCGCAAGATCGTGGGAAGCTAGATATGCTGCAACCGAATGAACTTTCCTGCTGTGGCTTCGACTCCTGCGCTCATTTCGTTGCATCGTTTTCGTTACCAGCCTCCGCGACAACTCGTTCGAACAACCGCCTCCACCAGCGCCGTATTACCCGACCCCACTCGCCCGCCTCAGCGGTCTATTCGTCCCGAATATGCGTTTATCTGTACTGCGAGAAGACGCTAAATGTAAAATGTCTTTACTCGACCCGAATAGACCCCAATAGACCCGAAGAATAACTCGTGACAAAGTCGAACCCGCATCCCCAAGCCGCTATCGGGATCGCCGCTCCTTTGACCGCGCTATGTCTTGTTTCATTTGCGTCGCCTCCTCTCCGCTCCGAAGAACCCACCGCGATTAATGCCGAGCAATACGCTGATTTCATGGCGAATGAGGTTTTAGACATTCAGGACTTGGCGGAAGTCGCAGAAGTCCAGCGCCGTATGTTTAATCGCATGACTCCGCCGGGATTTTCCTGGGTGCAGCCAATGTCTCCGGCTGTGGTACCTTTCGACGCCAAGAACTTCGACGAGAAGTTTCTGGCCGAACTTTTAGGAGAGGACAAGAACAGCGTGGCAATTTATCCGCTTTCGCTGGCGCTGGACCCCGAGACGCGGGAAACGCTTGTTTTCAACGCCGAGGGCAAGCTGATTGCGGCCATCCCTACCGATCAAGTTTTCCGGGAATGGCCGGAGGATGCCGACCCGTCCCGCGTGACCTTGCAACTGGATTTGCTTCCCTCCGAGGATGTCGAGCCATACCTGTACACCGAAAGCCGCATCGCGGAATACGAAGAAGCCCGGACCGCCAAAACGAAAAAGACCGGCGGGATGGTCTTGCGCAGCTTGGGCGCAAACGAGTTCGGTATAGCCGGGATTCAGTGCCTGACCAATGGTTCCACGCGGATCACGGTAACGAACGGAGCGAGCGCCGCCGAAGTGTTCGCCTATACCGTCTGGCACACGTCCAGCGTTTCCGTGGTGGTTTGGACCAACGAAAACGATGAAGTCATCACCAGTACCAATATCCATTGGCATCAGGTGTCGCCAGCGTTTGACGGCATCGAAAGCGCGTGGGAATGCCTGACAACCAATCTGGTGTTGACTAACGGGGTTGGTGTGTACGAGGACGCGAATATATCCAGCAACGCGCGGATACGGTTTTATGCCGTGGCGAACCGGTTGGATTCCGATGGCGACGGGCTGACCGATGGCGCGGAAATCTTCATCCACCGCACCGATCCCGGAAATCCTGACACCGACGGCGATGGGTGGAGCGATGCGGAGGAACTGGCCGAGGAAACCGATCCACTCGACCGGTTCAGCGCTACCAAGCTGGCGCGGGGCGTCGTTCTCAATGAAGTTCTTTACGACGCGTCGGGGACGGATTTGGGCAAGGAGTGGATCGAGCTATATTCCGCCGGACGCTATCCCGTGGATCTCGGCGGCTTCGTCATTCAGGTTGCCGATACAGCTTATACCAATGCTTATGTGTTCCCGTCTAATACCTGGATTGATCCGGGCCGGTTCCTGCTGCTGGGCGGCTCGCTGGTGACGAATCGCGATTTGGAAGTGGATTTCACCATGCCCAACCGGTTCACCAATGACGCAACGGCGGCGGTGCGGCTGGCTGCGGTGGTTGGAACTAATACCGTTGTGGCCGATTGCCTGATGTATGGCGGCAATGCCGCCAACTTCAACCCGCATGGACTGGACACCACCGGCTGGATTAGCAGCAATGCCCTTTCGGCAGGGGCCGGCAGGAGCCTTTATCGGCGGTTCAACGGGCATGATACCGATCAAGTGATGGACTGGCAGTATACAAGCAGCCCAACCCCCAATTCTTCCGCCGACATTCCCGATTCGGACGGGGATGGGCTTACCGATCAGGAGGAATTGACAGGCAGCCTGAACCCTTATGGGGAACCCACAGACCGCCACAACGCCGACAGCGATGGAGACGGGCTCTCCGACTATGCTGAATGCATCACCCACGGCACGAACCCCAACACTTGGGCGACGGATGGCGACATATTTCCTTGGCCGCCGCCATCTGGCGCGGTGTCCGACTGGTGGGGTAGCGACTCGTATGAAATCGCCAACGGCTGGAATCCCTTGGTATTCGATGAAAACGCCAACGGGATACCCGATAGTTGGGAGATGGCATTTCCTGGCACCAATCTGTATGCGGATGCGGATGGGGACGGCTTCTCAAATTATGATGAATTGGCACAAAACAGCGATCCCAACGATATAAACTCCACCATGGCCCAGCCCTATGTTATCAGGTATGAATCTTCGATGCCGGGTTGGGAAAACGATGGAATGACGGATATTGGCTTGGAGGGATGGGTCAAAACCTATTTCGAGGGAATAAAGGCGGATATGGATTTGTGTGTTTGGGTTAAAGAGGGCCGCACGCAAGAGGAATTTCGGGTGGTGTGGCGGGGCGCAACTCAAAAAGGGATCCACTGGCTCAGTGAGCAGGAGGTTGTGACCAGCGCCAGCGCAGGAGCCGATACGCGACCTTATTTATTCGTGCAGGATCTCGGCATGCATCCGGACTATACAAACACCTTGGGCGGCGAGTATAAGATGGCTGTCCTTAAAGTGGAGATGCAATCGCAGTATGCCGTGAAAGGTCCCGTTGTTGGTTTTCAGTGCGGCGAGGCAGAACTTCCCAACCCTTGCTTGAACGATCCCGAGGAAGAAGATGTCGAGGCCCTAGCGATCTATTACAAGGATGTGACCGCCGTCATCCCTGGCCAACTGGCAACGATTCTTCCCTTTGGTGTCACCCTGCGAGTCCGTCCTACTGATTTGTCGAACGTGACTTGGTCCGAGGTTGATTCGCCGCCGGGAAACACAGCCACGCTCTCGAATCCGAATGCAGCAGAAACGGGATACAGTTTCCTTGAGGTTGGAGGCTTGTACAAATTCAATGCTTCGGTCGGTGGCCTCGTTACGCGAACACATCTCTGGCTGCCCGTTGCTGCTCCCGATATTTCGGCCTACTGGCAGAGCGAAATAGACTACTTCAAGAACACGTGGGGACCTGCTTACCGAGCCAATCTTAACTCCCGCACATCTGCGCTTTTTCTTCGCCCAGACCTGCGCGCCGCGCTCAAGCATATCCTTGCGCTTGGAGACATGGCGGATGTCGGCGGGAGCCTCGATTGGACTGGCTATGTTCAAGGCACGGAAACGCCGTGCGGCGGGTCTAATAGAGTTGGCGATGAATTTCGCCAGACCATACATGGCGTGGTCATTGATTTCCGGAAACGCAACAACATGCTGTATGCGCTGATCGGGAAAGAGGTGGGGCTGTCGGAGTTGGAACTCTACATCGGCCCGAATACGCCTTGGGCCGTTGGGGCTCCTGATTCTGCTGCTACGCGAGAATCATATCGTGCGGGTTTTGATTTGTACGACGGCGACAGCCTCGAAGATGTTATGCGGATCCGTGGCTATGACATGCAGGAGCCTGGGTCTTGGTCTCAGAAGGAATGGCCGTCGTACGAAACTTCACAAGGAGGCCTCAACAGGGCCGGGGCAACACTCTTAGAGGGGTTAATACAATGAACCGGATTTCTTCTCGGGCCGCAGTCGGCTCCCTGCTGGTTTTGGGTGTCTTGATTGGGGCCGTCGCTTTTGCAGACGAGTTCGACGATTTCGCTGAGGATTTGAATCAGGCGTGGGTGCAGACCAATAACGTCCAGATGTTGAACCTAATTGGTGCGCGGTTGAGCGCCGACACGAACGACGTGATGGCGCTATCGGCGAGGATGTACTACTACGTTTTTGCCGATTGTAACCTCACGAATGCGCGACAGACGGCGGACCAGCTTTATGCGGTGGTTCAGCAGGAAAGTGATGCCGACGCCAATGCGTTCTGCCTTGAGATGAAAAACGAGGTGTACGCGATATCCATCTCCGAGTCGGGGCCGTATGGCCAAGCTGAAATCGAGCAAATCCACGCAGGCTTAAGCGCCTTTCCATCGATTCGGAAATGCCTCTGGCTGTCAAAGAAAATAGCAGGCGAGTGATCGCGTTGCCGCTTTCGCCATGAAGACCACGCTCGTCATTCTCAATCTTCTTGCGGCAGCACTGGTGTTTCTGGCAATGACGCTTGTTCAGAGTGCTCAAGTCAGGTCGGCCATGAACATGTACGTTGAGCTTGATCGATCACAGGTGATCGACCGGCAACAACTGGCGCGGATGTTCCCGGCGGAGTCAACAAACGACAGGTATGAAATCCCTCGCCGCTTCGTTGCGCACCGAAAGACCGCGTGGATGGTAGGCTATCCGTGTATCGCCGGTTTTCTTCTGAACGCTTTTCTTCTGGGTCTTTTCTTGGAGAGAAAGTCGAATCCGGCGTCTGTGCCCTTGGCGAAGTGATTACCTCGGGCCGCTGGCGCGGCCCTCGGGAGAAACTCGCGTACGCTCGTTCGCGCAGGGCAAAAGGGGTCAGATAGCATGAAAGGCGGTTAGAGCTCCGTAGATGCGGCATTCACGCCGAAGCGTGATTAAAATGCCCATCAAGCAATTGAAGACGCGGCCATAGTGGCCCGTCATGTTGCCCGGAGATAACCGCCATGAACTACATTGGTATAGACTATCACAAGCGCTACTCAGTCGTCTGCGAAGTAGTGGGGTCAAGTCTAGACGTTTGACATTTGCGCTTGTGCCGACAGATCGAAATAAAACGGGGAAGTGGGAAACAATCTGCACTGTCGGTGATTTGAGGCAAGGTAAAAGGCGTGTTGACAGTGCGCGGCGGAGGGTTGATGATTAACTGCGTGGTTCGTTTGCGCGCTGAATTGTGGCGCAAAATCGTGGGAAGCTAGATACGAAGTAGTGGGGTCAAGTCTAGACGTTTGACATTTGCGCTTGTGCCGACAGATCGAAATAAAACGGGGAAGTGGGAAACAATCTGCACTGTCGGTGATTTGAGGCAAGGTAAAAGGCGTGTTGATAGTGCGCGGCGGAGGGTTGATGATTAACTGCGTGGTTCGTTTGCGCGCTGAATTGTGGCGCAAAATCGTGGGAAGCTAGATATGTTGCAACTGAATGAACTTTCCTGCTGTGGCTTCGACTCGTTCCCCGAGTCCCTCGCCTCGCTCTCGTCACCAAACCCTGTGACAACTCACTCGAACAACCGCCTGCAACAGCACCGTATTAGCGACTTCACTCGCCCGCCTCAGCGGTCTATTTGTCCCGAATATGCGTTCATCTCTACTGCGAGAAGGCGCTAAATATAAAATGTCTAGACTCGACCCCAAGATATTGACTCAGGCCGCACGCAAGCTGGGCGCGACCTTTGTGTTCACCTGGACGCAAAGCCAGGATTTCGACCCCGTCCGCTCCGAGCCGCGCTTTCAGCGATTTGTCGAACAACGCGGTGAGCCTCCCTCTCTCGGCTCCAGCACCAGCGCTGCTCCCGCCGCCGCTGCCACCGAACCGTAAACCGGTTTATCCACATCGCAGGCCACCCCGGCGGCGCCTTTGTGTGTGGGGGACGGCCTGTTCGTGAGCGCACGTTCATGTGTCCACGGAGCTCCTCGCGCTTTATGCGGATGAGCCCGTGCCGTGCTATCGCTTGACGGCGGGCACGCCGAGTGTATCATTTCGATGGTTGACGAAGTATAGGAGATATTGATGCGCGACGCGTTGCGGGTGTTCAAGGCCCTTTCGGATGAGAGTCGATTGCGACTGTTGTTCGCACTGCGTCGAGGTGAGCTTTGTGTATGCCAGCTCATCGAGCTGATGGGGCTGTCTGCCTCCACCGTGTCCAAACACTTGTCGATCCTGCGCGACGCAGGCTTGTTGGAGTCCAGAAAGCAGGGGCGGTGGGTCTATTACCGGGTTGCCGACACGCCGAGCGTTGCAATCGTTGGAAGGATGGCGCCGCGAATTGTGCGAGCGTTGGAGCGGTCGGAGACCGTTCGGGCGGATGATGCGCGCTTGCGCCGCATTGGCGCGATGGACATGGAGACCCTATGCCGCAACATGGCAAAAAGATGAACATCCTATTCCTTTGCACCGGCAACTCCTGTCGGAGTCAAATGGCTGAGGGGTGGGCGCGACATCTGAAGGGGAATGTCGTCGAATCTTATTCGGCTGGAATCGAAACGCACGGACTCAACCCCAATGCGGTCAAGGTCATGGCGGAGTCGGGTGTGGATATTTCGCGTCAACGGGTCCAAGCACCTCGATGCGCTGAAGGGCATTGTCTTCGATTGCGTTGTCACGGTATGCAACAACGCGCATGAGTCCTGCCCGATCTTCCCTGGCAAAACGAAGGTGGTTCACGCGGGTTTCGACGATCCGCCGCGACTGGCAAAGACGGCAAAGAGCGAAGAGGAGGCATTGGGCCACTATCGGCGGGTGAGGGATGAGATCAAAGCGTTTGTCGAACAGCTACCGGAGGTCCTGAAGATATGAGCGAGGAGATAGGCAACGCGAATGAGCGAAAGCTCACCAATGTCTTTGAACGCTACCTGACGGTCTGGGTGGCGTTGTGCATTGTCGGGGGTATTGTCGTGGGCAAGATCGCCCCCGGCCTGGCAACGTACTTGGATGGTCTGGCCATCTCGGTGAACGGCGCACCCGTTGTTTCCATCCCCATCGCCATCTGCCTCTTCTTTATGATGTACCCCATCATGGTGAAGATCGACTTCGCGTCGGGCATCAAGGCCGGCAAGAGCGGGAAGCCGGTTTTTCTGACGTTGTTCATCAACTGGGCCATCAAACCGTTCACGATGTACGGCATCGCGCTCCTGTTCCTTGGCGTCCTGTTCCGCGGGTTCATCGGCGCGGAGGCGGTTGACCTCGTGAAGATGCCCTTTGGTCTTGATCTGCCCGTCGGCGCGACGCATGGCGCAGGGACCGTCGTGTTGAGCGAGGGCGTCAAGATGCTCCAGGTGCCGCTGTGGCGCAGCTACCTCGCAGGCTGCATCCTGCTTGGCGTTGCGCCTTGCACCGCGATGGTGCTGGTGTGGAGCTATCTTGCACGCGGCAACGACGGGTTGACGCTGGTTATGGTGGCCATCAACTCGCTGACCATGCTGGTGCTGTACGGTGCACTGGGCGGCTTCCTGCTGGGTGTCGGCCGGCTTCCCGTGCCGTGGCAGGCGCTGCTGCTTTCCATCGGAGTGTATGTCGCACTTCCGCTGGTCGCAGGCTACTTCTCGCGCACGTGGCTCATCAAGGCCAAGGGAGAGGTGTGGTTTGTTGAGAAATTCCTGCATGTGCTGACACCCGTCACAATTGTCGCTCTGTTGACGACACTGGTCCTGCTCTTCAGCTTCAAGGGCGAAGTGATTCTGTCGAATCCGCTCACGATTCTCTGGATCGCCATTCCGCTGTTCATCCAGACGATGCTGGTTTTCTGGCTTGGCTACGGTGCTGCGCGAGTGCTGAAGCTGTCGTATGCCGACGCCGCGCCCGCGGCGATGATCGGCGCATCGAACCACTTCGAGGTCGCCATCGCCACGGCCACGATGCTGTTCGGCTTGTCATCCGGTGCCGCGCTGGCAACGGTTGTGGGGGTGCTGATCGAGGTACCCGTTATGTTGTGGCTGGTCAAGATCTGCCTGCGCACTGAACATCGGTTCAGTGCCACCGCCACACGCCAGCCCTGTAGCCGCGCTCGTTGAGCGCGGGCAAATGGATTCTTCTCCACTCTCGTCGCGGGTTGCCGCGCGATGACCGAGGACGGGCTATGAATCGGAGCCGTTCTTGCCGGGCTTGGAGGACGTTTCGTCCTTTCCGCCTTCTTCACGGCCTTTCTTGAATTCGCCGAGGCTGCGGCCAAGTGAGCGGGCGAGATCCGGAATCTTCTTCGCGCCGAAGAGAAGGATCAGGACAATGAGAATGACCAGTATTTCCGGCATCCCGAGGTTTCGAGCGAATTGCGCCAATGTCATCATAATGTTTTCTCCAGCGGCGCGTCCGGACTTTCGCGAGCGATGCGCCAATGGTCACCGGCCAGTGCGCGACCTTCAATCAGATCGGCCGCCGCGTAAGGCGGCCGCACGTCCTTGCCAAAGCGAATGCGCCCCACCGGCTGGTTTCCGCGGATAACCGTCGCCTCTTCGCCCGGTGAAGGCAAGACGGAACATTTGGCGATCACATAGCCGCCCCGGGCGTTCACCCGGACAATTTCGCCCGTCAATCGCGGGGCATCGTCGCGGCTATGCGGCATGGTGGTCGTCAGGCAGCCGGCGAGCAGCGTGATCGCCAACGGGCCGATACCCACGCACCATGCTTTCGTGTGTCTTCGATTCGTCATACATCAAGTCCACGCGCCGAGGTTGGCAGAAATCGGCGCAGGGGACAATCCCCGCAGCGCGGCGTGTCGCGACTCCATGAAAATGTCCCCTTGCGGACTCATTAGAAATGTCCCCATTAAGCCCTCCGGAGGAGGGCAGAATGGGAGTACTGACATTGAGCGCGAGAGAACGGAAGCGATTGGAGTTGCTGAGCCAGGTCAAGAAGGGTGTGCTGAAGTTGGTTCAGGCGGCAGAGTTGTGTGGGTTGAGCTACCGACAGGTAAAGCGAGTGTGGAAGCGGTATCGTGAACAAGGCGATGCAGGGCTGATGCATCGGGGTCGGGGGCGAGTGTCGAATCGGCGGATCGGGGCGCCGCTTCGAGAAGCGGTGTTAAAGCGATACGAACAGCGGTATCCGGACTTTGGGCCGACGTTAGCCAGCGAGTACTTGGCAAAGGAGGGGCTCGCGGTGGATCACGAGACGCTGAGACGCTGGTTGTTGGAGGCGGGAGCGTGGAAGAAGAAGCGGAAGCGACAGAAGCATCGGCAGCTACCGGGAGCGCCGGAGCTCATTGTGGGGAGTTGATTCAGATGGACGGTTCGCATCATGACTGGTTTGAGGGCCGGGGAGGACGAGCGGTACTGATGGTGATGATCGACGATGCCACCAATCGCACGTACGCCCGATTCTACGAGGCGGAGGATACCCGTTCCGCCATGGATGTCTTTGGCCGGTATGCGCGGCGCTACGGGCTGCCCCAAGCCCTGTACGTGGACCATGACAGCATCTACGAATGCACTCGAGAGCCGCGGATTGATGAGGATTTACGGGGTCAAGGTCCCCAGACGCAGTTTGATCGGGCCATGCAGACGTTGGCGGTGGGAGTCATCCCGGCGAACTCACCCCAAGCCAAGGGGCGAGTGGAGCGGGCCGGCATGGCGTGTCCAGGATCAGGAGGGGGGTCGTAGCGTGGCGGGTGAGGGGATATAGACCCGAAGTGGAGTGGGTCTGCGGTGGCTTTTGTTGTTTGGTTTTCAATGTAGTTTGCTGAATGGATTGGGTGTCCACAGAAACGCAAGCGGGCTTCTGCTGGAGAGCAACTCGCCGAGGGATACGTGGATATTGCGACCACAGGTCGGGGCCGGGGAGTCATCTCCCCGGCCTTTTCATTGCCGACCTGGGGAGCAAGCGATGCCTCTGAAAACTCCGCCGACTTGTCCGCCGAAGCCTTGGCGGAGGAGGAAGGCGTCTTTGGCAACGACTGCCCTTCGAAGGCCGCTGGACTCATTCCCAGCGCGGTGTGGATGCGGCGCCGATTGTAGTACGTTTCGATATAGTCAAATACGCGATAGCGAACTGCGGCCAGATCGGGCATTTCCCACCGGTTGAGTTCTTCGCGTTTGATCACCCCGAAAAAGCTCTCCATGGTGGCATTGTCGTAGCAGTTTCCCCTGGCGCTCATGCTGCGAATGAATCCGAAGGCCTCCGTCCGTTGAATAAACGCCTCGCTGGCATATTGGCTACCCCGATCTGAATGGACCACCACGCCGGCCGGCCAGCCTTGGCGTTGGGCGGCCATCTGCAAAGCATCGGTGACCAGGCTGCTTTCCATATGATCGCCGAGTTGCCAACCGACGATTTTGTGCAGATACAGATCGAGTACGGCGGCCAAATAGACCCAGCCCTGCCCGCTGTGGACATAGGTGATATCCATGGCCCACGCCTGATTGGCATGGGTTATTTCCATGCTTTTGAGCAGGTTGGGCGCAATCGGGCCACCATGCGAACTCTCGGTAGTTCGCGGCGCCTTGCGGTGCGGGGGTGATCGCGTACAGACCGGCTTCACGCATCAGGCGGGCCACACGATTTTCACCGCAGATCATGCCTTCGGCTCGAAGCTGGATGCAAATACGTGGACTTCCGTATCGCTGTTGATGCTCCTGGTACACCCGGTCAATGGCCTGCGTCAGCACGGCGTTTTCCTGGGCACGAGGGCCGGAACCGGTGGATCGGTAAAACGCTCGCGCGCTGACACGCTCAGGACTTCGGCCAGCCGTTGCACCGGAAACTCGTCGAGCAGCTGATTCATCGCCGACCTCCTTTGGGCATCTGTTGGCTGAAAATATTCAAAGCCTTTTTTAAAATGTCGCGTTGCTCCCGCAGATCTTCCGCCTCCAGCCGGGCGGCCTCCAAGGCCGCCACCAGTTCGCTCGGCTTCATCTGCTCGGTTCCGGTCACTGCCTGATCGGCCCGTTCCAGCTGCTCCCGCTTCCAGCGGGCCAGCAGGTTGCCTCGGATACCCAGTTCACGAGACACCTCGGCGCATGACTTGTTGGTCCGGATGACTCGGTTAACAGCATCGTGTTTAAAGGCATCATCAAAATGACGCCTCGTTTTCGCTTGGTTGGTCGTTGTGGTCATAACTTTTTTTCACTATCAGCTAAGACCCAACGCTGTCTACTTTTTCGGGGAGGCTCAGATCGAGGCAGCGAATCGGCATCTCGATAAAGTGTTCCTGCCGGAGCTGAACCGTCGGTTCACGTGCAAGCCCCGCGAACACGGCGATCTGCATCGCTCGCTTCCTGCCGGGCTGCAACTCAAAGATATCCTTTGCTTTGAAGAACCCCGGGTTGTTCAAAATGACTGGACCGTTCGATGGCGGAATCGCTACTTCCAGATCGCCCGCCAACACGAGGTTCTTCACCTGGCCGGGCGATCCATCATCATCCGGGAGCGCCTCGATGGGACCCTTGCCCTGATCTATCGCGCTGAGCGATTGCGGTTCAAAGAGCTGCCTCATCGGCCGCGTCCGGTGCTGCGGGTTGTTCCTCCGCGCCCCCGCGGTTCGTGCGTTCCGACGCCCGATCATCCGTGGCGCAAACCACTGCTGGTTGGGGGACGGCTCGGCGCAGCGCGATGGGTGTCTGGTTCTTGTTCGTGGGAAAAAATTTGAGGGGCTGCTTGCTTTGACGGCGGGGCGCGATACACTGCGCGCCCTTTTATGAGTACTACGAAATATCGGAATGTCGCCATCATCGCACACGTGGATCATGGCAAAACTACACTCGTGGATAAAATGCTGCGCGAAGGCGGGGCGTTTAATGTGCGGGAAGAGGTCGAAGAGCGGGCGATGGATTCGATGGATCTGGAGCGCGAAAAGGGCATCACAATCAAGGCCAAGAATGCTTCCATTCATTGGAACGACCTGACGATCAATATCGTGGATACCCCCGGGCACGCGGATTTCGGCGGCGAGGTCGAACGCATCATGAAGATGGTGGATGGCGTGCTGCTCCTCGTGGATGCCGTGGATGGGCCGCAGGCGCAAACTCGCTTCGTCCTGCAAAAGGCGTTGAAGAATGGCCTGAAGCCAATCGTCGTGATCAATAAAATTGATCGCGAACACGCAGACCCGGATCGAGTTCATAATCAAGTGCTGGAATTGTTGCTCGACTTGCATGCGACAGAGGAGCAGTTCAACTGCCCGTTCATCCTTGCAAGCGCGCGCGATGGCTTTGCGATTCGCAATTTGGACGACGCCCGCGTCGGTATGGGTCCCCTCCTCGATTTGATCGCGGAATATATTCCGCCGCCGACAGGAAACGTAGAAGCGCCGTTCCAAATGCTGATCAGCAACTTGGACTGGAGCGACTTCGTCGGTCGTATCGCGATCGGCCGCATCACGGCGGGCCGCGTGAACACGGGCGACTCCATCGTCTGTATTCACAAGAACGGGAAGCGCGAACGCGCAAAAGTATCAAAGGTCTTTGCGTTCAGCGGAATGCGCACCGAGGAATCCGTCGCTGGCGAGGCCGGAAACATCGTCGGCATTTCCGGTTTTGAAGATTTGGACATCGGTGAAACGCTCTGCGATGACGAGTCGCGTGAGCCGATTCCTTTCGTGGAGCTGGACCCGCCGACAATTCAAATGCAGTTTTGTGTGAACGATGGCCCGCTGGCTGGCCGGGACGGTAAATTCCTCACCTCTCGCCAACTCCGCGAGCGGCTACAGAAGGAAACACGCACCAGCATCTCGCTTTCGGTTGAAGACACAGACGCACCGAACATCTTCCTTGTCAGTGCACGCGGCGAACTGCAAATCGCGGTACTCGTCGAGCAGATGCGCCGCGAAGGCTTTGAACTGCTCGTCTCGCGGCCCGAAGTCATTATGCGAACGGTGGACGGCCAGCGGCTCGAACCGTTCGAGACGCTCTGGGTGGATACGCCGCAAGATCGGCTCGGCGACATCATGCAAAACCTAGCAGGACGCAAAGCGCAGATCGTCAATATGCACCACCACCTGAATTCCGGCTCCGCGGGAACTGCTCGTGTGGACGTCGAGGCGGTGATTCCGACACGCGGCCTCATCGGATTCGAGACGGATATGATTAACCTGACCAGTGGCCAAGCCGTGATGAGTCATATCTTCAAAGAATATGGGCCGCATTGCGGCCCGGTTACGAGCCGTTTGAGCGGCACACTGGTTTCCATGGACAAGGGCATCGCGACGGCGTTCGCACTGGACACACTGCAAGAGCGCGGAAAGCTACTCATCAAACCCGGCGACGAGGTCTATGAGGGCATGATTGTCGGAGAGAACCCGCGGGCAGAAGACATTCCTGTCAATCCGACGAAGGAAAAACATCTGACAAATATGCGGAGTCAGGGCGAAGGCAAAGGCATCATGCTCGAACCGCCGATCATCCTCTCGCTGGAACGCGCCATTGAATATATCGCACAGGATGAATACGTTGAGGCGACACCGCACAGCCTACGACTGCGCAAAAAAATTCTCGACGCGACGCAACGCAAACGGGCGAATAAACGCGCGACGGATAACTAAACTACTTCGCGCTCAAGCGGGGCAGAGAAAACTTAAATCCGCGAACGCTGGCTGAGGTAGTGGAACCAAAGCAAACGTGCGGCGACTGCACGATGGGGCCGCCACGCCAATGCCATGCGATCCACTTTCGCAGTGGGCAATTTTGTTCGCAAGCCGCGAAGGTCTGAAACGGCCTTCTCCAGCGCGAGATCGCCCGACGGCCAGACGTCGGCTCTCTTCAATGAAAAAAGGAGATAGGTGTCGGATGTCCATTTCCCGATTCCGCGGAATTCACATAATCGCGCCCGCGCGTCGTCGTTTGACATTTTTCGCAAGGACTCAAAACTGAACTCGCCCGCAACAACTGCTTCGGCAATGCCGCGGGCGTAGGACGCTTTCTGGCGGCTGAATCCGATTTTTTTCAACTGGGCATCCGTGAGCGAAACAAATGCGGATGGAGTGACTTCGGAAATAGCTCTTTGAAGTTTTTGAAACGCGGCATCTGCGGACTCAATGGAGACCTGTTGCGCGAGAATATCGAGAACCAGCCCTGCAAATCCGGGCGTGTGTTTCCAAAATGGAGGATACCCCCACTCCTTGACGATTCGGGCAAACAAGGGATGGCGTTCCGTGAGTACGGCAATGGCGCGACGAAAACGTGCCGGGGTCAGGGTTTCAGATTTTTCGCTCATCGAACGCTCCGCTCGACAGCCGTCTTAATCTCTGCGTGGCGAAAACAATCAACGACATGGTCGTTGACCATTCCGACCGCCTGCATAAACGCATAGCAAATGGTTGAGCCGACAAACGTGAATCCACGCTTCTTCAATTCTTTGCTCATCGCATCAGAGATTTTCGTATTCGCAGGCACATCCGCCAGCGACTTGCGCACATTTTGAATGGGCACTCCATCCACATAACGCCACAAAAAGACATCGAGTGACCCGAACTCTTCCTGTAGCTGCAGAACACCGCGCGCGGACTTAATTGCGGACTCGATTTTTAACCGATTTCGAATGATTCCAGCGTCTGCGAGGAGTCGCGCGAGGTCTTGTGTCGTGTAGCGGGCCACACGATCAGGGTCGAATTGATTAAACGCGCGCCGATAATTTTCGCGCCGCTTCAGAATTGTCAGCCAACTCAATCCGGCCTGCGCCCCTTCGAGAAGAAGGAATTCAAACAGCTTTCGGTCGTCGTGGACGGGGGTCCCCCACTCTTTATCATGATACGCGACATAGAGCGGATCGGTTCCGCACCAACCGCATCGGTTCAAGTTCTTCATTTGGTGAACGTACTGTTGCCGGGATGGATGCACAAGGGCGCGCCCTTGCCCAGCGGGTTCGCATCGGCAAAAAGGCGCAGTGTCCGCGCTTGCATGGGCGGGGCGATTCGCTACATTCGCGGGCAGTTTTTACGAAGGGCTGCAGTCGCGCGGCCCCGTCACCCCACAAGACAGGAGAACGAAAATGGCGAAGAAAAAGACCAAGCTCGTCGGCAATATGATCATCGCGCAAAGCGGTGGGCCGACCGTTGTGATCAACCAAAGTCTCGTCGGCGCGGTGCTCGAAGCAAAGAAGCACAAGGAGATCAAAAAAAATTTACGGCTCGCTGCACGGCTTGCAGGGGATTCTCGACGAAAATTTCTGCGACCTCGGCAAGGAAACCAAGGCCAACCTCGAACTCGTCGCACAGACCCCTTCCTCCGCGCTTGGCTCGGTTCGTAAAAAGCCTACGGCAGATGACTGCCACAAAGTGTTCAAGGTTCTTCAGAAGTACAACATTCGTTACTTCTTCTACATCGGCGGAAACGACAGCGCCGAGACGACGCACATCATCAACGAAGCCGCGATCAAAGAAGGCTACGCGCTGAAATGCTTCCACATCTGCAAGACGATTGACAACGATCTTCGTGAAAACGATCACACGCCCGGCTTTGGCAGCGCCGCAAAATTTGTCGCGCAGGCTTTCATGGGCGACAACCTCGACAACCGTGCACTCCCCGGCGTAAAGATCAACGTCATTATGGGGCGTCATGCAGGCTTTCTGACCGCTGCCGCCGCACTCGCGCGTCAGTACCCGGACGACGGGCCACACCTGATCTACCTTCCGGAGCGTCCCTTCTCAATGACCAAGTTTGTGAACGACGTAAAGGCCGTGTACAACAAACTCGGGCGCTGCGTAATTGCGGTTTCCGAAGGCATTTCCGACAAGAGCGGCGAGGCGATTGCCAGCAAGTTCATCAAAGAGGTGGACAGCCACGGGAACGTACAGCTTTCTGGCTCCGGCGCACTCGGCGACCTCCTTTCCAAGCAGATCAAAGAGAAGGCTAAAATTTCTCGCGTCCGCGCCGACACCTTCGGTTACCTCCAGCGTTCATTCGCTGGCGTCGCATCGGCGGTGGATCAGAAAGAAGCCCGCGCGGCTGGTATCGCAGCAGTGAAGTTTGCCTGCGGCGGCCAATACGACAACGGCTCCACCGCAATCAAGCGCGCACCCGGATCGAAGTATATGACTTGGATTGAGCGCACGGAGCTTCGGAATGTGGCGAAGGAAACACGTCACATGCCCGATGCGTGGATTGCCAAGAGCGCGAACGATGTCACACCAGCCTTTATCAAATACGCCGCTCCCATCGTCGGCCCCTTGCCCCAAATGGGTCGCCTCAAAGCGGTAAAAGTTGCGAAGAAGTAAGGCGACGAACATTCCGTGAAAAAAGGGCGCGAGGAATCGCGCCCTTTTTTGTGTCGTCGAGCTGATCGCCCACAATGGTGGTCATAACGGAGGGGACGACCTCGTCGGACGGGCCTGCGGATCGTGCATACAAGGGCCATATTTTCAAACCGCAAGGATGTGCACAATGACGTCGAGTTGGAATTCGCGCTACTTCGCAATAACCCCGCGTTTCGCGGGACAGGTTCGCGGAGATATTCTTCGACAAGCTCGCGGTGTGCTATAGTTCTGCGAATATGGCGGGTGAAATTAAGAAGCGCACGCGGATGGGGTTGGGGGCGGAGCTTGCGCTGATCTTTGTGGTGTGGCCATTGGTGGCCGCGCTGTTGCCGGACTTTTCGCGGATCTATCTGTTTGTTCCGATTTTCGCTTATTCCGCCGTCGTGTTTTTCTTGTCGCGTCCACCCCGCTTGCAGCCGGAATGGACGTGGCGGGTTCCCGCGCTTCGCTTGCTCGCTGCAACGCCGTTCCTTCTGGCGCTGACATGGTTGCTTGTTCCTCAACTCTGGTTCGCCTTCCCGCGACAACATCCGGGCTGGTGGGCGGTGGTCATGGCGCTGTATCCGTTCCTCTCCGCGTGGCCGCAGGAGTTTGTTTATCGTCGGTTCTTTTTCTGGCGTTACACGGCGATTCTGGGACGTGGCGCGATGCGATTAGTGGTGAATGCGCTGGTCTTTGGTTGGCTTCATCTTATTTTCTGGAATGCGCCGGCGCTGATTCTCGGGTCCATCGGTGGCTGGATTTTCGCGCGCACATTTGAGCGGTCGCGCAATCTGACGCTGGTCTGGATCGAACACGCGCTCTACGGAATGATCGCGTTCACGATCGGGCTCGGTCGCTTTTTCTACAATGGGAATTAAGTATTGCGTCTCGCGCGGGTCGCAAGGGGAATTGGGATAGACCGCAGGGGAGTAATAATCCGAGTTGGAACGTCTCAATTAATCGGGAACATTCCGGCCCGCCCGGCGGTCGGGCCCTACCTGGTGGATTTTAATGATTCGCGGTTTCGCTATTATATTCGGGGCTTATATGGCGGCGAGGAACGCCTGCATCTGTTCATCGGAGCCGATGGTGATGCGGAGATAGTCATTGATGCGCGGGGCGGAGAAGTGGCGGACGAGGATTTTGTTTGCGCGGAGGTGTTGCATCAGGTCGGCAGCCGAGGCGGCCAAGGGGCGCGCGAAGAGGAAGTTTGTGGCGGAAGGGAATACATTCCATCCGCGCACACGGAGCGCATCGGCTGTATTTTCACGCGTGGCGATAATCTTCTGGGCATTTGTGCGCATCCAAGTTTGATCGCGCAGGGCGGCGGCGCCGATTCGCTGTGTGGGTGCGTTGACGTTGTAGGAGTCGCGAATTTTGTTCAACGCTTCGATCAGGGGCGTCGGGCCGACGGCGTAACCGAGCCGGATGCCCGCGAGCGAATACGACTTCGAGAGTGTTCGTGAAACGAGGACGTTCGGCAGGGAGAGCGCCACATCCATAAAATTGTCGGGCGCAAAATCCGCGTATGCTTCATCGAGTACCACCACGCCTTGGAAGGTCTTGCAGAACGCCTCCACCTTTTCGCGGGGGTACATCGTCCCTGTCGGCGCATTTGGCGTTGTCAAAAAGAAAAGCGGGGCGACATCTGCGGGCGGCTCGGTCCAACTGAAATCATCGGCCAGCGGCAATAGTTTCATCGGCGCGTCAGCGATTGCGGAGAGGACGGGATACAGAGAGTAGGACGGATCGAAGGATGCGACCGCGCCGTTCGGCGGGACAAATGCGCGTGTGCAGAGTGCCAGCGTTTCGTCAGAGCCATTCCCCACAAAAACGTTCTCCACCTTGCAACGGTGCAAGTCCGCAATCACGGCGCGAAGTTCCGTTGCCAACGGATCGGGATACAGGCGCAACGACTCGACAGAAAGCGACCGCACGACCTCATCAACCCGCGGCGACGGTGGGTACGGGTTCTCGTTCGTGTTGAGTTTGATCAGACCCTCAACGTGCAACTGCTCGCCGGGGATGTAGGGATGGAGCGCAACAACGGATGGACGAATTAACTTCATATCGTCATTCACGTACGGTTCTTGATTTTGCACGGTTTCGGCTTATTTCTCAAACCGAATCTTTGCAGAGCGTCCGTGCGCGGGCAGTCGTTCGACGCGGGAGAATTGCTCGATGTGCGGGAGCACGTCCTGCAGGTCGGCGCGGGTGAAGGAGATGAAACTGCTGCGGCGGCGGAAGGAGTCCACGGTGAGCCCTGAAAACATGGCTGCTGTGCCGCCGGTGGGGAGGACGTGGCTCGGGCCTGCGACAAAGTCACCCGCGCACTCCGGTGTCCACGGGCCGATGAACACTGCGCCTGCGCCGCGTACTTTTTTCAGCCATACGCGCGGTTCGCGACACTGTACTTCGAGGTGCTCGGGCGCAAAATCGTTGATGAGGTTCATGCCGATATCGAGGTTGTCCACAATGACAATCAGTGTGCCTTCGTTGAGCACGCGATAAAGCGCGGGCGAACCGTCAAGCTCTTCTGCCTGTCGCTCCAATTCTTCGCTCACGGCATACGCGAGCGGCGGCGAGGAGGTCACCAACAATGCGCGCTCAAGCCCAGTGCCGTGCTCCGCCTGCGCGAGCAGGTCGGCAGCGACGTGACGCGGATTTGCCGAGTCGTCGGCGAGAATCGCCACTTCGCTCGGCCCAGCCACCATGTCGAGGTCAACATTTCCATACACGAGGCGCTTGGCAGCAGTGACGTAGGGGCCGCCGGGTCCGACAATTTTTTGAACCTTCTTGATGGTCTTTGTTCCGTACGCCATCGCGCCGATGGCCTGAATGCCGCCTATGCGGTAAATTTCCGTCGCGCCAGCGAGATCAAGCGCGTAGAGGACATACGGATTTACTTTTCCGCCCTTCTCCGACGGGGTACACGCGACAACCTCCTGGACGCCCGCAGCTTTTGCGAGGCCGACGGTCATCAGCGCCGTCGAGGCGAGCGGCGCGGCGCCACCGGGAACATAGCAGCCGACGCGGTCATAGGGATAAAACTGTTCGCCGAGCATCCCGCCTTTGGGGCTTTGGATGTTCCAGTCTTTGCGCAAACCGGCTTTTGCGAATTTCTGAATGCGGGCGAGCGATTCCCCCGCCGCTTTTTTGAAGTCGGATTCGACGCGCTCAATCGCGGCCATACGCTCGGCCTTGGTCACTTCCATTTTTGCGGCGGAAAGTTTCAACCCTTCAAATTGCGCAACCGCTTCGCATACTGCGCCGTCGCCGCGCGCACGAATGTCGTCCAGTACTGCGCGTGCGGCGGTCTCCGCCTCCGGAAGGATGGCGGGACGGACGATAAACTCCTCCACTGCTGTGGACCGAGCCGATGGCGACCATTTCACGACCTTGATCTGGGCGGTCGGGCTATCATTTTGCTTTTTCACGGGGTGTTTTTCCTTCCTGATCCGACGATACGGTTTCAGTCCAGCGGCGCTTCGTTTATGTGGTCACATCGGGGACAGCGAGCCATCGGCACCTGACGCGGCTCGTCGTACACGCAACCGCAATTAACACATTGGTACAGCCGCCCATGTTGATGCGACTCGCGCGACGGATCTTTGCGGGATTCGTAATATAGCCACACGCCCAAAATCGTCACAAGGGCGAAAACCGGGGGGAGCCAGAAGACCAGGCTTGATGAATCTCCAATCACAGTGAAGCTCCCCCGTCGGCAACCGGCAGCGGAGCAGCCCTGTCCAGATACAACTTCACACGGACGTTGATCGCGTGACCGGGGGCAATACGCAGGCGGTAGAGCGCGAGTGAGACCGCAGCGCTCCGCTCCGTTCCGGCTGTTGTGCGCTCGATGAATACATTCCGCGCGTTACCCAGCTCTGTAAAATAAATGGTCGCCGTAACGTCCCACGATTTTTCATCACTGTCCGGCGGTGGTTTAAGCTCCAGCGGAAGGCCAGCAACAATGCCGGGGTCGCCTTCGGGCCACTCCACCTGCAGCACCACAGACGTGCCAAATCTCGCTGTGAATGGATCGTCGGGGAGCGGTAGTCCGATCCAGCGACCAGCCCACAGGCCTTCGACTTCCGGCTGCGTCCGCCCATGCAACGGCGCGGAGACCGGAGCAGCTCTGGGGAGCCGATCCAACCACAGCGATGCGGAGGTCGCTTCTCGCGCCATTGGCGGCAGCGCTTGCGTCCGCGCGCGTAGCGAGGGGCTGAACCCCACATCCGTTGGCAGGGCAAAGAGAACCGGCGATCCCAGTGCACGAGGGTCCGCGTCCCATGCGGAGGCCCCCAGCCCGGAAGGCAAGTCAGCCTGATGGAGCAGCCGTGGCACAAACGGCGCGGCGCGCGCACGAAGAACCGGCGGCCAGGTTTCCTGCACGATGAAAAAGACACCGGCGTGAAACAAAACAGTCAGCAATACTCCCCCCCACATCTCGCGCCGCCGCCAGAACGAGGCGCGTTTCACAGCCCGCGCTCCAATCGCGTCGCCAAAACAATTTCGCCGATGCCCGCCGCGCGGGCTGCGCCATAAATCCGCACCAGCGTGTCGTAGGAAATCCGTTTATCCGCCTCAATAATCAATGCTGCGTTTTTATTCGCGCGCACGGCCCGCTCCAACGCAAGCGCAACGCCATCGAATGAAAGGCGCTCATCTTGAAAGAAATACATCCCTTCCTGCGGCACGGTCAGCACCATCGCATCGGGCCGGATTCCATCAATAAACGGGGCCGTCGGCAGCTCCAGCTTGACACCAGGCCGCAACACGCTGGCCGATTGTTGGATCAGCACAAGGATAAACAAAAGCAGCACGTTGATCCACGGCGCAATCGTCAGAAAGCCGCGCGGCGCGCGCTGCGTAGGTGCAAAGTGTCGCCGAAACACAAACATTCGTTCTGGGATGAGATCGGACATGACGATCAGGCGAGCTTCTCTTTCTGTTCTTCTTTCGCGCTCTCTTCTGTTTCCGCATTCTCTTTCACTGCCGCGTCAAGGTCGGCAAAGAAATCCAAAATTTCCGCGTACGCCTGTTCCATTTCGAGAATCACCGCGCTCACGCGGCTGACGATAAATGCGTGTCCGAAATAGCCGATGAGGCCGATGCCCAGCCCCGTGATCGTGGTCACCAGCGCACGGCTCAACCCCACGCCAAGGTCGCCCGACTGCAACAAGGGGCGCCTGCGCGTGGAGTGCAATTAGCATATCCCACATCCCCACGACCGTTCCCAGCAGGCCCAGCACTGGGGCCATTTGCGCGAGGGCAAGCAGCATTGGAAGCCCTTTTTCCAAGCGCGCGATTTCGCGGATGCCGGCCTCCGTCATCGCTTGATGCGTACGCCCTGTTTTTCGCTCGCGCTCAAGAATCCCGACGCGCGTTATCTCCGCCACCGGACCGGGCGCCGCGACGCATAGCGCAACAGCTTCCTGAACACTCCTGCGCTGAAGATTGTTAAAGATTCCCTTCAGGAAGTCGCGGCCACGGAGAGATGCGCGATGCACGCTTAACGCGCGCTGACAGATTGTCAACACGATGACCACACTGAAGCCCAGGATCACCCAAAGGATAATTCCGCCCATTTGAAGAAATTGAATCATCGCGTCGCTTTCCCGGCGGGGTCCTCGCTCAACATTGAGGCCCGGTCGTTTTTGATTTTCTGTATCCGTTTCTCCGCGTCAGCGCCAGCCGGAAGCGCGGCTTCGATCACCCGTTCATAAACACGAATCGCCTCATCCCACTGTTGCTCGGACTCCTTCAGCGCGGCGGCATCGAACGCGGCGCGAACAAACCAGACCGGCTCCACAAACTGTCCCTGCGCCCGCGCATTCAACCAGCCATAGACCGTATCCAGATAATAGCGGAACGCCTCGGCGCTCCGGCCCAGACGCTCGTAGGAGCGGCCAATCTTATACTGCGCTTGTAAAATCAGCGCGGGCGACGCCGTCGGACTGTCGAGCAATGAGCGATAACTTGAAATCGCCTCTTGGTAACGCTCCGGACGCTCCGCGCCGAGCATGAACTGGCAATCGCCCTGCCGCCCGCGCGCACGGTCGGCCAACGGGTGCGTGGGATAGCGTCGCACAATATCGTCAAACGCAAGCAGTGCGCCGGAGTATTCGCCGAGGCTGGTCAATGCGTCGCCCTGCGCAAAACGCGCGTCGGGCACAAGCGGGCTGTTGGTATAGAGGCGCGTCAGCTCATTGAACAAACTCAGCGCACCCCGATAATCTTCCTGCGCAACAGCAGAACGGCCCGCCCAATACAAGGCATCATCGGCCCACTCGCTCATCGGGTACGCGCGGCCCATCGCGGTGAAATTGGACTGGGCAGCGGCGAATAAGCCGGCATTAAATTGCTGCTCGGCAATCCAGAACCGCACCTCGGGAATGGCGAGGGACGCGGGATAGCGATCTAAAAACTGCTGTGCGACCTGCAAGCCGCGCTTGGTCTGGCCCAGCAAATACAGTGCGCGTCCGCGCTGGTAAAATGCCTCCTCTGCAACGGGACTATCGGGAAAATCTTTAAGGGTCGCTTCAAACCGGTCGAGCGCGACCTGAAACTCGCCGCCACGAAAACTGGCAAGCCCCGAACGCAACAGCGCCTCCGCGCGCGTGGATTCTGTCAGTTGGTTTGTGAGCAATTGGTCATACAGCGCAACAGCCCCCGTCCACTCCCCCTGCTCCTCGCGCAAGGAGGCAAGGCGCATTGCCGCGCGAATGGCCAGCGGATCGGCGGGAAAACGCGTGCGCAGATCCTTCAAGCTGCCTTCCGCCTCTCCATACTCCCTGTTCCGTGCGCGGGATTCGGCCAGTTGCAACAACATCTGCGGCGTCAAAGCGCTGGCCGGAAATTCCGCAAGCGCCCTTCCGAACGCATCGGCCGCCAGCTTGTACTGACCGTTCGCAAAATAGGAATCCGCCGCCTTGACCATCGCCTCCTCGCGCGTCGCGGCATTTGTCAGCAGCGCTGCGGCCTGCTCAAAAATCGTCGCGGCCTCCGCGTAGCGTTTCAAATTCCACAGCGCCCAGCCACGCCCCATTCGTGCACGCGACAAACCATCCGGGTCGGTGAATGCGGCAAGATAACCCTGATACGCATCGAGCGCCTCAGCGTACAAGCTCTGATCGAGCATAATATCGGCCAGCGCCAGTTGCGCCTCGCCAGCGATGGGATTTGTCGGGGCCGAGGCCACGGCCGATTCGAGCAGGCTTATCGCCGTATCCGCGCTTCCAGTCCGCGCCAGCAATCGCGCACGCGCAATACGATGCTCCAGCTTCAGATCAATATCCTCCGCCGCCTTCTCGCCACGTTCATAGGCATCGAGCGCCGCGGGATAATTTGTTTGCGCGACGGCGATTGTCGCCAAGGCAAGCCATGCCTCCGAACGCGTATCTGGTTCAGACTTGTCCGCCTTTGCGCGGGCGACAGGGTTCAACATCTCCTCCGCTTTCGCCATCTCTCCGCGATCAACCAACAAACGGCCCAGCCAGAGGCGCGCGGACTGCGCGGCATCGCGATCCGGATATTGCTCGACGATCTGACTCAGCAGACGCTCCGCCTCTGTCAGGCGGCTGTCCTCCAGCAGCAGTCCCGCCCAATCCAACAGGTTATCGGGGGCCTCGGGCGAGTCGGGGTAACGCTCCTGGAAAGACGCGAGATTGCGCAACGCGCCATCGCGATCACCCAAGCGCATCAACGCATGAGTCCGCAGACGTGCAACCTGCGTGACGTTGTCATCATCGCGATATTCGCGCTCGAAGCGATAGAGCGTTTGCGTGACCAGCGAGTAATCGCCCAATTCAAATTCCGCGCGGGCCGTCCAAAACACAAACCCGCCCTCGATGTCATCGCGCGACGCCCAACTGCGCCGCTTTTCGAGCAGATCAATTGTCTCCTCATATCGCCCCTGCGCGAACAACGCCTGCGCCGCAAACAAGGTTCCCTGCGCCTTCGAGTTTTTGAAAAAGGCCTTGTCAACGAACGCCTCGAACTTCTGTCGCGCCAACTCGTAGAATCCATCGCGCAACGCCGCCTGACCCGCCGTCCAATTCGGGTCGCGATCAAAACGCGCCGGAGTTTCGGAAAACACAGGTTCAGCGCAGAGCAGCAACAGCAAAGCGAACGGAGCAACGCGCCGCAAAACAGCCGACGCGCCAACGCGCACAGCCAAACGGCGCAGGGCACAAAAAAATCTCTTAATCCGTTCCATTCCTTGCCGCAGACAGGACACTTCCGTTCCCGGCCCCGGCGCTCTCAACCCTTCTTTTTTCAAAACTTCCGCCAGATAGCGGCCCGTATGCGACTCCGGCACACTGGCGACCTCCTCGGGCGTACCCTGCGCGATCACGCGCCCGCCCGCCTCGCCGCCTTCCGGACCCAAATCAACAATGTAGTCGGACGCCTTTATCACGTCGAGATTGTGTTCGATAACGATGAGGGTATTCCCGGCATCCCGCAAGCGCTGAAAAACCTGAATCAGCCGGTGTACGTCCGCAAAATGCAGCCCTGTCGTCGGCTCGTCCAATAGATACAGCGTGCTGCCCGTGTCTTTTTGCTCAATTCCGAGGAAAGCTTCACGCGCTGCGCCTCGCCGCCAGACAGCGTCGTCGCGGGCTGGCCCACGCGCAAATAACCGAGGCCCACTTCCGACAGCGTCCGCAAGCGCCGCTCAATCGTCGGGATATTCTTGAAGAACACGAGGGCTTCATCAATCGTCATTTCCAGCACATCGGCGATGCTGCGTCCGTTGTACTTCACTTCCAGCGTCTCGCGGTTGTAGCGCCGGCCGCCGCATTGCTCACACGTGACATGGACGTCCGGTAGAAAGTGCATCTCAATTTTCAACATCCCGTCGCCCTTGCACGTTTCGCAGCGGCCGCCCTTGACGTTGAAACTGAAGCGGCCCTTTCCGAAGCCGCGAATTTTTGCGGCGGGCAACATCGCAAACAAATCACGAATCGGATTGAAGGCCCCGGTATAGGTCGCCGGATTACTGCGCGGCGTCCGCCCGATGGGCGATTGATCAATCACAATGACTTTGTCCAGTTGTGCAAGCCCCTTGATTCCCTTATGCGCACCGGGGCGCTCACGGCTCCCATAAAAATGACGAAACAGAGCGCGCCGCAAAATATCATCCACCAGCGTGCTCTTGCCACTGCCAGAGACACCGGTCACACACACAAGGCAGCCGAGCGGAAACTTCGCGTCAATATCCTTGAGATTATTTTCCCGCGCACCCTGCACAACGAGCCATCCCTTGTTCACGGGCGTGCGCGTCTCCGGAACCTCCACCTCAATTTCGCGGTTAAGATAACGCGCGGTCAGCGATTCCGGAGTTTTGAGCAAATCTTTTACGCGCCCCTGAAAAACGATGTTTCCACCCAACTGGCCCGCGCCCGGCCCGAGGTCAATCACGTAGTCCGCCTCAAGAATCGTCTGTTCATCGTGTTCCACCACCACGACCGTGTTGCCGAGATCGCGAAGCTCTTTCAGGGTGTGAATCAGCCGCTCGTTATCGCGTTGATGCAACCCGATGCTCGGCTCATCCAACACGTACAACACGCCGACCAGTCCCGCGCCGATCTGCGTTGCGAGTCGAATGCGCTGCGCCTCACCGCCGGACAACGTACCGCTCTCGCGATCAAGCGTCAGGTAGTCCAAGCCCACATCAATCATGAATTGCAGACGCTGGCGGATTTCCTTGATCACTTCCTTTGCGATCAACGCTTCCTGCTTGGAAAGCTCAACCGTATCGAAAAACTCCGCCGCGCGTCGGATGGAAAGGCGCGTGACATCGAGAATGGACTTTCCACCGATCAGGCACGCGAGCGACTCCGGTCGCAGTCGGGCGCCATCGCACGTCTTGCAATGTTGACGGCTCATATAGGTGGACAACCGCTGGCGCGTATATTCGCTGTCCGACTCCTCGTAACGTCGCTGCAGGTTCGGAATAACTCCTTCAAACGGCTTGTTGTACTTGTGCCATGCGCCGCCCCGCCAGAAGCCGAACTCAAACTCCTCTTCGCCGGAGCCGTGCATCAGAATCGCGCGGCTCTTCGGGGGGATTTTGTTGTAGGGCGTCTCCAAGTTTATACCAAGATGCTTCGCGACGGCGCGAATCAGGCCTTTGTAATAAATGGCAGCGCGCCGCCCGCCCCCTTCCATGGGCGAATCGCGCCGTCCTCCAGGGAAATTGTCGCGTCGGGCACAATCAGGTCTTCGTCAAAAACCATCATCGTGCCGAGGCCGAGACACGTTGGACACGCGCCATACGGGCTGTTGAACGAGAAGTGTCGCGGGGTAAGCGTATCGAAGCTCAGTCCGCAGTGAAGGCAGGCGTTCTTTTCGGAATAAAGCGTTTCCTTCCACTCCGTACCGCTCGACTGCATGAGCGCAATGAGCGAACCGCCACCCTGGCGGAGCGCCGTTTCGACGGAATCTGTCAAGCGTGTGCGAATTTTTTTCATTCAGCACCAGACGATCCACGACCACTTCAATCGTGTGCGCCTTCTTCTTGTCGAGCCGTGGCGCTTGATCTAGGTCCACGATGGCCCCATCAATTCGCGCACGAACGAAACCCGCTTTGCGGAGTTCGTCCAGCAGTTCCAGATGTTCGCCCTTCCGCCCCTGCACCCGCTGTGCGAGTAGAATGATTTTTGCCTGCTCCGGATTGCTCAAAATTTGATCAACAATCTGCTCCGCGTTCTGCTGTGTGATCGGGCGACCGCATTTCGGGCAGTGCGGCTTGCCGATATTCGCGTAGAGGAGACGGAGGTAGTCGTGAATTTCCGTCGTTGTGGCGACGATGGAGCGTGGATTTGAGCCGGCGGTGCGTTGTTCAATGGAAATTGCAGGGGACAGGCCCTCGATATAATCCACATCGGGCTTCTGCATCTGCTCCAAAAATTGGCGCGCGTAGGCGGAGAGGGATTCGACATATTTGCGCTGCCCCTCGGCATAGAGCGTGTCGAACGCGAGCGAAGATTTGCCCGACCCACTTAATCCCGTGATGACGGTCAGCGTATCGCGCGGAATTCGCGCATGGATATTCTTCAGGTTGTGCTCGCGCGCGCCCGCGACTTTGATCTCATTAAGACTCATTGTGGATGATCCGAAATGTGCGAGTTGATAAATCCTTAACTATAGCACATTTCCAAGCGCACGGGGAAAAGAGAACGCCCCCGAAACAAACGCGGCCCGCCGAAGCGGGCCGCATTTGTTGGTAAGATTCGCGCGACAAGCGCGCAACGACTTAGATCGCGGACTTCAGCGCTTCCGCCTTGTCCGTGCGCTCCCAAGTGAAGGCATCCAGATCCGTCGTCCGGCCAAAATGGCCATACGCGGAGGTCGCTTCGTAGATCGGGCGCAGCAGGTCGAGCTGCTCAATGATCTGTGCCGGCTTCAGGCCAAACACGCGGCGCACGGCCTTCGCAATGCGAATGTCGTCCACCTTGCCCGTGCCGAAGGTGTCCACGAGGACGGAGACCGGATCAGGATAGCCGATCGCATACGCCAATTGAACTTCTGCGCGACGCGCGAGGCCAGCGGCAACGATGTTCTTGGCGACGTAGCGCGCCATATAGGCCGCGCTGCGGTCCACCTTCGACGGGTCCTTGCCGGAGAATGCACCGCCCCCGTGACGGCCCATGCCGCCGTAGGTGTCCACGATGATCTTGCGACCGGTCAAACCGCAGTCGCCTTGCGGCCCGCCGGTGACAAAGCGTCCGGTCGGGTTGACGTGAAACTTGGTGTTCTTGCTGAGAAGGTGCGCCGGAATCGTCTTCTTGATCAGCAACTCAATAATCGCCTCGCGGATTTCCGTGAGCTGTGCGCTTTCAAGATGCTGAGTGGAGATAACCACGTTATCCACGCGGACGGGGTGATTGTTTTCGTACACCACGCTGACCTGCGATTTGCCATCGGGCAGCGCGAAGGGAAGCGTCTTGTTGCGGCGCAATTTTGCGAGATTACGAACGAGTTTGTGCGCGAGCATAATCGGCATTGGCATCAACTCTTTTGTTTCGTCGCAGGCATAGCCGAACATCATGCCCTGATCGCCGGCGCCCTGTTCGGCCTTCTCTTTGCCTTTGACCTTCTTTTGCATCCACACCTTGTTTGATGTCGGGCGACTGGCCGTCCAGCGCAACCATGACCGCGCAGGTGTTGCCGTCGAAACCATATTCCGACCTGTCGAAGCCGATCTTGACGACCTTCTTACGCGCGATTTCCGCATAGTTGACAACGGCGTTCGTCGTCACCTCACCGGCGATGACAAGCATTCCGGTTTTCGCAAGCGTCTCGCACGCGACACGGCTCTTCGGGTCCTGCGCGAGCAGGGCATCGAGGATGGAATCCGACACGCCGTCGCAGAGTTTATCGGGGTGACCCTCGGTCACAGATTCAGAGGTGAATATGAAATCACGAACGGACATGACGAACTCCTTTGGTTGAAAAAAGCAGATGGGGAACGTAGGGCGATTATGTCAAAAGTTCAAGTATTTCCGGATTAACGCGCTCGACCAAGGCGCGGCAGTGGCGCGTGATTTCATCAGCTGACTCCAGGGCGATCACGGTGTTTGCCAACTCCTCCGCCTGCGAATAGCGGAGCTTGCGGATCATATCCTTCACCATCGGCACCAACGAGGCGCTCACGCTCAATTCGTCCACGCCCAAGCCGATCAAAAGCGGAACCATCAGCGGGTTCCCGCCCATTTCGCCGCAGACACCGGTCCAGATGCCATGCCGGTGGCCGACATCAATCGTATTCTGGATCAAGCGCACAATCGCCGGATGCGTGGGCTGATAGAGATAGGCGATTCGCTCATTCACGCGATCCACAGCCAGCGTGTACTGCACCAAATCATTTGTGCCGAGGCTGAAGAAATCCACATGCGGGGCAAGCAGATGCACCGTCAGCGCCGCGGATGGAACCTCGATCATAATGCCGACATCAATATCCTCGTCAAACGGGATTCGCTGCGACCGCAGCTCGTCCTTGCACTCGTCCAGCAGGAGGTTCGCCTTCAACACCTCGTCGAGACTGCTGATCATCGGGTACATAATTTTAACGTTGCCCAAATGACTCGCACGCAAAATGGCCCGAAGCTGGGTTTTGAAAATATCCGGCTGCGCGAGGCAGAAACGAATCGCGCGCCAGCCCATAAACGGATTCATCTCCTGCGGCATCTTGACCTGCGAGAGGAATTTGTCGCCGCCGAGATCGAGCGTGCGAATCACCGCGTGTTCCGGCGCGAGGCGTCGCGCCAATCGTTCATACGCAGCCACCTGCTCGTCTTCCGTCGGCAAATGATTTTTTTGCGAGAGAAAAAGATACTCGCTTCTGAACAAGCCGACGCCCGATGCGCCGCTCTCAATGACCTTTTCGACGTCCTCCGCCAGCTCGATATTGGCGGACAACAAAACGTGATATCCGTCAATCGTCTCCGCAGCCTCTTCCCGCAGGAGGTCGAAGCCGGTGCGGATCAACTTGCGGGAGGCCTCAAGTTTTCCGTAGCTCTCCAGGTCTTCTTCCGTCGGATGAATAATCAGCACGCCCTTGCTGCCATCAATCAACACCGGGTCGCCGCGCGAAACGCGGATGCTCACATCGTGCAACCCGACAATCGCGGGCACATTCATCGCGCGCGCCATGATCGCGGTGTGCGAGGTCGGGCTGCCAAGGTCGGTGACGAACGCGAGAATGTTTTTCTTGTTCATCGTCGCCGCCTCGGACGGCGCGAGATCGTTCGCCACAAGAATGCACGGCGTCGCCAGGTTCGCGAGACCGCTGCTGCTGACGCCGGACAGATTGCGGAGAATGCGCCGGGTCACATCGCGCACGTCCGCCGCGCGTTCGCGGAGATAGTCGTCCTCCACACGCAACAGCGCCTGCGCGTAGCGGTCTGCAACAATTCGCAGAACCGTCTCCACGTTTTTTTTGTGGACGGAAAGGCCGCGAATGACCTCCTCCACCAGTGCGCGGTCATCCACCACAAGCAGGTGGGCTTCGAAGATGTTGGCGCTTTCCTTCCCGATCTCCGCGTTGACCTGCTGTTGAATCTCGCGCAGTTGACGCCGGGTCGCTATCAGCGCCTCTTCAAAACGCGCAATTTCGCGCGCGACTTCATTCTCTTCAATATCGCGCTCGACGAAGCGCTCCTCCTCCGTCGTCATCAGAAACACAAGGCCCGTCGCCACGCCCGGCGAGACGCCAATACCGCGCAGCTCCACGCGCTTATGCGATTCCGTGATGTTGGACACCGTGTTTAGTCCTCGTAAAATTTGCGCGCAATCAGCTCGCCGATGGCATCCAGCGCATCGGCGGCATCCGGCCCGGTGGCGGTGATTTTCAACACCGATCCCTGATACCCTTCCAGCGTCAGCAAGCCCATGATGCTCTTGCCAGAGGCCACCATGGCGTCGCGCTCCACCGTGACATCACTTTGAAAGCGGCTGAGCGTTTTCACAAAAAGCGCCGCGGGCCGGGCGTGGATTCCAAATTTGTTCAGAACCGTAAATTCGCGTGTGATGGATCCGTTGTCACCTGTATTTGATTGCGTGTCTGTCACAGTTTCTGTTTTCGCTCCAACAAAAGTCGCATAAGTTTTTCGTCCAATTCCTTCGCGGCGTCGTGCCCGAGATCCTTCAGTTTTTGGTTCATCGCGGCCACTTCCACAACATGCGCCAAATCGCGGCCCGCCGCAACCGGTAGCGTGATCAGCGGAATCGGAATCCCCAACACCTCGCGCGTCTGCGGCGTCAACCCTGAACGATCTCGTTCAATTTCCGAAGTCGGCCGCTGCAGGCGCACAATCAAATCGAGCGCCGCCTCGCGGCGCATCGCTGCAACACCGAACAGGCTCGGCACATGAATAATTCCAATGCCGCGAATTTCCATGTGGTATCGCGTTACTTCGGCGGCGGACGCAATAATCACTTTTTCGCTCGTTCGCCGAAGGATCGTGATGTCGTCCGCGATGAGGCTGTGCCCGCGCTCGATCAGGGTCAACGCTGTTTCACTCTTTCCGATGCCCGGCTCGCCCTCGATCAATACGCCGATGCCCATGATTTCCGCCATCGTCCCGTGCACACGCATCGAAGGCGCGGTGAGGTGAGTGATCAACATCGTCGCTTCATTGATAAACTTGCCGGTAATCATCTGAGTTCGCAAGACGGGAATGCGGTAATGCATGGCGAGCGCCCGCATTTCTGGCGTCGCGCGACGATTCCGCGTAATCACAATGGCCGGAATACGACGCTTGAACATCTGCTCCAGCCGCTCCGTCTGAACCGACGGCGAAAGGCTCTTCAAATACGAATACTCGGCCAGACCGAACAACTGCACGCGGCGATGCGCGAAGTGGTGGTAGAAGCCCGCCAGCGCGAGGCCGGGCCGATTGAGCGCCCATTCCACAATGGCCTGATCGAGCGAATCCTCGCCCGACTCAACCTCTAGTCCGAGCGTCTCGCGCCCCGCCTCGTAAAAATCTTTGACCGTAATCGGCATCGTCTTTCGCTACATGCTGAAGCGCGGCCCCAGGTACAACTGGCGGCTCATCTCGTCGTTAATCAAAAAGTCACTCGTGCCCTCGCGCAACACTTTGCCTTCAGCAATCAAATACGCGCGGTCCACCACGGCGAGCGTCTCGCGTACGTTGTGGTCGGTAATCAAAATACCCAGGCCGCGCTCTTTCAGTTCAATGATGATCTGTTGCACATCATAGACCGCGAGCGGATCCACGCCGCTGAACGGCTCATCCAAAAGAATCAAAGACGGATTCGTCACCAGCGCTCGTGTGATTTCCAAGCGTCGCCGCTCGCCACCGCTCAACGTGTAGGCTTTTTGTTTCGCCAGATAACTGATCTTCAAATCCTCCAACAGGGCGCGCATCCGCTGACGTTGCTCGCGCTTGGAAATCGGCAGCGTTTCCAGAATCGCCATCACGTTTTCTTCCACCGTCAACCGACGAAAGATCGAAGGCTCCTGCGACAGATAGCCCATTCCCATCCGCGCACGGCGGTACATCGGCTCTTCCGTAACATCCTTCCCCTGAAAAAACACGCGGCCGTCCGTCGGTTTCACTAGGCCGACGATCATATAAAAACTAGTCGTCTTGCCCGCACCATTCGGCCCCAACAGTCCCACGATCTCGCCCGCCTTCACGTTCACGTTCACGCCGTTGACGACGCGACGCCCGCGATAGGCCTTCGCCAAACCGTCTGTGCGAACTAGCGATTTATCGTCCACGCGGTTGCTCTCCCATAAAACCCTGGCGCTGCTGGCCCGGCTCCGATTGAAGCACAAGGCGCGCACGAGGCTCGACGATCATCCGGTTTTCATTGCGCCAAAACGTAATCTTGTCGCCCGTCAACACATCCTGATCGCGCGTCACCTGGGGCTTGCCGGTCAGAATAATCACCCCTTGCAACAAGTTGTAAATGGCAAGGTCCGACCGCGCCTCCTTATCCTCCTGCACAATATGAACATGCCCCTCTGCCTTGATTTCGCTCAGGCGGTTATCCGTGCCGAAGCGCACCGTCATGCGGTCCGCATACAGCCGCATCTCCGGGTCCACCACCACCACGTTTTTTTCGAACAACGCATACTGCTTTTGATAATCGAACGTCAGCTTGTCCGACGTGATCACCGTCAGGTTGTCCGGATCCGACAACGACGCACCTTGAGACTGTGCCCAAGTGGGCGCTGCCGCGACGGCAGCGAGAAGGAGCGCGCTTGTGAAGAAAAAAAGAATACGTTTGTTCAAGGCCCGGCCTCCGCTTTCATACTGCGTTTGATGTCTTTCAGAACAACCTTTGACTGGCTGTAAATTTCGAGTCGCTCCTCGCTCCCGGCCCAGCGAAACCCCGTGCCGGTCACCACCATGTTGTCGCGCGAAATGCGCACCGGCGCGTCCGATGTTGCGATGCCCGAGTTGCGATCATAGAAACAGCGCGGCGATGTCACACGCATATCGAGCAGGCGATTCGTCGAATCGGAAGTCTTCGAATAAAACTCCATTCGTAATTCCGCGATCTCCACCGCGCCGTCGGGCAGAATCCGCGCACTGTCGCCAAAAATTTGTGAGGTCAAGCGTCCGTCTGCATCGTAGGTTGGAACACGAAAGCCCGAAACGGTCTGCGTTTCATCTACCGTTTGTGCCGTGCTCCAACCGACGGCCAGCGCACTCACCGCTGCCGCAACAATCCATGCCACGCCTCTCATCATCCACCCTCCGCGTAATGCTTCACGATTGCGTCCCAACGCCCCTTGGCTTTTAAAATAAGTTCAATCACCTCGCGCGCCGCGCCATCGCCGCCGGATCGGGTTGTCACCCACACCGCGCACTCGCGCACTTCCCGCACGGCGTTCGCGACGGCGACGGGAAATCCCGCCTCGCGCAACGGCGGAAGATCAATCAAGTCGTCGCCTACATAGCAGACTTCGTCCAGTTTGACACGCAAGACTCCGCAAAGCTCGCGCAACGCTTCGCCCTTTCGCAGCGCCCCCTCGCGTAGCGCATCCACCTTCAAATCCTCCGCGCGCCGTCGCAGCGCAGGGCTTGCGCGACCGCTCAGCAGCGCAATTTTTAAACCCGCCTGACGCGCCAGGACAAATCCGTGCCCATCGTGGACGTCGAAGACCTTTATCTCCCCGTCCGCGCCATACGGCAGATCGCCGCGCGTCAACACGCCGTCCACGTCGAACACAATCGCCTCCACGCGGGCCGCGCGCGCTTCAATTGACGAGTCCATGCAGACTCCTCAATGTTTTCCAAAGCGGCCGCAAATGCCGGAACGCAATCGCGTTGTCCTTGTCCGACTTCGCGCGCGCCGGATTCACATGCGTTTCCACAAAGACCGCGTCGCATCCCGCCGCCACGGCGGCGCGAGCCAACACCGGCGCCATCGTCGCATCGCCCGAGGTATAGGTTCCTCCGCCGCCCGGTTCTTGCACGCTGTGCGTCGCATCGAACACCACCGGATAGCCCAGCGCTCGCATCTTCGGCAAACTCCGCATATCCACCACGAGGTTGTGATAGCCGAAACTCGACCCGCGCTCCGTCAAAAAGATTTTGCGATTTCCCGTGCTTTCGATCTTCGCGATTACATTCGCCATATCGTCCGGCGCAAGAAACTGCCCCTTCTTCACATTCACCACGCGGCCCGATTCCCCGCACGCCAGCAGCAAATCCGTTTGACGGCATAGAAACGCCGGCACCTGCAAAACATCCACAATTTCGGCCGCAGGTTCCACCTGCTCCACCCGATGCACATCCGTCAGAATCGGCAGCCCCGTCTGCTCCTTCACCGCAGCGAGTACCTTCAGTCCCTCAACCAAGCCGGGACCGCGAAACGACGAACCGGAGGAGCGATTGGCCTTGTCAAACGACGCCTTGAAAACAAGCGGAATAGACTCCGCCTTCGCGAGATCCGCCAGCCGACGCGCCAGATCAAGACACCCCGCGCGACTCTCAATAATGCACGGCCCCGCAATCAGCGCCAGCGACGCCCCGCCGCCAACCTTGACCCGACCAATCTGTACGGCCTTTGTTTTCATACTTGCGCCAGCGAATAAACGCGAAGAGGCCCCGAAAGCCAAGCATGGAATGACCCCGCCCCCGCCTAAAAGATTCGACACATGCCCGCAAAACTCGCTAAATTCAGGAGAACGCTAGGGATTTTAACTCAATGACAAAACGACTCCTCGCCATCGGGATTCTCGCCGGACTCGCCATTCAGAACAGCACAGCAGCAAACGGTTTCACCGTCCTTCGTGTTTCCACCCCCCTGATTGCAAGCGCCTCCGCCGGATTGAAACTCGGCGCACCCAACGGCGACATGCGCCCCTCGATGCAAGCCGAAGCTGGCATCGGCGGCGGACGCATCGCCCTCGGCCTCGACAACACCGGCGAAGCAAATTTCGGCTACGCCTTCAAGGCCGCCATCCTCAGAACCTGGATCGAACCATTGAGCGTGGACGAAAACCAAACCTTCCTCGGCATCGAGCTGGAGTTAAGCGTCAAACAACTCGTCCTCAGCGCAGGCGGCTACCACCGCGTTGGCGAGGGCGACGACGATTGGCTGGGCTCTGTCGGACTCGGTTTGATTTTCTAACCCGAAACCAGCGCCTTTTGCACAAGCCCAAAGGCGGAATAGTTTTATGGGTGCAGGACATTTTCTTTGAGCCGGCGGGGATCGGCCCCATATCCGACCTTCTCAACAACCTCGGCCCGCCCAGCTTGTCCGCCGGAGGAGAACGGTCGGGCCCTACCTTTGAAACTCAGGTTTTTAAAAAATTCGTATCCATTCGCGTTCATTCGTGGTTCCTCTTCCGTTCTCCCGCCCCGGAACAACGCCCTCGCGGGCGCTCGCTCGAAATTCGAGTTCCCAAAAATTCTGTCCTACACCCTAGTTCTATTCCAAGGCCACTTTTGGCTTCCAAAAAATGCGTTTAGGGGTACTGTGTTGATGCGGTGAAGCGATTAAGCATAGGAGGCCTACTGGCGCTCGTATTCATCTTTACGAGCTGCGCCTCTTTGCGCACCGCGCCTACGCCCGACCACACCGCCGAAGAAGCGCAAAAACTGCTCGCGCGCGGCGTGACCATGCCGGATTTGTTCGGTCAAAATGATGGACCGCTCTGGGTGACCTATCAACAACTCGATGTGTTTCGAGAGCTTGCCAAAATCGGCTTCGACGCCATCCGCATCCCGATCAACCTCACTCGCGCACAGCGAATGACAACGGCGCCTGGCGCAGAGCTGAGCGAAGCATGGCTGGCCCGATTGGAGCGGGTGGTTCGCCAGGCGCGACGCGCAAAATTATCCGTCGTGATCGTGGCGCGAATGGACGCGGATATTTCTGACCCGGCGACGCAACAACAACTCATCGCCGACTGGAGTCAAATCGCATGGCATTTTCGCTCGGCAGATGACCGCGTTTATTTCGAGCTGATCGAAAATTTCGACGGAGAGATGAACGATGCCGCATGGTCGCGGCTCGCCGAAGAAATTCGCCTGGCAATCAGACTATCCAACCCCGACCGATTCCTCATTGTCAGCGCGGCGCAACGCTACAACCCCGCGCGCCTAGCCCACCTCGATTTACCGCCCGATTCAAAATTGCTGTTCGCATTTTCCTACAACGAACCCCTCTCCTTCACCCAGCAACGCGCTGTACCGCGCGGCGACGATACGTGGCAAGGCGAATTGTGGAACGGGACAGAACAGGAAACGCGGCGCATCGAACAAGACCTGGACAACGCCACGCGCTGGGCAAGCGAACACAACCGCAAACTATTCTGCTCCTCCTTCAGCGCCACTGCCGAAGCGGATCCGGAATCACGAATGCGTTGGGACCGCCTTCGTTGCGCGAGCCTTGGAAAACCGCGACATCGCGTGGAGCTATCAGGCCTTCGGTGGGCCGGACGGAATCTTCGACCGCGAGTGGCGCATCTGGCGACAACCCCTCGTCAACATACTATTGGACAAATAACTTTGCCCGCGTTGGAGTTGATTCACATCAATTTGACGCTACATTGAACCAATCGGCGGCGGAGTGCCTGCCAATAATTCCCCACCCATCCCTTCAAAATGAATACGCAAAACGAACACCCTTCCAAGCCCAAGCTGGTCATTCTCGGGACCGGCTTTGCAACGTTTAGCATGCTGCACTATCTGCACCTCAAAGAGTTCGAGGTGTGCATCGTCAGTCCGCGCAACCACTTTCTTTTTAGCCCGCTCCTCCCCAGCACCACGGTCGGAACACTGGAGTTCCGCAGCATCATCGAGCCGATACGCGCACTGCAAGAACGCGCCCCACTGAAATTTTATCAAGCAACTTGCACGGGCATAGATTTCGATACGCACCTCGTCACCTGCGAAGGCAGTTTCGATGGAGAGACGTTCTTGTTGAACTACAACTACCTCGTCATCGCCGTCGGCGCGGTCAACAAGACGTTCGGAATCCCCGGCGTGTTGGAACACGCGCACTTTTTGAAGGAGCTTGCCGACGCGCGAGCCATTCGCCAGCGCATCATTGAAAACTTTGAACGTGCGAGCACCCCGCTGATTCCCGAAGAAGAGCGCAAACGCCTGCTGCACTTCGTCGTCGTCGGCGGCGGCCCGACCGGCGTCGAATTTGCGGCCGAGCTGCACGACTTCATGGAAGAGGATTTGCAGGACGCTTTTCCCGATCTGATGCCCGAAGCGCGAATCACCATTGTGGAAGCATCCAAAACACTCCTCAACACCTTCGACCAGGAACTGAGCGAATACACAATGAAACGCTTTGCCCGCGCAAAAATCAAAGTGCGCACCGGCACACTCGTAAAAGAAGTGTTGCCCCACGGCGTGCGACTCGCCGACGGCACGGAGCTTTCTTCTGGAATCGTCGTCTGGTCCACAGGCATCGGCCCCACCCCTCTGCTTCAATCGCTCAAGTCGGTTGCAAAGGATCGTGGCGGACGTCTGGTGACGGACGAATTTTTCGCAGTGGACCCGGCCCGACGCGTTTTCGCCATCGGCGACTGTTCAACGCGGTCGGGCGATGAGCTTCCCGCGACGGCGCAAGTCGCGCAACAGGAAGGCGAGTACCTCGGAAAACATCTAAACCGGATTGTGCGCGGAAAAACGCCGAAAAATTTTCACTACCGTCACATGGGCATGCTCGCCTACGTCGGCGACCGCCGTGCACTCGCCGACACCAAGCGTGTAAAAGGACACGGCTTCACCACCTGGATATTCTGGCGCTCCGTCTATCTGACCAAACTCGTCAGCATGAAGAATAAAATCCTCGTATTGTTCGACTGGTTCAAAACCGCGCTCTTCGGGCGCGACATCAGCCGCTTTTAACGCCCAATCTGCGCAAAGGTTAGTTGAAATCCGCGACAACGGGGACATGGTCGGAGGGGCGGGCAGCGGAACGGGGTGTGGCGTCAATCCAACAGCTCTCTACGCGCTTTGCGAGGGGCGGGGTTGCAAGGAGATGATCAATGCGCCAGCCTTCCTTCTGGCCGGGACGATATTTTGCGCGATAATCAAAAAATGAATAAGACCGGTCTTCGGGGTGCAGTTTGCGAAATACGTCTTCGAAACCCCACGCGCGTGTTTCAGCAAATGCCTCGCGCACGGACGCATGATAACAAACGTGTTGTGCGCGTTTCTCTGGATTGTGTACGTCCAGCGGTCCGGCAGCAACATTGATGTCGCCCATCCACAACACGCGATCACGCGCGGTGAAATGACTGTCCATCCAGCGCCGCAGGCGGGCGAACCAGTTCACTTTGTATTCAAACATCGGATGGTCAATCGCGCGGCCCTGAGGAACGTAGGTGTTCAAAATGTGCAGCTTGTCGAACCGCGCATACACCAACCGCGCGTCGTCAGCGGGGCCGTCATCCGAAAATCCGAACTGTGTTTCCTGCGGCTTTTCGCGGGAAAGCAGCGCGACCCCGTTGTACGCTTTCATTCCGCGAAAGGTGACATAGTATCCAGCGGTGCGCAGCGGGTCGGCAGGGAACAATTCGTCCACGACCTTTGTTTCCTGTAACGCGAGAATGTCGGGTTCGTGTTTCTCCAACCAGTCGAGAATGACATCAAGGCGTGAACGGACAGAGTTACAGTTGAACGTCGCAATGCGCATACGATTAATCAGTCGCGCGAGTTGGCGCGATACTGACGAAGAAGTTCAGGAAACGCGCACTGCGCACAGCGCGAGCGATCGTTCAGACAGTAATCCTGAAAAATCTGGATCAACCCCTGTTTGCGCATTCCGCTGCGATACCAACTCGCGGGATGGTGGGCGCCGAAAAGATTGAGCGCGGCTTGTCGGACAATCTGATTGTCCCCTTCGGGCGACAGTTCGCCGAGCAGCGCCTCATCGTACGGCGCGACAACGCCATCGGCTGCAAGAAACGGCACGACAAAATTGGTGACCCAGAGCTGAACGCGATCCTTGCCGATCAATGCCGTCGGCGACTGTGTTTCCTTTCCGCCCCACGATAAACGGCGACTCCAATACCCATCTGTCGCTCGCTGCAACGCATTGCCCGCAGTTTTCACCACGTGCAAGGCATTGCGAGTCCCCGCGTCCAGCAGTCGCGGCAATGGCGCGCGGGCGCCGATGAACAGCGGAGCGACTGCGGCAATTCGCCGAACGGGATTATTCACCGGGCGCAACCCCGCCGTGCGCCACGCTGGCGCCTCCATTATTCTGTCCGCCCAGCGCTCACGATGGCGGAACCACGCATCCCACAAGGCCCGAACATGAGATCGCGTTCGCTCATCCCATCGCGGAAGAAGTCGTTGCGGGATCAAGCCCGCGACACCGAGGAGAATCGCTTGCGCGACCAGCGCACAACCACCGCTCGCGTCGCGCAGCTCGACAACTGGTGCGCGTTCGGCCAATGCGCGAAAGGCTTGTTTGTTGTGCTTGTAGCCGAGGACCGCGAGTGTCTCTTCATAGATCAGTTGATCTGCGCCGATTTCCTGCAGGCGCAGCGACAGGCGTTCCGCCTTGCGCCGCAATCGTTCCTGTCCCGCGGCATCGAGCAACAGTTGCTTCTCATCCACCGACCACGCGCGAAGCAATTCCTGACAGGGCGGCACGGCGGCGCGGACGGCGTAGGGATACGCGGAAATATCTATCGCATCGAATGAAAATCCGCGCTGAGCGGCAAGCGCATCGCGCAACGCAACCTGCACTGCGCCCGCGGGCAGTTGGCCTTCCGCAAGGACGCTGGAAAAGAAGGTCACGTGCGCACACACGTTGGCATAGCGCGGATCGTCGCGATGTTTGTGCGCCATCCAATCACCGGGATGAATGTGAATCTCCACATCGCCGCGAACGCGGCGATGACTTGACCCAAGACGGAGCGATGCGCCGATGAAGTCCGGACCGGCTTCGAGATTCCACACGCCGGGATCATCTACGACAAACGCCTCTCCTTCACTCGTGCGTAGATCGTTGGGGCGCAAGGCGGGATCGAACCAGACACACTGCAAATGGCGCTCGGTATAGGGAAAGGCCTTGAATCGGGCGGCGGCTTCGCGCACAGCGCCTGATCCATTCAGCCCTCCGCGATAACGAGCGGCGAGCGGGAAATAGTCATCCAAGGGCATAACGCATTATTTTTCGGCTTCCGCCATCCGGTCCAACGCGATCCGCACAATCGTATTGTACATCTCGGGGTAGCCGGGACGGTTATATCGCTGAACAATGTCGCGATAGAAAGGAAGCGCCTGGTTCCGCATGCCGCTGCTCCACAAGAGATCACCGGCAGCCTTCCATGCCTGAATCACTTCCCAATCCTCGCTCATATACCGCACGCCGACGAGCGTGAACGCGGCGAGCGCTTCTTTTTTCTGACCGCGCTCCGCATAAATCTCACCGATCTTTCGCAACGCCATCGCGTTCCACGGGCGCGCATTGGGGTAATTCGCACGAAGCGCTTCGAGTTCCTGCAAGGACTTGTCCAACAGCGCGGCGCGTTCCAAGGTGTTTGTACTGTCCCCGAAGGGAACTTGGAATTGGCGGACAATCCGCTGATACTCGTATTTTGCGCGGGCCTCGGCGACTTGTTCCAGCGAACGAGTCGCGCAGGCGGAGGCGATTACAAGCAGAACCAAAACAGCCGGTAGAGTTCGGAGAAGCATTCGCATTTGCCGCTTCTAGCAAAATTCCGACAAACGTTCAATGTCAGTGCCAGCGCTTGATTCAATACGACACATGGGCAAGTATGCACGCCTTATGTCACGTATTTCAGGAGTCAAACAAGCAGCGCTTTTGTTTGCATCCTGCGTTTGGATTTTCGCGGGAAGCGCCGCGCGTGCACGCGACATTCTCGCACCCTCCGTCCCGGCATCGAAAAACAATTTCATCAGCGCTCTGGACCGCTACCACGAAGCGGCGTCGAGCTGGGTTATTAGTTTCGGCGAGGGGATGGATGGATGGCTGGACAGAAGACTTCAAGACCCGACGAGGCCAAACCCCGTGACCCGCCCGCCGCTGGTCTATAGCATGGAGCAGCTTGCGCACACAGACGGCTCCCGCATGATTCTCTCCCCTATTTTTACGCGCTCGGAAACCAGCGGCGCCAAGTTTGGGCTGCGAATGAGCGGGCGACTCGCCCTGCCGCGCATGTCGGATCGGCTCGATCTCGTCTTTGACAGCGATCGCGATGACAACGACCTGACCCCGGACGTTATGAATATTAATGACACGGGTATCCGCTCCGGCGCCGATGCGCAGGCCAGCTTGCGCTACCAGTTGTCGCGGCGAATGCGTTTCAAGCCGAGCCTGGAAGCGGGGTTGAAATTTAAACCCGCCCCCGCCCCGCGACTCGGCCTTCGGCTTCGCCTCCAACATGGCGAGCCGAGCTTCACCACACGCCTGACACAGAAATTTTATTGGGAATCGGACGACGGCTGGGGCGAACGCACCTCATTCGACTTCGATCACGGCAAGAAGGACAACTATCTTCATCGGCTGAACACCACCGTACTCTGGTCCGAATCAAGCGATGGCGTGCGGATCGGACAAACATTGCAACTCTTCAAATTCTTGAGCGCTCACCGCGTCACCGGCGCAAAACTGGGCTGGCGCGGGCCGCTGGAACCCAACACCTACGTTGAGCAATACAACGCCCACCTCTACTGGCGTCAGCGAATACACCGAAACTGGCTATATCTGGCCATTGAACCCGGATTGGATTGGCCAAAGGAAAACGACTTCAAGACATCGCCCTTCATTCAAGTCGCCCTCGAAATTGTCATCGGGGACTGGATCGAACCTGAAGACCATCCCGCGCACAATTAATCCGCGGCGCGCGGCGAAATTTTAGCGCCGATGCTTCAGCGCGGTCGCAAACACATCGTAGCGCTTACGAAGCAAATCGTGCTCGCGCGTTAATGCGGTCAACCGACGCTGAGTCTCTTCGCGCGCTGCTTCTGCAGCGCGAACGGCCTGTTCCAATTCTTCAAGCCGCTTGCCACTGGAGTCGCTGGAGGTCAAGACCTCCGCCTTCTTCTTCAGCTCCACATTCTCCGCCGCCGCGCTCTCTGCCTGCTTGCGTGTTTCCACCAGGGCGTTGGACAGCATTTGATGATCCTGCTTCAGGCGATCCAACTGAGCCTTCTGTTCCGTGCTGGAGGACAAAACAACATCGAGTCGTTGGCGGGTGTCCGCCAGCTCGTGGGAGAGATGGTCGCGCTCTAACCGAAGCGCATCGGCATCGCGGGAACGCTCGCTCTTTTCGCCTTCCAGTCGCGCAAGTTTTTCCTGCGCGTTCGCGGCTGGCACGGACAACTCCTCCACGCGGGTTTGAAGACGCTTCTGATCGTTCTCCGCCTGCGCACGGTGACGCCGTTCCGCCTCCAGTTGCGCGCGCAAATCATCGAGTTCTTTTTTGCGCAACGCATCGCGCTCGCCTTCCGAACTCCTGGCGGCTTGCGCGGCGGTCTTCAGCGAATCCAGTTCGGCAGCAGACCGCGCCGACGTCCCCTTCAACTCTTCGATCTGTTTCGCGTCGGCAGCCGCGCGGCCCTCGGCATCCTTCAGACGCGATTCCAGTTCCGTCGCGCGGGCCTGAAGCGCATCCGCCTCTTTCTTTTGTGCGGCAAGCTTTTCTTCCGCCGCGCTCCGCGCATCGGCAACGGCACGTTGAAGGTCCTGCTCCAGTTTATCCGCGCGCGTTTTTTCGGCGCTGGCAACCTGTTTCGTTCGCTCTTCAAGCTGCGTTAATTCAGCGATGCGCGCCTCGGCCTTCGACGCAGCTTCCGCGGCAGCGGCAAGCTGGCGTTCCAGTTCCGACTTGGATTCTTGAGCATTGTGCGTTGCGACGGATAACTGATCTTCGAGGGTCCGTACATTCGCTGCAAGCGACTCCCGCTCTTTTTCTCCGTCCGCGCGAAGGGACTTCGCCTCTTCCACAACTTTGGCGTGATCGTTCGCGCGCTGTTCGCTTTCGGTGCGCGCGGCCTGCAGGGTCTTTTTCGGACTCTCGCAATTCCGATTCGATCTCTCGCAACGATTCCTTTGTTCGTGCCAGCTCACCGGTCAACGCCTCAACGCGCTCTGTGAGCGCCGCGCGTTCGGCCGAGCGCTGGTTTTCCTGTCGCGTCGCGACGGTCAGATTTTTTTCGGCGTCTTTCAGCTTCTCGCCCAACTCCGTCGCGGACGATTCCGCGCGCGCAAGCGCTTCGGACTGTTCTTCGATTCGCTGGTTCAGAGCTTTTCGCTCTTCATCGTGTCCGGCAGCTTCAGTAACTCGTGCCTCGTTTTGCTGAACGAGATTGCGTTCAAGTTCCGCAATTCGCGAATGTGCGCTATTTCGATCTGCGTCGGCGTCACGCAGCTCGCCGCGTACTCGCTCCAGATCGGACTCCACCGTTTTCAGTGTCGCCGCGAGCGCTGCGTGGGTTTCCTTATGCTGCGCAAAACCCTGCTCCGTCGCGGCGAGTCGCTCATTCAACTGCGATGCGCCAGCCTGGGCCGCGAGAAGTTTTTCGGAAAGTCCATGTTCGCGAGACTGGGCGGCCTGTAGTTCTTTTTCCAGTTCCACAACGCGCGCGCGCGCAGCGCCGCGATCCGCGCCCGTCGAGCGCACTTCTTCGCGTGTGCGCTCCAGCTCCGCCTCGACAGATTTCAGCGTCTCCGCAATCGCCGCCTGCGCCTTGACTGCATCATCGCGCACGGCATCCGCGTCCTTCACCGCGACAGTCAACGCCTCTGCAGCCTCCTGCAACTGTTGCGCCGTATCCTCTGCCATCCGCGTCTGTGCGCGCGCGATTGCGCCAATTCATCCTGTAGCGCCACCTCGCGACTGTTTGCGGCGCGGGTCAGTTGATCTGTCCCTTCCTGGACCGACTGCAACGCTCGATCACGGGTCTCTTCCGCTTGCTTCAGCGCGACGGTCAGTGCGGCTTCCGCCTGCTGGCTCTTCCGCAATCCTTCGCGCGCGACCTCCGCAACGGCAAGCGCTTGTGCCTTCTCTGTCCGGAGCACGGCCAAATCCTTGCGCGCAACGCTCAGCTCCTCTTGCAGAGCAGACAGACTTGGGTCTGCCCCCGAGTCGGAAGCGGGCGGCGGATTGCGACGCGCCTCCTCCAGCTCGCTGTTCAGTCCGGCGATTTTTGCTTCAAGCGCATCACGCGCCTGCTCCGCAGCTTCCTTTTCCTTTAGTAACGGCTCAATTTGCTCGACCCGCCGCGCCGACTCGCGAACCGTCATCAATTCTCGCCGAAGCGCATCCAGTTCCGCGGCCTGACGGGCAAGTTGTTCTTCCCGCGCCTTGTAATCGGTCAACACTTGGTCCAACTGTCCGGCGCGTTCACCAGCCCGCTGTGCGCTCGCGAGTTCCTGTCGCAATAAACCGAGCGCTTCTGACTGCGTGTCGCGCTCCTTTTGCAACGCCTGAAACTGCGACGCTAATTCGGCAAAACGCGACTCCAATTTATTCTTTTCCGCAGCCGCTTCAGCCGACACTCCGGCGGCGACGATCTGTTGCCGGGCCGATTGAAGTTCGGCGCGGGCGCTTAAAGTTCCGCTTCCAGAGAGGCGCGCGCAGACTCCGCCGCGTCCTTCTCTTTGCGCAACGGCTCAACCTGCTCGGACTGTTTCGCCGCTTCACGGAGCGTCGCAACTTCCGTGCGCAACTCCGCAAGTTCCGCGTCCTCTTTTTTGCGCCCCTTCTTCCCCTGTTTTTCCGCGTGTTGCGCCGACTCCCGAGCGGCGGCGAGTTGCTCCTGCAATTGCTTAACTTCCGCCGCGCGCGCCGTCTGTTCTTCGCGCAATTTTTGCTGTTCCGCTTCCAGCTCCTTCACTCGCGCGGCGAGGGCATTCTTTTCTTCATCCGTGATCGGCGCTGGGGCGGAAGTGAGGGAAACGGGCTGGCTTGCAACAAGGAAGGCAACATCCGCATCCGTGAACCTTGGCGGCGGCTCAACTCCACTGGAGGGGGCGGTCAAATGCGCGAGATCAATCGGCGACACTTTCGCGCGAAGCGCAACCAATTCCGACTGCGCGTCGTTCAAGGCGGCTTGCAACTCATCACGTTTCGTTTCAAGCACCAGCTTCTCTGCCACAAGGCGCTCGACCTCTTCGCCACGTCGCGCCGCCTTGCCCGCCTCCTCTAATTCCGCGCGAAGCCGCAGAACTTCTTTTCGCAACGCATGCGGATCGGCGGAAGAAGTCGCGCCGGGCGCGAATTTCTTTTCGACAGGCTCCTCCGCAGTCTTTGGGGCAGGTTTCTCGACAGGCTTGCTCTCAGCCATCGGTGTTGCGGACTGCGCCGCAGGCGAACGGCCCGCCGTACGCGAAATTTCCAATGTCGAAGACTTCTCATCCCGCTGCTCGCGCTTCTCCGGCGCGGCAGGCGCGGAGGATTCAGACTCAGACGGCAAGACAGCGGGAGCATCCGGCGGGATCTCTGGCATCGTGAAATGTTTTTTGCAATGCGGACACGTCGCAGGTTGTCCGGCATCTCCACGCCGCATCCGCAGCTTGCCACGACACTCCGGGCAGCGGAATCTATACTGGTCGCTTCCCGCGCCCACCGGCGCCGGAACATCCACAACCGAAGCGACAGCGCCCGACTCGTGCGGGATTTGCACATGCGTATTGCAATGCGGGCAGTTAATGAAAAACCCCGCCGCCGATGCGTCAATAACTAGACTGTTTTCACAACCTGGACAAGTAAAGGCGATGTCCGCCATAGAAATCCTCAATTCGCCTAGAATACCCTGCAACCCCGCACTCGTTGCAAGTTTGAACTTACGTTCGAGGCGAAATCGGACAACGCAAAGGAACGCGCCGCACCGCTAAACGCGCCGCGATTTCAGCAAGCGATCAAATTCGCCCGACTCGATCATCGGCTCCATCTTCTTCCAGCCGGAGATATGGTGGCCATTCACGAAAATCTGGGGCACAAAGTCCACCGTGGAGCCGCATTTGGCATACATATCGCGTGAGTTTTTCGAATCTACAAACTTGTCGTCTGGCTCGCTCCAAAACACTTCGCGCGCGGTGAAAGCCAGACCGCGCGACTTCAAATAATCCATCGCTTTGTGGCACAGGGGACAAATATCGGCAAAGAACACTTCAATTTCAGGCACTCTACTCATGAGTTAACCAATACCGCAGCCCGGCCACAAATCAAGCCGCGAAACCCCCTCGCTTTTCTCTTGATTTCGCCTCGCCCAGTGAGAAAATAGCTTAATTATGAAAACAATTCTGCTTGCCCTCTCCGCGTGTCTCCTGCTCGGCGTCTCCGCGCAGGCCGAAGGCGACAAAACACCGCCGCCCGGCATGGAAAACTTCAAAATTGATGGCGACCCCGTCAAGGGAAGGAAATCTACAAGGCGAACTGCGCCTCCTGCCATGGCGAAACAGGCACAGGCGACGGCATTGCCGCCACCTACCTGCCGACAAAACCCCGCGACTTCACCGATAAAGAGCGGATGGACGCAATTCCCGATTGGGAGATATTCACCGTAATCAAGAATGGCGGCCCGGCAGTCGGACTTTCCCCTCTGATGGTCGGTTGGGGCGCCATCCTCAAAGAGGATCAAGCGATCCAAGACGTGGCCGCCTACGTCCGCTCGCTTGTGAAGGAATAATTCACCCTATATTTCACCAACCCCGCGTGGGGTTGATGAACACGTCCCCGTCGTCCGGTTATCCTTTCCCGGCGACGGGGACTTTTTATTTCTCAGGTTGAAGCCAAACCCGAGCCCCACAACCTCTGCGTCGCGCCCTACCTCACAGAACTCAATCGCGAGCAACACCCAAAATTCTTTTCCGTGTGTTTCTGCGTTTTCTGCGGCTAAAAATTCATCCCGCTATACGTTAGTGTCTTAGGGTAGGGCCCGACCGCTGGGCGGGCCGGAATGTTAACGACAAATCCAAACGCACCTGAATTGGGATGTTCCCCTTCGGTTGCGACCCCCTCAACCCCTGCGGCGCGCCTAGCAGTCGCGCCCTACCTCACAGAACCCAATCGCGAGCAACACCCAAAATTCTTTTCCGCGTGTTTCTGCGTTGTCTGCGGTTAAAAATTCATCCCGCTATACGTTAGTGTCTTAGGGTAGGGCCCGACCGCTGGGCGGGCCGGAATGTTAACGACAAATCCAAACGCACCTGAATTGGGATATTCCCCTTCGGTTGCGACACCCTCAACCCCTGCGGCGCGCCTAGCAGTCGCGCCCTACCTCACAGAACTCAATCGCGAGCAACACCCAAAATCCTTTTCCGTGTGTTTCTGCGTTTTCTGCAGTTAAAAATTCATCCCGCTATACGTTAGTGTCTTAGGGTAGGGCCCGACCGCTGGGCGGGCCGGAATGTTAACGACAGATCCAAACGCACCTGAATTGGGATATTCCCCTTCGGTTGCGACCCCTCAACCCCTGCGGCGCGCCTAGCAGTCGCGCCCTACCTCACAGAACTCAATCGCGAGCAACACCCAAAATTCCTTTCCGTGTGTTTCTGCGTTTTCTGCGGTTAAAAATTCATCCCGCTATACGTTAGTGTCTTAGGGTAGGGCCCGACCGCTGGGCGGGCCGGAATGTTAACGACAGATCCAAACGCACCTGAATTGGGATATTCCCCTTCGGTTGCGACCCCTCAACCCCTGCGGCGCGCCTAGCAGTCGCGCCCTACCTCACAGAACTCAATCGCGAGCAACACCCAAAATTCTTTTCCGTGTGTTTCTGCGTTTTCTGCGGTTAAAAACACACTCCGCGCCATGCCTTTTGTGCGTTTTGTGGTTAATCCGGACGACATCCACGAATCGCAAACGCACGGCGCACCGGAAAAAGACGAACACCCACGCGATTTATAGCGCTTTCTTCTGCTTCTGAATCAACTGCCTGATCCCACCGGCGGCGAGCTTTAGCATCTTGTCCAATTCGTCTCGACTGAATGGGTTTTCTTCGGCAGTGCCCTGAACTTCGACAAACTTACCGGTCGAGGTCATCACGACATTCATATCCACCGAAGCGGCGGCATCTTCTTCGTAGTTCAAATCGAGAACGGGTGTGCCGTTGACAATACCGACACTGATCGCGGCTACGCCGCTTCGCAAAGGAATTTTGTCAATGCGCCCTTCTGCAAGCAGGCGATCCAATGCGCGGCGAACTGCAACCCAGGCGCCGGTGATGGAGGCGGTTCGCGTCCCGCCGTCTGCCTGCAACACATCGCAATCAATCCAGATCGTGCGCGGGCCGAGTGCGTCGAGGTCAATCACGGCGCGCATCGCGCGGCCAATGAGTCGCTGAATCTCCTGTGTGCGACCGGACACTTTTTCCAACGCTCGCCTCGCGACGTGCGCGGTCGGTGGTGGAATACGGCAGCAAACTGTATTCCGCCGTCACCCACCCGCCGGTAACTTTTTGTCGCTTCATCCACGGCGGCACATCGTCATCAATCGAGGCGGCGCAAATCACCTGCGTCTTCCCCATCGAAACCAAGACCGACCCGGTCGCGCTGGGCGCGATGTCCGGTTTGAATGAAACCGGACGCAAATCATTGACTCGCCGCCCGTCCGCGCGACGAAAATTTTTGGAAATGGGCTTCATGCGCCGATGCTGCGGGGCGTACCACCCCGGAGGCGAGCGAAAAATTCGGAAAATACCGCGCGTCCCCTTGAAGCGGTTGCGACGCTGTGGGATATTTGACGGCCTGTGTTTGGGCCTTCTTCATGAACTCTTCTTCAACAAAGCGCGGCCGCGTGGCGGTCGGTATGAGCGGCGGGCTGGATAGCTCGCTCGCCGCCGCTTTGCTCGCCGATCAGGGCTGGGAAGTCATTGGCTTCACGCTGCACATGGTCAAGGACGGCTCGCGCTGTTGCTCGCTCGAAGACGTACAGCGCGCGCGCCGCGTCTGCGATCACCTCGGCATCCGCCACTATACGCTCAACGTGGTGGACGCGTTTGAGGAGCAAATTATCAAACCTTTCGCCGCAGCATACGCGGCGGGGCGCACGCCGAATCCCTGTGTTTATTGCAACCGCTACTTCAAATTCGGCGAGATGTTTAACCGCGCGAGCGCCTTGGGTTGCACCCATCTTGCTACCGGCCACTACGTGCGCGTCGAGCATACACCCGACGGCTCGCGTTTGTTGCGTGGAATTGATCCGGCAAAGGATCAATCCTATTTCCTCCATCGCCTGACGCAACAGCAGTTGCAGTCGTGCATCTTTCCCATCGGCGAGATGCTCAAAAAAGAGGCGCGAACGATTGCGACAGAAAAACAGATTCCGACGCGCGGAATGCGCGAGACGGAAGACTTGTGCTTTATCACCAAGGCCGGCCCCGCGCCGCTTGTAGAAAAAATATCATCCGGAAGTTAAGCGCACGGGCGCAATTGTTGCAGAAGATGGGCGTGTCCTTGGAAAGCACGAGGGGCTTCACAATTTTACCATCGGACAGCGTGGCGGGTTGGGCATCTCTGCGCCGCAGCGAATGTACGTACAGACGATGAAGCCGGAATCGAATACCGTCGTCGTTGCGCCGCGTGAAAATGCGATGAGTAACAGTTGCACACTCTCCGACATCCACTGGCAGTCCGGCCACCCGCCATCCGCCGGAAAGCCAGTGACGGCGCGGCTGCGCTATCAGCATCCCGGCGTAGCGGCCACGCTGGAACTGGACAACGACAAGGGCCGCGCACATTTTGCGCGTCCGCAATTCGCCGTGACGCCGGGACAAGCCGCCGTTTTTTACGATGGCGATGTTGTTCTCGGTGGCGGCTGGATAGAATCGAGCGAAGAATGAAAACTGAGTCCCCGGCCCTAGAAACACCGCCCATGCCTTCCATCGAAGAAAAACTTGAAGCTCTTCGCAAACACTTGCGCGAAATGGGCTCCGCTGTCATCGCATTTAGCGCCGGGATAGATAGCACCTTCATCGCCGCAGTCGCCACGCAGGAACTCGGCGCACGCGCACTGATTGTCACCGGCACATCCGCCTCCTTCCCCACACGTGAACTGGAGGAAGCGCGCGAGCTTGCAAGAACACTCGGCCTAAACCTACGCGTCGTCGAATCGAACGAAATGGGCAATCCCAATTACGTGAACAACCCGAGCAACCGTTGCTACCACTGCAAGACGGAGCTGTACGGCATCCTCCGCGAAATCGCAGACACGGAGGGCTACGCCCACGTCCTCGACGGCACGAACGCGGACGATATGAACGAGTGGCGACCAGGTCGTCAGGCGGCGGCGGAAAAACGGATTGAAAGTCCACTCCAACTGCACGGCTTCAAAAAAGAGGATATTCGCGAAGCCTCGCGCCGCCTCGGCATACCCAATGCAGAAAAGCCCGCCCTCGCCTGCCTCGCCTCTCGCTTCCCCTACGGCGAAAAAATCACGGTGGAGGGACTGAAGAAGGTGGAACGCGCAGAAAATGGACTGCGCGATATGGGCTTCAACAGCCTCCGCGTACGCGCGAAGGGCGAAACTGCGCGCATCGAGTTGCCGTCCGATCAGATTATTCGCGCCGCATCCGACGAGTTTCGCGAGCAGATTGTTACCTTATTAAAAGACTGCGGCTTTCGCTACGTCTCGCTCGATCTTCAGGGCTACCGTCGGGGCAGCCTCAACGAGGTTTTGCCTAAAGCGAAATAGCCGCGCCGACATGCCACCCTTGACTTCCACCCCGCGCGCCCCCACTGTGCCGCGCTTTTACGGAACCCCATGCAACAACCTCAATCCAGCTCTGCCCACGCCGCCCCTCCGCCCTTCGACCAACTGATCCCGGAGTTGCAGCGCACACTCGCCGAAGAGCGCTACACCACACCGACGCCGATTCAGGCACAGGCGATTCCGCACCTGCTTGAAGGCCGCGACCTTATCGGCTGCGCACAAACCGGAACGGGCAAAACCGCCGCATTCTCTCTCCCACTGATTCAACACCTCGTCCGCAATCGGAAACGCCCGGAGTCAGGACACCCGCGCTCACTGATTCTCGCGCCAACCCGCGAGCTTGCAGCACAGATCGGCGAAAGCCTCGCAACCTACGGGCGGGGCCTCCGACTCAAACATTGGGTCATCTTCGGCGGCGTCGGACAGCATCCGCAGGTTCAAGCCGTGCGCCGCGGACTCGACATCCTGGTCGCAACCCCCGGCCGTCTGCTCGACCTGATGAATCAGGGCCACATCAATTTGAAACGCGTCGAAGTCGTCATTCTTGATGAGGCAGATCGCATGCTCGATATGGGTTTCCTCCCCGACATCAAGCGCGTTCTCGGTCGCATCCCCGCGCAACGTCAATCGTTGCTCTTCTCTGCAACCATGCCGGAAGAGGTGCAGGAACTCGCGCATGGCCTCACGCGCGACCCCGTGAACATCTCCATCTCGCCCGAAAAACCCGCTGTCGAACGCATCGTGCAACGTGTCCTTTTCGTGGATCGCGGCAACAAAGTCGCGTTGCTCACAAAACTGCTGACGGATAAGCATCTGGACAAAGTCGTCGTGTTTGCGCGAACCAAACACGGCGCAGACAAAATTGAACGCAAGTTGCAACAGGCCGAAATCTCCGTTGCAACCATTCACGGAAACAAAAGCCAAAGCGCTCGCACCACCGCGCTCAAAGGCTTCCGTGACGGGCGCGTCCGCGTCCTCGTTGCAACCGATATCGCATCGCGCGGACTCGATATTGACGACGTATCCCACGTCATCAACTACGACCTCCCCGAAGAACCGGAAACCTACATCCACCGCATCGGTCGTACCGCGCGCGCGGGCGACGACGGCACTGCGATTTCCTTCTGCAGCTCGGAAGAGCGCGACGACTTGCGGGCCATTGAAAAAACGCTCGGGCAAAAAATCCCCGTGGACGACACGCACGAATTCCACGACAGCGTCGCGCAAAATGTGACCGGTGAAGCCGCGCGCCGCAGGCCGCGTGGACAGCGTGCCGCGCGGCCACAGACTCCGCGCCGCCCGCAAAATCCGACAAAACGCGCCGCCCGCGTCGGCTACGCGTTCCGCAAGCGCAAACACAATTAACTCGACGCCGACTTGCGCAAAACTTCCAATCCTTGGAAGTCTTTTCGAACCTGATTTCCAACCCTTGGAAGTTTTGTGAGCGATCTTCCGAACGATCATCCGATTTGGTGGCAGTGGCCGACGGTTTTATCGCTCGACGCTCCGATCGTTGCGTTGGTTTGGCAGGCCCTCTTCGCGCAGGTCGCAAACGCACATTTGCTCGCTCATCATTCCATTATTCTCGGCGCAGTGACCTGGCTGGTCTATGCGGCGGATCGGTGGACGGAAGGGTTTGAGATCAAGCCAGAGCGGGTCCAAACCCAGCGCCACCGATTTTATCAGCGCTACCGCCTCCTCTTTGCGCTCGCGATTTGCATGGTCGCAGTCGCCACCTTTTTGCTCGCACTCACCGCACTGACTGCACGCGAATGGCGTGTGGGACTCGCCCTTGCCGCGCCTGTTGCGGCCTATCTCGCCATCGGCCCGCTGCTGCGCCGATTTACGCCATGGCGGTTGCCCAAGGAAGTACTGATCGCCCTTCTGTTTGCCGCGGGCTCAGCCTGTTTTCCTTTTGCCAATGCGACTACAAACGCGCAACCACTCTTCGCGTCCGTCGCGTGGTTTGTGGTCTTATGTTTTGTGAACCTTGCACTCATCGCGCACTGGGAACGCGAAGTGGACGCAGCCCACGGCCACGCCTCGCTCGCCCTCGCACATCCTTGGGTGAACCGCTGGATACGGATCGCCCCTTGGCTTCTCGCCATCTGTGCGGGCGGCGCAGGATTTCAAGGTTGGCTCGGCCCAATTTTCGCAACACGCGCCATCGGTTTAAGCGCCCTATTAATGGCCCTTCTCGACCGCGCCGAACCCCGTCTAGGCCGCCGCCCCGCCCGCGTCCTCGTGGACACCGCCCTCCTCACCCCCTGCTATTTTTGTTCTAACCCCCCGCGCTCACGGCGAACATTTCGGCGCTACAAAGCATATCGTTCCGCCCTCAGGCTTCAGGTCTCCTCTCTCATCCCGCTCTCCGTAAATGATACGACAACGCGCAGGGTCTTGACTTTTGGCGGGGGTTGTTCAGTATTTCTGCTTCTTCCGGGCGGCTAGCTCAGTTGGTTAGAGCGCGGCTTTCACATAGCTGAGGTCGGGGGTTCGAGTCCCTCGCCGCCCACCACTTTAAATGAACAGGCCCGATCGCACACGCGACCGGGCCTGTCTTGTTAATCGTTGGTTTTAGAAGTGGTGGACGTAACGAAGGGTCACGCGCTGGCCTTCTGTGCGGTTCTCTGCTTCGGTCTCAAAATAGACGTTTGCAAAGAGGTGGTCGTTCTGGCTGAAGCTCCATATCGCGCCGGGGCCGAGGCCGAGTACCTGTTCCTTGCCATCCACTTTCGATCCGTTGGCTTCGCTGTCGGTGATCTGCTTGAGATAATAGCCGTTGAGTCCGACGCGCAATTTATTGGCGATGACTTCGTAGTCGGCGGCAAAGTTGGCGTGAATGGCCTGCCCTGCCTGCGTGTCGCGAATCTCAGGATCGGGGGTGTTCGGATCGTCGTTCTTGTCGTTCCACAGGTAGTGGATACGCCAGGAGACGGTCGCGCGCGGAGCGGCAAACCAGGTCGCGGCCCAGTAGGGGTTGAGGCTGACAACGTTGGCGCCAGCGTTCATCGCCTTCTTCTCGTCGTAGTCGCCCGTGGGAACAATCGTTTGTAGTTCAATTCGGTGCATAAAGACCGGGCCGTTTTCGCCCATAATCGGGTCCCACTGCAAATATGGGCCGATGAGCAAATCGCCGAGGCCGCTATTTGCGGTCAGCGGACTTCCACGCTCACTCAAGTCGAATGAGGCGTAGGGCAAAATCAAATCGAGACCCCACTTGCCGCCGAAGAGAACGGTTTGGTCGGACTGATAAAGCAACTGTGAGAGTCCAACCCATACATCCACTTTCGGATCACCGGGCGCTGAAAAATCTTTGAAGCTGTCGGAGGTATAAAATTGCGCATATTGTTGGAAGTACCAACCCGGTCCGGCGGGCGGGCCGCCATCGAGAAAGCTGGTAAAGCCGAGGTTGACGGCTGGTTGGTCATACGCCGCAGATGGCTGCGTCATCAAAGCGGCAGCCGCGAGGCTGAGTGCGCCTATAACAAGTTTCTTCTTCATTATTTCCTCCTATCCCGGCAGTCATTTCAGCCGGAAGCCTTTATCCTGTCATCTCCACAGAATGACGCAACCTCAAACGCACGGATTATTCTGAATCCTCATGTGGATTTAGTGCGCGTATCGCGGCCTTTCGCGCGGCAGCGGGTTTGATGCTCTTTGCAAACGCAGATGCTGCATCGGCATCGGAAAGAACCCAGTACGAAACGGCGCTATAAATCGCCTCGTTTCTCGCTGCGTCTGCCGCAGGTAGTTGCGCCGCCCACTGCGCGGCGGCCGATGCGTCCTGCTGCGCCCAGCCGGTTGCTACGCCGATCAAGGCCTCGCGTCGCGCGGATTCAGTGGGGAGTGTGTTCGCCCAACGCGCGGCGTCGAGCGGGTCCATCGCTGCAAGGCGAACGGCAAGGTGTTCCGCTGCGCTATCCTGACTCGCGCCCGAGGGCAATTTCGCGACATACGATTTTGCGTCATTTGGGCTCGTGCCCACCCAAACGTCCAGTACGTTTTTAACGGCCATCTCTCGCGTTTCCACGTCTGGTAATTTGCTTGTCCACGCGACGGCAACAGCCGGGTTGCTGCTGGCCAGTGCGCGGGCGAGGTCGAGCGCTATATGAGTTTGGGTCTGCCCTTCTGGAAGGAGCTGAAGGATTCTACCGGCCTGTTCGGGATCAAGTTCACCGAGTCTTTGCATCACGCGCGCAACCGTGCGCTCCAGCGGCTCACCGTCCAAATCGTGCGCCGCAATATCCAGTGCGCGCCAGGGGTCTTGCGGGGCGAGCGAAAATAAAACGGTTTCTATCGCGGACGAGCGACCATCCTCTTCCTTTAACTTCTGCGCCCATGCGAGCGCGGATTCCAAGTTGCTATCCGTCCAGCGCGAGGCTAAGGCGCGAATGGCGCTTTCAAAGGGCGCACCGGGTGGCGCTTCGGCGAGCAACTGTTCGGCGTCACTCAGACTCGCGCGCGCGAAGGTGTCGAAGAGCACGCTATAGACAACCTGCTGCTCTTCATTTGTGGCGAGTTGTTGTGCTAACTCGATGGCACGAGAGGGGTCATTTTTTCCGACACTTGTGAGTGCAAGCAACAGTCCGGAGGTGTATTCAGGGCTAGGCGGAAGTCCGCTCAAATATACAAGCGCGGCGTCGGGGTCGCGCGCAAACCATTCGCTGAACAAACGACCGAAGGCCATCGAACGATCAATCGGATCGGTCTCTTCAAGGGCGAGGTCGAGCGAGTCGCGGTAGGCGTTGGTGGCAACGAGGTCATCCGGTGCGGGCTGTGTCGTCGCACTTTGTTTACGTTTTCCCGTCGCGCGGGTGCGGGTACGCGTGGTTTGGGAAGTGACCGCTCGGTTTGTTGCGCCCTGGTCTTCTGCGAGCAGAGTCGGGGTTTTAGGTGGCGATTCTGGCGGTGGCGCGAGGCGGCCCTGGCGGACGTAGAAGACGACAAACAAAGCCGTCGCCAGCACAGCGAGAACCACTGCGCGGGCGAGCGAACTCTGTTTCCTAAAGCCTGAGCTGCGACGCCCGAATGCAGACATTATTGATTGCGCGGATTTGGATTCACTGCCGTGAAGTCGGCTTTATTGTTATTCGTATCCGTCTTCCCGCTGTTCGCGCGCATGGCCGACTTGGTCGCCGAAATTGTCGGCGCTGCGCCGGCTCCTTCATACGCGTTCGCTGAACCATATCCGACGAAATCCACAACGTTCGCGTTGCTGACCGGATTCGCACCGGTCAACGCGGTCTGCGTCTTTGTCAGCGCAACCTTGCCAGCCCCAGCGGCCATGTTGATGGTGCCGGCCACTTGCGGAGCCGGGAGCGCCTTGGTTCCCGCACTGCCCGCAGCTTGCTGAATCAGATAGAACTTGCCTGCGGCAAGGGTGCCGGAGAGCGGCGTCACTTGCCAGGAGGTGCCAGCCGAAGCAGCGTACTGAACAGCGTAGCCACTGAGGCTGACGCTGGCCGTGCCCGCATTGTAAATTTCAATGAAATCATTTTTGTACGTTGCGCCGCTATTTCCGCCGCCACCATAAACCTGACTGATAATAAGCTTCGCGGTCGTTGTGCCGCCACCACTGGCGGTACTGACAGTGAAGTTCCCAGAGCTGGTGGCCTGTCCGCCGGGGGCGATTACGACAATTTTGCCCGACGTAGCGCCTGCAGGGACTGTCGCGGTAATCTTCGAGGCGGAATTCACGGTGAACGAAGCGGCCTTTCCATTAAAGGTAACGGACGAGGCACCAGTCAAATTCGCGCCATTGATCGCAACCGATGCACCGACCGCGCCACTCGCAGGGGAAAGGCTGCTGATACTGGGTGCGGGCGCGCCATCCACCTTTGCACGCAAGACGGTCGCAACACTCGCGGGCAGTGCGCTGAAGAAGTTATAGGCGGTATCCGACTGAATCTGATTCACGGAGGTGATGTAGTTCTGCCACGCCACGCTGCGGATACCTTGGACATTCGGCATCTTGACCGCGATCACGCGGCTGGCCGCGTTAACACGGCTCAACGCACTGCCGCTGCCAGAAGGCACAACGACGACGATCTTCCAGACATAGCCCGGAATTGCGGCCTTGCCGCTCGGGATGTAGGAGCCGTTATAGCCGCTGCCACCGCTGATGATCAGCAACTCATTTCCCGCCTTGGCCAACGACTGGCAATAGGCTTCCAATGACTGCCACGGCCCCTGGTTGTTGTCCGGGGACTGCGGGAGAATATTCGACATGTAGAAGACGAGTTTGTTATTCGCATCCGTATCGGTGCGGTCCAGCGACGGAGTCATGTGACCACGGTCATACCCGGAATTCGTGTAGTCCGCTGTCTTTACCCGGTAGAACCCGGAAGGGAGCGTGGAATCCACATAAAACGAACTTGATCGGCTCGATGAGCCAATATCGCCGGAGGTCAGATCCCAGCTCGCCCAGCGCGGTTCGCCAAGCACATCGCTGAAATCCAACGCCTGAACGGTACGCTGAATCAAGTAGTGGTTGCGGTCATTTGCGTTCGCTGTCGCCCCGCTTGGATTCCCAAGCTGCATCTGGAGCGATGCGTTGATTGTCGCATTTGCGCAGAACGCGACGCTGAAGAATGCCGCGCTGGCAATGGCGATGGTTTGTACGGAGCGCAGGCGCAGGAAGCGCCGCATCGGTCTCGCGAGCATATTCTTACTCATTCGGACATCCTCCTCCCGCTTTCGCGGGCGAACATCCCCCCATACCCCAGTACTCTAGCGCGCCGATCACACCGTTGCACTACTTTTTTAAATAAATTTTACTTCAAGCACGATATGTTATTGCGCGACATCCACACAACATCTATACTTCGACCGTGGTTGAGCTGCCTGCTACCATCCAAAATTCGGCTGGCATTCATTGCCGTCCCTCGGCGTGCATCGTGAAGGCGCTGTCGGGGTACCCTGGCCAAGTGACTGTCATTTCACCCGCAGGCGAATGTGATCCCCGCTCCATCATGGAGCTGATCGGACTGGGACTCGGTGCCGGCTCAACGATACTGATCCGGGTTGAAGGGCCGGACGAGGAGGAGCAGTGCGCCCGGCTCGTTGAGTTGTTCGAAACTCACTACGACTTTCCGCACCGCAATCTCGGCCAGGACACACAGGCCATTTTGAGCGACCTTGGCGCAAAACCACGGAACGGTTGATAACGCTTTTCGGACGTCTCTCCGCCTCATTTTCAGTTTTCATCCATGCGCGATTGCGCGTGCGCAACAGGCGAGATACAGTCGAAACATCCAACTCGATCCATGGCCAACCCATATCTAGGACTATCCCAGCAACAGCGCATGCAGCTTGTGCTGGCGCCGCAATTGCGCCAGTCGCTCGAACTGCTGCAGGCGCCCATCCTTGAATTGCGCTCGCTGGTTCAGCAGGAGGTCGAACAAAATCCGACACTGGAGGAGCAGCCGCAGGAGACGGAACAACTCGACATCGAATCGCAGACGGCCGAAGAGGCGGCAGAGTTTGACGACGAATTCGAGCGGCTCGCACAAATGGACGATGAGTGGCGCGACTATTTCAAACAGAACAAACCGATCCGCCATTATTCCGCCGAAGACGCGGCGCGAAGGCAGCATTTTTTCGACTCGCTCTCCCAGCCGGAGTCGCTGCAACAACATCTGATGAACCAATTGACGCTGGCCGGGTTGGCGGGAACGGATTATCAAATCGCCGAGTTGCTGATCGGCAGCATTAGCGACGAAGGCTATCTGACCACCTCGCTCGAAGAACTTGCGAACGGCACGGGCTTTGATGTGGCGGAGATGGAGCGCATTCTGGAGGTTGTGCAGGAGTTCGATCCGATCGGAATCGGCGCACGCGATTTGCGCGAATGTCTCCTCCTGCAACTCCGCCGACTTGGAAAGGAAGACTCCATTGCCGCCGCCATCGTGGACACGCGCCTGGATGATCTGGGCGCACGCCGCTTTGCCGACATCGCGCGCGCGATGAAGGCGCCGATCGAGGAGATTCAAGAAGCCGCGCGGCTCATTGCCACCCTAGAACCCAGACCCGGCAGAAGCTTTGTCGCCGATGCGACCTCCTACGTCACGCCGGAAGTCGTCGTGCAAAAGGTGGACGGCGAATATGTCATTGCACAAGACAACGATCAGATCCCGCATCTGCACATCAGCGATCACTATCGCCAGTTGATGAGCGACACGCAGACCCCTGCCGAGGTCAAAAACTACATCCGCGAAAAAGTGCGGGCGGGGCTGTTTCTCATCAAGAGCATCGGCCAGCGGCAGCAGACCATTTACAACATCGCCCGCGAGATCGTGGAGGCCCAACGCGACTTCTTTGAACACGGCGTCACCCGCCTACGCCCCCTGACGATGGCGCAAGTCGCCGCGCTGATCGGCATTCACGAAACCACGGTGAGTCGCGCGATCGCGAACAAATATATGCAGACCCCGCGCGGGATGTTTGAAATGAAATACTTTTTCACGCCGGGCTACCGCACGTCCGACGGGCAGGAGGTTTCGAACAAGGCCATCAAGGACGCGATCGCCAAACTCGTCGCGGAAGAAAACTCCACCAAGCCGCTCTCTGACCAAGAGATGGTGAAACGGCTCGGCGAACAGGGCTTCAAACTCGCCCGACGAACCGTCGCGAAATATCGCGATGAACTGAAAATCCTTCCCTCTCACCTTCGGAAAGGCTTCGCGACATAGCGAACGCCCGTGCGCCCCGCGAATGAGCAAAACCCTCGTCCTTTTTGACATTGACGGCACGCTTCTTGACACACGCGGCGCGGGCCGCCGCTCGTTCGCACGCGCCATCGGCCATGTTTTTGGCGGGGACGATGACTTGATGGACATCACCTTCGCGGGCGCAACCGACCTCGATCTCTTCGAAAAAATCGCGCGGCGAAAAGGACGCGCGGCAAGCGACGGGGAACGGCGAGAATTTTTCGGTGTCCTTCCCGGCCTCTTGCGCGACGAATTGAAGGAGGAAGCGCCGCACGTATATCCCGGCGTGATCGAACTGCTGAACGATCTGTCCGGTCGTCCGCAGATCACGCTCGGACTGGTCACCGGCAACATGGAATCGTGCGCAACAATCAAACTGGAGGCGTGCGGCATTCATCACCGCTTTGTGCTCGGCGCGTTCGGCCACGAACACGCAGACCGGCGCGAACTCGCGCGGCTCGCCCGACGACGCGCGGAGGAACGCGGCGCATTCGAGCACTGCGCACTGATCGGCGACACGCCGTCCGATATCATTGCCGCGAAAGAGATCGGCGCAGTTTCGATTGCCGTCGCGACCGGCGGCTATTCCATCGGCCAGCTCGCCGAAGCGGGTGCGCAGGTTGTGTGGACGAACCTGCTGCAATATTTTGAAAACGAATTCCAGTCGCTTTTCGAAAACACGCCATGATTCCCGGCGACCGTTGACACGCAAGTAACCGGGTGTTACCGTCGCCACGATTAATCCGACGCATACGATGAAGCTCATTCCCGCAACACTTGCAAGCCTGGCGCTGCTGCTGGCAGCCGCGCTGCCGACGTTTGCGCAGGTTCCGGGAAGCGCGCGGGTGTTGGAGATTCAGACCACAACGGGCGTGACCCGCGCTGAATCCGGCCTCCGTACGCTCGGTGGCGCACGAATGACGAAGTTTTTGGAAGACGGCGTGGAGGTTCCAGCCGCCGTGCTGGCCGTCGCCTGGTCTCAACAGCCGGGGCTGGCGCCGGGGAATTTATCGCTACGGCTGGACTATAAAATGGATGACCGGCCTGAAATCCAAACCCTGTCGCGCACGCTTGCGCCAACTGCGCGGGGGCGCCAGGTGTCCCGATTTGAAATCCCGTTGAGCGTGCGCTCGGGCTACCGGGTCAGCGCGTGGCGCCTGCAATTACGCGCTGGTGAACGGGTGATTGAAGAGTATAAATCTGCGGCGTGGGGAACGCAAAAATGACCGAACAACTTCCACCCGCCGACAGAGTGCTGGTAACGATTCATAAACGACTCGCGCTGCTCCGGGTGGAGGGGCGCGGCTCATTCAAATCCAGTATGGCGCTGCGCGAGTTTGGAATTTCGGCCCTTTCAACAGGCTGCAACACGATTGTTCTGGATATGACGGACTGTATCGGGCTGGACAGCACGTTCATGGGCACGCTGGCGGGTCTCGCAACGCGCCTGCGCCAGCATGACCGCGAGCGCGGCGTCATGATCCTGCTAAACCTCAACCCGCGTGTGCGCGGGCTGGTCGCCACGCTTGGACTGGATCGTCTCGCACAAACCTACGAGCAGGGCGCAACTCCCGAGGAGCTGCAGAATATCCTCACCCTAAGCGACAGCCTGCGCACGCTGGATACGCCCGAAAACAATCGCGACGAAACGACGCGGATGATGATCGAGGCGCACGAAAACCTGACCCCCCTCACCTCCGACAACATCCCCCGCTTCAAAGACGTGCTGACTTATCTCCGCGAAGACCTCAACCGCCACAACCCGCCCGGCAAATGAGCCTCCCGATGAAGCCGTCCCACCTCCTCTTTTTCCCCGCTCGAACAACTAAATTTGGCCGTCACGGCGATAAGCTCTTGCCAACCCAACCACCACCGATTAATATGAGGCGATATGAGGGAATGTCAGATCAAGCACGAGACTCTTGAAGGCGTGGACGTCCTTCACCTCGACGGTGCGCTGGACGCTTACTCCTTCCCGCGTCTCGAGTCCTCTCTCAACCAGTTGAGGGACCAGCAGCGGAACCGCATTGTGCTGGAGTGCGCAAATTTGGATTACATCAACAGCGCGGCGCTGGGCGCATTGATCGGCTTCGCGCGACGTGCGCGGGAGAACGGCGGCGACCTCAAACTTGCGGCGCTGACCCCTAAAATCTTCAGCATCGTTGAGCTGCTGGGGTTCGATAAAATCCTTCATATTTGTGCCGATACCGGATTGGCAGCGTCTAAATTCAGCAACTAACCAAACAGGGAGAGCATGAGCGGGAGCACGAGCAAAGACCTTGCGGTTGAAGGGTTCGTGACTTTACACCTACCGTGTCGCTACAGTTACCTCCGCATGATCCGCCAATCCGTCATGGATATCAGCGCTAGGGCGGGGCTCTCTGAATTTAAGACCGCGCAGTTGGAAATGGCCGTTGACGAGGCCTGCGCCAATGTCATTGAGCACAGTTATGGCGGCGAGGCAACTGCGGTTGCAAATCCCAACCATCCCGGGATCCGCATCAATTTGATGCACCACAAAGACCGGCTCGTCGTCGAAATTTTCGACCGGGGCGCGGGATTTGATTTCAGCAACCAGCGGAGCGTTGACCCCGAGGAATATGTGCAAACCGACCGCCAACGCGGCCTCGGAATGTATATCATCCGGAAGTTCGTGGACGACATCACCTACGAGCGCGCAGGCAGTTCAGGCAATTGCCTGCGATTGACGAAGCTCTTTTGATCGGTATGCTCTCCTGATTATTTCGACGCCGTTCCCGGCGTCCACAGAATCATGGATACCGATAAAACACCCGATATTGTGCCCGAAGAAATTCCGCCCATCGCGGAATCCGACCCACCCGCTGCGCCTGCGCTAACGCCCGAGGAGGCGGAGGCGACGCAAGCAGAGCTGAACGCACTGCGCGATCGCTATGTCCGCCTGCAGGCGGACTTCGAGAATTATCGCAAGCGCATTTTGCGCGAACGCACGGAAGCCCAGGCTGGCGCGCACGAAGACTTGCTGCGCACCCTGCTGCCGGTGCTGGACAACTTTGATATGAGCCTGAACGGCGCGGCGGAGCACGGCGCCAAGGAGTCCTTTCTGGCAGGCTTCAGGATGGTGCATGGCGAATTGCTCCGCGTCCTCGAACGCGCCGGACTGACTCCGGTGGACGCAAAGCGGGGCGACACGTTTGATCCGCACCAACACGAAGCCATCGCACACGCGCCATCGGCGGACTGCGCAGCCGACCTTGTTTTACAACAGACGCGGCGCGGCTACCGGCTGGGCGCACAACTGCTGCGGCCGTCGCAAGTCGTAGTTTCCAGCGGAACCCCGGAGGGCAATGCCGATGCCGACCGCTAAACGCGATTACTACGAGGTGCTGGGGATCGGACGCTCCGCGAGCGCAGACGAAATCAAAAAGGCATACCGGAAACTCGCCGTCCAATATCACCCTGATAAAAATCCGGGGAACAAAGAGGCAGAAGAAAAATTTAAGGAAATTTCCGAAGCCTACGAAGTGCTGAGCGACACCAGCAAGCGCCAGCGCTACGACCAATTCGGCCATGCCGGAGTCGGCGGCGCTGGAGGCGGCGGGGGCGGATTTCAAGGAGGCGGCTTCGGCGGCATTGACCTCGAAGAAGCGCTGCGCACCTTCATGGGTGCGTTCGGTGGAGGCGGTCAGCGCGGAAGTATTTTCGACGACTTCTTTGGCGGGGGCGGGGGTAGCGGACGCGCACGCAATCAGGCGACGCGCGGCGCAGACCTTCGCTACGATCTGGAAATTGACTTTGAAGAATCCGTCTTTGGCTCCACCCGTGAATTGGCGCTGACCATCATGGACGAGTGCGGCACCTGCAAGGGGAGCGGGGCGGAGCCGGGAAGCAAACGCGAAACCTGTCGTCGTTGCAAAGGCAGCGGCATGATCGTTTCCGGCGGCGGATTTTTTCAAGTCCGGCAAACCTGCCCGGACTGCGCCGGATCGGGCCAGACCAATTCAAAACCCTGCCGCGAATGTCAGGGCGAAGGCCGCGTGAGAGCGCGCAGATCCATCTCCCTGAAAATTCCGGCGGGTGTGGAAACCGGTTCACGACTCCGCCTCGCAGGCAAGGGCGAAGGCGGACTGCGCGGCGGGCCGGGCGGCGACCTGTATGTGGTCATCCATGTCAAAGCGCATCCGTTCTTCCAACGGCGCGATGACGACATCTACTGCGACATGCCCCTCCCCTTCTCCATTGCAGCGCTCGGCGGCGAGATTGAAGTGCCGACTCTACACGGTTACGCGAAGTTGAAAATTGCGGCGGGAACCGAAAGCGGAACCGTTATGCGGATGCGCGGAAAAGGCGTCAGCAGCGCACACGGCTATGGTGCCGGCGACCAACACGTGCGCCTCTTCGTCGTCGTTCCCAACAAGCTCGACCGATCACAGCGCGACACGATTTCCAAACTTGCCGACACGATTGACGAAGCCAGCTACAAGCCCCTGAAGGAAATGCGCCGGGTCACAGAGCAGTTCTACGCGCGCAAGGCGACACTGAAGCAGGAATAGCCCGAAGCCATGCGTTGTTTTGTTCCACCCGACGACTGGCAAACCAGCGAGATGGAGCTGTCGCGCGACGAAGTGCATCATCTCCACACCGTACTGCGCGCAAAGGCGGGCGCCCCCGTGTTTGCGTTTGACGGACACGGGAGGACGGCGGAGTGCGAGGTGGTGGAAATTGATCGGCGTCGCGCCCGACTGCGCGTGCTGCAGCAGCACATCCACCCCAAGCCCAGCCCGGAGTTCATTTTACTGCAAGGGCTGCCGCGCGAACAGAAGATGGACCTGCTGATTCAGAAAGCCACCGAACTCGGCGTCCATCGCATTCGTCCCGTACAAACCGACCACGCCGTCGCGCGCATCCGCGAGGGAAACGAAGAAAGCAAACGCGCGCGTTGGCAACGGATCGCGTTGAACGCAGCAAAGCAATGCGGCGCGGTCTGGCTGCCGGAAGTGGATCCCATCCAGCCGCTGCTGACCTGTCTGACAGAAATGCAACGGGTTGATCTGCTGCTCGTCTGCTCGTTGGAGCCGGACACGCAACCCCTGCGCGCGGTTATGCAATCCGCGCGTGAAACGCAGCCCGCAACAGTCGCTTTCCTTGTCGGACCCGAAGGCGATTTCAGCGCACGGGAACGCGCCGCGGCCCGCAATGCGGGGGGACGCGCGGTGAGTCTGGGCGATTCCATTCTGCGCACGGAAACCGCGTCGCTGTTTGTGTTGAGCGTCCTCAGCTACGAGCTTTCGCCCGGCGCGAACGGGGCTTGATCGTCCGTCCTCCGACCGACCGCCGCACCGCTCCCGTCCCCTGCTCCTGCTCCATTCCGCGCAACCGATTGAAAATGGCCTGCTGCACCGCCGAACTAACAAACACGTTCCCTGCAAGCACGGAGCGTACGGCCACCGGCAGAAGTTTCGACGCCTCGCTTTTCATCACGTAGCCGTTTGCGCCCGCGCGCAACGCGCTCTCGGCAAACAGAGATTCCTCACGCTCGGTCAGGACGAGAACAAGAACATCCTCAACCTGGCGGCGGATTTCGCGAATAAACTCCGCCCCCGCCTCTCCGCCAACGGTCAGGTCCAGCAGCAGCAAGTCGGGGCGCAGCGTTCGCAACGCACGAAACAACTGCTCGCAACTGGAGACCTCGCCGCACACGCGCAACCCGCTCTCCGCCTCCATTAATCGGCGAATCGCCTTGCGATCAGCGGCCTCCCTGTCCGCCAGCAAAACTCGGTGCGTTGTTTTCATGCCACTGGCGCGCAGTGTGCATTGAGCGGTTTTTCATAGACATCGGGGAGCTCCCCGAAAGCCCCATCAGGCATTGCCCTATATTTTCGGCAATTTTCGCCGCCGCGTATTGACACGCCCCGCGCAACGCGCAACCGTGCGGCGTTATGTCCTCTCTGGAAGAAAAGAAATTAGCGCTACTCGATGAATTAAATTTATTTTCCGACGTGTACGAACGTCTCGATTACCTAATTGACGAAGCGCGCGATATGGAATCGCTTCCCGCAGAACGCTGCGTCGAGGCGAATCGAATCGAAGGCTGCCTGTCCAACCTCTGGTTTGTCGCAGAGGTGCGCAGTGGGCGCTGTTGGTTTTTATGCGACGCGGATTCGCTCGTTGTGAAATCCATCGCAGGCTTGCTCTGCCGGTTTTACAGCGGTGCCACACCCACTGAAATCCTTGCGCTGGATCCTTCGTTCCTGCGCGAAGCGGGAATCACCGAACATCTTTCCAGTAATCGCCGCAACGCACTGACCCGGGTTTGGGGACGCATTAAGGCCTGCGCGGAATCGGCAAAATAATCGGACGCAACGATGAGCTTCACAGCGCGTATGAGCAGTTTTCTAGGGCGCACGTTCACGCTCTGGGTATTGGCGTTCGCACTCCTTGCCTATCGCCTGCCCGCAGAGTTCGCGCGGATTGCGCCGCACGTACCTCTTCTGCTCGGAATTATTATGTTCGGCATGGGGTTGACCCTTACCGTCAACGACTTCAAGGGCGTTCTAACAATGCCCAAGAGCGTCGCCGTGGGCGTCGTCGCGCAATTTGTAATTATGCCCGCCCTCGCATTTGGCTTGGCTCTATTATTTCGGCTTCCACCCGACCTCGCTGTCGGCGTAATTTTGGTTGGCTGCTGCCCCGGCGGAACGGCATCCAACGTCATCACCTACCTGGCGCGCGGCAACACGGCGCTTTCCGTGACCATGACCGCGTGCTCCACCCTGCTGGCTCCGATTGTCACGCCGTTGCTGATCTGGCTCCTCGCCGGACGCTGGCTTGACATCGCAGCGGGGGCGATGTTCTGGGCGATCTTGAAAATCGTCCTGCTGCCCGTCCTCCTCGGCCTCGTTCTGCGTCTGCTCTTTCCACGCTTTGTAACGCGGCAACTTGATCTTATGCCGATCATTTCGATCACCGGCATCATCCTCGTCGTTGCAGCCGTCGTCGCGGTGAATCAAAAGAACCTGGCCACTTCCGGCCTGCTCGTGCTCGGCGTTGTGATGTTGCACAACATCCTTGGCCTGGTCCTAGGCTATTTCGCTGCGCGCGTGATGAAGCTGGGCTACCCGGAACGGAAAGCAATCAGCATAGAAGTCGGCATGCAAAACTCGGGACTCGGCGCAACCCTCGCCATCGTGTACTTCTCACCCATCGCCGCCATTCCCAGCGCCATTTTCAGTGTCTGGCATAACCTCTCCGGTCCCGCCCTCGCAACCTGGTGGCGACGCGAATCGCGCTAACCCGTTTGTAAGAACCATTGCTTGTTCAAAACTTCCAAGGGTTGGAAGTTACATCCAAAACGACTTCCAAGGGTTGGAAGTTTTAAGCGAAAAAGTTCCAAGGGTTGGAACTCATATCGAGCCGGACTTCCAAGCATTGGAAGTTTTGTTTGATCCATCTGAGAAAATCGCCCGGCTCCGGCAAGGCATCGGCGCGAGCGGCTCATCTTGGAGCCGCGCCCCCCTACAGAAACGCCGGCGCCGTGCGATGCGCAATCCCTCGCGTCGGCTAGGGGCCGACGGCGGGGATTTTGATGCGGTAGTGGCGCACGGTCGGCACGGCGTCGGTGTCGGTCCAGAGCGTATTGGTCGTGCTGCTCTGAACGGAGCCTAGGTACATCCACTGATTGGGATTCGACAATACACCGTCGTTGCCCTCGATGTGATACCAGCGATTCGGGACGGATCTGAAGGTCAGGTTAACCGTATTGCTGTTCACAGCGTATTGAGATTCCCAACCGATGAAACTGCCGGACGACATCGGGTCGGTGCTGGCAATCCATTCGGCGTAGTTCGGGAAGCCATCCCCATCCGCGTCGCCGTCTTTGGTTTGGCTCATATCGCCATGGAACCAGAGGTATTCCCAGTCATCTGGAATATCATTTCCGTTGGCGTCCCACGGGACGATAATGGTGGCGAAGTTTGTGACGGTTACAGTTCCATCGTTCGCGGTGAAGCTGACGGTGCTGGTGGTTCCCGCAGAACCCATGTTGGTTACCCACCACGCGAATGCGCCGCTATTGGTGTTGAATGTTGCGGTGAAGGGCAACGCGCCGACGCCGAGCGCAACTGGATCGCCGTCGGGGTCACTGACCTGTACAATGAAGGCGTTGGTCGTGCCGACGGCGTTCGTGTAGGGGCCTGGCGGAACGAAGGTCAGCTCCGGCGGCTCATTCGCGCTATCCTGAACGGAGAAGCCGAGGGTGAAGGCCAGGCTGTTCGTGCCGACAATTTCCACTTGTCGAGTTTGCGCCTGATTGCGCATAGGCACGCTGTCGAAGCCTGCTCCGTTGTCATCGGTTGCGGTCTGGTTGACCACGCCCTGACTCAGCGTGAGCGCGACGCTCGTAATGTCCTCCGCAGTCTGGAGTGAAACCGTTGCGCTCGTGGCGGTGACGGTGTCGGTCATGCCGCGCTGGCCTTGCACAAGGAGCGAGGACAGATCGGGCGAGAAGCCGTTGCGTACATAGAGCACACCGCCGTTGAGCGCGGGCTTGATCTGATACTCCACGGCAAACGCGGTGGCGGTCGGCGCAAGTGTAATGGTCTTCACGATATTGCTGGAGGACGAACTCAGTTTCCATCCGTTCACAACACCGTTGGTCGTCGGGGTGTAGAGCTGGTTGATGTACGCATTGGTTCCGGCCCACCAGTCTTTCAGCGCGGAGGTGCGGCGCGTGGAAGCGTTCGTCGTGTTGCCGGAGACGAACACCGCAGCGGTTCCTTCGTTCTCGGTTTCCTCGCCGGCATAGGAGGCAAGGTTTCCGATGACCTGGCGCACGCGATTGTCTGATGTGCGAATCCACGCCGCAATCATTCGTCCGCCGCTTCGCTCAAACACGGCGGCGACGTGCTTGTTGTACAGTAGAGATTCCGCCTCGCCATCAAGGTCCACATCCAAACTCGCGGTCGCCGTGGCGCTCATGCCAGAGGCCGATGCGGCCCAGCTATCCACCCAGGAATAGATTGCGGCCATGCGGGTTTGATTTTGCGCAATGCGGGCGAAATCAATCAGCGTCTGCGGATCGGACGCGGGGTTCACATATCCGCCAAAGCTCCAGCGCGTGAGGTCGTTGTTGCTTTCGTTGTGGAAGGCTGTTTCAAAAACCGAGGCGTGGATGACCTCGCTGGCCAGCCGCTTCACATCGGGATTGGCGATGGCAGCGACTTTCGCCCATGCGCTCGACGCGATGCCGCTCGCTCCGGTTTGGCCATACGCTAGGGCGTTGGTGACGCCGGGCCGTATGAGAAACTTCTTGTTTTTCAATCCTTCGTGTCGGGCGCTGCCGTTGTACCAGTTATCGTAGTTCTCATTATTGGCGTGGTTGATCCAATCGTGCGACTGCTTGTTGGCGGCGGCATTGCCGCGGTCAATCGGGTCCCAGTGTTGCCCGTTCGGAAGCGGGATGTTGCCGGCGGCGATATCGCTCAGCGCAACGATCTTGATCCATGGGTGATTCGCCAGCCAACGCAAATTTTTGTCATACGCATCCGCCTGTCCCTTGTTGGCGAACTCCTCCCACATCGCAAACACAGTGGCGACCTGATCCTGACGATCAGAGCGCGCGCGGCGGCTGTACAATTCGCGCATCGGCAACGGCAATCCGCCGTCGTAATTGATGAAGCGGTTGGCATCGGCGGCGGTGTTGATGACGAAGTTGTTCACACCATTGATGCGGTTGATGCGATAGCCGTCATCGCCCAAGGCGGTCTGGCGACCCAGCCAGTTGAAGATGTGCGTGTTCTGATCCGCCAGGGTATAGCGGAAGCCCAGGTTCGTGATGCCCGCATAGACCTCTGCGCCCAAGAGGCGTTCCGGCGCCCAGAAGATGGAGTTGCTGGTGATGTTCACGCCGTAAATTCTGTGGAGCGTGTCGGAGGCGAGTTGCAGATTGTCGGCATTGAAGCCTGATGAGAAATACGGCAAGGCGTGATCCGAGTAGGTGCTGGCGAGCAGGGAGACGATGTTACTCGCGGCGAGTTCCCGAATGAGGTCGTTGAGCGCACGGCCAGAGCGGTACTGCGGGCCCCCGTTTTTCACCTCGGCCCATTGAAGGCCGATGGCGAGCGTAGGCGTAATGTGCAGGTTGAGTGGCACGTGGTAGAGACCGTGCGACTTAATTGGTCGCTCGTAACCCGCCCCGTTTCCATCGTTCACAATGTGCTGAATCGTGCTGCCCGGCTGAATTGCCTGATTGCCGTGCGACAGGAATGCAATCTTGGCGGCCTTGCCGCGATCATTGTCGGCGCTCATGCCGATCCACTGCGTCAAGACGCCGTTTTGCGAAATCCAAACCTGGTCGCGCGAGTAGTCGGATGCGATCCAGTCCGTCCGGATGGTGTCTGTGATATCGGAGCGTCCGCCGATGTCGCCAGCGCCTGGATTTCCGCCATTGCAGGTGTTGCAGGTTCCATCCTTGGTCGTGAAGACTTGGAAGTTCAACGTGTTGGCGTTTCCATTCCAGCCAATGTCCGTCAAGGCGGTGCGATCAATCGCAAACTCAACGGCGTCCAGATCCGAATTGAAGTACGCGCCGAGGAAGCCGCCGGGCACTTCAACCACACCATTCGCCGAAAGGCTATCCCACGCGGTCAGCGTGTTGTTCATCGGGTCGTTGTCCACCAGCACCTTGCCGGTGCTGCTGTCGTACACGGCAACCACGGCCTCCCACTTCATTTCCGTGCGCGTGTCCACCTCGTCGGGCAGTGCGGCTTCGCCGATGCCGGGGCTGTTGAAGTCCATGACGACGTAGATGTTCAGTGCGCTCTCTTCCGCGTGCGGCTGAAGGTCGTGCAAGTCCACGCGGAAATAGACCTTACCGTCCGCTGCGCCGCCGTCGCGCATGTAGAACGCCACGAGGTCGCGCGAGCTGTCGAAGCCGTCCCAGCGCCGGTAGATGTCCACCGCTTGATTTTCACCGCCCGTGTTGTACGGATCCAGGGCGATGAGGTCGTCGGCGGTCCAATCGGTGAATTCCTGATAGTTCGTCACGCCGTTAATCGTGCCGATTGCAGGGCCGCGGCCAATGGTGATCGCGTTTGCAGGCGGCGGCTGGTAGGGGTCGTCATAGACCCGCGGATTGGTGCCGTTGATCATTTCCTGCAGATTGCTGAAGCCGTCGCCATCCGGATCGCCATCTGCACCATTTTCCGTGCTGCTGATGATGGCGCCGGTGCGCATGTTGGTGTGGCCGATGACGCCGTCGTCAAGCGGATCGAAGTTGTACCGCACTTCCCATCCATCGGAAAGACCGTCGCCATCGGTGTCGGGGTTCAGCGGATCTGTTTCCTGCCAAAGCTCGCCCGCTTCCCAGATACGATTCGAGTTGGTGTCGCCATCAATGTAGCCGTTGAAGTTTTGGTCTTCTCCATATCCATCGCTCAGGCCGTCGCCATCGGTGTCGGGATTATTCGGATCCGTTTCCTTCCACGACGGCTTCCACTTGCCTGTGGGCCAGTCGCGCGCGGCCCAAGGGGTCCCACGTGGGCGGAATCAACTCGCCATCGCCATCCACCCAGCCGTTGCGATTGGCATCTTCAACGCCATCCGGTATGCCGTCGTAATCGCTGTCTGGGTTATTGGGGTCTGTCGTGCTTCCGCGCAGTCGTTTCGAGCGATCACCGCCGAGCTGTTGGCTGTCCACGCCAGGCACTTTGCCGTAGTTGTCCAGTGTATTGTAGAACGGCGGATCGAGGTCCGGCATAAAGTTGGGCCACCCGTCGGCGTTCGTGTCGGCGTTGGTATCGGTGCTGGAGTGCGGAATGCGCCAACCCAGCTCGAGGGAATCGGGCAGTCCGTCGCCGTCGGAATCGGGCGATTCCGGCAAACTTTTTCCGGCGGCGTCGTGAATGAAGACGTTGAAGTTCGTCCAGAACTCGGGGTTCGGCTGATAGCGCGGGTCGCCTTGCTCAAAGCCATTCGGCAGAGGGAGGGGCGTGCTTTCCTGCTCATCCGTCATTCCGTCGTTGTCGTGATCGAGAATGTTCGTGTTGCTCATATCCACGACTTGAAGCAATCGCAGGCGCGCGTTGCGCGAGGCCGTGTTCGTTTTTCCGTCGGAATCCTTGACCCATGCGGTGAACCGATAGGTGCCGGCGACGAGATTACTCCAGCTATACTGCCAGTAGATCGAGGTGGCCATGTTGGTGCTGCTCACCAAGGTCACGTTGCCGGTGTAGCCGCTCGGCGAGACGAACAGAATTCCGGTTTCCACAGCGTTTGTGCTTGTGATCAGTTCAATCGGCGTCGTGCGCAATGCGGGATTCGTCGCGAGCTGCGCGGGCGGCACGTCTGGAAGAATGATTACATAAGGCTGTCCATCGCTATCCACCTCTGGTGGGACATTGATCATAATAGACGGCAGCAATTCGCCCACCGTCTTCACCTGACGCGTGGCGGTGATCGTCGGGTATCCTGTGCGAACGCCGCGCACTTCAAGGCTGTGCAGCCAGTCGGACTTGCCGTTATAGACGTTCGGCATTTTGAACGTGATCATGTTTTCGTTCGGCCAGTCCCACTGATGGGAAATGCTGATATCCTCGTGCGAGAGGATTACGCCGTTGGTCGGATCCCCGCCGTTTTCTACGCTGTTGAGCTTGATGGTAAACAACGAGAGAGCGCCCGCGTCATCCAAGCCCGAGGCATACTGCGCGGAATACTTGACCCGCAATTCCCAACCCGCTTCGACCAGCGTTCCGTCTTCGCCCGGCCAATCAAAATAGAGGCGATAGGCCGAGCCATCCGCCTTAACCGTACGCACCAGTTCCGTGTAGTGCCCTTGAGCTTCCGTCAGACTTTCGTTGCTCCATGCAGAGCGCGGGGCGCTGGACCACTCGCGCAAGCGGACGCGAATCGTCGCGTTGCTGTTTCCGGGCGCGATATTGGAATAGTTGAAGCGCCAGGCGGAAGGAGAGTCCACGCCCATGTCGCTGGGCGTGGTGCGCTGCGCCAACTTCCAGATGTTGCCGACGCCGTTCGCATGGTTTGTGCTGTCATTGGACGGATCGGCGTCTTCAATGCGATACCATACCTCGCGCACGGTGGGGTCGGTTCGGAACAACGACGCCGTATTCCGATCCTGAGACCGTGTCGTTGTCGTTCGCCGGCCACTGGATGTAGCCCCGTGGCGTTTCGGTATCGAGATAGAAGGTCTGTTTGAAGGTGTTGTACACCGCCGCGCCGTCGTTTCGATTCAGGAAGGCGCGCGCGGAAATGATATGGAAACCGTCCTTCAATCCGGTCGCCTGTTGGCCGTAATCGTTGTGGGGGCGATACGAGATCGTCGTTGCGTTGAAATTCGTGACGCGATGTTCCGTCAGCATCTTATGCTTCAGCGTAATCGCAGCCGGATCGCCCGGCCACGCAATCCACCATCCGTTGCCATCGCTCTGCCGCTTGAACACGCTGGTCTTGTAACGGAACACCGTACCCGAAGGCATGGCGGGAATCACGGCCTCCCACCAATCATTGCTGCCGGCGCCGTCTCCAACCCAGCTTGCTTCAACCACACGGGTATCCGCATTGCCAGGCGCTCCCCCTGCACCCTCCGGCCAGGACAATCCGTTGGTGGTGTAGTAGAACCATACTTCGTTGCCAGGGCTCTTGGGCGTCTTGATGCCGACGTAGAGCTGACTTCCCCCGGCGTCTTTGGGGGGCGGCCAGAACTGCGCATTCCCCGAGCGCGGGCCGTCCTGCATGCCGGTCGGATCATGATAGATCCATGCGGATTCATTGTTTGCGCTGTTGAAATCGTTGCTGGCGCTGGAGGTGTTAATCGTCCAGTTCGATTGGCCGATCGTGGCTTGATAGGTCTCCGCTCCGGCGGAGCCGATTTTATTCCGATTGGAGTCAGCGGCAGAAAACTTTTCCGCCCAGATGCGCTTCACGAAGGCAGCCTGTTCGTAGCCGAGATAGAGATCGTAGGCCAGCGCAGGCGGATTGTCGCGCAAGTCACCGCTCAGGCCGTTGGTGCCGTTCAGATCCATCCCGCCGTCCAGTTTGAACAACACATTTCCGGCGGAGCCGTCCGTCCGGGAAATGAAGCTCAGGTTCGTGGCCACCGTCACGCGGGGAAGATCAATGGAATAGGCAAAGTCCGTCGCGTTGGTGTCCGGCAAGCCGTAGGGATTGAAGCCCGGATCGCCGTCCGGACCATCGCGACGCGTGACACGCACCGTTTCCACCGGCTTCCCATTTTGCTCAATCGTAACCACCGTTCCGCCAAACTCGGTCCACGTCGGGGCCGGATCGGGATTCTTCCAGCCGAAGACAAAATAGCCGCCGGACGGAACAATGACCGTATTCAGGTTTGAGGCGTACGTGTAGAAGCCGTAGTAATAGTCCGAGTAATTAAACAGATACGCAGACGAGGGAAAACTCATCGAGCCGCGAATATCGCGCGATGCGCCGTTCGCATAATTGTCATTGAGCATGACGAGCATCGTGACCTTGTCCGCATCGCTGCTCCCGCCCTGACGCCCATCCATGCGCTCCCACGCGACATAGTCGCCGTCGCTATACACTCCCCGCTGATAGCCGCGGGCAAACTGCTCGTGGATGTTCAGGAGATTGGGAATGCGGTTGTCACCCCACTGGCCCAAGTAGGCCGTGTTGGCCCAACGCGGGAACGCGCCACCGCTCTCTCCGAGTGTTTCGGAGTGGAAATTGCCATCGCTATAGAGCAGCCCCATTCCCTCGCGCAGAAAATAGAACGCATGCTGCAACTCGCGCCGCGCCGCGTAGTCGTTGTCATGGCTTTGCGCGTGCATCACGCCCAGGTTGGGCGCAAATCCGCCCCAGCCAGGCTGATCGAAGCCGTCAAGCCCCGCGCTCGGATTGCCGAGGCGATTGTTGAGCTGTTCGCGAAGATCGTTGTCCACGAGCCGCATCCCGGCGGACCAATAGCCCCCGTAGCCCGGCGGCTGGCCCAGGTGTTCGCCGAACAGGATCGCGTCGTCGCGTGGGATCTCCGTGTTAAACAGACTGTCGCGATGGTTGTCCCAGTCGCTAAAGCCGCGCGACATATTGAACTGCCATTGGACATTGCCGGTGTAGCCGTTGTTGCTCGTGTTGTCGTCAAATGAGCCGAAAAAATAATCCGGCACGTGCTTGACCGCGTCCAACCGCAGGCCGTCGGCCTTCGTTTTGGACATCAACCAGCGCACGGCGCGCAGGAGATAGCCGCCCACGTCTTCCGAGAAAAAAATCCGGATAGGCGGCCAGCATCGCGGTGGTGATCCCGTTGTTCGTGCCAAACCCAACATAAACATTCTTATCGGTGTTACCGGCCCAATCCCACGGGTCGCTGTAGGCGGGCGGCATATTGGTGTTCGGCATCCGATCATAGAACTCAGGATTGCTTGGGTGTCGGATAAATCGGGGCTTGGGATAGCTGCTGCCCTCGGTGTAACCGAAGTTCCCGTTCGGATTCTCGTGGGCGATGTCAATCAGGTCGGAGAAGTTGAGGTACTGTACCTGCCACCCATCGTTCCAGCTCCGCACGTTGTCCCACTTGCGATAAAAACCATCCGCCGTCACGCGCAGGTGAAAATCTTCCGGCACCATGCCCGGATACACATCCACCGGAGTAGATTCATTGTAACCCGGCACATCGAACGCGCGGTGGTTCATAATGTTGTCGAAATAGACGCGAATTCCGAAGCGGTGCGCCACTTCGACGAGATTGAGCAATTCCGCTTCAGTGCCATAGCGCGTTGCAACCGTGCTGCGCTGGTTGCGCCCGCCGATATCGAACGGATCCCACAAGTCATAGCCAACGGAAAGCCCACCGCTGCCCTTGGTCGGCGGCGGGAGCCAGAGGGATGAATAGCCCGCCTCGGCCAATTCAGGGATTTTGTCGGCCATGTCGCGCCAGCTCGTATTGAAGAGTTGAAGCATTGCCTCTGCGCCCGCCGTCGAAGCGCCGACGGTCGTGAACAGGGCAAGCGCGAGAATGCGCAGCCCATTGAATTTGATTAGCTTATTCATGATTTTTCCCGTCAAACTCCAACCGCAAGGCCGACCCGAAAGAGATGAGCGCTACAGAACAGTGACCCATTTCAGCAACAAGTACACCAAAGCCCAAAAAATCGCAACGCTAAAACGTTTTACCTGCGCGTTTTTGTTGTCCTCTCTATTTTCGCCCCGCCCCCGAAGCTCCGCTTGCCATTTGGCGGCCACGCGGTTATAGCGGGCGCATGGAAAACGTAGTCGAACTTCGACACCCGCTCGTCCAGCACCACCTTTGCGGGTTGCGCAACAAAGAAACACCGTCCTCCGAGTTCCGACAGGCGGTGAACCGGCTCTCCATCCTGCTTGCCTACGAGGCAACCAAGGACCTCGGGCTACAGGAAACAACCGTCCAAACCCCGCTCGCGACGGCCCGGGGGCACACCCTTGCCAGGCGCATCGGACTGGTTCCCATCCTGCGCGCCGGACTGGGCATGGTGGAGCCGATCCTTAATTTAATACCCGAGGCGGAGGTCTGGCACCTCGGTTTCTACCGCGACGAAAAACATTGCGACCGGTCGAGTACTATAAAAAGCTCCCCCGAACGCGCGGTGGATGTTGCGCTCGTACTCGATCCGATGCTCGCCACCGGCGGCTCCGCCGTCGCTGCAGTGCAGGCGGTGAAAAGCTGGGGCGCAAAGCAAGTCAAGCTCATCTCCATCATCGCCGCGCCCGAGGGTCTTCGCGTCATTCGCGAAGCCCACCCCGAAACCCTCATCTACACCTGTGCGATTGACTCGCATCTCGATGAAAACGGCTTCATCGTGCCCGGCCTCGGCGACGCGGGCGACCGCACGTTCAACGCGCGCGCAAAATAAAAAAGGGACCTATGCGCAGCGTGGCTCTCCTTGCCCTCCTGATTCCCCTTCTCGCATTGACGGGTTGCAGCGCGACACAGAAGCCAGCGGCATCCGCCGACTACGAAATCCTGCGCATCCTCCCGCACGACGCCTCCGCGTTCACGCAGGGCCTGCTCTTCCACGACGGAAAATTGTTTGAAAGCACCGGACTTTACGGCCAATCCACGTTGCGCGAGGTTGACCTCCAAACCGGCGAAATCGCCCGCAAACGCGCCCTGCCCCACAACCTTTTTGGCGAAGGACTCGCGCTCTACTCGAACCGCCTCTATCAGCTCACCTGGCGCGAAAACATAATCCTGCTCTACGACGCAACGACATTCGAGACAACCGGATCGCTGCCGTGGAAAGGCCAGGGCTGGGGCCTCACGGCGTGGAGCAACCAGCTCATTGCAAGCGACGGCTCGGCGCAGCTCCGCTTTTATGATCCGCAGACAATGAAGCTGCTCGGCGAAGTCACCGTCCGCGATCAGGGTCAACCCATCGCGCAACTGAACGAGCTTGAAATGGTCGAAGGCGAACTGCTGGCCAATATCTGGCGCGAAGACCGAGTCGCGCGGATTGATCCTTCCACCGGCAACGTACTCGGCTGGCTGGATTTTTCACCACTGGTTCCCGAGGGACTGCGCGCCTCGCGCGAAGCCGTGCTCAACGGCCTCGCCTACGACCCGGCGACGAAGCGACTCTTTGTAACCGGCAAAAACTGGCCGGTTCTCTACGAAATTCGCCTCAGCAAATAACGCACCGCTCTATTCCCCCTGAATCGCCATGCGCCATGCGCCTTTTCGCCAGCATTCGCATCAGCACGCCTGGGCCGCGATGCAGCCTGCTCTCGTTCAACTCCACGAGGTCCTTGCGCACTTCCAAAATCTCCGCGTCGGCAAAATCAGCGCGCAGGTTTTCCTCGGTTAACAATTTCGACCGATCACGCGGACCGCCGGATTGGTACCGCAGTTGGTCGGCGTGAAAACCTTCCAACAAAAAGTAGCCGCCGGGCTTCAGCGAATTAAACATGGCGGCATGAATCCGCGCACGGTCTTCTTCCGCGTGATGACAATAAATTGAAATCACCCAGTCGAACGACTCCGCGGGCCACGCCCACTCCCCCACATCCGCCAGCTCAAAAGCAACCTTCACACCGCGCTCCGCCGCGAGCTGACGCGCGCGATCCTGCGCTTCGCGGGAAAAGTCTATGGACAGCGCCTTCAGCCCCCGCTCCGCCAGCCAGACCGCGTTTCGCCCGCTGCCATCAGCGGGGAGCGCCGCGCACTGGCCGGGCTTGAGAAGCTCCTTCTTTTCCACCAAATAAAGACTTGGCGCCGTGCCATACGCATGACCGTCCTCGCGATAGCGCACATCCCACATTGTTGAATCACTCATGCGTCCAATCTACGACATTTTGAATTTTTGCGCAGCGCGTTTTGCGATACCTTGCGCGAATGTCCTCCTGGCCAATTTGGGTTGCGATCATACTTCTGCTCGACGCAGGCATCGGCCTGTGGAACGCACACTGGCTCTCCCGCCTCATGCCGCCCCGCCACATTCTGCGCATCGCGATCATCGAAGCCGCCGTCGCCATCGCCCTGCTGGTCTGGTTTTTCCTCCGGCGTTATTAAACTCCAAATTTGGAATCACGGCGCTTCCGCGCTCCCCGCAAATTCGCTATGCTCTCTTTTATGGACGAAGCGGCATGGGCCAGCATCACAGACGAGGAGCTTCTGGAGAAAAACATCTCCGAGCTTCGGCCTGACCCTCGACGGCAGTGGACTACAGCCGTTTATCCAACAGCTCCACAATGAATTGAAGGCGCGAAATCTCGCATTCATGCCGCCCTGCCACATCGGCGACGAGTGGTTTGTCCCGGTCGGCATCCCCGCGATCTTCATCCCGTTCTTTCTCGTCAACAACCGACTCCGGCGGCTGGAGCGAAAAATGATTCTCGAAGTCGAAGGCGAGACGCAGGAATGGTTCATGAAACTAATCCGGCACGAAGCGGCCCACGCCTATTCCTACGCCTACCGGCTCCAGCGCAAAAAGAAATGGCAGCAGACATTCGGACTCGCCTCGCAAAAAGACACCGGCTTCTACCGCCCCCGCCCCTACAGTCACTCGTTTGTCCTGCATCTCGACGACTGGTATGCGCAGGCGCATCCCGACGAAGATTTCGCCGAAACCTTCGCCGTCTGGCTCACCCCCGACCTCGATTGGCGGACGCGCTACAAGGGTTGGCGCGCCCTGCGAAAACTCGAATATATGGACGAGCTGATGGCCACTCTGGCGAATACGCCGCCGGTTCACCAGCCGGCCTACAAGGAAGAGGACTACCATTGTCTTGATATCAAGTTATCTGACTACTACGCGGCAAAGCACAAACTGTATGAAGACACGTATCCTGATTTTTATGACGCCGACCTCCGCCTGCTCTTCGCCGGCGACGCGGCCGCGCCCGGCGCCCTGCGCGCGTCGGCGTATCTCCGCCGCTATCGCCGCGCGCTGGTGAACCACGTTTGCCAGTGGACGAATGAGCGAAAATATCGCGTGAATGAACTGCTTATGCGGCTGATCCGCCGATGCGATGATCTCAAGCTGTTTGCGCGTGCCGACGATCCAGTGCAAGGACAGCGCACCGGGGCGTACCTCGCCACACTGGTTATGAGCTATCTCTTCACCGGAAAATTCAAACGCACCAAATGAAGCATCCGCTCAAAGTCCTCGCGCTATTCGATACGACTGGGCCGGTGGCGCCGGACAAGGATTTATCGGCGGAGCTGCAAACGCTGGATTGGAAAACCGAGGCGCATGTTCTCGCCGCGCTGAAAGAGCTGGGTCACGAAACGCAGTATATCCCGATCTTCGACGACCTCGCGCCGCTTCGCCAAAGAATCGCGACCTTCCGGCCCGACATCGTCTTTAACCTCGCCGACCAGTTTCGGAACAACCGCGCGTTCGATCAGAACATCGTTTCTCTTTTGGAAATGGAGGGCGTTCCCTTCACCGGCTGCGGCTCAGTTCCGCTGACGCTGTGCAAGCACAAGGGCGTATCAAAAAAATCCTCGCCTATCGCCGCATCCATGTGCCGGACTTCGAGCTGATTCCGCGGGGCCGCAAAAAAATTACCGCGCGCGGCCTGAAATTTCCGCTCCTAGCCAAACCGCTCAAGGAAGAAGCCTCCCTCGGCATCGCGCAGGCATCGCTCGTGCAAAATATCGAGCAGCTCACCGAGCGCGTCCGATTTATCCACGAAAAATTCGACAACGACGTGATCGCGGAAGAATACATTGACGGTCGCGAACTGTACGTCAGCCTTCTGGGAACCACGCGCCTGCAAATGTTCCCGATCCGGGAGCTGGTCTTCGGCGATGTCCCACCGGACAAGCCGAAGATCGCCACCTACAAGGCAAAGTGGGACGACGAATACCGGCATCGCTGGGGACTCGAAAATAAATTTCCGACCGACCTGGATCCGCTGATCGTCCGTAAGATCGAACACACGTGCAAACGAATCTACCGGTTGCTGATGATTGACGGCTACGCGCGCCTGGACCTCCGCCTCGCCCCGTCCGGCGAAATTTATTTCCTCGAAGCCAATCCCAATCCCATGCTCGCCGCAGATGAAGATTTCGCCCAGTCCGCAGCCAAAGCCGACATCTCCTTTCCCCAACTGATCCAGCGCATCATCCGTCTCGGACTCAGTACAAATCGCGAATAAATCACCGCTCGCGCATTACGCAACAAGAAGAATCCTTGCGTCTGCATAGTTTTAAGCATAAAACCTCAAGCAGTTATGAGTTATTACGTATAAACCACGGAGCGGATATGCGGGACGGCGGAGCCATGACAGCGTGGTGGAGGCGGAGGATCGCGGATTTGTGGACTGTTGCGGGCGGTTGGCCTGGACGCATCGTGACGGCGGGCTGCATGTGCATCGCGTTCGGCTACTTTCTGATCGTCGCACTGATGATCTATGTCGGCGGGACCTGGGCGCGCGTCGTCTATGCGGAATGGCCCTATGCGCACATCGCGGGCGGAGTTGCATTTGCGCTTCTGGCCTGGGTTTTCGCGCGGGGATATCGCGAGTCATTCGCGGCGTGGCGGAAGCTGGGAGCGCGAATCTTGCTGGGCGTGGTCAGCCTCTTGTTATCATTTGCGATGGGCGAGGCGCTTTTGCGCATAAGCCTGCTACGCACACAGAAGGAGCAATCGCTCGACCGCCTGCGCGAATTGCGAAAACAAGGACGACCCCTGCCGGTCAGCAGCTCCCACCCTCTCGCCTACATCATCGAGCCGAGCGACAACGGGCGGGATGTCTATCAACTGCAGCCGAATCTCTCTTTGGAGTTCGGTCACAAGACGCTGCGGACGAATGCGGACGGCATGCGCGCGGATCACGACTACCCCGTCGAGCGCCTGCCCAACAGTGTTCGCATCGTCGGCATCGGCGATTCGGGAATGTTCGGCTGGAACACCGAGCAGGGCGAAAACTATATGGCCGTTCTCGAATCGCTGCTGAAGGCGCGCAGCGACGGGGTGACATACGAGGTTCTGAACCTCGCCGTTCCCGGATACAACACGCAATTGGAGGTGGAGCATCTGCGCGCGGTGGGTCTTAAATATCAACCGGACGTGGTCGTGCTCGGCTGGTGCGTCAATGATTACCAGTTGCCGATGTTTCTTATTGAGCAGTCCACCATTAAATACGCCTCAGGCTCCTATCTTCACAAACTCCTCTTCGACCGCGCTCACTTTGCGGAGGCGGTGAACGGCATCAATTTTCGCGATCTGCGCGACTACAACCCGGACAACGTGGCGCCCGAACTTCAGCACGGCGCAGGCGTGGAGGGCGTCCGGGAGGCGCTCTACGAGCTGCGCGAGATGGGCAATGAGCACAGCTTTTCCGTCCTCGTGTTCGGGCCGCTGAAGGAGACGGAAATCGCGCTCTGCCGGGAGGTCGGGCTGCCATATTTTAACACCTATGACGGCATTCCGAGCGACTCCGTCCCTGCGGACTGGGCCGTTCACTTTATGCACCCGCGGCCCGAAGGGCATCGCGTGTTGGCCGAGCGGCTGGAGGGCGAGCTGTTGCGCTATGACTGGCTCGCGCCGTACAACAAGAAAAGCAAACCCGATAAAATCGCGGATATTTAGGCGGGCAATCCGCTTTCCCGCGCCGGCAGGTTGGTGTATGCTGCGGGATATATGATCGCGTGGGCAGACCACATTCTCAAGAAGGCGCGCCGTCAAATCCGACTGCGAGAACCTCAGGTCTGCGCAATTTTTACGGGCGCGGCGACGGAGCGCATTGACGCTGAATACGACAGCGGAAACCGGCTCATAAAATTGGTCATCCACACTAGGCAACGCTCGCTCTCCAAACGCCGCCGCGCTGAACGGTAGCGTTCGACTTCTTTCACACACCCAGTTGGCAACGCGCACGTTCTGCCCTATCTTTGAATGTTACGAGCTCCCATGGAGTTCCTTCTATCCGATAGAGACGCGAAAGGCTGGGCGGATTTTTTCCGTCGCGGGGGGACTTTTTGTGCCTTGACTCCGCCAGGCGCTGCGACGACGTGGCTCGCATGGTCGTTGTGGGAGCGATTCAAACGCCCGATTTTATTGGTCGCAGATGGGCCGCGCTCGTTGGACCGCTTGTATCGCGATGCGCATTCATTCGCGGGAACACTCGCGCCACAACCCGCGTATTACCCCGCGTGGGAATCGCTCCCCGGCCACGGCGCACCGCCGCACGTTGACTTGCTCGGCGACCGCTTTGCAGCGCTCACCGCACTCGGTAGCTCAAGTCCACCAGCCATCACCCTCACTTGCGTACAGGCATTGATGCAGCACGCACTCCCGCCGGATGCGCTGCGATTGCAACGCTCCATCCTTCAGTTGGGTCAGGAGTTGGAGCTGGACGCGTTTATCAAACAGCTCGATGGCGAGGGCTTCTCGTTTTCGACCGAGGTGACGCAGAAAGGACAAGCGGCGATGCGCGGCGGCATTCTCGACCTCTGGCCGACAACGAGCGATTGGCCTGTGCGCGTGGAGTTGTTCGGGAGCACGATTGATTCGCTGCGCACGTTTGATCCATCCGATCAAAAATCACGGAGCAAAATTAAATCCATCGAACTCGCACCGGTACGCGAGCCGCTCGACCAGCTCACGGCCACCGTTTTCGACCACCTGCCTCGCGAGGCGATCATTGTTTGGCACGAGCGCGAACGAATTGCGCATCACGCGGCGCTCTACGATGAGGTGATCGGCGAAACGGCAACCGCCGAATACACCGTTTCATTTGAAGAGCTACGAAAGAAAAGCGGGGCGTGGGCGCAAATTGAATTGGTCTCCGTCGAATCAACACCCGGCGAGGCACGTGCGCTCGACTTTTCGCCATTCAGAAGGCGCACCCGATCTCGGCAGCGGTGTTTTGCCGCCGGATCAGGTGGAGCGGGAACGGCAACGCGTCGTTGCGGCGCTCAACACCCACGCGCAGGACGGCGGAACAGGCCGCCTCTACTTCAGCACACGCGGTGCGCGGGAACGCTTCTCGGAAACATTCGGGAAGCTGCTGCGCTCGAACGGTTCTTTTGAATTATTTGACGGCGGAATCTCTGAAGGCTTTGCGATTCCTTCGCAACAACTTCTCGTACTCGGTGAAGAAGATTTTTACGGACGACGCAAAGAAATTCGTGGCCATTACGACCCGCATAGAAAGCGACGTGGCCCGCGCCGTCATGCGGGGGATCGCGTGGCGGACTGGAGCGACCTCCAGCCGGGCGATTATGTCGTCCATGTGGATCACGGCATTGGAAAATACCTCGGCTTGTTTGATATCGAGTTCAACAAACAGCGTCAGGAGGTGCTGGCAATTGAATATGCCGACAAGGCAAAACTTTATCTTCCGGTGAGTCACACGCACCTGCTCAGCCGCTATGTGGGCGCAGGCAAGAGTCGGCCGGAACTGCACATCCTCGGCGGCAAACGCTGGACAAAGGAAAAGGCGGCGGCGCAAAAGCGGTGCAAGACCTCGCGGCGCAACTGCTGGAAACCCAGGCCCGACGCGATGCGCTTCCCGGACACGCGTTCCGGAAACGATACGCCGTGGCAGCACGAATTTGAGACCTCGTTCCCCTATCAGGAAACCGACGATCAAGAGCGCGCCATTGAAGAGGTAAAACACGACCTCGCCATCGCGCGGCCAATGGATCGCCTTGTCTGCGGCGATGTCGGCTACGGCAAAACCGAAGTGGCCATGCGCGCCGCTTTCAAGGTGGTGATGGGCGGCAAACAAGTCGCCCTCGTCTGCCCCACGACAATTCTCGCGCAACAGCATTTCGACAGTTTTACAGAACGTATGGCGGCGTATCCGGTGCGAATCGAGCTGCTCAGTCGTTTCCAAACGCGCAAAGAGCAGAACGACATCGTGAAGCGCGCGAATGAGGGCAGCGTGGACATCGTTATCGGAACTCACCGCCTGTTGCAGGGCGATCTCACGTTCAAAGAGCTGGGGCTGGTCGTGGTGGATGAAGAGCAGCGCTTCGGCGTTGCGCACAAGGAGCACTTCAAACACTCCAATACGATGGTAGATATGCTGACGCTGACGGCCACGCCAATTCCACGCACGCTTTATCTTAGTCTTACCGGCGCAAAAGACTTGAGCACGATTGAGACTCCACCACAGGAGCGACTTCCGGTTGAAACAATCGTAGTAGATTTGAGCGATGAAACCGTGCGCACGGCCATTCTGCGCGAAATCAACCGCTCCGGCCAGGTCTTCTATCTGCACAACCGCGTGAACTCGATTCGCAAGATACAGGCGTGGTTGGAACAACTCGTGCCTGAAGCACGGATTCGCGTCGCGCACGGAAGAATGCGCGAAGACGATCTCGCGGACGTAATGCGTTCGTTCGTGCGCGGCGAATGTGATGTGCTGCTCTGTACGACGATTATTGAAAGTGGATTGGATATTCCAAACGTCAACACGATCCTGATCGAACGCTCGGATCGTTTCGGACTCGCCGCATTGTATCAACTACGCGGCCGCGTGGGCCGCTACAAACGCAAGGCCTACGCTTATTTCCTTCTCCCCCGCCATGCACGCCTACTCGACGACGCACGCAAGCGCATCGGCGCCATTCGCCGCTATTCCGCGCTCGGCGCAGGATTCCGCCTCGCGATGCGCGACCTGGAAATTCGTGGGGCGGGCAACTTGCTCGGCGCACAACAGAGCGGACACATCGCCTCGGTCGGTTTTGATCTGTACTGCCAACTGCTCAAGCGGACGGTCGCGGCGCTGAAAGGCGAGAAGCTGCCCACCATCATTGATTGCGAACTTCGACTGGGTTTCGTGGATTTGTCGCCACTGGCCACGGACGACGATATCGCCGCAGTCTTGCCCACCACCTTCGTCGAGGACGAAACGCTACGGCTCCGCGTGTACCGCGAAATTGCGTCCGCCTCCTCGCGCGAGGACCTGGATCGGACGCAAAGCGACCTGGCGGATCGCTATGGAAAACTACCTGCCCCGGTTGAACGCCTCATCGCTATTGCCCGCCTGCGTATCGCCGCATCGTTGCGCGGGTTGAAAAGCATCGAGGTGGAGGAGGACAAAGCAATGCTCTCTTTCGGACGCGACCGCTTCTTTATGCCCGGCGGAAAATTCCCGCGCTTGCGCGGCGCGACGGTATCGGCGAAGTTGGAGGAATTGATGAAGCTTGTGAAAGGATCGAGGCCGTCGTGAACATAAAATTTATTCTGAACACAGTCCTGGTGGCGATCATTACAAACGTCATTTATTTCCTCTGGGCTCGACACACCTTTCTGCCCGTAGGACTCGTCGCCGCCAGCGCGATTCTTTTGGGTGTGCTTCTTTTTGTGCTCGCCGCGTTGATTCGCGGCTTCACAAAGAACCGGGAAGACGCGGCGGCAAAATTGAGCCTTCGCATGACCACCGCCTCCGGCATTGTTTGCTTCACGCTTCTGGCATGCGTGCCTTTTGTCATCAAAACACAAGCCAACGACCTGCAAGCCGCGCGCACTCCGTGCCGAAACGCTGATTCCGCTGCTACAGGTGCGCATGGACTCCACCGGCGCGTACCCCAAGGACCTCGCCGAAGTTGCGGGCGACGAACCTCTGCCGTGGCTGCTCCTGGAGCCCGACGCCTATCGCAGCGACGGCGCTGGCTACATCCTGCAAATTCGTCACCCTGGCAACCCTTTCCTCGCCGACGTCCGTCAGCACAACCAAACCCGCTGGCGCATTACTCAGTAGCCAAACGCTTCACTTGAGCGCTCCGCGCATGTACGCGGAAAGTTGCGCACGGCCCCAAATTTCTTCCGCGTGTTTCCGTGGTTTGGTGGGGCCGGAACGTTCACGATGAATCGTGACGTTACAAATTGAGTTATTATTCCCCTTCGGTCGCGAACCCTATCCCCCCCACGGCGCGCCTCAGTTTACCCGCTTGTGGAGGGCGGTCGCGCCCCACCAGCCACAACACAACCGTGAAGCACACAACAATTCCCCTTCCGCGTCCTTCCCGTGCTTTCCGTGGTTAAAAACCTTCACGTCATACGCCATGCGTTCTGCGTCTTTTGTGCCTTTTGTGGTTAAAAATCTTTCAGCCATAATTTCGGTCGCGCCCGACTATCTTTCCAAAAGACAAAAAAGCCCCCCGACTTGCGCCGGGGGGCTTTTCGAATCATTTGGGGAAGCGATTACTGCTTCTCAATAATGTTCTTCGCGCGATCTTTTCCGCCGAGTCCGAAGGCCAGGCCGATCGCAAGCGCTGCGCCGCCGAGGACGGCGGTCACCGCAACAGTGACGATCTGCTCGCTGACGCCCAGCTCATCCAGCGCCATACCAGCGCCGAGGAAGACAATCGCGAAGCGCGCCACTTTTCCAAGCGTCGCTGCATACGGCGAGGCGCCCGCTGCCTGTGAGACGACGCCCGCAACAAAGTTGGCGAGGCTCAATGCGGCCAGCAGAATAATGATGCCGATGAAAAGACTCGGCAGGTAGCCGACAAACTGATCGGTCAATCCTGCGAGCTGGCCAAGGCCCAGCGAGGAGAACGCCTGCGACGCGACGAGCAGCAGGATGATGACCATCACCACTGTGCCGATGATCGCGGACAGAGACTGACGGCCCTCGCGCGGAGCGAGGAAATTCAGACCGATACGCGAAGGAAGCGTGTCGAAGCCAATCCCCGACAGAAGGTTCTGCACCAACTGACGGACAAAACGCGCAACGGCATAGCCGATGAACACCACGACAGACGCGACAAGGATCGCCGGAATCGCGGCCAACACCTGCTCAAGCGTGTTGCGAACTGGAACAGCAATCGCCTGAATCTGCAACGCATCGAGCGCAGAGATCACGATCGGCACAATCACGAATACGTACGCAATGAGCGCAGCCAAACCAGAAAGCTTCTGCTTGCCGAAGATGGCGCTAACGCCGAGACGCTCGGAGAGCTTGTCCGCGCCAGCGGCGGCGAGGAAGCTCGAAACAACTTCACGAACAATTACGGCGACAATGTTGCCGATGAGCAAAATGATCCCGGCGGCGATGATGTTCGGAATGAATGCCAGCGCCTTGGAAAGCATATCCTGCAACGGCGCAACGATCGCATCCTGGCCAAGGGCCTGGAGGAACGGAGGAACACCGAAAAGAAGGATAACATAGAACAGCAAACGGCCCGCGATCTGGGACGGCGGCTGTTTGCCGTCGCCCTTGACAAAGCGACCTGCGCGCTCATCAAACTTCAGCGCGGACAACAACTTCGCCAACGCGAAACGAGCAATGCTCGCAACGGCCCAATAGGCAAAGAGAATCACCGCAGCCTTCAACAGGCTTGGAACAACCTTCGCGATGCTATCCACGATGCCCTGAAGAGGACCCGCGACCATCTCAAGATTCAGCGCATTGAAAAACGCAACAAAGCCGATCAGCAGGATCACCCACTTGACCACGCCGCCGATGAGGTCGCCGACAGAGGCCATCGAGCCATCCGAGCGCTTCAAGAGGTTGTTCAGCCCCCAATCTTTCGCGGCGCGTTCATCAAGGCGCGTCAGATTGAAAAGCTTGCGAACCCCCGCGCCAACCAGCTTGGCCACAATCCAAAAGCCGAGCAGAAGCACAAGGGCCTTCACGAGCGTCGGCACGGCGGACATCGTGCGTTGCAGCATCGGCATAATTGCTTCCTGCCAAAGCTTGCGACCCTGTTCCAACACCTCGCCACTGCCACTGCGCACGGCGCCACTCACATCAGCCACTGCGGAACCCACGCCCTGAACGACGTCCTTGCCCGTCTGGACTGGGGAAACCGCTTCAGTTTCCTGGGCCATCACCCCGGTCAAGCCACCCACGGCCAACCAGGCGAGTACGCCCCATATTAATGATCTATGTTTCATATTTCTGCCTCCTGTTGTTAATTCAAGGAACGACGCCACCTCGTTCGTTCAATCTGCACGCTATCCAGAATGCAGGGTTGTGCAAGGTTTATTGCGCCGATTTTCCTGTTTTGAGGCAAAAAAACGGCTTAATTTGGCTTATTGGGCGCCAAAATTGACAAAAACGAGCAAAATTACGCTATTTTGCGCGAATTACCGCGAGGACCTCGTCGCGATGCGCCCGCATCTGATCCTCCGCCTTCGCCTCAAGATTTAACCGAATCAACGGTTCGGTATTGGATGCGCGGACATTGAACCACCAATCGGCAAACTCGACAGACAATCCATCCAGTTCCAACACGCGCCCCTGACTGGCGTAACGCTCGCGCAGTCGATTCAGAACCCTGCCCACATCGGCGACCTCGGAGTTGATCTCGCCGCTCGCGAAGTATCGGTGAATCGGAGCGATGAGTTCAGAAAGCGTCTTGTCGCCATGGCTGATCATATTCGCGACATAAATCGCGGCAAGCGCCGCGCTCTCGGTATAAAAATTGTCCTTAAAGTAATAGTGCCCGGACAACTCCCCCGCAAACACCGCATCCGCCTCGCGCATTTGCTGTTTGATGAACGCATGGCCCACGCGCGACATCATCGGGCGGCCGCCGTGTTCCTCAATAACCTCCTTCACCGCCCAACTGGAGCGGAGGTCATAAAAAATTGCCGCGTTCGGTTGGCGCTCCAACATCACCTGCGCCACCAATGCGGTGATCATATCGCTCGTCACGATATTCCCCTTCTCGTCCATAAATCCGATTCGATCTGCGTCCCCGTCAAAATAAAGGCCGATATCGTAGTTGCCCGACTGGATTTTCTGGCGCAGCGCAGTCCACGTCTCCTCGTGCAGCGGGTTCGCTTCGTGATTGGGGAACGTGCCATCAAGTGTGTCGAATAGCGGATCAATTTCGAAGTTCTTCAACCCACGCAGCGCCTCGCCTTCACTAATGCCCATACCATTTGCGTAATCAATCGCCACCCGCAGCGGGCGCTTAATGTCCTCGAACTCGCGAACGCGCGCGACGTAATCGGCAACCACCTCGTGCTTCCGAAGGCTTCCCGACTGCGAAGCCGCCGTGAATTGATTTTTTAAAACAAGCTGCTCAATATCCTTGATTCCCGTTGCCCCGCTAATGGGAATCGCCTTCTCGCGACAAAGCTTAAATCCGTTCCATTCGGCGGAGTTGTGCGAGGCTGTGATCATGATGCTCGCATCCGCGCCGAGTGTACCGTTCGCGTAGTAGGTCATTGGCGTCGAAACGAGCCCAAGATCCACCACGTCCGCGCCCTGCTCCATCAGCCCTCGCGTCAACGCCTCAAACAGCGGAACCGAGTGCGGGCGCATGTCGCGACCAACGATGACGGTCTTGCAGCCGAGAAATGTCACGAACGCACGGCCAATTTTGTATGCCAAGTCTTCGTTCAGCGTTTCCCCATAAATTCCGCGGATGTCGTATGCCTTAAAAATACTCGCCATAATAAAAACTCCTATCGCTGAAACGGTGCGACTCTAGCCATCAACACGCAACCCCATCAAGCGCGAAAGCCCGCCCCCGATTCGCGGCTTGGCGCAGTACGCAATTTCTGCCACCACTCACTCAAATGCACAACTCACCAAGCTCGATCAGTGTCATGACCTTCAATATGCGCTACGCCTCGGCAAAGGACGGCGCGGACGCATGGCGCAATCCCAACCAGCGCCCGAATCGCCGCGACGCCGCGAAGGCCATGCTCGCGCGCCACACGCCGGACCTCATCGGAATGCAGGAGGGAGAAGACGCGCAGTTGGAAGAACTGTTCGCCGACCTGCCGAATTACCAAGTGGAGCGCCAAAAACCAAGCGGCGGCGGCGGAAATGAGAATGCGGCGATTGCGTGGGATCCGAATACATTCGACCTGCTGGACCGCGGCGTATTTTCCCTCGGCCCCAGCCCCGGCCCGGACTACGCACTCACGAGCGGCGAGCCATTCGATCCCGATTCATTTTATCCCGATCTAAAACTACCCTTCCCCCGTATCGCCCTCCGCTTGCTCTTTCGCCACCACGCAACCGGCCAGCAGTTTTATTTTTATTCAACCCACTTCGATCTGAACGAAGCGACGCAAACACAAAGCGCCGCACTCATCATCAAAGACACACAAGCCCGCACCACGCCACTCGCCATCGTATGCGGTGACTTCAACAATCCACCCACCCACCGTGCCTGGCGGCTGTTCACCGGCGCAATCGAGTCCGATGGTGCGCGCGGCGATTTCACCGACTCGTGGATGGAGGCCAAGGCCTCAAATCCGCGCGAAGGAACCATGCACGACTTTCGCGGCGGAAGTGTCCCGGCGGACTGGCGGATAGATTGGATTTTGCATCGCGGCGGCTTCAAAACCGAATCCGCACAAATCATCTACGACGCCGAACGCGCAACCAATGCGATTACGAACCAGCCGCGTCTGCAATATCCATCCGATCACTATCCCGTCCTTGCACGGCTGCGTTTTCCCGCCGCAGCGAAACCATAAAAAGAAGAGCCCAAACCCGAAATTCGCGCTCATTCGCAGTAATCCCGCTGAAACGAGACACGTTTGTGGGACTATTCTGAAAAATAATCTGCGGGGAGTTTTGGGCCCGCGCGCAACGTTCCGCTTACATGGGCGATGGCTACGGCCACTGCACTTCAATGCGATAAAAGCGCGCGCTGGCAGGGCTCGAAAGATTGAGCTGGAGGGTGTTAATCGGCGGAGTTGCGAGGATATTGGAAATCGCGAGTTGGAAGTTATACAGAGTGTCGTCGGAATACCAAACGCTGTACTGCCGATTGCTGGCGCTGGGCCACACAATCTCAATTTGCGCGCCTTCTTGCGGCTCAAAACGGGAAAGCTGAAACAACGAATCGGGATCGGTCGGGTCCGTGCCTGCAACGTACTCGCCGTAGTCGCTCAAACCGTCTCCGTCAAAATCGTAAATCGAATTCAACACTTCAAGTGTGTCGAAGTAGTCCAGCTCCCATGAATCGGGGAGTCCATCGCCATCCATATCCGAATCCCCGGCGCCAGGCAGAGCAAACAGCTTCAAAACGCCGAGATGCTGGACGCCGATGGCTGCGGAATCATTCGGAAGCACAGGCGCGGGCGGGGGTTCCACACACGACTGTCAAAAATCATCCCGCCGGAAAAAATGAATCCGCCAAATGGCAGTGGACGATGCAACGCGGCAAGTGGAGCGTTTGGCAGAACATAATCGTAGGGCCGACCGCGCGGGATATTTGTGTTGCGATTTCCCAACTGATCGCTCGGCTGCATGGCGTCGCTAAAAACATTGGTGAGAACCGCCAGCGCGCTTTCGTTCCGGCTCGCCTGATTGAGATCTCCGGCAACGACAACAAAATCTGACTCGGGCCAACCCATCTGCGCGACATAATTGGTGATCTGTCGCGCCTGATGTTCGCGACGGGCGCGGTCGGTTCCGCTGTCGCTCGCCTTCAAGTGTACGCTCACCACGTGCAGCTTCTGCGTGCCTGGCAAATCAATCGTTGCCCACGCAAAATCACGATCAGCCAGCTCAAGGTCATCCCATTCACCGGCGTCAAGAATCGGCCAGCGGCTGATGATCCCATTCGGCAAATCGCAGCCAGCATTCATGCTTTCAGCCGTGACGTACCAGCCGGGGCCGAATATCTCCTCGACTAGGTTGGAATAGGCCTCCATATCCGGCGCCTTGAATTCTTGAATCGCGATTACGTCCGGCGACATTCCGCGCAAGAGCCGCCGACTCGCGCCGACGTACTCCGGATAACACACGCTAACCTGACTCGACAGGTTCGCCGCGGCAATTGAAAAACTGTTCCCGTCCAAAATGCGAACATGCGCACTGACCGGCGACGTAACTACGATTCCCGCAACCGGAACGAGTTCAAGATCAAGCCACTCCGGGCCCTCAATTTCGTTATCCGGATACACCACGACATTAATCCACTGACTCGTCGGCCCGTTCGCAGTGAATGTCAATGTGGTTGGAAATATCTCAAGATCATCCGGCACCGACGCTGTACCCGAGACGGCGACCTGCAACACGCCATCGCCGGGTTTGTTCACGACCACCTCCAAACGCCCGGTGACCGGTGCCGTGTCTTCTCGCATCCACAACCAGTCTTCGGGGAAATGCGCCTCCAGCGGATTCGTAACGACGTTAATCACGGACTCGACAATCGTAACGCCGTCCTTATCTGCGGCATAATATCGCGTTGTATAGACACCGATCGGCCCAGCTTCCGGCCATGCAAAAACACCCGCAGCATCCAAGACATCAAATGTTGCGCCCGATGGAATGTTGCTCGCGGTCAACGTGACGGGATCGCCATCGGTCGCTTGCGCCTGCACAGTCAGCCAGAACGGATACCCTTCCCGAACAGTGTGCTCGCCCAACGGATACAACAGCGGCGGCACATCCACCCCGCCCGCGCGCAACGCGATAATCCATGCATTATTTTCCGGCGAATTCGCGACACCGGGCGACGCTTCAGTCGCGTAGGTATATCGCCAGTTTTTCGGATCGGAGAGATCGTCTTCAGCGCCGCCCAGAAATCGAACGGCGCGACCGCCGCCCGGCGATGGGATATACGGCGTATCCGGGCGACCAGCGAGATTATGAATTAGTTCTCCCTGTGCATTGCGCAGCGCGGGCGTGTCATCGGTATTGCTGTTTCCAAAATGCCCCTGTCCGGGCCACGAGCCAACTTCCAACAGAAGGCTCGAATCCAGTCCATCGAGAACAAGTGAGAAGTTAGAATTATCCGTGTCCGGTGCGCCAGCGATCAATACGGAAGGGTCGGGGTCACCACCGTTGTAGATCACAATTAACGTTCCGGCCGGAATGGAGGCCCAAAACGGAATGTCGGGAAATTGGATAAGCGGATGAAACGAGCCGTTATCAAAATCGCCCGCGCTCCACCCGCGCAGGTCAAGGTTCGGTTCGACAACAAGAATCTCGAACCACTCCTTCATCCCGTTCTCGCCCTGCGAGAATTCGTTGACGATTGCTGGCAGCGTTCCGGCCGGTACAGCCCATCCCGTCACGACCGGCATCAGCAGTATCGCAACCGCCCAGTGAGCGAAGAATTCAAGCATGAACGGGCAATGCTAACAAAAATCTAACGCGCAACCCAAACCTTTAACGGCCAAATTTGCGCGAAGGTTATTTGCCGTAGATCTCGTCCAGACTGTCTGTGAAAGACACGCCAGCAAAAAATGTGGTGTGGTCGAAAAGCGGATCGGGGATTGGCTCGTTCACCGCGAGATTCGAGAGGCGCGTAGTTTCTGAAACGTTTTCGCTCCCCTGCGTCAGCTCCGCCTTTTGCAGCAGGGCAAACCAAACACCCGGCGCAGCTTCCTGAAAGTTTTCGTAGTCGTACGTCGCAAGGCGTTGCGTTTGGTTCGCATCGTTGAAAAATTCAATCCGTGCGAGACGGCCCTCGGCATCGAGGCTCAAAACAACATGGCGGGGATCCGCCTGAATGCCGACGCGCGTTGGAAATTGTTCTGTGGCGGGCAGAGGCTCTTCCGGCTTTGCGCGAAGACGAAGCAGATGGTCCATCGCTGTGCCGGGAACCTGGCGGAGAGAGATCAGCCAATCGCCTTCAAGTTTTGAAACGGGCAGCGAATAGCCCTTCGGATCGCCGTCAATGTAGCTGTAGAAATTTGTGCCGTCGGCGACAATGCGTCGGCGCGGTTGCGTCACTGCTTCGACATGCAGTCGGGTCCGGGCGCTTAAAATAAACGCGACTCAACCGACGCATACTGCCGCCCCCGCCAGCGGTGTCCCGGCGGATTTCGACCTGAACCGACTGCACCGCGTCATAAGACGCGATCAATTTATCCACCACCGATTCGGCTCTCGCAGATGTCGCAGCCAAGGCGAGTCCAAGCAGTCCAAACAACAACACATTCATCTCCACTATTGAGCACAGAGTTCTGAGATTACACAATGCCGAAATGCCTCCGCGAACGTGTCTCGCTTCAGCGGGGTTATCGCGAATAAAGGCAAATTTCAGGTAATCCCGCGCGAGAGTAAAATTCCGATTACGAGCATGGCGATTGAAAGCAGCAGGTTGAATCGCCCGAACCACATCGCAAGGCGACGGAGGCGGAGCGCTTGAGGAGAACCTGCGGCGATGACTTGCGCGTCGTTCGCGCGCAGACCGATAAACCAGTCGTGCACAACGCTGATCGCAAGGATACAGACAAAAATGAGCAGCTTGATCGCGAGCAGGTGTCCGTAGCCCGCACGCCAAAATTCCGCCTTCACCCAAAGCTGTGGCCCCATTCCGCGCCCGATCAAATTCAACGCGCCGGTGGTAAGTAGAACGGCTAGGGCAACCCAGCCGACGAGGCGAAAGCAAAGGCCGGTGCTGTGGAGCAAGTCGCGCCGCAAACTCGCGTCATCCAACTTGCGAAGGCCGGGCACAAGAACCAAGGCCATGAACAACATTCCACCGATCCACGCACAAGCGGCAAGCACATGAAAAATCAACGATGTAGCGTATAGCCCTATATGCATCTAAATCACTCGCAGAAAACAGCCAATTTATTGCCCAAGAACGCTTGACACCACTTCGTTGAAAACAATACTCGGCAATGCAGGTGGAGTGCCTGAATTTTTATGTCCATCCTCTCCAAAAGCTGTATCTATGCGCTCCGTGCGACAATGTACACCGCGTGTCAAGGGACCGCTGGTGCGCTCGTGACTGTCCAGACGATGGCACAAGAACTGGACATCCCTTCGCATTACCTGACCAAGGTGCTGGCGAAACTATCGCGGAAACGCATCATGAAATCGCAGCGCGGAAAGACCGGTGGCATGGCGCTGGCAAAGCCCGCGCAAAAAATCACGCTGCTGGAGATCGTTGAGGCCATTGATGGAAGAGAGCCGCTGGCTGGCTGCATCCTTGGCCCAACACACTGCACCGAACGTAAGCCCTGCCCTCTGCGCAAGTCGTGGATGGTGGAGCAAAAGCGCCTTGAAGCATTGTTCTCGAAAACACGCATTTCAGACATGGTCCGCAGCAAGGGCCGCATAAAACTGTAACCCGCCGAGTCTCACTCGGCATCAAAATCAACCACGCACGAATTTTCAAAAAAAGAGGCACCAAAAAAGGGAGACCCCAAAATGAAAGAACAGCGGACAAAACGTACAACTCGCCATTTCCATCGCATCGCGCTTGCATTGAGCGCTGTGTTCCTCGCCGCAGCAGGCGCATCCGCTGCAGAGCTGCCGCGCGAAGAAGCCGTCCTGACCCATGCGCCGAACGTGCCACCCCCCATCACGCGCCGCACCCCGGCAAAGGTTGTCATCAACTTGGAGGTCAAGGAACACATCGCCGAACTTGCGCCGGGCGTCGAATACACGTTCTGGACATTTGGCGGACAAGTTCCTGGTCCGTTTATGCGTATTCGCGAGGGTGACGAGGTGGAATTTCACCTGCACAATAATCCGGACAACAAGCTTCCGCACAACATTGACTTGCACGCGGTGACGGGCCCGGGCGGCGGCGCAGCCGCTTCCTTCACGGCGCCAGGGCGCAGCTCGCAGTTCAGCTTCAAGGCGCTCAAGCCCGGGCTGTACGTCTATCACTGCGCAACCGCGCCGGTCGGAATGCATATCGCGAACGGAATGTACGGGTTGATTCTCGTCGAGCCAGAGTTCGGATTGCCTCCGGTTGATCACGAATATTACCTAATGCAGGGTGAATTCTACACAGAAGGCGAATACGGCACACCCGGACTCCAGACGTTCTCCATGAACAAGGCGCTGGATGAGCGGCCCGACTATGTCGTCTTCAACGGCTCGGTCGGCTCGCTGACGGGTGACAATGCGATTCACGCAAAGACGGGTGAAACGGTTCGTCTCTACGTCGGAAACGGCGGCCCGAACCTGATCTCCTCGTTCCACGTGATCGGAGAAATTTTTGACACCGTCCACATTGAAGGCGGTGATCGCCTCAATGCAAATGTCCAAACCACACTGGTTCCCGCCGGTGGCTCGGCCATCGTCGAGTTCTTTTGCGATGCCCCCGGCACGCTCACGCTCGTGGATCACTCGATTTTCCGCGCATTCAACAAAGGTGCGCTCGGAATGTTGAAAGTCGAGGGCGAGCCGAATCTCACCGTCTTCTCGGGCAAGCAGCACGACTCGGTGTACCTGCCCGAAGGCCGCGAGCCGCCAAGCGACAATGGCCACGCCCTCGTGAGAACCGACCGCGAGCCGACGCTGACAGAACAGAAGCGTGCCGGCGAATTGGTGTACAAGCAAACCTGCTTCGCCTGCCACCAGGCGAGCGGACAAGGTATTCCTAGCGTCTTCCCGCCACTGGCCAATTCGGATTATCTGAATGCCGACCCCGAGCGCGCAGTGGCCTATGTCATCTTCGGTCGCCAAGGCCCGATCACGGTTAACGGCGTGGACTACAACCAAATCATGACGCCGCAAAACCTCAACAACGAGCAAATCGCCGATGTGGTCACCTATGTCCTCAACACCTGGGGCAACAAGAAAGGCCGCATCAGCGCAACGCGTGTACAGGAAATTCGTGACGGTGGTCCCGAGCCATTCGGCGCGGGCATCCACGCGGAGTAAGGTGAAGCGAATCGTCATCGCGCTGCTCTTCGCATCGCTGTGCGGTGGAGTCGAGGCCGCCTTTATCCAGGTGGATGCAGGCGTGTACCGTCCCATCTATAGTAATGAACCAGAGCAGCCGGTGGCGGCGTTTCTACTGGAGGAAGCGCAGGTGACGAACGAGGAGTTCCTCCAGTTCGTCACGGAAAATCCGCGCTGGCAACGCAGCAAGGCGAGCAAGCTGTTTGTGGACGAACGCTATCTTGCAAATTGGACGGACGACCTCACACCCGGAGTGAACGCACCGCTCAACCATCCCGTTACACAGGTCTCTTGGTTTGCCGCCCGCGCGTATGCGCAGTGGAAGGGTGCGCGCCTCCCCACCCTCGCCGAATGGGAATGGGCCGCGAGCGCGAGTGAGGATCGTGCAGATAGCCGAGGCGACACCAACTTCCTCGCGCGCATCCTCGCATGGTACGGCCGCCCGGCCAGCACAGGTACTCAGCCCGTGCGAAGCGTCTATAAAAATTTCTGGGGCGCGTGGGATATGCATGGACAAATTTGGGAGTGGGTCGAAGATTTCAACTCCGCCCTCGTCACCGGCGAATCGCGCAACGATTCCGCGTTAGAAGGCGGATTATTCTGCGGAAGCGGCGCAGCCGGAGCAGCGGATGTCGAGGACTACGCAGCTTTTATGCGCTTCGCATTTCGCAGTAGCCTAAAAGCGAGGTATAGTACCTCCGCGCTCGGCTTCCGCTGTGCGCGGGATCTTCCGGCAGACCTGAAAGAACCAACACAATGAAAATACAGATCGTACTGATTATTTGCGCAGCGTTGAGTCTTCCGCTCTACGCACACGCAGCGGCGTGCTGCGCGACAGACGACGTCGAAGGCGTCGCGCTCTCCGAACTGCCAGACGAGTCGCTCTATCAACTCGATTCCACTTGGACAAACGCCGAAGGCGCACCGATACACCTCTCCGATCTGCGCGGGCCACACCGTATCGTTGCGATGTTCTACTCAACCTGCACCCACGTCTGTCCCCTCATCGTCTCGAATATGAAACGTATCGAACGCGAAGTGCCCGCCGACGCGAATATCGAATTCACGCTCTTCTCGCTCGATCCCGAACGCGACACGCCTAAGGCGCTCCGCGAATTTGCACAACGCCAGAAAATTACCGCACCCAACTGGAAAGTGCTGGCCGCGTCACAAGATAGCGTCCGCGAGCTCAGCGCCGTCCTCGGCGTCAACTATCGCACAGAGGCGGACGGCGAAATTGCCCACTCCACTCAGATCACCCTGCTGGACCACGACGGACGCATCGTTGCGCAACTGGCCAAAATGGATGACGACCCCGCGCCGATCATCGCGGCGCTTCAATCAGCTCATGAACACTAACAACACTACAACAGTTCGGAACGAAACCCCACACGAGGTGCGGGAATGACCGCGCATTGGCGCGAATCGGAGCCATATCGGTTACTATTCCCCGTCGGCATCCTACTCGCTCTCATCGGCGTCGGTCTCTGGCCGCTCTTTTTATTCAAGATAACGACCACCTACCCCATCGTCGCGCATCCGCGTCTGATGATCGAAGGTTTCTCCGCCTGCTTCATCCTCGGATTCCTCGGCACCGCCCTGCCCGTGATGTTGAACACCAAGCGGTTTCATCATTGGCAAATGTTCCTCTGGGCAGGTGGAATCGCGGCAGCGGCAGTTTTTCATCTCATGCTCCGTACGATGATCGGTGACATTGTCTTTGCCTCAACCATCCTCTTCTTCCTGAGCTGCGTCGCTGTACGCTTCGTACAACGACAGGACCGCCCGCCGCCGGGTCTGGTCACCGTCCTGCTCGGCCTCGCCTGCGCCGTCACCGGCTCAACAATGCAAGCCATCTACCGACACGACCCTTCCATGGGTCCGGTATTTTACAATCTCAGCCGCCTGCTCCTAAATCAGGCGTTCCTGCTATTGCCTGTCTTAGGTATTGCAGCATTTATTCTTCCCGTGTTCGTCGGCTACCCCCGTCGCCAATCGCCACCGGAGATGAACCGAACGCCCCACGCATGGCTGCTCGAAATGTTTTGGATGCTCGGCTTCGGACTCCTCATCATCGGCAGTGTAGTCATCGAAGCATTCGGCTTCATTCGCGAAGGCAATCTGATGCGCGGTTTTGTCCTGCTCATCTTCCTAGCTCGAAACCTACCTGTATTCCTCAAACAAAAAAATCCTGGCGCAGTGCCGTGGCTCACACGACTTTCTCTCCTCACACTGCCCGTCGGCTTCCTCGTCATTGGATTCATTCCTAACACCCCAATGGCCGGACTGCACATCCTCTACATCAGCGGACTCGCGCTTCTGATTCTATCCGTCGCAACGCGCGTCATCACCGCGCACGGCGGATTCCAAAAACTATTCTTCGCGAAATGGCCCTTGCTCTGGTGGATATTCGCCCTCATCACCGCCGCGATGATCACCCGCGTCTCTGCGGAGTGGATTGGAAAAAGCCGCGCACTCGAACACTACGCCTACGCCGGGATCACCTGGATCATCGCCATCGCAATCTGGTTCAGCGCAATGATTCGATGCCTCCTCAACATCGAACTTGAACCCCCCGCCCACCAAATCCAGATCAAGGGGCAACCCAAGCAGGGCATCTAGGTTCGGGAAAAAAATACCCCCAACCATGAAAAGGTAGGGCCCGACCGCTGGGCGGGCCGGAACGTTAACGACAAATCCAAACGCACCATAATTGGATTATTCCCCTTCGGTCGTGACCGCTGCACCCCTGCGGCGCGCCCAGCGGTCACGCCCTACCAAACACAGTGAAATCGTGAAGCACACAACAACTCGCTTTCCGCGTCCGTCCGCGCATTTCCGTGGTTAAAACTCTTATTCTCGTCCTCTGTAGCCGCCCGCGTTGAGGGCGGTCTTACCCCCCCGCGGTCAACGCCCGCGGCTACAGAGAATAACTATCAATTGTGATTTAGGTAGGGCCCGACCGCTGGGCGGGCCGGAACGTTAACGATAAATTCAAACGCATCTGAATTGCGTTATTTCCCTTCGGTTGCAACCCACACACCCCCTGCGGCGCGCCCAGCGGTCACGCCCTACCAAACACAGTGAAATCGTGAAGCACACAACAACTCGCTTTCCGCGTCCGTCCGCGCATTTCCGTGGTTAAAACCCTTATTCTCGTCCCTCTGTAGCCGCCCGCGTTGAGGGCGGTCTTACCCCCCCCGCGGTCAACGCCCGCGGCTACAGGACAAACACCCGACGCACATTCCCCCCTTGACCTGGCCCTACGCGAAACGAGTACAGTCACCCACCGATGACCGCTCGCCTCCTCTCATTCTTTTTTACTCCTCGCCTTGGCGATTCCAACTCGCGCCAGCGTCATCGAATCCTTCCGCTATCCCGACAACAAAGCCGTCGCCACTGCATGGCGGGCAATCGCAAATGCGCCTGCGCCGGAACGCGCTGCGGATGGGGTCCTCTTCCACCTGCCATTCGATGGCGAACGCGAGCGGGTGTATTGGGATAAAACGGTCAGTCTCGATCTCTCGCGCGATATATCCTTCTGAACTCGAACTCACCTGCGAGCGGCCCGAAGCAATCCGCACGCTGATGATCTATCTCAAAAGCGGTGACGGCTGGTACGTCTGGGGTAGGTCGCTAAAAACTGCGGGACGACAACGCATCTCTCTCGCGCGACAGGACTTCTCGGTTGAAGGGAAACCCGCAGGTTGGAATAAAATTGAAGCGATTCGCATTTCTCCCTGGCGCGGTGCTGCGGTGGCGACACGCCTCACCTTACACCGCTTCGAAACGCGCTCAGATCAATTGCTCATCATTCGCTCCGAAAATTCAGCACCAAATGCAACGGAACGAAACGTCGCCTCGCGCGCAACGGATCGCGTAAGCCGCTGGCTTGAGGACGTCGGCATTCGCCACGCGATTCTTCCCGAATCGCAGCTCACAGCAGACCGATTACGCGGCGTGAAACTGGTCATCCTCCCCTACAACGCCCGCCCCACCGCAGCGCAACTCGCGCTCTATCGCGCACACATCAACGCGGGTGGAAAATTGATCGTCTGTTTCAGCGACAGCACAGAACTCGCAAACTTAATGGGCATCTCACTCGGCGAGGTCGTTTCACACCGCGAGCCGGGGCGTTGGGCCGGTTTTGCATTTGGCGATAGCGATGCAAAAGCGCTCCACATTCCCCAACACGTGTACCAACAGGCCTGGGGCATCCGCATCGCACAACCGCAAAAAGGGCGCGGTCGCGTCCTCGCCCGTTGGATGGATGCGACAGGAAAGGCACAGCCGGAACCTGCGTGGATCGCAACGGATCGCGGCTATTGGATGACGCAAATTTTGCTCGATGACGACCGCGCAGGAAAAGAACAGCTACTGCTCGGCCTCGTCGCCGCACTAGAGCCAGGCGCTTGGAGCAGCGCCGCACAATACGCAGCGGCAAATGTCGGCAAAATTGACGGTTTCGCGAATTTTGTATCGGCAATAAACGGAATCCGAAGCCTCGCCGCCGGACACCCCGAGCGCGATGGAATAGAAACCCTCCTCGCTCAAGCAGAGCGCGCACACCAAACGATGCTCACGGCGCTCGCGAAAAGCGATGCGGCGACCGCGCTCAACAGCGCACGAACAGCGCACGACCAACTCACTCGCGCCTACAGCCGCGCACAACGCGCACCGGCGAAAGAGGTGCGCGGGGTGTGGGATCACGATGGCGTCGGCTGGTACCCCGGCGACTGGGATCGCACAGCACGCGATCTCAAGGCCGCCGGAATCAACACACTCTTCGTCAACACGCTTTGGGCCGGGCTCGCACACTATCCAAGTAAAATTGTTCCCGAATCACACACGTACCGCAAATTTGGGGATCAAATGAAAGCCGCGAGCGCGGCAGCGCGAAAGTATGGACTGGAAATTCACGCGTGGGTCGTCTTGTGGCAGATCAACAATGCGCCGCCGGAGTTTCAAGCGCAGATGCGCAAGGAAGGACGACTGCAACAAGCCGCCGACGGCACAAAACTCACCTGGCTCAACCCCGTCCTCGAAGCGAATCAACGTTACATGCTCTCCGCAATCGAAGAACTTGCGCGAAATTACGACCTCGACGGCATCCACCTCGACTACGTGCGCTATCCGGACGCAAACGCCGACTTCTCGCCCGCCACCCGCGCCGCTTTCGGAACGCTCACTCGGTCGCGCATCCGGCGCATGGCCCGCCTCAGTGCGCAACGGCGGAGCGAACCAGGATCGCTTCCGCACATGGCGCGCAGGAGTCATCACGGATTTTGTGAAGGCAACGCGACGCAGCCTGAAGCAAATCAAACCGGACCTAAAACTCTCCGCCGCAGTCTGGGGCGGCTATCCCGATACCATCGCCTCTATCGGACAGGACTGGGGCGCGTGGCTCCGCGATGGGCAGTTCGATTTTGTGTGCCCCATGAACTACGCCGATGACACGTACAAATTTTCCGCGCTAACGCAAAAACAGGTCACCCTGCCCGGGGCCAAAAATCGGATTATCCCCGGTATAGGCGTAACCGCCGCAGAAAGCCAACTCAGCGCAGATAAAGTCATCGAACAAATCGCCATCGCCCGTCGTCTCGGCACCCCCGGCTTCGCCCTCTATAAATTGAGTCAAACCCTGCGCGAAGAGACGCTGCCGATATTAAGCGAAGGCACGACGAAATAAAGCCGCTCGGCAAAAACAGTCGTTTGCCCAAAATGCTTTCAATCCGCCGCCGCGCTTCGTATGCTCTCGACGACTTTAACGATTTCCTTTGATTTAGGAGACCCGCGTGGCAACGCAACGAAAAACTAAACCGGCTTACCGCCGAATCATGCTCAAGCTCAGCGGCGAGGCATTTCACAACAACAAGACCGGCGAGAGCCTCGACCCCGAGATTCTTAAGACGGTTGCGCTCCAGATTAAGAAAGTACGCGCACTCGGTGTACAAGTTGCCGTCGTTATCGGCGGCGGCAATATCTTCCGTGGCATCACCGCGCAAAAATGCGGTGTGGACCGCACCACCGGCGATTATATGGGAATGCTCGCGACGGTCATTAACTCCCTCGCGCTTCAATCCACCCTCGAGTCGAACGGCGTTCAGACTCGCGTCCTCACCGCGATCAATATGCCCGCCGTTGCGGAACCGATGATCCGCCGTCGCGCGATGCGACACCTCGAAAAAAATCGCGTCGTAATTTTCGCCGCCGGCACCGGCAACCCCTACTTTTCAACCGACAGCGCCGCTGCCCTGCGCGCCAGCGAAATCGGCGCGGATGTCGTGCTCAAGGCGACCAAGGTGGACGGCATTTATACCGCAGACCCCAACAAGGATCCGAAAGCCAAGCGATACACCAAACTCACCTACCTTGAGGCCCTCACCCAGCAGCTCAAGGTGATGGACGCCGCCGCATTTTCGCTGTGTCAGGAAAACAAAATTCCAATTCTTGTATTCAACTTCTTCGAGAAAAACGAAATCCTGCGCGCCGTCACCGGGAAGACGGTTGGCACGCTAGTAACGGAGTAAAAGTATGGAAACGATTGATGAAATTCTATTGGACGCTGAAGACAAGATGGACAAAGCCATCGCGCGCTTGCAGCAGGACTTCGCCGGCCTACGCACAGGCAAAGCCTCCCCCGCCCTGGTTGAAAACATCGGCGTGGAATACTACGGCGCGACCACTCGACTGAAAGAGCTCGCCGGCATCGCCACTCCCGAACCGCGCCTGATCGTCATCACGCCCTTCGATCCCACCTCGCGCGACGCCATCTGCCGCGCCATCCTCGCCTCGAACATCGGACTCACCCCCGTTGACGATGGTCGCGTCATTCGCGTCCCGATTCCCGAGTTGAGCGAAGAGCGCCGCAAAGACCTCGTCAAAGTTGCCAAACGCAACGCTGAAGACGCCCGTATCGCAATCCGCGGCAACCGCCGCGATGCCAATGAACTCGTCAAAGGCCTGAAAAAAGCCTCCAAGATCGGCGAAGACGAAGAAAAACGCGGTATTGATGAAGTCCAAAAACTCACGGACGGCTACATCAAAAAAATAGACAACCTCGTCGCCGCGAAAGAAAAAGACATCTTGGAAGTCTGACGATTCGCACAGCGCATGGCGCCGGAGAAAAGGCAGAAGGCCGGAACCTGAAACCTGAAAGACGGCTTGGTTAACACGCCCGCGTGTTTACTGAACGTGGCAGCGGACGTTTAAGAATTCATGCCCATTCGCGACAATCCCGCTGAAGCAGGACAAGTTCGCGCAATTCCTGCTGGATTTTTGATTGCGCAACTCAAAGAATGGACAGCGCGCGCCCTCGCCCTACTGCTGCTTCTGCAACAAGGCGCCGGGGGCGAGGTCGCCCAGGGTCGCTTTGTCTAGGTCGGTCCAGAAGGTGCCGGGGCCAGCGTGGAGGATGTTGATCTTCAAATCTTTGTTCAAGTTGTCCGCAAATTGCCATAGCGCGTAAGAAGTGGGGTCGTTAAATGCGCGGGCTTTTAGCTCCAAGCCCTTCGCCTTCTCGCCTTCTACCAGCGTCGTGATCTTCGCCTGGGCCTCGCCAAGAGTCCGCGTTTTTTCCGCGAGAACATCGGCGGTGCTTTTTCCTATTTCAGCAACAGTGCGCGCGGCTTCAGCTTGGATTTCCGCGACGGTTTTTTCTTTGTCGGCATTAATCTGCGCCTTGATTCGCTCGGTCTCCTGCGCAACGACGCCGCGATTCTGATCAATCAAGCTCAACTGAATATTCAACTCGGACTGCCGCTTGGCCGTATTCTGCTTCTCTTTGTTCGTCAAATCCTGCTCGACGGCAATGCTGGCCTGCTGAATTGGATCAAGAATTTGCATCGGCACGTTCACATGGCTGATGAGAGCGTTGTGTATGACGATGTTCTTCTCAGCGAGAATCTTGGCCAGTGCGTCGGTTAGCTCGTTCTGAAATTTCTCACGGCCCTCGCCGACAATGAAATCCTTCGCGCGATACGCGGAGCCTTTCAAACGCGAAACGGAAAGAATCTGCGGCATCAAAATTTTATCCACGACCGCGGGCAAATCGCCGTAGCTCTGGAAAATCCACGCAATATTCCCAGGAACCAGCTCGAATTCCACCGTCATATCCAAGCTGATGTTGAACCCATCGCGCGAGGGGAACTCAACCAACTGACCCAAACTCAACACCGCCTCCGAAATACTTGGCTGCGCCGGATACACGCCCGCCCGCGCTGCGGCTGGCGCGACTTCATCCAGACCCCAATCGCCGGACACATCGCGCTTTCGGCTTCCTTCCTCCCGGGCGCGGTCGGCGAGATAGCCAAGACGCTGTTCCTTCTGTTCTTCCAATGCGGCGGCCTGCAATACATCCATCGCCTTGTTCTGCGACTGAATCTGCCGCTTCATAATCACCTCGCCGCCGCTCTTTCCGAGGAGAGAGACCTGATTCAATCCGATTTCAACGACGTCAACCTTCATCTCCTTCGGATTCACGTAATAAAGCCCCGGCTGAAGAATGGCCTTCCGAACACCTTTTTGATTCGGAGCCGCGAACCTTCCTTCCGGTGCCTGCTCGCCGGAGAGTCCGGTCATAACGCCGACGTAACCGATCGGAACGCTGATCGCGTCAACGATATCAATCTGATAGCCGTAGGGATTCAACCGGTACTTGCCGGGGCCGAGCGCACCGCGCCAAATGCCCTTCTGTCCGCGCTCTGCAATGAACTCGCCTTCGGGCAGATTTGCGCCGACCTTCGCCGTGACAATGCCGACCTTGCCAGGCGGGATGATTGTCACCGGCTTAATCTCCACTCGGTAGTAGTACGGATTCAGAAAATAGCGGCCCTCGCCGAGAACTTCCTCGCGAATACCCTGCTGCCCTTCCTTCGCAAGAATTTGATCGGGCGGCAGCGCCTCGCCCTTGTTCGCGCGGACAACCGCCATCTCGTCAGGGTTCACATAGAATCGGCAAAAGCCCCATTCCCAAATAAACCAAGCGAGACCGACAACAAGGAGAGGCATCAAAATGACGGAAAACTTTTTCATTATTTGCCTCCATCCGCAGCGGGGTTGAACGGCTTGAAAATACCACCAAGCCCGGAAGCATCATCACTGCTCAGTACCGTTTCGATTTGCGGCGCGATCTTCTCGTAAAAAACGTAACGCGCATAATTCTGCCCCGTCCCAAACGCCTGCACGCGACTCCGAATTACCGCCGCCTCGGCCTCATTGTTCAGCTTGATCACATCGCGATCGGCACTCGCTCTGGACAACAGCGCCGCCGCCTGCGACTTCGCGGCCTCCGCTCCAAGTTTAGCCACCTCAAGTTCGCGATTCGCCGCGATGACCTGGACGTCCTGCCCCTGCTGGGCAAGAAGCACGGCGCGCTTCTGGACCCGTCTCCGCGTCAACCCGTTCCTTGCTCTGCTGCGCAAGCATCTCCTGTTTCACCAACTCGGCCTGAGACTTCGCCTGCTCCGTCTGCTGGTCGAGTTTAATTGCATTTTGCACCGCAACCTCGCGGTCGCGGATGATACTCGCGATTTGATCGGGCGTCTGAATATTGCGGATCAATACCGAACGAATCGCCACGCCCCAATCCGCGCTCTTATCCTTCAAATGCGCCTCCAGACTATTCTGAAACTGCTGACGCGTTTCGCCCACAATAAAGTTAATCGCCGGATGCTTGCTGCCTTCGATACGACTGAACCCGCGAGCGCGCGGAAGAATGACCTTCTTGACCACATCCCCCATATCGCCGACGCGATGCGTGATAAGCGCCGCGTTATCGCGCGTAATAGCAAATTCGAGCGTACCCTCGACGAGCACGGTGAACCCGTCCATGGTCAGGAAGCTGATCGCGTCATCGCCACTGAGTTCGAAACGCTGACTTTGCAACGTCACCTCTGCGACACTCACAATGTACGGATTGAGGTAGTACGTGCCCGGATCGAGTGTTCCGCTGATCACCCCTTTCATATTCTCGCCCACCAAAAAGGTATTCGTGGCGTCCGCCGGCAAATCGCCGTTCAGAACGTCCCCACCCGTCAGATGTGTAACCACCCCCACGCTACCCGGCTTGATCGTAATCGCATCGAACAGATCAACGCGATACGCATAAGGATTAACGCGATGTTTGCCCGGCCTTAAAACCTCTTCGAGGATGCCCTTAAATCCCTCGGGCGCGAGAATCTCGCCCGGCGGCAAATCCTTTCCGTACAACCGCGTCAGCACGCCCAGTTTGCCTGCGGGAATATCCGTAATTTTTGAAATGTGCCAACCCCACGTGTACGGATTTTTGAAATAGCGTCCCTCCGCAAGCACCTCGAGTTGAATTCCTCGCTGACTCGGCTCCGTCGCAATAATCTCGCCCGACGGCAACGTATCGCCCGTTTTATGAATTAAAATTGCGATTTGATCCGACCGCGGCTCAATCCGGCAATAAAACCAGAAAAAGATCGGCAGAAACAGAAACAGCGCGATCACAATCACCGGCATCAGCGCGCCCCCCTGAAACACCCCCACCCCGCGAGCGCTCCGAGGCGGCAACTGCGGAGGCATATTTTGTTGGCCAACAGTCATAAAACCCTCCCGTACAACCAATGCTCAAGTTCCGGCAAGTTTGATATTTTTTACCCCATCAATCAATGCGAAACAAAGCCCCCTCACAGCGCTTCTCCCCAAAACTTCCAACTCCTGGAAACCCATCCCAAAACTACTTCCAAGGCTTGGAAACATACGTGGCCCACGGTCGGTACTTGTTTATTTAAGAACCGAGAGAGCGCGCACACGACGCCCCGCTCTTCTCGACGCGCCCGTGAAGGGCGCGAAGATCACGTTCCGACACCGGACCCTTCTTGCTCGAATCAATCTCGTTTATTTACACCATATGAGCGCGAATGAAATTGCCGAGCGTAATGCGGTGAACTTTCAGATGGCGAGCAGCACGGGTATAGGAGAACCCTCGCTTGAGTAGACGAGCGATTTCCTCCTCCCGACCAGTAAGTTTTACACGAGCACTTTTGCGTCCTTTGGGACGGCCGAGCGTCACACCCTCTGCGCGTCTACGGGCAAGAGCCTCTTTAGTTCGTTGGGAAACAAGGTTGCGTTCGATTTCTGCCGTGAGCGCGAACGCGAATGCCAAGACTTTGCTACTGATATCAGCCCCAAGGCGATAGTTATCCTTGATGGTCCAAACCTGTACCTCTCGTTTTAGGCACTGGTTAAGGATATCCATAATCATTAAAAGCGAGCGTCCAAGTCGAGATAGTTCGGCGCAAATTAAGACATCGCCCTTTTGCAAACTCGCCAGAAGTTTGCCGAGTTTGCGTTTTTCTGGTTCCTTGCTGCCGGAAATAGTCTCCTCAAGCCAAATACCCACAGCGATGTTTTGCCGGTTACAGAAGCAATTAATTTCGTAGCGCTGGTTTTCAACGGTCTGTTTATCGGTACTCACACGGATATAGCCATAAACCATCATGCTGCTCCTTTAATTATTTAAGTGAACAGCAAGATAGTGCAGTTTAGCAAAAAGGAGCCTTTTTGTTCGACAGAATGCTATCACTTGCACCTTCCCCGCCGATGGTTCCAGCTGGACTATCCTAAACCCCATCGAGCTGAGCATTAAACGCAAGATCGACATGATCGGCATCCCGCTGAAAGATTGGGATATCTCCATTAACTACGGCATTAAAACAGGCTTCAACGATGCCTTCATCATCGACGAGGCCAAGCGCAATGAAATCCTCGCTGGCTGCAAGACCGACGACGAGCGCAAGCGCACTGTCGAACTAATACGACCCATTCTTCGCGGCCGGGACATCAAACGGTACGCGTATAGTTGGGCGGGGCTATATCTCATCGCCACGCATAATGGAATTCCCGAAAAAGGCATTCCGAGGGTCGAAATCACAAAATACCCAGCCGTTAAGAAACACCTCGATTTCCATTGGCCCAAGATCAAAGCCAGAGCCGATCAAGGAGACACCCCTTATAATCTTCGTAGCTGCGCTTATATGGACGATTTTTCTAAACCGAAAATCGTGTGGGGAAATTTGGCTTTGGCGGCACAGTTCTCAGCGGCACCCGCTGGCATGTTCATTAATGCGCCGTGTCCGATGATTGTCCCGTTTGACGGATATTTGCTTGCCATCCTCAATTCAAAACTTGGCGATTGGTATATCCGACATCTAGGCGTAACACGCAACGGAGGCTATTTCGAATACAAACCGATGTTCATTGAACAACTGCCCGTTCCAGAAACGCAATCAAATACTGCCGAAAGGCTCTCGATATTAGCCAAAGATCCTACTGTAGAGGGCCAAGCCGAAATCGATCAGATCGTATTTGAACTTTTCCACCTTACCCGTGCGGAAATCGACTGCTTAGAAACTCAGTCTCTTCGCGGTTAAGCCCGTAGTAATTAGCAATTTGTACATTTATCTTGCGTTGCCCTTCAGTGGTTGTTTTGCTCAATTCAGCGCGAATAATTTCAGTAATAGCCCCTTGCTTTTCGAGCGGCTGAATTGGTACGGGCAAGAGTTCGACATGTTGCCGCAACCAGCGCCAGCCGGTTTCATCAAGGCGGTTGCAAATCATGTCGAGATAGAAGAGGAGAGCCTTGCTGTTTAGAAACGCGAGGAGCCATTCATACCCGACGCAATTTTTCGTTACTTCTCCCATTGTTAGAATGTAGCCTGTGTTTCCCACAAAATGACGGTCCCCGTTGAAGGTGAAAGCATTACCAGTCCGTGCCAGTTCCGCCCACACGATTTTCGGTTTAGAAAAATCGTCCCAATAATCTATCTGGTCTTGGGTCTCGAACCATTGATTGCCAGTTTTTTTACGCGACTTGTCCAAATTCTTTTCATTTACCGAAAGACCATGCGCAAGTATATGCGCTTTAACTGATTGTTTTTCCGCCGCTGTAAGTGTTTGCCCGGTTTGCCGTAACTTCGGATAGAATCCGTACAGAAACTTTTTTACAGCGGGGTATTTGTCGATATCAACGTGCAACGCCGGGAATGTTCCTATAACATATAACTCAGCCCAGCTGTACGCATACCGTTTGATGTCCCTGCCGCGAAGAATCGGTCGTATTAATTTGGCAGTACGGTTATGCTCGTCAGCATCCATACAATTGCCAAGGATTTCATTGCGTTTTTCCTCGTCAATAATAAACGCATCGTTGTATCCAGTGAGAATACCACGGTAGATTTTTACATCCCAATTTTTTAGTGGGACTCCTTTCGCCTCTATCTTGCGTTTGATTGCTTGCTCAAGCGGGGTGAGAATCACCCAACTCGCGCCATCAGCAGGAAATGCACAAGGAGTTGCATTCTGTCGAACAAAAAGGCTCAAATTATCGCAGCTGGCATTGGTGGCGGTGACGGCGTGAGTTTCTGTGTTTTTTGCGCCGTTTGTGCTGTTGTTTTTCTCATAAAGCAGAATGTTGGTATCGACGGTGGCGGACGCAAATATTTTCTGACCCGCAAAATCAATGAGGGTTTTGGGTCGAGTATTAGCAGCAAGAAACTTGCGAAGAGACGCGCCGTAACCGGTCCGCATCCATTTGTTCGAAGTAATGAAACACAAGTATCCATTATTCTGCAGTAACTGCCACGCGCGTTCGTAAAAAAGTGTGTAGATATCGCCAGTACGCTCAAAAGTCTGAAAACCGAGGTCTTTGTAGAGGCTTGCCAGTCCACCTCGTTTGCTCTGGAGCTGGACATAAGGCGGATTGCCGATCACGATATCGAAACCTTTTCCGAGCGAACTTCCGAACATCCAATGAGGATCAAAGAAGTCAGAAGATGCCTGCGGATCGAAAGGATCCCAAGTAGCGATGTGTTCGGCTTTCTTGGATGAGCCGAGGCTTTCGGCAAGCAACCTGCTGAGTTTTTTGCGTAGGTCTTTGATCTTGCGTTGCAGGGCAAGTTTCTGGTCTCGGCGCTGGATACCGAAATGGCTGTGGTATAGATCGTCGATTTCTGATTCGATCTTATAGATCTCGGGATTCACGAGTGCCAGCTGGTTCATCTTCGGCAGACCGATGAGCGTATTGGCGACAACAAACTTGGTTTCCAGATTGGGCAGTGGGCGAATGCCGTGGTTTTGCTTCTTATTCCGATTGGTCTTTTGATCGCAGACGAGGGAGATAAAAAAGCGGAGCTTCGATATCTGGATGGCGATGGGCTGGATGTCCACACCGAAGAGACAGTTTTCGATGAGGTAGAGCTTACGACCGTAGTCGTCCTCGTTGTCGGCGAAGTCCCGCTCGATGGCTTCGATGGCAGCTTCTCGCGCGGAGGAATCGGGAATCTTCGCGGCGGCGGCGATCTGGAGTTGCTTCCAGCGCGCGTTGTCCGGGGTCGAGTTTGTGGATGACAAACACAAGTTTGTGCAGCATCCCCATCGGGAAGGCTCCGGAGCCACAGGCGGGATCGAGAATCTTACAGGTGTGGATGGCATCGAGCAGGGCAGCGATTTCGCGCTCATAAAACGGGTGTTCGCGCTCGGTGTAGGCGAAGAGGATGTCGAGGCCAGCCCGTGCGTCCTTTTCCGCCAAGCCGCACCCCGCCAACGCACCGACAAGGTGGGCCTTGAGCGATTCGTCCACCATGTATTCGACGATGGGGCGCGGGGTGTAGAAAGAGCCGGTTTGCTTGCGAGCGGTGCTCTTGGTTTCCTCGTTATAGGAGGCGAGCAGATTCTCGAAGACCTTGCCGAGCAATTCGGGATCGAGGGCGATTTCCTGATCGATCGGGGTATTCTCGACAATGGTAAATTTGTAACGGTTTAGAATAGGGATCAGGCCGGTGACTTTTTCCGCCCTACGCTGTCTGTCGTCATAGATGTCGGAAAGGTCTGCCGTTTCGCCGCTGTCGAAAAAAAGGCGGTCGGGAACGTGGGGGCGTTTGCTGGCATTGCGGGAGAAGCCGTCGAGGTAGAGTTTTTTGTCGGTACTTTCCTCGGTGCGGTCGAGACATTCAAAAAGCCCGCCGTTGAGAAAAGGAATGTCCGCAAAGAGAGCGATGGCCTCGTCAGGCGAGCAAGCGAAGAGCTTTTCATAGCGATAGAGGTTGTTGATGTCGTACGTAGTTCTGTTCTTCGCGAAGCCTTCGTCCATGGCGAAAACGCGATAAGGCTTCCCGTTACTGTCCTTGCCCATACGCTGATTTAGCGTGGCGAAGAAAAGGTTTTGTAGAATGGCCAGGTAGTAGCTGGAACAGGTCTCGCTTTCAGGATCGAATCCCTTGAGTATTTTGGCAAGGTCGGTGGGATGGAAAAGTTTCTCCGGGATAAGATTCTTTTCCTTGAGGAACCAGCAGAAAATAAGCCGGGTAAGCAGACGAATAAGGCCCGTGGCGCGGCGCTTTTCATCATCTGGCTCCAAGTCGGCGGGAAACTCAACTTGCGGGAGTGCCCAGAAATACCAGTTGGCCAGCTCACGGTAAAAACGCTCATTAAGCAGTTCGACGTTAAAAATCTGCTCCCAAGCGGCGTGTAAGGTGTCGAAGTCGGTGATGAGCAGTTTCTTCGGATGGACGAGATTAGGCAGCGCCAGGGAATCGAGAATGTCGAGGTGGCCGCGGTGGGGTTGGGCGAAGTTGATATCGCGTATGATGGTGGCCTTTTCGAGGACATCTTTGCTCTCGTCGTTTTTGTTTCGGCGGCGATTGATGACGGCAATGGTGAGTCGGCTCTGGTGCTTGAAGATCACCATGACGGGCATGGGGAAAAGACGATTGATCTGTCGGGCGATGGCGGAGAATTTACCTCGGGCGTATTCGCCACCATTTAGCTCGATGGCGACGAAGACGTAGGATTTGAGCAGACCGCGTTGAACGGAGTCGTCGGTGAACAGACTCAACTCGCGGCTGAGCTCCTGATCGGTAAGCTGGAAAAGAAGATCAGCGGTCTTCCATTCATCGAAAAGGGCTTTTTTCTCGTCAAAGGTGTGGCCGGAGCCGAAGAGATCGAGAAATGCCTGCGGCGAGGAGCCGGCACCGGCAATCGACCTCTTGCTCCCGTAGCCCAGCCTGTTTAAGAGCGCCGTGGCGGCTTTCGCCAATGGTTGGGCGCCAAATTCGGCAAGCGCCTTGACGATGGCGTGTTTCGTGTCGTGAACAGTAGGCATGACTAGGCTTTCTTCTTCCGCAGTTTCCTGGCGCTCAACGGCGTGGCCTTCTTCATGCCCTGCGAAAGGCCCAGATAGTTCTCCGAAGAGATGACCTTGCGGCCGCTCTTCTTCTCGAGTTCGCGGCGGGCGTTGCCGGCCACCGCGCCGCCGTCCTGGGCGGCGGTCTCGTTTTCTGGGAAACCCTGGGCGTCGCGGGTGCGGGTGATCTCAGTGGTGGCGGCTTCGCCGAGCATCGAGAAGATCAACTCCAGGGCGGTCATGTGGTCGCGCAGGTTCTGGCGGGCCAGTCCCTTGAGTTCGGCATACTCGGAAGGCGTCAGGCCGAAGGCGGCCTTTGAGATTTCCGCGGTGAGGATGGCGTATTCGCGCTGTTCCTTGACGCCCCGCCTCTTCCATTCGTCGGTTAGTTCGTCGCGGATGGCGATGGAGCGCATCCGCTTTTCGATCCAATCGTCGGAGTAGCCCTTGGCCTTATAGAGGGCTCGGGTCCGTTTGGTGGCGAGTTCGGGGTCTTCGATCTCCTGGATGCGCTCATAGCCGACCTTGGCGAGCCACCGCTTGAACGGCTCGGCTTTGGGGCTGGGGATGGATTGGATGATCCGAAACAGGCCTTCCGCATTGGCGCAGTTAAGATTTTGTGGACCGCCAGCCGTCTGGATCGAAAGGGGGTGGACAATTTGTCCATACCCTTTGGCCAGCTCGGGATCGCGGCGGCGAACCTTGTTCAGGTAATCGGTTGGATCGGCCGCGTCGGTCAGCGCGGCAACCACATCCACTACGACAAACCACCATTCGTTGTTGTGGATGGCGCGGCGGATTTCTTTGCGATGGAACAGCGCAATGCGTGTTTCAGGATTGGGTGTAATGTCTGGCATGGTCAGGATTTCTCCGGGGCTTTGATGACGAGCCAGGTGACGAGGTCGAAGTCGTCGCCGGCGGAGGTCGGCGATTCGGCCGCCGACGGCAACACGGCGTTACGACCGGCCTGGAGCGCAGACGCTGCGCGTTTTCGGAAGGTGTGCTCGATGGAGGCCAGCGCCTTCTTAAGCAGGCTGTCGTAGTGGCTCATGTCCGTACCGTCTTTCGTGTGCTTGTCGAACAGGTTGCAGAGCTCATCGAAAGCGGTCGTTTCGCCAGCTGCCAGATCACGAAGCAACAGCATGGACTCCTTCGGCTGGGCGAAACTGAAGCGAACCATGCCGTCGTCATGGACATAGACGATGTAGTACGGGACGAGCGGATTCAGATTGGTCGTATCCGCCGGTTTATCTGACTCCCTTTTCTCGACCGCCGCTCGATGTCGCAGGCAGAACAACACGCCCGGACGGACCCTCGCAAACAAGTCTTCCTTCGTCGGAACCACGGCATAAAGCCCCTCTCCCGCCTCCTCAAGGGCAGCTCGGTTGGTTTCCAAATACTGCAACAGATCGAGCCTAAACTCATCCAGCGAAAAGTCTGTCAGTGAGACAGAATCATCAAGATCACTCAGGTCGAGAATCTCGTCCTTGAGCCGCTTGAGCTGGCGATCCCGGAACAGGAGGTCTTCCTTAATAAGCTCCTGTAGTTGATCAGGATCGAGCAGATTATCGCTTTGAGTAGCCGACAAATCCACCAGTGCCATACGTGCTTCCACGCGCATTTTTATTCCGAGGTACTGATCCAAATCGGATACAGGCCAAAAATTTACGAGTTGGACAGAGTCGTTACGGGAGCCGATTCGATCAATACGGCCAAAGCGCTGGATGATGCGCACCGGGTTCCAATGGATGTCATAGTTAATCAGAAGGTCACAATCCTGGAGGTTCTGTCCTTCAGAAATACAATCGGTTGCAATCAGTAGATCAATTTCCTCGTTCTGGTTGGGAAATCTCTGCATTTGCTCAGCTCTGCGCTTCGCGCGGGGCGCAAAATTAGTCAAAATATCATCGTAATCTGTTGCTCCCAGACTGGCGGCATTGCCCCCGTCTCCACACACGAGGCCCACGTGGATATTGAGTTCGCTCCTCGCCCACGGCTCAAGGTGTTCATGTAAATAACGGGCTGTATCGGCAAAGGCAGTGAAAACAAGAACCTTCTTATTTTTCTCTCCATCGCGATTGGTTGAAGGTTCGCGAACTTTCGTCTCTATAAATTCTTTTAATTTCGCGAGTTTTCCATCGCGTTTGACTGTAACGGCTTCCGTTTTTTCGAGTAGATATTGCAGCTGTGTTCGGTCATTGCGCACGGCCTTGAGCCATTCCGGCAACTTTAGATGTTTAAGATGTATGCGCCGATGGCCACCGATTGTGAACTCCTCTTCATCAAAATCAGGGTCTTCAAAAAGTTCCGGAGTCAGTTGCTCGTAGCTCATCTGCGAGTTGTCGTTGGAATGCGCCTCAAAAAGGGTGATTTTTTCTTCGATCTCACCAATTTTTTTGATCGTTCGCTTTAGCGTCCACCGGAAGGAGTCCACGGAACTCTCCAGCCGCTTAAGGAGGTTCACCTTCATCATGGCAATGAGGATGCGTTCGCGCCCTTCCTGTGTAAACGCGCCTAGTATCTTTGCCTCATAGCGCTCCCGTACACTGGGAGGTAAATCGTCGCGCAAGTAGTGAGTGGGGTGATACAAGGCGAGGCGAAGAGCGTTAATTTCACGGTCCAATTGCTCGAATGACAGAAAGTGTTGTTGCAAGTCTATCGGCGCATGAACGGCCCTCGGCGGTGGGCGTTGCGGAAAGCCACCCAACTCTTTCATTTCGTCCTTGTAGTATCTGGCTACCTGCTTGCGTGAACGAGCGATACTGAGGCCATCGAGTAGTCTAAAAAAGTCGCCACCTATGCCCGAAAGTAAATCGCGCGTCTTGCGATCTTCCGGAGGCCTTTTTGCCCATGCGGTGAATTGCATCTGCGCCTGGCGCGAGGTTTCTTTTACCGATGCAATATCAAGCTTCTCGGCAAAGGCGGTATCTGCGAAATCGTCGCGAGCGACGTCACCTCCGGCGATAAACGAAATCTGGTTGCGAAGATCCGCCAACTGATTATTCACAGGTGTCGCAGAAAGCAGCAGAACTTTGGTATGTACGCCGGCTGCAATAATGTCCTCCATTAGACGCTGGTAGCGGCTGCGACGGGGCGCGGCGTCCCCCTCACGCTGCGTTGCAAGCTTGTTATTGCGGAAGTTGTGAGACTCATCAATTACGACCAAGTCGTAGCCGCCCCAATTCAGAGTGTCCAAATATAAACCATTGACCTCCCCTTTCTCGCGAGAAAGGTCCGTATGATGAAGAACATCGTATCGAAACTTGTCATCAGCAAACGGGTTGAGTGAGCTGGGGCTGCGATAGATAGTCCAGTTCCGGCCGAGCTTTTTTGGACAGAGCACTAAAACTCGCTCATTCCGCAATTCGAAATATTTTATTACGGCTAGAGCAGTGTATGTCTTCCCCAGACCAACGCTGTCCGCCAAAATACAGCCGCTGTAATCGAGGATTTTATTGATAGCAGCCTTTGCGCCGTCTTTCTGAAATGAAAAAAGGGTCTTCCAGATATGGGTGTCTGGGAGCGCTGTTTGCCGTAAACTCTGATCGAGATCGCGGGCAACAGCCAAGTAATCGCGAAAGAGATGAAACAGCGTGAGGTAGTAGATGAACTGTGGGGGGTGGTTGGCGTAAAGCTGACCGAGATAATCCAGAACTTCCTGTTTTACGTCTTGAACAAGCGCATCATCATTCCAAAGTTCATAAAACCATCTTTTTAAGTCTTGGCGATCACGGTCACTATCAACTACGAGGTTTAACTCGATATTGCTGTTGGCGTGCGTGAGACCGAGCTCCATGCACGGTGAAATTTGAACTGCCGAGCATCGCATGTTCCACACCGCCTTTGGCGATGTGGTACATTTTGCCGTGCAGCAGTTGGGCGTGGCGCACTGATCGGATATTCACTTTTTGCTCAATCCAGTTTGCGCAATCTCGAGCCACCCTTTTTTGCTCCAACTTTTGGCTCAGTTGTAGGCCCCTCTCATTGAGGACAAACGCCTTCGTTGCGGTTTTATCTGGATCGAGAGACTTGATGAATCGCGGCTCACCGAAAAGGAAATCGAGGTGCCCTATCTGGTCAAGATGCTCACGCAATGCATCGTAGGCGTAAATCGTAAAATAGGCCGAGACAACCGAGAGACTAGAGCCTGATTTTATTTTCTCTCGCAAGAATTCCGCAACAATGCCGCGATGATAGTTGTCGCGAATACCAGTTATGGGAAGCGATACCGTCATTTAGCCTGCTTCATGCGTACAACACACCATATTCCCTAGTGCCTGATATTCGCACAGACATTTGTCATTTGCCAGACCTCTTGCACAAAGCCAGCTCCCGCGCATGAATCGTTCATGCGTATAGCATTCTTTACCCTTGTCGTAAAGACTTCTAATGGGTCGGACAATTCACGGTTGAGTTTTGTTCCCGACAATCTACGCTGGAACGATGTTGACGATGAGAAATAGGGGGGTGACGGGGTTTGAGGTGTTGGCCGACGATGTGCCAGCGTTGTGCTGGCCGACGGGGCGACGGGACTTGTTCTCTAATTCAGGGGAGTATGTGGCGAGGACGCGGGTGAATCCGGAGTATGGGCGGCCAGGGTGGACGCGGGATTGTGGAAAGCGGTTTCATCGTGGAGTGGATATCGCGCCGATTCGTGTTCGCTCCGCAGGTCGTACCGTGACAGTGCTGTTCTCCGATTGTCAAACGGGACACGAGTTTCCAAGTGTGGAGGAGGCGTGGGTTCCCGAGGATGAGGTGTTCGCCGTGTTGCCAGGGCGGGTGGTCGAGTGGAATGGGGTGGAATCAAAATCGGATTTTGGTCTCTACGTGGTCTTGGAACACGCGTCGCAAAATATGTTCACACTGTATGGTCATCTGGCATCGGTCGGTGTTGAAGAAGGCGCGGATGTAAGCGCAGGAATGCGATTGGGGGGAATGGGACAGACGAGTCGTAGCGCGGATGCGCGGAATTGGATGGCCATTGCACCGCATCTGCATTTCGAGGTGGTTACAGGTTCGGGGAATGCGTACGATCCACTGGAGTTTTTACAACGCGGATTGCCGCGATAGGGTTTGAATGAGAAGTATGAAAATTAGCGCGTCAAAAATTAATCTGGTTCAGTTGCATTCCGAGGATTGGTTGGAGGTGCGTCCGCTGATTCGGGCGTTCTACAAATATTTCGGCTATCGCTTTTCAGAGCAAAAACAAGGCCGCGCGTTCCGTGAATTGCTGGCGGATGAAACGATCGGCGCTGCGCTGTTGATCCGGGTCGAGGAGGAGGCGGTCGGCTATATCGTGCTGACGCGGGGCTGGAGTATTGAGCACGGCGGGCCGGTGGCGTTGGTGGACGAGTTGTTCGTCGCAAGTGGATTTAGAAACCAGGGCGTGGGCAGTCGCGTCCTGCGCCTGTTGCGCCAACACGCGCGCAGGATGGGGATACGGAGATTGTTCCTCGAAGTGGAATCCTACAACCCCCGCGCAAAGGCGCTCTACGCGCGCACGGGTTATCGCGATACGAAACGGACGTTGATGAGAATGAACACCGATTAAGGGGGCGGAAGGCTGAAACCCGAGGAATGGTTGGTGGGTTGATGAGGGCGGATTGCCCACAAGGGATACGGAAGACGCAAAAAATACGTCCTCCGCCACCTCGTGCGGCAGGAGCGAGGGACCGTGGATACGCAATTAGACCTTGCCCGGAATGGGCGGGGAAGTGAACATAGGTGTATGGCTAAAGAACAGGATGTGGCGGCGGTCCCGCTGGAATGGGTCGGGCCGGTGATGTTTTCGGGGCCGGAGATTTCAGGCGAGGCGCTGCTGCCGTTGGCGACCTACGAGTCGCCGTTGTGGCCCTCGGTAAATCGGGGAGCGCGGGTGACGCGCGAGATCGGTGGGCTTTCTGTTGTGGTGGTTTCGGAATGTATGACGCGCTCAATCGCGGTGGAGGCGGAGAGCGCTGCCGCAGTCGCAGAAGTGGCACGGGCGTTGCCGGGGCTGATGGAGGATATGCGGAGAGTGACCGCGACGACGAGTCGCTTTGCACAACTTCAAGAGGTGCATACGCAAATCGTCGGACGGGTGTTGTTTATCCGATTCTCGTTCACGACGGGAGATGCGTCGGGTCATAATATGGCGACAAAGGCTGCGGATGCGCTGATGGCGTGGCTATTGGAAACGTACCCGCGCCTGGATTACGTTTCGATTTCCGGGAACGTTTGCACGGATAAAAAAGTTTCGGCCGTGAACGGAATTTTGGGCCGCGGCAAATATGTCATAGCCGAGGCAGTCATCCCTGCGGCGACGTGCGAAAAGCGCTTGCGGACGACGGCGGCGAAGATCGCGGATTTGAATCTCAAAAAAATTGGATCGGCACATCGCTTGCCGGCGGCGTTCGTTCCGCAAATGCGCACTTTGCAAATATGCTCCTGGCGTTCTACCTCGCGACGGGGCAGGACGCAGCGAATATCATTGAAGGCTCGCAGGGGTTCGTCCACACCGAGGCGCGTGAGGACGGTTCCCTCTATTTTTCGTGTACGCTGCCGAACCTGATTATGGGGTCGGTCGGCAACGGGAAGGGTCTCGATTTTGTGCAACGCAATTTGGAGCGGCTCGGATGCGCGGAGGAACGAGCGGCGGGCGCAAATGCGCGGCGACTCGCAGCGCTTTGCGCGGCGGCGGTATGGTGTGGGGAGCTTTCTTTGCTAGCCGCGCAGACAAATCCGGGGAGCTGATGCGGGCGCATGTAAAATTAGAACGGAAATCCCGGAGGTAATTGGGTATAGTGCCGACATGACGAAACCAGGCCCCAAACGTTCGTTGCGCGGCGGACAGCGGTATCCGCGCACGTTGCGTCCGACATCGGCTGCCGAACCAAAGAAGGCGCTGGCCGTTCGCGATACGACAAACCAGCGGAAGCTGGAGCACATTAAGATTATTAGTGAGGATGAGGGGACGGATCGCCGCAAATACTATTTTGATCAAATCCGACTTCGCCATCGGGCGCTACCGGAGATCAACTTGGAGGAAGTGGAAACCTCCGTCGAGTTTATGGGCAAGCGGCTTGCGTGTCCGTTGCTGATCTCCGGGATGACGGGCGGAGACGATCCGGCGATGGTGCGGATCAATCAAAACCTCGCGGAGGCGGCGGAGCTTCGGCAGGTCGCAATGAGCGTCGGTTCACAGCGCGTGTTCTTCACCAACCCGAAGGCGCGGGCGAGTTTTGCACTGCGCGAGATTGCTTCGACCACTCTGCTGTTCGCAAATCTCGGCGCGGTACAACTGAACAAGGGCTTTGGAATCGAAGAGTGTCGCGACGCGGTGAACATGCTCGACGCAGATGCGCTGTATCTCCATCTGAATCCACTGCAAGAAGCGGTGCAGCCGGAGGGCGACACGCAGTTTGGCGGGCTGATCGAAAAAATCGGTGGAATTTCATGGGCGTTGAATAAGCCGGTAATTTTGAAGGAGGTCGGCGCGGGAATTTCTCGCGAGGATGTGAAGTTGGCGATTCCGCGCGGGATTCGCTTTATTGATGTCGCGGGAAGCGGTGGCACGTCGTGGAGCAGAATCGAGCATCATCGCCGGGCGGACGACGACAACGACGACGCGGGTCTGCTCTTTCAAGACTGGGGCATCCCCACCCCACGCGCACTTTGGGAGCTTCGCGATTTGCGTTCGGAAGTAACGTTAATTGCATCGGGTGGAATCCGCTCGGGTATTGATGTGGCGAAGGCGCTGATTCTCGGCGCATCGCTTTGCGGGCTGGCCGCTCCATTTTTGAAGCCCGCGCAGGAGTCTGCGGACGCGGTGATGGCAGTGATTGACCGCCTGCGTCACGAATTGAGAATCGCAATGTTTCTGCTGGGTGTTCGGCGCGTGGCCGATCTGATCGGAAACACAAAGTTGCTGCTCGATCTCCCCTTCGCTGAGAACGCGCCATGAACGTCGGTATAGACGCGATTCATTTCTATTCGTCGAACTACTTTATGGACCTCCGCACGCTCGCGGGCGTGCGGAATGTGGACCCCGACAAGTACACGGTCGGCATCGGCCAAGAGAAAATGGCCATTCCTCCGCCGGACGAGGACATCATCACGATGGCCGCAAGCGCGGCGCATCCGCTGATCGAGCGCGACGGGAAGGACAACATTGAGCTGTTGTTATTTGCCACGGAGTCGGGGATTGACCAATCGAAGGCGGGCGGAATTTTCGTACACGGCCTGTTGGACCTGCCCGCGCGTTGCCGTGTCGTGGAATTGAAAGAGGCCTGCTACAGCGGCACCGCCGCGTTGCAACTGGCCTGTTCCGCAGTGGCGCGCAATCCGAAGACGCGCGCGTTGGTCATCGCTGCAGATGTTGCGCGGTATGAACTGGCGAGTCCGGGCGAGCCGACGCAGGGCTGCGGCGCGGTGGCCATGCTGGTGACCGCGAACCCGCGCATCCTGGCGATTGACCCCGAGGTTGGACTCTTCACGTCTGACGTGATGGATTTCTGGCGGCCAAACTATCGCGATCAGGCGGTGGTGGACGGCAAGTATTCGACGCGCGTTTATTTGCAGGCGCTACAAGACTGCTGGAAACAGTATTGCGAAGAATCGGGCCGAGGCTTCTCTGACATCCATCGCTTTTGCTACCACCTCCCCTTCACGCGCATCGCGGAAAAGGCGCACGAGCGACTGGCGCGGGCGAGTGGCGTGACGGTGACGCCGGAGCAGATCGCACAGCAAGTGGGCATCTCGCTGGATTACAACAAAATCATGGGGAACAGCTATGCCGCATCGCTCTACGTTGGCTTATGCTGCTTGTTGGACAACGAGATGGAAGACCTTTCGGCAAAGCGCATCGGCCTTTTCAGCTACGGTTCGGGGTGCGTTGCGGAATACTTCAGCGGCGTAGTCCAGTCGGGTTATCGCGACCGCCTTTTGACGGACTCGCACCACGTATTGCTGGAAAATCGAACGGAACTGACATATCGGCAATACGAGGATATCTACAATCTAGCCTTTCCAACGGATGGCGGAGGGCATACCTTCTCTCGGTATCGCACGGGGGGCTATCGCCTTGCAGGGGTGAAGGACCACAAGCGACTTTACGAAGCAGTATTATGATCGCAATTGCGCCGGGAAAATTGATTTTGAGTGGGGAGCACGCGGTGGTCTATGGCCGCCCCGCGCTCGCAATGGCTATTGATCGCTGTGCGCAGTCCATCATCGCGCCCGGACAGGCTGACCTGGTTTCGTTCAATCTGCTCGACTTGAAGGAGCACGATTCCTTCACCCTTCGCGCACTCGGCGAGATGCACTCGCGCCTGCTGCGGAACTACCAACTCTTCCTCAACGGCGAACTCGGCATCCGCGACGTGCTGCACAAACCAATCGAGCTGTTTGAATTCGCGTTCATCACATTGCTTGACGGCTTGCGCCTCAAGTTCGGTGGCGGCATTGATATTCAAACGCAATCCAACATTCCCATCGGCTGTGGAATGGGTTCGTCAGCGGCGACGGTGTTGAGCATGCTCCGCGCCATCGGCCACTACTTCCGTGTGGAGTTTCGGCCCGATTGGTTTCTGAAATACAGCATGGATGCAGAGAAGCTGCAACACGGTTTCCCCAGCGGCGTGGATTCTTATATTTCGCTGCACGGCGGCTGCGCATTGTTTCGCAACGGCGAGGCCGAATCGGTTCCCCTCCCCCGCCTTCGCCTCTACTTGGTGAACACGGGGACACCGACCGCGACAACGGGCGAATGCGTTGTTGAGGTGAAGAACAATTTTGCGAACGATCCGATTTGGAACGACTTCGAGGCTGTGACGCTGGAACTTGAAAAGGCGCTGCGCGCGAACGACCACGAGACCTTCCAACAAATGATCGGAGCGAATCAGCGCCTTCTTGAACGTATCGGCGTCGTGCCTGAAAAAGTGCAGCATTTTGCCAAAATGATTGAGGCGACGGGTGGCGCGGCGAAAATTTGCGGCGCGGGTTCCGTGCTCGGCGATAACGGCGGGCTGCTCCTCGTCATTGCGGAAAACCCGCCCGTTGAGCTTTGCCGCGAATACGGCTACGAGCTGCTTACCGTCCGCGGCGACCCCCTCGGCGCGCGAATCGTCTAACGCGCTCGGGCGACAATGCCTTCCGATCCGATCATCGCATCCGCGCCCGGCAGTCTGATGTTGCTTGGCGAACACGCTGTCTTGCACGGACGCCGCGCATTGGTTGCGGCGATCAATCAACGCCTGCGCGTGACGCTGATTCCGCGAACCGATTCCAAGGTTGAAATAGAATCCGCTCTCGCACACCACGCGACAACCTTGGAACAACTCACTCCGCACCCGCAACTGCGCTTCATCATGGAAGCGGTAACCCGCGCACGGGCCAATTTTTCGTCCGGATTCACACTGCAAATTGCGTCCGATTTTTCGCACACCATCGGCTTCGGCTCCTCCGCAGCAGTGACCGTGGCAACGGTTGCGGTGTTACAAAAATACTACGCGAATAATTTTTATCTCGATGCGATTTGCGACGAAGCCATCGCAGTCATTCGCGCAGTTCAAGGTCGAGGCTCCGGCGCAGACGTCGCTGCGAGTACGTATGGCGGTGTCGTAGCCTATCGCGCCACCCCGCGCGAAGCGCTCAAACTCGACACACCTCTTACACTTTGCGCCGTGTACGCAGGATACAAGACCCCCACGCCCGAAGTAATTCGGCGCGTGGATGAGATGTGGAGCGGGAGGCAGGCGGCGCTCGCAATAATTTATGGCCAAATGGATACATGCAGCGCCGAAGGAATCGCCGCGTTGGAGAAAAACGACCACGCCGAGTTTGGGCGGGTACTAAATCGCGGCCAACGATTGATGGAAGAGTTGGGTGTGAATACGCCTGAGCTGGAACAAATCATCCGCGCGCTACGCGCAGACGCTGGAATTTCCGGTGCAAAAATTTCGGGATCGGGAATGGGCGATTGCGCAATTGGATTAGGTGAACTGAAGAAGGCCCTTGAGGGTTTTGATCCGATTCAGATCAGGACATCGCCAAACGGCGTGAGTATAAGCCCATAATCGGGGCGAATCCTCTTCAACTGTGTGAAGGTAGGGCCCGACCGCTGGGCGGGCCGGCACGTTCACGATGAACCCACACGCAACAAATTGGGGCATTCCCCTTCGGTTGCAATCCCGACATCTCACGCGGTGCGCCTGGCAGTCGCGCCCTACCAACCACAGTGAAATCGTGAAGCACACAACAATTCCCCTTCCGCGTACTTCCGCGCATTTCCGTGGTTAAAACCCTTAATCTCGCCCCGCGGTCAACGCCCGCGGCTACAGAGAATAACTATCAATTGTGATTTAGGTAGGGCCCGACCGCTGGGCGGGCCGGAACCTTTGCGACAAATCACACACGCACCCAAATTGAGGTATTCCCTTCGGTTGCAATCCCGACATCTCACGCGGCGCGCCTGGCAGTCGCGCCCTACCAACCACAGTGAAATCGTGAAGCACACAACAATTCCCCTTCCGCGTACTTCCGCGCATTTCCGTGGTTAAAACTCTTAATCTCGCCCCGCGGTCAACGCCCGCGGCTACAGAGAATAACTATCAATTGTGATTTAGGTAGGGCCCGACCGCTGGGCGGGCCGGAACCTTTGCGACAAATCACACACGCACCCAAATTGAGGCATTCCCCTTCGGTTGCAATCCCGACATCCCCCGCGGCGCGCCTGGCAGTCGCGCCCTACCAACCACAGTGAAATCGTGAAGCACACAACAATTCCCTTTCCGCGTTCTTCCGCGCTTTCCGTGGTTAAAAACCCTTCACGTCATACGCTAAGCGTTTTGTGTCTTTTGTGCCTTTTGTGGTTAAATTTTCCCCACCCTCTTGCGGCCGTGCTACGACCGCTTCTGTAAGAAAGCTATTTCTTCCCTACCTTCGCCCATGCGTCTTTGAGGGTCACAGTGCGACTGAAGGCGGGTCTGCCCGGAGCCGAGTCAATGGCGTCTGCGACAAAATAACCCAGGCGCTCGAACTGGAACTGTTCCCCCGGCTTCGCCTCTGCGAGGGAAGGCTCTAAGAACGCGGTGACCGTCTTTAGCGAATCGGGATTTAGCAATTCCGTGAAGTCCTTGCCCTCCTCCGCGTCTGGCTGCTCAACCGTGAATAGCCGGTCATAGAGGCGCGTCTCCGCTTTATGCGTGGAGGCGGCGGGCACCCAGTGAATGGTGCCTTTGACCTTGATCTGCGCTTCCGGCGGGGTCCCAGCGGCAGGTAATTCCCGACACGGTTCCATCGTCATTTTTTTCGACACCGGTGCAGGTGAGAAAACCAGCATAGCGAATACGAACAGTTTTGCCGGGTGAGAGACGAAAATACTTTGGCGGCGGCACTTCCATAAAGTCGTCGCGCTCGATAAACAGTTTTGCGCCGAACGGAATTTGACGCGCACCAGCGGAGGGGTCTTCCGGGTTGTTCGTCGCCTCGACGCTCGTCGGAAGGTCACCTGCATTTTCTATTGTAACAGGAAGGGGCTGAAGCACCGCCATACGGCGCTGTGCGGTCTTGTTTAGCGCCTGTCGGATGCAATACTCCAACAATGCGACATCGGTTAAACTCTCGTATTTCGTGATTCCGATTTCTTCGCAGAACGCGCGGATGGCCTCGGGCGGCACTCCACGACGGCGCAGGCCGGAGATCGTCGGCATACGTGGGTCGTCCCAACCGTTCACGAGTTTCTTCTGCACCAATTCGAGCAATTTTCGTTTGCTCATCACGGTGTAGGTCAGATTCAGCCGGGCAAATTCGATTTGGCGCGGGCGGGTGGTGAGTCCTTCAAGGTGATCCACGACCCAGTCATAGAGCGGGCGATGAACTTCGAACTCGAGCGTGCAGAGGGAGTGCGTGATCCCTTCGAATGCATCCTCCAGCGGGTGCGCGAAGTCGTACATCGGATAAATACACCAATCGTCGCCGGTCAGATAATGGCGTTCGCGCATAATTCGATACAGCACAGGGTCACGCAGGTGGATATTCGGCGACGCCATATCAATTTTGGCGCGAAGGCAAAGCGTGCCATCTGGAAATTCGCCTGCGCGCATACGCGCGAAGAGATCGAGATTTTCTTCGACGCTCCGATTGCGATACGGACTCTCTTTCCCCGGTCGCGTCGGCGCGCCGCGATATTCCTTCCACTCCTCTTGTGTCAACTCACACACATAGGCGTTGCTTTTTCGGATCAGGTCACGCGCGACTTCGTACATTCGTTCGAAGTAGTGAGAGGAGTAGAAAAAGTGCTCGCCCCAGTCCCAGCCCAACCAGCGAACATCCTTTTTGATATTCTCGACGTACTCCACCGATTCCTTTGCCGGGTTCGTATCGTCCATTCGCAGATGACAGATTCCGCCAAACTCCTGCGCCATTCCGAAATCCAGACAGATCGCCTTCGCGTGTCCGATATGCAAGTACCCATTCGGCTCCGGCGGAAATCGCGTGACCACCTTCCCGCCATTTTTGCCGGCCTTCACGTCCTCCGAAATCATTTCGCGGATAAAGTGCATCGGCTTCGGGGATGCCGTTGAATCGTTAGGGCTATCGCTCATAATTAAAACCTGTAAAAGTCGCGTTGTTTTAGCCCCTACCCCAGTTTAGCGGAAGCAAAATGCGTCCACTCCACGCATCCCGACAATTTGAACGTGACAAGACCCGGTGTAGAATGGCACAAGGGCCTTATCACATCGGGCGTATAGCTCAGTTGGCTAGAGCACTTCCTTGACATGGAAGGGGTCACAGGTTCAAGTCCTGTTACGCCCACCAGCCTTTACCTGCTCCAACTATAGCGGCCGCGGCTATAGAAGAAACAGCCAGCTCCCTCTATCTCCATCCCTTTCCGCGTAATTCCGTGGTTCAAACTCTTAATCCACTGTAGCCGCCCGCGCTGAGGGCGGTATGTTTACGATTTATCTCGCTGTTCCATATCGGCTTATTATTTCCCTTCGGTCGTGATCCTCACAACCTCCGCGGCGCGCCCGACGGTCACGCCCTACCAGTTACGGTCAAATCGTGAACCACACAACAATTTGCATTCTGCGTTCTTCCGCGTAATTCCGTGGTTCAAACTCTTAATCTCATCCACTGTAGCCGCCCGCGCTGAGGGCGGCATGTTTACGATTTATCTCGCTGTTCCAAATCGAGTTATCATTCCCCTTCGGTTGTAAATCCCACAACTCACCCCGCGGTCAGCGCCCGCGGCTACAGGGCAAACAGCTGGGTCGGACGATTAGGTTTAGCGCGAGCCGAAGGTGTCAGTCCTCACTTTCGGTGGTTTCTGTAACGCAAAGGTCGCAAGGTCCGCAATCGAAGCGAATCGAAATATGCATTAAATGTGCGCAAGGATCGGGAAGATGCATGGCGCGAAATTAAGCGCACGGGCCAAAATTTCCAAGGGTTGGAAGTCTTGTCCGAAAGGACTTCCAAGGGTTGGAAATTCTCCGCGAACTCATCCCGTGTTGGCGGGATTTACGCGAATTTGTACAAAATGAGGGCGCGAAATTTTGGCCCGCGCGCAACTTATTGGCAGAGCGCTGATTGCGGTTTTTTATTGGGAAAATCCCCTGTTAATAACTCGCGCCGAGGCGAAAAACCTTGCTTCGCAACTTGCTATGGTTGAATGAATTGTAGAAAGTTTAAGAAACTTCTTGTCTGCCACAACCTGTGGGGGTAGTTGTTAGGCTCCGTTTAGGGATACACCAATACGTTGTGGTTGTAAATCTGAGCGAAACCGCCCTAAACAACGCTGAAAACGGGTCTTAGGGTCAAATTTATTGTCACTTTCAAGGGAGAAGGAGTCTGCAAATGTTGGAGAGTCGCGCGAGTACAAATCGGGTGGAGGAAAAACACAGTGCAACGGCGTCGCGCAAGGTGGGCGCTTCAAAGACTCGCAAGGCCGCAGGCAAGGGGCTCTCGGTACAGCGCGTGTTCAGCACTGCGGGCGTCAGTGCGTTCGATCAAATCAAATGGGAACGGCGCACGGCGACGATTACCGATGACAAGGGCAACCCGATTTTCGAGCAAAAGAACATCGAGGCGCCAGCGAGCTGGTCCATGCTCGCGACGAACATCGTTGCGTCGAAATATTTTTATGGCGATGTCACCAAATCCGAGCGCGAGTTTTCGGTTCGCCAGTTGATTCATCGCGTGGTGCGCACCATCGCGGACTGGGGACTGAAGGATGGATACTTTGCGTCGGAAGAGGACGCAGAAGTTTTCTACGAGGAATTGGTGTTTCTCTGCGTGAATCAATACGGCGCATTTAATTCGCCGGTCTGGTTTAACTGCGGTCTCTATCAGCAGTACGGCGTGGGGAAGGACGCAGGGCCGGGCAACCAGTTCTACAATCGCGCAACGGGCAAGGTCGAAATGGCCCCGTCGCAATACGAATATCCGCAGTGCTCGGCGTGCTTCATTCAGCATGTGAACGACACGATGGAAGACATCATGGAATTGGCGCGAGCGGAGGCCATGCTCTTCAAATACGGCAGCGGAAGCGGCACGGATTTATCAACGCTCCGCTCCACTCGCGAAAAACTTTCCGGCGGCGGTCGCCCGAGCGGTCCCCTCTCTTTTCTTCGCGTGTACGACGCAGTGGCGGGCGTGGTGAAGTCGGGCGGTAAGACGCGGCGCGCGGCGAAAATGAATACGCTGAAGATATGGCACCCGGACATCAAAGAGTTCATTGACGCGAAGTCGAACGAAGAAAAGAAGGCGTGGGCCCTGATTGAGCAGGGCTATGACGGCAACTTCAATGGCGAGGCATACGCTTCCGTCGCGTTCCAAAACGAGAATCTCAGCGTGCGTGTATCGGATGATTTCATGTGCGCGGTGGAGGAGGATCGCGACTGGACGACGCGCTGGGTGACAGACCCAAACAAAGCCGGGCCGACGTATAAGGCGCGTGAGCTGATCAAGGGCATGGCGGAGGGGACGTGGGTTTGCGGCGACCCCGGCATTCAGTATGAGGATACGATTCAACGCTGGCACACCTGCAAAAATGACGGGCCGATCAATTCGAGCAACCCGTGCAGCGAATATATGTTTCTGGATGACACGTCGTGTAACCTTGCGTCGTTGAACTTGATGAAGTTCATGGATGACGGGCGCTTCGCCATCAAGCGATTCAGAGCCGCAACGGAAATTTTCATCATGGCGCAGGAAATCATTGTGGATAACGCGAGCTATCCCACACACGACATCGCGCTGAACAGTCACATCTACCGCACGCTTGGCCTCGGCTACGCGAACCTCGGCAGTCTTCTGATGTCGCAAGGGCTTCCCTACGATAGCGATGAGGGACGTTCGATGGCCGCTGCGATCACGGCCATTATGCACTGCAGCGCTTACGCGCAATCTGCGCGGATTGCAGAGAAGCTGCAGCCGTTTGAGGCCTACGCGCGGAATCGCGAGCCGATGCTGAAAGTGATTGAGCAGCACCGCGACGCAACGCGCAAAATCGGCGCGGCGTGCCCGGCGTATTTGCGCGAGGCCGCGCAGCAGTGCGCGGATGAGGCGCTCGATCTCGGTCGTCGCTTTGGCTATCGCAACGCGCAGGTGACGGTGCTGGCGCCGACCGGCACCATTGGATTTCTAATGGATTGTGACACAACCGGCGTCGAGCCGGACATCGCGCTGGTGAAGTACAAGCTGCTCGCCGGCGGCGGAATGTTGAAGCTCGTCAATCGTACGGTCGGTCAGGCGCTGGCCAAACTCGGCTACGACGAGAAGGCCATCGAGGGAATCGTCAAACACATTGACGAACAGGACACGATTGAAGGTGCGCCGGGACTGAAGGAGGAGCATCTGGCTGTCTTCGATTGCGCATTCAAACCGCGTAATGGAAAGCGCTTCATCGCCTATCAGGCGCACTTGAAAATGATGGCGGCGGCGCAGCCGTTCCTTTCCGGCGCGATTTCGAAGACCGTCAATATGCCGCACGAGGCGACGGTTGAGGAAATTATGCAGACCTACATGGATGGATGGAAAATGGGCATCAAGGCTCTCGCCATCTACCGCGATGGCTGCAAGCGCAGCCAGCCGGTCAACACGGGCAAAGAGGAGAAGAAGCTCGAAGCGGTTGCAGTTGCGCCAGCCAAACAGGAGCGCCACGGCTCAAACGGCAATGGCTCGAAGATTCGTCCGCTGCGCCGCCGGATGCCGAGCACACGCCGCTCGGTCACACACAAGTTCGACATCGCGGGGCACGAAGGCTATCTCACTGTCGGTCTCTACGACGACGGAACGCCCGGCGAGATGTTCATCATCATGGCCAAGGAGGGCAGCACCGTGGGCGGACTTATGGATGCCCTCGGCACGGCCATTTCGATGTGCCTGCAATACGGCGTTCCTGTGAAATCGCTCGTCGAAAAATTTGCGCACACGCGTTTTGAGCCGAGTGGATTTACGAAAAACCCGGATATTCCGATTGCGAAGTCGCTCCCCGATTACATCTTCCGTTGGCTCGGCGCGACCTTTCTCGACGGCTACAAAGAGCCATCGGCAGCAAAGCCGTTAACGCTGGACTCCGGCGACGCGGCGGTCACTTCGGACGCGGGCGCAAGCTCTAGCTCCAGCGACACCGTCTCCTCGCCCACACGCGTGGATGATCAGTTCCAGCACTTCCAGGAAGACGCCCCAGCCTGCGACAACTGCGGCTCCATCACCGTCCGCAATGGGACGTGCTACAAGTGCTTCAACTGCGGAAACTCAATGGGTTGTTCGTGAGGGTAAGACTTCGGTGAACGGGTCGGCGCGGCGCACTGCTGGCGCCCGACCTTCACGGAGAAGCAACCGGCGAGCTTGAGCCGGGCCTTGCGCGGCGGACATGCAAAATACGCCTTCGCTTTTCACGCCCCTGCGAGTGATTTTTGGAGAGAGAGACTTTACTTCTGCCGTTGGATGCGAAGATGGGCGATGATTTGTTGGTCGGCGCGGCCAAAGGGGTATTGATCCATCTCATCCAGCGTCACCCAGCGCCAATCCGCGCAATGAATCGCGCGGGGACGGCCGCGAAGCAGGCGACAGGCATGCGCGTGAAGGTCCATGGTGAAGTGACTGAAGGCGTGACGGACGGTAATGAGATGGTTGCCGACAGCAATATCAATACCCATCTCTTCCTTTAGCTCACGCGCGATGCACTGCTCAATGGTTTCATCAGACTCCTGCTTGCCGCCGGGAAATTCCCACAGTCCGCCAAGCATGGAGGTTTCCTGCCGTTGCGCGATGAGGATGCGACCGCTCTTGTTCACGACAACAGCAGCACCGACGTGTTTGTGTGGCGCTTTTTTCTTACGCGTCTTGCGGGGGTATTGTTCAGGATCGCCCTCCGCAAAGGCCCGACAAAACTTCTTTAGCGGACAGACGGCGCACAAAGGTTTGCGCGGGGTGCAAACCGTCGCACCGAGTTCCATCAATGCTTCGTTGAACTCACCGGCCCGACCCTTGGGCAAAAGTTCATTGGCCAGCGCCTGTAACTTTTTTCGCGCGCGCAGTTTTGTGACATCGTCTTCAAGCGCCGTCAGCCGACTGAGCACGCGGATGATATTTCCATCCAACGTGGCCGCGTTATGACCAAACGCCAAACTTCCAATTGCGGCAGCGCTGTACGGGCCAATGCCGGGCAGTGCGCGGATATCTGACAGCTCACGCGGAAAACGTCCGCCGTGTTTAGCGACGATCCGTTTTGCTGCGGCGTGGAGGTGACGGGCGCGTGTGTAGTAGCCGAGGCCTTCCCATTGCTTCAACACATCGCGAAGCGGCGCGGCAGCGAGCGCACGAATGGTGGGAAAGTGTTCGAGAAATCGGGTGTAATAACCGATTGCCTGGTCCACGCGGGTTTGTTGCAGCATGACCTCTGCGAGCCACACGCGATAGGGCGTTCTATTTTTTCGCCACGGCAGATCGCGGAGATTTATGGCGAACCAGCGCAACAACGAATTTTGCAGACGGCGCTTTGGAAGGGGGAGCGTCATGCGCGCGGTCAGTAGAGATTGTACGCGGGGTCTTGGGCGCGGCGTTGCTGTTGATCGGAAAAACTGACCGCGTGGGTGCCGCTGCTCGTCGCAATTTCCTTCGGGCCTTCAACCGTTCGCAACGAACCATCCACCTGCCACACGAACCCGCGATTTTCGATTTCGTTTGATCGCTCCACCCACGTGTAGGTGAAGCTAACTTCAAACCGATTTGCGGCGCGGCGCTGGAGTTGCCATCGTGGAAACAGCGCCTGTCCACTGGGCGAGGTGAGTTGGCGATCAATCCAATTCACGACCGTCCCCTCGCCTTCCGGCGCCACTTGCTCTTGAACCAGCTCAAAAACATCCGTCTCATTCATCGTGACAACCGGGCCGGAGGGCGCTGAATCGTCCCCCGCCCCCGGCTGATAGACGCGGCTGGTATCGGCGGAAGGCCCGCATCCCATCAGCAGCAAGGCGGCCACGACCGGCACGGGCCAACACGCGGAAATGCGCGCACCTGAACGGCAACTCTTCACGCCGCCAGTGTACCCAACGCCCGCCGCGACGCAACGCGCATAACCAAATTTTAGCGGAATCAGGATACGTGATTGACCCGCGCGGGTCGGTTGCCCTACGCTACTCGGGTAAATCGGAGTTGCTATGGCTGACGAACAAAATCTCCCGGGCGACAATGCGCCGCCGAAACCGAAATTGAACCTCCCAAGCACGGGAGCGCCTCCGCGTGGCGCGGTGCCGCCCATCCAAATTCGCGCAGGCGAAAAAAAGGCTGAGACCACGCGCATTGACCTGAAGATGGCGACGCCGCCCATTGCGACGGTCGGCGATACGCAGCAGGTTCAACCCGATGCCGAGCCAGCGAAGCCGACGATTCGTGTTGAGTCCGCGCCGAAAAAGACCGAGACACAAAAGGTCGGGCCGGCCGCGCTCAACACCACCATGCGCGTAGAAGTTGCGGATTCGCCGAAATCGAAAACAACCCGCATTGACATTCCCGCCGAGGCTTTTCAAAAGGCGCCGGGCGCTCCATCGCGCGGGCAGGTTCCGCAGGGCGCGGAGGATGTTTTTAAGCGCACGACAATTCCTGTCGGCATTCCCACTCCGCCGCCGACCGCTGCGGGTAAACCGAAAACCATCAGCATCAAGCGCCCCGCAACCGCCGCAGCGCCAGCCATTTCGCCCGCAGACAAGGCCGTTGCTGACGCAAAGAAGAGCGAGACCGCGCGTATTGATCTACCGGCAGACGTCGGCGGCGAGCGTCCGGCGACTCGCCCCAAAACCATTCGTATTAAACGTCCGGATGGAACATCCGCCCGCAAGGCGCTGACCATCGCGCGACCGGATGAAGCCGCCTCCGCCCCCGAGCAACGCCCGCTGAGTATTGAGGGGATCGAGGATGAAGGAGAAGAGATCGGAAGCGTCTTTTCCGTACTGACACTGGTTGCCACAATTTTTGTCGGCATTCTGCTGTACGTGCTGGCGGCGCAATCCATCGCTCCGAACCTGCCCTGGCCGGGACGCCTCTAATCCCCGTCCGCGTAAGGTTTGCGAGCGTCGTTCGACCTACTTTAAAAGGAGCTTTTATGTCTGCTATTTCTCATGTGAACGCTTCAAGCTGGGCCACCGAAGTCACCGAATCGGCCACGCCGGTCTTGGTTGATTTTTGGGCCGAGTGGTGCGGCCCGTGCCGTGCGATCGCACCGGTGCTGGAAGAGTTGAGCGCCGAAATGAGCGCACGCGTAAAAATTGTTAAGGTGAACGTGGACGAAGCTCCCGATCTCGCCCAACAATTCAACATCCGCTCTATCCCCACCCTGCTCGTTTTCAAAGGCGGCAACGTTGTCGGGCAAATGGTCGGCGCGATGCCGAAGTCTGCGTTGAAGGCGAAAATTGAAGAGCTAATCGCGTAGTCGCTTCACATCTCTTCGCGTGATGCCGGGACAGGTTCCGTCCCAAAAATCATTGTTGTCCGCTTGCCCACTAGCCCGACGAGGGCGTCGGGCCTCGGCGGTTTTTGGTGCATCCGCCTCCGACCTTCAGCTCTCCCGCCTCATCTTTCCTGCGCTATTCGGCGGGCTTAACGTGGTGCGTCTCAGCGGCTTTGGCGCGAATTTTCTCCACGAGCGATTTCTGCATCTCCGGATCGTTCTTCAAGTTCTCGCGCACTGCCTCGCGGCCCTGGCCCAACTGCTGGCCGTCCATGGACAACCACGAGCCGCGCTTTTCAAAAAGACCGTATTGCATCGCTGCATCCACAATGGAACCGGTCCAGGAAATGCCTTCCGCGTAAAGAATATCGAACTCCGCCTCGGTGAAGGGCGGCGCGACTTTGTTCTTCACAACCTTCACTTTCGTGCGGTTGCCATACACCTTGCCGGTGGGGTCTTTGAGCGCGCCAATGCGACGCACATCAAGACGCACGGAGGAGTAGAATTTTAGCGCGCGACCACCGGGCGTTGTTTCGGGATTACCGAACATCACGCCGATTTTCTCGCGAATCTGATTGGTAAAAATGCAGCAGGTCTTCGAGCGATTAATCGCGCCGGTCAATTTGCGGAGTGCTTGCGACATCAAGCGAGCCTGCAAACCGACGTGCGAATCGCCCATCGCGCCCTCAAGCTCCGCGCGCGCGGCGCGAGCGCGGCGACGGAGTCCACAACAACCACGTCCAGCGAATTGCTTTTCACCAGCGTCTCCGTGATTTGCAGCGCCTCTTCGCCAGAATTCGGCTGGGAGACGAGCAATTCATCGAGATTCACGCCGATTTTCCGCGCATAAACCGGGTCCAGCGCATGCTCCGTATCAATAAATGCGGCAAGCCCGCCGGCTTTCTGGGCGTTCGCGATGATGTGTAGAACCAGCGTTGTTTTTCCGGATGACTCGGGGCCATAGACTTCAACCACGCGCCCGCGCGGCACGCCGCCGACGCCAATCGCGAGATCGAGGGTGAGTGCGCCGGTGGAAATGGCCGGGACGGAAACGGCCTGATCTTCATCGCCGAGGCGCATGATCGCGCCGTCGCCAAATTCCTTTTGGATTTGCGCCAGCACCGCACTCAGTGCGGCAGGCATTTTCTTGTCGTCTTTGGTTTCTTTGCTGTCCTTGGCGTCTTTGGCAGAGCTTTTCGGCGGCATGGTGAACCTCTTTCAGAAGTTTATTGTGGGCATAGATTTCGCGGTTTTGCGTCCACTCACGCAACCGCAACACGGCTTCAATGTATAGCTCCGATCCGGCCTCAAGTCAACGCGCGGACACCGGCCTGTCGGCGAAGCAAATCAAGCGCCATTTGGGAGCTTCTTTCTTTGATCGTTTCGCGTGGGCCGGTGAAATGGAATTCCCTTGCCACGTCCCCATTGGCGGATGCGCACGCGATATAGACTAGGCCAACGGGTTTCAATTCCGTGCCGCCGCCCGGCCCGGCAATGCCGGTGATGCCGAGACCAAAATCGGCGCCGAACCGCTCACGAACACCCCCGGCCATCGCAAGGGCGACTTCAGCGCTCACCGCGCCGACGCGTTCGATTAATTCGGCAGGCACGCCGAGATCGCGAACCTTCGAAGCATTTGCATAAGCGATCACACCGCCGAGAAAAATCTCGGAACTGCCCGGAACATTCGTCAGACGATGGCCGACCAGTCCACCCGTGCAGGATTCGGCCGTCGCCACCGTCGCGCCCATTCTGCGCAGCAGATCAACAAGAACGAGCTCCAGCTCAATCTGGGATTCGGCATAAATCCATTCGCCCAAACGCTCGCGCACAATGGCGACCGCGCACGCGTGTTCGGCAGATGCGCCGGGAAGGGCGGACAGACGCAGCTCCACGGAAGCCGGTCGCGCACAGTACGCAACACTCACGCCCGTCCCCGGAAAATTGTCTTCGGGGAGAAGCCGGACAACATCGGATTCGCCAATGCCGACCATCTCGAATACCTGCTGCAACGGCTGCTCTTCCACAAGCGCGCGGAGGCGCGGCACGATATGATCCACGAGAACCGCTTCAAACTCGCGTGGCGGGCCGGGCAGCAAGAATATTAATTTGTCTCGCCAGGCAATCATCTCGCCGGGCGCAAGGCCGACGCGGTTGGACAACACCTCTGCGCCGGACAAAATCAGGGCATTGCGGGAAACGGCTTCGCTCCACATCCGATTCGTTCGCGCATAGCGCTGACGAATCCCCGCGCGCGTGTCTTCGTGAATCACAAGCTCTGCGCCAATCGCATCTGCGACGGCGTCCCGCGTGATGTCGTCCGATGTCGCGCCGAGGCCGCCGCTCACAACGACAATGGACGCGCGTGTCAGCGCCTCCGTGACGGCGGCGGACAAAACGGCGCGTTCATCCGGGATCGTCGTATCGCGCGCGAGAGAGAGGCCGAGCAGGGCAAGATGCTGCGCAAGCAATTGCGCGTGCGTATTGACCGTGCGGCCGGATAGCAGTTCGGCTCCGGTCGAGACCAGCTCGACCGTCGGGTTCATTTCGCGTATCCGCGCGGATTGGCCTGATGCCACTTCCAGGCATGTTCAATGATGGTGCGCAAATCCGGATACTTCGGCTTCCAGCCGAGCACCGTGTGCGCCTTCGTTGCGGAGGCAATCAGGCGCGGCGGATCACCGGGGCGGCGCGGGGCCACCTCTGCCTTGATTGGCTTGCCCGTAACCTCGCGCGCAACGTCCACCACCTGCTTCACCGAGTAGCCATCGCCATTGCCCAGATTGAATGGGCCGCTCACGTCTTTCTCCAGCGCGAGGATGTGCGCTTGTGCGAGGTCGGCAATGTGAATGTAGTCACGCACGCAAGTGCCGTCCGGCGTGGGATAGTCGTCGCCGAAGATCATGACCTTTTCCTGTCGCCCCTGCGCAACGAAAAGGACGTTCGGGATGATGTGCGATTCCGGATCATGGTGCTCGCCGAACTTTTTCCGTCGCGCCTGCGGCATTGAAATAGCGCAGAAAAACAGATCGGGTCCCGTCGCGTTCATCGCGCCAACGCAGAACCTTTTTCGGAACAGCAGCTTCGATTCGCCGTACGGATTCGTCGGCTTCTGGGGCAAATCCTCGTGCATCGGCATCGTCTCGGGGACGCCATAGGTGGCGCAGGTGGACGAGAAAATAATTTTCGGCACGCCCGCCGCCTTCATCGCATCGGCAAGGTTAATACCGCCGACGACGTTGTTGCGGAAATACAACTGCGGGTCCTGCATGGACTCGCCGACCAACGCAAATGCCGCGAAGTGAACCACCGCATCGGGGCGCACCGAGCGCATTGCGGCGATAATGGAATCGCGCTCGCGCAAATCGCCTTCGATCACCCGCGCACGAGTGTCCACGGCGTCGCGATGACCACGCTCAAAATTATCGAAGACCACAACCTCGTGCCCCTGATTGAGCAACAGCTCACTGGTCACGCTTCCGATATATCCGGCGCCGCCGGTAACAAGGACTTTCATAATTAATCAACCCTACGAATGGGCGTGCGTTTCAGCCAGCAAAAAGCGTCACGCATCCGGAGCGGCGTCATCATCCTCCGGCTGGTCTTCTTTCGCCTGCGCCTGTTCCAAGGCCCAGGTCATATCCTGCGCTTTGTCCCACACACTGCGCGCGACGAAAATCGGGCAGTCGTGCTGCACCGCGATGGCAAAAGTGTCGCTCGGGCGGGCGTCAATTTCGAGGATGTTCCGCCCCAGCTCATTTTCTTGTTTCAGAAAAAGGCGGGCAAAGAAGGTGTCGTCCTTCAGGTCGTTCACGACCACCTTCTGCACCTGTGCGCCAAGTCCGGCAAAAATGTTCGCGATCAGATCATGCGTCAGCGGACGCGGCGGCTTCATCTTGCGCAACGAGAGTGAAATCGCCGCGCCGATGTGCGGATCAACGAAAATCGCGATGGTCTTGCTCCCGGCGCCCAGAAAGACCCCCACTCCGGTGGGTGTGGGAACCAGACCGCGAATTTCCACCTTTAGATCGTCATCCGGCACGACTCACATATCCTGCGTGATGTAATAGATCATATAAAAAATACCACCGATCAGAATCGCTGATAGAAAGGTATCCATACGCTCACTGTATCGCAACTGCCGACGGTCAACAACCGTCCTCGATTAAAATCAGCTTGTTCCCCTGCCCGTGATTCGGAATTCCAGCGCGCCCTCGCGCTCGCGCGAAAGATCCGCCAGCACATGATCCCCCGCTGAAACGCGGCCATCGAGTATTTCCGTAGCCAGCGCATCCATCACCTTGCGCTGCAGGACACGCTTGAGCGGACGAGCGCCGAAAGCCGGGTCGTATCCGTCCGAAGCAAGCGACTGCTTCGCCGCCGGGGTCAGCTCCAATTCAATCTTCTGCCCCTCCAGATTGCGGCGCAACCGCGCAAGCTGAATATCCACAATGCGGCCCAACTGCTCGCGAGAGAGCGCCTGGAAGATAATCGTTTCATCCACGCGATTCAGGAACTCCGGACGGAACGCGCTGCGCAACACCTCCCGCACACGCGCCTCCATCTGCTCATACGCGGGGTCGTCCGGCGTAATATCCGGACGGTCTGCAAGCGTTTCCAAGATGATCGTTCCTCCTAGGTTCGAGGTCATAATGATTAACGTATTGCGAAAATCCACCGTGCGCCCCTGCCCGTCTGTCAGGCGACCGTCATCAAGAATTTGCAGCAGGACATTGAAGACATCCGGATGCGCCTTCTCGATTTCGTCGAAAAGAACAACCGAGTAAGGCTTTCGCCGAATGTGTTCGGTCAGGTAGCCGCCTTCATCATAGCCGACATATCCGGGAGGCGCGCCGAGCAGGCGGCTCACGGAGTGCTTCTCCATGAATTCCGACATATCAATTCGCACCATCGCGCGCTCGTCATCGAATAGAAATTCCGCCAACGCGCGGGCGAGTTCTGTTTTGCCGACACCGGTCGGGCCGAGGAAAATAAATGAACCCAGCGGGCGGTTCCGGGTCCTGCAGGCCTGAACGAGAGCGCCGGACGGCGCGTGAAACCGCCGAGACGGCTTCATCCTGCCCCACCACGCGCTCGCGCAGGCGCTCCTCCATGTTCACCAATTTTTGCCGCTCCGTCTCCAGCAGGCGGTTCACCGGAATACGGGTCCACGCGGAAACCACCGCCGCGATATCCTCCGGGTCCACCTCCTCCTTCAGCATCTTCGTATCGCGCTGCAAGTCCGCCAGTTTTGCCTGTGCCTCCTTCATTTGCTTTTCGATATTCGGGATTTTGCCGTAGAGAATTTCCGCGGCCCGGCCGAGATCGTTCCCGCGCTTCGCCGCCTCCTCTTCGCTGCGCAACAAATCCAACGACTGCGTGAGCGTACGGAGCTGGCCGATCAACTCCTTTTCCTGTTCCCAGTGCAGCATCATGCCTGCGCTGTTCTCCTGCAGTTGCGCCCGCTCAGCATCCAACTTTTGCAGACGCTCGCGCGAGCCTTCGTCCTTTTCCTTGCGCAACGCCTCGCGCTCAATATCCATCTGCAAAATGCGGCGACGCACCTCGTCAATCTCCACCGGCATGCTGTCAATTTCCATCCGCAGCCGACTCGCCGCTTCATCCACCAGGTCAATCGCCTTGTCCGGAAGAAAACGATCCGCGATGTAGCGGTGCGAAAGCGTCGCCGCCGCAACCAGTGCCGCGTCTTGAATTCTAACGCCATGATGCGCCTCATACCGCTCGCGCAGACCGCGCAGAATACCAATCGTGTCATCCACCGTCGGTTCATCCACCGTGATGGGTTGGAAGCGACGCTCCAGCGCTGGGTCTTTTTCGATGTACTTGCGGTATTCGTCCAGGGTCGTCGCGCCGACGCAGCGCAGTTCGCCGCGCGCCAGCGGCGGCTTGATCATATTGGACGCATCCACTGCGCCCTCCGCCTTGCCCGCGCCGACCAACGTGTGCAGTTCGTCAATGAACAACACAATGCTGCCCGACGCATCGAGCACCTCCTTGATAAACGCCTTGAAGCGATCTTCGAATTCGCCGCGATATTTTGCGCCAGCCAACATCGCGCCGAGGTCCATCGAAATGATTCGCTTGTTTTTCAAGCTCTCCGGCACATCCCCCGCCACGATCCGTTGCGCCAGCCCCTCAGCAATGGCCGTCTTGCCCACACCCGGCTCGCCGATCAGCACCGGGTTGTTTTTTGTGCGTCGCGAGAGCACCTGCACCACGCGGCGGATCTCCTGGTCGCGGCCAATCACCGGATCCAATTTCCCCTGACGCGCGGCATCGGTCAGATCGCGCCCGTATTTTTGAGCGCTTCATATTTGTCTTCCGGATTCGCATCCGTCACCCGCTGACTCCCGCGCACCGCCTGCAGCGCCTTCAACGCGGCATCGTGTGTGACGCCCGCTTCTCTTGCGATTCGCGCGAAGGCAGAATCCTTGCCATCCAACGCGGCGAGGAAAAGATGCTCCGTGCTCACGTAGTCATCCTTCATCTTCGCCGCGAGATTAAACGCCGCTTGAAGCATATCGCGAACACCGCGCGACGGATAACGCTCCGCACTTCCTTCGACGCGCGGACGCTTCGCCAACTCGTCATTCAATTGCGCAATCAGCGCATCCGGCTTCGAACCCAGACGCTCCAAAAGCGGGCGCACCACCCCTTCGGGCTGTTCCAACAACGCAAGCGCAAGATGGTCAACGTCCACCTCCGCATGCTGCAAGCGATCCGCAATTCGCTGCGCGGTTTGAACCACTTCCTGCGATTTAATCGTAAGTTTATCTAGCTGCATAACTGTCCCACTCCAAATTCACAAAAGCGCCACTTTGTCGCACTTCAAGCGCACGACCACTTGCACAACATGTTGATTATCAAGATATTGTTTGGATCATCAATCATTTGGCATATAGATAAAGCACCAAGCGTGCCAAGACGGACGGGCATGAAGGGAGGGGTGAGGAAGGAAACCCGAGGCCCGAGGTTATTACGTACATGATTTCGCTTTGTGCGCTAAGGGGCGGGAGCGTTCCGGCGAAGCTAGTTAGACGTAGCGAAAGGATACGTAGCGAAATTTAAGCGCACGGGCCAAAACTTCCAAGGGTTGGAAGTGCTTCTAAAAGAGAGTTCCAAGGGTTGGAAATGTTGGACATGACCGGTGCTTTTTCAAAAGAGTAGGCCACCAACAATTCTTGCAGGGTTCCGCATGGAGGCGGGACGGCACCGCAATAATGATTGCGCACGTTTGCGAAGGGCAATTTTCAGAAGAGACCACGCTTCGCTGTAACGTGAACGTTCTTCTTCGCAGCACAAAGAAGAACCAACGCCCTGCGTAGGCACCACTTAGGATAGACGCGATTCCAAGGCTTCGATGCGTTTTTGGAGGTCCGCGACGCGGGCGCGGAGTTCGGGAAGGCGAGATACGGCGGCATAGCCGCGTGCGACATCTTTCTGGGGGCCGGCGGGAAAGCCGAGAACATACGCTCCGGGCGGGATGTCGTGCGTAACTCCACTCTGCGCACCAACAACGGCGCCCGCGCCAATCGTTAAATGTCCCGCCACGCCTGCTTGTCCCGCAAGAATCACCTTCTCACCAACAGCGGTGCTGCCAGCAATGCCAACTTGCGAAACAATGACGGCGTAGTCTCCAATGATCACGTTGTGCGCGATCTGAACGAGGTTATCAATCTTTACGCCCTTCCCGATTCGGGTCTTCCCAAACCGAGCGCGATCTATCGCAACGTTTGCGCCGATTTCCACATCGTCGCTGATCACAACAACTCCAATTTGTGGTAGCTTTGTGCGTACGCCCTGTTTGTCCACCTCGTACCCAAAGCCGTCACTTCCAATCACCGTTCCGTTGTGAATCAAAACACGGTTGCCGATCACGCAGTATTCGCGCACCGAAACTTGCGGATACAACCGGCAGTCTTCGCCGATACGAACGCCGTGGCCGACGTAGCATTGTGCGCCAATCACCGAACGGGCGCCGATCTCAACCCCTTCTTCAATGACGGCAAGCGGGCCGACATGCACATCCGGGCCGATTTTTACCCCAGGCGCAACAACGGCAGTCGGATGAATGGACGGAGCGAAGACCGGCGACGGCCCCGCGAACCAGAGAGCAACCTGCGCAAACGCAGCTTCCGGTTTATCCACACGCAACAGCGGACACGGCACAGGCTGCGCCCAATCACGCGTAACGATCAGTGCAGATGCGCGAGTTTTCGCGGCATCCGCCGCATAGCGCGGCAACGAGACAAACGAAATTTCACCGGGTCCGGCATCGCGCACGCCGCCCACAGCGTGAATCACCGCATCGCCAGCGCCGTCCAAATCTGCAGACAGGCGCTTCGCGATATCGCCGACGGTGATGGCTGCGAGCATAAGGCCTATTTTTTTCCGCTGTTCAGCAAATCAAGCAAGGCAGAGGTAATGTCGCGCGTCTCGTCGAAGAAGAGAATGTTCGGCACGCCATTCATATTGTCGCCGGAGGCGTCGAGGACGGCGAGGAAGCCCTGGCTCTTGGCATAGTCGGCGAGCGTTTTCTTAATTTCCACGACAAGATTGTCGCGCACGCGCTTCATGGTGTCGGCGACCTGACGACGCTTCGTCTCCTCAAAGCGGCGAATCTTGCTTTCCATCTCGCGCAGCTCGACAAGCATTTCCTCGGCTTCCGCGCGGCGCGCATTGCGGGCGTCTTCATTCAATACGCGGTCTTCCGATTCCTCGCGGACTTTCTTGAATTTGTCTTGCAGCGCCTTGAACTCGTCCACCTGTTTCTGGAGTTCCTCTTTGAATTCCGCTTCCTGATCCTTGAGGTTGTCCTGCGCGAGCTTCGTCTTATAGAAGTCGTCGAACACCTTGTTCATATCCACGAACACGATCCGCTCCTTCTCGCCCTGCGCCTGCGCCAATGGCGCCGCGCCCAACCAGGCGGCGGCCAGCGCCGCAACCAAACTCATACGCCAATTCATCACGCGCTTCATGTGTGCTCCTCGTACAATTAGAACTGATACCCGATATTAAACTGAAAACGGCCGGCTTTGCGAGTGTCATCAGGGTCTTTTTCCAGCGGCCACGCATAATCCAAGCGAAGCGGAAAGCCGGGAATGTCTATCCGCACACCGATGCCCCAGTCTGAATTATATGTTGAAAAATCCCAGTCGAACGACTTTTCATAGACATAGCCAATATCATAGAACGTTGCGAAGCGCAGGCGTTCAAAAATCGGCACGGTATATTCCGCTGTGGCATACCACGCCGTCTCGCCGCCGACCGGCTCCCGGTTCTCATCCTTTGGGCCGACTTTGCGGTATTTGAAGCCACGCAACGTGCTCGCGCCGCCCATGAATAGGCGTTCGAAGATCGGCACTTCATCCATATCGCCGTGTGGCTCAACCACGGAAGTCCATGCGCGGAGGTTGAGGACGTGGTCGAACCAGACCGGGATGAAGGTGGAGTTCTGCGCCTCCAGGCTATACACATCCACATCGCCACCCAGCGGGCCGCCCGCCCACATGCCGCTGATACTGGAACGCGAACCGCGCGAGGCGATGAGACTGCTGTCGCGTGAATCGCGAACCACCGCGACATCCATCGCGCTCTTCATATAGCTGCCTTCCTGTTCGAGGAAAAACGGCGAGGCGTTGGTGTCCACATCGCGAATCTGAATCTGCTCAAGGTCATAGGAAATATTGAGCCGAGAGAAGGTGGTCAACGGCACACCGATGCCTATGTTTCCACCGACATTCCGCTGGTCATAGATGGAGCTGAAGTAGCTACGGTTGCGATAGAAGAGGTTCACATTCAGCGCCAGCCGGCTGATCCATGAGCCACGGTTCTGTGAAGGACAACTCGACATCATCACGCCGCGTGCCCACCGTACCGCGCAGGCGCAGCTTTTGTCCGCCACCAACTGGCGGCCAATTAAAAAGATCGAAGTTGCCCTGGGACAGCTCAACAAAGCCCATCAGCTTGTCTATGCTGGAAAAACCCGCGCCGACCAGAAATTGACCTGTGGGGCGTTCGGTCACTTCAATGCCGAGATCAAACTCATCTCGTATCGGCGTATCTTCCGGCGTGACGGAAACAAAATCGAAATAGTTCAGGTTGCGCAGACGCGCCTCGCTCGTGCGCGCCTTGACCTGGTTGTAGGTGTCGCCGGGCAGCACGGAAACTTCGCGGCGAATCACTTTGTCCTTTGTGCGCGTGTTTCCGCGAATAAGCACATCGCGCACATGCGCAATGTCGCCCTCGTCGCCGACGGCGATGTTCAAATCCACCACCTGTTCGCCCGCGCGCGGCTCCACCACGGATTTCACGTTGCTCCGGATATATCCGCGGCTCCCGTAGAAATCGCGGACAGCCTGCTGTGCGCGCTCAACGGAGATCAGCGAAGCGAGATCGCCGGGACGACTCTTGATTTGATCCGCTATTTCCGACGCGGGAAATTCTTTCGGCCCAGTGACGTTGATCTGTCCGAAGTGGTACTGCGCGCCCTCGTTCACCGGAACGGTGACGTTGATGCGCCCCCTGCGCCCCGGCGTCACCTGCGGCTCGCCGACCTTGGCATCCAAATAACCGCGATCCATCAGCAGGCGGCGAACAACTTCCGTGTCTCCGTCCAGCTCGTCCGGCTTGTACGTCCCGGCGCTCGACAGCCAGGACCACATATTCGCCTGGCGCTGTTTCATTACGCGGCGCATTTCGTGCGCGGTCACGGGGGGCGTTTGTAAAACCATGGGAACACGGAACGCATCGCGCGCTGAAATCTTCCGGGATCGGGGATGTCGCCGGGGAAGCGGATGTGCGTAATTTTCGCGCGCTTCCCTTCGTGTACTGTAATCAGCAGATCGGCTGTTCCATCTTTCTCATCCGTATTAATTTTCCACTTCAAATCCGCGTCCGGGAAATATTTCTTCGCGTAGTGCTCGCGCACCTTTACGGCCTTGAACGCAACTGCGGCGTTGTCCACCAAGTCGCCCGGCCCCAGTTCGAGCAGCTCCCGAACTTTTGCGTTGCCGATTTCGTCGGCGCCTTCGACACGAATCATCCGGATGCGCGGTTTGCCGCGAACCACATAGGTCAGAATCACACCGCCCGGAGCATCCTCCAAATCCGTGGCCACATACGCAAAACGGCCCGACTGCTCCAGTGCGCGCACATCGCGGGCAAGTGCGCCGCGCGACAGCTCATCGCCGGGCTGGACGCTGGTAAAGGCGCGGACGGCGCTTTCGTCCACCAGTCCGCCACCGCGCCGCTCGACACGCACTTCCTGCACCGTGGCCGCCTGTGCAGCGAAGGAGAGACTGCAAAATGCAGTTAAAAGCGCGAATGCGAAATGGTGTCGGATCACAACTCTCCTGAATCAGCGGCGCTGGCCTGAAAGTTTCCGGCCGCCTGATCTGTTTCGCGACGGTCACTGAACCGCGTTGTTTCGTCGTGGAAGTTCAAGCGGATAATTCCGGTTTCGCCATTACGATGCTTTGCAAGTTCCACGATGGCAAGCGACTTGTCGTTAAAATCGGGATCCTGCGGATATTTGCACGGGCGGCGAAGCAGCATGACCAAGTCGGCGTCCTGCTCGATGGAACCCGAGTCGCGCAGGTCGGAAAGTTTCGGCACGGCATTTCGATCACGTGTTTCAGGCGCACGACTCAACTGACTGAGCACAACGACCGGCACGCGCAATTCCTTTGCCATACCCTTGAGCGAAGCGGAGATAGCGGCGGTTTCCAACTGACGTCCCTCGGTGGCGCGCTGTGCGCAGTGAAGCAACTGAAGGTAGTCAACGACGATCAACTGAATGTCGTACTGCTTCTTCAGCCGCCGCGCACGTGCGCGAAGCTCGACCACATCCAATCCGGCGGAGTCGTCTATAAATATCTTTGCTCGTTCCAAGTCCGCCGCCGCCTGAACAAGACGGCGGTGTTGATCGCCCGACAAGAATCCCTTGCGCAGTCGGTTCGATCCAATTTCCGCGCATGAGCACAGCATGCGCCTCGCCAAGGCGTCGTTGGGCATTTCCAAGCTGAAAATAGCCACCGCCCGCTCCTGGTGATCGCTGACCCGGCCCGTCGCGACATACTCCGCAATATTCATCGCGAGCGATGTTTTTCCCATGGACGGGCGCGCGGCAATAATGACCATATCCGCCGGCTGCAGGCCGCCGGTCAGCCGGTCAATGTCGGCAAATCCGGTCGGAACACCGGTGATACCGCTTTTGTTTTCAAAAACTTTTTCGATCTGAACCATCGTCGCTCTGACGATTTCAGACCAAGGCTTTATCGTGCGGCGTTGGTCGTGCGAGATGTCGAACAGGTACTGCTCCGCCCGGTCGAGAATCATATCTGCGGCATCGGAACCGAAATAACAGGACTCGGCGGCGTCGCGAGAGACTTCGATGATCCGGCGCAGAATGAATTTCTGGCGGACGATTTCAATATAGTATTCGAGCGCCGCAGAGGTCGGCGTCGCATCCATCACGTTTTCGAGATAGGCCATGCCGCCGATCGCCGCGATGGCGCCGGTCATGGTCATGTGTTCGCCGAGCGTGGTCAGATCCACGGGGCGGCCGCGATCGTGGAGATCCACGATCGCTTGAAAAATTTTCTGGTGGGCCGGAATGTAGAAGGATTCCGCGCGGATCTGCTTTTCAATCGCAAGATCCACCGCGCGGGCGGCATCCAGCATCATTGAGCCGAGTATGCCGCGTTCCGCGTCCTCGCTGTGTGGCGGAACGCGGTCAGCCCGGCCTTGGAGTGCCGGCGCATCCGGCGCAGCCATCGGCTTACTCCGCAACGACGTTGACTTTGAGATCAGCCTGCACGTTGGTCATCAAACGGACAACCACCGTGGTTTCGCCCAGCTCTTTGAGCGGCGTGGGGAGAACAATCTTTTGCTTATCCACCACAAAGCCTTCGCGTTGAAGCGCAGCAGAAATGTCGTGCGTGGTGACGGAACCAAACATCCGTCCGTCCGCGCCCGCCTTGACCGGCATGTTCAACGTGAACGCCGCGAGTTTGGCTGCAACGGTTTCGGCGTCTGCGCGACGCTCCGTGCGCGCGGCCTCCGCTGCGGCACGGCGTTTTTCAACACGACGGCGGGTCGCTTCCGTGACCGGCGCGGCGATGTTGCGCGGCAACAAATAGTTGCGGGCATATCCGTTGGAAACCTTGACGAGATCACCGGTGAGTCCGAGCCCGTCCACATCTTCCATCAAAATGACTTCTGTTGACATGATCGTTCCTCTGTTTGGCTAGGGCAGCAAGCCCATGACCCGCGCACGGCGGATGGCGGACTGAACCTGACGTTGCTGTTTCGCGCTGGTGCCCGTAATCCGGCGCGGCATGATTTTGCCGCTCTCGGTCATGAACTTGCGAAGCAGTTCGCTGTCCTTGTAATCAACGTGGGTCACCCCTTCGAGATATTTGGCGCCCTTCTTAAGCAACGGCTGCATGTCACTCAACTGCTCGCGGTTGCGTCTATCGTTTCGTTCTCTAGTCACTCGCATGGCAATGTCCTCTTTCTCCTGCTGCCTTTAAAATGGCAAATCCGAATCGTCGGGTTCCGTGGGTGTCGCATCGCGGGATGGTCTTGCAGCCGAACGCGAAGGCGGCGCGTCGTCCGGCGCGTCGCCATAATCGCCAGCCCCGGGGCGGCCGCCGCCGCCAGTGCCGCTGCGGGTGTCCAGAAACTGAACGCGCTCCGCAACCACGCTCAACTTGCTGCGCTTCTGGCCGTCCTTCTCCCATTCGTCCAACTTGAGACGACCTTCGACAAATAGTTGCGATCCCTTGCGGAGATATTCCGCGCAGTTTTCCGCAGTTCTTCCCCAGGCCGACACGTCCACAAAGCACGTCTCTTCGCGGTCTTCGCCATTGGCGGCCTTGAAGCGGCGGCTGATCGCCATCCGCATTTCCGTCACGGCCATCCCCGACGGGATGCTTCGCTTCTCGGGATCGCGCGTAAGGCGACCGATCAGCATAACCTTGTTCAGCGATGCCATGATTATTGCGCCGGCGCTGCGGCGACCTCCGGCGCGCGCACGATTTGCGCACGGAAAATTTCCTCGTTCAGCTTAAAGCGGCCCTGCAACGCGGTGATCTTGTCGCCATCCAAGCGGAAGGTGACCACCATGTACTGGCCGCCCGTGTGCTTGTCCATCGGACGGGCAAAGCTGCGGCGGCCCAGGCGCGTTTTCGCCTCGACCGTTCCGCCGGATTTCTCGATCTCTGCCACGACCTTATCCAAGGACGCATCGAGGGACTCCTCTTTCAAGGTGTCCGGAAAAATGATCATCGCTTCGTATTTGTTCATCATACCTTCCTCTTCACTCTACCCCTGTTTCGCCCTTGCCCTCATTGAAGGCCCTGCGACTTCTATTTATTAAACTCCGACATCGCGCGGTCCCAACCATCTTCCAGCGCCGCAACCACCGCGTCGGCTGCGCGCACCATCATCTCCTTCACCAACGGCTGTTCATCCGGCGTGAACCGCCCGAGTACATGCTCGACCGTATCGCGCTGAGCGCTGTGCCCGATGCCGATCCGCACGCGCGGAAATTCATCAGAGCCGAGGTGCTCAATCAACGATTTTAAACCGTTGTGCCCTCCCGAACTGCCCGCCTTGCGCAAACGCAGGCGACCGATCGGCAAGTCCAAATCATCTACAATAACAACCACATCGGTCGGCTTCACGCCCTTCTTTCGCACCAACGGGCCGACCGCCTCGCCGCTGCGATTCATAAACGTGCGCGCCTTCACAAGGAGCACTCGCTCATTCCCTAACGTACCTTCTGCGGTCTCTACGGGGAAGCGCCAACTGCGACGAAAATCCGCCCCAATCCGACGCGCCAATTCATCCACCACGTCAAATCCGACGTTGTGCCGCGTATGCGCGTAGGCCGCACCGGGATTGCCAAGTCCCACAATCAATTTCATGGACATGGCCGGACGCCGAGGTCAAATCCCCGTCCCGTCCGCTCCTACTTCTTGGCCTCCTTCGCAGGAGCCGCTGCCTTCGCAGGGGCCGCTGCTTTCGCAGCATCTGCGCCTTCGGCAAGCTTCTTCTCGTTAATCATTTCAGGCTCCGCGGCAGTTGCCGCAGGCGCGGGTTCTTCCTCTGCGCGCTGCGCGGCCACGGCGGCGATCGCAAGATCGGCATCCGTCACCAGCGTGTACTTGCTCGTATCGAGCGGAATCTCACCGGCCGCGAGGCTGTCGCCGATATTGAGCGCGGAAACATCCACCTGAAATTCTTCGACAATGTCGGAAGGCAAGCATTCGACCTCAATGGAACGAACGAGGTGCTCGAGCACGCCGCCCTTCTGGAGGACGCCGACCGGTTCGCCGATCAGCTCGATTGCGATTTCGATGGTGAGCGTCTCGGTCATCGAAATCTCGTTGAAGTCTGCATGCAGAATCTGGCCCGTGATCGGATGGCGTTGCACTTCGCGCAGCAGCACCTTTTTCGTTTCTGAACCCGGAATATCCAGGTCCAACATCACATTTTCGCCCGAATGCGCGTGCAGCGCCCGCTTAAACAGGCGCTCATCGAGCTGAACATTCACCGGCGTTTTGCCGACGCCATATACAATGCCCGGGAACTTTCCCGCGCGACGCAAGCGACGCCCTGCGCTGGTACCCTTGACGGTACGAACTTCCGCCTCAACTTTAATTGCCGTTGCCATACTATTCTCTCCACGCCCCAATCGGGGCCAATCACTTCCCTACACTACAAACAAAGACGTCACCGACTGATTGTTGTGCACGCGCAAAATCGCCTCGCCCAACAACTCGGCCACACTCAGCACCGTCATCTTGAACCCATTAAAGGTTCTCGGCGGCACCGTATCCGTGGTGATCAGTTCCTCCACCGCCGACGCCTTCAGGCGCGACACGCCCAAATCCGTCAATAGACAGTGCGTCACCGCGGCCCGCACCGAAAGCGCGCCGTGCTGCTTCAACAGCTCCGCCGCCTTCACCAGCGTTCCGGCGGTTGTCGTCAGGTCGTCCACGATCAAGACGTGCCGGCCATTCACATCGCCGACGACGTTAATGGCCTCAACCTCTGTCGCGCTCTTGCGATGTTTTCCAACAATCGCAAAATCCGCTCCGAGCATCCCCGAATAGGCATACGCCATCTTCATTCCGCCCGGATCCGGCGACACCACTACCAAATCCTTGAGATCCCGCTGACGCAGATGCTTCACAATCACCGGCGCCGCATACAAATGATCCACCGGAATATCGAAAAATCCCTGAATCTGCTGCGCGTGAAAGTCCATCGCCACTAATCGGTCTGCCCCTGCCGCCACCAGCAGATTTGCGACCAACTTGGCCGTAATGGAAACGCGCGGCTGATCCTTGCGGTCCTGCCGACCGTATCCATAAAACGGAATCACCGGCGTGATACGCGCCGCCGACGCGCGCTTTGCCGCGTCAATCATGATGAGCAATTCCATGATGCTCTCATTCGGCGGCATACACGTCGGCTGAACGATAAACACGTCCTGCCCGCGGATATTCTCTTCTATTTTGACAAAGATCTCTCCGTCCGGAAAACGGCTAATCTGCACGCCACCGAGCGGCTCGCCGATATAAGCAGCGATCGCCTTGGCCAGAGCAGGATGCACATTGCCGGACAGTAACTTCACAATTTCCTCACCAGGTTCATTGTGTCACGCACAACAAACACTGTCATTTCGCCGTGACTGGTTGCCCGACTAGGATTCGGAACCTAGACTCTGGCCTCCAAAGGGCCGTGTGCTGCCATTACACCATCGGGCAATCCCGCAGAGAATACTATCCCTGCCGCATCCGGTCACTTCGGAATGCAGAAGGGACTGCCCGCACGGACGCCGGGCCGACAAACGCCGACCCGGACATAAGGGGATGAAAGCTATGTAAGCCCGCCCACCACGTCAAGAAGGAAAGCCGGAATTTCGCCAAATCGTGAACCTTCCGGCGCGGCAGGCCGTCACGCCCTGCCAACGCTGAAACAATAGAATGGCTTCTCTGGAGCCGCCCGCGCTGAGGGCGCCGGGTGAGCTGGGGGCGGGCGGAGCGCCCGGCGCGCTTCGCCCCAGCATTGCCGCAAACCATTCCTCGGCGTACACTGCGCGGATGGATTTTGAAACATCTACCTCTCTCGCGCACACCGCGCCACTGCTCCGCCGATGGAATGCGCGGATTCTGGGGAATCGGCCGATTTCTCCAACGGCTTACGAAATGACGATCAGTCGCGAGGGTACGCCATTTGGCGCAGGGCAGTTAATCACACTCCACGGGCGCGAGCTGTACGAGGATCGCAACTACACGATCGCAAGTGGCGAACACGATGATTTTCTCCAAGTCCTCTATCGGGTGATTCCCAGCGGCGTCCTCACGCCGCAATTAGTAAAGATGCCGGTCGGCGCTGACATCGCAGTCTCCGCGCCGTGCGGCGAATTTGTTTTGCGCGACCGCAATCGCCCAATCGTTTTCATCGCGACGGGAACAGGCATCGCGCCGTGCCGCGCGTATTCGCGAACGCACCCCGATTTAAATCTGACCGTTTTGCACGGCGTCCGCACAATGGAAGACCTGTTTTATCGCGACGAATTCGCGCGCCGCCCCTACCACCCCTGCCTCAGCGCCGACGACCGGCTGGGCCTCAAGGGGCGCGTGACGGACTTCAGCAAAAACTTCACCTTCCCCGAAGGCGCACACTTCTATCTCTGCGGCGCGAATGAAATGTTCTATGAAATGCGCGACATCCTCCGCGATAAAGGCGTCCCGCAGTCGGACATCTTCACGGAAGCCTACTACTACAGTTATGAATCGTAGCGCCCGGCTCCTCTGCATCGCGCTCCTCGCGTTGACACCGATCATCGCGTTCACAGGCTGTAAAAAACAGCAACCGCCCCGGCAAAGCCGATTTTCTGCGGGACACGCCACCGCGCAAATTGAGGTTAATGCCGATCACGCAAACCAACTGCCGATGCTCGTGGCGAGTGCGCGCCGCGCGTTCAACAGTGTCTGGTCGGGCTTCAATCCGACAAACCGCGCGGGCGAAATCAACAAAATCAACCGGATGGGCAGCGAGTATCGCCTTCAAATTTCCTTCGACACCTTCCGTGGCCTCGACCTTGCCGATTACTACGGACGACTCGCAAACGGCGCATACGATTTTACGCTCGGCCCGTTGCGCGAGATCTGGGGACTGGATGGTGCGCCGCCGGACGAGCCGCCGATCGAGGAAGAAATCGCCGCGCTGAAAAACATCGTCGGCCCCGATCACATCCAACTCGCCGAACAAGGCGCCATCTCCATACTCACCCCCGGCACACAGATCAGGCCTGGCGAGCTGCCCTATGCCTACGGAACCGATCTCGCCATCCTCGATATGCGCAGCCGGGAACTCGGCCCCGCGCTGCTTTCATGGGGCAGCTTCACCCGCGCCTTGAGCCAACCCGGCGACACATTTTCCGCGCAAGCCGCCCTGCAAAATCCATTCAACAAAACAAACCGCCTCGGCAGTGTTGACCTCGCCCCCGCTGCGGCGCTCGCCACCGCCGATCTCTACAAAGAAAGCGTCACCATCGCGGGCATCCGCTACGGCGGAATCATCAATCCGCTCACGGGGCATCCCGCCACCGGCGCCGTTTTCGCGGCGGTGCGCGGCCCCACGTGCACCATGTCCCACGTCCTCGCCCAATCCCTCATCGTCTTCGGTCTCGAAAAGGGACGGGAAATTTTAAACAACTTTCCCGACTGCGAAGTCCTCCTCATTCCCGACAAACAACCGGTGGAAATATGGATGACCCCGGCTTCGCGGAGCACTTCCAAGTCAACACGGCGCTGACCGAAAACGTTAGAACGTGGAACGTCGAGCGTAGCGCTGCGACCACGAACGATGACGAAGACAAGGCGATAGAAAATTAAGCGCGAAAAGAGCCGACCCGCGCTTTAGTTGGCCGCGTCGTTCAATTCCGAAAGCGTCGCGCGTCCTTCATAGAGGGCTTTGCCGACAATCGCGCCAATCAGGTTTTGGCGGCGCAACGCGCTTAGCTCCTTCACATCCGCAGCAGAGGCGACGCCGCCCGAGGCGATGACATCGCAGCGAACGGCCATGCAGATTTCATCAATCGCCTGGGTATTCGTGCCCTTCAACATGCCATCGGTCGCGGTATCGGTTGAAATCAACGTCTTCACCCCGAGCGCCTCCGCCTGTCGCGCAAAGTCCACAGCGCGGACGCTTGTTGTTTCCGTCCAACCGCGCACCTGAACCCAGCCACCGCGCGCGTCAATGCCGACGGCAATTTTTTCGCCGTGTTGATCCACTAAGGCACGAACCTTCTCCGGCTCTGCCCATGCGCGGGTGCCGAGAACGACACGGGCGACACCGGCGTCGAGCAGTCGCTCAACATCGTCGTCCGTCCGCAAACCACCGCCCGCTTGCACGGGGATATCCACCGCGCGAACAATTTGCTCGATCACCGCGTGTTGTTCCGAGCGGCCGGAAAACGCGCCGTCCAAATCCACAATGTGTAAAAACTTTGCGCCCTGTTCCACCCAATGACGCGCCATCTCCATCGGATCGCGGCCATACACAGTTTCCTGATCGGCCCGCCCCTGCAGCAAACGCACACAGCGCCCCCTGCGGATATCAACTGCCGGATAAATGGTGAAGGTCTTCATTGTGCGGCGGTTCTTTCGTACGCCCAGTCTGCATAGTTTCGCAACAATAGCAACCCAACCTTCTGACTCTTCTCTGGGTGAAACTGCACGGCAAGCACATTCTCCCGCCAAAGTACTGAGGTGAACTCGCCGCAATACCCCGTCACCCCCGCGACCTCCGCCCCAACTGCATCCGCGCGGTAGGAGTGGACGAAGTAGAAATAGGCCTCATCCGGAATCCCGTGGAATAACGGGCAATCCCGCTGCCGCTGCTTCACACTGTTCCAGCCGATCTGCGGAATCTTGGCATCGGCCTCCGGCGTAAAACGGCGTACCGTGCCGGGGAAAATGCCCAATCCCGGCACCTCAGGAGATTCTTCACTGCCTTCGTATAGCGCCTGCAATCCGACGCAAACGCCGAGAAACGGACGACCTGTGGCAATCCACTCTTTTACCGGCTGCTCAAATCCGTGTTCGCGCAATTTTCGCAAACAATCGCCAAATGCACCGACGCCCGGCAGCACCATCGCGCGAATTCCATCCAGCTCCGACGGCTTCGTCACAACACGCGCGGGAATTTCGAGAAAGCGAAACGCATTCGTCACGCTCCCGAGATTCCCCGCTTCGTAATCCAAAATGCCAATCATGTTTTTCAACCGCGACAACGCAGAATGCGTAGAAAACTTCCAACGCTTGGAAATGTCTCGTCAGAGGACTTCCAACGCTTGGAAATTTCAGGCTCAACGCGCCGCGCACGGCGGCGCACTGAACGCCTACAGCCTCCCCTTGCTCGACGGAACGCCTTTCACGCGCGGATTCAACGTCGCGGCGGCGAGCAATGCCTTTGCAACGCCCTTGAAAACGCTCTCCAGCGCATGGTGGGGTTCTTGTCCGTACTGTTGGGCAATGTGCAGGTTCATCCGGCCCTGTGTGACAAAGCCTCGGAAGAACTCCTCCATTATGTCCACGTCGAAATCGCGAATTTTGCGTTTCCGGGTCGCAAGCGAATAGACGAGATATGGCCGCCCACCAAGGTCCATCGCCACTTGACACAACGCCTCGTCCATCGGGACCAGGCTCCAGCCGTAACGGTTGATTCCCTTGCGGTCGCCGAGCGCCTGATTCAACGCCTCGCCCAGCGCGAGGCCGACATCCTCTACGGTGTGATGGTAGTCCACCTCGAGATCGCCTTTCGCCCGCACATTCAGATCGAGCAGCGCGTGTTTCGCGAGCAGATCGAGCATGTGATCGAGGAATGCGATGCCGGTCTTGTTTTTATAGACACCGGTTCCATCAATATTAAGATCAATGACGATGTCCGTTTCTTTCGTCTTCCGCGCAATTCTAGCCGTGCGTTTTTTCATTACGGAGTGCAGGATAGCGAAGTCACAGCATCCGCCAAGCCCGAACATGCAAAACAAATGAACCAGGAAATTGAGCGCAAGTTCCTCACCCGCAGCGATGACTGGCGCGCCGCCGCCACAGCGACAAAGATTTTTCGCCAAGGCTACCTCTCTCGCCCCCGCGCGGATCGTCCGCGTCCGCCTCGCGGGCAACGAGGCGTGGCTGACCATCAAGGGCGATAGCGACGGCCCAGCGCGCACAGAATTGGAATACGCCATTCCCCCTTCCGACGCACAGGAAATGCTCGATCACCTCTGCCTGCCCGGCCAGATCAACAAAACGCGCCACTTCATCCCGCACGGCACACTGGTCTTCGAAGTGGACGTGTTTCACGACGAAAACGAAGGGCTAATTCTCGCCGAGCTTGAGATTCCAACAAAGGATGCCAACGTTGAGTTGCCCGCGTGGATTGGTGATGAAGTAACCGGCGACCCGCGCTATTTCAACGCCTACCTCGTCCAGCATCCATTCCGTTCATGGTCCACGCGCTGAACAGGGTGTGGGACATCTTCTTTGATGCAGCGGGGATCGGCCCCATCTGAAGACACAAACGAGACGCACATAACGCGGTTGATGGGTTGATGGGTTGATGGAGAAGGGTTTTCCCAAATTTCTGTTCGCTTTCCGAACATATCTTAGCTGGTAGGGCGCGACTGTCAGGCGCGCCGCAGGGGGTGTAGAGTTCACAACCGAAGGGAAATAACTCAATTCCGGTACTTGTGGGATTTGTCGTGAACGTTCCGACCCGCCCGGCTTGTCCGCCGGAGCGTCTTTGCGAAGGAAGACGGTCGGGCTCTGCCTTCGGAACTCGGGTTTTTGAAAAAATTCGTGTCCATTCGCATTCATTCGTGATTCCTCTTCCGTTTTCTCGCCCCGAACAACGCCCTCGCGGGCGCTCGCCCGAAATTCGATCTCCAAAAAAATATCTGTCCTACACCCCGCTAAACAATTACCGCGCAACCGTGCTTCACGTTCCGACGCGAACAAGCTAATGTAATGGGTTTATGCGGACTCGTGATAGTTTCGATGCCAAGACCAGTCTGGCAGCCGTCGTCGCCGACGCGCTGGTCATCTTCTTTGGCTTTCAGCTCGCGGTTTGGATTCGATTCGATTCCGGCTGGCTCGAAATTCCGCGCGGGATCCCGCCGCGCGGAATGTACATCTACGCTGGGGCCATTTTAACAATCCTATTCCTCTTCATCTTCCGCTCGCTTCACCTCTACGAACGTCCGCAATACGGCCACTTTGTGGACAAAATTCCGCGCATCATTCGCGCTTGCGGCCTCGCCGCGCTGCTGGCGATGGCGCTCGCGTTTGCCATTCAAACAGAGCCGCCTTTTTTCGCGCCTGGCCACCGGCATCGCGATGGGCGTCATCACGCTTTTTGTTGTCATTGAGCGCAACATCCTCTTTGCGTTGGAGCGGCATTGGGCGAAATATCAGGCGGCAAAGCGGCCGGTGGTTCTGCTGGGCGTCGGCCCGATCGCGGTGCAACTGCGCGACAAATTGGAAGGCGAACCGCGCCGACGCTGCCGCGTCATCGCCTGTCTCGCCCTCCCCGGCGAAACGCCCGATCCGACGCTGCCCGAGGAGCTTGTTCAGCACTCGCTCGAAAAACTGTCCGATCTACTGAAGAACAATTCCATTGATGCCGTCGTTCTCACTCGCTCATCCGTGCTGTCCCAGAACATCCTTCTGGACATTATGCTGGAGTGCGAACGCAACCTCGCCGACTTCCTGATGGTGCCCGATCTCTTCCGCCTGCTCACAACAAAAGTAGATGTGCAGAACATTGACCAAATCCCATTGCTCGGCACGGGCAAATGGCCGCTCGATTATTTTTGGAACAGACTCCTCAAACGCAGCGAAGACATCGCCGGAGCGCTCGTCGGACTGACGATCTCCATTCCAATCATCGTCATCGCCAGTATCGCGATTAAGCGCAGTTCGCCCGGTCCCGTGTTTTACAAACAAGAACGATGCGGCGTTAAAGGAAAAGTTTTTCAACTCTACAAACTGCGCACAATGAAAGCGGACGCAGAGGCGGACACTGGCCCCGTATGGACCTCTCCCGAAGACGCGCGTCGAACAAAGGTAGGCACCTTCTTGCGTGAACACAACTTGGACGAACTACCGCAGTTTTGGAACGTACTAAGGGGAGAGATGAGCCTGGTCGGACCGCGCCCCGAACGCCCATTTTTTGTCGAACAATTCAAGGACGACATCAGCCGCTATATGTGGCGACACGTCCACAAGCCCGGACTCACCGGCTGGGCACAAATCAACGGCTATCGCGGACAGACCGATCTTACAAAGCGCATCGAGTTGGACCTCTGGTATTTGGAGCACTGGTCCCTTGCGCTCGACTTCAAAATTTTGCTGCGCACCCTTTTCGCGAAGAAAACGCGTATTGATTCCGCGCCTCTCCGGCTTTTCAAGCCGCGATCCGAACGCTATTCGTTCGGCGATGCGCGGACGATGCGCATGGTGAAAAAACTTGCGAACAGAAGCGCCAACGCGATGCCGATGAACGCCATATATACCGGATGGCTCCACAGTGCGCTGAATCGTCGCCCGAAAAACACAAATCCAAAAAAGTGGAGCGTCAGCAGATACGTCGCAAATTCGCGCAACAGCCACGGCCACTTGCTCATTTCCAGTTCCGCATTGCATTGCGGACAGATGACGACACGACGGGCGACACTGAACGGCGACCTTCTGAACGCCGCGCGTTCTTTCATATTAAAAGGCGAACCGCAATTCGGACAGGCGTATCTGGAAATCTTTTTCAAGGGGGCGTCACGGATTCGGCTCAAAAACGCCGGTGCGGTAGAACACGATCTCAGCGTCATTCGTGTAATCAAGCCAAATGCTCCCGCCGGTGCCCTGACGCGGCACACCGAACCGCGTCCAAACGCCATCAACCAGATTTGTGTTCACAAACAAATCGTACCACTTGCCTTCCGAAGAACGCGGAATTTCAAACCATCCCGCCGCGCCGGGTTGAATCACGCCGATGTAAGGGAGGTGCGAGCTGGCATCGTGGGGATCAGTCCCAGCGAACTCCTCCTCCCAGTTCAAAAAACCGTCGCCGTCCGAGTCGCTAAAAGGGCCGGCGCGCCGCGTAATCGCCACCTCCGATTGATAGACGTGCGATTCCAACTGCGCGGGCCCATCAATCCGCAAGTCGGCAACATAAAAGTTACCGTCCTCACCAGCGCCGGCGTTGTAGCTCCAGAAACGGACGCGGTTAATGACGACCTCGGAGGCCGATGCGAGCTCGCCCGTGACGACGAGACTGGGAGAGACGCGAAGCGTATATTCTGTTGGACTTGTCAGCTCAAACTCAACGGTAAATCCACTGCGTGTCCAGCTCTTGCCCGTCGGGCGGCTGTCGGCCGTGTCATTGATTAGATAGTTTGTGCCGCCACCTGCAAAATAGAACTCAAACAGACTCTGCCCGTAGCGATTTTGAAGCGCGATGCCGGTGGAGCCGCCGCCACCAATGTTGTTGTTCTGGAGTTTCACCTGCAACACGTCGCCGACATTCAGCGGCCCTGCCAACGGGCGCGCCGCCCCGGCGAATCCGCCGTTATTTGCCCACAATCCCCACGCCTGCCTGCTGATTCGCAGGTTCGACACCCCGCTATTACTCGTGGCGAGGAAGAACCCGGCGCTTCCATTCTTTTCCATCTGCCAGCCACCGCCCCACCCCCACGCCGCCATTCTGCTCCGCCTCCCAGGACGGACCGGCGGTATAGACGCTGTTCGTTGCGGCGTCGCGCGATGCGGCATTCGGGTTCGCCGTGTCGTTCGTACCCGAAACGCGGATCAGATTTATCCCCTCGGCGAGGGAGATTGTTGGAAGCGCCCAGTTCGTTGAAAGCGGAGTCACCAATCCGCCCTCACCCGTCGCGGCGTTTGTCCACATCAAGCGGCCCGACACACCGCCGCCCAACACGCCGCTCACGTTATAGTTTGCGACATCATCTGAAACCGTAATGTCGGAAGGCGGATTCGTAATCGTGACAAACGGAACAAACGAATCAACACAGTCCAACACATACACATGCCAGTCCTGGCCGTTGTTGTTGTCCCAGACCAGATTGGTATCTGAACCCCCGTTGTTGAACACAAAATCTAACTGCCATGTGTCCTCCAGCATCTGTAGCTCATACGACCACACGCCGGGAGGAGACTCATTCATCGGAATACTTTGAACGTCCTGCCAGCCGTTGCGTCCGACAAACAGCACGAGATTCGAAGAGTCCTGCAGCGGGCCCGCCCACTCTTCATAGGTGATGGTGACGGGGACACAGCCGATCGGGTCTTCCGGGCTCGCCGTAACAACGGCCGGAATATCCGCGCAGTTTTCGACCGGATAATGCCAGTCCAATCCCTTGTTGTTATCCCACACGCGATTCGTGGCGCCATTGTGGAACGCGATATCCAGCGTGTGCGTTCCGAGCGGAATCGAATAGGAAATCACCCACTGCTCGCCCGTCTTCGTCATGGAAAAGTCTGTTGAACTCTGCCAGTTGTTTAGACCAACAGCGGCCACAACTTGCGTCGCGCTCGCCAGCGGGCCAGCCCCTGCCGCATAGGTGATGGCCACGTCCACACAGCCATCCGGCTCTGCGGGATCAAGCGTCACCTGCCCCGCGCTCAACGGCGAGTCCTTCGCGTAAATCTGCATGCTGTACATGCCCAAATTCAGTGTCGCCTTCGGGGGATTTCCCGACGCAGTCACCGTCTGAACCACGCCGACGTTGCCGAAATCACTCGCGTAGTTTGTCGCGTCGCCATTGTAAAACTGATGCCACACGCCCGGAGACGGGAATTGAACTTGATAGTTGTTGCGCGTCTGGCCAGAAAAATTCGCAACCACGACCACGTCGTCCACACCACCGCCCGCGTCCCATCGAATATAGCTGATGACTTTCGCAGAATCGTCTTTGTGGTGGACGTTCACGCCCGTTCCCTTCAACCCCTGTGTGCCGCCCCACACGTTGCGGCGAAGGTGGATGAGATCCGAATAGGATCGAACAATTCCCTTGTTCGAGTTCGTCAGCCCCCAATGTATGGCCGTCTCGGCGGCGAACGCATAATCCTCGTTCATCTCCTGCCCCTGGAAAATCATCGGGATGCCGGGCGAGGTCATCACCACTCCGGCCGCCAGCAACTGGCGCTTCCGCGCATAAATACTCTGCGGATTGCTGCCATCAATATCGCGCGGAAGCCGCTGCTTCCCGTTCATCCCGCCGACCGAATCGTGGGACTCGCTGTAGAGCACGCGGTTCAAACTGTTCCAGTTGCCGATCTGATCGCCCAGCCATTGCATATTGCGTTCGCTGTCACTCCCGCGCGTCACCTGCCATTTGATGTGCTCGCCGAAGCCGACATCCCACTGGCTGTCAAAATTCACGTTAAAGTCGTAGGCATTGTCTTCTGCGATGCTGATGCGACCGGCGAAACCCGTCTTCACCATCCAGTTGATATCGCGCAACATTTGCTCACCCTCGGGCAAACGCGTGCTGCCGTTGTTCGCGTACAAAATACTCCAGACCGAATCCCAGCGGAACCCATCCACCCTATACTCTTCGAGGAACATGCGGATATTATCCGAAATAAACTCGCGCACTTCGGTCCGTCCAAAATCCGGGCGCGTATCGCCCCACATCGTCGAGCCGCGGCTATCGTTGTAAAAATAGATGCCGCCCGCGCTGCCCCACCCATCAAATTGCCACAGCGAGAGATCGCTCGGCCCGTAGTGGTTGTGCACCACGTCCACCAACACCGCAATACCGCGTTCGTGACACGCCTTCACAAAGCGCTTGAATGCGTCCGGCCCGCCCAACGCGCTTTCGACCGCATACAGATCCGCCGGGTTGTAGCCCCAACTCTTGTCGCCCGCGAACTCTGCAATCGGCATCACCTCCACCGCGCTCACGCCGAGATTCACGAGGTGATCCAGCTTGCTGATCGCCTGATCGAACGTGTTCGGCACCCACGCCTCCGCGTTGTACGTGCCGACGTGCATTTCGTAGATCACCAGATCATTGAACCACGGCATCACCGGGTTGACACCGCCCCAGTTAAACGCCTTGGGATCGTAGATGATGGAATTGCCGTTCGAGTTCGTCACGCGCCGCGCGCGGGGATCGCGCTTATCGAATGAGTTATTAATTCGGTAGAGATATTCCTGGCCCGCGCGCGCACTGGCGATATCGCCCGACCAATAACCCGTGGCCCCCTCCTTGGTGAGCGCCGTCGTGCCCCAGCCATTGAACTGCCCCTTCACCCCCACGCTCGATGCGTTTGGCGCCCAAACCCGGAACGTCACACCAGTCCCGTTCTGATCCGCATAAGGAAAAGACCCAACCCCCGGACGGGAGGATTGCGCGACGCTCTCGCCAGCCAGAACCAAGGCGAGGAAAACAGCGACCGACCCGAAAACTTTCGTATTTACCATAAAGTCAACCGTTCTACCGCCCAGTCTATTCGGTTAAGTTTAAAACTACCAGCTTTTTTATAGCTTATTTTGGGGGCGGGCCTTTTCCCGGCGGAAACCAGACCTTCACCCGCTGCTTCTGACGACCATACTTCAGCGCGGATGAATGCGACCGGAAGAACAAATCCAGCCGATACCCCGTAATATCGCCGCCCCGATCTTCTACGCGACCATACCCATAACCCGGCACAAAGATAACTGTCCCGAACGGGAAAATTGACGTGTCTGCCGCAATCGTGCCCGGCTTCGCCATCGTCCCGCTCGCCGTCTGCCCCACAATTTTGCGCTTCCCCTTTAATGGGCCGGATGCAAACACCGGACGCCCCAGCCAGTTCCGCTTCCACCCGCAACACTCCCGGCACGGACAATACCCCGTGACCTCCACCACGTACTCGCGCGGCGGTATATCGCCCGGCGGACGGGCGGAAGGGGTGAACGCATCGCGCAGATAGCAGCCGCCGACAACAAACATCAACAGCGCCACTGCCGCCAATTGTAAACGCGCGCGCAACATCATCGCGTGTCGAAACTACCCCAAATCGCCCCAAAAACAAAACTGGAATCGCCCGGAGAAAAGTATCTTGATATCAAGATACTTCATCCCGCCGTGCCGGGCCGCCCGGCGGGTTGGCTAAATTCTGGCAGCATCGAAACCGGCAAATCGCGCAGAAACGGCTGATTCTGGTCTTTCTGCGAAAGCTCCGGCTCTGCGATCGGCCACTCAATTCCGATATCCGGATCATCCCACGCAATCCCGCGATCATCGTTCCGGTCATAGAACGCGCTGCACTTGTAAAGAAAACGCGCCGTCTCACTGAGCACGCAAAAGCCGTGCGCAAACCCTTCGGGGATGAACAACTGATAGTGATTTTCCGCCGACAACACCCGGCCGCACCACTTCCCAAACGTCGGTGAGCCGTGTCGAACATCCACCGCCACATCGAATACCTCGCCGCTCACCACATACACCAGCTTCGCCTGCGGCGCGCGAAGCTGATAATGCAGTCCGCGCAAAATCCCGCGGCGCGAATACGAAAAATTATCCTGCACAAAGCGGGCCGCCACCCCGCCTTCCGCGTATTTTTCCGCGTGAAACGTCTCCGTGAAATAACCCCGCGCGTCCCCGAACACATCCGGCGACACCAAAATCACATCCGGAACTTCAAGCGCAGTGAAGTTCATGACAGGGACTCCGCCGTGCGCCCAAAACTTCCAAGGGTTGGAAGTTCAGTCCAAACAGACTTCCAAGGATTGGAAGTGTTAACAGACAAATCAAGCATCGCTTCGTCCTTCTTCCTCCAACATCCGCAGCAAATACTGGCCATATTCATTCTTCGCCAATGGTTCAGCGAGCGCGCGCACCTGGTCGGCGGAGATCCAGCCCGCCGAATACGCAATTTCCTCAATACACGCCATTTTCAAGCCCTGACGCTCTTCGATGGTCTGCACAAAGTTTCCCGCCTGCAACAGCGACTCATGCGTGCCCGTGTCCAACCACGCAATCCCGCGGCTCAACGGCTCGACCCGCAACGCGCCGCGTCGCAAAAACTCCATATTCACATCCGTGATTTCCAGCTCTCCGCGCGGCGAGGGTTTCAACGCCGCGGCAACCTCAACCACGGAGTTGTCGTAGAAATAAAGACCCGGCACGGCGTAGCGCGAGGTTGGCTTCTGCGGTTTTTCCTCGATATGCAACGCGCGCCCCGACGAATCGAACGAAACCACGCCGTATCGCTCCGGATCGTTCACGCGGTAGCCGAAAATCAGACCGCCGGAGTTGGTTTTGCCCGCCTCGCGCAACACGCGCGGAAGATCGTGTCCAAAAAAGATGTTGTCGCCCAGGATCAGGCAGACCGAATCATCGCCGATAAAATCGCGTCCGATAATAAACGCCTGCGCCAGCCCCTCCGGGCGGGGCTGCTCCGCATAATTCAGGTTCAACCCATACTGCGAACCGTCGCCGAACAGCTCGCGGAAGCGCGGCAAATCGGACGGCGTGGAGATGAGCAAAATGTCGCGGATTCCCGCCAGCATCAGCACCGACAGCGGATAATAGATCATCGGCTTGTCGTACACCGGCAGCAGTTGTTTGCTGACCACCCGCGTCACCGGATAGAGCCGCGTCCCCGATCCCCCCGCTAAAACAATGCCCTTCATCTCTTCACCATAGCAGAAATCGAAAACTGCGACAGCAACAACTCACGGCCGGGCCTCGAATTATTTTCCGTAATGCGCTTCAATCCAACGCTGATATTCGCCGCTGCGCACGCGGGAAATCCACGTGGCGTTTTCGAGGTGCCATTGGACGGTTTTACGCAGGCCGGTGGCGAAGGATTCCGCCGGTTTCCAGCCGAGCTCTTTTTCCAGCTTCGCGCAGTCTATCGCGTACCGGCGGTCGTGGCCGGGGCGGTCTTTCACAAAGGTGATCAGCTCCCGGCGCTTCTTCCCGCCCGGCAGCGGCGGGGCGAGTTCTTCAACGAGGTCGCAGATCATTCCGACGACCTCGATGTTCTTCATTTCGTTGCGCCCGCCGATGTTGTAGGTCTGGCCGCGGCGGCCGCGCTGCATGATTTCCCACACTGCGGTGTTGTGGTCGCGCACAAAAAGCCAGTCGCGCACGTTCAACCCGTCGCCATACACGGGGAGCGGCTTGCCCTCGATGGCATTCAAAATAATCAGCGGAATAAGTTTTTCCGGGAACTGATACGGGCCGTAATTGTTCGAGCAGTTGGAAATGGTGACGGGCAGGCCGTAGGTGTGGTGATAGGCGCGGACGAGATGATCGGACGCGGCTTTCGACGCGGAGTACGGGCTGTTCGGTTGGTACGCGGTTTCTTCGGTGAAGAATCCTGTTTCGCCAAGGCTGCCAAAAACTTCGTCGGTACTAACGTGATGAAACAGCTTGATCCTGTCCATTCGCTCCCGCGCAAGTTGGAGCAGGACATAGGTGCCGTGGATATTCGTTTCGATAAAATCATCCGGCTTTACGATTGAGCGATCCACATGCGATTCCGCCGCGAAATGGCAAATCGCATCCACCCCATACTCATCGAACACCCTCGCCATCGCGACGGAGTCACAAATATCGCCATGCACGAACGCATAACGCGCCCCCGCCCTCTCCGCCACGTCTGCCAAACTTTCTGGATTCCCCGCGTAGGTGAGCTTATCCACATTAATCACGCGCCCTTTGAAGTCTGATTCTTCAAATAGGAAGCGAATAAAATTGCTCCCGATAAATCCGCATCCGCCGGTAACCAAAAGATTCTTCATCGGCGTCGAGGTTAAACGGCGGGAGGAATAGTTGCAACCGAAACAACCGAGCAGCAGCACACAACGAGCTAGACTTTTAGCACCCGCCTTACATCTGTAAGCGTGTTGATGGCGTGAAGGTCGTGGTTGTGGAGCTGGAGTCGGCGATTCATGACGCTGAGGAGGGCCTCATGTTCCGACGTCGTGTTCTCATTTCCGGTCACCAGAAACCAGAGCTGATGAATCGGCTTTTTCAGATCGCTAAAATTTATCGCGTCTTGCTGTGCATTGGCGACCGCAACAAAAGAGCGACGAAAATCGGTGCGGTGCAAATCAATCAGCGCCGTGCGCCCAATTACGCGTATGGAGTGGGCGTGTGTGGCCGCAATCAGCTTTTCGGCAAGATTATCAGAAGCCAGATTCCCTGGAAGCGTTGACGTAAATTCACGGATAGCCTCATCCGATTCCGTTGCGTTCAGGCCGATGGGCGGACCAAAGGTATTGATAGATGCTGCGAGCCGACTATTCACATCGAAGTCCGGCAATGCCGTCGCTGGCGAGCGTTGATTGCGCAGGTAGGCAATCATAAAACTGTTCTTGGAAAAATACATCGCAAATAGACGTGGCAGGCGATCATTCTCGCGCGTCCATGCGATGGTTCGTCTACGCGAAGCGAGGAGAACAACAAAATCATTCGTGGGCTTCACGGTCTCGTGCAGATTCAGCAGAACGCTATCCCACGTTTCGAGTTCGCCCCACGTAATCGATGCGGAAGGTTTGATTTCATTAAGCGTCGCTTCACTCGCAAAACGGCTGTGGCTCGGCGTGATGACGTGAAGAGGTGCGCCGAGTTGGTCCGCCAGGATGCACATGTCAGAAATAACACCGTGAAAGTCGGGCAGGCGATTGAAGAAAGGCGGGATGATTAGTACCACGCGCCGATACTCGCTAATTGGGCAGGCGTTGCGATAGACATAAATGGTCTGCTCGGAGCCATCGAGAAGGCGGTCCAATACACTGCCAAAAATAAAATGATCGGCGGTGACGTGTCCGTTCCATCCGATCAAGACCGTACGAATCCGCAATTCATCGAGTGCGCGCAGGATGCCGTCTGCTATATTAATATCTATCCGCGTCACGGGCACCGCGTCGAGGTTAGCTTCGACGGCCAAATGCACCGCTTCTTCCAACTTCTTTTCAGCTTGGGCGACCTGCACCTCGGTCGTATCGTTCTTGCGGACAACCGTCAGCGGGAACAGTGGTTCTTCCGACTTCGGGTCGTGCAACAAAGTCGCCATCGCCATCAGCGGCCCGATCGTCGAAGGGTTCGCGAGCGGAACTAAGAGGCGCTGCGGTGCGTTCGCAGGATCACCCGCACGCGCCTCCGCCTGAAGCGCAACGGCCCGCCCCCAGCGTTCTGTAATCCACGGAGACAAAAGGCATGTGACTAGGATCAAAATAATAATGCTGTCGAGAATCGTATTATTGAAAAGTCCGATTTCGTAGCCGATGAAGGTGGCCGCCAAAGTGGCAGCCGCCTGAGAAACGCAGAGACCGAAAACGAGCATCGCCTGATCAAAGCTGAAGCGAAAGAGTCGTGCGCTGCCGAAAACGGCGATGATTTTTGTCACAAAGACGGCGAGAAGAATTACGCCCGCAACACCCCACATCTTGGGATCGAGGAGGGAGTTGATATCAACGATCATCCCCACACTGATCATAAACATCGGAATAAAGAGTGACTCCCCAACAAACTGGATTCGTACAGCCAATGGCGAGCGCATCGGGACGAGGCGATTCAGCGCCAGACCGGCAAAAAAGGCGCCGATAATTGCCTCCATCTTGGCGACCTCCGCGAGCATTGCGCAGAGGAATACAATCGCAAGAACGTAAACAAAACGCTCAATACTCCCTTCTTTTAACTTACTGAACGTCCAGCGGCTTACGCGCGGAACGACCAAAAAGAGGGCAAGTGTATAAACCGAGATTCCGAGAAAAAGCGCCGTCCAAAATGTGGCATTGGCATCGCCTTTAACAATGGCGGCAATGATCGCAAGGGTCATCAGCGTCAACGTGTCCGTGACAATCGTTCCGCCAATCGCCGTAGTGACAGCGGGGTCTTTCATAATGTCGAGTCGCTTGACAATTGGCTGACTTAACAACGTATGCGACGCAAAGACGCTGGCCAGCAGGAGAATCGTGGGCCAGAGGTGGGCATGGTTGAGGTGATTGTGAAGAAAAACGTAAATGACAACCGAGCCGAGAACCATCGGAAACGCGTAAGAAAGAAAACCGAAGATCAGCGATTGATTGCGCCGCTCCTCGAACTCGTTCATATCAATTTCGAGGCCAGCCTGAAACATGATGTAGATCAGTCCGACCTTGCCAAGCAGCGCCACTGCCCCGCCCTCGGGTAAAATGGCCAGCGCATGGGGGCCAAGCACAATTCCTGCGACGATCAGTCCGACGATCCGGGGGATTCTGATCAACTGACAGATAAGAGGAACGACCAAGATGATCAGCATCAAGATCGCGAACAGTGCGACCGGTTCCTGAACTGGCTGCTCACGTGCAAAAGATAGTAAAAAATTCATCGAAATCGTTTAGGGGCTCCGACCTTTGCGAAAGCGCCAACATTTAGCAAGCCCGTGAAATGGGCAACGCGCGAAATCAAGAAGTGGAACACAAAAGAAACAAATGAGAAGAAATGCCTCGGGTCACAATCTGTGCGACACCAGCTTTTTATGTAGCCACGAGCTAGGCTGGAAAAGGGAAATGGCGCTTTTTTCCGTCTTATCGCACCAGCATGCATCCGCCGTACTCATGATGCAGCCAATTTCCAATACAAACGGACCTGTCCTTGCCGCGTGAGAGAAAAATTATCCGCCCCCACTTCGCGATTAAAACAAAAGGGCCGGAGCGATTTGCTCCGGCCCTTCGTTTGTGGATTTTCCCGCAGGTTATTTCTTGGCAGTTGCAGCCTGAGCCGCAGCCAGACGCGCGATTGGCACGCGGAATGGCGAGCAGCTCACGTAGTTCAAGCCGACTTTGCAGCAGAACTTGACGCTGTTCGGATCGCCGCCGTGTTCGCCGCAGATACCGAGCTTGATGCCCGGACGGGTCTCACGGCCTTTGCGCACCGCAATCTCAACCAGCGCGCCGACGCCGCCGACGTCAATGCTCTGGAACGGGTCCACGGGCAGAATTTTCTGCTCAAGGTAATCCGGCAGGAAAGAGCCAATGTCGTCGCGGCTGAAGCCGAAGGTCATCTGGGTGAGGTCGTTTGTGCCGAAGCTGAAGAACTCAGCGCTCTCGGCGATCTGATCCGCAGTCACCGTAGCGCGCGGAACTTCGATCATCGTACCGACCATATAGTTGATCTTGGCCTTGCGGCCCTTGATCAATTTGTCTGCGGTGGCGCGAATAATTTTCTCGCAGTAATCAAACTCCGCCTTGGTGCTGACGAGCGGGACCCATGATTTCGGGCAGCACCTTGATCTTGCGCTTCGTGACATTGATTGCAGCCTCGATAATCGCGGTGGTCTGCATGGCGATCAGTTCAGGGAAGGTGATCGAGAGGCGGCAGCCACGGTGACCCAGCATCGGATTCAACTCGTGTAGCTGTTTCACGCGCTGGCCGATCTGCTCCACGGAAACCTTCAGGCGCTTGGCCATTTCTTCCTGGCCTTTCGCATCCTGCGGAAGGAATTCATGTAGTGGCGGATCGAGCAAGCGGACGGTGACCGGGTGGCCGCTCATCGCCTTGAAAATGCCCTCGAAGTCGCTGCGCTGATAGGGCAGCAACTTGGCAAGCGCCTTCTCACGGCCTTCCTTGTTATCCGCAAGAATGAACTCGCGCACGGCCCAAATACGCTCGCCCTCGAAGAACATGTGTTCCGTGCGGCAGAGTCCGATGCCTTCCGCGCCAAAGCGAATGGCCACTTCAGAATCCTTCGGCGTATCCGCATTTGTGCGAACCTTGATCTTGCGGAACTGGTCGGCCCAGTCCGAAATCTGCTTATACATCCGGAAGATCGGGTGCTTCTGCGCGGTTTTGTTGCCGTCCACAATTGCGGCGACGACCGGACTGGCCTCGGTCGGAAGCTCGCCCTTATAGACCGCTCCATTTGAACCGTTCAGACTGATCCAATCGCCTTCGGACAACACTTCGGTGCCGCAGGTGACCGTGCGCTTCACGTAGTCAATACTGAGTGCGCTGGCGCCGGCAACGCAGCATTTGCCCCAGCCTCGCGCGACGACCGCCGCGTGGGAGGTCATGCCGCCCGTAGAGGTGAGAATGCCCTGCGCCGCCCACATTCCGCCCACGTCCTCGGGAGAGGTTTCGTGGCGAACAAGAATGACCTTCGCTTTCGGATCCGCCTTCACTGCGGCTTCCGCTTCGCTGGCTTGGAATACGATCTTGCCAACCGCGGCGCCGGGGCCAGCCGGCAGAGCTGCCGTCAATCTGTGGGCCGTGACTTCCTGCTTCGGATTGAAGATCGGGAACAACAATTGTTCGAGGTCGCCGCCGGTGACGGTATTGATCGCCTCGGCAGCGGTCAGAATTTTGTCCTGCTTCTTGCCGGTCTCAAAATCCTTGCCGGTCGCCATTTCAACGGCCCAGCGGATTCCGGCGAGGCCGGTTCGCTTGGCGTTGCGCGTCTGGAGCATCCACAGCTTGCCTTCCTGCACCGTGAACTCAACGTCCTGCGGATATTTGTAGCGGCGTTCCAGCCTGTGCATGATCGCGCGGAGTTCTTTGTCCGCCTTTTTCCATGAGGCATCAGGTTCGGAGGCCATCTCGTCGAGGTGCTTCGGCGTACGGATGCCCGCAACCACGTCCTCGCCCTGCGCGTCAATGAGGTATTCACCCATCGGCTCGTCCACTCCCGTTGCGCCGTCGCGCGTGAAAGCGACGCCGGTGCCGGAGGTCTTGCCCATGTTGCCATACACCATCGTACAAATATTAACCGCAGTGCCGAGGAGTCCGGACACCTTATTGATCGCGCGATATTTTTCCGCGCGCTCCGAATTCCAGGAGCCGAACACCGCGTTGATCGAAAGCTCCAACTGCTTGAGCGGGTCTTGAGGAAATGCCTTGCCGACCTTCTCGTAGTACACGCGCTTATAGATTTCGCACAGCTCCTTGAGCTGATCCGCCGTGAGGTCGGTGTCCTCTTTCGCGCCATATTTTTCCTTGAGCTTCGACATCTCCACTTCGAAGTCGTGGTGTGTCAGTCCCGTCGTCGGGCCCATCACTACGTCGCCGAACATATCGAGGAAGCGGCGGTAGCAGTCCCAACCTGCGCGCGGGTTGTTGGTCTTCTCGATGAACCCCTGCACAGAGCGGTCGTTCATGCCGAGGTTCAACACCGTGTCCATCATGCCCGGCATTGAAATCGCCGCGCCGGAGCGGACGGACACCAGAAGCGGGTCCTTCGCGTCGCCCAGCTTCTTGCCCATCAGCTTTTCAAGTTTCGCAAGCTGCGCAAGAACCTGATCCCACATTCCCGGTGGGTACTTGTTGTTGTTCTTGCTGTAATAGGCGCAGGCCTCCGTTGTGACGGTAAAGCCGGGGGGGACAGGGAGCTCGGCGAGCGCCATATCGGCGAGGTTCGCGCCTTTCCCACCGAGGATCGGTTTTAACGAGGCGTCGCCTTCAGTATGCTTCTTTCCGAAGCCATAGAAATAAACGTATTTTTTGCTTTTCGGGGCCTTCTTTTTCTTAGCCATGGGCAGAACTCCTGACTGGTTGCCGTCTATTCGACGGCGGTTGATAAATGAGCGCCGATGCTAGGCATACGCCCTCGCCCTGTCAAGCGAAGCGCGTCATCCCGCATTTCGGCAAAACCGGCCCGACGTCCGGGCTAGGTATCTTCGCCCAATTCAACGTTCCAGTAGGCGAAGTCCAAAAATGACGCCACGAGTGATGCGTGGTCTTGGTGAACTGAATCTCCATAAACGGACGCCACCGCGGTTTCTTTGGCTTTCGGATGAGGTACATCCGCGCCTGCTCGGGGGTGCGGTTCGCTTTGCGGCGATTGCATTCGATGCAACTGCACACCACATTCGTCCACGTCGTCAGCCCGCCATGCTGGCGGGGAACAACGTGGTCAATATTCAGATCCTTGCGGTCGAATTTGTGGCCGCAGTACTGGCAGATATTTTTGTCGCGCTCGAACACATTTTGCCGCGTGAACTTCACGTCCTTGGCCGGGAGGCGGTCAAAGAAGAGGAGAAGAATCACGCGCGGAATCGGGATCCGAAACGAAATCGTCTGCACCACATCATCCGTCGCCACGGGCGAGACATCGCACCACTCAGGAAACGAATACGTATGGAAGCCGTTCGATCCCTCATACACCACCTGCGCATGACCAGTAAAAAGCAGAGTAAGCGCGCGCTCGACGGAACAGACGTTCACCGCCTGCCACAAACGATTCAGCACCAAGACTGGACTTTGTAATGACATAGCCTTGCCCCGAAACAATTCCCGCGACCATACCAACACCCCCAGGCCATGTCAAAGCAACACAAAGCACAGCAGACAACCTGCCCACAGCTCGCATCCCGGGCCCGCGCCGCGAAAAAGCATAAAATTCGAGCAAAAGGCAACATGGCCAATTCCCGATTCGCATCCCATCCCGCAAGCGCAATGAACGCGCCGAAAAATCTTTACACCGCCCCGACTCTCCAAAATAATCCAACAATAAACGGCTAGAGACACACGATCAGAGCAAAGAGCACGCAACCACTCCCCCGCTCAATCGGATGTGCCCCTAAACCACGTTCGCCGAAAATGACATGAAACCACCGCGCAAAGACAAGTGCGACTGCGGAATACTGGATCGATGGTCAAATGAACCTGATCACCCCGTCAGATTTGACCCCGCGCTCAATGAGTACTTCATCGCCAGCAAGTCGGGCGGGAAATATCAAATCTACTACTGCCCATTCTGCGGAGGCGCTACTCCAGAATCTAGGCGCAGCTCATTATTTGCTCATGTTACGGACAAGGAACAACAGCGGATCTACTCCCTGTTCAGCGGCATTTCGACAGAACGCCAAGTCATCGACAAATTCGGCCGACCCGACGAGGAGCGTCAAGTCGGTGCGATGGTTATGCACCCAGAGAAGGATGGAAAGCCGGCCAGAGGGGAAGCCTTCAGAACACTGGTCTACAAGAACCTCTCAACTGTGGCGGATATTTGCTTCAACATCAGCGACGGAGGAAGAGCGCGCGGGACTTGGATTCAAAAGCACATCGGAAATCAAGACGGCCAACCATCGCCTCGACCGTACGGCTCACCCGAGGCGGGTTCGCCGTCCGGTCAGGCGTAACGTTGGACATGAGGAGATAAGAAAATGGCGATACCCGATTTCCAAAGCGTGATGTTACCGCTGATGCGTCTCTGTGCCGACGGAAAGGAACACGCCATCAGTGATACAATCGATACACTGGCGGATCAGTTCAAACTGACAGATGACGAGCGCAAGGCTCTTCTTCCAAGCGGCGTACAGGAAATATTCCGCAATCGCGTTGCATGGGCTAAGTCACACCTCAAAATGGCAGGGCTACTCGAAACTCCGAAGCGCGGTATTTACAAGATCACAGAAAGAGGATTGGAGACCGTCCGCAAGAATCCACCCTCGATCAACCTCAAGTATCTCCACCAATTTCCCGAATATGTGGCCTTTCGGAAGACCCACCGCGAACGACCAGAATCCGCAGACGACGCCGAGAACGGACAAGCGGGAACGCCCGAAGAAGCACTTGAATCGGCCCATGAGAAGATTCGCGACAGCCTCGCGGCTGAGATTCTCCAAAAGCTAAAATCCTGTTCACCCTCGTTCTTCGAGCGGCTCGTCGTCGAGGTCATCGTCAAGATGGGATACGGAGGCACGCGCCAAGATGCAGGAAAGGCGATTGGGAAATCAGGCGATGGCGGGATCGACGGCATAATCAAAGAGGACAAACTCGGTCTGGATACCATCTACATTCAAGCCAAACGGTGGGAGAACACAGTCGGACGGCCTGAAATTCAGAAGTTTGTTGGAGCTTTGACCGGGCAACGCGCCAAGAAGGGACTCTTCATCAGCACGTCCAATTTCTCCAGCGATGCGATAGACTACGTCTCGCGCGTTGATACCAAGATCGTGCTGATTGACGGCGAGACGCTGGCCCAACTCATGATCGACCATAACGTCGGGGTCTCAACCATAGCCAGCTACGACTTGAAGAAAATCGACTCGGACTATTTCACAGAAGAATGAAGAATGTCCAACCAGCGGGTGGAGCGTATTTTTTGCCCGGGGCGGGCAAAAAATCCGCTCACCCGTAACGTTCGGAGAACAAAACCAAAGATAACCGAATGACTCGGTAATCTGCTGAATCCGGAAAAATTCGACTTGGACAATTCACCCGGAAAATCCACAATCAATCTGTGGGCTTGGTTGGGAACGGGCAAAACTCCATTCCGAACAACGCCCTCCACCGTACGTCTGGTCGCTATCGCGCCCAGCCGCCGGTGAGGCGGATGTTCGGAGAACAAAACCAAAGACAACCGAATGACCCGGCAACCTGCGGAATCCCGGAAATTCGACTTGGACAATCCACCCGAAAAAACCACAATCAGTCCGAGGGCTTGGTTGAGAATGGACAAAACCCAATTCCGAACAACGCCCTCCACCGTACGTCTGTTCGCTCCCGCGCCCAGCCGCCGGTGAGGCGGATGTTGGCCCAGAGGAAAGATTAATAGGTCAACAGGAGTCGGTCGTGCACGACTTCGTTTTCTAGCGTCTCGCCTTCAAGCTGAAATCGCCGAAGCATACTGCGTCCACAATCCACATATACTTCGCGTTCAAAAAGACCGACCGGAATCGTTAGCTCGCAGTCAACAGTCCCAGACTTCTTCTTGCCGTCGATACTGAGCGCCACGCGGACGCCGCGATCCTTGCACTCCGATATCGCACGCATCAGACGATCCAAGGAGAAGTCCTGGCCACGATACAGTATTGCTTGGCTACAGACGTATGGCGGATCGCAATAGACCAGATCACCAGCCCTTGCTTTCGCCATCGCTTCCTCGAAGTCGGCGTTTAGAAAACGTGCCCCCGCGGTCCTTCGGTTCCATATCTGAACTCGCTGAGCAAACGATTCCGGGCTTACCGGATCATGAATCCCGCATGGAGTTGAAATGTACCCATCCCTCTTCCGAAAGCGCACCACGCCGCCATAGCAACTGCGGCAGATGAACAGCAAATCTGCCCCATTGGGATTCGCGTTGTAACGGGCCTTAATGCGTTCGTATCCCTCTGGTCGCCCATATTCGTGATACTCGGCATATCGAGACTTGTACCAGTTCACCAACAATCTGGGGTCATCCTGTAGAGTCTGCCAAATCTCGACGAGCGGTCCACATGCATCGGACGCGACCGCCCGTGGCGGCTGTAATGCTCCCAGCACCGCTCCGCTTCCCAAGAATGGCTCGAAATATGTGCCGATGTCTGTTGGAAAATATGACGCGATATTGTGGGCAAATCTCTGTTTGTTGCCGATCCACTTCAAGAGCTGCGTCTTAAAGGGAGCAACGTGCTGAAACTCCGTTCCGTAGAACAGGTCCAGCGTATCCTCTTTGACTTTCATGTTCGCTATATAATATCCCGATTTGGGATTCACGTCAAGAGTATCCTATATTCGGATACGTGAAACACAGCCGATATGACGAGAACGAGGAGTCATTGCGCCGACTGCTGCGTCAAAAGCGCATACAAAAGGGACTTACACAAGAAGCCCTCGCCACAGTCCTCGAAAAGCCCCAGTCATTCGTCAGCAAGTACGAGTCCGGCGAACGACTCCTCTCCTTCGTCGAAACCATCACCGTATGTCGCGCGTTGGGCATTTCGCCACACGCCCTACTGAAGGAGTATCTGCCCAATCATGATACCTGACAAGAGATTCATCCAATTGCCCAAGAGTTTCTGGGCTCTGGTGCGGCTGATCGGTCAAGAGTGCGGCTACGCGTCAGACGGCCAAATCACAATACCAACCAAGGCAGCCGTTCAGGTAGCACTCGCACAACTCGAACTGGATCAAGGATCGTTGAATACTGCGCTACCCGACGGTCGGCCTGTTTGGGAAACCCTTGTTGCCTATTTCACTCATCGGCGCGATCTGCTTCACGGGCATGTCAAACCGAACCTCATGGACGCGAAACAGGCCAAGATTGAATTCACAAAACTCAAGCGTCAACTGAAGCCAACATGTCCGATCCCCATGAACAAGCAGAAGGGGACCAAGAAGGCGCCCGCCTATCTCACAGGCATGGTCAACATGCTCGTCGAAGCCAATTCGGGCGATCACCCCTGTGACTACGATCCCCGCGCACTTGCCACAATCGCCACCAATGGATCACCGCTTCGCACATTCGCCCGACGAATGGATGGCGCATTCCCCTCTGTCATCAACCCAATCGCCGTGTGGGAGGTCAAAGAATACTACTACACCACCACCTTTGGGAGTCGGGTCGCCGATGGCGTTTACGAGACGCTCCTCGATGGCATGGAGATTGAGGAGCTTCTCGCGGCAGAGAAGGTGAACGTCCTCCACTATTTGATCATCGACGCACGCTACACTTGGTGGGATTGCGGGAAGTCGTACCTCTGCAGAATCGTGGACATGCTTCACATGGGCTACGTGGACGAAGTGCTCGTTGGCAGAGAAGTAATTTCTCGAATGCCTGAGATCGTGAAGTCATGGATTAAGAAGATGGCCTAACAACCAGCTTCTCACGTACGCGATCCCCGCGGCGGGTCTTGCGCCGGAGAGCCGGGACGTTCGACAGAAAGGGAAATGAAAATGACAGCTACCTCAATTGATGAACTCCAACGTCAAGTCAATACCCTCATTGAAAAGGACTATCCGGCCGCCGCAGGTCTTTCGGTTGACAAATTTCTTGATCGGATCGAAGGGCTTCAATCTGTAGCGACCTCATTTGCCGATACACCTCCCGACTATGAGAAGGGCAACATAGCGTTTACTCTTGTAATCAAAAGCGACCTTGTTGCGGCAGATTTCATGATGGCACAGATTTATCGAAAGGGTAAGCAGGGCCATATCGCCATGACACCGGTAGCACCCTTGGATTTCAAAACTATTGACAGCGTATCTTTGCCCGGAGACGACGTTTACCTGCTTGTCGATATAGACAGAGGGGCTGACACATTGAATGTGACACCAGAATCTGCCCTACGTCAGATTCACGAGCATGAACGTTCACCCTTAACCATCGATGAAGGCATTGCCATCATGACACATCACCCGGACTTCCTCGTAAAAAATAACTGTTTCTCTCTTTTAGCATCCCGACGAAATGACCAACGGGTTCCAGCAATCTGGATTGATGGAAAGAAGAGACCCAAACTTGGTTGGTGTTGGGATCGCAATCCTCACACATGGCTTGGTTCTGCCTCATGCAAGACAAGAATTGGATTTCAGAAATAAGAATGTCGAACATGCGCCTCCAGGGGGACTCTCCTTCGGAGAGCCCCTGAGGCTTGTCGTTTGATCAATGAAGCGTCTTGACGTCATGCCGTCACAGCGGTACATTATATCCATTATGAGCAAAGCAACCCTATACCTTGATGAGACGATCCATAAAGCAATTCGGCTTAAAGCTGCCGAGACGCGCCAATCCATGTCCGACCTGGTCAATGATGCTCTCCGTGCAAGCCTAACTGAAGACCTTGATGATCTTCACGAGATCAAGAAGCGGCGACAGGAAAAAACAGTTGGGTTTGAGGCGTTTCTGGGGCAATTGAAAAAAGATGGCATCATTTAAGATCGAATTTGCCACCAGCGTTCGGAAAGATTTCAGAAATATTCCAAAGCACGACGCAGCCAGGATACTGAAACGAATCGAGGGATTAGCCGAGAACCCTCACCCATCGGATAGCAAGAAACTTTCTGGTGATAATGCCATGAGGATTCGCATCGGCGTATATCGTGTCATCTACGAAATCCGCAATGATATTTTGCTTGTTCTCGTCCTTAAAGTCGGGCACCGAAAAGATATTTACCGAAAATAGAATGATCGAACATGCGCCTCCAGCGGGACGCGGCGTGCCGCCGCGCCCCTGAGGCTGGTCGTTGGGCAGAGGATTACAGAATGAGCTTTGTCGCAGATAGACTACGCCGAGCGAATGATGAGGCAGCGAGGCTTCAGGAGCAGATCGCTCGTGAATCAGAACAAGAGGCCCGCGCATCCGAGCGCATCGCCCGAGCGACCGATAGCCTCTCTCGCGCGTCATCACCCTCATCGGCACAACATTACCAGCGTGAAGTCCAGAGCCAACAACGAGAGGTTGCGCGGCACCAGAGTGCGCGGGCACGACTGAGTTCCGACCTTGCGCGAAAACAACGGGATATTGCGAACCATCAGCGGGACTTGATGCGGGAGCAACAGGAGGAATCCAGGAAGACTGCGGATGTGATCCGACAACTCCAAGAACAGAATCGCGCGCAACAGGAGCGAATCGCTCGAACGACCCTCTCATCTGTCGCAGCGGCGGAGATTGCCTCGCATGACGCATTCATTTCGCACGCATCCGAGGATAAACCCGATCTCGTTCGCCCATTGGCAGAGGCCTTGACAACAAGAGGACTTCAGATTTGGTACGATGAATTCCAGTTGACGGTCGGTGACAGCCTGCGGCGCTCCATTGACAGGGGTCTAGCCGGATCCAGATTTGGGATCGTCGTGCTGTCACCAGACTTCTTCGCCAAGAACTGGCCTCAATACGAGCTGGATGGCCTTGTAGCGAAGGAAAACGAAGGTCGGAAGGTTGTCCTCCCACTCTGGCACCGGGTATCAAAGAACGATGTCTTGAAGTACAGCCCTACGCTTGCCGATCGGGTTGCTCTGAGCACAGCAATGTTCACAATCGAGGAACTTGCGGACAAACTGGCGGAAGTTCTCAAGAAACCATGAAACTGCCGAACCAGCGGGTGGAGCGTATTTGCTCCCCGCGGACGGCTCGCAAATCCGCTCACCCTCGACGTTGGGCATCTATGCCGCTTTGGTGAACGTATGCAGCCAGAAGATGAATTCATATATATGGGGTCAGACTCGATTTCTCGGTGTCTGCCCCCGTTTTTACCACCATTTCTTCTCTCGTCGCCCCCAAGTCATCGATTCTGTCGGGGCGACAACTATTCTGACGCGGGGGCGTCCGCGGAAGGTGCTGGGTGACTGGCGAGAAATCGAGTCTGACCCCATATTTTGTACTGAATTCAAACGTTAGTGCGCAGGAAACAGCAGGCAGCGTTTATACTAGGAGGGCAAGTATGCAAAATCGTCGTTACTACCGAGACCAGAGCGCATGGCGAGAACTGCAGAAGTTCCTGCCGGAACGACTTCGACTCGATGACTCTACGGCGCCAGAAGAAGATTTCTGGGAGTGGTATGGCAATACTGTCCATCTTGATCGCTATCGAAATCCTAATGCTCCAGCACGAGTCATTCTTCATCACGGCGTTGGCACAAACGGCCGCCAAATGACGCTCATATTAGGAGCCCCGCTAGCGAAGCGTGGTTTTGATGTTGTTGCCTTAGACAACCTTGGCTACGGTATGACATCAGTATCGCCGGGCATGAAATACACTTACGACGACTGGGTTCGCTTGGCTGTAGATTTCGTGGCCGCGGAAAACGCCCGTGATAAACGCCCAGTCATTTTGTACGGCCTGAGCGCCGGCGGAATGCTTACCTACCATGTCGCTGCAGCCGCTCCCCGTGGGGCCGTGCAAGGCATCGTGGGAATGGCATTCCTCGATCAGCGGCACCAGCAGGTTCGTGACGAAACTTCCCACGATATCCTTACTTCGCGGCTTGGCATCCCCATTATGAGTTTTCTGGCCAAAACACCTCTGGCCTCGCTCCGCTATCCAATGACCCTCGCGTCCAAAATGTCGGCGCTCGCCAACGTCCCTGGTGCAATGAAGGTCTTCTTGGGTGATCGCACATCAGCCGGAAATGTTGCGTCACCGCGTTTCCTGTCCAGCTACATGAACTACATCCCGGCCATTGAGCCAGAGCTGTTTGACGTTTGTCCCATCCTACTGACGCAGCCTGCTGCAGACCGCTGGACGCCGCTTCACCTAAGCACGCCTGTGCTGTCCAAAATAAATAGGGTCGCAGTGCAAGAAGTGATGCTCGAAAATGCGGGGCACTATCCCTTAGAGGATCCGGGCCTACAGCAAATGGTGGACTCGATAGAGGCCTTTCTAAGGCGAGTGATTGCGAACACCACAAAGAGTGCGCCCTAACAATTCGTTGCAGCGGACAGCCCCTTCGGGCCTGCTGCTGAACTCAAACGTTGGGCCTAAACCCCCGTATTGACGTCCCTCCACGGTATAGGTACTATACCACTATGGACTTTGAGTTCGACCCGCAAAAGAGCGGCATCAATGCGGAAAAACATGGCATTGACTTTAAGGCTGCTCGGTTGCTTTGGAATGACCCGAACAGGGTAGAGTTCACCGCTCGCTTCAAAGACGAGGAAAGACACGGACTTGTTGCGAGTCTCGATAATCGGATGTGGTGTGCCATTTTTACGCTTCGAGGCGAGAAGGTCAGAATCATTTCGGTGCGGAGGGCGAGAACATATGAAGAAAAACTCTACAATGACAGCTAAGCAGTTCGATGAGCGGTTTGATCGCGGCGAAGATATTTCTACGTTTGTGGACACCTCCAGCATCAAGCGCCCTGGCCTTGCGGCTCGCCGTGTGAATGTCGATTTTCCTGAATGGGTTATCCAGAGCTTGGATACAGAATCAAAACTGATCGGGGTAAGTCGTCAATCACTCATCAAGCTGTGGATATCAGAAAGACTTCAGAAAGAACGCCAAGCGAAGGCCTAACATCTCCCCCCAGTGGGACGCCTGAAGCCGGGCGCCCCTGCGGATTGTCGTTCGGGCTTAAAGACCGCGACTTCGCCATCCCTCTACATCGGGGTGGACATCCCTTGATTGGGTGGACAGGGGGTAGAAAGTCGGGCAGAAGGAAATCCGCGAGCGCAAAACGATACGATGAGGATTTCCGCCGGAATGCGGTGGGGGTGCCAATTATCAGCAGGCAACCAATTATTGTTTAGGGGTCGAAGCGCTGGTTGTCGCGGCCCCTCAATGATCTGCGGGCTGTTTGCGGACTGGACATGGGGCTTCTTTCTGTGCCGTGGGCAGGGAATTGGATGGGTTTCGCGGATTTGATGGCTTTTTCGGACTTGAGGCTCTATAAGGTGGCACACTATGAGCGCAACACAGCTAGAATGGATCGGGTATATCGCGTCCGGGGTCCTTGCCCTTTCGTTTATTATCACGAACGTATGGTACTTCCGCTGGGTGAACCTGATCGGGGCCTCCCTCTTCGCGGTGTATGGGTTGTTGATCAAGTCCATGCCGGTCTTCTACCTCAATGGACTCATCGCCGGGATTGATGTGTTCTTCATTTTTCAAATGATGAACAAGGTGGATTATTTCCACTATCTGACCAGCACCTATCGGGATAACGAGTTCCTCCGGTACTTCCTGCGCTATTATTCACGCGACATCAGCTACCACTTCCCGCGCTTTGACCTTGATGAGTGTCCGCCCGATCAAAAGTTCACATTCGTCGTCCGCAACGCCGTTTCTGTTGGTCTCTTTGCATATCACATTGAGGGCGACTGCGCGGTTATTGATCTCGACTACACGATCCCGGCCTACCGCGACCTGAAAAACACCCGCTACCTGATCCGCGATGCGCTGGCGGACGAATTCGCTCAACACAGCATCAAGCGCCTCTGCACCTACACCACTGTCCCGCAACACATCCGCTACATCAAACGCCTCGGTTTCACCGAAGACAAAGACCGCTCGCACGCGTTCCATCTGGAACTCCCGATGGCGTAGCGGGGCCGACGAAATAGCCGGGGACGCTTATGCCCCGACGAATTCAGAAACGACGTGATCAATCGGGAGCAGTCCAACTACGCCCTTTTCTCCATCTGTGACGAAAACGACGGGTTGGCGCGTGACACGCATTCGCGGTAGGACGTGATCGGCCGGGACTGATTGATCCACGAGTTGCGGTACTCGCATATAGTCTTTTGCGCACTTTCCTTCTGGGTTGGGGTCGCAAAGAACATCCATTACATAGACTACGCCGACGAATTTTTTCTCTACGCGATCGAATACGGGAAACTGGTTGAAGGGGCGCGCGCGGGCGACGAGCTTCAGGTCCTCGACCGAAGTATCGTGATGCACATAAACGATCTGATCGCGCGGAACCATAATTTCACCGCAGGTGATCGTCTTCAGCTCCATCACACTGGCGATCATATCCACTTCTTCGTTTGTGAGGGCGCCATCTTTCTGCACTTCCTTGGTCAGGTGCAACAGTTCTTCACGCGTGATCGTCGGCTGCGCGACCTGCGCCGAGGCGGGGGTGGGCACAAGCACTCCGACTATGCGCATAAACAGCCAGCTCAGCGGGCGCAGCAACCGCGCCATTCCCGCCAGCACAGGCGCGAACAAAAGACTGCGCGGCGCAGGCGAGCTTTGGAACCATGCTTTGGGGAAGTACTCGCAGAACACGAGCAGGCCGAGCGTAATGATCACTGTCGCCAACACGGAGCCGGGTGCACCGAGCAGGCGTGCGCCGATGCTGACGGCAACGACGGACACCACGGTGTGCGCGATGTTTCCACCGACGAGCGCGGTGCCGAGCAAATAGTCGGAGTTGCTCAAGAAGTGCTGGAGCGTCATCGCACCTTTCACTTTGCGCCGAACGAGATGGCGCAGGCGCAGACGGTTGATCGAAATCAAACCTGTCTCGATGCCGGAAAAGAATCCGGCGGCGAGCAGGCTTGTCACAATAATAATCAGTTCAAGCGCACTCACCTCGGGGCCTCCCCGGAATCGGGCGCAATGGTGCTTTTGGCGTCAGGCAAAATTTCCAACTGGGCGAGCGTTACGCGCAGGCGCTGGGTTTGCAATACGGTCACGCGAATCCCCTGCGCTTCAACCACGTCGTCTTTTTCGGGCAAACGCCCCAGGTGGTGGGCGATCCAGCCGGCGAGACGATCAGCGCCCTCGGCCTCCAGTTGCAGGCCGAGTTTGCGTTCGAGTTCTTCAAGGCTGAAGTTTGCGTCCATCAGCCAGCGCCGCGGGCCCGCGGGCTGGAACAATGGTCGCGGGCGATTCAATTCCTGATACACCTCACCGGTGATTTCTTCGAGAATATCGCCGCGTGTAACAACTCCTGCGATTCCGCCGTATTCATCCACGACGATCGCGCTACGTTGCCGCTCGTTCTGAAACTGCACGAGCAGGCGGTTTAGGGGCGTGGTTTCGGGCACAAAGAACGCTTCTTCGCGCGCGAGGTCGAGACGGTGTTCGGGGTCCAGCAGGAAGCGGCGGACGTTGAGAAAGCCTTCGACGTTCTCCAATTCCTCCCGATAGATCGGCAAAAACTTGCGCCGGGCGTTTTGTGCGATTTTAACGAAGGTGGAGTGATCCTCATCGAGGTCCAGTCCGACGATGTCCACGCGCGGCGTCATCACGTCGCTGGCATTCATATCTTCGAGCTGGATGATTGATTTGATCATCGCCAGTTCGTCGGCATTCAGGATTCCCTCTTCGTTCCCGATTTCGAGGACGGTCTTGAATTCGTCTTCGCTCATCCCGCGACTGCGTTTTCGGAAAACGGTCTCGAAGGACTTGGTCAGTCGCTCCAGCAAAAGTCGCAGGGGGGTGAATGCAACGGTGAGCGCATTAAGAATCGGGGCATACGTCGGCGCGAGGCTTTCGGCCATTCGCAGGCCGAGTCGCTTGGGGCCAGCCTCGCCAAAAACAATCAGCAACCCTGTGACGGTCGGGATTGCGATAATCGCCGCGAAGCGCGGCGCGATTCCTTCGGCCACCTTGAAACCGACTGCGGCAATGACCACATTGACGATGGTGTTGCCGATGAGGATGGTCGAGAGCAGCCGCCGGGGGTTGCTCAACATATCGTGCACGCGCTTGCCCATCGCGGGTTTTTGCTGCGTCAGCCGGCGCACCTGGAGCGGATTAAGAGAGAAAAATATCGTTTCGCTGCTGGAAAAAAACGCCGATGCGGCCAGCAGAATCAAAAATGCTACCAGTTCAACGTATATCATGTTTGGCCGGGGGCCGTTCTTGCGTGGCCCACCGGACTAGCCTAACATGGCCTCCCGATGAAAAAATTGTCCATAAAAACCACCGCACACTCACAATTTAGAGAAATCACCCGCGAGGTGCAAGCGGCGCTTGCAGAGATCGGTCTGCGCGACGGCGCAATCACAGTCTTCGTTCCACACACGACGGCAGGCGTTACCATTAATGAACACGCCGACCCAGACGCGATGGACGATGTCATTCACGCGCTGAACAAGCTGGTTCCGTGGAGCGATCCCGCCTATCGGCACGCCGAGGGCAACTCGGCGGCGCACGTGAAGGCGATTATGACTGGCAGCTCGGCTCGTGTGCTGGTTGAAGACGGAAATTTGCAGCTTGGCACTTGGCAGGGCATCTTTTTTTGCGAGTTCGACGGCCCGCGCACGCGGGAGGTCTGGATTGCAGCGGGATAACTTGTCACAACCCTTGTCCCTGACTAGCATCCCGCTCAATGAGTCGCCTTGTTTTCATATTGCTCGGTTGCGCTGCAACGGGCCTGTTTCTGGCTGCGAGCTGCTCCAAGCCGCCCGGGCAGGCGGAGTACGACCGCGGGCTGTACGAACTGAAGCGGGACAATCTCGTCCGTGCACGGGCGTTGTTGGAGAAATCCATCTCGCGACGGCCCGGCAGCGACGAGAACGCACTGGCCTACAACTACCTCGGCGTCACGACATGGAAGCTGGGCCAATATCAGGCCGCCCAGGAAGCGTTTGAAGACAGCCGTCGCCTCAGCCCCGCGCTGGCGGAGCCGATTTACAACCTCGCACTCCTCTATCAGCATCAAGGCGACGATGCGCGGGCGGCGAAATTACTGGAGGAGGCGGCGCAAATTGATGAGACGAACCCGCGCCCGCTCGAATACCTTGCGCAACTGTATGTCGAACGCCGGCAGTGGCAAAATGCGCGGCGCTTGCTGTACGCGGCGTTGGATCGCAAACCAAACTCACCGCGTGCGCTCACTTCGCTCGCGCTGATTGACCTCGAAACGAGCGGAGCCGAAAAGAGCATCGAATCACACCTGCTTGCTTTGGAGAAAAATCCGCGCTACGCACCGGCGTTGTTCAACATTGGTCTAATTTACCTCACGCGCATCGACGATCCAGTGCGCGCAAGAGAATACTTCAAACGCTATCTCGCGCAAAAACCAGAGGGGCCAAGCGCAGATTTTGCTCGCACAACTTTGGCGCAGACGATCTCGGCCCAACCCGCGCCACGCGCGAGTACGGAAGAGAAGTCAACACCTGCGCCACAGACGGAAACCGCTTCAACCCAAACAACTCAAGCGCGCGCCGCTCAACAGACACCGGAAGAATTGGACGCCGCAACAATCCAACAAGCCACCTCGCTCGCAGAAGTCGGCAACATTAGCAGCGCGTTGAATCAGTTATTGAAGGCCGCAGACGACGCGGGAAAAGCAAAGCGCCTTCCCGCACAGGGAGCGCCTGCTTCGCGCGGCAACAAACATTGCGTTTGAAGAGGCGCAATCCTATCTCGCGCTCGCAGATTTTTTTGATGGAGCGTCAGCAACCCGAGAACGCAATTCGCGCATACAAGCAGGCCGCGGCGCTGGAGCCACAATCGTTCGATGCGCAATATGGCATGGCCCGCGCAGCGCTCAAAATCGGTGAACTTGACACCGCGCTCGTCGGGCTCACCACAGCCACACGCCTGAACCCGCGCAGCGTCGATGCGCAATGGGACCTCGCGCGGACATTGGATACTCGAGTTCAGTCGCCCGATCGCGCGATTGACGCCTATCGCGATTTTGAAAAGCGATTCCCCGGCGACCCGCGCACACAGTTGATTCCAAATCGAATAAAAGCGCTAACCCCCGCCGCCCGCGCCGCCGCCACGCCCAAACCAGCGCCGCAGCCAAAGCCGACTCCACCCCCACAACCGCCGCCCGAAATTGTATCGCGCCCCGCCCCCGCCCCCGCGCAAACGGTCGAGCCTCGCGTGCAGCCGAGACCACAGCCGCGCGTCGAACCTGTGCCGAGACCACAACAAGCCAGCAAGCCACCGCCGAAGCTGAATCTGCGCAAACCAGCACGGCGCGACACCGTGGCAGCCACGACCGCATTTAATGAAGGACGCCGACTTTTGGAGCAACGTAAATGGAATCAGGCCATCGCCGCATTCACGCGCGCGGCAGAACTTGATGATCGCTTCACCGCAGCGTTCTACAACCTCGGCTTCACCTACTCCACCATGGGCAATCGCGAGATGGCAAAAGCCGCGTACGTCGAAACACTCGCGCTGCAACCGGACTTACACGAAGCGCGCTACAATTTGGCCCTTCTCTATTTTCAAGACGCCGACTACAACACTGCGACGGCGCTCGCACAAGAAGTCGTTCGTTTGAAACCCGACTACGCGGTTGCGCACTATCTGCTTGGCCAAATTTATAGCGCACGGCCCGAGACTATTTCTCAAGCCCGCGCCGCCTACTCCCGCTTCCTCGATCTCGCCCCCACCCATCCCGCCGCCGCAGTAGTCCGCCAGTGGCTGGCCACGCACTGACCCGAACCGCGCTGTTTGCATGGAAAAATTCGGCGTCATTTTCGATATAGACGGAACCATCGTGGACAACCACGCGCATCACGAGGAGGCGTGGCTGTTATGGGGCAACCGCAACAACAAGCCGATTGATCGCGAATTCTATCGCGCCCGCCTTTACGCGCGGACGAACGAGCAAATTTTCAACATCCTCTACAATGGGGACATTTCGCCAAAAGAAATTCTGCAATTTGCCGACGACAAGGAGGCGATTTATCGCGAAATTTACGGGCCGGTTATGAAGCCGATGCCGGGACTTGTGGATTTGCTGCTCGAACTGCAGCGACTCAACATTCCCTGCGCCGCCGCATCAAATGCGGGTCGAATCAATGTTGATTTTGTGATGGAACAACTGCGCTTGCGCAAATTTTTCCGCGCCATCCTCGCGAGCGAGGATGTGACACACGGAAAACCCGCGCGGGATATTTTTCTGCTTGCCGCGAAGGAGCTTGAAGTTGCCCCGACGCAATGCCGGGTGTTCAGAAGATTCATCCGCCGGGTTCGAGGCGGCGCACCGCGCGAAAATGCGGGTGTTTGCGATTACCGGCCACTCGCGCACGGCTGAACTTCCACCGTTCATAATTAAGCAATTTCGCGATTTTCGTGACGTGCGCGTTGAAGACCTAATCAACGCATAGGGAACAGGGAGTCAGAAACCATTCCCATTCCCATTCCCGTTCCCGTTCCCGTTTCCGTTTCCATTCCCGTTTCCATTACGCCATCGGCTCCCTTTTTCGCGGGGGCGCAGGCACGGAGAGGGATTGATGGCGACATAGACGCTACCCTCTCCCAAGGGCTTCTCAAGCTCGCGAAGAACGCGCTCGGTCGCGGTGGTGTGGAACGTGTGCTCGGCGCTGACAAAAACCTTCTCGCCGCCCGGATATTCGATGCAGATGGAAACGGGAATCTCTCCGGGATTCGCGCGAAGAATCTGCTTCACGGAACGAAAGACCTCGTCGGTCGCCCGCGCCTCGGGAACGCGAAGACTGATCTTCTGCGCAAAATAGCGATGCGCCTCGGACAGTGGATAAATCTCGTTTGCGCGAATCCGGATTTGGTCGCCTTCGCGCGAAAGATCGCCACACACGAGGACCGGTGCCTCCTCGGCAATATGGACTGCGTATTGTTCGGAACGGCCTGGGGAATACCACAACCTCAAGCGTGCCTTCCAGCGTTTCCAAGCGGAAAACGCACATGGCCTTTTGTTCTTTTTTAGTAAAGCGTTTGGTGAAGTTAACAACCAGCCCCGCGATGCGGGTCTGCGTTTGATCGGGCTGTTCACGCAACTCGGGCAATGAGTGCAGGCTGTAGCGCGCGATTTCAAGACGACGCGCAGCGAGCGGGTGGCCGGAAATATAGAACCCCAACAACTCTTTCTCGCCCGCAAGATTTTGGCTCTGCGGCCACGGCTCCGCTGCGGGCAGTTCGTCATCGCCTCCCGAAGCGCCGGGTGTTTCAAGCTGGGCGAACAATGAAATCTGGCCAGCCTTCCGATCCCGTTGCTCGGACGCAGCGCGACCCATCGCAATTTCGATTCCTCCAAACAGGCGGCCGCGGGACATTCCTGTAAAATCAAACGCGCCGCTGCGGACGAGGCTTTCAATCGTTTTCCGGTTCACCTGCTGTCCGTCAATACGCGCACAGAAATCAAACAATCCTTTGAATGGACCGTTTTTTTCGCGCTCCGCGACAATCGCCTCCACGGCGCCGAGTCCGACGTTCTTGATCCCCGCAAGTCCAAATCGAATCGCGCGCCGCTTCTCCTCGCTAAGCGGCAACGCTGTGAAGCGTACGCCGCTTTCGTTCACGCTCGGCGGCAAGATCGCAATGTCCATGGCTTGGCATTCAAAGAGCAGCGCCCCGATCCGCTCATTGTCGCTGATCTCAATGGACAAGTTCGCGGCCATGAATTCGACCGGGTAGTGAACCTTCAACCAGGCGGTCTGCCAGCTCACCACGGCATACGCGGCGCTGTGTGACTTATTGAAGCCGTATCCCGCGAATTTGTCTATGATATCGAAAATCTGCTCCGCTTTGTTGTGCGGAATGCGACTGTGCGTGGCGCAGCCTTCAACAAACTTCACGCGCTGCGCCGCCATTTCGTCTTTGTTCTTTTTCCCCATCGCGCGGCGAAGAATATCGCCCTGCCCCAGCGTGAAGCCCGCGAGCACATTGGCGGCCTGCTGCACCTGTTCCTGATAAACCATGATCCCGTAGGTTTCCTTCAGCACCGGTTCCAGCTTCGGGTGGGGATATTCGATGGTCGCCTGACCGTTCTTGCGCTTGCCGAAGTCGTCCATGAACTGCATGGGGCCGGGACGGAAAAGCGCGATGAGCGCGATCAAATCTTCAAATCGGCCCACGCCGATTTTGCGCAACATCTCGCGCATTCCCTTTGATTCAACCTGAAACACCGCGACGGTGTCGCCCCGGCTCAGTAGATCCAGCACGTCCTTGTCATCCATCGGCAACCGATCAAGGTCTAGGGTCACGTCGTGGTTCTTTTTCACCGCGTCGGCGGCTTCCTGTACGATGGTCAGGGTCTTGAGCCCAAGAAAGTCCATCTTCAAAAGACCGACCTTCTCCAGCGGCTTCATTTCGAATTGCGTACACGGCTCGCCGGACTTGTCGCGGGCGAGCGGCAAAATTTCGATCAACGGCTTCTCGCCGATGACCACGCCAGCGGCATGAATGCCGGGATTGCGCGGAAGACCTTCCAGCACAGCCGCATACTTCATGATCCGTTGCGCATTCGGTTCACTGCTGCAGGCGCGTCGAAATTCCGGATTCTCTTGGCGCGCCAGCTCCAGGGTCATGCCCGGCGTTTCCGGAACCATTTTCGCGAGCCGATCCGCATCGCTCAGCGGCATCTCCAACACACGCGCAAGATCGCGGATCACGGTCTTCGGCCCGAGCGTGCCGAACGTGATAATCTGCGCGACATTCTCCGCGCCGTACTTGCGCTTCACATAATCAATCACTTCTCCGCGCCGCCACTGGCAAAAATCAATATCGAAATCCGGCGGCGACACGCGATCCGGATTTAGGAAGCGCTCGAAAATCAGATTGTAGCGCAGCGGATCAATACCGGTGATGCCAAGGCAATATGCGACGACACTTCCCGCTCCCGAGCCGCGCCCCGGCCCGACCGGGATCCGATTCTCGTGCGCGTAGTTGATGAAGTCCCAAACGACGAGGAAATAGTTGATGAACCCGGTCTTCTCAATGATCCCCATCTCATAAAAGAAGCGATTGATGATCTCCGCCTCGTCCTGGCTCTTCGGATGATCCACATCCGCAATGCCATAGCGCCGCAACAGGCCCTGTTTGCCGATTTCGATCAGGTATTCCTTCTGCGAATAACCCTGCGGCACCGTGTAGGTCGGAAAATGAAGACCGCGATTGAGGCCCAGATCAATCCGGCAGCGTCCGGCGATATCCACCGTGTTCGCCAGCGCCTCCGGATAATCGCGGAACAGTTCGAACATCTCCGCGCCGGTCTTCATATAGAACTGCGTGGAGCCGTATCGCATCCGCTTCGGGTCACTCATCGTCGTGCTCGTCTGCATGCAGAGCATCACCTCGTGCGCCTCGGCATGGCCCGGCTCCAGATAGTGAACATCGTTTGTCACGATCAGCGGCAGCGATAGTTTTTTGGCAATTTCGAGCAGGCCGCGGTTCGCGATCCGCTGCTCTTCCAGCCCGTGGTTTTGCAGCTCGATGAAATAATTGCCCTTCCCAAAAATTTCGCTGTACTGCCCTGCCAGCGCCATCGCGCCATCCATATCTCCGCGCAAGATGCGGGTTGGAATCTGGCCATTCAGACAGGACGACGATGCGATAAGCCCCTTGCTGTGCTGCGACAGAACCTCCAGATCAATGCGCGGTTTGTAATAGAAGCCCTGCAGATGCGCCATGGAGACGAGGCGCGTCAGATTCGCGTAGCCCTCGTCCGTCTCGCAGAGCAGCAACTGGTGATTCGCCTGCGACCCGGTTTCCTCCTCGCGCCTCCGCTCGAACATTGAGCCGTGCGCCATATAGGCTTCGCACCCGATGATCGGCTTGATCCCGGCCGCCTTCGCCTTCGTGAAGAAGTCCACCGCTCCATACATCACCCCGTGGTCGGTGATCGCCAGCGCATCCATCCCCAGCCGCTTCGCATTTTCCACAGCCTTTGAAATTTGGCAGCAACCATCCAGCAGGCTGTATTCGGTGTGAAAGTGGAGATGAACAAATGGAACGTTCTGGGCCATCCCTTCCGTTATAGGTCAACACGACATGCCGGGCAAGACCCCGCGAAAAAACGCCGGATTTCCCAACAAAACCCGCGCCCCGCGCCCCGCCCCCCTGCGGCGCCCCGCGCCATGCCCTATGCGCGCGATCTCTGGTTCCTATACTCGCGCGCGAGTTTGAGGAAGGCCTTGAGATAATCAATCTCCAGATCGCCCTCACGAACGCCGAGAAAAAATTTGCTTCCGAACACCGCGACGGCCGAGACGGATCGGGACTACAGGATATTTGCTTGCGTATTCCTCAACCAGCCAGCGCGGTAGCGCCGCCACGCCGCGACCGCAAGCAACCAACTGAAACATCATGTCGGTCGTCTCTACCACTTTCTGACGGCGGACAGCCATTCGCGCGGGATTGAGAAAGTGAGTGTAAATGTCGAGGCGCTCCTGTGGCACGGGATAGGTGAAGAGGGTTGCGTCCCCCAGTTGGCGAGGAATTACCCATTTTTCATTGCGAAGCGGATGGTCGGCGCTCACAACCAATACCTGCTCGTAATCAAAGACGGGGGTGAAGTGCAGTCCCTTTCTCAGCAGTGGATCGGGAGTCACAAGCAAATCAATTTTGTGCGCAAAGAGCGCGCCGATTCCACCGAACTGAAATTCCTGTTTGACGCGAAAATCAACCGACGGCCATTCGCGCAAATAAGGCGCGGTGATCTTTTGCAGCCACTGATAGCAAGGATGACATTCCATCCCAATCCGCAACGTCCCCCGCTCCCCGCGTGCGAACTGGCCCAACTGCTCCTCCGCGTGAACAAGTTGCGGCAACAGCCGATTTGCCGTCGCCAACAAATGTTCACCAGCCTGAGTGAGGACGAGATTGCGCCCCTCGCGCAGCCAGATTTTTATGCTCAGGCGATCTTCCAACTTCCGCATACTATGACTCAGTGCGGATTGTGTCAGATTCAACGACTTGGCCGCCGCAGTCATCGTCCCGTGCTGATCAACCGCGCGGACGGTATCTAGGTGTATGCGTTCCAGAAAATTCATGATGCAACCTATGACTATCACTCATTGAATAATGAAATAATACCATTTTTATTCATAGATCAAGAAGATTAGCTTGATGGGCATGAAAACGACACAGCAGCGGGCGATCATCAAAACTCACAATCTCGGCTATCCGCGCATCGGCGAGCAGCGCGAACTGAAAAAAGCCACGGAAGCGTATTGGAAGGGAAAGCTCTCGCTCGACGAGCTTCTCGCCACGGGTAAAACCCTGCGCGAGCTCAACTGGAAAAAGCAACAGGCGGCAGGGATTGATCTCATCCCAGTCAATGACTTTTCTTTCTACGATCAAATGCTCGATATGGTTTGCCTGCTCGGCAATGTCCCACCTCGTTTTCAGTGGAAGGGCGGCAAAACCGACCTGAACACCGCCTTCACTATCGCCCGTGGGACGCAAGGCGGCGCTTCATCCACGGAGCACACGCATGATGCGCACTGCGACGGCTGCGAAAAAAGCGTGTCCACCTACGCCGGCGAAATGACGAAGTGGCTGGACACGAACTATCACTACATCGTTCCAGAGTTCCGCAAGGACACAACATTTGCCCTCGGCGACACGAAGGTCTTCGACGAACTCGCGGAGGCGCAGGCCCTCGGAATCAACGCCAAACCGGTGCTGATCGGGCCCGTCACTTATTTGAGTTTCGGCAAGGTACAAGATCCGGAGAACCCCGACGTTGATCCATTCGGCCTGCTCGACAAGCTGCTCAATGTGTATGAAGCGATCATCGGCAAGCTGACAGCCGCTGGCGCAGCGTGGATTCAGCTCGATGAACCCGTCCTCTCGCTCGACCTCACGGACAAACAGCGCACAGCGTTAAAACTTCCTACGACCGCCTCGCCAAGATTAAGGGTTCGGCGCAGTTGCTCGTCGCAACCTATTTCGGCGGTGTTCGCGACAATTTAAATAACGTTCTCGCGCTCCCAGTCGAAGCCCTGCACTTCGACTTCGTGCGAGGAGCAGAGGATATTGACGCGATACTGGAGAGTTTCCCTAGCGACAAAATTCTATCCGCAGGGATTGTCGAGGGTCGCAACATCTGGAAGAACAACTATGACGACTCTTTGGCGATTCTTGAAAAAGCAAAGGCGGTGGTCGGTGCAGATCGACTCTGGGTTGCGCCAAGTTGCTCGCTGATTCACGCACCGGTGACACTGAAGAACGAACCCCAGCTCGACGCCGAATTAAAGAGTTGGCTCGCGTTCGCCGAGGAAAAACTTGCCGAGGTGGTGGGACCTGCGCCAGCTTCTCGACGGCACAGGCGGCAAGGAGGCGCTCGCGGCAAATCAAGCGGCCGCTGCGTCACGAAACGCCAGCAAGCGAATTCATAGCGAAGCCGTACAGACTCGTCTCGCCGGGGTGAAAGAGAGCGACTTCAACCGTGCGTCTCCCTTCAAGACGCGGCAGGAAAAGCAGACCGCCAAGCTCCATCTTCCCGAATTCCCTACCACCACAATCGGATCATTTCCGCAGACCGCAGAAATTCGTGCGGCGCGCGCAAATTGGCGCAGGGGCCGGTTGAGCGACGCGGACTATGACGCCTTCTTAAAGGAGGAGACAAAAAAGTGCGTCGAGTGGCAGGACGAAATCGGAATCGACCTCCCCGTCCACGGCGAGTTCGAGCGCAACGACATGGTGGAATACTTTGGCGAGCTGCTCGATGGCTTTGCCTTCACCCGCAACGCGTGGGTACAGAGCTATGGCAGTCGCTATGTGAAGCCGCCGATCATCTTTGGCGACGTGAGCCGCCCGAAACCGATGACGGTGTACTGGTCGCAGTACGCACAGTCGCTAACGAAGCGTCCGATGAAAGGAATGCTCACCGGCCCCGTCACAATTTTGCAGTGGAGTTTCGTGCGCGACGACCAGCCGCGTTCCGCCACCACGCATCAGATCGCCCTCGCGATTCGCGATGAAGTGTTGGATTTGGAGAAGGCCGGGATCGCTGCCATTCAGATTGATGAACCTGCGATTCGCGAAGGATTACCGCTGCGACGAAGCGACTGGGAAAGCTATCTCGACTGGGCCGTGAAGGCCTTCCGGCTCAGCTCCAGTGGAGTGAAGGATGACACCCAAATCCACACCCACATGTGCTACTCCGAGTTCAACGATATCATCCAGGCCATCGCCGCGATGGACGCCGACGTGATTACGATTGAGACCAGCCGTTCCAATATGGAACTTCTCGACGCCTTTGTCGGCTTCAAGTACCCCAACGAGATCGGCCCCGGTGTCTATGACATCCACTCTCCCCGTGTTCCGAGCGAGGAGGAGATAGTCACGCTCATGACCAAGGCAGAATCTTTCCTCCCCCGCCGCAACCTCTGGGTCAATCCCGACTGCGGCCTCAAGACCCGCGGCTGGGAGGAAGTAAAGCCCAGCCTCATCCACCTCGTCGCCGCAGCCCGCAAATTGCGCGCAGAGAAATCGGCATAAACCATCGAGCTTTATCGAGTATATGCGGCTACAGCGACTCGATCTCGTAATGCGCAATGCAAAAGTCACGATGAGAACAGAGCCCAAAGCCCCCCCCACCGCGTTTGCATTTGCCGAAATATTTGCTATGCTTTCCCCATGTCCATTCACAATAGGAGTCCTTGGTAATGAGCAAATTGGTCCTTCTTTTGGCCGGAGCAGTTTTTGGCTTCGCGCTTTTTAGTGCAAACCCGGTTTTCGCGCACGATGGCGAACATCACAGCGACGCGGCGACAGAGGCGGTTTCTGACGCGGCAGATGAAGCGGCGATTGCGGCCTATCCGCTGACGGATTGCGTGGTCTCCGGTGAGTCACTGGATGACGACGACATGGGCGGCCCGGTCAACTACATTTACAAGAGCGATGGTCAGCCTGATCGCCTCGTGCGCCTCTGCTGCAAGCGCTGCGTGAAGAAATTCAACGCAGACCCGCAGAAGTATCTCTCGATGATTGACGAGGCGGCCGCAGAAAAAGCGAAGTAAGCCAACGTCTGACCAGCGTACGGAAAATAGAATCAAATGGGCACAGTGATCGAACTCACGGGTCGGCTGCACCCTTTGGTGGTTCATTTCCCGATCGCTTTCCTCCTCGGCGCAGCCGCGCTTGAATTGGCGCGGCTGCGCGAGCGATGGAAGAATCTGGATGCGACCATCCGGATTCTTCTCTGGTTCGGCGGCATCGCTGCACTCGTTGCAGGTGGCACCGGCCTGATCTTTATGAACGATTTTGCCCCCGCGCCATCCGAGCGCTGGATGCTCCCTTGGCACCGCGGCCTTGCCATCGCTGGCGCAATCATTGCGGTACTCGCCGCTATCGTGAGCAAGCATGTGGGACACACCGATTCTCGCGCCAGCCTGCATTTCCGTCGTTTCCTCACCTGGTCCTCCGCCACCCTCATCGCCATATCCGCCCACTTCGGCGCACTCATGGTCTGGGGCGCAGACTACTACACCGCGCACTACTAAACGGGAAGACAGCGCTTGCTTCACTGGCTCGCTTTGCCCACTCTGTTTGGATGGCCGTTAGCTCTGCATTACGATTTCTGGACGCGCTCTCTGCGCCATCCTCCGGGCTGGTCAATGAACTAAAATTCGTCGGGAGCGAATTGCTGGCCGACCAAGCGACGACACTGCTCGATACCTGCGCCCTACCCGATACAGAGTTCCCACTCGGCCTCATCAACAGCATCTATTTCGACAATTCCCGCCGCTCCTACCTCGCCGAAAAGGTGGACGGCGACAACGTAAAACAGAAGGTCCGCATCCGCTGGTACGGCCGCGAGGGGAAACCCGGCGACGGCGAAATTCCGGCATTCATTGAGGTCAAGGGGCGCCTCGGTTCCGCGCGAAACAAATCTCGCGTCTCCGTACCCGTCTCCGAGCGCTGGATTAATGAAGTGGCGCTGGACGATCCAACGCTCGTTGCCTTCCTCTACAATCACGCAGATCGCCTCGACACGCCGTTTCCTTTGAGTCTTGAACCCGTTCTCTGTATCTCATACGAACGTCGCCGCTACACGTGTCCGCAAACGGGAAGTCGCATTGCCATTGATCGGCGGATTCGCGCCGAGCGCATCAATGGCGCGCACTTCCCCCTCGGTATCGGGGGCACAGTTGAATCAAATGGTTTGCGAATTCAAAAACGTGGGCAAGAGATTGCCAGAGTGGAGCGAACTGCTGTTTTCGGCGGGCCTCCGGTTGCGGAGTTTTTCGAAGTTTGGCGAATTGATGAACAGCATCTTAAGTGGAGGAGCGCCGGTATGAAGTTGAGCGCATTTGACGCACTGGAAAGTTTTCAGCAGGTACGGGAACAGTTGGACCCGGCCCTTTTTATCACCGCATTGTTGGCCTCGCTCGCCGCCGCTTACGTCGCCGCCGGGTTCTATCGCTTCTTCTACGAACGCCGCGGAACAGGGAGCCAGGTCCACCGCTCGTTTCCCCTGCTCGGAATCGCAATAACCACGCTTTTCATCGGCGTGCAGTTGTCCATCCCGCTCTCGCTCGGTTTGCTCGGCGCCCTTTCAATCATCCGCTTCCGCACACCGATCAAGGAACCGGAAGAAGTCGGATTCATCATGCTCGTCATCGCGGCTTCCATTTCTTCCGCGACCTTCAACTTCCAGTTCCTCATAATGATGTATGTCGTCGCATTCATCAGCCTCTTGATCACCCGCGCCGCGCGCGGATGGAAGGTGTTTGCGCGCGACGGGATTCTCGTATTGGCTATTCCCGATGCAGATGCTAAATCGCACATGGCCGCAATCGAGCCGATCCTGAAGGCGCGCCTCCGTCGCTTCCACCTCGAAAGTTCATCCGTCCGCGACGGCCAGGCGAGTTTTCAATACGTCTTCTCCGGGCTGAGATGCAACGTTCCGGAATTGCAGAGTGAATTGGCCGACAAGGCGCCGATCCGCTCGCTCAACATCTTCCTTGATCGCCCCGGTGGCATCCGTTGATATGATTCGCACACTCGCGCGGAGCCTCCTGCTCCTTGGCCTCGCCGCCGCCATAGCGATTGCATGGCGGTCCGATAAAATATTATTTGAATGGCCGCAGTACGCATCAGAACGCTACTTCGCCAAAATTGGCTATGGGCTAAACAAGCATCGCGACGTCGGGTTCTTCGTCAGCTTTGATGAGGCGCGCCCGCGCGAATGGATCACTAGCAATCCGGTCAATGCGCCTGGAACCGAGCGGGCGCGTGGCCATATTGGGAGTGCGCGCAAATTTGACGGAAGTAAATACACGTATATCGAAACGCCAGCGCTCTGGACAGCGCTCGGTGAGCGCTACACGCTCGCACTGTGGGTCAACATCAAGGAAGCCGATCACGACCAGAACATCTGCTTCGCCAACTTTCAACAACGCGCAACAGGTTTTCGTCTGGAGGATGGACGGATCGTTTTTCGTGTCCCTGACGGAGAGGGAAGCGATATCGCGGTCTCCTATCCATTCACCGCGTACGGACACTTTGTTCACCTCGCCGCAGTGGTCGAAGGACCTAGCGGAAAAGTTAAGCTGTACGAAAACGGAAGACTCAAGGCGGAGTCAGAACTCGTCGCTGTTTCGCTCCCAAGCCATAACATCGAATTCGGAAAGTCGCGCTGGTACACCACTGGCGAACCGTTCGTAGGCATTCTCGATGAAGCAATAGGGTGGAAACGCGCTCTTTCACAAAAGGAGGTCATCGCGCTCACCCGACGGCACAGCTCACTTCCGGTCACGCAAGTCCCGACCCTCTATTGGCGCTGGAGGGCGATTCGGGCCATGCGTGACACCATTCCCGTGGCCTTGAAAATGCTCGATCGTTTCAACCCGTTTCTTCACGAAACAAAACTCGCGAAGGCGGACCTTCCCGAAATCCAGTTCTTCTTCAGCGGGAAAGACGCGCGCCACTTTGTTCAAAAACACGATCAAAGTTTAGCGTCGGGCCGACGGGTGAAACGCGCGGCAAACTGGCGTCACATCCAGGCGCAATACGAGGGGCAAACCGTGGACGCAGAGCTTTCACTGGGCGGCGCGGATACATCTTATCCAATCGCAAAGCGACCGACGTATATTCTTCAGGTCCCAACCAACACGCTCATCCTAGGCTCTCACTTTCTGCGCCTCGCGCCACCGGAAACGATGTCAGATGAGCTTTCAAAATTTGAGCTAGCGCGCTCCCCCGCCTCATCGGGGCTTTGCCGACTGAGCATCAACGGGACGTTCAAAGGTGTTTATTACTATGAATCGTTCGATCAGATGGGCGTCGCACCCGGTCAGCAGGAGAACATTAGCAACGGCCCACGCACTCCGTCTGATTGGCCGTGGATATTCAAACAGAGCGAAATCATACCTCAATCAGGAGCGCTGGGACGCGAGATCGCGGACGTACGCCACTTGCTCGCGCGCGATATTTTCAATCCGTGGAGCGCGCGCGAATGGCGCTGGCGCATTCGCAACTTCAAAAAACAGAATGAGCAAAGCGCGCCCGCAATCCGCGCACATTCTCTGCTGGGCACGAATCTTTCCCATTATTTCATCACAAGCGACTTGGACGTGGCGCCGCTCCGCGACAGCGGGGTAATCTGGCGGAGCACTCGGCCCGATATTATTGATGAACAAGGTCGCGTCACCCGGCCGGATTCGGGCAGCCCCGTGGGCGTTGATTTTGTGGCCGACACAAATGGAGACTCATCGAACGAAGAACGAGTCCTCCACTTCCGCGTCATGCCGCATGATCGCTCGCTTCCCGCGCTAATGATCTTCAGTCGCGATCAAATTTTTTACAATCGAAGGCAGGACTTTCATCTCTACTACTATCCCGCTCACAGCGAAGATGCGCCGCTCCTGCTAACGGGGGGGCAGGCGACGGGCGGTGGAATCAAGCATCGAGGAAACACGAGTTTTTGGCGCGGCGCAAAGAAACCGATTTCGCTGCGCCTCGACGCGCCTGTAAATCTGATCGGGAACACAACAAGCCGTTACGTTTATCTTCTCAGCGGTTATGTGGACACGGTGAAGATGCGAAACAAACTCGTGTACGATCTATTCCGCGAATGGGGCGGCGCGGAAGAACAACATTACGCGCCCGAAATTACGTGGATGGAGGTCTTTATCAACGGCCGCTATATGGGTGTTTGGGAGGCATGCACCCGAATAGACGGAAATACACTGGGTTTTCCCGCCGAACCGAGGCATCCCGCATCCGCCCTTTATAAAATGCGCGCGTCTTCAGAGCTGTTCACTCGTCCCGTGACCAGGGAGTTTGATCAGGTGTACCCGCGTCCCAGCCTGGGTCGCTATGAGGATCCGATTGAACGGCTCGTCGCGTTCACCAGCGAGAAACCCGCGCCGGACTTTGCGAACGGAATCGAAGAGGTGCTAAATCTGGATAATGCCATTGATTTTCTGCTGATGCTCAACTTCGCTGGCAATGTGGACGGACGCACAACAAATTATTATCTCGGCAGTGATGTTGAAAAAGGCGGGCGCTTCTTTTTCATCCCGTGGGATTATGACCACACCTTTGACCGTCGGGCCATTTGGCTCTCTAATCATTTGTTCAATCGTCTCATCAACGAATATCCTGACTTTATGAAGCGCGCCGCGCTGCGCTGGCAGGAATTGCGCCGGAACTCTGTTTCAGAAGCTGCACTCGATGCGCGAATAACACACATGGCGAATCAAATTGCCGACGACATGGTCTGGGAAGATCGCCATTTTGTTCCACCTGAAGACCCGCGTTTCTCCGGAAGAGTGGAAGAACTGCGAAACGCAATTCACAGCAAACTTGAATGGATGGACGAACGTTTCCCAGCGCCTGCCAACGCCAGCAACTAATCGTTATGCGCACACTCATTCCCCTTTTTTTTATCTTTGCGACCCTCTTTACGAGTCACGCCGAACCCGCGCGCAAGATCGTCAGCCTCGCGCCATCGCTCACCGAGCTGATCTTTGATATCGGTTGGAACGACCGACTCATCGCGCGCTCCGATGCGGACGATTACCCACCAGAGGCGAAAAGACTTCCGGTCGCCGGTTCTTTCGGACGACCCAATGTGGAGTGGTTGATTCACGCGAAGCCGGATTTGGTGGTGAGCACCGACCTCGAACGGCCCGGTCTCGCGAACACGTTGCGCAAGGCGGGAATCGAGTATCAGCGGCTTCCCTGCAATAGTTGGACGCAGATGATTGAGGCCGTGAGGACGTTGGGCACGGCGCTCAATGATGAACAAACTGCCAACGATTGGATTGCGCGTGCGCAAACACGGCGCGATTCCGTCGCTAAACGCGCAAGTGAGTTTTGGGCCGAACGCACCCGACCGCGTGTGTACGTGGAACTCTGGGCCGATCCACTCACTACGCCCGGTCGCGATTCTTTTCTGACCGATCTCGTTTCGCTCGCCGGCGGTGAAAGCATTGGCGCAGAGCTTTCCGATCCTTATGCGCACATCAGCGCCGAGTGGGTTATCCATGAAAAGCCCGACGCCATCGTCCTCGCCTACATGCTCACCAGTGTAAGGCCCGACCCCGCCACCCTCGCCCAACGCCCCGGCTGGAAGGCGATTCCAGCGATTGAAAACAGCGCCATCACCGCAGACATCCCAACCGACTGGCTCCTCCGCCCCGGCCCCCGCTGGCTCAACGGTGCAGAGGCACTGGCAGAATTCCTTAGAGAATCGGCATCACACAAAACTGAGCAGTAATTTCTCGACCATCCCAATGCCCGCCCCCGCGCGGTCAACGCCCGCGCCTACAGGAAAGACGGATTCGCGATGCGCCCCACATCACACCGGTCTATTAGCGGTCTATTAGGTCTATTGGGGGTCTATTGGGGTCAGGTCTAGACATTGGGGGTCTATTGGGGTCAGGTCTAGACATTGTACAATTTGACGAGCATTCGGGCTTGGGGTTCTACAGATTTTCGGGGGCGTTTCGGAGAACAAAACAAGGCTCAACTAGACGACGCGAAAGCTGACTGAATCCTGAACATTGTCGCTGGGCGCGGCGCTATTTTGCGCTCTTTGTGAGGGCTTCGATCTCGTGCTTGGGGGTGCGACCCACGGAGGAGGAGTAGCCGAGGAAGATGAGACCGCCGAAGAGACTCCAGAGCAGGCCGCCGAGGTAGGTCATCAGGGAAAGTGGCATCGCTTGGACGGCGCCAACACCAAGGGTGTCGAGTAACTCAATAAACATCCCTTCCCGTACGCCGAGTCCGCCGGGGGTGAGTGGAAGCGAGGAAATAACCGTAATCACGGGGAAGATGGTGAAATAGTCGCGCATCCGCAAATCTACGCCGAGGCTGATGCCGATGCACATGCAGGCGAGCGTAAGCAGGGCAAGATTCAAGAAGGACAGTATAACCGAAACAATCAGCGCGGGGATGTTGCGGTGGTAAATGAAAAATGCGTCGTACACCTTCCGAAACATTGCGCCAGTTTTTGTCCGTTCCTCCCACCGCCGAAACAGTGACCAGTGGTCGAAAAGATTTTTGCGCAACAACAACAGAATCAGCGCCGCTGCGCCGAGTAGAAACGAAACCATCACAATGCCCATCCATCGGTTGCCGATGTTGTCGAAGAACAGGTGAAAACGATAGAGCGCAACGGCAGAGCCAAATACGACAAGCACGAGCAAACCGACTGCGCGATCAATCAGCGCGGTCATCGCCGCTTCCGTTTTCTTCCCCGGCCATTCACGCGCGACGTAAAGTGCGCGCGCAAGGTCGCCGCCGCACGCACCGAGCATGAACGAATTGAAAAACTGGCCGATGAAAAAGATGCTGAAGACTTTCGGCCAAGGAAGTGGAAGTCGCGCCGCGCGTAAAATGTAGTACCAGCGCAACGCACCAACCAGTAGCCCGAGAAAGGTGAGACCGAGACTAAACGCCCACCACGGCCAATTCGAGAGACTCGTCAGAAGGACTTCGCCCAACCCGTCGAACTCATCGCGCATTCGGAAAAACAGATAAATCAGCAATCCGACGCCCAGCGCGACGCGGAGCAACGAGATTAAGTTTTTGCGACTGGTTCCGTTCATCACGACAAGCAGGATAGCAGGAGGTCAGACTGCCACGCCCCACACTTTGTTCAATTCTTTTCGCCCATGACGCCCAAAAGCGGACGTTACGCCTCCTTTTTCGCGGGGCGTCACATCCGAATTTTTGGCCCGAGCGCTAAACTCCCTTACTCGACGGTCACGCGATAGATACGATGCCCCTGCGGCGGAGGGCCAAGCGTCGTGTTCGGCCCCTCATCATCCACGAACCGATACGTCCCGGTCGGGTTGTTTTCGTGCCAACTCCCCACGCCCAATGCTTGGTTGGCGAAGGGTTGCCAAATAACGCCGTTCGTGTAGGGCGCGTCGGTGAAATAAACCCGATAATTTCTTCCAGAGATCGTCGGCACGACGACACCAGTTCCCGAATTGATCGCGCGCACTATAAACACGGAGTCGGGGTCTGTCGGCGAAGTTCCCGCGATAAGCTCGTTCAGGTTCGATTGCCCATCGCCGTCATCGTCATCGTCAGGCCCGGATGCGAGATCGCCAAAGTTTTCAATCTCCCAATCGTCAGCCAGCCCGTCAGCGTCAAAGTCCAGCGGGACGATGATCTGCACAACGTTTGTGACGACGCTGTTCGTCGCTCCCCGTTGATCATTCGCGCTGAACACAACGAGGTTGGTCGTATTCACAAACGAGACGGGCATTGCAACCCACGAGAAGACGCCATTCGTAAAGAGTGCGCCAGCAGGGGCGGTAATCAATGTGGTCACGACCTCGTCGCCATCCAGATCACTCACCACAACCGGAAAGCTCGATGTCGAACCGAGCGCAAGAATTTGAGTCCCGGGTAGATCTATAACCGGCGGATTATTCGTCACCTCGTACTCCTCGATCTTCAGGTACTGAACCAACTCGCCGTCCGCCGTAATCGCAGGGCCCTCCATGCCGCCGCCTAGCGAGACGTAGAAGCCATTGTCATACAAATCCTGTCCCGTTCGCGGCCAACCATTGGTGATGTAGGCGGAGGCATCGCTCGAAGCGAGGTTGCGAACACGATATGTTTTGCTCGTATCCAAACCGAGCAAACCCCACGCGCCCTGCAAGTCCAAGACCGTTGTTGCAGAGAAGTGCGGTTCTCCGTGGCGCAGGAACAGCGAGGACGCAATCACAACATCGCTCGTCGCCGGCGACGCATACGGCGTCTCGTATTTTGCAACGGAGAAGATGGAGCCTTCTTCCCCGCCACCGAGTTTGCTGAGGAAATAGCGATTCTGACTGCGCAGCGCCGGCGAGTTGAGACGCGCCCAGTTCACGCGGCCATACCACTGCGGAAGGGCTTCCGAAAAATCGGGCGGGTTTTCCCAAACAGTGAGTTTGTTCCACTGCTTGAAGTGCGGAATCCATTTCCCAAAGTTCAGCTCGTGCCAGTTTAAGAATCCGTCGTTCTTGTTGTCAGGATCATCCGGATTGAACAGGCCGATACCCCACTCCTGTCCGTAAAACACCATCGGCAATCCGTCCACGGCGGAGACGGCTGCGTAGCGCGACGCGACCACCCACGGATCATTGTCCGGCATCACTTCGTCGTGACCGGTGAGGTTGAGCAGAATCGCGCCACCATTGTATGCCGCGCGACGGTCTTCGAGCGCCTGACGCAACTCGCCGGATTGATTGATGTGCTCCAGTGTGAAACGGAACACGAGGTTCTCGTTGAGAATATCGAAGTGGCGATTGGAGCGCGTGCCCGGCACGCCGCCATCGAGCGTCTCTGCCATGAACACGAAGTTCCATTTCATCTTGCGCGTGCGATTGATGATGTACTCCCAGAGCTGCGGCGGAAGCCCCTGTCCGAAGTCGCAGCGCAACGCATCAATGCCGTAGTCATCGAACGCCGCATTGAGGTTGTCCGTCGGATGCCCGGTCTTCTTAAGCCAATACTCGGTGTAGTAGCCGAAGTATTTCCACAGCGCGACCGTGTCCGGCGTCATTCCCGCGTAATCGTACTGATCGCCCTCATTGAGATAGTCACCGTTATTATCCGGATTGTGCCGCACCAGCGCGGAGTATTTTCCGAAATACATTTCTGCGACATCATCCCACTTGCCGAAATCGCCACGATCCGGCGCGGTCGCGATATCGTTGTCATAGACATCGTTGTAGAACGTCGCCGGCTCGCCGTAATCCTGCCAGAAGGAGTACCAGCCGGGGTGTGCGCCAGGCATGCTTTGCATCGCATTCGTCGCATATCCGAGGTCCACGCCGCCCTGCCCCATCACCGCATCCCACGCGGTGTGATTGAACACGCCATCGAGCATCACATTCACCGTGCCGACGGCGCCGGTGTAGGTGTCGCACTGAAAGACAAAGTTTGTGAACTCGGCCATTGCGCCGGATTCCGTGTCGTCACGCCCGAGAATTGGAGCGACTGCAAAATAATCGCGCGTGGCGTACGGACTGCCCGGCTCGTAGCCATCGGGATCGCCACGCGTCGTGTCCGCGCTCGGATGGATCGGTTGGAACCAAAGGCAGTTAATCTGCATCTTATTAAGGTAACCGAGATTGAAATTCGTGAAGCTGTCCTGATTACCAGCCAACAGGTCGGAGAACGTGCTGCGTCCGTTCTTGTCGTTGCTCGTCGCCTTTACTGTCAACGGATTCACCTCGTACAGCGTCATCTCCAGCGCCTTGCGCGGCGACACAACAATCGCGTGATCGCGACGGCCCTCGCTCGAATACCAAAACCAGTTGGTATTGCCTTGCAACTTGTAGCGTGCGGTCAGCCGGTATGCGCCGGTCTTGCTGACCGTTCCCGTCCACTGATACTCGCGTCCGCCGAGCGCCACCATTGGGTATGCGCGATAGTACGCGCCGGTGTCGTTCGTCGTGATGCTGTTTCCATCCGGCGGCTTGATTCCATCGGGGATGCCGTCGCCGTTGTAATCCACATCTGCAAAATCACGGCGATCAAGGTTGGAGAACAACTCCACCTGCTCGACGGGGCTGATGCCCGGAATGGTGTAGCTCGCAACAATGGGGCGCGACTCGCCCGCGCGCTCATCCACGAAAAACTTTGTCACGGAATAGTCCGCATTCTTTCCGTTGACCAGCAGGCCATCTGCGCCCGCGACGTGAAGCGAGAAGACAAACTCCTTGTTGTCCTCCGCTTCCGTGTTGTACTCCGCAAAACGCTGCAGGCCGGATTCCTGCCACGCGCCGATCTTGTAATGAACGTCGCCGATCATCGGCAAGCCGCTCACCGTCGCGACCCACCACATCGCATTGCCATTCGGCGAGGCGTCCTCCTCCACGTGATCAAACGACATCTGCGCGACCAGCGTATTTACATCTCCCGTACCCTTGCCCGTAACGCCGACCGCGCTGCCGTTCGTCGTGTAATACAGCGCCGCTGCATCCACCCAGCTATTGCTGCCCGCGCCCTCGGTGTAGCCAATTTTCACCCAGAACTGCACCGTGCCGTCGCCCACGACAACGCGATTCGCGTTGTGCCAAAGGAAACCCGCTTCCGTGCCCGGCGCACCGCCGAACGCAAAACGAACCGCATTTGATTCCGCCTCCGCCTGGCTCGCGAACAGCGCAGAACCCGTGCCGATCCACGTCGTGTCGCGATCCACGTAATCAACGCGCAGATAATATTCCACTTCGTTCGTCGCCGAATATGCGCCAGCCGGAATATGCGCCAGCCAATACTTGTTATTTCCTTGCTGACTATCAAAACTGAGCGGCGCCGCCGTCCACGCGCCACCACCGACCAAGCGGTGATACAGCGCGCCGCCGCTCTGATCGCCCGTCGTTCCCTCCCCCTGAAACTGATTGCCCACATAGAAATAGACATCGTTATTCGTGAACGCATTGAGCGGATTCCGCATCGTCACACCCGGCGGCTCCGCAGCGGCGGGAATATGCCAGGCATTGCCGAGGTTCTCCCCATCCGTGCCGTACGTAAATCGGAACGGCGCGGCCCGCGCACCCGCTTCCGTTAGAAACAGGATATTGTCCTCGCCATCGGCTGTACCGATAAACGTCGGATTGTGATCGGTCGCCGTGACCCGCAGATAATACTCCACCTCATTCGTCGCGCCGTATGTTTCACCCGCAATCGCAGCCACCCAGTATTGATTATTCCCCGTCGCGCTATCAAACGACGCAGCATTTGTCGTCCAGCCGGCGCTGCCAACTGCGCGATGCACCAGTTGCATTCCGGATTGATTCGCGGGATTGCCGACACCGCCGGTTTGAACGCCGCTATAAAAATAGACCGCCTGACTCGGCGGCGCCCCGTTCGTCGGCGGGTTCCGCATAAACGCGCCGCTCGGCTCGGCGTTTGTCGGGAAGTGCCACGCATTCATCGTACCCGCGCGATAGCTGAAATTGGTCGCGCCGGATTTCTTTCCGCGCAGCGTGCCCAAATCAACGTTCGCCGCGAGCGCGTTCGACGGCATCGTGGAGGTCAGCACATAATAGTACACGCGCGTCCCCCCGGCCTGTGCCGGAAGCGTTGCGGTGTAATTCGACCCACCTCCCGTCGTCGCCGCAAGGACGCTGGGCGAAAAGGACGTGTTCGTCGTATAGCGAACCCACACCGTCTCCAGTGCGCTCTTCGGCGAACTCAACGTGATCGCAACACTCACCGCCCCTGTTGCGGCACTCGCGCTGTTGTCCGTGACGAACGGAATCGTCACCGGCTCCACACTCGTCTCCATGACCACATAGTTTCGGTCCCACCACGTCGAATCACCCGTCAGTCGAAAGGTGTAATAGAACCCGCTCGTGTGCCCGCCCAATGCGAGGTCTCCGCTGGACCCGCCGTTGTGCTTCGCGAGGCCGAGCTGGCTATTCTTGACCGCATTTGAACCGCCGGTCGCCAAGCCCCAGCTAAACGCCCAGTCGCCGGAGCGATCCATCTTGAAGGCCGATGTCCCGGCCGTGTTTGTCGCGCGCACGGTGACGGCGTAGAGGTTTCCGAAGTTCGTATCCACAGTCATCGGATGGAGATTCGACCACCCGTTGATATCGCCCCGCACATAATCCGCGCGAACAGGCAGCGACAACAGCCCCAGCACACAAGCGACAACGCCCAAACCCACGGTTTTCAGCTTCATAACCCAGCGGCTCCTTCTTAAAATTTCGGTTTCCCACCCCTGGACCCGTCAAGACATTCGGATATTTCCAATCCTTGGAAGTCTTTCATCGCCCGACTTCCAACCCTTGGAAGTTTTGCCTCAGCGCTCTTTTCGTTTGATCGTGAACTTGCGTTGCGTCGGCGGAGGCAGGCGAAATTCATCAGGCAGATCAATCCGCATGGTGGCGCCCTTGTCCTCGGACTTCGCGGGCGCGACAAACTCGGGCTTTCCGGGCAAGGTTTTTGACTCGGCAGATTCAGCGGGCAGCCCCGAAGCGTTCGGAACTTTGATTACGGACGCGCACGACGGACACTCGATAAACAGCCCCGCCAAATCGGGAGGCGCGTCGAGATTTTGACCACAATTGGGACAATCAAAGTTGATATCGCTCATTCGGACGCCCGCATAATTCTTCCTATCCGTCAGTGTAGCGGGATGACGCGACGCAATCCAACGTTTTTCGCGCACCGAAAAAGTGTCGCAACACCACGCGCACTGTCGCATATTGAGGGCTGCATGTCGTTGCGTAAAAAATCTTCGAACCCGCTCTTTTTCGGGATGCGCCACCGCGTCAAAATACTGTGGATAGTCGTCGCCAGCATCGCGCTGCTGGTCGCGCTGTTCTTTTTGCAATGTCCATCAAGGCCTTCCAGCCACAACAGGGGCGGCTCATTGTCGCGGGCGCGTATTTCGCCGGGTTGAGTGGCCTTCTTTTTGTTCTCTATCTCCTCACCTTCGTCGCGCCGGACGCACTTCGTCGTCGGCGCTCGCCCAGTTTCAAACAGCGGCTTGAAGAGGAAAACCACCGGCGAGAACGTCTGGAAAAAGCGGATCGCGCGGCCCAAAAGCGCGGCGGCGTTCTTGTTCTTCTGCTCATCCTCACCGGACTGATCGCCGCGCTCCTCGCGCAGTCTCACGCATTGACCCGCGCGCGAACCATTGAGCGGCAGGCCGCGCAGGAACACACGCAACTCCGCCAAGCAGCAACGGAAGCCGCCCGACTCGCGCTGCAACGCCTTGCCGATGATCCCGATCTTACCGTGGACGCACTAAGCGAGGATTGGGCCGTAGAGCAAACCGAACAAACTCCGCTCGGAATTCAAACCCAGGTATCCGTGCGCGACGAGCAGGCATTCTTCGATTTGAATAATCTCGCCGCGCCCAACTCTCCCGGACGACGCGCGTCCGAGGATATTGCAATGGACCTGCAAACGCTTTGCGGCGACTTTGCGCCTTCCGCAAAAACAAGCGCGTTGCGCGATTTCGTGGACGAAGATACCGACGGCGCGAGAGAGACGGATTTTTATCGCCGCCTCGTCCCGCCAGCCACCTGCCCAAACCGCGCGCTCTATGGCTGGCGTGAAATTCTCCATGTGGACGGCTGGTCGGAGGAACAGCTCGCACGGCGGCCACGCGCAAGCGCGATGGACGGATTCAATGCAAGCCTGATTGACCACGCAACGCTGATCCCCGTCGCACGGACGCGCCCCATTCCCATCAATGTTAATACCGCCTCCCGCGAAACGCTCCGCGCGGTGATGGGCATCGAGCAGGATGCGCTGGTGGACACGGTTCTGGTGCTGCGTGAAATCCACCCGATCCGTCAACTGGACGTATTCTCCATCACCGCCGGACCCGAAACATTCGATCGCCTCCAACCCTTCCTCGATGTGCGCAGCCACTACTTCCGCATTCGCGCGCGGGCTGAACGAGACGGACGCCGCGCCGCCGTGGAGACCCTCGTAAAGCGCGAGGACGACGGACGCGTGCTTGTGCTCCAATGGGTGGAGGAACCGTCCTGATGCCGCGGGGTCTTTCAGTCGCGCGCGGCGTTGATCTTGATGACGGCCATGCGGTTGTCGCTGAGGCAAAGAAGAACCTGCGTTCCGTCCAGTTCCGCGCCGCAAGCGGCTCGGACACGATTCCCTGCGCCGCCGCGCTTCCGATTCATACCGCGTTTCTAAGGCGTCTCACCGTTCCGCTTGAGTCGCCCGAAAAAGCGCGCCGCGTGTTACCCTCGTTGCTCGACATCGAGCTGCCCTTCCCGCTCGAATCGTGTGCGCACGCCTTCTCTCAACTCGAACGGACGCCACAGGGCAATATCGAAGCACTTGCTGTTGCTGCGCGGACGGAGGATATCGCCGCCCATATCGAACGATTGCGCAGCGCGGGGTTTGATCCGATTTTAATCGAGCATGAAGCCATCGCGCTTTGGCGTCAAAGTCTTGCCGAAATTCCACTTGCCCACGAACAACACCGGTTGCTAGTCTATCTTGGGCGCGACAGAACCGGACTCGTCATTGGGAGTGGACGCGGACTCAACGCCGCGACAGGATTGCGTCAGGGCGCGGCGGAACTTTCGGATCCGCAAAGCGGCGGCGCAAAGCGCCTCGCGCTGTGGTGCAAGACTCAGTGCGAAAAACACGGCGACGCAACGTGGCACATCGCGTGGTGCGGACCTGCCGCCGAAAACGCACGGGCGCAAAGCGCGGCAACGCGTATTTTGTCGGAAGGTGGCGTCGCAAAAAACATCACGCACAAGGAACCCGAAAAATTTCTGGCGCGCGCACTGGCCGCGGGTCTGGTTTCCGGCAAATCCAATGACGGCAATCTGCGGACGGGCGAATTGGCCCACCCCGCGACGGGCCGCCTTTGCGCGAAGCCGGTCGCGCACGAGAGTGGCCGCGCTCGGCGTCGCGGCACTCGTTCTTATTGCGCTCAACATCGCGTGGACGCAACTCCTGACTCGAACACAAGCCCGGTGGCAACACCGATTGGAGGCGGAGGCCCAGGTGGTCGCCGGAACAGATCGCCTGCCGCGCGGTCAGGAGCTGCTGGCTGCGCAACGCGCAATCGAAGCGCAATCCGCAGGATGGAACGCCTTTCAGCGCGCGCGGGAACCGGGCGCCGAACAGACGCTGGTCAAAATCCTCCGCGCGGCCACGCCGTACGGCTTGACGTTTCACAACCTCGTGATTCGGCCACAATCGCTCCTGCTTAACGGCACGGCAGCCGACTGGAACGATGGCGAAAAATTGGCGGCTGCGTTATCGGGCGACTCGTGGCGAGTCGTGATCGAGCGCAGTGACGCAGGGGCGGACGAACGGGTTCACTTCAAAATAACGGGGGAGCGATGAGCGAAACACGCGCCCCATGGATCGGAACACTCGTCGCGCTGTTGCTCGCCCTCGGCGCACTTATTTTTTCCGCGCAAACCTTTCGCGCAACACCGGCAAAAATCGCGCAGATCACGCGCCGTCAGGCGGACTGGCTGCAACTCCGTCAAGCCTCCGCGAAACGGACGGCTGATCGCGCGACGCTGATGGAAATGACCCGAAGCGGGAGCGCGACGCCGCTCGCCGAGATCCTGCGCGCACAGCGGCCGAGTTGGGCTGCGGAGGTTCGCGAAAAAGAACGCGAGCCGATCACCGAAAACTGGTCTCTGCAACGCGCACAGGTTACCATCGCCTCCGTGAATCTCGCAGACCTCGGCAAAACTCTAGATGCGCTGGCCGCTGAACGCCCCCCGTGGCGAGCAGCGGAAATTTCCATTTCAGCGAGTGAACCGGGGACAGCGCGCGTCTCGCTTCTGATGGAGGGGTTGGTTCAAAAACCGACCTCTGCGCAATGAACGCCATCTCCGCCGTCATCACACACCGCGAGCTGCTGTGGAACCTCGCGGCGCGCGAGCTGAAACTGCGTTATCGCGGCTCGGCGCTGGGCTTCTTGTGGAGCGTCCTGATTCCGCTGTTCATGGCGCTGATCTACGTCATCTTCCTGCGCATCCTCGGCGGACGCGGTGTGCCGCTGGCCGACATTATTATCGGCGTCTTTGCGTGGCAATACACCGTGCAGTGCGTGAACGCCGGGCTGAGCAGCATCACCGGCAGCGCAAATCTCGTAAAGAAGGTTGCGTTCCCGCGAATCATTTTGCCGCTCTCCGCAACACTGGCGAATACCATCACGTATGCGATGAGCCTGATCGTGCAGTTCCCACTCGTCGCCATTCTTTTCCACACGACCGGACAACATTTCAATCCGTGGATCGCGCTGCTGCCGATTGTCATGGTCGTACACATCATGTTCAACCTCGCGTTGGCGCTCTTTCTGGCGGGAATCAACGTCATCATCCGCGACGCGCAACACCTTGTCGGCATTTTGCTCAGCGCGTGGTTTTTTGTAAGTCCCGTGATGTACAACATGGACTTCGTCATCGCGCACGTCGGCGACCACCCGTGGGCGCCGAAGCTCTTTCTGCTCAATCCCCTCACCGTGATCATCAACGCCTATCGCAGCGTCATCACCGCCGACGTACCATTTCAGTGGGAGCTGGCGTCGTATGTGTCACTCGCGCTGATTGGCGCCTTCTTCGCCTTCTCGTACTGGTTGTTCAAGCGACTGCAAAAGGATTTTGCCGACTTGCTGTAGGCGCGCATCATGTCCACCCCGGCCATAGAAGTAGAAAACCTCGGCAAGAGCTATCGCCTGCGCGGCATCGCAAAAAGCTCGCTGCGCGACATCCTCGTCCACGGCTGGAAGAAGCAGCAAACCGAAGCCTTCTGGGCGCTGCGCGATGTGTCCTTCACCGTCCCGCGCGGTTCCAGCGTCGGCGTCGTCGGTCCCAATGGCTCCGGCAAAAGTTCGCTCCTCGGCCTAATTGCGGGAACGATCACCCCGACCACCGGCACCGTGAAGACACACGGCACCATTTCGTCGCTCCTTGAGCTGGGCGCGGGATTTCATCCCGATCTTTCGGGACGTGAGAACGTGTTTCTTAACGCGGCCATCCTGGGAATCCCGCGTGAAGACATTGCGCGGCGGATGGATCACATCATCGAGTTCTCCGGCTTGCGCGACTTCATTGATATGCCGGTCAAGAGCTACTCCAGCGGAATGTACGTGCGACTCGGCTTCGCGGTGGCGGTCGAAATGAATCCCGAAATTCTGCTTGTGGATGAAGTCCTCGCAGTCGGCGATCTCGCGTTCCAAATGAAGTGTCTCGACCGCATTCGCGATTTTCAGAAGCGCGGGAAGACCATCCTTCTCGTCACACACGACCTCACGACTGTGGAGCAGTTTTGTGACGATGTAAAATTGATCCATCAAGGCCATCTCGTCGCGCAGGGCGATCCTTCCGACGTCATCCTGACCTATCTCAAAACCTATATGGCGCGCATCGGCCACCTTAACGTGGAGGAACATGGCACGCGCGAGGTGGAATTCGCCGACGTGCGCCTGTTGGACGAGAATGGAAAAGAAGCGACCACCTTCACCACTGGGCGCACGATGGATATTGAAATTCACTATCGGGCCAAACAACCAATGGACCAAGTGGTCTTCGGGTTCTCGATCAAGACAGGCAATGGCTTCTTTATTTACGGCACGAACACGCAAATTATGAACGTGCCCGTGCCCACGCTTAGCGGCGACGGCGTTGTTCGCCTAAAAATCGAACCCCTTTCCTTGATGGAGGGAAAGTATTTCCTCTCCCTCGCCATTCATTCGTGGGATCACACCGTCCACTACCATCGCCGCGAAGACTGGTATCCTTTCGCGGTAAAAAGCGAATCCCCCGCCCACGGCATCTTCCAGCTCCCCTGCAAATGGCAAATCAATTAGCGCCTCCTTCCGCTGGCGCTCTATCTCCGCTCCAACATCTCGCGGGCGTGTTGGAGGGTGACCTTGGTGAGGTCTTTGCCGCCGAGCATTCGGGCGATTTCGTCCACGCGCGATTTTTCATCGAGCGGCTCAACTTCCGTGAACGTGCGTCCATCGTGGACGCGCTTTACAACCGCGAAGTGCGTTGATCCCTGCGCGGCGACCTGCGGAAGGTGCGTGATGCAAATCACCTGATGGCTCGCGCCAAGCGCCGCAAGTTTTCGGCCGACCGCAATTCCCATCTCGCCGCCAACATTCGCGTCCACTTCATCAAAAACAAGGAGTGGAATTTTGTCGTGTTTTGCCAACACCGCCTTTGTCGCAAGCATCACGCGGGAAATTTCGCCGCTGGACGCAATTTCGCGCAACGGCTTTTTTTGCCTCGCCCAGGTTAGGCGCAAATTCAAACGATACTTCGTCACAACCGGTCGGGCCCGGCTCCGCCTCACGTGTTGCCACGCCAAATGCGCCGTGCTGAAAGCCCAGTTCGCGGAGTTGCGTCGTCACGGCTGTTGCAAGCTCGTCCGCCACCGCGCGGCGTTTCTTTTGAAGCGCGCGGCCGACCGAAAGCAGCTCTTTGCCCGCGTCATCAATTTTCTTTTCAACCGCTACCAATTTCTCTCCACGTTGCGACAACTCCTTGAGCGCCTCGCGTGAATCTTCGAGAAGCTTAACCAGCCCAACAGCATCAACGCCGTATTTCCGCTTCAACCGCTGATACATCGCAAGGCGCTGCTCCAGCCAATCCAATCGCGCGGGATCGGCCTCCACGCGATCCATCGCGTCGCGCATGGTTTCCGCAAGCGATTGAAGTTGTTGGGCGGTGGCACGAACCTCCCCCTTCCATTCCTCGGCATCGGGAAGCAGTCGTGAAAGTTCTTCCAGCGCCCGCTGTGCGCCAACTAAAGAATCGAATGCGTTGCCCTCCCCATCTTGAAGCGCACCAAGAACGCCTTGGCCCAACTCAAGAATTCGCTGCGCGTGACTGGCGACGGCGTGCTCCTGCGCCACGGACTCATCCTCGCCCGCCTCCGGCTTCGCTTCTTCGAGTTCCTTGATTCGGAACTGAAGCAAATCCATTCGCGCGGAAACTTCTTCATCTCCGCCCTGCAGGGCATCGCGTTGAGATTCAAGTTCCCGCAGTACGCGATACTTTTCGGCACAGGCCGCCCGCTCCTTTTCGAGCGCGCCATACGCATCCAAAACATCCAGTTGAAATCGGGGGCTGAGCAACGATTGGTGATCGTACGGCCCGTGCATATCCACAAGCCGCTCGCCGAGCCGCTTCATCGTCTGCAGCGTGACGGGTGTGTCGTTGACCAGATTCTGCCCCGCGCCCGAATCTTTGACGATCCGGCGAATAATGAGCTGCCCTTCTTCGGCGGGGGGCAGGCCGAGTTCCTCCAGCAACGCCGGCAAATCCTTCAACGCGGTCACATCGAACACCGCCTCCGCGCCGCACGCCTCTGCGCCCGCGCGAATCCATTTCCGATCCGCGCGTTCGCCGAGCAACAATTTCAACGCGCCGATGAGAATGGATTTGCCCGCACCGGTTTCGCCCGTAATGACATTCAGCCCGGCTCCCCACTCGATCCGGGCCGACTCTACCAACGCCAGATTTTTGACGCGCAATGAAAGCAGCATGTTTGCAGCATACCAAATTCGATTTCCTGTACATTTACAATCCCTGCAAATCCCGCCAAACACTTTTTCCAAACATGGAAAGTTTTTGCGCCCCTCCGGCGCGCGGTTGACAAACGCCCTTCCCTTCCCTAGCGTCTATTCCCTTTCTGAGGCGGCGTAGCTCAGCCCGGTAGAGCAGGGGACTCATAAGCCCTTGGTCGGGGGTTCAAATCCCTCCGCCGCCACCAGATTCTCCACCCCAGCGCGTCGTCCGGCAAACAGTGACAACAGGTTTGGGATGGTCGGAATTAGGCCGGATTAGGCTGGAATAGGCCAAATGGCGGGGGTTTGGGGCGCTCGGGGAGTGTCAAATCGAGTTTGGTAACAAATCGGCGTCCTGACGGGCCTTTGACACGGGTTTGGTAACGATTGACACTGGTTTGGGAACGATAACGGCGCTTTGCAGAACGGATGCAATGAGGCTGCAGGTGGGATGTTCTCACAGGTTTAATAGGAATTGGCCACTATCGATTTGAGCTACTCGACAGCCGTCTATCGTCGCAGAATCGTCGCGGCGCGCCCGGAGAATACGCACGCGGCGCAGGCGTGCGAGAGCTTCGCGGCGGATGGTGTTTTTCGCGCGAATCCACTCGGCGGTGGTAGCGCGTGAGACGTGTTTGAAACCCAACGTCGATGACGAAATCGTGAACTCTGTAAGGAGTCCCGGCCGCTGGCCGCTCTGACGGAACGCACGATCTGTGACCCGAAACTGTTGAGCCAATTCGCGTGCAGTTACCCAGCCTCCGTGCGCCAGGAGATAAAGCTCGATGCGTAATGCGAGGTCCGAGTTGAGTGCATCACAGGTCATTGTGTGCGGGCTGCGCTTGTGAGCGACGACGCGCAGTGAGGCGGCGACGGTGAGTATCCAGGGCACATAGGATTTTGCGCAGCAATTCTGCGGGGCAGTCGGCCATCGCATCCGGCAGATGATGATAACGGTTCATCGTCGCGTAAATTGCCTGGGCATAACTCCACCCGCAATAGCGACCTTCAATCCGTCCGAGCGCATCGAGGGTTTTGACGATTTGGTGGCGCATCCGCCGCTCGGCGCTCGCGGTTGCGTGAGTTATCATTTGTTCATCGTTTGCGAGGACCGCGAACCTGATTAACAGATAATCTAAATCCGTCGTGTTATTGCAGGCGGTCGTCGAGGTGACCCCGCAGGCTTCGTAGAGGTTTTGGCGATACCAGAAATCACGCATTGCGTGATTGTCACTTTGAACCTGCTCGCGCGCACAATGGGCGTTCCAGGCTCGCTCGACGAGCGATCTAAACATGCCTTGCTGTGCGCGCGAGAATCCCACGGAGCTAGCCCTTCTCGCCTGGCGCCTAGATCGGCGCACCCTCATTTCACCACCTCCAGTTCGATGACCTCCTTCGCAGGCTCCACGTAGAAGCGATCCGCTTGAGTGACCACCACACCGAGGGCCTCGATATTTTCGCTGCCGAGTCCAATCAGCGCCTGCTTGTCCACCTCTTCCGTCGTGCGCACGCACGACGGATTCATGCGTTTGAGCAGATTGAGTATCTTCTCCCAGGTCATGCCTCTCTTGGGCTTCAGCATTGGCTTCCCAAGTCGGAAGCCGAGAATGCCATGCAGCAGCGCAATGGATCGCGTCGGCGCGAACTGATCCTCGTGTGCGCGCGCCCACACTTCGAGCGACTCGAAGGCGTTGTCATATTCCGTGCGCCACGTCGCCAGATTTGGCTCGTGGCGCTCCTTCACGCGCGCCAGCTCCTCGTTCATTTGCGCCTTGGCCTCATCGTGTCGCACGCTCGCGATGCAGAGGGTTCGCATGATGTGTTCGATGTCATCACGCGTTAGGTTCTCAATCTTACTTCGCTCTTTCTTATTCATGTGTGATCTCCTCTACGTCGTGCAGGGTAATGATTATTTCGTTCACGCAATAACGCATGTCGCGCAGCTTCGCGTTGCTTTTTAAAAGGCCGGCCATCTCGTCATGCACCGGTTTGACAAGCGAATAAACTACGGGGTTAAATTCACCGCCCGGCACCAACGACATGAGTAATTGCGCGGCGCGCCGACACGACTCAATGCTGGTCAGATTAGTAACCCTGATTGCTTGCAGCGTATCGTCAAGCTGTGTCAATAACTTGGTTAGTGTGATCATCGTGACACCACCTGTTCCTTCGCCGCGTAGGCGCGCTGCCCCATCATTTGCTTGCGCAGTTTGATCGCCTTGAGAATGTGCGCTTCTCCGACGCGCTCCTTGGACTTCGCCGCAATGCGCGACGCGACCTTGCAGACCTCAACCAGGATTCCCAGACGCCCTTGCTCGTTAGCGATTGCGCGGAATAACTCGACGAGCTTTTTTGTCGGAGTCAGGTACTGCGCGACAATCGGCATCCAGTCGTCGTCGCTGATGTCTCGATAGAGACGTATCGGCATTCCGATCCGCCCCAATATCTGCTCGTATTGATACATTGAGCGACGCAGATCATCGTCGAACCGCTGTGTCGCTACGAGCGCGACCGCGCAGTTCGTGCGGTCATGAATATCACGAATAATCTCCAACACCGTCGGCGTTGTGCGACGATCACCAGGCATGAGGCGATGCGCTTCGTCGACAATCACGATGCGGTTCGCATTGAACGCGCGAATCAACGCTTCGTAGAGCTGCGGGATGCTCAGATTTTTATTGGCGCCAACCGCGTCTGCCAGGATGCGCAGAAACATTTTGGTGCCGCCATACGGTGGCGCAGTAACCAAGACACTCGTGCCGTGATTGTTCATGTCGCGCCAGCGGCGGACGGCAACCGTCTTGCCCATCCGGGATTCTCCGATTATCGTCGTGATCGAGTTGTTCGCGAGCGCGTAATCCAGGCCCGCGCTGATCATCCGCACGATGGAGTTTTCAACCACCTGGTTTCGCTGGATCGATCCGCGCTGCTCTGCAATGCGCTTGTAGCTACGGATCGCCTTGACGATATTAGCCCAACTGCCCTCGTAGGTCCCCTTAAGCACGCGGAAGACGGTTGATTTGTCGTATCCGATTGCGTCGCTGAGTGCGCCCCAATCCATCCGATTGTCGAGCGCGTGCTGGTGCAGCCAGAGCAGATCGGCCTGAATGTCGGCGTCGAGTGACCGCCAGTTGTCGAGATTGAGCGGCATGTTGATTCGGCTATGCGCCGACGCTGCGAGAGCCTTTTCCGACGCAGTGATTTCTGCGGCGGGCGTTGCTGATGTTACCATTTTGCTTTACCTTTCTGTTTTGGAAAATCTAATCACGCAACAGGTCGGCGATCTCATCCGGCGGCAGCGCGTCGTCGGCTTCGCCTGCGCGTGTCGTTGCGGCCGAAATGTCATCGTCAGAGACATGGACGCGAGAAATCGCTTCGCGCCGCCGCGACTCGGCAGCGCGCTGCTCGCGTCCGAATTGCTCCGTCGCGTCGAGCGCACGCGACAACGTGCGCGAATTGACGTGAGCCCCAGCCCTCCGGGTCGGGGCGTCATCCGGCTTGAGCGGAAGTTGATAGACGGCCTTCGCAATTGCGTCGCGGTTATCGCGCGCGGCCTCGACCGCTCGCTCGGAATCCGGCTCGTGCAGGTCTTGCAGACGCCTGGCGATATGAGACTGAAACCGGCGCGCCGCAGCCAACTCGTTGCCCGCGCTCGACGCGTCGAAATGGCGAGCCAACCCCTTGCGGGGTAGCGTCTCCACATAAACACCGTCGCGCGTCATCACATGGATATAGCGCGGAGGATTTTCGAGGCGGTTAAACACCACCACCACCTTTGTTTCCCCGGTGCAACCGCGCAGCGTAATTGAGTCTGGGGCGAAAAACTTGTAGTTGCGTCGACCGATCTGGAGATCGATTTGACCGCGCGAGACCGTCGCCATGCGCTTCGCGCACATGATGCAGGCGGCCAACTCGTCAGAGATGCGCTCAACGGCTCCGCGACGCTGTGCGTACTCACGCGCGGGATCATTGGTAACAACGCGCTCGCGTGGGAGTGTTTTGGGCGCCGCTGCGCCGTGCGTCGCGAAGTGAGCGTTGCGAAGTTGTGTCGTCATAGAGGAGGCTCCCAGACGCCAGGCGTGACCTCGCGCTGTGTGAATGTGCTGTGGCCGCTGTACTCGTGGCCCGTCGAATGGTTATGCGCGTCGATGGCGGCGCGAACCGCCGCGCGAACCTCTCGCAGGTAAAGCATGGGAAGACGGAGTTTCAGCCGCCCCGATGACGCACGCTCAATCGTTGCGAGCGTCTGCGCCTCCGCAGCCAACGATCCCGGCGAAAAATTGTCGGCCCCGTTGTAGCCGAGGTTCTGCGGCGCGTTGTCGTATTTATTACCGCGCTGACCAGGCAACGTCATTAGTGCAATGTGCAGCCGACGAAAGAATGACTCGACGACAGCCTTTCCGGCTGCGTGACCTCGCGACACATCGGATGGTGCACCGACCCACCGAATGGAGCCATCCATAGATGTACGATGTATCTTGATCCGCCCGCCGCTACCGCCCTCAAGAATGATCTGTGCGCTCTCCGAGCAGGCGAGCGTGCCGCGCTCGAACCGAATGTGCGTCGTGTAATCCGCGCCGATGCCGAAGCCTTCGACCTGCAACGAATATGCCAGGAGCTCGTCCACGTCCTCCTGTTTGATCGCGCTCGACGGTTTGATGACCCAACCGACCACGTACCGCGAGGAAACCTCCATCATCACGTACATTGTGACCTCGACCACACGACCCGTGGCCTCGTCAACGCAGAGGATGTCGAGCCGCACATCATCGAGCGTGTAGAGTTCGCACTTCCGCAGCATGGAATAATCCATATCAACATACGCGGTTACCGCGCGGAGCCTGGACTGGCCGAACACGCCCGCTGCGCGTTCGCCGACCGATGGCCGCCAGCGATAGAGTGATCGCGTGGAACACGGAAAATCGGGCTTCGAGTCGAGAGGCAGACCGCGCTGAAGACAATAGTCGTCGCGCGTCCCAATCCCTGGGATCGGACGGTTGTGCTCCCAGTCGCGTCGCAGTGACTGGATTGCCGCGCTCATGTTGAGCACGCCTTCCAGCGTCGCGCGTCGCTGGAAGTCTTGAATCAATTCCGGCGGCTACCGTTCGGCGGCCGCCGCTGTAGTTAAGCAAAAGCGCATCGGCGCTCCGGCCGCCGTCGCGCCATTTATCCCACGTGCGGCGCAATGTCGTCATTGATACGCGCAGATATTTCCCGTTGCAGAGCAGCGTACCCGTTAATTTGCCTAACGCTTCGCGCATCGCATTCTTTAACGGCACGCGCTCGCTAGCCATCGTCTGCTCCATCCACGCGCAGGCGTCGTGCAGGAGGCGCGCACGTTGGCGTTGCCAATATTTTTGTCGGCTTAGACCCCCCATCGCGGACGGCTCCTCTCGTTGCCCGGATCGGGCGACCAGTTGCACGCTGTCGAGTCCTGCAACGTATCGAGCAGGCGTCGCTCGGCCGCGTCGCGCTGTTCCGCAGGCATCAGATGTCGGCACTCCAGAAACTCCTGGCACGCGGCGGCGAGCCGTTCGCATATCTGCACCGCAATCGGCGGTTCGGTTTTCTGCGGGCCGCGAATCCCGCCGGGCTTCTTCGGCTGTGCCATGATCTCCCAGTCGAAGTAGAGCTGCGTCAGCGTCTTCTCATTCGTGACGTGCCTGATTACCCTCGCAATCCGCTCGTGCGCCGGATTGAATACGTCCATCGGAGAAGGCAGGTTCAGCAGTGCAAGCGTGTTTCCTGTTTTGTGCTGTGCCTCTGCAACCGCCGGCAAAAGCTCCGCCATCTCCGTCGCCGGCAGCGCGGAAATCCGCTGTTCGAGCTTTTGCGCGAGGTTGATGTAGTTGTCCGCGCTGCTTGCAGAAAACGGGAGCGACTTCTTCCAGCCCAAGAATCCGTTTCCGTGCCCAAGTTCTCTCTTTTTCTTGAGGATTTCCGCCCCGGCCATCGCCGCGCACCAAACAGACAGTGTGCCGCAGCGCTCGGCGGCAAGGTGGTAATTGACCACCTTCTGCGCCTCGGCGTCCAAATTCCCAACTAATTGGGAATTTGCCTTTTCTGCCGGGAGCACTGCTGGAGTTTGCGTGCTGACGGGCTTCGTCACGACACCACCTCGCGCAGGTTGAGGAGCGCGGGGAGTGTCGTTGTTTCGCTGACCTCGACCGGGTTCGCAACAAAGTGACGCCGCTGTACTGCTGGCATGGTTGCCGGCGCGGTCTGCGTGACCAGCGCGGCGCGAGCCAGATCCACGTTGGGCGCGTACATATTTGCCGCGACCATTTGTCTGGCTTGTTGCGAGACGCGGTGCGCGAAGGCCTCCAATGTCGCCCCGGCGGGCGAACACGGGTCGTTGCCGAATGTCATTTCCGCGCGGAGGAAACCTTCCGCCTCATTCAGCGCTCGCATGGCTGCGCTGATGTGATCGTTTGCGTCTGCCACGCGATCAATCGCGTACACAATGGCGCGTTTGTCTAGTTCGATGCTCATGTGATTTACCTTTCGTGTTTGGGGGCGTGGACGACCTGCATATCGAGATCAAGTTGCGACGTGAGTGCGCGACCAACCGTGGGAATCGGTTCGCGAATGCCGAGTATCCGCTTGTGTATTTGGAGCACCGCAGACGTACGCAAAATGAACCAGCGCGACTTCTTGCCGCAGCCCCAATCCGCGACATCCATCTCGCGATTATCAATCATGTCCTGCACCGTCGCGGGACTCAGGCCGGTTGCACTGATGAAATCGGGTCGCGTGATGACATAGTTTGAAGGGCGGTCCGGCGGCAACCGCGAGACCCAGTGATCGGCCATCTGGAGTTGACCGATCGTCATCATTGAGCGCAGGTCGGCGAGCGTATAGTGCGGCGCGGCGCTCATCGTTTCCCGCGCTCCCGTGCGATGATCGCGTTGTAGCGCCGCAGCAGGCTGACGGAGCGCCGCCCGCCGGAAAGCACCTGATAGAGATGCGTGCGATGGACACCCAGCAACTCCGCGTGGCGGCAGATCCCAGGGAAGCGCACGTGCCCAACCCGGCCCGGCAGCGATGATTTTTTTGGCTGTTCGTTTGTGGATGTAGCGCGTAGCATGTGAGTAGATTTACTACTGGATTGCTACAGTGTCAACAGAAAATAGGAAAACAATAGCAATTCGTCTGGAAGGCCTTAAAGCCCACTACGTTGTCACATGGGGCGAGTTGGCCGAGCGAATTGGGATCGCTAGGTCAATGATTGACTTTCTGCGATTCGGAAAAAAAGAAGCTGGGCCAAAAGTTTTGCGCAGAATAATCGAAGCGGAGCGCGCCGCCGGTTTGTTGCCTGCGGAGCCTCCACATCCAACGCCTGGAGAGACGCACGCGCAGGGCGTCCATGCTTTGGAAACAGTTGCGCCGGCGGACCGCGTGGCGCGAGGGGCGCGAAGGGATGATCGGCTGCGCGCCGCGCTGCGGAAGGTCCGGCTGGCGTTGGACGAGCTAGAAAAAGCACTGGAGGGCTGAACATGGAAGCGATGGTCATTCTTGTTTGCATTACCGGCGGTGTGTCGCTGCTGTGCGCGCTGGGGGGCTGGGGCCTGGATATGCCGGAGCTGGTGTTGGTCGGATATATCGTCGGCACGGTGTGCGGGGCGCTGTTGGCGATCGTTCCGCTGTTTGTTTGGGCGGCCGTGCGCCGATTGCATAACGAGATCGCCGCGCAACGCCGCCGATAGCCTCGCGTTGATCGGGATTGTCGGTTTAATCCATATCACGCTCGTTGCGCGGATCGTAATGACGCTATTGATGGAGGCGCGTAGTGTCGCGGGCAAATGCGACGCAGACCACTCCATCGCCTCCAAAACACCTACCTACCCCACACTGCATGGAGTGAGTCTGCTCGCATAAGGCGCTTCGAGGAGCGCCTGCGCTTTAATACCCAAAAGAGCAATGGGAGCGCAGCATGTTAGGCCCGTGCTGTGTTCCGGCCGAAAAGCGGCGCACCGGTAGTTTTTACCTTTCTGCCGGTGCGCTGCTGATTTTTCTTGCCGCCAGTGTTGCATTCGCAGACCCATTCGGCGCGGCTGCGCATGCGCAAAACGAATCGCGGGGCGAATGGGTCACCAACCTGGTCTGGTTCATCGGCGGCGTCGCGGAGCTCGCTGACGATTATCGGATTCACGCGCCGCAAGCCTCCGCTGGAGGTCGAGTTCCTTCGCCGCGAGGAGGCTGAGACTCGACTGCAAGGGCTGTCCAATAAAATCGACGCGCTCCGCGCCGAGATGCGCGCTGATCTCGCGTCGGTGGCCGTGGAAATGCGCGCATCGGACAAGGCGACCGCAGACCAGTTGCAATCCATATTTGAGCGACTCGGACAACTTAGGGGGGTTAAATAATGGTGCGCGAGGATGTCGGCATGGCGATTCTGCACGTGCTCTCCCAGTGTCGCGGATTCAAACTTCCGCGCGAGTCGTTGTTTGAGCGCGTGCGTTTACGCATGGGTGAGTCGGTCTCATACGATGAGTTGATTTTGACACTGCAATTTACGCGTGATGCGGATTGGGTCGCGTTCGACTTGAATAGTTTCCGCCGCGAACGATTTTGGCTGACGCAGCGCGGCCAAATGCAGTTATCGGATGGAGTGTGACGTGGCCCCAAAAAAACCACGCGCAGATTCGGTACTCAAAACGCTCCCGCTCGAATTGCAGCGAGAGGTTATTGATCGCTTGGGTCGTGAGAGTCAACGCGCAGTGCGTACATGGATCAAGGCCGCGCACGGCGTCGAGACCTCGCCGACTGCGCTCACAGAGTTTTATCAGTGGTGGCACTCGGAACGTCAGTTGGAATCGTATTCAAAGGACGCCACGCGATTCCGCGACACGCTAAAACAGATGCAGTTGGCGGGCGAGTTGGATGTATCGGATATCGCGATCTCCGACACAGCGCAGGCGTATTTCGAGCTGCGCACGATGCAGGCCGATGACGCCCACGCTTATGCGACCGTCAAGGCACGGCGTCAACGCGACCGCGAGTTAGCCATCCGTGAGCGCATGGTTGCAGACCGCGAGCGGCGCACGGCAATACTGGAAGAAAAAGCGGCGCAGGCCGATCGTGCCCTCGGCATCATGCAGGACAAAACGCTCAACGAGTTTCAACGTATCGCGCGGATGCGCGAGTGCTTCTTGATCGGGTGATTATGGCTTCTGCACAAAAAGACGCGATTGAGCAGTTGCGCGCGCAGGTCGAAGGCGCGCGCGCGCGCGGCGCGGGAGAATCCGTTATGGAACGCGGATTTAGAGAAGCTCGAAAAACTCGTGGACGCGCACGAAATCGCTACGTCGCATCGCGGATGGAAAAACCCGTATCCAAAGGACGACCCACGATCATTATTGTTAGAGTATCAGTTCCGTAATTTTCACGATTCCGCCAGATTTAAAGCCTCGTTGCAATCGCGTCAAACTGGAAAAGACTTCACGCATCAGGGCGAAATCGCTGCTGATTGTCATGCCCGGCCGGGCGCCGACTGGATGATTGCCGCGCCATCTGAGCGTCAGGCGTTGGACTCACTTGAGCAGGGCAAGATGTGGGCGGAGGCGTTTGGGCTGCTGGTGGACGACTTTCGCGACGAGCGCGAAGGCAGTACAACAAATACGCTGCTTAAAAGTGCGGAGATTAAATACTCGAATGGGTCGCGTGTGCGCGGCGTTCCGGGAAGACCGTCCACGACGCGCGGCCGCAGCGTGAACGTGCTGCTGACAGAGTTCGATTTCTTTGAGGATCCGCAAGCGACCTGGCGCGCGATATTTCCGTCACTGACGAACCCGCTGCGCGGCGGCGAAAAGAAGCTACGCATCGCCACGACCCCGAATGGCAAGGGCGGGGCAATGTGGAAAATTTGGAACAAACCGAACACGCCGAACAGGCCGTGGTCCCGTCATCTGGTCACAATTTATCACGCCGTCCTAATGGGGCTGCCCGTGGACGTGAAGCAAATACGAGAGGCGATGGACGACCCTGACGGCTTTGACCAGGAGTATCTGTGCCAATTTCTCGACGGCTCGAATGTCTTGCTCCCATACGATGTGATCCAGTTCGCGGAGAGTTTCGAGGCCACGGAAGCGTGGGACTTCACACAGGCTGGCGGCGCAGACAATATCTTTTGCGGCATCGACTTTGGCCGCTCGAATGACCCCACCGTTTGCTGGACGCTCCAACGCGTGGGCGACATCCTGTGGACGCGCGAGGTGCTCGTGCTGGAGAACTGGTCCACGCCCGCACAGGAGGAAATTCTGCGCGGACGAATTAAGGCCTCGTCGCGCGTGTGCTTTGATTACACCGGGCCTGGCATCGGCCTTGGCGACTACATCGTACGAGAGCATGGCCGTTGGAGTCCGGACGGTCACGAGTTCGGGAAGGTTGAACTTTGCACGTTCACGCCTGGCTTCAAGCGCGAAATTTTCCCGAAATTGCGACGACAGTTTGAGACGCCCACAAAGCTACGCATCCCGGTCAGCACGACGATACGTGAGGATTTGCACGCGATGCAGCAGGTGATCACAAATGGGGAGTACAGCTACTGGTCACCGCGTACGCGGCTCGGTCACTCAGATCGTTGCACCGCGCTTGCACTGGCTGTGCGTGCGGCGGGTCGCAGCCAGCCGCCGGGCCGGATCATGCCGTTTTCTAGTCGGCGCGGCCGCGCGCATGAAGCCTTCCGGGACGTGGGGGTGTTCGCGTGAGCCGGCGCAAGAATTTTATCGAGCAAACCAACCCGCTGCGCGGGCTGACACCGACGGCTGTGGTTAACTATATCGAGGCCGGGCAGCGCGGCGAGTTGCCGATGCTGATGTGGCTCTATTACATCATCGAGCAGAGCGACCCCGATCTCCTTGCCCTGGTCGAGCGGCGAACCTCGGCAGTATGCGAAATGGATTGGAACATCAACGTCGCGCCGAACGCGGGCGAAACGCAGAGCGCGGACGCCGGACTCGCGAAGACGGACTTGCGCGCGGCGTACGACAAAATCGAAAACCTCCAGCAGGCCATCGCGCATCTCGCGCTGGCGTCATTTAGAGGTTTCTCGATCTGCCAGCTTCAGGACGCGGACGGCAACCCCCGCCTCGCCGGGCAACGCAACGCGCATTGAGTGTCTGCCGCACTGGAACTTTGTGCGTGATGGCATTCGCCCGGCCTTCCGGTGGAACCCGGACGCACAACAAACCTCATTCGACGCGCTCGCTGGTGAGCCGTTGGACCCAATTCGCGACCGACTGCTGATTCGCGTGGTCGAGCGCCCGATTAATCGGATCGCGTTGGTGAAGTTCATCCGGTCGAATTTCACGCAAAAGGCGTGGTCGGATTATATCGAAAAGGTCGCGTCTGATGGGACCTTCATTACCGAGCCGCCGGGCATGACGGATGAGAAGAGGGAGGCGTTTGCGGCGAGCGCGGCGAACGCGTCGGAGGGCGGCGGCGGCACGCTCCCATACCAGTCCGATGTGAAGTTCGCGAACATGCAACGCGGTCTCGCGCCATTCGAACCACACATGCGGTTCTTGCGCGAGCAACTCGTGATGGCAGGAACCGGCGGGCTGTTGACGATGCTATCGGAGCCGACGGGTATCGGCGGCGGCGCAACAGGTGCGCACGCGGATGCGTTCAGGACCATCGCGCGCAAAGAGGCCCGCGAGATTTCCGAGGTGTTCCAACGCGGCTTCGATAAACCGCTGTTGCTATCACATTTTCCCGGCCAGCCGATCTCGGCGTGGTTCGAGTTGGCCTACCGCGAGGAGACGGACACCGGGGCGTTGACCAGTCAGGTGGTGGAACTCGCGCAGGTTTTCGACCTGGATCCGGATGAGATCGGCGAGAAGACGGGCCTGAAGTTGTCGCGGCGCGTCGTGCCAGCGCAGCCGGCTGCGTTTTCATTCAATTCCGCTCGCGACGCGGTGCGCGGAACGCGAGGCACGGAAAGCGCACAGGAGCGCGCAAACCAATCGCTCGTTAGCGAGGCGGTAGAGAAGACCCTCGGTGCGCGGCGTGGACTTCTGAAGGATTTTTTCGCGGACCTCGACGCGCAACCCGGCTCGCTGTCGGAAGCGCAGTTTCTGGACCGGCTAGAAAAACTTGTGGATGCGCTGCCCGAACTCATCGGTGACAGCGGACTCGATGACGCGCAATCCATCTACGAAGGGGTCATGGGCGCGGGCCTTGCGAATCAGATCGCTGCGGCATTGGAGGGCAGAACATGATCGCGCTCTATCGTGGTCGTTCATGGGTCTCTCGCGCTATCCGGTGGTACACATGGGGGCCATATAGCCATGCCAGTTATGTGGCACCAGACCTGGCATACGAGATTGAGTCATGGGGTCGCGGCGGCGTTCAGCTTCACGACCGCATCGGCGCGGCGCACACCGATGCGGACGTAATTGATCTATACACCGTGGATGTGTCGGCGCAGCAGGCGCGCGTGATCGAGCAGTTTCTCCGCGAGCAGGTCGGCCGCCGATATGACTGGCACTCCGTGTTCCACTTCGTTTTGCGACGCACGGAGCATGTGCGCGATCAACAGCGCTGGTTCTGCTCCGAGTTGATTTGCGCCGCATATCGCGCGGCTGGCGTAGAGTTGCTCGCGCGACCGTGCTACTCCGTCTCCCCCTCGCTCCTTGGGTCGTCGCCGCTGCTACGTTTCGTGTCTAGCGGTACGCGCGTGAATCTCGATGCGATACGCAGAGGTGAATCCAATGCGTGATCTCACGGCCTATTGCGTTGTGGTTTTGCTCGCGCGTCTCGGTCGGTGGATTGAACGTGCGAGTCTGCGCCTCGACCGTCACTGGTCCGTTGGCTGGTGGACTGTGGAGCGTGGCGAATGACTCAGTTTAATCATTTAACCGGTATCGCTTCCATCGTTATCACATCTCGTCGCGCGTGTGTGATTATGCGCCGCATGAATCGGGTCATCATCGCTGCAACAGTTCTTGTCGCCGCTCTCGCAGCGCACGGCTGCGCAGCGCGTCAACCCGGTTACGACTATCGCTGGACATCGCATCACAGCGCGGTCGGCGGAGACGATGGGACTACGACATACATCGGTATCGGGAGGACGTTTTGATGAAGAGCAATAGCGGAGAGGTCATCACGATGGTGCTGGTCGGGTTGGCGATTGGCTCGCTCGCGAGTGTGATACGCGCAAATTCGTGGGCGCAACAGCAGGCCAACATGCTTGGTACGGCCGTGCCAGTGCGCGCGTACATCGCCGAAAAACCGGTGGAAGCGCTCGCGCTTCCCGCGCTCGGAGCCGCTGCTGGTTGGGGACTATCAGAGCTGACATCGAATGACGGTAAATCAAACGATTTGCAGCCGATATATGTGACGAGCGGTCGCGACACCACGCTGAGTATCTCCGGCCGAGATGGCAGCACGAGTAATACGCAACGACAGGAGGACAACCGATGATTAAACGCGCAATCGCCTTCGCGCTGCTTGCGGTAACGCTGAGTGGATGTGGTTCGCTGACCGGCGTGCAGCCGTATCCCGGTCCTGCGCGTCGTGATGACAACACCGAAATACCCGTGCCGCGCGGCATGGAGAACATCCCCAGACACCCGACGAGGCCAATATGAGCGAACACCTACGCTTTCGCGGGCTGGAGCCGACCCCGGTTGAGCAGCGGGTCTCGTTTCGCAGTCCTGGCTTCCCGGAGTGGGTACTATCACAGGACAATCGTTTCGCTGCTGCCAACCGCAACAACGATTGGTTCGACGAGGTGATCGCGCTGCCCGCGCAGATTTATCCGAACTGCTTCGTCGTCTGTTGGGTCAACCTCATCATGGACCTGATCCGACGCGAGTTCGGTGCCGACGCAATCCCCGAGGGCTACGCGCTCGATTACAACGGCATTTATGAACGCCTCGACGCGGCGCGAGGCGGCGACCGAACGGCGGGCGGGCAAATGGACACCGTGCTCAAATGGGCGCCTGAGCATGAAGGTTGGTTTGAGGACGTGCGCTGGACGCCAGCATATTTCCCCTATCGCCCCGATTTCGCGGAACGCATGTTAGCCGTGATGCCCTTTTGCATCGGCATGGCGACCCACAACGGTTGGTTCGCACCGGACGATAACGGATACATCCGGCCGGGCTTGCCAAATCCGACGGCAGGCCACGCGGTTCACGTCGTGGACCATCAGTGGAGAGGCAACACCGGTTACTCATTTTTCCCGCTGCAATGGGGATACGATATCGGACACAACGGGTATGCCTGCATGGCCGATGAGCACGTCGTCCAGTCGCAGCTTTCGGACTGTGTGACGCTGTATCTACCAGACGGAGTCGGGCGCTGGTGGGAGGAAAAGCTTGTGGAGATTCCGTCGTGACCGCGCCAAATCAATCAGGCGGCCCGATCCGCCGCAAGACGCCCCAAGACCTGGACTCGTGGGGGATCGCCGTTTTGCAAGACCAACTGGCTAAAATGCAATGGCATCACGTGTGCATGGGGCGGGCGAAATGAGCGTCAAAGCCCTCAATGCCATCGCGAACGCGTGCGGCGACGGAAAATTCGCGCTCCGGGAAGACGGCTTCGTCCAGGTGATGCCGCTCGGCAAGTTTCCGGGCACAGTGGACTTCGGCCTATCGAAGCCCGACGACGCGGCCGACGCAGAGCAGGACGCGGAGGGCCGCTGGGTGCTGCCGATCATCCAGGTGATCGATGAGAGGTCGGTGCGTGCCTGCGCGATGTATCACCCTCCGGACACGCTGATCGATTACGAACACAACGCAAACCGGCCCGACGGCGAAACTCGCGCGGCTGGCTGGACCGAGGCAGTCGAAGTGCGCGATGACGGGCTGTGGGCAAAAATCCGTTGGAGCGCGGACGGCCTCGCCGATGTGACCGGAGGCAATTACAGATTCCTTTCGCCGGTCTTCCCGTGGTCCGAGATGGAGCACCTGGACGGAAATCGCTACCGCCCGCTCGGATTCTCCGGCGCGGCGCTGACCAACACGCCGAACCTGTGCCCGATCAAGGCTGTCAGCAATTCCGCCCGCAACTCAAAGACTTTGTCTCCCCGCGTGGGGAACGCCGGAACGGCCCCGGACTTGGCCGAGCGTGAACAGGAGAAAATCCAAATGAACGAGAAGCTGATTCAGGCGCTCGGTCTGCCGCCCGAGGCCACGGAGGACGATGTCCTCGCGGCCGTTGGCGACATCCAAAAGCGTCTGAGCGAACTGGAAGGCGCGCAGGCCGAGGCGCAGGTCGAGGACGACCTGAAGACGCTCGGCGACCGCGTCGAAAATCGCGACGCCCTCAAGAAGGCGTTGCTCAAAGACCGCGACGCGACTCTGTCGGTCGTGAATGCGCTGAAGGCGCCGAAGGCTGTCGTGCTCAACGCACGCGCGGTCAAGACGCCGGCCGCTGCGGCCGCATCCAACGCGAGTTTCGCGCGGGAGCAGGAACGCACGGTCGAAAACTACCGCATCGAAAACAAATGCAGCCGCAAAGAGGCGTGGAACGCGGTGCGCCGCGAGCGCCCCGAGCTGTTCAAGCAGCGGGAGGACTAGAAAATGGAAAAGCGTGACAAAGCAGTAGTGGTGATCGAACCGGCAGCGGACCACCGCGAGAAGGAAGGCTTCTTCGTTCTCGCGAGCGGCGCACTGCCGTCTGACGCGGCAGGTATTCCGCTTGGCGTCATCGTCCAGGGCGAAAACACCGACGGGCGAGACACCGTTGCGACCGCCGGCTTCGGCGGCACGGTGACTGTCAAGCTCTCGGCATCACCCGGCGCCGTGAGCCTGGGCACGTACCTCGTGCTCGACGGCACGACGCTCGGCGCGGCGAAAGCCGATCTGGGCTCGGGCAATCGTGTCCGCGTGGCGCGCGCGCTGGAGCCTGGCGTCGCCGGCGAGCTGATCGAGGCGTACCTGGTCGAACCCACGGCGCTGACCTAACCCAAAGGAGCATGAGATAAAATGAGCAATCGCACACAGGGGTCGCTGAATCCGACCCTCACCAACTACGCGAAGGGCATCGCCCAAGAGCGCGCAAGCGCCGTCGCGGAGTTCATTGCGCCGACCGTCTCGGTCGGTGCGAGCATCGGCCAGTTCAAAAAGTTCGACGACAAGAACGCCTTCCAGGTGCTCGACGCGTCGCTTCCGGACGGGGCCGATCCGAAGCGCATTGAGTTCGGCGTGAATGACGGCACGTTCAACTGCCGGCCCTACGCCCTCGAAGTGCGCGTCACAAAGGCTGGAGCTCGACGCCATCGGCGACAGCGACCCGCTGGACATCCAGCAGGCCAAGATCGACACCCTCGTCTCGTCGGCCGTTCTGGCTCACGAGGACGCGGTGCTGACCAAGGCCAAGGCCGGCCTCTCAGCCATCAATGGCAAAGGCAACTGGTCGAGCGGCTCCGTGGATCCAATCCAGGAACTGGACGAGCAGATCATGTCTATCGCGGTGGAAACGGGCATGATGCCCAACTCCATCCTGATGGGCATCGGTGCCTGGAACGTGTTCCGTAATCACCCCAAGGTGATTGCGCGCATGCCCGGCGCGGCGCTGATCGGCGTCACTGCCGCGCAGGCGAGCCAGTTCCTGCTGAACCCCGGCCTGGAGATCCGCGTTGGAATTCTGTCCAAGGACACCGTCAAGTTCGGCGCGACGAAAAACGCGACGAATATCGTCGGAGCCGAGGCATTCGTGTTCCATCGCGGCGAAAACCCGAGCACCTACGACCCGAGCTTCGCGAAGACGTTCCGCGTCAACGGCAGCGGGATCGAGTCCGTGTACAGCTACGACGCCCCGAACGGGCTGTATCAGGGCCACATCGTGTATTGGAGCGTTGATACGCAGGTCGTGTCGCTCCCGTGTGCGCGGAGACTCAGCATCACATAACGAATTTCCGGGGGTTGGAAGCGTGTTGCAAGACCGTTTCCAACCCTTGGAAACAACCGTGCAACCAAAGGAAGAAAATGAAAAAAATGAAAATCGCACGCGGTGCGCTGGCCGCCGCAGCAGTTATGGCCGTCTCCCTTACGACGGCATACGCCGTCACGCCTGCGCGTCTCGCGACGACGGCGGAGAACGGAGTCGCTACGTTCTCGAACGACGCGAACTACGTCGTATGGAAACCGCTCCGCGTTGACGCAGTGGGCATCCAGCCCTCTAGCAACGCAGTGACGGTCTCCGTCGTGCAGGATGGCATCACGAACGTCATCGGCTCCGGCACGGCCAGCAGCGGAGCCGTCGGCGTCGTCATCACGAATACGGCATACGTGTTCAAGGGCGGCGTCATTACGGTCGCCGCCGGAACCAACAGCACGGCGATCGTGCGCGTGATCTCCGAGGTCTATCCGTAATTAAAGGGCGGCGGCGGGCCACGCGCCCGCCGCCGCGTCCGCAATGGCCAACTGGAGCACAATCACGGAGGCGGATCTGAAGGACGCGAAAGTCGCGGCCCTTGTTGACGCCTTTAAGAGCGCCGCGCTTGGTGTTGGCCAGACCAACCCCATTCCTGCCGTGATCGCGAACGTGGTCGCGCGTATTCGCGCGGAGATCAAGGGCTGCTCGAACAACGCGCTGGACGCGGACGCGAACAAGATCCCCGCCGACCTCAAATCGCTCGCGTGCCGGATGATCGTGCGCGAGTGCCAATCGCGCCTACGTCTCGCGCTCAAAGAGGACGAGAAGGAAGAGTGGCGGCAGGACGTGCGCTATCTTGAGCGCATCGCCGCTTGCGATGTGCCCGTTGCCGCGCCGGACAGCCCGGAGACGGATCCGACGGTTCAGAGCGCCGCGCCGGTCCCGGCTATCGCCGCGCCGCGTCGTCAATTTTCACAAGCCGGACAGGACGGCCTTTAATGGAACTGCTCGCACACATCGCGCCGCTGGACGAAGCCGTGAAGAAATTCGGCGCACGTAGCATCGTCGCCTCGAAGGCGCGCACAGCGGAGTGGGAAAAGGTTGCGCTCGATCTCCGTGACCGTGCGTTTTTTTCCGCCCGTGTGGACCGTGCGCGGTTCCTGAGGACGGCGCAGGAAAAGCTCAAAGACGCCATCTCGCAGCGGCGCGAACAGGTCGCACACGGCGAGGCGATTGTGGACCGCAGCAGCTTTATCGGCGACCTGCGCAAGTTGGCCCTGCGAGAGGGACTCAGCGACGGCACCGGCGGCTTAACCGACGTGGCCTCGCGTACTCGTCTCGGCCTGATCTACGATATGCAGCTTCGCATGGCGCAGGGCTACGCGCAGCGCAAGATGGATCTCGACCCTGACGTGCTCGACGCATTCCCAGCGCAAGAGTTGGTGCGCGAGGAGGAACGGAATGTTCCGCGCGATTGGGAGGCCCGCTGGACCGCAAGGGGCGGCGAGCTGATTGCGGGGCGGATGGTCGCGCTCAAGACCGACCCGATCTGGACGAAAATTTCGCGCTTCGGCACGCCCTGGCCGCCGTTCGACTTCGGCAGCGGCATGGGACTCAACGACGTGAGCCGCGACGAGGCCGAGCAACTCGGACTCATCTCACCCGGCGCACCGGTAGCGGCGGAAGACGAATACTTCAACAAGGAGCTTGCCGCGTCCGCCGAAAATGTAGATGTGGACTTCCTGAAGGCATCCTTCGGCGATCAGGTGCGGATCAAGGACGGCAAAGCCGAATGGGTCGGGAATTTGATCGGCGATCTCTTTGACCAAGTCGCACCCATTTGGGAGTCAGGCGGGAAGTTTGATACCAAGGAATTCAGGGGCAGAGCCGTTGATTTTGGGCGAGCCACCCCGACTGCGGTTGAAAAAACGTCGGGTATGGCCGACCTTGCGGGGGCCCGGATGCAGCTCCGACCCGACAACATTTTCCACATGCTGAAATCGCACGGGGCCGAAAAGAACAAGGCGCAAATGTCTCTCACAAAAGACGACGTGGAACTCCTGCCATTCGTATGGCGCGATCCGGACGCGGTTGAAGCGGGAGACAAGCCGCGCTCCCTCGTCTTCAAAAAAACGATCGGTGGCACAACGTATCTGGTGGCCTGGGACGAGATGCACAACAGGACCTACCAAGCAAACTCGATGTGGGTGAAAAAATGAAGGCGCGTTGCCTTGTCGCTGCGTGGTGCAATCACCCTTGGGCAGACGTCCGAAACGAAAACAAGGGCGCGCCTACAAGTTCAAGGATACACCTCACATGATTTCCGTCAACATCACCGATACGCTCACGCCGCATCATCGGCGGGTTATGAGCACGCTGTCCTCGACGCGCCCGCTGATGGCGCGCCTGGGAAAAACGGCGGAGGTCATCATCAAAAACCGCTTCGAGGACCAGAATCGTCGCCCGAACAAGCGCGGCTGGCCGAAGAAGAATTTCTGGACGCAGGTCAAGCGCAGCACGGCACTCAACAGCGTGAGCGAGCGCGAGGCGACGGTGGCCATCTCCGATCCCCGGTTCGCCCTGCAATATCACGGCGGCACGGTCAGCGCAAAGCGCAGCCGGTTCCTCGCCGTGCCGCTGACCGCCGCCGCTTACGCCGCCGGTTCGCCGCGCGAGGGGAACACGCCGAACCTCTTCGTTTTGAAATCCCGCTCAGGGCGCGGCGCATACCTGGCGGAAGCCGAGCCGTTCGCCTGGCGCGGCACGGTGCGGCTCTGGTACGCGCTCAAGCGAGCGGTGAATGTCCCGCGCAACCCGGACGCGCTGCCGCCGGAGGGCGATATCGCCGCCGCGCTGGACCGCGAGGCCCGCGCCTATCTGGACGCCGTCCTCCAGAAAGGGACAGCCTGATGCTCAAGGAACTCCAGGAGCGTATTGTCGAGCACATCAAACGCGATCCGTTGTTTGCGGACGTGACGGTGGTCGCCGCCGTCAAGGGGCGCATCGCCGATGAAATTGAAAAGGCGCTGGGTTCGCTCGGCCTGCTGGTGGTGGTGGAGCCGCTGCGCGGCCCGCTCAGGCATGTGGGCGGCCGCATCAGCACGGAACCGCAGTTCGAGGTGAATGTGATGGAGAACGTCACGCTCAACCGTGCGCGCGCGTCGTTCGCGACCGCCGACGATCTGACCGAGCGCATCTGTTGGCTGCTGCGAGGCGGCCAGACGCCGCCGCCCCCGATATTCGCCGTGGGCTGGGAACTCGCAAGCGACTTGGACGAAAATTTCGGCTACCGCGTGGAGGCGAAGACGCGCGAGCCGTTGGAGCTGTCGCCATGACCCATATCAATCTCATTGTGGATGTGGAGCGCCGCCGCCTGGTGACGGAGCTCGGCGCCTTCGACAACGAAGCCCCGGCCTTCGTGCGCGGCGACGACGTGCTGCTGCGTATCCGTTTCGTCACGGTGGACCGCTCCGCGCAGCCCTATGCGCTGTCGCCTGTCGAGTTCGACCCCGACACCGTATTTGCCTTCGCGGGCAAGTCGTCGTTTGGCGGCGCATTACAGGTCTTTGCCGGAAACGATGACTGGAATAACGATGGGGATTGGGACGAGGTTGACCCCGAAGTCGGCAAGTGTTGCGTGCGCGTGAACTTCAACGGCGAATCGCTGCTCGCCGCGATCGGCAGCCAGCAGGCGCTGCGGATGTTTTTGACATCTCCGCTGCGTTCGGCGGCCTGAACACCACGCTGCTGCTCCTGGATGTGCCGCTGGCCAACGACGTGCTGCGCGGCGACGAGACGGTTCCCGATCCGGTGGAGGACTACGCCACGCGCGCGGGAAACGGAGGCGTATGTTTCCGACCGCATCGGCGCCGGGATCCAACTGGTCGAGGAAGACGGCAAAATGGCTGTTTATGTCAACAGTATAAAACGAGGGGAAATATGATGCGTGGTTTCTTGGGGATATTGGTCTGCGTCTTACTTGCTGCGTCGGTACATGCAGAGCCGAGCCGCTTGCCGCACGGGGTGGAGTCGCCGGAGATCACGCGGCGCGGGGCTGACGTGATGGTGGAATCCACGCTGGTTGTCGCGCCGTTCGACGGCGGCGCGATGTTTGCAGCCACGAACCTGCCCATCTACCTTGGCGACGACGAGCACGTGGAGACCGTCGCGCCGCTCGCCGGAACTGTCGGCGCACGGCTGCGCCTCACGAATGAGTATATGCGCGCGAATGGCGCTATCGTGATTTCGCAGGGCGGCTTGGATCTCGCGAGCGGGAATGCCGGGTCGTTGGCTGGCGGCGCGGATGTGCTTGTTATGAAGTGGGCGTACAGTGCGGCGACAAACCCCATAACGATCACGTATGTGGCCGCGCCGCTGCTGCCGCAGTTCGAGGACACGAACGATGTACCCATCCTCGCCGCGCCGCCGATCATCAGTGAGCTGGAGTTCTACACGCTGGCCGATACGTCGCTCGCCGAGCGCGTGACGGAGCTGAGAGACCAGGTGCTGCGCGTGGATGATCCCGTCGGCGCGCGCGACGCGGCGAACAAAGCGTACGCCGACCAGGTCGCGAACAGCGCGTATCAGTCCGCGCACCAGCAGATTTATCAGCGCGAGGGTGCGACGGACCTCGCGGGCAACCCGTTGCAATTCTCGCCGCGCTATGAAGTGGTCGGCGTGAGCAACGACCTGCAAATCAAGTATGGCGGCTACGTGATCGGGGCCTTCGAGGGTGGCAACGCAGCAATCCAGCCCGCCATCCTCGACTGGCGTGTCAACGGCGCGACGCAGGTCACGATGACCGTGCGCACGTCAGAACTCTATCTCAACGACCTCTCCGTGCAGTGGTCAAGCAACTGGTGGGGAGGGTGGGCCACCGTCGCGACCAACGTCATCACGAGGCAGATGCTCGACGAATACACCGCCCGGCTGGTCATCACGATGGCGGTTGACAACCTCGGCTACCTGCGCTTGCTCGACGGTTCCGGGGCCATCGGCGCGGTGCAACTGCGAGTCCAATCCTTGCACGTGCTGGATGACGTGATGGTCGGCGGCCGCATCTACCTCGGCTCGACGAACGTGTGGATCGGCTACAACGAGCAGGAGGAGGTCGTAATCAATTCGACCGACGGCACAAACGGCGGCCCGAACGAGATGTTACTAATCTCGGGCCAAACAATTCGGAACAATTACGGGGGCAGCGCGTGGTTCGATGAATACACCGTGCGGCTCCAAGATGATGCGCAGTTCGGCGGGCTGCAAACAGTCGGCTTGCAAATGGAGTCGATCGAGGGCGTGCGGTTCCTGAACACCGGTCACATGTACTACGACTCCACCAACGACGTGCTGAAGGTCTGGTCCGGCAGCGCGTGGAAGAATTTTTCGCCGGTGCCGTGACGTTATGAATATCGATTTGGTTAATTGGCTACTAAAAACGGAGGATCAACATGGCTGAGCAACTGGGAGCAAGCGATATTATCGGCACGCTGGGGCTGGGCACGCCGCTGGCGAAGTTCGAGACGCAGGAGTTCACGAAAACCAGCGGCACGAAGTATGCCCAACGCAAGTCGCGCGTTGGCGACGTGATCGAAGAGGCGGTCACGGAAACCGTCGAGGAATATGAGCTGTCGGTACTGGTGAAAGACCACTCTAAACCGGCGGTCACAATCGATCTGGGCGGCGCTGGGTATGGAAGCGGGGCCAATGCGCTGGTCGTTACCCGCGTCAGCGTGAGGCAGGTAAGTAACAACTACCCCACGCTGTCGCTGACGTGTCACCGGCACCCGGTTCTGGAGTCCGGCGCGACGCATGATGCGCGTAAATACGCCGTGACCCTCCCGGCGCTGTGTTGGGGCATCAACGAGGTGATATCCATAACCGGCGCGACCCCGCCGGAGGAAATCACCTCGGCGACGTTTGAGGCGTCCGTGGACCATGTGGACAAGTATAACCGCGAGGGCACGAAGTTCCTGATCGGCGCCTCGACGAACTGCCAGCTCGTCGAGACGCTGGAGGTGCTCAAGTCGAGTGACCCTGATCTGCAAACTAATTGGTTCGCCGACCCGGCCGCCACGAAGGAAATAACGGCCGACTTTGCGACCAAAACGCTGAAGCATCACCGCCACCTGCCTCCGGCGGCCTGATCGGGGCTTATGCACCCCTTCGCCGACAGAGTCGTGCTGCGTGTGCAGAAGGCCGGCGGTCTCATTCCTCTGCCGGACGCCTGGCCGGACCTCGCGGAGCTGGAGCGCCTCGCCCAGGGCATCTCGCGCCGGGCGGAACCCCGGTTTGAGGAGTTCGCGGCGCCGCTCCATATCAAAGGCGAGGCGTTTCACCAACCCACCGTCGGCGCGATCTCATGGGCGCGCCGCCTTGCGGAGCAGTTCCCGCGCGATCCGGATATCGGCGAGATCGCGCTCCTCTATAGCTTGACCGTTGCAGACGTACGCAAGCTGCCCGACGAGCCCGCGACGGCACGAATCGCGGTCGGGCGCTGGGCGCGACGAACCCGGATCGCGATGACCGACGCCAGGGAAATCTTCGCGCTGTTGTTCCCCGCGCAGCGCGAAACGGACGAAGGCGCGCTCCTCAAAGCGCTGCGGATGGAGCATGGCGATGATTCGGCGAAGTGGCCGGACCCGGCGCTCCGTGAAGCGGTCGGCGCCTGGCTGGCGCTCTGCAAGGCGGCGGACGCGGCCGCCGAGGACCGGTCGGTCTATAAATCGATTATTTTTGCCGTGATGCGCGAATACGGCGGTACGCTGGACCACTGGATTTTCGAGGTGAGTCTCGACGCGCTTCTCGCTGCCGCCGATGAGATTCTGAAGCAGAGCGAGGCGAAACTTGCGGCGGAAAAGAAGGCGCACGGCGTCGCCTGCGCCGAGCGCTGGTCGGTGGATGCGCAGGCCCGCTTCACGCTCTTCGCGCGGGCGTTTGAGCGGAAGTACGCTCCAGCAGGCGCGCGCCCGCAAAAGCCAGCAGCCCCATCATCCGAACCGCGCACAGCAGGTGCACCATGAGCGCGCCCGGCCAGCCGAGCCATATCCAGCCCTGTGCCAGCGCGCCAAGCCACAGGAACCCCTCGCCGACGCGCCCCGCGAGCATCTGCGCGATTCCGGGAAGGGCGACGGCCAGCAGCCCGCCCCGCCACACGGCCCGGTTCAATTCAGCCTTCATGGAGCCAGTGTAGCCATGCCCGGCATCGATTACAAGGTCTCGCTCGATTCAAGCGGGCTCAACAACGGACTGCGGTCGGTTAGCGCGGTGAACTCCGCGTTCGGCGCGTTTTCCTCGCTGTTGCGCGGCGATTTTGTCGGTGCGGCGATGCAGGCGCGCAACGCCTTTATCGCACTCAAGGCCGCGATGCTCGCCAACTCGTTTATCGCTGTGGCCGCCGCGCTGGCGTCCGTCGGCGCGGCACTCGCCGCCGTCGCCTGGCGCAAGCACCAGGCGGACATCGAGGCACTTAAAAAAGCCACGGAAGACCTGGCCGACGCGACGGAGCGATATAACCGCACGGTCAAAGACATCACGTTCAAGCGCGCCGATAACTCCGGCAAGCTGAAAATGCTGCAAGACGAACGCGCGAAAATTGACTTCGATATCGACGTGCAGCGGAACATCGACACTGCGTCGGACCCGTCGGCTGAGGCGCGCCGGCAGGCGGAAATCAAACGGCTTGAGACGGAGCTGGCAGTCAAGGACGATGAAATTCGCGAGGTGCGGAACCGGATTGATGAGGAGCGTGAAAAAAGGTCTCGGAACAGGCCGCGCAACAGAAGCAGTTCGATGACAAGCGCGCCGCGCTTGTGTCTGAATCCGGCGCACTTTCCACGAAACTACGCCGGGGGAGATGTCATTTGATGACCGCGCCCTCGAGAAGGAGTTGATCTCCGAAATCACAGCGATGGAGACCGAGCGTGACGGCATCCTTTTCGACGTGATGCGCAAGGAGGAATTGGGCGTCGCCATCTTACAGAAAAAAATCGAGCTTCAGCGGACGCAAAACAAGCTCCTTACCGAGGAGCGGTCTGCGAAAGACAAGGAACAGTCCGCAAAAGACGCGGACGCGAAGAAAATGGCCGGGGTCAAGAAAGCCGAGGCCGAGTACGGTTTTGCAAAACTCACCCCCGACCAGCAGCTCTCCGGAATTGAAGAGCGAATGAAAGAGATCATGGGGAACGCCGGATGGGAAAAGGACGCCGGTGCGCGCGCCGAAATGCTGGACCTGCGCAAGCGCCGCGATGCCATCGAGTCGGCAAAGAAAAATGAAGAGGGCAAAAAGGAGCTTGGCGGCAAGTCATACAACCTGCTGCTGGGCGATGACCAGCGCATAGACCTGCTGGAACAGGCGCGACGCAGCCGATCTGACGACGTGATCCGCATGGCTGGCTCGCGCGCGGGCGGTTTCATTGATAGCGACGGTGTGCGTCGCATGACGGGCAGCCGTGCCGGCGGCTTCTCGGACCGTCTTCGACCGTCCGCCTTCGCGCGGACGGCGGCCGAACTGGAGGCGAAGCGGAACGGCATGGCCATCGCGGCCGCCGAGAAAACCGGCGAAGAGCAGCCGGTCGAGATTAAGGGCGACGCCGTTAACTACTTGCGGGTCATGGCCGAAGCGCTCCGGAAGGAGGCATAAATGTCCCTGCCTACAAACTATAGTGAAGACTGGTGGCTGATAAAAGACAGCCCCAAGTCCCTCATCGAGGAGGTGCGCTCCGGAGAAAGCGGCGCGGTGATGGGCTATCGCGAGCGGCGCATGTTCACAGTCGCGATCGCGCGTCGGTCATTCAAAGTAACTACATTTGTCTCTGAGCAGGGGAGCACTAAATCAAGTTTCACCCTCAAGACGGGGCCGAACACGTCGGTCGGTGTGGCCTATACGGGGAAAAAAGTTCTACTGCGTGGAACACACGCGCGATTTAGTGAACGCCGAAACCGGCGAATATGAGGAGAAGCAGACATGGGTACATCGTTCGGAGGGAGAGGAACACCCGCTGACTTGGCTCACGGGAGGTTAGCGCCGCCGCCGGGCGCGCTCGCGCAGGTCGATGGCCTGATCGGGGGAAAGGACGCGTGCGCCCTTCGCGCCCGGCGATACCGCGAATCCGTCGGACGTGCGGATCAGGTGGAAGGTTGCGTGCGGCGTCGTCACGGTGTAGCCGTCGCGTTCGCGAATCACATGGGTGTCGCCTCGCGGGGCGCTGATCACCCAGCCCCAGGGCCGATTAATGATCCGGCCCGGTATGATCGCGGCCACCGCCGCCTGATCGTCTTCCGTCGCGGCGCCCGCGTTGCCTGCGAAAAGAAGAGCTATTGCAAGGGCTATTCCGACCGCTTTCATATATTGAATCATACCCATGAACCTTAACATCTTCAAAGAAAATTATACCGGTCCGATTTTCCTGAAGCGGGTGTTCAGTCACATGAACGCGGTCAGCCGCTGCCTTAACAACACGCGCGGCATCGGCGGCGTCCGCGTAACGCCCAATGAGTTCGGCGGCCTCGACATCTCCGCCGACGGGTCCGGCGATTTCGACCTCTCGAAATTCGCGTTCGGCTGGGGCGCGCCGAACGCGAATTTCGAGATCGCCGACAACCAGGTATGGATCGCGGAGGGTTACGTCGAGGGACGCTACGGTTACCATCGTGTACCGGGGGCGGTGGTAAACGTCGGCGGCAACGCGCAGTCTAAAACCATCATCATCGTAACGGGCGATCAGAACGGCGCGGTCATCGAGCAGAACTCCGTGGCGGAAAATGCGTTCACAGGCGACACCAGTCATACGTTCCAGCGCGCGTTGTACCGCGTCTATTTGCGCGACGGGAAGGTCGTGTTGGATCAAGTCATGGCGGGTGTCGGGGGCATCGTCGTATGAGGTCGCTCGCGCTGCTCGCACTCCTAATTCCGACGCTCGCATTTGGGTACAGCGAGACAATCCCGGCCACAAATTGGCTGGGGTTGTTCAGTGCGGTCGCGGAGCGGAATGAGGCGACGTGGTTCAATAATTCGGGGACCACCAACAACTACTACTGGGATAATCAACTAGATCAACGCGATCCGCTCGTGTGGCGCCAGCCAGTGACGATCGCGCTCGGAGTCGTGCCGTCGCCGTGGCAGCCAATGATCTGCGTGACTAACGGCACCAACGTCCTATGTTGGACGAACTACATTGCGCTCACCACAGAGACGCGGGACACAACGAACTGGTTTGACCCGGAGGCGTACGCGCCGCAGATCGCGACCAACTTCGTGTGGTATAACGGCGATGACAAATTGACGGATTTCTCGCTCCCGGAAGCGCTCACGGTCACGCCGAGTCGCGTGGCGATTCAGGCGTTGGATTTCCAGATCGTCAACTTCCTACCATTCTTTGTTGATATTGATCGCATGAAAAGCGTGGCCAACGCATCCGATCTGGATGGCGAAGAGCTGATTGACGCATGGTTCTCGACGCCGATGCGGACGAATTATTACTGGGTGGATACCGATCACAACTGGGTTGAAGACACCTGGTACGGCGTCCCTGAGTACCCGTCTGCATTGCCCCTGCTCACAGTCTCGTCCGCGTGGGCAAACGCCGGCATCGAGGCCAACCGCTGGCCGATCGAGACGGTGACAAACACGCGATCCTACTGGGGTTGGGAGGTCGGCATGTTTAACACGTACACGACAGCCCCGATCACGACGGTCACGACCCAATACGAGTATCGGTATGGGTTTAATCTCTCGCCAACCGCAACGCCGTGGCGGGTCCTCCTCGGCGATGTGTATTGGGGCATGACCAACTCCACGAATTGGGTGGTTGTCAACGTCGTAGATGGCGTGACGCACACAACCCGCTGGCGTCAAGCGTGGATTGGCCCATCGCCGCGCGCTCGTGGATACGTCCTGCATTGGCAGCGCGCGGAATTGCCGCCGGTACGCCTACTCATGGGCTCCCGATGGCTACGCCACAAATATGATGCGCTTTATCCCGCCGGATGTTGAGACATCATGGAGTTCTAACAGCGCACTCAACGGCTGGTCCGTCGATTTTTCAGGCGCCGCATTCGCCGGTACGTCAAACGCCTGGCGGTGGGAGGATTCGCGGACGGTGACTGTGCCGTTTACTGATATGGACTTCACGAACTCGACCGAGGCCATATATGAGATCGCACCCGTCAACGAGTCGAATGAGTTCTCGTGTTACTACGCGCTCACCAATCTGGTGATTAATGATTGGCCGGCAACGTCACTGATCTACTCCAACGACGTGCTCATATCGGGCTTGCCCGATCTGATCGGCGCTCGACTGGAGATCACACTCGATGGCACGAGCTACGAACTGACGGGACTCCCTAATCGCGATGGCGGATACGGCGCACCGTGGGACTGGGATTTGCGACCCGAGGACTATTCGCAGCGTGTCGCGGTTGTGCGACAGCTCCAGTGGATGACTACGGCCTCGCATGGCAACCCGCGCCGCCTGACGGCGCTTCGTGGATGGGTGCCGAGCGGCTCCTATCCGACGTATGACAGTTTCTTCCTCGGCGACATGTCGCCGCCGCCCGTAATCCCACCGTATGACCCCGACATCATAACCAACCTCAACTACTACGGCTCGTGGTATATGGGCAGCGTCGATATCTGGCACACCACAAAGAGATGGTACTGGGACGATGACATTGACGACTATGTGTATTACTTTACCAACGATTGGGGCGCATTTCGTCCAGAGACAATCATCGATTGGCCAGACCTGGTGTCGTATGCGCTCTCCAACCTCTCGCCGCGACTCAACGCAGACGTTACGCTAGCGGGGCGTGTCACTCGCAACGACTATCCGGTTGAGATCGATCTAGAGGGCGGCTGGGAGAGTCCCACGGGGCGTTTCGTGCAAGTAGTTGCGCCCCCATCGTTCCCGGCACACCTAGTCCACGGCGCCAGTTATTACGACAAGGACAGCAATAAGATCACCTGGAGCAACGTGCTGACGATTGCGACCGATCCGGCGGGTCCGGACGAATTATATGCCCGCTCCCGCATCACGATACCGTGGGAGGGCGGCCGCAACCCGCTAACCCTCGACGATTTCCAGTGGATTGACTTCGATCCCTCCCGCTTTGCCTGGCTCGCGTCATATTGCAACTACCCAGGTCGGGATCCGTATTGGGCGGGCGAGAGCGAGACGCTATACTGGCTTCCGGCCACCCGCCGATTTCTGCGGGATGAGACGTGGGTCATCCGATGGCAGTTCGACAGCCTGCCATACCCCCCATAACCCGACTGATCGCCTCGAAAATCCCGGAATCGTTGCCAAATCGATGTCAAATGTTCCCAAACCTGTTGGCGGAATACAGCTAGCGGGGCGTGTCACTCGCAACGACTATCCGGTTGAGATCGATCTAGAGGGCGGCTGGGAGAGTCCCACGGGGCGTTTCGTGCAAGTAGTTGCGCCCCCATCGTTCCCGGCACACCTAGTCCACGGCGCCAGTTATTACGACAAGGACAGCAATAAGATCACCTGGAGCAACGTGCTGACGATTGCGACCGATCCGGCGGGTCCCGGACGAATTATATGCCCGCTCCCGCATCACGATACCGTGGGAGGGCGGCCGCAACCCGCTAACCCTCGACGATTTCCAGTGGATTGACTTCGATCCCTCCCGCTTTGCCTGGCTCGCGTCATATTGCAACTACCCAGGTCGGGATCCGTATTGGGCGGGCGAGAGCGAGACGCTATACTGGCTTCCGGCCACCCGCCGATTTCTGCGGGATGAGACGTGGGTCATCCGATGGCAGTTCGACAGCCTGCCATACCCCCCATAACCCGACTGATCGCCTCGAAAATCCCGAATCGTTGCCAAATCGATGTCAAATGTTCCCAAACCTGTTGGCGGAATACACCGGGGCGCTTAATCTTGTTCGTCGAGGCTGACGGGTGTACGCAAGACACCGTTTTCGTCGGGGTGCGTGAAAAGGCGGCGGGCGAGACGGTGCGCCCCGCGCAGGAAACGCTCTTCAATCGCAGGACTGGCAGATGGATTCAGACGGGCAATTTCTTTTGCGTCGAATAGGTGTTCCAGCCCCTTGCAAAAATCTTCGGATACCAGCTCAAAAACGGGCGCCATCGGCCCGCACACCCGAACCTGCGAGGCGCGCATGACCTGGATGAACGGAGCGAGGTGGCGTCCCAATCGCGTCGCAGCAGCGCACGCAAGGCGCAGCGCGTCGGCGTCGCCGTGCTGAACGAGTTTAATAAAATCGCTCAGTCGCCGCACGGACTTGCGCCGCAATGTTTCCATCAGCGCCCAGCCGCCCGTGTAGGCCTCCAGACAGCCACGCCGACCGCAATGACAGATTCGTCCGTTCTTTTCGATTCGAATATGCCCCAACTCCGGCAGGGTCGGTGTGCCGTCATGCCGATCTGCGCCGAGCGGAAAAAGCTGACTTCCGCGTCCGAATATAACGCCGACGCCGAGGTCCCAATACACCACCATCGTGTTGGTGTCCGGGGGAAGCGATTCGCTTTCGCCGAAGTAGAAGGCGAGTCCGAGCGGAACGGATTGGCAGGGAACGCCGGTCGCGGTCTCAATGATCTCTCTGAAATCCACGCCGTCGAGGAGCGGAAAGTTTGCCGCCTTTCGGAACAACGCCCGTCGCGTGATCGAGGAGGCCAGGCAGATACACCGCGCTCTCGCGAAGCTCTGCGCCTCGGGCATGGGCCAGCTCTTTTGCCCGTTCCGCAAATTCTTTTACCATTTTGCGCAGCTCATCGCGTGAACGAATGCCCGATAGATCGCGCGCTTCACGCAACACCGGATTCGCGCCAAAGTCTGCAACGGAGGCGTGGAGGAATGGCACGTCGAATACCAGCGCCAGCGTGTGATTTGCCAGCTCGTCCCAACCCCAAATGACCGTCGGGCGTCCTGCGCCACTGCGGCGCGACTCCAAGCGTCGGATGTAGCGCTCGTGTTCCAGTCGCTGCAAGTGCAAGTTGCACGTTCCGCGCGACAACCCCAAATCGGTCGCGATCTGGGAAAGCGAGACGTTGCCGTGGTCGGCCATGTACTGCAGAACCGGACGCGAGCTGTCGAGGTTCTTCAGGTTGATTCGATGTGCAATATATCCGGCAAGTTGTTTCTGCTTACTCATCTCTTCCTTGGCCCAGTCACGCGCCCCCTTTTAGCACGCGGCCCGGCATTCGGGGAATAAAGAAGTCCGCAAGGAATGCCTCGCTCGCTTTTTACGCATTTTGAAACGCCCCAATTTTGGGGCCGAGCGCTAAATGACCGATACTCCTTCGTGTACGAGCAATTCACGAAGCCCGGCCTTCAGATCGTGCGCAGCGCGATAGCCCATTCTTTCCTCAATCGCCGCAATGGATGCCGCAGAATCGCGGATGTCACCCGACCGCACGGGGGCGAATGTGGGCTCCATATTCTGTCCCGTCAGCTCGGACAATACGCGAAGCAGATCCAACAGCGATGCCGTGCGACCGGACGCGACATTGAATACGGAACCGTCCCCCACCCCCGGCGTCTTCATCGCTTTGAGGTTCGCCTGCACAATGTCGCGAACAAACACGAAATCGCGCGTCTGTTGTCCATCGCCGAACACCGTCGGCGTACTTTTCTCCCGCGCACACTGCACAAACTTCGATACGACGCCGGAATAAGGCGAGCGTGGGTCCTGGCGCGGACCATAGACGTTAAAATAACGCAGCGCGACGGTTTCCAAACCGTATAGATTGTAAAAAATGCGCAGATAATGCTCACCCGAGAGCTTGGCCACACCGTACGGCGATTCTGGCTGCGGCCGCATTTCCTCGCGCTTTGGCAACGTCGGATCATTGCCATAGATCGCGGCGGTACTGGCAAAAACCAAGCGGCGCACCTTGTGATCGCGCGCAGCAATAAGCACGTTGAGTGTGCCCGTGGAATTGATGTCGTGGTTGTCGCGCGGTCGTTCGACGGAATCGAAAACAGAGACCAGCGCCGCCTCGTGAAACACGACACTTACGTCCTGCATCGCGGCGACAACAGTCGTTGTGTCACGCACGTCGCCCTCGATGATTTCCACCTCGCCTTTTACAGCATCGAGATTCTTGCGGTGTCCGCTCGATAGGTTATCCAGTACGCGCACACGATGCCCTTCGCTGACCAGCGCCTCGACAATATGTGACCCGATAAAACCGCATCCCCCCGTAACCAAAACGTGTTCGCTCATCTTCATCCTTTCGTCGTTCGCGATACATCCTCGAAACATCTAATTTATTTGCTATATCAAATTTACTTGTCAAGGACGGAAGTGTTGGGCAAGGTTAGAGCATGAATACGACAACTTCCAGCAGTTCGGACGGAGCGCACGGCATCGAAAAAAGCCCTGCGCTGGACCCCAAGTTCCTACCGCTCGGGCGTTTTTTCATGGATTACGAGCGGCGATGCAGCCAGTCGCCCGACGCGCAACCCATCGAAATTGCGCTGGAGGGGACGCCCGGCGTCTTCTCGCGTTGGCGCGGAATGTTGGCGACCGGAAACAATCCGGATGCAGAAGCGCTCGCTTATCTGCAACATGCAGTAAAATTTTTACTCTGGGCCCGCGGCGGTGCGACGCTGTACTTGACTGCTCCTGTATATGCGCAACGCCACGTCGCGGCTCTTTTTCATGAAGGCGGCGCACTGGCCTTCGACGCCGGACTGATGAGCCGCGCATTCGAGCGTCCATTCAAACTGCACATTTGCGCCGCCAATGAACTCCCGGACGAAACAGATCGAGGCGAAAAGCTCGGTGGGCATCTCGATGGCTGCCGACTGGGCTTCGACTTGGGCGCAAGTGACTACAAAATTGCGGCGGTGCGCGATGGCGAAGCCGTATTTAGCGCTGAGTTTCCATGGAATCCAGTCGTCGAAAAAGACCCGGCCTATCACTACCGACGCATTCAAGAAGGGCTGCGGCAGGCGGCGTCCCATCTGCCCCGCGTGGATGCGATCGGGGGAAGCTCGGCGGGCATCATCGTGGACAACAAAATTATGGTCGCCTCGCTTTTTCGCGCAGTGCCGCCGGACGTTTTTGAGCAGCGTGTGAAGCCGCTCTTCCTGCGTTTGCAGAAGGAATGGAATGTGCCGCTCGCAGTTGCGAACGACGGCGATGTCACTGCACTGGCCGGGGCGATGTCGCTGAAGCGAAATGGGATACTCGGTATCGCCATGGGATCAAGTGAAGCAGTCGGCTACCTCGACCCGCGCGGGCGCATTTTGGGTTGGCTCAACGAGCTGGCCTTTGCGCCGGTGGATGCGCGACCGGATGCGCCGGTGGATGAGTGGTCGCGCGCACCGGGCGTCGGCGCACAGTATTTTTCGCAACAAGCGGTGAGTCGTCTGCTCAATTCGACCGACATCGAAATTCCGCGTGGAATGCCACTGCCGGAACGCTTGCTCAAGGCGCAGAAATTGGCGACGGATGGCGACAAGCGCGCCGAGCGAATTTTTGAAACCATCGGCGCCTATCTCGGCCACACCCTCCCCCTCTATCGCCACTTCTACGATTTCGGCGATGTGCTCGCGCTCGGTCGCGTCACGTCGGGGCACGGCGGTGAAATACTAATCGCAACGGCGCATATCGTGTTGCAAGAGCTGTACGGTGAATCGGGCGCACCGTTTCAACTGATTGTGCCGGATGAACGCTCGCGCCGCGTCGGACAAGCCGTCGCCGCTGCCAGTCTCCCGCCACTGTCTGTTACTTAAAGGAAAGAACCCATGAAGTTTTCAAAGCCACAAGCCACGGTCTTCGTCCCCGATTCACTCGCACCTGAACAGGCTGCGGCGCGAGTCACGCATCTCGGCATCGGGGCACATCAGGACGACCTCGAAATCATGGCGATGCACGGCATCCGCGAGTGCTATGGTCGCAAAGACCTCTGGTTCGGAGGCGTCACCTGCACCGACGGCGCGGGGAGTGCGCGGGTCGGGGCCTATGCTTCGTATAGCGATGAGGAGATGAAACAAGTTCGTCACCGGGAGCAGGACAAGGCCGCGATGGTCGGGGGCTATGGTTTGATGGTTCAACTGGAACATCCGAGCAGCGCTGTAAAATCACCATCGGAGCGCGCCACAGTGACCGGCGATCTCGTGGAGCTGTTCAAACATGCGCGACCGCAGGTGGTCTATACGCACAACCCGGCAGACAAACACGACACGCATATCGGCGTCCTCCTCGCCGTCCTCGATAGTCTGCGCGGATTGCCGCCGGAGCACCGTCCAAAAAAACTGTTCGGCTGTGAAGTCTGGCGCGGGCTGGACTGGATGCTGGATACAGACAAGGTCACGCTCGATGTCGGCGGGTGGGATCATATGTTCCACACCCTCGTCGGCTTGTTCGACTCACAAATCGCAGGCGGCAAACGCTACGACCTCGCCACATTGGGCCGTGCACGGGCCAACGCGACATATTTTCAGTCGCACCGCGTGGACACCTCCGACCTGCTCTGGTTTGCGATGGATTTATCTCCCCTGCTTCGTGACGAGCGTCTCGACTTGATTGAATTCGTGGATCAGTATTTAACGCGATTCACGAATGACGTGAAGACGCGTCTCAAGCAACGAATGGGCTAAGCATATGGAAGTCATCATCCTCCCGGATGCAGCCGCCGTCGGCCTAGCTGCTGCAAAGGTTATTGCAAAACAGTTGCGGAACAATCCCCGCAGCGTCCTCGGCCTCGCCACCGGCTCATCACCGATTCCGCTCTATGCAGAACTAGTGCGAATGCACCGCGAAGAGGGCTTGGACTTCAGCAAGGCGACCTCCTTCAACCTCGATGAGTATGTCGGACTCGCGCCCGACCATCCCCAGTCGTACCGTCACTTCATGCAGGTCAACCTCTTCGACCACGTGAACATCCCACCCGCGCACACGCACGTTCCGGATGGAATGGCCGAGGACATTCCCGCTGCCTGTGCCGCGTATGAAAAGGGGATCGCAAAGGCGGGCGGAATAGACGTACAGGTGTTGGGCATCGGCGCGAATGGGCACATCGGCTTCAATGAACCGAGTTCGTCCCTGCGTTCGCGTACGCGATTCAAAACACTCACTGAAAAAACCTGCCGGGACAACGCGCGCTTCTTCGACTCCGTGAACGAAGTCCCGCGCTACTGTGTCACAATGGGCATCGGCACCATCCTCGAAAGTCGGCAATGCCTGATGATTGCAACCGGCGGCAACAAGGCCGACGCCGTCGCAGCGATGGTTGAAGGCCCGCTCTCTGCAATGTGTCCCGCATCGGCATTGCAGTTGCACACCGCAGCAAAAGTTTTCGTGGATGAAGCGGCGGCGGCAAAGCTGACTTACACCTCGTACTACCGCTGGGTTCACAACAGCCGACCCGATTGGCAACGAGACTAGCCCCCGGCCCGCTTTGCGCGATTGGTCGCGATGCGTTAAGCTCCATACGAAACGCAATGACGACAAAACTCCGCAAAGTTGAAGGCACGGGGCCAGTGCCACCAGACAAGCAGATCATCTGGCTCTCCTGTTGCGAACAGTGCCTCTTCTGGGAGCGCACAAGTTATCTGGTCACCGGAAACTGCCGCCGGTACCCTTACCCCAAAATGTACGCGTGGCAACAGTGCGAACACTGGGTCAACAAAAACGGGCATAAGAGTTTTTTTGAGCGGTAAAGCAATGAGTATGACGTTGAGAAATTTTGGGAACACGGGACTGCGCGTTTCCGCACTCGGCTTCGGCGGTTCGCATATCGGTGGCGACGACATCACGAACAGCGATGCCGCGAACATTTTGCACAGCGCAATTGACCTCGGCATCAACCTAATTGATACCGCGCGGTCCTACGACTTGAGCGAGGAGCGAATCGGGCTCGCCCTCGGCGCACGTCGAAAAGAGATCATTCTTTCCACAAAAATAGGATACGGCATCGCTGGCTTCACAGATTGGACGGCGGAGATTATTTCCGCAGGGATCACGGAGGCGTTGCGCCTGCTCCGCACGGACTACCTCGATATCGTCCATCTCCACTCCTGCCCGCTCCACACGTTGAAAAACAGCGGCGTCGCGGAAGAATTACAGCGCGAGGTGCAGTCGGGTCGAATTCGCATCGCTGCGTATGCAGGCGACAACGAAGAAGTGGAGTGGGCAGCGGCATCCGGACTCTTCGGCAGCGTCCAATGCTCCATCAACATCTGCGACCAGCGCCCCATTTCACACACATTGCCGACGGCAATGGAAAAACAACTCGGCGTCATCGCAAAGCGTCCGCTGGGAAATGCGCCGTGGAATCGTGCCGCCAAACCAAAAGGCGGAACAACGCTCCAAAACTGGGAACGATTTCACGAAATGGGGATGCACGATTGGGGCCTGGATTGGGCCGATGTCGCGCTCCGCTTCACCGCCTTCACCCCCGGCGTCCACTCCTGTATCGTCGGAACCCGCAACCGCGACCACCTCAAGGCCAATGCAGAGGCCGTCCAGCGCGGGCCACTGGATGCGGAACTCGTCGCGCGCATTCGTGACACATTCCAAACGCACGGGACAGACTGGAAGAGCGGAATTTGATTTCTTCTTTGCTCGTACGCGGGTTAGACTCACTTTAACGATTAACCAAGGAGTTTTGGTGCGCGTTTGTTTGGACATCCAATCTGCGATAGGCGCGCGCGCTGGCGTGGGTCGCTACACGAAGTTGCTCGCAGAACACCTCGCCCCGCTTCGTGGCGCAAATAATTTTTCCCTCTTTCATTTCGATTTTCACCAGCGCGGCCACTCGCTCACTACCGGCGATACGCCGGTTCGCTCCTGCCGCTGGATGCCTGGTCGCTTTGCACAAAAGGCGTGGAAAACCATCGGCTGGCCGCCCTACGATTGGTTTTCCGGAAGCGCGGACGTATTTCACTTTCCCAATTTTATCCGCCCACCGCTCAAGCACGGCGCATCCGTGGTCACCATTCACGACCTCGCGTTTCTGCGGTTTCCCGAAACGATCGAAGAAAAAAATCTCGCGTATCTGAAGGGTCAAATCGAACAGACCGTACGCAACTCCACCGCGATCATCACCGTCTCCGAATTCACCGCGCGTGAGGCGCGTGAGCTGCTCAACGTTCCCGAATCAAAGCTCCACCCGATTCATTCGGGATTGGACCCCGCTCTTGCAGCGCCCCACCCCGGATGCAACCAAGGCGCTGCGAAAACGTCTCAAGCTCGAACGCCCCTACCTGCTCTCCGTCGGCACGCTGGAGCCGCGAAAGAACTATCCGTTTCTAATTGAGGTTTTTGACCGTCTCGAAAAATTTGATGGCGACCTAGTCATCGCCGGTCGGCGCGGATGGAAGTTTGAACCCATCTACGAACGCATCGCGCACTCTCCGCGCTGCGACCGCATCCGTGTCATTGAGGATTTGGGAGAAGGCGATCTGCCCGCGCTTTACGGCGGGGCAGAATTATTTCTGCTTCCTTCACTCTACGAAGGGTTTGGTTTCCCGCCCCTCGAGGCGATGGCCTGCGGCACTCCCGCGCTCGTGACGCCGGGCGGCTCATTGGAGGAAGTGTGCGGAGGGGGCGCGATTGTTTTGCCCGACGGCAACGCGGAGCGGTGGGCGCAAGAAATCACCGCGCTCCTACAAGCGCCCAGTGCGCGCGATGAGCTGCGTCAGCGCGGTGCCGATTTTGTCACGCGCTATTCTTGGCGCGAGACGGCGCGAAAAACCTGGGCCGTGTACGAACAGGCCCACGCGATCTATCAGGCGGAGCGCACACCGTCCGCATAAACATGCGCCGCGAATTTCCAAGGATTGGAAAAGAGGTCGAAAAAGAGTTCCAACCCTTGTAAATTCGCACGCGACCCACAGGATGCACGAGTGAACATTTGTATTGATGCCCGTTGGATTTTCCCAAAGCTGTCCGGAATCGGCCTGTACACGCAGGAGCTGATCCGCGCCCTCGTCCGTGTGGACACCGAGAACAATTACACGCTGCTTTTCAACGATCCCGCCGTATTGACGCGAACGGAAATGCTGACGGGAGCGGAACGCTCCCCGCGCTTCCGTTCCCGCCTCATCCCGTACGGACTTTTCACACTCCGCAACCAGTTCGCTCTGCCGCGCTGGCTGAAGCGCGAGGGGTTCGATCTTTATCACTCCACCAATTATATGATGCCGTTGCCGCGCCCCGGCCATGTGCGACGCGTCGTTACAATTCACGATCTGATTCCCCTCCTCTTCCCCGACCACGCGCCGCGCTCGAAGAAGACCCGCCTCTTCCCCTTGTACAAAAAAATTAATGCACGAAGTTGCGGCGCACGCGGATTTGATCATTTCACCGAGCGAGTCCACGCGACGCGACATCATTCGAGAACTGAAAGTCCCCGCCGATCGCGAATCACAAGTCGTGAGCATTCCCGAAGGCGTCACCTCGGACTATAAGCCGGGACCACGCCCGACTGATCGCGACGCGAAAATCATTCTCTATGTCGGGCGCAGCGACCCGTACAAAAATTTGCCCCGCCTCGTGGAGGCGCTGGGCGGCGTGCGCGAAGAGGGTATCAACGCTCGCCTTCGCGTCGTTGGCTCGCCCGATCCACGCTATCCCCAGGCGCCGCGTCGCGCAAGGGAGCTTGGCCTCGAGCCATTCATTGATTGGACGGGCTACGTTTCTTCGGATCAGTTGATCAAAGAATATCAAACCGCCGATGTTTTTTGTCTCCCCTCGCGTTACGAAGGATTCGGTCTGACGCTCCTCGAGGCGATGGCGTGTGGCACACCCTGCGTATGCAGCAACATCGGATCGCTACCCGAGGTCGCGGACGATGCCGCACGCAAAGTGGATCCAGCGATTCTTCCCGAATTGGTAAGCGCATTGACCGAGGTGTTGAGTCGGCCCGAAATCGCAGAAGACCTCGCGCGACGCGGAGTGGAGCGCGCGGCCCAATTTACATGGGAAAACACCGCGCGCAAAACGATTGAAGCCTATCGCACGCAAGCGCTGGAGGCATAATTCGCAAACGAAGATGCTCAAATTTCCTTCAGATTGGTCCTCACTAAACGTCGCGCTGGCACACGACTGGCTCACGGGAATGCGCGGCGGCGAAAAGTGTCTCGAACTCTTATGCGAAGGCTTCCCAAACGCCTCGCTGCACACCCTGCTACACAACCCGAAGGCCGTTTCGGACACGATTAATAATCGCGTCATTCACACCTCGTTCCTGCAACACATCCCCGGCATCACGCGCCACTATCGCTACTGGCTCCCCACGTTTCCAGTGGCGGTGCGCGGGTTTTCACCGATCGAGGCCGACGTGCTGATTAGCACGAGCCACTGCGTCGCGAAAGCCACCCGCGTGAAGCGACCGGGCAAACATCTTTGCTATTGCTTCACCCCGATGCGCTACGCATGGACCTTCCATGACGAATACTTCGGCGCACGGAGCCTGAAACAAACCCTCGCGAAGCCCATTCTCGCCGCACTGCGCGATTGGGATAAGCGTGTCAGCGATCGCGTTGATCGCTTCATAGGAATCAGCCGCCATGTCTGCGACCGGATCAACCGATTTTATGGACGCGACGCAGAGCTGGTGTACCCGCCGGTGGACACCGAGTTCTACACACCGCCCGAAGGCGAATCCCGTCGCGGCGACTTCGACCTCGTGGTCTCCGCACTCGTCCCCTACAAGCGCGTAGATCTCGCTGTCCGCGCATACACCCGTTCGGGACGCGCCCTTAAGATTGTTGGAATCGGAACCGACACTGATGCACTTCGTTCAGTCGCCGGCCCCAACGTTGAGTTCCTCGGGTGGCGTTCCAACGAAGAGATACGCGATCTCTACCGCCAGTGTCGTCTCCTTGTATTCCCCGGCGAAGAGGATTTCGGCATCGTCCCGCTAGAGGCCCAAGCCTGCGGCGCCCCCGTCGTCGCCTTTGCCCGCGGCGGCGCACTAGAGACCCTCATCGCCGACGAGACCGCCATCTTCTTTGACGAACAAAGCGAAGACGCCCTGATCGCCGCAGTCGAAACCTGCGGCACAACGACCTGGAGCACCCAGACCATCCGCCAAAACGCCGAACGCTTCAGCGAGCAAGCCTATCTCGACGGCATCGCCACCAACATCACGGCCTTGCTCTCTCCATAAGCGACCAGCCTTGTATCCGCCCTGTTTGAATGAAGGTTGTGATTGATTCCGTAGCCTTGGCGTAGGCGGACCCTGTCGCGCCGTACGCGCCATCTTACCGATTGAGCAATTTGAGGATTGTTGCTACATTCAAAGAATGAGCGCACCGATATCTAATGTCCGACCGCCACCGGATGATGTGCTGGCGAAAATTGCGGATTATGTTACGGGAGCGCCTCCCGAAGGCGCGGAGGCGTTTGATACCGCGCGGTATTGTCTGATGGATAGTATCGCCTGTGCGCTGATGGCGCTGAAATACCCCGAATGTACAAAATTGCTCGGTCCGCTGGTGCCCGGTGCAACCCTCGAGGAGGGGGCGCGGGTCATCGGCATGAAGGATGAGCTGGACCCGATGCGAAGCGCGTTCAATAACGGGGCGCTGATTCGATGGCTGGACTTCAATGACACTTGGCTGGCCGCAGAGTGGGGACATCCGTCCGACAATCTCGGGGGCATCCTCGCTGTCGCCGATTGGATGAGTCGGAGCGGAAGGAAAGTGACCGGACACGATATTTTAACCGCAGCGATTCGCGCACACGAAATCCAGGGCGTCCTCGCACTGAATAACAGTTTCAATCGCGCGGGAATGGATCATGTCATCTTGGTGCGTATCGCAACTACCGCGGTCGTCACAGCGATGCTGGGCGGAACACGCCAACAGGTCATCAATGCGGTTTCGAATGCGTGGGCGGATGGCGGAGCGTTGCGGGTGTATCGTCACGCGCCGAACACGGGTTCGCGCAAATCCTGGGCCGCAGGTGATGCGACGAGCCGGGGTGTCTGGCACGCCTTCAATGCGCTGCGCAATGAGATGGGATATCCGGGCGCACTGACCACCACGGTGTGGGGCTTCCAGGATTCTCTTTTCCGGAACAAGGAAATCACACTCGCACGACCGCTGGGCAGCTATGTGATGGAGAACGTGCTGTTCAAAATTTCGTTTCCCGCTGAGTTTCACGCGCAAACGGCTGTCGAGTGCGCGTTCAAACTGCATCCGCAGGTCAAGGATCGGCTCGACGAGATTGAGCGCATCGAAATGACGACGCACGAGTCCGCAATTCGGATCATTGACAAAACCGGTCCCCTGCACAACCCGGCGGATCGCGATCACTGCCTTCAGTATATGGCGGCCATTGGCCTCATCTTCGGCCAGCTCACCGCAGACCACTACGAAGACAAGGTTGCAGCGGATCCGCGCATTGATGCGCTCCGCGCGAAGATGGTGGTCGCCGAAGACAAGCGGTACAGCACGGAATATCTCGATCCGGATAAGCGTTCAATTGCCAACGCGATTCAAATCTTCTTCAAAGGCGGCGCACACACGGAAAAGGTCGAGGTGGAATATCCCGTCGGCCACCGCCGCCGCCGCAAGGAGGGCATCCCGCTGCTCGTTCAGAAGTTCCAAGCTGCGCTTGCAGAGCAGTTCGACCCGGCGAAGTGCTGGCAGATTATGAACGTGTTCGACAACGCAGAGCGGCTTGAAAAGGCCAAGGCTGAAGAGTTAATGGGCCTTGTAGTCGCCTCGTAAGACAAATATCAACAACCCATCGCCCGCGCGACACGCCAATTGACCGCGTCGCGCGGGCGATTTGTTAATGCGGGAAGGCGCGCGAGCGCATGGGCGGAGTGCGCGTTGTGCGGCTCCTTGGCGCAGAAGAACTATTGTTAAACAGATAGCCCCCGCAGTAGGAGCAGGAAGGCTCCTACCACGGGGGCATTGGAGGCGCGCTTATTGAACGAAACCGATTCGATAGAAGTTCGTGGACAAGTTCAGATTTGTGAGCGTGAGGTTGATCGTGGCACCGTCGCCGATGCGCTCCGAGCCGGCTACTTTTTGCCAGTTCGCTGTCGGCATAAGCATCGGGCTGGACCAAATCGCGTACGTCACGCCGGGCGCACTGCCGTTGATGCTGAGCTGCAAGTTGCCGGCGCCAATCTGGAGCAAGGCGGCATTGATCTCCGGGGGCTCGGATTGAGCATCCCGAATGACGATGATGGAGTCGGAGTGATTCGTCCATCCACCGGCCGCCGGTGAAGTAATCTTCAACCCCTTGAAGAAGAAGTCGCGATTCGAGTTGTTTCCGTCCGTCGTGCCGTTCTGATAGCTCCACGCGCGGAATGAGTCCACCACTCCACTCACCGCTCCGGTATAAGTCCGCGTTGAGCCGCCAACCGGCGTGACATTCACAGAATAGGTCGTCGGGCTGGACAAGGTGAACGCGATATCCAACCCCTGGTCAGTCCAGTTGATGTCGGTCGCCGTCGGAGTGGCACCCTGCTTGTAATGCTGTTCGCCACCGATGAAGTAGAACTGCCAGACTTGGTTGCTTCCGCTCTTCAGCTCAATACCGATCGAACCGGGCGCATCCTGCCAGAGCCAGCCGTTCTGGATATGGACGGAGAAGGTTTGTCCGCTGCTAAGCCCTGTCGAGAAGGGACGGCTTGCGTCGGCCAAGTGGTTGGTTTCATGCGACCACATGCCCCATCCCTTTTGCGCGTCAATGAAGTGCCCGCTATTCCCATTTTCTGCCTGCAACACCCATGCACCAAACCCGGTGCCGCCGTTGTTGCCATTGTTCCAGCCGCCGGAATATGCGGCGTCACTGGCGTCGTCGCTGGCGTTCGTCGCCGTACCACTCACCACCACGTTCGAGCCTTTCACGATGATCTCGTTTCCGCCAACGGCGAGCGCAATGCCCGGAATGGCCCAGGGCGTGACGGCAACGGTTGAGCCGAACGCGCCCGTCGCCACGTTGGTCCACGCGAGTTGACCCGACATATCGTCGGCAACGCCGGAGATATTTACAGTAGTCGTCTCGTAGGGAACATGCGCACCGGTTGCCGGATTGGTGATCACCAGCCCCGTCGGCACAGGATCGCAATTTTGGATATCAAAGTGCCAATCCGCGCCGCCGTTGTTGTCCCAAATGCCGCCGCCATCGTTGAAGACGACGTCAATGTTCGTCGAGCCGGCAAGCGGGGTGTACACATACGTCCAGTTCGCGCCGCTCTTGGTCATACTCGGATTCGGCAAAATCACGTCCTGCCAGCCGTTGCGGCCGATGTGAATCTTAACCGAGCCCCGCGCCCTGCAAGTTGCGCCCGGCCGGGTTGTAGGTGATCGTGATCGGCGCGCAGCCGGCCGCATTGGTCGGGCTGATCGAGACCGGACCCAGCGGCTCCTCCGGCCCTTCGCCGCAGCCGGTGACGGCCTTGTGCCAATCACCGCCGCCGTTGTTGTCCCACACGTTGTTGCCATCGTTGAAGACAACATCAATCACGGTCGTGTTTGTCGGGACGGTATAGACATATTCCCAGTAATAGCCGTTCTTCGTCATCGTCGGATTGGGTGTGATCACGTCCGTCCACCCGTTGCGGCCTATATGGATTTTGATTGTGCTCGCATTCTTCAGCGGGCCTTCGTTGGGGTAGTAGCGAATGGTGACAGGATCGCAGTTCGCCGGAAGCTCGCCGGATCGAAGACGACGGCAGAGGGCCCGACAGGGGCTTCGCAGTCGCGGATGGAAACTTTCCAGTTGTTTCCTCCATTGTTGGCCCAGTTTGCTCCACCATCGTTGAACGCCACCTCCAACTGCGGCGCGTTGTCGGGAATTTGATTTGTGCCAAACGTGTAGCTGAAGGTGTTGCTGCCATCGCGCGTCATTGCGACGCTGGCCCAATCGTTCGTGTTCGTTGAGAAGTGATAGCTGATGTTCACCACGGCAGCCGTCGCAAGAGGCGACGTGGCCGCATTGAAGTTCACCGTGATCGGGGCGCAATCCGAAGGCGCCCCGGGGTTGAAGGATGCCGAAGGCGACAGCGAGCTTGCGCCGCCGTCGTGCTCGACGAAGACGTGCTGAATGTCCGACTTCGAGATATTGCTGCGGCCGTCCGTCGCCTCAATGTAGTAATCGAGCAACTTGCCGCGGAAGCCGGGCACATTCGCATCGGTAATTTTGGCAAAATAGTAATCCGCTACAACTGGATTGGGCCAGAACGCGGGATCGAAGTTGAAGTAGTCTATCTGACCGTTTGCTGCGGCCGCATTGAGCGCCGTGCGCGTCTTCGGCAACACGCGCTTGGTCATCGGGATGCTGATCCACGAACCAACATCCGCGCCGCCCGCGTAGGTTTCGTTATCCGTTGTCGCCAGCGAGTTCACGCCATCGTTGTCCACGCGCACCTTGAGGACCACCTGGCCATCGGGAATACCCGAGAGATCGTAGGCGTGCGTCCAGACATAGAATTCGCTCGGCATCTTCTTGAGGAAGCGCTCATCGCCACCCGGGATCCGGTTGTACCAACCAAACGTATAGGCCCCTGGGTTGTACGGAAACCGCTGCGGCTTCAGCACCGTCGGACCCGTCGCATCCTTATCCATGCGCGTGGACATGAACGATTGCAGCTTGTCAATCGCGCGCTTGGTCGCGAGGCCGGGCTTCGTTTCGTCATCGTTGCCCAAGCCGCCGTAATAGTTGAACCCGGAATCGAGTCCGGCGAGGTAGATGTGCCACGCCAGCTCGACATCGTTCGGGTTCATCCACGTGCCGTCCCAATCGTATGGCGCCTGCACCTTCCACGCCGCGACGCTGCCACCCTCATCTTTAAGAATCTGCTCCGCCGTGATTACCCAGTTGGCACCCGCCATCAGCGGGGCATAGCTGAAGAACTTGAGCGCAAAGCCCGGCGTCTCCAAATCCGCCTGCGTGCCTGGATAGCGATTCGTCGCGCCGATCGCCGTGTTGTAGAGCGGCGGCTCGATCCATTTCAGGAAGTTCGGAGAACCGTAATCCATCTCCGGGAAAATCCATGCGCCGTCTTCGATGTGTACAAGATCCGCATTCGCCTTCGCGGCATTCACAAAACCCTGCGGCGTATTCTTCACGTAACCCGCATTTGCGGAGTCATTGAAGAACTGCGGCGTGGCTTCCCTCCATGAACTGTCCCCGCCGCCCCACGCATTGTCACCGTCCGAGGCCGGCATCACAATGAGCGGCTTATTCGAATCATTTGCGTAAGGTGCGATAAAGTCTTGGATTTTGCCGATGCCCTCATTGGCATAGCCGAAGCGGTAACTCAACACGTCGTCGGACGGAACAAGGTACATCTGTTTTACCGCGCCCGACTCGGGGTTCACGTATTGCGCCTTGTGGAGTTGGTACGCAAACGGAGCCACGTTCCACGCGGCGTTCCCGGGATTCGGCTCGCTATACCACCAGCCGGTCGTCGGCGAGGGGCCGAGCAGGTCCGCTTTGTTCGGCGGGGTTGAAAAAATGCCGTACTGGTTCCCATCGAGATTGAACTGATTGAAGTAGGTTGGAGCAGTGCGGCTCAAGTGGTGACTGGCAACGATGGACCACTCGTATCCCTCCTCCACCAGCACATCAATCAACGACTGCGAGAACGCCATTTCCGTCGGGAAATATCCTTTTGAGTGATCGGACAAATCAGAGTTTCCGCCCCACGCCTTCCACCACGCCTGTTTGAACGTCTGAAGCTCCTTGCGGAAAACTTCTTTCGGGAGCAACGGCGCGAGCGAGTGGTGATAGGTAAAGCCGACGAGATCGAGACGACCCGACTGGCGCGCGGAAGTGTTTCCACTATTCCAGTTTCCTCCATACCCAAGATTTCCGCCCGCACCAAGCTGACGAACGTTATCAATCAGCGAGCCGGAATAGCTCAGCGCGAAACCACCACCCGAAAATTGGTTCAGCGAATTCGCAGGTCCGCCCTGATAGGCATTGCGCCGATCATCCAAGCCGAAAATGTCCGTGAGGTTGTTTTCCGGATGCTGGCTGGAGCTGATGCCGCCGTAATTTTGGCCGGATTTGAGGACAATTGAATCCCATGCGTACTGCACGCGCTGATTCTGGCTGCCGTTGCTATTCCACTCCGGCCAGTAAATCGGCTGGTGATTGTGCCAAAATCGGGAAACGTGAACATTCTGAGGCGCCGCAAACACGGCTGACGCCATAAGCGCCGTACCCATCGCCGCCAGTGTGATCCATGCTGTCTTTTTCATTTTTTCAACCCTCTTCACGATAGATATAAACCGATTTACTAAAACGCTACACCTGCCAGCATTTCGATGTAAAGAATATAAGTCAAAACTTTTACTAAAATATTCAGCACTACGCAATCCTCTTTTGCTGAAGCGTTTAAGTAGGCGGCCTGGAGAATGGCGTTGCGTGATTCGCCGCATCATCCTACCGTGACCTTCGTATGAAGATTATTTGCGCAACAAGTGTAGCCTTGGGACACGAGGCGTTTTCCACAATCGGCGAGGTCGAGAATATCGCAGAGCGCGACATTGATTCAACCGTGGTTCGCAACGCGGCAATGCTCATCACCCGATCAAAGGTCAAAGTGAATCGTGCGTTGCTTGAGAATAGCAGCGTCCGCTTCGTCGCAACGGCAACCGCGGGCTATGACCACTTTGACATCTCTTCCCTTAAAGAGAGGGGCATCGCGTGGTACTCCGCCGCTGGCTGCAACGCGAACAGCGTAGCAGAGTGGGTGGTCGCCGCGCTGTTGAAACTCGCGGTTGAGCGGAATATGCAACTCGAAGGAAAAACACTGGGCATCATTGGCGTCGGCCACGTCGGCTCACGCGTCGTCGCCCTCGCGCCAGCGTTGGGGCTGCGAATTTTACTCAACGACCCGCCGCGCCAACTCGCCGAAGCCGGATCGCAGTGGAGCAGCCTCAATACGCTACTCAGCGAATCGGACATCGTCACCCTTCACGTTCCGCTGACCAACGAAGGGCCACACGCAACACGCGGGATGGTGGACGCGGACTTTTTCTCGCGTATGAGGCCCGGCGCGATATTCCTCAACGCCTCACGCGGCGAGGTTGTGGACGAACCGGCGTTGATGCAGGCGCTCGACAACAAACAGGTGAGCCACGCGCTCCTCGACGTCTTCGCCCACGAACCCGACGTGAATCCGGCACTTGCGGAAAAAGCAAATCTCGTCACCCCGCACATCGCGGGCTACTCTTACGAAGGCCGCGTGCGCGGCACAGAACTTTGCTACCTCGCTGCGTGCAGCATTTTGAAGGTCAAGCCGACATGGACCCCGCCCCCGCTTCCGGCCGATCCTGCGCGAATCATCCAGCTTTCGGACGGCCAAGCAAATCCCGTCGCCGCTCTCGCAGAAGCCGTGCGCACGGCGTACAACATTAGATCCGACGACGCCTCATTGCGTGCTGGTCTCGGCAGCGACGAAGCAGCGCGTCGCAAATATTTTTCAACGTCTCCGCAGCCACTACCCCATCCGCCACGAATTCCCCGCCTACACCATCCACCCGTCCGCGCCGCCTCCCCTTGCCAACGCCCTGACTCGCCTCGGGTTCGTTACAGCGAGTTAGGAATCTTTCGCAGCGCCCGAATTTGCGGACACAAGCTTCGCCCACAGAATGGAGCCATCTTCCCCGCAATACTCCTTGCTGAACTCCAACGTGAACTTGTTGATCACCTTGACGTATTCGACCTGAAACTCATCGTTCCGCTCTTTTGCCTTGCAGCCCAGCGGCTCGATAATTTCTGTATATAAATCCTTGTCGCCCGAAACAAACTCCCAAAATCGCTGGCCGCACAATTTGAGATAATCTCCTTTGTCGGGCGCATTATCTTTGCCGTAGCAACAACCGTTAACCGCAATCACGCGCAATCCGCTCTGTGTGTTCGTACCCAGCACTTTTTTTGCTTTCTTAAAATCATCCTTCATCTTCGCTATCTGGCGGCTATTGCCCCAATTCGGGCCGGACTTTATGGAAACAAGGTATTTGGTTTGGTCCCGATCAAACTCAAGGTCTATTCCCTCCGCAGACGATTTTTTTGCCGTTGAAGGCGCGGGCGCACACAAAGATCGCCAGTTCCTCCAAAAATCCGCCAAAAATCCCCTCTTCCTGCGAAGAAAGGTGCGCATCCAGGACACCCCGAACCAAATCGTGCGCTGTGTTCTGGTTTTTTGCCCGAAACAGATACGGATTCTTTCGCGCCAAAACTTTTTTTAGCTGTAAGCCTCGCAAAGCTTCGATCCGCCGCTCGTGAAAGCGACGGATATTCCGCTCAATGAACCCTTCTAGTCTGTTTTTTGGCATATTTTTTATTTGTCGCAGGCTTGGGATCAAGCAGGACAATCTCAACCGAGCGGGTCTTTTCTTCGGCGAGCTCCACATATTCCCGTTTGACATCAATTCCAACCGTGTTTCTGTGAAGCCGCTGCGCCACGGCGCATGTGGTTCCGCTTCCTGCGAACGGGTCCAGCACCCAGTCCCCTTCTTGCGTAAAAAGTTTTATGAACCACTCCGGCAGGGCGCGCGGGAACGTGGCGCTATGATTGCGGTTGTCTGTCTCGGTCGCTAAATGGAGAACATTGGAGGGATAGGCCTTGTCCCGCCCGACCCAATTCGCGATATTTTTTCCGAAGCCGCTTCCGACTTGTGAATCGAAGCGAACAACATCGTTTTTTCCAAGATGCTTGAGTCTCGTTTTCGCCCAACTCCCCATCGGCACCATTACGCTTTCTTGAAACATCCGAAATTTTTTTGTTTTGTTGAATTGCAGGCAGCGCTCCCACGCATCGCGGAATCGGTTCGGCCATTTGCCCGGATGGCAGTTGCGCTTGTGCCAGATAAACTCCTCCGTCCAGAGCCACCCCTGTTCACGAAGGGCAAGAATAAGCTCCAGCACATACGTATGCCGCTCCGCCGCAACCACCTTTTCCTTGATATTGAGGATGAATGTTCCCGTTGGCTTCAACACGCGCAAAAACTGCTTACTTTTGGGCAGAAACCAGGCGACGTACTCGTCTGGACTTATCCCGCCGTAGGTCTTTGCGCGGCTATCCGCATAGGGCGGCGACGTGACGATGAGATCGAAAAAAATTATCGGGGTAATCCAGCAAAACATCTGCGCAATCCCCATGCTTTATGACGGCTTCGATGGTCTTCATTGCTTTGCCCCATTCTAACCGGAGCGCGTAGGAATTACCAGTTCCCACGATTTCGATTTTGTCTGTCGGGAAACTTTGCTAGAGAGTAACGAAGGAATTAATAATCGGCGGCACATTTATGGATCCTGCACTACTTAATAAAGTCCTCGTCAATAGCGGCTATTTTCTGCAGCTACTCGCGCTGCTCACCAAGGACATTCTCTGGCTGCGCGCCATTTTGATCGTCGCGCAATCCGTGGTCTGCGTGTATGCGTACCGAATCGGCGTGATGCCGATCTTCTTCTGGAATATCGCATTTGTCACAATCAACTGCTTCCGACTCGCAGGAATTTTGAACGAGCGTCGCCCGATCAAGCTTCCACCCGATGAAGAAGATACCTATCGCCGGACGTTTTCCGCGATGACGCGACGCGAGTTTCTCTACCTTTGGGAAATGGGGCACGCGCAGGAACACGACAACGCGCAGCTCATCCGCGAGGGAGAAAAGCAAAAAGATCTCGTGCTTCTATTGGATGGACACGTTGCGGTTCAGCGCGAGGGCAAACACCTTGCACGACTCGGTCGCGGAACATTCGTTGCAGAGATGAGTTTTGTTTCGGGCGAACCCGCCTCTGCGGATGTAATCGCGGATGGCATGGTTCGCGCGCGCGCATGGTCGCAGGAAAAACTTTTGGCGTTGGAACAGTTGAACCCTTCGTTATTAATTAAACTGCAAAACATCCTCGCACGTGATCTATCGAGTAAAGTTAAGGCGGCAAATCAAGCGAAACAGACTGGGCAATCAAGTTTGGAATGAAAAATTTGAGCGCAACTCGCATGGCGCTGGTTGCACTCGCACTGTTTTCAGCCACATTGGGGTGTACGCAGCGCGGGGACGGCTGGCGCGAAACACCGTTGCCGGATAACGCGGTCGTCATCCTCCAGCACGGCGACGCACAAAAAGATGAATCGCGCCGCGCGGAAGAACTCATCCTGCGTGCGGCATTTCCAAACGCAACCCACCTGCCGGCGGATCAACTCATCGCCGCAGGCCCTGTTCTCCGGCGCGACGGCGCCGTGCTACTTGTTCCACGTATTCGTGAACTTTCTCCAACACTTCGTTCAGCGCTAACCAACCACATCAGTAGAGGCGGCCCAACATTAGTGTGGGGTCTCGATCCCCTATCTCGCGATCAAGCCGACCAACCCAGTATTCTACCGGCAGCAACCGAGTTCTACTCTTTCACAACACGTCGCATTGAAGGCGTGCATAACGGGTTATTAAACGTTCGTTCGCCGATGCGATTGCAAAGTCCATTCCCATTCACGGGCACGACCAATGCGACCGTTCACTGGATTCCCCTCGCCCGAGCCCTGGCGCCAGCAAATCTATTGCAAGGCTGGCCTGCGTCGCTATGGGTGGACACCACCGATCCAAAATTACTTCGTGCGTGGGGCTGGATCGGGTGGGACCCCGACGAAAACGCGCAGCAGCCACAGCAGGCGCTCCTGCAACTTGTTGCGTCACGATTGGCTCAGCGCAATTTTCTGCTGCGCGCCGGATTTGAGCGTTACTCGTTCGAACCGAACGATACGTTGAACATCCCCGTAAAAATTGCGGTCGCGCCGCCCTCGCGTGGGCCGTGGCGCGTCACCGCTGAAATGGAAAGCGAAGATGGCGCAGTCACGCGGCGCCTTTCCGACACCATCGCGCCGCCGCACCCGGTCTCAATCATCTCCACATCGCTCTTCCTCGGCTACCGCGCCGCGACGACTGCAGCAGGAGCAGAGAACAACGCTTCATGTGTCATTGTTGAATGCGACAAACAATCTGCTTTACGCCGAAAACAGACAGCCGGTCCGGATGCGCGCGGAGGCGGACACTGTGCGCGGCGCTCCCGAAGAACGCATCGGCGCACGCGCGGCGATGTTCACGCTCGGCCCGACGCAATGTTCTTCTGCTGGGCGCTGATTATGCCCCACTCTCCGCCGCTTCGCCGCACAGCGGCCTCGACCCCGACTTTTTCGATCCGGCCCTTCTCAAGCGCGATATTTCGCTCTTTCGCGACGCGGGCTTCAACGCCATTGCCGTTCGCTACACTGCGGAAGAGCAGGCGCCGCAGCTTCGTATTCTACTCGACGACCTGCGGGACAATCGAATTTGGGCGCTTCTACAAATTCCCGCGCTCTCTCCGTGGAATCCTGATTGGGCCGAGGCAAAAAATCTGCTCGATGGGTTGGGCCTCTCAACCAACCACCATGTCTTTGCGATATCTCCCGGAATCATCGCGCCGCCCCGCCCTGGCGCGGAGATGGAGCGTCTCGACTCGGCATGGAAAGCGTGGCTTGAAGAGCAATACGGCAGCGTTGCGCGCGCGGAAGAGAAACTCGGAATCCACAACAACACCCCCGCGATAGGTTCGTGGTGGGACGCCGAAAATAGTGCGTCTCCCGCTTGGCGGCCAGCCGCGCGCCGCTTTCTCGAAGATTTCGCCGCGCGGCATTACAGCAATTGCCGCGCATTTCTGCGCGCTCGCAACTGGAACGGTCTTTTTAGCGCGGCGAGCGGAACCACTCTTGATCCCGCAGCAGGCGCGGCCCTGCTCGATTTCATCACCCTTGATGGCGCGGCGCTGGACGCTTCCGACCGTGATCGCGCGGCGTTCTACACGGCCTATGCGCGCACAGTCAGCGACAACAAACCGACGCTCTGGATCAATCTCTCGGCCGCAATGCCCTATCCGCCATCCAACAACGATCTGCGCAAACAAGCATCTGCGCTCGATAACACATTCCGCGAAATGACACGCGCCTACGCATCCGGCGCGATCATCGGCGGATTCACCGGAGGCCCGCTCGGCTCGGACGGAAATGATCGCGGCCTTGTGAACCCCGACGGCTCGTGGCGGCCGGCAGGTGACGCGGTTCGCAGCCGGATGCAGGACTGGCGCCGCGCTCCGAATCAACCCCCGCCTTGGCGCGGCATGGAAATTGACACCGTCAACATGCCCAAATCGCCGACTGCACTCTGGCGCGAAATCAAGGGAGAGCCGGACAGCGAACACCTCGGCACACTCGTCGAAGAAATGCGCCCCATCGGATGGAATCGCTACGCGGCAGAAACACCGCTCACCGGCTTATCCGGCGCAGAACCAGACGCGCCGGAGCCGCTCCAATTTTTCAACGCAACATGGGGCAGCGACAACCCCCCGCCCCCTCACGAATCGCGCGTGCGCGTATGCGACAGGCAAAGCAACTGGAATTGCTCAACACGGGACTCGCGCGATGGCAGGCCTTCCGCGAAGGCGAAACCGGATCCATCTGGATTACCGCGCGACGCGGCAACGGACGACCGACACGCATCCCGGTCTCCGACACCATGCCCGGCGCGCGCACGACCATCACGTGGACGCCAACAGACAAGGGCACCTGGACGCTGCGCCCGACCATTCATCCCGGCATCGCCTTTGGCGAAGCGCTACGCGTTGAAGTGGATTAAGCGCACCACTCGCGGAGTGTGGGGCAGCCTGAAACATTGCGCAGGGCACGGGACATCATTCGCTTCGCGGCGGGGATGTGATCAGCAAATGAGCGGGTGGCCCGCGCGGAACCGAGTTTTGCGAATGCGCCAAGGGCTTGCGCGAGGCGCTGCACCGCACCGTAGTAAAAGAAATCCACGACGGCGCACCCTGATTCGCTTTGCGCCGCATAGTCATTGACCAATATTCGAACCATCTCCTCCGGCAGCTCGACATAGGGGTCGTAAAGCAGCGAAGCAAGATCGTACACGGCAGGGACCCATGCGCATTCCTTGATAGTCAATGAACCAGGGCCGCCCGGCGCGAATGAAGATGTTGCTGGATTGCAAGTCGCGGTGAATCAAGACCGGTTTTATCCGCGCAAGATACCGTCCCACCCCCGCCAGCTCGCGCAACATTTCGGCAACCCGCTTCTCCGAAAGTCCCTCCCGCCGGCGCAACATCTCCTCTGCAAAATATTCGCGTTCCCATTGGTAAAGTCTCGGACGAAAATGTGGCATCAGCGTTATCCGTGTCGCCGCGCTCGCGCCCCGCTCATGAAATCGTATGAGCGTGTGCAGAATGGTCGCATACACTGTTTGCACATCACGCGCCGACCGATGGCGCTGCCAGACGAACAGGGATTCATCGCCGAGGTCTTCAAAGACGGCAATGTTCTCTTTAGGGCGATCCGCAAGCACGCGCGGGACGGGCAGGTTTAGTTTGCGCAAAAATCGAGTGTGGCCCGCGTGCAGGGTGTTCTCCACCCGCGCCGGGTCGTAGTGCACCAGAATCGCCGTCGCGGTGTCTCGCGCGATACGAGTATAGGTTCGACTCGACCCACGCGGCCCAACGGGAGCGCGGTAACCAGGCCCACAGGCCACTTCATTGCGTGAAGCGCGGTGAGTTCTTTTGCGTCGAACGCGGCCGTGGCGGGCAGCGCGAGATATGAAACAGGCACATTCACCTTCGCGCCGGCTGCAACAATCGCGTTGTTCACCCGCGCACGTGGGCCAAGCGTCGCTCCGGCGCATACGATTGAGTTTTTAATCGTTGCGGATGGATGAATGTGCGCGGTGGAATCAATGGCGATGAAGTCGTGTCCGTGCGCCAGCGCACGATGACACGCCAGCAGTTGTGCGGGAGTTCCGATGTCCGCCCAAAACGAACCGGGCGCTTCGACGCCCGCAACATGCCATCCATCCGCCTTCGCGCGCTCATAGGCGTCAATGAGGGATTCAAAAATCGCAGTGCCATTCAAATATTCGGCGCCTCGATCCAGTAGCTTCGGATTCACCAACTGCGCCCCGCAAAACGTAAAAGTGCCGCGCGCACCGGGACGTTTGCTCCTGAAGTTCACGATGCGCCCGCGCACAACTTCAACAGTGCGCGGACCGGCCGAACGGTGAACCCACGCGACGGCTATGACGCGGCGGGCCGGGTATGCGCGAAGCAGCGGACGCGGATCCAAATCGGCCGCAACGTCGCCGTTGATTACCCAGACCGGTTCGTCGCCATCAAAAAACCAATCCGCTTTTCGCAGTGCGCCGCCAGTGCCGAGAATTTCCGGCTCGAACGAAATTGTAATGCGCAGCCCATCGTGCGGCCGCGTGCGCAGATACTCGAACATTCGATCAGCGCGATGGTGGATATTGACCAGCACGTCGTGGACGCCCCATCCACGCAGCATCACAAGGATGCGCTCCAAGTTTGGCACGTTCCAAACCGGTAGCAACGGCTTCGGCAACTCGCGCGTGAGCGGCAAAAGGCGCGTTCCGAAACCGGCGGCGAGGACGAATGCTTTGCGCGGCGTTTTCACATCATCCAATTGCGGGACTGTAGAGCAGAGCCTCCGCCCGTGCACGGCGAAAGTCGGAGGATCCGACGCGGGCGGCGGCAATAATTTTCGCGGGCGCTTCGTTTTTTTGCAGCGCCTCGCGCACCATCGGGCTGCCCATGAGTTTGTCGAACCATTCCGGGCGCGTTTCCGGCGCATTCCAAATTTGTGCGACGCCGTACATTCGCTGAAGCAGCGAGAGCGTGTGTACCGCGGCGGCGAACGGCTGGATGCGGTCGGGATGGCTCGCTTCAAGACGGATGCCGGGTTCTGGATTCCAAAAAGGCGTTGCACAAAATCCCGACAGGCGCAGACGGTTGAATGCGCGCGCGGTTTTTTCCGCATCCATCCACGGCGCGGTGATGACTTGGAACGGCTGGCTATCACCCCGTCCGCAGCCGAGCACGGGCAGCGCCTCGGTGAAAACGGTGATGGGATAGGTCCATGAAGTTTCCCAATAACGAATGCCGGGCGATGGCGAAATCCACGCCCCAATCGCCCCGAACGGCGGTCCGTGTATAGCCACGCATCCGTGCAATACGGAGATCAACATCCAGCGACAGCCTCTTCTTGAGAAAACGCGCCGCTTCGCCGGGAGTCATTCCATAAACGAGAGGAATTGGCGCACCCGCCACAAAACTTTCATATTCGGCCTCCGGCAGCGGCCCATCCACCACATTCGGCAACGGAATGGGCCGATCGCAGACGATCAGACGCTTTCCGTATTCCGCGCACGCCTCCATCGCATAACGCAGCGTGGTTACAAAGGTGTAGCAGCGCACGCCGATGTCCTGCAGGTCGAAAACGAGTGTATCTATTCCGTCGAGCATCTCCGCAGTCGGCTTGCGGTGTTTGCCGTACAGCGAAAGAATCGGGATGCCCCACGCGGGATGTTTTTCGTCAGACAGCTCCTCGCCCGCGCCGCCGCGCCCGTAAAATCCGTGTTCCGCTCCGAACAACGCAACGAGACGGCGCTTGAGTTTCCGGCGCAACAGCTCGGACGAGTGAACTCCAGAGCGATCCACGCTCGCGGGATGCGCAAGCAAACCGACGCGCCCGCGAAGCAGATCCGGCTGCGTGCTGAGCAGTTTGGTTATCCCAGGTTGGAAAAGGTTGGCCACTTATCGCGCCGATATCTCGTTGAACGCGGGGGACAGCTCGGCAATGATATCACTGGCCGTGATGGAGAGTTGGGAACGCCGCAATGCGGCGAAATCTCCGGCAATGCCATGGACGTACACGGCAGCGCATGCGGCCTGCAGCGGGGCAATGCCCTGCGCGAGGAATCCGCCGAGAAATCCGCTCAACACGTCGCCCGACCCGCCCTTGGCCATTCCGGGATTGCCACAGCAGTTGATCCAGACCTTGGGATCGTCCGGCGCTGCCACAAGGGTTCCGGCTCCCTTGAGAACCACAACGGCGCGACTGCGCTTTGCCAGCGTGCGCACGGCGGCAATACGGTCCGACTGAATCTCCTCCACGGCACAGCCCAGCAACGCGGCGGCCTCGCCGGGATGCGGAGTGAGGACAACAGGGTGTTTTGCGCGGGCAAAACTTTCCGGCCCGCCCGCCACCACCAGCGCATCGGCATCCACGAGCAGGGGGCCGGGCGCTTCCTTCACAAGGAATTCAACCAGCGCACGCGCGGCGGGCGAGCGAGTGAGCCCGGGACCAATTACCACGGCGCGGCCGGGCGCGTAGAAAGAACGTATGACGTCAATCGCCTTTTCCGTCAGCGTTCCCTCCTCCGATTCCGGCGCGGCGGCAACCATTGATTCCGGCGACGCGCTCGCGAGAACTGTGCGCAGCGATTGCGGAACAATCGCAGTGACCAGGCCAACGCCAGAGCGTGCGGCGGCACGCGCGGCGAGCGTCATTGCTCCGGTGTACGCGCCGCCTCCACCGATCAAGAGCGCGTGTCCATAGTCGCCTTTGTGCGTATCGCGATGGCGCCGCGAAAATGCCGGACGCAAATCCGAGGGCTGAATCAGCTCAATGTCCGACGCGCCAGCCTGATCCATCACTTCGGTGGGCAGCCCGATATCCACAACATCCAGCGCGCCGACATGATTGCGCGCGGCGGCGCTGACAAGGCCGCGTTTCGGAAGACCGATGGTGACAGTGACATCGGCAAAGACCGCATCGCCTTCTGCGATTCCGGTGTCGGCATTGAGTCCGGACGGCACATCAATTGAAACGACCAGCGCGTGGTCCTGTTGCGAGCGGATATATTGAATGGCACCCGCAGCCGGCCCACGCGCGGGACCCATCGCTCCGATGCCGAGCACGCCATCCACGATGATCTCCGCATAGAGCGGATCGCGGATGGCCATCTCCCACTCATCCACGGAATCCAGCGCTTCCGTGTTGATTTTTGGAGTCTTGAGTTTGCTGTAGAAAAACGCGGCGTCACCCGTGAGCTGCGCGGGAGAGCCGGCCAGCCAGACTTCTACGCCGAAGCCCATGTCCTTCAAGCAACGAGCCGCAACGAATGCGTCGCCGCCATTGTTGCCGCGCCCGGCAATGAGATGAACAAATCCGCCCGCAAATCCGCACAGCTCCGCGAACTGCGCCACAGAATGGGCAACGCCCGCGCCCGCGCGCTCCATCAGCGACCGGCTCGGCGCCTTGAAATCCTCAATTGTCCGCCGATCCATCTCGCGCATTTCCGCGACAGTAACAATCTTCATAATGCTTCAGCGTATCAGTTTTTGGGCGGCAGGGTGAGTAGTTTTAGAACCCCCGCCACACTTCAGCGGAGTGCCGCAAGGGCAACCATTCAGGACGCCGCCAGAGCGAGCAGACGGCGCACGACATCTCCGGGAAGTCCGACGACATTGTCGTAGGGGCCGTCAATGGATTCGACGAAACCAGAAGCGCCGCCCTGAATGCCGTAAGCCCCCGCCTTGTCCATCGGTTCGCCTGTTGCGACATAGTCGGCAATATCCTTTTCGGAAAGAGTGCGGAAGCAAACAGTCGTGCGCGTGGCGTCGGTGACTTCGCGGAATCCATCGTCGGTCGGACGCCAGACACAAACCCCGGTAATGACCTCATGGGAGCGCCCGGAGAGCTGCCGCAAAATTTCGGCGGCGTGCTTTTCGTCCTCGGGCTTTTCCAAAATCGTGCCATCGAGAACAACGATGGTATCCGCCGCGAGAATAGTGGCCCTGGGATTTTGTTCTGCGACCGCGCGCGCCTTTTTCGATGCGTTCCTCAAAACATACGAAGCGGGTTGTTCATTGGGCCAGGGTTTTCTTCCACGCCGGGGACAACCACATCGAAGGCTTGATCTAGTCTTGATAAAAGTTCACGGCGGCGCGGCGAAGCACTGGCAAGAATCAGTCGCGTTGAAGTCATCGTAATCTCTTGAGTCGCATCCGTGTTCGTTGGATGCTGGTTTCTGAATTGGAAAAGAATATCGCACGCGCACGGAAGATGCGCCAGCCAACAAATAAAGCGGGCGATCACAGACAGCGAGCGCGTTCACCGGGGAGAAGACAAACATTGAATAAGACCGCAGGCATTGTACTGGCGGCGGGGGCCTCGTCGCGAATGGGTGCGCCGAAGGCTCTGCTCGATGCGCCGGACGGATTGCCGCTGGCCGTATTTCAGGCCCAACTATTGCAGACGGCGGGTTGCCGCAAGCCGCTTGTGGTGCTCGGGTCGGAGGCGGAGCGCATAGCCCCCGCCCTGCTTAACGCCGGAGTGGACTTCGCTGTGAACACGAACTGGACGCTGGGGCGCTTCGGTTCTGTTCAAACCGGCCTCCATGCGCGGCCCGGCTTCGACGGATACTTGATTCTTCCCGTGGACACGGTTGGAATTCAGCGCGAAACACTGGCGGCGCTTTTGCTGGAGGCATACCAGCAAAACAAATCCGCGTTTCGTCCGCGCTTCAATGGAACACCGGGGCGCGTCCTCTGGCTGCGCAACGAGCTTGCGGGAAAACTTCTGGCCATGGCGAAGAGCGACACGCCGCTTGATCAACACCTCGCCCCCCTCACCGGATATTTCGATGTGGACGATCCGGCGATTTTGAACAACACCAACACGCCGGAGGAGTGGGCGGCGGTGCGCGACCTGTTGTGACGCGGAAGTTCTTTGTTTACGGGCGAAAATGGGCTACGGTTCAGACATGGTTGATTTGTTAATTGCTTTGTTGGTCGGCGCAGTCATCGGTGGCGTTGTCGTCTGGCGTTCGCGGCGGCGCAGTGCGCCGCGCGGCCCGGAAATCACGGCACATACAAGCATCGAAGAGCTTCGGAGCATCGGCGAACTTTCGGTGTTCAAGGCGCTGACGAAAGAGATCGTTACTGCGCGTGATCACTGGGCGGGGACGTTCGGCAAACGCTACTTGGAATGGCTGTTCAGCTCGAAAAAGATGGCGATGATTTTTTCGTTCGACATTGATTTTCGCTTCGACCTGCGCGATCCCGCGTTTCGGATTGAGCGCCAGAACGGCGGCGGCGTTCGTCTCTTCCTTCCGCCCCTCCGCTACGACCTGCACATTCGCGACATCACCTTCTACGACGAACAGCGCTCGAAAATGATGCCGTGGCTGATTCCCGATGTTTTGAATCAGGTTTTTGGCGCCGGATTCGATGAAGAAGACCGCAACAAGTTGAAAAACGAAGCGCGCAGTCAGGCCGAACAACTCGCCGCAAATCTCGTTCAACGCCTGCGCCCGGAAGTTCATAGCTCTGCGCGCGAGACATTGCTCCTTCTCGCGCGTGGATTTACCGATGGCCCGGTTGATATTTCGTTCGAGGAAAAGACGGCTGTTCAAGCGGCCGTGAATTTTACGGCTTAACGAATGCGTAAACGATTCCTGTCGGCAGCAATAGTTTGTGGTGCGTGTTTTCTCGCGCCGCAAAGCCCGGCGCTTGATCTCGTGATCGTCCGCAGCGCGGAGACGCGGGCGGAGGCAACGGGCGATGATTCGGCGTTCAATGACCGTCACTTTTCGGAAGCTGGCGCGAATCAGATCGCGGCGCTGACGGCGGAGCTTTCAAGGCAAGCATTCGACTCCATTTTAACGAGTCCGTGGTATTCGGCGCTCCGCACCATTCAGCCCTATCTCGAAGCGACGGAACAAACCGCCGAGTTCTGGCCTTCGTTATACGAATGTTGCCGGCAGCCCGAAAACGGCAGAAAAACTTCACCGCCCGGACTGCCGATTTTATTGGAGCCGGAGCAACATCCATTCTTCTTGCGTCGCCCGGATAGTCCCGACGTAACGCCCGGTGATGAGACAAACGAGGAAGGCGCCTTCCGAATCAAGCGCGCCGCCGCCGCAATTCGAAATCTGTGGGGCGGATCAGACACGCGAATTTTAATCGTTATGCCCCCATTCGCAGCCGACCGCCTTGCCCGCGAGCTGACCGGAATCGAGTTCCATCTCAAAAGCGGTCAGATTCTTCAACTCCAGGAACAAAACGGGCGCTTCGTCGTCCTGCGCACAGATTGAACCGCGCATGCTCGCCGCCAGCGTTGACGGCGGCGGGCCGCCACAGTTGATATATTCGTATATCCGAATAAACGAATATGCCCCACCGCCTTGTCCCTGTTTTTATGGGCCGCGATTCGCCGCGCTTTGCGCGGGATTCAACGCCCTACTGCCGCGCACGGGGGAGCACAGCTAGGCGGAGACGGGTGGCGCCGTAGGGGACGATCTCTATGGTGTGGGCGCGTTTGCTCGCGCGAGACAAGGCATCGGATGAAGGAAGCTTGGGCGTGAACGCAAAGTTGCCCTTCTTATACTGCTTCTTCCCCTCGCGTTCGTATTCCAGCTTTTTGAATCGCTCCAGCTTCCAACCGGGAATTGTGCGAGCGGATAGAAAAACACGGTAGGGGGTTTGATCCGGATCCCATGGATTCGCGCCGACGGCCTGCTCGATCCATTCAAATCGGGGTTGTATGCCGAGCTTCGGGGCGACAATGGCGTAGTTCCAGGGCTTCGCTGGCACTAGGTCCCATGCGGGAAATGTTCGGGAAGACTTCTCATCCTCGGGATCGCGCCGCCATGTTTCTGGAATTCGTGCAGCAAAGACGAGCGCCCCCCACTCGAGACTTATCCCCTGTTCCGGTCCGCGAACGAACTGCCAGTCGCGCGGAAGGTGTAGCGTCAGTATATCACCGTCTTTGAATATGCGATTGATTGTGACAAAGACACCGGGCTTGAGCGTGCGCTTGAGCGACTTTTCGTTCAGATGAACCCGCGCGTTTTTGCACCATTCGGGAATACGTAGGGTAAAGCGCAGGGGGCGGTGCGCTTCCCCTGGAAGCGGAAGGTGATGCTGTCGTCAAATGGGTAATTTGTTTCCTGATTGATGCGCAGCGCGTTTCGGCCTGAACCGAGCGTGACGGCTGATGGGCCGTAGCAGGCGGACACGATTCCGCCGCGTCCGTCATTGAGCCACATTCGCGCGATGTAGTTGGGCATTGCGCGATGGATGTTGCCGGGGCAGCACTCGGTGGCGGGGTTCGGGCGATAGGTCGTCTGCATTCCACCGCGCCCGTGTTCGTGGTGGTTGGACCCGGCACAGGCAATGACCTGGTTTGGGCCGGAAAAATACTGGAGTGCCTTGAAGTCCGGCGTCACTGCGCCGGGGAGCGCATTGAAAATCGCGCGTTCAATTCCGTCCGCATACGTTGCATCGCCGGTCGCCATCAACAGATAGCCGAGCGCCCACGGATAGTCGGTGATAACACAGGTTTCGTGGCCGGCGTTGCTGTAGCGTCCGCGCAGATGTTCGGTTGTGCTGGGGACGCCATCCACGAGCAGGTGATCGCGCACGAGTTTTTTCTGCGCATTGATCGAAGCGTCGAGCCAACGGCGCTGTCCCGTGACGCGATAGAGCAGCGCACCGAGTTTGAACAGCTCCATATAGGTCGGCCCGTGGTCTTTCGCGCGGGCGTTGCTCAACATGTTTTTGATCGTTGCGCCGGACTTCGGGTGGTTGTTCTGGAAAGCGGTGTAGGAGCGTACGGCTTCATCGAGCAGTCGGCGGTCGCCGGTCTTTTCGTAGAGCCAGGCCATGGTCTCGACATTGCAGACATTGCGCGTTTTGTCGTGCGCGGCGGTGTTGGAGAGATAGTGGCGCACAAGCGCTTTGAGTGTTTTCGCCGAGGACCGGGCGTCGTAATCCGCAGTGATCGCGCGGAAGAAGACTGCGTGTGGCCAACGCTCCGAGGGGCGCGCGTGGTCTGCGAGTGTTTTTAGCGACGCAGGGCCGAGGTAGCCGTCCTTGTCCGGATTTTGCAGAACGTGATCAATCTGTCGGCGCGCTCGGCGCAGCAGCGTTTTATCGTTGAGCAACAGGCCGCAGCGCACCACTCCATCCACCCAATAGGCATATTGTTCGAAGGGCCACCAGGACGCGAGGGTGCGCGGGCCGCGCGGGAGGCTGTCGCGCAGCCAGCCGTCTGTATTAAAAGGATAGCCCGCGACATTGAGATGCCCGGTCAATCCATCGCGCTGTCGCTCCAGAAAGGAGCGGAGCCAGCCGCGCGACTCGATGTCGGTAATGGGTAATTCCTGCCAGCCACAAATTCGTTTCACGGGACGGGAGTGTAGGCGGGAACGGAAAAGGCGCAACCTTCAAGCGGACTTTTGCGGACGCATTTTCTTGTCTTTCTGTACTTGCGCGACCCGCAAACGTCCTGCATATTGCGCGGCCTTTATGTGAGTTCGTCCCCGCGGTGGCGCTCGCGCGAGCAGACACCGCGGTTTTTTAAGATAGGGTAAGGTTATGGCAAGAGCAGTTCCTCTCGACAAAGTTCGCAACATCGGAATTATGGCGCACATTGACGCCGGCAAGACGACAACGAGCGAGCGCATTCTGTATTTCTCAGGCAAAGTTCACAAAGTCGGCGAAGTGCATGACGGCAAAGCGCAAATGGACTGGATGGTGCAAGAGCAGGAGCGAGGCATCACCATCACGTCCGCCGCGACTTCGTTTATGTGGGCCGGCCACCAGTTTGCCCTCATTGATACTCCCGGACACGTGGACTTCACGGTCGAGGTGGAGCGTTCGCTCCGCGTACTCGACGGTGCTGTCGCGCTGTATTGCGCGGTCGGTGGCGTGGAACCGCAGTCCGAAACCGTCTGGCGTCAGTCCGAAAAATATGGCGTGCCGAAAATCGCGTTCATCAACAAGATGGACCGCACGGGCGCCGAGTTTTTCCGCGTCTTGGAAGAAATGAAACGCCACCTCGGCGCCAACGCCGTGCCGATTGCCATCCCAATGGGCGCGGAAGACAAATTTGCGGGCATTATTGACCTCGTCAAGATGGAGGCCATCACCTACCACGAAGACGCACTCGATAAAGTACACATGGAAGGCCCGATTCCCGAGGAATACAAGGCCGATGCCGAGAAGTGGCGTCATGAGCTGATCGAAAAAGCGGCGGAACAGGACGATGCGCTCCTCGAAAAATATCTGAGCGGCGAAGACTTTACGACGGAAGAGCTGATTGCTGCAATTCGCAAGGGCACCATCGCGCGCAAAATTGTCCCCGTGATGTGCGGATCATCCTTTAAGAATAAGGGCGTTCAGTTCCTCCTCGATAGCGCGGTCAACTACCTCCCCTCCCCGCTCGATATTCCACCCGTCATTTGCGCGGAAGAAGGCGAGGCCAACCAGCGCCCGCCGGATGACAGCGCACCATTCTGCGGAATGGCGTTCAAGATCATGGCCGACAAGCACATGGGCAAATTGACCTATATGCGAATTTATTCCGGCACCATTCATCAGGGCGAGGCCCTCTACAACAGCACCCGCGACAAGACCCAGCGCATCGGGCGCCTGCTGCGTATGCACGCAAACAAACAAGAAGCCCTAGATGAAGCACATACCGGCGACATCGTCGCCATCGTTGGATTCGGCGACACAAAAACCGGTGACACCATCTGCACGGAAGACCATCCCATCCACCTGATGGCGATGACGTTCCCCGCCCCCGTCGTCTCCATCAGCATCAAACCGGAGAACAAGGCCGCAAGCGACAAACTCAGCGAAGCCCTCTACCGCCTGGCCGAAGAAGATCCGACCTTCACCGTCGCGTTCGACCCGGAAACCTCCGAAACCATCATCTCGGGCATGGGCGAGCTGCACCTCGAAATTATTGTGGATCGTCTCAAGCGCGAATTCGGCGTGGTTGCCGAAGTCGGCCGCCCCGAAGTGGCCTATCGCGAGACCTGTCTCGGCAGCGTTGAGCAGGAAGGCAAGTACATCAAGCAGTCCGGCGGTCGCGGACAATACGGCCACTGCAAGATTCGCCTTGAACCGAACGAAAAGGGCAAAGGTTTCGAGTTCATCAACGAAGTTGTCGGCGGTCGTATCCCAGCCACCTACATCCCATCCGTCGAAAAGGGCGTCATCAAGGCCATGCTGGCGGGTCCCTTCGCGGGCTATCCCGTTGTGGACGTCAAGGTCGCCCTGTATGACGGTTCCTACCACGAGGTTGACTCAAGCGACATCGCGTTCCAAGAGGCCGGACGCATGGCGTTCAAAGAAGCCTTCCAGCGCGCCCAGCCGCAACTGCTCGAACCGGTGATGGATGTCGAAGTTGTTACCCCGGAGGAGTTCATGGGTTCAGTCACCGGAAGCATCGCACAGCGACGCGGACGGATTGACACCATGGAACAGCGCGGAACGCAAAAGATTGTACGAAGCTACGTCCCGCTCTCCGAAATGTTCGGCTATGCGAACACCCTGCGCACCCTGACCCAGGGACGCGCCGGATTCAGCATGGAATTCGAGCATTATGAGCCGAGTGCCGGCCAGCATCACTGCGGAAATCCGCGAAAAACGGATTGCCGCCAACAAGGTCCGCTAACCGGGCAACGCACGGCTTGCGAAAAACCGCCGCCTTCGGGCGGCGGTTTTTTTGTTTCTCCCTTTTTCTCCGATTGCGTCCGGCTTAGCGCTCACGCTAGAGTGGGCAAATGAGCGCCAACACCAGCCAAGAGCCGATCACGACGTTGCAAGTCGCGCTGGTTGCGCCCGATATGACGCTCGCCGAACATTTCGCAGCGATTCTCTGCGGAAACGAATCGCGCGAGTATCGAAACGACAAGGTCGCCATCCACTTCGTTCTGCTTGTCTTTAGTTCTGAAGAAAAAGACGCGACCGAAAAAGTGTTGGCACAAGTCGGCGCGGCTGTGCTGCTCGCAAACCATCTCGACGCAAAATCGCTTGGCCGTCTGTGCGCCGCCGCCCAATTGCTCGCGGAAAACTTCGCGTTGCCCGCCACGGCTGTGCTTCTGCGCGAAAGCGGAAAAAAAGAGTACAAACTAAGCTGCCCCGACTGCGGCCAAAAGCTCTGGGTAAGCGACAACGACGCGGGACGCAACGGACGGTGCCCCCATTGCAAACGCATCTTCGCCCTGCCCGCCCAGATGGATCACCTCAAAAAGAACCTCGAGAATGTATCGAAGATCCCCGTTGTCGCCGCGTACGAATCGCTCCCCGACACCTGCCGAACCCCCTCCTCTCCCTCGTCGCTGGCTTGTCCACAAAGTAGCGGCGCATCTCCAGCCATTCACAGCGCTGTGTCCCGCTCGGAAAACATCCTGTCAGCCCGGGCACACGACACCCCCGCTTTAGAAAATCGTGTTGCAACCGGGACGCCCTCGCCTCAGCAATGATTGTTGTTCCCTTTTCGGGGCGCGATCCACCTCCAGAGAGAGTTGGTTTCGATTTGTCGTGAACGTTCCGCTCCGGCGAAGCGGCGACGCTCCACCTATGCTCGGCGCTCGGTGGTGGTAACGTCAACCGCAAGAAGGCAAATATCATCCGCAAGCGGCTGGGAACCGGCGAAGAGGGTGACCGCCTCCATTACGGAATCGAGAATTTCGCGGGAACCGCGATAGACATTGGCGCGTATGATTTTCTCCAGCCGCGCCAATCCAAATTCCTCTCCGCTAATGTTAGATGCCTCGTACACTCCGTCGGTGAAAAAGATAAAGGAGTCGCCATCGTTCATCCGAATCGAGCTTCCGCCATATTCTTCACTAGGCAGCAGTCCGAGGGCCGCGCCTTGCGGCTTGGGAACCTCGACGCGAGTGACGCGGCCAAGTGCGCGATGCACCTGGAACGGCGGCGGATGGCCAGCGACGGAATAGGTGGCGATGCGCGATGTGGTGTCGGCGACAAAGTAAGCGGCCGATGCAAAAATCGGCGTGGGCAGTGTTTTTAAGATGTTACAAAACTCGTTATTTAGCTCGCGGAGAAAGTGAGGCGCATTTCGACCGCGCCGCGATTGTTCGGCAATCAATGTGCGAAGAATTGCGACGATCAGCGCGCTGCGCGTGCCGTGCCCCATAACATCGCCAATGAACACACCCGCCGTGTCGGTCGCAAGCGGAGTAATATCAAAAAAAGTCGCCGCCCATGGCGAGCGCAGGTTGGTAGCGGTGGTAGAACTCCAGGCGCAGGCGGCCCTGCATGTGGACTTCCGGGATGTCGGGCGGCGGCCGGTTGAGAAACGCCTGCTGAAACTCGGTCGCCATTTCAAGGTCGCGCGCGATATCGGCGGCAATCGCGGAATCGCGGCGCTGTAACTCCTGCTGGAGCTGGGCGAACCACCCGGCAAGCTCCTTTTGTATCTCAGAAGTGCGCCCCCCACCCCGCCGCGTGAGAGCGCGGTGCGCATAATCCAAATGCCCGCGTCGTTTGTCTCCTCTAGCGGTGCGAAGAATAGCTTGCTTGCGACCGGCACCGCGATTACTGCAATCGCAATCAGGGCGCCTGCTAATATTAGAAACATGATGCCGGGCGGAAGCAGCACACCCAGCGGGCGTTCCGCTTCAGAGACGGCAAAGATTGCGCGGGGTGAATTGGTCCACAACATTCCGCCGTTGAGCGGAAGATTGATGTAGCGATAGCCCTCCAGATGGCCCGCTGGATCCACCTTCAGGTAAAGCTTGTCCGCAAGCCTTGTCGCTCGCGAATCGAGTGCGTTCGCGTCGCCGACAATCCACGGCGCGGAACCGCCCAATACGAAGAGCACAACCTCGTCAGTGGACGCAATTCCAGCCTTCCGCGCAAGCTCTGCGAGATCAATGCGAGCGTGAAGCAGGCCATCCACAACACCGCGCGAACCCGTTTGAATGATCGGCGCCGCCACATCCGTGCGCCCATCGGTGGTGATGCCGGACGCGGAGACCGTCCCCGGCGGCAATTCGCGCGCTGGACGCCACCATGGCTCGTTACGCTGAATAAAGCGGGGCGTCTTTTCCGTGGCCGCGAGCAGCGCGCCCTGCGTATCGGCGACGAGCAAACCGGTCAGGACGCGATCCTGCCCCATCAGGCGATTGAACAGCGTAGATAAGTCGTTGTCCAAAACGCCGCGCACCATCGCGTCTTCGCGCGTACTGCGCTCCCACTGCAACTCAAGTTGGTTTTCGTCGGAAACTCTCTGCGTATCGCGCCGCTGCGCCGCTTGTGCAATCGCGGAGGCCTGAGGAAGCTGAGCCAGCGTGCTCACGCGCACGGATTCCGTTCGCAGCAGCTCGTCCAGTCGTGCGACTTGCTCGTTCGCGCGGGCGGCAAATTCTGCCTCGTGATTCACCATGCGCGAGTGGACCAGCAGTGCGGTCAGCACTACAAGACAGAGAATCGGCGGCCCGATAAGCAGCCCGAGCGATGTGGCGCGGAAGCGTTGTTGTATCTGATCCAGCATATAGCGCAGAGCGTTAAAATATTCTGTCACCGCAAGCGAGAGCGAATGAGCCTTACACCATTTTTAAGGACACTCACAAGCCTATTCGCATCTTCCTCGGCGCTAAATCGCCCCCAACTGATTCGCACAGCAGCGCGGCGCGCGCCGTCAATCCACCCCATCTCGCGCAAAACATGGGATGGCTCGGAGGATCCCGAAGCGCATGCGCTGCCGGATGAACAACAGACATCATCCAGATCAAGCTGCGCCAGCATCACGTCCGTATTGATTTCCCGGAACAAGCAACAGCGTTGTGTTCGGCAACCGATCAAGGTTCTCTCCGACAATCACACACTCCGGCAACGCCGCGTGGATTCCCCGCTCCACGATCTCTCGCAAATTGCGCAGATGCCGCACCGTGGACTCGCCGACCCTCTGCGTGGCGACGCCAAACCCAACGACTGCCGGAACATTTTCGGTTCCTGCCCGCCATCCGTTTTCTTGTCCGCCCCCGCTTAATAGAGGATTGCGCGGAATTTCGCGCCGCGCCACAACCGCCCCCGCCCCCTTCGGCCCGTGCATTTTGTGGGCGCAACAGGTTAGAATATCCACGCCGAGGTTCGCGAACGAAACAGGAATCCGCCCCACCGCCTGCGCTGCATCGGTATGCACCGGAACTCCCACTGCGCGCGCGGCGGCAACAACATCGAGAAGCGGATGCACGACCCCGGTTTCATTGTTTGCCAGCATCACGCTGACAAGCGCAGTATCCTGCGAAAGAGAGGCGCGCAAAACATCCAGATCAAGGGTCCCGTCGCGGTTAGCCGGAATCCGCGTGACGCAATGCCCCTCTTTTTCCAATGCAGCGAACGGTTCCAATACAGAAGCGTGCTCCACCGCGCTGCAAATCCAGTGCCGCCGATCGGGATGCCACATTCGCGCCAAGTGAATTGCCGTCGCATTCGCCTCAGTGCCGCCCGAAGTAAAAATTACCTCGTCTTCACGCGATCCAAGAAAAGACGCAACCCGCTCCCTGGCCTCGCTGACCGCCAGCGACGCCCCACGCGCGGGCGTGTAAGGGGAGGAAGGATTGAAGAATTTTTCTTCAAAATAGGGACGCATCGCCGCCCAAACCGTCGGATCAATTGGCGACGTCGCGTTGTTGTCCGCATAAATCATTCGGCGAACATATCCGAGAAATCGCAGTTGTTGAACAAAAGACGTGAAAAAGGCTGAGATTTAATTGCGAATTCCGGCGTTTCGCGGTGATAGTGCCGGAGAAGACCCCGTGCGCACATGCGACAGAATAACACAGTCGTTCTTGCCAAAACCCCCAAAGGAGCACTCAAAATCGGTTATATTAAGCGATTAAGTCGCTCAACCCAAACGGTTAAGATCGCAACATCTGCCGGATTTACGCCTGGAATTCGAGAGGCCTGGCCCAGCGTTTCCGGGCGGACTTTGCTGAGCTTTTCGCGGGCCTCGAAGCGGAGCGCGGTGAGTTGGCGATAATCTATTAAGCTCGGAATTTTGACCGACTCCAACTTGGCCGATTGCCGAATCTTTTGCAGTTCACGCGCGATATACCCCTCGTATTTTGCGGCGATTTCAATCTGCTCGGCAACCGATGCCGCTGTTTCAATCCCATACACTTCAATGTCTTGCATGGTTTCATCTGGACGCTTAAGTCGCTGCCAAAGGGAAATTCCGTCTTTGAACGTTGTACGCAAATAAGCTTCCTTTGCCGCAATTTCCCGCTGCAAGCCCGCAATATGGTCCAAGCGGGCCTGACTCACAATGCCAAGCTCCCGCGCGATTTCATCCATACGCAAAATTGCGTTATCCTGGCGAAGAACCAACCGATGCTCGGCGCGCGAAGTGAACATCCGGTACGGCTCATCAACCCCCTTGGTCACAAGGTCGTCAATCATCACACCGAGATAAGAGTTGCTGCGGCTGAACAAAATCGGCGCCTCACCACGAACCTTTCGGGCGGCGTTCACTCCGGCAACAAACCCCTGCCCCGCCGCCTCTTCGTAGCCAGTGGTTCCGTTAATTTGCCCCGCAAGAAAAAGACCATCAATCAGCATTGACTCAAGCGATGCGTGTAATTGAGTCGGATCGCAGTAGTCGTATTCAATTGCATATCCGGGCTTTAGAAATTGCGCCGAACCAAGCCCAGGTATGCTTCTAATCATTTCCAGTTGAACATCTTCTGGAAGGCTGTTTGAAGTTCCGTTCGGATATATTTCGACCGAATTCCGCCCCTCCGGCTCAATAAATATATGGTGCGAATTGTGGTGACCGAACTTGACGATCTTGTCCTCGATAGATGGACAATAACGCACGCCAGTGCCCTCGATCATCCCCCCATAAAGAGCACTGTCGCCAAGGTGTCGGCGAATGATGTCGTGGGTTTTTTCTGTTGTGTGCGTGACCCAGCACGTCATCTGCCCCCACCCCGCCATCCACGGGCGAAGCGGCGAGGCGTCTGGCGGAAGCCGCGCAATCTCGCGCCACCCGCAGGAAGAGGATTCCGGAAAACCTGCGGAGTGTTCCACGTGGAACAATTTTGCACCGCCCTTTGGTTTTTCGTTGGAATGTTCCACGTGGAACATTCCCTCGCGCTCCCGTTCCGCGTCCCAGGAAAGAAACGGCGGAGGGTCTTCGCCGTATTGCACATCCATTTTGCTGTAGTCGAGGCTATCTTTGTGAAGTCTTGGCGGTGTGCCGGTTTTTAGCCGGCCCATCCTGAATCCGGCGTCATTTAGCGATATTCCAAGCGCCGCGGCTGATTTCTCACCAATTCTGCCGCCCGCCCAATTCTTTTTTTCCTACATGGATTTTGCCGCCAAGAAATGTGCCTGTCGCCAAAACAACTGCTTTTGAGCCGATTGGTGAGCCATCTTCGAGAAGTATTCCTTTAACCCGGCCATTTCGCAGGATTAGGTTCGATGCGGTTGATTCAATGATATGTAGGCCGGGGGTGTTGGCAATTACGTGTTGAATCCGTATTGGAAACCATTCCTTGTCACATTGTAGGCGGGTTGCGCGTACGGCGGGGCCTTTGCGGCTGTTCAGGGTCCGATATTGGATCCCCGTATAATCGGCGTTCTTTGCCATTTCTCCACCAAGCGCGTCTAGCTCCTTCAAAATGTGGGACTTGCCGATGCCGCCAATGGATGGATTGCAGGACATTCTGCCAATGGCGGTGCGCTCCATAGAGACCATTGCCGTGCGACACCCCATACGCGCCGCAGCAAGCGCGGCCTCGTAGCCGGCGTGGCCGCCGCCGATGACGACGATGTCGTATTCTTTCTCTGGATGGGTCATTGCGCTCGGTTGCGATCAGTCGGATTTTTCTTCATTCATCGCTATCGGCATGGGTGGCTGAGCCGAGTCGGTGAAGCTCGGGGCAGAGTGTACCGCATACCGCCCGCCAGTCAATCTGGCCCTGCGGCAGAGGGGCAATTTATTTGCCTATGCAGAACCGGCTGAACACCGCGTCCAGAAGGGAGTCGTGATAGACCCGTCCATTGATCAGTCCTATGGTCTCCACGGCCTCGCGCAGTTGTGCGGCAATGAGGTCGAGAGGGGGTAGGGCGGCGCTGTCTTCCAGTTGCTTAAGCGCGTCCATTGCGCGGCGCTTTGCTTCGAGAAGTAGGGCCCGATGTCGCTCGGAAATCACAGCGTGTTGGGTGGAGCGGGGGACCCCGGAGTCGAGCCTACTTACAACCTCCGCGCGCAGTTTGTCCAATCCAATAAGCTTTGTCGAGGATGTATAAATAATTGAATCCCAACGTGTTGCGCCAATATCACTTTTGTTTCCCACAATGATGGTTTTCTTAGGATCAAGGCGGGAGAGGGTGGCTAAATCGTCTGCATCCGGCCCAGTTGAGGCGTCCACGATGTAGAGGCAAAGGTCGGCAGAGGACAGTTCTTGTTCGGCGCGGCGGATGCCTTCGCGCTCAATGTCGCTGTCCGTTTCGCGGATACCTGCGGTGTCAATCAATACCAACGGGTAGCCGCCGACGACGAGTGTTTCTTCGATGGTGTCGCGGGTGGTGCCGGGTTGGGGGGAGACGATGGCGCGGGCGCGTCCGAGCAATGCGTTCATCAGGGTGGACTTGCCGACATTTGGCTTGCCAGCAATGACGACGGTTGCGCCTTCTCTTAAAAGGTGTCCTTCCGTCCAGCCCGCCAACAGCGCATCTACATCTTTAAGGGCCTCACGCAGCTCCGCCACGACGGGGTCGAGGACGTTTTCGGGAATTTCCTGGTCGGAGAAGTCCAGGGTGGCCTCTATATTGCCCGCGACGAAGAGCATTTTGTCGTAAAGCGCGTTGATTCGGGAGGAGAGTGCGCCTTCCAGTTGTTCCAGCGCCGCAACAGCGGCGCGATCGGAGCGGGCGCGAATGAGGTCCAGCACGGCTTCGGCTTGGGCCAGATCAAGGCGTCCGTTTAGAAACGCGCGTTTTGTAAATTCGCCTGGCTCGGCCGCGCGGGCACCAGCGGATAACACGCGCTGTAAGACACGGCGGGCGACAACCGGCCCGCCGTGTCCCTGGATTTCGGCAGTATCTTCGCGCGTATAGCTGTGCGGTGCGCGCATAATGAGAAGCAGCGCTTCGTCAATCGCGGAGCCATCCGCATCGCGCACGGTTCCGTATGCAAAGGTTCCGCCCGCCCGCTTAGAGGGCAGTGGGGTGGGGCAGGTGAACACTTCGTCGGCGATTTCAAAGCAACGCGGCCCGGAAATCCGGATGATCGCAACGCCGCCCTCACCGGGGGCGGTCGCAATGGCGGCAATGGTGTCGGCGTCAGACATGGGCGGAATTTTAGCAGAACCGAGTGACGTTTGCGATGAGGGAGTTGAGGAGGTTCGTGGACTTTATTAAAAAAGTTGACTCCGGCATGGCGCGATCAAAATTTCGTCGCGTCCTGATTGGCGTGTTGCGCAGTTGCGGTATATTGAGGCATGATTGTTGGATTCGGGTACAAAGAGGTGCGCAATGAAGTATGCGGTTAGCGTGGAGCAGGGGGAGGGCGGGTATGTGGCTTCTTGCGAGGAGCTGGGGCTTAGCACCACGGGGTTAAGCTCCGCGAATGCGCTGGATGCGATGAGGGATGAAATCCGCTACCGCTTGGAGTTGTGCCCATGTTCGAGCGTGTCGGACGATTACGTCCAACTGGTGGAGCAGTAGCAGTCGCCAGCTCGGGCGATTTAATTCGTGGACTGCTGTTGACAGGTGCGCAGCGGTTCCGCTACCTTGCGCGACTTTGTTTGTTAAAAGGACTGGAATGAAGACGACTACAGTACATCCGGACGAAGTGAGCCGGAAATGGTTTCTTGTGGACGCGGCTGATAAACCGGCCGGCCGTCTGGCGGTGCGCATCGCTGAGGTATTGCGCGGCAAGGATCTCCCGACCTACACGCCCCATGTGGACATGGGCAGTTTCGTGGTTGTGGTGAACGCGGAAAAGATCAAGCTCTCGGGCAGCAAAGATGAGCAGAAGCTGTACAAGGACTTCTCGGGTTTTCCGGGCGGCCTGAAACAGCGGACGGCGAAGACGATTCGGGAGAAAGACCCCGGTCGCATCATCACGCAGGCGGTGAAGGGCATGATGCCGCGCAACAAATTGTCGCGCACGCGCCTGACCCGCTTGAAGGTGTACGCGGGCGAGCAACATCCGCACACGGCGCAGAACCCCGAAGCGTTGGCTTTTTAAAGGAATAAGCAGTGGCAACAAAAACTCTCGAATACGCGGCAACCGGCCGCCGCAAAACATCCGTTGCGCGTGTGCGCCTGACTGCAGGCGGCGGCAAGGTGACGGTGAACGGCCGCGATGTGAATGAATTTTTCCCGGTGGAATCGCTCCGCAGTTTGCTGGGCCAGCCTTTTCAGGCGACGAGCACGGAGCAAAAATATGATGTGGTTGCCTCGGTGAACGGTGGCGGTCCGACCGGTCAGGCGGGCGCGATTCGTCATGGCATCGCGCGTGCGCTCTCGCTGGCGGATGCGAATCTCCGCGCACCGCTGAAGGCTGCGGGCCTGCTTACGCGCGATCCGCGTATGAAGGAGCGCAAGAAGTCCGGTCAGCCGGGCGCCCGCAAGCGGTTCCAGTTCTCGAAGCGCTAATCGCGCTTGTCAGCTTGTCGAAAAGCCCCGAAGGTCTCCGGACGTTCGGGGCTTTTCTTTCGGAAAAATACAAATGAAAATTAAACTGATTGACGATGTTGTTCTGCCCGCCGGATTCACAGCGGCGGGAATCGCCGCCGGGATTAAGCGCAGCGGGAAAAAGGATTTAATGCTTCTCGCGAGCGACCGCCCCGCTGCGTGCGCCGGGGTTTTCACAACGAATCAGGTCTGCGCCGCGCCGGTGAAACTGGATCGCGAAGTGGCGAAACGCGGCAAGGCGCGCGCGATCATCGTGAACAGCGGCAACGCAAACGCCTGCACCGGCGCGCGGGGAATGCGCGATGCGAAGGCAATGGCCGCGCGTACGGCTCGCCTGCTCAAAATCAACGCAAACGAAGTCCTCGTCTGCTCCACCGGCGCGATTGGGAAGCCGATGCCAATGAATACGATTCTTGCGGGAATCGAAAGCATCGTCCCCCAAGCGGCCGTCAACGGCGGGCCCGATGCCGCCATGGCGATTATGACAACGGACACACGCAAAAAGACCGCGACAACGACGCTGACGATTGACGGAAAGAAAGTGACGCTGGCGGGCTTTGCTAAGGGCGCGGGAATGATTGAGCCAAACATGGCGACGATGTTGGGCTTCATGCTGACAGATGCGGCGGTGGATCAACGCTCCCTGCAGCGGGCGTTGAAAGAAGCGGTGGACACGAGCTTTAATCGCGTGTCGGTGGATGGCGATATGTCCACGAATGACACGTGTCTGTTGCTGGCAAATGGAGCGGCGGAAAACAAACCGCTTTCACCAAAGCACAAGGATTGGGCGAAGTTTCAGTCCGCGCTTTCGGCAATCGCCTTGGACCTCGCGAAAAAAATCGCGGGTGATGGCGAAGGCGCGACAAAACTCGTCACCGTCCGGGTCGAAGGTGCGCGCAGTGTCGCGGATGCCGACGCCGCCGCGCGGGCGGTTGCGAATTCGCTGTTGGTGAAAACCTGTTGGAATGGCGATTATCCGAATTGGGGCCGAATTATGGACGCGCTAGGCTATTCTCCAGCGAAGGTGGACGAGGCGAAGGTCGAAATCCTTTACGGCACACTCGCGGCCGTGCGGCGCGGGGTTGCGACGAAGACCTCCATCGCCTCGCTGAGCGAGGTGCAGAAGCGGCGGGAATTTACGATTACCATTCGACTGCATCTTGGAAAAGCACAGGCCGAAGTGTACACCTGTGACTGTTCCGAGGAATATGTGAGAATCAACGTGGACTACATCAAGATGCCCGACGGGCAGGAACCCACCTGACGGATACCAAAGGAGCCGCATGCAAGAACTCATCCAAAAGGCAAACGTGCTGATCGAGGCTCTGCCGCACATCCAAAAGTTTCGCGGCGAAATCATCGTCGTAAAAATCGGCGGCAGCACGATGGAGGAGAAAAACGGCATCGAGAAGGTGCTGCTCGACATCGCGTTCATGGCGTGCGTGGGATTGCGCCCGGTGGTGGTGCATGGCGGAGGAAAGGCTATTTCGCGCGCGATGAAGGAGAAAGGTCTGCCCGCAAAATTTGTGAAGGGCCTTCGCGTGACCGACGAGGCGGCGGCAAACGTGGTCGAGCAGGTGTTGAACCGCGAGGTGAATCCACACATCGTGCACACACTCGAAAAGCTCGGTTGCACCGCGCGCGGAATTCATGGCGAGGATATTCTCGATGTGGAGAAGCTTACCGAGGTTGACCAGGAGACGGGCGACACGCTGGATTGGGGATACGTCGGAAATGTCGTCGAGGTGGACGATGATCCGATACTGGCCTATCTGCACTCGCAGATTGTCCCGGTGATCACCCCGCTGGGGTGGGGGCCGGATGAGCAGGTGTACAACATCAATGCGGATGACGCTGCGTCCGCGATTGCGCAGGCATTGAAGGCGCGGAAGCTGGTTTATCTTTCGGATGTCCCCGGCCTGTTGCGCAATCCCGAAGACAAAACGACCTTGATCTCGACACTAAAAATTGCGGATGTCGAAAAATTGATCGGGCTGGGCGTAATTTCCGGCGGAATGATTCCGAAGGTGCAAGGCTCCGTTCGCGCGATCAAGGCGGGTGTGCGCAAGGTTCACTTTATTGACGCGGCGATGCCGCATTCTCTGCTCCTGGAGCTGTTCACGGATAAAGGTGTGGGAACGGAGATTGTTAAAGAAGTAGGATAGGCCGCGAAATGACAAACACAACCGACCCCGTTCAGCTCCACAAACAATTCATCGTCAACACCTACGCGCCGAACCTCCTGCTGACGCGCGGAAAAGGGTGTAGGGTTTGGGACGCCGATGGCCGCTCCTATCTCGATTTTCTTGCCGGCATCGCCGTGGCGCAGGTGGGGCACTGTCATCCGAAACTCGTCGCGGCAATTCAGAAACAAGTTGCGACACTGATGCACGTTTCCAATCTGTATTACACAGAGAATGGGCCGAAACTCGCGGCAAAGCTCGTTGAAAAATTTGGCGTTCCCGGACGCGTGTTCTTCTGCAACTCTGGCGCGGAAGCGAACGAGGGCTTGATCAAACTCGCGCGGCTCTGGGGCAATACCAACGGTGGCCGCTACGAGATCATCACAATGCGAAACTCGTTTCACGGCCGCACGCTGGCCGCGATCACCGCGACGGGGCAGACGAAGTATCAAAAAGGCTTTGAACCGCTGCCGCAGGGTTTTGTTTATGCCGACTACAACAACCTTGAATCCGTCCGCGCCGCGATAACGGACAAAACCGCCGCGATCTTGGTCGAGGCCATTCAGGGCGAGGGCGGGGTTGTGCCCGCAACGCCGGAGTTTTTGAGGGGGTTGCGCGAGCTGTGCAACGAAAAGAATTTGCTGTTGCTATTCGATGAAGTGCAATGCGGGATGGGCCGTACTGGTTCATGGTTTGGGTTCCAGTCGTACGGTGTTCAAGCCGATGCCTGCTCGCTCGCAAAGGGGCTGGGCGGCGGATTGCCGATCGGCGCGTTTATCGCGGGGCCGAAGGTATCCGAGGTTCTGCATCCGGGTCAGCACGCCAGCACGTTTGGCGGAAACCCCGTCACATGCGCCGCGGCGCTTGCGGTGATTGATATCATCGAGAAGGAGCGTCTACTGGATAATGTGGCGCGGGTGGGCGAGACGTTGCAGAATGAGCTGCGCGCACTGCAGGCGGAGCATCCCTGGATCGTGGAGGTGCGCGGCCGCGGGCTGATGCTCGGGGTTGTCCTGAATCATCCGGCGAAGAGATTTGAGAAGGAGCTGCTCGCGAAGGGATTGATCGCAATTGCGACTGCGGATAATGTGATCCGCATGTTGCCGCCCCTGAATATCACGCCCGCTGATGCGCGCGAAGCGCTGCGAATTTTTGCGGATGTCGCCGCCGCGCACATTTCCGAATGATTAAGCTGGCGGAGATCTTGCGTATATATTAAGGTCAGAGAATCGAGTGGCCATTGAATCTTGATGAGGAATGACCGGTAGCGGTATTGAGTGCCTGAACCGGAGGCTATGAGGAGATTGTTTTTAATTTTGGCGGTGGGGTTGTTTGTCTGCGCTCCACTTGCACGGGCGCAGGACGATCCGGATGCGCTCTATCAAAACGGTCTAAACGCCTTCAACGCGGGTCGCTATGCGGAGGCTGCGCAGGCCTTTCAGCAACTTGCCGCCACATTCGGCGACGAGTCGTCCATGCAGCAGGCGATGGAAGCGGTCTATTACGCGCTCGGCTCGACCTACTTCAATCTTAACAACTATCCCGAAGCGGTCACGGCATTTGAGGAATATCTCAAGCGCTTTCCCAACGCGGGTCTTCGCGAAGAAGTAACCTTCCGCTTGGGCTCCGCAGAATTTTTGCAGGAGAACTACGACAAGGCACTTGCGGCGTTCCAGCAGGTCATGGAGCAATGGCCGAACTCCGTATTTTCAGAAGACGCCGCGTTTCAGGCGGCGATGTGTCTGCGGCAGCAGGAAAAAACCGCAGAGCTGATGCCCGCGCTTGAGCAGTTTATCGGGAACTATCCAAACTCCGAACTCCTGCCCCAGGCTCGCCTCTATCTTGCCCGCGGTTACTTTGATGCAGGGAAGCTGCTTCCGGCCTTGGAGCAAATTGAACAGCTCCCCGCCACGGGCCGAAACATGGATCACTTGGTGTACGCCAACTTCCTCGCAATCGAAATCGGCGATGCGGCGTTCGACAACACGCAGTACGACCTTGCGTTGCGCGCCTATCGTCGCGTCCGCACAAAGGCCGCGCTATTCCGGATTCAAAATCGGCTGGTGGCGGAGCGCGAGGAGGAGCTGAAAGATTTGCAGCGGCAGAAAGTGGACCCGCTGCAGGCCGCGGCCCATTTCCGTATGCAACGCCGATTGCAGTCTTCGGTTAGCATGGCACACGACGCGCTGGAGCGTTTGGAAAAAATTCCCGATTACGACGGCGGGTTGTTCCACCGCATTGGCCGCTGTTTCTTTGCTATTGACCGCTACTGGGAATCGCTCGTCGCATTCACGCGCGTAAAGGAAGCCGCCACGGACCCGGCGATCATTGAGGCCGGGCGCTTCGATTTGATTCTATCCCTAAACCGCCTGCGCCGATTCGAGGACTTGGTCGAGGAGTCCGACCGCTATCTGGCCGAATACGGCAAAGAGCAGAAATATATTGATAACGGCCGCGTGCCGACCATCGCGTTTATGCGCGCGGAATCCTTCATCAACCGCGAGATGTTCGAAGAGGCGGAGCCGGCGATGGCGCAGTTGCTGCGCGATTATCCGAATCATCCGAATAAGGCGCGCATCGAATTCCTATCGCGCGCTGTCCCTTGCGATGTTGGAACAATTTGACGCGGCGATCGTGAAGTTTGAGCAGTGGATCAAGGATCATCCATACGACATGATGCAGTCGGAGGTCGGCTACTGGCTGCCGGTCGCGCGTTTCTTCAACGGCGATTACAAAGGTGCGCTGCCCGAGTTTCAGGCGTATGCCGAGGAGTATCCGGACAGCATTTATGCGCCCGAGGCGGAATACCGCGTCGCGCACTGCTATTACGCGCTGGAGGATTTTGACAAGGCGGGCGACCTGCTGATTGAGTGGGTGAACAAACATCCCGATCATTCGTTCTATGGAGAGGCCCTCGTCACTGCGGGCGACGCACTGGCGGCGGCGGGGCGGCTGGACGAGGCGCAACAGGCTTATCTGCGCGTGCCGCCGGAGGCCGAGCCGTTCCAGTTCCTTGCCTTGCGCCAGGCGGTCAAAGTTTTCCGCGCACTGGACACCAAGGACGCTTATCTGACGATGCGCTCCGCGTTCGAGCGCTATCTGAAACAGCATCCTGACTCGCCCAACGCGGTCGAGGCGGCCTATCAAGCGGGGTGGGCGCTGCGACAAATCGGCCAGACGGATGACGCCAAGCGGCTCTATCTCTCGGTAATTGAACGCTACGGCAACAATCGCGCATGGGAAGGTCTCAGCCCAATGCTTGACGACCTTCGCAAGTTGTACCCCGGCGAGCAAGAGGCGCTGGACGCAGATTTGGCCTCGCTGGTGAGCAAGGCGCGCGCGGGAAATCAGTACACCCTCCTCGCACGGTTGAGCATTGCGCAGTTGCGCTGGTCGAAGAAGGATCCGGTCGAAGGCGCGGTGCGAATCGCGGCAACATTCCCAATGGACACGCTGGACGCCGAATCGCTCTCCTTCATCGGCTCCGCATTTGTGAAGCGCGGCGAAGTGTTGCGCGGCCTGGAGATGTTCGATCGGCTGCTGGCGGATTTTCCGAAGTCGCGCTACACGGACGCGGCCTACGCGAAAAAATCGGAGGCGGAGCTGGCCAACGGAAATTATCAGCAAGCGCTGGACCTCGCCGAGAAGGCCGTTCAGCGGGCGTATGAACCATCGCTGCTGATGGAGGCCATGTTCTACCGCGCCGAGGCGCGCAAGAACCTGGGCCAATATGAACAGGCCACGGAAGATTACAATATGGCGCTGTCGAGCCGCGTGACACCGCGCGAGCTTAAGCCCCGTGCGCTGCTGGGTCTTGCAGAGTGCCAAGTTGCGCGCGGCGACTACAAAAAGGCCATTCCGTTCTATCAGCGCATTTACGTCCTCTACGGTCACTATGCCGACGCTGTTTCGCAGGCGTATTTGAAGAGCGGCGAGGCGTTCGAGAAGTTAAATGATCGTCAGTCCGCGCTCAACACCTACGAGGAGATGCTGACGGTTGAGACCCTTGCCGGTCGGCCGGAACTGGATGAGGCGCGCAGACGTATTGCGAGGTTGCAATCATGAAGCGCTGGCAATCCACCTTGTTTGCATTGTTCGCGGCCGTTGCGCTTGCTCCATCCGCCGCGCGCGCACAGGCATCCACACGCGAACGCGGAATCGGACCGTTCAATTTGGAAACAACCCGGGGCCCTGCGGCCGTGCGCCTGCTGAAAATTGACCGCGAAATGCTCTGGGTGGACCAACGCACAAGCGACGGACGCTTCATCGAAGTCGGTATTCCGCGCACGCAGATTGTAAAATTCGATATCCCAAAAATCCCCATCATTGAAGCCGCGCGCGCAGCCGTCACAACGCAGCAAATTGCGCAGGTCGAGGCGCCGCTGAAACGCATTATTGATATGCTCCGTCCCTACCGCGAACTGCCGGGAATGCCGGTCTATGACGCACTGGCCATTCAGGGACGTCTGCTCATGACCCAAAATCGCAATGTTGAGGCGATGAATGTTCTGAACGAAGTCTCAACCAGCGCGAAGGACGAGGAAATGAAGCAGGACGCAAAGCTTCGAATCGCCCTGCTCTATTCGCGCCAAGGCGATACGGAAAAAACGCTGTCCATCCTAGATAACGCAGCCTTTCCGGATGACGATCCCGAATTCCTTGACGACCTTTATGCCGCTCGCGCAGCGGCGCGCTCCGCCTCGGGCCGCCACAAAGAAGCCGTGATGGACTATTACTATTCCGTGGTCTTTGCTCCGCACATTAACCACGCCGAGCAGAGATCGCTGCTCGCCGCGCTTCCCGATTTTGCTTCAATGGATGATTGGGCCAGCGCCGCGCGCGCCATTGAAGTGCTGCGCGATCAATATGGCGACTCGGAAGAAACGAAAAAAGCCGAGGACTGGGCCGCGCAATACGAAAAACAAATCAGCATGGAGCTGGCATTCAGGTCGGCAAGCCAACAATCGGAATCTTCTGAACAAACTGAATCTGCTGATGAAGCGAAAGAGGAAAGCGAGGACGAATGAAAAGGTTGATGAACATCCTTCTTTGGAGCTGCCTGCTGGGCGTGGTAGCCGTATGGGCACAAGCACCGGATGCCGCGGCTGGGGCGGAAGAAGCGGCAAAGAGCACAACGCTGCTCGACCTGATTAAGGTCGGCGGTTGGGCCATGTGGCCGCTGGGCGCGTGCTCCTTCGGGCTGATCACCGTTGCCGTGTTGCTCGTCCAAAAAATCAATGTGAAGAAATTGATCCCACCCATTCCGCTTTCCGAAATCAAAAAAGCCGCGCAGGTCGGCGATTTGATGGTGATGCAGAACGTGGCGACCGCCTCGCCCAGTCTGTTCACCAACTCGCTCGCCGCCGGACTGCGCAAGTTGAATCCGGACGATCCCGAGGGCAGCAAGGAAACGGTTGAGGGCGCAATTGGCGAAGCGGTTGTACGCGAGGAATCCGCTGTTGCATTCTGGGTGAACATGCTCTCCCTGATTACCGCCGTCTCGCCGATGATCGGGCTGCTCGGCACGGTCAGCGGTATGATCGGCGCCTTCCAGAAGATCGGACAAGGAGGCATGGGCAAGCCCGAGCTACTCGCCGGAAACATCGGTGAAGCGCTCATCACGACGGCAACGGGACTGATCGTCGCCATTCCTTCGATGTTTTGCTTCTTCCTTTTCCGTAACAATCTGAACAAAATTGTGCAGATTGCCGAACGTGAGTTCACCGAAGTCTTGGACTTGCTGCTCGGCAGTGCTTCGGAAGCAGGAGAATAAGTAGGGTAGGCCGGATATGAAGCTGCGCAAATCCAACGACGTAAATATGGAAATAGATATGACGCCGATGATTGACTGCGTCTTTCTATTGCTCATCTTCTTCATGTGCGCCGCCACCATGTCCAAGGTGGACCTGACCCCCGAAGTCTCGTTGCCTGTCGCTCCGCGCGGCGCGGTTCCCGAAGACCTACGCGGGCGCGGAACGGTCAATATTTTGCCCGAAGGCACGGTGCTGAGCGACGGCCAAACTGTAACAAAAGAACACGCCTACATGATTTCGGGTAAGTTAATGGATGCGCGGGGTCTGACGACCGCGATCAGCGCCCGGCGCGCGGAAGAACCGGAGCTTCGGCTCTATCTCCGCGTAGATAAAAATGTGGAGTTTTCGATGGTACGGAAGGCCATTTCCGCCTGCGCAGAGGCCGGAATTTACGACGTGATTTTCGCAACATTCCAAACTCCTCAGAGCTAAAAAGGATATGAAACTTAAGCGCCAGGAGAACATTGATCTGAAGATCGAGATGACGCCGATGATTGATTGCGTCTTCTTGCTCCTGATCTTTTTCATGGTCACGTCCACCTTCAATCGTCAGGAAGCGGATATTAGCTTTTCGCTCCCCGGCGTCGCCTCGCAAGACGAACCGGTGGAAATTCCGGACGAGCAGATTATTGAAATTACCGGCGACGGCCAGGTGCTGCTCAATGATTTGGCCTACGACAAGCCGGGCGAGTCAGATATGCCCGAGCTGGTGGACACCTTGAAGCGTTTCCGTGCAAGTGCGGAGGCGAACAAGACCTCGGCCATGGTCACGATAGCCCCCGCAGATGATGTCATCCAACAGCGCGTCGTGGATGTGCTCAACGCCTGCTCAGTGGCGCAGATCAGCAACGTCACTTTTGCCGTGGAGGACGAAGAATGAACGAGGACATGACTCCCCCATCCGGGGCTGAGGCGCAAGGGGTTCCACCTCCCAAGAAAAAGAAGGAATCCAACTGGTTCACGGCCATGTGGTCGTCGAACAAAAAGGGCAAAAAAAAGTGCCATGGAGCGCGATCTTTGCCAGCGTGCTCGCGCACGTTGCAATCATCGGCGGCGCGGGCTACCTCACCATTCTCGTAGTTGCCGCTCGGCCTAAAGTTATGTTTGAGGCCAAGCAACCACCGGGTCTGCCCGCGCGCAAACTGGAGCACAGCATCCGCGTCAAACAGATGCAGGAACAAATGCGCAAACCGCAGATCATGCAGCGTCTCGTCGCGGACGCGCCATCGGCCGTCTCGCTCCCTGAAATGCCGCGCATGGAAATGCCCGACCAAAAAAACCTGCGCGACACGCCTGTGCTCAACGCGCGCGTCGGCAGCATCCTCGGTTCGCTCGGCTCCAGCGGCGGCGGCGCGGGGCGCGGGCTTACCGGCGGCGGCGGATATTCCGACACCAAGTTCTTCGGCGAAAACGTGCGCACCCGCGCGGTGATCGTGCTGCTCGACACCAGCCAGACGGTTATCAATCTCGGCGTGTTGGACGATTTGGTCCGCGAGGCAACAACCATGCTCAATGGACTCGCCCCCGTTACAAAGTTCAACATGATCGGCTATGTGGACGGTGCCGCGCCGATGTTTAAGACGATGGTCTTTGCGACCGAAGCCCGCAAAAAAGAGGCGCTGGCCCGCCTAAAAACTAGAACGGCTATGAAAGGACAGGAGTCCACCGAGTGGAGCAAGGACGGATTCGTGCCAAACTACGTCGGTAACCTCGCGGGCTATTCCGGCAGTACGCCGTGGAAGGCCCTTGAGATGGCCGTGGAAATGGGCGCAGACACCATCTTTCTTATTACAGACGACGACGTGCCGAACGTCAAACAGGGCGACGCCCGCACCGGAAAACAAATCGAGGGACACGACCGCGACGTGCTCAGATACGTGAAATCCATTGAGACAAAGTTTGGCCGCCCGGTTAAAGTCAATGTCGTCATGACCACGCCCCGGAAAACGGCCCGCGGCCAAGAGTCTTTGCAGTTCTACCGGGATTTGAGCAAAGCCAGCGGCGGCAAATTAACCATCTTTGAACCCTCCAAAAAGGGGCGCAAATAGTATCCCGTCCGTTGCGGTCGGCCCATTTTTGCCCGTAGCCGTCGTATCCTCTGTTGCGACGGCGAATCTGTGCTAAAACTTCCAAGGATTGGAACTTATATGCCGGAAGACTTCCAAGGCTTGGAAAAAGCAGACAGTTGCGCTCACCATCCACACGCAGGTGGGTTGTGGGTGATGTGGATTTCACTCTCCGTCGGCATCGTGATGCTGGTGATGAAGTGCTACGCATACGCTGTCACCGGATCATCCGCTATTTTTTCAGACGCAGCGGAATCTGTCGTTCACAACGTCGCGGTCGGCTTCGCGCTGTTCAGCTTGTGGTACTCTTCGCAACCTGCGGACCGCAACCATCCATACGGCCACGACAAAATTGATTTCTTTTCTGCCGGGTTCGAAGGCGCACTGATTGTACTGGTTGCGGTCTATATTGTTTATGCAGCAATCACTCGCTGGATGCACGGGATTGCCGCCGACAATCTCGGGGTCGGACTCTGGCTGACGATTGCGGCGTTCCTCATCAATTGCGTGCTCGGCGGATTCCTTGTTGCGCGCGGGAGAAAAATGAACTCGCTCGTGGTCGAAGCAAACGGGCGGCATGTCTTGACCGATAGTTGGACCAGCTTGGGCGTCATTATCGGGCTGTTACTGACCTGGCTTACCGGCTGGAAGCCCTTCGATCCGATTTCTGCAATAGCCGTCGCGTTGGGCATTTTGTGGTCGGGCGTAAGCCTGATGCGCCGCGCGTTTCGCGGATTAATGGACGAGGCCGACCCGATGGTTGACCGAGTGATTCACGAAGTCTTGACCACGGAGGTTGGAAAATACGGCGCACAGTTTCACGCCGCGAAACATCGGCGTGCCGGTCGCCATATTTGGGTTGAAGTCCACCTCCTCTTTCCGGACGAAACCCCCATCTGGCTCGCCCACGCACAGGCGACAGAAATAGAGAAGGCCATCGAAGCGCGACTCGGCCCCGGCGCAAATGCCAGCGCCCACCTCGAACCCGCTCACGACCACGCGCGTGTGCATGGCTCCTAATCCGTCTTTAGGGGCCGCGCCTCGAAACGCGCGGACAGCAGCCAAAGCGGCGCATCGGCGCCGATTACCCGAAACTCCACCGGGCCTTCGGCGGGATTTGAAAAATCGAGTGTTTGTTCTCGATACACTCCGCGCTCCCCGCTGATTTTTTCGATCGGCGCCGCAGCCAGCGCTTCATCCCGGCCCAAAGGAAAAACGCCGAATTGTCCCCACGAGTCGCGTACCACGCGGCGCGGTTTTTCTGCGCGATAAAGAATATGAGCGGTGTAGTTGCCTGCGGGGAGGTTCAGCCTTGCGTTGTAGCTAACTGTAATCGGCGCTCGCGAGCCATCGCCCTCCCAATGACGAACCAACCCGACGACCGGATCATACAAATTGTCACCTCCTTCGGATGAGCTATTAACCAGCCACAGTATGCTTGCAGCGTTATCAATCATAAACAGGAAGTCTTTGTTGCGCCCGGTCGGGCCGTTTCGTTGAGCGACGAAATAGTCCGTGTCGTAATAGACAACTCCGAAAGATTCGTTGCGAATATTCTGGAGTAGTTCGCCGTCCATAATGCCCCTGATGCGTCGGACTCGCTCGAAAACCACATCTGGCTGAATTTTGTTCGGGTCATATTTTCCCAAAAAAGTGATGTCACGACGGTTTGCCGTGTAGGAAGCAAGCTTTCGCGTTGTGATAAGTACTCCCTCCTTGGGAACGGCATGGCTCGCGTGGAGGCGGATTGCTCCCTCCGGATCAAGATCGTGATACTGCAGCCCACTGTGTCCGCCTGTTCGTATGTAGCCCCAAAAGATGTGGGCAATGACAACCAAACCCACCAGAAGAACAGCGCGGAGATTTGTTGTGTCGCGCGCGCCCGGCTTCAACGCTACGCGCGCGTTGGCCGCGCTTTCGACGATGCCCACCGCCAGTGTGGTCAGGACGGGCGCAGGGTAATGAATCTGGAGACCATATTGTCTCGGAAAATTAGGATTGGTGGCGCCCATAGAAGCGCCGCCTTCCACCGCAATTGTAGACCCGATCCGTGCCAAGTCGCGAGAAGGTTGTTCGCATGCGCAATTTCTGAGCGCCGCTCCAAAACGGTGACCCCATTAAGATGGGGGTATAACCAGAGAATCGCAAAAAGGCCGTAGAATATCGCAAATCCGACAAGTGCGCCGGCGCGAATGGATCGGTCTCGCCACGCGGCGCTCACCAACATTGGCAGGACAAAGAGAAAAGCTTCTTCTCGAACTCCAAGGATTAACGCCAGAGGCAAGATCGCCCAGCCCTTGCACAATCGCAGCGTATAATAAAGCCATGGAACAAGGAGAAAATATGTCGTGCTTCCGTGAAATGAGTTGACGAGAGGGCGCTGCGCAAGGGCATAGCCGATAAAAAACAGACCTACCGCAGCAATTGCGGGCAAGGGCAGTCGAAGACGATGTGCTGACGCAAGCAGAACAATAAGTCCCGCGCACATCAGCAGCCATTGAAAGACAGGCAGGAGAAATGGGTGATCCCAAAGGTGATAGAGGAAGCCGATCGGGACCAGCGAAAAAGAGAGGTGATTGATTAGATAGTTATTTGTAATGAAAAAGCGGAACGGTGCGCCGTGTCCGCTGTTCCATATCATATTTGTATAACTGACGTGGTCATCCGCGAATCCGCCCGCCATGAAGACCATAGACTGCGCATGATTTCGGCGGCGACCGTGATCGTCGCCAATGCACATAGCGCGGCAAACACCGTCTCGGCAGAAATTCGTCTGCGGCGCGTTGGTGGAGTCCCCTTACGTGCGCGTTTTTCGCTCCTTCACCCACTTATGGATTTCCTCCGCGGTCTTGCTCCAACTCTTATCTTCGCGCTCTTCGCAGAATCGGTCAAATAAAAGAAACAACGCTTCCTTGAACAGATCCAGCAGTTGCATGCGTTCTTGAAACTTGCTGATGGTGTCGAGCTTCTCGCCTTCGGGTAGGTTCAATCCACGCACGGTGAAGGCCTGTGCGTCGAACGTGCAGGTCCAGGACTCTTCACCCCGCGCGAGGGTAAGCTTTGCACGCCGCAATTTTTTCCCTGCCAGCAGTGAGGCCTTGGCCTCAGCGCTCAGACGAGGTTCACCACGACGCATAACAATTTCGTGCGCGCCGCTTCCTTCCATTACAAAAGTAAGCGGACCTTCGATCATGACGGCCCAGTCGCCAAGCTCCTTGAGCTTCAACATTCCGCCACGGGCCTCGGAGACAAACCAGAGCCAGGTCAGAAAATCGAGGCCAGCGTCGTGAATCACATCCTCTGGCTCTACCTCCGGCGAAAAACTGACCGGATCCCAGCCATCTATGCTGCGATTTCTGCGCTGGAGTGACACAGTTTGAGGAATGACCGGAACGCCGCCAGCGCCCACAACCTGCGCGAACCCGATCTGAAATGCGTCGAGTTGTTTGTCTGAAAGCGCGGTGGTGTAGATGAAACGCGTCGTGGCGTCATAAATCATTCCGATTCCCCGCAGAACTGGCGGCATCGTCGGAAGCAGGCGCTCGGTGACCTCATTGCGAATTTCGCGGCGAATCGTTGCGCTCAGTCGGTCGCGCCCCTCCGCCTGCATCAGAGCAATTTCCTGCATCTTGCATTCCGCGCGAAGAAGAGGCTCGGGAATCTTGCGCTCGGCATGCATGAGAGAAAGGCGCAGGAAGCCCGCGTAGTAAGCCGTGTCCGAGGAGATATTGCGGTCGAGCAGATGGCGTCCCGTTACCCACCCATTGATCTCGCCGACACCAAGCGTATCAATCGGTGGCGCAGCGTAGCGCGCGAAACGCTCCACGGCGTCGGGGGGAAGATCGCGGGGCAGATAAAGGATGCGAAAACTGACGGAACCACTTTCAAAAGACACGGCAAAATCTCCTCGGGGAAAAGGAAGTGGATACCCCGCGCGCCGCGTAAGCGTCGAGCGAAATCAACTAAAATCCGTTTTCTCGCCAGACCAACCGCCCATTCAGCCAGGTAGCAACCGCACGGCCGTAAAGGGTGCGCCCCGCAAAAGGGGTGTTGTGCGATTTTGTCGCAAATTCGTTGGGGTGTACGACCCAAGGCGACGCGACATCAAGCAGAGTAAGGTCTGCGATGGCGCCGGGTGTCAACGTAGGGTGGGGGCGCCCGATGATTTTCGCGGGTTCAGTTGTCCAGCGCCGCAACCAGTCCATTGCCGTCATTTTGTTTGAGCGCACAAGGTGTGTCCACGTGAGACCGACCGCTGTTTCCAATCCGACGATTCCAAAAGGCGCCTTCAAAAAACCACGCGCCTTTTTGTCCGCGCTGTGCGGCGCGTGATCCGTTGCAAAACAGGAGAGGGTTCCATCGAGCAGCGCAGCTTCCAGCGCGTCGCGGTCATCGCGGCTCCGCAACGGTGGATTCATTTTGAAACTCGCATTTTTCGGATCAAGGTCCTCATCGCAAAGCGTGAGGTGATGCGGCGTGAGTTCGCCAGTGACGCTGATGCCACGCGCGCGCGCGGCGCGAATCAACTCCGTGCCGTTGCGCGAGGTGACGTGCTGGATGTGCAGGGCGCAGCCGGTCGCCTCCGCGAGTTCGATATCGCGACGAATAATTCGTTCCTCGGCGAATGTTGGAATCCCCGGCAAACCGAGTCCTTTCGAGACCTCACCCTCGTGCATCACACCACCTTCGCGCTCGATAAGGTTGTCTTGCGCGTGGTCCATAATCGGACGGTTGAGATCGCGCGCGACATCCATTGCCCGTCGCATCAGCGCGTCGTCCTGAACTGTCGTTCCATCATCCGAGAACGCCACCGCGCCTGCGCCAGCGAGTGCGGCAAGGTTGGTTAACTCTTTCCCTTTGCGGTCAATTGTAATGGCGCCGCTAGGCAAAATTCGGGTACGACCGATTTCTGTGCCACGTCGCAAAACAAATCCCACCGTCTCGGCGGTGTCATGGGCGGGGCGGGTGTTGGGCATGGCGACAATCGTTGTGAATCCACCACGCGCCGCCGCGCGTGAGCCGGTCTCTAGCGTTTCGCTCTCTTCGCCGCCCGGTTCACGCAAGTGGACGTGCAGGTCAATCAGTCCGGGGATAAGCAGTTTGCCGTGCCCGCTGATGACCTGCGCGTCGGACGGTGGCGTCGCTTCGATGCGTCCCTCGGCGACAAAGATATCGCGGAGTTCATCCACCCCCGTCGTCGGGTCCAATGTGCGCACATCTTTAATAATGAAGGAAGCAGGCATGGAGCAGGATTTCCAAGAAATCGCAGGAATTACCAGATAAAAACAGCGTGGCGATTCAAACAAGTTACGCTTTACCGTTGCGCACGTAGTTGAATGTCTGCACAGTCGCTTGCTTAAGGGATTTTGTGGAGAATCGTTGATGCGTTGTAAGGATTTATTTGTTGTTGCCAGTGGGTTGTTGTTTGCGTTTGCCATGCTCGGCTGCCAGTCGCCCGCACCGCAGGTTGTGCAACAGCCCGTCGCTGCTTCCGCCAGCCCTGACCGCCTCGCGTTGCAGTTGTCCGAGGTGCGTTTGGAGCAACAGCGCCTTGAACGGGAGCTGACCAAACTTAACGACGATCTTTATCGTACTGCGCTTGCGATCAAGCAGATCAAAGATCGAATGGAAGAGGTCACAGCTTACACTGTGACCAATGCCGCACGGATGGCGCAGATAGATACGCAAATTCGCGAGACACGTCGGCGGATCGGCGACCAGAGCAGTCTTGAAGCAAACGTGCTTCGCTCCTCACTTGAAAACGAACAACGCGCACAAGAACGTTTGCGTGGATTGCTTTCAGAACGAGAGCGAGAGGTGCGCGACCTTCGTTCCGCGATGCGCGCGCAGCAGAGCGCACTCAATGAAAAACCAAGATCTGCGGAACCCACCACGCCCGCTGCCGTGCCAGGGCCAGTCGTTTCAATGGCCCCACGACGCGACGCCTCGCCCGTCCCCGCGATACAGACTCCCAGTGCTGGGGCATCGGCAAGTGCAATTACGATTCGGCAAACAAATGTAGTCACGGCAAAAAAACAGGCGCCTCAGCCCGTGGCAACTACGAGCACGGTTTCTGTCTATCGCATCGTTGCCGAGGCACAACGCCTTTCAAATGCGGGCGACTTGGAGCGTGCGCAGAAACTCTACGAGGCAGCGTTGAGGCGTCAACCCGATCTGACGAGTGCGCTATTGGGCTTGGCGACCATTCGCTATCAGGTGGATGACCTTGTTTCTGCGCGCAAGTACATTGATGACGTTCTTGCCGCCGACAGCAAAAATGCGCGCGGGTATGGGTTGCGCGGCCTAATTTCGTGGCGCGAGGGTTTTGCCAAGGACGGTATGCGCGACTGCGCACGCGCCGTCGAATTAGACCCGACAGATGCATTGCTTCACAAGTTCTACGGCATAACCCTGCACGCGCGCGGACAGACCGCCAGCGCGGTTCGTGAAATGCGAAAGGCCATTGAGTTGGATCCCGCTGATTCGGAGGCAAAGTTGAACCTAGCCATCCTGCTCGCCAGCGGCTCGCGGCCCTCGCTCGATGAGGCGCGCATGTTTTACACGGAGGCGTTGTCCGGGGGCGCGGCGCGCGATCCGATGTTGGACCAGACGCTAGGCATTGCGAAGTAGCAAGCGCACTTGCTTTGCGCGCGGGCTTGTCCAACAATAGACGGTCTTCTCGTTATGTCTCTTCGTATCTCCATTTTGGGCAGTGGCAGTTCAGGAAATTGCACGTATATCGCCTCCAATGAAACCGCCGTGTTGATTGATGCGGGCTTAAGTGCGCGTCAAATTGGACTCCGGTTGGAATCTGTTGGCGCGACTCTTGACGATATTCGTGGCGTTTGTGTCAGTCACGAGCACGATGACCACACGCAAGGCCTGCGTGTCTTGCATAAACGAAAAGGGATTCCGCTTTACGCAAATGGGGGAACGATGGAAGCGCTCTGTCGCGATCCCGCGTTTGGCTCGGTCGCGTGGCAAATATTCACAACCGGCGCGGCGTTTGCGGTGGGCGATTTGCTCATCGAACCGTTTTCTGTTCCACACGACGCGTATGAGCCGGTTGGCTTTGTTATTTCCTGTGGCGACTCGCGCGTGGGTGTTGTCACAGACATGGGGATGCCGACGACGTTAATTCGCGAGCGGCTGCGCCATTGCCGCCTGCTCGTTGTGGAATCGAATCACGATGAGTACATGTTGCAGGAGGCCGAGCGCCCGTGGCATCTGAAGCAACGCATCCGCGGACGGCAGGGCCACCTTTCCAATCAACGTGCTGCGGCGATGCTCGCAGAGATCGCCGGACCACAACTCTCCACCGTCTTTCTCGCCCACATGAGCTCCGAGTGCAATCGTCCCGAACTCGCACAACAAACCGTAATGGAAGTCCTCGGCCGCGCGGGCCACACCCACATCGCCGTCAACGTCACCTATCCCGACCGCCCGACAGAACTTTTCGCCTGTTAATCGAGTCGCCGAAGTCGAGCCAGACTTGCCAAAGCGACCAGCCCTCCGGTGGAGAAACCAATCCCCACCCAAGCCCACACACCGGTTGTGGCTTTTCTGCCGGATTGTCCAAGTCGATTTTCGGGATCACGTAGATTTTCGTGTCATCCGCTTGTTGTTAGTTTTGTTCTCTGAATGCCAGCGATCAGCGGAATTGGGGGTCAACGGAATTTTGCTAGGACACCCAACAAAACTTGGCAAACAAATTACCCAACCTCATCGGAGATGAGCCCACAAGTTCTGCTGCATCGCCGTCTTCGCCATTTTCGTTTATGTTTTTACCCATTCTATCCATGAAAAATGCTATCTCGCTCGCACCAATCCCAAAACAGATCATGATGCATTGCTCTAAGTACATTCACATGATAGTCCTCAAAAAAATCAAGGACCCCTTTATCTTCAATATCATCTATTTCGGGAAATTTGGCTTCGGCTTGTTCAATAGATTTTGCAAATCCTCCGTCAACAATCATTTCATAAATCTCATCTTCATCGAAAAGCTCGAAAGGATGGCAATAATACAGCTCATCCCTCTTATCTATTAAGTAAATTTCCTCAAAGAAAACATCTTCAGTACATTCAAGGAGTTGTGCTAAATTGTTCACTCTTTCCCGGAAGGCTTGTCGAAGAAGCATCTGAAATGTTTTAGATTCCTGCTTGCTTATCGAACAAGATTTTTGGGTCTTCATATTTCTCAATTCATAATTGGCAACCCCGTATTGCCCAGTACCTGAGTAGCGAATTTTAAAATCCTCACTAATGAGCTTAGAAAACTTTTTGAAACTACCCTCTTCGAGTTTTGTTTCTAATTCTTCAATCATTTTGTCAAAGTCTTCTCCATTATCGGGGGGCAACAAGAAGGCTGCTCGAAAACCTCTAATGATATTCAATCTTGCCTCAAAGAGGTCGATCAAGTCGTCAAAGGAAATGGCTGAAAGCTTTGCCTTCTCGTCATGTATTTGCTTGGTTTTTTCGATAAACATTCTACCGGCAAACCATCTGCGCGAGGGATGTACATTCGGGTCGTAGCCCATATAGCCTCCTTTTATTGGCTAGCATCCGCCTCACCGACGGCTGGGCGCGGGAGCGAACAGTCGCGCGGTGGAGGGCGTTGTTCGGAATGGGGTTTCGCCCATTCTCGACCACCACGCCCACGGACTGATTGTGGATTTTCCGGGTGAATTGTCCACGTCGAATTTTCGGGATTCCGAGGGTTGCCGGGTCATCCGGTTGTGTTGATTTGTTCGGGATCAGCGGTTCCGGATGAATTCTTCGGCCGTCATCCCAATGTCTTTGATGATCTGGCGGAGAAGAATCGGGGATACGTCTCTTGAACCATGGTCGGGGACAGTCGTCTGACGGCCGTCCGGATACCGAAATTGCCGATGTGAACCGCGTTGGCGAATTTCCACAAAGCCGATACGCTCAAGAATTCGGATAGCCTCACGCGGCTTGACAACCGGCAGGACACCCACGGCTACACCGTAACGGCCTGTGTTCCAATGAATTCCGCCTCAAGCTTCGGCTCACCATCCTCCAGCAACATCTGGATGACTTCGTGAAGATTCTCCCGCAATTCCTCGAGGGTGGATCCCTGACTATGCGCAGCTGGGAAGCCGGGAACATATCCCACGTAGAGATTCGTGTCTGGGCAGCGCTCGATAACTGCGGTAAATGCCTTCATGCTGTAACCAATACCACAGTTGGTGTGCCTTGGCGAGGGGGCAGTTTCTTTATTCCTGCCGCCCGAACGTCCGCCTCACCGGCGGCTGGGCGCGATAGCGGCCAGACGTACGGTGGCGGGCGTTGTTCGGAATGGAGTTTTGCCCACTCTCGACCAAGGCCACAGGTTGATTGTGCTTTTTTGGCGTGGGTTGTCCACGTCGAAATTTCGAGATTCCGAGGATTTTCGCGTCATCTGGTTGAGTTTAGTTTTGTTCCCGAAAACGGCTCAGCCAATCTGTAGAAGCCCGTGGCATGATGCTCGTCAAATTGTCAATGCCTAGACCTGACCTTAGACAAACTCCAGAGATTTGCTGCGCACGGGAAGGCTAAAATCTATCAATACTGAGGACTGCCCCCTTTTTCTTAACGGCGTCCATAAAAATGCTCCACGAAAGGTTGACGGAAGCTCTGATGACAACCCAAGCAGCTTTGTTGCACCTTGGCAAAGGCTGCAATCACGGCCTGACCGTCACTGCGCTTGGCGGCTTCCCCCATTGCGGTCGCCGCTTCGTGAGCCTGTCCATCAAAGCCACGGAATTTTACGGAATCGCCGCCAAGCCACGCGAGGATGCGTAGCTTTTCCGGCAAGGGCGGTCCGGCGTGACTGGCGATCTTGGGAGAAAGCGTTGCGACCAGCGCCCAGTCTTCCTTCGAAATCGCTCCCGTGACGGCTTGCATATCTCGTCCAAGTTTGTCCATTACACTACGCAGCGCCAGAGGCTTTGCCATCTCGGCAGGTGCCCCGTTTTCTGCCATCGCGGAACCAGCAAGTGCGACGACTGCCGCCGCTGCAATCATCAAAATGGATTTGTGGAAGGTTTTCATGTGGTCTCCATTCAGTCGAAGCTGCGCCCTTCGCCTGCTTCCTCGTGGGTGATGCCATCGCGGATATGGTAGATGCGCTTGAAGGTCGGGATGATTTTTTCATCGTGGGTGACGACAATGACAGCTGTCTGAAAACGCTGTGCCATGTCATTGAGGATGCGAATCACCGCCATTGCACGTGCCGAATCCAGTGGCGCGGTGGGTTCGTCAGCCAAAATTACCGGTGGCCGATTCACTAGGCCGCGCGCAATGGCGACGCGCTGCTGCTCGCCGCCGGATAGCTGGGATGGCATGGCCTTGGCGCGATGCTGTACGTCTAATGCCGTCAGCAGCTCCAGCGCCCGGGTGCGCGCCTCGTTGTTGGGCATGCCTGCCAGCATCGGCAGCAGCGCAACGTTGTCGGTAACATCCAGAAACGGGATCAGATACGGCGCCTGAAACACGAAACCGATCTTGTCGCGGCGCAGCGCACGCAGATCGCGTACTTTCCACGCGTCATCAAAGATGACCTCATCACCCAGAACCATGCGACCGGCCGTGGGATCGATCACAGCGCCCAGACACTTGAGCAAGGTGCTCTTGCCAGATCCAGAAGGCCCAATCAGTCCGACGACTTCGCCGGGGGCGACGTGCATATTCACGTCCTTCAGTGCCAGTACCGCCGTATCGCCCTCGCCGTAGCGTTTGGAGAGCCCTTCGATGTGAATGCCTTTGCCTGCCATCGTCAGCCTCCAATCGCTTCGGCCGGATCGACCTTGAGCGCCATGCGAATGGCGACGATACTGGACAGCACGCAGATGGCCAGCACGGCGAAAAACCCAAAGACTGAATCGACCGGTGTTAACAACACATACTTGGGAAAAAGTGGGGCGGCAAAGGTGGCGCTGATTTTGCCGACCACAAAACCGATTACGCCCAGCACCAAGGCTTGCTGCAGAATCATCCCGGCGATGGCGCGATTGCGCGTACCGATGAGCTTCAACACCGCAATTTCCCGTATTTTGTCCATCGTCAGGGTGTAGATGATGAAGGCCACGATGGCGGCGCTGACCAACGCCAGAATCACCAAAAACATGCCGATCTGCTTGGCTGAAGTCGCGATGAGCTTGCCCACCAAAATGGATTCCATCTGGGCACGGTCGTACACGGTAAGTCGCTTCCAGCGGCGGATCGGTTCGGCCACTTCCTCCTGCGAGAACTCGGGCTGGATACGCACCAGCACCGCGTTGACTGAGCTGTTGCCGGTCTGTGAGGTGATCACGGCATCGAGCAGCCCGGGCACCCCGGGGCGGTTGAAGGCCGGGTTGGCTTCGGTGCGCCTGCGCTGCATCAGAATCGCATCGTTGTCCTTCAAGAACTGGGCTTCCTGCGCATCCTTGAGCGGAATGAACACCATCGGATCACCACTGGACGACACCATGCGGCGCGTGAGGCCGACCACGGTGTAGTGGTTGCGGCGAATCTTCAGGACATCGTCCAGCTGAAAGCCGGTAGCGATATCTGCGACCGCCTCATAATGGCCGCGCGTGATCTGCCGACCGGCGACAAGCTGGGGTGGCCACCCTGGTGCTCCTGCCTCACCGGCAGTGATGCCGACCACCATCGCGCGCACGTCTTGGTCGCCTGCATTGGATTGCCTTGCGACCTGCATCGTGAGGTAGGTGACATTGGCCGCCTCTGCCACGCCCGGCATCGTGCGGATGCTGCGCCACAAATCATCGGGCATACTGGAAGATTCGGCGTAGGGGCCCAGGGTGTCCTTTTGCACCACCCACAGATCCGCGCCGCTATTGTCGAGCAAGACTTTGCCATCGTCGACCATGCCACGATACACACCCGCCATCGTGAGGGTGACGCCGATCAAGAGCCCCAACCCGACGCCGGTAAAGATGAACTTTCCCCATGCATGGAGAATGTCGCGCCCGGCGAGGCTAATCATGGAGCAACCCCAGCCAAGCGCTCGACGATGTGAATCCGGCTCTTCGCGCTGAGGATTTTGTCGCTATAGACAACGACGCGCTCACCCGCCGCCAGTCCTTCGAGTACCTGCACATTGCCTTCGAGATCAGCCCGCCCCAGTGTGAGTGGCACAAATGCCAGATCGCCATTCACCAGTTTCCATGCGCCGCGCTTGCCATTGAAGGTGCGTAAGGAAGCATTGAGAATCGTCGGCGCAGCGGGTAATTCACCCAGTTGCACGGTGATCTCGGCCAACTCGCCCAAAGGAGGCAGTGGTGTGGGCGGCGTATCGAAAATGATCTTCGCCAGAGTCTCTTCCGTCACGGCGTCAGCACGCGGTTCAATGCGCATCACCCGGCCAGCAAGCACTTGTGATTGGCGCGAACGCAGGGTGATCCTAGCGGGCAAGCCCGCCGCCAGACCATCGGCGCTGATCTGATCGAAGCGTGTGTCGATCCACAGGCCTGTCGGATCGATGACTTCGACCACCGCTTGCCCCGCGACCACTGTGGTGCCCGGATCGGCGTCGCGCACGGTGATCAACCCGGCCACCGGAGCAACCAAGCGTAGATTGTCGCGCTGTGCGCGTAAGGCCTCCAACTCGGCACGCAAACGATCGGCATCTTCACGCGCAGCAGTCAACGCGGCATTAGCGACCAATAATTCCTGGCGTTTGGTGTCCGTACTTTCTTCGCTGGTACCACGCACCGCAAACAATTGCTCATACCGATTTGCTTGTGTTTGTGCAAAAGTCTGTTTGGCTGCAGCCTGCTTTAAAGCGGCTTCTGCACTCTTGATCGCCGCCTGCTGCGCAGTAATTCGGTCATCCAGATCCACCGCGTCCATTTCACCCAAGACCTGACCTGCCTTGACCGCATCCCCGACATGTACATTCAGTTGTTTGACGCGCCCGGCAAGGGTCGGACCAATCTTGTAGGTGTAGCGTGCCTGCACGGTGCCGATGCCGAACAGATTCGGAGCAAGCGTCCGGGATTCAACCGTGCTGACCGTGACTTCGATTGGAGCCAATGGCCCGGAACGCGCAGCCACATAAATGAACAGCGCCAGAAGCGGCGCGATAACCGCAATCAGCATGAGTGTGCGGCGTTGCAGACGTGGGAATTTCATGATGCACTCCCGACGTGGGCAATGCCTCGGCGATAAATCGCAAACACACCCACTGCATCATGACGCATACGCGTGACGTCACCGGCTAACAGCGACTGCATCACCAAGCCCTGAATTGAGCCGATGAACGATATCGAGGCTGCATCGATGTTCAGTTGTGCATGCAACTCCCCTTGTATCTTGCCTGCCTCGAGCAGGTGCTGCAACCGCTCTCCGTAGCGGCGGATCAATGTCTGCACCATCTTCTTGGGCAAAGTGTCGCCGGAACGCTGCAATTCTCCAAAGAGCATCCGTGGTACGCCGGGATGCTCGGCAACAAAGTCGATGTGCGCCATGAACACCGCCTCCAGCGCCGCCAGCGGTGATGCCGCACTTGCCGCCGCTTTGCCAACACGGGCGAGCAGACGCTCGGCCACCCAGCCCATCACGGATTCCAGAATCGCGTCCTTGGTTGGGAAATGACGAAATAGCGCGCCTTGGGTCAGCCCCATGCGCCGTGCAATGGCGGTGGTCGTGATGTCGCTCGGATTCTGTTCGGCGGCCAGCTCGACAACCGCCTCAATTGTCGCCACCCGACGCTCTTCGGCAGGGAGATGTTTGGAATGACTGCTCATAGGTCACCTCATAAAGTAAGTAATTTATTACTAACTTACGGGGTTGGGCGATGTGTGTAAAGCCCTATCTGGAGCCTTTCTCAAAAATTTTATCCTGAAAAAGGGGTTAACCCGTCTTTCGATTCGCGGGCAAATGAAGCGGTTTCTCTGGGTTTTGCCTCAAAGGTCTGCCCCACATTTTGTAAGTTTTCGATTCGCGGCGGGGGCTGGTCGGGCAGGGTCAGATTCAGTTGATGCATGAGCAATTTCAGATCCTTCCCTGGTTGCGTGTAGCGCGGAAGGATCAAAACCCGCCCATCGGTCGTTGGAAGATGCACATCAAGCATCTGCATCGTTTTGAACTTCTCAAGAATCGCGCGCGGCGTCAGACCGGGCGCCCTCACTCTGGCCCGGTGCTTCAACGTAAGCTGCAGGCAGTAGGCCCGGAACGACACAAAGATGTGCGCTTCGGTTCGTTTATCCTTCTGGCGGTAAATCGGCCGAATGCTCAAGTCCTGTTTGATCTCTTTGAACGCCTGCTCGATCTCCGTCAGAACAATGTACTGCTTCCACAACTCTTCCGGCCTACCCGCAGTCAGATTCGTGCGCAATAAATACGTTCCCTCGCCCCTGCGAACACTTTCGACGATGCTCCAGTAGCGGTGTTCTTTGCCGTCTTTGAGACGCTTGTGACACTTCAGGTACATGCGACGATTTTCGAGAAAACCGTCCGTCAATGGGCTGGGTCTGCCCCGCAGACTGTTTGGGAAACTCAACCCCTATAAATAAAGGAGAACTCGCTCGCAAGGAGGGCAGAAATAGTCGTTTTCGAGGTCGAATAGCGAAAGATGGGCTAATCACGCCTCGTAACTTTTTCGTTGCGCTGAAGAAGGCACTCTGGAGGGCGTTGTTCGGAATTGCATTTCGCCCGTTCTCAACCAAGCCCACAGATTGATTGTGGATTTTCCGGGTGAATTGTCCACGTCGAATTTTCCGGATTCAGCAGGTTGCCGAGTCATCCGGTTGTGTTTGGTTTTGTTCTCCGAACGTCCGCAGTGTGGGTCGGCGAACCCGCCGCGGGTGAGCCGTACCCACCACCGCGTTGTTCGGCCTCTTATCGTGATTTGATAGCCTCTCTCTCAGAGCGTATTCCCCATGATAAATAGAGTTTTGCCAAACTTTGGTAAGGAATATCTCTTTTGTTCGCGAGTACTTTCAGTTCATCAACCATGTCTTCCGGTAGGCGAATCGAAATAGATTTAAGTGACGGGCGGAGGTTGGGAAATGACCCCAGTTTCGCTTTGGCTGTATTAAAATACTCAAGCGGTGAATGAGTCGCCCAAAAGGCTCGTTCTTCCTCTTCCGTTTTGAATGCGGGTTTGTTTTTAGTGGAAGCTTTCATAAAACTGTCGCTCCTTCCTGTCCATGTCTCTTGCCGAAATTACCCGAATCAAAGAGTTTCGCATCGTATAGATAATGACCAATTTTCGGCCTCCATCCGTTTGTCCGAAGGCTGCGTAGCGTTGTTCTGCAATTGAGTGCTTGGAATCGTCCAAAATTACCAATGGTTTGTTGAAAAAAAGTTGTTCGCTTTCCCATCCATGTACGCCGTGTTTCCGGTTTTTGTCGCGATTACCGCCATCCCAATCAAAGCCGGAGAACTCAGGGTATTCCGTGGTCATGGGATGAATGTATATTCATCAAATATACATGTCAAGCGTGGTGCTGGCTTGTATTGTTCTCCGAACGTCCGCCTCACCGGCGGCTGGGCGCGATAGCGGCCAGACGTACGGTAATACCATCTGTTCCTAACGAATGGTTGGGAGGGGCAGGCAGCCCTGCGGGCTGCTGCCTGCCCTTCCCAAACTTCGGTGGGAGCGTTTCCAAAAGATCAGGGACGACCTCCCAAGCCGTATCTGCCTGGGGCAGATCGACACGTATGATTATGAACGAGGTCGGCACGAGGCCGCCTCACTGAACCATAAAGGAGGTCGTCCGATGACGAGTATATTCCAACGCAAGAACCCCGCAATTGAAAAACTGTTCGCTGAGGCGGGTTCACCCCGGAAGGTCATGTGCATCCCCATCGATTACGCCAAGGCCCAGCACACCGCTCTGGTCTGCAACGGTGAAGGCCTGCAACTGCGGAGCCCCTTCCACATTCACAACACGCCGCTCGGCATCGATTTTCTGGAGGAGATTGTGGCCGGTCTCTGCCGGAAGCACTCGATCCGCAAGGCCCATGTCTTCTTCGGCGGGGAGGACTGCAGCGCCATCGTCTTTAACTTCGTCCATGCCCTGCTTCAGAAAGGATATCTCGGCATCGGCATCAATGCCCGCGATGCAGCCTTGGAGCGCGAAAACCAAGTTGCCAGCACGGACAAACTTGATCTGCTGGGCATTGCCGCCGTGCTGATCAACAAGAAGTGGGGCCGGACCTTGTCCGCCGATTACAGCGCCGCACGCATTCTGCGCGATCTGACCCATCACCGGCTGGCACTGGTCAAGGCCCACACCGCCAGCGCCTACCGGCTCCACCATCTGGTCGACCAACTGCTGCCCGGCTTTCTCGACGAAAAGCAGAGCGGCTTGACCGCGTTTGCCAAGCCTTCTTTGTGGATCATGAGCGGAGGTCTGGCGCCCCGGCAGCTGCTCGCCCGCAAAAGCGATGTGCTGGCCGAAAAACTGCGGCTGTTCATGGTCCGGAATCCAGACGAGAAGGTGAAGAAGCTCAAGGCGCTGGCCCGCTCGGCGTTGCCACCACCCTCTAGTCTCTGCGAAACCCTGCAACTCAACCTGAAGCACGAGGTCTCTGTCTATGAACATCTGGAGGGCTGCATCCATGAGATGGAGCAGGATATCGCGCGGCGCCTGGCTCCCACTCCCGGAGCCATGCTCACCACCGTTCCGGGCATCGGCTTGACCCTGGCCTCCTGGTTCTACGCCGAGGTCGGGGATCCAACGCGTGACCGCGGCATGGTCTGCCTGAATTCTTATGCCGGGCTGGTGGCTCGGCTCAAGCAGACCGGTGGGCCGGACAAGGAGGCCCAGACCCGGGGGCGCAGCCGCCGCGCCTGTGTGCCACTGAAACGCTGCATCATGGATATCGCCCTGAAAATGGGCCAATACGGGCATCCTGAACTCCAAGCCGATTACGAACGCCGGGTGAACGAGCGCCAGGATCCGCGTCTGACCATGGGGCGCCGCATGCTGCGCATCTGCCGCCATCTCACCCAACACAACGACTTCTTCCTGCCCCCGTCGTTGCTCCACACGTCGGATGAATCAGTGCGCAAAGCCTACTATGCACGCGCCTGGGACAAGGTTCTGATCAAGTGGCGCGATACCGCCTCCATCCAGCAGGCTCTCGCCGACGGTACCCCGCTGGAGGAGTGGCGCCTCTTTCTCAACGAACGTTATGACCTGAACTTGAGCAAACTTTCGCCGCAGTACGATCGCTTGCGTAACCGATAAGGGCGTTTCCGGGCGGCCGGCGCGATGGCTTACCGTACGGTGTCACCCCGAGCTTCCGCAAGGGGATGGCTTTCTTGCAGAATGTCACGCGTTCGGCCCGCCTTCATCTTCGGGCTGCAAAAGCCCGGGACTACCGCCAGAGGCACTCTGTCGATCCCGCAGGGAAGGGGATACGGCTTGGTACATTAGCATGCGGAGGGTGGGGTCGGACGCACGTCACGAGCCCGGCCGCCCGGCGCTCCCAACGGTCCCGCGATCCATCGTCGCGCGCAGCTTAAAACCGCGATCCCCGCGGATGTGCCCCCGTCTGCCCTAATCACGTCTCGTAACTTTTTCGTTGCGCTGAAGAAGGCACTCTGCAGGCGATGGTTGGCATGTTATCTTCAATGTAGTGGTCTTCAACTCAATGCCGCCGCAAAGATCATGATGCCAATGTATAACACAAACCAGAACGCCATTACAGCGCCAGCAACGATCAAGAGTGTCATGGCTTGCTTTTTCCTCTCGGGAGATGTTGAACTGTTGCTGAGGTAGATCACCCCAAGAATAATTCCCAGCAGCGGCACGAATATCGATCCAATAACAAGGCCGGTCATAGCTCCACTAGTCCATTTGTCATCACCTGTTGTCATAGTGAAGGTTGACACTGGTTTAACCGGTTGGACTGGGCATCCGCATCCAATACAGACAACAGCTTCATCAGCGATCTGTTTCCCGCAACGGCTACAATACATGATTTATCCTTTCTGTTTTAAGGAGCGAGCAGGGAAAACGGCCAGAAAGGCAGATTTCTCAAAACACCATAACAAATTAGCACGGACATTGCCGCCCACGGAACCCATCGTTTATAAATCCATCGAGGGTTAAAGAGCATAACCCCAAGAATCGGAATCGATACAACCATGAGCGGATTCATCGAGAGAGCAGAGGACACATTGCCGTGTAACAGGCTGTGGATCGCTCTGAGCGATCCACAGCCTGGACAATTGCATCCCGTCAGGTAATGGAAGGGACACGGTGGAAAGACCGACGTACGAGACGGATCAAAGCAGTACAAGATGAGGGCGGCTCCTACAAGCAGGAGTCCACCCACGCCGTAACCGATTATTTGTCGGCCAGAACGTGCCCGCATCCTCTACATCGCTCCCGCCATTCCAACAAAGAAGTAGATAATACCGACAAGAATACCAACGCCAAACGACCACCAACCCCACATCTTCGCTTTACGAGATGCCTCCATCGCTCCTTGAATATCACCTGCTTGAACCTTCCCATTTACCTGCGCGGAAAACACAATCGCAGGAATACCAAGAGGGAGGCAGCAGAGCAGAGTGACGAGAATGGATTGGGCAAGGTAGTTTGGGATTTGCTGTGGCGCAGTTCCGCTGCCTCCACCTCCTCCTGTGTGCTGGAGAATCTCTCCACACTTAACGCACTTGTACGCATTGTCATCGTTTTGAGTTCCACATTTACGGCAGTACATGTCTATCTCCTTTCTGTTAGTTGAACGCACCCATCATCATCGGAATAGCTATCAGCAACGTGTAGCCCACTGCGCATAGTCCACCCAAAATAATCCCTGTCCAAGCATGTCCCTTACCCCGTGCCTCCGGGTGGAGGTCTCCATACTTGAGGCCCCTTATGCCGAGAATCAAAGCCGCGATGCCAAGCGGGATGCCAACGCAAGGGATAAGGGAGAATATGCCAAGGTAGTAAGCCCACAACGCTTGAGCATTTTTATAGGGGATCAATCCGCCCATTGTTGAATCGTCGGAGACAACATATGGGGGTTGCGTTGGGCCATGGAGCACAGACCCGCACCTCGTGCACTTGAAGTTGTTTTCGAGATTCTGCTGGCCGCACTTCGGGCAGAATATGATATCCGCCCGAGGTTTTGGATGCAGCCGATGCGGAGAAGCGGATGGCACCATAACAGACTTGCCGCATGAGGGACACTGAGCCTGCTGCCCGGCGGCTGATGCATCCACGGACAGATGCTGCGAACAGTGGTCGCAATCGAATTCAATGTCCATCGTGTCTCCTTTCATTGCCAACAAATAGCGTTTTATGCGGAGTGCCGCGAAGACCGACGGTGGGCTTGGCGGAAAACCGCGGTCCGCGGCATTCCGGATAAAACGTGTTGAACGGAGCCGCGCGGTCGCTGTTAGCGATGGGATTTATAGACGAGTTTTGTGGACCGGGCAAGCCGACATTTCCCGAGTCGTTGCGTTTCCGGAAGGATACGCGGCGGTTTGCGATACGGCGACGCGAGGTTCCCAGTGTGCGGGAGGCGTGGACGAGTGTTCCAGACGGCTGCCTTTGCGGGGTGTGGGCAGAGCGCTGCGTTGCGGCGGTGGGGCTGCGCCGGTGGAGGAGGGATCGTTGTCGGTTTCGGGTTCATGGGCGGTGCGGAGGGCCCCGCGCTCTGCCGATCAGGCCTTCGATGAGCAGGGGCGCCTTTCCACAGGCGGGACAGTCGGGCGCGATACGCGGTGGCTTCGGGGGGACGTCGGGCGGCGGCACGTTCAGGGCCTGCCGGATATGCCGGAGGTTCTCAGTGCGGACGTTGCGGGCCATCCAGCCGTAGAACCGGATCTTCTGGAAGCCGGGCGGGAGGATGTGGAGCAGGAAGCGCCCGATGAAGGCGTCGGCGGACAGGGTCATCGTCTTTTCGGTGTCGCCGTCGGCGCGATCCCGGTAGCGGAAGGTGACGCGACCATCTTCGAGCTGGAGGATGCGGTAGTCGCTGATGGCGACCTTGTGGGTGTAGCGTCCGAGGTACTCGAGGACCTGCCGGGGCCCGGCGAAGGGCTTCTTGGCGTAGACGATCCAGTCGGTGGCGGCAAGCCGCGCGCAGACGTCGTTCCAGTCTTCGGTTCCGGCGGGCAGGGACCAGCGTGCCCCGGTCGAGCCGCCTGCGCACGGCGCGCAGGTAGCGGTTGCGGAACCGGTCGGCGAGCGAGGAGGCGCGGAAGAGCCAGTTGCGGCGGCGGCGCCCAGGTGTGCGCATTCTTCCGCCACGCGCCACCGGGCACGGCGCAGTGGAGGTGGACGTGCTCGACGAGCGTCTGGCTCCAGGTGTGCAGGACGGCGAGGAATCCGAGTTGGCCTTCGAGCTTCCATTGGGGATCGCGGGCAAACTCCTGGAGGGTGGCGTTGACTTCGCGAAAGAAGAGGTCGAGCAACGTCTCGCGGTTGTGGCGCAGCAGCGGGTTGGCTCGTGTGGCAGGGTGAAGACGACGTGGAAGTACGGGGCGGGGATCAGCTCGCGCATGCGCCGGGCCAGCCACTTCTCGCGCGCCGCGCCCTGGCAGGTCGGACAGTGCCGGTCGCGGCAGGAGTTGTAGAGCACGGCCCGGCGCCCGCAAGAGGCGCAGCGCCAGACGTGCCCGCCGAGCGCCGGGGTGCGGCAGGCGAGCAGATGCCGGACGGCTTTGAGCTGGAAGGCGGGGACGTGATGGCGGCGCAGGTACTCGGCCCAGCCGGCGCGGAACACATCGGCCACCCGCAGGGGCGGCGCGTTCACTCAGGCCGCGTTGTACGGGTGGTCCAGCGGACTCTTCACCCGGGCCAGGTGCTCCGCGGTGACGTGCATGTAGCGGCCGGTGGTGACCAGGGCGGTGTGGCCCATCCAGCGCTTGATCGTGTAGATGTCCGTGCCCTCTTCCATCAGGTGCGTGGCGAAGCAGTGGCGCAGCACGGGGATGCCGCCGACGCGGCGCACGCCGCTGGTGCGCAGCGCGGCGTAGTAGACGGCCTGGGCGGTGCCGACGCAGATCGGCTGGTGGCGACGGTTGAAGAAGAAGTACTCCTGGGGCCGCTCCCAGTGCCACAGTTCCTCCAGGAGCGCAAGCGCCCGCGCCGAGAGGATCGTGTAGCGGTCCCGGCGCCCCTTGCCCTGCTCGACCCGCAGCATCATGCGCCCGCGGTCGATGTCGGCGATGCGCACGCGCACCGCCTCGCTCACGCGCAGACCCGACCCATAGGTCATGGCCAGCAGCGCGCGGTGCTTGATGTTCCGCGGCGCGTCGATCAGCCGCTGCACCTCCTGGCGGTTGAGCACCCCGGGGCGGGTACCGCTGCGCCCCCGCGGCGGAATCGAAAACTCATGCGGGGCGCGATGAAGCACCTGCTCGTAGAGAAACCGGTACGCGCTGAAGTACACGTTCACCGTCGCCCACGCCAGCTTGCGCACCGTGATGACCTCGTCGAGGAACCGCTGCACCTCCGCGCAACTCAACCGCTCCAACGCTCGACGATAGAACGCCCACAACTGCTCCAGCGCGTGGATGTAGGCCTCCACCGTCTTGGCCGCGAACCCGCGCAGCCGCATCTCCAGCAAAACCGATTCCCGCAGTGCCGACATGACCGACTCCTTCACGCGGCCCTCTCGACTTCATGCCGAGCGCCGCTGGAGCCAGTCTAGTCGTTCATCAAAGCAAAAACCGCCTCGCGAGATATCTCCTTCTCCGCGCAGCGGTTCCGTTCAACGTCACGGGTCAGCGGACCCGACACCTTGTGGCGGGTACGCTGCACCCGCTTGTTCTGCGTCATTGATTTTCTTTAATGACAAGAGAACGCAATTCACATCTGCTTGTGAAATTGAAGTCTTTTGCTCTTTCTTAAATCCGAAAACCAGCTCAATAAGATTTCCAGTGTTGTCGAAAAGGCGAATGATATAGCGCCCTGGTTTGCTGGCGTCCTGGACCTGATAACCTTCATAATCACCTGTTCGCACCTCGTTGACAATAGGCGAAGAATTGCCAGATAGAAGAACCAGTTTAATCATCATTCGCGCAAGATATTGAAAAGCGCCATCCATATTCGTGCATGAACTCAAATCGTGAGGAGCGATGCTTAGGCATCGTCTATAAAATTCTATTCCATGAATATTTCTATTGTCCGGGAAGGCAAAGGCCTGAATCCAGTTTAAGTCATTTGTTACGGATGATAGTTCTCGCACAACAAACTCATCAAAGGCGTTTGTTGTCAGGGATATCGACATCATCATCATGCGCCCTTGGTTATCCTGAAAAGCAACCCACTGCCCTTCACTTCCAGCCGACACAACAAATTCGGGCCAGGGCGAGGAGAATCTATAGTTGAGCCCTTCGCAAGTATGCAGAGGCGTACTGATGGGGCTAAAATCGAGAGGTGTGGGAAGTGCTGCGGTCTTGTTGGATTGATCCGCATAGAACATCAATAATTTCGATTTGGCGGCAGCTACGCTATCGGGACGGGCATCCATGTATGCAAACAACTCGCTTCTTTCCTGCGCGTTTGTAGCGATGCGATTAAAAATGCGGGATTGCGCCTCGCGCCCTGTAGCCGAACGCATATCATGAACGATAGGAGGGAGTCGCGCAGAGCACGCAGCCCCAACGATAGCCAGTAACACGCAGATGGATTGATTAGTAGGTATCATCATATTTCTTATGCAGAACAAATAGCGTTTTATGCGGAGTGCCGCGAAGACCGACGGTGGGCTTGGCGGAAAACCGCGGTCCGCGGCATTCCGGATAAAACGTGTTGAACGGAGCCGCGCGGTCGCTGTTACCGATGGGATTTATAGACGAGTTTTGTGGACCGGGCAAGCCGACATTTCCCGAGTCGTTGCGTTTCCGGAAGGATACGCGGCGGTTTGCGATACGGCGACGCGAGGTTCCCAGTGTGCGGGAGGCGTGGACGAGTGTTCCAGACGCCTGCCTTTGCGGGTTGTGGGCAGAGCGCTGCGTTGCGGCGGTGGGGCTGCGCCGGTGGAGGAGGGATCGTTGTCGGTTTCGGGTTCATGGGCGGTGCGGAGGACCCCGCGCTCTGGCGATCAGGCCCTCGATGAGCAGGGCCGCCTTTCCGCAGGCGGGACAGTCGGGCGCGATACGCGGTGGCTTCGGGGGGACGTCGGGCGGCGGCACGTTCAGGGCCTGCCGGATATGCCGGAGGTTCTCAGTGCGGACGTTGCGGGCCATCCAGCCGTAGAACCGGATCTTCTGGAAGCCGGGCGGGAGGATGTGGAGCAGGAAGCGCCCGATGAAGGCGTCGGCGGACAGGGTCATCGTCTTTTCGGTGTCGCCGTCGGCGCGATCCCGGTAGCGGAATGTGACGCGGCCATCCTCGAGCTTCAGGATGCGGTAGTCGCTGATCGCGACTTTATGGGTGTAGCGTCCGAGATACTCGAGTACCTGTGAGGGTCCGGCGAAGGGCTTCTTGGCGTAGACGATCCAGTCGGTGGCGGCAAGCCGCGCGCAGACGTCGTTCCAGTCTTCGGTTCCGGCGGGCAGGACCAGCGTGCCCCGGTCGAGCCGCCTGCGCACGGCGCGCAGGTAGCGGTTGCGGAACCGGTCGGCGAGCGAGGAGGCGCGGAAGAGCCAGTTGCGGCCGGCCGGCGCCCAGGTGTGCGCATTCTTCCGCCACGCGCCGCCGGGCACGGCGCAGTGGAGGTGGACGTGCTCGACGAGCGTCTGGCTCCAGGTGTGCAGGACGGCGAGGAATCCGAGTTGGCCTTCGAGCTTCCATTGGGGATCGCGGGCAAACTCCTGGAGGGTGGCGTTGACTTCGCGAAAGAAGAGGTCGAGCAACGTCTCGCGGTTGTGGCGCAGCAGCGGGTTGATCTCGTGTGGCAGGGTGAAGACGACGTGGAAGTACGGGGCGGGGATCAGCTCGCACATGCGCCGGGCCAGCCACTTCTCGCGCGCCGCGCCCTGGCAGGTCGGACAGTGCCGGTCGCGGCAGGAGTTGTAGAGCACGGCCCGGCGGCCGCAAGAGGCGCAGCGCCAGACGTGCCCGCCGAGCGCCGGGGTGCGGCAGGCGAGCAGATGCCGGACGGCTTTGAGCTGGAAGGCGGGGACGTGATGGCGGCGCAGGTACTCGGACCAGCCGGCGCGGAACACATCGGCCACCCGCAGGGGCGGCGCGTTCACTCAGGCCGCGTTGTACGGGTGGTCCAGCGGACTCTTCACCCGGGCCAGGTGCTCCGCGGTGACGTGCATGTAGCGGCCGGTGGTGACCAGGGCGGTGTGGCCCATCCAGCGCTTGATCGTGTAGATGTCCGTGCCCTCTTCCATCAGGTGCGTGGCGAAGCAGTGGCGCAGCACGTGGATGCCGCCGACGCGGCGCACGCCGCTGGTGCGCAGCGCGGCGTAGTAGACGGCCTGGGCGGTGCCGACGCAGATCGGCTGGTGGCGGTCGCGACGGGTGAAGAAGAAGTACTCCTGGGGCCGCTCCCAGCGCCACAGTTCCTCCAGGAGCGCAAGCGCCCGCGCCGAGAGGATCGTGTAGCGGTCTCGGCGCCCCTTGCCCTGCTCGACCCGCAGCATCATGCGCCCGCGGTCGATGTCGGCGATGCGCACGCGCACCGCCTCGCTCACGCGCAGACCCGACCCATAGGTCATGGCCAGCAGCGCGCGGTGCTTGATGTTCCGCGGCGCGTCGATCAGCCGCTGCACCTCCTGGCGGTTGAGCACCCGGGGCGGGTACCGCTGCGCCCCCGCGGCGGAATCGAAAACTCATGCGGGGCGCGATGAAGCACCTGCTCGTAGAGAAACCGGTACGCGCTGAAGTACACGTTCACCGTCGCCCACGCCAGCTTGCGCACCGTGATGACCTCGTCGAGGAACCGCTGCACCTCCGCGCAACTCAACCGCTCCAACGCTCGACGATAGAACGCCCACAACTGCTCCAGCGCGTGGATGTAGGCCTCCACCGTCTTGGCCGCGAACCCGCGCAGCCGCATCTCCAGCAAAACCGATTCCCGCAGTGCCGACATGACCGACTCCTTCACGCGGCCCTCTCGACTTCATGCCGAGCGCCGCTGGAGCCAGTCTAGTCGTTCATCAAAGCAAAAACCGCCTCGCGAGATATCTCCTTCTCCGCGAAGCGGTTCCGTTCAACGTCACGCCTCACCGGACGGTGAACCCGCTGCGGGTGAGCCGTACGGTGGAGGCGATGGTTGGGTCCGTCATGAATTGCCTCTGAATGCTCGCTCGATCTCCTCGGGAATCTTGGCCGACATAGTCTTATAGCGTTCAAGAATCGTCTCGGTTGACAGGCCAAACTGCCTTCCGTGTTTCTCGATGAAGGAAAGCACGTCATCGAGGTTCATCTTCGAACCGATGATGCTCTGCGTGTAATCGTGGAGATAGTCGAGGGCGACCGCAATGTCGTCTCGAATGGTGACAAGTTCCTCCATCATCTCATCACATCCGTCGGGAGATTTGAAGGATTCTGACCTCGTGCGATAGAAGTGATGAATGAGGTAATTGCGTTGCTTGAGAGCCAGATTAAGCGCCTGTGCGAAGGCATCCTCAAGCTGGGCGCGCTTTTTGAGCGCATCGATCAATCGTCCGAGTAGGCGGACGTCTTGGGCAAAGTAGTTGATCAGGTTGACCGAGTCCTCGAATCGGAATTGCCCCTTGCTCTTTGTGTCAAGATCGACAAGAAGAAGGACGAGGTCAGTCTCAAGCGTGGATGCCCTCTGAGCTGCCAGGCCAAATCTGAAGTGGACTTCGCGCCACTTGTCGATGAGCGGCACTTTGTCATGCGGCCATTCGGCAAACCACTGCAGCGGATCTGTAGATTCGTTTGTCATCGCTTCAGAAGACCCAATGTGGCGCGGTTACTTGACCGCGCCACACTGCCCAGACGAGAAGCGTCCGGGCCGCGCTTGCCCTCACCCCAAAAGTGACCCGCGTTTGCGCGGGTCATTCTGTAGGGCTGCAGGGGTCACTGTTTCAGCCTCTTCATTTCTCTCTGCAATCGCCAAATCTCATCGTCCTTGGTCCGGATATCTTTCTCCTGATTTGAGACTTTGAGCTTGAGGTCATCAACTTCGTGCTTAAGCCGAAATACTTCTCTGTCCAACCGTTGCTTGTCTTCCTCAAGTTGTCTCTTGTCATGTTCCAGTTGTGATGCGCGGAAGTCGTCCATCAGTATGCTCCTCTCTACCACGGGTCCATTGATGCACCGGTGCCGAACGAAGAACTCGATCCATTGTTGAACGAGTTGCCACTGTTGAAGGTGTTGATTGACCCTCTTCCGCCCCATACGCTCCGCTGGGCCTCTTCCCTCTTTTCGCTTTCGCGCGCACCAAAGGGACTGCTGTGAGTGTTCCAGCTATTCTGTTCGCGTTCTGCCTCCCGGAGGGATGATGCGGCACGTTGAAATTGCCATGAGGCACCGTGCTGGCCAAGCCGATCCGCATCCTGCGAAAGCTGATTGGCTTTCCGAGACATCCCCGAATAGTCGGGGCGATAGTCATATTCCGAGTTCCGGATGCGGGGTTGCAGCCGCCATGCTTCAGATTCAAGATCCTGCTTTTCGCTTCGTATGCGGTTCTGTTCCTGTTGTTTCGCCCGGTGCTCCTGTTCGGCCTGCTGCCTTCTCCAATCTGCCATGGGATCGCTTTGCGGCTGCTGATTGGCCTGCCAATGATTCTGTCGATTTGCGCCCTGCATCGGGTTGACGAAGTTTTGACGTTGCTGGTTCTGGATATTCGGCTGTTGAATATGGACGCCTTGATCCTGATTCCATGGGTCTGAGGCAAGGAGCCCATTCTCGTTGTGGAGATTGCCTTGATCCAACTTCTGTGCTGCGAGGCCGTCGACTTGCTGCTGCCTGCGAACGCTAGGCTGTAGCTGCGGAATGGCTATGCCATGTTGTGCGGCGTCCTGATTGTTCCACTTGTTGCGCGGCAGCGCAGGCTGCACGAAGTGGCTTGATGTTACTTGCTGCGCAGTGCGATGTGCAGTCGCACTGTCTTTCTTCGGCTGGGAGCGAACATGGAGGTGAACCTGATCTGCGTCCGATAGAGCAGAGTATTCGATCTTGACGAAGCGCCCGTCTGTCTTTTGCAGAATGATGAAGTCGCCGCTAACGCGGTCAAGTCGAG
>JAOSKE010000004.1 GCA_027493775.1 Kiritimatiellia bacterium
TGCTTACGCTCGGATCGGGCCGCAGAGGGATGCGGCTCATGAGCGCATCGAACGTCGTGGGTGTGTCACCGCGCCAAGCCGCGCGGGAGCGCGCCTGAATCCCGATGCGGCATCGGGACCAGGCAGCGTCGCATAACAGCGCGTGTTATGCGTCCGTTCCTCCCTCGAAGACTCGGTCGTCACACGTTGCCCTTTCAGGCGCACCCCCGCGTTGCCTCCAGGCCGAAAAGTCCGGCGCGCTGCACGCGCCACACTTTTCGACCTTCCGGCAACCCTACGGGCTGGAACAGAAAGCGTTCTGTTCCCTTGGCGCTGCGTGGTTGGTGCATCGAACGTCCTTGGTGATGCCAGCGCCGCCGCAACCCTACGCGGCCCGAAAGGCGGCCTATCGGCCTTAGCAGGGGAACCCCTCCCGATACACGCCGCAAGGCGTCGTGATCGGGGACCCGGTTCCCCCTCTGCCGCAACGTCAAGGCGTCGGCAAGCGCCGCCTTCACGTCGCGTCATTCACCCCACCCCCATAGCTGTCATCCCGCCTGCTTGCGCACGCGGGCCGCCAGCCCCGACGCTCGCGGCAGGCATCGCGCCAGCGGAGCTTGCACGCTGCCTGCTTGTCGCTCGCTGATGCGGTCGCCGCCCCGAAGACGTGGCGTCGGTCGTGTTCCCGCTTCGCTTTCAAGGCCCGGCAGGAAGTGGGGGCCTTGAAAACGAAGCAAGGGAATGAGGCGTGGCGTTCTCAGCGCGACGATACGCCGCGATCATGTGGGCCGCGCTGGGACGCGCCACACGGAAAACGCCGCTTTCGCGGCGTTGAGGTTGAGCGGCTAAAAAAATGACGCGCTCAAATCGCGTATACGCCGCGAACGCGATGCGGTGAAGGTGATGACATGTGGGGAGTCAGCGTCCGGCGACGTTATTGCGTGGCAGTCTTTTTGCAGGACGAAGGCTTCGACGAACTCAACGACCTTGGTCTGCTGCTTGCGGGGCAATCGGGATACCTGCTCGAAAACTTGCCACACTTTGCCGGTCGGCCCGTTCGCCTTGGCAGGCTTCAGGCCGAGAAGCTCGTCGGTCGTCGTGTTCAACGCGGCTGCTAGGGCAATGAGTTGTTCCGGCTTCAACGTGACGGAACGCCGTTCCCAATGAGCAATCACACGGCGGTCAACACCGACCTTTTCGGCGAGTTGAGCTTGTGACAATCCCGTCCGCTGCCGCGCCTTGGTGACGCGCGCGCCGAAATCCGTCCGCGGATGGTCTGTCGGTCTTCCTGTTCGCATGCCGTCATCATACGGCACGATCAAAATACTTTCCGAAATCTGTTGCATACATGTACAAGATATGTACTATTCGGGGGCATGTCAAAAAGAAAGAAAACGGACTTGACGCTATTTTCAAAACCCGGAGGGGACCATGCCTCGGATACCTGACACCGAAATCGACCGGATCAAGCGGGAAACGGACCTGGCGGCGCTGGTGCGTTCGCGCGGGGTGGACCTCAAACCGCACGGCACCGGCAACCTGGTCGGGACGTGTCCCTTTCACGAGGACAAGGAGCCGTCCTTTATCGTGACCCCGGCGAAGGGACTCTATCACTGCATGGGATGCGGGGCGGCCGGCAACGCGATCCAGTTCGTCGGGAAGTTCGACGGCGTGAGCTTCCGCCACGCCTTCGAGATCCTCAATGCGGGTCCGGCGGCGTTCTCTCCGCCGTCCGACGCGCCGCTGAAAAAAGCGACCGTGCCCCGGCTCGACCTGCCGTTCGACCCGGAGTCGGATGACGCCACGCTCATGCGCCAGGTGGTGGACTACTACCACGAACGACTGTTGAAAACGCCCGCCGCCCTGGACTACCTGCGGGGGCGGGGACTGCACGACGAGGAGGCCGTCGACCGCTTCCGGCTCGGCTTCGCCGACCGGACGCTGTGCCTGCGGTTGCCGGACAAGAACCGGAAGGACGGCGCGGCGATCCGGACGCGGCTGCAATCGCTGGGCCTGCTCCGGGAATCCGGACACGAACACTTTAACGGTTCGCTGGTGTTGCCGATCTTCGACGAACGCGGCGACGTGGCCGAAGTCTACGGCCGCAAGATCACCCAGGGCTTGCGCAAAGGCACGCCCCATCATCTGTACTTGCCCGGACCCCACGCCTGGATATGGAACGCCGAGGCCTTGAACGAACCGGAAATCATCCTGTGCGAGGCCCCGCTCGATGCGTTGACGTTCTGGATACACGGGTTCCGCAATGTGACGTTCATCTACGGGACGAACGGGTTCACCGATGAACTGTTCGACGCGATCCTTGCCCGGAAGGTGCGGCGCGTCCGCATTGCCTACGATGCCGACGACGCCGGGAACAAGGCGGCGCTGCGGGACGCCGACCGCCTGACGGCGCGCGGCGTGGACTGCTTCCGGGTCAAGTTCCCGCACGGCATGGACGCCAACGAATACGCTCGCAAGGTGACACCCGCTCCGCCCGCCGAAGGCGGGTCCGCCTCTGGAGGAAAATCTCTGGCCGCTGCCTTGAACGCGGCGGAATGGCTGGGTGCTTCACACACGCTCACACGCGCGCCTTCTTCTTTAGTTGCTATAGCTGCTAAAGAAGAAGCTGCTTCCGGCTCTGCGGGCTCCGCGCCTCCGCGCGAGATATCTTCCCTCGACCGCATCGGCCCTTCGACGTTGCTCAGGGCAGGCGAATACCACGCGCTCAAGCTCGGCCAACGCGAGTACCGCGTCGGCGGACTCGACAAGAACAACAGCCTCGACGTGCTCAAGGTGTCGTTGCGGTTGCGCTACGGCGAGACCTTCCACCTCGACAGCTTCGATCTTCTACGCGACGGCGACCGCCGCCGCTTCATCGAACGCGCCGCCGAGGAAACCACGCTCGAAAAGGAACTGATCAAACGCGACCTGGGCAAACTGCTGCTGGCCCTCGAACAGGAACAGACGGACCGCCTGTCCGCCGCGCCCGCTGCCGGCAACGCGCCGCGCGTGCCCGAACTCACGGCGGAGGAACGCGCCGAAGCGTTGGAACTGCTCACGTCCCCGGACCTGGTCGGTCGGATCGGCGACCTGTTCGACGCGTGCGGGCTGGTCGGCGAGCACAGCAACCGTTTAGCCGCGTATCTCGCCTGCACGTCGCGCAAGCTCGACAAACCTTTAGCCGTCATCATCCAGAGCACCAGCGCCGCGGGCAAGAGCACGCTCATGGAAGCCGTGCTCTCCATGTTCCCGCCGGAAGATCAGGTCAAATACTCCGCCATGACCGGCCAGAGCCTGTACTACCTCGGAGAAACCAACCTCAAACACCGTATCCTCGCCATCGTCGAAGAAGAAGGCGCGGAGAAAGCGTCCTACGCGCTCAAGCTGCTGCAGTCGGAAGGGGAACTCACCATCGCCAGCACCGGCAAAGACCCGCACACGGGGCGCATGGAGACGCAGGAATACCATGTCGAAGGCCCGGTTATGATCTTCCTGACCACGACCGCGATCGACATCGACGAGGAACTGCAGAACCGGTGTCTTACGCTCACGGTCGACGAGAGCCGCGAACAGACCGAACGGATCCACACGCTGCAGCGTCAGGCCCGTACGCTCGAAGGACTGCGGCTAAAGAAACAGAAGCAACGGTTGATTGCGCTGCTGCGCAACGCGCAACGGCTGTTGGGACCCGGTCGACGTGGTCAACCCCTGGGCGGATCAACTCACGTTCACGGCGGACCGCACCCGGACGCGGCGCGACCATGAAAAATACCTCACCCTGATCGACGCCATCGCACTGCTGCACCAGCATCAACGGCCGAGGGAACAGGTCGAAGGCGGCGGAACCTTCATGCGGGTTACGCTCGACGATATCGCGCTCGCGAATCAACTCGCGCCGGACCTGCTGGGCCGGTCGCTCGACGAGTTACCGCCGCAGACGCGGCGCGTACTGGACGCGATCAAGCAGATCGTGCGCGAACGCTGCGAGGCGGAGGAGATCGAGCCCCGGCATTGCTTCTTTAGTCGCCGGGATATACGCGCCCGGCTGGGCTGGTCCGTCACGCAAGTCCGCGTCCACCTCGACCGCTTGCGCGAGCTTGAACACATCGCCGCGCGGTACGGCCGTCCCGGCAGCGCGTTCCAGTACGAACTGCTTACCGACTACCGGGAGCAATCCGATACGGCCCTGATCGGCCTGCTGGACGTGGAAAAACTACAGGTACGACGAAAACCTGACGGGAATAACGGGCACCTGACGGGGGGATGGCGGCCCCCGGCCCGTCAGGTTCAACCCGTTGAAGAATCGCGCCTTACGCTCAACCTGACGGCCTGACGCGATCGCACATCTGGAACCCCGAAAACAAGGCGTCGTAATCGTACCCATGAACACCCCCGCGAAAGGATATGCCAAGGCCCGGCACATGCGGCGCTGGACCGACAAGAAAGGCGGCTACGAAGCCGCCCCGGACGGCTTCGACCGCAGCGCGGCGGACACGCTCGCCAGTCTCATCGACGAATGGTTCCGCCGCCTGGAGGAACGCGCGTACTCCGCGCGCACCGTCGAGGCCCACAAGTGGGCCTTGCGCATGTTCGTACGCTGGGCCGAAGAACGCGACCTGCGCACCGCGCACCAGATCACGCGCCCGATCCTCGAGAGTTATCAACGCTGGCTGTTCCGGTACCGGCAGGAGAACGGCAAGCCGCTCGGCGTCACCACGCAGCGCATGCGACTCGGCGCCGTGCAACGGTTCTTCGCGTGGCTGTGCAAGGACCACCGGCTTGACGCCAATCCCGCCGCCGATCTCGAGTTGCCCAGGAAGCCGCATCGTTCGTTGCCCAAAGCGTTGAGCCTGCCCGAAGTCGAAGCCGTGTTGAACGTGCCCGACGTCACCGGCCCGCTCGGCATTCGTGACCGCGCGATACTCGAAACCCTCTACGCGACCGGCATCCGCCGCGCGGAAGTGGTGCGCCTCGACGTGGACGATCTCGACCGCGGCGCGGCGTGCTCACGGTGAGGAAAGGGAAGGGCGGCAAGGGACCGCGTCGTTCCGGTAGGCGAACGCGCTTTGCACTGGATGAACCGCTACCTTGAACACACGCGGCCGCTCTTGGAGACGGCCGCCACCGATCGCGCGTTGTTCCTGACCGGTTACGGCGAGCGGTTCAGCGCGACGTATCTCGGCAACTGGGTTCGGCGTGTCATCGAGGCCGCCGACATCGGCCACCTGGGAAGCTGCCACCTGTTCCGCCACTCCTGCGCCACGCACATGCTCGAGAACGGCGCGGACATCCGGTTTATTCAGCAGATGTTGGGACACGCCCGGCTCGACACCACGCAGATTTACACCGAGGTCGGCATCCTTCAACTGCGCGAAGTCCACGCCAGAACGCACCCGCACGCGACGTTGAACAGTCTAACAAAAAAGCCTGAAAACAGGCCGATAAAACCTTCCCTTTAGCCGCCGATTTTAGTAGCTTTCCGGCATGGGTTTTTATGCCACAGAAACGCCGTGCCTGCCCCGCCCCGAGGCGGGGGTGCGACCGTCCGCAGGAAACATACCTCCCCCGAAAAATCGCGTCGGGGGTTTTTCGACGTCCACACCCGACCGCGCCCGGCGTTCCGCCCCGCAAACCCTTGAGCCGCACCGGGAAAATGCGCCTACCCCTACGACAACCGCGTCGGGTGTGCGCTTTACGGCTATCGGTTCTACAATCCCGAACTCGGAAGGTGGATCAACAGAGATCCGATTGGGGAGAGTGGATTTCGAAAAACTTGGGACGCGAGAGCGCTGTTGGAAAAAGCAACGCGGGCAAGAGTCGGCTCGCTTTACAGCTTTGTATATGGCGATCCAATTTTGCTAACTGATGTTTTGGGGTTGGACGCTTACGACGACTGCGTCCAAGACGCTCTGGATTTCTATAAAGAATGCGTAATAACCGGAGCTATAGGCTGTGGGGTTGGTACATGCGCATGCCTGCTTCTCGCGCCGGGCCTTACAAAAGCTGCGTGCCTGATCGCGGCAATTGTGGGATGCAGAAAAGTTCCGCAGATATGTCAAGGCTATACCGATGCAAAATTGAATCTTTGCGAAACACTCAAAAACGCCAGCCGTGGAGAGGGTGCGCTAGAAGGATCGTCGTTGGTTTCTGGTTCGCAGGGTGCACGATGATTGTGCGATTGTGGATAGGTTTTTTATCAGCATTGTTCCTCAGTAGTATCGCTGTAGTGTCTTTGCAGCGCACGTCTGATCCGAAGGTCGCTGTAATGGTTATTGCACTGTTTTTCCCAATACCCTTTGCTGCTACTACCAGCTCGCTTCTCGAGCTTTGGAAGGAAATCAAAATCTTGCGCGCTAAAACAGAAAGAAGCCCTGAGCGGAGGCCCCCGAGCATGAGCGGGCCGCGCGATAGGGGTGAAGTCTAGCCATTCGGTTCTGCTGAAAAACCCCCTACTTGCGGATGCGCCCTTTTGGTTTGGCGGGCTGCGTTCGGATAAGGTGAAGTTCATGGCGGTCGAGTAGTTCCCACTCAACCTCTTCACCGCCCTCCAAGCCGATGGCGGCGGCCAGCGGAATGGGGATGTTGACGTAAAGGCGGACTTTCACGCCCTTGGATCGAATAGCCTGCACTTTTAATGGATAGGTTGTTGTCATTTCGATACGCTATCTGATAGACTAGCTATTAGCAAGGGGAAATTATCATGACAAAAAGGGGTCAGATAACATGAAAGGCGGTTAGAGCTCCGTAGATGCGGCATAATGCCCATCAAGCAATTGAAGGCGCGGCCATAGTGGCCCGTCATGTTGCCCGGAGATAACCGCCATGAACTACATTGGTATAGACTATCACAAACGCTACTCAGTCGTCTGCATCGTTGATGAGAACGACCAGATCCTTGCTGAAGAACGTATCGAACACGCGTTTGCCGAGCGCTTCGCCGCGCTCTTTGCGGAACACGCGCCTTGTGCGCTCGCCTTCGAGGCGACGATGAACTGGAGCTGGCTCTACGAAGTTGTCGAACGCATCCCCGCCGTCGAACGAATCGTTATGGCCAACCCGCTGTACGTTCGCCTCATCGCGGCCGCCCAGATTAAAACCGACAAAATCGACGCTCGCAAGCTCGCACGGCTCCTGCGCGCCAACCTGCTGCCCGCATCGCATATTCCCGACCGCGCGACGCGCCTTCGCAAGGAGGTGCTGCGCCAACGCACCTTCTGGGTGCGGGAGCGCACCAAGGTTCGCAATCGTATTCACCGGCTCTTGGGCCGCCAACACGACCTGGCCATGCCGCAGGTCTCTGAGCTTCCCCCGATTTGTGAACAGTGTCGGGTCTAACGGTTGGTGGGGTACTCCTTTTTGTTGTTGTTTTCAATGTCAGTTTGCTGGATGGATTGGGTGTCCACGGAAACGCAAGCGGGCTCTGCTGGAGAGCAACTCGCCGAGGGATACGTGGATATTGCGACCACAGGTCGGGGCCGGGGAGTCATCTCCCCGGCCTTTTCCTTGCCGACCTAGGGAGCAAGCGATGCCTCTGAAAACTCCGCCGAAGGCGTCTTGGGCAACGACTGCCTTTCGAAGGCCGCTGGACTCATTCCCAGCGCGGTGTGGATGCGGCGCCGATTGTAGTACGTTTCGATATAGTCAAATACGCGATAGCGAACTGCGGCCAGATCGGGCATTTCCCACCGGTTGAGTTCTTCGCGTTTGATCACCCCGAAAAAGCTCTCCATGGTGGCATTGTCGTAGCAGTTTCCCCTGGCGCTCATGCTGCGAATGAATCCGAAGGCCTCCGTCCGTTGAATAAACGCCTCGCTGGCATATTGGCTACCCCGATCGGAGTGGACCACCACGCCGGTCGGCCAGCCTTGGCGTTGGGCAGCCATCTGCAAGGCATCGGTGACCAGGCTGCTTTCCAGATGATCGCCGAGTTGCCAACCGACGATTTTGTGCAGATACAGATCGAGTACGGCGGCCAAATAGACCCAGCCCTGCCCGCAGTGGACATAGGTGATATCCATGGCCCACGCCTGATTGGCATGGGTTATTTCCATGCTTTTGAGCAGGTTGGGCGCAATCGGGCCACCATGCGAACTCTCGGTGGTTCGCGGCGCCTTGCGGTGCGGGGTGATCGCGTACAGACCGGCTTCACGCATCAGGCGTGCCACACGATTTTCACCGCAACTCATGCCTTCGGCACGAAGCTGGATGCAAATGCGTGGACTTCCGTATCGCTGTTGATGCTCCTGATATACCCGGGCAATGGCCTGCGTCAGCACGGCGTTTTCCTGGGCACGAGGACCGGGATCGGCGGATCGGTAAACGCTCGCGCGCGACACGCTCAGGACTTCGGCCAGCCGTTGCACCGGAAACTCGTCGAGCAGCTGATTCATCGCCGACCTCCTTTGGGCATCTGTTGGCTGAAAATATTCAAAGCCTTTTTTAAAAGGTTCTTCCGGCATTTCCGGGGGATTTAGCATTGGCTTAAAGTGGGATAGAGGTCGAGGCCGCCACAGTGGAAGAAGATGTCGGTCTTGAAGCGCAGGCGATTTCGGTAGCCGTACGCCTTCTTGATGAGGCTTTGAATCTTGTTGTTGATGCCCTCGGCAGGCGCGTTGGTGAGCCGATGCGCAAAGACCTGGATGATCCGCTCCAAATGGCGATGGAGCATGCGCGCGACGGCCACGATGGGCTTGAGCCGGCTGCGAATCGCCCAGCTGTACCATGCGTGGAAGTAGCTCCGCGCCTCGGCGACCGTCTGACAGGTCCACATATCCCGGAAGTACTCCTTGATCGACCAGGCGCGGCCCGTCTTGAGCTTCTGGTTCTGGAGTTGCTCCAATCGCAGCTGCCACCTCTCCGGCAGATTCTCCAATCCATAGAGCCACAGCTGCTTGCTGCCCTTGAGCCGATCATCGCCCATCGCCTTGTGCGTCCGGTATTCGGCGATGCGCACCCGGTCCACGGCTTGGTTGAGGTAGCGCACCAGATGGAAGGGATCGTGCACAATCTTGCGCTCCGCATCGGGCAGATGCGCTCGCGTCGATTTGAGGTAGGGCTCCCACATATCCATGCCCACCGCTTCAACGCTCTTGAGCTGCTCCGGGGTAAGCGAACGCCAGAATCCGTCCAGCGACTGGGTGTCTCGCCCCTCGCCGACGTACTCGACGGTCGCGCTCTTCAATCGGTCCGCGCGCGTCACGATCGTCATGTAGTCGTGTCCGCGCCCAAAGCTCTTCTCGTCCACGCACAGGCGCGGCATCGCCGTGGCTTGCTTGCGCGCCTGCCCGCGTCGGACGGCGCGCTGCTTGATCCCGTCGGCCTCGGCCCAACTGATGCCCAAGAGCTCGCACGCCGCCGAAATCGAACACTCCAGCATCACATCAATCGCCAGTCGCTCGAAGTAGGCCGTAAAGCGGCTGTGCTTCTCCGCCCAAGGCACCTTCACGGTGACCGTTCCATGCTCTTCACACTTCACGCGAGGCACCTCGGCAACCAGGATCGTCTTGAACTGGCAGCTATCCAGATGCCGCCAACGGCGCGGCGCGGAGTCATGGAGATGGGCCCGCTGTCTGCACTCCGGGCAGGCCCACACTTGGCCGGCGCACTCCACCGCCACCTCAATCGTCCGGCTTTCGCGCTTCATCACCACTCCCGTGACGCGCCAGGGATGTTCCAGTCCGAGAATCTGCTGATACAGTTGTGTGTCTTGCATCCCCGCAGCATAATCGCCCCGTCACAAATCACACGGTAAAGCCGGAAGAACCTTTTAAATGTCGCGTTGCTCCCGCAGATCTTCCGCCTCCAGCCGGGCGGCCTCCAAGGCCGCCACCAGTTCGCTCGGCTTCATCTGCTCGGTTCCGCTCGCCGCCTGATCGGCCCGTTCCAGCTGCTCCCGCTTCCAACGGGCCAGTAAATTGCCTCGGATACCCAGTTCGCGAGACACCTCGGCGCATGACTTGTTGGTCCGGATGACTCGGTTAACAGCATCGTGTTTAAAGGCATCATCAAAATGACGCCTCGTTTTCGCTTGGTTGGTCGTTGTGGTCATAACTTTTTTTGACTATCAGCTAAGACCCAACGCTGTCTACTTTTTCGGGGGAGGCTCAGGTCCACATATCCCGGAAGTACTCCTTGATCGACCAGGCGCGGCCCGTCTTGAGCTTCTGGTTCTGGAGTTGCTCCAATCGCAGCTGCCACCTCTCCGGCAGATTCTCCAATCCATAGAGCCACAGCTGCTTGCTGCCCTTGAGCCGATCATCGCCCATCGCCTTGTGCGTCCGGTATTCGGCGATGCGCACCGGGCCCACGGCTTGGTTGAGGTAGCGCACCAGATGGAAGGGATCGTGCACAATCTTGCGCTCCGCATCGGGCAGATGCGCTCGCGTCGATTTGAGGTAGGGCTCCCACATATCCATGCCCACCGCTTCAACGCTCTTGAGCTGCTCCGGGGTAAGCGAACGCCAGAATCCGTCCAGCGACTGGGTGTCTCGCCCCTCGCCGACGTACTCGACGGTCGCGCTCTTCAATCGGTCGCGCGCGTCACGATCGTCATGTAGTCGTGTCCGCGCCCAAAGCTCTTCTCGTCCACGCACAGGCGCGGCATCGCCGTGGCTTGCTTGCGCGCCTGCCCGCGTCGGACGGCGCGCTGCTTGATCCCGTCGGCCTCGGCCCAACTGATGCCCAAGAGCTCGCACGCCGCCGAAATCGAACACTCCAGCATCACATCAATCGCCAGTCGCTCGAAGTAGGCCGTAAAGCGGCTGTGCTTCTCCGCCCAAGGCACCTTCACGGTGACCGTTCCATGCTCTTCACACTTCACGCGAGGCACCTCGGCAACCAGGATCGTCTTGAACTGGCAGCTATCCAGATGCCGCCAACGGCGCGTCTCGTAATCATGGAGATGGGCCCGCTGTCTGCACTCCGGGCAGGCCCACACTTGGCCGGCGCACTCCACCGCCACCTCAATCGTCCGGCTTTCGCGCTTCATCACCACTCCCGTGACGCGCCAGGGATGTTCCAGTCCGAGAATCTGCTGATACAGTTGTGTGTCTTGCATCCCCGCAGCATAATCGCCCCGTCACAAATCACACGGTAAAGCCGGAAGAACCGAAAATAAAGGAGCTGCTATTACTCTACGAGAAGATGATTACGACCGAAGATCGGGGGACAACACAACAGGAGGCGGTAGGAGTCGAGAGCGATAGGAGTCAGATTGCGAACGGGAAGAGTGGTTGGGGTCAAGCCGAGCCACTGTACATTTTCACTTTGCCTAGCCCGGATTATTCATGAGCCCCGTGGGACACGCATAAATTCCGAGATCGCGAGGGTGAATTTCGTGGATTTGATGAGTTCTCGGTGTTGAAGCTCTGCAGAGCGCTGTCGGAGATGGCTTCTCTCGCGATTTTTTTCGCTCATTGGCATAGCGGGGCCATCCGGGGGATGAGCCGGGGAGCAGGGCTGGATTTACAGAGCGTCGTTGCGGCTAAATCGGAACCGCACCAAGTCCCAGGGCGCAGCGCCGAAAGCGATGTTTCCAAGGATAATCCTCGGCCAGCTCAATCACGATTCGCCGGGCCGTCTCCTTGACCCGAACCGCAACCTTCAGCAAACAAGTGCGCAGCGTATCCATTTGCGAACGAAGCTCGCCGCCCTTCCACGAGGAGGCCAAGCCCTGAACAAGCGTCAGCGCAACCAACGAAAGAATCGCTCGAAACTGGTTGGCGCTGGCCCGAGAGCAAGAAAAAGCGACCCAAGGCCGCATCGTGCTTAAGTTCCTTGATACTATTCTCCATGTCCGAATGTCCGTAGTACCGTCCAAAACCGTGCTTCGGACTGCTCGTACCCGTCGTGACCAGATAGCGAACATTGTCCCGTGGCGCCTTCTCAAGAGCATGAACCACCTCAACTTTACAGAGTACCCGCCGTGGGCGGCTCCACCTCTTCGCGCGATATAAAGTGTCGAGGTAGAAGGTGACCGTCTCCTGGTCGCGTGTCGCCAGCTCGCGCACCACCTCCAGCGCTTCTTTCATTTCACGCGCCAACACGCCATTGGAGGCGACTCCTATATCGTAGCCGATACGCTGCTGGTCAAGCCAGTCGAGCAAGTCGGATCGAGCAAACGCGCTGTCCGCGCGCAGCCAGAGATGGCTTTTGCGCCAGAGCGTCTTCAGGCGAGGGATCAAGCGGCGAAGAACGGGCAAAACACCCTGCATGGCGTCCGCATTGCCTGGGCGCAAGAGCAGTACGAGCGGATATTTGCGAGGATCAGCGTCGAATGAAATGGTGAAGACCAAGGGCAGATAGCACCACGTATCATAGTATCCATTGAAGAGGGTCAGTTGCTGTGCGCCGTAGGTGGGAGTGCAGGTGGGATCTACATCCATCCATATTCGCCGCGGAGCGCGGTGACGCTTTTGCAGCAACGCGAGCAAGGCATCAATGAACGCAGAACTCATCCGATATAAATCGGAGGCGCTGGCGGTATTTTCAAAGCGCGAGAGCGTGGGTTGACTGGCGAGAGCCGAATCGTCAAGGGAGCGTCCGCAGGCGAGCTTGAACATCGGGTCATTGGCCAGGGCGGCGGCTTGGTTGGTATCTGCATAGCCTGCGGCCAGAGCAAAGATGCGTTGCTGGAGTTGGCTGAGCAGCGAGTGCTCGACCTTTGCAGCGTCTCGGCGATCCAGGATGGCATCGGCCAAACGCGGACAAAGATTCATCTTCCGGTCACGCGCCTTGAGGAGCAAAAGGCCGCCATCACTGGAGAGGCGCTGGTCGGAGAATTTGACGTGAAGAGGCTTGTGAAAAAGTTCTGGAAAAAGAAAACAGTCTGTGCAAGTATCAGGCATTGGAAAACCTTGTGTTATGGTTTTTGTAACAATCTAAACAATAGCACGTTACAAAGGTTTTCCAATATTATTTTAACGGTATTTCATGTTTTTTCGTGAATAATCCGGGTTAGCTCTTCATTGCCGTTCTGCAGTATCAAACCTCAATGTGGGCAAGGAAGGAACCGCACACGCCACCCAATAGCATTGGCAATGCCAATCTGTTTGAAGCTGCAGCTAAGAAATGAGCCGAGTAAAGTCAGACCCATTTTCTACAGCATCAAAAGTCTATTCGTTTATAATCAACGGGTTGCGCAAGCTCGCCAAGGGTCAGATAACACAGTAGTTGGGGTCATAACACACACTGCTGTCCAAAACGCGCGAAAGTCTGTCGAAAGATGAGCCTTATTCCCTGAAAAAAGCATCGTTGAGTCGTTTGCGCAAAACCGATCCCCCCCTTATGAAAGACATGGGCTCTGCTGTCCAAGATCGAGTTCACAGAACTCGGTTTGAACGAAGGGGGGCGGAAGCGGCGGTGTTTCATAGGGACGCTCGATCCAAACCCACAAGTCCCGGTAGGTGAAAAGGTTCAACCGCAGCAGGGCCACGAGGTTGGAGAGGTGCCAGCCGCATTTGGATTTGAACTGCAGGTACTTGATCAGAAGTATGGCGATCAATGCTGTCCAAATCTGGATATGCACCGCGTTGGCGGAGGTGCCGACGAAGGTCTTGATGCGGAGATTCTGCTTGAGGTCCCTGAAGAACAGTTCGATTTGCCAGCGGGCTTTGTAGATCTGGGCGATGGTGGATGCGGCCAGATGCAGATTGTTGGTGAGAATCACCGGTTCCTCCTGTTTGTCTTCCCGCCAGACCGTGATCCGGCGGTACCGCCTTTTGATCCGCCGCCCAGCCTGAAAGACGTGAAACTCTCCGATCTCATCGGTGCGGACGGGTGAGTCGGCAGGTACCCCGCGCGACTCGGTGCGATACCAGTCGGCGTGCTTCTTCATCCGCGTCACGAAGAACACGCCCTCGGCGCTCCAGCGCTCAAACAGGTGGTAATCCACATAGGCGCGGTCCATGACCACGATACTGCCCTTGGGCAACGGTAAGCCCCGAGCAGTCTTCAACTCGTGCTCACGCCCTTCGGTGATATGCGCAAAGACCGGAAGACAGCCGTCATGATCCAAAAGAAGGTGCATCTTTACCGCCCCTTTGGTCTGGCGGTATTTCGCCCAGTCGAATGCGGAAGCACACAGGTCAATCACTGTGGCATCGAGGCTCATCAGTTTGTTTTTGAAGCGGAATGGCTTGCTTGGGGCGACCGCCCGACAGGTTCCAAGCAGATCGTAGAAGAGCCGTTGAAAAAGCTGCCAGGGGCGATGTTGGTTCGCGTAGGCCAACGTCGAGCGCGCCGGGCCGACACTCATCCCCAGATGGGATAGTCGGCCTTCACAACATTGAAGACCCTGCGTGATCTCCCGGAGACTGCGACTGTTGGTGAGCTGGCAGAAGAGCATGGCCACAAACTGGTCCCAGCAACTGAAGCCCTTCGATCGGTACTCGGCATTCACCTCGCGCACGTGGTGCGAAAAGTCATTCCGGTTGAAAAGGGAAAGCAGTTGGCTGAACAGACTGGCCTTGTGTGCGCTCATCTTGCGGGGTCTCCTGGTCGGGCTTGTTGGATATTTTCACCTTCAGCCTACCTCCAGACCCCGTTTCTAAAAACTTGTTTTGGACACTACTGTCGCTCACTGCAACCTGCGACTTTCCAGTGGTTTATATCGCACGCAATAAATACTTGGCATTTGAGTGTTGACACTATAAGGAGTCGCTAACAAACTCTCCACACGCTCAAATGAGTCGTAGGGAACGGGTGATCGGCTCTGAAGCCGAAGTAGGAAGGGAAGGGCGATGACTACATTGTGCAATACTGCGTGTTGCTTGAGCCTGATGGCGGCGTGCTCGCTATGCATCCATAGCGCTTTTGCCGAATGTGCAGGCGACGCTACGAACAGCGCCGTCGTAACCGAGTATCTATTTTTCGAAGGCACTGGCACGACCGCCATAAACACGGGATCGGACGAAGACGATGGCAACGCAACGCTGATAAAGGAGCGAGCTACAGCACAGACGCACCCCCGTCAAACGACCATTGTGGTTGGAGCATTGAATTTCCGAGCGTTGGCACAGGTACGAACACGCCCGCTGTTGAAACAGCCGGCACCTATGATCCCCTGGCAGGCGCCGAAGCGTTTACAATTATGGCGTGGGTACGGCGAGAAAGCATTGGGTCGGGTCAAAACACATCGGCTCGGATCGTAAGCGATACCAGTTCTCTTTCTTTAAATGGCTCCACAGCAGGGTTTGAGTTTCGATTTTCCGGCGCACAGGGAGCATTGAATTTGCGAATAAATGGGAATGAGGTAGGGACCTCCGTCGGTGGAGTCCCGCCGGACAGTGACGCATGGCACCACGTCGCCGTTGTGTACGACGGAACGAGGCCGGCAACGAACACACTGAGTAGAAACGTTCATTTTTATGTGGACGGCATACAGCGGGGCGATGGCAACACGCTTACGAATGTCCTCGTAGCAGGGAATACGAACCCGTTAACCGTCGGCAACTCATCCGTCTCGCGCGGGGTCGGCAACCTAATGGTCGGAAAAATAGACGATGTGCTGATTCTCTCCGATTATGCGCCGGAAGCGGTTGGCAATGGCAAAACGAACGAAAGCATTTATTGCTTCATGAATGCCGACGACGACATTGAACCCCCAATCATCACGTGCCCTGAAGACCTATTCATACCGATTGACGAGAATGGTTGCACAGTTACGAATTTGGTTTTGGGATATCCCGATGTCTCAGATAACTGTGAAATTGCGAGCGTCACAAACGACGCACCCACGCAGTTTGAGATGGGCGTGACACTGGTGCGGTGGACTGCAATCGATGTTGCGGAAAATACCACCGTCTGCACGCAATCTGTCACGGTTGTTGACGTGACGCCTCCGAGCATTCAATGCCCGCCACCGGTTGTTATTGAGCTTGAAGCATGCGAGCAATCTGTAACGAACCTCGTGATCGGTGAACCCATGGTTTCGGATAATTGCGGAATTGCAGGACTGATCATGGAAGGCTCATCAGAATATTTCATCGGCACGACCTCTGTGGTCTGGAGAGTCTGGGATACAGCAGGCAACACCAATGCCTGCGTTCAGCAAATTACGATAACGCCCAGCACGACAGGCGACTGCGACGGCGATGGATTGACCGACTGGGAAGAAATCAATCTCTATCACTCGGACCCCAATAACCCAAGCTCTGCCGGCGATGGCTTAAGCGACGGTTGGAAGGTTCAATATGGCTTCGATCCCACAAACGCCGTGCCGGCGGAGTGCAGGCCCACATACTGGTGAGATAGTGTCATGAGAAAGAAAAACATTCTTTTCGTGCTGATGTTGCTACTCGCAGTGATGTCCCTCGTTGGCGTTTATCAAGCAAACCGAATTACAACAACGGGTGATGAAAAGACGCGCACAGTCTCGACCGTTGATGTCTTGACCGCCGCTGAGCCAGTCGTTATTGAGACTCTGGGAAATGTTCCAGAAACTCCTCTTGCGCGGGAAGAATATTTGACTGTTGAGTCTGTCGAACCGCCTGTCACGGCGATGGCGCACATTACGCGCGCCGACGGAAGCACGCTGGACCTGAGCGCGGTGGATGGTGAATTTGAACGCGTGACGGTAGATGCAAACGAGCCATTACACATCCGACTCGTTTTACGAGGCTGCGATCCATCAGAGCCCATCAGAATTGATGCGGATAATGGCGGATCACTTAATCGTCAGGTGGGGCCACTAACGCATTTTTCCGATTCTGCGAGCTCAGAAATCAACTTTCAATACGTGACTGGCGGACACCCGGGCAGGTATCCGTTAGCTGTTTCGCAAGGAACCCGTTTTGAGTTATTGGATATTTATGTCGGGCCTGAACGCCTTTCGGGTCAACCGGGACCAGCGCGCTTTCTTCACGGTGAGGAACGCATTGAAGGGGAGGCTCGGTTGTGAAGCGACTATCTGCTTTCGCAACAGTCTATGTTTTTGCCGTGTTCTGTGTTATCGCCATACCGAATGTTCGAGCTGACGAACATGAACATGAATATGACTGCGACAACGAGGAACATCCTGAACCCGAGTGCGGCGAAGAAGTCGGCAGCTCGGTAACGCCGTCTCGCGGAGAAAAGCGACGCTATGTCACAGACTTGGAGACCTTCGGCAATGGATCGATCTCCTTTACCCGTATATACAACAGTCGAACAACCGACTTTACGACGAATTATGTGGATTTTGGATGGCGCCAAACCTGGCAGCACAACTGGAATTATGAGATGCGCGATTTGCAGTCTAAAACGCTTGCGCAACCGGATATAAAGGTGCGCTACCCGAGTGGCAATGAATTCAACTTCAAAGCCACTGACACCAACGGCCTTCAGCGGGCGCCACCGACTTTCCACGGCGATAGATTATACAAATGGAGCGGCGCAGTAGTTGGCCAGACACTGGTCACCCCAGATGGGTGGGAGTATGACTTTGAACGGACTGTGTCGCCACGCTACCGCCTGGTTCGGGTTCGTAACGGACAGGGACTGGCGTGGCAATTAACCTATAGCGCAGAAGGCAAGCTCGAGAAAATTGAGAATGATTTTGGCCGGTGGCTTGCAATTGACTATGGCATCACGAACGATGTGCGCGTGATTACGGGACTGCGCAGCAGTGATGGACGCGAGGTTCGGTACGATTATCAGCCATGGGTCAACGGGACAACAAACGTTGTATTGAGCGCTGTAGATTATCCGGACGGCGCTCGTGCCGAGTACACGTATGTGGGCGCTCAGAGTGAGACCAATGGGCGCGCGCTGGTTTCAACGGCAAGCGATCCGAAACATCCCGGACCGGGGTCGCGCATCAAGCTGGTTTACAACTACGATTTCATTTTTGACTTTGGCGGAGGTCCCTATCTGGTCACCGGCGTCGTAAAGGAGGAGCGCAATCTTGTTACGGATGAGTTGGTCGTCACGTTTCCGGAGGGATCGGGGCAGTATCCACTGATTCTTCAGGGCGATGGCGCAGAGATAACCCGGAGATATACCAACGGCCTCCTGATCGAAAAGAGAGACGCAGAAGGCCGCCCCACGTTTTACACGAGAGATCAAGGCGGAACCGGATACATCGGTTCAATTACCGATGCCGAAAGTAATACAACAACCTTTGTGCGCGACTTTGCCGGGCGATACTCGCGGAAACCGATGCATTGGGGCAAACGACATATAAGAGCTATAACGCAGCCGGATTCCTCACCAACCGAATTGACAAATTGGGACGTTCAACAACATACACGCGCGACGAGAATAATTTGGTGACTCGGACAGACTATCCCGACGGCAGTTTCGAAGAGTGGTCGTATAACCAATTCGGCCAGACGCTGACCAACCGCTGGCGAAACGGAGGCGTGGAGGTCTTCACGTACTACGGCACAAACGAGGCGGGCGGCCTGCTTGGTGATCTCAAGTCGCGCACCGATCCGATGGGGGCCACGCAAACTTACACGTGGGATTCCTCCGGCTTGTTGACCAGTCTTGCTGACGCACGAAGCAATATCGCGCATTTTGTCTTTGACTGGCGCGGGAATCTGCTTGCGCAGACCAACGCCGACGGCACGGCCCTGTCGTACCAGTACGACGTCTTCGGCAACCGCACAAACATCGTCAACGAACTGGGCCACGCCACGACCTCCACATACGATGGCTACAATCGGGTAAAAACAGTCACAGATCCACTCGGGCGTGTGACGGAACATGAATATGGCCGGATACCGGGTTGCGGGTGCGGCGTCTCCGTGTCAACACTCGCGCGCGTTACCGCGCCTGACGGAAAGATGATCGAATATGCCTATGACCACAGTGACAAACGAACCAACGAGACGATTGCCGCCGGTACTGCGGAAGCGGCCACGACCAGTTGGACCTATGATTCCGTGGGACGCAAAGCGACCCAGACTGATGCCAACGGAAATCTGCATACGTGGAACTATGACGCGCTTGATCGCGTCGCTGCCGAAATCAATGCGGCGGGCGACGTCACGACCTATGCCTATGACGCCGAAGGTAATTTGACCAACCGTGTGGATGGAGCCGGAATCGAAACGACATGGGAATACGACGCTATGGATCGTATTGTGGCCATGGGCAGCGGTGCGTTGCGCTACGAATATGAATACGACCTCGGCGGTCGGCGGACGGCTATGCACACCCGCATCAATGGCAATACCACCGAAACGACCACATACACCTATGACCTTAACAACCGCCTGCTCACCAAGACCGACCCCACCGGCTATGCGCTCGATTATGGCTACGACGCCGTCGGCAACCGGACGAATCTGCTAGTGACCGGAGCCAGTCCCGCTTCGAGCGGGATGGTTCAGGTTTCCTACCAGTACGACCCGCGAAACCGACTCATGACGTTGACCGGCAATGGCCGGACCACCGCATTTCAATACGATGCGCTGGGCCGCCGAACCAACGCCGTCTGGCCCAACGGAACCACCGCCGCTTACGCCTACGATGAAGCCAACCAACTTCTTTCGCTCATTCACGCGTCCGCTGCGACAACCATCGCCTCGTTTGTGTATGCCTACGACCTCGGCGGCAACCGTACCAATATGATTACCCTGGAAGGAACCAACAGCTACGGGTATGACAACCGGGATTGGCTGACCTCGGCAATTTACCCGGACGGAAGCTCGCAGGAATTCCGATACGACCCCGTTGGCAATCGGACAAACCTGCTGGAAATCCATGGAACCAGCTCTGTTTTGACCGCCTATTCCTATGGCTCGGCCAACCGCCTCTTGTCCTCTGCGTCTGCGGTTGAAGTCAACGAATATGCCTATGACGGGGCAGGGCGATTGACAAATCACGTCGTGAATGGACAACCCCGGCGGTTCGCCTACAATTACCGGGGTCAAATGACCGTGCTGCATGACAAAGACGAGCGGATATTCACCTATGACTTCGACGGCGATGGCAACCGGATCAGCCAAAGCCTCAACGACTGCCTGGAAACCCGGTTTGTCTATGACGGACCGGACGTCATTCTCGACCTGTCCGCCGGAGGCGGATCCGCCGATGGCGGAAACGGCAGCAACGAACTCGTCCATGCCTACGTGAATGGACTCGGGATAGACCAACCCATCGAGCGGATTGGCTTCATTGCCGGGCAGCCCCGCCAACGCCACGTCTATCACGCCGACGCGCTCGGATCGATTGTGGCGATGACAGATGACGCGGGAACAACGGTAAAGACCTACACCTACGAAGCCTTCGGATCTATTCGTGCGGAGATGCAAGCACTGCATGTCAACCGCTACACCTTCACTGCCCGCGAGGCGATTGGTGACTCGAGAGACCTGATGTATTACCGTTATCGTGTGATGTCGTCTCGAACGGGGCGCTTTACCTCGTTTGACCCACTGAGGTTTGTGGATGGTGCGAATAAGTATCTGTACGTTGTCAACGGCCCACTCATGATGAATGATCCGATGGGTCTGCTTGCTGATACAGGTGGTCACGCCGTTGATTTATCGCCTGCTATTTGCGCTGGAATCGGTGCAGCTCGTTTCCTGCAAATGAAATATGAAGACAAGCGGCATGGTGAAAAAGCAGGGCGCGACAAGTGGTATCATTGCGTGACCTCATGTCAAATAACAAAGGTATGTGGTGCTGAATTTGCTGAGTCATTAGGAAACGCAAAAGAGCGGGGAAAAAATCCTAACGACCCTGATACCGCAAGTGATCAAAAAGCTAATGCGGATGGAAGAGATTGTGGAAAGTGCTCAAAACAATCTTGTGTCAAGTGCTGTGAAGAAAAGGGCTATGCTAAATAAACTCATTCGCTACAAAGATATTCAGGCTATGAGCGCAGGGAATAAAGCATGGCGGTGGTTCATTTCGCTAGTTATCGTTACTCCGATCTGTCTTCTGGCGTATTCTCTCTCGCGATGTACGTTTGATAATGTGCGTAATATCACGGATTTTAGATTCATTCACGATTATCTGCACGAAACTCAGTACTTTCATCAAGCCATCGAAAACAGTAGATTGGAAATGATTCTTCCGCCATCCGCCCGGGAAATACGAACGAAATGGAATAGCGACTATAATACAATGATTGTCTCGTTTACCTTCAACAATGAGGTTGAGCATGTGTGGCGATCGAGTCTACGCTTGTTATCGATGGATGAAGTCGTTGCAAAGAATCCCCGATGGGCATTGCGTGAGCGTTGGTTCCCGGAAGAACTTCGGGTTGGTAACTGGGATGTGGTTTGGGATATGGGACTTCGTGTTTATGTGGATGACTCTGCACATGCTGCGTGGTCGAAGGCATGGTATTTTGCATTGCGTCCAGGCTCAACGAATGGCTATGCATGGTGTGGCGAAGGCACCCCGTGCTTAGAGAGGTAAGCGGGGTCTGAAGTGGTCCCCCACAACTAATGAGCAGGGCCAGCCCTTGACAATTGACAAAGTAGGCATATGGGTTCCATCGCGACATTTGCCTAAGTGTGATTTGGAGGACAAAGATCACAGGATCGTCAGGATAAGTATGCTGCATTTCCTAAATCCCGTTTATCTCGCCTTCCTGTTTCGGTGTAGTCCCGCGACTTCCGTGGTTCCGGTTTGCTACCAGTACGACCCGCGAGATCGCCTCGTGACATTGATTGGCAATGGTCGGGTCACCGCATTTCAATACGATGCGCTCGGCCGTCGAACCAACGCCGTCTGGCCCAACGGAACCACCGCCGCTTACGCCTACGATGAAGCCAATCAGCTTCTTTCGCTCATTCACGTGTCCGCTGCGACAACCATCGCCTCTTTTGTGTATGCCTACGACCTCGGCGGCAACCGCACCAACATGATTACGTTGGAGGGGAGCAACAGCTACGGGTATGACAACCGCAACTGGCTGACGTGCGCGGAATATCCCGACGGCCATGTGCAGGAATTCCAATACGATCCCGTAGGGAATCGCATCAATCTCGGCGGGGCGGGTTCCGCGCCGACCGACTATGTTTACGGGCCGGCAAACCGTTTGCTCTCCTCTGCCTCAGCCGTCGAAACCAACGAATACGTCTATGATGGCGCGGGTCGGCTGACCAACCAACTGGTTAATGGACAGATACGCCAATATGAATACAACTTTCGTGGACAGATGACGGAATTAGCGGATATGGATGGCCGAGTGTTCCGATACGACTTTGATGGGGATGGCAATCGCACGAGCCAGAGTCTGAACGACTGCTTGGAAACCCGGTTTGTCTATGACGGGCCGAACGTCGTGCTCGATCTAAACGGGAGCAACGAGGCTGTCCATGCCTACGTGAATGGACTCGGGATAGACCAACCCATTGAGCGGATTGCATTCATAAACGGCGCGGAGCGAACACGCTTGGTTTACCACGCCGACGCGCTTGGCTCGATTGCAAGTATGACGGACGAATCGGGAGCAACGGTTAAAACATACGCCTATGAGGCGTTTGGCAAAATACGAACAGAGAGCCAGGGCTTGATCGTCAATCGTATCGGCTTCACGGCTCGTGAAATGATGGGCGATTACTTGGGCCTGTACTACTATCGGAATCGAGTGATGGATGGTGGGACAGGGCGTTTCATTTCGCTGGATCCACTGGGATTTGTAGATGGGCCAAACCAGTATAGTTATTGCGATAATGATCCGTTGGGCATGGTTGATCCTCTTGGGATGCTTAGCGATAACGAGGGCGGTGGAAGGCCGCCAACCTGCTACACAAAGAAAGACATTCCCTCTGCTATCAAGAATCAGTTGCCAAAATCCGTACAAGATACGCTTGATGCCTGTTGTATAGGTCCGTGTTGCCCTGGCATTCTATGGGGCGACAAGGGTTATGAAGGCTCATGTTTGAAGTGTTCATGGAGTTTCTAAGTGCATAAAAGAATAGTTTATCTTATCGGTTTTGCATTCTGTGTACTCTTCTGTCCACAGGCATCGAGGAGCGCCGCGCCCGATTCGCAAGAGGGGATATCTGATAAATCACAGCCGATGCCTGTTGCTGAAAGCGAACTAACCTCATTGACAAGAATTGTCTACGAATGGATGGCCGAAGATAAACTGCCGGGATTGCAGCCTGAGGGTAAATACGGGGAGTTCAGCGTATACGCTGTGACCGACGAAGGGCGGAGGGAGGCATGGTTTAGCTCCGCTATGGCTGAAGCATCAAGAATGTGCGCTAAATTGTTTGCCGTGGATGTTGAAGTGGTCAATGACGTGAGTAGATACCTTTATCTTTTCTGCCACGATGAAGACTGGCTCTTGTTGGGTACGTACGAAAAACGGGACGCGTCTTGGGAAGCGATCAGATAAGTAGCGCACGATTAAACTAGGTGAGCGTAGATAAAAAGATGGAGTGGTTAGGTGCGCCAGCCTACGCCCGAAAGTGCTGCGCACGGGAAGGCTAAAAGATGTCAATACCGAGGACTAACCCGGATTATTCATGAACCCCCTGGGACACGCATAAATTCCGGGATCGCGAGGGTGAGTGATGTAAATTTGTATGTGTTAATATGATGAACGTGACAGGGACAACAGAGTGGCGGGTTGAGTATACTGATGCTCACGCCAGCGGCTACACTCGGCAGCCGCTAAACGACTGCTTGGAGACTCGTTTCGTGTACGACGGCCCGAATGTCGTGTTCGACGTGTCCGCCGGAGGCGGATCCGCCGATGGCGGAAACGCCAGCAACGAACTCGTCCATGCCTACGTGAATGGACCCGGGATAGACCAACCCATCGAGCGGATTGGCTTCATTGCCGGGCAGTCCCGCCAACGCCACGTCTATCACGCCGACGCGCTCGGATCGATTGTGGCGATGACCGATGACGCAACCGCACAAGTCAAAAGCTACACTTATAGAGCGTTCGGTAGAATTCGGAGCGAATCGGGCGAGATGCTGCTCAACCGTGTGGCATATACGGGGCGCTATGCCCTCGGGGATAGTTTTGGCTGGTACTATTACCGCTACAGGATATATGACCCCAGAACTGGTCGATTCATTTCTGGAGATCCTCTCTGGTTCCGTGATGGTCCCAATCTGTTTACATATGCCAGGAATAACCCTGTAGACAAGGTTGATCCATTTGGACTTGCATCACGTATTAAAATTCCCAAGTTGCCGCTCCCTAAAAAGCCGCCGCTAAAGGATCCCCCTGTTCCGAATGTCGACTTAACACCACAGGACCCAGCCAAGATAGCGGCATGCATAGAGTGTGCCCGTCTTGAGGCGGCGTTAAAAAAACTGTAGGATGGCAGAGTTAGACCACGAGGCCTGTCCAACGAATCCCCCGCCTCCAATAAATTGTGACCAAATTGCAGAGGCCGCCCAAAAGGCATGTGACCTGTGTAATAAATTGAATAATTTGTAATTATGCCGATATAAATGGGTGTCTATGCATGATTCTGCTGGCTACATGTACAAGCGTAAAGGGAAGCAAATGAATCTATACCGATGGAGGTTGTTGGCAAGAATCCTTATTGTGCTCTCGATGTGTGGCGTCGTCGGCTGGGTGCTGTTCGATTGTAAGGCACGACGACATGCTATTATGTCTTGGGGGATGTTCCTGTGGAAGTCCAAAGCATATTAATCGAGAGCTCCCAGCTCGCGGGGCGTCTCTCTGAGAAGGAATTACTTCAACTGATTGCCGATATCCAAAATTACTCGTCAAGCCTCTCACGCGAAGAAAATGTTCGCACGATATGGCGAGCTGGTTTAGCGCTTGAGATCAGGGAGCGCTTATTAGATGGTGATTATGATGGCGTGAATAGCATCGTGGATATCGAGCTAAGCAAATTTTCAAAAGCTTATAGCTACGGAAAATTTCGCAACACTGAATTGGAGAACATTTCGCAAGCACTATATACAAAGGCTCAAAAACAAAAAGAGTAATTGAGGCTAGTTGGAAATAGTTGTGGTCAGGTCTAGACATTCGGTTCTGCTGAAAAACCCCAGGATGAGCAGAGGATGAGCAGGAGCAGCCCTTGACAATTGGCAAAGTAGGCATCTGGGTTCAGGTTTCCTACCAGTACGACCCGCGAGATCGCCTTGTGACATTGATCGGCAATGGTCGGACCACCGCATTTCAATACGATGCGCTCGGCCGTCGAACCAACGCCGTCTGGCCCAACGGAACCACCGCTGCCTACGTTTACGATGAAGCCAACCAACTCCTTTCGCTCATTCACGCATCCGCTGCGACAACCATCGCCTCGTTTGTGTATGCCTACGACCTCGGCGGCAACCGCACCAACATGATTACGCTGGAGGGGACCAACAGGTATGGCTACGATAACCGGGATTGGCTGACTTCGGCGATATACCCGGACGGAAGCTCTCAGGAATTCCAATGCGATCCCGTAGGGAATCGCTTAAATCTCGGCGGGGCGGGCTCTGCCCCGACCGACTATGTTTACGGGCCGGCAAACCGTTTGCTCTCCTCTGGCTCAGATGTCGAAACCAACGAATACGCCTATGATGGCGCGGGCCGGCTGACCAACCAACTGGTTAATGGACAGATACGCCAATACGGCTACAGATACTACAACCCCGAACTAGGAAGGTGGCCTAATAGAGATCCCATCGAGGAAGAGGGGGGCGAGAATCTTTATGGATTTATCGATAATTCACCATGTAATGAGATCGACCCATTAGGATTAAGCGCATCATGTAGCACGCAAACAACTCGATTGCGGACTAAGAGACTTCGTCAAACAACTTCGCGCCATGTGCTGGGTCAATATGCTGTGGCTGACTACCGCCAGTATACAGAACTCGTGACTATAATTGTGTCGTCAGGTGGGTTTATAACTGTTGAGAGACCAACCCATTATACATGCAAGTGCGTTTGCATGAAGCGACAGGTCGAAAGAAGGCGCACTGTAACGTGTACGAAATACAGGGAAACAACGACCTGCACAGGTCCCTGTACAACCGGTAATCCTATCGTGTCAACGAGGGACTATTGGGGGCCTCCTCAATATGGCAGTGCAACTACCCATAACATTGGACGTCCTTACGACCGTACGTCCGCTGATGCCAGTGGAACGGGTGCCATGTCATATCTTGGTTGTGCTGCAAAGTGTGCGGCTATTTGCGCTGCTGGTTTTGGGAGTCCCTCAGACTTCGAGGATGTGACATGTTCAGACTAGCGTGCCACCAGCGACTCTTTGCGGGAATCAGCTTCATTATATCGACACTCGCTCTCATATTTATGCTTGGATGCGATCATTCGAATGATGTAGATCAATTCAGAGCCTACATTGAGTCAAGCGCGACGTATGAACATCTTATACTTGAAAGGAACGAATACTCAGGCGCTTCTCGAATAGCGAATGCCTTTCGCAAGGAAAAGCATTATCGCTACTCGTTATGGGGTGAAGTTGATCGCTCCGTTGATTACCGGATACTCGTTGAGATTATTTATAGAATGGGCTTGGAAGACGTTGTGCGTCTTAACGTGTCTCTCCGTGGCACGCCAATGCATCAGGGGGAGGCTCCGATCAGTGATTTGCGTGGGGCGGAGGCACCGATAGACCGCCTTATTGACTTTATAGAGGACAATAAAGAATACACTATGTTGATCTTGGAGAAGCTGGAATATCCTAAAGACATCGAACTAAAGCAGGCATTCAAGATGGGAGGGGTGTACCCTTTGTGGGATTATATCCTTGCCGGGAGCGTTCGTCTTTCGCAAGACCTCAACTCGCTTATAGATCATGTGTACGCGCTGGGTCTATACGATAGAGTCGTTATTGAAGTTGATGTCCGGGAGGTGAAATAATGTGAAAAGGGTAAAAAGAGGTCGATACTCAGTATTGATAGATTGGCGTCTGATATCACAACCTCTTGTCATGCCACGCAAACTTCGAGTTGAGTATCACGACGCGATTTATCATGGGATGAATCGCGGCAATCGGGCGGAACCTATGCCGCAAACGAGTTGAACCAGTACACAAACATTTTGCCAGCCGCGATCCAACCGGTGTATGATTCGGATGGGAATATGACGTACGACGGGAAATGGGGATACGTCTGGGATGCCGAGAACCGGTTGGTCGCGGCGCTTCCCGTTGTGACGAATCAGGGATCGGTTCGGTTGCGCTTCGCGTATGACTATATGAGTCGGCGCGTGGGGAAGGAGGTCGAGACCTGGACCGGCATGGAGTGGAGCAATGTTGTGACCATAGCATTCACATACGACGGGTGGAACATGGTTCGTGAAACGCGGAGCGACGAGTCCAAGCCGAACTACTACGTCTGGGGTCTCGACCTCTCCGGAACCCCGCAAGGCGCAGGCGGGGTGGGCGGGTTACTCGCACGAGTCCGCCAGGAAAACATCCCGCATCCACTCTATTACGCCAGCGACGCCAACGGAAACATCACGGACGTCCTGAACACCAACGGCACCCTCGCCGCCCACTACGAATACGACCCGTTCGGCAATATCGTTGCTCTGTCCGGCGACTTAGCCGGCATCAACCCCTTTCGGTTTAGCTCGAAGTATTGGGATGAGGAGGTGGGGGTGTATTATTACGGCTATAGGTTTTACTCCCCGGAGATGGCCAGATGGATAAACCGCGATCCTATTGAAGAGCGAGGTGGGTTGAATTTGTATGTGCTCGCCCAAAATACGCCTGCCAATACGATTGATCCCCTAGGTCTTTTACAGGACCATGTTAGTTACGCGGTCTATCTTAGTGGATTAGGTGGAGGTATTGACGTGGATACCGACACCCAGATGAAAGATTGTTGTTCCGATGATGGGAAAATGGTGAAAAACGGAGATATTAAATTAGAGCTCACAGTTAAAGGGTTACGCAGGGCTTGGGCTTGGTATCTCCGTTTATACTTTTGATTTCTCGTATAAAGGGCCATCTGTAACAGTTACTGCAACAGCAAAATCCGAGAGTCCATCCTGCGGAGAGCCTCCGCCATGTGTTAATATTTCTGGAGGTGCTGGTCTTAGTGCAAGTTCGTCATTTTCTGTATCTTTATTTAATCACTTTGCTTCTTCTGTGACAGCAACAGCTCAGGGTGATTTACGTCTTTCAGGCCAGTATTGTTTCGATGGTAGTGCCACGAAGATCGAATTGCAGCTTTGCGGCAGTGCTGGAATGCAAGGGTCCTATACTTGGTTCGGTCAAGAACATGAAATTGGAAGCACCGTTGAACATGGCTGTATCACTTTGGCGACATTCTGAAAATGAGCGGTCTTAACAAAAGCAGTGATTACGGCAATAGACGGTCTAAGATCGCTATGGTATGCGGTCTTCTACTCGTCGTTGTTATTGCGCCAATCGTTTTCCTGTTATCTGTTGTTCCTGCCTTTATATCCGTACATGAGCAAGGATTTCGTTCAAATGAAGAGTGGTTTTCGTATACATCGGAGGCGACAGGTCGGGTCAAATCATTCAGCATTATCACGGGAATCGTAGGTCTCCTGCTATTTGTTATGTGTTCCTATCGTTGTAGAAAGAACAGGGCAATAATATCCCAAACTGGTAAACTAACAGGGAAAAGGGGAAAACGGGTCAGATAACATAGGTAGTTGGGGTCAAGTCTAGAAGGTAGTTGGGGTCAAGTCTAGACATTGTACATTTCCGCTTGCGACCGACCAATCGCGCTTGCGGCCAACGCAACATCTGTGGTACTTAACACCTACGATTTCGTGGGGAGACGGGTTGTGAAGGGAATAGGGACAACAGAATGGTGGGTGGCATACGACGGGTGGCAGGAAAACATCCCGCATCCACTCTATTACGCCAGCGACGCCAACGGCAACATCACGGACGTCCTGAACACCACCGGCACCCTCGCCGCCCACTACGAATACGACCCCTATGGCAACACCATTGCCCAGTGAAGTAGTTGGGGTCAAGTCTACATTGAAGTAGTTGGGGTCAAGTCTAGACATTGTACATTTACGCTTATGCAGAGAAGGATCCATCGCGCTTGCGACCAACGGCGGACTGTGGTAGTTAACACCTACGATTTCATGGGGAGACGGGTGCTGCCGAATCAGGGATCGGTTCGGTTGCGCTTCGCGTATGACTATATGAGTCGGCGCGTGGAGAAGGAGGTCGAGACCTGGACCGGCATGGAGTGGAGCAATGTTGTGACCATAGCATTCACATACGACGGCTGGAACATGGTTCGTGAAACGCGGAGCGACGAGTCTAAGCCGAACTACTACGTCTGGGGCCTCGACCTCTCCGGAACCCTGCAAGGCGCGGGCGGGGTGGGCGGGTTACTCGCACGAGTCCGCCAGGAAAACATCCCGCATCCACTCTATTACGCCAGCGACGCCAACGGAAACATCACGGACGTCCTGAACACCAACGGCACCCTCGCCGCCCACTACGAATACGACCCGTTCGGCAATATCGTTGCTCTGTCCGGCGACTTAGCCGGCATCAACCCCTTTCGGTTTAGCTCCAAGTATTGGGATGCGGGGGTGGGGGTGTATTATTACGGCTACAGATATTACAGCCCACAGATCGGAAGATGGTTGAGTCGGGACCTAGCTTGGCAGTATTTCACAGATGCGTATTCCTTGGATGGATATGACTTCGTTCGCAATTACCCGGTTGCCCGCATCGACTACTTGGGCTTGCTGTGCGATCCGACTGTGTGGAGTGGTGTTGCGACATGGCAGGAACGCGGGAGCGGGCCTCCTAACCATCATTACAACATCCGCGTCTGTCGTTATGCTTTGGTGGAAAAGGGTACAAAAAAATGCAAGTTCTTATGCTTCAGCTTCACTATCGACGACGAAAGGGAGAAAGAGGTTAGGAGCTGCTACACTTGCGGTACTTGTTCTTGCCCTGGAGACTCGTATGTGCCGCCCGCAAGTAGCGAGCAGTGTCCGGGCGCGGGGGTGGACACTAATGAATCTCATCTGGACGACGATGACTCGCTTCCGCTATCTGGTAGCCTTACTCGCGCTCGCTTCAGTAACGCTGTTTCTTGGGTGGAAGATTGGTTATATGCGAGCATCTGTTGATGCGCTCTGCATACAAACGGGCGTAAATACAATCCTGCGCAATCAGGTCTACCAAGGCAAGATAGCAGAAGCAGTATCAGGAATTGAATTCACGCTCTTGGCCTTTTCCAATTCTCTACAACGAGAATCCCGCATTCTGCTTTCTCCCGCAGTTCGCCAGCAGATGGACTATGCTCAACAAGCAATTGGTGAGACGTTCCGTCAATATCCTGTTAAGGAAGTGCCTACTGGTAAAGCTGACAGCGCCCAAGAGGGCGCGGCCTCCAAACCAGCGCAGTAACTGCATGACAGAATAGTTCGAGTTCGGGGGTCAGTCCTCACTTTCGGCTACTCGGGGCACGTTCACGCATAACCTCGTCGTTCCGAATCGGGTTGTTTTTCCCTTCGGTTGTCAGCCCCACAACCCGCCCTCCGCGGTCAACGCCCGCGGCTACAGAAGAAACATCCCTTCCGCGTGTTTCCGTGGTTAAAAATCTTTTCACCGACATTCGTAACGCTCGCCCTTCAGAAATCACAATTCGTGTCCATTCGTGGTTCAAATTCATCAAACTAAGCGCTTACAGTTCGTCGTTTGTGGTAGGGCCGGATCGCCCTCCAGAGGCGGGTAAACCGAGCCGGCCGGAATGTTCACGATTAGCCTCGCTGTTCCATGTCGGGTTATTTTCGACCTTCGGTTGTTGACCATAGAGCTCCTGCGGCGCGCCCAGCGGTCACGCCCTACCAACCACAGTGAAATCGTGAGCAACATGATAAATCCCCTTTCCGCGTGCTTCCGCGCATTTCCGTGGTTAAAATCTTTTCATCCACGTTCGGCGCGCCCGGCGGTCACGCCCTACCAGACACGGTGAAATCGTGAACAACACAACAGTTTGCCGTTTTGGGTAGGGCCGGATCGGCGAGCCGGCCGGAATGTTCACGATTAGCCTCGCTGTTCCGAGTCGGGTTGTTTTTCCCTTTCGGTTGTCAGCCCCACAACCCCCGCGGCGCGCCCGGCGGTCACGCCCTACCAAATACAGTGAAGTCGTGAATCACACAGCAATTTGCTCTCCGTGATCTTCCGCGTGTTTCCGTGGTTAAAAATCTTTTCACCGACATTCGTAACGCCCGACCTTCAGAAATCTGAATTCGTGTCCATCCGTGTCCATCCGTGGTTCAAATTCATCAAACTAAGCGCTTACAGTTCGTCGTTTGTGGTAGGGCTGGCCTGTACGTTCACGATTAGCCTTTTTGTTCCGAATCGGGTTGTTATCTGCCTTCGGTTGTAAACCCCACAACCCCTGCGGCGCGCCCGGCGGTCACGCCCTACCAGACACGGTGAAATCGTGAACAACACAACAGTTTGCTTTCCGCATCCTTCCCACCGTTAACAAAAAAACGCAAACTCTGAACCTCGCCCTCCGCGGTCAGCGCCCCTGTCACGCCATAGCCTCCGGCGACGGCGGACGCGGCTACAGAAGAAACATGCCTTCCGCGTTCTTCCGCGTCTTTCTGTGGTTAAAAATCCTTTCATCGACATTCCGCGCACTCGGCCCTGCCCGACACAGCAAAATCGTGAACCACAGTGGCGTGAATTCATCACGCCCTTTTCTGGCGTGAAATTTTCACGCCCTACTTCCGCATTTTGTATCTTTTGTGGTTCCTCCCCATACCCAATCCGTGCCCATCCGTGTCCATCCGTGGTTCAAATTCATCACGCCCTACGATTTGCGTTTTGTGCGTTTTGTGCCTTTTGTGGTTAAATTTTCATCCCAACGATTTGTCGTTTTGGGTAGGGCCGGATCGCCGAGCCGGCCGGAATGTTCACGCATAACCTCGTCGTTCCGAATCGGGCTGTTTTCCCCCTTCGGTTGTTATCCACACAATCCGCCTCCGCGGTCAGCGCCCCTGTCACGCCATAGCCTCCGGCGACGGCGGACGCGGCTACAGAAGAAACATGCCTTCCGCGTTCTTCCGCGTCTTTCCGTGGTTAAAAATCCTTTCATCGACATTCGTAACGCTCGCCCTTCAGAAATTGCAATTCGTGTCTATTCGTGTCCATTCGTGGTTCAAATTCATCAAACTAAGCGCTTACAGTTCGTCGTTTGTGGTAGGGCTGGCCTGCACGTTCACGATTAGCCTTTTTGTTCCGAATCGGGTTGTTATCTGCCTTCGGTTGTAAACCCCACAACCCCTGCGGCGCGCCCGGCGGTCACGCCCTACCCACCACAGTGAAATCGTGATCCAGACAACAGTTTGTTTTCCGCACCCTTCTGCGTATTTCCGTGGTGAAAAATTCTTTCCACCTAAATTCAACGCGCCCGACCTTCAGAAATCAAAATCCGTGCCCATCCGTGTCCATCCGTGGTTCAAATTCATCACGCCCTACGTCCCGCCTTTTCTGGTTAAGACCAAACCACTTCCAAGGGTTGGAAATGTGTCGCAAACCGAGTTCCAAGGGTTGGAAATGCGGTTAATCGGGATTGTTTAAAGGCGAAATTTTGGGCCCGTGCGCAACTTTCCTGTAGATGGCGGGTGTGTGGCCTACAGCCCCTGCGGTGCGCCCGGCGGTCACGCCATTTTTTTGCAGAGCTTTTGAGGCACTATCTTGAGCCGCTGAATTATTCGCTGTCGCCCTCAATTGGAGGTCGATCAGGAACCTGATCAAGAACTTTGCGAAAAGCTCCCTTCTTTGCCCGGCTAGCCCGTGATTCAATCAATTCTGCTGTCGTGAGCGCTGATATCTTCTCAGAGACGGCGGTTGCAATAAACTGGTTTATGGAGACCCCGTCTTGTGCCGAAATTTTTCGGATATGACGGTGTATTGAGTTCGGTAGTCGAAGATTGAGTGCACTCATCGTATCTCCTTTAAAAATTCCGCAGGTGAAACAACACGAATGTCAAATTTGCTCGCCGCCATGAAGTCCCTTTTGTTGTGCGTTATGATCGGTACGTGATTTGCCGCAATAGCGAGCTCCAAAACGTGGTCATCTTTGGGGTCGCGTAGTTGTGGTCTCCACAAAAAATGGATGATTACGGCTTCACCTTGTTCACAGAGTCCATTCAACACGTCTTCAATATTTTTTGTATTCAGTCCCAAGGTCTGGTGATGTCGTTTCAGTATCTCTTCATATTCGTAAAGTAGTGACGTAGAAAGCATAGGAACAACCCTACCGGTTTCGATCATTCGCAACACCCTGTGCGATGCACCGTTTGACGAGTAGAGACCCGCATATGGAACGTTTGTATCCATGACTGCTCTGATTTCGTTCACAGAGTATTGATACTGCATGTAGTACCATTTGTCAATTTCCTCTAACGGCCGACAGGCCCCGCTTCATCCCTGCATCAACAATAGTTGTAATGGCACATTTTTTTCGCACCCTTCGCATATTCTGCGGTTCAAAACACGTCGTTGTGCGGCTCTTCTGTCGGCGATCTACCGGTCATGCGATGCGCTTTGCCTATGCGCGATGCGCTTTTTGCAGGCGGCGCTCTTCGCGCATACAAAAGAGTACGGGGGCGACGAGGGTGGTCATTACTTGAATGGTCATGCCGCCGAAGGAGGGGATGGCCATGGGAATCATAATGTCCGCACCGCGACCGGAGGAGGTGAGGACGGGGATCAAGGCGAGGATCGTCGTGGCCGCAGTCATCATACAGGGACGGACCCGCCGCAGTCCGGCATCAATCGTGGCTGCGCGGATGCCGGCAACGGAGGTCGGCGTCGCGTCAGTGAAGCGTTGACGGAGGTAGGTACACATAATGACGCCGTCGTCGGTGGCGACGCCGAAGAGCGCGAGGAATCCAACCCAGATCGCGACGCTGAGGTTGATGGTGTGAACCTGAAAGAGGTCGCGCAGGTTGATGCCAAATAGATGGAAGTTCAAAAACCAATCCTGTGCATAGAACCAGATCAGGATAAAACCGCCCGACCACGCGATGAAGATGCCGGTGAAGACGAAGAAGGAGAGGGCGTAGTCCTTGAACTGAAAATAGAGAATCAAAAAGATGATGATCAGTGTGAGCGGAATGACGGTCGCTAATCGCTGTGCGGCTCGGATTTGGTTTTCGTAGGTCCCCGCAAAGGTGTAGCTCACGCCGGCAGGCAGCACTAACGCGCCGGAGGCGATCTGTTCTTTAATGTATTGATCGGCTTGCTGGACGACGTCCACTTCCGCGAATTGTGGTTTCTTATCGAAAATAACAAAGCCGGTGAGGAAGGTGTCCTCGCTCGTGATCATTTCCGGCCCGCGCACGTAATGAATTTCGGCGAGCTGCTCGAGTGGGACCTGAGCACCGTCCATCGCTGGCACCAAAATACGGCGAATGGCCTCTGGCGAGTCGCGCAGCTCGCGCGCGTAGCGCACGCGGACGGGGTAACGCTCGCGCCCTTCGACGGTGCGTGTTACCGCTTGGCCGCCAATCGCGACCTCCAGCACATCTTGGAAGTCCTCAACACGAATTCCATAGCGGGCGAGGGCGGTGCGGTCGGGGATGACTTCCAGATAGGGTTTACCGACGATGCGGTCTGCAATCACGGTGGTTGGCTCAATCATCGGCACGTGGCGAAGCACTTTTTCGAGCGCGAATCCGGCCTTTTCAATGACTTCTAAATTGGGGCCGTGGAGCTTAAGGCCCATCGGCGCGCGCATCCCACTTTGAAGCATCACTACGCGGGTGGCGATGGGTTGTAGGCGCGGCGCGGAAGTCGCGCCCGGGATTTCGCCCGCGTGTACAATTTCATCCCAAATATCGTCTGGTTTCTGAATCCCGGCCCACGCCTCGCGGTCGGGGTTTAATTTGGGGTCGAGGGCGGGCCGCCACTGACGGAAGGGTTTCCCGCGTGAGTCTGGAATCAGTTGCCCCTGTGCATCGCGCACAAACATTCCGCGTACGAGATAAGGCTCGCCATCGGGCGCATTGAGCCGTGTGCCGTCCATTGAGCGGACAAAGTCATTTGTCTTCGCGTTGTATTTGAAGGAGAGCCGCCGTCCATCGCGATCTGTTGCGTATTCGGGGTGATAGTTAATGACGGTTTCGATCATCGGCACCGGCGCGGGGTCGAGTGGGCTCTCCGCGCGACCGAGTTTTCCAACTGCCGAAGCGACTTCTGGGATCGCGTAAAACGCCATATCCTGTTTTTGCAAAATATCGAGGGTTTCCCCAATGGACGCGTGGGGCATGGCCGAGGGCATATACAGGTAAGAACCTTCGTCGAGTGGCGGCATAAACTCTTTGCCGAGACCGGGGAATGCGTGCGCGACGGTTGAAACCGGACCCCACGTGCGGATCGGGCGAGGTACCCAGCCGAAGGTGCGATCAAAGCCGAGCCAGACGGTAAGTCCGAGGAGGACGATTACGCCGGGGATTGCTAGGAACGCCGCTTTGTGGTCGAGGCACCATTTCAATAACCGCGCGTAGATGTGTTGATAGTAAATCAGTGCGCCGAGAGTGACGCCGAGGATGAGCGCAACGATTAGGAAGTTGCGGATGATTCCGCGATCAGGCCCGAGCGGCATCCAGTGAATAGACATCAAAATGACGAGGACGAACGCAACCGCCCAAGAGAGGGGCGACTCCACCTTTTTTCGGCCTTGCGCTCTTTTTCTTGTGCCGGAAAAAGAGATGGGCCGCAGGTGGGATAATTGTAAGCGCCACGATCACCGAGGCGATTAAAGCGAAGGTCTTGGTGAATGCGAGCGGGCGAAACAACTTGCCTTCAGCCGCCTGCATCGCGAAGACGGGTAGGAAGCTGATGACCGTTGTGGAGATGGCAGTAACTACCGCACCACCGACTTCCGTGGTCGCGCGATAAATCACGGGCAGCGTCTTTCGTCGGTCTGCGCGGTCGTCAGACGGCATCTCGTCCAGGTGTTTGAGGATATTTTCACAGACAATGATCCCCATATCCACCACCGTGCCGATGGCGATGGCGATACCAGAGAGCGAAACGATATTCGCGTCCACCTTCGTGTAGCGCATCGCGATGAAACAGGCGAGCACGGCCAGCGGCATAACGCCGGAGATCAGCATTGAGCTTCCAAAGTGACGCACCATTACGAGGACGACGATGGTCGTGACGAGGATTTCCAGATAGAGCGCGTCGTTGAGCGTGCCGAGTGTTTCGTAGATCAGCTCGCTGCGGTCATAAAAGGGGACAATGGTGAGTTGACTGACCGTGCCATCCTCGAGGGTTTTGCGCGGGAGCGATGCGCTGATCTCTGCGAGCTTCTTCTTCACGTTTCCAATCGCAGCCAGCGGATTTTCGCCGTGCCGGGCCACGACGACTCCGCCGACGACTTCCGCCCCTTCTTTATCCAGCGCCCCGCGCCGGAGTTCAGGGCCGAGGCTGACGTGTGCGACGTTCCTCACGTAAATCGGAACATTGTCGGTGACTTTGATCACGGTGTGTTCGAGATCGGCGACGCTCTTCAACAGCCCGACTCCGCGAACGGTATATTCCACGTTGTTAACTTCGAAGACACTTGCGCCGACATCGAGGTTTGACATCCGAACCGCATTCACGATCTCAGGGAGCGTGACATCGTGTGCCCGCATCGCGTCGGGGTCCACGTCCACTTGATACTCTTTGACGTAGCCGCCGATGGAGGCGACTTCGCTCACGCCTTCTGCGGACTGGAGCGCGTAGCGGACGTTGTAATCCTGGATTGAGCGGAGTTCAGACAAATCCCATCCGCCGGTTGGATTGCCTTTCGGATCGCGCCCTTCAAGCGTGTACCAGAAGACCTGTCCCAAGGACGTTGCATCCGGCCCAAGCGCGGGTTGAACACCTTCGGGAAGGGTGTCGGGCGGGAGGCTGCTGAGTTTTTCGAGGATACGCGAACGGCTCCAATAGAACTCGGCCTTTTCATTGAAGATCACAAAGATCATCGAGAAGCCGAATTCGGAATAGCTGCGAATCGTTTTCACCTCCGGTACGCCCAAGAGTGCGACGGTCAGTGGATAGGTGACTTGGTCTTCCATGTCCTGCGGCGAACGTCCCATCCATTCGGCGAAGACGATCTGTTGATTTTCGCCGATATCGGGAATCGCATCCACCGGCACGGGGTCTCGTTCGAGGAAGGGGACCTGCCAGTCGAATGGCGCGTGGATGATGCCCCAGAAGATGAAGAAGAGCGTCATCAGCCCGACGATCACCTTATTGTTCAGGCAGAATCCGACCACGCGCTCCACAAAGGAGCGCGGTGGCGGCAGGGCGTGGGGGGCAGGCGTATTCGACATTGCTATTCTCCCGCCCCGATGGTCTCAATTACCTTGCCGCACCCCGGCATCTCCTCGCCGAAATAGGGGTTGTGGACTTTCTTTGTCGGTTGCATCCAGTTTGCGCCAGCGTCATCGAAAGCCATCGGGCAAAAAAGGACGTATGCCGTCGTATCCAGATGAGGTGCGTAGGCTTTTGCGAGGGCGATGCTGGCACGGCTCAATTCCTCGAATGGTTGCCGTGCTCCATCTAGGTCGCCTGCGGTTGCCACTGCATGTGCAAGCGCCGTGATTTGGACGAACTTGCTTCCCGCGCTTTCGCTCATTGTCGTGGCTGCGCTGTGCGCCGCGTCGAGGTTGTCATCGGCCAGCGCGGACGCGATGTCGAAGTAGGCGCGCAGGATGGGATTGAAGTCTTCCGCGTGAGACTCGTCTGGTATCTCAATCGCAGCTTTTGGCGGTGGCGGATTCATCATACTCGGTTTGCCGAGTAGTTGAACGGAGCTATCTATCTTCATATTGCCGCGAACAACGACCTGCTCGCCTTCTTGCAGTCCGCTTTCCACCACATAAAAATCGCCCGCGCGTTTTCCGAGCTTAATGTCGCGTCCTTCATAGACGCCCGGCTTGTCGGGATGCGCCACATACACCACGGCGCGACGCCCTGTCAGCAGCGGCGCAGTTGCGGGAATTACAAGCGGCGGCGCATTCGTCGCATCGGCAAGGGAGATGTAACCAAGCTCGCGCGTGGCGACCAACGGCATTCCACAAATGTCACATTCACCCGGCGCGGTCTTCACCACTTCCGGATGCATTGGGCATATCCACTTGTCCGCAAGCTCTGGCGAAATCTCCTGGCCGCTCGATGTCACCTGTGCGCGCAACGTTGCGTGTACAAACATCCCCGGCTTCAGCACATTGTCTTCGTTCGCCACATTCACACGAACTTTTGCCGTGCGTGTCTTGTCATCAATCTGCGGAGAAATAAACGACACGCGCCCCGTGAATGAGCGGCCGGGAATGGCCTCAATGGACAAATCAACCGGTTCGCCGTAATGGATAAACCCCAGATCGCTTTCGTACGCATCCAAGAGGGTCCACACGACAGAGTTGTCTGCGATCGTTGCCAGCGCGTCACCCCGATTCAGCCAGTGCCCTTCGTTGCCACTTTTACTGAGAAGGACGCCGTCTATCGGGCTGCGGACGGTGAACGCGCGGTGCGCCTCGCCATTCTTCAGTACGGCCTCAATTTCATCATCGAGCACACCGAGCAGACGTAATTTTTGGCGCGCGCCATCCGTGTTTCCGACGCGTTGCGCTGCGAGTAGTTCTTTTTGTGCGGCAAAAACTTCCGGACTATAGATTTCGGCGAGGTGATCACCCGCCTTCACGCGCACGCCCTCATAATTCACAAAGAGCCGCTCGATTACGCCGTCAGCTAAGAGGGAAATATCGCGCGCACGGGTTTCGTCGTACGCGATTTTACCGACCATCCGGATTTCCGATTCCACAAAACGCCGTTCCACAGGAGCCGTTTCAATTTGCGCCAACATTTCCGCCCGAGGCGACATCGAGATTTCGCGCGGACCAAGTTTCTGTCCCGCATCGCTGGTCAACGGAATCAAATCCATTCCGCACAATGGACACTTTCCAGGATTCGGTTGCCGAATCTGCGGATGCATGGAACAGGTCCACACCACTTCCGCATCGCCCGAGGCCGGAACGAGCGCGGCCTGTTGTGCCGGCTTCGAGACAAAACAACCGCGTAAAAATAGCCCCGCAAGAAATGCGACGGACAATAGGGCAATGAGCTTGGAGCGTTTCATAGTTCTGGGTTCCTCAAATTATTTTGTGCGGGGCAGGGCGCCGGTGGACTCTTCCCACTCGCCGAATGTTCCGACGAGTTGATGCAAGCGCGCCAATGCGCGCGCGTGATCTGCGACCGCGGTGTGCAGGTCTAGTTCGGCATCCAGCAGCGTGCGCTGCGCCTCAATTCTGTCGAGCAGGCTACCCGTTCCCGCTGTATAAGCCGCCTGTGTCTGCTCGACCGCCTGCCGCGCAAGCGGCACAATGTTGTCGCGTAAAACCGAAGTTGTACGCAGTGCGTTCTCCGCCTGCGCACGTTGCTCGCTGACCCGTTGTTCGATTTGACGAACCTCGTTTTGGAACGCTGCTTCTGCGACCTGTCGCTCTGCATCGGCGGACGCGATCGCGCCCTTGTGTTTTGCATTCCAAATCCACGGCAAATTCAGAGCAACACCCGTATCCATCTCGTTGATTCCGCTTCGCCCTTCGAGTTGTCGTCCTTCAACGAAAAGTTCAACCATGGGCCGACGATTCGCCCGCGCTGCGCGTGTGAGCAATTCCTGCGCTTTGGCATCCCGCTCCATCGCGAGCAACCCGCAATTCACCTCTTGCGCCTTCGCGAGAAGTTCCGCGAGAGAAGGCGTAGCTTCCGTGAACCGGTCGAGCGCGTCGAGGGAGCGCGGCGTGTCCGGCGCCGCATTCAGTTGCGCATTAAGTGTCGTTAGCGCCACGGCCCGAATTTGGAGCAAATTGGAAATCTCGTTTGTGAGCTTTATCTGCTCAATTTGTGCGCGGACGAGGTCGGCGGACATCGCCTGTCCCGACTCATACCGTGCGCGAACACTTTCCGTGAGGTCAAAGGCAAGCTGTGCCATTTCCTGCATCGTTTCGATGCGCCGATCTGCCAACCAGAGCGCCCACGCCGTTTCGGTTGTATCGGCGCGAAGTGCGCGACCGGTTTCCAGAAAGCGAAAACCTGCGGCCTCCGCCTGTAGCTTCGCCGCATTCACGCGTGAGCTGCGCTCGCCCCAGGCCGGAAGCTGCTGACTCACCATGTAGCTCATATCCATGTAGTCGCTGAAGCGCGTGTTGTCGCGTTCAGCAGTGACTCCAACCATTGGATCCGCAAACCCGCCCTCGGCCCGAATTTGCTGTTTTGCCGACTCCCACTGTTTTTCCGCCGCGCGCAGGCCCTGATTGTTGGCCAGCGCTTCATTTACGAGGTCGGAAAGCGAATCCGCAAAAACGAATCCGGCGCTGCACGTGATGAGGAACGTCGCGAGTAGCGTTGTGGAGCCAGGGGGCTTGAGCTTGATGCAGTGCGAGGAGGGCGGGACAGTCGTCGTCAAATTTTTCATACGTCTTTTAGCGCTTTCAGTGGCCTTGGTGTTCCGCGCGAGTAATGGCGCAGCAGGCGCCCTCATCATTTGCGCACTCTGTACACAGACATTCGCCGACCCGCTCCATCAAGCGCGTACGCTGCTCGGGGGTGAGGATCCTTCGGACCTGTTCAAGGTAGGCGAGAGTAGCGAGCTCGTTGTCCTTGTGCGACCCACACATCGCTTCGACGGCCTCCAGCGCGAGAGCGCCGTCCCACTCCTCTGCGGTCAGCGAGTGAACGAGTCGGCAACGTGCCCGGTTTTGCTGTTCGCTCGTATGTGCAATCGCCTGTTCGTAAGCCGGGTGCAACCGATCAATCTCCGCTGCCTGAGCGGACGTGAGTTCCAACCATTCAAATTTTGTCGCAGTGAGGTTGCGCAACGGATCCACCGACGCCTCCGTTTGACCCCTCATCCGGCCTGCGGAAAAAGCAATCGCCGCCACTGCGACCAAACCCAGTATCCACCAACGTGAAGGATTCATCGCGGTGCCCCCGCCTGTGCCAGAGCCAACGTCAGACTATCCGTCGCCTGCCCCTGTGCCGTACGCGCCGGCATTCGCAACGCCGCCACCCAGAGCAGCGCCGTGAGAACAACGGCTATACGAAAAGCCCAGGCGCCATGAAGCCAGCTTTTATTGTTTGGTTGCGCCGCCTCCACTCGCGCCCAAATTCCAGATGCTAAATCCGCAGCCAGTCCCGGCGCTTTCCACTCTCTCAGAACCCCTGTTAACTCCTGATCCGATAGCTCTTTCATACCCAGTCAAACGGCCCGGCCTGGAAAACCACGCAAACTTTTAAAAAATATTCGTGGAGACCCGCCGCCTTCAACGCAGGCGCTCCAGGACGATATCCTGCTACGGGCCGAAGATACGGTAGAAACGTTCAGGGGCGTTGGGGTCTGCCGGGATATTGTAGGTCAAGGCGCCCGAAAAGTTTGTGCTGAACAGGCGAGTCCATGGTCCGGTGAATAGATTCGTCGTTGTTTCGACACCCACGGGAAGCTGGTCCACGCCGGATGAGATGATGGATAGTTGATTCGTGTCACCCATCGAAGTGATGCTGGCAAACTCCGGGTCCCACGTAACGACGGGGCGATCGGCGTAGAGCGCTCCCCATCCCGTACTGCCCGGAAGGCGATAGACAGTGACATTCGTTGTGGCATCAAAAATGCCCGCATACTCCGTGGGGCGATTGCCGGTAAAATAGGTGCGCATTAGGTTCGGCACATTGCGAAAAGCGAAGTTGTTAACGGTGGAGAGCCCGGGTGGGAGCGTAATACTTGTCAGGCTGACGCAGTTGTAGAATGCATCATTGCGAATGGTCGTTATGCTCGCGGGCAGCGTGACGCTGGTGAGGTTGGAAGAAGCAAAGAACGCATTGGCCGGAAGGATCGTGACTCCGTTTGGGATGCTTAGGTTTGTCAGCCCGGTCTGACTAAATACCGATTCGCCAAGCGTGGTGAGCGCAGATGGAAGAGTGAGGCTTGTCAGGCTGTAGCAGCCGTTAAACACATTGGCGTCTATGCGAGTAACTCCGGGTGGAATCGTAATGTTTGTTGCGTTGATACAAAGCGCAAAGGTCTCGGGCCAAATGCGAGTGACACCGCTCGGAATGGAAAAATTAGCTACGCTGGCACACCCGTTGAATGCCCCGTCTCTAATTTCTGTTACCCCTGCGGGGATCGTGATGCGTGGCAACGCTACACAAAACTGAAATGCCATGCTGCCGGTGTACGTCACTGATGGTGGGATATCGATTCTTATCGTATTTACGCAGTAGCGGCGCTACGACCGATCATCGCACAAAATTTCCATGGCTTGTTCCGCAACCACCCCGCAATCATCTCTCGGCGAGAGAGTTGGGAATAGACTGCCGCCGCCGATTCGATCAGGCGCCCCATACCTATTCCTAGATACAATAGTCCATGTGCTCTTATTGAGAAAATCACGGTTTGCGCTATACGAGACAGATCCGGGTTTATCACTACGGTAGCGAGGATCGTTTATTGATAAACGTCTCTCGCGCACTGTTCTGCCGGCGAAATCTGCGGTCATCGGCTCAAGATAACCCCAGAAGTAGGCGTGGTCGCCCCACCACTGGGCCTGCTTATAACTGAACACGCTGTGCTCCCCTGTCGGAAGAATACAGATTTTGCCTGAATAGATTGCACTGTTTCCGCACGCCTGCGCAGCCACCGGAAAATCCGCGTCGTTCTTCGCGCACACATCGGCGGGTGCGGTTATGGCGCAGGATTCGGCAGCGGTGCATTGGTATAAGCCCTCTCGCCGCGGTAGTCCGGATGTGTCACATTGCCAACCATGGACCATGGGTAATCGTCGTGGTAGTTGACGGGGTATCCCTTAACTGTAGATTGTTCTTGCAATCCGTATGCAGGCGGACAAGGCGTATAAAAGAAATCCCACCGATTGTTTGTTCCACCAAATATCGGATCGCTCACCAATGTCGCAATAACATCGCGTGCCGGCATATTTGTTACAATAAGCGTTATGCCTCCCCGGCTTTGTCGTAAGGTAATTGGAAAGAACTTAATAGCAGTTAGCGCTTGAATGCTTTTGCACATCGCGCGCCATGCTTCCAGATTGGTTCCATTTGTCACCGAAACACTTATTGGACGGCTTAGCAACGGCGATACATTTCTCCAGCGACCGGATCTGTCCTTAACAGCCGTCGCAACAATACTCGGTCCCGCCCGAGTCTCCAGCACCGCAAACTTGCCCGGGTTATCGCCACTGTTGTACGCCTCCACAATTTCGCGAAGCGCCGTAACTATATTGGTCGGCTCTCCCGTGATCTTGTCCACCGTGTAACTGGTCGAAAAGTAGCAAAACCGAGCAACCACATCCATCGTTGCCTCGCAACGATCCAGAGATGCGGCGGTGGGCATTTCGTTCCGACTAATATCTACAAGATCGTTCGGGTATTCATACTCTGGTCCTTCGTACGATATGCCAACTCCATACTTACTTCCCAACACACCAGCAACCGCAGAGAGTGGGTTGGGGTAATTCACCGTAATAACGCCAGTCTCCGCAGACACATACACTGCACAAATGACGGAAAGAAGCCCCGCCAGTGGACCTATCAACGTTCTATTCATTTTGCTAATCTAAGGATCGCCGTTGGGATAATATGGGGCACCATCTGACGATGCATTATCGCGCTGAACATTTGCATGGGTCACACCCGATGGAGAATGAAAATCAATACGAATTGGATTTATATGATATCTATGCCATGAGCCATCATCGCATTGAATTTCCATGGCCTGCTCTGCAGTCACCGAGCATGGCGAACGACGGTGAATTGACGTTGGGAACAAATCACCACCAGCAAAAATGTCTCTTTCGTATTTATTATCACTTCCAACGGGTCCACGTCCCTTCATTCAGAAAATTTGGAACATCAAACTTTGCCACACCAGGCTTAACCCGGATTATTCATGAGCCCCGTGGGACACGCATAAATTCCGAGATCGCGAGGGTGAATTTCGTGGATTTGATGAGTTCTCGGTGTTGAAGCTCTGCAGAGCGCTGTCGGAGATGGCTTCTCTCGCGATTTTTTTCGCTCATTGGCATAGCGGGGCCATCCGGGGATGAGCCGGGGAGCAGGGCTGGATTTACAGAGCGTCGTTGCGGCTAAATCGGAACCGCACCAAGTCCCAGGGCGCAGCGCCGAAAGCGATGTTTCCAAGGATAATCCTCGGCCAGCTCAATCACGATTCGCCGGGCCGTCTCCTTGACCCGAACCGCAACCTTCAGCAAACAAGTGCGCAGCGTATCCATTTGCGAACGAAGCTCGCCGCCCTTCCACGAGGAGGCCAAGCCCTGAACAAGCGTCAGCGCAACCAACGAAAGAATCGCTCGAAACTGGTTGGCGCTGGCCCGAGAGCAAGAAAAAGCGACCCAAGGCCGCATCGTGCTTAAGTTCCTTGATACTATTCTCCATGTCCGAATGTCCGTAGTACCGTCCAAAACCGTGCTTCGGACTGCTCGTACCCGTCGTGACCAGATAGCGAACATTGTCCCGTGGCGCCTTCTCAAGAGCATGAACCACCTCAACTTTACAGAGTACCCGCCGTGGGCGGCTCCACCTCTTCGCGCGATATAAAGTGTCGAGGTAGAAGGTGACCGTCTCCTGGTCGCGTGTCGCCAGCTCGCGCACCACCTCCAGCGCTTCTTTCATTTCACGCGCCAACACGCCATTGGAGGCGACTCCTATATCGTAGCCGATACGCTGCTGGTCAAGCCAGTCGAGCAAGTCGGATCGAGCAAACGCGCTGTCCGCGCGCAGCCAGAGATGGCTTTTGCGCCAGAGCGTCTTCAGGCGAGGGATCAAGCGGCGAAGAACGGGCAAAACACCCTGCATGGCGTCCGCATTGCCTGGGCGCAAGAGCAGTACGAGCGGATATTTGCGAGGATCAGCGTCGAATGAAATGGTGAAGACCAAGGGCAGATAGCACCACGTATCATAGTATCCATTGAAGAGGGTCAGTTGCTGTGCGCCGTAGGTGGGAGTGCAGGTGGGATCTACATCCATCCATATTCGCCGCGGAGCGCGGTGACGCTTTTGCAGCAACGCGAGCAAGGCATCAATGAACGCAGAACTCATCCGATATAAATCGGAGGCGCTGGCGGTATTTTCAAAGCGCGAGAGCGTGGGTTGACTGGCGAGAGCCGAATCGTCAAGGGAGCGTCCGCAGGCGAGCTTGAACATCGGGTCATTGGCCAGGGCGGCGGCTTGGTTGGTATCTGCATAGCCTGCGGCCAGAGCAAAGATGCGTTGCTGGAGTTGGCTGCGCAGCGAGTGCTCGACCTTTGCAGCGTCTCGGCGATCCAGGATGGCATCGGCCAAACGCGGACAAAGATTCATCTTCCGGTCACGCGCCTTGAGGAGCAAAAGGCCGCCATCACTGGAGAGGCGCTGGTCGGAGAATTTGACGTGAAGAGGCTTGTGAAAAAGTTCTGGAAAAAGAAAACAGTCTGTGCAAGTATCAGGCATTGGAAAACCTTGTGTTATGGTTTTTGTAACAATCTAAACAATAGCACGTTACAAAGGTTTTCCAATATTATTTTAACGGTATTTCATGTTTTTTCGTGAATAATCCGGGTTAAAGGGCGTAAAACAAGGATCATCAATGGATAACCGAACTTCACGAACCTGTCGCGTAGAGAAATTCGCTGACGTTGGCTCCAGAACGGCCGAAAAGTCAGCGTGATCGCCTGCCCAGGCACGAACCTTCATGATACAGGTGCTTCTCTCCCCCGTCGGCAGGATGCACAACTTGCCGGCGGCCTTGTGATTCTTATCGCATCCGTCGGATGAGTTCCTCAGCGTGGCGTCGCTCCGTGCGCAGACGTCGTCGGGGATCGGGATGCTGACCTGCACATCGCGGCATTCGCCCTCGCTGATCGTCAGGCTGCCGCTGTCGGGCGAGGGATGAAGCTCGGAACAGTGCTCGGCGGTCACCGTCCAATCGATGTCGGCGGGCGGCTTACCGGGCTTGATGTGGCAGTACTTCATCGGCCACTCGACTGACGCGGGATTACGGGGGCGGGGTATCGTCCGGCGAGCCTGCCGGCGCCGCGCTCTCGCCGTGGTAGTCCGGGTGCGTGACGTTGCCGATGAGCATCCAGGGGTAGTCATCTCTAAGTTCCACCGGCGCACCCTTAACCACTGCATTGTTCCGGTACCCAAATCGAGGTGGGCACGGCGCAAAGAACCACTCCCAACATTCATTCGTCGACGCATACAGCGGATTTTTCATCAATTCCGCCAACACTTCTCGCGCGGGCTTGTCTTCCACGCGCATTGTTATCCCGCCACGCGGCATAAGGAACAGGCCCGGCAGGATTGCGACTCCCGCAGCTTCCTTCACCGCGTCCAGAACACGATTAATGGCCTCAACATTGTCGGCATTCGACAACGTCACACTTATCCGTGTGCTCAGCGCCGATTCGGTGGGCGTCCACTCTCCGGTCATTGCCCGTACAGCCGTAGGAATAATGCACGGCCCCGCCTTCGTCTCTATGACCGCGAATTTTCCGGGGTTCTCGCCACGGTTATAATCGGCAATTATTGTTCTGAGAGCCTCCGTGATATCCGGTGGATCGCCGGTCTTCGCATCGACCTCATAGGTGGATGAAAAGTAGCAAAACCGCGCGAAGAAGGCATTCGAGAACGCGCATCGGGCGAGTTCATCGGATGTAGGCTGTGTCAGGCGTGTATGGTCGACCAAATCGCTCGGATACGAGTATTCGGGGCCTTCGTATGAGATGGCCACACCATGTCGGGCACCCAAGACGATGGCCACATCACGCAACGCATCGGGTCCATTGACTGTAATCGACATCGACTCCGCGAAGCCATGCACGGGGGCAATACCCGCGAGAAGCAGGACAGCAAGCGCATGCCAAATGTTTCGCGCAATCATCTCGGTGTCTCTCTGTTCGGATTAGTGAGACGACTCGCCATCTCGAATAACCGTTGAATTGAGCGCCATACCGCGAAATAGGATTCGCACTTCGTTGGTCTTGTACGGTTGCCACGAACCATCCCCACACTGTATCTCCATCAGTTGTCGGCCGTTGACCTCGCAGCCCTCGCGATGCGGCAAAGATGGGAACAGACTTCCGCCGCCGATGATATCCGGGACCGCCATAGCGGTTTTCGGCGTTGATCACCCACTGCCCCTTGTTGAGGAATTGATCCGCCAAGTAGCTGTAGTCTCCGGGAATACTTCTGTCGTAGCAGGGATCGCTTGCCGAGAGCCGCCGCTCCCGGACGCCTCGCCCCTCAAAATCTGCTCCTGAAGGTTCAAGATACCCCCAGAAGTAGGCCCAGTCTCCTGCCCATGTTACCTCGTTTCTTTCATGAACGCTGTGCTCCCCCGTCGGCAGGATGCACAACTTGCCGGAGGCCTTGTGATTCTTATCGCATCCGTCGGATGAGTTCCTCAGCGTGACGTCGCTCCGTGCGCAGACGTCGTCGGGGATCGGGATGCTGACCTGCACATCGCGGCATTCGCCCTCGCTGATCGTCAGGCTGCCGCTGTCGGGCGAGGGATGAAGCTCGGAACAGCGCTCGGCGGTCACCGTCCAATCAATGTCGGCTGGTGGCTTACCCGGCTTGCTGTGGCAGTACTTCATCGGCCACTCGACTGACGCGGGATTACGGGGGGCGGGGCATCGTCCGGCGAGGCTACCGGCGCCGCGCTCTCGCCGTGGTAGTCCGGGTGCGTGACGTTGCCGACCATCGACCATGGCCATGTGTTGAGAGGTGCAGGAACATAACCCCTTTCTGTTGACATATCCTGGAAGCCATATCCTGGCGGACATGCTGAATAGAATAGATACCAGCGATTGCCGGTTCCTCCGTATTCAGGATGAGTCAGTAACCGCGCGATTACGTCCCTCGCGGGTTCATCCTCGGCGTGAAATGTAATACTCCCCCTCGGTGTGCGCAGTGTTGTTGGCACGATCCGCGCAGATGTTTGCGCTTGGACTGCCTTCAGCACAGCCTCCAGCGCCTTAATGTTGGTGGCATTGCTGACCGAAACGCTTATGGGCTGACTCAGCAGTGGTTGCACCTCTTTCCACTCACCGGTTCGACTCTTTACCGAAGTACCAACAATGCAAGGACCCGCCACCGTTTCAATAACGGTAAACCGACCTGGATTGTCGCTTTTATTGTATTCGGTCACGATTTCCCGAATCGCCGTCAAGATGTTCGTCGGTTCGCCCGTAGCCGGATCTACTGTGAAGCGGGCGGGAAAGTAGCAGTAACGAGAGGCAATATCCGAAGAAGGAGTGCAGTTTGTCAGAGCATCGAGTGTGGGACGACTCATCCGCGCAATGTCCACCAAGTCGTCTGGATGCTCAAAAACCGGCCCTTCGTAGGATATTCCTACACCGTAACGGCACCCCAGTAACCAAGCCACCCACTCCAAGGGGTTTGGAGTATTCGCCACAATAATCTGTTCCTCGGCGCGGGAAACGCCAAGCGGCACGGCGCAAGACAAGAGTATGGCCATCCGCACATGGGCGAGTATGATCTTGGCCTTAAGGTGAAATATTCGCTGGTGCATCATCGGAACTCGCGTTGTTTCTTCGCACAGTTGCTTGGCTGGGTTCTGCAGGGATATCGATTCTTATCGTATTTACCCAGTAGCGGCGCCACGACCCATCGTCGCACAAAATCTCCATGGCTTGAGTCGCGACCACTGTGCAAGTTGTTGGCCGCCGTGGATGGGGAAACAGGGACCCGCCGCCAATGCGATCTGGATGTTGGTACATATTGCCAGATGCGATCATCCATTCCTTTCCATCTTGAAGAAAATACTTGTTTGCTGCGTATGGCACCGATCCCTCAATATCCGGATTATAGCACTCATCAACGATAGACAGCCGCCTTTCCCTGACCACGCGACCTGAAAAGTCGGCAGTGAGCGGCTCCAAGAAGCCATCAAATAGAGCGAACTGATCACCCAGTGACGACATTTCCCGTCCTTTACACACACTGTGTTCCCCTGTTGGCAGAATACAAATGTTTCCCGAGTCGTTATGCGTCCTGGCGCATGCGGTGGCTGAAACGGTGAACACGGCGTCTTGTCGGGCGCAGACGTCGTCTCGTGCCGTGACCGTCATGTTGATCTGGGGTTCGCAGCCCCCGCCGCTGCGGAGGAAGCTGCCAGCGATCAGGCTGGCAATCGGTGGTGGGCTGCAACTATTCTGAATAAGCGTCCACGACCCGGCAGCCGGGTCGCCCCATTCGTGACATATTTTGATTGGCCACGGCTTGCTTTCTCCCGCTCTAATAACTGTGTACATGGGGACGCGGACACTGAGGTCGCAATTTCTCCCGTTGGCTGGTTATTCTGGCCGTGCAAGCGGTGTGCGTCAAGTTCTCAAAAGTACTCTGGCATTTCCGTTTGATTGATCGTATGGCTCTGTTTCTTGGGGCGGTATGTGGCCCCTGGCTTTGCCGATTACGAGGCGCTGAGGCGGGAGAGGAGTTGGGAGATGTAGGGGAGGAGTTGCTTTTTGCGGCTGACGACGCCTTCCATTTGGAAGAGAGCGTCTTTGGTTTCGGGGTAGTCTATGGCCTCTTTTACGTCGTCGTTGCCTTCGATCATCAGAAGGCTGGCTTGGCGGGTGATATCGGTGATCATTAGGACAGCGAAATCAACGCCTTCTTTACTGACGAGTTTGCGAAGGGCCTGTTCAAGGGGCTCGCGATGGGCGTCGAAGTGCGTGAGGTCGAGCTCTTCAATCTGGGCAATGGTAAATCGCCAGTCGCCTTCGGTGTATTGCTTGCAGTCCATGGATACGGCCTGCTCCGCAGAGTTTAATTCCAGAACGGAGCCGGCAGCGAAGATGCGCTCGGCATATTTTTGCAGATCAATTTCACAGTGATCGGCAAGCCAGTGGAGCAGACGCTCGTCCTGGTCCGTTGTGGTGGGAGATTTCAACAACAGGGTGTCGGTGATGATTCCGGCGGCGAGGCATAGTCCGATATTGCCCGGCGGCGGCGCCTGTCGGTGGTACATAAATTTTGTGACAATGCTGCTCGTGGAACCGATCGGCTCATTGATAAAACGAATCGGCTCGCGCGAGATGAGACCACCGCCGAGTCGGTGGTGGTCAATCACTTCAAGTATCTCCGCTTGATCCGCACCGGTCACGGCCTGTGCAAATTCGTTGTGGTCAACGAGGATGATTCTGGGCCGTGGCGGGTTGACGAGGTCGGACTTTGAAAATACGCCAACGAGATCGCCGTCGTCGTCCATCACGGGGAAGAGATCCTGATTGACCGTGCGCACCTCGCGCGCGACTTGCTCCACGCGAGCGGTGTCCAATACGCGCGTGAAGTTCGTTTGCACCGCAGATGCAATGGACTTGGCGCTGCGCAGCAGCAGAGTGGTGGTTGCGGTGTCGTGCGGGCTGTAGAGAATATTGACGCCACGCTTGTGCGCTTCCTTGAGCAGGTCTTCTGCGAGCGTGTAGCCGCCGGTGACGATAAGCACGCGCACGCCGTACTCGATGGCGATTTTGTGTACGGTCGGTCTATCGCCGGTGACGATGAGACACTGTTCTGCTGGCAGTTGTTTCATCCGTTGTTCAAATCCGCGCGCACTCATGGCCGCGACCATCGCGGTGAGTGGTTGCGCCGTGTCCGGTGTTGCTGCGTTTCCGAATGTGCCTTCAAGCACTTCAACGATGCGGCGGGGCGTTGTCTCGACGACGCGCGAGTCGGCTTCGGGGTGATGTTCGGGTAGAACCATTTCCATAAGCTGGTAGAAGTTGACGAGTCCGCAGAGTTTTTTGTTGTCGTCTAGGACGGGGATTACGCGCACGTGTTTTTGCTGCATTCGACGGTAAATGGAATAGATCGTTTCGTCGGTAGTCGTAGTGAATACTTCGTGACGTGCGATCTGTCCGATGGTGGGGCGGACATCCATTACCAGTCGCGGGGGCGGGAGTCCGGACTCGTTTAAAATAAACTGCGTGCGCGCGTTGATACCGCCGCAACAGGCCGCTTCTGCGTTTTCATTTTTGTGTTCGCGCAGAAACCAGGCGTAGCCGATGGCGGAACAAATCGCATCGGGGTCGGGATTTTTGTGGCCGATCACATAAATGGGAGCGCTCATGGCGGGCACTCTAGCAGAACTGTTGAAAGAGGGCGAGAGGCGCGAAGTGGAATTGATTCGGCGCGGACGACTGGTATGATCGGAACTCACCTTGGAGAATACGATGACGCTTGCACCATTTGATTCAGCCGCCTTCCGCCGTCGGTTTCACTATTCCGGCAACGACCTCGGTGTGACGTGGAGTCGCGAGAAGAGCAAGTTCCGCCTGTGGGCGCCACTGGCCGATGAGGTGCATCTTGTTTTGTATAAGGACGGACTGGGCGGGTCCCAAGGTTGGACTGTGGCCGATGAAGCGCGGCAGGCAGGGAACGTGGGCGCGTTCGGTTGAAGGCGACTGGGCAGGGGTGTTTTATACCTATCGCGTTCGACACGGAGAAAAAATCGAAGAGGCGGTGGACCCGTATGCGAAGGCCGTCGGCGCCAATGGACAGCGCGGAATGATTGTAAATCTCGCGAAGAGCAATCCGACGGGGTGGGCGACGGATCGCAAGCCGAAGTTTTCCGAACCAACGGATGCGGTGATTTACGAGTTGCACATTCGCGACGCAACCATCCACGCATCCGCCGGGGCCAGGCACAAGGGCAAGTTCATTGGTCTCACCGAACGCGGCCTGCGCAACGGCGCGGGGCTAGACCACTTAAAGGAGCTGGGCATTACGCACCTGCACCTGTTGCCCGCGTTCGACTACGCCAGCGTGGATGAGACGAAGCCGAAGAAGCCGCAGTACAACTGGGGCTATGATCCGCAGAACTACAACGTGCCGGAAGGCTCGTATTCCACCAATCCGTTCGATGGCGCTGTTCGCATCCGCGAGTTCAAGCAGATGGTTCGTGCGCTGCACCGCGCGGGAATTCGAGTGGTGATGGACGTGGTCTATAACCACACGTATCGCGGGGGCGACTCGCATTTTCACAAGATTGTGCCGGGGTATTATCATCGGCAGGACGCACAGGGCGGTTTTTCAAACGGCTCCGGCTGCGGCAACGAAGTCGCTTCGGATCGTTCGATGGTTCGCAAGATGATGGTGGATTCGCTGGTCTATTGGGCGCGCGAGTATCACGTGGACGGTTTCCGTTTTGACCTGATGGGGCTGCACGATATCGAAACGATGCAGGAGATTCGTCGGGCGTTGGATCGCGTGGACAAAACAATCCTTCTTTATGGGGAAGGATGGACCGGCGGCGACTCGCCGCTACCTTTTAAGAAGAGGGCGATGAAGACCAACGTCCGGAAGCTCGACCGTGTTGCCGCGTTCAGCGATACGATTCGCGACGGCATCAAGGGCACGGTGCAGGACCACAAGAAGGGCGGTTTTGTTCAGGGCGTGGCAGGGTTTGAGGAAACGATCAAGAGCGGTGTGGTCGCTTCGGTGAAGCACCCGCAGGTGAAGTATCCGAAAGGCGATGACTGGCGCGGGCCGTGGGCGGATGAGCCGTGGCGCTGTGTCACCTATAACTCGTGTCACGACAACCACGCGCTCTGGGACAAGCTCGCGCTGACCACGAAGCGCGCGTCGGAGCCGCTCCTAATTAAAATGAACAAACTCGCCGCCGCAATCGTGCTTACGTCGCAGGGAATTTCCTTTCTTCACGCGGGGGAGGAGTTCGCGCGGGAGAAGAAGGGCGTTGAGAACAGCTACAACAAGCCGGATTCGATCAATGCGATTGATTGGCGACGCAAGAAAAGGTTCGCCGACCTCTTTTCCTATTATCGTGGATTGATTGCGCTACGAAAATCCATTCCTGAATTTCGATTGTCGAGTGCGGAAGATATCCGCCGCCGGCTGGTCTTCCTTCCGAACACGCCGCCGGGCGTTATCGCGTTTTCGATTGCCGGGGCCGAGCGCAACGTTGTTGTCGCGTACAACTCCAACCGCCGCGCCGCGTCGCTGATGTTGCCGCGCGCAAGGTGGGGCGTGGTGGTTGACGAGTCGGTCGCGGGGACGCGGATTTTGCGCCGCGTGGACGGCGGAACGATTTCGCTTCCGCCGGTCAGCGCGTTTGTCGCGATTGCGTGCTGATGGCAGGAAGAATAAACACCTTGATATCAAGATATTGTCCATTTTGCATTTAAAATCCGTTTTATCGAATGGCGACAAAAATTGTCCGCGATTCCAAATATTTTCACTTATTTGCTGCGTGCATCTTGACGGTTCTTTGCGCGTCCTTTATGTATGGCCCGTTCGTTTTAGAAATGTGAATGCGATGTGATCGTACTGGGGCGATTACATTGTGCGCAAAGTGGGGAGTGCCTTGCGCGTGTGTAGAAGATTTTTAAATTCAAGATGGCTCAAATTTTTCATCCAACTGCGAATGCCGTTGCGCGGTTGAGCATAGTTATCGTCGGCCTCGTCGTTATCGGTGGACTCGTAACGCTGGATCAGCTTACGCGCGCGCCCTATGGCACCGAGGTTGGTGTTGCCCGCGAGCAGCCTGTTCCGTTCAGCCACAAGCATCACTCGAACATGGGCATTGATTGCCGCTATTGCCATACCTCAGTGGAAGACTCGTCGTTTGCGGGCATTCCTCCGACGAAGACGTGTATGAATTGCCACTCGATGATTTTTGCGGATCAGACGATTTTGGAGCCGGTACGCGAAAGCTGGAAGACGGGCGAGTCGTTGCAGTGGAACCGCGTGCACGATTTGCCGCAATTCGTTTATTTCAATCACAGCATTCACGTTGCGAAGGGTATTGGCTGTTCGACGTGCCACGGACGGGTGGACGAGATGCCGCTTACACGCAAAGAGAACACGCTTTATATGGGCTGGTGCCTTGATTGCCATCGCGCGCCGGAGAATTTTGTCCGTCCGAAGGACAAGGTTTTCGATATGGCGTGGACACCGCCTGCGAATCAGGCCGAGGTGGGGAAGGAACTGCTGAAGGAATACAAGGTGGATACCGCGCATTACCGGATGCTGGATTGCTACTTATGTCACCGATGAACGAAACATCTTTCCAACCTGAATCCGACGTGGGCATGACGCTTTCGGAAGCGCGCGCCCAGCTCGCCAAAGCGCGGGGCCGGAACTATTGGCGCAGTCTTGAGCAGTTGGCGTCGCGCGGTAATTTTCAAGCGATGCTGAAACGTGAGATGCCGCGTCAGGCTACGGATGTTGAAGTTTCTGACTGGGATCCGATTGATCGTCGCGACTTTATCCGGCTGATGGGCGCTTCGCTGGCGCTGGCGGGATTGACCGCCTGCACCAAGCAGCACGAAGAGAAGATTGTTCCCTACGTAAAGGCGCCGGAAGAGCTGATTCCGGGCCGCCCGCAATTCTACGCAACCGCCTTTGTTCACGATGGTTATGCGCAGGGCGTTCTGGCCGAGAGCCACATGGGGCGCCCGACAAAGATTGAGGGAAATCCTGAGCACCCGCGAGTTTGAGGCCGACCAATGCGTTTGCACAGGCCTCGATTTTGCAGCTTTACGATCCCGACCGCTCTCAGACGCACCTTAAAAATGGGCGGCTTGCCAGTTGGGAGGACTTTGGCCCTGAGGTCAAGCAGGAGTTGGAGAAACTTCTTTTGGCGCGCGGCGCGGGGTTCCATATTTTGACCGAAACGGTCACGTCGCCGACGCTTGCGGCGCAGATTAAAGCGCTGTTGGAGGCTAATCCTTCTGCGAAGTGGCATCAGTATTCGCCCGTGAATCAGGACAACGCTCTGGCAGGCGCACAGCTTGCGTTCGGTCAGGCCGTGACGCCGCGCTACTTCTTCGACAAGGCGCAGATTGTTGTTTCGCTCGACGCCGATTTCCTTGGGCGTGGTCCGGGGCATATCCGCTACGCGCGCGATTTTATGGCGCGGCATACGCCGGATATGGCGCGGAAGATGAGCCGCTTGTACGCGGTGGAGAGCACGCCGAATTTGACGGGCGCTCAGGCGGATCACAAGTTGTCCGTTCGCGCGAGCAGGGTGGAGCATATCGCCCGCGCACTGGCGCGTGGCCTTGGAATTAATGCCGCGTTGGGCGATACGGCCGGCCATGATGAGTGGATTGCGGCGGTGGTGCGCGATCTGAAGCAGAACCGCGGCAACTGCATCGTTGTCGCCGGTGAAAATCAGCCGCCGGTCGTCCATGCGCTTGCGTATGCGATGAACGACGCGCTGGACAGCTACGGGAAGACGGTCAACTTGATCGCTTCGCCGGAAGCGAATCCGATTCAACAGGCCGCTTCCATCAAGGAACTGGCCAAGGCGATGAACTCTGGCAGCGTACAAGTGCTGTTGATGATCGGCGGCAACCCGGTGTACAACGCGCCTGCAGATTGCGAGTTTGAGAAGGGACTGGCGAAGGTCAAGTTCGCCGCGCACCACAGTCTCTATGTGAACGAAACCACGAAGCTTTGTCAGTGGCATGTTTCTGCAACGCACTACTTGGAAGAGTGGGGCGATGCCCGCGCATTTGACGGCACGGCTTCCATCATTCAGCCACTGATCGAGCCGCTGTATGGCAGCCGCTCCGCGTACGAATTTCTTTCCGCTGTCGCCGGTCGTTCAAGCCGCAAGGGCTTGGAGATCGTGCAGGAGCAGTGGAAGAAGGCGGATGACGATGCGGCCGCGCTTGAGTGGCGGCGCTGGTTGCATGACGGAATCATCCCCGGCACGGAGAGCCAGCTGAAGAACGTGGTTCCAAAGATCGGATTTGCCTCGGAGCCGCCGCCGGTTCTTGGAGCGGAAATGGAAATCATGTTCCAGCCGGATCCGTTGATCTGGGATGGTTGTTTTGCGAATAACGCATGGCTTCAGGAAGTGCCGCGTCCACTGACGAAGTTGGTCTGGGACAACGTCATTCTTGTGTCTGCGGAGACGGCGGCGCATCGCCGCTGGTCGCAGGGTTCGGTCATTTCCGTGAAAGTTGGCGACCGCTCGATCGAGGGTCCCGTCTTTGTTCAACCGGGTCACCCGAACAATTGCGCGACGGTTTATTTGGGCGGCGGACGCACTGTCGCAGGGCGCACGGGAGATGGCGTCGGGTTTAACGCCTATCCGATCCGCACGACCGACAACCCTTGGTTTGCGACCGGCGTTGCGAATGCGACCGGCGATCAGGCGGGGCTGGTGACAACACAGGAGCACCACTCGCTGGATGGCCGACACATTTATCGCACGGCAACGCTCGCGGAATTTGAATCCGATCCGAAGTGGGTCGAGAAATTCGATGAGTTCGGTGGCACGCCGATTTCGATTTATCCGGGCCACGACTATTCCAAAGGCAATCAGTGGGGCATGGTCATCAATCTGAACGCCTGCATCGGCTGCAATGCCTGCGTCGTGGCGTGTCAGGCGGAGAACAATATTCCTGTTGTCGGCAAGGATCAGGTTCGGCGCGGACGCGAGATGCACTGGATTCGCGTGGATCGCTATTTTACGGGCGGCGACCCGGCCAATCCCGATGCGATCGCGCTTCAACCGGTCACCTGCATGCACTGCGAGAACGCGCCTTGCGAATCGGTTTGCCCGGTGGGCGCCACTTCGCACAGCGCGGACGGTATCAACCAGATGGTGTACAACCGTTGCGTGGGCACCCGCTATTGCTCGAACAACTGCCCTTACAAAGTTCGCCGGTTCAACTTCTATAAATTTGCCGACCACACGACGCCGAGCCTCAAGCTGCAGCGCAACCCGGATGTCACCGTCCGTTCGCGCGGTGTGATGGAGAAATGCACCTACTGCGTTCAGCGCATCAGTGCGGCGCGTATTTCCGCGCAGAAGCAGAACCGTCTGGTGGACGTGAAGCGCGACCAGTTGCAGACCGCCTGCCAGCAGGCCTGTCCGACCCGCGCGATTACGTTTGGCGATATCAATAATCCGGAAGATGATGTCGCGAAATTGCGCGCACATCCGTTGAGCTACGGAATGTTGGTTGAATTGAACACGCGCCCGCGCACCACCTATCTGGCGCGCGTCCGCAATCCGAATCCGGAACTTGAATCAGCGGCGGCTGTGTCCGCCAAAGGGGAGCACGCCTGATGTCAGCGCCCGCTCAAGAGAACGTCGCGGGGTACAGTGAAATCCCCGAAGTTATTGACCTTGCTCATTCCTATGATTCGGCAACGGACAAGATCAATGACGTCATTCTGACAAAAAAAGACGCCGAAAGGCCTGTTGGTCATGATGGGGATTTGCTTCCTCATTGTGGGCCTGTTGTTCACCACCATTACGAAACTGGTCACAACCGGGATCGGCATTTGGGGAAACAACCAGCCGGTCGCGTGGGCCTTTGACATTGTCAATTTCGTCTGGTGGATCGGCATTGGCCATGCAGGCACGCTGATTTCGGCCATTTTGTTCCTGTTCCGTCAGGAGTGGCGCACCTCGATCAATCGTTTTGCGGAAGCAATGACGATTTTCGCGGTTATGTGCGCGGGGCTATACCCGCTGTTGCACTTGGGTCGTCCGTGGTTGTTCTACTGGCTGTTCCCGTATCCGAACGTCATGCAGACCTGGCCGCAGTTCCGCAGTCCGTTGATGTGGGACGTGTTCGCGGTTTCGACTTATTTCACGATTTCCGTTTTGTTCTGGTACACCGGTCTGCTCCCCGACCTCGCAAGCTTGCGCGACCGCGCGAAGAGCCGCATTGCGCAGGTGATCACCGGCGTCGCAGCCCTCGGCTGGCGCGGCTCGGCCCGGCACTGGCAGCGCTACGACATCATTTATCTCCTCCTCGCGGGCCTTTCCACGCCGCTCGTGTTGTCCGTACACTCCATCGTGTCTTTGGACTTCGCCGTTGCGCAGTTGCCCGGCTGGCACACCACCATCTTCCCGCCGTACTTCGTCGCTGGCGCCGTGTATTCCGGATTTGCGATGGTCTTGACCTTCATGATCCCGGTTCGCGCGTTCTTCGGATTCAAGGATTTCGTCACACAGCGCCACCTCGACGCGATGTCCAAGGTCATGCTGGCGACCGGTTTGATTGTGCTCTACGGCTACGCCATGGAGGCGTTTGTCGGCCTTGTGTATAGCGGCAACCCGAACGAGTACTTCCAGATGCACAACCGCATGTTCGGTCCGTACGGCTGGAGCTATTGGATGCTGATTACGTGCAACGGCATCATTCCGCAGTTGCTGTGGCTGAAGCGCGTTCGCTTGAACCCCGTGCTGCTTTGGTTCATCACCATCGTCATCAACATCGGCATGTGGCTGGAGCGATTTGTCATCATCGTGATCAGCCTCCACCGCGATTTTGTGCCTTCATCGTGGGGGATGTATTTCCCGACGAAGTGGGACTTTGGAATGTTCATCGGCACGATGGGCTTTTTCGGCTTCATGATGTGCCTGTTTATCCGTTTCATTCCGATGTTCGCAGGATTTGAGCTGCGGGAATTGTTGCACAAGAAGAAGTCCCATTCCCACTAACTGACATGAGCCATTCCAGTCCCCAATCAAATGTGTATGCCTTGGTGGCGGAGTATCCGACACCGGAAGCGTTGTTGACTGCGGCGGAGAAAGTCCGCGACGCGGGCTACAAGCGCGTGGATGCGCTGACCCCGTTTCCGGTGCATGGCATTGTCGAGGCGTTGGGCCTGCCGAAGAGCCGGATGGCCGCGCTCGTTTTTTGCGCCGCGCTTTTCGGCGCGATCGGCGGCTTCTATCTGCAGGTCTGGCTGACCACGCAGCAGTATCCGCTCACGATTTCCGGGCGACCGTACTTCAGTTGGCCGAACTACATTCCCGTCACCTTCGAGTGCATGGTGCTCGCCGCCGGTTTGACGGCGTTTTTCGGGATGCTGATTCGCAACCGCCTGCCGCGCCCCTACCATCCGCTGTTCGCCACACGCGGAATTGAGGCTTCGACAACCGGCAAGTTCATGATTGTGGTGGAATCCACGGATCCTAAATTTGACGAAAAGGGAACGGAATCATTTTTGCGCTCGACCGGTGCGGAGTCTGTGAATGCGGCTCCCTTTGATGATTTTGGGCGGGATCAGGCGGCGGATGGCGCGGCGAAATAATCAGATGCACAAATACCTTTCCATTTTATTGATCGGTTTTGCCCTCGCGGGCAGCGGTTGTGAAATTCGCAAGGCGATGTACGACCAGCCGAAATATGAACCGTTGCAGAAGAGTGACTTCTTCGCCGATGGCCGCTCGTCGCGTCCGCTCATTGACGGCACCGTCGCGCGCGGCGAATTGCGCGATGACGAACTGTTGTACACCGGCAAGGAAAACGGCGAAGAAGCGAAACGTTTCCCGTTCCCGATCACGAAGGAAGTTTTGCTCCGCGGCCAGGAGCGATACAACATTTACTGCACCCCGTGCCACGATTACGCTGGAACGGGGCGGGGGATGGTGGTGCAGCGCGGATTCAAACAGCCGACCTCTTTCCACGATCAGCGCCTCCGCGACTCCGCGCCCGGCTACTATTTCACCGTGATTACAGGCGGATTCGGACAGATGCCGAGTTATGCGGATCAGGTTCCGGTCAAGGATCGCTGGGCGATTGCCGCATACATTCGCGCACTGCAACTGAGTCAGCATGCGACGGTGGATGATGTTCCCGAGTCGGAACGCGCACAATTTGAGACGGCGGCAAAGTAATTTCATGAACGAAGCAATTAAAAAAATGCGGAGCAAGGCGCTCGCTTTCGGCGTGCTGGGAACCGGCGCGACAATCGCTGGCTATTTCATTGCGGGCCAGCAGCAGTTCTTCCAGTCGTGGTTGATCGGCTTCCTTTACGTCTTTGCCTTCGCCTGCGGTGGAATGGGATTTCTGATGATCCACCACCTTGCGCCCGGCAAGTGGAGTTTGGTCTTGCAGCGCCTGCACGAAGCGGCCACGCGCACCTTCCCGTTGATTCTCATTCTCTTCATCCCCGTCATCATGGGAATGAATGATCTGTATCCGTGGATCAATCCCTCCGCGCATAACGACCACGTGCTGGAGGAGGTCATGCACCACAAGGGCATGTATCTTAACGTCCACGATTTCTTCTTGCGCGCCGCGATTTATTTTGTGATCTGGATGGCCTTCGCCGCCCTCTTGTCGCGCTGGTCCCGCCAACAGGACGCAAGCCGCGATACGGCGGAAGCGGAGAAGCTCGCGCTCAAAATGCGGATGCTCAGCGGCATCGGGCTCGTAATCTTCGGACTGGCCGTGACCTTCGCCTCCTTCGACTGGGCCATGTCGGTCGAGCCGAAATGGTATTCCACCGTTTATGGCGCTATGCTCATGATGGCGCAGGGCGTCGCGACTTTGTCGCTGTTTGCCATCATTGCCTTCAAGCTCGCATCCTCCGACAAGCAGTACGGATCGGTGATCGGCGCCCAGCAATACCACGACATTGGCAATATGATGTTTGCGTTTCTGGTGTTGTTCACCTACCTAGGCACCGGAGAGTTGATCATTCTTTGGTCGGGCAACTTGCCGGAAGAAATTGAGCACTACATCATTCGGATGAAAGACCCGTGGACGCAGCTCATCGTCGGCCTGACGCTCCTCCACTTCACCTTGCCATTTCTCATCATGCTGTGGAAGAGCAACAAACGGAACCCGCGTCGCCTTTCATGGATTGCCGCGTGGCTGTTGGTCACGTCCTTGTTCGTGTACTTCTGGTATCTGCTGCCGCCGCTTCGCCCCGAGCCGCCGTACTTCCACTGGATGGATTTCACGGCGCCGATCGGGTTGTTCGGTCTGTGGTTGTTTGTGTTCCTCGGCTCATTGAGCAAGCGCCCGCTGCTGCCGCAAAAAGACCCGCGCTTCCCTGCGGTGGTTGCGCAGTTGGCCGGCAAGAGTTCCGGATCGGAGGCCGTTGTGTCCCATGGATAATCCTTCGACTCATACGACAAAAAATCCGAGCGGCAAGAACTTTGATGACAGCGATATCAAGTTCGGCCAGGTGATGATGTTCCTCATTTATTCGGCCATCTTCCTCGCCGTCCTTTTTGTTGGATTGCGGATGATGTATAAGACGTATTTGGCCAGTCGAGATCAGGCGGAGGTTTCGGCGCCATCGTTTGTTCACGACTCGCGCGTAATTCCGCCCGAGCCGCGTTTGCTGACGGACGAACCGGCGGCATGGGCGGAAGAATTGGCGCGTCAGAAATCGAACATTGATCACTACGGATGGATGGATCAAAAAGCCGAAATCGTGCGCATTCCGGTTGAACGCGCGATTGATTTGATTGCTGAACAGGGGCTTCCTGCTAGGGGAGAGTCGGACGCGAAATGATCAAACGCTTCGTCATTCCGGCCTTGTTCAGCGTGCTTGTCGTCAGCGCCCCGCTCTTCGCGGCGACGCGCTCCACGCCGATTGAGGCCAAAAACGAGCCGCCGCCGCCCGAGGTGCTTACACGCGCCGGATTTGAACAAAAATTGGGCACACAGCTCCCGATGGACACCCTCGTTCGCGACGAAGAAGGGCAAATGGTTCCGCTCGGCTCGTTTTTTAACAACGGTCGTCCGGTCGTCTTTTCGCTCGTTTATTATGAGTGTCCGATGTTGTGCAATTACATTCTCAACGGTGAGGTAGATGCGCTACGCGAACTCGCATTTGTTCCGGGCAAGGATTACGACATTGTTACGTTGAGCTTCAATCACGAGGAAACCCACGTTCTGGCGGCGAAGAAAAAAGCGAATTATCTCAAATCGTTTGATCGCGCCGGGGCGGCCGAAAACTGGCACTTCCTGACTGCGGATGAGGCGCCGATTCAGGCGATTACCTCGGCGGCGGGCTTTACCTTTGCATGGGATGAAAAGTCGCAGGAATACGCGCATGGCACCGGCATCATGGTGGTGACGCCGGAGGGAAAGCTCTCACACTATTTTTACGGAGTTCAGTTTTCGCCCCGCGATTTGCGCCTCGCGCTGGTAGAGGCGTCTTCCGGCGCAATCGGCAGCCCGGTGGACCAGCTCATGCTGTATTGCTATCACTACAACCCGGCGATGGGCGGTTATACGACCGCGGTAATGAACATTGTGCGCATCGCCTGCTTTGCGACGATTGCGGCGCTGGCGCTGTTTATTGTGATGGCTCGACGGAAGGAACGGAGGTTGCGCCCGGCGGCGGCCTAGCGTCATGATGCGGTACGATTTATGAAGAGTATTTTTTCACTACTGACAGACAGCGCTTCGACCTCGGCGTCGCAGATGGATGCGATCTACCTCTTTCTTGTCCTGGTCAGCATTTTTGTCTGCATCGTCGTGTTCGGCATGTCTGCGGTGTTTGTAATCCGCTATCGCCGCCGGCCCGGTCATTCCGCCGTCCAATCCCCTGAAGACAGCAAACTTGAGATGATCGTCGGCGGGCTGTTGCTCGTTCTCGTGATGGCGCTGTTCGGATGGGGTTCGCGCGTTTATTTCCACAACTCGCGCCCGCCTGCCGACGCAATGGAAATCATGGTCACCGGCAAACAGTGGATGTGGAAAGTCCAACACCCCAGCGGCAAGCGCGAGATCAACAACCTCACCGTTCCCATGGGTCAGCCCGTCAAATTGACGATGACCTCGGAAGATGTCATTCACAGCTTCTTTATTCCCGCCTTCCGCATCAAGCAGGACGTGTTGCCGGGCCGCTACACGCGCATGTGGTTTGAGGCAACGAAACCAGGGCGCTACCATCTGTTCTGCGCGGAGTTTTGCGGAACCGAACACTCGCTGATGGGCGGCTGGGTTGATGTCGTCACTCCTGCGGAATACGAGGAGTGGGTCAAAGGCGACGGCGCTGTTGCCGCGAATGAAACTCCCGTGCAGACCGGCGAACGTCTGTTCACTACACTGGGCTGCGCCACCTGCCACGGCGCAACCGGCAGCCGACTTGGTCCGGACCTTAATGATTTGGCCGGAAGCACGGTCAAGCTTTCCGATGGAACGGAACGAGTCGCCGATGACGACTACCTGCGCGAATCAATTTTGGACTCGCAGGCCAGCATCGTGGCGGGCTATCCACCGGTCATGCCGGTATTCCGCGGCATGATTAATGAAGACCAGCTCATGCAATTGATCGCGTACATCAAGAGCCTGGGCGGGGGAGCGTCGAATTGACATGAGCGAGCCGATGACCACTACGCCTTCCAACGATCCGCCGAAGAACTACCTGAATAACGGATCAACGATCCGCTCGTGGCTTCTGACGAAGGATCATAAACGCATCGGGTGCTTTACCTCATCTCGATTGCCACGTTCTTCCTGATCGGCGGTCTCGCCGCATTGGTTTTTCGCACCGAACTACTCACGCCCCAGGCTGATCTTGTTCAGTCGGACACCTACAACAAATTATTCACCGCGCACGGCATTTTGATGCTCTTCTTCTTCCTCGTCCCGGGCGTGCCCGCGATTATGGGGAACTTCCTAGTTCCGATTATGGTCGGCGCGAAGGACCTCGCCTTCCCGCGTCTGAACCTGATGAGCTGGTACGTGTTTATGATCGGCGGTTTATTCGCGCTCGGCGCGATCATCACCGGCGGCGTGGACACCGGATGGACCTTCTATACTCCGTACAGCAGCATGTACGCGAATTCCAAGGTGATCTTGGCTGTTGCCGGAGCATTCATATCAGGGTTCTCGTCCATCATGACGGCGATTAATATCATTGTCACCGTCCACAAGATGCGAGCGCCCGGACTGACGTGGTTTCGGCTTCCGTTGTTTATCTGGGTCCATCTATGCGACCAGCCTTGTGGTTGTGCTCGGCACGCCGGTCGTTGCGATCACGTTGACCATGGTCTTTATCGAGCGCGCATTCGGAATCGGAATCTTCGACCCCGCCCTCGGCGGCGATCCAATCTTGTTCCAGCACCTCTTCTGGTTCTATTCACACCCCGCCGTATACATCACCGTTCTTCCTGCAATGGGCGTGATCAGTGAAGTCATTGCGTGTTTCTCCCGTCGCCGGGTGTATGGCTACACATTTGTCGCCCTTTCCTCACTCGCTATTGCGGTGATCGGGTTCTTCGTCTGGGGCCACCACATGTTTGTCAGCGGCCAGTCGGTTTATGCTGGCTTGATCTTTTCCTTCCTTTCCTTCTTCGTCGGCATTCCAACTGCGATCAAAATTTTGAACTGGGTCATGACGATGTACAAGGGGTCCATCTCCCTTGATGCGCCTATGCTTTTTGCCCTTGGCTTCATCGGGCTGTTCACCATCGGCGGACTGACTGGCTTGTTTCTTGCGACGATGGCGACGGATGTTCACTTCCACGACACCTACTTCGTGGTTGCCCACTTCCACTACGTCATGGTGGGCGGGGGCGTCATGGGGTTCTTTGCGGCGCTACACTATTGGTGGCCGAAGATGTTCGGGCGCATGTATCCGGAGGGGATTGCGAAATTCGCCGCGATTGTGATCTTTATCGGCTTTCACCTGACCTTCCTGCCGCAGTTCCAACTGGGCTACCTCGGAATGCCTCGCCGCTATCACGTCTATTCGCCGGAATTCCAAGTGCTGCACGTCATCTCGACCGGCGGCGCATTCACGATGGCGACCGGTTACTTTCTCGTTGCGGGCTATTTGATCTGGTCGCTTTTCAAGGGCAAAAAAGCGCCGATGAACCCTTGGGATGCCCGAGGTCTGGAGTGGGAAACCGCATCACCGCCGCCGACAGAGAACTTCCTTGTCACGCCGGTTGTGACGCAGGAAGCCTATGCTTTTGATCTGCCATCCGAAACGTATGTGCCGGGGCAACCGCCGGAGGAACACCGTGTCTAGCCAGAGTCACGCCGACGCGCACGTCGCGCACCATTTTGAAAGCGCCGAACAGCAGCGCCAGTCTGCACAGTTCGGAATGTGGGTCTTTCTTGTCAGCGAAATGATGTTTTTCGGCGGACTCTTCACCGCCTACATCATTTATCGAATGCTGTATCCGGCCGCATGGGCCGTTGGAAGCAGCCTGCTCGACCTCCGATTGGGCGGCGTCAATACGCTGATCATTTTCGGTTCATCGTTCGCCCTGACCATGGCGATTCATTGCGCTCAGACCGACAAGCGAAAATCTTCTGCCACGTGGATCGTCCTTACGTTGGCGCTGGGCGTGATCTTCCTCGGCGTCAAGGGCTTGGAATATGCCGCCAAGTTTGAACACCACCTCGTTCCGGGCGCTGCGTTCCATTTTGACCCCGCGAGCCACCTTGCGCAGCTTCAGGCTTCGGGCGTTGCAGTCAGCGATCATTTGCGCACGGCGTTTGAGACCGCCACGCCACATCACGTGCAATTGTTCTTCTCCATGTATTTCGCGATGACCGGAGTGCACGCCGTCCACATGATCATCGGAATCGGCCTGCTTCTTTGGCTGTTGAAGGGAACTGCAAAGGGCCGCTATTCCTCCGCCTACTACAACCCCGTTGAGGTCTGCGGAATGTACTGGCACTTTGTTGACCTCATCTGGATATTCCTGTTCCCACTCCTTTATTTGGTTGGAAGATAAAGATGAGCCCAAACCATATAGTTCCAGTTCGCGTCTATCTGACAGTTCTTGTCGCCCTGATTGTTCTTCTTGCGGCGAATGTTTATGTCGCCGCTGTTGATCTCGGCCAGTTTGCCCAGTACAGGGCCACGATGGTGTTCAGCATCGCCACGGTGCAGGCGCTTTTGCTCGTGCTCTACTTCATGCACGTCCGCTACAACGCCCGCGTGTTGTGGCTCTGCATCATGGGCGGCATTGCCTTCATCGCCTTGATGGTCAGCGTCACCGTTCTCGACTACCAAGCGCGCGAGTGGCTTCCCGATCCGGCGGGCTGGAACCAGCCGACGGACGCGCGATAGACGCCCCCTTGACCGAACACGCTCTGATGCGCACTATGGGCGCGTGGTATGATTAACCAGGGTACATTCTTCGGCACGCTGCTCGACCTTTGGAAGCTCACCAAGCCGCGTGTCATTGGCATGGTGCTCGTCACGACGGTCACCGGCTTCATTGTCGCGGCGGGTGGCGAGCAATTCAGTCATCTCCTCCTCTTGGCTCTTGCCGTTTTGGGAACCGGTCTCGCGGGCGGCGGCTCGACGATGCTGAACAACTACCTCGAACGCGAAAGCGACGCGCTCATGCTGCGCACGAAGGGCAGGGCGACGGCCTCCGGTCGCGTGGAGCCGAACCTTGTCCTCGCCGTTGGTGTGCTAATGGTCATTGCAGGCGTTGCGCTCCTCGCAGCGACCGTCAATCTCCTCACCGCGTTTCTTGTCTTGCTGACCGCATTCATCTACGTGTTGGTGTACACCCCGCTGAAAAAAATTACATGGCTGAACACTTCAGTAGGCGCAGTCACCGGCGCACTGCCGATCATGGCCGGCTGGACGGCCTACGCAAACAACCTGAAGCCCGGCGCGTGGATTCTCTTCGGCATCCTCTACCTTTGGCAGCACCCCCACGTCTTTGCCGTCTATTGGATGTACCGCGAGGACTATGCTGCCGGTGGGTATAAAATGTTGCCGGTGATTGACCCCAGCGGACGCCGCTCGTTTCGACAGGCCATTTTGTTCTCGCTCGCCTTGATCCCCGTGTCCATCGCTTTGACCTTCTTCGGGCTGACTGGCGGGGTGTATCTGGTAGGCGCGGTATTCTTGGGCGCGGCTCTGCTTGCCACGAGCCTCACGCTGGCGCAGCGCCGCACCATGCGTGACGCAAAACGCGTTATGCTGATGTCGCTGATCTATTTGCCCAGCCTGCTGCTCTTGATCATCCTTGACGGCGGCCTCGTGCGCTAACGCAAGGTAATCGCGACGCCATTCCCGCGAGAAGGCGCGTCCACTCGCTTCGTTAAGTGTCGGGGAGGGTGCGATAAAGAGTCACTGAGAGCGTTCGCGTTACTCTGCGTTTTTTTGCGGTTAAAAATGGAAATTCCAAGTCTCCTGCAGAGCAGCTCCGCCCTACATCGCCTTTGCCTCTCTTGCGACCTTCTGTTCAAACAGAATGCCTTGTGCTGTATGGAAAAGTTGCCCCGCGGCCAAAATTTGACCGGTCACCCAATCCGCCGTATCGTCTTTCACGATGACCAAAACTTTCAAAATTGGCGATCACGTGCGCTGGAATTCTGAGGCGGGGATGGTCAGCGGCACGATTATCGGAATTCATACCAGCGATTTTCTCTACAAAGGGCACCCACGCCACGCTTCGCCTGAAGACCCGCAATACGATATAAAGAGCGACAAAACAGATCATATCGCCGCGCATAAAGGGGCGGCATTGCATCTGATCCCGAAGCGGGGGCCGTGAAACTCCCATTTTATACCGTCGGCCATTCCACGCGAACGCTCGAACAATTTGCAGCGCTGTTGCGCGTGGCCGATGTGAAGCTTGTGGTGGACGTCCGTACCGTCCCGCGTTCGCGAACCAACCCGCAATACAATGAGGACATCGCGTCGGAAGGGTTTGCTCCGTTCGGAATCGCCTACACGCGCATCGCCGAGCTGGGTGGACTGCGCGCAAAATCGAAAACGGTTGCGCCGGAGGTCAATGGATTCTGGGAGAACCAGAGTTTTCACAATTACGCGGATTATACGACGACGGATGCGTTTCGGAGCGGATTGGAAAAATTAATTGCGCTGGGTCGAAAGCAACGCTGCGCGGTGATGTGTTCCGAGTCGGTGTGGTGGCGGTGCCATCGCCGGATCATCGCCGACCATCTGCTCGCGCGCGGCGAAGCCGTTTTCCATTTGATGGCGGAACACCGAGTCGAACCCGCAACCTTAACCCTAGGCGCGGTGATTCAGCCGGATGGCGGTGTGCGATATCCTATGCCGGATGAATCCACCACTGTCCATCGGTGACCGTGACCGCGAGCGGGTGGCCATAGACTTGGGAGAGGAGGTCGGCGCGGAGCACGTCCTCGCGCGTTCCTTCGGCCGCAAATTTTCCCTTCTCAATCAATGCAAGGCGGTCGCAGTTGGCGGCCGCGAGCGAAAGATCGTGCGTGGAAAGAATGACCACAAGCTGTTGCGTTCGGGCCAGATCGCCAACGAGTCGCATCAGATTCCATGCGTGATGCAAATCCAGATGCGCAGTGGGTTCGTCCAGCAGCAGCACATCTGGCTCTTGCGCGAGCGCAAGGGCGAGCAAGGCGCGTTGGCGTTCGCCCGCGCTCAGGGCGTGAATGGATTCGTCGGCCTTCTCCTGCAGCCCGACCTTTTCCAGCGCGGTCTGAACGGCCGATTCATCTTCCGGTGAAAGCGGAGACCATCCGCTGATGTAGGGCATACGGCCCATTGCGACCACGTCAGTGACCGTGAAGGGCACGGGTATGGTCACGCCTTGCGGCACAAAGGCGATTCGCTTTGCCCGCTCGCGCGGCGTAAACGTGTTGAGGGGCCGGTCGCCGAGCAGCGTCCAGCCCGACCAAGGTGGATGCGCGCCGCTCAAGAGACGCAAGAGCGTCGTTTTCCCCGCGCCGTTCGGCCCGATAAGCCCATAAACCTGCCCCGGTATCGCGGTGAGGGAAACGTCATATAGCACCTGTGCTTTTTTGCGATAGCCCGCGACGAGGTTGAGCGCCGACAGTGGTTGGCGTTCGGTGCTCATAGTCCATGGCTCCAGATATCGCGCCGTTTGCGTCGAAGGAGTGCCAAAAAGAAGGGCGCTCCGACAAGAGCCGTGAATATGCCGACCGGCACTTCCGTGGGATAAAATAATACGCGGCCAAGTCCATCCACGATGACGAGAAATGCCGAGCCAAGCGCGATGGACGCGGGGAGCAAACGGCGATGTTGCGGCCCGACCAGCCCGCGCGCGGCGTGCGGGATAATCAAACCGACAAAAGCGATCAGGCCGCAGACGCTGACGCTTGCGGAGGCGAGCAGGGTTGCGAGCGCCAGAAGAAGCATCTTCCGTCGCTCCACATGCAATCCGAGGTGCGCCGCCAGATCATCGCCCATGGTCAAGGCATCCAGCGCCCGCGCCTGTGTTGCAATAGCGATGATTGCGCCCGCGCTCAGCGCGGCGACGATGAGCACAAGGGCCGTGTCGTACACTTGCAAATCGCCGAGAAACCACCATGACACTGCGTGCAGGCCTTCAGCGGTGGAGCGCGATACAAAAACATCAGGATGCTGCTGCAGAGCGCACCCCAGGCAACGCCCGCGAGAATTAAAGTGTGTGGAGCGGTGCGCGTATCCACGCGCGCAAGAAGATAGACGGAGAAAAGGCTGATGAGTCCTCCGGCAAATCCACCGAGCGGCATGATCAGCGCTCCCATCGCCATGCCACCCCATGCGAGCGCTGAAGCTGTGCCCACTCCTGCGCCTGCGGAAACACCGAGAATATACGGTTCCGCCAGCGGGTTCCGCAGGATGGCTTGCAGCGTCGCTCCTGCCACCGCCAATGACGCGCCACATACTGTACCGAGCAACACCCGCCACGCGCGAAGGAGGAGAATACCGTGATACTCCGGCGTGAACAAACGCAGCGGATTCTGCCAGCCCGTGCCAAGGAAGAGGGCGGCGACCAGCAGGACGGGGCACGTCCAGAGGATCATCAGAAGAGTATGGTTCGTCCGCTTCATGTGCGCCCGTATCATACAACTCTTTCGGGCGGATAAACGCGCTTTTTGCGCGATGATCCGCACGATATTTTACGGCTTACAGCCCCGGAAGATTCAGGTTGATCGGGAGGTCCATCCGTGATTGCACGGCCGGAATCAAGGCCTTGAACTCGGAGGTTTCGCGCACGGAATTGAAACGCGGGTCTTTACGCGCCTTGTCGCGCATCGCGTCGCCGCCGCGCTGAATGGCCTGTCGCAATGATTGGAGCGACTCGTTCGTGCGCTGCATTTGCGCCTGGATGCCGGCGAGGTCGAACCAGACCGCCGGGTTGGAAGGCTCCTTCTGAACGTAGCGTTCCAGCGCGACAGCGAGCAGGTCGGCGCGTTGCGCTTCAGCGTACATTTGTGCAATCTGGAGGATGAGCGCCGGGGGGATATTCTCCTGCCGGATGATGTTCATTGTGAGGTTCTCGAACAACTGCATGATGTTCATGCTGCGATAAATATTCGCAAGCTCCATTGCGACATTGATGTCCGCGCCTTGATTGAGCCTAGGTTCAAGTTCGCGGCGTCGCGCGTCGAGCTGTTCCAGTTGTTTGATCTGTCCGAGGAACTCCGCAACGCGATCATTGTCCGGATCCTCTTTGAGGAAGGCCTCAATGACGCGCCGGGCATCCGTGAACCGGAATTGTTGCATCTGAATATCCGCAAGGCGGAAATTCGCCTCCGGGCTGAGCGGGTACAGGGCAATCGCCTGCTGGAAGGCGTATTCCGACTCATTGAACATTCGGCGGTAGGCGTAGAGCCCCGCGATGGCGCTGCGCAGTTTGGAGAACGTTTTGCGCGCGACGACATCGCGCAGGAATTTCGGGTTGTCGAGAAGACGCTTGGTGTACCAGTCCCAGAACTCGCGGTCGTTTTGCGCCATTTCCGACGTGATATTGGGCACGCGCTCGGTATTGATCTTCATGATCAAGCCGTGCGGGGTGAGGTAGGGGTACATCCACGGGATGACGTAACTCTCTTCGACATAGAAATCGTGCTTCCTCTTGTTCGCCTCGAAGATCATCTGGGCAAGGATGCCGTTGATCGCCATGACGCCCTGCACACCCTGCACGCTGACGCGGCCGCCTTCAAACGAGACGTCGGCCCCCGCCTGAATTCGACCCGAGCGCACATCTTCCACGTACTTCTGAAACGCAAAGTTGCTGTCCTGCTGCGAGGGAATCCAGATGCTGTCGCCGTACAAATCGCGCATTACGTTCATATACGTGTTGTCGGCGAGCGCGTTTTGGGTGATGAGATAAACATCCGAGCGATAGTGCGCGGAGTAAATCATATAGGTCGGCACGAAACGACCGGGGTCGGTGCCGCCAAAGAAAATGGCATTCGTTGTCATCGGCGGCGGATAAGTGGGGTTGGGGAACGCGGGGCGGTCTTCTTCCGGAATTTCGGAGAGAATTGCGCGGGCGCCTTCCAACTCCCACGCGCCGAATTGCCAGCCGAAGTCGTGGCCGTTCTGCTCTGTGCCGCCGACGAGCTGGATGAATTTGTCGTCGTAGGCGTTTTTCAGGATGGGCGCGGCGGGGAGGGCGAGGGTCAAGGCGCTAAACGCGAACAGTACCGGAGCGTTGCCTTTCGCCCATTTGTTGATTTGAGCAATGGCAAAGATGATGCCGTAGCCAATCCAGAGCGCCCAGATTTCGTGGGACTGAATGTACTGCACGCGGCCGATGAAGAGCGTTTGCACATCCAGTTTCGGCCACTGGAAGATCAGGAAGATCACGGTGAGCGAGTGGAAGGTCACAAAGGTGGTGATGATCCAGCGCATGCCCATGCCGAGCTTGTCGCTTTCGAACCAGTCCTGCATGCGAATCAAGAGAACGCAGGCGGGGATTCCGCAGATGGCGACAATCAGAGGCGCGGGGATGGGGAGCGCCAGCGTGAACAGCGCCACGCACAGGAGTGGGATGAAGAAGAGCGCAAGGAAGCCCAGCGCCCACAGTCCCAGCGCAGGGCCGGCGCGGCTGCCTTCTTGTTCGCCCTCTCTCTTTCGCCTGGCGAAGAAGAAAATCGGGATTGCGACCAGCGCAAGCAGCGCGAGAAGGGAAATTCCCCACGTGAACTGCGCGACTACGGAAACGTAGCCGACGGGGTCAATGATGGTGTCCTCCATCATCTTTCCAAAATAAAGCGGCTTGTTAAGCGCCTCGCGGAAATTTGCGGCGGGGTCAATTTTTTCGTACTGTCCGCGCGAGATCGCGTGAATGAATCCTTCGGGAGTGCGGGGATAACCCCAGTTCATCGGGGGGTTCTGCTCGGAGGCAAAAGGCAGATAGGCGTAGAAGGAGAGGCCGAGTCCCGCCGCGAGCACGAGAATCAGTACACGCTTCCACTCGGTCATCAGTTTTCGTTCAATGAAGAATACGCCAATCGGCGCGGCCAAAAAGATTAGGCCGACCACGATCAACATTTGTTTTTGTTGAATGGACTGCGCGGCGGTCACAGCGCCCATTTTGTAGGCGAGTACGAACAGGACGGCGGTGATCAGCCATAACGCCCCGGCGATGCAGTCGCGGAACAGGGCCTTGTCACGAACGGCGATGGCGGTGAGCAATCCCGGCGCGAGAAAGAGCAGGGCTTGATGGTTGGTCAGCCCGAGGCCGAAAACGAATCCGGTGAGGTAGAGGCTCTTGTCCTCATTCGGGCGGCACATCCATCGGTAAATCAGGAGCATCGTCAGCGACATGAAGAACGCGTTGAGGCCGTACACCTCGACGATGGTGGCCTGGGACCAAAGCACAGGGCTGAACGCGAACAGCAGCCCGCCGGAAATACCCGCCACACTCGTTATGATGTTTTCAGCACGGCTGGTGAGATACTCCGTAGCTTTACCCATCCCGCGCAAAATATCTGCGCCCGACCGGCTGATAAGCTGGGCAAGCAATCCGGCGGCCAGTGCGCTGAAGAATCCGGAGCAGGGCCCAACAGACCATGCCGGATTGGGGTGGCCTTGGAAGCCGTTGCCATTAAACACATCGCCCAACGAACGCAAAACGAGCGTCAGATTGCCGTCCGGCTGACCGTAGAAGCGAACCCAGTGAAAGATCCATTGGAAGAACCAGGTTACCAGCGTCCAGATCGGATAGCCCGGCGGGTGGGGAACGCCGAGGTAGTCGGAGCCGACTGCGAGTTCTCCCGAGTCCTCCAGTGTGACCGTCGGCGCGTTGGTGTAAAAATAAACGCCGAACGAAATGAGAAATGTGATCCAGAACGCCCACAAATCTGTTCGCCGGAAAAATGGCGCGGAACTGGAGCCGGTTGCATCGTCAAAGGACTGGCCAGCGTCGCGGGCAGCCTGTGTTATTTTATCATCAAGACTTTTGGCCATAAGTAATTACGGGAGGGCTGCTGATTTGGATTTCTTCTGCGGTGAAAGGCGTGCAACGTAGGTTTTAATGCGCAAATCGTCAAGTTTGATACGCCTCTCGACTGGTTCTGGTTTGGACAGCCGAGCACCCAGAATGTTGAGAAAAAACACATTGATCCGGGTGGCGATGTGCCTCGACCACCTGTCATGATTTTGCCACACTTCGCTAAAAGGAGCAGCTATGAAAAGGTCTTTTGCTTTGCTCGCGCTATTGCCAGGTCTGGCCTGGGCGGGCGGTCCGCAGGTGACCATCTACAATGACGGTTTTGCCACGGTAAAAGAAAACCGGATATTGAACCTGGAAGCGGGAGTGCAAGAGGTGCGTTTGGACGATATGACGCGTCAACTTGAGCCGGATTCGGTGATGCTGCGCGAGCTGTCGGATCAGCCAGCGGGAATTCAAATTCTCGAACAGAGTTTCGTTAACGACCCACTGACCGAATCACTGATGTTGCATCAGATGGAAGGGAAGGTCGTCCGCTTTGATGAAGTCCGCAGTGATGGAAGTGTCCGCGAACACCATGCGAAAATAATCCGTAGCGGATTCATTCCGGGTGGTGGTTCGGAACAACCGATTGTTGAGGAAGAGGGAGAAGTTCGCTTTTCCTTGCCCGGTCGCCCGGTGTTTGAAGGGATTGACCCGAACGCTTTCCTAAAACCCGCTTTGGTCTGGCAGCTTTATTCCGAGCAGGTCGGCGAAAACCCAATTGAATTGTCCTATATCACCGAGGGGATGAGTTGGGAGGCAACGTACAATTTGGTTGCGCCTGCGGAGGGGAGTGATGAGTTCGATTTTTCGGGTTGGATATCGCTCAGAAATGATACCGGGAAGACGTTTGAAGATGCGGACCTGAAGCTGATTGCCGGAGATGTTAAGAAGATGACTCGCCCCCTTCGGATGCCAAGAGAGTTTGAAGGCATGGGTGGCGTTCTGCCCGCTTCAAGCGCATTGCCTCAAGAGCGCACATTCGATGAATTTCACCTCTATACGCTTCCGCGCCCGGTACTTCTTCGTAACAATGAGCTGAAGCAGGTCGAGTTTGTTCGCGCGTCCGGTGTGAAGGGGAATCGCTATTACGTCTATAACCCGTCGGTTGGAGTGCCCTCGTCCAATAACCGAAACAGCCAGGGTGCAGACTACGGCATAACGACGGATAAGCGGGTGGGGGGTGCGAGTTGAGATTTCGAATAGTGAAACCAACCAGCTCGGCGTACCCTTACCCAAGGGTCGCCTGCGGATGTATCGAACCGACGATAGCGATGGCCGGCGCGAGTTCACGGGTGAAAACGAAATGGAACATCTCCCGAAAAACGAATTACTGAAGTTAGATATGGGGTACGCATTTGATCTGGTTGGTGAACGAGTGCAAAAAGATTTCTCCATTGATACGACGATCAAACAAATGAGCGAGTCGTTTGAGATCAAGCTGCGCAATCGCAAAGAGGCTCCCATCGAAATTCGGGTAATCGAATCTCTTTATCGCACCATGAACTGGCGAATTGTGGCTAAAAATTTGCCATTCGAAAAAATTGATTCCCGGACCCATTGAGTTTCGCGTGCCGGTTCCTGCGGATGGCGAGACGGTCGTGACTTACACCGTTAAATACACGTGGTGATTGCGACGACACGGGTCCATAAAAAATAATCGGATTGCGTTGACTATGGACGTGTTGGAACGGATGTTCCACGGCTGTGTCTGGGTCTGGAAAATTTCAAACTGAAGAACAACGTCTTCGTTCGCGTCGCTGGGTACTTGCGGCGCTGATGTGTACGATGATGCTCGCAGCGATGGATACGACCATCGTTTCGACGGCGATTCCACAAATTGTAGGCGATCTCGGCGGATTTCGCCTGTTTAGCTGGGTCTTCTCCATCTATCTCCTCGCGCAAACGGTGACGATCCCGGTGTACGGGAAGCTATCAGATTTATTTGGACGGAAGCCGATTCTTATCAGCGGCACACTGATTTTTCTCGTCGGTTCCACGGCCTGCGCAGCGGCGTGGGATATGATGACGTTGATTATCTTTCGCGGCGTACAGGGGCTTGGCGCAGGCGCAATCATGGCGACCGTGGCGACGCTCGCGGGTGATTTGTATTCCGTCCGTGAACGCGCAGCGATTCAGGGGTGGTTATCGAGTGTTTGGGGCATCGCTGCGATTGCCGGGCCGTTGCTCGGCGGCGCGTTCGCGGAATATATTTCATGGCGCTGGATATTTTTAGTCAACGTGCCGATCGGCATCCTGGCCATCGTGCTCATCGCCATGTTTCTGTATGAGACCTTTGATCGCCGGTATTCGCGCGTGGACTATGCGGGATCGGTGTTGGTGTTACTTGCGATTGGCGCACTCATTTTTGGCCTGTTGCAAGGGGGGCAGTCGTGGCCGTGGCTTTCCAAGCAAAGTCTAATCGTATTTGTCCTCACATTGGTCTTGATGGTGGCGGTGGTTTGGGTGGAGCGCCGCGCACCGGAACCGGTAATGCCCGGATGGCTGTGGCGACGCAAGGTCCTCGCTGGCTCGAATCTCGCGATGATTGGAATGGGGTTGGTGATGATGGCGCCGAATGCGTATCTGCCGACGTTTTCACAATCCGTACAGGGTCTTGGCGCGATTGCGGCGGGAATGGTTCTTGCGAGCATGACCATCGGCTGGCCGACGTCTTCCGCGCTGTCGGGCAAGCTCTATATGCGGATCGGTTTTCGCGACAGTGCACTTGTCGGCGCGGCGCTGGTGTTCATTGCATCTTTCGGATTTGTTCTGCTCCCTGCTCCACAGTCCGTGTGGGCCGTGGCGCTGGATCAGGTGATTCTCGGAGCAGGCTTCGGATTGCTTTCCACGCCCATACTGGTGGGTATTCAATCGGTTGTGGGGTGGGAGCAGCGCGGGGTTGTCACCGGCGCAAATATGTTTTCCCGCTACCTCGGCCAAAGTTTGGGCGCCGCAGTCTTCGGCGCAATTTTCAACGCCGCCGTTTCATCGCGGTTGGCGCATGCCCCCACAGAATTGCGCGCGCAACTGCCCGGCCATGTGGATGGCGTGATAGAGGTCCTGCAATCCGGCACAGCGTCGCAGACGGCGCAGAGCTATCTCCGCGACACCATCGGAATCGCAACACGCGACCTGTTTATTGGGATGGCCGTAATGGCTGTATTAATTGTGGTCATTCTAACCATCGTCCCGCGCAAGTTCCCGGTGCTCGCGGAGAAGGAAATCGGCGCGAGGATGGAAGACTCTCCTGCGGTCTTTGAAGTCGGCGGGTGAGGTATGAACCAAGCCCATCGCGTGAGCGGCTGTGCCCTTTTTTTCTGAGCGCCCGATAATTATTGCGTGGAGGATGTTTTCGGGGCGAGCAGGTCGAGGGCGGTGGTGCGTAGTTCTGCGATGCGCTGACTGGTTTCTTCCAGCGTGGCGCGGGCTTGCTCCAAATCGGCCTTCAACTTTGGCAGTGTGTCGCTATGTGGCGTAGCTGTCGCGAGTGCGGCTTGCTCGTTGGCGGCGTTGAGTTGGGCTGAGAGCTGCACGGAGGTCGCGCGGCAGTCGGCAAGTTCTGACTCAAGAGCTTCCTTGGCGCGGGCCAACTCTTCCATGTTTGCGTCTGTTGTGTCGTCGCCTTTTTTTCTTTGCGGCCTTGAGGTCTTTTTTTCAGACGGTCGCGCTCATCGCGGAGTTTGTCGTTCTCCTTTGCGTCCTTTTGTGCCTGTTTGAGTTGCGACTCAATGTCCCGATTTGTTTCGCGTTCCGCCGCGAGTTGCTCGGCAGCGGATTGATATTGCAGTTGTATTGCAACGAGCTGGTTGGAGAGTGTTGTCACTTGTTCCAGCAGGCTGCGGGCCTCCTCGCGAGCTGCGTTTAATTCCGGCGCTTCAAGCCGCGCTTTTGGGACCGCTTCCATATCCGCTTCAAGCGTTGTCTGCGTTTCCTGCGCCTTCTCGTTCTCGTTGCGCAGCATTTCGTTTTCGGCCTCAAGCTGTTCAATGCGCTGCTGCGCCTCGGCCAGCGCGATATCCGGCTTGGCTTCCTGCCGCGCAGCGTCGGTCGGGAGGTCGCCTTCCGTACGACCCTTTAGCGCTTCGATCTGAGAGCGGCAATAGGAGACGCGGTATTCGACAATTTCGGGATGCCAGTTCGGTTCTTTGCGGGCGATCGCATCGTACAAATCCAGTGCCTGGCGATAAAGCCGCTGTGCCTCCGCAATCGCGCCGTTGTCTCGGGCGAGATCCGCTTGAATGACAGCCTTGTAGGCATCGGCTTGATCGGCAGTTAGGTTTTGTTGCGCGTGAGCGGGCGAAAGGGCGAATCCGGCTAGGAGCGTCAGGATGGTCAGAAATCTCTTCACGTGGATCGAACCGCAACCGGTGACAAAGTGGAGCGGGAGATGGGATTTGAACCCACGACATTCACCTTGGCAAGGTGACGCTCTACCACTGAGCTACTCCCGCGGAAAGAACTAAACCTATAACGATATTCCAACCGCATCAAGTGATTTTTCTGCCGGATCGAATCAACGTTTTCGCGCGAGCCGCGCCTCGCTTTACTCGATCTCGGCGGATTCCGTTTCCTGCGACGCCTGGCGTTCTTTTGCAGGCTTCTTTCCCGCCATCGCGGGACGTTCGTCCTCGATGTGGGTGTTGTTCGCCGGTTTCACCTCGATAGCAGGGACGTTCTCCATCGCGCGATTCAAAATTGTGGCGAGTCGGATGCCGCCTTTCATCAGTTGCAAATCCACGACTTTTTGCGAGGACTTGATGTAGTCTTTGCTGATTTCCAGCGGGGGTCCGTCTTTTTCGGGGAGGATGGAATAGACGCTTTCCATCGAGATATGAAAGCTCTCGTTTGCCCAATCTTCCGGTGTCCCTCGTGCCCAGAACCGTGCGCGACGATTTGAAATTCTATCGTTCAACTTGTCTGCATATTCCAGTGCGCCAAGCGGACTCATTGAGTCGTTGAGCAGGCGGGAGTCCCAGACTCCGTGCAGCGAGGTTGGCTTCGGTAGTCCGGGATAGATAACGGGGCGCAGGTTTCCCCCGTAGTCCTCGTCATAATCGGAGCAGTGCAACGGCTGATGCAGGTCGCCTGCAAAGTGGACGAGAAAACGCAGGGCGATGTTCCGATCTTCGATTGATTTTGTCGGATCGGCGATCAGCTTCTCCATCACCGAGATTTGATGGACGATGCACTGGCCGTCCACACAATCGCGCTCGGCGTCATAGCCGGTTGAACCGTGCGGGATATCCACGAAGTGCCACGGGCCGGTTTCCGGCATATCGCGGCGGACATAGTCCGGCCAGTTGCAGATCATGTTGTCGGAAATCTGGTTGCTGCTGTAGAGCAGCGCGGCCAGGGCCTGGTGGGTGTGGTCGGTAAGCCGCAGCTCCGCGATGTGCGCGACAATGCGATGACCCGCGCCGCCCCACGCATTCGCGCGCTGCGCGTTGGTGACAAACAATGTAAAAGCTGCAACAGCGAGCAGGAGCGTCTGACTTTTCTTTATCATTTTATGGGCGTCCTTATTTTGTTTTCATCCGGCAGGTGTTGATCCGTCATGATACATACATTTTACGCGCGGGATAGATTCCCAATTGCGCCAGATGCGATGCCGCACGTTTTGCGTTACATAGCGCCGCGCGGATTGCCGGATTTGCGGGTGTGCCGTCCAGGTCCACCACGAAGAGATACGACTTCGGTTGTCCGATAATAGGACGCGAGAGCAGGCGTGTCAGATCCACGTTGCTTTCCTTGAAGGTCGCTAGAAAATCGAAAAGCGAGCCGGGCCGGTTTTCCAGCATGACGAGCAAACTGGTTTTTGTGCTGCGCGGCGCGGGGTTGGCCTTGGGGCCGATTACCAAGAACTCGGTGATGTTCGGCGCACTTGTCTCAATCGGAAATTGTAGGACATCCAACCCATACCGGTGCGCGGCATCGCGGGTGCCGAGCGCGGCGAAGGCCGGATTCTCCGCCGCCTGCGCTGCGGCTTTGGCCGTGCTCGCGGTCTTATGCTTTTTCACGCCGGGCAAATTTTTGCGAATCCACGCCTGGCAGTGGTGGAGCGGAGCGAAGTGGGAATACAGCTCGCGGATTTGTGCGCCGCGATGCCCGAGCAGCGCGAGCTTCACGTTGAGCGAGAGTCCTTCGCGGATCACAAGGCGGCCCGCATTTTCAACAAGGCCGTCAATGGTTTCATAGATCGTGCCGCCGGATGAGTTTTCAACCGGCACAATGCCGAGCCGCTCGCGCCCGCCTTTCACATATTCCGAACACGTCGTGGATTTCCGGGCAGGCGACAAGCTTTGCGCTCGCACCGAACCGTTTCTTCGCAACGAGGTGCGAGAATGTCCCTTCCGGACCTAGATAAGCGATGGATTGCATAAAATGTGAATAATGGGGGCAATAGTGCGCACGAGCAAGCGCTGGGCGATTTTTCTTTCGCCGCACGTGTTGCGACTAATTTCCATCCTGAGCTGGAACCGCCGCCTCCCGACGGATGCCGAGACCCCGCAACAAGAAGCGGCCCATCTTCTTTTCCTTCTCCCAGAAAAAACGAAATTGGCCCAAAAGCGTTCCATACACAAGGAGAGACACCTGGTAGGTCGGGAAGACCACACAGAGCCACGCGACAAACTTCAGCCAGAACGGGGTTTGGTCATTGAACTGCAAAAGGTGAAACACCCATCTGCGCGCGGGTAGAATGGACATCCCGGCCAGCGAGAAGACGAGAAATACGACAGCCGTCTGTCCGGTGGAGTCCAATCCCCACTTCTGTTGAAGTCTCTGAAGCATCTGAAAATCAGAGGGAGAGCGTAAACGCTGAAAAAGAAGCAATCAATAGCAACAGTATGCACCACCAGCGGATGACGTCGCCACGCGCCGGGTTCTTCCGCGCAGCCGCCAACAGGCCGCCGACGATGATGAGGATGATGAATTTCATCGCGATAATGCCGTTGAAGTGTCCCCGCATTTCATAGCCGCGTGCGCGGAGATAGAGCCAGATTCCACTGGCGAGCCCGATGGTGATCAGGATGTTCCAGAAGCGCGTCGAGCCGCGAAGATCCGCCGCATCCATGCGGGTGGGTGTGGAAAGACCGAATTGGTACACGAGAAGGCCGCCCAACAGCCCGATCATGCTGAGAATGTGGACCCAGCGCAGAATAATGTAGGAATCCATCTTCGTCCCTCCGCGTTTATGCTATTTGGCGGTTGGCGTGGGCGCGGCTGCTTTCATCAATTCCTTCGCCTCATCGGCGCTTCCAACAGGACGCACTTCATCCACGAGCAGGAGTGTTTCGTCCCGCGCCACTTCCAACACACCGCTGCCAGTATAGAAAAACCGGGTCTCGCCGTCGAGTTTTACTGTCGTCACTCCCGGCTCCACTGCGGCAATCATCGGCGCGTGGCGCGCGAGAATGCCGAGGCCGCCCGAGAGTCCGGGGGCGGAGACGTATTCCGCCTCGCCTTCGTAGGCCTTGCCGCCGGGGCTTAAGATGGAAAACTGGAACTTCATTACTTGCCGGACTCTTGGATTTTCTTCGCCTTAGCGAGTGCCTCTTCAATGTGGCCAACCATGTAGAACGCCTGCTCGGGAATGTCGTCGTGCTTGCCTTCCAGCACTTCCTTGAAGGAGCGGACGGTGTCCTCAACTTGAACGTACTTGCCTTGCATTCCGGTGAACTGTTCCGCGACGTGGAAGGGCTGGGAGAGAAACCGCTGAATCTTGCGCGCACGCGCAACCGTCAGCCGGTCTTCTTCTGAAAGCTCGTCCATGCCTAGGATCGCGATGATGTCCTGCAGCTCCTTGTAGCGCTGAAGAATTTCCTTCACTGCACGGGCGACGCGATAGTGCTCCTCGCTGACAACGTCCGGCGTCAGCACGGTGGAGGAAGATGTGAGCGGATCCACAGCGGGGTAGATGCCCAGCTCTGCGATTGGACGTGAAAGCTCGGTCGTCGCATCCAAGTGTGCAAACGTCGTCGCTGGCGCAGGGTCGGTGTAGTCGTCCGCAGGCACATAGACCGCTTGAATCGAAGTGATGGAGCCGTTGCGCGTCGAGGTGATGCGCTCCTGCAGTTCGCCCATGTCTGTTGAGAGGGTGGGCTGGTAGCCGACGGCTGAAGGAATACGGCCCAGCAGCGCGGAGACTTCCGCACCTGCCTGCGTGAAACGGAAGATGTTGTCGATGAAGAGCAGCACGTCCTGTCGCATCTCGTCGCGGAAGTATTCGGCTACTGTCAGCGCGGAGAGTGCCACGCGTGCGCGGGCGCCCGGCGGCTCGTTCATCTGGCCGAATACCATCGAGGTTTTGTCAATGACGCCGGATTCCTTCATCTCACGAAAAAGCGCCGTTCCTTCGCGCGTGCGTTCGCCGACGCCCGCGAAAACAGAATAGCCGCCGTGTTCCTTTGCGATGTTGTGAATCAGTTCCTGAATCAACACCGTCTTGCCGACGCCCGCGCCTCCGAACAGACCCGTTTTCCCGCCTTTTTTATACGGCGCGAGCAGGTCAATGACCTTGATACCCGTGACAAGAATGGTGTCTTTTGTGTCCTGATCCTTGAAGGCCGGGGCAGGGCGGTGAATCGGCAGCGCGGTGTCTGTTTTAATCGGGCCTTGATTGTCAATCGGCGCACCGAGCAGATTCATCACGCGGCCGAGCGTGCCGACGCCGACCGGCATCATAATTTCGTGACCGGTGTTGATGACTTCAACGCCGCGCTGCAGACCGTCCGTCGTGTCCATCGCAATGGTGCGAACGACGTTGTCGCCGAGGTGCTGCGCGACTTCCAATGTCAAATTGTTTGGCTCCGCACTGATAAATGGGTTGTTCAGTGTCAGCGCCGAATTGATGGAGGGCAATTTGCCGGATGGGAATTCCACGTCCACCACTGCGCCCATCACTTGGGACACGCGGCCCGTGTCTTTTTTCGCTTCAACGGAAGATGTGCTCATACCTACTTCTCCTCGATCCAAAAAATCGTTTCTAACACTAACGCTTTCTAACCCTTCAAAGCCTCTGCACCCGACACGATTTCGATCAGTTCCTTGGTGATCGAAGCCTGTCGCGCGCGGTCGCGCAACAGCGTGTAGGTGCGGATCATCTTGGTGGCATTGTTGGTCGCGCTGTCCATGGCCGTCATGCGTGCGCCATTTTCACCCGCCGCGTTCTCCACCAGGGCAAAATAGATTTCAAAGTTGAGTATCTTCGGCAGAAGGAAGGCGGTGAGCTCGTCCTTCTGCGGTTCGATGATGAGGTCTTCGCGATGCGCTCCGATGCCGATCACCGGCTGGGTGGGTTCCATCGGCAAAATCTTGCGAATCACCGGGCGCTGTGAGAGCGGATTATTGAAATGGTTGTAGGCGATATAGACTTCGTCTGCCGCGCCGCTGGTGAATGCCTGGGTCAGATCGTTGGTGATCTTTTGCGCGTCTTCGGGAGTGGGGCGCGGCGGCAGGTCAAAATAAAGTTTTTCAACGCGAACGCGGTGGCGGAAAAAGAGCCAGCCGCGCCGACCGATGAAGCTGAATGTGAAGCTCTTGAGCCGTTGCTGCGGCATCTGCGCCCAGCGCGCAATGTGTCGGATCAGGTGATTGTTGAATCCGCCGCACATGCCTTTGTCGGACATGATCGCCAGAACCAGTGCGCTCTTCGGCTCCGCCTTGGCGACAACAAGCGGATGCGACGAGCGATCTCCCGCCCCGGCAATCCGATGCGCGAGGTTGGAAAGTTTATGCGCGTAATCCTGCGCCTTGCGCTGCGCGTCCATTGCGCGGTGCAGTTTGCTGGCGGCGACCATCTTCATGGTCTTGGTCATCTTGCGCGTATTGCCAAGACTGACCAGCTTCGCCTTATATTCCTTTAATGACGGCATAATTACAGTTGGTGCAAGACGTTAGCTCTTTGCGTATGAGCGCTTGAAGTCGGTCAACGCGTCGGTCAGCGCTTTCTTCACTTCATCTGTCATCGCTTTCTTTTCGTTGAACAGACGCACGAACTCCGCATACGCCCCGTCCAGCGCCTGGTGCAGCTTGCGTTCGAAATCCTTCACCTTTTCAACCGGGATATCAGTGAGGAAGTCATTGGTGCCGGCGAAAATAATCGCGACCTGCTTGGCGACAGGAAGCGGCTCGTTCACGCCCTGCTTCATAATTTCCATCAGGCGCTGCCCGCGATCAAGCTGCTTGCGCGTAGCCGGGTCGAGGTCGGAGGCAAAGAGCGAGAACGCGGCCAGTTCGCGGTATTGCGCCAGCTCCAGGCGCAATGAGCCGGCGACCTGTTTCATGCCCTTCACCTGCGCGTCGCCACCGACGCGCGAGACGGAGAGACCGGCGTTCATCGCGGGACGCTGCCCGGCGTTGAAGAGATCGGACTCCAAAAATATCTGACCGTCGGTAATCGAGATCACGTTGGTCGGAATATAAGCGGATACGTCGTTTGCCTGAGTTTCAATAATCGGCAGCGCGGTCAGAGAGCCGCCGCCTTTTTCGTCACTCATCTTTGCCGCGCGTTCGAGCAGGCGGCTGTGGAGATAAAAAATGTCGCCGGGATAGGCTTCGCGTCCTGGAGGACGACGCAAGAGAAGTGAGAGTTGACGATAGGCCTGTGCCTGCTTGGTCAGGTCGTCGTAGATAATCAGCGCGTGTTTGCCATTGTCGCGTAGATATTCCGCCATGGCGCAGCCGGAGTAGGGGGCAAGAAACTGCATCGGTGCGGAATCCGACGCGGTTGCTGCGATGATCGTCGTGTATTCCATCGCGCCGTACTGTTTCAGTTTTTCCGCCACCTGCACGACCGTGGAACGCTTCTGGCCGATGGCGACGTAGAAGCAGTGCACGTTCTCGCCGCGCTGATTGATGATGGTGTCAATTGCGATGCTGGTCTTTCCCGTTTTGCGGTCGCCAATGATTAGCTCCCGCTGGCCGCGTCCGATCGGAGTCAGTGCGTCAATGACCTTTAGCCCGGTCTGCATCGGCTCTTTCACGTCCTGGCGCTCAATGATGCCCGGCGCTTTCAATTCAATCGGACGCATTTCCGCTGCAATGATCGGCGGCCCGCCGTCAATGGGACTGCCGAGCGCATCTACTACACGACCCGCAAGGGCCTCGCCGACGGGGACGGATGCGATGTTGCCCGTGCGCTTAACTTCGTCACCTTCTTTTACGGATTCGACATCGCCAAAAATACAAACACCGACGTTGTCGGTTTCGAGGTTGAGTGTCATCCCGCGAACACCGCTCGAAAATTCGACCAGTTCGTTCGCCATCACATTGGTCAGTCCGTGGATACGCGCGATGCCGTCGCCGACGCTGATGACCGTGCCGGTTTCGTAGGTGTCGGCTTTGATCTCAAATTCAGCGAGCTGCTTTTTTAGGATTGCGGTTACTTCTTCGGGTTTAATCTGTAGCGTCATAGTTCCCTCTACGCCGTGGTCATGGAGCGCTGAAGCCGATCAAGCTGATGGTTCACGCTGTAATCATAAATGGTGTCTTGCACGCGCACTTGGAATCCGCCCAACAGGGACGGGTCCACATGCACCGTCGCGCGCAGTTTCTTTTCAAGTTGCTGCTCGAAGCGCACGACGATGGCGTTCAATTGATCGTCTGACAGCTTGTGCGCAGACACGATCTCAACGGGGACGATGCCCTGTGCTTCCCAGCAGAGCTCGTTGAACGCGTGAATCACATCGCCGAGAATCATCCCTCGTCCTTTACTCGCAAGGAAGAGGAGAAAACGCATGGTCAACGGGTTTGTGCGGTCGCCGAAGACGGCCTTCCAGAGCTGTGCGCGTTTGTCCGGTGTCAGCACATAAGGGCTGATAATGCTGTAGAACGTCTCCCGATCTTTTCGCAGTTCCGACAACCCGGCAAAATCGGTTTGTACTGCCTCGAGTTGGCCCTGTTCGCGGGCCAGCTCAAAAATGGCCCGGGCGTAGCGAATGGCAACGGGAGATCGCTTCATCGTTAGACCTTCTCCAGGATACGCTTGACGATATCGCGGCTGCGCGGTTCGTCAATCTGGTCCGCCAAAATCTTTCGTGAAAGACTGATGGCGAGGTCTGCGCTCTCGCGGCGGAGGTCGGCGAGTGCGGCGGCATGTGCTGTTGTAATCTCGCGCTCCGCGTTGGCGAGCATGATGCCCGCCTCATCGCGCGCCTTGGCCTCGATGATCTGAGCGGATTCGATGGCAGCCTTGCGCGCCTGTTCGACAATTTCGCGGGCCTTTGCGTCCGCTTCGTCAATCAGTTTCTGGCGCTGCTGCTCAATTTCCGCATACGCCTCGCGCGTTTTTTCCGCTTCATCGAGTGCGGCGCTGATTTGCTTCTCGCGGTTATCGAGTGCGCTCAGCACCGGCTTCCACGCGATTTTATAGAGCACGAATGCAAGAATGCCGAACGTCAACCACGTGAGCCCCATCATCGGGGCGCTCACCTTGAGGAAGCCCGCCTGGGCCTCCTCGTTTTCGTACGGCGTCGGCTGCTCGATCGTACCGATCGCTTGTTCTTGGCTGGTTTCCGCCATGGGAAGGGTACTGGTTACTTCAGCACTTCGAGCAGGCAGACGACGGCGGCGAACAACGCAACGCCTTCGATCAGTGCGGCGGTGATAATCATCGCGCCCTGAATTTTCGCTGCCGCTTCCGGCTGGCGCGCGATGCCCTCAACGGACGCAGCCGCGAGTTTGCCGATTCCCAGAGCCGCGCCAATGGCTACCAAGCCAGCGCCAATTGCTGCAACTGTTCCTGTCATTTCCTGTCTCCTTCTAGGTTCTTCTATCTTTGATGTGTCGCCACGTTAATGTTCAGGATGGTGAATCTGCGCAATAAACATGGCGGAAAGCAACGTGAAAATATACGCCTGCAGCGGCGCGATCAGCACCTCCAGCAGGTCAATGCCGATGGCCAACACCACAGAGGGGAGTGCGATGCCTCCGAAAATGACGACCAGCCCGAGCAAAACGAAAATTACAATATGACCCGCGAGCATATTTGCAAATAGACGGATCGTGAGCGCGAAGGTCTTGATGAACATCCCCATGAACTCTATCGGGGCGAGAATGATCAGCACCGGAATCGGAATACCCGCCGGAACAAAGGCCTTTGCAAAACCAATCAGCCCATTCTTGTAAATTGCGCCACCGATCATCACGCCCAACGTCACGAGCGCCAGCGCGGTTGTGACGCCGAGGTTTCCCGTCGCCGTCGCAAAGAGCGGCACAATGCCCATCAGGTTCAGCGTCAGCACAAAGAAGAACAAACTGCAAAAGAGAGGGGCCATGCGGCGGCCGTCTTCTTCGCCCAGGTTTGCGATAGAGATGTTGTCGCGCACAAACTTTACAATCGCCTCCAACGCTCCCGCGAGTCCGCGAGGCACCCGATCATTGCGGCGAAACGCGAGTCCGAACAAGGCGATGAGGATCAGCGCTGCGACAATCAGCATCAATCCGTGAAGCGTCAGCCATCCGGGCAGGTGTACGTCAAAAAACGGAAGCGCCCAATGGTCGGAATTGGAAACGTGCGAGAACACGTAGTCCTTCACGGCTTGAGTGCGTTCCGCGGTTGTCGAGGCTGCGGCCATGCTCAGGCGGCTCCTTGGCGAAGAATGCGCGACTCTCTCGCGACGATCACAATCTCCGCGAGCATCATCAACAGGCACATTGAAAGCAAACTAACCGCAGCAGCGGACGCAGGAAGGCCCAGTCGAATCGCGAGGGCCAGCGCGAAGAGAAGAAACACGAGGCGAAAGACGCCGCTGCCGACACTCAGAAGCAGCGAGCCATCGGGTCGCGCCATTGCGCGTTGATAGAGAGCGATACCGACCAAGCTTTGGAAGAGACCGAGTGCAACACCAAAGAGCCATGCGTTAACAGAAGGAGTGTCGGAGAGGAATTTCGACGCCGCCGCTGCAAGCAGGGCGCCCAGCCCTGCGGCGCTAACGATGATTAGTATTGTCTTCTTGCTTCGCATTCTTCTGTTTCGACACCGCATCGCGGTCTAATGAGCCGCGCACAACCTTCCAACACTCGTACATGCTGTAAAACAGCCCCAAGCCAATGCCCAGCAGCGTGAACAGCACGCCGCCGCCTCGTTTGCGGTCCAACCAAATTCCACCGCCAACAAAGAACGCCATGCCTACCGCCAATTGAAGCCCCAGCCCAGCCGCCGGCCCAGTTCCGGGAGGCAATATCTGGAGGCTCTTTGGCATGACAATTCACTCCGCCCGAAAGAACGACGCGAAGGGTTCAAACTGATACGAATAAGAGTAAAAAAGTCCAGCAAAATTGCTCCATTGCGCCCTTTTTTTACAAACGTCGGAAGCGCCAAAATCAACCGTCAAAAATTCCGAGCATCCTTACGGCAATCGGCAAGCGCGACGCGGAGCGATTGTTTTGCGCGATAGAGGTGGGATTCGGCGGCGCGAGTGGTGCAGTGGAGGACATCGGCGATTTCGCGGGTGGACAGGTTGTGGTATTCAGCAAGGGTGATGGCGACGCGTTGAGGCTCGGGCAAATCAGAGAGCGCGGCGGCGATTCGGACAGCCAGTTCGCGGAGACGTAGGACCTCGGCTGCGTCGGGAGTGGGGCTGACCGGCTCTGCGGATACAGCTTCGAGCGGGTATTCGCGTCGTTTGCGCAGCAAATCAATCGCCGCGTTGCGCGCGAGTTGGAAGAGCCACGTAGAGAATTTGGCCTGTCCGCGAAATTTGAATGACGCGCGTTTCAACCACCCCCGCGCCAGCGCCTCCTGCGTGGCATCCTGCGCCAGCGCCGCGTCATTCAACAGCCGGAACGTAAATTGATAGAGGGGGAGCTGATAGCGCTCGATGATTTCCGTATATGCCGCCCGGTCACCCCGCTGTGCGCGTTCAACCAACACCCTGTCCAAATCACCATTTTCCTCCATCCCCGTAGCATAGCGCAATATTCGAGGAATGAAATTCCGGAATCCGCCGTTTTATCCGCGTGCGAAGTGATCGCGTTAAGGTGTCCGTTGGAATGGAGCGAGTGCAATGTGAAGGTTAATGCCGAGCTACTTGAGAGAGGAGGCGTTTGGATCCCTAGCCCGGATTATTCATGAGCCCCGTGGGACACGCATAAATTCCGAGATCGCGAGGGTGAATTTCGTGGATTTGATGAGTTCTCGGTGTTGAAGCTCTGCAGAGCGCTGTCGGAGATGGCTTCTCTCGCGATTTTTTCGCTCATTGGCATAGCGGGGCCATCCGGGGATGAGCCGGGGAGCAGGGCTGGATTTACAGAGCGTCGTTGCGGCTAAATCGGAACCGCACCAAGTCCCAGGGCGCAGCGCCGAAAGCGATGTTTCCAAGGATAATCCTCGGCCAGCTCAATCACGATTCGCCGGGCCGTCTCCTTGACCCGAACCGCAACCTTCAGCAAACAAGTGCGCAGCGTATCCATTTGCGAACGAAGCTCGCCGCCCTTCCACGAGGAGGCCAAGCCCTGAACAAGCGTCAGCGCAACCAACGAAAGAATCGCTCGAAACTGGTTGGCGCTGGCCCGAGAGCAAGAAAAAGCGACCCAAGGCCGCATCGTGCTTAAGTTCCTTGATACTATTCTCCATGTCCGAATGTCCGTAGTACCGTCCAAAACCGTGCTTCGGACTGCTCGTACCCGTCGTGACCAGATAGCGAACATTGTCCCGTGGCGCCTTCTCAAGAGCATGAACCACCTCAACTTTACAGAGTACCCGCCGTGGGCGGCTCCACCTCTTCGCGCGATATAAAGTGTCGAGGTAGAAGGTGACCGTCTCCTGGTCGCGTGTCGCCAGCTCGCGCACCACCTCCAGCGCTTCTTTCATTTCACGCGCCAACACGCCATTGGAGGCGACTCCTATATCGTAGCCGATACGCTGCTGGTCAAGCCAGTCGAGCAAGTCGGATCGAGCAAACGCGCTGTCCGCGCGCAGCCAGAGATGGCTTTTGCGCCAGAGCGTCTTCAGGCGAGGGATCAAGCGGCGAAGAACGGGCAAAACACCCTGCATGGCGTCCGCATTGCCTGGGCGCAAGAGCAGTACGAGCGGATATTTGCGAGGATCAGCGTCGAATGAAATGGTGAAGACCAAGGGCAGATAGCACCACGTATCATAGTATCCATTGAAGAGGGTCAGTTGCTGTGCGCCGTAGGTGGGAGTGCAGGTGGGATCTACATCCATCCATATTCGCCGCGGAGCGCGGTGACGCTTTTGCAGCAACGCGAGCAAGGCATCAATGAACGCAGAACTCATCCGATATAAATCGGAGGCGCTGGCGGTATTTTCAAAGCGCGAGAGCGTGGGTTGACTGGCGAGAGCCGAATCGTCAAGGGAGCGTCCGCAGGCGAGCTTGAACATCGGGTCATTGGCCAGGGCGGCGGCTTGGTTGGTATCTGCATAGCCTGCGGCCAGAGCAAAGATGCGTTGCTGGAGTTGGCTGAGCAGCGAGTGCTCGACCTTTGCAGCGTCTCGGCGATCCAGGATGGCATCGGCCAAACGCGGACAAAGATTCATCTTCCGGTCACGCGCCTTGAGGAGCAAAAGGCCGCCATCACTGGAGAGGCGCTGGTCGGAGAATTTGACGTGAAGAGGCTTGTGAAAAAGTTCTGGAAAAAGAAAACAGTCTGTGCAAGTATCAGGCATTGGAAAACCTTGTGTTATGGTTTTTGTAACAATCTAAACAATAGCACGTTACAAAGGTTTTCCAATATTATTTTAACGGTATTTCATGTTTTTTCGTGAATAATCCGGGCTAGAGGCCTGCGATGCCTTTTATTGTGCTGAACACTCTCGCGTTGCGGCGGGAGTGGGGCTAGATTCAGCGGTTTATGAGTAGAGGAATTCCATTGATGGAGACCAATTCGCCTTGGCGGGGGGTGATTGACCTCGCGCGGCGGGCGTATCCGGGGTTTGTGTTTGGCGGCGCTGTGGATGCGGCGATTCTGCCGGTGTTTCATTTCCACGGAGTGACAAAGGAGTATCTCGAACCGCACTTTGCCTACTTGCGCGAGAATGGTTACCGCACGGTCTCGGCGGACGAGGTCGCACACTTTGTACGTACGGGGAAGCAGCCGGGCGAAAAGGCGGTGGCGCTGAATTTCGATGATGCGTGGGCGAGTTCGTGGACGGTGGCGACTCCGCTTCTGCGCCAATACGGATTGTTGGCTACGGTCTTCGTCGTGCCGGGGCGGGTGCCGAAGGATGATATTTTGCGACCATCCATCACCGATGCGGATGGCGCATCGCGCGACGTGGATCGCTCGGCGGTTCCCTTCGCGACCTGGCCTGAATTGCGAGCGATGCAGGGGACGGGGGTGTGGGATATTCAGGCGCACACGTTTGCGCACGCAATGGTTTTCAGCGATGACGCGCGCCTGGGATTCGTCACGCCGGACTACAAACCGCACATTCACAATGCGCCGAATGTCGGAAAGCCAACTGAGCCGCATTTCTTATCCGCCTCCGATTTGGGCGCGCCGCTGTACGGGGCGCGATCGAGAATGTCGGACGTGTTGCGCTACGATGATCCCGATATGCGGAAGCGGTGCCTCGACGCGGTGCAGGCGGGCGGCGGCGCGGCCTTTTTGAGGATCCGCGCTGGCAGCCGAAATTGAAGAAAATCGCCGGGAAAATGAACGGAAAATTTGAGAGCACCGCCGCGCGCGCGGCGGCGATTCGCGAAGATTTAATCGCCGCGCGCGAGACGCTTCATGCCAAGCTGCGAACGAACACGGTGAAGCATATCTGTTTTCCGTGGGCGATTGCGGGAAATGTTGCGGAAGAGATCGCGAGCGAGGTCGGGTACGAGTCGGCATACGCGGATACGCTGGGCGGGCTGCATGCGGCGGTGCGCGGTGGCAATCCGTACCGGATCATGCGATTGAAACATCAGTTTATATTTTCACTGCCCGGTCGCGGCGCGCAGATCGTGGTGGAATATATTTGGAAAACGTTGAGGTCGCCATGGAGATTATTCGAGATCCAATCGAGATGCAGGAATGGGGAATTGCGTATCGGCAGAACGAGGAAAGCATCGGACTTGTGCCGACGATGGGGTATTTGCATGCTGGACATTTGTCGTTGATAAGAATGGCGCGCGACCGCGCGGACAAGGTCGTCGTGAGTATCTTCGTGAACCCGACTCAGTTTGGTCCGAACGAGGATTTTTCCAGCTACCCGCGCGACTGGGCGCACGATGAGCGCCTCTGCATCGGGGCAGGGGTGGATATTCTTTTTGCGCCGGATGTGGCCTCAATGTACGCGAAGGATGCGACGGTGCAGGTGCTGGAAAACAGTATGTCAAAAGGGCTGTGCGGCAAATCGCGACCAGGCCATTTCGATGGCGTTTGCACGGTTGTGACGAAGCTGTTCAACCTCACGCAGCCTTCCTTCGCGGTATTCGGCGAAAAGGATGGGCAGCAGTTGCGAATCATCCGCCGCTTGGTTCGCGATTTGAATATCCCGGTAAAAATTTTATCCGGCCCGATCATCCGCGAAGCCGACGGCCTCGCAATGAGCTCGCGCAACGCACGTTTGACGCCCGATGAGCGACGCCAAGCCGTTTGCTTACGCCGCAGTCTGGACGCAGTCGAAGAGTCATTCGCCAAAGGGGAGCGCAGCGTAAATGCATTGACTGCAGCAGCCCGCGAAGTAATCGCACGCGCCCCGCTTGCAGCACTGGACTACGTCGAAATTGTGGACGACGAAACGTTGGCAGCGGTCGCCGAAATAGAGCGACCTGCCCTTTGCGCGTTGGCCGTCAATTTTCCGTCCGCGCGCTTGATTGACAACGTCGTGCTGCGTCCGCGAGATTAAAAACTTCCAAGCCTTGGAAGTCGCGCACGAAGGGGTTTCCAAGCGTTGGAAATTTTAGATGCGCATCTGTGCGCGGCCCGCCGGGTGAGAACAAATCTTCCTACCCGGCGTGGTCGGCCGCGGGATTTACTCGCCGAAGTTAAGGAACTCGTAGTCGCCGGAGCTTTCCGTGGCTCCGCCGGAATCGGTGTTTGCGGGAGCTGACGAGACTACTTCAAGGGAGGCATCGTCTATTTGGAGCGAGCCTGCGCTGCTCACGCCGGATGCGAGGAAAACGGCGCGAACCCATTCGGTGCCTTCGGGCGCGGTGGCGGTGAGGGAGATTTCTTTCCAGTCCTCGCCGACGCCCTCAATTTTTTGCACGCTGGAGCCGAGCATTTGCGAGCGATCCCAGTTCCAGAATTCGAGCTTCATTTCCTGTGTTTGCGGATTCCACATGGAGTCGGCCCAGAACCAGGCAGAGAGGCGATACGTTCGGCCTGGTTGCCCTTCGACCTCCTGCCATACGCCGCCGTTGTCGCCCATATCCACCCACAGTCCGCGAATGGCCATGATGAAGGAGCCGTCTTTTGCGCGCCAGTTTTCGCGGCCCGCGTTGCCCCATGCATCGCCGTGGTCGTCGGGATCGTTCATCTTCCAATTTTGTGCGAAGGCGTAAGAGGCCGAACTTTCGGCCTCGAAGCTGCCGTTCGAAAGAAGGTTCGCCGCCTGAGCGGAGGCGGCAAATGCGACAGCGCCGACGGCGGTTAGTATGCTCTTGCGAAGAGGTAAGGTCATAACGCAAACTCCTGATAAAGTGAGTGCAGATTAACAGATTGCGGATTGGATTCAAGAATTTGCGCGCAGTCCGAGTTGCGTTTTTAAAGGCTTACCTATGATTGTGGCCAAGTTGGAAGATTGCGGACGGTTTCTACATTTGCACCCCGGCTTCGCGGCCGCGTTCCGATTCCTGCAGGAAGAGGAGTTGGCTGCGCTCCCGGCAGGGCGGCGCGAGTTGGTTGCGGATAAGCTGTATGTAAATGTGGATCATGTTGACGGGCGGCGGCGCGAGGGAGCCGTGCTCGAAATTCATAAAAAGTTTATTGATATTCAGTACACGGTCTCCGGCGCGGAGGTGATGGGCTGGCGCGATTTTGCATCATGCGCGAATTGGCGCGAGCCGTTTGACGAGACGCGGGACATTGGTTTTCTGAACGACCAACCGTTCTCGTGGTTTTCCGTGCCGCCCGGCTACTTCGCCATCTTCTTCCCGGAGGATGCCCACGCGCCGCTTGCAGGGAGGGGGCGTTGCGCAAAGTGATTATGAAAGTCGCGGTGTAGGCCCTCGTTGCACGTTGGCCTAGGCTAGAGCGTATAGACTTCGAAGAGGCGCTTTTCGGTCGTGCCTTCTTCCATTTCCGCAACGACCTCGACGAGTTGCGCGATGGTCGAGTTCTTCAGCTTGTGCTTGAGTAGATTGTCGAGCTGGAAGATGCCGGCGGAATTGGAGAGCGTGACCGCGATACGAACTGGGCGGTGTTCGCCCTTCTCGATTTTTACGTCTTTCACGCCGAGCGCAGAAATGGAGTGAATGTTGATTTGTCCGGCTTGGAACGGAATGCGCGAGCGGCCCTGCGTCATATCCGTCGTGTCGGCGACTTTGAGCGCTCCGGCTTCAATGGTGAGGCAGCGCTGGTCGGCATCGTGCGCGATGATCGCGTGCAGCACGTCTTGTGTGACGATTGTGAGTTCCGGCTCCTGATAAATGTTTGCCAGAAGCTGGCGGCATTTCGGGTAGGCGATCCACAGGCTGTATTTTTCGTGATCGTCGCGGTGTACGCTGATTCCAACATCGTGCAGCGCAGCGGCGAGAACGACGACGACCTCCGCGTCATCGTTGGTCATTTTATGATTTTCGACAATGCTTGGTGCGACACCACCTGCGATGAGAAGCCGCAAAATTTTCAGTGCGGCGTTGGCAACGATGCGAATATGAACCTCGCCGTGGTCGCTGATTCCCGCGCGATCAACCGCGTTGATGTTCGCGCTTTTCCAGAGCTGATTGATTTCAGGGTCGGCCTGAATATTTTCGATGAGAGTTTTGAGTTTTGCGTTCTCGTGGACAGGTACTTTGAAGCTCATGGGGGTATGCTAGTGCGACTCGCGTTTTGCGACAATGCAGAAATATCCGTCTTTGGAGTCTTGTTTTAGGCGCGAAGTCGGCGTCGCGACGGCGTTTTCTGTGTCGCTGCAGCCTTGTTTAGCGTCATTTGGGTCGCGAGCGATGGTGCGCGGGCCTCGCGTTGACCGAGGGAAGTTGCGCATTGCTGACAGCGGATGTCGTAGATTTCCGCGTTGGGCAGAACGAGGAGGAGCCGTTCATACACCGGCTGGGAGCAGCGGCATTTTGGGCAGTACAGCTCTGAAGCGGAAAATTTTTCAAACTGATTCATCGTCAATCGCTCGCTCCAATATCGCACGCGCGGTGCGGTAGTCCAGTCTGCGGCGTCGCTTTCCCGCCTTGGTATTTCCTTTGAATGGTGAAAGCGCGAGGTCGGCGGTTTTCTTGCGGTGCGTGGCCAAGAGGCGGTTCGCGTTTGCGATGACTGCGTCGGTCCGTGAATCGGGCACGTCCTGAAGTTCAATAAAAGTGATGAGGCGGGAGCTGATCTTAATTTTTTCGGACGGATAGTCGGATTCTTCCCGCCTCATAAATGCGATGGGTTTATCGCCGCCGGGCAAGTCCACCGCCCGCAGCGCGATGCGCCCGGATTGCGCATTGAAAATGATTCGCTTGTCTTTGCGCGAACATAGCCGCGCCCGCTCCAACGCTGCGAGTGAGAGGATCGGGCGCTCGCCGACGTAGAGCATTGGGCCGTTTTGTGGTGGGGCGATTTGCCGGTCAATGCAAACGACGCAGACGGGGCAGTCGGTGTCGTCGAATGGGTTTTGCTCCAGTACGGTGATGCTCGTGAAGTGCGTTTTGGGGTAGGCGCTGTTGATGATGGTTTCCGGTACGATTGCGACGGTGTAGGGACAGGCGGCCTGGCAACGGTCGAGGGCGAGTTGGTAGAGGTCGCGACGCTGTTTGTAGTGTCGCGCGACGTTGGCGTGAACCCCTTTGCGCCGGGCGCTGTGCTCGGCGAGGTAGGGGGGATTCGTGACGATTAGCGCGTCGTCGAGTTTGGGAATATGGTCAAGGCTGTCGTTGTGTGCCCAGCCTGTGCGCGGGTCAATATCCAGTCCCTTGATTTTCCCGCCGACAGCCGTGCGCGCGGCGCGGAGCAAGTCGCCGTGCCCGGCGAAGGGATCGAAGAGGATAGCGGGTTGGCGGGAGCGGATGAACTCAAGGACGACGGGAGTTAGCCACGCTTCACCGCGGGTCTGAAACTGACCGAGCGAAGTTTTGACAACGTCTATTTCTTTGAAGCGTCCCTTCTCGCGGGAGATGAGCATCCGAGCGCACATAGTGAAACCTATGCGCGACGATACGGCAGAACGTGGATTACGACAAGGTGCGCGAATTTTCGGGCCGCGCGTTATTGGCCCTGACGTGACTCACTGCCTCCGTGCTGTCCCTGCCAGCCCTGCGCACCGCCTCCGCGGGGGCCTCGCCCGCCACCGCGCATCGAGTGCCACACGTCGGTATCCACAAATGACCAGAGATTGAAACCGTCGCCACTCGTGTTTGTGCGCCAGTCTGTGGGCATGTTTCGGTCGAGTTCGTCGTAGGTCAGGGAAAGAGCTGTTCCGAATTCTTTCATCATTCGAGCGCGCGCTTCGGAGCGGGAGATTTTTCCGGACTCGGCAGCCTCGCGCCAGACTTGAGCCTGCTCATTCAGGCGCATGTTCATGGCCGCGACCAGAACGTCGAAACGCACAGCCTGCGCATCCGATAGTTTTGCGTGTTCGACAAAGTTAGAGCGAATCGTTGCCTTGCGGATTTCCCCTTCGATACGTCGCCGTTCAGCCCACGCTTCGCGGTTCGCCTCCCACTGCTCGCGGTTGGTCACCGAAGTTCGATCCCACGTCTGGCGTCGTTCTTCCCTGTTCAGCCGCTCGTTTGCAGGGACTTCCCGAGGTGGGGCCGGGGGTGTTTCGGTCGGCTCGTCCCATGAAAGCGTGTCCTGCCACACTTCGGCATCCGGTTCGGATGTGCGTGTAGAAGCAGGTTGTTTTAGCGAAGCGTGTTGGACTTCTGGGAGGGGGCTGCGACTGCCGGAACAGATTCCGGTGTAGGCGTCATCACTCGCTGAGTGAACATCCCACTGACAAGCCCCGCGCCAAAGACAAGGACTCCGACACCGATAGAATATTTTGAGATCATTTTTGAAAAACGGATCGCTGGTTGAGTTTATTGCACCGCGAGAAGGTTAATTTTTTGGCTGGGAGTGAACAATGCTAAATGTGCAGAGCGTGTGGTGCGGCGAAGTGAGGGATGATCTGCTGGCGCTGAACTTATGGCGGGTCGTTCCTTTGCGCACATTGTCCGAGATCAATTGCCCTTCTCACTAGGGGCGACTACAGGCCAACTCGTGAAAGGGGCCAATAGATTCGGGTGACGCGACCGACGATTTGGGACTCGGAAATCGGGCCGTAATAGCGGCTGTCGAGACTGCTTTCGGTGTTGTCGCCTAGTACCAGATACTGATTTTCACCGAGAACGATCTTGTCTTCGGGCTGTGACAAAACGCTGGGGAGACGTGGCATTGTGTGTGCGAGGACAAATCCATTCGCATGTTCGGAAAGGGTGGTGAAGATAGCTGGTTCCTTGATGATCTCGCCGTTCACCACTAGGTGAGGAGATTGAATCCGAATCGATTCTCTTGGAAGCCCGGCGATACGTTTTATGTAAAAGACGCCGGATTTAAGGGCGGGATAATTCAATCCATCGGTAGATAACAGGACCATGTCACCACGTTTGGGCTTTGAGAAGCGGTACGTCACTCGTTCCGCCATTACACGATCACCGGGTATGAGGGTCGGCAACATGGATTCTGTTGAGATTAGATACGGGCGCACGATGAGGTCGCTGATGTATTGCCATCCGATGTTTGAAATAATAACGAGAACGATGACGCCAATCCAACCGGAGAGTCGGAAGCGTGGGAGCGGGCGATAGGACTGCTTGAGCATAAGAACCCAAAGAGCAACGGAGGCAAGTAGTAGCGCACTGGCGGCGATAAAACTGCCGGTGCCTGGAAGCGCGAGAATTAGAAGTCCGCTGGTCCCGGTTAGTGAAATTCCAAAGTACCACTTAAGCGCGGCCCGTGTATCGCCCGCAATAAAGTGTGCAGACCCACTCAGCAATAAGCCGAAGATCGCACCCACCCACTTCGGATAGCGCCGCTCATCCATGTGGGCTATTCTGGCTGTTTCGGGGCGATTTATCCAGCGCAAATTTCTTGGGATACAGGAATCCTGTTGTTCCCGATTGAGTTGTGGAGGGTAGGGCGCGACTGCTAGGTGCGCCGCAGGGGTTGTGGGGTTCACAACCCAAAGGTTGACAGTAACCCGATTCGGAACAGCTCGACAAATCGTGAACAACAATCCGCCCTCAACGCGTCCGCCTTCGCCGGAGGCTATGGCGTGACGGAGGCGGCTACAGAGATCGCAGCGAACTGTAAGCGCTTAGTTTGATGAATTTTAACCACGAATGGACTCGAATTGTAATTTCTGAAGGCAGGGCGCGCCGCAGGAGTTGTAGGCCTCACACCTGCCACCTACAGGAAGGTTGCGCACGGGCCCAAAATTTCGCCCCAAATCAATCCCGATTAACCGCATTTCCAACCCTTGGAACTCGCTTTGTGACACATTTCCAACCGTTGGAAGTGGTTTGGTATTAACGACAAAAACCACAAAAGACACAAAACGCATGGCGTATGACGTGGAAGATTTTTAACCACGGAAATGCGCGGAATTTCGCGGAAAGGGATTGGGATAGAGGGAACGGGATGTTTGTCCTGTAGCCGCGGGCGCTGACCGCGGGGGGGGATTTAAGACCGCCCTCAACGCGGGCGGCTACAGAGGGGCGAGATTAAGCCTTTCAACCACGGAAAGGCGCGGAAGGACGCAGAAGGCAAACCGTCGTGTGGTTCCCGATTTCGCTGTCACTGGTAGGGCGCGACTGCCAGGCGCGCCGCAGGGGGTGAGAGGTTCACATCCGAAGGAAATAATCCAAGTTGAGGGACCGGGCTAACTGGGCCAGAGGTGGGTGAGGTAGGCGGCGTAGAGGAGGAGGAGGAGTGCGCCAGCCCAGCGGGAGAGGGTGTGGCGGGGGAGCATGAGGGGGAGGAGGAGAATGGCGAAGCCGCTCATCACTGTGAAGTCGGCGGTGGTGACGCCGCCAGTGGAGAGGGGATGGATAAGTCCGGCCGTGCCGAGGATGGCGAGTAAATTAAAAATGTTAGAGCCGATGATGTTCCCTACCGCGATGTCGTGTTTCTTGCGAAGTGAGGCGACTACGGAGGTGACGAGCTCGGGAAGACTGGTGCCGGCGGCGACGATGGTTAGTCCGATGACGGCTTCGCTTACGCCGAGTTTGCGGGCGACTTGAAGGGAGCCTTCGACAAATAAATGGGCGCCATAGACGAGGAAGGCCAAGCCAACGGCAATGAACAGAACATCCCAAACAACGAAGCGCAGTTTTAGTGGTTCGGCCCGGTTTTGAGCTTTTTCCGTGGAGATAGATTTTGGCCTGCGAGCGATGATCACGCTCAGTGTGACGTAGGCGATGATGCCGAGGAGGAGTAGGACGGCTTCGGGGCGGGAGAGGGTGCGATTGAGGAGGAGTACGCTGCAAAGGAGTGTGACGCCGATCATAATCGGCGTGTCCAAGCGCAGGAGTTGTCGGTTGACGGCAAGGGGTCGGATCAGCGCGGTTATGCCGAGAATGGCGGCGATGTTGAAGATGTTTGATCCGACGACGTTGCCGACTGCGATTCCGTTTTGTCCGACGAGCGAGGCTTTGATGCTGACGACAAGCTCAGGGGCGCTGGTGCCGAATGCTACGACGGTGAAGCCCGACGACAAGCGGGGTGATGCCAAGTCGCAGGGCGAGGCGGGAGCTGCCATGCACAAGCGCTTCCGCGCCGAAGTAGAGCAAGAGGAGGCCGCCGAGCAAGAATAGGGTGATCGCAAGCATGGGAAAATTCAGAACTTGCGGCGACGATAGCGAAACGCGTCACCCGTGCAAGGGTAACTGGAATTCCCTTTTTGCCGCTGCCTTTTAGCGTGCGCCGAAGCTATATCTGACGGGCTGGCCTTTTTTCGGCTGCGCAACGCGGATGCGGCAGTCAACGATGCAGGCGCCTTTGCCGGGTTCCAGCGCGAATACGGGGTTCATATCCAGCTCTTTGATCCAGGGGATTTCCTCGACCATATAGGAGGTGCGCAGGAGGAGTTCCTGTAGCGCCGCGATGTCGGCGGGGGGGTGGCCCCGGTAGCCGTGGAGCAGTTTCTGACCCTTGATAGACTGAATCATTTGGTTCGCGTCTTGCACGCTGAGCGGGGTGATTCGGAAGTTCACGTCTTTGAGAATTTCGACATAGATGCCGCCGAGCCCAAACGCGATGAGCGGGCCGAAGAGCGGGTCTTCTGTTACGCCGACCATGACCTCGACTCCGCCGGAGAGCATGGGCTGCACGAGCACGCCGTTCATTGCGTCGGGCTGGCCCGTGGCGTCCACGCGCGACTTGATTGCGTCGAAGGCCTTGCGTACGGCGTCTTCGGTCTTGAGGTTCAGCAAGACTCCACCGACTTCCGTTTTATGGACGAGTTTGATGGAGTCGAGTTTGACGGCGACGGGGTAGCCGATTTCTTTTGCAAATGCGACTGCTTCATCGGCCGTTTTTGCGACGCCGCCAGCAGGAAGTGGTAGCTTGAACGCTTTGAGGACTTCGCGCACTTCTTCCGTGAGCAGCCAGCCGCCTTCGCGCTCGGCGAGTACTTTTTGACAAATTGCGCGCGCGGTTGCGACATCTGCATCGTCGAAATCAGGAATGACGGAGGGCGGCGCTTCACGCCATTCGGCGTAGCGCACGATTTTGCTGAGTACGCGCGCGGCGGATTCGGGGAAGAGGTAGCGCGGTAGCGTTTCCGTGCCAACTTTCATCGGAACGTTGGCGTGGTCTTCGGTCATCATCACTGCGATGATGGGTTTGTCCGTCGCACCCGCCGCGCGTCCAGCGGCGACGCCTTCTGCGACGGCTTCCATAATGGCTTTGTTGTCTGCGGTGCCGACGGGGATGTAGATGACGATGACGGCATCAATTGTTTCGTCCTGCATCACCAATTCGACTGTGCGCTTGAAGTGCTCGGGCGGTGCGGAGGCGATCATATCCACGGGATTTCCTAGCGCGGCGGCGGCAGGGAGGAAGGTGGCGAGTTCGTTGCGGGTGCTGTCAGAAATGACAGGGACATCCAGCCCCTCTGCTTCACACGCATCCGTACAGAGAATGCCCGGTCCGCCGGCATTGGTAACGATGCCGATCCGCCTTCCACGTGGGAGAGGTTGGTGGGCGAGGGTGGCGGCGAGGTCGAACATTTCTTCGAGCGTCTCCGCGCGAATAACGCCGGTTTGTTGGAAGAGCGCTTCAGTCGCGACATCGCTTGCAGCGAGCGCGGCGGTGTGCGAACCGGCGGCGCGGGTGCCGGCGCTGGTGCGGCCGCTCTTTACTGCGATGATTGGTTTTGCGCGCGCGACACGTCGCGCGATGCGGGCAAAGCGGCGCGGGTTTCCAAAGGATTCCAGATAGAGGAGGATCACATTGGTCTGCGGGTCTGCTTCCCAGTATTGGAGAAGGTCGTTGCCGGTGACGTCGGCCTTGTTGCCGACACTTACGAAGCAGGAGAGGCCGAGGTTGAGCTTGGTTGCGAGTTCAAGAATTGCGATGCCGAGCGCACCACTCTGCGAGGACATCGCGATGGTGCCGTGGTTGGGATAGGTCGGGGAGAAAGATGCGCCGAGGCGCACTTCCGGGTCGGTGTTGATGATGCCGAGGCAGTTCGGGCCGACCATTCGCATTCCGTAGCCGCGGACTTTTTCGACGAGTTCGGTCTGTAGCTGTTTGCCCTCGTCATTGGTTTCAGCGAAGCCGGCTGAAATGACGACGATGGCCTTCACTCCGCGCGCGGCGCAATCGTCCACGACGGTTAGCACAAATTGTTTGGGGACGACAATGATTGCGAGGTCCACCGCTTCCGGCAGATCGCGCACGGATTTGTGTGCGCGGATGGAGCAGATCACGCCGCCCTTCGGGTTGACGGGATATACCGGCCCGTTGAACTGCTGGCCGACAAGCTGCTGCATGATTCGATAGCCGATGCTGCCCGGTGTGCGCGATGCACCGACGACGGCGACGGAAGTGGGTTTGAAGAAGGGGCGGATGGAGGCCGTGGTGAAAATCCTGTCGCGCATTTCTGACCGCGCGACGCTTTCCTCGCGGGGTGTGACGGCGATGTCCACTTGTACGATGTCGTCCTTGACCATCTCCTTCATTTCAAAGCCAGAGTTGCGGAAGGTTTCGAGCATGGCCTGATTGCGCGGATTGGTGATGGCGAGGAAGTGGATGAAGCCGTTTCCGACCGCAATGACGGCAAGTCGTTCGAGGAGCAGCGCGCCGATGCCCTTGCCCTGAAATGCGTCGTGTACTGCGACGGCAAACTCTGCTGTGTCTTCGTTGTGCGCGATGTAGGAGCCGGTTCCGATGATTCGCTCTGCGCCATCGGCGATGCGGCTGACGAGCATGGTCACTTGTTTGTTCGGGTCGGAGGAGTCGCAGAGGGAGGCGACCATATCCATCCCCGGCTTGCTTTCGGAGAAGAAACGTTGGCGTCGGGATTCTGGGGAGAGTTGTTGGAAAAATGCGGCGAGTGCGTCAGCGTCGCCCGGCTGGCTGATGCGTATGATTGCGGTGGTGCCGTCGCGGAGGATCATCCGGCCTTGTGTTGCGGAGTCCTGATAGAGCGCGGGGAGGAAGAGAGGCTTGAATGTTTTCATAATATGTTCCTATGGGAACGACGGGTATTCGTCTGCACTCTACATTGTCCATTAATTACAACAACGCAATAGGAATAGCGTCGTTTTATTGAATATCAGTGTTTCCCCGATGGCGCGGAGTTGTGGCGTGTTGATAGTGTACGCATCACGATATGAAACGCGCGCGATCATCACATCGGTTTCGAGCGGGGGTTTGGTTTGTCTGCGCCATGCTGGGGTTTGGGTTCGGGGCGGGTGGCTATATTTTTGTCTATGCCCGTGGCGCGTCGTATTTGTCGGATGATCCCGCCGCGTGCGCGAATTGCCACATCATGAACGAGCAGTACGACGGGTGGCTCAAGGCGGGGCATCACACGGTTGCGACGTGCAACGATTGTCACACGCCAGCGGCGCTGATCCCGAAGTATTTGACGAAGATGGAGAATGGGTACCATCACTCCAAGGCGTTCACGCTACAAAACTTTCCAGAGCCGATTCGGATTCGCGAAAAGAACGCGAAGATCCTTCAGGAAAGCTGTCTGCGCTGTCATGCGGAGATGGTTTCTGAGCTGGTGGAGCATCGCGTGGATCGGGGGAGTCGTGCGCCCGATTGCGTTCGCTGCCATACGGATGTCGGACACGGGCCTGTGATATGAGGACGGATCATTTAGGAGACGCGCCATGAACGAGAATATGAAACGCCGCAGCGGAGGGGTCATCACCTACACGCTTTTCATCATTGTGATTGCCGCATTCACCACCGCGCTCTTTGCGTTTATGTCGAATATCGCGGAGCGCAAAGTCGAGGGCCGCCACCGCTACACGCGCGTGGTTGAGGTGGATGAGGACACGACCGATCCGGCGGTTTGGGGTCGGAACTGGCCGAATCAATATGATTCGTATCTGAAGACAGCGCTGCCGACGAAGACGAAGTTTGGTGGGCACGGTGGAAGTGAATCATTGCCGGAGGAGAAGATTGAACGCGAACCGTGGTTGAAGCGGATGTTTTTGGGCTATGCGTTTTCGATTGATTATCGCGACCGGCGCGGCCACGCCTATATGCTGGAGGATCAAGAGATGACCGAGCGCTTGACCAAGCCGCAGTCCGGTTCGTGTCTGCACTGCCACGGCTCGCTGATGCCACTCTATCGCGAGTTGGGCGACGGCGATGCGATGAAGGGCTTCGCCGAGTCGTATAAGTTTTCCTATAAGGAACTGAATGCGAAATTACATGATATGGGGCACGGGCATCCGGTTTCCTGCGTGGACTGTCATGACCCAGATACGATGCAGGTGCGCGTCACGCGACCCGGCTTCATAAACGGGATTCAGGCTTTTGCTTCATCCGATGCGCCCGCCGACCAGTTTGCCTCGATTGCAATTTGGCGCGAGGGCAATCGTGAGAAACCGTATGATCCGAATAAGGAGGCGACACGACAGGAGATGCGTTCGTTTGTCTGCGGTCAGTGTCACGTGGAGTATTACTGCGCCACGCAGATGCCCTTGGAGTTTCCGTGGAGCAAGGGATTGAAGGCGGAAGACCTTGAGGCGCATTGGAACGGACGCAGCTTCGCGAACGGTTCGCGGTTTTTTGATTACGTCCACGCCGAGACGGGCGCGGAAATTTTGAAGACGCAGCACCCCGAATTTGAGTTGTGGAGTCAGAGCGTCCACGCGCGGAGCGGCGTCTCCTGCGCCGATTGCCACATGCCCTACATTCGTGAGGGCGCGACGAAGATATCCGATCACTGGGTGCGCAGCCCGTTGCTCAACGTCAATCGCGCGTGCCAGACCTGCCATCGCGTGCCGGAACAGGAACTGTTGACGCGGGTGGATCTGATTCAGGAACGCAACTACGACTTGATGAAGCGTTCTGCTGCGGCGCTGATGGATATGATAGATGCGATTCAAGAGGCGATTGCTGCCGGGGCGACCGATGAACAACTCAAGGCCCCCCGTGAATTGCACCGTGCAGCGCAGTGGCGTCTTGATTTTATTGCGGCCGAAAACTCGATGGGCTTCCACGCCCCGCAAGAAGCGGCGCGCATCCTCGGGGAGGCCATTGATTACGCCCGCCAAGGCGAACTCGCCGCGCGAGCCATTCAGCCCCCGCCCGCGTCCGCCGCTGCGCCAGCGGCGAAGAGCGATGGTTGACGGACCGACAGTACCGGGATAGGCTGCCCGTGAACGATAGGGGCAGAAATGGGTCCTGCCTTTAGACAGGGGAGGTGGCTGATGTCGAGCTCTCGCTTTTTTATGGTTGCCCTCGTAATCGCTGCGGCCAGCGCTTATGGCGAGTCGGCACAATTCCGATTATTTGACCGCGTAGCGGAAAGCGCTGCACTCGAATATCGCGAATCTTCACAGCCCTCGGTGAAGCAGATTCCGTTAGAGCAGCGATCGGTCGGCGTCTGGGATGCCACACTGGACTTGGTGCCGGGCGAGTACGAATACCGGTTTGTTGTGGATGATCAATATCGGTTTAGTGATATCGCGCGAACAAATGTTGTTCGCAAGGACGATGGTTCGATCTGGTCTCAATTCCAACTGAAGGCAGGCGAACGATTTTTCAATGTCGCACGACCGATCACACCACCAGAGACGCGAGAGAAATACACCGTTCGGATCGCTTATCGAGATACCAGCGCCTCGGTGGTAAAGCTCGCTGGCGAGTTTAACGGATGGTCCCAAGAGTCTATGCAGCGGGTTCGCGATGGCGAATGGGAGCGCGTGCTTCGGCTGCGCGAGGGCGACTATGCGTATAAGTTTGTGGTGGATGGGAAGTGGCTTTTAGACCCGGAAAACGGCGAGAGAAAATCGGTCAATGGGGTGGAAAACTCGAAGCTGTTGGTGAATGCATCTACGGCAATCACCGAATCGGACGTCACGCGAACCCTCGAACCCACTGGCGACGAAGTAGTGAGCGTATTTCGGCTCTATGCCCCGCAGGCGGATGAGGTGTATCTGGTCGGGGCGTTCAATAATTGGAATGGATCGCGCGATCCGATGATACGCCGTGGCGAGATGTGGGAGACCGCATTGCCGCTGAAGGAAGGGGAGTATCAGTTCAAGTTCAAGTCGCACGATAACTGGTGGACCGATCCGAACCATCCACCGACCGAAAAGTCGGATGGGAACTCGGTCATCGTCATTCGCCGCGCCACGGAGGAACCGTCCGACCCCCGTGCAGCTCTCGGCGTACTACGAATGTAGCGCGGATCCTCTTGGAGGCGAATACGGATTTGCATGCGTTTCAGCAGGAGCTACCGCGGCAGTATATCCGTACCTTGGCACAGGACGGGTTGGGGTTGAAGCTCGCCGATGCGACCTTGCTTCGCCCCGACTTGGTCCCCGAATCCACCCCTGCGACGTGGACTTGGCGTGTGGAGGATATCGGCGGGCGGCCGACGATGAAATTGGGGGTGGGGGAGAATACCTATGCCATGCCGTTGGAGCATCCTCTACTAGAGCCGCCGGGTGAGTGGTTGGCCACGCTGCGAACATTTGCGTCAACTGCAATTGCGGAAAATCCATTTGAATGGAACGGCCCGACTTCGCCCCCGCCGGATTCGGCGTGGGCACAGGCGTTGGAGTGTTACAACAGTGGCGAGGCGATGGGTGGCGTGTTTGCGGTGAATGCGATGACTGCCTTTGGCCGTGAGGCCGGGTGGTCGCGCGAGTTGTGTCGCGATCTTGCCGTCGCGTACGCGGAGCTGGGAAATCAAAATCGTTTTCCGAGTGTGACGGGCTGGTCGCCCTACGTGTTCTCCGCGCGGGCGGTTGTGTATGCGGACCTTGCGCGTGGAGATGCGGAAAAAGATGAGACGATGGCGTATGTGCTGAGTCGGATCGGACGCCTTGCAGACGGTCAAAAAATGCTGCCGGATAACCCCGAATCGTTTTACGGAAAAATCGCAGCATTTATGACGCGGGGCGATATTGCGGGGTTTATGGAGTGGGTCGGATCGCCCGATCAGTACGGTTATGAAGCGCGTGAGGATGCGCCGAGTTATCCATCGCAGATTGCCGATTGGCCTGACGAGCAAAAGGCGATTGCGCTGCGCTCGTTGGCGGACCTGTTGTTTTATGACGACCAAGAGACGCTTTCAGGCATCTATTTGCAGGCGTCGTTGAGTTTGCGTGCCGATGATTTTGGAGATCGGATCAAAGCGCTTGCGCGTGGCGGTGTGAGTGCGGGCCATCGCTATGCCTCTCAAGTGCTGGAGATCGCGGGTTGCACGAATTTATGGAATGCGGTCTTGCGTGGAGAGGCGTCTGAGTTCTGCGATGGTGACGCAAGTCGCCTTGCGCCTGGAACGCCTAATATAGATGCAATTTCTATGCTGTATAAACAAAAGCGGCGCGAGCTACTTGATAGCACGTCTGCGCCCATCCCCGAGGCGGCCCGCTTGATTTTATTGAGTGACCAACTGAACGCCGCTTGGTGGTATAATGCCAACTTCTTAGCTGGCCTGGCCTCTGACAGTGCGGTCCGCGATCTCAATAAGTTGATGTCATCGTGGCAACTGCTTCAACCGGAGATGACTGCCTTCACTCGTTTTCGCATGCGGTACGTATTGAAGGATACGGGATACAGCGCCATCCGTGATCCGTTTGAGCGGAGCAAGTTGGGTCCGGATACGTTTCAATACATTAGCCTTGTGCGTGGTTCGTTCTATACCTGGTTGATGCCGAAGGCGCAGAGTTTTTATCCGCAGATCGTCTATGTGCAAAGTGATTTGCTGTTCGATCATCGCGAGTCGTGGTCGGTATATGTGGAACAGAATATGGACCGCTTCCGCGCGAACTCACGACGGCTGGCGCCGATGATTGCCGAAGGATATCCGCCGCCGGGGCCACTGCCGCGTCCGGATGATCCGAACTTTGAACCGAAGGAGATCCTGGAGAAATCGTACGCACTGAACCGACGCTTGGGCGATGAGTGGAAAAATAGCGACGATCCGGAGGGGGCCGATATTGCGATTGAGTTCTACAAGCGAAGCATGCAGATCACCCCTTACGAAGCGGGTATTTATAGAACCATGACAGGGTTGTTGATGCAGCAGCAACGGTACGCTGAAGTGTTGGCGCTGGTGGATCGTTTCCCCGAAACCACCGAAGGGCTTCAACGGGTGGCGATGCAGCGGCAGGGGGCGTTCGCTGCGTTTGCGCTCGGAGATAAGAAAAAAATGCTGAGCCTTGCCGAGTCTGCCGCGCAATCATGGCAGGCTGGCGCAATGGTCTCGTATGCGTTTTTTCTGGATATGTTGGGTCGGAAAGAAGAATCGCGCGCGTGGTATCAGAGACGTGACGTACGCTATAACGCCAACGACATAACGTATTATTGGTTCCGCGACGAGAAGCTGAAAGAAAAGGCGTTAGCACGCGGCGTGGAACAGACCCAGTGGCTTGAGCAATTTGAAGACTTGGATAAGGCGAACAAGGAAGGGCGTTTTAGTTTCAATGAGTTTAAGGGGCATCCCTACACCTACATACTGGCTGATCGCTGGGATCGCGCCCTGTGGTTGTTGAAACCGTTGAGTGAAGCGGTGCAAAATGACTATATCTGGTTCACGCTGATGATCGTTGCGCAACACGAGAGTGACGTTGAAGCGCGGAACCTTGCACAGCATGTATTGGCAGATCACGTGTGGAACTCATGGGGCGAGATGGCGCGTTTCCGGCGCAACGAACGAGGCTGGCAGGATGTTGTCATTTCCGCGCGCAACGAATTCAATCAACCACCTATGAACTATTTCGCGTCCATTCTAGCCGAGCAACGCGGCGATAAAGACCTGGCCCTACAGCTTTTGAAACAGATCCTTGATGATCCGTATAATGACATGGGTACCTGGTTCACACTTGCTTGGCAGTCTCTGGAACGCTTGGGCGAGAATCCCCGTGTCTTTGTCGCCCGTTCTTTGGCAAAAGCCACGCCGGAAGTCGAAGAATAATTGCGCCATAGCGGGAGACGCAAACGCTTGCGTCACTTCTCAAACTCCCGTCCGGGGAAACTCAAACGATACGTTCGACGGCGGGGATGCGTTCGACAACTTCGTAGAGCCAGCTCCTGTTCATCGTCGCCTCGAAGGCGAGCGCACCGAAGGTCGGTGAAAAGATTGTTAACCACGGAAATACGCGGAAAGGAATGGGGGAAGGAACCACGGATGGACACGGATGGACACGGATTGGGTATGGAGAGGGAACCACAAAAGGCACAAAAGTCGGAACGTAGGGCGTGAAAATTTTCACGCCAGAAAAGGGCGGGATGAATTTGAACCACGAATGGACACGAATGGACTCGAATTGTAATTTCTGAAGGTAGGGCAGGGCCGAGCGCACGGAACGTCGGTGAAAAGATTTTTAACCACGGAAATACGCGGAAGAACGCGGAAGGCAAACTTTCGTGTGGTGCACGGTATTGCTGTATTGGGTAGGGCGTGACCGCCCTCCAGAGGCGGGCAAGGCCGGGCGCGCCGCAGGAGTTGTAGGCCTCACACCTGCCACCTACAGGAAGGTTGCGCACGGGCCCAAAATTTCGCTGAGCTTCCCCCGATTTGTGAACAGTGTCGGGTCTAACGGTTGGTGGGGTACTCCTCTTTGTTGTTGTTTTCAATGTCAGTTTGCTGGATGGATTGGGTGTCCACGGAAACGCAAGCGGGCTCTGCTGGAGAGCAACTCGCCGAGGGATACGTGGATATTGCGACCACAGGTCGGGGCCGGGGAGTCATCTCCCCGGCCTTTTCCTTGCCGACCTGGGGAGCAAGCGATGCCTCTGAAAACTCCGCCGAAGGCGTCTTGGGCAACGACTGCCTTTCGAAGGCCGCTGGACTCATTCCCAGCGCGGTGTGGATGCGGCGCCGATTGTAGTACGTTTCGATATAGTCAAATACGCGATAGCGAACCGCGGCCAGATCGGGCATTTCCCACCGGTTGAGTTCTTCGCGTTTGATCACACCGAAAAAGCTCTCCATGGCGGCATTGTCGTAGCAGTTTCCCCTGGCGCTCATGCTGCGAATGAATCCGAAGGCCTCCGTCCGTTGAATAAATGCCTCGCTGGCATATTGGCTACCCCGATCGGAGTGGACCACCACGCCGGTCGGCCAGCCTTGGCGTTGGGCGGCCATCTGCAAGGCATCGGTGACCAGGCTGCTTTCCAGATGATCGCCGAGTTGCCAACCGACGATTATGTGCAGATACAGATCGAGTACGGCGGCCAAATAGACCCAGCCCTGCCCACTGTGGACATAGGTGATATCCATGGCCCACGCCTGATTGGCATGGGTTATTTCCATGCTTTTGAGCAGGTTGGGCGCAATCGGGCCACCATGCGAACTCTCGGTGGTTCGCGGCGCCTTGCGGTGCGGAGTGATCGCGTACAGACCGGCTTCACGCATCAGGCGCGCCACACGATTTTCACCGCAGATCATGCCTTCGGCTCGAAGCTGGATGCAAATACGTGGACTTCCGTATCGCTGTTGATGCTCCTGATATACCCGGTCAATGGCCTGCGTCAGCACGGCGTTTTCCTGGGCACGAGGACCGGGCTCCGGCGGATCGGTAAACGCTCGTGCGCGACACGCTCAGGACTTCGGCCAACCGTTGCACCGGAAACTCGTCGGCCAGTTGATTCATCGCCGACCTCCTTTGGGCATCTGTTGGCTGAAAATATTCAAAGCCTTTTTTAAAATGTCGCGTTGCTCCCGCAGATCTTCCGCCTCCAGACGGGCGGCCTCTAAGGCCGCCACCAACTCGCTCGGCTTCATCTGATCAGTTCCGGTCATTGCCTGATCGGCCCGTTCCAACTGCTCCCGCTTCCAGCGGGCCAGTAGATTGCCTCTGATACCCAGTTCGCGAGACACCTCGGCGCATGGCTTGTTGGTCCGGATGACTCGATTAACAGCATCGCGTTTGAATGCATCATCAAAATGACGCCTCGTTTTCGCTTGGTTGGTCGTTGTGGTCATAACTTTTTTCACTATCAGCTAAGACCCAACGCTGTCTACTTTTTCGGGGGAGGCTCAGCTTGGAGTTCGCCTATTGCGGTTTATGTACAGCGTCGTGGGCGGTTCAGGAACAGCAAGGCGGATCACTATGCGTACGCCTACGGTTGGCCGACCGCCTGAAGTCCGCGGCGGCGAAAACAACGTACTCGAAACCTACACCCACGGCCCCGATCTGAGCGGCACGCTCGGCGGGGCAGGCGGAATCGGCAGTATACTGTCAGTTGCCGGTTCTGCTGAAAAACCCCTGCTCAAAAATATTTGGAAAATCCTTCCGAAAAACGACCTCGCCAAATGCCCCACAAGCCACGATCTCTGCCTGCCCCTTGTGTTTTGACCCCCTTTTTCAAGGCAAGTTTTTGCATTAGGGGGTTTTTCGGCAGAACCAAATGTCTAGAGCCTTTCTCAAAAGTTTTGTCCTGAAAAAAGGGTGATAAAAAACTTTTAATTTTTGGGAGATGCTGTATGAAGCTGGGAAATGCCGGTCTCGAAGACATTGCCAAATCCCGAAAACTGCAAGCCCGAGGAGCTGCGGCTGGCAATAACGACCGCCCCAACCATGCGTAGCCGGGACCGCCTGTACGCTATAAATGCGCTGATGCTGGAGATGGACTTCTCCCAAGTCGCCAAGCTTTTTGCGGTAAGCGAGCGCACCCTCACTCGCTGGGTACACGCATGGAATCAAGCCGGCATTGACGGGCTGATTGAACATGCTCGGTCGGGTCGGCCGCGCAAGATTCCCCAGGACCGCGTATCGCAGATTGTGAACCTAGTTGAGCAACCCGGACTGGCAGATCAACACCACTGGACCGGGGTCAAGCTGCATGGCTATGAGCCTCCCCCGAAAAAGTAGACAGCGTTGGGTCTTAGCTGATAGTGAAAAAAGTTATGACCACAACGACCAACCAAGCGAAAACGAGGCGTCATTTTGATGATGCATTCAAACGCGATGCTGTTAATCGAGTCATCCGGACCAACAAGCCATGCGCCGAGGTGTCTCGCGAACTGGGTATCAGAGGCAATTTACTGGCCCGTTGGAAGCGGGAGCAGTTGGAACGGGCCGATCAGGCAATGACCGGAACTGATCAGATGAAGCCGAGCGAGTTGGTGGCGGCCTTAGAGGCCGCCCGTCTGGAGGCGGAAGATCTGCGAGAGCAACGCGACATTTTAAAAAAGGCTTTGAATATTTTCAGCCAACAGATGCCCAAAGGAGGTCGGCGATGAATCAACTGGCCGACGAGTTTCCGGTGCAACGGTTGGCCGAAGTCCTGAGCGTGTCGCGCACGAGCGTTTACCGATCCGCCGAGCCCGGTCCTCGTGCCCAAGAAAACGCCGTGCTGACGCAGGCCATTGACCGGGTGTACCAGGAGCATCAACAGCGATACGGAAGTCCACGCATTTGCATCCAGCTTCGTGCCGAAGGCATGAGTTGCGGTGAAAATCGTGTGGCACGCCTGATGCGTGAAGCCGGTCTGTACGCGATCACCCCGCACCGCAAGGCGCCGCGAACCACCGAGAGTTCGCATGGTGGCCCGATTGCGCCCAACCTGCTCAAAAGCATGGAAATAACCCATGCCAATCAGGCGTGGGCCATGGATATCACCTATGTCCACTGCGGGCAGGGCTGGGTCTATTTGGCCGCCGCACTCGATCTGTATCTGCACAAAATCGTCGGTTGGCAACTCGGCGATCATCTGGAAAGCAGCTTAGTTACCGATGCCTTGCAGATGGCCGCCCAACGCCAAGGCTGGCCGACCGGCGTGGTGGTCCACTCCGATCGGGGTAGCCAATATGCCAGCGCGGCATTTATTCAACGGACGGAGGCCTTCGGATTCATTCGCAGCATGAGCGCCGGGGAAACTGCTACGACAATGCCACCATGGAGAGCTTTTTCGGGGTGATCAAACGCGAAGAACTCAACCGGTGGGAAATGCCCGATCTGGCCGCGGTTCGCTATCGCGTATTTGACTATATCGAAACGTACTACAATCGGCGCCGCATCCACACCGCGCTGGGAATGAGTCCAGCGGCCTTCTGAAAGGCAGTCGTTGCCCAAGACGCCTTCGGCGGAGTTTTCAGAGGCATCGCTTGCTCCCCAGGTCGGCAAGGAAAAGGCCGGGGAGATGACTCCCCGGCCCCGACCTGTGGTCGCAATATCCACGTATCCCTCGGCGAGTTGCTCTCCAGCAGAGCCCGCTTGCGTTTCCGTGGACACCCAATCCATCCAGCAAACTGACATTGAAAACAACAACAAAAAGGAGTACCCCACCAACCGTTAGACCCGACACTGTTCACAAATCGGGGGAAGCTCACTATTTGCGGGATGAACTCAAGCTGCCCGTTGCCTATTCAACGGTTATGCGCTTTTTGCACGATCAAGGCTTTCGGCTGAAGGTGCCGCAACCGTGGCCGGATCGGCAGGACGAAGAGTCCCGAAAGTCATTCTGCCTTGAACTTCAAGCGCTTATGAAGAACCCCGATGTAGAGCTTTGGTTTGGCGACGAAACGGGGATTGAGGGCGATCCTCGTCCTCGCCGCCGTTGGATCAAGGTGGGCAAAACGGGCCGGGTCACCAAAAACGGCGACCATCTGCGAATGAACGTGACCGGGATGGTATGTCCGAGAACGGGCGAAGCGTTCCTCTGTGAATTCTCGCATTCGGACACCGATACCTTTCAGGCGTTCCTGGATGAGGCTAACCGGCTGCCGCCTCCTTCGCGTCCACGCCAACTTCTCATACTGGACAACGCCTCATGGCACAAGGCGGCCCGGCTTCAGTGGGGTCGCTTCGAGCCGTTGTATCTGCCCCCGTATTCACCGGACCTCAACCCGATTGAGCGGCTGTGGCTTTTGATCAAAGCGGAGTGGTTTACCGACTTCGTGGCCAAAGACGCCGATGCGCTCATTGACCGTATTGACAAGGCTCTTTGCTGGGCCATCAACAGAGCGCCTGACAACATTCGCACCTGTTCAATCAAGTCAGAACTTTAGAGAACCACTATAGACTCGACCCGAATAGACCCCCAATAGACCCGAAGAATAACTCATGAAAGAGTCGAACACGCATCCCCAAGCCGCTGTCGGGATCGCCGCGCTTTTGACCGCGCTATGTCTTGTTTCATTTGCGTCGCCTTCTCCCCGCTCCGAAGAACCCACCGCCATTGATGCCGAGCAATCGGACGCTATCCCGTGAATGTCGGCGGCTTCGTCATTCAGGTTGCCGATACGGGTTATACTAATGCTTATGTGTTCCCGCCTAATACCTGGATTGATCCGGGCCGGTTCCTGCTGCTGGGCGGATCGCTGGTGACGAATCGCGATTTGGAAGTGGATTTCACCATGCCCAACCGGTTCGCCAATGACGCAACAGCGGCGGTGCGGCTCGCAGCGGAAGTGGGCACGAATCCCAACACTTGGGCGACGGATGGCGATATATTTCCTTGGCCGCCGCTATCTGGCGCGGTGTCCGACTGGTGGGGTAGCGACTCGTATGAAATCGCCAACGGCTGGAATCCCTTGGTATTCGACGAAAACGCCAACGGGATACCCGATAGTTGGGAGATGGCATTTCCAAGCACCAATCTGTATGCGGATGCGGATGGGGACGGCATCTCAAATGATGATGAATTGGCACAAAACAGCGATCCCAACGATATAAACTCCACCACGGCCCAGCCCTATGTTATCAGGTATGAATCCTCGATGCCGGGTTGGGAAAAGGATGGAATGACGGATATTGGCTTGGAGGGATGGGTCAAAACCTATTTCGAGGGATTAAAGGCGGATATGGATTTGTGTGTTTGGGTTAAAGAGGGTCGCACGCAAGAGGAATTTCGGGTGGTGTGGCGGGGCGCAACTGAAAAAGGGATCCACTGGCTCAGTGAGCAGGAGGTTGTGACCAGCGCCAGCGCAGGAGCCGATACGCGCCCCTACTTATTCGTGCAGGATCTCGGCATGCACCCGGACTATACGAACACCTTGGGCGGCGAGTATAAGATGGCTGTCCTTAAAGCGGAGTTCCCTATCGAGGTTACGGCCTTCATTCCACACGATCATATTTCAGACCCATTCCACAGCATTATGGGTATTGTGTTTGGGGGCGATGATAGGGGTTTCGATAAGAACGCAACCAGCTACCGAATGCGGCAAAAGGTTGCTGTTGTCACTATTGAAGAATGTGATGCCGACGGCCTCAAAGAAGGTAGCATCGCCAACCTCGTCGGAACCACTCGGTCATATGATGAGGCAACATCGGTGGACTCCGGCACCGGTAAGCTCACCGCTGCGGCTAAAGCTGACACGGTCACGGGAGCACCCTTGATGATCGACTATGGTACGGCGTCCACGAGCGGAATGAATATCACGGTCAATCGTCTCACGAATCGCAAAGTGGAAGCCGTGATCGTTGGCTCGGCGGCAAATCCGCTTGTTCCTTTTGCTCCCGCGATTGATTACGACTTCACCGTAACAATCGACAGTACTGACCCGCTCAACTCGACATATCAGATAACGGGGTCGCATGACGGCTTTCCGGCTTACGAGGTTTATATCAGCAACCAGCGCATTCATGAGCATGATCCAATTGCGACAGGAGAAGGCCCCCTCTCGCTCGGTCCGCCGAAGGAGCACAACGTTAATCACTCGGGAGACATACAATGACAACGACACATCTATTTCGTGCTGTACTGCAAGGCGCCGTAATGCTGTTTGTTCCGGCGGCATTGGCTGTAACCAATGATGTACTTGATGCGCCTTCAGTTCAGATGAAATTTGACAGTACTAGTCCCGAGATCAGGCGAGAGGCTGTAGAGAGCATTCTCGCTGGAAAGGCAGAGGAAAAATATGCGTTAGTTAATGCGGATGTGATCGAGCTTCTGTCGCGTGCCGTTGCTGATCCGGATGCGGCAGTACGATCCTCCGCTATGCAAGCGGTATACGGGATCGCCTATTACTCCGTATTGTTGAATGAGGGTGGGACCAACACGCCAGAGTACAAATGGGCTCAACAGGTTTCCGGCGGCACAGCCCTGATCGATTTCGCCAAGTACGTGCACATGAGGAGTGCGCTTCTGTCTGCGTTGAATGATCAAGACTCAGAAATCAGACGTCTCACAGTTGCGATACTGACAACAGCGTTTCCGCGTGGCCCGGATATCGAACATGCATTGGTGGCGCGGTTTGAGCACGAGTCCGCCGATGGGGTTCGACACGCGATTATTCGTGCATTGGGCAGTTGCGGCTATTCATCCGCGCATACTCTGTCGGTCCTGAGTAATGCCCGAGTTGCTGTGACGAACGATACCGAGCGCACGATGCTTGATGACGTGATTAAAGAGCTTTCCTCTAAAGGACGCGATCTGCTTCTGTCGCCACAATAGGCTGTGCTGCTTACCTCAGCAGTTGTGGTCACGTCTAGACATTCGGTTCTGCTGAAAACCCCCTATTGCAAAAACTTGCCTTGGAAAAGGGGGTCAAAAACACAACGGGCAGGCAGAGATCGTGGCTTGTAGGACATTTGGCGAGGTCGTTTTCCGGAAAGATTTTCCAAATATTTTTTAGCAGAAGTTTTTCAGCAGAACCAAATGTCTAGACTCGACCCCAAGATACATGAAATATCTAGACTCAACCCCAAGATACAGAACATCTAATGGCCATCGCACTAAAAACAGGTCGAGGGAAGGATTTCGCTCGACTAATCGACTTTGTAAAAGCTGCCTGTGCGGATAAGGTTAAACTACATGAGATTCTGCAACGACATAGTCTAGGAGCAGCTTGGAATCAATTCGAGCGAAACTATCTGAATCCGTGATGAGCCCGCTACTACAGCGAATATTGGAAAGCAAAGAGGCGCATCGAAAGCGACTGCGGGCCCTGTCGTATCCCGAGAAAGTCCGTATCGTGAAACAAATGCGGGACGCCATGTTGATGATTCAAATCAAGGCCCGTTGGATACAACCCTCCGAGACCCCACCACACACAAAATCCTCTACCGATCAGACAACGTTTTGAGGCCGCTCAAGCATCGCGTCAGTTGCTGGAGGATGTCGATGAACAGGATTTGACGTACACAACTTGCTCTATCGAATGTGATGAGTAGAAAGCTCGTGAATTGCATCGTGCAGCGGAGCGGCGAAACGATTTCAGCGCTGTCGAAAACTCAATGAATTTCCACGCTCCACAGGAAGCCGCGCGCATCCGTGGGGAAGTCGGGACTAGCTACAGGTGTTCCTTCTTGCCTCTTGTACGACCGATATGGCTACGAAATAATGGGATTGGCTAGGGGGATTTATTTTCTTCCCGTATTCAATCCCTTCGGATCCGGAAAGTCGAAGTGGTCCGGCATCCTGTCAATGTCGCCCACGCCCATAATCGGCGAGTACATAAGGCTGGTTCGATCGGAGGAGGAGGGAATGTGAAAATAGTGTTCGGCGATCATACGCCGCAATATTTTGAGGATTCGTTCGCCGTAAACGAGCGCCGCCTTTTTCTCGATTGAGGCCCTCCGGAATGTAGCGGTCTGTGGCGAGAACAATGTGACGACCTGAAACGGAAGCGAGGGAGTAGTTCCAGTTATATCCTTCTGCGTACATATCATCCGCCAGTAGCCCGATGTAGAGCGTGTCGCCGGGATGCGGAGCGTATTCTCTCAAGCTCGCGAGAAGCCGTTCATTTGAGTACTGGTCGCGTTTTTTGTCGTGGCTTTTCGGCGGGATATTGAGGTTGCCGGTTGGTACGACTCGAAGTTTGGTTTCTGTGGAAAGAATTGTCGCGAGTTGCGCTGCGGAGCCTTGCGGGAAGTGTTCGAACGGAACGAGAACCACCTGTGCCCGTTGCGGGTTCCCCGTATCATCCACGATGAGGTAAGGCATTTTCGGCGGCAGTCCACCGTGCCGCAATTTGTTGTACGCAATATCTGCCGCATATTTCCCAATGATCCCGATAACGATTCCGAGAATGAGTGAGAGGATGGGGTTTTTGAACATTTGCGTCCTCAGGGCTTGTTTCTATTTTGTTGCGTATTCTAGGGACGGCGTCTAGTGGATTGTGATCGAAAATATCCCAAGCTCTGAGAGGGGGGGCTCGCTTTATTCCCTGACCGCCGCAACGATCAGGCCGATCCAGCCGAGGATGAGGAAGGCGCCGCCGAGCGGGGTGAGGAGGGGAAACCAGTTGGGGAGGTGTAGGGCGAGAAGAGGGCGGAGGATGAGTAAATAGATGGAGCCGCTAAAGCAAAGGACACCGATGCTCCAGAGCGCTGCGGTGATGGCGGGGAATATATTCTTTCGTTGTGTGGCGAGCCAGGCGATAGCGAGGAGGGCGATGGCGTGGTGCATCTGATAGCGGACGCCGGTCTCAAATGAGGCGAGGCCCTGAGGGGTGAGGCGTGGGCGGAGTCCGTGTGTGCCGTAGGCGCCGAGGAGCACTGCGGCGCATCCCAGAACGGCCGCGCAAATTAAAATAACGCGACTGGTTTTCATTGTTTCGATGGTAGGCAGTGTGCAAGAGATGAAGCAAGCTCGGGATAGGCGAATTCAAATCCCGCTTTGAGAAGTTTTGCCGGCTCCACGCGCTGGCTGGCGAGCAGGGTGTTTTTGGCCATTCCGCCGGGCAGGAGGTGGAGTAGAAAACCCGGGACGGGGAAAATTGCGGGACGATGTAAAATCGTCGCGAGCGATTTTGTGAATTCGCGGTTGGTCACCGGGTTGGGGGCGACGAGGTTGACCGGGCCTCGAAGTGTTTCATTTTCGAGCACAAATTGGATGGCGGCAATGTGGTCGTCGAGGTCAATCCAGCTCATATACTGCCGACCGTTCCCGAGGCGGCCGCCGAGTCCCAACCGAAATGCAGGAAGCATCGCCTTCAATGTTCCGCCAGCGGAGGTGAGCACGAGGCCGGTGCGGATGTTGACTACGCGGACGCCCGCGTTCGATGCGATTTCAGTGGTTCGTTCCCATTCCTGACAGAGCAATGGCAGGAAACCGGCGCCTGCTGCTGATTGTTCGGTCAGCCACTGATCGCCACGGTTCCCGTAGTAACCGATCGCGGAGGCGGAGACAATGACTTTGGGGCGATAGCTGAGTCCCGTTAGCGCCTCCATCAAAAATTCTGTCGCAAGAACGCGGCTGCGTTGGATGCGGTTCTTTTTGGCCTCGCTCCACAGACCGATGATGGGTTCGCCCGCGAGGTGGACGGCAGCGTCGAATTTTTCAAGGGCCGCGCGCTCTACGCGTCCGATGGACGGGGTCCCACGTCAGGTCGCCGCGCGAACGGTCCGGGTTGCGACGGACAAGGCGAATGACGTAATGACCTGCTGCGGTAAGTCGGCTCACGAGCGCGTACCCGATGAGTCCGTTGGAGCCTGTAACAAGAATCTTCATGGCGGGGGAATGTAGTCGCGCGCACGGATGCTGTCCAACTATCAGCGCGGGCAATCTCCTCGTGTGTGCCGGCGCGATTAGTCGTGCAAGGTCATATTCGCCGCAGTCTGGCGCGCGTAAATGATCGGCACGGTGATGCCCACGAAAAGCAGCTCGATTGCGACGGCAATCCACATTCCAACGGCGACGCCGGTGGTGAAGCCGTAGGAGTGCAGTCCGACGCCGAGCAGGTTGACGCCGATCCACGCGAAGAGCACGACGATGACGCCGAGTACGCTGCCTGCGGCTACGCCGAGGGATTGAATCATTCCAGCCCAACGCGCGTGGAAGAGAATGGCGCACCAGAGAACAATCAGAAGCGCGCCGTTTTCCTTCGGATCCCAACCCCAGAATCGGCCCCACGATTGATCGGCCCAAACGCCGCCGAGCATGGTGCCGACGAAGGAGAAGAGCAGTCCGAATGCGAGAAGCCCGTAAATCGCGAGCGATGTTCCGCGCAGTCGCGGGTGTTCCGCAGGAAGGCTGAGCGCCTGGAGCAGATAGACGTGTCCGACCACACCCGCTGCGATGCAGCCCGCGTAGCCGATTGTGATGGCGACGACGTGGCTGGAGAGCCAGAAATTCGAGTCCAAGACGGCGATGACGACGCCCATCGTGTCGGCCTGCATAATGAAGCGGTTGGAGATCATCAGAATGACGAGGCCCGAGGCGGCGGAGAGAAATGCGCCGAGTCCGTTCTTATGATACCACTCCACGGCGAGACCGAGGACGACGCAAATCCACGAGACGAAGACGAAGGTTGCGTAGAGATTCGTCATCGGCGGGCGGCCCATAATTTGCATTCGCCAAATGAGTCCGAGCGAGTGGGGGATGAGCGCGATCAAGACGAGAATGACCGTAGCGAGTCGGAGCGAACGGCCACCGCGCATGACGGCGAGGAGGCTGAGCAAAAAGGCGATTCCATAAACGACCTGCGCACGATAGAACGGATCGAGGCGGTTGTAGCGAAGCTCCAGTCCGGTGTGCGTCAGTTCGCGTGTTTGTTCGGCACGACTGGTGACAGAGCGCACGAAATCATGCGCTGCCAGTTTGAAGTCCACGTTGCGCCCGTCCACCCAGGCGCGGGCCATATCCTGAAGACGTGTAACTTCGCGTGTGGAATCTTCGTCTAGATAGCCGAGTGAGAGTTTGTCCCACGGGCTGACCCACTCCTCATCGCCATGCGCACGGACAGGCAGCATTGGAACTGGCACACCTTGGTAGTAGCGGCTCCAATTGAAGAGGGTGGAGGAGAGCGCGAACAAACTGGATTCTTCGTCCGTCCACGACTCCGGTGGTTTTTCCGAAATTTGCTGAATTTCCGGAGCAAACTGATGGGCGCGTTGGTAAATATCGAAGAAGCTGAAGCTTTCCTGTCCTTCAGGAAGATTCATCTTTGCGCGCAGTGCGGCATTCGTAATGGTGAAATCCGGGTGTGGCAGTGCGAATCGGAAACTTGCGCCGAGCGAGGCGAAGGTGGTGATGTTGTAGTAGAGGCGGATGAATTCCTTTTCGACCGCGGAACGATCTCCGTCCTCGTGTTCGTTTGCCGCCGTTGCCAGTTCGCGCAGCTTATCAAGGCCGGGTCGCAGATCATCGTAGGAGAAGCGTCGGCCTTCCAAGTCGCCAAGCCCCATCGCTTCGAGTACTTCCGGGTTATTGACGAGGAATACGGCGTCGGTCTGGCAGCTCTGTGGATCGAAAAGCATTTTGGCGAGCCATTCGATCGCGGGTTTTTTCTCGAACGTGCTCTTTCCTGAGAACTGCAACACCCGCAAACGTGCGAAGGAGTCCATCGGCATGACGCGTCCGCCGTCTTGCACGGGGATTAACGAGAACGCTTCGTAGTCGGTAATTTCGGCCCGTGCAGGGGTGGAGCGGATGAGTGTTCCAAAAAGAACAAGTAGAATGAGTAGGGCGAGGCGCTTCATGCTATTCCTCCGGCAGAGCGTCGTGCGCGGCGGATCAGCATGACGATGAAGTGCCATGCGAGTCCGAATCCGACGAGGGCGCTGGAAATGTAGGGAATCACTCGTCCGTAATTGTGCATTACGGCGAAGGTGGACCATTCGCCGCCGTCCGGTTCTTCCATATATGAAGCTTGGTAGAGGGTGAAGCCGCGGTCGCGCAGGGGCTTGTTCATGGAGATCAGCATTTCGCGTTCTACGCCGTCGGTGTTGACGATGACGAGGCTGGAGAATGCGCGGGCGATTCCAGTGCCGGGGTGCATCGCTTTCTTGAAGTCCAGCAGTTTGACCGTGAATGGAAGCGGGTCGCGTGCGCGGCGAAGCGCAATATGAAAGTCTTTGCCGTTGTGGCTGAATTCGGCGGGAACCTCGTCCTCCGAAAAAAGAATTGCACGGACGGGTTCTCCTTCATCGGTGACGATGTCGAGCGTCGCGCCCGCGATGTTTTCGCCCGGCTCCTTTGCAAGTTTGGCGCTGCGAAGAGTTGAAATGCCCAGTTTGCTGAGCGCCGCGTTCGTTGTCGGCGCAGTGGACTGGAAAGCGCGCGCGCATTGCGATAGTATTCAATCACTTTCAGCGTCAGCCCTGCGTCATCGAATCGCAGCGTGTCGCCCGGCTTCAGGTGGTTCGAGTCGTACGCCATCACGTCGCGTGTGTTGCCATCCTGCGACCAGACGGCAACTTCCCAATTGCCGTAAGAGGCTGACGCGCTGCCCGTTTCGCCTTCGGCGAGTGTTAATTGTGTCTCGCGCGCAAACAAATGGGTGATCGCGCCGCCCATCAGGAGAACGAGCAGGCCTAGGTGGATCACCAGGAGACCGAACGGGATGCGGCGGCGCATTCCGAGTCGGATGAGATAGGCGATCAGATTAATGGCGAGTACCGCGAGTATAAGTTGTGTGCCGGGGAAGGGGACGAATCCTGCGGCGAGGAAGAACCATGAATCAAAGAATTTTTCCTTCGCGAGATAGAGCCCGTTTTCGACCTGATAGAGCGTTCCCCAGAACGTGAGGATCATCAGCAGCGCGAGGCAGTAGGTCGTGACTTTGGCTGAACCGAGCAGGTCCAAAAATGAGGCGCAGCGGGAGGGTTTGGTTTGTTCTTCGCTCATGGACGCAACGAACGGCAAAGCGCCGTGAACGCCTCCTTTTGCTCCGCGAGCAGGGCGCGGGAGCCGGTGAGTTTTACAAAAAGTGTTTGCTCATCTAGCGGCAGGATTGCTGCGAGCATGGAGGGTTCCGCGTCAGGCGCGACGGAAGCGAAATCGTACACGAGGCAGGGGAAGTCGCCTTCGGTTTTGAACGCCGTCGGCGCGCGCGCGAATTTCGCCAGATCGCCTGCGGATACGCGCAGGTTGATTTGGCCCGCCCAGCGCTGAAGATTTTCCTCAATGCCGCCAACCGTTCCGGGGAACGCGGTCAGTGTGCATTCGGCCTTTTCTGATCCGACGAGGAACGTTGCGATTCGCATGGGGTTGCCGCGCTGCTCGACCCAGCCTTCCGGCGCCGTCCAGTGAACCGCAACGGCAGCGGCGGAAACTGCCGGCGCGCCTGGAGCGTTCATGTCCGAGCCGCCCATCTGCGCCTGCGCGCGCTCCATGGAGGTGGCTTCCGAGGTTTGTTCTGCGTGGGTGTGCGGGGTGGTCGCGATCTCGCGATAGCGTCGCATTTGAGGCGCAGATGATTGAGGTCCACACGCCGACAAGCTCAATGCACAAAGGACACAACAAGTGGGGGCAATCCAAAACTTCATGGGAGGGACAAACGTATATGCGAGCAGCGACAAGTCAAGGGAATGTGCATAAAAAGCAACCTCGTCAGCGGGTTGACTGCGGTTGCAAGTCGGGCGAGCGGTCGGATGGGATTCGATAGGTTTGTAAAATTTCGTCGCGACTCCCAATTGCGTTTTTACGATCGAGAACAACTTCTTCGCCCGCCTCATTTGAAAAAGTGACAAACTCGTCGCCGTCGGGATTTTCCACCGCTGCGATCAGCTCTTTCATCGTATAGACGCGCTTGTCGTCAACACGGGTCACCACCCAGTTGTTGATCTGGTCGTAGCCCTGATTGATATCCGCCGCGAGCACCTTGAGCGCGACGATGACCTGCTCTCCGTCCACTTCGGGGAAGTTGTCGCTTAGGATTGCAGTAAGGTTGTTGGGCGCAGTGTTGTACCAGTTTGCCCCCACGCCTGGAGCAGGTTTCGTGTGAGCGGAGAGAACACGATCCCGCCGACGATGTAGTAGCTGGGCAGGATATCGTACTGTTCGTTCGGCACGAGCTGATCGTCGTTGAGCGGTCGGGTCAATTTTATGGAGAGCGGGCGGCGCTTGTGATCGCGCCAAACCTCCAGAGAGAGAGAGTCGCCGATAGTCTTTTTCTGGATATAGTAGGAGAGACTTGTTCGTTCTCTTGGACGAAATTCGACAGTGCCGTTGTCCGCGATAGGCGCTCCTTCAATAGCCAGGATTACGTCGTTGGTTTTTAGCGTGCCGTCACCGGGGGAGCCGGGCTTAATGCGATACACGCGCATGCCGGTCATATCCGGCGTCATCCCCGCGCTGCGCTTGAGGTCGCGGTTTTCCATGCTTTGCAACACGACGCCGAGGCTCGGGAATCCATCGTAGCGCCCGTCTTCGAGGTCTGCGAAGAACTGTTCGACGATTGGGGCAGGGACCATGTATCCGATGTTGTCCGCCTGTCGGATACCCTGCATTACCACGCCGACAATTTTTCCGTCGCGAATCACGGGACCACCACTGTTGCCGGGGTTTATTGCCGCATCAATTTGCCCGGCGAGGAAATTGAATGAGCTGTGCGCATAGTTTTGGTGTTCAATCCTCGAAATCACGCCGCGTGTCACGCTCAGCGTGTCGCCGCCCATTGGAAAGCCGTACACAAACACTTCATCCTGCGCGTAGGGCAGATCACCCAGCTCCAGACCTTCCGTACCGTCCCAGAACGCGGGGTCTTCAACGGCCAATAGCGCGAGGTCCACCTCGTGGGCCACTGCAACGACCCGCGCGGGGAAGCGTCGCGCTTCGCCGGAGCGACGGACTTGGATGAATGTCTCGTTCCCGACGACGTGCGCGTTGGTCAGGATTTTCTTTCCCTTAAGTATGGCACCCGAGCCGGTGCCGCCCGTCGTGCCGCGCATTCCCCACGGATTCCAATAGTCGGGGACGTTTGCGACCGTGTAAATCTTGACGATTTCGTCTTTAATGTCTTCTCTGGCAAACGCGGAAACGGTGATGAACAGGCTTGCAAGGGCGCACGCGAGAATTTGGCTACCGCGTTGCATTGATAAGCTCCTCATAATAACGCATTCCTCCTTTGTCCCCGGAATCTCCGCCCGTGTTCAAAATATACTTTTTTTACGCGCGTTGGAAACGCATGATGCCCGTTTTTCCAGCCGGAAGGTTGAATGATTCGATGAACAGTGGAGAAATACAAGAATTACAGACAGCGGCCATCGCGGAGATCGCCGCCTCGGGTGATCTGTCCGCGCTCGATGCCGCGCGCGTGAAGTATCTCGGTCGCAACGGGCGTGTGCAGGACATCCTGCTCGCGCTCCGCGAGGCGCCGGTGGATCAAAAGCGCGAGCTGGGTCGCCTCGCAAACGAATTTAAGAACTCTGTGCAGGCCGCAGTGGACGAACGCCGTGAGGCCTTGCAATCCGCAGCGAGTGTTGCCGCGTTCGATGTCACGCTGCCCGGCCGCTGGCCGCACCGGGGAACGCGCCATCCCGTCACACAGATCATTGATCGCGCGGTGGAAATTTTTGGACAACTCGGCTTCACCGTTGCCGATGGCCCGGATATTGAAACGCCGTTCCATAATTTTGATGCGCTGAACACGCCTGCGAATCACCCCTCTCGTGATCCGAAAGACACGTTTTATCTAGGTGATGGAACGCTGCTGCGCACCCACACGTCGCCCGTGCAAATTCGGGTGATGCAAAGTCGCCAGCCGCCCGTGCGCATCATTGCGCCGGGACGTTGCTATCGGCCCGATACGACGGATGCGACGCACAGCGCAAATTTTCATCAAGTCGAGGGCTTGTACGTCGATCGCAAGGTCTCCCTTGCCGACCTCAAGGGAGATTTGACCTATTTTGCGCGGCAAATGATGGGGCCGAATGTAAAAATCCGTTTTCGCCCGCACTTCTTTCCCTTTACGGAACCGAGTGTTGAGTACGATTTTTCCTGTCACGTCTGTGGCGGCAAAGGCTGTCGCGTCTGCAAGCAGAGCGGATGGATCGAAATTTCCGGCGCGGGTATTGTGGACCCGAATGTGTTTAAGGCAGTCGGTTATGATTCGACCCAATACACCGGGTATGCATTCGGCATGGGCGTTGAACGCATTGCGATGATTTTGCTCGGCATCCCGGATATTCGGATGTTGTACGATAACGATGTGAGGGTTTTGAGACAGTTCTAAAATGAGGCGCGGTGGCGTGGTTGTCCGCCGGTCTTCAATGGAAGTTTTCGGTTATGCGTATTCCTCTTTCATGGCTAAACGATTATATCGCGCTCGACGAGAGCCCGCGCGAGATTGCGGATCGTCTCACGTTCTCCGGAACTGAAGTCGAGGCGATAGAGACCGTCGGTTCGACGTTCCGAACATTTTGTCGTCGCTGAAGTGCGGTCGGTTGAAAAACATCCGAACGCAGACAAACTTTCCGTGTGCCGCGTGTTCGATGGCGAAACTGAGTTACAGGTCGTGTGCGGCGCACCGAACGTACGAGCGGGTGGACGCTACCCCCTCGCGCGGGTGGGGGCGACACTTCCGGATGGATCACTCACGATCAAAAAATCGAAACTTCGCGGTGTCGAGTCGTTTGGCATGTTGTGTGCGGCGGATGAACTTGGACTTTCCGGCGATCATTCCGGTTTGATGGAATTGTCTGAAACATGGGCTGCCGGAACGCCACTCGCGGAGGTCATCGGCCCGCCCGATACCGTGTTTGAGTTGGAGATCACGCCGAATCGTCCCGACTGCCTTTCATTAATTGGCATCGCTCGCGAGCTTGCAGCGGTGTATCGCAAACCGTTGCAGAAACCGGCGATCACGGGGGTTTCCGAAGCGCTTTCGACTGACTTGTCTCTTGTTAAAATTGAAGACGCGGACGCTTGCGCCCGTTATACGGCGCGATTGCTGGAGTATGTCACCGTCGGCCCGTCGCCCGATTGGATGCAGCGTCGCTTGGAACGCGCTGGGATTCGCGCGATCAACAACGTCGTAGATATTACAAACTATGTGATGCTTGAAACGGGGCAACCGCTTCACGCGTTTGACCGCGACCTGCTCGCTGAGGGGCGGGTTGTGGTGCGCCGCGCAAAAAAAGGGGAGCGGATGCAGACCCTCGACGAATCCGAGCACGAGCTGGATCCGACGATGTTGGTCATCGCCGATGCTGTTCGCCCTGTTGCCGTCGCTGGTGTTATGGGGGGAGCCGGAAGTGAGATTCGGAATGAGACGAAAAACGTGCTGCTCGAAAGCGCATGGTTCGATCCTGCGCTTGTTCGCACGACTTCGCGCAAGCTCGGACTTTCTACCGAGTCTTCCTATCGCTTTGAACGCGGCGCGGACATTGAGGGCGTTGAATGGGCGAGCCGTCGCGCAGCACAATTATTGATCGAGTTCGCCGGCGCAAAGCTTGTCGGTGACGTGGTTGACTCGCGTCCCGAGGCCGCGCCGTTGCGAAAAATTGAGGGGCCGTATCAAAAGATTCGCGACATCATGGGAATTGACGTTGCGGATGAAACGATCCGCGAGATTTTTACCCATCTCGGACTTGGTGTGCTGGACGCGCCTTCGGGACACTACGCACTGGAGATTCCCAGCTTTCGCGCTGACCTTGAGCGCGATGTGGACCTCGTTGAAGAAGTCGCGCGTATCCACGGACTCGATAAAATTCCAGCGCCGTCCCCGCGCGCGGTCGTAGATCCGCGCGCGGCAGAAAATGGAACGCCTCGCGCCAAGGCAAAACTGCGCAGCGTGCTTGCGGGACTGGGCCTCTCGGAAATCTCAAACTACAGTTTTGTTTCCGATGCGCTGCTCGATCTGCTTGATCGTGGGAATCAACCCAAGCGTGTGCCAATTCCGCGTCCATTAAGCGCCGACCACTCGGTACTGCGAATCTCGCTCGCGCCGCAGATGACGGCGACACTGGGTCGCAATCGTGCGCATCAGGCCACACGCGCAGCGCTGTATGAGATCGGGCGTACGTTCGAGCGTGGAGCCGATGGGGTGGTGGAGATCGAGCGGCTTTGTATCGGGCTGTTCGGTCCGGTCGGGCGGATCGGGTTTGATCGGCACAGTGCGGTTGAATCGGAAGAGATATTTCTGTGGGCGAAAGGACTGATTGAGGCGCTTCTTGCTACGATGGGTCTCGACGCGCCTACCGTCACTCCGCATCCGGTCGCTTATGCCGAACAAGGCGCTTCTGTCGAGTTTCACATCAAGGGTGTTTCGATCGGCACCCTTTCATTGCTCAATCGTTCCACGCGAAAAGAGTGGCGGATGACCGACCCCGTCGCGATTGCCGAGTTGGACGTTGCGCCACTGTTGACCAACGCGCTTGCCGTCCGAGTGTTCCATGACATTCCCGCGTATCCCTCCATCACACGCGATGTTGCGATGATTGTTTCGGACAGCGTGACCCACGAAGACATTATCCGAGTCATGCGCGAAGCCGCGCCGCCGGAGCTTTCGGCCATAGAGTTGTTCGATATTTTCAAAGGACCTGCGATTGGAGAAGGGCGACGGAGCGTTGCCTATTCGCTCGTTTATATTTCGGCGCGCAGGACCTTGACAGATGACGAGGCGAACACGTATCATAACAGTGTGAAAGGCGCGTTGCGCAAACAGCTCTCCGCCGAAATTCGCGAAGGCTGATTGTTCTTTTACAACTTGTGTAATTTCTTCCGACTCCCGAAGTCGGAAGCAAAGAAAATACCCTGCCTGGTTCGACCGTGGCGAAGCTTCTCTGACCCGGTAAGATCGACTGAAAGGGAGCTCAGCGTCCGAGCGCGTACCGATCCTTTTAGGATAAGGAAAACGTTCGGCAGGGCACCCACCTCGAAATTCGGGGCGTCAGAGCAATGCCAACATCGGCTCATGGCGGGGTATTTTTTTTGCCAATTACATCGTCTAGAATCAGTGGCAAAATTCCGCAGCTATCGCGGGGTTTTTGTACACTGAATTCTGTTGTTGGGGCTCTGTTTCAGAGATTCTTCTCAATGATTTTTTTCACGTAAGCAGGCATATCCTGCTGAAGTTCTGCCGTGTGCTTCTTAAGCTTGTCGTAAACTTTTACTTCTTGGCCGGTCCACATGATGTCCATTCGACGAGCATCTCGCATCGCTATGTGACTGTAATCATCTGGGTAAGCCCAGTAGCAGTTTCGGCATATCTTCGGATCTTTCTGCTCAAGCCAATTCGCGCAGTGCTCGCAGGCCCACGATTTCGCCCTGTTTGCAGAGCCACAAAGCAATATGTAGTTCTTTGGATCTTGGTCCGTAGCCGAGTCGTCACCAGCTACTTCAAAGGGAATTCGGTGGTCGATCTGCAAATCTCTTTCCGGAAATTCCTCCAGATAGATGGCGCATCGTGCGCCATGTATCTTGATAAGTTCTTTTCTGAGCCTCTGAGAAAAGGCGGTTCGTCCGCCGATGCGTCCGAAACGCACTTTGGCCGGATCGCCGAAAGTGTATGCACCGATCTTGCGTCCGGTTGACCCCCTAACCCGAGTCGTTACAAGGGGGATTCCTTGCTCACGCACATCACGAGCTGCCCGTGGAGGATGGTCGTAACCGTACTTTGTCTTGAGTTCCTCTGTCGTGATATGGCCGTGCTTGAGGATGTGGTCAATGACCACCTTTGGACGTTTCGCTGTGACCTTCTTGCACCGTTTCAGAAATGCCTTGGGCAACTTCGGTTTTGTCATGCTCTCGTCTCCAAGAGGCACATCTGTTCGCTGTGCGTAAAATGAAAGATCATTTTGGGCTTGGTAAGTTCTTTTGATAGCGCGGGAGAAAGGTACAGAGACTCAAATGTCGCGTCGTCTCGGCCCAATAGGGTGGCTTGGGACGAGCGGCCTGCCTCAAGCTCCATGTGTGTGAGATTGAGATGCTCGGGCAATTTTACGCCATGTACTTTGTCGCCCGTCCGCCCGTCGTAGCTCACGATGTATCGGATTGATCGGTCATTGAGCCGCTCAAGAACCTCGACGAATTCGCAGAACTGCACGCTCGCCAAGTATCGGGTGTCCCTGTTCCCGCAAACGCCCTGATACGGTGGGTCCATGTATACCAGGTCGCGATCTGTAGCCTGCAAGACGACGTCTCGGTAGTTCTTCGATGAGAAGGTCGTCCTCCCTTTCAACAGGAAGGATGCCCCGCGAATCTGATCGCGCATCGTCGCGGGCGTGGCGCCCTTGCGCCGATTGTCAGGGCTCTGGTTGAACTCTCCGTTGGCGTTGTACCGAACAGATGCCTTTACGCAGCGAGCCAGGAGGTAGAGAAAGCAATCCGGTCGTCCCGTCAGATTGAACTCATCACGAATCTTTTTGTAGAACCCCTTGGTGTCGTCCAGTTGTTCGTGCCAAAGGGTTTCGTACTCCTTCGCCAGTTTGTCGGGCGTATTGATTATTGCTCGCCACAAATCTACCAGCGGCTTGTTCAAATCGTTTATGTGGAATGCGTTGGCTCGTTTATGGGCTGCGGCCGCGATCGAGATGGCCGCTGAGCCGGCAAAAGGCTCATGCAGGGTTTCTACCCCCGCAGGGAAGTACCGCAAGATGGCATTCGCCAAGTTCCTCTTGCTTCCTTGATACGGTATCGGGTGCGGAATATTCACGCTCGCACTATACCCCTTCTGGCAGAACTCTCGCAAGACTGGTGGCATGGTGTGGTCATTTTGCATACCTTTGCAGCCTACTGCACGCCGGTCGGAGGTCGGTATATTCGGCCTTTGGAACAAAGCGGACATGACATTGAAGACATACGGTGACGAGTTTCTCGGCAGTTTCGCGCGGGATAGGGATGCGGCCACCGTCTCTGACGGAACGCAATCGCCCTAATGACACGTACCGGCGGATCAAGTCGGGAGATATGACGACAATGACTGCTGCATCGTTTGCGGTTATCAAGTTCGTTTCTCTCATGTGTCGGTCGGCCCTCTGCTGTCCCCATCATTCGTGGATTTGAACCTTTCTGCGTTCTTCCGCGCGTTCAGCAGATTTGCTGGCGTTTCGGCGGGCGCCAGCAATGGGCAAAAGTAGCGCAACTCCGCCTTTTGCAAGACACGCTCGCCGAAAATTTTTTACCACCGCTGAGTCATAATCGGTTGTATAGTCTTGCGGATGGACCTTTTTGATCGTGAACAACCTGGCGCAACACCGGCGCGACCGCCGTTGGCGGCGCGGATGCGGCCGCGTACATTGGAGGATATTGCGGGGCAGCAGCATGTTGTCGGGCCGGGCAAGTTGCTGCGCCGCGCGATAGAGGCGGACCGGCTGGGCAGTATTATTCTCTATGGCCCGCCGGGCTGTGGGAAAACGTCGCTCGCCGAAGTCATCGCGCTTGTGACGCGCCGGTTTTTTGAGCGCACAAGCGGGGTGCTCGCGAACGTCGCGATTCTGCGCGGACTCCTCGAAGCCGCGCAGCAACGCAAGCGTATGCGCGGAGTGGATACGATTCTCTTCATTGATGAAATCCACCGATTCAATAAAGCACAGCAGGATATTCTGTTGCCGTTCGTCGAAGAGGGGGCGGTGACGTTGATTGGGGCGACGACGCACAATCCGTTTTTCTTCATCAATAGTCCGCTCACATCGCGTTCGCAAATTTTCCAACTCGAACCGCTGACAGAGGAGGATATTCGCGTTTTGATTCGCCGTGCGCTGACTCATCCGGATGGGCTGGGCGATCTGAAAATTGAAATGGACGATAATGCGTTGTCGCACCTTGCCTCTGCGTGTGAAGGCGACGCGCGGCGCGCGTTGAATGCACTCGAGATTGCCGCGTTGACTACCGCGCCGGGTGATGACGGCGTGGTGCGTATCACGCGAGAGGTGACGGAGGAGTCCATCCAAAAGAAGGCCGTCGTCTATGACCACGATGAGGATGGGCACTACGATACGATTTCCGCGTTTATCAAAAGTGTGCGCGGTTCGGACCCGAACGCGGCGCTCTACTGGCTGGCGAAGATGTTGTACGCGGGGGAGGATCCGCGGTTTATTGCGCGTCGCCTCATCATCCTCGCGTCCGAAGACATTGGGAACGCGGACCCGCTTGGTTTGCAACTGACCGTTGCGGCGATGGAGGCGGTGGATTTTGTCGGAATGCCGGAGGCGCGGATTGTGTTGGCGCAGGCGACGACCTATCTCGCGTGTGCGCCGAAAAGCAACGCAAGCTATATGGGCATTGAGTCGGCCATGGCGGACATCAAGGAAGGGCGCGTACTGCCGGTTCCGCGTCACTTGCGGGATCGTTCGCACAAAAAATCCGCAGAGACGTTCGGACACAAGGGCTACAAATACGCGCACAGTTTTGAGGGGCACGTTGTGGATCAAGAATACGTGCCGACCACCAAAATTTATTACGATCCGACAGAAGAGGGGTATGAAAAGCGAATCCGCGAACGACTGGAACGCTGGGCCGAGATAAGGGAAGCGCAATCAAAGCGGAAAACGAAATAAAGACTCGCAAGGTGGCTGCGCGCAAAACTGCTCGTGCCGCTTTAGCCGAGCTGTCTGGCGATGCGATCATGGAAAAGAGTCGCGCAGTTCAGGCATTGACGCTGGAGTTGGAGGAATTCCACTCCGCTAAAGTGGTTTCCTTGTACTGCGCACTTGTTCGTGAGATTAGGTTGGATGAGATCATCGCTGCCTGCCGCGCGAAAAATAAAATAATTGTATTGCCGGCGTGGATTTCAGCGCGAAAAAGTTACGGTCTGGCGCGTTGGGATGCCGGTACGCCATTGAAGCTCGGGCACTACGGCATTGAGGAGCCAGCGGAGCCAATTTGGGTGCCAGCGACTCAAGTTGATTTTGCCGTCTCTACTTGTCTCGCATTCAACGCGGCCTGCCAGCGCCTTGGACACGGCGGCGGCTATTTTGACCGCCTGCTCGCCGAGGTGGGTGGAACTAAAGCCTGCCTCGCGTTTGATTGTCAAAAAACCGACGACATCCCGCTTGAACCTCACGATATTCAGTTGGATTTAGTGATTACGGAATCTGCGATCTATCGCGCCCTCCGCACATAATTCGAGCCGCGCACCCTGCCCGACGGGGGTGTCGGGCCTCCACAGCGTGAGTAAAAACATGGAACCGGGACGCCATCGCCCCGGTTCGCTACAGGTCTTTGTATAGCACCCTGGAACGACGCCCGCTCTTGTCATAAATCGCGCGTCGCGCGGCGGGGAGCATATCGGGTGTGCCTTCCTTGAAGCCGCCCTTGTGCGTAAAATAGTTGAAGGCTTGGGTCGAAAGGGCAAGCAGGCGACGGATCCCATTCTGGCGAGCCCGTTCTTCAATAAAGAGCATGAGCTTTGCGCCGATGCCGCGATTCTCGTGATGCTCCGCGACAAATAGACATTCCAATTCCGCAACAGCATCGGGGGTGCCTTCAAGGACTTTCAATCCAACTGTGCCGATAATGTTTCGATCTATTTCAAAAACATAATAATCGCCAATCCGCTCTTCCATGGAGCGGCGCGTACGAGGGAGGAGTTGTTGCGCCTCGACCGATTCGCGAATCAGCTTCAGAATCATCCCCGCGTCTTTTTTGAGCGCGGGCCGAATGGCGAGGTATTCGTTGGCGTGGATCATTGTGCCCACGCCTTCATTCGAAAAAATTTCGCTGAGCAGCGCCTCGTCTTTTGTGCCGTCAATGATGTGGACACGTTGGACGCCATTGCGGCAGGCGCGGACGCCGTGTTTCAGTTTGGAGATCATGGCCGCAGGAATGTTTGCGCGATGGTCGCGGATGTATTCCTCGGCCGCTTCCACGGAGAATTGCGCGGTCAAGCGACCGGCATCTCGGATGCCGTTGCTGGTTGAGACGTGAATCAGTTTGTTCGCTTGCAACGCTTCGGAAACTTCGAGCGCCACGCCGTCCGAGTTGACGCGGTACGTCTGACCATTGCCGTCGAAGCCCAGGGGCGAAATAATCGGGATTAGGCCCTGATCGAGCAGGCTCTGAAGAAACTTTGCATCCACCCGCTCGACCTGTCCGGTGAACTGTTGATCCACGCCGTTCAAGATTCCGGCGGGGTGCGCGGTGATTGCGTTCGTCAGCACGGCGCGCTGGTCCGTGTCGCTCAGGCCTTCGAGCAGTTCGTGAGCGAGACGATTTGCGGCAAGGATGGCGAGCCGAAGCGTCGCATGATCCGTGATGCCCATTCCATCCAGATCGGACGGCGTGAGCTTCAGCTCTTCCGCCAATGCCTTCACCTGCACAGAGCAGCCGTGAACGAGAACAATGCGGATGTTCAAGCTGCGCAGAACGGAAATATCCAGCAACAGATTGTGGAAGTTATCCGACGCCAGCACCGCGCTGTCCACATTGAGAACAAATACGCGATCCCGAAACCGTGCCGTGTAGCGCAGAATGCCGCGCAAGTCCGTTGCTTTCATGGCGGGGGATTACAGCAGATCAGGGATTTTCTGCAAGCGGGGAACATCGCTGCGCCTTCGCCGTCTCGGATCACTCATGGCGCCGTTCACTTCCTAGCGACGTCGTCCGCCCAAGAGACCGGAGCGCATCAAGAAGTAGAGCAGTTGCAAAACAGCCGTGACCGCGCCCGCAACATAGGTGAGAAACGCGGCGTTTAGCACCTTTGCAGCGGATGGATATTCCGCGGCCGTCACAACACCCGACTGCACGATGTAGCGTTTGGCCCGCGCGCTGGCGTCCCATTCAATTGGGAGCGTGATGATGGTGAAGAGCACGGCAGCCGCGAAAAGGATCGCGCCGATTTTGAGTAGCATGAGTGAGTTCACCAAAAGACCGATGCCGAAAAGAATTGGGGCGATGTTCTGTCCCATAATGGTCACGGGAAGCAGCGACGTGCGCAGGCCCATCAGCGCATAGCCGCTTGCCTTCTGCATGGCGTGTCCGGCCTCGTGGCAGGCCACGCCGATCGCGGCGAGTGAGCGACCCTGATAGACATCCGGCGAAAGATTCAAGGTGTTGTTTCGCGGGTCATAGTGATCGGATAAAAAGCCTTGAATCGCATTGATCCGCACATCGTCAAGACCGAGCGAGGTCAGCATCTGCTGTGCTGCTTGTGCCCCCGTCATTCCCGAATGCGCGGCGACGCGGGCGTATTTCGAAAACGTGCTCTTGGTGAGCATTGCCGCGACCATCCCGAGCACAAGACCGGGCAGAGCGAAGAGCCAGTAAATTGGATCAAACATCAACATCGTTTTAGAAACCTCGCGCTAAAGTACGATAACTCCATAGACACGCAAGCTTTGTGCGTGTTGAGAAAAATGGGAAAGGTGGGGTGACCGACGGGATTCGAACCCGCGACATTCAGGGCCACAACCTGACGCTCTGCCAACTGAGCTACGGCCACCACCAAGAAGAATCCAAATGTATCTGCTAACCGGCATTAATCAATTGTTATCTGTGCGCTTTAGGACTTCCGAAGCCTCTCGCGATTTTGGCAGTATGGCGGGGATGTCTGCCACGTACGAAGATACCAGCGTGATTATCGCCTGCTTCAACGAAGAACAGACGATAGAAAAATGTATTAGAGCGGTCGCTGAAAATGTGCCCGGCGCAGAGATTCTGGTCGCTGTCGGCGGGGTGGATCGCACACTGATGATCGCGGAAGAAGTATCGAAAGAGCTGTCCAATGTTGTTGCGTTCCGCAACGTCAATGATCGCGGGAAGGGCCACGCCATCAAGGTTTCCGTTGCCCGCGCAAAGGGCCGGTTCATGGCGCAGTTCGACGCAGACCTCCAATTTTTTGCCGAAGATTTGCCCGCGCTCCTCGCGCCGGTGCGCGAGGGGTGGGCGGATGTCGTCGCTGGCTCGCGTTTCCTCGATGGGCGGAAGCACGAGGCGTACAAGGCGATTTACTATCGCGATGCGGGAAACAAATTGCTCGGCGCTTTTGTTTCTGCACTTGCAGGGCAACGTCTGACCGATGTCACCGCCGGGATGAAGGCGTGGACGCGCGAGGCGATTGAGCAAATTGCTTTTCGTGACGACCGCTATAGCTACGAAGCGGAGCTTCTCGTCCGCGCCGTACGTGAAAAACTGCGCATTCAGGAAGTTCCCGTTGCCTACGCGAGTCGGGCCCACGGCAATTCGATGCACCGCAACAACCTCCATCTCGCCAGGGCTGGCTTCGTGATTTTGTGCAAATCATTTGCGGCGCGATTCGATTAAGTGAAGTCCTAGAAGCGAGTGTGGGACTTGGAATAGAGTTTTCCCAAACACGATAATTTTCTATGGTTTTTTCGGATGTCCGGAAAACCTCAACAACGCCGTTCAAGGTTTTGGGAAGTTGCTCTCCCTGCGTTGGCGCTGTTCGGCCTCACGCTCTGGCTGTTTTGGCCGGCGACGGGGTATGAGTTCGTCAATTTGGATGACAACGTCTATGTATCGAGCAACCCACACGTTCTAAATGGACTCTCCCTCGCGGGCTTGCGTTGGAGCTTCTCGCCGCACGAGGCGTATTGGATTCCCGTCACATGGCTTTCCTACATGCTCGATGCCTCTCTGTTTGGCGTGGGGCCGTTTGGTTTTCACTTCACCAATCTGCTTTTGCACGCGCTGAACAGCGTCCTTGTGTTCCTGTTGTTCCGAACGTGGACCCGGCAGACCGTGCCCGCTCTTCTGATTGCCGCGCTCTTTGCCTGGCACCCGCTCCGCGTGGAAAGTGTCGCATGGATTACCGAACGCAAGGATGTGCTCAGCGGTTTTTTCTTCCTTCTGAGCCTCTGGTTCTATGGTCGCCACGCTCAGCAACCTGTCCCGCCGCGCAACATTCCAACGGCCGCCCTGGTGTGCATGCTTCTCGGTCTGATGACCAAGCCCATGCTCGTGACGTTGCCCTTCGTCCTGCTTCTCCTCGATTTGTGGCCGTTCGAGCGTTGGTCGCTGAGTGCGCGGCGGAACCGCGAGCGCGGGTGGAGTCTGATCCGCGAAAAAAATCCCCTTCTTCGCGCTGAGCATCATCTTTTCCGCAATCGCCTATGTGACGCAAAAAGCAGCGAAGGCGATTCATGGCGCGGACGCCATTCCGTGGAGCCAGCGCTGGGCTGATATTTCCAGCGCGTATGTTTTTTACATCCAGAAGACGCTGTGGCCCAACAAGTTGAGTGTCGTGTATTCATCGCTGGCGCCTTCGTTCGGCTGGGCGGTTTTGTCGGTGATTGCGCTGGCGGCGATCACGGGAGCGCTCGTGTTTCTTGCGCGCCGCAACCGCGTGCCGCTGGTGGGGTGGCTGTGGTTCATCGGGATGCTGGTGCCCGTGATCGGCTTCGTGCGCGTGGGTACGGTGCATGTGGCGGACCGCTTCACGTATTTGCCGTCCATCGGCCTTTTCGTCGGACTCGCTTGGGGCGTGGCCACGATGGTCTCCTCGCGCGTTTGGCTGCGCCGTATGACGAGCGCCGTTGCCCTGCTTCTTCTCGTCGGCTGCGCATGGCACACGCGGGCGGCCCTTCCGACGTGGCGGAATTCGGGCGCGTTGTTTGAAAATGCGATGCGCCATGCGCCCGACAGCGCGCTTGTGAATGGGAACTACGGACTCTATTTGATGAATCACGGACGGGTTGAGGAGTCGCTTACCTATTTTGCCCGATCCGCCGAATTGAATCCCCAAAGCGGCGAGGCGTTTGCGTCGTATGCGGATGCGCTCTTGCGGTTGGGACGAAGCGAGGAAGCCATCGGCTGGATTGAGACGGCCTTGAGCAAAGAGGATAGCGATCCGATTCCGCTCACGAGTTTGCTGGCCTTCGCGCAGCTCGACATCCATCGGCCCGATCTGGCCGTGCCGTTATTTCGGAAGGCGCTCGCGGCGCAACCGAGCAACCTCGGGTGGCGGATTGAACTGATTCGCGCGTTGTATGAAGTCGGCGATGATGCGCAAGCCCGAGACGAGATTCAGAGATTGCAGCGAGCGGGCTTCACGGCCATTCGTTCGTTCGATGACTTGATTCCGCAGTACGCACAGTGGTGGCGAGCCGGCGAGCGATTTCATGCCTGGCGCTTCTTTCTCTACAACGCGGAGCGACTTCCCAACCATATCGCATTGCGTGAAGCCGCCGCCTGGCTCCTTTCCGTGGACCCGACGCCGCCCGCGCCCGCGTCCGAAGCCGTCCGTTTGGCGCGAGAGGCCATCGCGCTTTCTACCGGCCCACAACCCAATCTCCTCGCCACCCTCGGCGCCGCCCACGCAGCGGACGGACAATTCGACCAAGCCCAGCGCGCCGTCCGACAAGCCATCGGCTTGATTCCTGTCGGCCAACGCCCAGACATTGTCGCCCAGCTCAACCGCCAGTGGGAAGAATACCGCCACAACCGCCCCTGGCGGGAGGATGCTCCCTAGGGTTCCGGCAATGACGCGCTCGTCCACCTATTCGAGGCGCACGAGCGACGGCAAAGACATTCCATTTGAGGCCAGTTTTAATGAAACAGTTCCGATTTAAGGAATGGCCGGGCGTTTTGTGGGGCATTTGCAGAAAAGCGCCCATTTTCGAGGGCCTAATGGCCTTAAAAAAACTAAAAAAGGACTTTACATACACAGTCTAAAAGTGCATATTTCAAACCGTAGTGAATAGATACATGGAGGGATCGAGATGAAAATGTTTAAGGTATTAGCTATTACGAGTGTCATTGCACTCGGCGTAACTGCTGCACGAGCGGATCTGTTGGTGGCGTGGGAATTCGCCGGGATTAGCGGAGTCACTGCGGGATCCATCACGTCCACTGTGGCACATGCGGATATGGCTGCGACATCCGACATGGAAATATCGCGAGGGTCGGGACTGACGCCTAGTTCAAATACTGGTGGCTATGCGGCGAACAATTGGTCGCAGGCGGGCTTAGACCTCGACGATTATTTTGAATTCAATGTGAAGGCTGGCGTCGGATTTGTTTTCGACGTGGATACAGTTGTATGCAATCTCCGCCGCAGCGGAACGGGTCCTGTTAATTTTGAACTGCGCAGCAGTTTGGATGGCTATGCAAGCGCACTTGATTCGTTTACCGCCAGCGCGAATGGGTTATATACGAACTCATTGAGCAGCATAAGCGGCCAGTCCGACGTCACCTTTCGTCTGTACGGCTCGGGCGCAGGTGCCGCTACTGGCTCCATGAATTTGGGTGGTGCTAGCAATGACTTAATTATCAATGGATCGGTAAGTGTCGTGCCAGAGCCCACTACGCTGGCGGGCCTTTCGCTCGGATTTCTGGCTGTGTACGGGTTCCGTCGCCGCAAGGTTCGTAGCTGATAGATTCTCAATTAGAGATGGCGAAGGGCGACGCACAAGCGTCGCCCTTCTGTTTTCTATCTGCTGGCATGAAGCGCTGCGCCATTCTTGGATTCATCTTGCTCGTTTGCGCCCTGCTGTTGGGGCTGGTGGGGTGGAGGGATTACCATACATGGTTTGCGCCCGCTCGAACCGCAAGCTTCTCGTTTCATCCGACTCCAAACACAGCGCTTGAGCCGCTTCCATTTCTGCCTCTCGAAGGCGATAGTTTCTACTGGCTTGCGCTGGCCGATGTCGCTGCAACGGGCGGGTTGACGCGAACGCATTGGACCTTTGTCGATAATCCTCCCGAAGGGCGCGCGGTGTATTGGGCATCACTGTTGCCGTGGACGATTGCTGCGGTTACTCATTTCGTGTCAGCCATTCTGCCGATGGACAACGTGCGTGAGTTCTCGGCGTTTCTCGTTCCGCTAGTACTTTGGTTCGCTCTGCTTGCGTTAAGTTTGCCGTTTTTTCTCCGTATTTCAGGCGTTGCCGGCGTTGTTGCAGGTTTGTCGGGATTATTGTTCTTGCCCGGTTTGCAGCGCGACTTTGGCGCACTGCGACTCGATCATCACGGAATCAGCGACGGCGCGATCCTGCTTTGTATCGCAGCGTTGGCCGCTGCAATGGCAGGTGCAAAACTGCGGCGTGTCGTTCTTGTGTCGGCGTTGGCAGGTGCCTGTGCGCTTTGGATTCAGGCACCGGTGTCGGCCCTTGTGATCAATGCGGCAGGCCTTGCAGCGGCCTTCTATATCTGGGCGATCTATGACCGGCGCCGTGGTGCACCGGCTATTGATGCGGCGACCTGGCAGTTGTGGGGCCGAGTGGGCGGAGCGATCACGCTGGTTTTGTATGTACTCGAATACGCGCCACATCACCTCGGCATGCGCCTGGAGGTTAATCATCCTGTTTATGCCATCAACTGGTGGGCGCTGGGCGAGGGACTGGCTTGGTTGACCAAGAGAGAAAGCTCTGATGCGCGGCCCCCACGATTGCTCGGAATTTTCTCGCTGTTGGGTTTTGCGCTGCTTCCTGCATTGCTCGTCTTTGGTCCTGTCGAGTGGTTCCTGTTTCGCGACGCCTTTCTCGTGCGCGTGCACGGTGTGATTGCGGAATTTGTTCCGATGCGAGTGCTATTTGCGGCATCCTGGCTGGGCCTGTTGTCCGCCTTGGGGCCGGGACTTCTGGCCATTCCTGTTGCCGTGATTTTTATTGTTCGCGCACGAGTCTCAGAGCGCCAACTGCTTGCCCTCGTCCTCACGCTCGCCTCTGCAGTGATTGCGGTTTCACTTGCCTGGCAGCACAATCGGTTTATCGGGCTGGCCAATGCGATGCTGTCGTTGCTTCTGGTCGTCGTGTTGGCCCATGTTCCTGTAGGCGCTCGCCGTAATGGTGCGGCATCGCTGGCTCTGATTCTTGCGCTGATTCCAGCCGCGACCCTGTTTATCAATTTGGGACATTTGGCGGCAACAGGACAACCGAGACCCGGCTTTGTGGCGCGCGTTCAGCAGCGGGATCTTGCGTTGCGGCTCGCGCAACTCGTGCCGCCTGATGAACGCACCGCAGTGACCGGGTTTGACGAGGCGCCCGTTCTGAGCGCCATGGCGGAATTTCATACCACCGGCTCACTGTATTGGGAAAACCGCGAAGGGCTGCGCAAAACGGTGCTGTTCTTTACCGCTGAAGATGATGTCGCGGCGCACGACATCTTGCTGAAAAATGGGATACGCTGCGTGGTGCTTGATGCGTCTCCGCAGATTCTAGAAAAGCTGTATTATTGTCGCCATGGCGAGGTCTCAAAACACGGCATAGAAAAGACCATGGCTTTTCGCCTTGCGACCGGCCAACAAGTGCCGCATTGGCTTGAGCCACTTCCGCTCGACCTTGTGCCGGTTCGTGACGCCGGGCACTTTGTTGCCTATCGGGTCGTTGCAGATGCTGCGTCTTCGCGATAAGGTTTGCCTGCGGCATAAAGGGCGCGCCGCGCCTCCATATCCGCCACACGCGAGGCCGCTCCGGAAGTTTCGCGCAGAAGTGTCAGTGCTTCGTCGCTGAGTGCGACCGCTTGTGTAAAATTCCCTCGAGCGGCATGTACGGCAGCCAGTGTGCTTAGAATACTTGCGTCGCGGCGCTCGGAGCGCGTCACGGCCCGATTCGCTTCATCTTCCGCTTTGAGCAATGCTGTGTCGTCGAATCCTTCGTGAGTCGCCACCAACCATGCCGCACTGTTGAGCGCCGGCACGAAGTTTTCGTCTTGCTTCAACGCGGAGTCAAAAAGCTCCAAAGCTTTCACAAGCTGGCCTTGCGCCGCCTGTGCTACGCCCAGCGCATACAACAAGGTGATTGAATCGGGTCGCGATTCCCGTGCGCGCTCGAATAGCCGGACGGCTTCAGCATATTCTTTCTGCTGCATGCTCCATGTGCCGTAATCAACGAGCAAAAGCACGGAGGTGGGATCAAGCTTTTCAGCGTGGGCAAATGCTTCCGTTGCTTGCGCGGCCCGGCCCAGACGTTGGAGTGCAAGTGCACGGTTGTGGTGAGCGACAGCGATTTGTGGATCGAGCGCCACAGCTTGGTCGCTTGCCTTGAGCGAATCAGCGAAACGATTCAGTTGCAACAAAACGTGGGCGATGTTGTTAAGTGTCACCGCGTTGTGGGGCTCAATCTGCAAGGCTCGCTGATAGAGCGCCAGCGCTTCCTCCCGCTTGCCTCGCCGCGAATAGGCTTTGGCTAGATTGCTCAGCGCTTCCGGATAAGCGGGTCGCAATTGAAGTGCCCGACGATACGCTGCTTCCGCATCGGAAAGCATGCCTCTGTCTGCCAGGACATTTCCCAAGTTATACCAAGCGGTGGGAAAATCTTCCCGACTGGCCAACGCCTTGCGATGCCATGCTTCAGCTTTTGCCGAATTTCCGAGATCGCCCTGCCAGTTCCCAAGATTGGTCAATACTTCCGGCGCGTCGGGTTTAATCCGATAAGCCTCTTGATAATGTGTGACGGCCTCTTCCATGTCCTTGCGTTGATATAAGAGCAAACCGAGATTGTTGTGGGCCATCCAAGCTGTGGGGTTTTGTGCGATGGTTGCCCTCCACAACGTTTCGGGGTCATGGAAAACACGTGCGTGCTGCCAAGTTAGCGTTGCCAACATTGCACTCAACGCCATTAAACCTACGTTCCGCAAAAAGACCGGACGAATCCATGTTCCCCATTGAGCGGCGAATGCACCGACAAGTGCAAACGGCCCGATAGTTGCAAGGTATGCGTAGTGATCCGCCACGAAAGTATAGCGCATGGGATAAATGTTGATGAAGCCCAAGGCGGGGAAAAGTGTGCCTGCGAAAAACAACACGGCGGTCAGTGTTCCGCAGCCCCATGTGCTGCGGCGGCGCCACAAAAGAACAAAGACCGCAATCAAACCGAGTGGCGCAGTCCACGCGAGCAGATTGCCTGGCATCGGCAGGGTGCGCGGATAGATAAAACACAAGCCGATCGGCGCAATCAGTTTCGCGGCGTAAAACCACAGGGCTTTACTCGCAATCAGCAGCCGCTGAAGGAATGAAAAATCCCAATCTGCACCGACAGCTAGAACAACATGGTGCTCCATTTTCACCGTAATCATCGCGGCGACCGCGCCGAGGGCAAACAACGGCAGAAGTGGCAGCACATCGCTCGATCGTAAGCGCCGGGCATGCCACCACTGGACTAGCAGCAATGCAGCAGGAAGGCTGCATGTGACCGTTTTGCTCAAGAGCGCAAGCGCAAATAGCGCCATTGTAAGTCCATACCAGCGCCAGTTGAGTCGACCGTGTGCCGCCATCCCGAGCGGCTTCGAGCGAAAGTAAGCAAGAGCAGCAAGAAGATAAAAAAACGCGGAAAGTGTATTTTTTCGTTCAGTGATCCACGCCACCGATTCGACATGAATTGGATGAAGGCCAAACAATAATGCGGCTATCCACGCGCCGCTGATGCCCAGGCCAGCAAGCAGCCGCCAAACCAGAAATGCGTTGGCAACATGAAGCAGGACATTCACGACATGGTAGCCGACGGGGTTCAAGCCCCAAGCCGAATGTTCAATCCAGAAGCTTGTGAAAGTGACCGGATAATACTGCGGCGTCGCGCCGGGAACGGTCCAAATTTGCTTCAACCCTGAAAGATTATTCAGCGTGGCATTGTGAGTGACATAATCATCGTCATCCCAGATAAACCCGGCCTTAAACACTGGGCCGTAAGCCAAGACGACTGTCGTCGCCAAGATTGCTGCCTTCCAGAATAGAATGCGTTTCATTTTACTCACCCCCGCCTGCGCGTAAGAAGATGATCATTGTTTTTCGTTCGCACGAATCAGTCATCGCCCACTTTCCCTCGCAAGGCCTTGATGCCGGAGCGGTGGCGTTTATCGGCGACCATTCTTAATTTTTGCCGGCGTGATTTTTGTCGTTTTTGGCGTCGAATTTTTTCGCGTGCCTGTTGTCGCGCACTGGCCATGCCGTTGTTCTTTTCTTCGAGGCGATCACACAGCTCGCGGCGCGCGAAGAAGCGGTTCATGGCTTGGGAGCGTTCGCGCTGGCATTTGATTTCGATGCCGGATGGTTTGTGGAGGAGATAGACGCAGGAGGAGGTCTTGTTGGCCTTTTGTCCGCCGGGTCCGGAGCCGCGCACGAAGCGTTCGACGAGGTCGGCCTCGCGAATGCCGAGCGCGGACATGCGCTGGGCAAGTTGCTCGACCTTCGGTTGGCTGACGGGCGAGGGGCTCATGGGTGAGAGTGTAGCAGGTGACGTGGAAAAGGCGGCACGATTTTCTTGAGAAGGGAACCGCGAATGAACGCGGGGCGCGAGCGGGTCGAGATGCCGCGCGTTGCTTCTTCATCTTGAAAAATCGCGACCGCTGCGCCATCGCACCGGCGTCAAAGCCAAACGCGGCTGCGTGCGGGGCGAGGAATAAAGTTGGCGACCCGCAAAATTTCCAAGGGTTGGAAGCGTGGTCGCAAATGACTTCCAAGGCTTGGAAAATCATCGCGAATTTCTCCTGTGGTCCTGCGATCCCTTGGTCTTCGTAGTGCGGACTCTCACACCGAACGGGGAATGGATTTAGGACCGCCCTCAGCGCGGGCGGCTACAGAAGAATGAATGTCGGGCGCGAGGGTTGCTGTAGCCGCGGGCGATGACCGCGGGGTGTTGGCTGAAGGTAGGGCCCGACCGCCGGGCGGGCCGGGGGTTCTTGAGAAGGCCCATCTTGCGGCGCGCCTAGCAGTCGCGCCCGACCCATACGGATAAATAATTTGGCGAGTTGGACGTTTCGACGGGGGAATGGATTTAGGACCGCCCTCAGCGCGGGCGGCTACAGAGATCACGGCAAACTGAATGTTCTCAACGCTGTAGCTGCGGGCGATGACCGCGGGGTGTTGGCTTATTGCAGGTAGGGCCGGACCGCTGGGCCGGCCTGAACCTTTTCGACAAATCACGACGTCACAAATTGGAATTTCCACCTCAGGTTGCAACCCCACATCCCCTGCGGCGCCCGGCGGTCGCGCCCGACCCACACGGATAAATAAATTGGCGGGTTGGACGTGTCGAAGGGGGAATGGATTTAGGACCGCCCTCAGCGCGGGCGGCTACAGAGGAGGGGGGATTGGATGCAAGGGGTGCTGTAGCCGCGGGCGATGACCGCAGAGGGGCGCACCCGATCGGGGATTTAGTTTTGTTCGATGGCCTGACGCATTTCGTCCAGTGGCGGAAGTGCGTTGGGGGAGTTGGTGGCGCCGAGGGCGGTTTGGTAGTGGTCCCAGGTTAGGCGGGCGAGGTGTTGAAAGCCTTCGGCGCGGGCGGAGTCGCCATGGGTTTTCCAAAAGATGCTTTGATAGAGGGCGCCGTTGATGAGTTCGCGGGCGGTGTCGGGCGTGAGGTGTTGTTGGCGGGCGGTAAATTCGGCCTGAACGAATTTTTCGGGGTCGCTCTCGGGTGCGGCTTCCGGGTAGCGGCGGCGGAGTTCCGCAAAGAGGGCCTTATATTCGTTTATCCGGTTATACGAATATAAGGCGACGATGGCCTCGCGCATAAAGTTGGCTTGGGAGGTTTTGAAGGAGTCGTTGTCTTCGAATTGGGCGATGGCGTCGTCGTAGGCGGCGATGACGCGGGGAATGAGATCGGGATTGGGGGAGAGGATGAAGAGGTGTTGCGCGGGGTTGGTGTAGAGTTTGCCCTGGCGAAAGGCGTCGGCGAGGGATTGGAAAATCATCCGGTCGGCGGAAATCGCGTCGAAATCTTTTTTTGGCGAGGGCGCGGCTCTGCCAGGCCCAATAGATGGCGTGGGCCTGTGGCAGACGCCAGTCAAGTGGGCCGTAGCGCTGATCAATTTCGCGCATGGCGGCGGGATCCATTTTGTATCGGTCGCGCAGGCGTTGTGCGCGCGGGTCATTTGGGTTGGCGATTAGAAAATCAAAGTCAGGAGTTGGGCCGTTCCAAAGCTCTGCCATTTCTGCGGCCCAAGCCTGTTTGTAGTACATATTCGCGCTGTCGGTGTTGCCTGCGAGTTTGTGTTGAAAGAGCCAGCCGAGTTCGTACAGCAGGCGTGCGTCGCCGGGGTTGTAGCGCAGCCCTTCATCGCGCAGCAGCGAGATGCCGCTGCTGACCCAGCGCCAACGTTCTTCGGGTTGTTTGAGCAAGACGCTGATGTTGTAAGAGAGGTTCCATGCGTGGAATGCCCAGACGTCGGTGAAGCGCGGTTCGAGTTTGGTGATCCAGTCGGCAAGTTGAACGAGTTCGAAGTAGCGGCCTTCGTCCTGGAGACGCGCGGAGCGCATCCACAGAATATCGGCGACGATGCCCCGGAAGCCGCCGAGGGCGACGGTGGAAAAGGCGACGAGGGGCGGGGCGTTGACAAGCGGATCGGCTTGCGAAATGCCGTATTCGCGCCGCGCGTCGCGTAGCGGTTCGTTGAGGCGCGCGGCGCCGAAGAGTCCGGCGATGACGAGGAGTGGCAGAAGGATGGAGGTCGAGCGTTTCATTTCAAATCGCGGGAAGCGCCAGCTCCCTTCTGTTCAATACGCTCGCGCCGAGGAGCGCAAGCGCGCCGCCGTAGAGCAGTAACTGCACCCCCGCAACGCGGAGAATCCACTCGTCTTCCACCAGCATGCCGGTGGCGACGGCGTCGAGGACGGGCGGCGAAGCGAGGGGTTTTAGCGCTGCGCGCAGTGCGTAAGCGGGGGCGTTGATCACGCGTTGAATCCCACGTTGCGCTGGCGCCGTGCCGGCAGACATACCTGCAAACTGAGACATCGCCATCAACGAAACGGCAATAAAGAGCGCTACGGGCGAGGAGAAGAGTGCGCCAGCAGTCACGCCGAGCGCGGTGAGGAAGCCGAGACGGAGCAAGAGCACAAGAAACGCCCGTGCGTAATTCTGCGCAAAAGAACCTGCCGGGAGTTGCAGGCGCAATCCATCGGATGGATTGAAAACGAGTGTCACGCCGTTCGGGTCTTCGTTGGTGAACGTGATGACGACCTCGTGCGCATCAGCAAGGACGGCGGCGGGGATTTCGAGTGTCTGGTACAACTCAGGGATGTTCGTGCTTACACTTTGCCATGCAGTGGGCTGACTGGGAGTTCCAACCTGCCAACGCCCAACTGCGGCATCAATGCCAAATGCAGATGAGGAGTAGCGGAAACGGATGCGTAGCGTTTCGTCGGCGCGGATTGTACGTGGAGGAACGATGGTCCACTTGCGCTGCTGCCCTGGCGCTACCGTGGCCTCGCGCAAGAGCACTTCCTGCTGTAGTACGCGGAGGGCCGTCTCATCGTCCACGTTTTTGGGAATCTCGCCGTCGGCGCGGCGCTGATTGAGGAGTGCACGGGCTTCTTTTGAGTAGTCTTCCAGCGTGGGCATGATGGGGCGATAGACCGCGCGCCAGTCGTGGCCGGGTTCTGATTGCGCATCGAGCTGCTTGCGCGGCAGGAGGAGGGCTGTTGCGAGCGCGGCAGCAAGGAGCAGCGCGGTATTGATGGTCATCAGTCCGACCCATTTGCCCGCCCAGATTTCGGTGCGTTTCACGGGCTTGGCCGCGAGCAGTTGAATTTGTTTTTCTTCAATCTCCTGCGCGATGGAGAGTGCGCCCGCCCAGAGGCTCGTCAGCGCGAGCAACGCAAAGGCCGCGCCGAGGCTGTAGGTGATGGTGACGCGCAGTTGCCCTTCCGCTGTGCCGTCGCCTTTGACGGTGAGTGGAAGTCCGACCACGGTGATCGCGAGCAGGACGAGCAGCGAGAGCACCATCCGTGAACGAATCGCTCCGCGAATTGCAATTCCGGCGATGGCGAAAATACGAGTCATAGCGTGCTCGATGCCCTAACGATCATTCTTTGTGAGAAACGGCGCAACGGTGGAGGCGACGCCGACGCCGGAGGCTTCGGTGGTTTCACGCCGCGCACGCTCGACCACTTCGAGGAAGAATTGCTCCAAGTCTTTACGCGGGTGGTCGTGTTCCGGTTCGTCGCCGATGACTTCGCGCACGGCGTCCAATACGCGGCGGAGCGCGGCGGGATCGAGTTCCGTCGGGAGCCAGATGCGGGTACGGGCCCGGACTTCAAGTAATTCGCGCATTGGGCCGCTGGCCTGTATGCGTCCGTTGTAGAGGATCATCACGCGGTCGCAGACATCTTCAACGTCCGCGAGCAGGTGGGAGGAAAGCAGAACTGTTTTTCCGCGCTTTGCGAGTGTGAGGATGAGGTCCTTCATCTGTCGGCATCCGATGGGGTCGAGCCCGGAGGTCGGCTCGTCAAGGATGATGAGGTCGGGGTCATTGATCAGCGCCTGTGCGAGTTCCCGATTCGGCGCATCATTCCCTTTGAAAACTCGCCGACGGTGCGACGGCGCGCGTGAGAAAGGCCGATCATTTCGAGAAGCTGTTGGATGCGCGTCTCGCGGACGGTGGGGCTGAGGTCGAACAGTTTGCCGTAAAAATTGAGCGTTTCTTCCGCTGTTAAATAAGGATAGAGGTAGGACTCCTCCGGCAGATATCCGACGCGCGACTTGGTTTTCACATCGCGAGGGTCGTGGCCGAGCACGGTGAGCGTGCCGTTGGTGGGGTGGAGCAGGCCGAGGATCATTTTGATCGTCGTGCTCTTGCCGGAGCCGTTCGGGCCGAGAAGGCCGAAGACCTCGCCACGTTGGACGTCTAGCGATACGTCTTGCACCGCGGCAACTTTGGGCCGTCGCCAAAAATCACGGAAGTGTTTGGTGAGGTGTTTCGCGCGGATGATGGTGTTGTCTATCATGGTCAAAAATGATTTTGGTTGGTTCTCATTCGGAGCGTGGCCTATCTCAACTCCATTCGTCGAAATGCGAAGATGCCGGCAGCGAGGGTTGCGAGTAGATAGCAGGCGGTGTATGCGGCGACATTGGCGACATAGCCCCAAGGGATGCCGTTTCCGGTGAGCGCGTCCACCGCCCAGTAGTGTTGAAAGTTTGGGGTGATTCCGTCGAGAAGCGCGAAAAATTTGCTCGTCGCTGCGTTTCGCCCGAATAGATAGTCCGCCATTAGTCCGAGCATGAAAACAACGCTGCTGACGACGAGCGCGGGGACGGTGTCGAGGCGTGTTGCCAGCATCAGGGCAAGGCTGGTGAGCAACACCGTCGCCAGCGCGAGCAGGGCGCCTGCGGGGATGATCTCGAACGGCAGCGCCGCGCCCCATGCGCCTTCCTCGTGCATGAAGCCGGATAGCGCTACCGCGAGTGGGATGAACAGGAGCAGCCCGCCGAATGCGCGGGAGGCGAATGGGCGGTGAAGCCGGTAGTTTTGCAGTCCGCCGAGTACGAATGCCGCCGCGATGGCGATGAGCAGCGGGCCGGACCCCCACCAGTCGTAGAAAAATGCGATGCGCGCGGTGCGGGTGGCGAGCAGATTTGCAGCGGTCATTAGAAACGAAAAGGCCAGCATCACTGCGGCAAGTCCGACGAATTTTCCGATGAAGAAAAGCGAGCGCGGCACGGGTTTGCTCAAAACTGCGGCGGCGGTGCCGGTGCGCAGTTCGGCGCGCAGCGCGGTACACGCCATCACCACGCCGAGGACAAGTCCGATCACGAACTGCAACGCGAGCGCACTGTCGCGCACCAGTCGCGCCGAATCACCGAGCGTATGGGTGAAGAGCACCGGCATGAGCGCAACGAATGCCAGCGCCGAGGTGGTCAGCAGAATCACAACCGGCTGCCGCACCGCCTCCAGGGCTGTCAGCCCAGCGAGCGTATTGAGTTGTCGAAGAAGGAGGCGCATCGGGTAGAACTATACGACAACGGGTGTCCGCGTGCGACTCAGAATCATTCTTTCGATTGTGTCGAGCCGTTGCCTTGACGCCGTATGTATGGGAATGGCAGCATCGCCTTTCGGATTGGGGTCGGGCCGGGCTGCCCGCCGCTCCGGATGGACCCATGAAAGCGCGCAAATTTTTGGAAGGAGCAGAGGCGTATATCCTCAGCGTGATTGAAGATCGCCGCCACGGCTGGTGGGCGGTGCTGGTGCGTTCTCTACTTATTGCCCTGTCCTTATTGTTCCGTGGCGCGGTTGCGATCCGCTTGTGGTTGTATTCCATCGGCATTTCCAAGCCGTACGAGCTGGGGTGCCAGGTGATTAGCATCGGCAACCTGACGGTGGGCGGCACCGGAAAGACGCCGATTGTCGAGGTCTTTGCCCGCACCCTCCAGCAGAGCGGTCGCAAGGTCGCGATCCTCAGCCGAGGCTATCGCAAAGTCGAAGACCCGTTGTGGCGTCGTTTTTGGCGATGGATGACCTCGGATGTCCAGGAATACGAGCCGCGCGTCGTGTCCGATGGCGAACGGCTGCTGCTGGATTCCTCGCTCGGAGGCGATGAGCCGTTTATGCTGGCGCAAAATCTTCCCAAGGTGGCGGTGTTGGTGGATGCCAACCGCGTCAATTCCGGAAAATATGCCGTACAAAAACTTGGCTGCGACACATTGATCCTCGACGATGGGTTTCAGAATTTTCATCTGAAGCACCGTGTGGACATTGTGCTGGTGGATCGTACGAACCCGTTCGGCAATCGCCGCCTGCTCCCGCGCGGTATTCTGCGCGAGCCGATTCGCAATCTGAAGCGAGCAGACTTTATTTTTATTACAAAATCGAATGGCGACGGCGCGGTGGAATTGAAGCAGACCCTGCGCAAATACAATCCGCATGCGGAAGTCTCCGAATGTCGCCACTCGGCAAAGTATTTGCAGGATGTGTTCACAAAGGAAAAAGCGCCGCTGGAGTTCATCAAAGGGCTTCCCGTCGCTGCGATTTCGGGCATTGCGTCGCCGAAAGGCTTTGAGGATGAGCTGATTCGCCTCGGCGCGAAGGTGATGTACCACAAGCGCTATGCCGACCACCACCGCTACACCCAGCAGGAAATTATTAACGTCATTAATAAGGGAATCCATCGCGGCGCGAAAATTGTGGTGACGACGGAAAAGGACGCGGTTCGTTTTCCGATGTTGGAGCGTCGGGATTTGCCGATATTCTTTCTTCGGGTCGAAATCGAAATGTTGACCGGGGCTGATGAATTCCGTGCCTGGATTAATCGAATCTGTTTCAAATAGCGACCGTGTCCTCGTGGTCGGCGTTAACTGGATCGGAGATGCCCTGATGGGCATGCCGGCCTTGCAGGCGTGGCGTCGCGCAAATCCGAACACGCGCCTGACCATGCTCGTGAAGGCATCGCTCGAACCACTCTGGCGAATGCATGACGTTCCGAACGATGTACGCATTTACGACGACTCGTGGGCCTCCATGCGCACTGCCGCGAAGGAATTGCGCCGGGAGCAGCATACGCGCGCGATTATTTTTCCGAATTCCTTTCGCTCCGCGCTGATTCCAGTTATGGCGGGCATCCCCGAGCGCATCGGGCGTCGCGGCCAGTTGCGCACGGCGCTGTTGAATCGCCCGCTGCCTTCCGGCAGCGCCACCCGACGTCATCAGTCGCTCGAATATTATGAGTTGCTTGGAGCGCCTCCTCCACCAGCGGATGAGCCGGAATTTGCGCGGTTGGTAGTGCCGTGCGACGTTCACGATACAGCGGAAAGGCTGATGCGTAGTGTGCGAATTCCGTTACTCGGTGTGATGCCCGGTGCGGCGCGTGGTCCGGCAAAACGCTGGCCGGTCGCGCATTTTGCCGCAGTGGCCAAAAAATGGGTCACGGAGACGCGCGGTTCCGTTGTTGTGATGGGCGCGGGCGCGGATGCGTCTGCAGGCGATGCGATTGTTGCCGAAGCAGGAAGCGGAGTGAATCTCGCGGGGAAGACCTCGATGGTCGAATGGACCGCCTGTGTGAGCGCGTGCGATATGGTGGTTTGCAATGACAGCGGAGGAATGCATCTCGCTGCGGCGTTGCGTCGTCCGCTCGTTGCAATTTTTGGCGCGACAGACCCACGTGTCACCGGTCCGCTGGGCACAAACATTTGCGTCGTTCAGGACGATGGAGAGCATGATCGAGAGATCGGGCATTCGGACGCGGACGCGGAAAAAAGACTCGCGGCTATTTCACCAGACCGCGTATATGGAGAAATGATACACTTGCTCAGCCCATGAACGATCATCCCAAAATTTCCGCCTGTATCACCACACTTAACGAAGAGACCAACATCCGGCGCTGTATCGAAAGTGTGCGCTGGTGCGATGAGATTGTTGTCGTGGACAGCTTTAGTTCGGATCGGACAGTCGCGATTTGCAAGGAATATACCGAGCGGGTTTATCAATACGCCTGGCGTGGCTATATCGGGCAGAAGAACCTCATTCGTGAACTCGCGACGCATGAATGGATATTGTTTATTGATGCGGACGAAGAAATTTCGCCCAAGCTGCGGCAGGAAATCCAAGCCGAGCTTGCGGCGAATGCTGGCGATATCGTCGGCTACCGTTTTCCGCGCATGGTGAACTATCTCGGTCGCTGGATCCGACACGGCGAGTGGTATCCAGACATTAAGCTGCGCCTCTTCCTCAAGGAGCGCGGATATAGCGGAGGAACCGAGCCTCATGATCAGGTGATCATTTCCGGTAACGTGAAAACGCTGCGCGGAAAACTCTATCACTATACGTACGACAATATCCGCGATCACCTGGAAACGATGAACCGATTTTCAAGCATCACTGCGCAGGAAAAATTCCGATCCAACTCAAGGTTTCGTTGGGTAGATTTTCTTTTTCGTCCGCCATTCCGATTTTTTAAAGCCTTCATTATGCGAGGGGGATTTCTGGATGGCCGTCGCGGCTTTTTAATTGCGCTGATCAGTGCATTTGGCGTCTGTATGAAGTATGCGAAACTCTGGGAGATGGAGAACGAAAAGGCTCGGGGCGCCGCAGAGCCGCCCAGTTGAGAAGGCTATGAACGATTCAACGCGTTCCATCCTTTTTCTTGAGAAAGTATTTTTGCGCCCGCCTTCGCTCCCCTTGCGTGGTGTGGAGCTGTTCAATTTTCGACTTATCGAAGACTTCCTGAAATTGGGCTTCACCATCTCCCTCCCCGCACATACGGAATGGAAGGGCGAGATAGAAGCGCGCGAATTCGGGGGCCGACTGACGCCGGTTTGGACCAGTGCCGGTGAGTTGGCAGGCGCACCGGACTTGCCTCGCATTTTGCTCGGGATTCGATGACCTTTTTGTTTCTCGCGAATGTCGGGAATGGGTTGATTCCGTTTTTACAGCTTCTCCGCTGGCGTCGCGTCGCGCGCAAACTCGTTTTACTCGCGCACCGCGAGGCGTCTCCGCGCTTTGTGCGCGCGTTGCGCCGTTGGACCGCGTCCGTGGTCTGTGTGAACGAAAAAATTGCCGAGCCGTTTCGTGAAGCGGGCTATCCGCAGGTCGCCGTGGATTACGGGATCATGGATGGCGACCGATTTTTTCCGGCAGAGAAACACGAATCGGAACGCGTCCGCTTTGTTGTTCTCGGCGCACTCGACAATGCGTGGAAGGGCGGAGACACCGCGATTGAGGCGTTTCGGTGCCTGCCCGACGCCCTCGCCGCGCGCTGTGAACTCCATCTCGCATCCTACATGCGGCCGCCATCCGATCTCCCCGCCAATGTGATCGCGCATCCGTGGATGCCGCTTGGCGAGATTCCGGAATTTCTTCGCGGCATGGATGTCATGCTCTGTCCATCGCGCGATGAGGTGGTGATGCGCGAGACGTTTTCGCAGGCGATTGTTCAGGGATGCTCACCGGCCTTCCCATCCTCGCCAGCGAACTCCAGATTTTTGTAGAAAAACTGGATGCGGGCGGCGGTCGCATTGTTCGCAAGCCGGAGGAATGGCTGGCTCAGATGGCCGCGCTGGCGTCTGATTCCGCATTGCGGGCGCGGCTGGGCGCGGAGGGCCGCGTTACTGCGCTTTCCCGATACTGTTGGGACACAGCGCGTTTTGTGGCGCGGCACATGGACACTGCGAGCGCATGAACACAGCGCCTCTCCATGAAGGGCCGTATCGGGGCGAAATTGCAGCCGAGCTCGATTCTCCCGAATTGCGGATATGGCTGTCCGATTTGGGGCGACACATCGCGGATGTTCCCGCAGAGAAGGGGCAGGGCGGGGCGCGGGTATATTCCATGGATGCCCCGATTGGCGCGAGTTCTCTTCCTCTTTTAATCAAAGCGCAGGGTCGTCTCCCTTTCTTAAAAAACTTCGACGCGCGTCGGCGTGGCACGGCCGCGCAACGCGCGTGGCGCGTTGCGTTGCGGTTGGCAGAGCGCGGAGTCGGTGCGCCGGAGCCTGTCGCATGGATTGAGCGATGGGAGCGGGGGCAGTGTGTGGAGAGTCATTTCATCACCCGACGCTTGGAGCCGGTGACAAATTTTCGTGATGAATTGCGCCATTTGCTCCGTCATGATCCGGACGCGGGGCGGACGCTGAAGCTGCTTGAATCCATCGCACCGGTTGTGCGCGCGATGCACGATGCCGGTGTGTGGCACCGCGATCTTGGGAATCAAAATATATTAATGCAGCGTGGCGCGGACGGGGAGTGGGGCGGCGTTTTTCTGATAGACCTGAATCGCGCACTGATTTTCGACACGCCGTTGACAAACCGGCAACGGGCGCGGGATCTGGCGCGTCTCTATTTGCCGACGGATCTGCTGCGCGTGTTTTGCGAAATGTATTTTGGATCCCGCGCTCCCGCAGAGTTCGCCGCCGCGCTTCGCGGCGCACGCCGTAGGTTTCGTTTGCATTCGTTGTCGCGCCAGATTCGCCATCCAATCCGCCAGGCCCGGGTGCGGCGCGACCCTGCGCGGCGACAGGTGTATCCGCCTCCGCGCGATATCTGGTTGTGGGATGAAAAATCCGCGCAACCGATCAACGGCTGGGCGCGGAAGGAGCGGAATAAGCTTTATCCCATTTCAAATCACGCGTTGATTGCCGGAACGATGCTTCGATCCGCGCTCCGTATCCGCCGCGAGTATGATGACCTTCTGCCGATGGTTTTTAGGGAACCCGTGTCCATTCAGAGCCGATGGGGAATGAGTGTGGAGCCGCGACCGGCGACCTGGGCGCAGGAGCGGGCGTTGTTGCCGACTGGCCCGCGCGTGCCGCTGCTGATTCGGTTGTATCGCCACAAAGGAGCGCGTCAGTGGGATTTTGCGGCACAGGCTGGTCGTGAATTGGCTGCGGCTGGTCATCCGGTGGGCTTTGCTTTGTGTCAGGATCGTCGCGCGCTTTTGGAGCCGGCGGCGTGGACGGCGATGTGCGAACGAATGATCCCACAGGTTTCCCCGTTTGCGGATTGGATTGAAGTGGGCCACGCCATTAATCGCGTGAAGTGGGGTATTTGGAACTTGCGCGAATATCGTCAGCTTGTTGAGCCGATGCGGGATTTGAAGGCCTCGTTTCCGAGCCTTCGTTTGATGGGTCCTGCCGGAATTGATTTCGAATATCCGCACGTTCTCGCGGCCCTTTCTGCGCTGCCCTCGGATTTTCAATTCGATGCGCTTTCGCACCACCTTTATGTGGATCGGCGCGGCGCTCCGGAAAATCCGCAGGGTCGGTTTGCGTCGCTTGAAAAATTTGCGCTCGCCCGCGCCATGGCCCGTGTGTCGGGCAGAAGCGAAGACCGGCTAATTGTTTCGGAGGTCAACTGGCCGCTCGCCGACACCGGAGTCTATTCGCCGGTCTGCTCGCCGTACCTCTATCCCGGCCAGCGTGTCGGCGCACCGAATGTTGGAGAAGACACGTATGCGCGATTTATGATTCGATATTTGCTGCAAGCTGCGTGCAGTGGCTTTGTCGAGCGCGTGTACTGGTGGCGCTTGGCGGCGTGCGGCTTCGGACTGGTGGATGAACAGGCGGAACCCTGGCATACGCGTCCGGCCTATCGCGCGTGGGTGCGCCTGCTGGAGCTTTTGGACGATGCAACGTTCTTGAACAATCTACCCACGGGCGTCTTCGCCTATCTGCATCTCTTTAAGCGAGCGGATGGAGAGCTGATGGCCGTGGGCTATGCGTGGCGCGATGCGGAAAAAGCGGAGATTCCATTCGTGTATGCACGCGCGGAGCGGATGGACGGCGCACCGCTTGAGTCCGTCCCCAAACACCTTGCTCCCGACCCGATCTATTTTCGGCAGGTTCGATTGCCCGGTTGAAGGGAAAGCTGCTTCGTTATTCCGGTTTCGTTCGCCAGCGTTTGTGGAGCCAAGTCCATTGTGTAGGGTGGGCGCGGATAATGTCTTCAAGTATTTTCGTGTATTGTTGTGTCGCGGCGTGAATGGATTCGTCGCTCCGATCAGTGGGAGGATCAATCGGCGGAAGGATATGGAACTGGTGACGCCCGTTGTCTTTCCGAATCATATAAATGGGAACGACGGGCGTTTTCGACACGGCTGAAAGCACAGCGAGGCCGGGCGTGGTGTTGGCGGGCTGGCCGAAGAAGTTCACAAATATGCCGCGCTGCCTCCGCATATTTTGATCGAGAATCAGGGCAACGGCCTCTTTGCGGCGCAAGGCTTTTATACAATCCCGGGCCGCATTTGCGCTGGGGAGAAGGTGAAGTCCCATCTTTTCGCGCGAGGCTCGCCAGTAGTTGTTCACGGCCTTGTCGCCCATGGTTTTCACCACCACATTAATTGGATTCCAAAGTGTCGTCGCGCCCAGTCCCATCAACTCCCAGTTCCCGATATGCCCCATAAGCGCTAGTGCGCCACCATTTCTTGCGCGGATTGTTTCGAGATGTTCACGCCCAACGATGTCGAGATACGTTGAAAACTCATTGGCGTGCTGACCGGAGAAATAGAGGCACTCCAGCGCGAGCGTCGCGAGATGGCGATACATTCCATTAGCGATTTGCACACGCTCCGCCGGTGTTCGCTCGGGGAGAGAGCGGGCGAGCGCGTCCAATACGAGGCCGCGTCGGTGGCGAATTATGTGTCCCAAAAACCAACCGAGCGCTGCGCCCAATCGCGATAGCATGGAGTAGGGGAACAGGCGAATCAGGGCCGCTATACCTCGAATTAAAAAAACCATCACGAGTGACATGCTGTTGTGGAAGGGCGGAGCCTGTCAAATGCCAATCGCGTGACTGAGGAATAAAGCGGTTGCAGTTCAGTCGTTGCGGGTTAAACTCAAGAAGCATTATGCGCGTGCTTGTCATTGTCGGGAAGAGCGATTTGCCGGAAGCGTACCTCATCGCAGGTCTCGCAGCACAGGGCGTTGATGTTCGAATTCTCGCCGACCCATCCTCTCCGTTTATTGAAATGTGGGAGGGTGCAGGTGTGCAAATCGGCACACTCAAGATTGAATCGCGGCTCGACCGTGCGGTGCGCGAATCGGTGAAGAGGGAACTCACTTCATTTGATCCCGATATCGTGCATGCGTTCACGAATCACGGCCTTGCCGTTGCTTTGCCGGGTGTGAAACAGCATCGCGCAAAGCTTGTCGCTTACCGTGGCACGACGGGCCACCTTCGAATTTGGGACTATGGTGCGCGCAGCACGTATTTGAATAAGCGCGTGGATGCGATTTCGTGCGTGGCGGATGCGGTGCGGAGCTATCTGCTGAAATTCGGTGCGCCGCCCGAAAAGCTGGTGACCATTCCAAAGGGACATGACCCGATCTGGTATGAATCAACAGCGCCAGTTTCACGTGAGGAGTTGGGTCTCGCGTCGGATGCCGTCGTGATCGGCTGTGTCGCGAACATGCGGAAGGTTAAGGGTGTTCCAGTTTTGTTGGAAGCGGTTGCGAGTTTGCCTGATTTCCCAAGGGTTCAAGTTGCGCTTGTTGGCGAGGTGCGCGATCGGGCGACCCGTTCAATCGCGCGTCGGTCCGGTTTGGAAAATCGCGTGGTCTTTACTGGGTATCAAACAAACGCGTATCGCTTGGTGCGCACGTTTGACATTTTTGTTATGCCGTCCCTTGATCGCGAAGGGTTGCCTAAGGCGGTTGTTGAAGCGATGATTCAAGGCGTGCCGCCTATCGTGAGTGATGCGGGTGGATTGCCGGAGATTGTCGAAAATGGTGTGAGTGGGCTGGTTGTTCCTGCGGGGAGGATCAGGCCCCTTCGCGTGGCGTTGGAGCGGCTGATCGCTGACGTGGAGTTGCGACAAAAACTCGCCGCCGGGGCGCGGGAACGGATCGAATCAAAATTCAGTGTGAAGAACACGGTTGAACGAACACGCCAACTTTACACACGTCTGCTTGCCTGATCTTTCGCAATTTCCGCCGCTTTTCTTTTGGGCGGCGTATGAAAACAGGGGAATAAACCGCATTTCTTTGTTTTCTTCGCTCGCTTCTATGCCACATTTGCCGCCGTGGAGAACAACCGGGTAATTCGATCCGCCTTCAAGGTCGGAAGTTTCACCTCCCTGAGCCGCGTGCTGGGGCTGGTGCGCGACACCTTGACCGCGAGTTTGTTTGGAACGAGCGCTGTCATGTCTGACTTCGTCGTGGCGTTCCGACTGCCCAATCTCTTCCGCGCATTGTTCGGTGAAGGTGCTCTTTCATCCGCGTTCGTGCCGGTTTTTATGACGACGCGCAAGGAGGAGGGTGACAAAGCCGCCTGGTTTATGGCGCGTAAAACTGTGACCGTGGTCGCAGCGGGTCTTCTCGTGCTCGTTGCGTTGCTGATTGGCGCAACGTATGTACTTCAGTGGCTCAAACCGGATTTGGCTGCGCGCGCTCCACATCTGCTTCCGCTGACTCGCGTGATGTTGCCCTACGTGTTGTTCATCTGCCTCGCGGGTTTGTTTATGGCAATGCTCAACGCGTGTCATCGTTTCTCCCTCCCTGCGTTCACGCCGAGCCTATTGAATATAGTTTGGATCGCCTTTGTAATTTTGGTGTGTCCGCGACTCGGAGCGACGCCGGAACAGCAGATTTACGGCATCGCACTTGCGGTGTTTGTTGCGGGTATTGTTCAAATGGGGGTGCAGGTGCCCGCACTGATCAAACTCGGCTTTCGGCCCGGTTTTACGTGGGATTTATCGGATACTCGTGTTCGGCGCGTGTTCACCTTAATGGGCCCGACTGCGCTGGGTTCATCCGTAACGCAGGTCAACGTGATGGTGAACGCACTGCTCGCGCGATGGGCTGCGCCGTGGGCGCCGGCGTCTCTGTTTTATGCAGAACGCCTGCTCTATTTTCCACAGGGCCTGCTCGCTACTGCGATGAGCACGGTGTTGCTTCCGGTGCTGTCCGGCCATGCGGCGCGAGGCGATCACGCGGAGATGCGCAGTACGTTGAGTCACTCCCTACGCACGTTGCTATTCGTAATGATTCCAGCGTCCATCGGACTGCTGGTGCTTTCGGAGCCGATCGTAAAAATGATCTTCGGGTGGGGGCGTTTTGATGCGGATGCTATTCGGCACACCTCCATCGCGCTCCAGTTCTATGCGCCGGGCTTGATGGTCTTCTGTCTGGCCAAGGTATTCGTGCCTGCATTCTATGCGCTCCAGGATACCCGCACGCCGTTTCTTATCGGCCTTCGCGCGGTCTCGCTGAACTTTGTTTTGAACGTGATCTTCGTCCTCACCTGGCCGATGGAATACAAACACGCGGGTCTCGCATCGGCGACGGTGATTTCGGAAGCGATGAACGGGTTGACCCTCGGCGTGTTGTTACACCGCCGCCTCGGCTCGCTTGCGTGGAGGGCTGTCTTGAAAACAACGACGCGCGCGTTGGGTTGCTCCGCCGTTATGACCGCAGTGATTATTCTCGTGCGCTCGCCGATTCTCAACGCGCTATCGGGCACGGGCTTGCCGGTGAAGCTGACGGAAGTCGCCTCGGTTCTCGGCGCCATCGCCCTTGGAATGGCTGCGTATTTTCTGTGCGCATTGATTATGCGAATGCCGGAACTCGGCTTTGCTCGCGATGCGATTTTGCGACGTAGGTAAGGCGCGAACGGCCCGGGTCTATTGCGGTAGATTCGCCAGCACCATTGCAAGGCGCTGATCTTCGGGAAAGAGACGCATCAATTCCTGAAGAATTGTGGAAACCATATTCGAGTCACCCATCGCGTCGGAACATTCGGCAGCGATCCAGAGCGCGCGATTCAAGTTGGACGGGGAATAGTCCACTTGCTGGCCGATCGCCATGGAGCGACCGAGTTCATATTCTCCCACATTTTTTGCCATATCCGCCGTGTCCAGCCGCAAGTCTTGATCTTGCGGCCGCATTTCAAGAAGAGCCTGAAATTCAGAAAAGACGCGGCTGGGATCATCGAAATTCGAGAGATTGATACGGGCCCGATCATAGCGATCATAGAATGGACGCTGCTCCCTGATCTGCGCGTGCAGTGTCTCCGCCCACGCTGGCGGTTCACCAAGCTGTTCTGCCTTGTTCAAGAAGTCGTCTGCAGTTGCAAACTGATATTGCGTGGCGAAAATGAGCGCGTTGGTTGCGTAGTACGGGCCGGAGTCCACGTATGCCGCCACTGCGTCGCGCTCACTCCCTGTGGTGATTTGCAATGCGAGGAGTCGCGCGACTTCCTGAAGACCGAGTTCGGTGAAGTGAATGCCGTCCTTGAAAAAATAGAGCGGAGGCTCCGGGTATAACATCCGACGTTGTGCGACATCGGTCGCGAGGTCAATGAGCGGGAGCCTTTCATTTGCCGCAACACTCCTCACGGTGTCGTTGTACAATGCGTCCAAATAACGCCAGACCCCGATGGGGCTGTCTGCTTTGTCCTTAAACAAATCATAGAGATCCAAATCCCAATCGCGCTGATCTTTCTGGTCATTGAATCGCGCAAGGATCGCGTTATCCGAATTGCCGTCCGGCGTCGTGCAGAGATAAAGCGCCAGATTTTGGTCGCGGCACATCTTTGCGAACTTTCGCAGATTCGCGGCCATTTCCGAGGCGGGCACCCGCTGCTCTTTTTTCTTGGAGCGCTGTTTGTCGGCCACGAAGACCATCGCTTGAAAAAGTCGGGAGCGCAGCAAGTGGTTTCGCATGGAGGCTTGCCATGGCGTCGGCAATTTGTGAAGCGAGTCGCGCTGGCCATCGTGAACCCACCGGTCGTTCCAGCCGGGGAAAATGACGACGATGTCCGGGCGCATTGGCAGAATTTGCTGCTCAAAAATTTGCAGCATTTGATACGTGCTGCTCGAACCAACGCCGCCGTTTAGCACTTCATATTTATTGCTATGCAGCGCTTCTCGAAGCAGTCGGTCGAGCCGTTCTGAATAGGGCTCTTGTCCGCCGAGGGTGCAGGAGTCGCCGAGGCTTGCGATGCGTATCACACCTGCCGATTTTTTCTCCTTCCAGTTGCGTCCACGAAATCCCTTGTTGTTCGTGATTGGTGTGTTCGCCACCGGAATCCAGTAGTAGGGCGGCAGGGTACGGTAGGGAATGCCGACCTTGTGCGTGCCGAAGTATTCCTCGTGTCCGCCTGCCACGTAAAGAAGCGGTCGGACGTGAAGTCCGAAGGCATCATTCGCGCGACAATTTCACCGCCCGCCAGCAGTAGCGCCAGTGGGATAAGCGAATAGATAATCCGTTTAAACCAACTTAAACGAACCCCGGAATCTTGTTCGGATGAGTTAGACTGGAAGATTTTCTTCCCCACGCCTCAAGTATAAGTGGCGCAGGGCTGAAAACAAATTAAATTAAGTTAGATGTAAGTTAGGCCGTGCGTCCGATTTTGACGCGCCAGACCTCCGGGCCTTCTTCGGCATAGGCCCAGGAAAACTGCTCACGGAAGCGCACTTGAAACTGCATGCGGAGCGGGACGGGGTTGTGATCAGCAACAATCATGAAGCTTTGCCCCGGCGAAAGACTGTCGAACGTGTTGAAAATCGTCGAATGGCGCAACGGTGGTGGGATTTCGCGCACGTCAATTGTGGTTGTTACTTCATCGCTCATTTACGCACTCCTCCAAGCTCCGCTGAATCGCGGGTGCGCTCCACTATACGACATAAATGAAGTACTGCTAAAAAATTTGACAAATTAATTCGCGATGACCGATTTTTCCACGAGGCTCTTCAGTAAAAGATGAAAATAAATTAATCCGCCATACGCGCGCCAGACATAGAGCGAGTGTTGGACATCGTCGTAGTTCATTTTTTCATGTTTGCCGAGCCAACGTTCCAAATGGTTGCGTGCGCCCACGTCGTCGCCGGGGAAGATATGCGTACGACCGATTCCGCGAAGTAGGAAGTATTCTGCGGTCCAACGCCCGATGCCTTTGATGGTGCGTAATTGTTCAACTGCTTTCTTGTCGTCCAACTTTCCAATCGCATTTAGGTCAAGACGCCCCTCGACAATCGCTCGCGACAATCCGATGATGTAACGTGCCTTTTGATAGCTGAACTTCATGCTGCGCAGTTCTTCAATATCTGCACTGGCCAAATCTTGGGGGCGGGGGAAGGCGTGAAACGTGCCGTCGTCGAGGGGCAATGCTGGCGCGTAGCGTTGGACGAGACTATTCAACAATCGGATGCCCATGGTCAACGTGAGCTGCTGACAGGCAATTGCGTTAATTAAACTTTCGTAGGGCGAGTGGAGGCGTGGGGGCTTGACGCCTTTGAACTGCTTTGCGAGGGGATTCAGCCGTTGGTCTTTTTTTGCCAACCGATAAAATGGAGCAAGATCCGTGTGTATGCCGAGGGCATGACTGACCGCGTCTTTGGCCTGGCGATTAATTGCGTCGCTTGTCGAGCCTTTGACCGTGATGCGCAGGTGCGGGGAGGTGGGCGGCCCATCTTGTTTGACGGCGACCTCAAATGGTTCGCCGCGTTCAGAAAGGAGAACACGCCGATAGGTCTCGCCGTCCCAACGATCTATGCAGTTGTCTGGCCGACGTCGAAGCGTCCATACGGTCGGATCCAACCTGAACGGTGGGACGGGTTCGAGACCCATGGCGGTTGTGTTCACTCCATCATCAATTTGTGGGAGCTGCTTTTTTGGTGACCGGATGATCCGGTTTGTAGGTTCCCGCGAGTGTCCGGAACGAGATGGCGAGGCGGTTCCAACTGTTGATCGCAATGACTGCGAGTGTCAGGTCCACCAGTTCTTTCTCAGAGAACTGTTTCCGTACCTCGTTATAGATCGCATCCGGCACGTGATCGTGACTGATCAATGTTACCTGTTCTGTCCACAGCAGCGCTGCGCGTTCGCGCTCGGTGAAGAACGGGGCTTCGTGCCATGCGCTTACCGCGTACAGCCGCTGCTCGCTTTCGCCGTGCGAGCGCGCGTCTTTTGTGTGCATGTCAATGCAGAACGCGCAGCCGTTGATCTGTGATGCGCGGAGCTTGACCAGTTCGATAATGCGATCCTCAAGACCGCTGCTGCGAATGTACGTTTCCTGCTGAATCAGCCCCTTTACGCCGTCCGGCGCGAGTTTCGAATAATCCAAGCGAGGTTCCATGGCTTTTCCTTTCCTATTTCTATTTCTTGATTTGTAGCGCCCTCTTCGGACGCGTCGTTTCTAAAAATCCATCAATTCATTTCGTCCACATTCACCCATTCGCAACTTTCTCAAAATATCCATTCGCAGTCTGATGCGGCATCGCGTCGCGTCCGAACGTGTAGGTCCCTGACGCTTTGATTTCTTTTGCGATCTGCTCTGTCAGCGACATCGTTGTGCGGAAAGGAAGCGTGCCGAACGTCACACGCGCGACTCCAAGCGTTTCCAACTCTGCGATGGTCGGGCTGTTAACTCCGACCACGATATTGATGGGCGCGTTCAATTCGCGGACGAGATCGGTGATGATTTGCTTGTCGCTTACGCCCATCACAAAAATACAGTCCGCCCCCGCAGCGGCGTAGGCATTTCCACGCTCCAGCGCCTGCTTCAGCAGCTTGTTGGGCTCATCTCTGAGGCGGAGAAAAACATCTGTTCGTGCGTTAATGACAAAGGGGATATTGAGTGCGTCCATCGCCTCACGAACGGCTTTTATCTTTTCGACTTGAAGAGAGAGGTCGAAGAACGGTTGCTGCTTGCCCCGCACGCTGTCTTCCAGATTCATTCCAACTGCGCCCGCCTTGATCGTCAGTCGCGCGGTCTCCGCAACAGCCTCCGGTGTGATGCCGTAGCCGGCCTCCATATCCGCTGTCACAGGGATGCCGACTGCCCGCGTGATACGGCGAACGGCATCCAGCATTTCTTTGCGAGAAATATATTCGCCGTCGGGGAAGCCGCATGCGTTGGCGATACCGCCACTCGTGGTCGCTATTGCGTCAAAGCCGGTCGCTTCAAAAATTCGTGCTGATGCAGCATCCCAGGCATTGGGCAAAACAAGGATGGGCGGGCCGTGATGCAACTCGCGGAGGCGCACCGCTTTTGCAGCAAGCGCATCGTTGCTTACATAAGAAGTCGCATGCATTGGTTTGCGCCTTGTCCATCGTTTGCTAGTCGGCCGAAATTTTGCCGATCAAATCCTTTGCCGTGAACGGGCCGGGCTGGCCAATCAATGCGGTCGCCTGATCCACCCTGCCCCAGACATTCCAGAGCAACGCGCCACGCACACGCCCCTGGTCGAGGTAATAGACCACGCCGGTCTTATGCTTTTCTTTCCAGTCTTCGACGATTTCGAGTTTGCTGCTCAATTCGCCGACCGCCTCGTAGCCCAGCTCGAACATATCCGCATAGAAGTAGGGGGTGTGCGTGTAGGCCTCATCGGCCCCGGCCATATTGCGTCCCGCCTGATGCCCCATTTGCAAGGCGTTGTCCTCGTGCTCCACGCGACGCGCCTTGCCGAGCAAGGCATTTGGGAATTGCGCCACATCGCCCGCCGCAAACACGTCAGCGACAGAAGTGCGCTGCCGGTCATCCACGACAATACCGTTCTCAACCTTTGCGCCGATTGCCTTTGCTAGTTCGACGTTTGGTTTGATGCCGATTCCCGCCACCACGCCGTCCACTTCAAAAGATCGTCCGTTCTTGCTCGTGACCTTGTATCCGCTGCTGGTCTTTTCCACGTCACTGATGCTGTCACCGGGGATAAGCTCCACGCCTTTGCCCTTGTAGGCTTCGTTGATAAACTGAGCGAGATGCGCCGGATACACATTGTCGCCGATCGCGCTGCCGGGAAATACCAAGGCAACTTTTTTGCCGACCATGTTCAGTGCTGCGGCGATTTCAGAGCCGATGAAACCTGCGCCGATTACGAGAAAACGCTCGTGCTTATCTGCCACCTCGCGCAGACGCTGGTAGTCGTGGTAGGTGCGGAAGTAAATAATGTCATCGCCACCGAACGGCAGGCGGTTGGGCGTTCCCCAGTTGCCAGAAGAAGCTTTTCGTATCCGTATTCGTCGCCCTTGTTGTCGCGAACTCGCTTTGCGTTGGCATCTACGGTCGCGACCGTGCGGTCGAGGTGAACATCCACCTTGTTCTTCTCCGTGTGCAGCCAAATTTTTTCAATAGGCTTACCCTTCCAGAGACCCTTCTGAAAGCTGAGGCCGGATATACGGCATATCCTTCTCTGCGCTGATGACGCCAATCGAACCTTCAAAATCTAGCTCGCGGATTCCCTTCACTGCCGCGTCGGCTGTCATTCCCCCACCAATAATCAGATACTTGTACGATTTCATCCTTGTCTTTCCTTCCGACCATCGGCGATGCCTGATGCGTCGCCTCCAAGCCTCCTCGTGGCATATAGTGGTCTGTCGCCGTCGCGCCGGTAAAACTTACATGAAATTTTGTGCGCTGCGCCGGATACCCGGCGCAGCGCCGCCCAATGCCTTGCTTGACAAGCCGTTATCCTGCGCGATTACTGTCAGGTTTTTGAGCGAGACGACACTAAAGCATAATCGCGATGGGAGCCGTGGTCGAATGACGGCTCCTTATTAATTAAAGGAAAGGTCCCGGATTTAAACCAGATGAGCACCCCGTCCCAGTCACTACCGCAGAAGACTGTATTTTCCATCGTCTTTGCGATTGCCGCGGGCCATTTCATCAACGATTTGCTGCAGATTCTGATTCCGTCCATCTACCCACTTCTGAAGGACAACCTCGCGCTGAACTTTACGCAAATCGGCCTGATCACTTTTGTCTATCAAGTGACAGCGTCGTTGCTTCAGCCCGTTGTCGGCTTTGTCACAGATCGCCGCCCACAGCCCTACTCGCAGGTTATTGGTATGGGCTTCACCTCATTGGGTGTCGCGGTGCTCGCAATCGCGCGTTCCTATCACCTTGTTCTAATTTCCGTTGCTATGATCGGCGTGGGGTCGGCCATTTTTCATCCCGAATCCTCGCGCGTGGCGTATCTGTCAGCAGGGGGCGGCGCGGATTGGCGCAGGCGATTTTTCAGGTCGGCGGAAACGCAGGAACTGCGCTCGGCCCGCTGCTTGTCATCTTGGTGGTGATGCGACACGGCCAGCATTTTCTGTTGGCATTTTTGCCCATCGGCGCACTCGGTGTCGCTGTGTTGTACTACGTCGCGCGTTGGTATAAGAAGCGGATGATTTCGAAGGACTCGAAAAAAACTTGCCTACGTGGAATATCCGCCGCGCCTGCACAAATGGCAGGTGCAACTGTCCGTCGTGATTCTGCTCGTATTGATCTTTTCAGAAGTTCATTTATATGGCGAGCATCAGCAGCTACTTCACCTTCTACTTGATTGACCACTTTGGCGTGTCCATCGAAGCCTCGCAATTTTATCTATTTCTTTTTCTTGGCGCAGTGGCCTTGGGCACGCTCCTCGGTGGCCCGCTCGGCGACCGATTCGGCCGCAAATACGTCATTTGGTTTTCTATTCTCGGTTCCGCGCCATTCGCGCTCATCATGCCCTATGCCAACCTCACGTGGACGGCGATACTTGTGATGATTGTCGGCATCGTCCTTTCATCTGCTTTCCCGGCTATCCTTGTTTATGCCCAAGAGCTGTTGCCCCGAAAGATCGGAATGATCTCCGGCCTGTTCTTCGGATTTGCCTTCGGTATTGGCGGCCTCGGCTCGGCCCTGCTTGGCTTGATTGCTGACCACACCAGCATTGAATTCGTCTATAAACTGTGCGCCCTCTTGCCCTTGATCGGCATGTCCGCTTATTTCCTGCCCAACGTAAAATCCCACCGCCGCTTCCTGCCGAGAGAAACCGCAAAAGAGGGGCGGATGGCAGAGACCTGATCCTCCTTTGCTAAAGCCTCGACGGACAAGAACCTGAAGTGCGCAGCGTGCGCGTTGGAGGCGGGAGGCCCCCGTCCCGGTGGTTTCACCGATACCCTTTTCAGCGAAAGTTTTCGCGTTTCTTACCCATACTTTTGCCGAAACACACCACCTACACCGGCGAGAATCAGGAGCGTGCCGACAAGTGTCGTGGTAGTGATTGTTTCGCCGAGGAATATCCAGCCGAGGATGACGGCGATGACAGGATTCACGAACGCGTACGTCATCACCACGGGCACGGGGAGCGTGCGGAGGGCGTACACGAAGGCGGTGAAGCCGACGACGGAGCCGGCGATGATGAGATAACCCCAGGCCCACCACGCTTCAGCAACCGGTTGCGGGCGCGGCTCGTTGTTCAGCAAAAGCAACACAACAAAACCTGCGGCGCCGAGAATTTGTTGATAGCCGGAACTGGTTAGCGTCGAAAGCTTGAGCGGATTTCGCATTTGAATCGTTGAGCCGACGCTCCACGTAAGCGGCGCAAGCAAGAGCGCAAGCGTTGCCCAGCCATCGGCGCGAGTTCCGAGCGCGATGGCAGGCTTGGTCAAAATATAAAGACCGGCCAAACCAAAAAGAGAGAGACGAGCAGAATCGGACGGGGCCACTTGCGATCAAAAATCGCCTCCACGATTGCGCTATAGAGAGACGTCGAACCGATAATCAACGCAGCGTATGCGGAGGTCGAACGTTGCTCCGCCCAAGTGACCAATCCGTTCGCACCGTTCCACAAAAGGATTCCCGAAATGAGCAGAAAGCCGAATTCGCGCTTTGTAATGCGAATGCGATGCCGTGAGATTGCGGCGAGTGAGAGGAGAATGACGCCTCCGATCAAGATGCGCGATGCAGCCATCGAAAAAGGCGGAAACCCGCTGCCTTCGCGTACGGCAAAACGAATGCCGAGATACGTGCTGCCCCAGATGATATAAACGAGCAGCAGCGCGAATAAGCCGCGCGGTGGATAGCGTTTTAAGAACTCGCTCATCGAGTGTGCCGTTGGAAAAAGCGCCACAACTCAGCCGTAGCCGAAAGTCTGCTTGAACCGTTTCCAACAATATTTTTCTGGCAACAGCCGTTTGCCGCCGGGCCAAACGTGGCCGAGGTCGTGGATGGTGGTGAATATAATTTCGCGAGAATCTCCCGGCTCACCCCATTGTTCAAAAGTCACGCCATCCTGCTTCTCAACCTTCGACGCATCCTCCGGCCAGTCGAGCTGCTTTGCCCACGCGACTACAGAATCGCGCGCGGAGGGCCGCCATTCCGTCTTGCCCCACGGCAAATCAATAAGCCCTCCGTCATAAGGATTTAGCGGATCGAGTTTCCCGAAAAAATGTGCTAGAGGGACCGGTTGAGTTGGCGCGCCGCTCCCTGCGCGATAGTGGCCGGAAACAGTACCCATTGCGGCTAGGCGTTCGCCCGATTCCACTGCAAATCGGAACGTCATGGATGCGCCATTGGAAAACCCCGTCATATAAACTCGATTAGGATCGGCGCCTTGCTCTTCGAGCAAATCATCAATTACCGCATTTAGAAATGCGACATCGTCCACCGGTGCGCGATCCGTATCGGATCCTCCGATTCCCGCATTCCACATCTGTGGATTTTCGAGGAAATGAAGCGGCCTGCTTTCGTCTATCCGCGTCGCCTCCGGGTATGCAACCAGCAAGTTGCGCTCATCCGCAAACGCGCTCCAGCCGCTCGTCTTTATCGCCGTCCACGGCGTCCCGCCACGCCCCGCCAGCATAATCACGACAGGGTGGGGGCGCTCGGTCGAGTTGTTTTGCGACCGATGCAACACATACCGCCGCCGCGTGTTGTTTGCTTCCAGATAAATAACCTCGTCTTGCATAACCCTCGAAGGTAGCGCACTCCCGCCATCTGTAAAAGCGCAGCATGAAAACAAATTACCCGTGGTCCCGACCGAGGGGGCGTCGGCCTCCATGGGGCATCGGCGGATCATCCTTATTTCGCGCGCTCTGCGCCATGCCCGTTGCGCTTCGCCTATGGAGACGAGTTGACTCCTACAAGCCGTGTGCTGAAGATTGCAGCTCAGTCACTTTTCTTTGTGAGGTATTATGGCGTGGCGGATTGATGAGTGCCTAGTGCGAGCGGAACTGGATAACCGCGTGAGGGGACGGGTGACGGGGCGGTTGTGGTTTCTCAATTTGGAGGAGCCGGTGACGCTTGAATTGACGGGGAATCCGTGGAGGGACCTGGCGGGGCATTTCATTACGATCATAAATGACACGCCGTCTTCCGCTCTGCCGTCCGGTTTTAGGCGGCATCAGGTGGGGACGGTGGGCGACATTACGGCGTCGCAGAAGGTGAAGGTGCCGGATGTGTCGCTGGATGATTTCATTGAGGGGAGAAGAGTGGGAATGGAGATGCCGTTTCATTGGGCGAATTGCCTCTATCTCGAATGGTACAGTAAGGACAATGGGCGAGTGGTGATTGAGTCGCCGGACTACCGAATCCAACTGGATGATCTGCCGACATGGACGTTGACTGAGTCTGAGGAACGGGTGCAGCGCGAAGCAAATAGGGGGCCGACACAGGGCCTTCTTGATCAAATGGTTGATGCGCTTGCGACGAAGTATCTGGACGATTCCGCTGACGAGTCGACGAGTGAAATCGAGGCGGAGGCGGATGCGAAAGATGCGCGGATGAATCTTCTGCTGGATCGCGTCGAAGCGCGGATTCGGAACGAAAAACTCGATGCGGATGAGTTTGACCGTGTTTATTGGGAGGAACGCGAGAAGTTGCGGAAGGAGTGGGGTGAGCCGGAGCCTGAGCCGCTTGCGCCGATGGAGGAGGTCGAGCGGGAGCAGTGGATTGATGAGATGAATGAAATCGCGCAGGAGGCGATCAAGGAAATGGAAAAGAATGGGCCGCCGGAGTTCACGACGCATCCGCTTGTGGAAGAATGCAGGAAGTTGGGACTTCGACTGCACCGCGCAATGAGGGACAACAACTGGGTCGCCGAAGGCGCTTCACAAGAGCATCCGCTAAATGAAATCGCGGATTGTGTTCAGATTGCGAGTGGAAAATTGGCAGGTGCGTTGAACGGAGATGAGGACGATGTATGGCCGCCGCCCCCGTTGTTTGCAGGCAATGTCCTGGTTCGTTTGAAGAAAGCGCGAAATTATCTTCGCGATGCCCTCGCCGGATTGGATGCCGCCGATGAGCAGCGCCTTGCCGTGCCCGAGTGGCGTAGTCAGGCGAGAATTGAAATCGTTGCGGTCGCCGCCCAGGTCGAAGCCTTAATAAAGGAAGTGCGCGATACGCTGGCGTAGGGGAGCCGGTGCGCTTTTGCCGGTTCTCCTAATGCGGCCAAGATTCGCCAAAAACAGGCCATCCGCGCTTGTACTGGCGTGCTTACTGGCGTATTCTCGCCTATTGCTTTGAACCTGGATAGACGTTAACTATGGAACCATCAAATAAATCGCCCGAGTCCTCGCCCCCGCAGCCGTCGCGCATGCCGTTTCGCGGAATGGCGGTGTGGTTCCTTCTGTTAGCGGTTTTATTGTTCGTCTTTCAGATGTTTTCGAATGGGCCGGAGCGGATCACAAAAGTTCCATACAATCCGGATTTCCTGCGGATGATGGATGAGGGGAAAATTCGCAAAGCCGAAATTGTGATGGAGGTTTCCGGCTCGCGCTTTGTGCGGGGGAGACGGTGGACATTGATGAGAAGACGGGGCAGCACAAGAAGTTCCGCGTCTTCGTGGCGTCCGCCGAGGATGTGCAGAAGAAGCTGGCGGAAAAGGGAATCGCGTTTGAGGTCGTTCCGCAAAATCCGTACCTCTGGCAAATTCTGTCGGGCGCGATTCCGTTCATTCTCGTGATGGCGCTGCTGTATTTCCTTTTTATGCGTCAGATGCGTATTGCGGGGAAGGGCGCGATGAGTTTCGGAAAGAGTCGCGCGAAGTTGCTGAGTCGCGGCAAAAACCGAATCACTTTTTCTGACGTAGCGGGTGTAGAAGAGGCGGAGGAAGAGGTTCAGGAGATCGTCGAGTTCCTGAAGGACCCGAAACGCTATCAAAAATTGGGCGGACGCATTCCAAAAGGCGTATTGCTCGTCGGGCCACCGGGAACAGGGAAGACGCTGCTGGCGAAGGCGATCGCGGGCGAGGCGAATGTCCCGTTCTTCAGTATCAGCGGCTCGGATTTCGTCGAGATGTTTGTCGGTGTCGGTGCCTCTCGCGTGCGTGATATGTTTGAGCAGGCGCGAAAAAATGCGCCGTGCATCATTTTCATTGATGAAATTGATGCCGTAGGGCGGAGCCGCTTCAGCGGCATCGGCGGCGGCCACGATGAGCGCGAACAGACATTGAACGCGCTGCTCGTCGAAATGGATGGATTCGATACGCAGGAGGGAATCATCATCATCGCCGCGACGAACCGTCCGGATGTGTTGGACAACGCGTTGCTGCGCCCAGGTCGTTTTGATCGTCAGATTGTGGTGGACCTCCCATCCTTGGACGGACGCGAGGCGATTCTCAAGATTCATAGCAAGCGGATCAAACTGGGCAAGGAAACGGATTTGCGCCGGATTGCGCGCGGAACACCCGGTTTTTCCGGCGCGGATTTGTCGAATCTCGTGAACGAGGCGGCGCTGCTTGCCGCGCGGCGTGGCGCAGAGGCAGTGGAGCTTCAGGATATGGAAGAGGCGCGCGACAAGGTGCGCTGGGGCCGCGAGCGACGCAGCCGTCTGCTCGACGATCAGGAAAAGCATCTTACTGCTTATCACGAAGCGGGACACGCGATTGTTCTGGCGTTGGCGGAGGAGGGCGAGCCGCTGCATAAGGTTACGATCATTCCGCGCGGTCAGGCGCTGGGCGCGACGATGCAGTTGCCGGAAAAAGACCGCTACACGGAAGGGCGTCGCAAGTTGCTCGGTATGTTGGACGGTTTGATGGGCGGTCGTGCGGCGGAGGAGCTCGCGTGCAGCGACATCACGACTGGTGCACAGAATGATTTGAAGCAGGCGACGCGTATCGCGCGGCTGATGGTGTGCGAGTGGGGGATGAGCGCCGAGCTTGGCCCGCAGTCATTTGGCTCCCGCGAAGAGTTGTTGTTCCTTGGCCGCGAAGTTTCGCGCAATCAGGAATATAGCGAGGCGACGGCGCAGAAGATTGATGTGGAAGTCAATCGGATGTTGCGTCAGGCCTACAACAACGCGATTGATTTGCTCCGTACGCACCGTGACAAGCTGGACTTGGTCGCTTCGATGTTGATCGAGCGCGAGACGCTGGACGGCGAGGACGTTGTTGATCTCATCAAGCACGGTCGCATTCTTTCCGAAGCCGAACGCGGAAATTCGCCCGGCAATCCTCCTTCGACACAAGAACCCGCCCCGGTGGAGCAGCAGGAAGAAAAATCGGCGCCGGTTCCCCCGGTAATCGGGCCGGATGCGAGTCCGTCGCTGGCGTGACGGGGGAGTAATCGGCAAACACCATGAGACCAGCTCCGCTCATCTGGCGATGTCGGGAAGCGGAGTTGGTGTGCGGTAGTCCCGCGCAAATGATGGGTGTGCTGAACGTCACGCCGGATTCTTTTTCAGATGACGTTCATTTTTTCGACCACACCGCTGCGATTGCGCGTGGCGTGGAGATGACGGAGCAAGGCGCGGCTATTATTGACGTCGGCGGCGAATCCACACGGCCCGGCGCTGAACCGGTTCCGCTGGATGAGGAGATTCGCCGTGTTATCCCCGTCATTGAGGCGCTTGCCGAAACAACGCAGTGTCTGTTGTCTGTAGATACGACGAAAGCTGCCGTCGCCGATGCCGCACTGCAAGCTGGTGCGCACATCGTGAACGACATCACCGCGCTGGGTGATCCCGAAATGGCGGAGGTAATCAAGCATCATGGCGCCGGTGTGGTTCTGATGCACATGCAGGGCACACCGCAGACGATGCAGAAGAACCCAATGTATTCCGACGTTGTTGGTGAAATTCGCGAATTCTTTTATGAGCGAATCAACGTCGCCTTGGATGCGGGAATTGACCGACATTGTATCGCCATTGATCCCGGAATCGGTTTTGGAAAAACCGTTATGCATAACGTGAGGCTGGTTTCGGAGTTAGACGCTTTCAAAGAAGTCCGCTGTCCGATTATGATGGGGCTATCACACAAAAGCTTTCTTGGAGCGCTGACGGGCCGAACGGTGTATGATCGGTTACTGCCGAGCCTCGGTGCGCTCGCTTTTGCGATTACGCGAGGTGCGCATATTTTACGGGTACATGACGTAAAGGAATCTTGCGAGATGGCGAGATTGATCGCTATTCTGCAATACGGTCAGGTTGTGACGGAATGACGTCTTTTTTAGCACGCAATAATCTTCCCGATTGGAACGGGATGTTAGAGATCGCACTGCTCGCGGTTGCGTTCTATTACATCCTGTCGTTTTTCAAGGGAACGCGCGGGGCGCAAATCCTTTCGGGACTTGCGATTGTCTATGCTGCGTTGCTGTTGCTGACCTACGCATTAAACCTGGTTGTGTTGCAGTGGCTGTTGCAGCGATTCACGGTCTATTTGTTGGTTGCGCTTCTGATCATCTTTCAACCGGAAATTCGCCGCGCACTGGCGGGGTTGCGCCCAGGCCGATTTTTCTCCAATGGACAGAGCGACCGCTCGTTTGTCGAGCGACTGATGGAGGCGGTACATCGTCTTTCAGAAAACAAAATCGGCGCATTGATTGTTCTCGAACGCAGCGTAAGCACGGCGCCGTACCAAGAGGTTGGCACGCTGTTGGATAGTCGGATGTCGCCGGAGCTTTTGATGAGTATCTTCTTCCCTAATAGTGCGCTGCATGATGGGGGTGTGATTATTCGCGGTGACCGCATTGTTGCGGCGGGTTGTGTGTTTCCGCTTTCCCAACGCCCGAAGATGAGCAGTGCGCTCGGCACGCGACACCGCGCAGCACTGGGGTTGTCGGAAGAAACCGATGCAATCATCATCGTCGTATCGGAAGAAACCGGTTCCGTCTCAATTGCCTACAAGGGACGTCTGCGGCGTGGACTGGAGCTTAATCTAATTGAACGCTTCCTCAACACCACGCTCCTGCGCGGTGTGGCGCGACAGGATGCGGTGTCTTCCTCGCGGCTTCGGCAGTGGATTGAGTCCCTTGGACTGCGTACGCGTGCGATTGAACCCCCGGTGAAAAAAGATGCCCATCGTGCTTGATAAGAGCAAAAGAGATCGGCTGCTGAATGCGCTCCGCAATAATGGGCGCGTGAAACTTCTGGCACTGGTCGTCGCGATCGGAACGTGGTACGCGATTCGCGCCATCACGAGTTTTACGACGGTGGTGCGGAATGTCCCGGTCGAGGTGATGACGGAAAAAGGCGTCGCCATTCTTGACCGTTCTGTGGATATGGTGAATGTGGTCTGCCGTGGTTCGCAGAGCGATATTCGAACCCTTTCACCGGACCAGATCAAAATCACGATTGAGCTAAAAGATTCTAATTTGATCGGCTCGCGGGAGGTTCCGTTGGAGCTAAAGAAAATAAGGGTGCCCGGTGGCGCACGCGCAGTGAGTGTTGAACCTCCGACGATTACGCTGGTCTTGGACAAAGAGGGAACGCGCACAGTGAATGTGCGCGCGGATATCACGACAAATAACCTCCCGGATGGATTTGAAGTGAGCAGCATCATCTGCGATCCCGAGGTCGTTACACTGCAAGGCCCGCGTGGGCGTCTTGCCGATGTAGAGGAGGTTAAGACGGCCCCCATTGACCTCGAAGGGCGGACGCGCACGTTTTCGCTGAATCGAACCATTCAGCCGCCTAGTGATCTCTGGTCGGCACGTGTCGAGCCGGATCGAGTGCGCGTGGATGTCGAGATTGTACCTATTTCCTCCGCGTTGGAACTGGCCGACGTAAAAGTACGCCTGCTCGTGAACCCGGAGACACCGCCTGTTCGCTCGCTCAGTAAAAAACTGAACGTTCAAGTCAAGCTCCGCGGCCGTGCGGATACGGTCAAAAGCCTTAGCGTTTCAAATATGACTGGTTACGTGGATTGCTCAATGCTGACCTCTGGAACAAAAACGAATCTCCCCATCTTTGTGCCTGTGCCTTCTGGCGTGGACATTGTTTCCATTGAGCCCTCTCATATTCCGGTGGAGATTCCGTAATATGAAGCGGGGCCATTTCATTCTGGCGCTCGGCCTTCTGACTCCTCTTTTCGCGTGGCCCGTTGTTGGGTTCGGCGCTGAAGATCGCAGCATTCAGGAAATGATGGATAAGATGGCGGCGATGGCACAGCAGGTGCGATCTTTGAGCGAACCCGTCGATCTCCGGATGACGAGCGCGAAGAAATACATCGAACGGAAAGAGAATCTCGAAGCGCTTGCGCTTCTGCGCGAACTGATTAAGGAAAGCCCGAACGATCCCGCCCCGCGCTTTATGGCGGCTAATGCGTTTATTAATCTGCAACGCAGTGGATCGGCCCGGACACTGCTCGAACAAATGCTTGTGGATTATCCGAAAAACGCAGGCTTGCTTAACAACCTCGCATGGATTTATGCGACGACGCCAGTGGCTGGTTTGAAAAACCCGCCCCGTGCGCTTGATCTCGCACGAAAGGCGATTTTGATCTCGCCAGATGACTACCATATCTGGTCCACATTGGCTGAGGCGCACTTTGCTAGCCGCAATTATTCCAATGCCCTGCGCTCCGTTGAAATCGCGTTGCGTCTGGCGCGCGAGAGCAATGCATCGTCAGTGCAAATTGTCACCTACGAACAACAGGTAACGAAATGCCGCGAAGCCGTCGCAGCATTTTCCATCGTCGAATGAGGCAGACCGCTTCGCACCCAGGTGTATTGAAGCCATCCGCTGTACGCGGCGTGTTCTTCCGCGCATTTGTGTGCGTATTTGCGTTTCTGTTCGCCTCATTTGTGCGTGCGGACAACCGTGCTGGTCTTGTTCTTCTGGTGAACAAAGCGGTTCCCGAATCCATCGAACTCGCGCGCTACTATTGCGAGCAGCGCGACATTCCCGAATCGCAAATCTGCGAGCTTGATCTGCCGACAGATGAGGCGATGACGCGGGCGGAATACGAGGAAAAACTGCGTGACCCCTTGCTCGAATGGCTGCGAAAGAATGGGTGGACGGAGCAGGTGAAACGCAGTCCGCGCCGGATTCGCGCACACGAGACCGAGTGGACGACGGTGAAGTCGAAACTGCGAATGCTCTGCTCGTTCTATGGTGTGCCCGTCCGCATCGAAGACACTCAGCCTTGGGTGGCGCAAAAATTGCAGAGCTGGTTGGACCACGCGCCACAGCGCAACGAGGCGGCGGTGGACTCCGAATTAGTACTGCTGTTGCAGGGGGCGTATGACATTAATGGACGAATGGGGAACCCGTTTCTTGGTCAGCTCCGCTGGGAGTCGCCCGATCAGCGCAACGCATTTTTTGTCATGGCGACACGCTTGGATGGTCCGAGTGCGCAAATCGTTCGGGGTATGATAGACAGCGCATTGGAAGCGGAAAAGTATGGATTGCACGGACGCGCATACTTCGATTTGCGTGCGCAGCACGAGGACGACTATCTCATCGGCGACTATTGGTTGAGTGAAGCGGCTGTTCGGTTGTCCCGCGAAGGTTACGAGTGCATCATCGAAAACACGGACAAACTGTTCAGTCGCGATTTTCCGATGGATTCGGCGGCGCTCTATCTTGGCTGGTACACCGATAAGGTGTCGGGTCCGTTTCTGCGAGAGAGCTTTGCATTTCAACCGGGCGCGATTGCTTATCACAACCATTCCGGAAATGCGAAGAGCCTGCGGACGCCGACAGAATACTGGGCCGGGCCGTTGCTCGCGCATGGAGCTGCGTGTACGTGGGGCGCGGTGAGTGAACCGTTTTTGGGAACCACCCCGCAGGTCAACATCGTGATTGATCGTCTTTGTCGTGGGGCGACTTTTGCCGAGGCGACGTATCTGGCGCTGCCTGTGCTGTCTTGGCAGATTACGGTGGTGGGCGATCCGCTTTATCGTCCGTTTGCCCTAGGTCTGGAGGAGCAGATCAAAAGCTGGAAGAAGAGCAACGCCCAGAGGTGGAGTGGGCGTGGTTGCGAAAGGTCAATCTGTTGGTACAAGAAGGGCGCTTGAACATTGCGTTGGCCTATGCGCGGGATCGTCTGCGCGTGCGCGATTCATCCGTGTTGCACGAAAAAATTGCCGAACTGTTGGCCGCGAATAATTTGCCGGAAGATGCGATTCCGCATTATGAAAAAGCGATTGCAGCTTCACAGCGGGCGGATGAAGCGATACGCATCGGTGTACGCTATCTGCTTTTGCTCAGAGCGCGTGGGCAGGGTGAGCGTGCGGCAGAAGTCGAGTCACAGCTTCGCGAACGGTGGAGTGGCAGTCCTTTTCTCAAGCTCCTCCAATACGCGCGTCCCGGCCAACAGGAAATGGGCGCTTGAACCCCGCAATGTCCACGCTGCGGCTCATTGATACTCACGCACATTTTGACGACTTCGTCGCGGAAGGGAGCGTCTCTGAGACGTTGGTGCGGTGCCGCGACGCGGGGGTGTTGCGCTGTGTTGCGGTTGGCGGTACGCCTGAAGCGAATGAGCGAGCGCTTTCCTTGGCCACTCAATATCCGGATAACGTGCGCGCAACGGTTGGCTTGGATCGCGATGAAATTAGCAAGCCCTATGACGCGGCCGCGCTTCGCACACAATCAGAGGACGCGCTTGTCGTCGCGATTGGTGAAACGGGACTGGATTATCACTACGGACCGGAGACACGGAACGAGCAGCGCGCACTGTTCAGTGAAATGCTACAACTCGCGGCGGCTGCCCAGCGTCCGGTCGTCGTTCATAGCCGGGACGCGGACGACGATACCATTGAACACCTGCGTGAGTTCATTGCGCTTCCCGGCGCACCAGCGGACGCCCCCGGTGTATTACACTGTATGACCGGGTCGGCGGACTTCGCGCGGCGCCTGCTGGATTTGGGATTTTTCATCAGCTTCAGCGGAATTGTGACATTTAAGAACTCAAATGACCTGCGCGCCGTAGCTCGGCTGGTTCCTGCTGACCGAATTTTGTTTGAAACCGATGCGCCATATCTTGCCCCTGTGCCGATGCGCGGGAAGCGAAATGGAGCCCGCGTGGGTCGCGCATGTCGCCGCCACGCTTGCCATGGAGCGCAACGTTCGACTACAAGAATTAGCCGAACAGGTGTGGGAAAACGCGTCACGTCTTTTTTACGTGGCAATAAAAGGATAGTTTATGAGCGAGACAATTAAACGTGTGGCAGTCGGTATTGATTTCGGAGGTACGTCTGTAAAGTTGGCTCTCGTGGATGATCGCGGGCAGATTTTGGCCCGCCGCAGATTTATGACGCACGAGGCCAGCAGTCAGAGTGCATGGGTCGAGCGTGTACGTGTCGAGGTGCAGGACATCCTTGGAAAAGAGGGAAGGGACATCAGATTGCCGGCGCAGGTGTCGGTGTGCCGGGCTTTGTGGATTTTGATCGCGGCTTTGTACACGACCTCGTGAATGTTCCGGGGTGGACTGGCGTGCCACTTGGTGAATTGTTGGAAAAGAGCCTGCATATTCGGACGTATGTGGATAACGATGTCAACGCGATGGCACTGGGCGAGTGTACGTTTGGCGCAGGCCGGGCGTATCAACATGCAATTTTTGTGACGCTGGGCACAGGAGTTGGTGGTGGATTGCTAATCAACAACCAGCTTTATCGCGGCGCGGAGTCCATGGCGGGCGAGATCGGACACCTTTCGATCAACATGAACGGCATAAAATCCGCAACGGGCTTCGGAGGCGTCGAGCAGTACGTGGGGAATCGTCGAATTGTTGAGCACATTGAGAAGGCGATAGATTCCGGTCGTCCGACGATTATGCTGGATCTGGTCAACGGCGACCGCTCGCGGCTATCTCCGAAGACCATGAAAGACGCCGCCGACCAGGGCGATGCAGTCGCCTTGGAATTGTTGGACTACGTTACCGATTGCCTCGCGACGGCATTCGCCTCGCTCACCTACGTTCTGCAACCGCAGGCGTTTATTGTTGGCGGCGGCGTGGCGGAAGAGGCAAAGCTGCTCTTCAAAATGTTGCGGAAGAACGTTGAAAAACGCCTGAGCCCACACTTCTACAAGCACCTGGAAATCAAGCCGGCGGAGCTGGGTAGCGACGCAGGGATGATCGGCTGCGCAACGCTTGCGATGATCGAATAGGTCAGCGTGGGAGCAGGCGTTCCGGTTGAATGACCTCTGGGTCTCCCGAAATCCAAATCTCTTTGCTCCTTCCGGTGTGACCGCGCACGAGTTGTATGCTTGAGCGAGGCACGTCGAGCGTGTCGGCAAGAAACTTGATCAACGCTTCATTTGCCGCGCCGTCCACGGGCGGCGCTTGAAGTCTGATCTTCAATGCGTCGCCGTGCAGTCCTGCGACGGCAGTGCGTGAGCCACGGGGGACGACGCGGATTGTCAGCCGAACCCCTGTTTCTGTTTTTGACCACCAGCTCATGCTTGTTTTCTGCCTGTTCAGCGATTACATAGAAACATAGCTGTCATGTCATTCTTCATTTCACGAATCGCCGAGGATCCATTCTACGTTATTTCGTGGATCGTCGTGATTATTTTCTCCATCTGCGTCCATGAGTACGCGCATGCATGGACCGCATTGAAGTTGGGTGACGATACGGCGGCGCGGAATGGGCACCTCACACTTAACCCCATGATTCAAATGGGCTGGATGTCGCTTCTTTTGCTCGCACTATTTGGTATTGCTTGGGGCGCAGTGCCGGTGGATCCGCGTCGCTTGCGAACAGCAGCACGCGCGGGCTGGGTCGCTGCCGCCGGGCCGTTGGCCAATTTGCTCTTGGCGGTGATCTTCTCCGGTTTGATGGTTTTGAGTGCGCTCGTGCTGCCGGACTCGTCACAACTGGTCACCGTACATTTCTTTCGATTTGCAGCGATGGCGAACGGTGTGCTGGTTGTTCTCAATCTCCTCCCGATTCCGATGTTCGACGGCTGGACCGTTTTGGCAGCCATTGTGCCGCCCTTGCGAGCTATTGACCCTGTGCGCGTTCAAACCGTTTCGTGGTTACTCCTCATTGCCGTCTGGACTACCCCCGCAGGATTTTGGATTTGGAATAGCGGCACCGCGATAGCGACGCAAATGGGTCTGGGCTGGGCGCACCTCGCCAAGCTGTTTATGGCGTAAATCGCGGCGCGAACTAGCGCCCGTTTTTCACCGACGCGTACACGTCGGCGAGGGTCTGTTCCAGCGCGAAGCGCGGAGACCAGCCGGTATCTCTTTTTAGCTTTTCCGCGATGAGCGTCGGTTGACGGTCTGTAGGCCGCCAGCGTTGCTCGTCGGTTTCAATTTCCGGCTGAACGCCCGCGATTTCGCAGAGTGTTTTCAGGACGTAAGAAATTTGCACGGCGCGTCCTGCTGAGACGTTGTACGCCTCGCCGGAGGTTCCTCGTTCGAGAAGTAGGCGGTACGCCGTCGCGACGTCGCGCACGTCCATAAACTCGCGGACGCTTTCGAGATTGCCGACGCGTAGGTGTGGCGATTGGCGACCAGCCGCAATGTCCGCCAACTGTCGGGCAAAAGAGGGCGCCATAAAATCTGCGGCTTGGCCCGGCCCAATGTGGTTGCAAGGACGCGCGGTCATTACGACCATTTTGTGGTGCCGAGCGTAGAGACGCGCGTTCATATCCATGGCCACTTTGGAGACACCGTAGATGCTTTGCGGCTCAAGCGCCGAATCTTCGTCACGCGATCGTTCTGGATTCGCTGCGCCATAGACCAAGGCGCTGGAAACCATAAGCGTCCGACACCTAGGCGCGTGTTCACGAAGCGCCTCAAGCACATTTAACGCGCCACCGACGTTCACATCGAAAACAAGATTCGGCTGTTTCCAGCCGACCGGTACGAATGCAATGCCCGCGAGGTGGATACAGCCATCTGGCGGATCCTTCGCGATGACCTCGGCGAGCGCCGCCCGATCACAGATATCAGCAATACGATCACTCGGGCCCGGATTTGGGCAATCTTGAGGGCGCGATAGACCGAGGACTTCATGGCCAGCGGATTGCAATTCCGCCGTCAGATGTCTTCCGACAAACCCGTGCGCCCCCGTGACCAATACGCGCATTTGTTTATCCCTTGATGAGCTTGATGCGTTCCATATCCGCATCCACCATCATCTTGACGAGCCCCTCAAAGGTCACATCCGGCTTCCAGCCGAGCTTACTCATGGCCTTGGACGGATCGCCCATCAGGAAGTCCACTTCTGCAGGCCGGAGGAACTTGGGATCAACGACGACGTAATCTTCCCAGTTCAATCCGACGTGGTCGAAAGCAAGCTGAAGGAACTCGCGGACGGAATGAGATTCGCCAGTGGCGATCACGTAATCGTCTGGTTCTTTCTGCTGCAACATCAGCCACATTGCCTTGACGTAATCGCCGGCAAACCCCCAGTCGCGCTTGGCATCGAGGTTGCCCATGCGCAGTTCTTTCTGTAGTCCGTTTTTGATGCGGGCCACTGCGTCGGTGATCTTGCGGGTCACGAATTCTTTGCCACGGCGCGGGCTTTCGTGGTTGAAGAGGATGCCGGACACCGCGAAGAGCTTGTAGCTCTCGCGATAATTCATCGTAATGTAGTGGCCATAGACCTTTGCGACGGCGTAGGGGCTGCGCGGATGGAAAACGGTGTCTTCGTTTTGGGGCGGCTTGGCCGCGCCGAACATCTCGCTGCTGGACGCTTGATAGAACTTCGCGTTTGGACAAGCGATGCGCATGGCGTCGAGTACGCGGGTCACGCCAAGCGCGGTGAATTCGCCGGTCAGCAGTGGCTGATGCCAGGAGGTGTGGACGAAAGACTGTGCGGCAAGGTTGTAAATTTCGTTCGGCTGAATTTCGTTCATCATTCGAACGAGCGAAATTTCGTCGAGCAAGTCGCCCTGAACAAGATTGACCCGGTCGCGAATCTGTTCGATGCGCTCGTGGGTTTCCGTGCTGGAACGACGGACGACGCCATAGACCTCGTAGCCTTTTTCCAAAAGGAATTCAGCAAGGTAGGATCCGTCTTGTCCTGTGATACCGGTAATTAAAGCCTTCATATAACTCCTCTTATCAGTTGTGTCTGCTGGTATCCCAAACCTTCTTCAAAAAAGCCAGCGCTTCCGTGATCTCGTCCGCGGGTGTGCGCGAGGTGGGTTCAATGACGCGCAGAATATCGGAAGTCCCGAAGCGTTGGAAGCGGGCAAAATCAATTTGTCCGCGCGGCGGCATGACGTGGTCGCTCGCAGGGGGCTGTACATCGTGCACGTGCATTCCGATCATGTGGGGCTGCAAACGTTCGACCCAGCGTTCGTGATTGATAAATCCGATGTTTTGGCGGATTTGGCCGTGCCCCAGATCGTGCCAATAGCGGACAAAGGGGGAGGGAAGCGACGTTTGATTTCTTCAAATTCGATTTCGGTGGGATACGCCTCCCACGTCGGAAGATTTTCCAAAGCGAGCACGACGCCGGTTTCTTCCAGCAGCGGGAGCAATCGCTCGATTCCACGCAGCAGGTGGTCAAACTGACGTGGCGCTTTTTTATCGCGTTGCGTGTGCAGCTTCATTCGCAGCCGTTCGTAGCCCGGCGTGAATTGCTGATTCGCTGCGAGCAGGTCGAACAACTGCGGGCTGATCATCGGCATATCCACATAACCCGCGTGAACGACGACCGCCTTTGCGCCGATTTCCGCCGCAAAGCGGATGGTATTCATCGTGTGGCGGATCGCCGACTCACGATCCGATTCCTCGCGCGACGCCATCGTCCAGATTTCGGGATGCCCGCGCAGCGCGCCCATTGGAACGGGGCAGAAGTTGTGCAGGCTATCCACCCGGACAGCTCCACTGCGCACCATTGACTGAACGCCCGGCTACCAGTTCGAGGCGAAGGTCATAACCGAGTTCGAGCCGATGAAATCCCAAGTTCAGGATTTCCTCGACCATCTTTTTCGCCGCTGCTGTGCCGCGCGGCATTCCAATGTGTTGAGAGAGCAAATTCCATTTCGACCTTCTTTAAGCGCAAAACTCCCCGAGGGCGGGGAGTTTGCAGCTTCCTAAGAGAGTGGGCATCAGATATTGGTTCTCATACGCGCCCGAGCCTCCTTGCGGCGTTTCCGCTCGCTGGGCTTCTCGTAATACCGGTGCGACCGGATTTCGCGCATAATACCTTCTTTATCTAGCTTCTTCTTCAGGCGTCGGAGGGCTTTATCCACCGACTCGCCTTTTCGTACTTTCACTTCAGCCACGTGCTTCTGTCACTCCCTTCTCAATTGCTGGATTCCGCTTTTTCAAGCGGGGGTAGAGGGTAGGCGGGAGGCCCTTCTATGTCAAACCTCCGCCTCGCCTAAATTTTTGGCCTATCCGCGGCCCACCGAGTGGTAGGTGAAGCCCCGTTTGCGGACTTCTTCTGGTTTGAACGTGTTGCGCCCGTCAATAATCACCGGGCAGTTCATCACTTTCTTGAGCGTATCGAGGTCCCAATGACTTCACTTCCGGCCAGTCGGTCAAGATAAGCAGCAAATCTGCGCCGGTCGCGCACTCAATTGGGTCTTTGAAATATTTTTCATTCGGGTAGAGCTGCGCAAAACGCTCCGCCGCGATTGGATCCCACAGGCGCAACTTTGCGCGCGCTTCGGATAGCTGCGGAATGAAATAGAGGGACGGCGATTCGCGAACGTCGTCGGTGCCCGGCTTGAAGGCCAGACCCAACACCGCAATGACTTTGTCCTGAATCACCCACAGCTCGCGCTGAATTTTTTGCATCACAAAATCGCGTTGCGATTTGTTGACGCGCTGCACTTCCTTCAGTAACTCAAAATCGTAACCGAGGTGATCGGCGATCTGGACGAACGCGTCCACATCTTTCGGGAAGCAGGAGCCACCGTAGCCCACGCCAGCCTTCAGGAAAAGCGGCCCAATTCGACGGTCAAGGCCCATGCCTTTCGCGACCTGTTCCACATCGGCACCCGCTAATTCGCAGACGCGGGCAACGGCGTTGATGAAGGAAATTTTTGTGGCGAGGAAGGAGTTGGAGGCGTGCTTGGTCAGCTCCGCGCTCGCCGGGTTCATTACGAGCAAGGGGCTGTTGGTCTTGTCAATGATCGGCTTGTAGATTTCGCGCATTAATTTCTCAGCGCGCGCACTTTCGACGCCGACCACGATACGATCTGGATTGTACGCGTCCTCGATTGCCGCGCCTTCTTTCAGAAACTCAGGGTTCGACGCGACGTCAAATGGGATATCCGCGCGGAGGTATTTCGAAACGGTGCGCTTAAGCTGCTCGAACGTGTTGACCGGCACCGTGCTCTTTTCCACGAGCAGCTTGTAGTCGCTCATGTGTTCCGCAACCTCGCGACCCACCTGCTCGACGTAGGACAGATTCGCTGCACCGCGATAGCCGGGAGGGGTGCCGACGGCGATGAAAATAACTTCTGCGAAGTTCACGCCTTCGGAAATGGACGACGTGAAATGTAGGCGCCCCTCAGAGACGTTGCGCTTTACCAGCTCTTCCAGCCCGTCTTCATAGATCGGCATTTGGAGCTGCTTGAGCATCTTTATCTTGCTCTCGTCATTGTCCACGCACAGGACGTTGTGCCCCCAGTCCGAAAAACAGGCGCCTGTCACCAAGCCGACATATCCTGTGCCTACAACCGTAATGTTCATGCGTAATTCGCCTCCGATACGTAAAAGTGACCGAACCGTACTTGCCAACCCGTTGGATTGCAAGCCTTGGGGAAGCAGGCTAAACTGGGCCGCATGAAACGTATTCTTCCCGTTTTTTTGCTGCCCATCCTTCTGTTCGCCCTCGTTTCGTGCTCCAAAAGAGAAACGGAAAACCAGCCCGCGAAAGAATCCGTTGCGCCGCTGGCGGTGAAGCCATTGGTTGTTGGAATGGAGCTGGCGTATCCGCCATTCGAGATGACCGATCCGCAGGGAAAACCAGCGGGCATTTCCGTGGACCTCGCACAGGGCATCGCGGACTATCTCGGTCGTCCGCTTCGTATCGAAAACATCCCGTTCGATGGCCTGATTCCAGCCCTCAAAACGGGCAATATTGATCTGATCATCTCTTCGATGACTGCGACTTGGGAGCGCGAACAGTCCATAGATTTTTCTGACCGCTATCTCCGCACCGGCCTTGCCCTGCTCTGTGCGACCAATAGCACGATTGGTGGCATGCGCAATCAGTCGGAAGGGGAGGGGCGTACCTTCGCCGTCAAGCTCGGAACAACCGGTGAACTTTACGCGCGCGAGCGATTGCCCGCTGCCACTCTGCATGTGTTGAAGGATGAATCGGCCTGCGTCTTGGAGGTTATTCAGGGCAAGGTGGACGCATTCATTTACGATCAGATGTCCGTCTATCGGAACTGGGAGCGGAACAAAGAGACGACGCGCCCGATGCTCGAAGCCTTTCAAATGGAGGACTGGGCGGTGGGGGTGCGAAAGGGGAACGACGAGTTGCGTGGCAAGGTGAATGAGTTTCTTGCTGAGTTCCAGCGAAACGGTGGATTCAATGAGCTGGGTGAAAAGTATCTGGCTGATATGAAACGAGTGTTCGAACAACTCGGCTATGATTTTATCTTTTAGCCCACTGTCCGATTGAGCCATGCGATTTTTGCGCGCTCCAGCATCTGGTGACCCTCCGGTATGGCTCCGAATCACGCACACGGTAATCATCCTCCTGCTGCTATCCGTTGGACTTTACTATGCCTTTGCCAAGATCGCCTACCACTGGAATTGGGGCGGTATCTGGATTTATCGCTCGCGCTTTGTTGATGGATGGCTCACCACGCTCGGCCTCTCTGCCTGTGCGCTCGTCTTGAGTGTTTTACTCGGTCTGCTCGCCGCGCTGGCGCGGCGTTCGCGAATTCTTCCACTGCGCCAACTCTCGCTTGTCTATGTCGAGTTGATTCGTGGCACCCCGCTACTGGTTCAAATTCTCATCGCATTCTACGTCGTCGCGAATGCGTTTGGACTGCACGACCGTTTTCTTTCCGGCGTGTTTATCCTTTCTATTTTTGCCGGGGCGTACATCAGCGAAATTATCCGCAGTGGAATAGAGAGCGTGGGGGAGAGCCAACTCGAATCCGCGCGGGCGATTGGGTTGTCGCAGATACAAATCTATCGCTACGTCATTTTTCCGCAGGCGATTCGACAGATGCTTCCACCACTCTCTGGGCAATTTGTTTCTCTCGTTAAAGACTCATCGCTGCTGAGTATTATTTCTATTTCAGAACTCACCCTCAGCGCACAGCAGGTGAACAGTTACACGTATAGTGCGTTGGAAAGTTATGTCCCGCTCGCCATCGGTTATCTAATCGTCACCCTCCCGCTCTCGTGGTTCAGCCGCGTACTCGAACAACGATTCCGCTATGAAACTTGAGATCAACCAGCTCTCAAAAACTTTCGGCGCACAGCGTGTCCTTTGCGACGTTGGGATAGCCATTGAAGGCCACGCTATTGTTCTCATCGGTCCGTCGGGTGGCGGAAAATCCACCTTGCTCCGTGTGATTGCCGGTTTGGAATATCCGGACTCTGGTGATGTGCGTCTCGACGGCGAGTCATTAAGGTTTGACGAGCAATCCTTGCGCATCCACCGCCGTCGGGTGGGCGTTGTTTTCCAATCCGCAAATCTTTTTCCACATCTCAGCGCACTTGCGAACATCACACTTCCCTTGACTAGGGTTTTTGGCCAGTCGAACGAAGAAGCGCGGGAGACCGCCATGCAACTGCTGCGTCGCTTCGAACTCGGAGACCATGCAGGGAAGCGTCCGGCCCAACTTTCTGGCGGTCAGCGCCAGCGTGTTGCCATTGTCCGCGCCGTTGCCATCCGGCCAAAATTCCTTTTATTCGACGAGCCGACCAGCGCATTGGACCCGGAAATGACGTCGGAAGTGCTCGATATGATCAGCGAACTGCGCGCTGAAGGCCGCGACCTGCTCCTCGTGACCCACCACCTCGCCTTCGCCCGTAAAGTTGCCGATCAGATCGCCTTTTTGGCCTCAGGCCAAATTCTCGATCACGCTCCCAACGCCGAATTCTTCACCAGCCCCCGTGCCCCCGCTGTCCAACAGTTTTTGGATAGGGTTTTGAAATACTGATCGCCTGTCCGTATATGAACGTTCATCTGTTGCCAGTGTGTCGCTTCGTCGAGTATTAACATAGGAATGAAGATTCTTCTCCTCGGTTCTTCCGGATTTCTTGGGCGCGAAGTGCGGCGCGTGTTTGGGCCGGATGTCACATTAATCCCTGTAAGCCATAGCGGGCGAGGTGGTTCGCGCGCGGTGGATATACGGAACGGCGCTGCGTTGCGCGGGCTGGTGGATGATACCAAGCCGGATGTTGTGCTTCTGCTCGCCGCCTATCGAGAGCCAGATGTGTGCGAGGCTGATCCAGAGGAAGCAAGGCGCTTGAACGTCGCGCCGGCAAAACTTCTCACAGAATATCTACCTGGTTCCACACGCCTGTTGTTCGTCAGCACGGACTACGTGTTTGATGGCGAGAACGCGCCTTATACAGAAGATAGCTCCGTCTCCCCGGTCAGCGTGTATGGCGAGACAAAAGTTGAGGCCGAGGCGGCCATTAAGGGCCGCGCGAATACGACGATCCTAAGGATTCCGTTATTAATCGGCGGCGGCTCTCATTTGTCATCGAGCGGTTTTATCGGACAGATGGTTGAGGCGATTCGCGCCAGCGAACACCAAAAACTCGACGATGTCTTGATGCGGTTCCCAACGTGGACACGCGATGTAGCCGGGGCGGTTCGATTCCTCGTCGAAAAGGAGACCGACGGTCTATTTCACTACAGCGCCCCGCGCGGCGCCACGCGCTACGCATGGACACTGGAAACCGCAAAAATTATTGGCTTGTCGGCTGAACACTTCACGCCGTCGAAAGAGGTCGTTCAGCGCAAGGCTCGCCGGCCATTTAACAGCCAACTCAACGATTCCAAAATCCAGTCGCTCGGCTACACCCGCCACACCGATTTCCACGACGTCGTCCGCACAGTGATTGGCGAACTCAAGTAGCGCGGTCAGCATTGGTTTCTGTGCTGTAGCTGCGGGCGTTGATCGCAGGGGCTTGGTTCACCCGTCGCCCTCACCGCGGGCGGCTATAGAGAGCACATTGTTAATTCGGCGCCGGCAGAGCGTCAGCGGCTTGGCACCGCCATCGCTATAGCCTTGGCATAGGCGGATGTGGTAAGCGAAAGAACATCTTTATTCAAATGTTCCCGCCTCAATGATGCGTTGCAGGTAATCCTTCTCCATCATTGTTTTGAATTTCGCGTGCACTGGAGGTGTCGCAAAGGTGAGGGGTTTGGATTTAAGTAATTTCTTCCCCTTTGCGGGCTTGCCGACCCATTGACCGTTGAGACCGACGGCAATTTGCTTGGCGTCAATCGTGATGGTCAAAATATCACCGTGCTTCATCTCTTGATTCGCTCCAAAAATCTGGCCGAAGGCGTGAACGCTGAATTCAATCGGGAGTGGCTGCGTCGGGCCTTCGAGGAGCAGTAGAAAAACTTCCTTGTCGCGCTGCCGCGTGAAGGTCACTTGCAGACGTCCGTCGCGGCCGAAGGGATAGGACGCGCTGAAGTCTTTCCACTTTGCGGGGATGGAGGGCTTCAGGCGAAGGGTGTTGTCGAGGAGACGCGGTTGGAAGCCGCCAAAGTCCTGATAGCCGTTCCGCGCAAATTCGGAAGTGCTCCATGCCTGCTGCCATGTACCGGATAGTGTGATTTTATTTTTTCCAGCAGGCAATGCTTCCACGAGCTCGCTCATCCCGCCACGACAACCGAGTTTTAGAATTTGGTTGGTCAGATTGTTGGCCAGTTCCCAGGCGATTTCTGTCTGCCCGTGTTTGCAAAGTGCGCTGATCGTGAATCCGGCGTTCCAGCCCCAGACTGTGCCGTTGTGATAGGCCGCATCGAAAAACCAGCGCTCGTCGCGGTGGTGATACGGATGAAAATAGCGGTGGGTCGGGTCGAGCGAGCAAATGCCGTACGGAAACAAAAGCGTGCTCACCGCATTCCGAAGTACACGCTCTTCCGTCTTTTGGTCGAGCAGCCCTTCCTCGAATGGAACACTCAGGACCATGAGTTGATTCGGACGAACCTTCAGATCGCGCGTGTTGTTTTTGAGCACACGATCTGCGAGAAGCTGTTTCTTTGCATCCCAGAACGTTGCGACAAAATTCTTTTTCAACTTGGCCGCAAGGTCGCGCCACTTTTTGGCGGACGCCTTCTGTTTGTTCAGATCAGCGAGCCGTGCGCCGGTGAGTAGGGCGGTATGCCAGAGCGCTTGAATATCATTCGCACGATTTCCGCGCGCTGACCAGGGCGCATCGCCCTGAATCCGCGCGTCCATCCACGTGTCCGCATCGTCGTGTGTGAGGAATCCCTTCGCATCCACAAATTTTTTTAATCGTGCCCTCAATGGCGAGCTTCACCATCGGAAAAATCTCTTCTGCAAACGCGAGATCGCCCGTGTAATGCAGATACTCTGCGACTTCGCGGATTAGCCATGGTGTCCCGTCCACCGTGTTGTAGATCATGTCCGTCGGGCTCGTCACCCGGTTCGGGATGCGTCCATAGTCCGGCGATTTCGGGTCAGTCATTTGCCATTTTGCAAAGTTGCGTATGACCTCTTTTGCGTCTTCAAACTGACCGCTCACCAGTAGCGTGCCCGGCAGCGCAATGAACGTGTCGCGCCCCCAGTTGTCCTTGAACCACGGCAACCCGGCCCAAATTCCCGTGCCGAACTCTTCGGTGACAAGAAAAAGACTGCTCAGCTTTGCCCACACCATCGCACGGTTGTAGTCCATGTCCGTTGTGAACAGAGCGCTGCGCGTAAGCATGTCAAAAATCGCCAGCTTGTGTTGCCGCGCCCCGTCCTCGGATCGAAGTCGCTGCGCCTGGGCCAGCGCATGCTCCGCGTTTCGACCGAACGCAAGGTAGAGTGTGAACTCCGACTCCTCTTGCAGCGTGCGAAAAATCGGCGCAAAGAGTCCATCGCGATCAGTCGTTCCATCGTGTTTGAACGGCTGACTTGAACTCACCGCGATGTGTAGGGAGCGTTCAGGATTGCTAATCAGCATCGCGCCGTCCGTCGGATAGACCGTAACAAAGTCCCGATTCAGTGCGAGCAGCGGTGCGAGCGCGAGCGATTGCGGGCGACGAGTGAAAACACGCAGCGCAACCGCCTTTCTACGGCGTAGCAACATCAATTCATCCCACCAGCTCGGCCCATGCTGATGGCGCACTCCGTACGGATAGAGCGTCGCCCCTTCCGCGACGGTCTTATCGTTCATTCGCTCGCCGCACCAACTCATAAAATCGTGAAACAGCGCGCGGCGTTTGAGGATGTACCCCGCGCCCTTCGCGTATGAAAACGTATGCCCCTCGAAATACCCTTCGAGGTTATCCCCGAAAAAATACTGTGAGACCTGCCCGGCCTTCACCGGAATGGCGACTTGTTCAAAAAACTGATCACGATCTAGTTTCATCCCCGCACCATAGCCTGTCCGTTTTGTGAAATGAACAGGAAATGCGCACGGCGCCTTTTGGTCGAGAGCTATAGAGCGGCGCTTGGTTAACTGCAGAAAGCGCGGAAATGATGCGGGACCCTTTTAGCTTCTCATTCCACTTGAGATTTAGCGTGTGGGTAGGGCGAGACGCCTCGCCTCGCCGCTATAGCTCTCATCTCGGCAACTGAACATTGTACGCCGCATCACCCCACTCTTTTGCTTCCGTGTTCCGTGCTCTTCCGCGCTCTTGGCGGGTGAGAACAAAAATCCAATCAGACAGAACAGAGTGTTAAAAGTGAGAACCGACCCCTGCGGAGACCCCCTTCGGAGTGACCGCTGCGGAGAATGAGGAATAATTCAGGGAAGACGCGGGGGTGGGTTGGGTTGGACGACGCCTTCGATTTGGGCGAGTTTGTCGCTTACGGTGTCGAGGCGCTTTTGTGCTTCTTCGTATTTTGAGCGGGAGTTGTTCAGGTGGTTCCCGAGCACGCGGAAGTCTTCGCAGAATTTGTTCAATTCGACGTGGACGCGGGCGAGTTGGTCTATAACTTCTCGGACGCTGTCTTCAATGCGCATTCCTTTTAGCCCGAGCAATACGGTCTGGAGATAGGCATAGAAACTGTTTGGAGAGACGGGGATGACTCGTCTGTTCAGGGCGTATTCAGAAGAGTGCGCTGTCGCCTCCGAATTCATCGTCTTTGATGATGGTTTCGTAATAAACATTTTCTGCGGGGATATACATCAGTGCGAAGTCGAAGGTGCCTTCGTCGGGTCGGATATATTTGTCCGCAATGGCATCCACATGCTTTTTCACGTCGCGTATAAATTCGCGCCGTGGCGCTTTTTTCGCTTCGTCCGACTCTGTGGCCAGTATGCGTTTGAAGCTTTCGAGTGGGAACTTTGCGTCCACGGGGACGAGTCCCGCGTTAAGTTTAACGACGGCATCAACCGCTTCGCCGCCTTTAAACCCATATTGCAGCTCGAAGTGTTCGGTCGGGAGGATTTGCGCGAGGAGGTCGCCGAGGAAAAGCTCGCCGAGATTGCCGCGCAATTTGGGTGCGCGCAAAATATCCTGTAAACTTGAAATATCTTTTCCGACTTCTTCAAGCTGTTTGGTTGCTACGGTGAGTTGTCCCAGATTTTTGCTCACCTCGGCCATTGTCCGTGCCGCGCCGTCCAGTCGCTTATCCATCGCGTCGCGCGTGGTGGTGAGGGATTGGATGACCTGGCTCTGTTGGGTCGTGAGCGATTGGCGAAGGTTCTCCACTTGCATCGCAAAAGCGCCGACTTGCCCCTTGAGTTCCGCAATGGCCTTTTGGTCGTCGGGGTGCGGCTTGAGCGCACGCAACTGTGCGCCCATCCAAAGCGCGAGGCCCAAAATAACGAGCAGAAGCAGTCCGATTAGGATGGGGATTAGAAGATCAGGCATACCTGAAGAATAGCTCACGGGGCGTTGCGTGGCGAATTATCGAACGAGGAGCACAGGTTTGCGGGAACGCGCGATGAGACTGGTGGTGGTGGAGCCGAGGATCATTTCACGGATGCGTGAATGGCCGAACGCGCCGACGACGATGAGATCGCTGCCGAGTTCCTCGGCTTTCATGGGGATGATCTGATCGGGACGGCCCTCAAGGACCAGATTTGCGGCGGCGCATTCATGGGCGCGCGCGATTTGAAGTCCGGCCTCCGCAATTTCCCGCGCGGCGCTCAGATTGTGACTTTCTGCAACAGTCAAAATAACCAATGGCGCCTGCAACGCGAGGGCGAATTCAATGGCTTCGCGGAGAGCCTTGCCCGCATGTGCGCTTCCGTCGAAGGCGCAAAGAATTTTATCTATCGGCTCAAAAGTGGAGGGAGTGATGAGAGACATCTTCAGGCACTGTCGGGCGACGCGCTCCACAGTGGAGCCGATAAAATCGCCAGTAAGCTCGGCATGTTCGCCGTTTTGACCGAGGACGATCATTTCCGTGCGCAGACTCTCGTCGAGAATGATGCGGGCGGGGTGGCCCATTTTTAGTACCAACTCGATGTCCACACCTTCTTTTTCGGCCATGCTTGAGAGGTTTGCGAGGATCGCCTCGCCTTTTTGCTGCATGAGGTCGCGGAATTGGGAGAGCTGTCCGCTGAACGGCTGTGCGCCGACCCAACCAGAGATATCCGCCATTAACGGGCCCTCCAGCATTCGGGAATCGAGGATGTGGCAACCGCTCAATTTCGCGTGGAGACGCTTGGCTAGTGAAATGGCGTAGCGGCTTGCAATCGTTCCGCCGTCTGAGCCGTCTGTGAAGACCATCAAGGTTTTGATCATAGCAGAATCACCTCGTGCGCAGTTGGATACCTTTTCAGCGTAGGGCGTTACGGTGACGCTGTCGAGTGTTCTCTTGAATTTTTTGAGTTGCATCGCCTTCTTGCCCAAACATTCACGTGGTTGTTATGCTGCAACGATGGCAGTCAAAAAAGAAATTGCGCGAAGTGGGTGGATCGAGGTGGTCGGAATTTTGTTGCTCGCGATGGGAACGCTTAGTCTGTTGGCGTTGCTGTCGTATGATCCGGGCGATATTTCGCTGCTTCAAAGGCCGCCGAATTCCCCTCCATCGAACTTCATCGGCCCGATGGGCGCGTGGATGGCGTTTTTGTTTTTCATGGGGCTTGGCGTGGCGGGCTATCTGACGCCCGTGACATTTATGTATGCGGGGCTGGTGTGCCTGTTCAAACGCGAGGGGCGAATTTGGACGAAGGTTGTCTGGGCGCTCGTGGCGCTGCTTTCCATCGCCGCGCTGCTAGAGCTGAATCCGGAAGGGTGGGCGCATCGGCGCGCCGCTCTGAACGTCGGTAGCGCGGGGGGGACGCTGGGCGATCTGCTGACAAGCCGCTCGATGGTGCATCTGTGGGGGCCGATCGGGACGGGCATTTTAATGACCACGCTGTTGGTCATTGCACTGGTGCTGATGCTCGAAATCCGGCCGCGTGCGCTGGCGCGGAGCACATGGGACTTGATGCTGGCCGGTTACGACCGATGGGAAGCCTCGCGGAAGATGCGGCTGGATCGCCTGCGCCAGTTGGAGGAGGAGCGGCAGGAAGTGATGAAGAAGCGGCGTCGTTTGGAGGATGCGATGCGTCCGAAGGATGCGCAGCCGGTTGTCCGCACGCGCAAACGCACTCCCGAATTGGAGCCGGTGTCGAAACCCGAACCCGCGCCGGAACCGGTTGAGGGAATTGCCACGATGGATGATGGGGAGGAAGAGGAGAAGAAGAGCTTCGCCCTCTTCGGGCGCAAGGGCCGGAAGCAGAAGGAGGAGCCGGAGGTTGAGCCGACGCCGGAGCCGGAAGAAGAGTCTGCGCCTCCGTCGCGTAGGGAGAAGCCGCCTGCGCCTGCCGAGACGCTGGCTGTGCTGCCGTCCGCTGGCACGCAATGGGAGCTGCCGGGCTTAAACTTGTTGGAGGAAGTGAAGGAGCGGCCGGAGATTGGCACGACGGACATCCAGGCCGCAGGTCTGTTGCTTAAGGAGACGCTTGCGGAGTTCGGGGTTGAGGTCGAGGTGACAAACATCGAGCGCGGGCCGGTGGTCACACGTTATGAACTGCTGCCTGCGGCGGGGCTGCGTGTCGAGCGCATCGCCGGATTGAGCAACAACATCGCGCTTGCGATGAAGGCCGAGACCGTTCGCGTACAGGCGCCGATTCCGGGCAAGGGCGTCGTCGGGATTGAAGTGCCGAACACGAAAACGACGGCGGTGTATCTGCGGGAAATCGTTGAGAGCAACGTCTGGCAGAGCGGCCGCGCGGCATTGCCGTTGTGCTTGGGCAAAGATGTCGGCGGGCGCGTGCAGGTCGCGGACTTGGCCGATATGCCACACCTGCTGGTCGCGGGTGCGACGGGCTCGGGCAAGACGGTTTGTATGAATTCCATTCTCACCGGATTGCTGCTTTCACGCACACCGGATCAGATGCGCTTGATGCTGGTGGATCCGAAGATTGTCGAGTTCTCCGCGTACAACACCCTCCCGCACCTCGTTGTTCCGGTGATTACGGATGCCAAGAAGGTCGGTCTCGGCCTGCGCTGGGCGACGAACGAAATGGAGAAGCGCTACAAGCTTTTTGCCAAAGTCGGCGTACGCAACATCAAGGCGTTCAACAGCCGCCCGATCACGAAGCAGGAAGAAATGTTCCCGGACGTAATTTCCGAACAGCAGCCTTCGTCAGAGGAGAAGATTCCAGATCGCGTTCCGTATATTGTGATCGTCGTGGACGAGCTGGCCGACTTGATGATGGTTGCCCAGGCCGAGGTCGAGAATCTAATCGCCCGTCTCGCGCAGCTTTCGCGTGCCGTCGGCATTCACATGATTCTCGCCACGCAGCGTCCTTCGGTGAACGTGATTACAGGAACGATCAAGGCAAACTTCCCCGCGCGTATCTCCTTCCAGGTCGCGCAAAAAGTGGATAGCCGTACCATTCTCGATGCGGCCGGCGCGGACAAACTGCTCGGCAAGGGCGATATGTTGTTCCTTCCGCCCGGCAGCGCCAAGCTCATCCGCGCACAGGGCGCTTTTACAACCGACGCGGAGATCAATCGCGTTATCGAACACTGGAAAAATCAGGGTACGCCCCAATACGAGACCGCGATCAAAGACAAGATCGAAGGCAAGCAAGTGGACCTGCCCGAGTTGGAAGAGGACGACGAGATGCTCCAGCAGGCGCTGGAAATTATTCGTCAGACCCGCCGCGCCTCGACCTCTTCGCTCCAGCGCCGCCTGCGAATCGGCTACACGCGCGCTGCGCGAATCATGGACATGCTGGAGGAGAAGGGAGTTGTCGGCCCTGCGCAAGGTGCAGACCCGCGCGAAATTCTCATAGACCTTGATGGTGATGTGCCGGAAAATTCGGCAAGGGCCAGCGAGGAATAATTATTTATGGAGACGATGGGACAGGTGTTCAAGTCAGCGCGGGAACGCAAGCGCATTTCCCTGCCTCAGGCCGCAGTGCGCACTCGCATAAAATTGCAGCACCTTGAGATGATGGAACGCGATGATTACTCGAAGATGCCCGCGCCGACCTATGCCCGCGGCTTTATTCGAATGTATGCGGATTTCCTTGGACTCGAAGCCGGGCCGCTGGTGGAGGAATATGACCAGTTGCACCAACCCGGCGCACGTTCGCGTGATACGAGCGCACGCGCCAAAACCGCCGAGCCGCCGCGTGTGGAACAAGAAACCTCTGAACCCGGCGCTCCTGCTGATGCGCCGCGCCGTTCTCTTGCTGCGGCCCTGACCGTGCTGTCCCCCGCGAACCTCAAACGGGCTGCCGTTGTGCTGGGGTTGATTCTTGTTTGCTGGCTGCTTGTTGTCGGTGTGAGCCGGTGTGCGCGCGAGGCGCAGCGTGCCGACAATGACCCGCATTCGCCCGTCCTGCGAAAAGGTGTGCCTGCTGTTGTGCAGGAACCGTCGGACCCCTATTTGCCTCTGCCCGCTTCCTCTGGAGAGACACGATGAATGTGCCCAATATTTTAACGATGAGCCGCCTCGGACTTGCCATCGTGCTGATGGTCCTGTTGTCGCTGCAAAGACCGTATATGTATAGCGCCGCCGTTTTGGTGTTTGCGATTGCGGGAATCACGGACTTTCTGGACGGCTACCTCGCCCGCAAACACAAAATTATTTCTTCCTTCGGACGTTTGATGGATCCGTTGACGGACAAGGTGTTAGTCTGCGCGGCGTTTGTCAGTTTTGTCGAACTGCAAATTCATCGCGGTTCGCTGACCCTGTCGCTTGTGCCTGCGTGGATCGTCGTCATCATCATCGCGCGCGAATTTCTGGTCACCGGCCTTCGATTGCTCGCGGCGACGCACGGAAACATCATTCCAGCGGGGAAGTGGGGGAAGCACAAGACGGTTTGGCAGATTGTCGTGATCGTCGCGCTTCTTCTCGGAATGGCCGTTCGCTACGATCTCTTGCGCGGGGCCGATCCCAAGCTTCTCGCGGACTATGATTTCGTTTTTTCCTACGTCGCGCAGGGACTTTCCCTTGCGGTTGCGCTGGTCACGCTGGCGTCCGGTTTGCTTTACTTTATTCAGTACCGGGAGTTAATTTCGAGCAGACGCACCTGATTTGAGGGAGAGTATTATGAAATTGAGCGGCAAAATTATGGCGATTGCGGTCACGTGCCTTACCGCAGGCGCGGCGTTCGCCCAAGAAGCAACGGATGCGGCAGTGGCCTCGGCAGAGCCTCAGTCCATGACGATGCAACAGATCATTGAGACCGGTGGCTGGCTGATGTATGTGCTGGCGGCCATGTCGGTGGCGGGGCTGGCGCTGATTTTGTACTTCCTGCTCGTGTTGCGGCGCGGGCAAATCATCCCGGAAAATCTCGTGGACACTGTGCGGGGCCTGCTGCGGGAGGGCCGCCTTGTGGAAGCGCAAACAGCGTGTCGCAATAACGGGTCGGCTGTTGCCGTGATTCTCGATTCGGCGCTGAATTATGTGTTGCGCACACCGCAGCCGGATGTCGGATTGTTGCGTGAAATTGTTGAGGGCGAAGGCGGTCGGCAGGCGACGATCATTCAAAACCAGACGCAGTATCTGATGGATATCGGCGTCATCGCACCGATGATCGGGCTGCTCGGCACCGTGATGGGAATGCTCAAGGCCTTCAACGCCGTCGCGCTTGATCTGGCAAAGGCGAAGCCGATGCTGCTCGCGGGTGGCGTTTCACAGGCGTTGATTACCACCGTTGCGGGATTGATCGTCGCGATTCCGGCCATGATCGCCTACGCATATTTTCGCGGACGCGCGTCGCGCTTGATTTCCGATTTGGAACAGAATACGGCTGAAATGATCACCCTCATGAGCAAGGACGCGCGGTGAACTTTCGGACGCGTGCCAAATCAGAGCCGCTGGGCTTTCAGATGACGCCAATGATTGACGTCGTCTTTCTATTGCTCTGTTTCTTCGTCACCAGCCAGATTTTCGCCCAATGGGAGGCGGAGATTGACATCACGCTGCCGACCGCAAAAACCGGCGAAGCGCCCCGGCGCCTGCCCGGTGAAATCATCATCAACATTTTATCGAGCGGCGACGTGGTTGTGAACGGGCGGACTCTGGACTCCGATGGGCTGGGCAGTATGCTCTCGCGTCTGGCTGAATTGTTTCCCGGTCAACCGGTGCTGATTCGCGCCGATAAGGCGACGGCTTATGAACACGTCATTGGCGTGTTGGACCTTTGCCGCCAGTCCGACATTTGGAATATCTCATTTGCCACCGGTGTCCCCGAGGGATGAGCGGGGAGGCCGCTGTGGAGTTGCTGAAACGAGTGTTTGCCGTTTGCGCGTTCTTATCGTTGGGCGTTTGTTCCGCCCACGCGGTGGAGCCTGCGGATCAACTTCAATTTGCCGACGGCCTGTTTGCGCGCGGCCTCTACGACCTCGCAGTCCGTGAATATCGCGCACTCGCCGATACGCCCGATGCGCCCGGCGCGGATGCGGCGAGTTATCGAATCGGCGAGGCGCGCCGGCTACAGGGTCAGTTGGATGCCGCGATCGAAGCATACCGCGCGACGCGGCAAAAGTTTCCTCAATCAGTGTATGCGCTGCGCGCCAACTTTCGTTTGGCGGAGGGCGCAATCAATGCCGGCAACCCCGAAGAGGCGTTTGCCCTGCTCAGTGACCTCTCGACTGCGAAAGATTTGCCCGACGATGTGACCGCATCCACGTTGTACTATCTCGGTTATGCCGCGCATCAGCTTGGGAAGGACAAAGACGCTGCCGCTGCATATCGGCAACTCATCAAGACGACGCCCGACAATGCGTATGCGTATTTGGGCCGAATCGAACTTGCCGCTTCGTTGATTGCGACCAACGGCAAACAAGCGGAGATCGTTAAGCTTCTCGAAGAGGCGGCGAATCAGGGCGCACTCCCGACCGCTGCGCAACAGGCCCTGCGCCTGCTTGGGGACTACACCTATCGCAACAAAGATTACGCGGCCAGCGCCGACGCTTATGCCCGCCTCTTCAGTCAGTCCGCCGACGACTCCGCGCCGAACTCGGCGCGACTCCCGGCTGCGTGGGCGTTTCTGAAAGCGAATCGGTTTGCGGAGGCGCTGGAACAGGTCCGCCACGCGCCGTCCGGCAATGAGGCTGCATGGCTGTATCTCGATGCAAATGCGCAACGGCTGACGGATAAAAAGAAAGAAGCGCGGGCTGCGTATGAACAGTTGCTGAAGAAATACGCCAATGCCCCGGAGGCGGATCCCGCCGCGTATGAACTCGCGCTGTTGCTCTTTCAGGAAGGCGATTTCTCGAACGCCTACGCTCGCGCGAGCGCGGCCAAATCGAATGGCGAGATCAGCCGCGATCTCCTGTGGATCCGCGCGGAGAGCGCGCGCGAAACCGGACGCTCCGATGAGGCGGTTCAGTTGTATGGCGAAATCGTGGATGCGAAGGGGGATGCCGATCGCGCGATAGCTGCGCGGTTTCGCGCCGCGCGTTTGCGTCAGGAAGCAGGCGCATGGGCCGATGCATCGGAACGCTATCGCGCCCTTGTGGCTGTTGCGCCGAAGAGCACCCTCGCTCCCGATGCGCTTTTTGCGTCCGCAGTTTCCCGCGCTCAGATCAAGGAAAGCGAGGAGGCATTGACGGACTGGGCGCACCTATTGAATGACTATCCGAACTATGCCTCCCGCGATCAGGCGTTGTTTGGAAAGGCCCAGGCGGAGCTTGCACTGGATCAAACCGAAGATGCCGAAGAGACCTTTGCATTGTTGTTGCGGGATTTTCCGGACAGTCCGGTCGCCGCCGAGGCGCATGTGCAATACGGCAGTTTGTTGGAGCAGAACCAAAATTTTGCCGAGGCGGAGTTACATTACATTCAAGCCCTGCGCAAAAATCCGGACCCAGCGCTGTCGCGTCGTATTCAATTCCGGCGTGTCGGCGTTTTGCAGCGCCAGGATCGCCCCGATGAGGCAGTCGAGGCGTTGAACCAGCTCGTTGCCGATGGGGCGGAGGCGGAAATTCCCGTGCAGTTGCTGGACTGGGCCGCGCGCTGGAATTTGGAGCACTCGAATTACACCGCCACTGTTTCCACGGCGACCGCCTTGGCGGAGCAAAAAATCAGTCCGGGCTGGACGCAGATTGCCTGGTATCTCGCGGGGCGCGCACAACTGGAGCTTAATCAGGCGGATAAAGCCGGCGCATCTTTTAAAGAAATCGGCGACGATGGACGCCAAGACGACGGAAGGCTTGGAAGCGGCGTGGCGTTGGGGGGAGTGGGCGCTGTCGAAAAAGAATTGGACTGACGCGCAAACAGCATTCGAGCAGTCGGCGGAGCAGGCGGCGGCGCCGGAGAGCGCAGAAATCCGCGCACGCAGTTATTTTGGTCTTGGTCGCGTCGCAGAAGGGCAGGGAAATTGGGCCGATGCCGCGCGGCAATATCTTGCTGTGGCGATTTTGTACGACGATCCTTCACTCGCGCCCGAGGCGTTGGAGGCGGCGGCGCGGATGTTTGATAAAAGCGGCGACGCAGCGGCTGCTGCTCAGGCGCGGCGCGAGTTGAACGAGCGCTATCCTGCGGAAGCCGCTGCGAAGAGCGCGGAGGGCGCGCAGTGAAATCTAAATGGCCTTCACTCGCGGGCCATTTGCTCGTGGCGACGCCAAAGCTGATGGACCCCAACTTTTTTCAGACGATTATTTATCTGATGCACCACGACGATCAGGGCGCATTGGGATTTGTGCTGAATCGTCCAACAGATGAATCGCTGAACGAAGTGATTGGGGATCAAAGCGACCGTCGTCCGATTTTTGACCGCATCCAAGTGCTTGCCGGTGGCCCAGTGAATCGCGATCAACTTTCTGTAATGATGATCAAGCAGATGCCAGAAGGGCCGGTGGGTCTTCCCGATTTGGTTTCCTCAATTGACACGCTCGAAGTCTATGCGAAAAAGGGCGAGTTCTCCATTTTCGCGTTCCGTGGCTACGCAGGGTGGTCGGAAGGCCAGTTGGATGAAGAGATTCGTGATGGCGCATGGCGCGTTCGTGACATGGATCCGATTATTTTGAACCGAAACATTGTGAAAGGGCTGTGGCCGTTTTTGAATAATGGCGATAATCGCTGGCGGGCGCTGTTGGATTATCTGCCCCAAAATTACGAGTGGAATTGAATCCAAATAGGAATTATTGCGATGGCACAAGAATGGGAAATTAAGGCGCTGGGTTCCGTTTGCGCCGCGACGGGCGAGCCGTTCAGCGATGGACAGTCGCTGATTTCATGTTTGATTCGCGGCGAGACCGGCTATGAGCGCCGGGACTACTCCGAATCCGGCTGGGCCTCGTCGTCCAAGGATGGCGTTGCAAGTTTTTGGAAGACGACCTACCACGCCCCTCCGCCACCGACCGCGGAACCGCTGAAAAAAGAGACGGCTGAAATGCTGCTGCGCCAGTACATGGCCAAGGAGGATTTTTCCCGGATCAACGCCATTTATATTCTTGCCGTAATGCTGGAGCGAAAGCGGATTCTTGTGGAGAAGGATGTTCAGACCCGTGAGGACGGGGTGAAAATTCGGATTTACGAACACAAAAAGACCGGTGAAGTCTTCACCATTCCCGATCCGGACATTAAATTGACCGAACTTGAGTCCGTTCAATCAGAAGTGGAAGGCCTCCTTGGACTTAATGCCCCCGAGGAACTTCCAACCCCTGGAGAGTCCGCCTGACCGGGCTTCCAATCCTTGGAAGTTTGAGTGACTCAGCGCATGTATGCTTATTGAGTCATAAAATTGAGGTGCGCGGATGCTCCCAGTTGACATCAACACGCATTCTCGTACTATCGGCTTTTCTTTTGGGGCCAGATAGCTCAGTTGGTAGAGCACAGCACTGAAAATGCTGGTGTCCTCGGTTCGATTCCGAGTCTGGCCACCACCCTTTTTTCTTTCCCGATCTGCCCGAAATTTTTTAACCGCGGAAATACGCGGAAGGGCGCGGAACAATTTTCTCCCCATTTATTTATCGCGACGATTTAATAATGCGCGCCAGTTCGCGAACATTCGCGGAGGTATTCCACGCTTTGCGGATTAATTCGCGGCCGGGGGCGCGGTGTTATCGCGGCAAAGGATATCCACGACAGTTTCTTCGCTGGTGGCGTCCAGCACTTGTTGGCGGATCGCTGCGTCGTGGAGGGTGCGGCTGATGTCGGCCAAAAATTGAATGTGCGGCCCCGTCCGGCTTGCGGGGGAGAGCGTCATCAGAAAAATTTGGCAGGGCTGGCCGTCGAGTGATTCGAAATCAATTCCCTCGCGTTTGATGCCGAGCGCGGCGACAAGACTTTCCACGGTGTCGGTCTTGCCGTGCGGGATCGCGATCCCGTTCTGGAGACCGGTGGACATTTTTCGTTCGCGCTCAAGAACTGCCTTGAGCGCGACCTTGCGGTCCTTGACGCGGCCTGTTTGCACCAACACATCAACCAATTCCTCGATGAGCGCTTCCTTGCTCGTCGCGGCCAGATTGAGAATGATTGTCTCTTTGGATAATACCCGCTTTGGGTTCATGCCTTTTCCTTCACAAGCGGGGGATAATTACGGCATAGGCCGGTGTGGTCAACCCCTCTTTGAAAAATAAATTGAACCTCTTGCATGTCGCGAAAGGCGTGCTATAACAAAACCGAATTGTCGTACATCACCCCGAGGCCATTATCTATGACAGAAAGCGATTCAACCGACTCTTCCACCGGCACGCGTGGCAAAATGCAACGCTGGATTAACCAGCTCATTCAGTTGCAGGACTTGATCTTCGCTCGCGACCAGCAGCAGGTTTCCGCCGCTGGCGCTCGTTTGAGTTCCCTTGAAACTTCGATCCAAACGCTCGAGAAAGAGTTGCCGATTGAAGTTCAGACCCACTTCGTACGCCTGCACAACAAGGGCGGTCTTGCCATTGTCCCTATTGCAAACGGTGTTTGTTCTGCGTGCGGAATGGCGATTCCTGTCAGTCAGGTTCACGCTGTGCACGCTGCGGATAAGTTGTACCACTGCCCAAGTTGCGCCCGCTTTTTGTTCTACCAGGGAACGGCTCCGCGCCGTCTGAGCAAGCAGCGCTTGCGCAGCGAACCGGCCCAGGTGGGGCTTGCCCGTTTTTCCTCGCCACAATTGATGATCCCACACCTCGCCGGGGCGGAAATGGAGGAAGTGATCGCCGAGTTGAGTGGACGGATGGAGTCGGAAGGCTTCGTTGATAACGCCGCTCTTCTGACAGAAGAAGCGCTCAAGCGTGAGGCGATAACGAGTACGGGGGTGGATCAGGGCCTTGCGTTTCCTCACGTTCGCGGTGTTGAAGGTGGCGGATTAACTCTGGCGCTCGGTGTGAGCCGCAAAGGCGTTCGCTTTGGCGATAATAAGACGCTGTCCCGCCTGATTTTTTTCATGGTGATTCCGACGGCGGCAAGCGCGTTCTATCTGCGGTTGCTTTCCGGCCTGACAAAAAGTTTTCGCGAGGAAGAATCGCGCGATGCTCTTTTCAAGGCGGAGACGCCGGAAGATTTGTGGAAGGCACTGATCAAGACTACGCGTGCGACGATTAGCTAATCGTCGCCCGTCAGAGTAGTAGGATTACAGCCCCGGCAACTCGTTGCGCGGATCGTGGATGCGCTTGACCGAACCGTCCGAAAATAGGGTGTTGTAACGTCCCAGATGCGGCGCGGACACATCGCTCGACAGCGCATTCATATCTACCACCATCCATACGGATTCGCCCTCGCGCGGTATCCGCCGACCGTTCAGCGCGGGGTTCCACAGATAGGTCAGTCCCTCATTGATCTGAATCGGATGCGCGGCGGGGCAGATGCAGCGGTCGCTGCCCAAGCCATACGGCTCAAGAACAACCCGCAGGCTGTCGTTGTCCTCCGTCGGTTCATCCGGGAAATACGCGAGATTGGGAAGCGCGCCCCGTTCCATTTCGTACAGCTCAAGCGCACGATAAATCGTTCGGAGATTTTCCGAGCAGACAATGGTATTTCTCACCTGGAGCATTGCAAAAAGGAGCGCCGCGACGATGGCGCCGATGGTGAACATCGGCACGAGTATCCGGACAAGAATGCGTCCGGATTTCGCATTCGAGGTTTTCACGTTCAACTGGCGATCAATTTTTTGCATTCCTTCAGTTCCGTTTTTGTTCCAGGAGCGCGCGGGCAAATGGGGCGGGCCATTCGGAGGCTGGCGCGGAATGTTGCAGTACCCGGCGCAGATGCGCCGTGGATTCCGACGCCTTGCCGTCCATCCGGTAGCGAACTGCGATGGCAAAGTGAAAATCATTTTGAAGGCGGGCTGGCATCGAGGGCAGGCGGTTGAGAAAAGTCTGAACCGAAATTTCGCCCGCGAGGCATCGAATCGCGTCGCGCACGGGCCCTCGGTGGGCAATGGTTTCAGGTTTAGAAAGCTGATCGCGTCACTTTGCGAATCGTGGAGCAGGGCGAGTTGTACGGCCTCAAGCTGGGCGATGTCGGCGACGGTGGGCGGGGTGTCGGAATTGGCAATGACGTCGTGGTAGGACGCCAGCGACTCCTCGACCTTGCCCAGCATGGTTTCGCAACGCGCCCGATCAAGCGCGGCGAGCGACGCAGTGCGCGCGTCGCCGACCGACTGGGCGAGCGCGATGGCGGAATTGAATCCGTCGCGAGCCTGCGCCCATCGCGAGGCGTTCATGTCGCGGCGCGCCAAACGAAGCTCGTTCCATGCGGCCGGTTGCTCCTGTGCCGCCGGGCTGCCCGGCGCTGCCGTGCCGCGCAACACGAGATTCCGAAGATGTGCCATGCTCACGAGGTTGTCGTAACGCGCGGCGAAAACCTGTTTGCGGAGATAGTAGCCGCCTCCGGTGGTCATAATGAGCATCACCGCCGCCGCGACAAAAAATTGATCGTAGCGGCGGGCCAGATCAACCAGTCGTTCCGCGCGTGTGGCGAGCCGCGCCGAAACCCGCCGCCCGTCTCGTGCGCGTTCAAGATCGGTCGCAAATGATTCCGCATCCTGATAGCGGCGGCCCTTCTGTTTCTCAATTGCCTTGAGAATCACCGCCTCGATATCGAGCGAAATGTTTCTGCGGTAACGCCGCATCCGCCGCGGCATCTCTGTCTTCACCGCCTCCAACACCTGTTTCACCGGCGCGGAATGCTGTGTGGAGTAGGGCAGCATCCCGGTGGTCGCTTCGTAGAGCACGACGCCGAGAGAATAAATATCGCTGGTCGGCCCCACATCGTCGCCCCGCGCCTGTTCGGGCGACATATATAAAGGTGTGCCGGTCAGCGCACCAGAGATGGTGCACGATGGCCAATCAACGAGTTCCGCAACGCCGAAGTCGGTTAGCAGCGGCTCGCCGAACTCGTCCATCATGATATTTGATGGCTTCACATCGCGGTGTACGATGTTGCGGGTGTGCGCGTAGTGAAGCGCACGCGCAATTTTAATTCCAATGTTGAGCAGTTCCTGGATGGAGAGCGGTTGCGTCTCCATCAGGTCTTCGAGCGTCCGACTATTTCGGACAGGCTCCATCACAATGTAGTGATAAACCCCTTCCTGCCCGGTGTCGTACACCTTCATAATGTTGGGGTGGCGGCGCAGGGTTTTTGACGCTTCGGCCTCGCGCTTGAAGCGCTCCAACATTGTCGGAGAAACGCCGGGGCCTTCTTGGAAGACCTTGATCGCCACCTCGTGACCACCTGGATCACGGGCGAGATACACCGTCGCCATCGAGCCGTGCCCGAGGGTGTTAATTACGGTGTATTCACCAATCTTGAAGCCCTGCCCGGGCGCGCCGGGCAGGGACTTCTGTGTATTTACGTCAGATGAAGCCGGTTCGACCATATAGCAAGCGAATGACGTTCCGGCCGGGTTGAGTTATTCGGTAGCTTCTGTCGCTTCGATAATTACCACTGGCTCAACCGGAACGTTTTCAAAATAGCCCTGGGTGGAGGTGCGGACGCCTTTGATCTTGTCCACGGCATCCATTCCCGCCACGACCTTGCCGAACACGCAGTAGCCGAAGCCGCGCTGATCGGAAGAGGTGTAGTTTAAAAAGTCGTTGTCTTTCACATTAATGAAGAACTGCGCTGTCGCGCTGTGCGGGTCCCCGGTACGCGCCATCGCAAGGGTGCCTCGCTCATTCTTCAAGTCATTTGCTGCTTCGTTCTTCACTGGGCGGCGGGTCGGCTTCTGCTGCATATTTTCGGTGAAGCCACCGCCCTGAATCATAAATCCATCAATCACGCGGTGGAAAATTGTGCCGTTGTAGAAACCGCTCGAGACGTATTCCAAAAAGTTTGCCACCGTATCGGGCGCTTTGTCCGGATACAGTTCAATTGTAATGTCGCCCTGTGATGTTTTCAACGTGACCATGGGTAGTTTCTCCGCTTGTTCTTGTTCTGTTTTAACTGCTTCAGTTGATTCAGGTTCAGCGGCTGCGGATGTTTCTGCAACGGCTTCCGTATCGGCGGCCTCGTCCACCGCAGCTTCTTCCGCTGCTGCTTCATCGGCCGCGATCTCATCCGCATCTTCCACCGCGTTTTCTGCCTCTGTCAATTCTTCCGCAACCGCTTCAGTCGCGTCGGTTGCCGCCTCTGTTTCGGCGTGGATGGTGGCATCGTCGGGGATGAGTTCGTCTATTTCTTCCGAAACGACCTCGACGGGCGCCGGGTCGGCTATAACCGCCTCGTCCGCCGCCGTGTCGGCAAGAACCTCGGCTTCCGTAACCGCTTCTGCAATTTCGTCGTCCTGAGCGAATGCCGCGCAACCAATTCCCAGCGCAAGAGTGAGCGCCAGCAAATACCTCATCATAATCTATTCTCCTTCAGCATGTGGAATGGTACGCGCTTTGAACGTCGCGGTTCAAGCACGAGGTTGTTGTGATGCGTCACCACGCAAGGATTAGGCCGTATGCAGGGGACGTTGCGGTTCAAAAACAACCTCTGTCGTCGGTGCGCCTCGTTTCGCAAGCATAACCGCCTGCGTGTAAAATTCGGACTGGGAGCGGTTCGCCTTCGGGTCGGCCATCTTCGGGTGCCGGCTGTATGTGCCGTCCGGACAGAGGAGGCGAGCCTTTAGCTCGTCTTCAAAACAAGTCTTCAAAATATCAATCAGCCGGTCTTTGCACGCCGGATCGTCCACGGGAACGAGGAGTTCCACGCGACGATCAAGGTTGCGCGGCATCCAGTCGGCGCTGGAAATGAAGACCATGGGGTCGCCGCCCTGTCGGAAGTAAAAAATCCGGGCGTGTTCCAAAAACCGGTCCACGACGCTCAACACGCTGATGTTTTCGCTCAATCCCGGAACGCCGGGACGCAGACAGCAAATCCCGCGGACGTTCAACTGAACTTTTACCCCCGCCTGCGAGGCGCGATACAAGGCGTCAATCACTTCACGATCCACCAGCGAATTCATCTTGGCCATGATCTGGCCCCTTTGCCCCTGTTGCTGCCGCTGTGTTTCGCCTTCGATTAGCTCCAGAATGCGCCGACGTAGTCCGGAGCGGCGCCGCTTCAATTCGACGGAAGCCCATCGGCTGCGCATAACCGGTGATCATATTGAAGAATGCCGTCGCATCCGCGCCGTAGTCGTCCTGACACGTCATAAAACTCACGTCGGTGTAAAGCCGCGCGGTGATTTCGTTGTAGTTGCCGGTGCCGAAATGGACGTAGCGGCGGATGCCGCCCGGCTCTCTCCGAACGATGATACAAATCTTGGCATGCGTTTTTAATCGCTTCAATCCGTAGATGATTTGTACGCCTGTTTGCTCCAGTGCCTCGGCCCAACCGATGTTGCGCGCTTCGTCGAAACGCGCCTTTACCTCGACCAGCGCGGTGACGTGTTTATCGCGATTCGCCGCGCGGGCAAGGGCTTTGACAACCGGGCTGTTTTCGCTCGTGCGGTACAGAATTTGTTTGATCGCCAGAACGTCGGGGTCCTCCGCCGCTTCTTCCAAGAGCCGTACAATCGGATCAAAACTTTGATACGGATGATAAAGGACGATGTCTCCGCGCCGAATGGTGTCGAACATGGACTCTTTCGGACGCGCTCCCGGTAAGGGTTGCGGGGGCCATGATTTTTCGCGAAGCGAATCGAAGCCGGTCATTCGCGCAAAATTGAAATAGGCCGCGAGATCAAGCGGGCCGTTTGTCAAATAGGTGTGTGCATCGTCCACGCCTACGAGTTTTTGAAGGAAGGCGAGGAGGGTTTTGGAAATTTCGTCGGATGTTTCCAAGCGTACACACGCGCTGTTTTTTCGCTTCGAAAGAACGCTTTTCATTTCAGCGAGCAAATCAGAGGTCGGATCCTCGCGAACACTCATCCCGGCGTTGCGCGTGATGCGGAACGGAACGCACTCTTGAATGATTTCACCGGGGAAAAGGCGATCAATGAACAGACGGACGACGTCTTCAACCGGGACATAGTTATGACCCACTTCGATCGGCAACGTGATAAACCGTCCGAGTTTGCGCGGCAGCGTGACCACGGCAATGCGTGCCCCCTTTTTCCCTTCCACCGGGTTCATACGCACGGCCAAATGCATGGCCAGCCCCGGCAATAGCGGCGGTTCCTTCGTATTATTCAGGGCGAGAGGGCTAAGCACCGGGCACAGTTCGTGCTCAAAGAACGTTTCTACGTGCTCGTAGAGATTGGTCGTCAGATCGTCCACATCTAATCGATGAATACCTGCATCGCGGAGCTGCGGTGTCAGTTCATCAAGAAAACATTTGTACTGTGCCGCGACCATCGCATGGGCGCGGCGGCTGATTTCGGAGAGCTGTTTTTCCGGCGGCGGATCAACGATTTCACGGTCATCGCGTGGATCGTCACGCAAAATTTGCAGGCCCCCGACGCGCACCATAAAAAATTCATCCAAGTTGGATGAGACAATCGCGATGAATTTGAGCCGCTCCAACAGAGGGTTGTTCGTGTCCAACGCCTCTTCCAGCACCCGTTCATTGAAGGCGAGCCAGCTAAGCTCGCGGTTGAAGTAACGCGCATCGGCGTGGACGGAGGCAGGGGCTGGAGCGCGTGTTTTTTTAGACATCGGCGGCGACTCCTTCAGAGGTGTTTTCCGAACGAAATACAACTTTGAGTCCGAAGATATCTTCGAAAAATGTCCCCTTTTCCTTTAGGGCGAGGCGCTCCAATGTCAGGTCTTCCACATCGCGAATCCAAATCACAAACTCGTTGCCCTCACGCGTGAATCGCAGGTCGCGTACCTGTTGCATTCGGTTTTGATCGAGCGCATCCGCGACGCGAAGGATGGCGGCGAGTTTGCTGATGGCGAGGCGCGCGTCGCGGCTCATTGCAATGAATCCTTCGTGATAGGCCTGCGGCGATGCGCGGCGATGGTAACGCGCGACCATCGCGATCATCACCATATCCGCGTGGGACAAGCCGAAGAGATCGCTGTTCATAATCAGGTACATCGAATGTTTGTGATAGCTGCGGCTATTCACAAAGAGTCCGATTTCGTGGAGCAATCCAGCCATTCGCAAGGTCACTTCGTAGCGGGGCGAGAGCATGTGTTCGCTTTGCATTTCGCGATAGAGGCGAATGGCGAGGTTGGCGACGTGCCGCGCGTGTTTTTCGTCGAACGCATATTTTGCGCCGAGCGCCACCGCTGAGTGCTCGACCTGCGCCCTGAACTCCGTCGTCCATACACCGTCCGTCATCGCCTCCTGCAAGAGACCGTGGCGCAGACTGGTTTTGGGAACAACGATTTCGGCGACATTGAATTCTCGCGCAAGTTGGGAGAAGGCGAGGAGGGCGGGGCCAAGCGCTTCCGCGTCGGGATAACTGATGCGAAACGCGCGTACCAGTTCATCCGGCGATTGTCCGGCCACTTTGCGTGCAAAGGTGGCGAATACCTTCGGGTCCACGCGCGCAATTCGACGCTGTTTCCAATCCGGTACAAGCTGACTCATCGCAAAGCGCATGTCGCCGGAGAGAGCGATGAGGTAGGGGACGCGCGGTGCCGGGACGTTGCGGCGGATTTGATCCACGGAGAGCTGAATTTGTTTCAGCAGCATCATCAGTGCACGCTGCGGTGAGAAGCGTTGCATCCCAAGCGTCTCGCGCATGCGCAGTGTGCCGAGGCGAAAGATGTCGGAATACGTGACGTAGCCATCCTGAACCAGCAGCACGCCGGTATCTCCGCCGCCCACTTCAACAACGAGGACATCCTCGTGCTTCAGATCGGACTCGTGTTTCAATACGTCCTGCACGGCCATGTAAGTGAGGCGGGTTTCTTCCGCTTCATCAATGATTTGGACATTGATGTTTGTCGCCATATAGATGCGGTCGAGGAAGGTCTCGCGATTTGTCGCCTCGCGCACGGAGCTGGTTGCCACGGCCCGGGTTTGTTCCTCCTCGGTGACCCCGTATTCCTCCATCACGCGACGATAGCCCTTGAGTGTGTGGACGCATTCCTCAATTGTCGTCTGCTGAATCCGCCCCATTGTGAACGTGTCTTTGCCCAAGTGCGTCGGTTGGCGAAGCGTTTCCAGCGTGCGTACGCCGTGCTCCTGACTCAGCTCGGCGATTTCCATTCGAATCGCCGTCGAACCGACGTCAATCACCACGACTGTTCGCGGCGCTGAGGGAAGGGGGGGAGAGGCTGGTCCGCTGTCGCTCATGGTTTTGCTACTTCTTGTCGTCGCCCTTTGCCACAAGAGCTGCCGCGCCCATTGCGGTCGCCATATCGCCCAGTTTCGCTGGGAGAATGTTCACGGATTTTACAAAGGCTGTCATTGCGCGCTTGCTCACCGCTTCGCGGACTTCTTCGAGGATGATCTCCTCCATTGCCTCGACGAGTCCGCCGCCAAGCACAACGACATCCGGGTCCATTAGGTTGATCACGTTGCCCACGCCGAATCCGAGATGCTTCGCCGCGTGACGTACGAGTTTCTCCACCACCTTGTCTCCACCCTTGATCGCTTCTGCGAGAACGCCGCTGCGAATTTTTGAAATGTCTGTGCCCGCGAGTCGTTGCAAGACTGGTGCTTCTCCGCGATAGACCGCCATCGCACACTCAGCAGCAATAGCGAGACGGCTCGCAACGGTTTCCAGACAGCCGCGCCGGCCGCACCCGCATAACCGTCCATTGCTTGTCGCCATCGTGTGTCCGATCTCCATACACGATCCGGTCTTTCCACGAAGCAGGCGCCCTTCATAGACGCAGCCGCCACCGATCCCCGTGCCGGGGAAGACGCCGACGACGCATCGCGCCTTTTGCGCCGCGCCGAAGCAGTATTCGCCGTATGTCCCCGCATCCACATCATTCGCCACCGTCACCGGGGTCTTGAATTTCTTTTGAAGAATGTTTTTCAGCTCCACATTCTTCCACCCGAGATTGGGTGCTTCGAGGACGATTCCGTTATCAAGGTCGAGCGGGCCGGGGCAGCCGAATCCGATACCGCCGAGGTTCGCCCGGTCGAGGTGGCCCTCTTCCAAGACACGCTCGATCATATCAATCATTCGCTCCACGCCATCCGGAGCGCCCTCATCCGCCTTGGTCTTTTTGCGCAGGCTCGCGACCACGTTGAATTTGTGATCGAACAGGACGCAAAGCATCTTCGTCCCGCCCAAATCGAATCCAATCCAGTGTTGTTTGCCGTTATCGCCCATAAAAATGTTCCTTAAAGAATTAACCCGTTCGTGAGTTCGATGATAGCGGCATTTTGCCGCTATCGCAAGAAATCCGGTTACGGGTAGAGCGCGTCCGGCGTACGCACGGGAACATTCACGATAAACCCAGCGCCCTTGATCGAGGCGGTGACAACTCTATTGCGTTGCTGGATGTTCAAGTGACAAGCTGAATTGTGAAAGGCAGCGTTTATGAAAAAAGCGAATCACAACTTCCCCGCAGCGCCAAGAAACCTGCGACTGATCATTGATGGCGAGGTGATGGAAAAACTGAAGGCGGAGGAACAGTGCAGCTTGATTATCGAAGTGGATGCCTTCCCATCCGGAATGTTGTACGAAAATCCAAACGGGGGAGCGCCGATACTTTCATTTCTCCTTCTCGCTGTGGAGGCGGAGTCGGGCTTTATTCTGTGTACAAAACTTTATGAGGTGGGCGCGACAGTAGAGGATTCCTGGGAACGGGTGCCGGGATTTCTTTTCACCGAATTGGCGAGACACAGCGTGCGGCCTGCTCAAATAAACGTAAAAACACCGTGGCTTGAAATGCTCCTGCATCCTCCCTGTGACGCGCTTTCAATTGAAATAAAGCGAGTCGCCCAACTGCCGAGCCTCAGAGAAGCCCGAAAGCTTTTGCGGCAAATGATGCGCAAATAATGCATCGGAAATAGGCAGATGCGCTCCTGTATGCGTCGGCAATGGTCGTAGGAGTGGAGCGAATTCGTGCCTGTTTGCCAAGTGGAGCCGCCGCGATTTAGCCGCCTTGCCCTTGGGGTCAAGCGGTGTGCCCGGTGGCGTCGTTGATTTCCTGTAACTGGCGCTGGAGGCCCGCAGATTCCTGACGCCAGAAGGAGGTGGTTCCCCAGTCAGGTGCGATGCGGGCGAATCCGCCGTCGGCGCGTTGGCGGGCGCACCAAGCGGTAAAGTGTATCATTCGCATTGCGCGTAGGGGTTCGATCAGGCGGAGCGTGGAATAGTCGAAATCGCGGAAGGTTTCATAGCCTTCGAGCAGACGATCAAGTTCTGTGCGGGAATGTTTGAGATGATTGGGCAGAACCATCCATAGGTCTTGAACCGGCGGCCCCATGGCCATGTCATCGAAATCAATAATGAAGAACGGTTCGCCCGGCCGTCCGAGAATGTTTGCGCAGTGGCAGTCACCGTGAATACGGATGGGCGATAGGTTTTCGAAGAGCGGTGAAATGTGCTCAATAATTTCGCGAACGATTTGCTCGTATTCGCGACGAACGCCGAGCGATGGAAAGTCGCTTTGCAAAATTAACGAGAGCTGCTTCTCTGTCGCGCGTTGCGGGGTGAGTGTGATTCGATGCTGCGCCGGCCGCTGTGAGCCGACGATGTGCATACGCGCCAAGAGTCGTCCGAGTTCCAGCCACTGTTCCGAATCCGGTTCTTCCAAGGGGCGTCCGCCTTTTTTCGGATAGACCGCATAGAACATTCCGTTTTGCTCGTGCAGCGTTTTCCCGGCCGAATCGGCGAGGGGCGCAATCACGGGTATTTCCGCGTTGGTGAGTTCGGTGACAAAGTCCTGCTCGTCCTGTAGCGCTGCGCGTGTCCAGCGGTGGGGACGGTAAAACTTCACGACGACCCAGGCGCCGTCTTCCATCTGCACGTCATATACGCGGTTGATGTAGCTGCCGAGTGGGCGGCACAGATTCGTTGAGCGTCTGCCGAGCGCCGCTTCGACGAGGGTGAGAACGACGTCCGGGGTGAGTTGGGAAAAGTCAGAGAGCGATTCGTCGGACTTCAAGTTATTCACGCTTTCGTCGCGGCGACGAGTTGATCGAGTTTTTGCTTTGCCGCGCCACTGTCAATCGAGCGCCGCGCTTTCTCCAGCGCCTCTTCGAATTGCGTCGCCTTGCCGCCGGCGATGATGGCCGCCGCCGCGTTGACGCAAACGATATCGCGCCGCGCCCCAGACTCGCCTGCAAGGATTTCGTGAATCAGGTTTGCGTTGAATGTCGGATCGCCGCCGGCAAGATCGGCGGGCTTCGCAAAGGAGATCCCGTGTTCACGCGGATCGAATTCGGATGATTTGACGCTGCCGTCAGTCACTTCCGCAATGAACGTCGTCGTGGTCGTTGTAATTTCGTCGAGTCCATCTGCGCCGTGAACAACGAAGAGATGCTTGATCTCCAGCGCCTCTGCCGCCCGCGCCATCGTGAGCACGAGATCACGGTGATAAACGCCGAGTACGCCGTAGCGCGCACTAGCGGGGTTGGAGAGGGGGCCGAGGATATTGAAAATCGTGCGAATTCCGATTTCGCGGCGTGACCCGATGGCGTATTTCATCGCCGGGTGCAGACTTGGCGCGAAAAGAAAGGCGATGCCTATATTTTGCAGGCACGCCTCCATCACGGCCGGTGCGACACCGATATTTACGCCGAGTGCTTCCAAAACATCCGCGCTCCCGCTCTTGCTCGAAACACTGCGGTTGCCGTGTTTTGCAACGATGATTCCCGCGCCAGCCGCGACGAGCGCCGCTGCTGTGGAGATATTAAAGGTGTTTGCGCCGTCACCGCCCGTGCCGCACGTGTCCACGACGATCCCGGAGGGTGGATGAACGGCGGTGAAGTGTTCGCGCATTGCCTTCGCACTGCCCGCGATGACCTCGGGCGTTTCGCCACGAATGCGCAGTGCAGTGATGAAGGACGCGATTTGAGAAGGCGTCGCTTCGCCTGCCATGATCTCGCGCAGTGTCGCATGCGCCTCCTCGTGGGAGAGGGGTTCGTTGTTGACGAGTTTGGCTATGGCTTCACGAATCATGTGTAAAATAGAGTAATGCGAGCGACTTCTATACTCTGGTTTGAGGCGTTGCGCCAGTCTCTCTTGCGCCTGCGCGGGTTATTCGGATTTATCCAAGTCGAACTTATGCACTTCGCTCAGCGCGTAGCGGTCGGTCATCCCGGAGAGATAGTCACAGGCCGCGCGCCAAACGCCGTCTTTTTTAATTCGCGCCTGCGCCTTTCCGCCCATTACTTCGGGGTGAGCGACATAGTACAGAAATAGGCGACGCATCAGTGCCGTGGCCTCGCGGTTCGCGGTGTCCACGATCGGTGACCAGTACATATTCGCGAAAAGAAACTTGCGGAAGTCCCGCATAATTTCGCGCATCATCGGGCTGTAGGAGATGATCCGATGCGGACAACGCATTACATCGTCGGGCGATTGCGGCTTGTATTTGCTGAGCTGTTCTTCGCTATGCCGCAGGACATCCTCGACCTGCATGTCCAGCAGCGCGCGAATTCCGGCGGCCATCCGCTGGGCGTCCGGCAACGTTCCAAACTGTTCGTGAACGCGCTCCATCGCGCGTTGCCACGCCGCCGTTTCGAGCAACAAGTTTTCCGTGAGCACGCCCGATTCGAGCCCATCGTCCACATCGTGCGCGCTGTAGGTCATATCGTCGGCCACGTCCGCGATTTGTGCCTCGATGTACTGGTGCGGGCCAATGGAGCGACCGTCCACCTGAAAGCCGGGAATCGCGGCCTGGTGTTTATACAGGCCCGCGCGAGTTTCCCACGTGAGGTTGAGTCCGGGATGGCCGGGGTAGGCGAATTCGAGTTCTTCCACCCAGCGGACGCTTTGAAGATTGTGATCGAAGCCGCCATGATCGGCCATCAGTTCATTCAGCGCCTCTTCGCCCGCGTGTCCAAATGGGCTGTGCCCGATGTCATGGGCGAGGGCGATGGCCTCTGTCAAATCGGAGTTTGCGCCGAGTGAACGAGCGAGTGTGCGCCCGACGGCGGTCATCTCCAGCGTATGGGTGAGTCGTGTGCGATAGTGATCCGCCGTGCCATTGATGAAGACTTGCGTCTTGTATTCAAGGCGGCGAAAACAGCGGCTGTGCAGGATCCGGTCGCGATCACGCTGAAACTCTGCGCGGTGTTCGTGCGGGGGTTCGGCGAAGCGTCTGCCGTGCGACTGCGCACTCCGCGCCGCGTACGGCGCGAGCGTGGCTTCTTCGAGCGCTTCTGTTTCTTTTCTAGAACGGAGCATAACGGCTATCATAGAGTGTATGGAACCGACCGCAATGTCGGAGCGGGACAATGAACGAGAAAACATTAACGAGCGAAACCGTCTTTACGGGCAGTCTGATTCAAGTGGATGTGCTTCAGGTTGAACTGGAGACCGGCCAAACAGCCCGGCGCGAATTGGTGCGACACCCCGGCGCCGTCTGTGTCTTGCTGCGCACGCCCGACGGGCGATTCGCCTTCGTACGTCAATTTCGTGTCGGTGCCCAAAAGGAGATGCTCGAAGTGGTCGCGGGCCTTTTGAATTCCGGTGAGGAGCCGGAGCAAGCGGCGCATCGCGAGGTGCGAGAGGAGACCGGGTTTTTACTGAAGCGCCTGACGCGGATGGGCAATCTGTATCCGACTCCCGGCTATGTATCCGAGCGGATTGTCTGCTATTATGGCGAGGCAGGGGAGCAGGGTTCGCGGCAACTGGACCCTGACGAACGGGTGGAAGTGGAGTTTTTTGGGGAGACCGAGATGAAGGCGCGGATACGGCAGGGCGAAATTGAGGACGCCAAGACACTGGCCGCATGGGCGCTCTATCAGAACGGCGCAGCGGAGGAAAAATGAGCAAAGATGAAGCAGGATTATTGCGACGCGCCCGAAACTTTTTCTGGCACGACGCATGGACGGACGAGCTGACCTCTGTCAGCGGACTCCGTGGTTTCATCATTCGCTTTCTGCGCGTGATGCAGCTCGTCGTTCGTGGCTTCCGCGAAGACAACCTTGCGATGCACGCCGCCGCGCTCACCTTTGCCACGCTGGTTTCCCTTGTCCCGCTGTTCACCCTGGGCTTTGCGATGCTCAAGGGCTTTGGCGGAGGGGGAGGAAGCGTCGGCGCGACTCGCCGATGCGATCGAAACCATGCCACACCAATTTCAGGAGTTTGTGAACTCGATGATGGGCGTTGTCATGCACGCCAACTTCCGCACACTCGGCTGGGTGGGGGTGGCGGTGCTGTTTATTACCGCCGTCCAGGTGTTGAGCAGCATCGAATCTTCATTCAACCACATCTGGGGCGTTAGGGAATCGCGCGGAATTTGGCGGAAGTTCACCAACTACGTCAGCATTACCGTCGTTGTCCCGATCTTGATTATGACCGCCTTCGCAGTCAGCGCGTCATTGAAACATCAGGTGGTCGCGGCGCATATCAGCGAGACGACGATGCTCTATCGGACGCTTCTCGCCCTCACTCCACTGGCCACGATTTGGGTCGCATTTTTTCTGCTGTTCATTTTCATGCCGAACACCTACGTCAACCGCCGTGCCGCCGCGACGAGCGCGTTGCTGACGGCGCTGCTGTGGCTCGGTTGGCAGCGCATCTACATTTCGATGCAAGTCGCGCTATCCCGCTACGACGCGGTTTATGGAAGCTTCGCCGCGATCCCGATTTTCCTGCTCTGGCTCTCCGTCTGTTGGATGCTGATTCTCTTCGGCTCAGAGTTTGCCTTTGCGTTGCAGCATCACGTCACCTATCACCTCGAACGCATCGCCGCCCGCGCAAGTGTTCGCGCCAAGCTGACACTTGTTGTAGCGATGGTCCTCGATGCCGCCCGCGCATTGCGCGGAGAGATCAAGGTATTGAATGTGGGAGCGTATGCTCAATCACATCGCGTTCCAATTCGACTCCTGAACGACCTCGCCTCGCTCCTCGCCAAGAATGGATTACTCGCAGAGCGTGCCGACGATCCCGGTAGCTACATCCTTTCACGCGACCCCCATTCGATTCTCGTGCAAGAAATCCTCGACCTCGTAATGCGCGATGGCCAGGCCCCCAAAAGTCTCGACGTAAAAAGCGTCGAACCCGCCGTCGCCCGCGTCATCTCCGGCCTCCAACGCGGAATCGAACAAGGACTCGACGGCCTGAGCATCAACGACTTGATGCAAGAGAGGGCGGAGGGTGAAAAGCGCAACGCGCATAGCGCATAACGCAGAGCGTTTTCGAAGAGCGAAGACGCGCTGAAGGCCGTGTGTAGGGAAAACTTCCAAGGCTTGGAAGTCTTGCACGAAACGACTTCCAAGGGTTGGAAATTAGGATAAACATATCCGAATTAGAGGAGAGGTCGCGCGGCGGGGGAAAATTGTTAACCACAAAAGGCACAAATGACACAAAACGCATGGCGTGATGATGTGAAAAAGTGTTAACCACGGATACGCGCGAAAGGACGCGGAAAGGGGAGTTGTTGTGTGGTGCACGATTCTGCTGTGGTTGGTAGGGCGCGACTGCCAGGCGCGCCGCGGGAGTTGTGGGGATATCAACCGAAGGGGAATAATAAATCGATTTGGAACGTCGCGATTGATCGTTAAGGTTTAGGCTGGCCCGGCGGTCCAGCCCTACCTAAAACGGCAAAGTGTTGTGTGGTTCACGATTTTACTGTGGTTGGTAGGGCGCGACTGCCAGGCGCGCCGCGGGGTTTGGGGTTCACAAGCGAAGGAAAATAATAAACCAACTTGTTTCGTCGCGATTGATCGTGAAGGTTTAGGCCGGCCCAGCGGTCGCCCTACCTAAAACGGCAAACTGTTGTGTTGTTCACGATTCCGCTGTGCTGGTAGGGCGCGATTGCCAGGCGCGCCGCGGGGTTTGGGGTTCACAAGCGAAGGAAAATAATAAACCAACTTGTTTCGTCGCGATTGATCGTGAAGGTTTAGGCCGGCCCGGCGGTCCAGCCCTACCTAAAACGGCAAACTGTTGTGTGGTTCACGATTCCGCTGTGGCTGGTAGGGCGCGACCGTCCTCCATAGGCGGGCAAGCTGAACGCGCCGAATGTGAGTGAAAAGATTGTTAACCACAAAAAGCACAAAAGACACAAAACGTTAGCGTATGACGTGAAGTATTTTAACCGCAGAAAGCGCGGAAAAGACGCGGAAATGGGATTGTCCACACGTTATGAGTGTGAAGCTAGTGTCAGCCCTTGCAATTAAATTGTGTCGAAATGTTTGGCACAATGAATAGGGCTGGGTTCTGGGTATTGACAGATTTATGATTTGGGACTGCTGCCCCTCCTCTTCATCGGTGGTTTGAGGCAAGGCAAAGCGTGTTGACCCAGAGCGGTGAAGGGCTGATGAATGCCTCCATGATTCCTTTCGCGGCCTGAATGATGGCGACAAGATCGTGGGGAACCCGACATGCTGCAACCGAATGAACTTTCTTGCCGTGGCTTCGACTCCTTCTCTGGGTCACTCGCCTCGTTCTTGTCGTCAGGCCCTGCGACAATTTGTTCGGAACGACCGCCTGCAACAGCGCTGTATTGGCCGACTTCACTTGCCCGCCTCAGTAACCAGTTCGTCCCGAATATGCGTTCATCTGTGCTGCGAGAAGACGCTAAATGAAAATGTCTAGACTCGACCCTAATGGACCCCGGTGCTTGCTTATATTGTGGCCGAACGCCTACGCTTCACCGTTTGTGGACCCGCCACGGGATCACAATACGAGTGGAGGCGATTGGTGAGCGCTTCATTCTTCCAACCTCTTCTTGGCGGGATGAACGTTGTACAAAGCGCGGTCCTCTCTTGCGGCAAGGAAATCCTTCTTGCCCACTAGCTTCTCGAAGTAGAGCTGCGAAGTGGAAAACAGGTCTTGCGCCTCCGCCTTCAAGTATTTTGCGATAGTTCGGCAGTAATCGGGGTCAATCTCGACGCCAATACTGTTTCTACCCGTACGCATGGCGGCAATCATTGTTGAACCGGTGCCAGAGAATGGATCAAGGACCGTATCTCCAGTGAATGAAAACATGCGGACAAGGCGTCGTGCGAGTTCTACGGGGAAAGGAGCAGGATGATTTTTTGTCGAAGCTCCAGGGATTGTCCATATTTGCTGAAACCACTTGTCAAATTCATCCTTTGAAATCCGGCTTGAATCTCTTTGCTCATTGGTCGGCCGTCTATATCCGCCGGGCTTCCGCTGCATCAGAATGAACTCCATATCATTCTTGATTATCGCGTTGGGTTCATACGGCTTCCCCAGAAATTTCGAGCCACTTGTGACCTCGTACGAGGCATTAGATATTTTGTGCCAGATGATCGGATTGAGGTTGTCGAAGCCCATCTTGCGGCACATGACACAAATGTCTGCGTGAAGGGGAAAGACAAGGTGGCGACCGAATCTCTTGCGAGATACGCATACATCACCGACGACACAGACAAGCCGCCCTCCCGGCACTAGAACCCTAAGGGCGTGACGCCAGACCTTTTCGATCTCCAGGAGAAATTCGTCGTATTCGGCTATGTGGCCAAGTTGCTCGGGCGTGTCGTTATACCGCTTCAGATTCCAGTAAGGCGGAGATGTGATAACTAGATGTATAGACTCGTCAGGTAGAAAGGAAAGGTCTCTCGCATCGCCGTTAACGAGCCTGTGTGTAGTATTTGCCGCCATGGCGCTAGATGCTTGCATGTACACGAGCGAATAGCTCCTTTACAAACCTCTCAACAGATAAGTCTGTGGCTGGCGTCTTGAAGTATCCGCGCAATCCAGTCGTGCTTTTTGAGGTTATGAAAGCGGACGATGTATAATGTCTCTCTAAGACCAGCTTCCTGCAGAATAGTTCATATCGCTTCATGTAAGAGGCGCCTTTGAACTCTTTGAAAACAGGGAAATGTGGCTCGCTAACTTTGACTGCACGAGTGGACGCATCGCAGTCTTCAAGCATGAAAAAGTAGCCGAGAAAAGGTTGTGGACCACCCGAAAAGGCTTTTTCTCTGTATGCAGTCCAGAGATCGAGTGCCGTTCCCATTGCCTCTTCTGTTCGGTTGTTGAAGTTGTTACCGAACGAAGGACCGACCTGAGACTTGGCCTCGATGGCAGCGATAAGATGGCCGTTCTTGATAACCAGTAGGTCCCACTCCTTTGTGGGGCGGAAAAAGCCGGGCAGTTCGAGTGATTTGTTGTTGAACACGCACTTCGCCGGAATTCCCGCCGAAGTGATCAACCCCGCAAACAAACTGATGAAGCCATCCACCTGAGCGCCGCCCGTCACGGCAGCCCGTGCGCCTTGGTCGGTGCGCCCGGAGTCTTGTTGCCTGCGTTACTGCGCACTTCGCGTTGTCCAGTAATGCGTTACAGCGCATCGCGTCGCGGTTGCGATTTCTTTCGCTGACATTTGTTTGGCCATGTGACAACTGTATCAAAGGACGCGCATGATTGCCAGTGCGCGGGTTCTCGGATACTCGGCTTCCAGGCGAACGTGGTTTAGGGGCACATCCGATTGAGTGGGGGAGTGTTTGTGCGCTCTTTGCTCTGATCGTGTGCCACTCCTGTAGAATACTCTTAACATATGCCGGGACATCACTCATATCACCCTTCGTCATGTGCTGAACCATCGTAGAGCACTTCACCGGTCTGTCTGGATATTAAAATCAAGCGCGAGCTCCTGAGCATAGTGCCATCCTTCCCATCTTTCCACGGGGCACAGATGACCCAACACGGCTCTTCAGGCTGTTTGTAAATGTGGGCATTCGGGGGTAGCCGCCGAGAGACACGAAATGACTCCAGTTCCGGGGTGCATTTCTGTCGCGCAATGGCAATGGCGGCAGTCCTACCGGTTGGAGGGAAAAGCCACTGCCGGATATGACGGAACAGTCTTTTCATTAATCTCCCCTGCCCAACGCTCACCTTGACGGTTTCGGCAGTCCGTCCGCGGGCTGCCGAATACGGTCCGAGGTGTTGTTGGCAGATTCTTTTCCCCAGATTGCCTTGTGGATGTTCCGTTCCCGGGCCGGTCCCGGGTTCCAGAAGACAAATGGGGGCCACATTCCCCACCATCGGTCGCAGTAGTCCACTTTGATTCTGGTCGTGTTTTCCTGCGCCTTGCGCAGATCGAAGAGAATGTATTGTCCGCCCACCGCGCCGATGTCGTACAAGTGGTGGCAGGTGAAGGACAAGGATTCCCCCGGTGTGCTCTCGTGCAGATCAACGGCAAACAGTCTCATCGACATTGGGCGCTCAAGTGCGTCTTCAGCCCTGGCTTGAACGCTGCGGGGATTCCCCAGCGTGGAATCCTTGTCAATGTGAAGGTGTTCAAACAGCAGTCGCTCGGCATGCGAATACGGCATTCTGTACGTTCGCGTTGTCCCGCATCCGGCGACCATATCTGCGATAGCTCCGCCCGCCACCACTGTCGCAAGAATCGTGAGTAATCTCTTTGGTTTGGGCTTCATCTTGTCTGCCAACGTCACGGTTGAGGGGACGGCTGGACCGTCCGCGGGACAGCCGTACCCTCAAACCGCTGGTTGGGGATATTGTTCTGTCTTTCCGGAACGACGGCGTGTCCGTTCATCAGCACGAAGACATCAAAGTGGCGAACGGGTCCATTGAAATCGTTGACGGGCTTGGGTTCGTAATAGGTCAGCTTGAAATACCATTTCTGGTCATATGCGGGGATGAGTGTGATCTCTTTCAATGGCCATTGGCTGCCATCCGTCAGCAGTTGTGCCATCAATGTTTGTCCGGCGAACAGTGCGTCACGTATTGGCAGCGGAGGGTTGGCGTCATTGGCATTCCAGTCGGGGGTTGTCGAAAGCGCCGATGATGTGATTGTGGCTGTGAACACGTCGTTGCTTGTGTAGCTCTTGTATTCAGCTCTGTATTGGGCATTCACTGCCTGCGCCATACTCAGGAGTGCGACCGCTGTGAGTATCGCTTTCATTTTCTCTCCCCAACGTCGGGGCTGTGCGGCTGGCGAGCCGTCCGCAGGTCGCCAGTACGCACCAGTCCATTGTTGGGTGCTGATTTCAATCCTTTCTGAATCAGAAGTCCTCCTGTTGCCGCGATTGCTGCGGCAAGTATTGCGAACTCCACGGCCCTGATGACTCCTGGGTAGAATGGGTTGTGCAGTGAAGGGTGAAGTCTAATCCATTGTAGCCATGCGAGGGTCAGGTAAGCCAAGAAGGCTGTCGTCCCCGCGACGATTGCATCAGTTATCGGTTTGCCGCTTCGTACGCCTCGAAACACGAGTAGGATCGCAGTGCTGATGATGCCGGCAAAAAGTATGAGGCGCTGACTCATGAACGCGTGGCTGTAGGCTGCGTAGATTGGCCAATGCCCGGTGATCTGATCGATCCGGTATGCGTGTTGATTGTTGTAATGGGTGTTCGTCCAGAATAGAGCGATAATGCCGGTCAGCATCACCAGCGGGATGACGGAGAGCGTCAGCAGCTTCGTGAGATACTGCTTCACTGCTTTTCCCTCATCATGTTCTGCACCCAACAAATAGCGTTTTATGCGGAGTGCCGCGAAGACCGACGGTGGGCTTGGCGGAAAACCGCGGTCCGCGGCATTCCGGATAAAACGTGTTGAACGGAGCCGCGCGGTCGCTGTTAGCGATGGGATTTATAGACGGGTTTTGTGGACCGGGCAAGCCGACATTTCCCGAGTCGTTGCGTTTCCGGAAGGATACGCGGCGGTTTGCGATGCGGCGACGCGAGGTTCCCAGTGTGCGGGAGGCGTGGACGAGTGTTCCAGACGGCTGCCTTTGCGGGTTGTGGGCAGAGCGCTGCGTTGCGGCGGTGGGGCTGCGCCGGTGGAGGAGGGATCGTTGTCGGTTTCGGGTTCATGGGCGGTGCGGAGGACCCCGCGCTCTGCCGATCAGGCCCTCGATGAGCAGGGTCGCCTTTCCGCAGGCGGGACAGTCGGGCGCGATACGCGGTGGCTTCGGGGGGACGTCGGGCGGCGGCACGTTCAGGGCCTGCCGGATATGCCGGAGGTTCTCAGTGCGGACGTTGCGGGCCATCCAGCCGTAGAACCGGATCTTCTGGAAGCCGGGCGGGAGGATGTGGAGCAGGAAGCGCCCGATGAAGGCGTCGGCGGACAGGGTCATCGTCTTTTCGGTGTCGCCGTCGGCGCGATCCCGGTAGCGGAAGGTGACGCGACCATCTTCGAGCTGGAGGATGCGGTAGTCGCTGATGGCGACCTTGTGGGTGTAGCGTCCGAGGTACTCGAGGACCTGCCGGGGCCCGGCGAAGGGCTTCTTGGCGTAGACGATCCAGTCGGTGGCGGCAAGCCGCGCGCAGACGTCGTTCCAGTCTTCGGTTCCGGCGGGCAGGACCAGCGTGCCCCGGTCGAGCCGCCTGCGCACGGCGCGCAGGTAGCGGTTGCGGAACCGGTCGGCGAGCGAGGAGGCGCGGAAGAGCCAGTTGCGGGCCGGCGGCGCCCAGGTGTGCGCATTCTTCCGCCACGCGCCGCCGGGCACGGCGCAGTGGAGGTGGACGTGCTCGACGAGCGTCTGGCTCCAGGTGTGCAGGACGGCGAGGAATCCGAGTTGGCCTTCGAGCTTCCATTGGGGATCGCGGGCAAACTCCTGGAGGGTGGCGTTGACTTCGCGAAAGAAGAGGTCGAGCAACGTCTCGCGGTTGTGGCGCAGCAGCGGGTTGGCTCGTGTGGCAGGGTGAAGACGACGTGGAAGTACGGGGCGGGGATCAGCTCGCGCATGCGCCGGGCCAGCCACTTCTCGCGCGCCGCGCCCTGGCAGGTCGGACAGTGCCGGTCGCGGCAGGAGTTGTAGAGCACGGCCCGGCGCCCGCAAGAGGCGCAGCGCCAAACGTGCCCGCCGAGCGCCGGGGTGCGGCAGGCGAGCAGATGCCGGACGGCTTTGAGCTGGAAGGCGGGGACGTGATGGCGGCGCAGGTACTCGGACCAGCCGGCGCGGAACACATCGGCCACCCGCAGGGGCGGCGCGTTCACTCAGGCCGCGTTGTACGGGTGGTCCAGCGGACTCTTCACCCGGGCCAGGTGCTCCGCGGTGACGTGCATGTAGCGGCCGGTGGTGACCAGGGCGGTGTGGCCCATCCAGCGCTTGATCGTGTAGATGTCCGTGCCCTCTTCCATCAGGTGCGTGGCGAAGCAGTGGCGCAGCACGTGGATGCCGCCGACGCGGCGCACGCCGCTGGTGCGCAGCGCGGCGTAGTAGACGGCCTGGGCGGTGCCGACGCAGATCGGCTGGTGGCGGTCGCGGCGGTTGAAGAAGAAGTACTCCTGGGGCCGCTCCCAGCGCCACAGTTCCTCCAGGAGCGCAAGCGCCCGCGCCGAGAGGATCGTGTAGCGGTCCCGGCGCCCCTTGCCCTGCTCGACCCGCAGCATCATGCGCCCGCGGTCGATGTCGGCGATGCGCACGCGCACCGCCTCGCTCACGCGCAGACCCGACCCATAGGTCATGGCCAGCAGCGTGCGGTGCTTGATGTTCCGCGGCGCGTCGATCAGCCGCTGCACCTCCTGGCGGTTGAGCACCCGGGGCGGGTACCGCTGCGCCCCCGCGGCGGAATCGAAAACTCATGCGGGGCGCGATGAAGCACCTGCTCGTAGAGAAACCGGTACGCGCTGAAGTACACGTTCACCGTCGCCCACGCCAGCTTGCGCACCGTGATGACCTCGTCGAGGAACCGCTGCACCTCCGCGCAACTCAACCGCTCCAACGCTCGACGATAGAACGCCCACAACTGCTCCAGCGCGTGGATGTAGGCCCTCCACCGTCTTGGCCGCGAACCCGCGCAGCCGCATCTCCAGCAAAACCGATTCCCGCAGTGCCGACATGACCGACTCCTTCACGCGGCCCTCTCGACTTCATGCCGAGCGCCGCTGGAGCCAGTCTAGTCGTTCATCAAAGCAAAAACCGCCTCGCGAGATATCTCCTTCTCCGCGCAGCGGTTCCGTTCAACGTCAGCGGTGAGGGGCGGCGAACCGTCCGCGGGGAGCCGTACCCTCAACCGACTTGTTCGCCGAATTTGTTTTGTTAAGCATCCTCAGCCCCAATATCGCGCAAATTATTCCGGTAATGCCGCCCGTTGTCAGAAAGCTGACTACTCCTCGATTGAACTCCCATCGTCCATTTTCAATTGCAAACAACAGGTGTCACAGCGCATAGAACTCCCATTATCAATCCGTATCCCATTGTTGCCTTTGTTGAGATCATTTTGCCGCGCTTCATGCTTCTTGAGTGTAGCAAGCAGCCGATGATTCCAAATATGATGAACGGTACAGCTTCAACGATATAGGCACAGCGAGTACTACTGGCGCAAATATGATGAATGGATTACCCAGCAACGCCCCATAAATCGTTGCGCCAACTGCTGGTGCAATGAGTGTTCCAAGTGCGATTACTGCGAGGTATTTCTTCATCTGCTTTTCAGGCGAACAAATAGCGTTTTATGCGGAGTGCCGCGAAGACCGACGGTGGGCTTGGCGGAAAACCGCGGTCCGCGGCATTCCGGATAAAACGTGTTGAACGGAGCCGCGCGGTCGCTGTTAGCGATGGGATTTATAGACGGGTTTTGTGGACCGGGCAAGCCGACATTTCCCGAGTCGTTGCGTTTCCGGAAGGATACGCGGCGGTTTGCGATACGGCGACGCGAGGTTCCCAGTGTGCGGGAGGCGTGGACGAGTGTTCCAGACGGCTGCCTTTGCGGGTTGTGGGCAGAGCGCTGCGTTGCGGCGGTGGGGCTGCGCCGGTGGAGGAGGGATCGTTGTCGGTTTCGGGTTCATGGGCGGTGCGGAGGGACCCCGCGCTCTGCCGATCAGGCCTTCGATGAGCAGGGTCGCCTTTCCGCAGGCGGGACAGTCGGGCGCGATACGCGGTGGCTTCGGGGGGACGTCGGGCGGCGGCACGTTCAGGGCCTGGCGGATATGCCGGAGGTTCTCAGTGCGGACGTTGCGGGCCATCCAGCCGTAGAACCGGATCTTCTGGAAGCCGGGCGGGAGGATGTGGAGCAGGAAGCGCCCGATGAAGGCGTCGGCGGACAGGGTCATCGTCTTTTCGGTGTCGCCGTCGGCGCGATCCCGGTAGCGGAAGGTGACGCGACCATCTTCGAGCTGGAGGATGCGGTAGTCGCTGATGGCGACCTTGTGGGTGTAGCGTCCGAGGTACTCGAGGGCCTGCCGGGGCCCGGCGAAGGGCTTCTTGGCGTAGACGATCCAGTCGGTGGCGGCAAGCCGCGCGCAGACGTCGTTCCAGTCTTCGGTTCCGGCGGGCAGGACCAGCGTGCCCCGGTCGAGCCGCCTGCGCACGGCGCGCAGGTAGCGGTTGCGGAACCGGTCGGCGAGCGAGGAGGCGCGGAAGAGCCAGTTGCGGCCGGCGCCCAGGTGTGCGCATTCTTCCGCCACGCGCCGCCGGGCACGGCGCAGTGGAGGTGGACGTGCTCGACGAGCGTCTGGCTCCAGGTGTGCAGGACGGCGAGGAATCCGAGTTGGCCTTCGAGCTTCCATTGGGGATCGCGGGCAAACTCCTGGAGGGTGGCGTTGACTTCGCGAAAGAAGAGGTCGAGCAACGTCTCGCGGTTGTGGCGCAGCAGCGGGTTGAGCTCGTGTGGCAGGGTGAAGACGACGTGGAAGTACGGGGCGGGGATCAGCTCGCGCATGCGCCGGGCCAGCCACTTCTCGCGCGCCGCGCCCTGGCAGGTCGGACAGTGCCGGTCGCGGCAGGAGTTGTAGAGCACGGCCCGGCGCCCGCAAGAGGCGCAGCGCCAGACGTGCCCGCCGAGCGCCGGGGTGCGGCAGGCGAGCAGATGCCGGACGGCTTTGAGCTGGAAGGCGGGGACGTGATGGCGGCGCAGGTACTCGGACCAGCCGGCGCGGAACACATCGGCCACCCGCAGGGGCGGCGCGTTCACTCAGGCCGCGTTGTACGGGTGGTCCAGCGGACTCTTCACCCGGGCCAGGTGCTCCGCGGTGACGTGCATGTAGCGGCCGGTGGTGACCAGGGCGGTGTGGCCCATCCAGCGCTTGATCGTGTAGATGTCCGTGCCCTCTTCCATCAGGTGCGTGGCGAAGCAGTGGCGCAGCACGTGGATGCCGCCGACGCGGCGCACGCCGCTGGTGCGCAGCGCGGCGTAGTAGACGGCCTGGGCGGTGCCGACGCAGATCGGCTGGTGGCGGTCGCGGCGGTTGAAGAAGAAGTACTCCTGGGGCCGCTCCCAGCGCCACAGTTCCTCCAGGAGCGCAAGCGCCCGCGCCGAGAGGATCGTGTAGCGGTCCCGGCGCCCCTTGCCCTGCTCGACCCGCAGCATCATGCGCCCGCGGTCGATGTCGGCGATGCGCACGCGCACCGCCTCGCTCACGCGCAGACCCGACCCATAGGTCATGGCCAGCAGCGTGCGGTGCTTGATGTTCCGCGGCGCGTCGATCAGCCGCTGCACCTCCTGGCGGTTGAGCACCCCGGGGCGGGTACCGCTGCGCCCCCGCGGCGGAATCGAAAACTCATGCGGGGCGCGATGAAGCACCTGCTCGTAGAGAAACCGGTACGCGCTGAAGTACACGTTCACCGTCGCCCACGCCAGCTTGCGCACCGTGATGACCTCGTCGAGGAACCGCTGCACCTCCGCGCAACTCAACCGCTCCAACGCTCGACGATAGAACGCCCACAACTGCTCCAGCGCGTGGATGTAGGCCTCCACCGTCTTGGCCGCGAACCCGCGCAGCCGCATCTCCAGCAAAACCGATTCCCGCAGTGCCGACATGACCGACTCCTTCACGCGGCCCTCTCGACTTCATGCCGAGCGCCGCTGGAGCCAGTCTAGTCGTTCATCAAAGCAAAAAGCGCCTCGCGAGATATCTCCTTCTCCGCGAAGCGGTTCCGTTCAACGCCCACGCTCTCCCTCACCTTGACCGTCCGCGGGCAAGGTGTAGGTGAGCAGCGTGTTGTTGGGCTATCCTATCTTACTGCTGTGCGCGGAGTCCATCCCGCAGTTTGTCCACGATCCGATCCCGTAGGCTCTTCGGGGCGAGCACCTTCACGTCCGGCATCCAGGACAGGACCCAGCGTACCAGTTCCTTGCGTCCCGTCGTCTCCATCCGCATCTCGACGCATCCGTCCGCGCGCGCCAGGAACTCCTGCGATGGGTGCCACTGCCGCTCGGTGATGTAGACGGCCAGTTTCGGTCTCGAAGAGGAGCCGGACCTTGATCGGCTCCTCGCCGCCCACGATACCGAACGCCTGCCGGGCGTACGTCTCGGGACTGAACCCGGCAAGCCGCGTGAAGGTTTGCCCCATCGCCTCGATTCGCCTGAAGCGCGACAGGGCGAAGGTCGCCACACGCTTCTTCTCCACGTTCCAAGCCATCAGATACCAGTTCCCGTGGTAGGCGATGAGGTGGTACGGGTGCAGTTCGTACTCGGATACCCGCCCGTCGAAGGTCTGGTACGTCGCCCGGATCGCCTCGCGCCGCTCGACGAAGCCCGCCAGTTGCGCCCACACCTCCGGGTCGATGCGTACCCGGTCCTCCGGCAGGACGCCGACGTGCTCACTGAGCCAGTCCGGCTCGATGGTGACATCGCCCTCCAGCGACTCGGCGATCTTGTCCAGTACCGAGCGCATGTCCAGGTGCAGGGGCGTGCCCTCGTAATGGGCCAGCAGCTTGCGGGCGAGACCGAAGCTGAACGCTTCCTTGCGGCTGATCCTCACCGGCGGCAGCGTGTAGGTTTCGTCGGTCAGCCGGAACCCGTGCCGGGCGTCGTCGTACGCCAGCGGGGCGCGTTCCTCATCTCGCAGGAAGTCCAGGTCACGCGCCACGGTACGCCGCGACACCTCGAACTCGTTCATGAAGTCGCTGCTGTTGGGCAGAGAGCCGGTCTCGGCGCCCTCGCGCACCATCTGGACCATGCGCCGGATGCGATAATATTGCGGTCTGGAACCCGTCTTCATTTTTCACAAACTTTCTTCATGGGTATGCCGTTAAATGACACACCCTCTTTTATACACTGGTCGGCATGGTGGAGCAAGTCTATCGTCCGCGCCGACCCAAGGCATCGCCCCTGTGGCAATGCCTCCAGGAGAATTTTGACCGGTTTCTGGACGCCTACGAGGAGCGGTACCAATCGCGGTTCGGCTTCCTGCGCCCCATCATCCCGGAGGTAGTGAATAAGTTCCTCGACTGCGGCGACCTGGAACGCGGGTTCGCCCGTGTCCGATGCGACGACTGCAAGCACGAGTACCTACTGGCGTTCTCCTGCAAGGGGCGCTGGTTCTGCCCGTCATGCCACCAGAAGAAAGTCCAACTTTTCGGCGCGCTGCTGTCCGAGACGATCCTGTTCCCGGTCCCGCACCGGCATTTCACCTTCGGAATCCCCAAGATGCTGCGCCCGTACTTCCGCTTCGACCGCGACCTGCTCAAGGACCTGTGCCGCCTGGCGCACGAGTGCCTGCTCGAATACCTGCGCGCCACCCTCGACCTGCCCGAGGGGCTGCCCGGCATCGTCATGGCGATCCACACCTTCGGCGAGTACCTGGACTTCCATCCCCACCTCCACGCCTTGGTCGCCGACGGCCTCTTCGCCCGCTCGGGGTTGTTCTACTGCCTGCCCAATGTGAGCATCGAGCCGCTGGAGGAGATGTTCCGGGCGCGGGTCATCACGTTTCTGGTGGACAAGGGCCTGTTGCCGGTGGAACGGGCCAACATGCTGCGCGGCTGGGTGCATTCCGGGTTCAACGTGCATCGGAGCCGGCGGGTACTGCCCGACGAGCGCGGGGACAGCGAGCGGCTGGCCCAGTACATCATCCGCAACCCCTTCGCCGTCGAAAAGATGCAGGTCACGGAGCCCAACCGCGCCAATCCGGACGGAGCGGTTATCTACCGTTCCGGCCTCAATCCGAAGATACAGCGCAACTTCGAGGTCTTCAGTCCGTGCGACTTCATAGCGGCCATCACCCAGCACATCCCGGACAAGAGCTTCCAGCTCGTCCGGTATTACGGCTGGTACAGCAACAAGATGCGCGGCCAGCGCGACAAACACGCCGTCGAAGAGGCCGCAGCCGCGGGCCGGGCCGTGCAGACCATCGACGTCTCCGAACACAAACCTCGCCGTATCCCCTCGGCCAAGTGGCGGGAACTCATCAAGAAGGTCTGGGAAGCCGATCCGCTCTTGTGCCCGAAATGCCGGAAAGAGATGCGCATCGTTTCTCTCATCAACGAGCGCGACATGATCGAGCGCATCCTACGCCACATCGGCCTCTGGGAGCAGGGCGTGCGGGTCTTGCCGGCAAGGGCACCGCCTGAGGTTGCCGAATGGGTCATCGAGCCCTGCTACGATGACCCATTCCCCGACTATGACACCGAACCGGTCATGATGTACGCGAACGGCTGATCCATCGCGACGGGTGCGGTGCGCCTCCAGACGGTGCCGAACTCGCCTTGTCGGGCCGTTTTACGGTCACTCGGACTTTTTGCCCGTGGTTTGACTGGCGTTCGAATCGCGTTTGACGTCGGACTTGACATCACCAGCCCGATCCTACTACATTTCCACCATGAAAGCGCTCATTCAGGCCGGTTCTAGCCTGTCTGCGTGCGGACACGCACAGGCAGGCGGGCGGGTGTCCGTGCCCCTGAAAAGCGATTTCTTATCAATTGTTCATTTTGTCAATTTTCCATTCAATGGAGCTTGAACAAATGGAACTTGAGTAAATACCACTCACGGGTATCGTAGTCATACACCTTACTTACTGGCTTTCCTTTGCTGTTTATCACCGTGGCAATACACTAAAACTCCATGACCGCACCATCAGTCCAGATTGTGGCAATCCTCAACATCACCCCCGATTCGTACGTTGCGGAAAGCCGTGTCTCATCGGAGGAGCAGCTCATCAGTGTGGCGAAAAAATGTGTTCAGGATGGTGCGCATATCCTTGAGGTTGGCGGGGAGTCGACCGGGCCGGGATCGGTGGATGTTTCGCTTGAGGAGGAACTGCGGCGTGTGCTGCCTGCCGTGAAAGCCATCCGCCAAGCGTTGCCCGATACGCTGATTGCAGTGGATACATGGAAGGCCGAGGTGGCCAGGCAGGCACTCGCCGCTGGTGCGATGATGATCAACGACATCACTGCCGGCAGGGGGGATCCGGACATGTACGGAGTCATTGCGAATTCAGGGTGCCGGTATGTGATGATGTACGCCAAGGACGCAACCCCGCGCACCATAAAGCAGGATGTACGGTACGATGACGTGGTAGCGACCGTCAGCGCATTTCTCGCGGACAGAATTGCCAAAGCCGGGCAGGCAGGGGTTCAAAGAGAGCGCATCATCATCGATCCGGGGCTGGGACATTTCATCTCTGCCGATCCGACATATTCTTTTGAGATTCTGAAGCGACTGACGGAGTTCACGTCACTTGGTCCCGTACTCGTCAGCCCGTCGCGCAAATCATTTCTTGCCGGCCCTGAGAATCTGCCTGTATCCGGCCGCCTTCCCGCAACACTCGCAGCGACAACGGTTGCGGTGGTCCATGGTGCACGCTTCATCCGTACCCACGACGTGCGCGCTACAGCGCTGGCGGCGGAGGCAGCGGTGCAGATGGGGCACTAAGCGGTGTCCCTAAAAGAATCCCGCAACAAACGTTGTCAGCTGGTAGGCAGTGAGGGTGATGATCATGCCGATAGTGGCATAGATCAGCGTCGATTTCATCTGCTGGAACGATGACTCATCCCCCATGCCGGCGATCATCCGCACAGCGGCGTAGATGATGACGGCAAGCATCAGCACGGAAGCCGTGCCGATAAGAATCCGCATCCTGTCGATGACGAGTCCGATGACCCCCGTGAAATCCACGCTCAAGAATGTTGAGGTGATCAGCCCGCTGGCGCCGATGATGACCAGGCCCACCACGGCATGCAGCAGCTGGTTCTTGACGGATTCGTACGCGCCGTCATCACCGAAGCCGGCAATCGCGCGTACGGCGGCCACGATCACCATGAGTACGCCGACGGTAAAGGACATCGCCGCCAGAAACCCGGCTGCTTTCACTGCCGCACCGGAGACGATTGAGCCTGCACTGCCGGTGTACAGGGCGCTTCCCCCGGCGATCATCATCCCGCCGATCACCACCGAGGTCATGGCGGTCTTGGCTTTGCCGAGCGCTCCTTCGTCACTGGCGAAGATGAGGATGAGCCCCCGCAACCGCCACCGCGATGACCGCAACCGGCAGGACCAGGGCGGCCAGCCCCGCCTGAACCTGCTGCAGGATCCCGGCGATCGCCGCGCCGTTCTGGGCGGCGGCGGCAGTGGGGGCGAGCAGCGTGATGACGGCGGTGATGATGCGTGCCAGCCAGCGGTGCAGAGCGGTGTGCGACATGCGTCAGGTGAATGTGGCGATGATGATTTCCACGGTGAGTGAGATGCCCATGGCGATGGATGTACCCAGGAGGATTTTCTTGGCCTTGTCGCGCTGGCCCTCATCCGCACCCGAGAAGATGAACAGCACGCCCGCAAAACCCGTGGCCACCACGGAGAGCATGCCGATACCTCGCCCCAGGGTGCGCAATGCACTGTCTGCCGTGGCGATAAACGGCTCGGGGCTCAGGTTCAGCAGGGCCGGTGCGAACACGTAGGCAGACACGCAGACGATGAGCCCGATACCGTTGACCACGATCTTCGTCTTGGCGCTGTCGTACCCGCCACCCTCCCCCTTGCTGGTGAGCATCTGCATGCCGGCCACCACCACCATGAGCGTGAAGATCCCCGTGGCGGCTGCCACGATCATGGATGCCGCCTGCCACAGCAGCGGGGCGAGTGCCCCCAGGTTCACGCCGCCCATAAACGCACCGACGATCAGGCTGGCTGCCCCGATGATCAGAGCGCCGACAAGGCCGTAGATGAACGCATTTTTCGCGTTGGACAGGCCGGAGCAAGCTGAAAGCAACACGCACCGCCCCGTCAAAGGTCTGTTCTGCTCGAATCTCCACATCCCGGAATCTGTCGCGCAAAGGCGTTCCATCCTTCTGTGTGCCGTAGATATTGAAGATGTCGTGCCCTCGCGATAGCCCAACTGCTTTGATCAAAGAAGCTTTGACTGTCAGGTTGGAGGAAAAATCTGAAGCCATAACTCCGGTTGCAGACAGGAGCGTCACTAAAGCCGCCCAAAATATCCGCCGATTGTTGCGATTACTGAACATGGCCCGCTAAACCTTCCTCTTGACGGGTGGTTAAAGGGACTTTCAGCCTGTAAGTCTTCATGGGTATGCCGTTAGATGACACACCCTCTTTTATACACTGGTCGGCATGGTGGATCAAGTCTATCGTCCGCGCCGGCCCAAGGCATCGCCCCTGTGGCAATGCCTCCAGGAGCATTTTGACCGGTTTCTGGACGCCTACGAGGAACGGTACCAGCCGCGCTACGGCTTCCTGCGCCCCATCATCCCGGAGGTGGTCAATAAGTTCCTCGACTGCGGCGACCTTGAACGCGGGTTCGCCCGCGTGCGCTGCGACGACTGCAAGCACGAGTACCTGCTGGCGTTCTCCTGCAAGGGGCGCTGGTTCTGCCCGTCATGCCACCAGAAGAAGGTCCAGCTTTTCGGGGCGCTGTTGTCCGAGGCGATCCTCTTTCCCGTACCGCATCGCCATTTCACCTTCGGAATCCCCAAGATGCTGCGCCCGTACTTCCGCTTCGACCGCGACCTGCTCTGGGACCTGTGCCGCCTGGCGCACGAGTGCCTGCTCGAATACCTGCGCGCCACCCTCGACCTGCCCGAGGGCCTGCCCGGCATCGTCATGGCGATCCACACCTTCGGCGAGTACCTGGACTTCCATCCCCACCTCCACGCCTTGGTCGCCGACGGCCTCTTCGCCCGCTCGGGGTTGTTCTACTGCCTGCCCAATGTGAGCATCGAGCCGCTGGAGGAGATGTTCCGGGCGCGGGTCATCACGTTTCTGGTGGACAAGGGCCTGTTGCCGGTGGAACGGGCCAACATGCTGCGCGGCTGGGTGCATTCCGGGTTCAACGTGCATCGGAGCCGGCGGGTACTGCCCGACGAGCGCGGGGACATCGAGCGGCTGGCCCAGTACATCATCCGCAACCCCTTCGCCGTCGAAAAGATGCAGGTCACGGAGCCCAACCGCGCCAATCCGGACGGAGCGGTTATCTACCGTTCCGGCCTCAATCCGAAGATACAGCGCAACTTCGAGGTCTTCAGTCCGTGCGACTTCATAGCGGCCATCACCCAGCACATCCCGGATAAGAGTTTTCAACTCGTCCGGTATTACGGCTGGTACAGCAACAAGATGCGCGGCCAGCGCGACAAACACGCCGCCGAAGAGGCCGCAGCCGCGGGCCGGGCCGTGCAGACCATCGACGTCTCCGAACACCAGCCGCGCCGCATCCCTTCCGCGAAATGGCGCGAACTCATCAAGAAGGTCTGGGAAGCCGACCCGCTGCTATGCCCGAAGTGCCAGAAAGAGATGAGGATCGTTTCGTTGATCGACGAGCGCGACGTGATCGAGCGCATCCTACGCCACATCGGCCTCTGGAAGCAGGGCGTGCGGGTCTTGCCGGCAAGGGCACCGCCTGAGGTTGCCGAATGGGTCATCGAGCCTTGCTACGATGACCCATTCCCGGACTACGATACCGAACCGGTCATGATGTACGCGAACGGCTGATCCATCGCGACGGGTGCGGTGCGCCTCCAGACGGTGCCGAACTCGCCTTGTCGGGCCGTTTTACGGTCACTCGGACTTTTTGCCCGTGGTTTGACTGGCGTTCCGAATCGCGTTTGACGTCGGACTTGACATCACCAGCCCGATCCTGCTATATTTCCACCGTGAAAGCGCTCATTCAGACCGGTTCCAGCGGGCGGGTGCCCGTGCCGCCTGAAAAGCGATTTCTTATCAATCGTGGCGTATCAATTCCGTAATGACATACGTATCGCATGTCATTAGGGCATTTTGGATACTCACGAATGTAAGTGTGACCAACACAGCGAGTGATCGTCAACGCAAACCTATATCGAAGGAGCATTGTTATGGCCGGAAAAAGCCCTCTCATCAACTTGAATAATGGCGTGAAAATGCCGGCACTAGGTCTCGGAGTGTTCGCTGCGTCCGCCGAAGAGACCGCCTCCGCCATCGCGTCGGCAATCTCCAGTGGCTACCGTCTGATCGACACCGCCAGGTCGTATAACAATGAGGCTCAGGTCGGTGAAGGCATCCGCAACAGCGGCGTGGATCGCGCCGAGATGTTCGTCACCACAAAGCTGTTCAACGGCGACTATGGTTACGAGAGGGCGCTCAGGGCATTCGACGAAAGCCTCGGCAGGTTGGGGCTCGACTATGTCGATTTGTATCTGCTGCACTGGCCGACCAAAGATTGGAACGCCACGATCCAGTCCTGGAAGGCGGCGGAGAAAATTCTTGGTGACGGGCGTGCGCGCGCGATCGGTGTATGCAACTTCCTGGAGGATCAACTGGACGAGCTGATCGCGGCAAGTGACGTCGTGCCGGCGGTCAACCAGATCGAGCTGCACCCCTATTTCGCGCAGAAGCCGCTGCTGGCGAAGAACAGGGCGCTCGGCATCGTCACGGAGGCTTGGTCGCCGATCGGCGGTGCCATCAACGATGGCGATGGGGACAATCATGGCGGCAGGAAGCACCCGCTGACCGATCCGGTCATCACCACTATCGCCGAAGCCCATGGTAGATCTGCCGCGCAGGTGATCTTGCGCTGGCACTTCCAGAACGATGTCGTTGCAATTCCGAAGTCAGTCAACCCCGAGCGCATTGCCAAGAATATTGACGTGTTCGATTTCGCGCTTAGCGACGCTGAGATGGCGCAGCTAGACGAGCTGGATACAGGGGTGCGCATCGGCCCTGATCCGCGCGACGTGGACACTAGCAGCTTTGCCGAATTTGTTTGATCTGAGATGATGCGATGAACCCCGCCTATGATCTCGGGGGTTCCTGCAGCAACATTTCGGCAAATCGGGAAACTGGTATCATCGATCGCATGAGCGATTGACGTGCTCCCCTGAAATTCTGCCAGTCTGAGCTAGAGTCCTTCATGAAGGAGGACGAAGATGAAGCGCAGCAGATTTACCGAGGAGCAGATCATTGCGATCCTGCGAGAGCAGGAGGCGGGATCGCCGACAGCGGATGTGTGCCGCAAGCACGGTGTGAGCAGTGCGACCTTCTACAAGTGGAAGGCGACCTATGGTGGCATGGACGTGTCGCAGGCGCGCAAGCTGAAGGTGCTGGAGGATGAGAACGGTCGGTTGAAGCGGCTGTTGGCGGACGCGATGCTCGACAACGCCGTGCTGAAGGAGGTGGCGTCAAAAAACTGGTGAGGCCCGCCGCTCAGCGAAAGGCTGTCGAGCATGTTCGGCAGCTCTTCGAGATCAGCGAGCGTCGGGCCTGTTCCATCCTTAGGGTTGATCGATCGTATGTCGCATCGGGAGCGACCGGCACGTTATCGGGCTTCGAGTGAAAAAGTGCTCGACCGCGAGATGCGAAACTCGGGCGCTCTGACCTGGAGCGATGGCACGTGGAAAATCGACGAAGATTACAGCGACCCCTATGGCAGCGGAAGTGGCGGCGGCAGTGGTGGACTCGGTGACGATGCGGGGATCATTAAATTCGTCAACGAGGCCAGCGGGACTTTGACGATCAGCGGCAGTGGTAGTCAGCGCTTCTGGAGCAGTGGCGCGGCATCGGTCTATGACTGGGAGACCGATCAAACGATCACTAGCCACCCGCCGCTGATCGAGAACCTCGGCACGATTACGCAGACTTTTACGGGCACGCTGTATGTTCATCCCGGTTTCGACAACGACGACACCGCGAATATCCAAGCGGGCAAGTCCCGAGGCGATGGCCGCGGTTGAGCGCATCGAAGGTTGGCGCTCGCTGGGCGACAACGTCCTCGAGACCATCATCAACAAGAGCGAGAAGATCAAGGACCTCAGGAAGAAGGCCAGGGACAGGAAACTGTCGGTGAAGGAAAAGAGGGAACTCACCGAGGAGGAGAAGGAGTTCAAGTCCAAGCGGAAACTCGTGCAGGAGAAGCTGATCAAGTTCGCCACGCGCATTCCGGCCTTCATGTATCTGACCGATTTTCGCGAGAACACGCTGCAGGATGTCATTACAAAACTTGAACCGGACTTGTTCCTGACCGTGACCGGTTTGACCGTGAAGGATTTCCACCTGCTCGTGCGGCTCAAGGTGTTCAACACCGAGCAGATGAACCAGGCCGTGTTCGCTTTCCGGCGGTACGAGGATGCGTCGCTCCGGTACTCCGGGCATCGAGAGCCACCCCGGATTGACCCATTACGGGCTGTACGACACGGTGGTGGCAAGAGAAGGATAGGACTATCCGCCGATTCACCGCACGCCGAAACCCTGGAATTCACCGGTTGCCGATGCCTCGATTGTCTCCTCGTCCCGGATATAGCCACCCCTGGCGTCGCGGATTCCGTCGAGCAACCGGTCGATCTCCCCGCTTGCTGCGGTCATCCCGCCATCCGGTGAGGTAGGGTGCCGGCATGGGGCGTCTCCGCGCCCCCGCCCTCCGGCCCCTCTCCGGCCGTGTCGCGCTGTAGCCCAGCAGGCGAAAGTGCAAAGCGGACGACATGGATGGATTGTTCTGCACTACGGGCCAAAAGCCCGGGTTCTGACCGGAACCGCCGTATGCCGAGCGGCACGTGCGGTGGTGTGGCACCCGTGGCTGGCTGAGTAACCCTCAGTCAGTCACGGGGAGCCGATTCTGTGTTCCCAATCCTATTTGATCTCGATCTTGATGTCCTCGCCCTCAACCTTGCTGGTGACGGGCCATGCCCTGGCGGAGAAGTTCGGAGAGAAGATGTAGTAGATGGTCAAGCTCATGACCGAAAGCCCGGTAGCAGCAATCCGATCTTCCGGTGGCTTGCACGGCATGAGGCCATCGGCATCTTGCGCGCGAACCAGCATGGGAGCGAAATGCCGGTTCCAGTCACTCCACTTCTGGCCGCCACGATGGAATCTGGCGGAGGAGGTGAGATGCAGGAGTAAGTAATCAGCGAGAGTTGATGGCGAGCCGTCGGGCTCGCCATCAAGATACTTGCCGAGGGTTGCCCGGATTGTGTTTCCGTCGAGACCACGGCCGATCTCTTTAGGGAGCCGAGAGAGATTGAGCAGGTCTCGCCACATCTCACCGCATTGCGGCGAGATGGCGTGGACACAGTCCCGAATCTTCTGAATCTGTCCCGCCGGCACTTCCGCTTTCTCGTCGAGGTCGTGCCAGCGATAGTGAACAGTAATGTAGTCCGAGAGCGCAATCGCGGTGGCGACGCGCTCCGGGTCAGTCTTCGGCTGCGAAGTCATGAGCCATGCGTGCGCATTGGCGATTGAGTTGCCACACTTCTCCGATTCGCGCGACTCGCCCTGACGCAGGAGCGAAATCAGACAGAACGCGGTGGGCAGTTGCCGGTTGCTGTTGGTGCCCCAGCTTCCATCTGAATTCTGACTTTCAGCGAACTCCTGTGAGGCGTTCGTGATTACGGTGTGCACGGAGTCTCCCTTACCCTGATGGGATGCGGAACTACGCGTGCCGTGGAGACCCTTGATTACGACGGGGGCACTAGTCTGGCCCCACGCGCATCCGGTGAATACCGTTATCGCCAGCACTATGACAGTCTCTCTCATCTTCTCACACAGAACGACAAAGATCACCGGGCACATGGCCGGATGACGGGGATCGGGCAGGGGACGTGGATGGCAATTGGAACACTGGCGAGGCGGGTGTAAAGAACTGAGCGGCGGGGAAGACCTCGTACTGTGCCAGTGGCCCCAGTCGCCGCGAATTCTTTATAGCCGCCGGTCGTTTGGAAAGACCAAGACATGTGCTCCGTGTGCATCGACTTGTTAGGCGCATCTATCAATCCCTACAGCATTTACATCCTGGATTTCCTGATGCCGGAGAATCTTTTGTTGCGGTTTTTAGAATTCGGACGATTTCTTCGTGGCAGCATTTCTTTTGCGGATTCTTTTCTTTGCAATCGCATCCTGTTCCGGCGCCTGTGTCGGCCATTATTAATTGTAATGTCGCATTGCCTTTCGAAATTGATTTCAGAATGGCGTTCTTTGAAACATTTTTACAAAAGCAGACTATTGTATTCATGAGTGTCTTGCGCCTAACAAATAGCGTTTTATGCGGAGTGCCGCGAAGACCGACGCTGGGCTTGGCGGAAAACCGCGGGCCGCGGCATTCCGGATAAAACGTGTTGAACGGAGCCGCGCGGTCGCTGTTAGCGATGGGATTTATAGACGAGTTTTGTGGACCGGGCAAGCCGACATTTCCCGAGTCGTTGCGTTTCCGGAAGGATACGCGGCGGTTTGCGATACGGCGACGCGAGGTTCCCAGTGTGCGGGAGGCGTGGACGAGTGTTCCAGACGGCTGCCTTTGCGGGTTGTGGGCAGAGCGCTGCGTTGCGGCGGTGGGGCTGCGCCGGTGGAGGAGGGATCGTTGTCGGTTTCGGGTTCATGGGCGGTGCGGAGGACCCCGCGCTCTGCCGATCAGGCCTTCGATGAGCAGGGTCGCCTTTCCACAGGCGGGACAGTCGGGCGCGATACGCGGTGGCTTCGGGGGACGTCGGGCGGCGGCACGTTCAGGGCCTGCCGGATATGCCGGAGGTTCTCAGTGCGGACGTTGCGGGCCATCCAGCCGTAGAACCGGATCTTCTGGAAGCCGGGCGGGAGGATGTGGAGCAGGAAGCGCCCGATGAAGGCGTCGGCGGACAGGGTCATCGTCTTTTCGGTGTCGCCGTCGGCGCGATCCCGGTAGCGGAAGGTGACGCGACCATCTTCGAGCTGGAGGATGCGGTAGTCGCTGATGGCGACCTTGTGGGTGTAGCGTCCGAGGTACTCGAGGGACCTGCCGGGGCCCGGCGAAGGGCTTCTTGGCGTAGACGATCCAGTCGGTGGCGGCAAGCCGCGCGCAGACGTCGTTCCAGTCTTCGGTTCCGGCGGGCAGGGACCAGCGTGGCCCGGTCGAGCCGCCTGCGCACGGCGCGCAGGTAGCGGTTGCGGAACCGGTCGGCGAGCGAGGAGGCGCGGAAGAGCCAGTTGCGGCCGGCCGGCGCCCAGGTGTGCGCATTCTTCCGCCACGCGCCACCGGGCACGGCGCAGTGGAGGTGGACGTGCTCGACGAGCGTCTGGCTCCAGGTGTGCAGGACGGCGAGGAATCCGAGTTGGCCTTCGAGCTTCCATTGGGGATCGCGGGCAAACTCCTGGAGGGTGGCGTTGACTTCGCGAAAGAAGAGGTCGAGCAACGTCTCGCGGTTGTGGCGCAGCAGCGGGTTGAGCTCGTGTGGCAGGGTGAAGACGACGTGGAAGTACGGGGCGGGGATCAGCTCGCGCATGCGCCGGGCCAGCCACTTCTCGCGCGCCGCGCCCTGGCAGGTCGGACAGTGCCGGTCGCGGCAGGAGTTGTAGAGCACGGCCCGGCACCCGCAAGAGGCGCAGCGCCAAACGTGCCCGCCGAGCGCCGGGGTGCGGCAGGCGAGCAGATGCCGGACGGCTTTGAGCTGGAAGGCGGGGACGTGATGGCGGCGCAGGTACTCGGACCAGCCGGCGCGGAACACATCGGCCACCCGCAGGGGCGGCGCGTTCACTCAGGCCGCGTTGTACGGGTGGTCCAGCGGACTCTTCACCCGGGCCAGGTGCTCCGCGGTGACGTGCATGTAGCGGCCGGTGGTGACCAGGGCGGTGTGGCCCATCCAGCGCTTGATCGTGTAGATGTCCGTGCCCTCTTCCATCAGGTGCGTGGCGAAGCAGTGGCGCAGCACGTGGATGCCGCCGACGCGGCGCACCGCCGCTGGTGCGCAGCGCGGCGTAGTAGACGGCCTGGGCGGTGCCGACGCAGATCGGCTGGTGGCGGTCGCGACGGGTGAAGAAGAAGTACTCCTGGGGCCGCTCCCAGCGCCACAGTTCCTCCAGGAGCGCAAGCGCCCGCGCCGAGAGGATCGTGTAGCGGCCCCGGCGCCCCTTGCCCTGCTCGACCCCGCAGCATCATGCGCCCGCGGTCGATGTCGGCGATGCGCACGCGCACCGCCTCGCTCACGCGCAGACCCGACCCATAGGTCATGGCCAGCAGCGTGCGGTGCTTGATGTTCCGCGGCGCGTCGATCAGCCGCTGCACCTCCTGGCGGTTGAGCACCCCGGGGCGGGTACCGCTGCGCCCCCGCGGCGGAATCGAAAACTCATGCGGGGCGCGATGAAGCACCTGCTCGTAGAGAAACCGGTACGCGCTGAAGTACACGTTCACCGTCGCCCACGCCAGCTTGCGCACCGTGATGACCTCGTCGAGGAACCGCTGCACCTCCGCGCAACTCAACCGCTCCAACGCTCGACGATAGAACGCCCACAACTGCTCCAGCGCGTGGATGTAGGCCTCCACCGTCTTGGCCGCGAACCCGCGCAGCCGCATCTCCAGCAAAACCGTTTCCCGCAGTGCCGACATGACCGACTCCTTCACGCGGCCCTCTCGACTTCATGCCGAGCGCCGCTGGAGCCAGTCTAGTCGTTCATCAAAGCAAAAACCGCCTCGCGAGATATCTCCTTCTCCGCGCAGCGGTTCCGTTCAACGTCAGCGGTGAGGAGGCGGCGAACCCGCCGCGGGTGAGCCGTACCCTCCACCGCCTTGTTGGGGTTTCATTTGAATGTCCATTTCCCGGATCCAATTGTTGAGTTGATTTCAAGTGCCTGCGGCAGTGTTTCAGGAGGTAGCGATTCCCCTTTGTCGTTTCGAAATATCCCGTGATTGCTTGCATCGTGGGAGAAGCTGAAGCCAATGGACTCGTTTGCTTCAAGATACTCGCGTTCAAGGGGGCTATTCCCTTCACGAATCCGAAATAGAAGAGCATTTTGTCGAGGGAATTTGTGAACGCTTCGTCTACGCGTAGTGTGATTCCGCTTATTCGAGTAGTGGAAGTGTTCTGAATGGTGAGTCGAAACGCCTTTGCGTTGTCGCCGCCAAACCATTTGTCAGTAGCAGCGCGGTAACTTACGTGAATCATCTCTGTCAATACGCCGCTGTCTGGAATACCATCATGTTGGCCAAGTGATTTCTCCTCAAATGGGCGGCAAGCGCTCATGCCAATGATGGCGGCGAGCAGCATTATTGCTGTTTTCCCTTTCTTCATCATTCCCCAACGTCAGCGGTGAGCGGATTTTTGCCCGCCCCGGGCGAAAAATACGCTCCACCCGCTGGTTGGGCGTTCCTCTTGTTCAATCGAATCGGCTCCATTTTCTTGTGTTTCCGATGAAATCCCATCCGTTCATCATTCCGCCGGGATCGGAGAACGTGATCGAATAGTTGGTGCCTTGGGAATGGTAGTACAGGTTTCCGTCCTTCAGGATTCTCGGAATGTCTGTTTGCTCGATCATTCCGACAAGGTTGGTGGGGTACAATCCACTTTGTTCTTTCATCTGGTCCAATCGCACCGCTAGTTGTTCGCAGTATTTCTTAGCCTTCCCGATCTCTCTTTGATTGAGAAGCCCCCCATTGTGATAGATGCTAATGTGGAGCCAAGGACGAGTGATGCCAGCATAATCCATTGCCCAATACCAATCATAACGGGATGGGGCTTGCGGTAGGCGATTGCGAGGAAGATACCCGAGAAGATGAATAGCGGCGCCGCGATCCATATACAAGCAGCGAGAATCATTATGTCGAACGCGAATCGTCCATGCCCGATCAGCGTCAGGGTTGCGTTGGTTTCCGATGCTTATGAGTATGCCGACAAGTATTTTCATTTCTCTTTATCGCCCAACGTTACGGCTGAGGGGACGGCGAGCCCGTCCGCGGGTGAGCCGTACCCTCCAGCCGATGGTTCGGCCTTCATTTGTTGATGTCTTCTTGTGTCAGCCGGAGTTGTGTCAGCAAGTCTTGTCCGGCTCGATACAGTTCGCCAAAGTCATCTTTGCCAGACATTATTGATGCTTCATCGGTGATGTAGAGTGTTGGGCCATCGTAGGCTAGAAAGAAAAACTGTGCCTTGCCAGATTCTGGGTATGGAAAGTCTC
>JAOSKE010000005.1 GCA_027493775.1 Kiritimatiellia bacterium
CAGCGGCGCTCGGCATGAAGTCGAGAGGGCCGCGTGAAGGAGTCGGTCATGTCGGCACTGCGGGAATCGGTTTTGCTGGAGATGCGGCTGCGCGGGTTCGCGGCCAAGACGGTGGAGGCCTACATCCACGCGCTGGAGCAGTTGTGGGCGTTCTATCGTCGAGCGTTGGAGCGGTTGAGTTGCGCGGAGGTGCAGCGGTTCCTCGACGAGGTCATCACGGTGCGCAAGCTGGCGTGGGCGACGGTGAACGTGTACTTCAGCGCGTACCGGTTTCTCTACGAGCAGGTGCTTCATCGCGCCCCGCATGAGTTTTCGATTCCGCCGCGGGGGCGCAGCGGTACCCGCCCCGGGGTGCTCAACCGCCAGGAGGTGCAGCGGCTGATCGACGCGCCGCGGAACATCAAGCACCGCACGCTGCTGGCCATGACCTATGGGTCGGGTCTGCGCGTGAGCGAGGCGGTGCGCGTGCGCATCGCCGACATCGACCGCGGGCGCATGATGCTGCGGGTCGAGCAGGGCAAGGGCGCCGGGACCGCTACACGATCCTCTCGGCGCGGGCGCTTGCGCTCCTGGAGGAACTGTGGCGCTGGGAGCGGCCCCAGGAGTACTTCTTCTTCAACCGTCGCGACCGCCACCAGCCGATCTGCGTCGGCACCGCCCAGGCCGTCTACTACGCCGCGCTGCGCACCAGCGGCGTGCGCCGCGTCGGCGGCATCCACGTGCTGCGCCACTGCTTCGCCACGCACCTGATGGAAGAGGGCACGGACATCTACACGATCAAGCGCTGGATGGGCCACACCGCCCTGGTCACCACCGGCCGCTACATGCACGTCACCGCGGAGCACCTGGCCCGGGTGAAGAGTCCGCTGGACCACCCGTACAACGCGGCCTGAGTGAACGCGCCGCCCCTGCGGGTGGCCGATGTGTTCCGCGCCGGCTGGTCCGAGTACCTGCGCCGCCATCACGTCCCCGCCTTCCAGCTCAAAGCCGTCCGGCATCTGCTCGCCTGCCGCACCCCGGCGCTCGGCGGGCACGTTTGGCGCTGCGCCTCTTGCGGGCGCCGGGCCGTGCTCTACAACTCCTGCCGCGACCGGCACTGTCCGACCTGCCAGGGCGCGGCGCGCGAGAAGTGGCTGGCCCGGCGCATGCGCGAGCTGATCCCCGCCCCGTACTTCCACGTCGTCTTCACCCTGCCACACGAGATCAACCCGCTGCTGCGCCACAACCGCGAGACGTTGCTCGACCTCTTCTTTCGCGAAGTCAACGCCACCCTCCAGGAGTTTGCCCGCGATCCCCAATGGAAGCTCGAAGGCCAACTCGGATTCCTCGCCGTCCTGCACACCTGGAGCCAGACGCTCGTCGAGCACGTCCACCTCCACTGCGCCGTGCCCGGCGGCGCGTGGCGGAAGAATGCGCACACCTGGGCGCCGGGCCGCCGCAACTGGCTCTTCCGCGCCTCCTCGCTCGCCGACCGGTTCCGCAACCGCTACCTGCGCGCCGTGCGCAGGCGGCTCGACCGGGGCACGCTGGTCCTGCCCGCCGGAACCGAAGACTGGAACGACGTCTGCGCGCGGCTTGCCGCCACCGACTGGATCGTCTACGCCAAGAAGCCCTTCGCCGGCTCCCCGGCAGGTCCTCGAGTACCTCGGACGCTACACCCACAAGGTCGCCATCAGCGACTACCGCATCCTCCAGCTCGAAGATGGTCGCGTCACCTTCCGCTACCGGGATCGCGCCGACGGCGACACCGAAAAGACGATGACCCTGTCCGCCGACGCCTTCATCGGGCGCTTCCTGCTCCACATCCTCCCGCCCGGCTTCCAGAAGATCCGGTTCTACGGCTGGATGGCCCGCAACGTCCGCACTGAGAACCTCCGGCATATCCGCCAGGCCCTGAACGTGCCGCCGCCCGACGTCCCCCGAAGCCACCGCGTATCGCGCCCGACTGTCCCGCCTGCGGAAAGGCGACCCTGCTCATCGAAGGCCTGATCGGCAGAGCGCGGGGCCCTCCGCACCGCCCATGAACCCGAAACCGACAACGATCCCTCCTCCACCGGCGCAGCCCCACCGCCGCAACGCAGCGCTCTGCCCACAACCCGCAAAGGCAGCCGTCTGGACCACTCGTCCACGCCTCCCGCACACTGGGAACCTCGCGTCGCCGTATCGCAAACCGCCGCGTATCCTTCCGGAAACGCAACGACTCGGGAAATGTCGGCTTGCCCGGCCCACAAAACCCGTCTATAAATCCCATCGCTAACAGCGACCGCGCGGCTCCGTTCAACACGTTTTATCCGGAATGCCGCGGCCCGCGGTTTTCCGCCAAGCCCACCGTCGGTCTTCGCGGCACTCCGCATAAAACGCTATTTGTTCGGCTAAAGAGGAGTTGTCATGAGATACTGGTTCTATCTTCGGGAAAACAATCAAATCGGACCCGTACCAGAGAACGAATTACTGGCGCTCTTCCAGTCCGGCCAGCTGACACCGACAACTATGGTGTGGACGCAAGAGCTGAAAGAATGGGCAAGGGCCACGGACATTGAAAACCTCGTCCCCAAGGAGTTAACCCCGCCGCCTCCGCCCATACCGCCAGCACGACCGTCCACTTTTCACACACCACAGACCGCAACGAATCAGATCCGACCTTGGATTCGATATTGGGCTAGGATACTCGACACGTACAGCGCAGCTCTCGTTCTTGGATTCGTAATCGGTATCGTGTATCCGCCCGCCGCAGAATGGAACGAACTGCTTTTTGGCATGGCTCTGCTTTTCGCCTATTGCTTTATCGAGCCAATCTGGTTTGCCATCCTCGGCACAACCCCCGGCAAGGCGCTTCTCGCGATTGACGTGCGCACCGAATCCGGTGAGCGCCTCGCGTTCACAAATGCGCTTACTCGAAACCTGAACATCTGGTTCTACGGGTGGGGAATGGGGTTCCCACTAGTCCCTCTATTCACACTCTTGCGTGCGTACAACAACCTTACGCAGAAGAAGATCACCACCTGGGATAGGCAAGGGTAATTTCGGGAAACCCCCCCCCCCCGGAAAGAGAGGGGGGGGCGCCTCTCCCCCCCCTAGTTGTGCTCTTTTTTCCACACCCAGGGGGGAGAACGACGCGACGAAAAAAAAAAAACAAAAAAAAAAAGGGGGGGGCGCGCCCCCCCCCCCGGGGGGGCCCCCCCCCCCCCCCCCCCTTAACGTTGAACGGAACCGCTTCGCGGAGAAGGAGATATCTCGCGAGGCGGTTTTTGCTTTGATGAACGACTAGACTGGCTCCAGCGGCGCTCGGCATGAAGTCGAGAGGGCCGCGTGAAGGAGTCGGTCATGTCGGCACTGCGGGAATCGGTTTTGCTGGAGATGCGGCTGCGCGGGTTCGCGGCCAAGACGGTGGAGGCCTACATCCACGCGCTGGAGCAGTTGTGGGCGTTCTATCGTCGAGCGTTGGAGCGGTTGAGTTGCGCGGAGGTGCAGCGGTTCCTCGACGAGGTCATCACGGTGCGCAAGCTGGCGTGGGCGACGGTGAACGTGTACTTCAGCGCGTACCGGTTTCTCTACGAGCAGGTGCTTCATCGCGCCCCGCATGAGTTTTCGATTCCGCCGCGGGGGCGCAGCGGTACCCGCCCCGGGGTGCTCAACCGCCAGGAGGTGCAGCGGCTGATCGACGCGCCGCGGAACATCAAGCACCGCACGCTGCTGGCCATGACCTATGGGTCGGGTCTGCGCGTGAGCGAGGCGGTGCGCGTGCGCATCGCCGACATCGACCGCGGGCGCATGATGCTGCGGGTCGAGCAGGGCAAGGGGCGCCGGGACCGCTACACGATCCTCTCGGCGCGGGCGCTTGCGCTCCTGGAGGAACTGTGGCGCTGGGAGCGGCCCCAGGAGTACTTCTTCTTCAACCGCCGCGACCGCCACCAGCCGATCTGCGTCGGCACCGCCCAGGCCGTCTACTACGCCGCGCTGCGCACCAGCGGCGTGCGCCGCGTCGGCGGCATCCACGTGCTGCGCCACTGCTTCGCCACGCACCTGATGGAAGAGGGCACGGACATCTACACGATCAAGCGCTGGATGGGCCACACCGCCCTGCTCACCACCGGCCGCTACATGCACGTCACCGCGGAGCACCTGGCCCGGGTGAAGAGTCCGCTGGACCCACCCGTACAACGCGGCCTGAGTGAACGCGCCGCCCCTGCGGGTGGCCGATGTGTTCCGCGCCGGCTGGGCCCGAGTACCTGCGCCGCCATCACGTCCCCGCCTTCCAGCTCAAAGCCGTCCGGCATCTGCTCGCCTGCCGCACCCCGGCGCTCGGCGGGCACGTTTGGCGCTGCGCCTCTTGCGGGCGCCGGGCCGTGCTCTACAACTCCTGCCGCGACCGGCACTGTCCGACCTGCCAGGGCGCGGCGCGCGAGAAGTGGCTGGCCCGGCGCATGCGCGAGCTGATCCCCGCCCCGTACTTCCACGTCGTCTTCACCCTGCCACACGAGATCAACCCGCTGCTGCGCCACAACCGCGAGACGTTGCTCGACCTCTTCTTTCGCGAAGTCAACGCCACCCTCCAGGAGTTTGCCCGCGATCCCCAATGGAAGCTCGAAGGCCAACTCGGATTCCTCGCCGTCCTGCACACCTGGAGCCAGACGCTCGTCGAGCACGTCCACCTCCACTGCGCCGTGCCCGGCGGCGCGTGGCGGAAGAATGCGCACACCTGGGCGCCGGCCGGCCGCAACTGGCTCTTCCGCGCCTCCTCGCTCGCCGACCGGTTCCGCAACCGCTACCTGCGCGCCGTGCGCAGGCGGCTCGACCGGGGCACGCTGGTTCTGCCCGCCGGAACCGAAGACTGGAACGACGTCTGCGCGCGGCTTGCCGCCACCGACTGGATCGTCTACGCCAAGAAGCCCTTCGCCGGGCCCCCGGCAGGTCCTCGAGTACCTCGGACGCTACACCCACAAGGTCGCCATCAGCGACTACCGCATCCTCCAGCTCGAAGATGGTCGCGTCACCTTCCGCTACCGGGATCGCGCCGACGGCGACACCGAAAAGACGATGACCCTGTCCGCCGACGCCTTCATCGGGCGCTTCCTGCTCCACATCCTCCCGCCCGGCTTCCAGAAGATCCGGTTCTACGGCTGGATGGCCCGCAACGTCCGCACTGAGAACCTCCGGCATATCCGGCAGGCCCTGAACGTGCCGCCGCCCGACGTCCCCCGAAGCCACCGCGTATCGCGCCCGACTGTCCCGCCTGCGGAAAGGCGACCCTGCTCATCGAAGGCCTGATCGGCAGAGCGCGGGGCCCTCCGCACCGCCCATGAACCCGAAACCGACAACGATCCCTCCTCCACCGGCGCAGCCCCACCGCCGCAACGCAGCGCTCTGCCCACAACCCGCAAAGGCAGCCGTCTGGAACACTCGTCCACGCCTCCCGCACACTGGGAACCTCGCGTCGCCGTATCGCAAACCGCCGCGTATCCTTCCGGAAACGCAACGACTCGGGAAATGTCGGCTTGCCCGGCCCACAAAACCCGTCTATAAATCCCATCGGTAACAGCGACCGCGCGGCTCCGTTCAACACGTTTTATCCGGAATGCCGCGGACCGCGGTTTTCCGCCAAGCCCACCGTCGGTCTTCGCGGCACTCCGCATAAGGGTGTGTCCGTCCTCCCCGGTCACCTTGCCTACCTGGATCGCGTCCACCTTCATCGCCGTGGGTATGGACGGAACCCGATCGCCCGCATCGGCCGGCACCACACGCAGGATACGACAGCCGCGGGGCGGGATCACTTCGCGAAACGCGGGCATCGTCCCGAGGTTTTCATGCGCCCACAAGTCGCGTACGGCCGCTTCGCCTTCGATGCCGAGTGAGGCAAACGTGATGCTGCGCGTTTGTGGTTCGGATTCCCGGTTGAAAAGACCGATGATCCAGTCGCCGTTGCTCATTTGTCCCGTCCAAATCTGACTCTCCACGCGGGTCGGATCGTTCGTGAGCGGTTGCCCGACAAAGCCGTCGTAGTTGAGTTCGAGCAGTTCGCGATTCGCGTAGAGCCAGAGATCGGTGCCGATGGTATGATGCTGGTCGGATACCGTCACGGCGCCGCCCGCCATCAAACTCAACGAAATGACACTCCGCTTCTCATCGTCATTGGCAAACGTGTTGAGACGGATGAAATCGGGATCAAGGATCATGCGTCCGCGGCCCGCAATGTGGGACCAATAGGTCAGACCGTCAGCGGCGTTGGCATACACGGACCACCCTTCCCTTTTTTCACCGCGCTTGTTTTCGCTCCAACGGAACCAGCCCCCTTCCAGCGTGTCTTCGTTGATGCGGATCATGTGACCGTATTGCAGTTCGGCGGCGGCCTCTTCGTACAAGTGTGGCATGACCAAACTCAGGAACATACCGCGCTCATCGGCGGCTTCGCGCATCCATCGCAGTGCTGTAATGTAGTGCTCGCGTGGCCGTTTCGGACCGGTACGCCCCATCCACCGATCCCAGCCATCTTCAAACCACGACAGAAAATCGATGCGGTAGTAGTCGACGCCCATGTCCGCATAGAAATGAATCCATCCCTTGATGTATTCCTCCGCGCCAGGCCGATCCACATGCACCCAAGGAAAATGCGCGCGCTCATCGGGATCTTTAAGCGTGGACACCGGAATGTCAGTGCCGACAATCAAACGTTCCGTGTCGTCATCCGCCACATGCACCCAAAGCGGATTGCCGTACATGCCCAGTTTCATTCCGCGTGCACGCAGATGGGCCGACCACCATGCGTAATCGTGTTTCCAGTGACGGGAGTGTGTGAGGCGGTACCCGTTATCGTTGAGGTGCGCCAGATCGCCCCAACCGTCGATACAGATCATGGTGTAGCCGAGGTCCTTCAGGTTGGCGTCGACCCAGTCGATGTTGGCGAGCCATTCCTCCTCCGTAATGTGAACGTCGTGCAGGCCCGCCTTCTCCTTCACGATCTGATCTTCATAGACACTCCAATAGAGAGGCGCCTTAAATGGATTATGTTGTGCGTTCACGTTTGCGGCCAACGCCATCATGATAAACCCTTTCACCCAGAAGAATGGTCCCGCTTGTTTCATCCCCGTTCCTTTCGTGTTGCGCCCTGCCGTTCAGTCCACAGGGCGAACGCCCGACCTAATGAACAAGACATCCCAATGGTTTGTGAGTCCGACCTGAAGCACCCCGCCATGTCCAGGCACGTCGAAGCCAAACGGCGCCCACGCGCCATGAAGCAGGTTGGTCCGGTAATGAAGGTCGTACAGGTGATTCTCCAGCGAGTCTGCAAACTCGAACGACCACGCCGTCGGGCCGATGGCGTGCAGGGTGAAGATCGCGTCGGACGCGTCGGGCACACAGCGGGTCACAGGTTGATGCCAATCGGCGAGGTCGTTGTTATCCCACGTCCCCTGCCCGTCGTGGAACACGATATTGATCTCGAATGTGCTCATCGGCAACGGATAGGAGAACGACCATACCCCGTCCCCCTGCGAGGTCATCGCCGGCGACGGCGAGAGAATGTCCTGCCATCCATTGCGGCCGATATGAATGAAGATCTCATTCGCATCTTCCAGCGGGCGGCCCGCGGGCCGATAGAGGATGACGACCGCCCCGTCGCACGTGTCGGGATCAGGCGGGTCGAACGTCACCGTGGCAGGCGGTGGGGCGGCTCCCACACCGGTCAGCGTAACTTCATGGAAATAGTGCACCGTGTTGTCGTGCAAATCGCGCGCCCACGCATTTTCGCTCACGCCGGGTTCCCCGCCCACCACATCGATCGCGTCGTTGTTCAAGTCGGGGGAGTCGAACGTCGAATTCGCACCTGCCTCATTACCACTGCTACGGAACGAAACCATGGAGAAGGCGATGGTGGACGGGTAATAGAGATCGAGATCGTTGCGATTGATCCGGAATTCAATCGCATTATCGGCCTCACTCACGGCCACGGCCGAGTCGGCGGCAGGCGGCGCATACCAGATTCCCCCGTTCCACAGCCGGATCGTCGGCGCGCCGCCCGATGGCGTATACACCATGATCTGCCGCGTCGCGTACTGGTCGGGATGCCCCAACGCCATGGAGCCGGTGGGCATCGAGGCATCGCCAATCCACGCATGTCCCTCTCCGGGCGTTTCCGTACGGGCATTCCATGCAATGCCGAGCGCGGGTATGGACGCATCGCTGATGTCCTGCATGCGCACCAGGAAATACACATACGTGTCGTCGGATCGCAAACGCACTTCGGTGATGTCGGAATCGGCCGTGGCCCCGGTGAACGTGCGATGATCGTTCGCCTCTCCGCGGTAGATCCATTCGCCTTGATCAACCGTAACACTATGCACCTGCGCCGCGGGTGTGCCTGACCAGTCGCCCGGCCAACCGTCGACTTTGATGTCGGTTTGTTTATCGACCACGATCAGACCCCACACGTCGAGTTCCGGAACGGTGAATGTGATGTAATACCCCCCGCCGTCCACGCCCTCGTCAAAGGACAACGCGGCATCCCGCCCCAATCCGTCGTCCGGCGAACTCCACCGCACTTGTTGAACCTTCTTATCCGCGTAGTACTTGAGGCTCACGTTCGACTGCCGCACGGGGTTGCCACTCGGACTGCGCCATTGGGTGTCTACCCCGTTCAAGTTGATCAGGCTGATCGCATCCATTTCATCGTGCCAGACCTTCGCAACGGTCCAAATGGCGCCGCTGTTCCCCGCCTTGCTAAGGGCATGTGTCGGGCTGGAGATGTTCAGGTCGCCCGTCCCGTCGTACACGTTCCCCAGCGTATTGAACGCGAGCAGGTTCTGGTGGCGTACGGCGAAATCATAGTAGTCGCGCATCGCGCGTTTCAGTCCCGGATGCATGCGCGGCGATCGTAGCGGAAAGTATTCATTAACCAGCATTTCGCCGTCATCCCCCAGCTCAATACGGAATCCGCCGTTGGCGAACACCGTGGCGGCCATCAGCTTCGCCGATGCGTCGTTGATATAGGTCGGTACCGGCGCGGACGTGGGATCGGACATGTCTTCCCAGGAGCGGCGATTGATGTAGGCGGCCAGCACCACGGCCTTTCCGTTTCCGTCCGCCTGTGCGCCAAGTATGCCGTCGCGGATTTCCTGATACGTACTGCGGCCCCACACTTCCGTGTAGTAGATGTCCGCATCCGACGATGCAATCTCAGCCCGGAAGTTTTCGGCCACATCGTTGTGCGCCAGACGGGCATCGGGATAGGCGGCGCGTATGCTGGCGCGCGCTTCGTTGATGAATTGCGGGAAGGCCTCCCACTCGGGGATGCCGACATCGCTGTTGTAGCGAAAGCACCATTCCGCGCCCAGATTGTCGAGGTGGATGCCGTCGAATCCGGCCTTGTCAATCGCGTCGTGGAATTGTCCGATGATGTGTGATTTCCAATCGGGATTGGAGATGTCCATGACCCAGATGGTGTAGCCCACTTCGTGTTTGCGAATGTCGTCGGGATTCGTCGAGAACGGCACTGTGAAGGCGGCCCGTTCAATATGTTCCGGCCCGCCATCGTTTCCGCTGTCGCCGTACATCAGCGTGTAGGACATCGCCGCCATATTGCGCGCCTGCGCCGCCTCGACTTTGGCCTTTACCGTTTTGAAAGATTGGACCCGGCCGTCCGGTTGGGTGTAGATGTCCGCAGGTTCCCCCTCCCAATAGGGCACGAGCCGGTCGTGCGTCCATTTCCAATCGTAGAACTGTATGGCGTTGATATTGAACTTGGCCAACTCGCGCGCCTGCCCCTCCGCGTCTTCGCCTTGGTAGTAGGTGGAGAAGAAGCCGTAGCGCGGGAAACGCGTCCAATCGCTGCTCACGTCCAGCGCGCTCGACCGCGCGTCGCGGACCTGCCCATTCACCACGAGGTCCACATCCACGCTGTACCCGCGGAAATCATTGGGCGGGGTCACCCACGGAATGGTCACCGTCTGTCCGCTCCATTGAGGCAGGGTCACCAGTTGGGCAAACGACGCCACTTCGCGTCCCCACAACTTAACGCTGATCTCCAGCTCCCCGCTCACTTCCTGCGCGGTGTTGTAGAGATCGACCTGGATATTGGCGGTTTCGCCCGGGTTGTGCCGGCCTTTGTCCGTGTACACATCGCGGATCAAGGAATTGACACGCACGCGGTAGTCGGACCCCGTGTTGCTGTCCCAGAAGAACTCGCCGTTTCCGTTCTGGGCACGGATAAAAAAGCGGATGTGTGTGGCTTCGGGAAATCCACCCAGGTTGGCGTACCATTGATCGTTGCCCTGCGCGGGCGGATCAGCCGACATGGCGACCATCGTCCAGTCGGCGCCATTATTGGTTGAATAACCGACCTGCACGGATTGCGCTACGCCCAAGGGCCACGTCTCGGTGTTGATCCAGAGATCCGTGTCCGGATCGATCGATCCGTAGGCGGGCCACGTGCGCGTGTTACCGATCCAGCGCACCGCCGCCGCGGCGTTGCTTACCGCAACGTGGTAATCGTTGTCGTCGTTGTTGACCCACAGCGTGTTATCCGGACTACTCACTTCGATGGCGTAGCGGATCGCGGTGCCTTCCGGAAAGGCGCCCAGATTCCGACGCCAGCGGTCGTTACTGCCGACACGACCGAAATGATCCATACTGTGCCAATTCCATGTCGCACCGCCGTCGGTCGTAAGCAGTATGCGGACCTGATTGGCCGCATCGGCTGGAAACGATTCCACCACCACTTCCAAGTCCTGCGTCGGCGCCACAAATCCATGGGTCGACGTATCCCGCGCGTTGCCGGCCCATTGCACGCCGTAGACCACGTTGACGCCACAGCAGGCGAACCACGCACCCACTGCCAAGCGCCCCCACCATCTCATGCGGCGTGTGTGAATCACGGCTTACTCCCCCGATAGAGCGTGGACCCGCGAAAATGAACCGTGGTCGGCAGCGCCACTTGGCGCGGCGCAGCGATCGGGCCGTTGGGTTTCAGGCGCTCGAGCAGCAGTTCGGCCGATGTTCGACCCAGATCGTGGGTCGGCATTTGCACCGATGTGAGATCCATGAAGTGAGCGGCGGTCGAATTGTCCCAGCCGGTTATCGCTACACGGCCGCGCCACGCCACGCCTTCCGCATCGAACGTCTCCGCGACGCCCTGTGCGGTTGAATCGTTGAAGCAGAGGATGGCATCCGGCAAGGGATGGCCGCACTTCAGCATCTGTTTGGCGGAACGCCGCCCATCGCCATCGATCAGGTGTCCGTCTTCAATGGTCGCCCGCCACCCCTTGCGACCACGAAGGGCCGCTTTGAATGCCGCGCGTCGCGCTTGCGAATCATACGTATTGCGAGGACCGGCCAAGTGTATGAGATAGGCCCGGCGGCGACCGGCCATGTGACCAACCAGCTGGTTCATCGCGTCCTTGTTGTCGACCGTGACGCTATCCACCTGATGCCAATCCGATGAGCGGCGAAGTGGCCGGCTGGCGCAAAGAACGGCGGGCGTGGCGCCGACTGGGGGCTTGCGATCAAACATTTCAAGGGGCGGATCGATCAGGATCAGTCCGTCGGTGCGACCGTTGGTCAACATATCCGCGGCCATTTCAATATAGTCCGCGATGCCGTGCGCAAAACTGCAGACCATATGGATGGCCTGTGCTCGCGTGGCAAAATCGATTCCTTGCAGGACTTCGGCGAAGAAGCCACTGCCGATATTTGTGGCCAGCACGCCGATTTGTCCCGTCTTCCCGCCCTTCAGGGCGCGGGCCAAGAGATTCGGCTGGTAGCGGTTCTCTTTCAGGATCTGCAACACGCGTTGGCGGGTGGCCTCCGAGATTCGGGGATCATCGCTCAAGACGCGACTGACCGTACTGGGCGACGTCTTCGCCAGTGCGGCGATGCGGGTCAGCGTCATGGGTTGTTCTGTTTTCATCAAACTGCTCACAAAGGTCTTTACAGTTGTGCCGCCACCGCGTACAGGTATCGACATCCCGTACCGAATCCTGTTGACGATGTATACGGGTACACTTGTGCAAACGTTTGCGCAAGTGGTTTTTTGAAGAAAATCGAAAAGGGCTCATGTTCCTTAGAAAAAAACAATCTTCCGGCGGTATGGACGATCCGGGACGCGTCGGATCGAGCGTCTCCATCCGTGCGGAGCGCGAATGGACCCCTCATATCGCTTGGGCTTGGTGCCGATGGATCGCTGTCGTGGCTCTGGTTCTATCAACCTCCGGGCTCGCGCGTGCAGGCGTCACGGGCGACGACGATGTGGCTTCCCCGCGCCTACCACACGAATCCTCCTCCCAAGCGTTTTCCACATCTTCACACCATGAATGGGTGATAACGGATTTCGGGGCGGTGGGCGACGGCAAGACTGATAATGCCGATATCCTCCAGCATCTGATCGCAAGCCTCCCGCCCGCCGGCGGCACCATCGTTATTCCTCATGGCGAATTTCTGATTGCGTCGCCCGTCGTGATAACCGGCAGCTACGTGACGATTCGCGGCATGAACCACGGATTGCGCAGCAACATCGACTCGCCCGTGTCCGGACTGTCGCATCCGGGCGGCGGGAGCAAACTACTCCTCGCCCCCACCGCCCTTCGGGGATCGCGGTTCCCCAAGTGACCGGCTCGCGCATCTCCGGCTTGATGATCAAGGATGTCTTGATCGCCGGCGCCGGGAGCGGCAAGGGACAAACCGGCATCTGGATCGAACGGGATAACGACGGCACGCGCATCGACAACGTGACCTGTATCAACCTGCACAAAGGCATCTATATCAAAGCGGCCGACGCCGCCCGCATTGAGAATTGCTGGCTGGCCGAGTGCGCGAACGGACTCCATATGGAGATCGGCAAGCAGAACCTGATCACCGGCAACCACATGGGCGCACAACCCTCCGGCATCACGTGCCTGCTTGAGGGACAGGAACACGCGCTCTTCACCGGCAACGTCCTATTCCCGGACGGTCATACGGCGCTGCGGATGACCGACGCCCGCCATGGCCAGGTTAGTGGCAACCTGATAAGAAATTGCTTTTTGGGCGGTTGCCGGTGAGGGGCCGCTGTTGAGGTCCGAGGCTGGCTGGTCGTGTCGCATTCATGGTGCGAGGGTGGCAAAATCGGGGGTGGACGTCAAGCTCCGGGGTTTGGCTGGCTCCGGTCGGTCGGCCCCGGGGCCGGACCGACCGGAGCCAGCACGTTTGGGATGTTTTCGGGCGGAAAGAGACAGACCTTCCCTGTCACGATGGCTTCAGCCGTTCGCGAACAACACGGGTTCGGTGTCATAATCAGGGAACGGGTCATCCAGCCAGGGCTCGACGACCGTGGCCATTGGCGGATCGGTGCCGGTATGCACCCGCACCCCTTCTTCCCACAAGCCGAGATGGCGTAGGAGTTGCTCGATGACGGCGCGGTCGTCGATTAGCGAAACAATCCGCATCTCGTGGGCGCAGCGCGGACACATGAGCGGGTCGGCTTCCCAGACCTTCTTGATGAGCTCGCGCCATTTTGCCGAGGGGATGCGGCGCGGCTTGTGTTCGGACACGTCGATGATCTGTATGGCGTTGCCGACGGCCTGGGCGGCTTCGAGGGCTTGTTTGTCGCGCTGGCCGCGCATCTTGTTGGAATACCACCCGTAGTAGCGGACGAGCTGGAAGCTTTTGTCGGGGATGTGTTGGGTGATGGCGGCGATAAAGTCGCAGGGGGTGAACACCTCGAAGTTGCGCTGGATCTTGGGGTTGTGCCCGGAGCGGTAGATAATGGACCCGCCGCGTTCTTTGACCTGCATCTTTTCCACGGCGAAGGGGTTGCGGATGATGTATTGGGCGAGCCGTTCGAGGTCTTCACGCTGATGGGGCTGGACGCGGTTGCTGCGATGGACGTTGAAGCCGGAATGTGCCCAACCACGCAGCATCCGGGCGCGTTCGGGTGGGAGGAGTCGCTTTTCGAGCAGGAAGGTGATGATGCGCGCCCGGAACATTTCTTCGAGCGGCTTGAGGTCGGTTTGGGCCGCAACGTGGAACTGGCCGTCGCGCATGAACAGCCCATCGGCGACGAGGGCATGAAGGTGTGGGTGGAAGTCGAGATACTCGCCGAAGGTGTGTATGGCCATGACGATGCCGGGTAGCCCGTCGGGCAGGTCGAGTACGGTGCGCTGATACTCGGTCATGCACTCGTGGGCGATCCGGCACATGTCTTTGAGCAGGTCGCGGTCATGGCGGAAGTAGATTCGCAACATCTTGGGCAGGGCGAAGGTGAAGTGGCGATGCGGTACGGGGAACAGGATCGTTTCGGTGACGAGCGCGCCGAATAGCTGGACCTTTTTCTGGTGGCAGGAGGGGCAGAACCAGCGGCCTTTGCAAGAGAAGGCGAGCAGGTATTCGTGCTTGCAATGATCGCACCGGATTCGGGCGAACCCGCGTTCGAGGTCGCCACAGTCGAGGAACTTGTTGACGACCTCGGGGATGATCGGCCGCAGGAAGCCGAGGCGCGGCTGGTAGCGTTCGGTGTAGGTGTCCAGAAACGCGTCAAAATGGTCGTAGAGGCATTGCCAGAGTGGCGATGCCTTGGGTCGGCGCGGACGATAGACTTGCTCCACCATGCCGCCCAGTGTAGATAAGGGGATGTGTCATCTAACGGCATACCCCTTGAGAAAGTTTGAGAAGAATGAAGGCAGGTTCGCGGCCCCAATATTACCGTATCCGGCGCATTCTTAACTTCTATGTAGTCCACTTCGTGCTTCTTCGCGACTTTGTGCCTTCGTGGTTTAAAGTAATTTAGAACCACCAAGACTCAAAGACACTAAGATTCACAAAGGTTTTTAAATATCGTAACTCAAGTTTGGCGCAAGCCATCTTTCAATTTCTTTCAACTCCATCTGCTTGCGCTTTGCATATTCTTTCACTTGGTCTTTTTCGATTTTCCCCAAACCAAAATATTTTGATTCAGGGTGAGAGAAATAAAGTCCGCTCACGGAAGATGCAGGATACATGGCATAAGATTCTGTCAATTTAATTCCGGCTTCTTTCTCGGCATCGAGCAAATCGAAAATAATTTTCTTCTCAGTGTGGTCAGGACAAGCAGGATAACCCGGTGCAGGGCGAATGCCTTGGTATTTTTCTTCAATCAGTTGTTCGTTGCTCAACGATTCAGATTTGGCGTAGCCCCATAATTCTTTTCTCACTTTTTCGTGCATCAATTCGGCAAAGGCTTCGGCCAATCTATCCGCTAATGCTTTCACCATGATGTCGGAATAATCGTCTTGTTGTTTTTTAAATTGGTTCTTCCGGCTTTTCCGTGTGATTTGTGACGGGGCGATTATGCTGCGGGGATGCAAGACACACAACTGTATCAGCAGATTCTCGGACTGGAACATCCCTGGCGCGTCACGGGAGTGGTGATGAAGCGCGAACGCCGGACGATTGAGGTGGCGGTGGAGTGCGCCGACCAAGTGTGGGCCTGCCCGGAGTGCAGACAGCGGGCCCATCTCCATGATTACGAGACGCGCCGTTGGCGGCATCTGGATAGCTGCCAGTTCAAGACGATCCTGGTTGCCGAGGTGCCTCGCGTGAAGTGTGAAGAGCATGGAACGGTCACCGTGAAGGTGCCTTGGGCGGAGAAGCACAGCCGCTTTACGGCCTACTTCGAGCGACTGGCGATTGATGTGATGCTGGAGTGTTCGATTTCGGCGGCGTGCGAGCTCTTGGGCATCAGTTGGGCCGAGGCCGACGGGATCAAGCAGCGCGCCGTCCGACGCGGGCAGGCGCGCAAGCAAGCCACGGCGATGCCGCGCCTGTGCGTGGACGAGAAGAGCTTTGGGCGCGGACACGACTACATGACGATCGTGACGCGCGCGGACCGATTGAAGAGCGCGACCGTCGAGTACGTCGGCGAGGGGCGAGACACCCAGTCGCTGGACGGATTCTGGCGTTCGCTTACCCCGGAGCAGCTCAAGAGCGTTGAAGCGGTGGGCATGGATATGTGGGGCTCCTACCTCAAATCGACGCGAGCGCATCTGCCCGATGCGGAGCGCAAGATTGTGCACGATCCCTTCCATCTGGTGCGCTACCTCAACCAAGCCGTGGCCCGGGTGCGCATCGCCGAATACCGGACGCACAAGGCGATGGGCGATGATCGGCTCAAGGGCAGCAAGCAGCTGTGGCTCTATGGATTGGAGAATCTGCCGGAGAGGTGGCAGCTGCGATTGGAGCAACTCCAGAACCAGAAGCTCAAGACGGGCCGCGCCTGGTCGATCAAGGAGTACTTCCGGGATATGTGGACCCTGTCAGACGGTCGCCGAGGCGCGGAGCTACTTCCACGCATGGTACAGCTGGGCGATTCGCAGCCGGCTCAAGCCCATCGTGGCCGTCGCGCGATGCTCCATCGCCATTTGGAGCGGATCATCCAGGTCTTTGCGCATCGGCTCACCAACGCGCCTGCCGAGGGCATCAACAACAAGATTCAAAGCCTCATCAAGAAGGCGTACGGCTACCGAAATCGCCTGCGCTTCAAGACCGACATCTTCTTCCACTGTGGCGGCCTCGACCTCTATCCCACTTTAAGCCAATGCTAAATCCCCCGGAAATGCCGGAAGAACCAAAAAAATAAATGCCACGTCTAGTAGCCTTTTCGGACAAGAATTATATACCGTTCAATGCTCGTGGGACGAAATTTACCTAAAGGATCAACCCGGCGGTTTCATGTCTCCGGCGAGAGCGAAAGGTGAAGTTGTCCACACACCAGACGGGAATTTAATTTTTCGAAAGACCGAAAAGGGTTGGTTAGGAATGGATGGCCAAATATACTAAAAGTAAATTTTGAAGTTAATAATTACTTAAATCCGGTCATCAACCGCATGGATACGGGGAGCGCCGCGTCCATGCGGTTGATAAACAGCTAACCAACAATTATTCGCACTAAACAAGGAAATAATTCATGGTACAAAAGCTTAATCGACTTTTAGGTCGGGTAGATTTCCGTATAATATTACTTGTTTCGATTTTTACCGTATTCATTACCATTGGCTGGTCAATCGCGCAATTGTCTGATGAATCGAACACAGTCAATTCCTACGAGAACCTTGTTGCAGATTATCTGGCCTACCGCGAAAGCAGCTACATGCTCGCCGTTCCTTCGTGGTATTTGCTACCCGATCAAGTTGAGACCATCGAAAACGCCTACGGTCTGGCTGGTTTCCAGAACCAGCCAGACTGGTATTTCAATTTCAATGTGGGTGATCGTTACTTTACTACGAACAGCCCACTCGCCGGATTGATTTCCCACGGCACGAAAGTGATTATTTATGAAGACATGGTGAACGGTGAATTGCTCGTAGTCAGGGACACCGGATCCAATTTTGTCGAAGAAATCGTATTCAAGTCGCCTGAATGGCCGGATATGGGTAAAGACGACACATCTGCGTACTTGCTGCGTGAATTGTCAAAAAGGCGCGTGGTCTGGCACGTGACACTCAAAGATGCCGAATTGGCGGATGAGGACTTTGCGGCCATGCTGGCCGCAAAGGAGGAATTTGAGGGCGGCGGCATGATGATGTTGATGAGCGGCGGATCATGTTCGGAAATTGTATTCACTGGAATCGAGAGGCAGGAAACCAACGACGTGATTGATGTGGGTCTCTGCATCCCGGATGGCATTACCAATGTCGATGTTTTCGCTTCAACCAACCTGATGATGGATGGGTATCCGTGGGTCATGGTTGCTACCAATCTGTCCGTGATAACGAACAGCGTCGTTTGGTCGTGGACAAATGTACTTGAAACAAATGTCTTTATGGCGGCGGCTGACGGTTCGATGGACTCCGACGGTGACGGACTGACCGACGGCAGAGAGTTTTATTTATTCGGAACGGATATGAATTTATGGGACACGGACGGGGATAGTTATTCCGACGGTGAGGAATTGCAGTGGGGTACCGATCCTCTGGATATTCAAAGCATGCCGCAGTTGGGACGTGGCGTAGTTATCAATGAATTTCTATACAATCCAAGCGGCACGGACACAGGCAAAGAGTGGGTTGAATTATTTAATACCAATCGGGTGAATGTGGACTTGAGCGGGTTCCGAATCCAAGTTGCCTCAAATGCCTTTGCCAATGTATTTCTTTTTCCATCCAATACTATTCTAAATTCGGGAGACTTTCTTCTGGTTGGTGGAAGTTCAGTAACAAACACCGATCACGTTGTAGAATTGAATATGCCCAATCGGTTCAGTTTCGGGCCAACGGCGGGAATTCGCCTTATCACGCCAGACATCATGAGCAATCTAGTTGTTGACGCCTGTTTATATGCGCCGACAAACTCATTTGGGTTACCAACAACAGGATTTGGAACAGATGGCTTCGCTCCTTGGGCAGCGGAAAGTTTCAGCGTTAAGCGTATCATGATTGGTTACGACTCGGATCAAGCCAGCGACTGGACTTTCACCAGCAGTCCAACGCCCACCGCCGCAGGCGAACTACTCGATATAGATGGTGACGGCATCAGCAATGCGACAGAAATAGCCGGATATTCGACCACGTACGGATTTATGTTCACCGATTACAACAATGCCGACACTGATTTTGATGGTTTCAGCGACAACGAAGAAACAACGAATAGCCCGCCAACCCATCCGCTTGAATTTGATACGGATGGTGATGCCTTCCCTTGGACGACCAATGGAATCTATTACGGCAACGATGGTGATGAGGTACACAATCACGGCACCGATCCTACGAACTCGGACAGTGACGGCGATGGATTGCCTGATGGATGGGAAATAGCAATGGGTTATAATCCAACCAACACCTCAAACGGCACCGCCGATGCCGATGCGGATTATGACGGTGATGGAGTATCCAATATTGACGAGATGAATCAGAACAGCAACCCAACCGACAGCAATGACTATGTGTCACACGACTATCGGCTGGTTTTGTACCACTTTCCAAAATCAGGATGGCAAACGGGCGATGACATGGGAACCAAAACTTGGGCGGGTTATCGGTTTGACAACGTTATCAATACAACAAAAGTAGCATTCATTATTGCTGATGGCGGTCACACGGCTGAAACATTTTCCGTTTCGTGGGAAGAAGCCGTAGACACAGGAGAAACGAGTGGGCGTACAAATATTGTTTGGGCGACTCTCTTGCCCGGCACAGTACCAAAAATGAAAATAACAGACGGTGGGACAACCTGGCCCAACGAAAATCCAGCAGAACTTGGGGCAGATCTAAGTATTGATCAAATCGAAATCAAAACAGAAACAGAGGCTTTCCTTCCGTCAGATCTTTCTCGCAAGACACTTGGTGTTGGCGAATTGGTTTTTATATCACTGGAGCCATCTTCATTAAGTCCGATCTCATGGTCTGTTGCGGGTGGTGGCTCATTAAGCTCTTCAACAGCCAACCCAACGACATTCACAGCACATGAAAGAATGTCCACATCAACTGTTACGCTTACATACGGACCGTTATCCCTCGAAGTAAAATTTACTGTACTTGAACCGGTAAGCGAAACAGCCGTAATTGATTTTGTTGATACTTTTCCCCCGGACAGCAGGGAGTAGGCATGGAACTGTACCCAATAACAGTTGGACCAACGAATGTTTCATTTTGGAAGGTTGAGTGCAGGGAACTACCCGGACCTGCATCCAATATTACTGGATATTACACGAATTATCCCCCAATTTATCATGACGCAAATACAAATTGGATACCATTAGCCCGGATTATTCATGAGCCCCGTGGGACACGCATAAATTCCGAGATCGCGAGGGTGAATTTCGTGGATTTGATGAGTTCTCGGTGTTGAAGCTCTGCAGAGCGCTGTCGGAGATGGCTTCTCTCGCGATTTTTTTCGCTCATTGGCATAGCGGGGCCATCCGGGGATGAGCCGGGGAGCAGGGCTGGATTTACAGAGCGTCGTTGCGGCTAAATCGGAACCGCACCAAGTCCCAGGGCGCAGCGCCGAAAGCGATGTTTCCAAGGATAATCCTCGGCCAGCTCAATCACGATTCGCCGGGCCGTCTCCTTGACCCGAACCGCAACCTTCAGCAAACAAGTGCGCAGCGTATCCATTTGCGAACGAAGCTCGCCGCCCTTCCACGAGGAGGCCAAGCCCTGAACAAGCGTCAGCGCAACCAACGAAAGAATCGCTCGAAACTGGTTGGCGCTGGCCCGAGAGCAAGAAAAGCGACCCAAGGCCGCATCGTGCTTAAGTTCCTTGATACTATTCTCCATGTCCGAATGTCCGTAGTACCGTCCAAAACCGTGCTTCGGACTGCTCGTACCCGTCGTGACCAGATAGCGAACATTGTCCCGTGGCGCCTTCTCAAGAGCATGAACCACCTCAACTTTACAGAGTACCCGCCGTGGGCGGCTCCACCTCTTCGCGCGATATAAAGTGTCGAGGTAGAAGGTGACCGTCTCCTGGTCGCGTGTCGCCAGCTCGCGCACCACCTCCAGCGCTTCTTTCATTTCACGCGCCAACACGCCATTGGAGGCGACTCCTATATCGTAGCCGATACGCTGCTGGTCAAGCCAGTCGAGCAAGTCGGATCGAGCAAACGCGCTGTCCGCGCGCAGCCAGAGATGGCTTTTGCGCCAGAGCGTCTTCAGGCGAGGGATCAAGCGGCGAAGAACGGGCAAAACACCCTGCATGGCGTCCGCATTGCCTGGGCGCAAGAGCAGTACGAGCGGATATTTGCGAGGATCAGCGTCGAATGAAATGGTGAAGACCAAGGGCAGATAGCACCACGTATCATAGTATCCATTGAAGAGGGTCAGTTGCTGTGCGCCGTAGGTGGGAGTGCAGGTGGGATCTACATCCATCCATATTCGCCGCGGAGCGCGGTGACGCTTTTGCAGCAACGCGAGCAAGGCATCAATGAACGCAGAACTCATCCGATATAAATCGGAGGCGCTGGCGGTATTTTCAAAGCGCGAGAGCGTGGGTTGACTGGCGAGAGCCGAATCGTCAAGGGAGCGTCCGCAGGCGAGCTTGAACATCGGGTCATTGGCCAGGGCGGCGGCTTGGTTGGTATCTGCATAGCCTGCGGCCAGAGCAAAGATGCGTTGCTGGAGTTGGCTGAGCAGCGAGTGCTCGACCTTTGCAGCGTCTCGGCGATCCAGGATGGCATCGGCCAAACGCGGACAAAGATTCATCTTCCGGTCACGCGCCTTGAGGAGCAAAAGGCCGCCATCACTGGAGAGGCGCTGGTCGGAGAATTTGACGTGAAGAGGCTTGTGAAAAAGTTCTGGAAAAAGAAAACAGTCTGTGCAAGTATCAGGCATTGGAAAACCTTGTGTTATGGTTTTTGTAACAATCTAAACAATAGCACGTTACAAAGGTTTTCCAATATTATTTTAACGGTATTTCATGTTTTTTCGTGAATAATCCGGGTTAGGTGTATTGAACGACTGGTCAGATCACGCTTCCTTTGAACAAGCTCCACCACCGTGGTCGGTCGGCGGTTTTGAATGGGATATACCCGTTGAGTGGAGAGTAATCGGTAGCTCTAATAGTTCAAACCTGCCAAATCGACTCCAAGTATTTTCAATTACAGGCACGAATGGATCGAGTACGGTTTCTAAACTTGGTCAATCCACTTCAAGAACGCCATAGTATTCTATAAGGAAGAAACGATATGAAAAATACATCCAAAACATTTATCGCCATTGTCTCATTTATTTTCGCAGGCTATTTATCGTGTCATGCGAATGGCGAACCAACTCTAAGCGATAATTATCATGATGTTACAAATCGTTTCAAGTCGTCTCTTGAGATGGCATTTTCACAAACTAATACTATTAACGAGCTTCCTGCGCTTCGTTCTTTGGTATTCAAATTGATTGAGTTGGATGTTGAAACCACCGAGGAACGAATTAGAATTGCTGATTTATTGAGTGACTTTCTCGGACGAGTTAGAACAGAAATAATTCCTAATTTTGATCCACTACCAGTAGTTTCAAATGTGAAGCCGCCTATTAGTGGCGGAAGTCCTGTATTTTCAGGTATGGACCCACTCGATATTGCCGACCCGGAAGCGAGAGCGCAATATCAAGAGGCCATACGAATTAATCAGCAGAATAATTTAATTAACAAAAGGCAACGCGAGTTGGTCTCCACAGATCGAATTACCAGTAAAGTTGTGGTTAAATATATCGCCGATACATTTTCTGACTCTGATAGTAAATTGCCACAATTTGTCGAGTGTATTGAAAAAGCCAAATTGACTGAAAATGAAATAGATGAAATTAATAGCCACAAGAACTCTAACAAATAGATGCACCCCACCTCCACACATCACGCGCACTTGCCCTCTCTCGCAATTACTCGTTCGGTCAAGTGCACGTCATGTGTTCCGCCCCCAAAGGATTCCATTTATTTTCAAATAAGAACTCCCCCGACAGTCATCGCGCCGGGCTGTACTCGCCGAAGACGTCGAGAACAGCCCGTCACGCCGCCTGCCGCCCCATCGATGCACGCCGATTTTCTACACTCATCGCCGATTCAAATGATGATAAAGAGAGTAAGAATTACGAAACGTT